>NZ_BJDY01000001.1 GCF_005405385.1 Lactiplantibacillus mudanjiangensis
CATGGAGGATTAGCTCAGTTGGGAGAGCGTCTGCCTTACAAGCAGAGGGTCACAGGTTCGAGCCCTGTATCCTCCATATACTGATATTACATCAGTAATAGTTTAATATGTTACATCATGAGTGTAATGGCTCGGTAGCTCAGTCGGTAGAGCAATGGATTGAAGCTCCATGTGTCGGCGGTTCGATTCCGTCCCGCGCCATTTATGGAAGGGTAGCGAAGTCTGGCTAAACGCGGCGGACTGTAAATCCGCTCCTTCGGGTTCGGTGGTTCGAATCCACTCCCTTCCATTTTTTATAGGGATATAGTTCAATGGTAGAACAACGGTCTCCAAAACCGTCGATGTGGGTTCAACTCCTACTATCCCTGCCATGATGGCGGTATTGGCGAAGTGGTTAACGCACCGGATTGTGGCTCCGGCACGCGTGGGTTCGATTCCCACATACCGCCCTTTGATTGGGTTATAGCCAAGTGGTAAGGCAATGGACTTTGACTCCATCATGCGCTGGTTCGACCCCAGCTAACCCAATTTGCTTGGGCAATAAAATGATGGCGGTATAGCCAAGTGGTAAGGCAGAGGTCTGCAAAACCTTCATCACCGGTTCAAATCCGGTTACCGCCTTTCCTGTGACGGTTATCATCCTGATCAGTAAGGTTCCAAGTTTTTAATGTTATGCCGGCGTGGCGGAATTGGCAGACGCGCTGGACTCAAAATCCAGTTCCCGTTGAGGGAGTATCGGTTCGACCCCGATCGCCGGTACTAAGAGATTCATCAGAAGCTCTAAGTACCTTGAGAAGTCTTCATATCATTGATATGGAGGCTTTTCTTTTTGCCTACAATCTACATATGACAACAGGATCAAGCCATCAAATGCAGAAAATCCCTCGTGCCCTGGTAAGTAGCAGTGCTTACTAAGGACGAGGGACCTTTTTTAGTTCTCTTTTTCAAGTTCAATCATTTCATCTAACACTTGGCCAGGTGTTTTTTTTAATACTTGTGCAGTTGCTTTTAGAATACGACCAGAAATACTATTGGTGCCACCCTTAGAATCACTAACTCGTTGCAAGGTAGAGGCTCCAACAGCGTCTCTTTGGTAATCTGGTAACGTGTAATCTCGTGTTGGCCTAAGTACTTTTGAAAAATACTCATTAAAAATGGTCTCCTTAATATTACAATTATCGAGTTAGCCATTCTAGTAGTGCAATGCTCAATACGTTATATGATGCTATTTGATTTCAGTCTCGTTTTGGTCATTCAACAGTTGTTGACGGTCAGAAATTAGGGACAAAAAATCTGTCAAGTCATCTTTAGTGGCCTGCTTTTTAATGAAATTGCGAGCAGTAGATCGTGAATTAATGTAGCGCATACGTTCTTTGTGTTCTGTATCCCATTTCTTGTTGGCACGCTTCTTTGCCTCGGTATATTCAGCCATATAAAAAACCTCCTGATTAGTTTACATTATCAAAGATAATTCAAATGATCAAAGTGCTAATTGCGACATAATTAGTATATTTCTTAGTTATGTCGCAATTAGGGTAGCTTTGTTTAAAAATGTGATAAAAAACAGAAAGCTTATTAAGCTAGTCATTTGTATTGATTTTCCATCTGAATCTCACCGGATGTTTCCATGGAATCTGGGGTAGCTTTTAGTGCTTGTTCTTGAGTCATACCATCGTGTTCCATCTTGTAAGCAGCAGGTGACATTCCATATTTATTCAGAAAGCCCGTCAAAGTAGTTGGTTCAGAGTTGGCTGATGATTGAGATTGACTTGCGGCTACTTGTTTACTACTTTGTTGTGCTGCGATTGACGAGCTGGCGGCACTGGCAGAACTTGCTTTATCTTCAGAGTGTTTTTTTGCAATTGAGGACGCTTTGGTCTTGCGCTCAATCTTCGCCTTACTTTCAGATATGGCTTTACTAGAATCTACCGCTTTTTTCTTGTTGTTAGCAACTAAGCTACTGGACTTGGTATTGGCGTTATCTTTACTTTGGGTACTACTGCATCCTACCAGTAAAAGACCGCTTAATAAAATGCCGGCCAGGATTAATCCTTTGTTCAATTGACTCACTCCAAAAAAGTCAGCTTTTAGAGACTTCAGTATTTGGTCGATGGTGCATCTTAAATACATCATAAATAACTAAAAACACGGCGTCTAGCTTAAATATGCTAGATGCCGTGTGTCATTACTTAGTCAACCAACGACTATTCAGTCGGTTCGTCACCCAAAAGTAGTGTTGATTGGTGGTTAAGCCGTGCCCTTTAACAACCCAATGCCAGCTGGCACCACCATTAATTGCCTCAATTGTAGTTCCAGGTTTCAAATAGACCTTAGCTACAAAATGATCCTTATAGGCTGGGGTCATGACCTTAACTTTATAGGCCCAGGTGCCCTTGCGAATCCGGACACGATGAAAATGATACCAATAACGTGAATTGCCGGCTGGTAAGCTAGCAGCGTTTACTATGCTCGGCTGTGCTAAGGCTAGAGTCCCCATACTTAGCATTAAGCTGACTAATCCCAATAATGTTTTATTAATTCGCATCTTAAAACGCCCCCCATACATAAATAACTGGATTTATTATGCGCTATTTTTAAAATAATACAACTGATCAGATTAGGGTACAGTATTGATCTAGTATTTGAACCAGTGTGTGCTATTAGTTCGTGCATAGTAAACAGTACGACCATGGCCTTTGACATGCAGCATATAGCCATCTTTTCCCATATGATAGAATGCCGCCAGCGTAATTGAACGACCACGTTTTAAGTGTAGACGTTTGCCAAGCCGATTATCTGCAAAACAATCACCTTGAATAAACCGATAAACGGTCGTTGGTCGGGTGACGTAGGCATGACGATAGTAGCTGGCCTGTGCGGACAAGGAACCAGCAGGTAATAATAAGCCAAGTGCTAAAACTGCAGTTAAAAGTTGATGCTTGAATTTCAAAATGTTCCCCTCCAAAGTAAAGTGATCTGTAAAAATAATCCTTTTTCAATATACGCTAACCTTGACGCAACGGGAAGGGTATACTAAAAATAAGCTTATTTTGAACGAGGAGCGACGTCATGCCAACAATTCAAAGTTTATACGATCCTAATCGACCAACGTTATTATTATCCTTACATCCAGAAAACACGCAAGCCATCCTGACGCAAACTAAACGATTCGAATATCGCCGACGGTTTTATCAGGACGCTTTTCAGGCTTTCGTTTACACAACTGGGCCAAACGGTGGGGTCGACTTATTTATTCAATGTGAGACACCGATTCGGGGAACTGCCGATGAACTCGCCCAACTTGAACAAGCTGATCCTGAATCATTACGGCAATACTTTGCGGGCTTAGAATCCGGTCTCGCAATTCCAATCAGCAAAGTTGTAGAATTACCCAAACTCAGTTTAGCAACGCTTAAAACGCGTTTCTCGAACTTTGTGGCGCCACGCAGTTATGTCTTTTTAGATCGACCAGCGCGTCAAGCACAATTTGCCTACTTTTTTCAACAACCGGTTAGTCGAATGATGGTCAACGAAAAAAAGCCCCGCTAATTAGCGAGGCTGACGAACTTACTTAATTATTTTTTCATAGACGTAGCAGACGTCATCTTGATGATAAACGCCGACCATTTCGCCAACTTGTTCGAATTTCATTTTACCGATTAAATGTTGCATTGGGAGATTATCCGCATGAGTATCAATCCGAATACTTTTAATTTCAGGATGACGGCGGATGATGTGATCAATAATCTTTTCGAATAATTGCGTGGCGTAGCCGTTACCGGCATGATTAGAATGGATCGCCACACGATGAATTACCATATAAGGTTCAGTGGTATTCAACCATTTGGCATTAGCCGTGTCGTAAGTGGCATCAGGTGATGGTACAACCGCAACGGCGCCGACTGTGGCTTGATCATCGGCGTGGAATAAGTATGCTGAACCATTCATAATATCTTCAGTAATTTGGTTACGGGAAGGGTAATCGCCTTGCCATTGGTTGACCCCGGCTTCGGCTAATTGGTTACGACCATCGCTCAAAATATCGATGATCGTGTCTAAATCATTTAAAGTGGCTTTTTCAAAGTACATGTGACGTAACTCCTCTCTTAAATCCTCAACTTGGCTTGCAAGCTGACTTAAACAGTATACAGAAAATTCGTTAAATTGAAAGAATTTGACCTCAAAACTTAGAATATTTTTATTGTCCGATTTTTCGTAAAATTGCCGCAGCTTGGGCATCTAATTGATATTTGGCATTGTAAGCGGCTACGGCTGATGGATCGTATTGATAAGCGCCAGTTGATAGTGTTTGTTCATAGAATGGCAAGTAGGGCAGCTTGTGGTCACGGGCAATTTGGATGGCCTGTTGCCAATCAAAAGGCACTTGGCGATAATCAATCTGTTGCAAGCCATTTTCATCAATCGTCAATAATAAATACATGGCTTGATGTTGACGTAAGGCCGGTCGCAGCGCAGTTGGTAAGCCGACGGTACCGGCATTTAAGATCAACTGACCATCACTGGAATAGCGCATTAGGGGTTGGTGAGTATGCGCGTAGATGATGACGTCAGGATTACCCGTCGCAGCTTGATCAAAGTTAGCTTGCGGGGCGGTCGGTGCTAGCGTGTGACCACTCGCAAAATTTGGTAAAACATGTTGCAAACGAAAGGTTAAACGGCCAACTTTTTTGGTCACGGTTAAGGGTAAATGCATTAATTGTTCAAAATGCGCCGACGACAATTGTTGGCGATCATAAGCCGTTAAAATGGTCGCCATGACTTGTTTCGGTTTAGTAAAGTTTTCCGGTGTTGCGGTTAAAACTTTCTGATAGTTCTGTTCATGATTGCCTAACACGTAAGCGCTGGGGGCAACGGTTTCTAATAATTGTAAGCAACGTTCAGCTTCAGGACCACGGACAGTAATATCGCCGACTGTCCAATAATCGGTCACTTGTTGGGCTTTAGCATCGGCCAAAACGGCAGTTAGGGCAGTGGCATTGCCATGAATGTCCGACAAGACAGCGATTCTTTGTAACATGTGATAACCTCCAATTAATCCTTAACTAATTATTTACAGACTTAAACATTTCTTCTCGATTTTGTTAACCGGCTGTAACTGGTCTGCAAAGTTTACGCAACTTAACTTTGTTACGCTATTGATTGGAACGAACGAAATATATCAGCACGTATATTCAAGCCAATTCGTTTCAGGCCGTTGTCATCCGAACGATGATAACGGCTTTTATTTTACCGAAAAATACGACAAAACTAAATTAAAATAGAATTAGGGTTGACAGTGCAAAATGAGAATGCTTTAATATAAACATCAACTTAACGGAAAGGAAAGATAATTATGACTCAACTACTCACCACCAACGCGTATTATTTTGGCTTTTATTACTTTAGGTAGCGTTCGTATCAGTTTCTTAGATGCGGACGGTAAACACGTTCGTGTCTAAGGTGAGCAAAGTCATTTTTGTCTTTGACCAGCTAGACACCAGAAGTCTAGCTGGGATAAAATCCAATTATTCCATCGTGGTTTTTTAAGCCAGCTAGATTTCTAAATCTAGCTGGCTTTTTTGTTTTTCTAATTCGTTTTTAATCATCTAAGGAGTGACCGCGATGCAACGTCGAACATTATCTTTAAGTTTATACCTCAATTACTTAGTACACGGGATTGGGCTCATTATTTTGACCCAAAACATGCAAGCCTTAAGCCAACATTGGCAAACGCCAATCGCCACCGTTTCTTACGTGGTTTCTGGGATCGGGGTTGGGCGATTATTAGCCTACTTCTTATTCGGAAAATTATCTGATCGTTATGGCCGAAAGTTATTTATCAATCTAGGGATGGTCAGCTACTTGATCTTCTTCATCGGTATGGCGTTTGTGACCAACATTCAAGTCGCATACGGGTTAGCCATTTTAGCTGGGATTGCCAATTCAGCTTTAGATTCAGGGACATACACAACGTTTATTGAAATGGGTGGCCGTCAAGGGTCAGCTAATGTCTTAATCAAAGCGTTCATGTCCGCTGGTGAATTCATCTTGCCATTGTTCATTGCTAGCTTAGAAAGTACCAATCAATGGTACGGCTGGTCATTCTTACTAGCTGCCGTTATTTTACTCGTTAACTTGGTCTTACTTAATCGGCAAACCTTCCCAGTACGGAATCAAACCGATGCTAGTGATACTGCCCAAACACAACCATTACCAAAATGGCGGCGGGGTGTTGCCAGCGTGAGCTTAGCCGGTTACGGTTACACGTCAATGGCGGTCATGATCTTGTACACCCAATGGATCAGTTTATTTGTCACTAGTGAAATGGGTTACTCACGGGTCTTGGCCCACTTATTGCTATCGCTTTACAGTATCGGGTCCATTACCGGGGTGTTAGTGACCTTCTGGTTGCTACATCGCGGCATGGCTGAAGGTAAATTATTAGTCACGATGAATGCTAGTGCGTTAGTGGCGTTACTCGTGGTTTGCTACACCAACTGGTCATGGCTATCAATTATCGCCTCCTTCATGTTTGGTTTCACCGCTGCTGGTGGGATGATGCAAGTTGGTTTGAACTTATTTATCCGTTTATACCCACGTGCCAAAGGGACGGTTACTGGCATCTTCTTTACATTTGGCAGTATCGCCGCCTTCACGATTCCAATTGTGACTGGCTGGTTATCCAAACAAAGTATTGGCGCAGCGATGCGTTTTGATTTGATCATTGGCTTAGCTGGCGTCATTTGTGTGGCAACCGCGGTTTGGGCTTTACGCGCAACTAAAACGCTTGACCACGAACGCCAACAAATTAACCAGATTGATCAACAAATTATTCACTTACTCAATCAACGTTTTGACACGGTCACCACGATTGGTGAACTCAAACAGGCGGCACAATTACCCGTTTTAGATGCGAGTCGCGAAGCTGTTGTCCTAGATCGCGTGGCGCAAAAGAGTCAAGCGGCAGCCCACACACCATATTTACAAGCTATTTACGAAGCCATTATGGCCAATTCACGAGCTTATCAAACCGCTCGAAAAACGACTGAAACTCAAGTAACGACCACCGCGTCGAAGGAGGAACTATCACATGATTAATTACGTCACTGCAGGAGAATCACACGGTCCACAACTTACTGGGATTTTAACTGGAATTCCCGCTGGTTTAACTTTAGATATTGAGGCGATCAACGCTGGTTTAGCGGCTCGTCAAGGGGGCTTTGGCCGTGGCAATCGCCAACAAATTGAACATGATACGGTGACGGTTACTGGTGGGTTACGACATGGCGTGACACTTGGCTCACCATTAGCATTAACGATTCAAAATCGCGATCATGCGCATTGGTCAGATATTATGAACCCAACGAGTCCGGCGACCCCAGAAAATACCTTGCGACAAGTTACCCGCCCACGTCCGGGCCATGCCGATTTAGTCGGTGGGATGAAATACGGTCATCGTGATTTACGAAACGTTTTGGAACGCTCATCGGCCCGTGAAACGGCGATGCGCGTGGCGATTGGGCAAGTTTGTAAACAACTCTTAGCGCAACTTGGCATTGAACTCGTGGGTTACGTCCAACAAATCGGGTCAATCACCGCCGATGCCACAGAAGCGAGTGTTACGGTCGCTGAATTAAACGATGCCATTACGACCAATGATTTACGAATTACCGATCAAACGAAAGTTGATGAGATTCATGATCTGATTACCGCCACGAAAAAGGCTGGCGATACGTTGGGCGGCGTGATTCGCGTCGTTGCGACCAACGTGCCAGCGGGATTAGGCAGTTACACCAACTGGGACACTAAGTTAGACGGGCAATTAGCCGCCGCAGTGATGGGTGTGAATGCGATGAAAGGTGTCGAAATTGGAGATGGCTTTGCCGCTGCCGGGAGTTATGGAAGCCAAGTGATGGATGAAATCGATTGGCATGCCGAAGACGGTTGGTCACGATTGACGAATCACCTAGGCGGTTTTGAAGGTGGCATGACTAATGGAATGCCAATTATTGTCAAAGCGGCGATGAAGCCGATCCCAACGCTATACAAACCGTTACAAAGTGTTGATATTCAAACGAAAGCGGTCCAAAAAGCCAGTGTTGAACGATCAGATACCACGGCAATTGTGCCAGCGTCGATTGTCGTTGAAAGTGTGGTCGCCATCGAATTGGCGAAGGCCTTAACGGCAACCTTTGATGGTAGTAACTTAGCACGTTTGCAAACGACTATCCAAACTTACCGCGACGAATTGCAGGCCTACTAATGCGGTTGCATACGTTAGGTCCGGCGGTGACCGATAGTTACGCGGCGGCCCAATATTACAACGAAACTGCCTGTGAGGGCCAAGCTGAAATTATCGGGCATCCGAGTTTTGAAACGATTTTAACGCATTTAACAGCCTATGCCGGCGATTGGCTCATTATTCCAGCGGCGTTTCAGTCGCCAAGTTTACAAGCCAGTTGGGGTGATATCCATTACGCGTTACTTAGTCAGATGACCTTGACCACTTGTTTTATGACTGAACTCGATCCATTGGTCGTGGTTGCCCGAACCGATGCTGATAATCGAATCGGGTATACGCACGCCGCGACCGCCCAATTATTAAAACGAACGGTGAGCAATGTGGTCGTTCAAACGGCGGCCAGCAAGTTTTTGGCTTATCAACAATATCAAGAAAATCAAGCCGGCTATGTGTTGACGAATGAAAAAAACGTCACTTTGTCGGCCAACGAAAAAATACTAAAACGGCTCACGCCATCGATGGTGTGGTGCGTTTATCAGATTAAGGATGATGACACATGCAAACATTAACGTCACGCCCCGCCACGGGGTTACAAGGAACATTAACAGTGCCGGGGGATAAAAGTATTTCCCATCGTGGCCTAATGTTAGGGGCAATTAGTATGGGTCAAACGACCTTAACCAACTTTTTACCAGCTGATGATTGTTTATCGACATTAACGGCGCTGCAACAATTAGGTATCGACATTAATCGCGATGACACTACAGTCACGATTCAAGGACGCGGCTTACATGGCTTAACGGCATCGGCTCAACCACTCGATATGGGCAATGCTGGCACCGCGACGCGTTTGATGGCTGGGTTATTAGCCGGACAAACTTTTGACAGTACGCTAGTTGGCGATGCCTCGCTCAGTCAACGACCGATGGCGCGGGTCCAACAGCCGTTAGCGACAATGGGGGCGGAGATTGACTTAACCGATGGGCATTTGCCGATGCATATTCATGGGCGATCACTAATGGCGGCCGATCATTACCCGTTACAAGTCGCCAGTGCCCAAGTCAAAAGTGCCTTAATTTTGGCAGCAATTCAGGCACCAACTGCCAGTACAATTATTGAAAAGTTACCGACCCGCGACCATACAGAACGGCTGTTAAACGCGTTTGGTGGCGATGTTCAAACCGCCGCCGATGGTCGAACGATTACGATTCAACCGCAACCTAAGTTGCAAGGACAAGCGGTGACGGTTCCGGGCGATATGTCATCAGCGGCTTTCTTCATGACTGCTGCCAGCATTGTTCCTGGGTCTAACATACGTTTGACCCAAGTTGGGCTTAACCCTACGCGAACTGGGTTACTCAATGTTTTACAAAGAATGGGTGGCGATGTGACGGTAACTTCGGCAAAAAGTGTTGGTGAACCACTAGGCACGGTAACTGTAAAAGCCGCATCATTAAACCCAATTGATTTAGGGGCCGAAGATATTCCAGCGGTGATTGATGAATTACCATTAGTAGCCTTGTTAGCTGCGACCGCCGATGGGGTGAGCCATATTACAGGGGCCGAAGAACTACGCTTCAAAGAAACAGATCGGATTGCCACCATCGTGACTGAATTGCAGAAATTAGGTGTGGCTATTACCGAACAACCGGATGGCTTCACGATTGATGGTCGTGGTGACTGGCAGCTTCAAACGCCAGTCTTTGACAGTCATGGTGATCATCGAATCGGCATGATGATGGCGGTAGCGGCTTTGCGATTAACTGAAACCACAACGTTAGCTGATGAAGCTGCGATTAATATTTCTTACCCACGATTCTTTACAGATTTACAACACTTACTACCAACGGAGGTGAGCAACGCATGACACAAGTCTTAATCAAAGGGTTCGGCTTAATTGGGAGTTCGCTCGCGTTAGCCATTCGCCAAGCACATCCAGATGTGACAATTGTTGGTCAAGACGTGCAATCAGCCAGTTTAACTTATGCGTTAGATCACCAGCTAATTGATGCAACGGCGACAGAATTAACGACGGCCGCCCCACAAGCGGATGTGATTATTTTAGCGGGGCCCGTCAGTGTGATTTGTGACGACTTAGCGATCTTAGCCACGTTGCCATTAAAACCACAAGTACTCATTACCGATGTTGGGAGTACCAAGCAAACGGTCTTAAAAGCAGCCCGACCGTTGCAACAACGAGGATTTACGTTTGTCGGTGGTCATCCGATGGCCGGCTCACACAAAGCTGGTGTTCAAGCGGGGCGGGCGGATTTGTTTGAAAATGCCTACTATTTCTTAGTTCCCGGTTTAGCGCCGCAAAGTGCCTTGGATAACTTACAGACCTTATTACAAGCTACTCATGTTAAATGGTTAACGGTTACGCCCAAGCAACATGATCGCTTAGTGGCGCAACTGAGTCATTTACCACACATTGTGGCTGCCGCGTTAGTGAATCAAACCCAAGCGGCCTTGGCAGATTCACCATTGGGCCTACGGTTAGCAGCGGGTGGGTTTAAAAGCATTACCCGAATTGCCTCAGCTGATCCCACCATGTGGACCGCCATTTTACAAAACAATGCCGATTTGATTATCCAACAGTTGCAGGCTTATCAAGCTGAATTGGCTGAGATTCAAACGGCGATTGCCGCTCAAGATACGGCGCAATTAACGCAATTCTTTGCGGCTGCGAAAACGACTCGGGATCATTTGGGACCTGAACATCTCGGCAGTTTACCGAACTTTTACGATTTATTCTTAAACATTCCTGATCAAGTCGGGGCACTCGCCGATGTGACGCAACGGTTAGCGGCGGCTGAGTTGAGTTTAGTGAATATTCATATTTTAGAAATTCGCGAAGAAGTCGATGGCGTCTTACAAGTGACGTTTGGTGATGCCGCTACTCGCGATCAAGCCGCAACGTTATTACAAGCAGCGGACTACCAAATTGTTAGGAGAGATTAGGATGCAAGCAATTTTAATTGGATTCATGGGCAGTGGTAAAACGACGGTCGGCCAACTCTTGGCAGCACAAACTGGGACGGAACATGCGGACTTAGATGATTTGATTGTGAGCAGTGCCGGTCAGGCGATTACGACCATTTTTGCGGAAAAAGGGGAAGGTTACTTCCGGCAATTGGAACAACAGACGTTAAGAGCGGCTTTGCAACAACCCGGTATTTTATCCACGGGTGGCGGTACGCCGACAATCGCGGCCAATGCGGCGATTTTAACAGCGAGTGCGGTGCCGGTGATTTTATTAGACGCCAGTGATGAGACGACGCTGCAACGAGTGATGGGCGATGCGAGTCGGCCATTAGTCAATGATTTGGATACGGATGCGTTGTTATCCTTAAAACATCGCCGGGCACCGTTATACGAAGCGACGGCTGATTTAGTGATTTCAACAGACACGTTGACGCCACAACAAATTGTCACGACGATTCAAGACTGGTTAGCGAAGCCCGCACAACAAGTGGCACAAGCTTAGCAATATTAGCTTGAAAACAGATTAAATCCCATGGTAGAACCGAGTCAGGTTCTGCCATGGGATTTGGTCTGTTTTTTTATGATGTGGTGAATGCGGCTTATTCATAGATGTCGTAGGAAAGTTTATCGAAGTCTGGCTCATCGACTGGGTCGGTTATTTTGCCGATTTCGATACTTTCGGTCAGCAACTCGTTGAAATTAGCCGACATAATTTCGTGGTGTTTCCGTTGAAAGTTGGTTAGACTTATCCAGGATGTTTGATCGTCTTCACTAATCACGCCATCGAGCTCCTCAGCTAAGTGTGCAACTAAGTTATAGAAGGCTTTTTGATTGAATGGTAGTTCAAGGGTGAATTCAGAATATACGACGACTACATTTTTGTTGTGTGTTTCATGAATATAAATATATGCTGCATCCTAATGAACCTTGACCTTGTTCCATTCTTTATTGAGGTCTGAAGGCATGATACCAAAGCCAAAGTCTGATAACGCGTTTAAGGCCTCGTTTGAACCCAAATGGTTTACCCAAGGATCAGGAGTTTTAATTTCCCAGATTCTTTGAGCTAATTGTTGGTAATCATCTTGTAGATCATGTTTTTTAATCTTAATAAACGCTCGCAAGCTAATTCCTCCTCGTAAATCTACCTTTATTGACATAGGACTATAGACCGCGGTGGCTGATTTTAAAAGGTTAACTATTCATTAGCGTATTGACCTAATAATTGAATTTAAAACATGATGCTAATACAAAAAGCCAGTCCTGAGTTGGTATTATCTCAACTCAAGGCTGGCTTTAATATTTAATCGTTCGATGTCAAACTAAGCTCATTCATAAAGGTTAACAATAATTTAGCGTAACCAGGATGATCGGTGTTGCTCTTAGCTTCTGCCTGCATTTCATGAAGGTTATCCGTAATGATACCGGTGACGCCCATGAACATCATCTGATCCATTTGATCAGTATCATCGATATCCCAAGCATAGACCGTCTTATGGTGACGATCCGCTTTATCCACGAATTGATCGTTTAGAGTGGTGACTTCCATCGTGTAACCGTTGGCCTTTGTATATGGGAAGGTCAAGTTATAGGGCATGATATAGCTGACAAATTGTTTTGAATCTAATGTTTTTAAGTCGTTCATGACTTTGTAACTCAACGTATGGACTTGCTCATGATTGGCTAGTAATTTCTTGCCATACCACTTGATAAAGTTTTTGGTATCTTGACGTCGATAAGCCGATGACGTCTTGATTTCAACGAGCAATTTTTGATGATGTTTAATGGCCGCGTTGAGATATTGGTCAAAACTTGGAATCTTGGCTTGATGGCCGTTTTCACGGACCGTGATCTTCTGCAATTGCTTCAAGGTAAGTTGGCTAGGCTTTTTATTGATCCCAGCTAAATTTTTGAGGCGCGTATCATGCATGACCACGAATTTATGGTCTTTAGTGACCTGAATATCCATCTCAACGTAGTCCGGCTTTTCACGGCTCGTTTTGATTAACGCTGGAATCGTGTTTTGAACGCCGTTGCCATCATCCACGCCACGATGAGAAATCATGAGTGGTTTAGAAATGGCTAAACCGTTTAAATAAACTAAATTGAAAACCACTAATAATCCACTAACTAACGTTAAACCAATCACCACGCCACTCCGAGTTAACCGCCGTAATCGTGGGGCTTCATTGAAATGTAATTGGTCGGCACTTGGTAAGCTAAGATCTTGGCGGTAACTGGCAATAATCAACATCATAAAAATTGCGGTTGTGTAGCAGATAATGATTTCGGTGATGACTTCCATGATGAATAAATTCACCGTAGCGGCCGCTATCCCAAAATTAGTGGTATCAAAATAAAGCTGTGCTAGGTATAACGCGGCATAGATGACTGTTACTAGCACGGTCACCATCCCTAAAATGATGATTGAATGCCAAAAGTAACGCCAGACCCGATGACGACTCTGCTGCCAACTTTGTTTAACCGCCACACGCCATGGCAATTGATCGATGATCATTAACGGTAGTAACGTCATTAGTCGTAACCCCAGATAACCGACAACTAAGTAGAACACAACGAGTGCCACAGCCATCCATGGTTTTTCTAACAAGAAACTGACAATAAATGCTGGAATCTTGGCTTTATTGAGCAGTGGGGTGGTGAATAGGTAACTCCCAAACGGTAAAATAACAATAAAATAGCCGATAAAAAAGATAAACGTACTAATGGACGTGTCATGCAAACTTTGAATGGTCTCTTGCATGACTGCTCGAACCGTTTTGAGCCGACCATTTAAAATATTGGTAATCCCGAGTAATAAGAACGCAAACTGCCAATAAACTAAAATAATAATGGCCAGTAAGATGACGAGCATGCCAAGCGCCGCTAAGGGATGCTTGACGATGATATTACCGAAATTTGTATAGGATACATAGGCTACGCCTTGGGATTTGAGTAACATTTCCAAAGCCCAATTAAAAAATGGAATTGCTAAATAACTGATGACTAGGTTAGTGCCAAAAATCAAGGCTACATAACTGCCCCAGTGTTGATAAAAGCGGCGGGTGCCAGCCCACCAAAAACGCCATGCCCCCATGGATAAGCCCCCTAAAATTGATTTAGTTATAGTTTAGCATATTCAGGTTAATGACTTCGGAAAAATTTAGTCATGTTAGGCAGGCGAATATTTGGATGATTGCACTAGACCAATACAAAGAAGACGCTGATTGTTTAATCAAGATGCGAATAAACGATGAAACTTTAATGCTGTTTTCATAATTTACTTACATCAGTGATCATGACGGTGTATAACAAAGTTAGGTAGACCAAAACACTAGATGATAGCTAAAGGAGCGTTTTAACTATGAATAAAACTAAACGAAATTTAACCATTGCTTTAACAAGTACCGTATTAGTCGGTGGTGTGGCTGTCGCACCGCAATTATTGCAGCATCAACAACCCAACACAACTGTCCAGGCCGCAACTAAAGCAAAGCCAAGTGGCACCAAGGCCCCTGGATCAACGAGTGGCAGTGGCGCTAAGTTGGCTGGTAAAACAACCGTTACCGGAACGAAAACGCTTAGCAATCAGACCATTAGAGCCACGACTGCGAATCAATCGGCGGTCTACGTCAAAAATGGTGGCAAGTTAACCTTAAACACAAGTAAGTTAACTAAAACGGGTAGCACAAGTAGCACTGATAGTAGTAATTTTTATGGGCAAAATGCCGGATTACTAGTCACCAAAGGCAGTCAAGCAACCGTCAATAAGTTAACTGAGACTACTCAAGCCACTGGTGCCAATGGGATCTTCGCAACTGGTAAGAATGCTAAAGTGACGGTGAAAAATTCAACAATTAAGACAACCAAATCCTCGTCACGTGGTCTTGACGCGACTTATAAGGGTAAAATTACGGCGACAAATACCAATATTTCTACCAAGGGTAGTCATTCAGCCGCGTTAGCGACCGATCGTGGCGGTGGTACGGTTAGCCTGACTAAGGGGACGTTGAAGACTGCCGGTGATGGCTCGCCAGTGATTTATTCTACTGGTGCGATTACGGCTAACAATGTGACTGGGACGGCAACTGGCGCTGAAGCGGCGGATATTGAAGGGTCAAACAGCATCACTGTCAAAAACTCGACTTTAACGGGGACTAAAAACAACGGGGTGATGTTGTATCAAAGCATGTCAGGTGATTCTACCGTTGGGACATCAGTCTTTACGATGACGAATGGACACTTAACGTCTAAAGTTAAGAGTGGTACTAAAGGAACGACCAATCATACTGGTGCGTTATTCTACGTAACGAATACCACGGCTAAAATTAATTTAACCAAGGTGAAATTAACGAATGCCTCGAACACGTTAATTCGATTAGCCAGTGATCGTTGGGGAACTAGTGGCAGCAATGGTGGTAAATTAACCTTTACGGCTAAGCAACAAACACTGAAGGGTAATATTTTAGTGGCTAAAGGTAGCACATTGAAGTTGAACTTAACAAGTGGCAGTAAATTTACCGGTGCCATTAATAGTGCTGACACAGCTGGCAAGACGACCGTGACCTTAAAGGGGAGTAATCAATGGTCAGTAACCAAAAACTCTCATGTGACGGCGTTGATTAGCACGAAGGCGGCTTTGAAGCATATTAAGTCGAATGGACACAATGTTTACTATACTAAGAGCAACAGTGCCAATAAATGGTTAAATGGTAAGACCTATAAGTTAGCTGGTGGTGGCAAGTTGATCGCTGAATAACTATAGTTGGAAAGCTAATTATGGTGATAGAAGTTGTATCGGAACTGGCTTGAGTAAGGCTAAATGAGCCACCTGCGCCAGTCAGTGATTCTGCCGACTGTGGGGACCGGTTCCAGCCAAAATGCGGGCTTCCACCTCGCTTTTAAGCCTAGCTAAAACCGCTAGTCTCAAAAGTCGTCCACATCGTAAGTCCGGGAAAACCACCCAGACTAACGATGTTTTCACGGTCGGCGCCATCACTGGCTGGCTTCGGTTATATTGCGAATACCAATCGCTACCATAACCGAGAGTACCTCCAAATTGAGCCTAGCCGTGGGAGCACTTAGCGATTTAGACTTAGAGTCTGGCGCTTTTGAAACACGTGCTTGGTGGATCAAAACGATGATTCAGATTTTAGCCGGATTAGTCAATAAAATCCTGATGAAACGCATTACTGCGGATCATCAGGATTTTTTTGGGTCAAATTAACTGCCAGATTAAGTTTAAATTTAATAAAGTAATGATTGTGGTTAAACCGTAGCCTAACCAAGTGACGATTGGGCGATTAACGTGAGTGCCCATCAGCCGAGAATTACTAGTTAGTGCCACCATTGGGTATAGCGTAAAAGGAAGGGCGATGCTCAAGGCGACCTGGGCATAAATAATTAAATTTTCAAAAGCTTGATCGGTAAACCCAACTGCCCAGCCAATGATGAAAATCGGAATTAAAGTGACCAGTCGAGTTAACAGCCGTCGTTGCCACAAAGGAAGTCGAATGTGTAAGTAGCCTTCCATCACGATTTGTCCAGCTAAGGTGCTGGTGATTGACGAAATTAGCCCAGTAATGAGTAAGGCAAAGGCGAACAAGGTGCTCATAAGCGGACTAGCTAAATGACCGACAATGGCGGGAGTCTTCAAGCCGCTGAAGACCGCTGCTAAACTAGCTAACTGATGATCGGTATGAAAGAACAAGGTACCACCAAGAATAAGTAATAATGCGTTGATAATAAAGGCAGCGATTAAATGGACCGTAGAATCCCACTTGGCAAAGCGTAACGCTTCATTGACTTGGGCGGGATTATGTTGATCATAGCGTCGACTCTGGGCCAACGAAGAATGCAAATACAAATTATGTGGCATGATCGTGGCACCTAAAATGCCTAAACTCAATACTAATGCAGCGTGATTCTTAAAAATCAAGCTAGTAGGGATGAGGCCAGTTAAGATGGCACCTGTTTGTGGTTGTGCACGGCCAACTTCAAGACCAAAGATGATGCCAACTGTTAGGATAGCCGCTAAAACAATGAATTCAATGCGACGAATGCCAAAGCGTAAGAAAACTAGTACAACTAAAACATCGGCAATCGTTAACAAAATGCCGGCAACAAGTGGCAAGTTGAATAGGAGTTTCAAGGCCACGGCAGTTCCAATGACCCCAGTCATGTCCGTTGCCATCATCGCAATTTCGTTCAATAACCATAAGCTGTACCGGACTGGTCGTGGCAACGTGACCGCGATGGCCTGAGCTAAATCTTGGCGTGCAATCACGCCCAATTTAATGGCGAGTGTTTGCATAAACATGGCCACAATAATGGCCATCAGTAAAACCGCTAATAAATGATAGCGAAACTGGCTGCCGCCGGCTAATGAGGTTAACCAATTACCTGGGTCCATATAACCAACGGCGACTAGCGCCCCTGGGCCACTGTAAGCTAAGAATTTTTGCCAAAAAGCCGATTGCGTCACATCTGGAACCGGCACACTTTGATTGATTTCCGATAAACTTTTTTGCGTCTCTTTAAGCATGGGTCGTCACCGCCAATTGTTGGCTTGCTAAATGGGCTAAGAATTGACTGAAAGTGGTGTCATCGTTCATCGGTGGGACGAGATCTAAGCGGTCACCACCGCTGGTCTTAAACGTTTGGTAGTTTTGGACGTAGTCTTCTTCCAAGGTTTCCAAACAATCGACAACAAATGATGGCGTGGCAATCAACACGTTTCGTTTGCCCATTTCAACGAGTGACATGAGTTCATTTTTTAAATATGGTTTTAACCATGGCATCGGGCCAAACTTTGATTGATAGGCGGTCATCACTTTGGCGCGTGCCGTGGGACTTAATCGTTCACAAATGGCTTGCGTGGTTGCGTCACACTGTTGTTGGTAAGGATCGCCGTGATGAACCATGGCCGTTGGAATACTATGGTAACTCATAATAATTGCATCGTAGTGGTGTTGATCGTAGCATCTTTGAATCTGATCAGCTAACAAGTCTTGGTAGATCGGTTGATCGTAAAAATGGGTGATAAATTTAAACGAAATCCCGGTCGCTTGGGCCTGTTGTTGAATACCAGCGTGAGTACTTTGGGTATACTGTGGGAAGAGCGGTAAGACCACGATATCAGTGTCGCCTCGTGCGTGCATCGCCGTCATGGTTTGATCGATGGCGGGGTCACCGTAAGTCATCGCTAACTGAACATCCCAGGTTGGTAACTCGGCTTGCACGAGTCGCTGAATCGCCTGTGAATTGACAATTAACGGGGAACCTTGTGGCAACCAACTGTCGCGATAAAACGTGGCTGAACGCCAAGCCCGCATTGGCAAGATAATCCCTCGTAAAAGTGGCTGCCAAATAGCTGGTGGCATTTCAATGACATTTTGATCACTTAGAAACGTTTTTAAATATGTTTTGACATCCTGAGTCTGCGGTGAGGCTGGGGAACCGAGATTAACTAATAATAAACCAGGTTGCATAGTCAACACTTCCTTATTTAAAGGTTCAAATTTATCTTCGCACAAACATTCGGCAAAAAGTAGTTAAAACGATTGATTTATAGCGATTATCACTTGATAAATAGTGCACGAGTTGGTGAGTTCACTTAATTTGAAAAGTTAACGATGGTAAAAGTAGGGCAGCAAGCTTACACTGAAAAGATAGAGAGTGAGTGAGGATTATCAATACGTTAATGATGAGTTTATTACTGTTAGTTGTGGGAACTGTTGCTGGGATTGTCAGCACGGTGGGCGGTCTAGCGTCGCTAGTGTCTTACCCAGCCCTATTGGCGTTAGGGCTACCGCCAGTAACGGCCAATGTCACAAATACGGCGGGATTAGTTTTTACGGGAGTCGGTTCGGCGGTCGCGTCACGGCGAGAATTGAAAGGCCATGGTCGCGATTTGATTATGTTACTGCCCTTGACGATTGTTGGGTGTATTGTGGGATCAATTTTATTATTTGTGATTCCAGCAGCGACCTTTCAAAAAGTGGTGCCGTTTTTTATTCTAGCGGCGGGTATTTTAGTGTTGATCCCTCGGCATATTCAAGTGAGAACGAGCGGTGAACCTGCCACTTTTTCTTGGCGAACATTGGGTGCTTGGATCGGTGTTGTGTTAGTTGGGGTTTATAGTGGTTATTTTGGTGCAGCTGGTGGGGTGTTGATGTTATCGATGCTTTCTGTAATTAGCACGGCATCTTTTGCGGAATACAATGCCCAGAAAAATTTAACAATGGGTGCGGTTAATTGTGTCTCAGCGGTCATGTATGCCTTTCAGACCACGATTCCGTGGCATTTAGTTTGGCCACTTGGAATTGGGTTTTTAGTCGGTGGCTTAGTAGGTCCACAAATTGTGCGCTGGTTACCCGATCGGTTGACGAAGATTGTTATTGGGATTGGCGCGTTAGTTTTGGCTGGGAGTTTGTTTATGCAGGCTTATTAATCGAAAGTGGTTATGACTGCCGCCAGTGGTTGAACGTATTTTCATCACGGCCAGCCATCAGCCAAATTAATTTTTATTTAGCTAAGAAAGAGCACTAATTAGTGTTTTTAAAGTGCCAATCCGAGTCTGAATCGCTTCAATTTGACGTTGGATTGATGGAAATGGTATCTGTTTGTTTAATTGTTCTAGTTTAGTACGGCTAGCATTTAACTTCTGTTCTAATTCGGTAGCAAGTGATTTGAATTCAGTCGAGTTTGTTTGAGCGGCTGCAAATTGTGCCGCTACTAGCTGTGAAGTATATTTTTGAATTTCTTGAACAGTTTGGTCACATTCATTGGTTAATTCAATAAATTTAGCGTAGTCGGAACTGTTTAGAATAGTTTCTAATTCACTTTGATACTCACTAAGTTCAGCTTGATAACCGGCAATTTTAGTCGCCAATGCTTGTTGTTTAGCTGTTTCGGCGGATACGATAGGGGTAGTGGTATCAGTATTATTGCTGGTCGAAGTCGGTTGATTAGCAGTGGTTGATTTAGTGATAGGTTGTTCCTTAGTAACCGACTGTGTCATCTTTTTGGCAATTTTGGCGTGTTTAAACGTACGGGTACGATAACCTGCTTTAGTTGCTTTAATAGTAAAGGCCAAATTTTGATAGCTCTTTCTAGTTTTCAGTTTGAAAGTCCCTTTACGGGTAGTTTTGGTTTTGGTAACTAATTTTTGATTGGCATTGAACATTTTAATGGTTGCCTGCTTAGTTGTTTGTCCTGAAACTTCGTGTTTGGTCACCCTAATCTTTGTGATCGCAGCGACCATTTTTTGCTTGGCTTGACCTGTGATATTAGCGGTGTTTAATGCTAATCCTAGGATAGCCAATGTGGTCATTACCCACAGTAATATTCTTTTCATAATCAAAAACTCCTTTTATAATTTCCCCCTCTAAATAGAGTATCCGATAACGGGTTTAATTTCCACGAAAAAAACGTGATTTGAATGATTAACAGTCCATTCAAATCACGTTTCTAATGATTACAATCGAATCGTTGTATTGCCTAACTTTTCAATTAACTTCATATTTTCGCGGTAATCAACGGGAACGGTAATAATGTGTACACCCGTTTTAGCAGCAACGGCGGCTTTGAGAATCGGTTCAAATTCATCAGCTTTAGTAACTCGATAGCCTTTAGCGCCAAAGCTTTCTGCGTATTTAACGAAATCAGGATTGCTGAAATCAACTTCATCGTGATGTTGTAATTCCATGTCCATCTTCCATTTGATCAAGCCATATGAAGCGTCTTCCCAAATGACGATCACGAGATGTAAGTGATTACGCATCGCAGTTTCGATTTCTTGGGAGTTCATCATGAAACTCCCATCACCCATGACCGCCACAATTGTACGATCGGGGTAAGCCAACTTAGCACCAATGGCCCCAGGTAAGGTCCATGACATTGTCGATAATCCATTATCGATTAGGCACGTATTAGGTAGATAAGTTTGATACAATCGGGCCATCCACATTTTAACCGCACCTGTATCCACAAGCACGATCGCGTCATCGGCTAAAGCTTCGCGGGTATCGTTGACCACTTTTTGCGGCAACATTGGGAAAGCCTCACTAGCGGCACCCATTGCCAATTCTTTTTGGATCATCTGCCGAATCATTGGTTTACGGTTATCGAATTGGATTTCTTGCGCTTTCAACGCACTAATCAATGCCGCTAAGCTAGGGCGAATATTGGCAATGATGTTCAAAGTCACGTCATAATGACTATCTGTATCTTGGCGGAACATGTTGATATGAATGATCTTTTTGTCACCACGAGGATTGATCTTTTTCGGATCAAATTGTTGAATCGAAAAGCCAATCGCAATGATTAAATCAGCATCGTCAAAAGCAAAGTTTTCGTAATCTTTACGCATAAAGCCAACGACACCTAAGGCATGTTTATGCCGATCTGAAATGACCCCTTTACTCATAAAAGTGGTGGCGACTGGAATATTAAGCAACTCACTCAACTCACGGACATATTGTTCGGCGTGCTTCCAAGTGACCCCATCACCGGCTAAAATGACTGGATGTTTGGCAGCGGCAATTAATTCCACCGCTTTTGCAATATCACTGGCTGTAGGTTGCGTGACTGAGATTGGGGCAATAGGTAATGGTTGGCTATCTGGATCAGCTGAGGCCATTTCCACATCTTGTGGGACTGACAAGTAAGTTGCACCGGGTTTGTCACGTTTTGAAATGGAGAATGCTTTTCGGACCATTTCGGGTACCGCGCGTGGTGTGAGAACCATGTTGGCGTATTGGGTCACCGGTTTGAACATGGCAACTAAATCAATTACTTGATGGGATTCTTTGTGCAATCGATTTAAGCCACCTTGCGCACTAATAGCAACGAGTGGGGTGGATTGGGTTTCAGCATCAGCGACGCCTAGCAGCAAATTAATTGCACCGGGACCTAAAGTGGCGACGCACACACCGGGATTCCCCGTTAGTCGACCATAGACGCTAGCCATAAACGATGCCCCTTGTTCATGACGCGTTAAAATGAATTCAATTTGAGTTGATTGTTTAATTGCATCTACCAGATGAATATTTTCTTCACCAGGAATGCCGAAGACGTATTTGACGCCTTCATTTTCTAGACATTCTACTAATAGTTGCGCAGTATTACGAGACATTGTTGTCGACATGCTTAGACTTCCTTACGTTGTTTAAATTTTTGACTAAGATAATAACCGAGATAACAAATGACCACAAACGGCACGGTATAATATAGCGCAATTCGCTGGTTAGGATCAAACCAAATCAACAAACACGATAAGCCGCTTAAGATAAAGGCTAGCCATGGGACGACCGGGTAACCAGGCGTTCGATAAACCAAGTCTTTCGGATCGTTGCCAGCTTTGAGATAAGCTTTACGAAAGTTGATTTCAGATAAGGCAATCGCCATCCAAACGATAACGACTGCTAAACCGGAGATTGACACCAGCACTAAATAAACTGAACCGGCCGCATAAACACTAGACAGCAATGCTAAAATCCCGCCGAGCATACTGGTTGCGAGCGCAATCAGTGGGACGTCACGTTTAGTGGTACGTTTGAATACTTTGGGCAAGGTGCCTTCGTTAGCTAATGACCACAACATCCGAGTTGACGCATATAGCCCAGAATTTGCGGCCGACATGATCGCGGTTAAGACGACAAAATTCATCAAATCGGCTGCGTATGGGATACCAATTTCGTTAAAGACTAGCACGAATGGACTTTGGGTGACGCCGGCTTGTTTATAAGGAATTAATGCCGCCATCACGAACATACTCCCCACAAAGAAGATAATGAGACGCCAAAGCGTCGTCCGAATGGCAGTCGGAATGGTGTGGGCCGGATCTTTAGTTTCGCCGGCGGTAATACCGATCAGCTCAGTGCCAGAAAAGGCGAAGTTAACCGTGAGCATTGTGGTGAAGACGCCACCAAAACCATTTGGAAACCAGCCATTTTTCGTATAATTGCTTAAAAATGGCGCGTGATCATGGCCTTGTAAGTGAAAGACGCCGACCATTGCTAGGCCGCCAAGAATAATAAAGGCAATAATGGCGACTACTTTGATGCTGGCAAACCAGAATTCAGCTTCCGCGAACCAACGAACCGAAAGCGCGTTGATGGTAAAAATGACGACCATGAACAGTAAGCTCCAGATCCAAGTCGGGACGTGGGGAAACCAATGTTGCATAATCAGGCCGGCCGCGGTAAATTCCGAACCAAGCGCAATGGTCCAAGTGAGCCAATATAAAATCGCCACGGTAAAACCAGTTCCGGGGCCAATATACTTTTTGGCGTAGACATGAAAAGCGCCGGTATAGGGCATAGCCACAGCTAACTCGCCGAGACATAACATAACCAAGTACACCAAAATGGCGCCGATGGTATAGGCAATTAAAGTCCCAATTGGGCCGGCTTCATGAATGGTGTAACCGGAACTTAAAAAGAGACCGGTACCGATGACACCGCCAAGGGAGATCATCAACACGTGCCGGGATTCCATTTGGCGGTTTAAATGGGTTTGTTTAGACATAAATATGAACGGCCTTTCTGGTGTTTTTGAATTAATTAGAATAAAATGAGTAAATCGTCAATGCAATTAGAATAACATAAGTTTAGGGTAGAAAGGAACT
Source organism: Lactiplantibacillus mudanjiangensis (assembly GCF_005405385.1). Taxonomy (GTDB): domain Bacteria; phylum Bacillota; class Bacilli; order Lactobacillales; family Lactobacillaceae; genus Lactiplantibacillus; species Lactiplantibacillus mudanjiangensis. The sequence continues at coordinate 23,856 of NZ_BJDY01000001.1, forward strand.
TGATTCATGTCAGTTAATGAAATTAAACGCTTACTTGCCCATGGCCCAATCGTCAGTGATGGTGCCATGGCAACCGAACTAGAAAAACGGGGTGTCGCGACCGATAGTGCGTTGTGGTCGGCCACCGCGATGCTAGATCAACCAGAAGCAATTACGGCTGTTCATCAGAGCTATTTTGCGGCCGGTGCTCAAATTGCCACTACCAACACGTATCAAGCAAATGTGCCCGCGTTTGTTCAAGCTGGAATTGAAGCCCCAGTGGCACGCCAATTGATTCAAAAAGCGGTCACCTTAGCCCAAACGGCCCGTGATACGACTGCGCCGGCTGGCTTGGTGGCGGGAAGTATCGGCCCATATGGGGCTTATTTGGCCGATGGTAGTGAATATACCGGTCATTATCAATTAGATGATGTGGCGTATCAAGAATTTCACCGTGAACGGCTCCAACTCGTCACTGAAGCTGGTGTGGATTTGTTGGCCTTAGAAACGATGCCAAATTTTGCGGAAGTACAGGCTTTAGTTAAGTTAGTGACGATTGATTTTGCGGATACGCCTTACTGGGTCAGTTTCAGTATTGAAGATCCCAACACGTTATGTGATGGGACGTCATTAGCTGAGGCGGCAAAATGGGTCGCACAACAACCAAATGTCGTGGCAGTTGGCGTTAACTGTACGCGGTTAGAAAATATTGAACCAGCCTTAAAAACATTACGACAAGCAGTTGAGATCCCATTAATCGTTTATCCAAATTCAGGAGATCAATATGATCCCGTGACAAAGACCTGGCAACCAACAGCGGCATCTGAGCAGTCGTATGCGGATTGGGTGCCTAGTTGGTTAGCGGCCGGCGCCCAAATTATTGGCGGTTGTTGTCGAACCACACCAGCCGATATCGCTGCGGCAGCACAAGTGATAAAAGCTAGCCACAATTAAACTGGAGGACAACGGCATGATTTTCTTAGGATTAGCAATTCTGATTTTGATGGTATTAAGTTGGGGGCTATTTACCTTAGTTTGGCGTTGCCGGTCTAATTGGGGTTGGTTGATACTTTGGGGAACCTTAGCAATTGGCTTAACGTTAATTAGTGCCGCTTGGCTATACGTGATCATCGGCATTGCTTTAACGGCTGATTAATACTGAGTACCGTGTTGAATGGCGCTAATATGCCAATCAGCACGGTACTTTTGTGTTGTTGGTTTAATCGTCTGAGCGAATCACTGGTGTTGCACCAATAAAAGCTTATGATAAACATAACGATATTATAAGATAAGGGGACGGTGACGATGCATTACGGGATATTTTATAACGCCCAAGCAGGGAGTGGTCAGGCCGCAACGGTGGCCAAACAATTAGCGTCACAACTAAAAAAGCATCAGCATACGAGTGAGTATTTAGTGGCGACGAGTGCCAAGCGGGCAATTCAGACCGTTAGTCAGGCAGTTCCAGCACTAGATTGTTTGGTGATTATTGGTGGTGATGGCACGCTGAATGTCGGATTAACGGGAATGTTGCAGGCTAAACATGCGATACCGTTAGGCGTGATTCCGATGGGGACGGTGAATAATTTTGCCAAGCGATATCAGATTCCACAAGATCCAAATGAAGCCATCGACGTGATCGTGACGGCGGCAAATCAACGTCAAGTGGGTATTGCGCTGGTCAATGATCAGCAAGTAGTGGTCAGTTCGCTCACGGTCGGCCATTTAGCAACAATTGCGAATGATGTTCATCAACGTGATAAGCAACGTTGGGGACGCTTAATCTACTTAGGTAAGTTGATTCAACATTTTGGCAAGCGACATTTAATGAAGATCCGCTATCAGCTAGACCAACAAGCGCCGAAAGTACGAACGACGCGGCAAGCGTTATTGACGACGACAAAATCAATTGGTGGTTTGCCTTATAAACGATCGGTTGCCGGAAAGATGAATTTGACCATTGTTGGTCGCTGGCGTTGGCGTCAATTTGAATTGCGGCAAGTACGCCTGCTTCCGGTTGACAAGCAAACGGTGACGACGCGCATTGACGGTGATGTCGGTCCTAAGTTGCCGATCAATATCCGGTATGCGCCAGATTGGTTAACACTCTTGATTCCATAAAAAATGCGTGACCTTAGCAAAAATGACTAAGGCCACGCATTTTAAGTGTTAATAGACTAAAGGTCGAATGTTGTTTTTTAACAATAACCGTTGATTAAAAATAGATTGCTTTGCCACCTGCCGTTCGCCCACCTTGAGCCGAAACGCTGTGGGCGGACCGGTTCAGCCGAAAAGTGGTCTGAACCATCGTTTTGAACCACCAAACCCGTGTTTCAAAAGCGCCAAGCTCTAAACGATAAATCGCTAAGAGCTTCCCACGGCTGGGCTCAATGTGGGCTCACTCTCGGTTATATTAGTGATTACTAGATTAGTGTCCACGATATAACCGGAGTCAGCCAGTGATAGCGCCGGCCGTGAAACCATCGTTAGTCCGGATGGCTTTCCCGGGCTTAAAAGCGAGGTTGAAGCCTGCACTTTGGCTGGAACCGGTCCCCACAGCCGGCAGAATCACTGGCTGGCGTAGGTGACTAATTTAGTCTAACTCAAAACGTTTCTGTTAAAGATTCACTCACGACTTTTAGTTAATAGAGTAAAAACATTAACACGAATTGAACGAGGGTATTGATGAACAAGTGTTGACGCAAACGACCAAATGCCTGTTGTGAAAACCATATGGCAATAGTGATCACAATTGCTAAAATGGTTTGCCACGTCATGGGTTGTAAGAAGATGGTGACAACTAAAACGAAGCCCATAATTGCTGAAATTAACTGATTAATTTGACGCTTTTGGCTAAACGTTGGCACATATAAAAAGCCGTAACTAGCTGCTAGTGGAGCTAACTTCCATAAGAACGTCGTGGATAAATATTGATTCTGTAAATAGAAGACTGCCACTGGAATGGTAAAGGTCATGACGATACTGAAAACAACCAGACCGAAGTAATTTTGCATACCGAATCTTGGAATGGCCATGATAAATAGCCAAGCACTAGCGGTTAGCAGTAAATATAATAGCTCAGACTCTTGGGCGATGATATTGGTGAAAGCCAAGGCAATGGCAATCCCAATCGCAATCAAACTCCATTGAGTCGGAATTTGGCGATCTAAAATAATGAAAACAGCAGCTGTAATCGCGACAGTATACCCAATTAAAGGCAATTGGGTGGTCGAAAAGGTCGCTGTTTGGAAGGAACGACCGTAATCAAGTGCCGCCCACCAACAGATAATACTTTGTAAGATTACATACAACACCAACTGCACATAATCCCGATTTAGTTTTAATTTTCCAATTCGAAGCATCGACTCAACATCTTTCATAAGTTAATGTTTTAATCCTACCGATAAGCTGTCGTGGGGTCAATAATTAGGTCAGATTCTTTAAAAAATTTGATGATTGTGTTAGAGTAATACAGTTATGAGCAGTTCCCGAAAGGATAAGAGGCACGCCTCAACTATGCTGAAACGTGCACTCACAAACTGGTGGCTGTGCCTAGCTACGCTTAGCAATTACTGCCAAACCCGCAGTCATTACCAAGCTAGGCTATGCGCGCCACCAAAACGTTTGTGAGCACACTCTTAGATGCCTTGTAACCGAAATATCTAAGGGGGAATTTTAAAGTGAGTGAAAGACACCTATTTACATCTGAATCAGTTTCTGAGGGCCATCCCGATAAAATCGCGGATCAAATCAGTGATTCAATTTTAGATGCTATGTTGGAACAAGACCCAGAAGCACGAGTTGCCGTTGAAACATCAGTGACAACTGGGTTAGTGCTGGTCTTCGGTGAAGTATCAACCAAGGCCTATGTAGATATTCAAAAAGTAGTTCGTAATACCATCAAATCAATTGGGTATACGGACGGCCAATACGGTTTTGACGGTGACAACTGTGCCGTTCTGGTTTCGTTGGACGAACAATCACCTGATATCGCGCAAGGGGTCGATGATTCCTTGGAAACTCGTGAAGGTGACGGGGACCCATTGGACCAAATCGGCGCCGGTGATCAAGGGATGATGTTTGGCTATGCCATCAACGAAACCCCTGAATTAATGCCACTACCAATCTCATTGAGCCATCGCTTAATGCAAAAGATTGCCGCTTTACGTAAGGATGGGACCATTAAATGGTTACGTCCAGATGCCAAGGCACAAGTTACGGTTGAATATGATGAACAAAATCAACCACAACGCGTAGATACGGTTGTGTTATCAACGCAACATGATCCTGATGTTGACTTGGAAACGATCCGCCAAACGGTGATTGACCAAGTTATCAAGGCCGTTATTCCAGCTGACTTGTTGGATGATAAAACCAAGTATTTGGTTAACCCAACTGGTCGTTTTGTTATCGGTGGTCCTCAAGGGGACGCTGGTTTGACTGGTCGGAAAGTCATCGTGGATACTTACGGTGGTTTTGCCCATCATGGTGGTGGAGCCTTCTCTGGTAAGGATGCTACTAAGGTTGACCGTTCAGCAAGTTATGCGGCCCGTTACATCGCGAAAAACGTGGTGGCAGCTGGGTTAGCAGACCAAGTTGAAGTTCAATTGGCTTATGCTATTGGGGTTGCTGAACCTGTATCGATCGCGGTGGATACTGCCGGTACTGGTAAGGTTAGCGATGAAGCTTTGATTAGTGCTATTCGCAAACATTTTGATTTACGCCCAGCTGGGATTATTAAGATGTTAGACTTACAACGCCCAATTTATCGTAAAACAGCGGCTTATGGTCATTTTGGCCGAACTGATGTGGACCTTCCTTGGGAACATACTGATAAAGCAGCGGCTTTGAAAGCTGAATTTTAAATAAAAAACGGTGACGATGCCAACGGATCGTGCCGGTCTGTAGGTACTCGACGCTAAAAGCGACCTCTCTTTGAGGTTGCTTTTTTATTATGGCAAGAAATAAAAAAGTGAGGGAATTGTTTTATGCAACAACGAAAAACCAACGTTTTGGCAGTTACAATAGCCATTTACGTGGCGACGTTTATGAGTGCAATCGAAGGGACGATCGTGTCAACGGCGTTACCGACAATTGTCGGAGATTTACATGGGGTCTCGTTAATGAACTGGGTCTTTTCGATATATTTATTGACGAACGCAATGATGACGCCGATTTATGGGAAATTGACCGATTTAATTGGCCGTAAGCCGGTGATGCAAGCGGGGTTAATTATTTTTATCATTGGGTCCATGATGAGTGGACTATCGAACTCGATGCCGGTTTTGATTTTCTGGCGGGCCATTCAAGGAATTGGTGCTGGGGCGTTGATGCCAGTTTCGATGACAATTATTGCGGATATTTATTCGTTTGAACGCCGGGCTAAAGTTTTAGGCTTTAACAGTTCGGCCTGGGGAATTGCGTCCGTTTTAGCGCCATTAATTGGGGGCTTGATTGTCGATAAATTAAGCTGGCACTGGATCTTCTTCATCAATGTGCCAGTTGGCCTGATTACGTTAATTTTATTCCAAGTTTATTTACGTGAACCTAAACGTCACAGTGATGTGAAGGTTGATTATTTAGGTAGTTTTTGGTTAATGCTATTTTTACTTGGCCTAATGTTAAGCTTCCAATTATTAGGCAATACGACGATCAACTGGGCAATGGTCATTTTAGCTTGGGTTGTGAGTGTCTTGAGTCTCTGGCTATTTATTCGGCGTGAAGGTCGGACGAGTGAACCGGTTATTTCACTAGACTTATTTAAAAATCGGACTTTCGTGATTCAAAATGCCGTGGCCGCGTTAATTAGCGGGTTTCTAATGGCCGTGGAAGTTTACATTCCAACTTGGACACAAGGTATTTTAGGGGTACCTGCATCTTTAGCTGGCTTTGCGGTCACACCTAGTTCGTTAATGTGGATTATTGGATCGTTTGTGACTGGTCGGTTATTGGCTAAATGGGCACCACGCCGGATTATCTATTTGAGTCTGGCCTTTATCGCGGTGACTGGTCTTTGTTTAGCACTCATCCCGGTATCGACACCGTTTGCCTGGTTCTTCTTAATTACCGCTGTTGGTGGGGTTGGTTTCGGGATTGTGATCACCGCAACGACCGTGACCTCACAACACTTAGTCTCACCAAAAACGGTGGGGGTCGCGACTTCATTTAATACGTTGAGCCGGACTATCGGCCAAACGTTGATGATTTCAATCTTTGGGATTGCACTCAATGTTGGCATGAATCAAGGTATTCAGACCCATGCCGGCACTAACATGGCGATGATGAATAAATTAATTAACCCACAAACGGCAACTGAATTGCCGACTAAATTGTTACCAACATTGCGTGGTATTTTATATAACGGGTTACATGGAGTTTACTTGATTGGGCTAGGCTTGCTAGTCTTAGCCGTAATTGTGAATAGTCTAGATCGTGGTCCACAATTAACAGCGGCGCAACATGCGGCTAAATTGCAACGGGGGTCAGCCCATGAAACGACGGACTAAAGTTTTATGGTCACTGTTAGTTGTCATTTTACTAGCTTTAGGGATTGGTTACGGTACGGTTAAGTCTAAGATTCATCAGCCAAGCGTCGCAGCCACCACAGCATTAAAGACGGCGACTAGGACGACTAGCAAGTATACGTTTTTTAAAGGTGACGGTAAGCACAAGCAACCTGCGGTGATCTTTTATCCGGGTGCGTTGGTGGAACCAGGTAGCTACAGTATTTGGGCGCATCAATTAGCGCAAAAAGGGTATAACGTGTACGTGATGCATTTTCCATTAGACTTAGCGGTGTTAGCTGGCAATCAGGCTAATGCAGTACCGACTAAAGTGCGGCACAACTATGTGATTGGCGGTCATTCGTTAGGCGGGGTGATGGCGAGTCGCTATGCGGCTAAACACACCAGTGGTCTTAAAGGTGTCTTTTATCTAGCAAGTTATCCTGATAAAAAGGGCCGACTAGATCAAACTAATGTGAAAGGCTTGTCAGTAACTGGCAGTCGTGATGGTGTGCTGAACTGGTCAAGTTATCGCAAGAGTAAGACTTATCTGCCAAAATCAACGCAGTTTGTCACATTGAAAGGTGGTAATCACGGTGGCTTTGGGAGTTATGGGCATCAAAAAGGCGATCGTCAAGCAACGATTAGTCAGGCTAAGCAACAACGATTGATTAGCACAACCTTGGCTAAGTGGTTAGCACAACTCAACTAAATTATGACAAGACTTAAAAAGACCTAGACGCCGATTGATTAGCGTTTAGGCCTTTTTGAGTCTTGTCGATTAGCGCTTTTGAATGGCTAACAGATAAGGCGGTGTATGAACTTGATTGATGAAGCCATACTGTAAAACTTGAAACTGATGTTGATCTAACTGAGTCATATGATCCAGCACCGCTTGGGCCTCTTTGTCGCCACCGGGATGTCCCGCGTAAACGAGTAAAATAATGACCCCGTTAGTCGCCAAACGAGCTTCTAAAGCTTGAATCGCGGCTAGGGTGGTCGTCGGTTTGGTAATAATCGTTTTGTCGCCACCAGGTAAATACCCGAGATTAAAAATGGCACATTTAACAGTGGTGGCTTCAGGTAAAACTTGAGCGACAGTTTCATGTCCGGCATGAGTTAATGTGACTTGATGATCTAGCCGTTCAGCCTGGAGCGCTTGTTGTGTATGCTCAATGGCTGTTTTTTGAATATCAAAGCCATAAACATGACCACTCGGGCCAACTAATTTGGCAAGATAAACCGTGTCATGGCCGTTACCAACAGTGGCATCGACTACGGTATCACCTGGATCGACACTTTGATTGATAAGCGTATGACTGAACGCTAGTGCAGAACTAAGTTGAATGATCGTTCACTCCTTTATTGATGTTGCGGTTTTAACGGGCCGGTTCGATAACCAGTCGTCAAACGGGTACTTAAATATAATAAACAACTCCCCAACATGAAGCCGCCCAAGGTATCACTAGGGTAGTGAACACCAACGATGATTCGGCTCATCATCATTAATAGAATTAAAATGAGACCAATGCCCAGTAACCACCATTTGGTAGTTGATTTGGGATATAGTGTCCAACCGATAACAATTAAACTCCCAATCAGCATTGTGGTTGATGTCGAATGCCCACTAGGATAACTGAAACCACCGATTTGAACGAGCCGCCAGGCAGTGGGGCGCGGGCGTTCAATGATTTGTTTGACAAAGTAATTCCCGTAACCGCCTAAAATCCAAGTGTTAATCCATAGAAACAAGGTTGCACGGGGCTGACGAAAAAGCCATAATGCCCCACCTAGAATTAGGGTGATGATGGTAATACTATGTGGATTGCCAAGTTTGGTGTAGCCGACCATCAATTGTTGAAACCACTGTGGACTATGGTGAAGTGGTAAGGCAATCGATTGATCAAATAAGTGGATAATACCGGCTGATTGGGCTACTAAGACGGTCCAAATGAGCCACAAAATGAATAGACCCAGCATCCAAGTATCGGATGCGCGCCATTTAGCGTGTGTCATCGCCTCTCCTCCGTTCAAATTAATCTCCGACTATTATAGCATTCAATGATTTTGGCGGGCAAATAATCGCAAAGAATCCCGAGCAATGCTTGAATAATCCGGTGGGGTTTGCTACCATGATAACTAATAACTTTGCGACTCTGACAAGGACTAGTAGTCGGCGATGATTTTCAGAAACCCCGTGGTTGTTGCAAACGGGGATTCATGGCCAACGAACTCACCTTCGAGTCTTCCGGCTGAAACAAGTAGGTTCGGACGTGGTTTCGCGTTAAGATTCCCAAGAAGCCACGATTATCGTGGAATCATAGGTGGTACCGCGGAACCTCGTTTCGTCCTATAAGCGCTTTTTGCTTATAGGCGTTTTTTTGTCTAGAGTGTGAAGGACAACGGGTTGCGGTTGAGCATTGCCTAGCTAAAGCCTGGATGCGGATTTTGCATTTAGGCTTTAGCGTAGCAAGCGGAAACCGTAGTTGTCCTGAACATGTTTCAAAAAAGCAGTCGACACTAGTCCAAAGTTAAGGTCAACATTGCTAGCTACATAGCAGGCACAAGAAAGGGGTACTTTATTCATGGCATACAACCATCACGTCATTGAACATAAATGGCAGCATTACTGGAAGGTCAATAAGACTTTCAAAACATTAGACGGCACCGATAAGCCTAAATATTACGCATTGGACATGTTCCCTTATCCATCTGGTCAAGGGTTACACGTTGGGCATCCTGAAGGGTACACTGCGACAGATATCATGTCTCGTTTGAAACGGATGCAAGGTTACAATGTATTACATCCAATGGGGTGGGATGCGTTTGGCCTTCCCGCTGAACAATATGCGTTAAAGACCGGGCATAACCCCAAAGACTTTACCGCTAAAAATATTAAAAACTTTAAACGCCAAATTCGCTCACTTGGGTTCTCATATGACTGGGATCGCGAAGTTAACACCACTGATCCTAGCTTCTACAAGTGGACCCAATGGATTTTTGAGCAATTATACAAAAAAGGATTAGCTTACGAATCTGAAACGTTGGTTAACTGGGCCCCTGATATGATGGGTGGGACCGTGGTTTCTAACGAAGAAGTGATTGACGGTAAGACTGAACGAGGCGGCTTCCCAGTTTATCGAGTGCCAATGAAACAATGGAGCTTGAAGATTACGGCGTATGCTGATCGTTTGATCGATGACTTAGATGACATCGACTGGCCTGAAAGCATTAAAGAACAACAACGTAACTGGATCGGTCGGTCAATCGGGGCAGCTATTCGCTTTAAGGTTGCCGGTGCTGAAGATCATCAAATCGAAGTCTTCTCAACGCGTCCAGATACGTTGTTTGGGGCTAGCTACTTAGTGTTGGCACCTGAACATGACTTAGTTGAAAAATTAACCACACCAGAACAAGCTGAAGTGGTTAAGGCTTATAAAGAAAAGATTTCAACCAAGTCTGACTTGGAACGGACTGATTTGAATAAAGACAAGACTGGGGTCTTCACTGGGAGTTACGTCATTAACCCCGTTAATGGTGAAAAACTACCAATCTGGATTGCCGATTACGTTTTAGCTTCTTATGGGACTGGGGCCGTAATGGGTGTGCCTGCTCATGATGGTCGGGACTTTGAATTTGCCCACAAGTTTGATTTGCCAATCAAACCAGTAATTGCTGGTGACAACGATTATGACAAGCAAGTCTACACCGAAGATGGCGAACATATTAACTCTGGTTTCTTGGATGGCATGGCAACTAAACCGGCTGTTGACAAGATGGTTGACTGGTTAGTTGAACATGGTGCTGGTGAAAAGAAGGTTAACTACCGTTTACGGGACTGGATCTTCTCACGTCAACGTTATTGGGGTGAACCTATTCCCGTTATTCATTGGGAAGATGGCGAAACCACATTAGTGCCTGAAGACGAATTACCATTGCGTTTACCAGCGACTAAGAACTTGGAACCATCCGGGACTGGTGAAAGCCCATTAGCCAATATTGACGATTGGGTCAATGTGGTTGATGAAAACGGTCGTAAAGGGAAACGTGAAACCAACACGATGCCACAATGGGCTGGGAGTTCATGGTACTTCTTACGTTACGTTGATCCTCGCAACAGTGAAGCTTTAGCCGACTACAAGAAGTTGAAGTATTGGTCACCAGTTGACTTATACGTCGGTGGGGCGGAACATGCCGTCTTACATTTACTTTATGCCCGTTTCTGGCACAAGTTCTTGTATGACTTAGGCGTTGTACCTAATAAGGAACCTTTCCAGAAGTTAGTTAACCAAGGGATGATCTTGGGTGACAACCACGAAAAGATGTCGAAATCACGTGGGAATGTGGTTAACCCCGATGACATCGTGGACCAATATGGTGCCGATACGTTACGGCTCTATGAAATGTTCATGGGACCATTGGAAGCGTCAATTCCTTGGAGTACCGAAGGCTTGCATGGTGCTAACAAGTGGATCGAACGGGTTTGGCGTTTAATCATTGACGAAAATAACCACGTTCGTGATCGCGTCACAACTTTCAATGATGGTAAGTTGGACAAGATCTACAACGAAACGGTTAAAAAAGTCACCGAAGACTACGAAGCGATGCGCTTTAATATTGCCATCTCTCAAATGATGGTCTTCGTGAACGAAGCTTACAAGGTAGATGACTTACCAGTTGTTTATATTGAAGGCTTAGTGAAATTATTAGCCCCAATCACGCCACATTTATCTGAAGAATTATGGTCATTATTAGGCCATGAACACACGATTTCTTACGCAAGTTTCCCAACTTATGATGAAAGTAAGTTAGTGGAAGATACCGTTCAAATCGTGCTTCAAGTTAACGGTAAAGTCCGCTCACATGCGGAAGTTGCGGTTGATATGGGTAAAGAAGACTTAGAAAAATTAGCCTTAGCTGATGAAAAGGTCCAAGAATTTATCGAAGGCAAGACGGTCCGTAAAGTGATCGCCTTACCTGGTAAATTGGTCAATATCGTCGCTAACTAAATTAGCTTGATAACGAGCGTCTGCAATCTACTGGATTGTGGGCGCTTTTTTTGTGAGCTTAGCCACATTGTAAAGGTGTTAAGACTTATTTAAACGTTGTTGCGCAGTTTATAATGATATGATTAGGTTATCAAAAGGTTAATGAGGTGTAAGAATGAGGAAATGGATTAAATGGCTATTAGTGGGGTGCTTACTCCTTTTGCTTGGGGTAGGAGCAGTCTATGAGCATGCGCAACAAGGGACCTCAGCCCAGGCTAAGACGAAAGCATTACCCAAGAATGAAGGTAAAGTTATTGTTTATTATCGGTATGGTAAAAAGGGCAGTTCACACAAATCGGTTTATGAGACAAAGACATTAACTGGAAAAGTTGGGACGACTTATCACACATATGCTGCTGACCTGTTGAACAATTATAATTGGATGGTGTTGCATAGTCATTCTAAAAATGTAACGGGTACCTATACTCATAAAAAAACAACTAAAGTTTATTACGATTATTGGGATGTGGTTGAAAAGAATTATGAGTTTAAACATGGCGCGGATTTGTTACTAGAATTAACTGCTGATCATCGAATTGGTGGTTTTGATCGTAACTTGCAAGATGGTGTTGAAATGGTGGCACAACGACCAAGTTTTAAGCAATCATATTATGAAGTTACCTATTCTGAGCGTGGGGATACGAGTGGTGAGGGTAAAAATGATAGTGGTCTGAAAGAATTCAGGTATCGATTAGGCACAACTCATCGCTACAAAGATCCTAGAAATGGCAACATTTATACGCTGGTCATTACGAAAAAAGGTGGCATTACTTTCCATGCAGTTGCCACTAAGGGTAGCACGATGGATGAATTGGTCAAGGTCAATGCACGTGGTAAATTAGTTAAAGCGGAGATTAAAAAATAAGATAGTTATTTGGCAGGAATCCTGACGGTTGTTAGGATTCTTTTTGATAATCTGTGGTCATTCGGAAATAGTGGGGTTGATTAAGGTTCGTTTAAACTCGTGAGTTAACTCAGAATTAAATTGCAAGTTATCAAGATTTCCTCTAGAATAGTTAAGATTGAACTAAGAAAGTGGGTTAAGCAAACATGTCTGAGGAATCGCAAGCAAATCAGCCACAAGGTGGACACGTTAATTCGGAAGCTGACGCGCATCAAAAGATGGTGCGGGGCTCAGCTTGGATGACAGCCGGGAGCCTCTTTTCACGGATTCTCGGGGCTATTTACATTATCCCCTGGGTCATGTGGCTCGGTAGTGCCTCTGCACAAGGGAATGCCCTCTATGCAAAGGGGTATAATATTTATAGTTTCTTCCTGTTAGTGGCGATTGGTGGGATTCCGTCAGCCATTTCAAAACAGGTTTCGGAATATAATGCGATGAATGAATACGGTGTCGGTCAGCGTTTATTTAAACGGGGCTTACTCCTGACAACGGCCATGGGGATTGTCGCGGGGTGCATTTTATGGTTTGGTGCGCAACCGATTGGGGCCGTGTTTGGTGGTAGCGATCCACATATGATTCCCGTCTTACGGGCGTTAGCGATTGCATTAGTGATTATTCCATCGATGTCGTTAACTCGGGGGTTCTTCCAAGGTTATCAAGAGATGGCGCCTTCAGCGGTGTCTCAATTTGTTGAACAAGTCTTTCGAGTGGTTTATATGTTGGCCGCAACTTATTTTATCATGCGGGTGCAACGTGGTGATTGGGTTAATGCAATTACCCAATCGACTTTTGCGGCTTTTATTGGGGCGGCCGCGAGTTTCTTACTACTCGGTTGGCACTATTATCGCAAACAACCGGAATTAAATCGATTGGCGGCACAAAGTAACGATCATTTAGTGATCCCAGTTTGGCAGCTCTTTAAAGATATTATTATTCAAGCGATTCCGTTTATCGTGATTGATACGGCTACAACGGTCTTTAACTTGTTTGATCAAGCGACATTCCAACCGATTATGGAACATGTTTTCCATATGAATGTGTCAACGATTAATACGTTGTATGCCTTATTTGCGTTTAACTCTAACAAACTGGTCATGATTATCGTCTCATTGGCCTCCGCGATTGCCATTACCGTGGTCCCATTACTTTCAGAATCATTAGCGGCCCATAATTTAAGACAAATTCGTAAGCAATTAGAAGATGCCTTGATTTTGTTCCTCTTCATCATGATTCCCGGTTCTTTAGGCATGGCGGCAGTAGCTTATCCATTAAACACACTCTTTTATGGTTACGATGAATTGGGTGCGTTGATTTTACAGATTTCCGCGTTCACCGCCATTATCTTAGGCTTGTTTACGGTGACATCGGCCTTAATGCAAGGCTTATCGCGTAATCGTGACGTGATTAGGTTCTATTTGATCGGGTTGATTGTCAAATTAATTATTCAAGTCCCGTGTGTCATCTTCTTATCAGCTGCAGGGCCATTAGTGGCGACTGCTGTTGGGATGGCTGTTGCCAGCTTCATGATTCTGTATGATCTTGAGGTCAATTTTGGTGTTCGGTATGCTAAATTGTTACCAAAAATCAATCGAATTTTGATTTATTCTATTTTGACCTACTTGGCGGCGACTTTAGTGGTCCATGGGTTAAACTTGATTTTAAATGAACAAAGTAAGTTGCAAGCATTAGTGATCGTGATTGTTGCCGTGGCTGCTGGTGGCGCAGTTTATGCGTACTTTGCCTTGAAGTCACACTTAGCTGACTTAATGATTGGCAGTCGAGCAGCCAGTTTACGGCGAAAACTACGGATTAAGTAGGTGAATTATGCGAATTGATAAATTTTTACATGCGATGCGCATTGGGACGCGGACTCAGGTGCGTCGGTTAATTAAAGATGGCCATATTAGTGCGAACGGCGAGCGGGTTTTATCAGGCAAACAACAAGTTAACCCGGTGAACGATGCCGTGTTTTTAGATGATGAACAAGTACGCTATCAACAATATTTTTACTATGTCATGAATAAGCCGGTTGGGGCAATTACGGCGACAACTGATGCGACCGATAAGACAGTGCTCGATTTGTTTAACAAAACGGATTATCGTGATGATCTGTTTCCGGTTGGTCGCTTAGATAAAGATACAGAAGGTATTCTGTTAATTACTAATGACGGCGGCTTGTCGCACGCGCTAGTTTCGCCAGCGCACCATGTCACCAAGGTCTATGAGGCCGAAGTCACCGGTGAAATTACGGCTGATCAAGTGGCTGGGTTTAATGACGGCTTAACACTAAAAGACGGCACCGAATTGCAACCAGCCCAGGCTGAGATTGTGGCGTTCCATGAAATTGAAAACTTTACCACGATTCGGATGATGATCCATGAAGGCAAGTATCATCAAGTTAAACGGATGATCGGGACTTTGGGTGAACGAGTCGTGCAATTGAAACGGATTAAATTTGGCTCATTGACGTTGCCAGTTGGCTTGTTAGCGGGAAATTATCGAGCATTGACCGATGACGAATTAGTCGCATTAAAGGCTGATGCTGGACAAACTGAATAAGATGATGTCAGTTACAAGACCGGGTTTTCAGAAGCGACATATTCTGAAAACCTTGTTTTTTTAGGCTCTTTTTTCTTATTGATGGCACAATTGTTTCAGATTTGTCTTTTTTTTGAAATGAAATAATGCTATTATAAACAAATAATACTTATGAACACTATTATTATTTACTTACTATTTGTAGCATTACTGGAGGGATTTGATGACGACGCAACAGCTATCCTTAGATTTACCGGTCTTCTTGATTCGGATTGTCATTGTGAGTTTTTTTAGTATTGGGTTTATCCAATTTTTTCAAAGAATTTGGAATGATGTTTTTGATAAGCCTAACCCCGTACGAACCACTTACTGGGGGAAACGGCTGCTGTTAACGGTACTGACAGTTGTTCTGGGTACCTTGATTCACTTGGATGCGATGTGGTTTATTCATAATGATTCGGCCATTATTTATCACAATTGGGCGTTGTTTGTCCTGATTTTGCCGTTATTATTTGATGGCTTTTCAAAATTAGAATTGGGTATTCAGATAGCAGCGTTAGTTAGTATCTGGGTCATGCATCATGATCCTAACCTCTTTGAGCCAGCTATTTTAATCGCTTTTGTGGTCTATATTTTACTGATTATATTACTAAAACGTTTCCGCCACGAAATTATGCGTAACTGGTGGCTGGGGGTTTTAGGTGCGAGTGTACTATCCGCGTTATTTTGGTTCACCGTGCCGGTACATTCCATGGGGATGCATGTGACGGTTGAGTGGGCGTTACAGGCAGTCATTCTCTATACCTTAATGGTGGCGTTTGTTTTAGGGTATTGGATTCGCCAGTATCGTGAAGATCAACATCGACGGCGATTAGAACGCCTGGCAGACTATGAGCGTGGCGTTGAGCATAATAGCTATGCCGATCACCAACAAGAATTGCAAACGATTTTTTCAACTGCCCAAGCAAATGAAAGCAAGTTGAGCTTTGCGACGTTTGATTTGGATAATCTAAAGGCCATTAATGATCGTTTTGGGCGACTAGCTGGTAATGCGGTCTTACTAGGCGTCGCTGAACTGATGAAACAATTGTTGGCTGACTCAAAAGTGGACTATCAACTTTTCTTAACCAGTGGTGAGGAGTACAACGTGATTTTCCCGGGTCGTAGTGCCCATGACGTTTTACCAATTGTCAGCGCCTGTTGGCAAGGTATTCGTAAGAGCGAGTTTGCTTACGAAGATCGGTTTATCACTGTAACAACCTCGGTCGGGGTAACAGAGGTACGTCAAGACGATACCACCATTAATAGTCTTTATAAGCGGGCCGATGATGCGTTATTGAAGAGTAAACAAGCTGGAAAAGACACAATTACGATTGACGGTGAGATTGTGGTTGAAAATCGTCATGAAAAAGATTTATCTGAATATTGTTATTTTTCACAAGGGGTCTATGATGTTCAAGATGACCAATTACCGATGTATTATCATGAATTGTTGTTGAGAACTTACGACGCTACTCAAAAGCGTTGGATCTTACCAGACTATTTTGAAATTCCTGTCTGGATGCAAATCACGTTGCTCAAAGAACTGATGGCGCATACGTCAATTCAACGGTTTAACTTGAATTTAACGGCGGCTCAGTTTAATGATATTGAAGTTGCTCAGGCATTGACTCAGTTCGCCAATAGTTCAGAAGGGCCAGAGCAGTTATCGATCGAAATCACAGATTTAAAGGACTCACAAACAACACGCCGAATTAGTGCCTTGTATCGGTCCGTCAATATGAAAATTTTGATTGATGATGTCGGTAGTGATAATTCGTTTGAATTGGTTAGTGGTGCATTGCCATATGTGAATGGCATCAAATTTGCAATGCAAAACTTGCGCCAAAGTACGAGTGAAGATGAATTGGCAGAACGTGTGGCTTTTTGGTTTAAGATTGCGCAAAAGAACCAGTTGAACTTTATTTTAGAAGGGGTCGAGACCGAAGCCGAATTAGCCATGGCGAAATCATTAGGCATTCCGTATGTGCAAGGCTATTTCTTTGGTAAGCCAGCACCAGTTAAAAGTTAGTCGTAGTGTTTGAAAAAAGGCGGTAGAAAATCCGATGATTTTCTACCGACTTTTTGAGTCATTTTTGACTATAACGGTGTAAATATTGTGGAATTAATGGCGTGATCTGATGTGGTAAGACAACGTATTTTTTTTGTGCGAGATCATCGGCAATCTGGCTATGAACGTAGACGGCACTTAAAATGGCCTTGGTAAAATCAGTGAATTGGGCACTAAAACCACCGACCATTCCGGCGAGTGTATCACCCATGCCACCGGTTGCCATCGCGGGTGTCCCGGCAATATTTTGCCAACTACTTATTCCTTGATAAATCGTTGTTTGATGACTCTTTACAACTGCGGTGACGCCGAGTTGCTGAGCCGCAGCTAAATTAGCAGTAGGTGTTTGGTCGACAATCGCTAGACCACTGAGTCGTTGCCATTCCATTTGATGCGGTGTGACAACAATTGAGCCTGCGGGTAACGGCTGTGAGTGGGTGGCTAGTAATGTAATCGCCGAGCCGTCAATCACGAGTCGCTGGGTGGCCGTTAATTCGGTTAAAACAGTTGTAAGTAGTTTTTTTGCTAAATCATCGGTACCCAATCCCGGGCCAATCACAATAACGGTCGCGGATTTAAGTTGTTGTTTAACAAAAGTGAGGTCAGTGTAGTCAACGACCATTGCTTCTGGTAATTGGGCATGAAGACTCGTGAAATTTTCAGGGTCAGTGGCAACCGTAACGAGGCCCGCACCACTATAAACTGCGGCAGTGGCGGCCATGATGATGGCGCCACCAAAATTTTGATTACCACCAATGAGCAGTAAGCGGCCATAAGTGCCTTTATGTGAGTCAGCTGGTCGTGGTGTAATCGTTTGTGCCACTAGGGCTGAGGTAATAGGTTTCATCGTTAAGCTTCCTTTCGTACTTTACGCTTAGTATAGCAGACTTGATAACGGTTGCTTAAGATTATTAACTTAGCGCAACCTATGCTAAAATTAACTTATAATAGAATTGGGAGGCACCAAAGATGACAATTGATTGGTCAACAGAAGCAGCTAAACGGCAAGATGATTACTTAGCCGACTTAACCACCATGTTACGCGTACCTAGTTTTCGCGATGATAGTCAGGCCACTGACGATGCACCATTGGGACCAGGACCTAAAAAAGCCTTGGAAACGTTCTTAGCTATCGCTAAACGTGATGGCTTTAAGACGAAAAATATCGACAACTTGGTCGGTTATGCGGAATATGGCGAAGGCGATGAAACGCTAGCCGTGTTAGCGCATGTGGATACGATGCCAGCTGGTAATGGTTGGGATACTGATCCATTTGAACCAACGATTAAAGATGGTAAGTTATATGCGCGGGGCGCATCTGATGATAAGGGACCTGGGATGGCTGCTTATTATGGGTTGAAGATGGTTAAAGACTTAGGCCTCAAATTAAACAAAAAAGTGCGTTTTATTGTCGGTACTGATGAAGAAAGTAACTGGACTGGGATGAAACGGTATTTTGAAGTTGAACCAGCGCCAACATTAGGCTTTTCACCCGATGCTGAATTTCCGTTAATTAATGGTGAAAAAGGGAACGTTAGTTTACAAGTTCATTTTGGCAACACTGATACGGGTGACTTTAACCTCGTTTCCTTTGAGTCTGGATTACGAGAAAACATGGTTCCTCGTGAAGCTGTTGCGGTCGTTTCAACAGATAACAATGAACAACTTGCGGCAGACTTTACGGCTTACTTGGATGAACAACCGGTTATTGGTGAATTAACGGTCGTCGATGCGGGCGTTCGCTTAGAAGTGATTGGGAAAGCTGCTCATGGGATGGAACCACGTAATGGGATTAATGCCGGGACTTATTTGGCTGATTTTCTACAACGTTATGCCTTTGCTGGCGATGCTAAAAACTTCTTAGGCTTTATTGCTGAAAAGTTACATGTGGATTCACGAGTTGAACACCTTGGCTTAGCCTTTACTGATGACGTAATGGGCGATTTGACGATGAATGTTGGTTTATTACACTTTGATCATCAAAACGGTGGCGACTTAACGTTGAATTTCCGTTATCCAAAGGGGATCGAACCAGCAACTTTAACTAAGGGTGTCAAAGCCGAATTACCAGCTGGCGCAACGGTTAGCCAAGGTGACTTCATGGTGCCACATTACGTTGACCCTGAAGATCCAATTGTGAAGGACTTAATGGACGTCTATCGTCGTCAAACAGGCGATGTTGACTCACAACCTGAAATCGTTGGTGGTGGGACATACGGTCGAATGATGGCACGTGGAGTGGCCTTTGGTGCCTTGTTCCCACATACTGAAGATACGATGCACCAAGCCAATGAATTCCAACCAGTTGCTGATTTAATGGCAGCGATGTCTATCTATGGGGAATCCATTGCTGTGTTAGCGACTGACAAGTAAGACCTTTTAAGGAGGGGATTGCCATGACAAATTACCAACAGATTCTGGTTGGCATCGATACATCACCGCAATCACAATTGGCGTTAGATAAAGCCATTGCGATTGCCCGTCAAAATCAAGCTGCTTTGGATATTGTGACTGTGATTAATACGGAAAAGTTTATCGGTATTACCCAAGGACCCATGGGATTTGGTGCGGCAACGCCCCAATTATTGCAGGAACTAACAAATAAACTGAAAGCAAATTTAGCGCGAGCACGTAAACAAGCGGTGGCGGCTGGCGTTGAACTGGTCCAAGTGCATTTGCATACAGGCAACTCCAAGTTGTTATTAGCGACCGAGTTACCGGCACTGTATGGAACGGATTTGATTATTGTGGGTGCAACGGGTTTGAATGCTGTATCACAATTCTTAATTGGATCCAACGCCACGTATGTTATGCGTAAAGCGAGTTGTGATACGTTGATTGTACGGACTGATTTACAACATCAGTTAGTGACACCACCGAAACGCTCACAGCGTAAAATTTAATGGTTTAGTTGAACCGACTAGCTGGAAATCCCCAGTTAGTCGGTTTTTTTGTGCTTTCATGAAAACTGAAATGAAAAAATGCGACCTTTTTACATAACTAATACTTAATCTTTACATCAAAACGACAATTTTGAAACGTCATCTGGCATGCTTTAGACAGTGATTGTGACGACAAATCACAAATTAAAACTATGAGGGAGTTAGGCATTTATGGGAATTGAGTTGCAGGGAATAACGAAGACGTATGACAGCAAGCAGGCACCAGTTTTGAGTGATATTAACGCTGAGATTCAAGACGGGGAATTATTTGTGATTGTTGGACCATCCGGTTGTGGGAAAAGTACCTTGCTGCGAATGATCGCAGGGATTATTCCCATTTCTGCTGGCGTATTAAAAATCAATGGGCAGGTAATGAATGGGGTCTCACCTAAGGATCGTAATTTGTCGATGGTTTTTCAAAGTTACGCCTTGTATCCCTTTCTAACCGTTGCTGACAATGTGGCGTTTGGCTTAAAAGCTCGCAAGATGGCACCTGCCGAAATTGAACAACGGGTTAACGATGCATTGAGCATGGTGGATTTAACTGAATACCGTGATCGTAAGCCGCGGGCGTTGTCGGGGGGACAACGGCAACGCGTGGCATTAGCCCGGGCAATCGCCAGTGATTCCAAAATTTGTTTGATGGATGAGCCACTATCAAACTTGGATGCACAATTACGTGTACAAATGCGTGCAGAAATTCGCGAACTTCAACGTAAACTTAATTTAACCTTGATCTATGTGACCCATGACCAAACGGAAGCGATGACGATGGCTGATCATGTGATGGTCTTACATGACCAACAAGTACAACAAATTGCTTCGCCGCTGACTATTTATAATCAACCAGCCAATTCATTTGTGGCTCAGTTCTTTGGCACGCCCCAAATCAATTTGTTAACGGCTAATACGGCGGGAACTCAGGCTTCACCTCGATTAACAATGACTAATGAATTGCAACTTGACTTAGATAAGCCATTAGCTGCTGGGACGTATACGGTTGGTATCCGCCCAAATGCCTTGAGCTGTCGCCCAGTTGCTGATGATGATGGCAATGCGACGGTCATTAATGTGGAAACTTTAGGTGATCAAACCATTATTGAAGCAGTCTTGGATGATGACACCGAAGTAAGAATTGTTGAAGCGGGTCAAGTTCATGTGGCCTTGGCACAACGAGTGTTGGTTACGGCCTTAGGACCAGCCTTTATCTTTGATGAAACTGACACCTTAATTGCTGAGAAAAGGGGGTTACAAGATGCTCGAGTCGTTGCCGTCAACTAAAAAAACACAACCAACGTCATCACATGAGCCCCAAGCACAACCGCAAGTAAAATCGCCAGTGGCTAGCTTTGAATTGCGAAAGAATGACAAATATTATGCATGGTTATTTTTAGGACCCTCATTATTGTTATTGAGTATTTTTGTGTTCTATCCTATGCTACGGACATTGTATCTAAGTCTATTTTTGACGGATAATTTTGGTGAACCAACCGTGTTTGTTGGCCTACAGAATTATCTTCATCTACTAAAATCGGCCCCCTATTTGGCTAGTTTAAAAGCAACAACGACTTACGTGGTTGGTGTCGCTAGTCTAACGATTGTCTTTGGCCTTTTATTAGCTGCGATGGCCAACCAAAAATTGCGTGGAATCGAATTTTTCCGGACAATTTTTACAGCAACTATGGGTGTGTCCGTATCTGTTTCAGCGATTTTTTGGTTATTCATGTTTAATCCCACTATTGGGGTTCTCAACCAAGTGATTATGTTCTTTGGTCATCAACCGATTGCCTGGCTAACAACACCAGGATGGGCGATGGTAGCGGTGATTGTGACGAGCGTTTGGATGCATTTAGGGTTTACCTTCCTGCTATTCTTTGGCGCGTTACAATCTGTGCCTAAGAGCTTGTATGATGCGGCGGATGTGGCTGGAGCCTCATCACGATACCAATTCTGGCATATTACGTTACCGATGATCTCGCCAACGATGTTTTTTGTGGCCGTCATTACGTTGATCTCAGCTTTTAAGAGTTTTGGTTTAATTGATCTGATGACTGCTGGTGGTCCCACAAATGCGACGAATTTATTAGTTTATCGAATTTATAAAGATGCGTTTATGAACGGTAATTATGCACAAGCCAGTACGGAATCCATTATCTTGGCGATTATTATCGCTTTGATTACGTTAATTCAATTTAAGTTATTAGCAAAGCGGGTGAACTACTAATGGAAAATGCCACGATGAACCGAGCCATGTTTAAACGGCGTTTGGGAAAGACGGCGAAATATACCATGCTATTGATTTTAGCGTTAATTATTATTTTCCCGTTTGTCCTTGGCCTTTGGACAAGCTTTTTACCCTCAATGGATATCGCTAAAGGGGCGCTTTGGAGTTCCCATTTATCGTTGAATAATTATGTTGCAGCCTTTACGCAAACTAAAATCTTGCAATATTTGCTGAATAGTCTAATTATTTCGACACTAGTGATGTTTGCCCATGTCTTTTTCTGTTCACTGGGCGCCTATGCGTTTGTTTTTCTAAAATTCAAATACCGTGATCAATTATTTTATGCGGTTCTAGCAACAATGATGCTCCCATTCGAAGCTGAAGTGATTCCTAACTTTGTGACGGTCAAATGTCTGGGCCTACTTAATCACTATTCGGTGATGGTCATTCCATTTTTAACCTCAGCTTTCGGGATCTTTATGTTGCGGCAAGCCTTTTTACAAATTCCACGAGATCTGAAAGAAGCGGCTGACGTCGATGGCTTGAATCATTGGCAGTTCTACTGGCGGGTTACGCTACCGTACGCAAAAATTAGTCTGTTTACGTTGGCAGCTTATAGCTTTTTAGGTAGTTGGAACCAATATCTCTGGCCGATGCTCACGACCTTTAGTGATCATTTGCGGCCAGTTCAAGATGGGTTACGTCAGTTACAATCAGAAGAAACGTTTAATGATTGGGACATGATTCAAGCCAGTGCCGCGATTGTCGTAATCCCAACGTTAATTGTGTTATTTATTGGCCAACATTACTTTAAGTCTGGGTTAAATGAGGGAGCTGTCAAATGACAAAATTAACAAACAGCTTAAAAAGATATTGGCAAGTTGTTGGTCTGGCTGTCATTGTGATCTTAGGTTTTAGTGTTTTTGGTTATGCGCGAACCCAAGTCCATGCTGCCAGTGGTCGGACGAAGATCGTCTTTTGGCACGAAATGAAGGGGCCCGGTCAAAAACAACTGAATAGCTTTATTACGGCTTTTAATAAGTCGCAAACCAAGTATGAAGTTGTCCCACAATTTCAAGGCAGTTATAACGCGGTGATTCAAAAGATTATGAATACGCATGGGACAACTGCATCACCAGCAGTCTTCCAATCAATGGATATCTCAAGTAGTCAAATGTATCACAGTGGGTATACGGTACCGGTACAAAAATTCATTGACCGTGACAATTATGATATTAGCCAAATTTCCTCAGTTGCCCGTGGGGTTGCCACTCGTAACAATAAATTATTGGCGATGCCATTCAATACGTCACAAACCACACTCTTTTATAATGCTGGTTTGTTGAAAAAGTATGGGATTAAACCATTACCTGTGAGCCCAAGCTATAGCGATATTTCACGTGTGTCAAGTCAACTTTATCAAAAATCCAACCATAAGATTAAAGGGATGAGTGTCGAAGCTTATTCATGGTTATTTGAACAATTCTTATCAAATGCCAATGAAGAATTTGCAAACCATCATGATGGTCACGTTGGTATTGCTGATAAAGTTAAGTTTACTGGGCCGGTTGCAATCGAATCTATGAAATGGTTACAAGGTCGAGTTAAAGCTGGTGATTTCATGAATTATGGTAATTCTAAGAATGAAATGGCGGCCTTTTTATCTGGCAAACTAGGCCTGTTTATGCAAACCTCTGCTGATACGAGTCTATTAATTAAAGGCCTAGGTAAAGATCTAGGTGTGACCTATTACCCGCATCCAGATGGGGTTAAGCCAAATGGTATTTCTGTTGGAGGTGCCTCAATGTGGATTGCTAATGATAAATCGGCAACCGTTCAAGAAGGGGCCTGGCAATTCATTAAGTTCTTAGTGAGTGCGCAAACGCAAGCTAAATGGGAAAAGGCGACTGGGTACTTGGCCATTAATAATAAAGCAACTCAGGAGCCAGTTTTGAAGCAACTCTATGCGAAGTACCCAATGACAAAGATTCCAGGAGATCAATTGAAGAGTGCCAAAGCTAATTACACCAACTCGGGTATCTTTGTTGATGGGGTTGTTGCGGCGCGAGCATTGATTGAAAATGCCATGCAACAAATTTATGCGGGCAAAGATGTTAAGCAGTCGTTGCAAACGGCTGAAAATTCGTACAACAAAGTGTTAAAATCAACTAACCGGGCTAATGGCCACGGCTAAACGGAAAGAGTTGAAATGAGAATGACAAGTCAATCATTAATTTATGGTCATCGTGGTGTACCAGTTAAGTTTCCTGAAAATTCATTGGCTGGTTTCGCGTATGCGATTAGTCAGGGCATTGATGGATTAGAATTCGATGTCCATTTAACTAAGGATCAAGTTCCGGTTATTATGCACGATGAGAAGATTGATCGAACAACGGATGGTCAGGGCGCGATTGCTGATTATACGTATGCTGAAATTCGTCAATTTCATCTAAAAAATGGTGAGCCAGTGCCCACATTAGCTGAGTTGCTAGCTTTAGTGAGTGGTGAACCTGTTCATCTGAACCTAGAATTTAAAACAGATAAACACTATTATCAAAATATTGAACGGATTGTCTTACACATGATCCATGAGACAGATCTGGTTTACCCAGTCGTGTTCTCTTCGTTTAATCTTAAAAGTTTGCAACGAGGACGAGCATTAGATCCAAACCAAAAGTATGCGTTTCTATCGTCAGCTAAAATTGGCGATCCAGAAGGTTTTGCAGCCGCTGAGCATCTAGAAGGATTACACTTAGAGCACTATCAAGCGATGCATGATGTTGCTGAACGTGTCTGGACCGTTGATGACCCAGCCGAAATGCGGCAATTGTTTGATAAACAGGTGAGTGGTGTGATTACCGATGATTTTGAGTTAGCACAGGATATTCGCGCAGCCGTTTAAAGTCGATCGTAACCCATCAAAAAAGCCATTACTAAGCTGTTTTAGCTTGGTAATGGCTTTTTTTGTCTGTTAGACGTTGGCTGGTTTACGGACCTTAGCTAATTCGGCATCGATTTGTGCCAAGACAGCTTGTTGGTTGTCAACTTTTTCCAAGTCATATTGTTGTAAGTCAATCTTCATCTTTGGACTAGCGTCGTATTCGTCGAACCACTTCCGATAAGCGGTCCACATCTTGTAGTAATAAGATTCCAATTCAGGATTGTTATCAAATTGTTCGTAATCACGACCACGTTTCTTGATCCGATATAAGATTGTTTCAAAGTCAGTTTCTGAATAAACCATCAAATCTGGTGCCTTTTTAGGTAATTCAGTTAGTTCCGTCATCATGTTATCGAGCAATTGAAGATAAACATTTAATTCTGTATCTGAAATATTACCTTCGGCGTTGTTTTCTTTAGTGAAGAGGGCATCTTCATAAATTGAACGGTCGAGGACGTTGTTGTCATCGGCTAATGCCTTCTTGATCATTGCAAAACGCTTGTTAAGGAAATAGATTTGTAATAGGAAACCATAGTTCTTGGGATCCGAATAGTATAGTGGCAACACCGGATTGTCGCCAACGGGTTCGTAGAAAGCTTTAGTTCCAAGGTGATCGGCGATTAAACCAGTTAACGTGGTTTTGCCGACCCCAATCATTCCTGCTGTTATTATCACCATGATAGCCCCTCTTTATAGAAAATTGCACAATATATTGTATCAAAAAAAGAAGCCCAATACTATATAGACTTTTGGCTAAAACTTTGCTTCAGGTCACTTTTATTGCTTTTTGGCCTGTTCTTTCAATAAGTCACGAATTTCACTTAAATATTGTTCAGACAAGTCTGGTGTTGGTTCCTCTTCAACTTCAGGTTCTTTACGAACGATCTTATTAATCACTTTCACCAGCAAAAAGACGACAATTGCAATGATGAAAAAGTTGATAATTGAATTGATAAAAGCCCCATATTTAAACGTGGCGTCACCAATCGAAACTTTCAAGTTAGACAGGTCAATCTGACCGAGAAAGATCCCAATTAATGGATTGATTAAATTGTTGGTCAAAGATTTAACGATGCCAGTGAAAGCTGACCCAATAATAACCCCAACGGCTAAGTCAATGACATTACCCCGCGCAATAAAAGTTTTAAATTCTTCAATCATAGTGTATAACTCCCTTCGTTTTTTACCTTAATTAGCATAGCAAAAAGTGATTGGAGCGGCAACCAAAAGGCCCATCGAGATTTGACGTGATGATTTTGATGGTTTAAGTGACGTTAGTTTTGTTGGTTGACGAACGGTGCAAGTGTTGATCATCTCAAGCCGGTTTCTTGTCACCTATAATGAAATTAAATCGTAATAAGTGTGGTGAGGGGAAATGATCAAGACTCAACATAAACAACTGATTTATTTCATTATATTAATGGGTGTCGTGAATTTATTTGCTGATATGACACATGAGGGTGCCCGCAGTATTTATGGCGCGTATTTGAGTTTTCAAGGTTTAACTGCAGCACAGATTGGTTTTGTCACGGGTGTCGGTGAGTTTATTGGTTATGGGTTACGCCTTATTTCGGGAAATATTGTGGATCGAACCCAGCGATACTGGCCCGCAATGACGATTGGTTTTGTGATCAATGTTTTGTCGGTACCAGCGCTAGTCTTTTGTAATCGTCAAGGATGGCTATTGGCTTGTGTTCTGATTATTAGTGAACGCGCAGGTCGTGCCATTCGGTTACCGGCTAATAATACGATGCTTTCTTTTGCCGGTTCACAAATGGGCAATGGTCGTGCTTTTGCATTAGAGGAGTTTTTGGATTCAATCGGCTCATTTCTGGGACCGGTGTATTTATATCTCATCATGACTTTGGGTGTTACCGCAACAACAAACTATCAGGCGTTATTTGCGTGGCTTATTGTACCAGCGATATTAACATTAGTCGCCTTGATGTTTGCGCATCAGCAGTTTCCACGTCCAGAAAAATTTGAACCTGATAAGGTGACGACCGGTCAGACTAAGATCGATGGCAATACTTGGTTGTACGTCATCGGCATTGTGAGTTTTGCGTTAGGATTCATGGATTTTCCAATTATAACGATGCATATTCAGCGACTAAATTTGGTTAGCAATATAAACTTGCCACTCTTGTATGCACTAGCCATGATTATCGGGGCGATAGCGACACTGGTCTTTGGTGGTGCTTATGATCGTTGGGGGATTAAGGTGCTAAGTTGGTCGACATTATTAGCAGCACCCTTCAGTGGGTTTATTTTCCTATCACATCATCTTTCAGTCATCTTAATTGGCATTGTGTTATGGGGAATCGGCATGGGGGCACAGGAATCTTTAATGGAGGCGATTGTTGGTGCAATGGTCGCCCGTCGTCAGCGCGCGCGTGCATTTGGCTTTTTCGATATGGTTTTTGGAATTGCGTGGTTTATCGGTAGTTGGTTATTAGGACTATTATATGATTGGTCATTGCCAATCATGGTTATTTGTTCAGTGGCACTGCAGCTAGTGGCAGCGAGTTGCTATTTAATCATTAATTGGCGAACAACAAAAATGGGGGCAGCATAATGAAAAAAATCACAGTGAATTTTATTCGGCATGGGGAAACTTATTTTAATGTATTCGATCGTTTTCAGGGCTGGTCGGATACGCCGTTGACAGCGCACGGTCATGCGCAAGCACAAGCAATCGGGGCGGTTGTTTCATCGCTGAAAGTTGATCACTTGTATGCGAGTGATATGACTCGTGCCCGAGAAACGGCGGCCGATATTTGTCAGGCTAATCATTGGGACGTGGCAAAAACAGTAACTTGTTTACCAAGTTTGCGAGAACATTTTTATGGTTGTTTTGAAGGCCAACCTCAGGCGGAAACTTGGCGTCAAATTGCACAAGTACATGGCCTACATAACTATTCAGAGCTTGTTCAGACCTATTCGGTGGATCAGGCTCAAGATTTTTTGAGTCAGCAGGATGCAAGTGGCTTTGCTGAAACGAGTGCTGATTTCTGGAACCGCTTTTTGGAAGGTGTTCAGACCATTATGAAGGCAACGCCAGATAATGGGGAAGTTCTGGTTGTCTCACATAGTTCGGTCATACGGGCCCTAGTTGGTCGTTATGCGCCACAACGATTAAATCCGATTACACCTGAAAATGGTAAACTCACTCGAATTTGTGTTTCTAAGCCATTTAATAAACCAATTGATTTTCGCGTCTTAGCTTACAATTGTACGACCATAAATGCAGCCAATAGTATTGGTACCGGGAGGCGACTAATATGATTGATACATTAATTATTTATGGAAGTGCCGAGAATACTGGTTTTGAGCAGTCGATTCTAACTTACTTTACGAGGGGACTATCTTTAAAAGGCCATCGTTTCCAAATTGTGCGTCTTGATGATCAAACGAGTTATCAAGCAGCTTGTATCGCTAATTATCAGGAAATTGTCTTCATTTGTGCGTTAGAGCATGGCTTGCCGGCAAAAACATTGCAAGTTGGACTTATGAGACTAGTCACATTGATTCAAAACGAATCCGTAGCTGATATAGCAAATCCCGCTGAAGCATTAGTAATTACGTATTCGCCAGAATCGACTTGGGCGATCAAACGACATTATGGTAATTTGATGCGACAGCCGCAGTTAACGCAGCTATTTACAGCATTAAAAATAAAAAAACAACGTTGGCTTAACTTAGGTAAGATTGAAGCTAAAAGTCAACGACAGAAGTCGCTGTTTTTGGAAGGGTTTTTGTTA
The DNA here is from genome assembly GCF_005405385.1 of Lactiplantibacillus mudanjiangensis. Classification (GTDB taxonomy): domain Bacteria; phylum Bacillota; class Bacilli; order Lactobacillales; family Lactobacillaceae; genus Lactiplantibacillus; species Lactiplantibacillus mudanjiangensis. The sequence goes on from NZ_BJDY01000001.1 coordinate 52,806, forward strand.
CCTTGAGGTCTGTTTCCTGATGATTAGCTATGTTGGACAGGTTAGTTGACGTTCTTACCGTTAATTCCGTTGACTAACACGGCATGTAAAAAGTGATTAAACGTTGTTTTTAAAATCAGCTTTTTTTCAAAAAATCCAAGAAAATAACAATTAGTTAGAACTGACTGTTAGACTGACAAATGATTAATTTTTATACATTATCAATAGAATGTGATGTAGCCGATGTTTTGACACTTCATTGTGAGGCAACGATTGCTGCAATTGATGAGATGCTTGCAATGGGTGTTAGGAATAATGAACTAGTAAGAACTTATTAGCCGATTAATGATATGACGTAAATGACATTAATATTACGATTATGTTACATAATCAATTGTTGACACATAACTGTAATAAAAGTATGATAAATGACATATTGAGATGGGGGTATTTACCAATGAAAAAAACACTAACTTTATTAACCGTAGTCGCATTAGCCTTACCATTAGCGATGGCAACCGTCCCCGCGAATGCACAAAGCATGACGGTCGCTGCCAATACACAAATTAAGCATATTACGTATACAATTGTTAGTCATAAGACGTTTAAAACCGCTAAAAATTATCATACGAACAGTCTGAAATCAACGGTTTATCAAGGACTGATTGCGGCTGATCAACCAACGATTAACTTAACGGCTAAAAGTCATTTAAAGGCTTATACAACCTATAAAGTCACGCAACAAGTCAAAGTCAAATTAACTAGTAAAAAACAAGCTAGTTTAAGTTACATTAAGGGTCACGGCTGGGTACGCACAGATACGTTAAGTGCTGGTAAATTAACAGCTACTAAATACATCATTTTATCAAGTAGCTTCTATAAGACAGCTAAAACTTATCATACCAAAGATGCGAAGCCAGTCGTTTATCAAGCAAGCATTGCGGCTGACCGACCAACCATGACTTTAAAGGCGAAGCGTAATCTAAAATCTTCAACCACCTACAAAGTGACAAAACAGGTTAAACTTAAAGCAACAACGAGCAAGAAAAATCGGACTTTTGTCTATGTTAAAGGTCAAGGGTGGGTCTTAAAGAGTAGTTTAACAGCAGGTCAGTTCAAACGTGCTGATTAATTAGGTCGAGATTTAAAGAAGCACAACATAGTGGGGACGTGTTGTAATCATTAAAACCAGCCTAGTTGCTAATCGCAACTAGGCTGATTTTTTTTGTAGCTTTGCTTAAGACTTGCTTCATAAGATTTGGCGATTGTGACTTTTTTAAGACGTTTAATCTTTATCCTTGACCTGGAGTCGGCTCCAGGTTTTATGCTGTGAAACAGTTACTAATTAACTTATCACAACAATTCTAGGAGGAATTAACTTATGAAATCTATCAATTGGCCAAGTCGTTATTTACCTGGGAACACCGATAATTTTGTTTCCAATGAAGTGATCGTTAAAAATCTGACGGTTGAACAAGTTTGGGCGTACCTTGTCGATACGAGTAAGTGGGAAGGCTATTATGACAATGCCGCTAATATTGTTTTAACCGATCAATCAACGTCTGATTTGCAACAAGGTGAACGGTTCCACTTTGATACGTTTGGTTTTCCAATCGAAGCGCAAGTTATGGAACTGGTGGAACCACAAGACAATCAAATTGCCCGAATCAGTTGGCATGGGTGGCAAGATGGCGATGAAAACACGGCGCTAGATGTTTATCACGCTTTCTTGTTAGAAGCGTTACCAGGTAATCGAGTACGCGTGTTAACCCAAGAATCACAACTTGGCAAACCAGCCGCTGATATGGCTAATGAAACCCCTAATCCAATGCTAAATGGACATCAAGCTTGGTTGGATGGTCTGGTCAATGCTGCTCGGAAAGGAGCCTAACGTCAATGACAAAAACATGGTTAGTTACGGGTACTTCTAGTGGCTTTGGTCGAGAATTAGCCACTTTATTAGCACAACAAACCGATGTTAACTTAATCGCAACTGCTCGGAAAATGAGCGATCTAGACTATTTGGATAACTTTGATCACGGACAAATTGCGAAAGCCCTATTGGATGTGACCAATGTGGATCAAATTGCGACTATCGTGAACCTGGCGCAAGACCGTTTCGGCGGTCTTGACGTTTTAGTTAATAATGCTGGTTTAGGCTACTTTGCAACGATTGAAGAAAGTGATGATGCGGCGGTGCGGCACATGTTTGACGTCAATGTATTTGGTTTAGCGGCGATGACTAAGGCTGTTTTACCAATTATGCGGCGGCAAAAGTCCGGGACCATTGTGAATTTATCATCGGCATTAGGGCTGGTCACGCTACCAACGATGGGTTATTATAGTGCCACGAAGTTTGCGGTAGAAGGTTATTCAGAAGCTTTACAACAGGAAGTTGCTGACTTAGGGATCGATGTGATGATCGTGGAACCGAGTGGTGCGCGGACGAATTGGGCGGGTAAGTCTTCACAAAAAGACGTCCCAACGATCGCGGATTATGCCCAGTTTAAAGATCAAGTTGCTGGGACCAATGCGAGTGCCGGCAGTGAACCTGGTGATCCTGAAGTGATTGCCCAGCTTATTTTTGAACAAGTGACAGCTGTCACGCCAACACCTAAACATTTACCATTAGGTCACTTTGCTTCGGCCGGGTCGCAAGCGCATTTAACGACCCTTTTAGCTGAAATCAAAGCGTTAAGCTCCTTATCGGACAGTGCCGATCACGCCTAGCTTGCTACCTAGAGCCTTTTAGCGTAAGCTCAAGGACAAGCTTATGAAAGTGAGGGTAACGTGATGGTTTATAGTATTGGTCAAGTTGCCAAAAAGTTAGGTGTCAGTATTGATACGCTGCGTTATTATGATAAATCAGGGTTGTTGCCATTTGTGAAACGCAATGCAGCCGGCCGTCGTGAATTCACGGCTAATGATTTGCATTTGATGCAGACAATTATGTGTTTGAAAAATGCCGGGGTGCCGGTCAACGAAATCGCTACGTTTGTGCAGTTGCGACTACGAGGCGATACGAGTCTGGATGAACGGTACCAACTGCTGATTGAGCATGAAAAAAATCTTAAAACCAAGATTTTGGACTTGCAGGAAACCTTGGCGTATTTACAATATAAAAAATGGTATTACGAAACGGCAGTCGCTGCTGGCACGGAAACAATTCACTTTGTGCCAGGCACGAATGAGGTTGATCCAGACCTAGCCCGGCAATACCAACAACATCTAATGGCAATTGGTGATACGACGACATTAGCATTATTTAATGAGGTCGTCGATGTACCAGCGAAGAATTAACAAAAACGGGTATCTCAGCTTATCATGCTGAGGTACCCGTTTTTTACTAAATAAAGGCTGATTAATCGTTAAAACGAATTGTCATCCAAACGCTACTAATGATTAAAAGGCAGCCAATGAAAAATCCCCAAGTGATGGTCTCTCCTAAGCATAGCCAACCAAGTAAGGTACCCGCAATTGGTTGGAGTAAAAAGAATAATCCCGAACGGCTCGCCTCGATAAGCTGTAGTCCCTGATTCCACATTATAAAGGCTACAGCAGTTGAAATGCATCCCAGATATAATAAGCAACCAATAACTATTGGATTAGCAAAATTAATCGACATTAAAGTCTGGCGTTGAACCAGGATAACTGGTGATAGCACTATTAATGCCACTAAGGTTGCGAATAAAGTGATTTGTAGGCTGCTATATTGTGGTGAGACTTTTTTGACAAGAACTGACATTAAGGCCCAGGTTACGGCGGCCACAAGCAGTGATAATATGCCTAAAAATATATTTTTGCCTTGAAAGTGGATGCCAATAATCATAATGACACCAACGGTTGCCATCATCACCGATAGGATTTTTAGGTGAGTGAGGCGTTCATGGAGAATTGCCCAGGCAAAGATAATCATGAAAGTCGGTGTTGATGAGGTAACAACGGCCCCGGTTTGAGCGGTGGATAGCCAAGTCCCAGTCTCTTGAGCAACAATCGAAATGGTATTACCAATCAAACCGATAAGTATTAATAGGTATAGATCATGTTTTGTAAAGTGCCAATGTTCATGACGCAACCATGAAGTAAGTCCTAGAATAACTGCAGCAATTAAATAGCGTAGCCAAACCAGTTGGATCGGTGGAATTATTGTGACAACTACTTTAACAACGACAAACATCCCACCCCAGATAATAGCGGCCGTACTGAGCAATAGTGTCCCTAATAGTGTTTTTGATTTCATAGTTAATGTTCCTCCGCATGTGATTTTAAATAACAAGCAAATCATCAGCGGACTAACCGCTGACTAACGGTTAGCTGGAACATCACATTCATTTAATGGTGAAAAGATCAATGGTGACACTTCCTCTCGGTGTGTTGGTTCTGATAAAAACTTAGTATAACATGTAGGGATATTCGTTGCGAGTGCCAACATGTAGGGTCAGTAGCGATGGTCATTAGATCATTGGGTGTTGGCTTTTTTAGTATCGTGACTGATGACTTAGTTAGTTAACCGTTACTTTTTGGATTGTGCGACAAATTGGTAAAAGTAAGTTGTTTCAATGCGTCATGACCGGATAATTGATATTAATTGACTTATAATCAACGCAAAGCTTTGATTCAGTCAATATGAGGGGGATTGGCATGACACAGCCGATTTTAGTCGTTAAACAGTTGACTAAAAATTATAAGCATCAAGTTGTCCTACACAATGTGAGTTTTAACTGTACGCAGGGGCATATCATTGGCTTAAATGGAATCCGATTAATCTGATGAACTTTTCATCTCAATTAGCTGTACCATCAATAGAGTAAAATGACGCAATTGTCGAATGTTCAGTTGTTTTGGGGAAATATTATCTATATCGTGATTTTTCTGGCATTGGATTTAATGCTGTTTCGAAAACGTGAAGTTTAAAACTTAGTTGATTTTAGGAAGTCTGTCAAGAGTTATCAGGTCATTAATGACTCGTGACAGACTTTTTGTTTGGCTTTGTAGTGAATCAATGAAGTTTTAACGCAACTTGATCAGCAACTTAATGCATGCTTGGATTAGTGGCGCTATTGTTGGTATCGGCAATGATCCCTGCTTTTGCTTGTGCGCTTGTTGATCCAGCGATAGTGCAACCCAAAACGACTGATGCACCTAATAATGTCAGATAAACTAGTCTTTTCATGATAAATGATTCGCCCGAAGCGTTATTTGTTAAGTTCCAGTATAAAACAGGATAGAACCAGATACTAGATAAGCCTGAGTGGACTGAATATTCGGTCATTTTCTAATTCAATTTTTTAGAAAAATATTGGCAATAACTAAATGATCATTTAGTATAAAACACATGCGAAAGATAGATGAACAAAAGAAGCAATTGATTGAACAGACTGTTTTTGTGATTACCAAGGAAGAGGGGATTCAAGGATTATCGTTTGGTAAGATAGCAAAACGAGCCCAAGTCAGTTCTGGTGCACCGTATGTTTACTTCAAAGACAAAACAGATATGTTGTCACAACTGTATTTGAAGGTCAAACTTTTGGCTGATGATCATTTACAGCAGGACATTGATAAAGGTAAAACGATTGAAGAAAAGCTGTTCTTAAGTGTGAATCACTTTGCACGGGTGTACGCTAATTATCCATTAGAGGCGAACTTCATGACGGAGATTAGGGCTAATCCGAAACTAGTCACCGCTGAAGTGAGAGCGGCTGGTAATCGTTCGGCTAAACCATTAGTTGAGGTGATGCAGGCAGCGATTGCGCAAGATTGTGTGACAACGACTAATGTTGAGTATGCGACGGTGTTACTGTTTGCGCCGTTCATGATGTTATTGTCGGAGCGGGCGGCGGTAGGACAAACTGCTAGTTTGGATGAACTGGAAGCAGTCGTGCATTTAGCCGTTGAGGGTATTTTGAAAAAATAAAGTGAAGAAACGCTTTATTTTTTGCTATTTAACTAAATGATTGTTTAATTAAAAGGAGACGTTACACTTGCAAATAACTATTTTTGGCGAAACCGGTAGTGTTGGTGATTACCTGATTGATGAAGCGCTCCGTCAAGGTCATACGGTTGTGCCAGTGAGTCGGCATCAGCATACCGCTGACACGCGCATAGCAGTGAAGTGGCAAACGGTTGATTATGACGATATTGCTAGTCTTGCTAAAACAATGGCTGGCAGTGATGCGGCTGTCATTTCATTGGGGGATTATAGCGTGGTGAAACCGACTGAACATATTCTGCTTGCGATGAAGCAAGTTGGTGTGACTCGAGTCGAAATCATTACTGGATTCGGAACTAGTCCAGCAAGTCGTCAACAATTAAGTCTCGGCATGCGAGCGGTGATATTAGGCAAGCATCCGATGTTAGTAACGAAAGAGAAACAAGATAAGGTGGTTCGGCAATCTGGATTGGATTTTACGATTATTCAGCCGCCAACGCTGACGTTCGGACCGGCCACCCATGCTTATCGCTATGGCGATTATCCGCATAAGTCAATTCGAGGTAGTATTTCGCGGGCTGATCTAGCTGAGTTTATGATCACTAATCTGAGTGAAAATCGGTACCATCAAGAATCAGTATATATTCAAAACTAAATGAAATTATAAGGAGATTATGAAAATGCAAAAGAAAACAGTTTTAATTACCGGTGCTTCAAGTGGGATGGGCTACGCGGCGACAATGTTGTTTGCCCAAAAAGGTTGGGAAGTCTATGCTGGTGCTCGACGAGTGGATAAGATTCCAACTGGAAGTGGGATTCACCCAGTAAAATTAGACGTTACTGACGCAGTTTCAAGAGCGGCATTTGTACACGCAGCCCAAGTTGAGGGCAGCTTAGATGTGTTGATCAATAACGCTGGTTATGGCGAATATGGACCATTAGAAGAAGTGAGCTTAGCACATGCCCATAAACAATTAGAAACGAATTTGTTTGGCGCGACCGAATTAACGAAGTTGGTATTACCGACAATGCGTCGTCAACGTTCAGGTCGGATTGTTAACATCTCCTCAATTGGGGGTGACATGTATTCGTCATTAGGTGGCTGGTATCATATTGCCAAACACGGTTTGAATGTTTGGTCAGACGTCTTAGACACGGAAATCAGACAATTCGGACTACGGTCGGTTATTGTTGAACCAGGTGGTACCGCATCGTCATGGAGTGAGATTGCTATGGGATCGATTAAAAATAACCTCTCACCAAATACACCCTATCAAACGTTAGTAGATGGCACCTTAAAGATGATTACTAATGTGGGCAGTCATTCTTCCGCAACCTCAGAAGATTTGGCTAAAGTTTTCTATCGGGCAGCAACGGATCAGCGCGCAAAACGGCGTTATTACTATAATTTTAGTGATCGCATGATGGCACGGATGGCACGTGTTCATCCAGAAATTTTCCATCAAGTGGTCATGCGGATGTCTGCGCGGGCCATTCGCTAGCGTTGGTGTTAAGAAAATTAAGCTTTTGAGTTCAACGATTAATCGGCAAAATGAATGTTGCTCCATTACCAATGATTAAGAGACAGCCAACGAAAACGGTCCAATTTACACTAATCATGATGTATTTGATTTTGAATAGACTGACGAGGAGATGGCGCCAAAAAGGTTCTGAATGAATGGAAATTATGTCGACTCATTCAGAACTTTTATGTTTAAATCAATTGATATTCAATAGAGATTTGATTGGAACTAGCCTTGGTTGTTAAGCGTTCCGCAAGATTTAATTGCCAATAGTTATCAGCGATTTTTAATTGTTGCTGATGGACAGTTTTCTGAATCTTAGCTAAGGCGGCCATAATATCAACGCGTTCACTGGATGCCGTCATCACTAAATATCTGCCGGCTGGTCGCGTAATAATGGGTACCGTAGTTTGTTTTGTATTGCTAACGGTTTTAATGATGCGGAAGTTGGCTTCGGGATAGTGTTCAGGTGAGCTGTCTTTGAGTGCAGTTAAAAAGCCAGATTCTTGTTTATTAAGCAACTTCAGGGGATTAATTAAGCGATAAAATTCCTGATAAAGCTGACTAATATCATCGTCGGTGCAGCCAACAGATTGTGATGAACACCAAAAATCAGTAGCCGGTCGTTCAATAATGGTTGGGGTCAACGTCATCGTTGGAATTGCAGATTGCGGATGTTCGTAACGTTCAGTCAGCACCGTTTGTAATTCAGTTAAATTCGTGATTTCAGATTGGATTTTGGCAAGTGTTTGTTGTAATTGTTGATCCAAGCTTTCCGGTTGTTGCTGTGCTTGTAGGTGTTTAATATCTTTGACTGATAAACCGAGCTTACGTAATTGTAAAATGAATTTTAATTGATAAAGCTGATCATAATCATAGTAACGATAGCCATTAGGAGCAACTTTGGCTGGTTTGAATAATTCATTCTCGTCATAAAAGAGTAACGTACGCCGGGTCGTACCAGCTAAAGCGGCAAATTTTCGAATTGTTAACATTTTTTCAGTTTCCTCCTTGAGGTGTCCCTTACGTTACAGTTTACACTAAGCCTTGTAGAAATAAATGAGTTAACTTAATGGAGGTTCGATTATGAAAGCAGTTGTGGTTAATAAACCTGGCGATTCAAGTGTCTTAGAACTAGTTGATCGGCCAATGCCGGTTGCGGATGCCACGCATTCGGTAATGAAGATTAAAGCCTTTGGTGTGCATCGCTATGAAGTGTTGACGCGTGAGGGCGGGTCGCCCAGTGTTCAATTTCCACGCGTGATTGGGGTGGAAGCAGTTGGTGAAATTGCGGCTACTGATCCGGCGTCAGCCCTAACGGTTGGTCAACGGGTTATCACGTTAAACGGTGGGTTTGGTCGTGAATTTGATGGGAGTAATCAGGAATATGCCTTAGTCCCCAATGAACAACTTTATTCGGTTCAATATCAAGGCAGCTGGGTCGATCTCGCCCAATATCCAGAAACCTTTGTGACGGCTTGGGGCTCAATTAAGAGTTTGCGTTTACAACCAGGGCAAACGATGTTAGTGCGAGGCGGGACTAGTGCGGTTGGTCTGGCAATGATTCAATTGGCCCATGCGATTGGGCTTAACATCGTGGCTACGACGCGCAAATCAGAACGAGTTGCACAACTTAAAGCTTTGGGAGCAGATGAGGTCGTATTAGATGTTGATAGTCAATTGCAGACGGACCAACAGATTGATGGGATTGTTGATTTAGTTGGTACAGCCACGGTTAAAGACTCCATGCAACACCTACAAGTCGGGGGCACATGTTGTGTTGTCGGGTTGCTGGCTGGTGAATGGATCATGCCAGATTTCTCACCATTTGAGTTACAAAATCGGTATTTGACTGATTATGATTCTGGTTTCGTTGACCAAGCGTTAATTGATGAATTGTTTACTTTGATTAATCGTGACCATCTTGAAATTCCAATCACGAAAGTCTTCAAGTTAACGGAACTTGCGGCGGCCCATGATTTTGTGATGCGCAATCCAGCAATGGGTGAAGTCATCGTAACGACTGATTAAGTAGAAAAATTAGATTGAAAGTGCGTTTTAGTGCTTAGTTTTATTGGACTAAAGTACTAGCGCACTTTTTTGATTTTAAAATGAAATAATGTTCGAAATAAAAAAATTTATTTGTTGTGGAAAAAAGTGCAGTTCAACAGGGGGTTAAGCGGCAAACCATGATTGTGTGTTGACGGAATAATCTAGTCCATCAAGCTTAGTTTCAATGCGGCATAGATTCTTGGTTATGATCGTTGAATATTGTTGATAACGCAGTGATTAAGAGCAATAATCATTGAGTTTAATAGACTGGATAAAATAAGTATTAGTAATTAATAGTGTTAATTAAATTAATGATATTTTGAAGATAATTTCATATCTTGATATCAATGAAAATTGTAAGTCTTTTTATCATCATGCTCTACTCAAAATAATGTAAGATAATTAGTGTTCAGAGATGTTAGAATTAATAAATTGAAAGGAGCGATGAGTATGCAACACCGGCGATTATGGTACCGGAGCGGCCTCGGTCTAGCATTAGCAATAGGCATGATTGGCTACCCGGAACCACAAACGATTATTCGGGCGGTACCCCAATCGCAAGCGAGCATCGAGAAAAAATTATCATCGACTGCTAGTGTGTTTTCTGATACGACACCGGTGTCGGAGAGTGCCGCTAGTAGTCAGACATCATCGGCAGCAACTGATTCGTCTGTGGATGAGAAAGTGAATAATCATTCCGATTCAGAAGCAAGCAGTGATAGTCGTTCAAGTACAAAGCTGGAAAAAGATAAAAAATCAGAAACGGCTATGACGAAAGCGACTAGGGCAGCGGAGATGGTCAATGGGACTGTTGCGATGACATTGGATACAAATGGTACCTTGCATTTAAGTGGTGGCTCATTTGGGACTGATGTTGGAAATTGGATTACACAAACGTTGACCGCTAATGGCTATAATCCAACGCAAGTTTCAAAAGTGGTGATTGAGGGGCGAATTACGACCTATAACATCAGTAATTATAATTACCTGTTTGCGGGGTTAGCTAACTTAACAACTATTGAGGGTTTAGCTAATGTGGATCTGTCTAATGTGACCAGCCTAGAATATCTATTCAACGAAGACCGTCAGTTGCGGCAAGTTGATTTCGGACAACGTAACCTGTCGAGGGTTCAAAGTTTTAAAGGCATGTTTTATCAATGTTCATCTTTAACAACGATCACTGGGATTAGTCAGTGGCAGACCACGAGTGTGACGGATCTCTCACAAATGTTTACCGGTTGTTCGCAATTGGTGACACTAGACTTGAATGGTTGGGATGTTAGCCAAGTGGTCAGGCTGGTTGCAACATTTAAGGATTGTGCTAAGTTAACAACATTGAATGTCGCTGATTGGAGTACTGGCTCGTTGATTACGTTGGAAGATACATTTAATGGTGATAGTTCTTTAACGACACTGCCGGTTGGTAAATGGAATGTTGGTAAAGTCGGCACTTTAATTAGAACGTTTAATTATTGTTCTTCGTTAACGTCATTGGATGTTGCCAACTGGGATACGCGGCAGGTGATGGTCATGTCCGCAACATTTAGAGGAATGTCCAAGATAAAATCGTTACCGATTGATAAGTGGCAAACAGGGCGTGTGCATAATATGCAACTTACGTTCTATGAAGATGCCAGTTTGGAAAACATAAATATCGCTAATTGGGATACGAGTCAGGTTAATTCGTTAGATTATACTTTTGCAAAACTTTCTAGTATAACAACATTGCCAATTGATAATTGGAAGACAAGTAATATGCAGTCATTGCGCGGTACTTTTTATAACTCGCCTAAATTGACAACTTTGCCCATTGGTAATTGGGATGTCGGTCAAGTTTTCGATATGAATTCGACGTTTACTGATTGTAGCGGTTTAACAACGCTGCCGATAGCCGGGTGGAATACCAAAAATGTGCAAAATTTGGGTGCAACATTTGCTGGTATGATCAGTATCACAACGTTACCAGTCGATAATTGGCAGACAGGAAAAGTGACGAACATGTCGGAAACCTTTAGACAAGTTAATAAGGTAACTAACCTGCCGATTAGTAAATGGGATACGAGTCACGTGACGACGATGTCACAATTATTTGCCGACAATCCGCAATTAACCAGTTTGCCAATTACCAATTGGAATACTAGCTCATTACTTGATGTGTCTCAGTTGTTTTCCGGTGATTCAGGGTTAAAAACGTTGAGCCTAAGCGCTTGGAATACCGCTAAAGTGACTAAATTTGATGCAGCTTTTGAAAATACCAATCTAGATAAATTGGATTTATCGGGTTGGAATACGAATCAGGCGCAAAGTTATGCCAATACTTTTAGTGGCAAACTGCCGCCTAAACACCTTTTGTTAGGTAAGGGCTTTAATTTCTTTAATAGTACAAGCTGGAACTTGTCAGATCCTAGTCGTGAATCACCTTACATTGGTCGATGGCGCAGTTTAAATAATAATAAGGTTTATACGTCGACTGAGTTGATGACTAAGTATGATGGTAAATCGATTGTTGGTGAATTCGAATGGGCCACCGGTAGTACGATTACCGTGAAGTATGTCGATGCTAATGGCAAGTCGTTGGCGCCAGATACGAAGATTTCGGGTGCAGCTGACGAAGCTTATCATGTCAAGCCAATCGAGATTGAGGGGTATCTTCCTGATCAACCGGATGGCGTTAAAGGAACCTTCACGGACAAAGATGAGACGATTATATTAACGTACAAGGCTGAAAATGTTATGTTTACTTCAGTGCCTGAAAAAATCAACTTTGGGAATAATCAAATTACCGGTCAATCAGAAAGTTATGATGCCACATATGACACAGGATTAAGTGTTCAGGATAACCGGATCCTTGGGTCAACGTGGTCACTAACGGCCAAGCTTGAAGGCGCATTTACCGGTGAAAAGACTGATCGGCCATTAGCCGCAACACTCAGTTATAAAAATCAACAAACTGGTAGTGAATCTGTTTTAATTCCGGGATTTGACAATCAGATTATTGAGAATCATCAAACGACTTCGCATGAGAATGTCAATGTGATTGGAGAAAAGGCAGCTCTTGGGACGTTGTATTTAAAGGTGCCGACGGATCGTGCTCTGACGGATACGTATCGAGCGACAATAACTTGGTCGATCAATCAAATGGTTCCTAATCAGTGATGAGAATGGCTAGTTCGTATTGTATTTGTAGGTTTAGTTAATTAGTGAATATTAGTTATGTATATTTATTATTGTGCGATGCATAATAGTGAAGCTTATAAGTTGAATCTTTTAAACGAGGAGTGGTGTTGATGAAGCAGTGGGGATTCATCACAATTATCATCAGTACCCTACTTTGGTGGGGGTGGTTGTCAGCACCGATCGTCGGTGTGGCTAGTACGACTGATAGTCCGGCGACCATTCGGTTTAATGGCAAGACTGAATCGTCAACTCAAGGTACTGATGATGATCAGTTGAATGTTACTGAAAACTCAAAATCCAGTCATTCAGTACCCACTAAATCGAGTAATAGTCAGGCTGTGCACCATCGGCGTCCGGGATGGTTACCACAAACTAGTGAGCAATGGTGGTTACGGGCATTCATTGGTGGGATTGGATTATTGGTACTTTTAATTATTTGGCAATTAATTACTTATTTAAAAAAAAGGAGATCATTATCATGAAAAAAACATTATTAGGACTTTTATTCTCAGCAGCATTGATTGCAACTTCGGGGTTAGCAGCAAATGCAGACGATGCTAAGCCACAAACATCAAATGGGACAGTTGGTTTTGAAGGGGGCTCGATCACCATTGATAATGGTGATACAGACTTGTCAGGAGCCAGTCTGGATTTTGGGACGAACAAGATTCAAGCTGCTAATACGGATGATAATTATGATAATACCAATAAATCGGCCGCAGTTTCGGTAGTCGATTTACGGGGAACGGCTGCTGGCTGGGACTTACGTGTTAAACAAAATGATGTCTTTAAGAACGACAAGGCTGCCGCGAATAAAGAATTGACGGGTGCCGTTTTGACATTAAATGGGGTCTTAGACCAAAATGCTTCGACAACTGGTGCAGATGCAACTGTTAATACCGGTGTTGCCTTAGATACGATCAATAGCGATAAGTCTTTGATGGCTGCAACTACGGGTAAAGGGAATGGTAAAAATGTGGCTGATATTAAAGCGTCACAATTGATGGTACCAAAGACAACAGCACGAGCTGAGGGGAGTTACAGTACGACCTTAACTTGGAGCTTAAACGCAACGCCAGCCAATAGCTAATAGATATTGATCGGAAAAATAAGAGACAGGATTAGTTAATGTCATTTTTCCGAATCATGATTAGGGGGAGAAATGATGTTAACTAAAAGATGGTGGCAGCTGGGAATCGGATTGTTGGTCGGACTGGCTAGTTTGAGTTGGGGATATGCTGGATCAGCTAATACGGTTGGATTTGAAGTTGCGCCGATACCGTCTAAGTATCAAGTCGGCAAAGCAGCTGCATACTATGATTTGAAGTTGGAGCCCGGTCAGACAACGACATTGGCTGTTAAGGTCACAAATACTAGCACGCAAGAAATTACCGTGCATACGGGTGTTGCAACTGCGACAACTAACCCTAATGCTGTTGTTGAATATCAGGCGACGACAGCGGGAAAGAATATTGATGCGCCGGCCAAAGCCAGTCAGTTAATTACAACCAAAAGTGATAAATTAACTTTGGCTAAAGGCACTAGTAAGATTGTGTCCTTTAAAGTTAAGATGCCAATCCATAAGTATCATGGGGTTGTGGTTGGCGGGTTGAGTTTCTTGAAAAAGGCGGCAAAGCAACAGAGTAAGAGTGCAATGGCCATTAAGAACCAATATGCTTATTCTGTTGCAGTCGTCTTGCATGGGGATCATTTGCTCACCAAAAATCGATTGACCTTGGGCAAGATTGATGCAACCCAAAATAATGGCTACAACCAAATCAGTCTAGCTTTGGAAAATCGAACAGCAGCGTTTTTAAATCAGGTCAAAACCGATGTTAAAATTTATAGCCGCGGTGGCGATACAGTGCGCTATAAGCAAGTCAATCAACACGGACAGATTGCACCTAACTCGATTTATAATTTGCCGTTGCGAGTTGGACGTGATGCATTAAAACCAGGAAAATATACGGCTAAGTTGTCGGTCACATCGAAGAAACAACATTGGACTTTTTCGAAAGATTTTGAAATAACAAGCGATCGTGCTAAGCAATTAAATAAAACCGCGGTGATTGATGATCATATCAATTGGTGGTTGTGGATCGGCCTTGGGCTATTGGCGATCCTGTTATTGCTGATTGCTTGGTACATTCATCGTAAGCAACAAAAAATTAAACGTTTAGAAGCGCAACTTAAAGATAAGCAGTAAGTTGTCATCGTTATGAAAGACCTGGCCGAGTTGGCTGGGTCTTTTTTGGCTATAGGTGTCTTTATTAATGTCGATAAAATTGGTTATTTTACTACTCTATAATTAGTAATAGTCTTTTGTTAGTTTAACTGGTAAACTATGTAATGCAGTAATTATAAACAGTTGATAAAAAGACTAACTGTTACGATTTAGGGGAGAGACAAATTCAACAATGAAGCGAAAAAAGATAATTGGGATAGCAGCAAGTAGTTTTGCTACTATGATGATTGTGAGTAGTCTAAATTTAATTGCCCATGCAGATGATACGATGACTGACGTGACTAGTTCATTGGTGACTAATAATCAACAAATTTATGGCACCGGTCAGACAGCAAGTACTAATCCACTAGGAACCATCACGTATCCGACACTAACAAATATAACGGCCAACTATGCACCTGACGGCAAGATTACGCGACGGACCACAGTTATTCAAACGACATATAATGGTACTTTTGGCATTGGCTCTAAGTATCGTTTGAAGTCAGCGCAAACGGCGGTGTTTACGACGAGTACTGTTCAAGCAGCCTCGGGTAGTAGTTTAATAACGAGTGGAACACCTAGCTCAATTAGTCTGACCGATGTGACAACAAAGCATTCTTTAACATCATCAATAAATACACAAAACTGGTACTTAGGAATATATTCGCAAATTACGACGAGAAGTAGCTATGATAGAGTAGCGGTTGCTAAGATACCGACACCTGTTCAATATCCATTAAAGCCGACGATTGATGATGATCCTATTAAGGATAATGCAACCACGATTACTGGTAAGGGAACCTTTGCCGGTGATACCATTTCCAGCGATGCCAGTGATGCGACGACAAAAGTGGGCAGCGACTTGACCTATACGTTAGATGTTGGCAGTTCATTGAAGGGTAAAAGTAGTGTTGAAGTAACCGAAACAGGGACTACCAATGATGAACCTGGTACTGCTTCAGCAAGTATTAAGCCCGCTGTTGATCTTAAAATTAGCAGTACTAACCCCGATATTCAGTTGGCACCAGATGATGTTACTGAATTGGATTCGAAAACAGATGCTGAGATTGTGAGTTGGTTAGTTAAGGCCGCCGGAGTGACGGCTATTGATCAAACAACTAATACAAGTGATGATATCACGTTTACGAGTGATAAGAGTGACTTGGCAACTATCATTGATGAACTAGCTGATGATGATACCGTCACTGTACCAATTTATGCGGTTAAAGATGGCGTTAAGTCAGATCCAGTCGATGTGGTGATTAGTAAAACCGCGGGGAGTGTCAGTTTTAGTACGGTATCCGGTACAATGGCTTTTAAGACGATAGCTGTGCCGACTACGGAAACGTTGGTCCCGACGACTAGCAACTGGGATGTTGCAATCAAAGATACTCGTAAAGTTGGGTCCGCTTGGTCAGTTTACGCGACGGCATCAAAAATGACATCCAGTAGTCATGATTTAGCAGGTGATGTGGTATATGTTGATGGTAGCGATAAGCAGGTCATGACTAATAGCTCAGTATTGATTGGTTCAGGTTCACGACAGACCGGTTCCAATACTGAGACTGTTACGAGTGATTGGTCAAACACTAAAGGTATCTTTTTAGAGGCACAACCGAGCGTATATGCTGGTAGTTATCAGGGGAAGGTCAATTGGACCTTACAAGATACAGCCGCCAAATAGTGTTTTTCTAAATAATGCAATTCCGTACTAATCTCAACTAGTACGGAATTTTTTGATGCATCAAATTTAGGATTAGGTTGTTTTGAAAAGTGAATATTCTTATTCATATCATTAGCAATCGTCAATCGTTTTCCCGTATACTAAGGTTCACACTAAGATTAAAATGAAGGGAGTGGTTTGAATGTATTTGGGATTAAAGGAAATGGCTCACGAAAAGTTACGTTATACGCTCTTAACAAGTGTCTTACTATTAATTGCATTAGTTGTTTTTTGCCTAGCTGGCTTAGCATCTGGTTTAGCGTATGGTAATCGGCAAGCAGTCGATGCTTGGCAAGCAACTAGCATTTACTTGAATAAAGACGCTAATCAAAACTTGTCTGCTTCACAACTCAAATTAGCTGACGATAAATATATTACTGGTAACAAAGTAGAACCAATCGCAACCTTATCCGGTACTTTACGTACGAAGAATGATGGGTTAAAGACGTCGATTAGTGCGTTAGGAACGGCTCGTAAAAGTTTCTTAATGCCTAAGGTTACTAGTGGTCATCAGATTGACGGCAAAAATCAAATTATTATTTCGGCAGATATCTATGCCAAAGGATATCGAATTGGCGATCGTGTCCGTATTGGTACAACTGATAAGACAGTTAAAATTGTTGGCGTTTATGCCAAGAATACGTACTCGATTGCGCCGACAATCTACACCGATGTGACGACCCTTAATCAATTACGTTCAGCGCCCATCACTAGTGGTGATAATCAACCAGTTAACGGTTTTGTGACGCGGCGTAGTCAGTTTAAAACAGATCAACATGGCGAACTTGAAAAGTTGACGATCACTAAATTCATTCAAAAATTGCCAGGTTATCAAGCACAACAGTTAACGTTAAATACGATGATTTATTTCTTGTTCGTGATGGCCCTAGCGATTATCGGGATCTTCATGTTCATCTTAACTTTACAAAAACAGGCCTTGTTCGGAGTCCTAAAAGTTCAAGGGATTGGCACCAAGCACATCTTGGCCGCAATTTTAACACAAAGCATGGTGATGGCCATTGCGGGTATTGCACTAGGCCTGCTGATTACTGTAGGACTCGCTCAGGTCATGCCAGCGGCCTTGCCATTTACCATTGATTGGTTGCAAATGGGCATTTACAGTGCTGCGTTACTAGTTGCAGCCGTCTTGGGGGCATTATTATCATGGCGAACCATTGCTAAAATTGATCCGGTTGTCGCTATTGGTTAGGAGGGATAACTATGACAACACCGACATTGTCACTGCATCAAGTCGACAAGACTTTTGGGCACGGGCGAACCACGGTGCACGCGTTGAAAGGCGCTGACTTTGAGATCTATCCTGGTCAATTTGTGGCAATTATTGGGCCATCAGGATCTGGTAAGAGTACCTTTTTAACGATTGCGGCCGGCCTGCAAACACCGACTAATGGTGAGATTCGCTTAAACGGCGTGCCATTAACATCGCAAAGTGAAAAGTCGCGATTGGCTTATCGCTTCAATGAGATTGGCTTTATCCTACAGAGTTCAAACTTAATTCCATTTTTAACCGTGACCGAACAATTACGACTGGTGGATAAGGTAGCTCGACGCAAGTTTCAGCAGGAACACGCTCAGAAATTACTGACAGAATTTGGCCTAACTAAGGTGAGCAATGCCTATCCGAGTGAGTTATCGGGTGGTGAACGACAACGCGTGGCAATTGTGCGAGCCCTCTATAATCACCCCAGCGTTTTATTGGCCGATGAACCGACGGCTAGTTTAGATGTAGCCCGTTCACAAGATGTGGTTGCCCGCCTGGCGCAAGAAGCGCATCAACATCATAAAGCCATTATTATGGTAACGCACAATCAGCGCTTGATTGGTGACTGTGACGTGGTTTATCGGATTGAAGATGGGGTGATGTCTAAATCGTGAGAATAGATTCTAAATTAAAGTGAACCCCTAAAATTGGAAAATCCAATATTGAGGGTTCACTTTACCTTTTTGGCTAAATTATATTCGAAAAAATTTTAAATTCTATGAAAAACTGTGCAAAGTAGGAAACGTTCACAGCTAGATAGTTAACCGTAACAATCTTTATCTGAGTAACCGTTTTAGGATTTTGTAAATAAAATGCCACCTTTAAATATTACATAGATGATTTTAATATAATATCTAATGCTGACGAAAGGTGGTTTGATAATAGAAATTATAAGTTCTGATTATTGATTTAAACTGATAATGGCAGAAAAATTAAGTACTTTATTCATTTATTGGTTGCAAAATATATATGCATTCGATTATTTTTGTGCTATTATTACTTCGACAAAAAAATTAATTGATAACATTGATTGTTAAATCATTTTGATGTTAGGCCGAAGAGTTAGGAAATGACTTAACTAATCATTTGCATGGGGTGATGACATGAAGAAACAACAATTTATGGTAGTAAATGGGGTTACTCATTATAAACTGTACAAGTCAGGAAAGAGATGGCTAGTTGGTAGTATTACGGCATTGGTATTGACAGCAGGACTGTCAGCGTACCAACCATTCATTGGTCATGCGGATAGCACTGCAGATACATCAATTAACGAGAGCACGACTGCTAGTGATGCTAAAGCGGTTGTGACATCGGCTACTAGTGCTAATCCGTCTAGCCAGGCGACGTCATCAGCTATTAGTACTAATTCGGTTAGTGATACCGCAAAAAGTGCGACTATTCATCAAATCAGTCGCAATCTAACGTTACTAGTCATGATAGTAAGGCAAGTGAGGCATCAGCTCAGTCAGTAACAAGTCAGGCAGCTTCAGCGAATAGTACGGAAACTAAGCCAGCTGATGTTGTTACCAGTCAAAGTACAAGTAATCAGAGCAGTTTGGTTAGCGCATCAACAAGCACGGTAGTTAGTCAAGCTAGTTCGGCGGCAAGCTCAGCAACTAGTGCATCGGCAGTGACTAGTCAAGCCAGTTCCACGGCAATGACGGTGGCTGAACAAAAAGGCATTCGTTCAGCCACGACGACTAGTGCTGTTACTACGACATCACAAAAAAACTTACGATCATCGGCAGTAGCATCAACTGTTACACCACCAACTTTATCAAGTGTTCCTCAACCAGTAAACTTCTTTGTAAGTCCAAACGGAAAGTATATTCTATATAATGCTAAGGCAGCGTTAGAGTTATATCCGTATAATGGTAACGTAGCAAACACACAACTATATGGTTTTTACGTTATCTTACCGAATAGCATTACGGGTACTTTAGCAGATTTTCAAGCTGGCGCCGATGCATTTGTTAAAGGATTACCAGCAACCGGTATTTATGCTAATTTTAATTCCTTGAATGTTTACCAATTTAACAATACGACTGATGGCCGACAAATTTTTTATTTCCGACCAAATGATGGTGCTCAAAGAGTATCGGAACTGTTGCTTAGATCATGGCCAACTCTCAACTTAACCGTATCTACCGGTGCGGACACGAATAATACACCAGCAAGCATCCAATTTAACGCTAATAACGATAGTGAAATTGCTAGTAAAGATGTTATATTTGCTGGCGCCGGTAGTTACAGTTCGGGAGGGCCTGGGTATCCAGCGATTAGTTCAGCATCGTTAGGGACTAATATACCTGATCAATATTTAATGGGTATTTCATATAATGGTATTAACCGAATTGTGACCTATACGCATGTACAGGTTAAAGACAGTTATCAAATTATTGATCGTACGACTGGTAAGGTAATTAAGACGATCACGAGCACCGGTCAAGATGGCGCGACATATCAACGAAAAGGCTTAATTGATTCATTATCAGCATTGGGACTGGCAACCAATAAGTATTATCAACCTTCGTTAACAGTTAATAGTGGCCTTTTGACGGATACGATGGCTTATCAGCCGAGCAAGTTGTTTGTGTCGGATAGTGATGTTAGCAATGGTGTTGCCGGCAACACTTATCAAGTCTATGTTGATGAATTGAAAACAAGTTTGATTGCGCACGACACGACGGTGCCAATTATTGCGGGGCCCAAGGCACAATGGCAATTAAGCGATAATTTAACCACGGCCATTGGTCCAGATGGATCACCATTGACGATGAACCAGTTAACAACAAATTTGACGCCAGATGTTCAAACGCCGGGCACATATAACGTGATTTATCGTTATCATGATGATCAAGGAAATGTGACAACTGCGACAGCTAAAGTAATTGTCGTTTCTTCAAAGGCCAAGATAAATGCTCATGATAGTCATTTGAAAGTGGGGACAACTTGGAATCCAGCTGATAATTTTACGAGCTTTACGACTGCTGATGGACAAGTGTTGACGGACTTTAGTCAAGTAACGGTTGTTGGTTCTGTTAATACTAATCAGGCCAATCAATATCCGATCACGTATCGCTATACAGATTCTGTTGGGAATGTTAGTGAACAAACGATTACAGTGAGTGTCTTCAAACCAATTATGGTTCATTATCTCGATGAAAACGGTCATGAGTTGCAAGCGCCTACAGAGTTAATTACCAGTGTTAGCAATCCGGATGTTGGTCAAGAATATACTGGGCGAGCCAATACCGTCGCAATTGCTGGTTATCAATTTATGGCTTCGGCTGATACCACTAAAGGTATGGCTCTTTCGGGGACGTTGTCGTTAGCAGATTTATTGCAAGGCAATGGCATCTATCTTCAATATCATTCAGTTGTATATCACACATTAATTAACTATCCAGATCAACCAGTACAAACGATTACCCAGATATTCGTTCCGGCTAAGGTAGTTGTCATTGGTGGTCAATATGGGATAGATTTGGCTCAGTCGTATTTTGCAACAGATAGTGGGACTAAACTAACTTTGGCCGAAACCTTGAATAAAATGGGACTGACGACTAGTCAGACTCAAGTGTTTAGTGCAACGGATTTGGCAATTATTCAACAAGCTGTCGATGCGTTGACGCAATTAGCAACTAATGATGACCCAATGTTTAAGTACGACGGACCTTATCAATTGAATTATCAATTAATTACAAATCAGGCTAGTGTCCAAGCTCACGGACTCACTTTAATTGCAGGGCCAACTCAAACTTGGCAGGCTAGTGATAGTTTTGATGGGGCGATTGACTCATTTGGTAATGATGTTCCGCTTTCACCGACCGCATTAATTGTAAACGGTACAGTTAATCCACAAGTTGTTGGACAATATCCGATTACTTATATGTACACGGACGCAGCTGGTCGGACAGTGAAGGCTACCATTGTAATTAAAGTGGTTGCCACACAGAGTACGGTCAATGGTCATGACAGTACGTTGATTCAAGGGCCTTATACAAGCTGGAGTGCCAAAGATAATTTCGATGGTGGAATGACAGCAACGGGTCAGTCACTAAATTTTGCGGCGGTTACAACTATTGGTACAGTTGATCTGTCAACACCGGGTGTTTATCCAGTAACTTATCAATATACAGATATGGCTGGCAATGTGGTTACTAAAGAAGTTATGATTACCGTTAAGCAAACAGGTAGTGTGATCAATGGTCATGATAGTACATTAATCATAGGACCAAAGACGAAATGGCAAGCTAGCGATAACTTTGACGGTGTGACAGATGAAAATGGAAAGCCGTTAGACTTTAGTAACGTTAAAGTAATTGGTGATGTTGATTTAAGCAAAGCGGGTCAAAATAGTATTCGTTACCAATACACAGATGCGGCCGGTAATGTGGTTACCAAAGAAGTAACGATTACCGTTAAGCAAACAGGTAGCACGATTAATGGTCATGATAGTACGCTAATTATGGGACCAAAGACGAAATGGCAAGCTAGCGATAACTTTGACGGTGTGACAGATGAAAATGGAAAGCCGTTAGACTTTAGTAACGTTAAAGTAATTGGTGATGTTGATTTAAGCAAAGCGGGTCAAAATAGTATTCGTTACCAATACACAGATGCGGCCGGTAATGTGGTTACCAAAGAAGTAACGGTTACCGTTAAGCAAACCGCTGGTGTGATTAATGGTCATGATAGTACGCTAATCAAGGGACCAAAGACGAAGTGGCAAGCTAGTGATAACTTCGACGGTGCGATGGATGAGAATGGTAATCTAATTAATTTCCAGTCCATTAAAACAACGAACAATGTCGATTTAACCAAATTAGGTCAATACACAGTAACGTATCAGTATACTGATACGTTGGGTAATTCAATTGTTAAGTCTGTACAAGTTAAAGTAGTTGCTAGTGAAGGCGGATTGATTGTTCATGATAGTACAGTAGTACAAAATGATCAATTAACTTGGAACCCGGCTGATAATTTTACCGGTGGTACTGATGCGCTTGGTAAGCCTATCGAGTTAAAGAATGTGACAATTATTGGTCAGGTGGATTTAACAAAAGTTGGCACCTATAGAGTTAGTTATCAATATGATGATCGAGTTGGCAATCAGTTCGAACAAACAGCAACGATCTATGTTGTTGCACGGCCGATTGATCAGTCAAACGATAATCATCCGAGTCATCCGACTACAACTAGTCATAATGGCGGAAACCTAGTAGTAGAGAAGCAGGGTGTTAAGATTTCAAAATCACCAGTGATGACCCATAAAACGGTTAGTCGCTATCAAAAAGCTACTACTGAAGCCAAGAGCCTGAGTTGGCAAGTGAAACAAGTATCCACAAGTGAAAAAAAACAAACAGCATCAATGAAACCTAAAATGAGTGCATTGCCACAAACAAATGATGCTGATGATGTTGCCATAAGCTTGTTAGGATTAGTCCTTTTAGGTTTGAGCGCTACTACTTGGTATCTTGGTAAACGCAGCAGATTACGCTAATTTAATGATTTTTGTTTGAACATGAATCAATGTATTAGTGATGAAATGATCTACACTAAACAAATCTATATTTAGTTTTAGGAGATGACCTGCTCTTGGTGTGTGTTTACCAAGTCAGGTCATTTTTATAATGTGACATGGGCTTTATAGTTAAAACGTATGCTAGTTGGTGCCGTTTGCAGTCAAGGATCTTGGCTAATTGAGTTTGTTGGGGGTTATGCTTCTCTGGAATCATGAGAGAAATAGTCGATGATCATTCGGTTTTTAGTTGTGCAAATACTGATATTGGGTCGGGTACTATTGTGTTTAATATGTGTAACTTAACGAGTGACGAATATTTCATATGTTTGCCACTTAAAAAAGTCTATTACTAGTAGTTGTTGTCAAGACTGTTATCGTTTAGTGTCAAAAACTTCTGAAATAGTTGGGTGAAAAAATTGGCTGTTGAAATATTCTTGGGATCAAGTTTTATGATTAATTTATTCTAGTTGTCATCAACAAGTAGATCGCAAATCGAGAAAATAAATGTCTGTAATACTTGATCAAAAAGATGGCACTGTAGATAGTAGGGATAAAGGGGGAGTAACAGTCATGTTGAAAAAGATTTTTAAGACAGGTAAAAAAAGAGATATAAGTCGTACTAATAGAAAAATGCATTTTGAAGATCTCAATGACCAACGGGATGATCTAGGTGCATCTAATAACGAGTCAATAATTTCTGGATTTATTGGGTGCAACGATAATGGTCATAATGTGAATGTTGAATTGAACGACGATCATCCGGCCGTGTTGTTATATGGGATGACAGGATCTGGAAAAACACGGCTACTACACACATTTGTTCAGAGCGTAATGACAAATGCTTCCCCAAGCGATTTACGTGTTGCAATAATATCTTACGGATCAGATTTTGATTATTTGAAGTCTAGCTTGTTAGAAACCTCCAATCCGTTCATGTATTGTGAACCTGCCAGTATCCATACAAATATGGTGTATGCTCAGGCGGTCATAAAACAAATGGTTAAGGAAACTAAGCGAAGAATTGAAATCTTGAAGAAAAGTGCGGCTACAACGGTTTCTGAGTACAACTCCAAAAATGTCGATACTTTGCCAGAAATCTTACTTGTAATTGATCACTATACAGAGATAAAAGTGGATGACGAATTTGACGCAAATGAGATGCTAGCATTCCTAGTTCGTTTTGGACGAGTTGCCGGCATTAGGATGGTTTATTCAGAACGATTCGCACGTTATGAGGATGTCCCAGCAGTGATGAATCAAGATATCGTTGATCGAATTAGTTTAAAATTGAGCAATCCTTTTGAAAACGAAGTCGCAATGTGGGGGAGTAAAATTGATTTAACTCGTATTGAAAAGCAAGGCGAGTTCTATGCTTCGGTGGATGGTGATACAAAACATCCGATGCATGGTTATGGACTATACATGTCAAATCAAGAGTTGATCAAGTTAAATCATGATTTGACAGTAAAATTTTATAGCTATCACTATGGTTATGATTTTAAATGGAACGATCAAACCAAAACCTTAAAAGCTGAACAAAAAATATTTAGAGTCTTCGCAAGGATACCTCAGGTTGATTGCATATTGCTTATGGCAAATAACATGATACAGGCGAAAATAAAGTTTGAAAATTGGTATGGGTCAGCGGAAAAGGCCAATGTATTTGGTGTTGTTGAAGTTTCACTGGAAGAAGCTGGGAAAGTATTTTCTAATGAGAAAAGTGAATCAACACAGACTGAGATGAGACGTGATCTAGAACGTGGTCAACTAATTATGCATCGAAAGTTAGACAAAGAGGGAAAAAGCGATTGGCGACTATTGCAAATTATTAACGGTTGGTATCTAAGTAAGTTAGATGGATTCCAAAATGTTTTGACTAAGTCCCAGGTAGCTTTAATTCATGAGAAAGCATCCATAACTTCCAACATTGATGAAGCAGAACACTTTGATCTTAATTGTGTAGAAGTAGAAAAGATATTAGCTAAGTTTCCGAGCAGCCAATTTGTTAAAATACCAACTATTAGTTGTGATCGAGCATCAAAACATGAATATGCATTTGCGTGTGATGCGGTTAAAAAATAGATGACAATGTCAGATGCTAAAACACTAACAGCAATTAGTTATAAAGTTTAATAATTATGTTCAAATAGATTGATTTGGTAGAGCGTTTAAAGTGTGTGCTTGAATTTTGACATTCTGAATAAGAATAAGACACAAAAATTTGACTAATAGACCCATTGATGAAGTGAACCCTCAAAATTGAATTTTTTCAATTTTGAGGATTCACTTTAATTGTGATTGCGCAATTATGTTTTTGATGCGGTCTGAAACAATCGGTAGCTAGTGACTGCTGCACCCAAGATTAAAAGCGATAACAAGCTAAAAATCAGCCGGCAATTTTTAGCAATTGCGGGATATAACGTCGTTTTTAAAGGCAAGTAAAGTGGCATCAAACGTTGTGTCGATTGATCTGGCAAGTTGTTGTCCAAGTGCTATATAAGGCATTCAAATCCGGCTGTGCAGATTTAGTAATGTGTTGCATTGTTGCCGTGAACGTATTACCAAAATTCATCGTCCGGCCAATACTGAAGATAACGAAGCAACCAACGATGCCTAACAATGGCCATTCATGAGTGGTGAGCATTAAACAAATTAAGCCGATCAACATTAAGCATGGACCATCGCCAATTGTCAAGCTACCCCCGAAGCAATCGTACAGTTTGCCAGACAAAAGGTTAACCAAGGCAACTAGTAAACTACCAGGCAATAATAGCAGACCACTTTTAAAAGCAGTGACATGATGACCGGACCAAATTAGGGATAACCAGACTAACAGCTAGATTAACTAGTAAAAAAGCCAAGGCCAGTAGGGAAAACTGACGAACTGGAAATTTTAAAGGTTTGCCCGTTTGTGAGAATGGTTTTAAAGTCCGACGGCCACTTAACCAGGTTAGCATGACAATTGGTAGTGTCGTTAAAAAGATTAATTGCCAGTGGTCAAGCGTTAACATTAAGCCACCAAAACTTGGTCCTAAAGCTGGTGCCAGATTAACAATCATCCCGGCAGTACTCATGTAGTAACCCAACCGATTGACCGGCATCACGGCATTGATGAAGTTAATCATTAGTGGAATCGTTAAGCCAGCACAACCGGCTTGAATGAGGCGACCGATGATTAGTAAGCTAAACCAGTGTCGTGCAGCAGCTAAGGCGAGGCCGGCGCCCAGAATGAATAGTAAGGCCGCCAAATCGAACAATGCCAATAATGACAATCGGCGTTGCAAAAAAGCTGAACACATCATCGTGAGCGCCATGACCATTAGATAACCCGAAGTTAACCACTGAACGGTTGCTAATGACACTGAAAATGTTCGCATCAGTGTTGGAAATGTGACGTTCATCGAGGTTTCAATTAAAGTCCCAATAAAGGCTAATATGGCAATACTCATCAAGGCTGGCATTGGTCGTGCTGTTATTGTTTTAGGCATCAGCGAGCGGCAAGGTTAATGTACTAGGAACGTCTTTGTTTAAAACAAGTTGTTGATGCGCCAGTCGTGTTTGAGCTTGTTCTGACTGATTGCCACGATAGTTACTGTGGACTTGATATTGTGGAAAATCAGATGACGTCAAGTCTAATCGTAATTGACTACCGGCTGTAAGTTGCCAGTCAATTGGTAACATGGTCAAAGTTAATGTCGTCGTGTTACCAGCTTGATAGTCCGCATGTTGAGCAGCAACGGTGGTGATGGTGGTCCGAATATTAAATGTTTGACCATTGGGTTGAATCGCCATGACTTTAGCCACTAACGCTGTGTCATCAACGTCGGTTGCAAAGTTTACGGTCAGTTTAAGTTCACCGAGTAATCGCTGATTGGTAGTTAAGGGATGACTAACAAAACTAATGACATCATCACGATAGTTAAGATCTGGCTGTGGCCGACTCCCAATTTGATCGGCAGTTTTTATCAGTACTTCGCCACCAATTGAAGGGACTGACTTTCCAGGATCATAGGTGTAGTCAATATTACCCGCCTTGACTTCATTTAGTGTCGTTGTCAGGTGACGGTCTTGACTGAGGTAAAAGTTTAGCGTTGACGTCCCTGTTAAACTAGTCTGTTCGTGCCAGTTGTCTGCGTTAATTTCGTAGCTTTGTAATCGGCCTTGAGGGACTTGTTGATCAATTAAGATCGTTTTGAACCACTGTAACATGGTCTTAAAATCATTAAGTAATAGATTTGGTGTTTCGCGACCAAAAATGGCTGGTTGACCGAAATGATTCCAACCACCGATTTGTAAGACGGAATGTGCTTTGACCTCAGCCGATAATTCGGCATAAGTGGCGAGTGCATTTTCCAAATGATGATCATACCAACCTTCGGAAATGAAGAGCGGAATCTTAATCTTAGCAGCTACTTGTTTTAGGTTTTGACTCGTAATGCTGGACCAATAGTGTGACGTTTCGGTTGTGCTGCGAAGAACGTCGCGATACCAAGGTAATTCACCACCCCATAAGTCAACATCAACAGTCATTGCTGGGCGATATTTAGCGGCTGTTAGATAATCTGTATCGATGTTCCAACCAGCATTGTCCATCGCCCAAGCGGTGGTGATGTCGGGTTTAAGGATACCGTTATGATAGTTGGCTAAATAATCGTGAACGCCGTAGTTACTCAAAAACATGGTTTTTAATTTGCTAGGGACAATGTCGGCAATGGCCCAACCCGTCATGGCTAAATATGAACTGCCATAGTAACCCATGCTGGCAACCCAATCTTGAGCTTGCAACCAATCAACAAGATCTTTACCATCGCTGCGTTCATGGACTTTGGGTTCCCAGACGCCTTCGGATGGGCCAATACCACGACAGAATTGAAAGACGTAAGCCAAACCGCGCTTAGCGAATTCCTTACCCAATAAATCGTTCAAGGGTGCTTGTTCAGCGTAACAGCCACGTTGGACGATGGTTGGAAATTGTCCGATAGCGGTAGGAGTGTAAATGGTGGTGGCAAGATTGACGTTATCACGGGTTGGGATCATTGTCGATTTAGTAATAGGTTCAGGATAAATTACTGGAAAACCACTGTTGTTGATATTGGTCATAATGGCTGCGAAATAATCTTCATAATTCAAGTTATTGCCCCCTAGGCGTCAATTTAAAGTAAGCATCATTGGCTGTTAACACGCCAGTGACTTGTTGATCAGGTTGGTCGGCAACTGGGCCGAAGTTTAAGCGAACTTGGTCAGTAGTTGCTTGATAACCTTGATAAGTTTCATTAATAAGACGACCAAGGTAATTGATCTGATTAATTATCGTCTTGGTATTGGCAACGGCAGTGGCTAATGGTAAGCCAGTGTCAAGGCCCTGTTTAATAGCCATGACATTTAGTGCAGTTGACAGACTGTATTGACGCGCGTTGTTGGCCTTTTCAGGTAATGATTGAATGTAACCTTGGCTTTCCCAATAGCGTAATTGACGACTGGTAATACCGGCTGCATTGACTAGTTGGGTGCTTCCTAAAGCTAGTTTCGGTAAAATTTCAAATGGATTAATGTTTTTTGTCATTGCCAACCTCCTGCGATTGAGTATAAACGTCAAAAAACCAATTGTCAGTCTCGTTGACAATGTGCCTTGCCGTAATAAACTAACGGCTAACTTAAGTGTGGTTTGTCGGGTTGAAGACGGTGTCATGATAGCATCAAGGCGTATAATGAAGCACACGATAAGTTGTTATCGTGTGTTTTTTGAATGTTAAAGCTTAATCAAGCATCGTTAAATTAGTTGATAGAAAAAGGAGTGGGATTATGAATTATACATTTATAGGGGATATACATTCTGCCGCAGATGATTTAGAAGTATTGCTGCAAGCTCAAGATATACAGGGGAGTCGGTTGATATTTCTAGGTGATTATATTGATGGTGTGTCGACACGTACTGGGACTCACACTACGGATAGCTTGGAGCCATTGAAGGTACTAGATATTGTGATGGATAGGGTGCGACATTATGAGGATGTTGCACTTTTGGGTAATCACGATGATTTCTGGTTGCAAACCGCCTATGGTGATGATTTAAGCTATCAAACTTGGCGACTTAATGGTGGTGCGAATACTTGGAGTCAACTAGGCATCCATTCTAACAGCCCAATTATCGTCACCGACGCCTTGAATCAACAACCGTTAGCTCGTTATACAAAATTTTTAGCGCAATTACCATTAAGCTGGTCGACGGCGTCTTTATTAGCTGTCCATGCTGGGATCGATTGGAATTTTCCAGTAGATCAACAAGTTCGTGATGACATGATGTGGATTCGCGACGACTATTATTTTGATAAAACTAAAAATTTTCACCCAAATAAAATTGGTCGCATTATGGTTACTGGTCATACGCCCGTTCAATCAATCAAAAATGACGGGTATGGTTTTCTCAAAATGCAGGCTGACCCGCAAGATACGCCACGTTATTTGATCGATGCTGGTAGTCGATCGGGGGCGGCAAATGGGGGCATATTTGCCCTAACGCTCTCAGAAACGGGGGACGTGTTGGCGAAAAATTGGGTGATTAAGCAACAACTACTTGATGGTAATCTACCACATCTGTATGACTAGTCATATCTTTAATGGCTGTCATTTTCGGTCATCCATTCATAGAAATAAGGTGATTTTTGCTTATCGACGGTGCCATCGGGATTAAGATAAACGCGTTCCACTGGTAGTCCTCGAATGGCTTCTTTCCAATCTTTAGCTGTTGGTCGTTTAGCTTGGGGTGTTTTCTGCGCTTCTTTTGGCATAATGATCACTCCGTTCAATGGTTATGGGTTAGTCTAATCGAGTAACTTAGCAATTACAACTTATCGATCCCTTGAATATCCTTAAGTTAAGCGGTTGCATTCCTCAAAAAACTTCGATAGAGTAAAAGGTATAAACTTTTAAATTAGAGGGGTAAGCATATGTATAAAATGATCGTCTGTGATCTTGACGAAACACTGATGAACGATGACGGGAGCTTGTCGGCTGAAAATGCGGCGGCAATTCAAGCAGCGACGGCCAAAGGAGTCTACTTTGTGGCGAACTCTGGCCGTAGTTATACCTCGTTTCAAGATAATTTAGCCGAAATGCATTTACGAGATAAAAAGGATCAATATTCAATCTCTTATAATGGGGGATTAATTTTAGAAAATGCGGGTAATCGTCCGATTGCGGTTAATGCGATGCCATTTGACCTCGCTAAAGGTGTTTTTGAAGTGGGCGCCGATGATGCGGAAGCGGCGACGCATGTTTACACGCAAGATAAACTGTTTATTTACAATCCCATTCCTGATGATTCAGCCTATTTACGTAACCGCGGGGTTGAGTTCACCACGATTACTGATGACAACTTTGACCAATTTAAAGATTTAAATGTGATGAAAGTCATTATGGCGTTACCAACGGTGGCTAAACGCAAAGCGATGAAAGCGGCAGTTGAAAAAGTGGTTGATCCAAGTCAGCTTGCCGTGACATTTTCGTCTGGTCGGTACGTTGAATTTAATCAAGCCGGCGTCGACAAAGGGTCCGCTTCAGTCCAATTAGGTCAACTTCTGGGCATTCAACCTAGTGAAATTATTGCGGCTGGTGACAACAGCAACGACTTACCAATGTTAAATGCGGTTGGCCTTCCAGTTAGCGTGGCTAATGGGATTGAGAGTGTTAAAGCCGCGGCCAAATACGTCACTGAAGCCGACAACAATCACGCGGCAATTGCGGAAATTATCAATAAGTTTGTTTTGTAAACAATACTATCGGCAAGTTGTAACTTTCTCCGTTTGGATAATTGGTTTTGCAAGTGTTATGATGTTAGGTGGAATGTAGTGGACGCTACAACTTTTGCCGGTGAACGGGTACTGGCAACTATCAGCGAATGGAGGAACGCGCAATGAGTGCGATTCGAGATGATTTAGCTAAGGCAATTAAAGGGAAGCAACTCGTTGAGATCTATTCTAAGGGGACCAACGAACAATTTAGTGTCGGCTATATCTTGCAACAAGACGATAAATTCGTTTTAGTCGAAGCCATTAATGTTGACGGTGAGTTAGATGGGATTGTCGTATTCCGCAAAGCATCACTGGCAAAAATCGTGACGGGTACTGATTATTTGAAGAGTATGGCGACCATTGTGAGTTTGGCTCAACAACGGGGCTACTTTGATGTTTGGAACACTGAACATTTAGTGATGAAGTTCTTGAAGAAGGATCACCAGCATTCACTCTTAAAGTCGATGTTAAAGTTAGCTTTTAAGAAAGATCAAGTGATTCAGTTATCTGGGCGCATTAAAAAGCATGGCGATACGTATACTGGTTTTATTCATAGTGAACATAAGAAATATATCGAGTTTAACTATGTTGATACGTTCGATTTAAGCAAACGCCCACAAATTGCGGTCCGTTATGCGGAAATTGATGAAGCCAGTTTCCATAATTTTGAAACCTTTAATATTACTGCGGTGATTGAAAGTTATATGCCCGGTGATTTCCATTAAACTAATTGAGTTTAGGACAATGTCCTGAGCTCTTTTTTTGTGTGTCAACACTCTTAAAAATTATTAAGTTTCCAACATAAAATATACAAACCGTTGCTTGTTCGATACAATAGGACTATTGAACTATCGGTATTCTGGGGAGGGGCGCAATCATCGTTTACGTGACTTGGTATATTGCCGCGTTTGATCATTGGTATTCCGTCATGTTGGTTTTTCTATTGCAGATCATCACGAACCGTGAACTACGGCAACGCGCCGTATATCTGACGGTTGTGCTGATGGCTGTGTTCTTGACAGCGACGTATATGCTTTATGATAATTATTCGGATATCGCGACGTTTATTGTGAATTTAGGTTTACTGGTCTTCGTCCGTGACAAAAAGTTCTTTATCGTCACAAGTTTGACGGCGACACTAGCCTACATTTTATTTAGTTTTTTTGGAAATTATGCCACCGAGACTATTTTTGCCTTACTGCACCTGAGCTTGGGTGCTTGGAGTGGCTGGCTGTTTGAAATTATTGGTGAAATTGTGGTAACAGCTTGCATGTTGACAGTTGCCATTGGTTTTCAACTATTACGAAAACGACATGCAAAACAATTTAGTGATGATGTGACCTTAAACGTGATTATGAGCGCCCTGATTGTGGCGGCAATTGCGTATTTTTCCGTAGCCGCGGCGGCGGACAACTATAATATTGGTCACGGCTTCTTAGGCATCTTGATGATTATTTTGATTGCGGTGCTACTCATTAATGGTGGAACATTCATTTACTTGTTTTACAGCTATACGATGCGGGTACAAGCACACCGGCAAGCTTTGGAACGTCATCAGTATGATATTTATGTGCGCAATTTGGAAAATAGCTATCAAAACTTGCGTAAGTTCCGTCATGATTATCAAAATATTTTGTTATCGTTAGGCGAATATATTCATGACGTTGACGATGCAGAATTGAAACAATATTTTGCTAAAGTGGTGCAACGCTCGGATCAAAGCTTGATGCGTGATTTTGGTCACTTTGATCATTTGGAACAAATTAAAGACAAATCGTTAAAAGCGATTATTCAAGATAAGTTTTCAGTGGCGCGTCAGGGTGGCGTTACCGTGCAATTAGAGGCATCGTCGGTGGTACCTGAGTTAGACATTGATCCAATTACCTTGGCGCGAGTGAGTGGAATTTTACTCGATAATGCCATTGAAGCGGTCACCGGGCAACCTGGTGGTCAAATTGCGGTTGCCGTGGTAAAGTACCCGCAAATGGTGGAATCGAAGTTGCCAATTCATTGGCAACTTCGATTGATCGACTTGATGAGTTACTGGTGGCTGGTCATACGTCGAAAGGCGCGGGACATGGACAAGGTTTAGCAACGGTTCGCGAATTGTTAGATCCGTTACCAAATGTGACTTACGAAGTGAGTGCGCGCGATCGGTTTGAGTTTATTATTAGTATTGAAAGTGAGTGAGGGAATTGTGTTAAAGGCCTTTGTTGTTGAAGATGATCCCGAACAATTAGCGACTTTAAAACAGATCATTAGTAATCATATCATGATTAATGCGTTTGACATGGACTTGACATTGGCAACTGGTAAAGCGCAAGCCTTGTTGGACTATTTGCAAGCCCATCCAGGTGTGGAAGGGCTGTACTTCTTAGATATTGAATATACCGGACAAGCGTTAAATGGCTTGGAACTTGCAACCAAGATTCGAGAACAAGATGTGAATGCCAAAATTGTTTTTGTCTCGACTCATTCGGAGATGGCGTTTTTGACGTTTGAACGACGCATCGAACCATTGGACTTTGTGGTTAAGGATCTTGGCCATACGGTGGTCAAAGATAAGGTTGAAAAAGATATTCGGATTGCCTATGAACGCTACACCAAGCAAGGGGTCACCAATAAAGCGATGTTTTCGTATTCTAAAGGTGGCCAGTTGTTTAATATTCCGCTGGAACAAGTCTTGTTTATCGAAACGGGAGCTGTTCGAAATAAATTAGTCTTGCATCTGGCTGATCGTATCGTGCAATACAACGGCAAGATCAGTGATGAGACGGTGGCACATCCAGAATTGTTTCGTGTGCATAAAAGCTTCTTGGTCAATCCTAGCTCGCTAGTTCGGGTCGATAAGCAAGCCCAAATGGGTTATTTTGCTAATGGTGAAACGGTTGATATCGCTGTCCGTAAGATGCATGATTTAACGTCTTTGATTAAGAAATCGCAGTTAGCGGTGAAAGTTAATTAGCAAAAATGAACAATCATGTAACAAAATCGTTAAGTTTAATAAAATTAAGTTAACGTTGGTGCAAGCATCTTGATGCTTTGCACCTTTTTTATTTTGGCCGGACATTCAGCGCTATGATAAGACTATCGAAATAAACGGTCGTGGGGGCCGGATATTGATGGGGGAGACGTTAATGAAGCAATTTTGGTCGCTAACATTGATGATTCTCGCCGGATGCTTATTAATTCTAGGTTCAGAGTATAGTTTGCAAGGTGATTATCGTCATTATCGACATCGGGTCGTGGCTAAGTTGGATTACAATGCGGCCAATCAACAAGCAACCGTTAAAGGTCGGACGAAACATGGGGTTGTCGTCACCTTGCGAACGGGCCGCAAAATCCATCAAGTCATTTCGAATAAACAAGATGGCCGTTTCGTGACGCAGTTTTCCGTCAAAGGTCATCGCCAAATCAAAGTACAAGTTCCCGGTGTGAAAACCACCGTTTTAACGGTACCGGTAGCGTCAAAGCGTTAGGTTCAATTAGGTCACTAAAATATTATTAGGTGGATCATGACCAGTGGTGATGATCCTTTTTGTGTTGGCAACTAAGAATTGAAAAATAGGTATGCTAAATCGGCGCCCTCGCAGTGTTCCGGCTCAAGGTGGGCGGCAGGTGGCATTCATCATCGGCTAGGCTTTGCTAAAAAAACGTTAAGCTTCGACTTGAGATCTAGGTGTTTATACGGAAAGAGCGTATCGTTGAGGTAGTTTGAAGAGGGAGTGGTGAACAGTGCAATGGTTGTAATTGGGCTCATTTTAATTGTTGGTCTGATTGGCACGGTGATCCTTCGATTTCGTTACCATTATCGGTTATCGATGGGGGCGATGACGGAGACGGCGTTTGCGTGTTCGTTATTAAATATCGGGGTTTTTCTATTTTTTGTTTTATTGGCACAACTTTCAGGCCCCGCATTTGCGGCTGGGCATTTTTATTATCCAGTATACTGTTTAT
The DNA here is from genome assembly GCF_005405385.1 of Lactiplantibacillus mudanjiangensis. Lineage (GTDB taxonomy): Bacteria > Bacillota > Bacilli > Lactobacillales > Lactobacillaceae > Lactiplantibacillus > Lactiplantibacillus mudanjiangensis. The sequence goes on from NZ_BJDY01000001.1 coordinate 87,975, forward strand.
TGCAGGGCGGATTAATTCCCTTTATTGGGATGGTTTTAGCCATTATTGGAATGGTTCGAGAAAAAGGGCTCATGAATTGGTGGTTGTTGCAATTTAATGGCCTGTTTTTGATTTTTGATATTATGCTTGTTTGGTTTGGTGGCTACGCCCATTAATCACTCAGGTGAAGCGCATGGCGAATGGCTGCAAAAAATTGGCGTCCACTAGTAACGACGGTCTGATCAACTCGGATAGTCGTTTTTTTGTTGCGATCAAATCTTTCTTTCTTGGGAAGGTCCAAGGTTAATTTAATAGTTTGGACGTCTTGTTGCGGTAGTGTGACGTAGACGTTAATATTAGTGCTGGTCATTGGCCGAGCTTCGACACTAGTCCCTAAAAGCGTGGTGAGTGCTGGCTCTAGTTCGGCAGCATCGGTAGCTGTGAAATGTGTTTTTTCGCCATTATTTAAACGGATAATCATAAAATTAATCATATTAACTGCTTGCAAATAAGCCGACCGATCAGGAATGGTAGAGTTGGTATCAAGATTGGCTTGTTTGAAAGGTCGCTGATTTAACATACATAGGCGAACAATCGCGAAGACCAAGATAATAACGATTAAACTGATGGTTACAGGGTTGATTAGTATCATGATGAGGCTACTCCTTGTGTAAATGAGACATGATCGTTCGTCAAATCTTGAAATTGGTATATGTATAAAAATTCGACTTATCGGCCTGAGTCACTAGGCTGAATCATTAAGACTAGCGTATCATATTTTGTACAATAATGCCTGAATATCAGCATGAAAAAACTTATAATTTTCAAAAAACAATCAAAAAACGATTTCGTAAACGATTTTGATCAGAAAAATGGTCTAACTTATATTGAGCGATAAAAAAACCGTTAACGCGAGGGTTAACGGTTTTTAGTCAGCTAATCGGTGATTAATTCTTTAGGATGATCAGCCGTCGCAACGAGTTGATTAATCGTTTCAATCATTGTGTCGCGTTGATCCAAATCATCATCACATTCAAAGAATGCCCCTAATTCCATAGCAAGAATATCTTTACCAGTGTCCATGTACCGGTAATCGTAGCTGTTAATGTGGTAATGTTTAGCATCAGGCATTTGAATAATCACACTACCCTCAGCCGGTTTCCCTTTGGAGTCTTTGTCGGTAAATTCAATCGCCATGATATAAGGTGTGCTACCACTTCGATCGCTAATCGCATGGGCTGCGTTATGGGCAATATCTGTTAATTTCATTAGTTCACCTCAAAAAAGTATGCCCGCAAAATGGACAGTTTTAGTTTAGACAATAAGTTAAGTATACCGCATCTAATAACTCTTTTTTTGAATTTATAGGTTTGAAATAGGATCGCGATAAAACAAAAAATGACTCTACCGCTTAGTAGCAGTAGGGCCAAAGAGTTAGGTTTAAGTACAATATGGGGGATTGTACTTACTCGTCCATCCACTTTGGGGGAGTAAAATGAACAAGTGTATAATTATTAGGTACAAGGATATAATATTATACAATTGTGAAGATTTTGTGAAGATTTGCCCGAAATCAGTAAAAATATGGTTTTATTTTTAAAAATGTATATTGATTTATAATAAATGTAGATTACTTATTAGATAATAATTGTACTAAATTAGTGGAAAAATCGGTTTTTTAATTCCCCGTTATTGACTTTCAACGTAAAAATCTTGATACTAAGGGTATGTTAAGCAGAGAAGTGGGGGGTAACCATGAAAAAAGAATGGATTGCGGCGTTAACAATAGCCGTTGGTGTCAGTGGCGGCCTAATGGTAGCGCCATCAATCAACGGTCAAGCAGCGACTGCTACCTTATCAGATAAGATTGCACCACGAGTTAAAGCAACGAGTAATAAAAAAGCCGTTTCTAAAAGTAAAACTGAAGTTATTGATATTGTTTTAAAATCACGTAACAGCACGGCTTTAAGTAAATATAGTTATGCAACAGTTAATCCTAAATCTGCCAGTTACCATCAATATTTAACGCCAAGTGCGTTTGGACAGAAGTATGGGCAAACGACGCAAACGTTAACGACGATTAAGTCTTATTTAAAGAAGCATCATTTGAGTTATAAAGTTTACGGTGGTAATTTAGTGATCCGGGCGAGTGGTAAAGTTAGTAACATCAATAAAGCATTCGGTGTCACTTTAGTTAAGGTGAAGGTCAAAGGTAAAACGTACCAAACACATACAAAAAAAGCGAAGTTGCCAAGTAGCTTTAAGGGCAAGATCAGTGCCGTCCTTGGTTTATCAAGCTATGGGAAGTACAAATCGAATTTAACAACGACTGCTCATGCCACTAAAGGTCAATTGAATACGGGCCAATCGACGAAGCCACAAAAATTTGCGAAAGCTTACCAGTTAGATAAATTATACGAAAAAGGATTGACTGGGAAGGGTCAACGAATTGCTATTTTGTCGTTTGCCAATTTCCATCCGGCTGATGCGGCTTATTATTGGCAAAAAGAAGGCATTCCAGCAAGTCAAAGCAATATCACCCGGTACAATATTGATGGTGGCGCTAGTTGGACAGGCTACAATGAAACCACGCTAGATGTCGAACAGGCTGGTTCGGTTGCACCTGATGCGGCCTTAGACGTTTATTTAGCACCACAAACGGACACCGGTATGATTAATGCGTTAGCAACGATTATTGCGAAAAATAATGCGGCGCAATTGACGACCAGTTGGGGTCAAAGTGAAGGGGCCTTGTTATCGGCTATTAGTCAAGGGGCCGAAACGAGTGCTTATGCGAAAGCCTTTAATGCGTTATTTCAACAAGCAGCGGTGCAAGGGATCTCAACTTTTGCGGCGACTGGTGATAACGGTGCTTATGACAGCATTTTAGATAATGCTGGCAGTTATCGGACCGATAAAACCGTTGATTTTCCAGCCGATTCAGCCTATGTTACTGCGCTAGGCGGGACCACCTTACCATTTAGTGCCAGTTATACGTTAAATGGGAGCAAGGTCAAAGTTAATGTGAAAAATGAACGGGCTTGGGGATCTGACTATCTCTACAATCGCTTTGACAAGAGTTATTACAGCAATTATCAAGATCGGATTGATGATTATTTTGCTGGTGGTGGCGGTGGTTTTAGTCGGTTGAATAAAACCACACCAGCTTTCCAACGAGCGCTGATTGGACAAGGGGTTAATACGTTTGCGGCTGTTAATCTTTGGCAACTCAGTAATGAGACCTTAACGCGGACGAGTAAAACAACGACTACCACTGGAACCGGCACTGGTCGAAATGTGCCAGATTTGGCCTTTAACGCTGATCCTAATACGGGTTATGACTTGTATATGAGTTCAGCCAAAAAGGTTGGTAAATCACCAAAATGGTATACGTCTGGTGGGACTAGCGTTGTGTCACCACAAGTGGCTGCCGCTAATGCGGTGATGAACAGTGGGTTGACGACTCGGATTGGTTATTGGAATCCGCAAATTTATCGCTTAGCCCAAACCAAGACATCACCGTTTACACCATTAACGTCGAAGACGGATAATACGAACTTGTATTATACTGGTCAACCGGGCAAGCTATACAATCAAGCTACGGGGCTAGGAACGGCTAATTTTGAAACATTATTTGAACAGTTAAAATAGATTTTTAGAAAAACGTACCGATTTTTCGGGGCGTTTTTTGTTTGCCCATAATTCACATGAGTGAACAGGCGCGTTTTGAGAACGGTTGCGCTAAAATAAAAATGAGAGGTGAGGAGAATGATGCAGGCGGTTGATCGGGGGTTGAGTTGGTTATGGCGCGTAGGACTCACAGTGATGTTAATCATGGGAATTCTAGTGCCACCATTGTTATTACAATTAATTAATGAACTAACGGCTAATGGGGCGAGTTGGTGGTGGCGAGCGGCCGTGACGGTGGCCTATTTCGGGGTCTTCTGGGTCGTCAGCTATCTGGCTTATCGAATCTATCGTCATTATGCTGGTTTTTGGCGGTGGCCTAAACTCACCAAACACGATGTTTATGTTGTGATTGGTGGCTATTTATTAATCATTGGCTGTGAGAGTATTTTTCAATTATGCAACCAATTGTTATATCAACAAAATGAAACCCAAAATAACGTTGCGATTGAGGCCTTAATGAGCGGTAGTACGTTAGCCTTATGGTTACAAGCCATCAGCGCTATTTTTTTAACGCCAATTATGGAGGAACTGGTCTTTCGAGGCGTTTTGACAACCTTATTTTGGCGCCAAAATTGGTTGAAAGTCTTATTGAGTGGCCTAGTCTTTGGCAGCCTACATACGACAAATACGATTCCGAGTTTCCTGATTTATTTTACAATGGGACTGGTATTAGCAGGTGTTTATCTGTGGACTGGAAAATTACAGACTTCGATTGGGTTACATTTTTTGATTAATTTAGGTGCCATGAGCCTAATCTTGCTAACAGAATGGTCATAAAAAAAGACGCCGAGTGATCGGCGTCTTTTAGTTACCCTACAATTTGGGGCCTTGATAGTCAACTTTTTTAGGATCGGCATTTTTAATTCGTTCAGCCGCAAATTTAACGGTTTCACGAGTGGCATTATAAGTTTGTTCGTCCATGCCAAGGAGACTCATACATTCATTGACGTGCGAAAAAATCGTAGGTTTGGCGTCAATTGCTTTTTGAGAGAGCGAAATATTGACCTGCCGTTCATCGGCTGCATCGCGTTTGCGTTCAACCCAACCTTGAGTTTGCATGCGTTTTAATAGTGGGGTCAATGTCCCACTATCGAGGTTCACATGTGAGCCGAGTTCGCGGACCGTCATTGGACTGTTTTCCCAGAGTGCTAACAAGGTGATGTATTGTGGGTAAGTTAGCTTAAATGGTGCTAATGCTTCGGCATAGAAATGATTAAATCGTTTATTAGCCGTGTATAAAGCAAAACATAATTGTTCGTCCAGTAAAATGTTTTTATTTGAGGATGCCATCGGATCAACTCCTTTTTATATTCTAGTATATTGTACGCAATTAATTAGTTGTTTGCAATATATATTATTGTGGGTAATTGAAAATAACTACAATTTTATGAAAAAGGTTAGACATTTAGCCATCATAATGCCGCATTCGCTAGCTAAAAAAGTGATTTTGTGACCTGAAATGGCTTAGATAGTGAAGGACTGTAAATCGTTGTGGTGATAAGAAAGTAACCGCTTGATCTTATGAAGAGGTAAGCTTTTTTAAATGATTTTCTTGAGTTGATCATTTATTTTTTAAATTAAGTTAAAATTTTAGATTAGTGAGCGATATTTGCGCTTGGTAGGGCTTTCCAGTAAAATTAAGTTAAACTAAATTTTGTCGGGGGTATCTAAAAATGTTTATGACAACCGGTGATCTTCAACGGTCACATATGATTAAAACGGTCGTTTCGGCGACTGAACATACCATGTTTGAATCAGACGCTATTGATCAATTTGAAGGGTTCGATGATTTAATTGACAAGGTTAAAGCTGATTTGATGCAAAAAGCTGCGGCCAATGATGGCGATGGTTTGATTTACGTGAACTTTAATACTGAAGTAGTCCGGATGAGTGTCGCGCCACGTTTTCTAGTGGTGACTGGCTATGGGACGGTTGTCAAACTCGCTTAGTGAAGCCAATGGTTAGCGTGCAAGGGTTAGAGGTGATAATCTAGGTGTAAAGTCGAAGTGAGGGATGACGATGACTAAATCAACGACTGATAAGTCGAAGCAACCGGAAAAATTACCGAGTCGAGCAGAGGTTAAAGCCAAGCTAAAAGCCGCTTTACACAGTCCAAAATTCCGGCAAAAAATGGCTCAAGCAACGAAGAAGTAGTGTTAACCCAGAAAAAGGTTTATTTTTAGGTCGCTTTTCGCTATAATTGATATTGTTGTTGAGTAACATTGCCCTAGTGGCGGAACTGGCAGACGCGCAGCGTTCAGGTCGCTGTATTGGCAACAATGTACAGGTTCGAATCCTGCCTGGGGCATAAACAATATCTTTCAATAAAACGAGCATTTCGTTAAACCATCGTTTAACGAATGCTCGTTTTTGTGTTATTTGAAAGTGGCAATCATTTTAAGTAATCAATGACCCAATGGCCTTTTTTAGACAGCTTATACCAATTGTAGACAGGGACTTCTTGACTGCCGTAATTGTAAAGCCAGTATTGAGATCGATAAAAATGGGTGTGGGCTTTTAAGACAACTTTGTTTTGTTCGGTTGGTTTAACGGTTGAAATCAATTTGTGACCACTACGCCAGGTATTATAACGATAGAGGTAAGTATCGTTAGTGTTCATAAAATAATGTTTTTTCTTGTAGATAATTTCATAGATCTTTTTATTGACTGTTCTTCTAGCAGTAAATGAGTGGCGCTGATCGATTACTTTGCCGGTATCGGAATACTGTTTTTTAGCATTTTGGGCGGTTTTATAAAGCTCCATATAATCGTAATGGCCGTAGATAAACCCTTGATGAAACGTTGTTCTTGAAAAGGTATTAGCGGTGGTCGCCTTGTAATGCCAAGTCTTGGCTGATGCCGACGACGAAGCCAAGGCTAAAATAGCGATAATCGTACTGATTATTAATAAAATACGGCGTATACGCATCGTTAGTCTCCTCCTAAAAAATGAGTTGATAACATCAGTATATCAAAGTATAAGGCTGGATAATGTATGATTTGTGTAAAAATAATTAGCACAATTTTTACAAGTGATGTGACTAGTAAATGGGCGTGACAGTAACTATATTATGGTTGTACACAACTAAAATGGCGGAGAAATTTTGATGAATCGATTAAAGGCACTGCATGATGATGTGAAAACGAGTTATGAGCACGGCGACTATCAAACGGCCACTCAAGCTTATCAAGATTGGCAACGGATGACAGCAGATGACCAGCACCTACGCGATGACGACCCAAAAGATGACTATCAACGTGGTTATCAGGGGCCAAACAGGATTATCAGACGCAACACAAGTTTCAAAACTTTTCAACAAATTTGATTAATCTAGTTAACTTATTGTCACGAAATCAAGCTATCGAAGTTAGTAAGTTTATTGATGGTTATGAGGCTTATCGAAGTGAGATCAACCAAGAGTCTTAATTTGAATTTAATTTTATAATCGCTAATATAGAAGCCTAAGACAACGTTTATGGAATTTTGAAAAAAGTGTTGACAATTAACTCATGAAGTTTTAATGTTAGTGACAACTTAAATATTCGTCCATGAAACCGATGAAGTGGAGATCAAGATAATGATGCCCGTAAAGAGAGTCGCCGTTGCTGAGAGTGCGATCGAACGCAAATTATTAAATGGACCACTGAGGGCGCGATTAACCAACTGGAGTAGCTCCAGTTCAAGTACCTCGTGACGTAAAGGGAAGCGTCAATTCCCGGGAATGTGTTAGCATTCTGCTAAGCTGGGACGATTATGGGGTGTGGTCTAAGCTTTTTTAGCGCACGCTTAAATAATCGACCAAACAAGGTGGCACCGCGGAAAATCCGTCCTTGACTAAATCATTAGTCATGGGCGGATTTTTTTGATTAGGAGGAATTTGAGATGGGTAAAAACCGATGGCAACGCGTTGACTTGATGTGACGAACAATTAGTCAAGGAGGCGCAGTACATGCAACCAACATTATCAACTTTAACCACCTTTCAAGCCCATTACCCGTACGTGCCGGTAATGGTCAAACAACAGCTTGCTGAATTCGATGCGGTCAAGCTAACGGCTTATTTGCGACAACGGGGGACCAGTGGTGCTTTAACGATTCAACACCAACAAACGATTAGTTATTTTAACGACACTACCGTTGCCCATTTAACAGCGACATCGATGCAACTAACGAGTGAATTTAGTGATGGTCATACGACCATACAACCTGATATTAACGCCGGGTTACAGACTTTGTTAACGGCCTATCAAACGCCACGGATTGCGGGTTTACCACCATTTACGGGCGGGTTGCTAGGCTACTTCAGTTATGAATACGCGCAAAGGTTAGTCCCACATTTAACATTTAAAAATGCGAATCCGCATAAGTTGCCATTACTGGATTTGGTGTTAACGACCCGCGTAATATTTTATGATCATCAGCATCATGAAATTGGATTGACGCAATTAATACCAACAACCAACTTAGCAACTGCTTATGAAGCAGCGGCGCAGCAATTACCAAAACGGTTAGCAGAAATCATGGCGATTTTCGCCACACCTGCTGAACCCTTACCACCGCTGCGGTTAACGAGCGCATTAAAGAATCGGCAAACCCAAGCGCATTATGCGACTAAAGTAGACCAGATTCGACAACATATTGTTGCAGGTGATATTTTCCAACTGATTTATGCTAACCCACAAGTGGCGACGATGACGGGATCTCTATTACCGGTTTACGCAAACTTACCGGCAACTAGCCCGTATCAATTTTATTATCAACATGGTGATTTTGAAACCGTCGTTGCATCACCCGAAACGCTGGTGACCAAGCAAGGAACCCAAATTGCCACATATCCGTTAGCCGGGACACGGCGTCGGGGACGGGATGCCGCAGAAGACGCTAAGTTGGCTCATGAATTGACGACCAATCCGAAAGAAATTGCTGAGCACAATATGTTAGTGGATCTAGGACGCAATGACTTAGGGCGGGTTGCTAAATTCAAAAGTGTGCGGGTCACGAATTTACGCCAACTATTGAAATTTTCACAAGTGATGCACTTGGGATCACGAGTCGCCGCTGAAGTTGACGAGCAAGTCACGGCGTTACAAACGTTGGCAGCGACCTTTCCGGCTGGCACATTATCTGGGGCACCGAAAGTTCGCGCGATGGAATTAATTGATGAGTTTGAAACTGAAACGCGGGGCATTTATGGTGGCTGCTTTGGTTATCTGGATTGTAATGGCGATTTAGATATGGCGATCGGCATTCGACTGGCCTACCGGCAACGTGAACATCTGGTTATTCCAGCAGGTGCTGGGATTGTTGCTGACAGTATTGGGACGCAAGAATTTAAGGAATGTCAAAATAAAGAACGGGCGTTGGCACAAACCGTCACCCAAGTAGCGGAGGTTGCACATGGACTTACTCATTGATAACTATGATAGTTTTTCGTATAACTTGTACCAATTGTTGGGCAGTTTAAACCCCGATGTCCGGGTGATTCGCAATGATGAATTGACAGTTGCTGAAATTATGGCGCTGCATCCGCAACACCTTATTTTATCTCCAGGACCGGGCCGACCAGTTGAGGCTGGGGTGAGTTTAGCGGTTGTGAAAGCTTGCGCTGGTAAAGTACCTATTCTTGGTGTGTGCATGGGTCACGAAGTTTTGGTTGAAGCTTTTGGTGGTCAATTACAAGCGGCGCCAACCTTGATGCATGGCAAAACGTCATTGATACGTGTTCAAGCAACCAAGTTGTTTAATCAATGCCCGGGACAATTTCAGGCGGCACGTTACCATTCTTTGATTGCAGACCTAGCCGCATTACCAGCGAACTTTAACGTAACGGCAACGACGGCTGACGGTGAAATCATGGCGATTGAAGATTCAGCACGTCAGCTCTATGGGGTGCAATTTCATCCAGAGTCGATCATGACTGATCCTACAGCCGGCCGCCAAATCGTTCGCAACTTTTTACAACTGACGCATACCCGTTATGCATTAACGGCTTAATTGAAAGGGAGTTTTTTTAATGATTACAAAAGCAATTGCGCAAGTTGTTGCGCACGAAGATTTAGATTTTGAAACAAGCCAAGCGGTGATCACTGAAATTATGCAAGGAAAAGCGACGGATGCCCAAATTGCCAGTTTTTTAACCGCGTTAGCGATCAAAAAAGCAACGGTTGCGGAAATTACTGGGGCCGCTACGGCGATGCGTGATCAAGCCTTACCATTTAAAACCACAACGGATACGGTTGAGATTGTGGGGACGGGTGGTGATCATTCCAACTCATTTAATATTTCAACGACAGCAGCGATTGTTGTGGCCGCAGCTGGCATCCCTGTCACCAAACACGGTAATCGGGCAGCATCTTCTAAGAGTGGCGCTGCTGATGTTTTAGAGGCCTTAGGTGTGAAAATTGATGTCACACCAGCCCAGAGCTTGGCGATGCTTAACCAGCTTAACTTAGCGTTTATGTATGCTCGTGAATATCATCAAGCGATGAAATACGTTGCGCCAGCTCGCACGCAAATTAGAATTCCAACGTTATTTAACATTTTAGGCCCGTTAGCCAATCCAGCCCATGCCTCGATGCAGGTGTTGGGAGTCTATGACAGCGAGCTAATGATGCCACTAGCTCAAGTTTTACAGCATTTAGGCGTCAAAGCAGCTTTGGTGGTTCATAGTCAAGATGGGTTGGATGAAATTTCCGCGGCGGCCCCAACTGACGTCGTTGAACTACGCGACGGTCAACTAACACAGTATACAATCACGCCAGAACAATTTGGCTTAACTCGTTGCCAGCCAGCTGATCTCGTCGGTGGTAGTGCACAAGACAATGCCCAAATTACGCGAGATATTTTGACTGGCAAACATGGGGCTCCACGCGATGTGGTCTTGATGAATGCCGCTGCCGCCATTTACTTAGCCCGTCCGGCTTTGACGTTAACACAAGCGTTTCAAATGGCACAAGCCACGATTGACAGTGGTCGGGCTGCGCAAAAATTACAAGCGTTTGTTCAGCTGAGTCAGGCGGTGGTTGCGTGATTTTAGATGATCTCGTTGCTGCAACAACTGCCCGAGTGAACGCTGCACAACAGCAACAATCCTTGGCCGAGTTGAAAGTACAAGTGGCGACAATGCCCACGCCAGTTTCATTTTTGACCGTGCTTCGACAACCGGGACTACAAGTTATTGGTGAAGTCAAACAGGCATCGCCGTCAAAGGGACAGATTGTGACGACCTTTGAACCTGAAAAAATTGCCCAAGCTTATCAACAAGCCGGTGTCGCCGCGATTTCAGTGCTCACCGAACCGAGTTACTTTCATGGCAGCTTAGCGATCCTCAAGCAGGTTGCGGCAACTGTCGAGACGCCAGTCTTATGTAAAGATTTCATTATTGAGTCCTATCAGATTTATCAAGCTAAACTGGCTGGGGCTAGTGCGATTTTACTCATTGTGGCGATTTTGACGCCCAAACAATTGCGAGCTTACTTAGCCTTAGCTCACCAATTAGGCTTAACAGCCTTGGTTGAGGCGCATAGTGCGAGTGAAATCAAGCAGGCGCTAGCAGTTGGTGCGCAAGTCATTGGCGTGAATAATCGGAATTTGAAGGATTTCACAGTCGATTTAAATAATAGTATTCAATTACGGTCAGCGGTGCCAGCCGACGTGGTATTTGTCGCTGAAAGTGGTATTAAAACCGCCGCTGATGTGGCTCGCCTAACAGCGGCAAAAGTCGATGCCGTCTTAATCGGTGAAACCTTGATGCGGGCACCTGACAAAGCGGCCCAGTTACGAGCATTAAACTTAGGACGTGATCAAATTGCCACGAATTAAACTGTGCGGGTTGCGGCGGTTGGTTGATATTGATTATGCCAACCAAGTACAACCAGACTTAGTCGGTGTCGTCTTTGCACCCGAGAGTTTCCGGGCTGTCACTGGTGACCAAGCGCAACGATTGCGACAACGACTAGACGCAAAAATTCCCATGGTTGGTGTTTTTACCACCACACCATTAGCGCGAATTATGACGCTAGTGCAAGCTGGCATTATTCAACAAGTTCAACTGCATGGTCCAATCAATGATGACCGAGTCACGGCGTTACAAGCGGCCAAAATACCGGTTATGCAAGCAGTTACGCCAGTCAATGCCACTCAGAGTCAAGCCAACACGGTCTTGCTTGACAATGTGAATCCGGGCAGTGGTCAACCGCTTGCTTGGTCAGCGATAGCTCGACCGAAACGACCGTTCTTTTTAGCTGGGGGGTTAACCCCTGATAATGTCACTAATGCCATTCAAGTGTTACAACCAGCGGGTGTCGATGTCTCAAGTGGGATTGAAACTGCTGGCGTGAAAGATTTCAAAAAAATACAAGCTTTTATGAGGAGTGTTCGCAATGTCAACAACAACTAATCCTGAAATGACCATGACTAAAGCCGGTCGCTACGGTGATTTTGGCGGTCAATATGTCCCTGAAACGTTAATGCCAGAACTCATTCGGTTAGATAATGCCTTTCAACACTATCAACACGATGCCGATTTTCAAGCCGAGCTAACTGATTTACTCAATAATTATGCGAATCGGCCATCTTTGTTATCTTATGCTAAGCGCATGTCCGCTGATCTAGGCGGTGCCCAAATTTATTTCAAGCGCGAAGACTTAAACCATACGGGTGCCCACAAAATCAATAACGTGTTAGGGCAGGCCTTATTAGCCAAACGAATGGGAAAGACGCGGTTGATTGCTGAAACCGGTGCGGGCCAACATGGTGTGGCAACCGCAACAATTGCCGCGTTGTTCGGCATGGACTGTGAAATCTATATGGGCAAAATGGATACCGATCGGCAAGCTTTAAATGTGTATCGAATGGAACTCTTGGGCGCCAAGGTTCATCCGGTCACGACCGGATCGATGGTGCTAAAAGATGCGATTAATGCGGCATTACAAGCATGGACGCAACGTTGTGACGATACGGCCTATATTATGGGTTCTGCAACTGGCCCGCATCCATTCCCAACTATGGTTCGGACGTTCCAAAGCGTGATTAGTGAAGAAGCCCGAAAGCAAAGTCTTGAGCTGATTGGTCATTTACCAGATGCTGTGGTTGCCTGTGTCGGTGGTGGGAGTAATGCCATTGGGAGTTTTGCCAACTTTATTGATGATCCTGATGTCCAACTGATTGGTTGCGAAGCAGCAGGTAAAGGGGTCACAACGCCATTGACAGCTGCAACAATTGAATGCGGCCGCACTGGGATTTTCCATGGCATGAAGTCGATCTTTTTACAAGATGCCGATGGTCAAATCTCACCCGTCTACTCGATTTCAGCTGGCTTAGATTATCCAGGTGTTGGTCCCGAACATGCTCGATTAGCTGAAACCGGGCGCGCCCAATATGTTGGGGTGACGGATGATGAAGCGGTAGATGCATTTGAATATTTGGCGAAAACGGAAGGCATTATTTGTGCAATTGAAAGTGCACATGCCGTGGCTTATGTGCAAAAATTAGCACCAACGATGCGACCGGATCAAACGATTATTTGTACGTTATCTGGTCGGGGTGATAAAGATGTCGCAGCGATCGCGAAATATCGAGGGGTGACTTTAAATGAAGACTAAACTAACACAAGCATTTCGAAATCATAAAGCATTAATCAGCTTTGTGGTTGCTGGTGATCCAGATTTTAAGCAAACGGTTGACCATGTCGTGGCGCTGGCTGAAGCCGGTTGTGATATTGTCGAATTGGGGATTCCGTTTTCTGATCCCGTGGCGGATGGCCCGGAAATTCAGGCCGCTGATTTGCGAGCGTTTGACTCAAAGACAACGCCTGAGCGGGTATTTGAAATGGTTGCGGCGATTCGCGAACAGACAGATATCTCGTTAGTCTTTTTAACGTATGCTAATTTGGTCTATCAATACGGCTATGTGGCCTTTGCTAAACGGTGTGCGGCTTTGCGAGTTAGCGGCTTAATTATTCCAGATTTACCTTTGGAAGAACAAGGGGAATTACGACCAGCCTTGGTGGCGCAAAATGTGGCGTTGATTCCATTAATCGCGCCAACCACAACGCCTGATCGAATTGCAGCGATTGCCAAGGCTGCGACCGGATTTATTTATGTGGTGTCGTCAATGGGCGTTACCGGGATGCGGCAAAGCTTAACGACGGATTTAACACCTTTAATCACGGCTATTCGCGCGGAAACGGATACCCCGATTGCAATTGGTTTTGGGATTCATACGCCTGAACAGGCTCAGAAGATGGCCGAACAGGCAGACGGAGTAATTGTTGGGAGTGCGATGGTTCACGAAATTGCGTCACAACAAGATGTCGTGGCAAAGTTAACGACTTATACGCATGAGTTGCGACAAGCAGTTGATAGCGTGGCAAATTAACTGAAAATTGGTGGCGGTTTGATGTGATCACTGAAACTTTTTTACGGTAACCCCTAAAAAAGTCAGGCCAACTGGTGTATACTATTATCTGTTGGTTCAAACCAATACAATGGCGGTATTGGCGAAGTGGTTAACGCACCGGATTGTGGCTCCGGCACGCGTGGGTTCGATTCCCACATACCGCCCTAAATGATAAAAGCACGTTCATGACTAGTTTTGCTGGTCGTGAACGTGTTTTTTTGATTAACAATCTAAAGGTGAGAGATGTTTTATTAGCAATAACCGTTGATTGAAAGTAGACGAGCTTGCTATTGCCGTTTGCCCACCTTGAGCTGGAACGCTGTGGGATGGACTGGTCCAGCCAAAAAGCGGTCTGACCCATCGTTTTGAACCACCAACCCCGTGTGTTTCAAAAACGCCAGACTCTAAGCGATAAATCGCTAAGAGCCCCCACAGTCGGCAGAATTACTGGCTGACGTAGGTGGCTCATTTAGCATAGCTAACTCTTAATTAATGATATTGATAAGCAGCACTTTTACTTCGATAGTAAGTGCTAGGGTAACCGGCAGTCGAGATTTTTAAACTGGATCGGCTGTGTTTAGTCTGTTTAGTTAGTACCATGGAATCACTTGCTGGTTTTAAAATACCGTATTGCGTGCCGTAAAAGGATACCTTTTTTGAAGAATGAATAATGACCATGAATCGTTTGCCATGAAGATTGGCGCCAATTTGTGGGCGCTGGTGAGCACGGTAAATCGTTTCTTTGATGCCGTGTTTGGTTATTTGGGCTTTTTTATATTGGGTCTTACTATCATAGCAATACCAAGTATGCCGAAATGTAGCGGGAACCGTCCGTGTGTATCGGGCAGCTTGCGCCGATTGACTTCCAGCTAATAGCGCTAGCCCAAGTGTTAAGCCAAGAATTGACTGTTTTAAATTCATTAAATTTACGGCTAAAGTAAATGCTAAAATTAATCATAGCATTAAAAAATCCCAGTCAACTGTTCTAAGGTGACTGGGATTTTGATTATGAAGTAAGTTGTTTAGTCGTGATCCGACCATCTGGATAGACAAAGTAGCTTTGTAGCAGGTGACCGCGCTGACCATTGCTTAATTGATGATAAGCATCGACTTGATAATAGTGACGACCGCGACCATCTTGATTGATCGTCGGGACAGCATGAATAAGTTGCTGTTTCGGATCATTCAACACTTGTTTCACTGCAGCGGCTGCATTGGTTGCACTTGTAATGTGATCATTATCAGCCTGATACTGCTGACCAGATTTTTTAGCGGCACTGGTATCTTGTGCTTTATCTTGTGCGGCTTGACTTTGTCGCCGATTTTCAGCGGCAATCTGGTCGGTTTTATGTTGAGAAATTGTCGGTTCCGCGGCCGCACAGCCACCAAGCAAGAAACTAAGTCCAACGATACTGATTAATAAAGGTTTCATTGATTTTGAGACTCCTGAGCCAACGTTGGGTAAGTTGCCCCCTGAATGGTTTGATAATCGACGTAGGCCATGACTAGAATACTTGCCACTAATAATGTTGCTAAAATTAAATTTTTCATGTGATTAACCTCGTTTATTTCCAATTAGGCACCCAAATAACCCGATCAATTTGGTCTGGGGTAATGGTTAGATGTTGTCCAGCTTCTGAGCCAGCTTCTACTGAAAGCACATAACTTACCGGTTCAGCTTCGACGGTCACGATCGAACCGCGTTGACCAGTTGTTGTATCAACCAAACTGTAGAGTGGAATTTTATCATTGGCAATATCTAATTCATACAGCGTAAATTGTAGAAAGTAAGACTTACGACCGGTTTTAATTTGTAGTGGAGTATCGGTTGAGCCGTAATCCGCTAATTGTCGATGTTGGGCATTCGGATCGTTCATATATTGTAAATCATCGACAGCATCGATGGCCATTTTCCATTGTCCACCCATTAGTCGTGTCTTTGAAGATAAAGTCATGACGGAGTTGGCATAAATATCAATGACATTGAAGGCTTCGTTGACTTGTTTTTTAGGTAAATAACCAATAACGTAGCCATGATCAGCGACTTTTAATTCGACTCGCACAGCACGTTTGGCGCCATCGACTTCCTCAACTAATTGAATTTCGCCGATATTATCATCGCTGTCAACTTGATACTTTTTGGCATATAAGTAGTCAGCTTTGAGACCAGCATCGTTATAATTGGCATAAGGTCTAAAGTAGCCTCGATGAATCGCATCCTGTAATGCCGCTTCAAATTCTTTTTGATAATAGTCGAGGCCGACGACATAAGAGCGGAAAATGGCACGCGAATTCGCATCGATTCGATGTTTTTGTGGCGCTTGCACTGGTTTAGGCACCGTTTGTCGCAGTTTACTTTTAATGGTGTCATTCGTTGTTTGCAGTGCCGTCAGTGAAGCCGCCTGATCTTGGTTAACCAAGGTTTGTTGGACTAGCCGTGTGCGAATATCTTTTAGTAGGGCAGCCTGTTCCGCCTGGGCTTGTTTACGCCGATGATTGTGGACTAAACTAAGCCACAAGCTAATGATAAGGATAAGACAAAGTAGCATTAGGCCGAATAATAGCAAATACAAATTCATACAGATTCACTCCAAATAATTGCAAAATTAAAGGTTATGTAACCGGTTGATTGGCTAGTTAGACTTGTCAACCGTTAGTCAAATAAGGTAATATGAGTCGAATGCAGTTTTCAAGTTTAGATTATAAGAAACGGCGGCGAAAGCAGTGCAGCAAATTAAACGCATTTATTGGCGGTATCGTTATTTTTGGAAATATGCCATTTTTGGTTTCTTAGCCGCCCTCGTGAATGTCATTGCCTTTTGGGTCTTACATTCCGTGATGTTAGAGCACTATTTGTTTTCGAATACGATTGCGTGGATCTTAGCGACCTTGTTTAGTTTCTTTACCAACAAAGCGGTTGTCTTTCAATCGAAATCCAGCAGCTTTTGGCATTGGTGTCGCGAGTTTGGGATCTTTATGATCACTCGCGGTCTATCGTATTTCTTTGATACGTTCTTAATGTTTGTCGGAATTTCCATATTTATGTGGGCGCCGATGTTGGTAAAAATTCTAGATCAAGTTTTGGTTGGTATTTTTAACTATGGGACATCACGACTGATCTTTATGGAACATAATCAGAAAATGTTGATGCGCCAACAAATTTTGAAACGATTTAATAAGTAAGCGGGGTCGCCAAGTTGGCGGCGCCGTTTTTTAAATGTTTGTGACTAAGTATAGCACGCCACTGACTAACAATGTTAGTACGATGCCGCTGACTAGTAGGGTAATTAGCTTGGGTGTTAAATGGCTGTCTTGTTGGCGGGCGAAGGCCAGTTCAATCAAGCCAATCGTGACGAGACTGCAACCTGCTTTTAAAATAGTCAGGCCAGTTGCGGTTGTTAAAGATCGTGTGCTTAAGTAGACGCCGGTAATAATAAAGGCCAGATAGCCTAACCGACTTAAAATTAAATAGCGGTTGGCACTTTTGGCGAACTGGCGGGTGAGACCAAGCCCCACCATCAATAGTAACCAGACACCACTCAATACGTGTAAAAATAAAACCAAAAAAAACGCCTCCAATTAGCAGCTCATGTTTAATTTTAGCATGAAGTGTTAGTTGGCGGTGTTAATTTTTTATTGGACCGGTGTTAAATTTTTTTGTTGCACATAATCGACTAGTTCGATAATCGTTTTGAACCGATTGAACGGGGTGACTAGATGAACGCCATTAAAGACATTACAGATACCATCAATGAGTTCTTTAGCAATTTGAATGCCAACAGCACGTTCGTTACCATCTTGTTCGGCTTGCTTCATTCGAGCGAGCACTGTTTCAGGCAATCGAATGCCGTGAACTTCTTGATGTAAGAACTCAGCATTGCGATAAGAAACTAGTGGCAATACGCCGACGAAAACTGGGACGTGGATATCATTGGTTTTTAAGGCATCTGCTAAGGCGGTGACGTTGGCTAGATCAAACACCGGTTGGGTGATGAGGTAGTCACAACCGTAGCTTAATTTACGCTCAATCGATTTGGTTGAAACGGTTGTTCGATACGCATTGGGATTAAAAGCCGCGGCGACACGAAAATCGGTAGCTTGCTTGAGCGACTTACCAGTTGGTCCGATGCCACTGTTAAATTGCTTAATCAGTTTAATGAGTTCGACTGAACGGACATCACCAACTGAGGTTGCGCCGGGAAAATCGCCTAATTTAGCGGGATCACCGGTGACCGCTAGAATGTCGTCAATGCCGAGACTGTGTAAGCCCATGATCGTTGATTGTAGCCCGATTAAGTTGTGATCTCGGGTAGTTAAATGCACAATCGGCGTGATTCCATAGGTCAATTTAAGCTGAGCAGCAATGGTCGTATTGGCGATGCGAACACTAGCTAGGGAGTTATCCGATAAGGTAATGCCATCAACACCGGCAGCTTTTAACCGTTGAGCACCGTTGAAAAATTTAGTGGTTTCAAAATCCTTCGGCGGGTCGAGTTCGACTAGCGCTGTTTTTTGCGTTGCCACCTTCTGTAAAAAGGGGTGGCGACCGATTGCGGCTTTAATCGTTGGTGCGGTAACGGGTTGGGTCGCCGCCGTATGAGGTACTAAAGTTCGGCTGGCAAGACCACGCACCAACGCCGCCGTGTGTAGTGGGGTGGTGCCACAGCAACCACCAATCAGATTCAACCCGAGTTGCCGAAAGCGTTCAGCGTAATCTTCAAAGTAACTTGGATCACCATCGTAAACCACTTGCCCATCTTGATCAGTGCCTGGTAAACCGGAGTTGGGATAAACGGCCAACTGAACATTGGCCGGTACTGCCAAGTTTTCAAAAGATTGTGCCAAGTAGTAAGGCCCGAGTCGACAGTTAGTCCCAACCACATCGGCACCAGCGGCTGCTAACTGAATCACCGCATCGGCAAAGGTCGTCCCGTCTTGCAAGACGCCTGGAGCTAACATGGTTAAGTTGGTGATTACTGGTAAAGTGGTTTGGGCCTTAACAAGTTTGAGTGCCGCTAGCAATTCCGGTAAATTATAGTAGGTTTCCAATAAAATACCGTCAAGATCGTCAGTGGCAAGCAAAGCCTGTAGCTGTTCGGTCAGACTGGCTTGGCGGGCGGCGGTATCGGCTTGTTGAACCGTTTGATCGGTATCGCCAGCCAAACCACCGATTGTGCCCAATAAATAAACTGGATGATCAGCTTGTTGCTGCGCTTTTACGGCTAGTTTTACGGCTGCTTGGTTGATTGCGACAACTTGATCCTGGAGACCATAGCGGGTTAACTTTAGGCGGTTGGCTGCATAGGTGTTGGTTTGAATGACATCAGCACCGGCGCTGATATAGGAATTGTGCACCCGTAAAATAGTGTCTGGATGGGTCAAATTAAGTTGTTCAAAGGCCGAGTTAATGCCGTAGTTGCCATATAGCAAGGTACCCATCGCGCCATCGGCAACTAAGACGCGTTGTTTTAAAGCGGTTCTAAAGTCCATCGATCGTCCCTCCCGTCGTGGTTTCTAACCGGGACTGGACTGCATCACGAGCGGCGATCATGTTTTTCAAGGCGGCAATCGTTTCAGGCTCTTGACGGGTCTTTAAGCCACAGTCGGGATTAATCCAGAATTGCCGAGCGTCAATGACGCGTAGTGCGCGTTCGATATTGGCTTTGATTTCGTCAACGGTTGGAACGCGGGGACTGTGGATGTCGTAGACGCCAAGCCCAATTTCTTGTTGGTAACCAGTCTGTTCAAACGCACTGATGATTTCACCATGACTACGCGACGTTTCAATTGAAATGACGTCGGCGTCAAGGGCTTTGATCGTGTCAATAATATCGGTGAAGTTTGAATAACACATATGCGTGTGGATTTGCGTGTCATTGGCAACACCGGTTGTGGTGATCTTAAACGAGTAAACGGCTTCGTCTAAGTAGGCTTGCCAGTGGCGTTGCTTCAATGGTAGGCCTTCTCGCAAGGCGGGTTCGTCGACTTGAATAACCTTGATACCAGCTTTTTCCAAATTTTGCACTTCTTGTCGTAAGGCGAGGGCAATTTGGTTTTGCACTTGAGCGGTTGGTAAATCATCGCGAACGAAGCTCCAGTTGATAATCGTCAGTGGGGCCGTCAGCATGCCTTTGACTGGTTTGTCGGTTAAACTTTGAGCGTATTTGGATGCCGCTACAGTGATTGGTTCAGTATAGGCTACATCACCAAAAATCACTGGTGGCCGCACACCACGTGACCCGTAGGACTGAACCCAGCCGTTTTGAGTGGCATAAAAGCCAGTTAATTTTTGACCGAAATATTCAACCATGTCAGTGCGTTCAAATTCGCCATGTACTAAAACATCCAAACCGAGGTCGTTTTGAATATCAATCCAACGTTTGGTTTCAGCGTTTAAGAAAGCTTGATAGTCAGTATCACTTAAATCGCCATGGCGCCAAGCAGCCCGTTTTGAACGCACGAGTTTGCTTTGTGGAAAACTCCCAATTGTGGTGGTCGGGAGTAGTGGTAAATTAAGGCGATCATGTTGCAATTTGATTCGGGTGGCAAATGGCGCTTGCCGCTCAAATGTTTGATCGGCTAAATGTTGTTCAGCTTGACGTACAGCTTGATTGTTCCGATGACTTGACGTGTTTAATGCTTGTAAGTGTGCTTGGTTGTCATCGAAACGAGCTTGAACACTGGCAATCCCTTGGTTAGCGGCAGTCGTCAACGTGGCCAATTCTTGTAATTTTTGATCCGCAAAAGCAAGGCCACCTAACAGGACTGGATCAGCTTGCGTTTCATTTTTAGTCGTAATCGGTACGTGTAGTAAGGAGTTAGCAGGTTGTAACCAGAGTCGATCGGTCGTCACAATATCAGTGAGTTGTTGGACTAAAGCAAATTTCTTAGTCAAATTACTAGCCCAGACGTTGTGACCGTCAATAATGCCGGCTGCTAACACTTTGTCACTTGGAAAACCGTGATCAACCAAGTGAGCTAAATTTTCACCGTGATCGTGGACTAAGTCTAATCCAATGGCTTGAACCGGCAAATCAACGACTTGATCATATAAATCTAAGCTATCAAAGTAAGTTTGGAGTTCGATTTTAAGTGCCGGGACTGCTTGATGCAATGTGGTAAGTGCTTGTTGATAAGGCAAGATTTCAGCGGAATCTGTGGTTTTAACCAAAGTTGGTTCATCCAGCTGAATCCATTGAGCGCCCGCGGCAACTAATTCGGTGAAGACTTGTTCGTATAACGGTAATAGTTGTGGTAATAATTCGGCTACAGCGGCGTCATCCAGATATTGCCCGTGACGTTTGCCGAGTTTTAAGAACGAAACGGGGCCTAAGATGACGGGTTTGCCATCAATACCAAGTTCAGTTTTAGCTTCTTGATAGTAGCGGAGCCACCGGTTGTCTAATAATTGAAAGTGGACGTCATCGAATTCTGGCACGATGTAATGATAATTAATGTTAAACCATTTGGTCATTTCCGCGGCGGTAGCCGTTTTGGTTCCACGAGCGATAGTATAGTAGTCAGTCAATGTCAGGGCATGATCAAAATGACCAAAGCGGGTTGGAGTAGCGCCAAATGCCGCCAACGTATCTAAAACGTGATCATAATCTGAATTATCGGCGACTGGAATATAATCGACCCCCAAGTCACGTTGCTTGGCTAAATTAGCTAAACGTAAGGTTTTAGCGGTTGCGTGAAATTGGTCTTCATCTAAATCGTGACGCCAGTAATGTTCTAATAAATGCTTCCATTCGCGATGTTCACCTAAGCGGGGATATCCTAAATTACTACTAATAACAGTCATGTATGCCAACTCCTTAAGGTTGTGATTAAATTTTTAGGTTAAAAAAACGGCAACTTGTCCTCTTAAAAGGACGAAGTTGCCGTTCGCGGTACCACCTTAATTTATCAACACCTCACGATATTGATCTTAACCCGTACGTTTCATACGGTCGCCATGTAACGGTGGCTGACTGTCATCACCTAGCAAGTGCTTAGCAATGCCGTTTAGAGGCCATTTTCAAGCGATGCGCCCAGATTCGGTTCCCATTAGCCCGAACTCCCTGTGCTGGTTGTCATCGATTTACTTTCCTCATCAAGACGTTTCTGTTTTTTTGATTGCTTAAAAAATACCACCTTAAAATGATAAAGTCAAACTAAATTTTAATCTTTTTGCCATTCTTGGTTAATTGTTAACTGAAAACTTGCAACACTTGCCACCTGCCGTTCGCCCACCTTGAGCCGGAACGCTGTGGGCGGACCGGTTCAGCTTAACTCAGGTCAGTACGGGCAAGGTTTCTATCGCCATAATGTTTAGTTAATATAAAAAAAGCCAAGTAGCGTCGAAACGCTACCTGGCTAGTGTGGTTACTGAAGGGCTGATTGAACAACCCAGTAGGATTTTTGATTACCTTTGAATCGGTACCAAGTTGTGGTTTTACCAGCTTGTACTTTTACGGCTTTAGCATTAACCGTGACTGTTTGACCAGCAAAATCAGCTGCTGAGCCTGTGTTCTTAGATAGGTAAGGGGAGCTCAAAACATGATTACGTAATGGTGTTTTGGTCGTTGATTTGACCGTCATGTTTTGGCTTAAACTAGTGGTATAACTGATTTTTGCTAATGATAAAGCTTTGCCATAAACCCAGTAGCGTTTAGCATTAGTGGCTTTACTGTAACGGATGCGATACCAAGTGCTCCCGCCAGCTTTGACACCACGCATATCAATGTAAACTTTGCGACCAGTATAAGCATAGCCCCAACCAAGTTGTTTAACGTTGGCTTGGCTACCTTTTACGTGGTTATAGGCGCGATATTTACGATAATTAGCGCTTAAATTGGCCCAGTTGCCGCCGTTAGCTTTATAGTAGCTGACTTTGGCGAACTGCGGTTTCACACTGGTTGTTGCGGTAGTTGAAGACGATGTATCGGTTGTAGCTGTAGGGGTACTACTACTTGCGGCACTGCTACTACTCGTATTGGTTGTTGCATTAGCTGTTCCGCCAAGCGCGTCATATTGTTGTTTAACCAATTGGTAGAACATCGCAAAGGTGTACGCTTGACCAAAATAGGTTTTCCCAGCATTAGCGTAGTAAGTTTTTGGATCGGTGTGATCGGTCCCACCTAGATAAGTAGAAATCGCCCCATGAGACCAGACGGTGCCTTTACCATCATAGGCGGCATCGTCAGGTTGTAAGTTGTATTGCTTCAAAATATAAGCGGTATAGTAGGCCGCGTTGTTCACTTCGCTAGCAAAAGCAGCTTTTGAATGCACTTCAACTTGTTCGAATTGGACGAAGCGTTGATTACCATAGTAACCAGACCCCCAGGCTAAATAATTGGTGTTAGCAATGTTGATAATTTTGCCAGCATCAATAAAGGTATGCACGAAGGCATTTTGATAATTGTTTTTCATATAAGCAATTTCGTTATAAATAGTTGAATTTGGGTTAGCCGTTTCATGAACAGCGACCCCTTCAGGCTTACCGACCCCGTTACGATAAGCATTTTTCGGAAAACCATTCCAAATACTTGAGGTAATTGAAGCTGGTTGTAAATGATTGTTATTAATGTAAGTGTTCACCACAGAATCAGCAGCTTGCGCTGAAGGACCGTGTGTGTTCGTTGCAACCAAACCGATGGTGGTTGCGGCCATCCCCAAAAGTAGGTTGGCTTGCCAAGTTTTCATAATTGAATTTCTCCTTTTTTGGACCACGCCAGACTATCAGCATTGATTATACCGGGTTTTAGCGTAAAAAGTAACCGGGACGATCGAGGATTGGATGGATAATAGGGCGTTTGGTTGTATAAATATGTAAGTTACTAACGGTATAACCCTTAGGCACTAGTATGTATATTGAAATGGACTGAAAGTTTATGCTTGAATGGGCGACTGCGTGAAAATATTTCATTCACTTAACAATTTCATGACACAGTAACATTTGTTAAAAGGCAGTTTCGCTTGTAACAATAATTTAATTTATATTTGGGGCTAAACGCTAGTATTCCCGGGATAAAGTTGGTATACTGGCAAAGTTTGTGTAGCTGGTGGCCCGGTCTGACGGGATTGAGCGCCAAGTTTAATTAACGAAAGGAGCGTAAAAGAATGAACGATTTAACGAAGGGAAAACCATTAAAATTAATTTTTTGGTTTACGATTCCATTATTGATCGGGAATATTTTTCAGCAATTTTATAGCTTATCAGATACGTTGATCGTCGGGCAGACCTTAGGGGTTAAAGCACTGGCGGCCGTGGGTTCAACTGGGAGTGTCCAGTTTTTAATCATTGGGTTTGCCCAAGGGTTAACGGCGGGGCTCTCGATTTTGACGGCCCAACACTATGGTGCCAAAGACTTTAAAGGCGTTCGGCGTAGTTTTGCGATTAGTATTATTGTCAGTTTGGTTGTTGGGATTATATTAACGATTGTTTCATTGATTTTTGTGGATCATATCTTGGTCTTGATGCAAACGCCGACGGATATTATTGATGATGCTCGGACCTTCTTACAAATCATGCTTGGTGGTATGTTAGCGCCAATTGCGTTTAACTTGTTATCCAACATCATTCGGGCGCTCGGGGATAGTCGAACACCATTGTGGTTTTTGATTATTAGTTCGTTGATTAATATTGGCCTGGAATTGCTCTTTATCTTAGGTTTTCACTGGGGAATCGCTGGCGCAGGTTGGGCGACGATCTTGGCCCAATTATTGGCTTCAGTCATGTGTGTTGTTTATATTGTGGTACGCGTGCCGATCTTGCATATCGGACGACGGCACTTTAAGTTACGGCGGGCAGAAGTTACTAGTCATTTGCGGGTTGGACTACCGATGGCTTTTCAAATGTCGATCATTGCGATCGGAACGATTGTCTTGCAGGCGGCTTTGAATAGTTTAGGAACTGATTCCGTGGCTGCAACGACAGCTGCCCAAAAAATTGACCAGTTGGCAACACAACCATTAATGTCTTTTGGGGTCACCATGGCAACGTTTGCGGCGCAAAACTTTGGCGCGCATCAGTACGGCCGAATTATTACGGGTGTCAAACAAACGATGTGGCTATCTGGAGCGTTTAGTGTCGCGGCCGGGGTGATTGAAATCATTTGGGGTCAACAATTAGTCGGTTTATTTGTCGGACATCAAGATATGGCTGTCCTGCATTTGTCACAAACGTACTTTAATATTATCGGAAGTTCGTATATTTTACTTTCAATGTTGTTCATTATGCGAAACACCTTGCAAGGGTTGGGTCGGAGTGCGATTCCAACGTTAGCTGGGGCCGCAGAACTCTTTATGCGCGTCTTTGCGGCATTGATCTTAGTCCGTTTCTTTGCCTATCCAGGAGCTTGTTTCTCAGAACCGTTAGCCTGGTTGGGGTCAGTGGCGGTATTATTACCAGCTTATATTCGGGCCGTTCATGAATTACGGCAACGGATGGCCACCGACAAGACGAATAAAGCGGTCGATTCGACAGTTTCGGTAACAGAATAATGAAAAATGGACTTTTAGTCTTGCAAGTTTGACAAGGATTTGATAATATTTGTTATCATTTAAATGAAGGAGTTATCTTATGACGGTAGAACTAAAGATTGGCGATTACGTCCAAGGTAAAAAATTCGCTTCACTTGAACATGATTTTAAAGGTGAAATTGAAAAAGTTTATGAAAATTCAGTTTTGATTTTAATCAAAGAGTTTGCACAACCTGACAAGCCTGTGGTTGATGAATACAATCACCGGGCAGTTGTTCGCAAAGGTGACGCTAAGTTAATCAAGGCGGCGCCCGTTGTTGCTGAAAAAGTGGAACCAGAAGCATAATTTTTTAAATTTAAGCTGACAAGGCAGAAAATATATGCTATACTATTTTCTGTTGTCAACGCGGGTGTAGTTTAGTGGTAAAATTCAAGCTTCCCAAGCTTGCGTCGCGGGTCCGATTCCCGTCACCCGCTTAAGTTATTAAGCGATCGACTAGTTATGTGCATTCACATGACTAGTTTTTTTTTGCATTAAATTTTGGAGGTCGAATACGAGATGAACTTTAAAGTAGTCACATTCACGGCGTTAACGCCACAACAACTCTATACAATCTATCATTTGCGCGTCGCGGTGTTTGTTGTTGAACAAACTTGTGCTTACCAAGAAGTTGATGATTTAGATTTGACTGCTGAACATTTATTGGGCGTCGATGCCGATGGCCGCTTAATGGCGTATGCGCGACTCATGCAAGCACCCAACCAGCAAGCGAGAATTGGTCGGGTGCTAGTTAATCCAGCTGATCGTGGGCATGGTTACGGTCAATTACTCGTCCAGACAGCTATCGAACAAATTCAGCAGCTATGGCCTGAAACCACCCAGATTAAGATTCAAGCGCAACATTATTTAGATCAATTTTATCAGTCATTTGGGTTTAAACCGGTTTCATCAGTATATTTAGAAGATGATATTCCGCACCAAGACATGATTTTGGCGCTTTAAGCGGCTAGCGCTAGTCAAAGTTAACAAATTCTGTTATACTTACGCATGTTAAAATGAACCACGTTCAATGAGAAAGAGGAGTACGTTAGTTATTTTGCTTAGCAAGTTCGGGATGTTGGGAGCCGAACCAAAAGGCTAACGGAAGCGCGCTTTTGAGAACGACAATTCGATAATCATAAGTGGATATAATATCAATTAGAGTGGTACCGCGGGAAATCTCGTCTCTTACATATTTTTAAATGTGTAGGGGACTTTTTTTGCGGTCCGAGGAGGATAATATGGATTACAAACAACAAGTGGCTAATGCCTTAGCACCAGCTTTAACGGACTTATCCGTTGAAGATATTATGGCTAAGATCGAACAACCAAAGACGTCAAAACAAGGGGACTTAGCGTTTCCAACGTTTACGTTAGCAAAAACGTTACACAAAGCCCCGCAAATGATTGCTGGGGATATCGTTGAAAAGATTGATCAAACTGGTTTTGAAAAAGTCGTTGCCATGGGCCCTTACGTAAACTTTTTCTTGAAAAAGGACGCTTTTGCAGCTGATGTGTTACAACAAGTGTTAACGGATGGCGCCAACTTTGGGGATGCTAAAATCGGCGGTCAAGGCCAAGTGCCAATTGATATGTCTTCACCTAATATCGCCAAACCAATCTCAATGGGTCATTTACGGTCAACTGTTATTGGGAATTCATTAGCGAATATCTTATCAAAGATTGATTACAAACCAGTTAAGATCAATCATTTAGGTGACTGGGGGACGCAGTTTGGGAAGCTTATCACGGCTTACAAGATGTGGGGTAGCGAAGCAGAAGTTAAAGCTGACCCAATCAACAACTTATTGAAGTATTACGTGCGTTTCCATAAAGAAGACGTTGATCATCCTGAAATGGACGACGTGGCGCGTGATTGGTTTAAGAAGTTGGAAAATGGCGATGAAGAAGCCATGCATTTGTGGAAATGGTTCCGTTCAGAATCTTTGAAAGCCTTCCAACAAATTTACAAACGTTTGGATATCGACTTTGATTCCTTTAATGGGGAAGCTTTCTACAATGATAAGATGGCCGAAGTCGTTGACATTTTGGAAAGCAAAGGCTTGTTACAAGAAAGCCAAGGCGCCGAAGTGGTTGACTTATCGAAGTATGATTTGAATCCAGCATTGATCAAGAAGTCTGATGGCGCAACGTTGTATATCACTCGGGACTTAGCTGCTGCTATTTACCGTTACCGGACTTATGATTTTGTCCAATCATTATACGTGGTTGGGAACGAACAATCGAACCATTTCAAGCAATTAAAGGCCGTTTTAAAGGAAATGGGCTTTGATTGGTCGGATCAAATTCATCATATTCCATTCGGTTTGATTACCCAAGGTGGTAAGAAATTATCAACGCGGAGTGGTCGTGTGATCTTATTAGATAAGGTCTTAGATGACGCGGTTGCGTTAGCTCATAAGCAAATTGATGAAAAGAACCCTGACTTAGCAAACAAAGATGCCGTGGCCGATGCGGTTGGGATTGGCGCGGTCGTTTTCCATGATTTGAAGAACGAACGGATGAACAACTTTGACTTTAACTTGGAAGAAGTTGTCCGTTTTGAAGGGGAAACTGGGCCTTACGTGCAATATGCACATGCCCGGGCTGAAAGTATCTTACGCAAAGCTGGCAATCCTGACTTAGCCGCAGCTGGTCAAACATTAAGTGATCCAGCTGCCTGGGATACGTTGAAGTTATTGAGCGAATTCCCAGCAACCGTTGTTCGGGCTAGCGAAGCCTACGAACCATCAGTTGTGGCGAAGTATGCCATTCATTTAGCTAAAGCCTTCAACAAGTATTATGGAAACACCAAGATCTTGGTTGAAGATGACGAATTAAACGCACGCTTAGCCCTAGTTAAGAGTGTCAGCATCGTCTTGAAGGAAGCTTTACGTCTCTTGGGCGTTAAAGCTCCTGATGAAATGTAATTAAATCGTATCAAGTGGTCGCTAGTAGAGATGCTGGCGGCTTTTTTTGATCATTTTTCTGTAAATTTGTAGCTTTATTGTAAATAAGAACATATGTTTGTGAAACTATGTTACAGTTTAGCTACTCAGTTATGTGAAGTAGGGGGTAATAATGCGGATATTGCTTAAGCGCATAAGCTTATTTTTAGGGCAATTTTGGTGGTTAATATTGGTCATACAACTACTATTAACGATAGTCATTTTATTTAGATTGTTATTGACTAATGACAATGGTTGGCAGTTGTTACGTGATGGTTTAAATATGATGGTTTCAATCGCAACGATTGGGGGTATTGTGATTGCACTGATTCAATTCCAATGGACGAATCGAAAGTTTCAATTGGAACTTGAAAATAAACGGTTTGATTATAGTAAACAAGCTTTAGATTATTATGTTGAAATGATTGTACCGTTACTAGACTATGATTTGACAGTTTTTGATGATAGAATTACATCACAACTGATCGCAATTAATCGAAATAATAACCATATCAATCAGAGTATCATTGAGTTAACCATTATTAGTGATCTGTTAATCAATGATACTAGTTCTGAGATGCTAGTTTTCAAAAGTAACCAGACTGCACTAATTACTTGTCTAAGTCGGTTTTCCGGTTATTTTTATTATAAAAAGATCAATGATAAACAAGTGTTGAGTATTGTTAGTTATCGCATACTTTGACATATTAATCACCCCGGGATTAAAACGACCCTTTATTTATTGGCAGATGTGTCAAAAATAAATAATTATGTTACGGTTTTGAACACGGCTGAAAACTATGCTGCAAAACGAAAGTAGGAATAAAAATGAAGTTTATAGATGAGATTGATGAAGAAATTGCCCCAGCGTTTGAAGATCCACAAATCATGCAGGCCACGATTCAGGCTATGTTAGAATCAGATGCGATTTCAGAAGCGACGAAGGAACTTTTAAGAACGGAGCCCATTAAAGAGGTTTGGCGACATAATATGCAACCTTTTGTTGAAGAGTATTATCGTCGTTTAGGGGCCTAAGGAGCCAGCAAAAAAGACACCTGCTAAGGGTGTCTTTTTAGTTTACTTGTCGATATTGAAGTGGGGAGACACCAACCTTTTTCCGGAAAACGCGGCTAAAATAGTGGGCGTCTTCATAGCCCACTTTATGAGCAATCTCACCAACTGAATATTGTAAGCTGGGATTTCGCAGGAGTTCTTGGGCTTTAGTCATGCGATAATCGATTAAATATTCTGAAAAAGTTTGTCCGCAGTTTTGTTTCAATTGTTTACTTAAATGGGTTTCACTAACGAATAAACGTTGTGCGGCTTGAGCTAATGATAAATTATGATCAGAGTAATGGGCTTCAATATAAGCTTGCCCGCTTTGTGCCAAATTAGTTGTGCTGGCAGTTCGTACGGTAACCGTTGGCGTTAGTTGCGTTTTAAATGTTTGCATGAGTTTTTGCAAGTCTGATCGTGGGATCGGCTTTAACAAATAATCTAAAACATTTAATTTTACGGCCCGGCGTGCGAAGTCGAAATCATCGTATCCACTAATAATGACGATTAAGGTCTGTGGAGATCGCTGATTGATGAGCTCAATTAAATCCAAGCCGTTCAGGTCACCTAGATTAATATCAATTAACGCGGCGGCAACTGAGTGATGTTCGAAGTAAGCTAATGCTTGTTGACCATTGGCGGCCATATCAATAACGTCAAAAGGGGTAGCCAGTTGACTCAAGTAGTGGGCTAACCCATTGCGTAAAGCTTGTTCATCATCAACGATTAATAAGTTTTGCATATTAGACATCCCCTTTGATTATTGGTAGATCAAGCTGAACAGTAGTTAGGGTTTCGGTGCTAGTAAAGTGAAGGGTAGCTCGTCCATCGTAAAATAAATGAAGGCGTTGCCGGAGATTATAAATGCCATAACCATTTTGACCACCTTGATAAGTGCCGGCGTTCAATGCTGCTAAAGTGGTTTCAGGGATGGGTGCGCCATCATTACTAACGGTTAGTCGTAAAGTGGTATGATTCAACACTTGTCCTTGAATAAACAGTTGTCCATGTCCATGATTAGCCGGTCGTAAGCCATGATTGATCGCATTTTCAACTAACGGTTGTAAGCTGAAATGCAGTAGCGGTTGGTTCAATAGATCAGCGGGCACGTTGTAATCCCAGCGCGCCAGTTGTGGATGACGAACGGCTTGAATATTGAGGTAGCTTTTTACATGAGTTAATTCATCAGCTAATGTGATGGTGTCTTGCCCATGATTGAGTCCTTTGCGGAAAAACAAACTCAGGTTTTCCAACATGGTGACCGCTGCATCCGGGTCATCGCCCAGAATTTGCCACTGAATGGTGTCTAATGTGTTATATAAAAAGTGCGGTTGAATTTGAGCTTGCAACACTTGAATTGCAGCATCGCGAGATTTCGTTTCATTGAGATATACTTCAGCTAGCATCTGATTAAATGTGGTGGCTAAACTTTTGATTTCGGTTGGCCCCGCTTCAACGGCGCGAACCTGGCGATTGCCGTTTTGAACTTGAGTCATGGTGGTCGTTAGGGACACCATTGGTTGAATGATCTGTCGTAATAATAAAATTAATAATAGTCCTAAAAGGCCAATGACCACTAAAGCAATGACAATTAGTAAACGTAAGAGTTGTTGGGTGTTTTCACCGAGTCGTTTTTTAGGCACGATGTAATTAACTTTCCATTGAGGTAATAGGCTTAGTGAGGCTGTTAGTAGTAATTCGGTTTTGGGATTAACTTGTGGTGAGTCATTGTCGGCGCTTAAAATGACACCCTTGCCATCATAGATCGTCAAGTTTTTCGCTAGGGCTTCGACCTTAGTTAGTGGGACTGCCGCGGCTAAATAAGTTGTGTCATCAGTTAAGGGTCGTGCTAATCGGTATAAAATAATCACGATGGATCGATGATCTTCTCGTGAGGTTAGTAAATTACTGACGGCATAGTGGCGTTTGGGATGTGCGACTAGTTCTTGGTAATATTGTCGGTTTCGAACTGAAAAATCGGGATAATCAGGTGAATGTGAAATACCATCCTTAGAAACCAACCGGATGGAGCCGTAATTATGGTGATCAAAATTTTCTACGGCGTTGGTTTCTTGGAAGAGCGCGTCCCGTGAATAAGACTGTCGGGCTGGTAAATCAGCTAGTAATCGCAGTTCAGCCAGACGTTCGCCAAACCAGCTGTTGATTTGATCGGTCCGATTATCGACCACGCGCTGCGTCACTGATGTATTCAACGGTAAAATATTGCGGCTCATTTCTAGTTTCATTGTCAGATAGATTAAGCCAATGAGACTTAATGAGGTAATGAGAAATAATCCCACAGTTTGTTTTTTGAGTGAGTGCATGTTGGTGTCCCCCCGAACGCCTTTTTGTACATTATTTCACGAATAGACCAGAAAAGTCCACCTAATCTCTAAAAAGTCCAACGAAAACGCTCAGTATTATTGATATCCTAACCTTATCAATAAATAGCGGAGGGGATTTTGAGATGAAAAAACAATTATGTGCTATTTTGACAGCGGTCACAACTGGCCTGTTACTAACGGCTTGTTCAATGGCAAGCAAAACGCAAACGGTTGAAGGCACTGGAACGGGGAAACATGGTGAGATTAAAGTTGCGGTGACGTTTAAAGGCAATAAGATTGAAAAGATCAAGGTCTTAAGTCAAAACGAAAATAAAGTCTTGGCGAAACCAGTCTATAGCCAGCTAAAGGATACGATTGTCGCTAAAAATTCAACGGATGTTGATGTGATTAGTGGGTCAACGTATACGAGCAAAGGGTATATCGCGGCGATCAATGCAGCAGTTAAAAAGGCCGGGATTACCTTAAAAACAACGAAGACAAAGTCGAAGTCAACGGAACCAAAAGTTGGCAAAACTAATCATTTTGATGTTGTGGTGGTCGGTTCCGGTGGTGGTGGCTTTAGTGCCGCAATCGAAGCTAAAAAAGCCGGTAAAAAGGTGGCTATCATTGAAAAGATGCCAACCGTTGGGGGCAATACGTTGATTTCCGGTGGTGAAATGAATGCCCCTGGTAACTGGGTCCAAAAGAAGCTCGGTATCAAAGGAGACTCCGTAAAGAGCTACTACAAAGACACCATGAAAGGTGGCGACTACCTCGGTGATCCGAAGATGGTGCACATTTTAGCCAATAATGCGCTAGGTTCAGCGAAGTGGTTGCGTAATGATATTCATGTGAAATTCATCAATGATCAACTGTTCCAATTTGGGGGACATAGCTATAAACGGGCGCTGATCCCAGTAGGACATACGGGACAAGAGTTGGTCACCAAGTTGGACAAGAAAGCTAAATCATTGAAGATTCCAATTTATACCAATATGAAGGCCAAAAGTTTAATTAAACGTAATGACCGAATTGTCGGCGTTAAAGCTCGGTATCAAGATAAAAAGAATGTGACGTTCAATGCTAAAAAGGCCGTGATTTTAACGACTGGTGGTTTTGGATCGAACGTAAAAATGCGGACCAAATATAACAAAGAATATGACAAACGCTACAAGTCAACGGATACAGCCGGTACGATGGGTGATGGAATCGTGATGGCACAAAACGTTGGGGCCAAGTTAACGAATATGAAATATATTCAAACGTACCCAATTGCTAATCCGAAGACGGGGATGATTTCCTTGTTGGCTGATACGCGTTTTGATGGCGCAATTTTAGTCAACCAAGAAGGCAATCGCTTTGTTGAAGAATTGGAACGGCGTGATGTCATTTCTAAGGCGATCTTAAAACAAACCGGTGGCTACACGTATCAAATCTGGAATGATAAGATTGATGGGATTTCTAAGACGAAAGCTGCTCATAAAGCGGAATACAACGAATTGATCAAACAAGGATTACTTTATAAAGCTGATACGATCGATGAATTGGCCAAGGACTTCAAGATTGATCCGGCCGCTTTAAAAGCCACAATCAAAAAAGTCAATCGTTACGCCAAAACGGGTAAAGATAAAGACTTCCATCATCGGGCTGGGTTAGTCTCTTTAGCTAAAGGGCCTTACTATATTGAAAAAGCGGTGCCATCTGTGCATCATACGATGGGTGGTCTGGTGATCAATGAAAAGACCGAAGTGCTCAATAAAAAGGGTAAAGCCATTCCAGGTTTATATGCCGCTGGTGAATTAACGGGTGTTATCCAGGGGTCTAACCGCTTAGGTGGTAACGCGATCGCCGATATCATCACGTTTGGTCGGATTGCGGGTAAGACAGCAGGAAAACTTTAAATTGCTAATTTCTCAAACGGCGAACCGAAACTGGGTCGCCGTTTTTTTTAAAACAAAAAACCTGTTATTCATATAACCGAGTTTTGCTCGACTATCAATAACAGGCTTGATGCTTTTAGAAAATTTGTTTCGCACGTTTTAGCAAATCTTTAACGATTTTTGGTTGAAGATGGCCAATTATTTTTCCGTGACGACCTTCAAAGTCAAAATTTGGCATTTGATAGGTCACAATGCTGCCGTGGATACCACTGGCGATATCGGCAATTGGAACATACATTGGCCCATTTCTTAGTTTTGAAGTAATTGGCATGCCAATAATCATGCCGGTATAAGCGTTATACTGAGTCTTTGAGATCACAACAAATGGTCTTCTGATATTCCCAACGGCCGGATCATGTCCGCCTTCTTCGTGACCAACATGGGGTTCAGCATCAATCATAATTAAGTCACCTTGTTTTGGACTTACCATTCGACGCCTTCCTTACCAACGGAGGATATTAAACCGTAGTTGCCATCAAGTTCTAGATTTTTTTGAAAATCAACGGTAGCATACTCACCATTAGTCCAGGGGTTATCATCTCGACTGACTGGCTGGTATTCGAGCGTACCATCAGCTTTTTTTCGTAGAATAAATTTAGTGTTATCAGTTACGCCGGCCGAAACTGGCACAGTTAACATTAATGAGTTACCGACTTTTCGAGTGGCATATTCACCGATAATACGGCTTTTTGAACTAGCTTTTTTCATTGTCAGCCCTCCTTTTGTATAAACTAGTATATACACAGGATGAGCTGATTTCAAGTGAATAAGCTTAATGAGTAGCTAAAAATAACTTATTCTGTAAACAGAAAATGACTACGGATTTTTAGATGTGTGGCAGTTGTTCCACCTTCTTTATGAGATGGCGACTTAAAAGTAGCTTACACCAACCTGGTTGCGCTAAAATAAGATGAACGAATTCGGAACCTTTAACTTGTCCAGTACCTTACTACAGGTTGTAAGCTGATTTCATCACCAAATTATTGGACGAGGAGTTGTTTAAATGTTAGCC
Organism: Lactiplantibacillus mudanjiangensis; assembly: GCF_005405385.1. Classification (GTDB taxonomy): domain Bacteria; phylum Bacillota; class Bacilli; order Lactobacillales; family Lactobacillaceae; genus Lactiplantibacillus; species Lactiplantibacillus mudanjiangensis. The sequence goes on from NZ_BJDY01000001.1 coordinate 122,828, forward strand.
ATTTTAATTGGATTAACGATCGGAATCGGGCTACCGATTCAAACGAGTATTAATTCGCGTTTGCGTGATTCCGTGGGATCGCCATTTTTAGCGTCATTGGTGTCATTTACGATTGGGACCGTGTTTTTAGCAATTGTCACATTGACGCTAGATCATACGCTTTTATTTTCGGCGGGATTATTTGCGTCGCAACCGTGGTGGCTATGGCTCGGTGGCCTGTTTGGGGTTATTTATCTAACGGGAAATATTTTACTGTTTCCGAAATTAGGTAGCGTACAAACGGTTATCATGCCTGTTTTAGGTCAGATTTTGATGGGGTTGTTGATTGATAATTATGGCTGGTTTGACTCAAAAGTGACGGCGTTAACGGTCACACGCGGGTTAGGGGCGTTGTTGGTCTTACTCGGTGTGATTTGTACGGTTGCACTGAGCAACTACCTAGCTAATCGGCATCAAGTTGCAGAAACTAAACCGGCGCCAGGATTGTGGCTTTGGCGATTAACTGGGGTGTTAACTGGGATGCTAAGTGCTTCACAAACGGCGGTTAACGGGCATTTGGGTGTCGTTTTAGGTTCATCATTAGAGGCCGCACTTGTGTCATTTTTTGTGGGTGCTGTTGCTTTATTATTGATCGTGCTAGTGACACGGACACCTGTCCAATTGGCAACGCCAGCCTCAGCCACGCATAATCCATGGTGGATGTGGGTTGGTGGATTAATTGGTGCGCTATATGTGCTTGGCAACGTGGTCCTCGTACCAATTGTCGGCACTGGTCTAGCTGTCGTGATTGTGCTAGTTGGTCTAATGGCAGGGAGCTTACTCATTGATCAGTTCGGCTGGTTAGGTGCAAAACGACATCCAATTACGATGGTACAAGTTGTGGGACTCGTGATCATGATTGTGGGTGTGGTTTTGATTCGGTTAGTTTAAAAGGAATATAGAATTTAATTCTAGCAAAAAGGAGCCAGCGTGTGATTACGTTGGCTTCTTTTTATAACCAATCATTTTGTCATTAAAATATAATCAAAATAATCTTTATTGATAGCGTTTAACTATAATAATCTGAAAGTGAATAAAATCACAATGTGTTAGTAGAAGAACGGTGCTTATTGTCTTGCCAGGAGTAATTGCAGTTAACGGTACATTGGCAGTTACTGGTACCGCAGTGATGACTAAAGGAATAAATGACTTAGTTAATGGTGTGACAACAACTCAGTTTAATAATGGTGATCGACCGGAAAGTCGCACCTTTGCAAAAGGGATTGAGGGAAAATACAATGGAAAAAAAGTACATTATCGAGTGGATGCAGAACCACAAGGTAAAAAGCTACAAATCCAGTGTAATGAAAATAAAGTTCCTGATTTTAGATTGAAATATGAAAAAATAAATTCAATTAAAGATGCCATTGAACAAATTCCAAAAGCTGTGAAAAAAAATTTAACTCAAGGAAAATTACAGGATATGGCAAAAGCTGTATATCGAGCTGCTCAGTCATTAAAATAGAGGAGAAGTATATGATTGCATTTGTTAAAATTGAGGATAGTAGTGTTGATGTTAATATCGGTTATACAGAAATTGCAGAAAAAATTTGGGGTTTTCAGTATAGTCAGACACCGATTTTCGTCAACCATGATAGTTACGGTATTGATTCTAATAATGGTTTCTTTTTGAGCTTTTCATTATTTTTATCAGATTATACAAAAAGATGGATACCGGTAGAAGGTAGTTGGGACTCGACAAATTTAATGGTACGTCAGGTTAAAAAGAATCCAGATCAGATTGTCATTATGACTGGATTTGAACAAGAACTCTTGATTAATCAAAAAGGTTTTTATAATTTAGTCGCTTATATTGCTAAACATATTGGCGGCAAAATTATGGTTGGTGAAAATGGTGATTGGATCGATCTAGCTACTTTTTCTAATAAATATCACGAAATTATGACAACTCCATTTGCCGAAGCAGTTGATAAAAGCATTGAGTATGGTAGCCAATTTGCACCAGGTAAAGAAGAACCAGGAATGGATCGGTATTTTTATTGATCAGATTATTGACTAGTTGGACTGGAGGAAGCTAATGATTGCCTTTGTTAAGTTTGACTCTAGTGAAGCAAATGTAAGTATTGATTATATCAAGCTAGCTGAGAAAGTCTGGGGATTTGAATATAGTGAAATGCCGATATTTGTGAATCACGGTGGTATTAAGCTAGATTCACATGACGGATTTTATCTTGATTTTTCCCTATTTTTGTCAGATTATACGGAAAAGTGGGTATCGGTAAAAGTTGGCTGGGATTCGACTGAGTTAATGATTAATCTAGTTAAGAATGTTCCAAATCAGATTGCAATCATGACCGCGTTTGAACAAGAACTTTTAATTAATCAAAAGGGATTCTATAATTTAGTGGCTTATATTGCAAAGAATGTTAACGGTGAGATCATGGTTGGCGAAAACAGTGACTGGATTGATTTAACCACTTTCACTAATCAGTATCGTGAAATTATGACGGTACCATTTGCAGAAGCGGTTGATCAAAGTATCAAATTTGGTAGTCAGCATGCACCAGGTAAGAAAGATTCAGGAACTGATCGTTACCTTTATTAGATAAAAAACATTCAAATCAAGAATAACTGGGCGTCTTGTTGGGTGTGATGCGTTTGCTGTCACCACAACAAGGCGCTTTTTAAATTCGAAAAATAGCTTAATTAGATAAATTAAACGGATATTAGTTAAAAATGTATCTCGATAAACCACGATAATAACCAGTATCAACAAGTTAACGAGGTGAAGTGTGATGCGAAAATATTTAGTTTTTGATATTGGTGGTACGGATTTAAAGTACGCGATCATCAATCAAGCTGGAACCTTAATTGTGGTCGGGAAAACACCCACGATTAAAACGTCGCTTCCAGCGTTTATTCAAAGTTTGCAAACAATTATTGATCAATATGCAACCGCTATCAACGGCATTGCGGTTAGCGTACCAGGTAAGGTGCAACATCCTGAAGAAACGATTCAGTTTGGTGGGATGCTCCCATTCTTAAACGGAGTGAAACTAGCCGATTGTTTGAAGACGACCGTCCCAATTGTGGTTGAAAATGATGGCAAAGCGGCAACCTTAGCCGAATTGTGGCGCGGTGACTTGAAAGCGGTTAATAACGGGATGGTCCTTGTGCTTGGTACGGCCGTTGGTGGTGGGTTAGTCATCAATCATCAATTAGTCCGTGGCAGTCATGATCAAGCTGGTGAACTGAGCTTTATGAGTGCCGGGGCAACGTTTGCGCCGACAGATATGTATGGCGCTAAAGGTTCGGCGGTCGGCATGATTAATGCGATTGCGAGTGCTTTAGGACTACCTGATCAAAATGATGGTCCGGCCGTTTTTCAGGCACTAACGACTGGTCAGGCGACGGCCTTAGCGATTTTTAACCGTTACTGTCAACAAATCGCCGGTTTGATTCAGAATGTACAAACGGTTGTGGATGTGGATCGATTCGTCATTGGTGGCGGGATCGCCGCTCAGCCATTAGTTGCAGCAACAATCAATCGGGCATTTGATCAGCTACGAGCAGCCAGTCCGATGATCGAGAACACGTTAACGCGACCAGAGATTGTGACGAGCCGCTATCATGGCCAGGCCAACTTATTTGGGGCACTTTATCAATTATTACTGACTACGGAGGAACGACAATATGCGTAATGATTTTCTATGGGGTGGGGCAGTTGCGGCTCATCAATTAGAAGGGGCTTGGAATATTGACGGCAAAGGGCCTAGTATTGCCGACATGATGACCGCTGCCAAGCATGGCGTTGAACGCCAAATTACTGAGGGTGTTCAACCAGGCCAGTATTATCCAAATCACCATGGCATCGACTTTTATCATCAATATCCAACTGATATTAAGTTAATGGCTGAAATGGGGTTTAAAACCTTTCGGACCTCGGTTGCGTGGTCACGGATTTTTCCAAAGGGTGATGAAACCGAACCAAATGAAGCGGGCCTAGCGTTTTATGATCGACTATTTGCCGAATGCTTAAAATACGGCATTCAACCGATGATCACTTTATCGCATTTTGAAATGCCATATCATTTGATCGAGGCTTATGGTGGTTGGCGAAACCGCAAGCTGATTGACTTTTTCTTGCATTATGCCGAAACGGTGTTTAAACGGTATCAACATCAAGTCAATTATTGGATGACCTTCAATGAAATCAATAATCAAACGGATTATACGAAGGCTTTCTTTATGGCAACCAATTCAGGTTTGCTGCTGAAACCAGATGATCCTGAAGCTGAAGCATTGATGTTGCAAGCTACCCACTATGAATTGGTAGCGAGTGCCTTAGCCGTTAAACTTGGCCATCAGATCAATCCTGAATTTGAAATTGGCAATATGATCAATATGACGCCGATTTATCCGTTAACAGCCAAACCACAAGATATTCTAGCCGCGCAACAAGCGATGCAAACGCGTTACTGGTTTGCCGATGTACAGACGTTGGGTGAATATCCAAGTTATATGGAAGCTTACTTTAAACGGCACAACTATCGACCAGATATCACGACAGCGGATCGTGAAGCTTTAGCGGCCGGTACCGTGGATTACATTGGGCTGAGCTATTATAATTCATTCACGATTCAAGCTGATAAACTACCGACTCATTTTATTGGGGAAGCTGGGATGATTCCAAATCCATATCTTAAAGCTAGTGATTGGGGCTGGCCCGTTGATCCAACCGGCTTACGATACAGCTTGAACTGGTTGAATGCTCATTATCACAAACCGTTGATGATTGTTGAAAATGGATTGGGCGCCGTTGATCAAGTGACAGCAGATAACCAGATTCATGATGAGTATCGTATTGCTTATTTACGGGCCCATATTCAAGCGATGCAAGCAGCTATTGATTTGGACGGTGTCGATGTGATGGGATACACGCCATGGGGTTGCATTGACCTAATTTCAGCTGGGACTGGACAAATGTCCAAGCGCTATGGTTTCATTTACGTGGATCAAGATGACCAAGGTCACGGGAGTTTGCGTCGATTGAAGAAAGATTCCTTTTATTGGTATCAACGGGTTATTGCGACTAATGGGCAGGAGTTGTAGGTGGCCTGATGCAAAAACGATTAATTGGGTCTTTATTGGCGATTTCGTTACTACCGATGACTACTGGAATTGTGGCTAGTGCAACGCCGCAGCTAGCGATGGCGTTTCCAACAGCAAACGCGACCACGCTAAATTTAGTCGTGACGTTACCATCCTTTGCGATGATGGTCTTGGTCTTAGCGAGTCAAGTTTTGGTACAGCGCTGGGGATCAAAGCGTCTTGTGATTATCGGGCTAGGTCTAGTCGCCATTGCGGCCGGATTAGCGATGGTCGCGCCGACTATCAAGTGGCTGTTAGCGGCCCGGTTGTTATTGGGTGTCGGACTAGGATTGTACAATGCGTTAGCGGTTAGTTTGATTAGTCGGCTATTTCAAGGGGCTCAACGGCAACGCTTATTAGGCTATCAAAACGCGGTGCAAGGATTGGGCGCCTTAGTTGGGGCATTAGCGGTTGCTGGGGTGCTTTTGATTAGTTGGCGGGCAGCCTTTGGTTTTTATTTGATCAGTCTACCGATTATGTTGGCTTATCTTAAGAATGTCCCTGAGGTCTCATTCAAGACTCCAGTGCAAGCCGCGCCAACGTTAACATCATCGCAGTGGGTTAAGATTGGTGCGCAAGCAGGGTTGTTATTTGTCTTGATGACGTTTTACATGTTAGCGACCCTCAAATTACCAAGTTTGATGGTCACTAGAAAGTTGGGGACCAGTTCAGCCGGGGCCATGCTGCTAGTTGTCATGTCTTTAGGGACCGTACTAGCGGGGCTAAGCTATCAGTGGGTCAAACAGCATTGTCAAATAGCGACAAGCTTAGTGGGAACCCTAGCCATGTTGGGCGGTTATTTAGCCTTACTGGGTCCGGCTAGTCGGTGGTGGTTAGTCAGCAGTGCTTTACTCATCGGGTTGAGTTTTGGCTGGTTTGTTCCGAATGTTTTTGGGACGGTTACTCAGATTGTTTTACCGGTTCAAGCCAATCTAGTGACGACCATATTGATGACTAGTTCCAACTTAGCTAACTTTAGCGCATCATTTGTGTTGGTCTGGTTGACACCAACGGGAAATCAAACACAATTCATTTGGCACAGTTTATTTATTTTAGGCAGTTTAAGTAGTTTTCTAGTTATTCGCCAATTCATGTTTCGGCGGATAACGTCAATGAATTAAGGGGAGTTTAACTTGCCACCTACCGTTCGCCCACATTGAGCCGGAACGCTGTGGGTGGACCGGTTCAGCCAAAAAGCGGTCTGAACCGTCGTTTTGAACCACAAAAACCGTGTTTCAAAAGCGCCAGGCTCTAAGCGATAAATCGCTAAGAGCTTCCCACGGCTGGGCTCAATGTGGACTCACTCTCGGTTATAGTCAATGGACTAAAAAAACTGGACCAAGCAATGATTGCTTAGTCCAGTTTTTTACCAGAAATTTTAGCTAAATTGTTGCCAAAACGATTGATGGTAGTGCCATAAGAGGCCACCTGAAATTAAACCGACGATCACAAAGGCTAAGATGTTTAGCGCTAATGCCATGGAAGCAAACGCAGTGATGATCAAGCTGTAAGTAATCAGAATCACGGCGCTGATAATCACACTGACCATCATATTGAGGACTAGGCCGACATTTCCCGAACCGCGGTTAAAGAGCTGAGTCACGTTGGTCCAATTAGTAGAACGTAAATGATAATCACGAATAAAGTAGTGTTGTGAGAATAAGTAAGTTCCCCAAGCAACGCCTAACATTAGGGCCAGGTCTAAGGCAAATGGTAACCGTACAACTATCGCCACAATGAGCGCCAGCATGACATTAATCAGAACTTGTAACCAATATCCTAATTGGAACTTTTGATGTAAATATTGCGACATGGGAATCGGCGTGGCCTTGATAAACTCAAAGTTTAGCTTATCAAGTGAGATTAAATTAGCAACTAACGAGGCTTGATTAACAGTGAATGCAGCGACGGCCAGTCCACCAACAAATAAAACGCCTAACCAATTTAAGGAAAGGTGACTCAAATTAGTGGTTGATCCCGAAAAAAGAAACGTCATGACAAACACTAACGGCAGGAGCACCGAGTTACTAAAGAGTTGCAGGATAAGATTGGGTTCTTTTAACAGCTGAAACTGATAGGCACGTAACCCCTGATTAAGATTACGATGGTGACCGGCCCGATGAGTGGTATGGGTACTGCCTAGCGCGTTGTTGACTTGGGTTAATTGTTCGACCAAGTGAGTTAAGACTAAACGCCAAGTTAGCGTCAACAAGACTAGTAGCAACGCAATCGTACCAGCCCAAGTCATTAAGCTGACGGGACTAGTTGGGGTTGTAAACACTTTAAAAAATGGAAATAAAGGTTTAATGACGGCACGATCCATACTAGTGCCGGTATCATTGGCCGAGCTACGATTGATCAAGTATAGTCCACCAATAATCAAGGTCATGTTGAGTCCGAGCAACAGATTCATGACCATCTTTTGATGTGCTTGGAAGAATTTTAGTTTGGTTAAACCAAAGACTAGTAGTGAACACGCCGCTAAGATAATTCCTAAGAGAAACACGTACATTAGCATAGCCATCAAAATTGCCAAAAGCACGAAAACATGCGCACGAATCGCCGTGAACATAAAAATTAGAAATAACGGGGTGGTAAATGGAATACTATTGAAGACAACGACTAAAAGTTTACTGATAAAAATTTCTTGATTACGAAAAGGGAGTGGTAGATAGTCAACAAGATCATTACCAGAAAAAAAGACATTATAAATCCCAGAAATACTCTGTGACACACCAAGTAGGATGAATAATCCGAGGTAAAAGGTAAACATTCCAGGCATTTTGCTCAAATTAAACATGGCTATTGATAAGCCATAAATCCCTAGAAAAAGAATCGTATTCAAATAGAATTGGTGTGTTAGCTTTCGACTAAGTGTTTTCCCGGAAGCGCCTTTTTTTCGAAGACGATCGGTGATTTGTGGATTAACTAGGCGTAAATTAACCGCCAGTAAGGCTTTTAACTGCCGTTTATTCATGCTAATCACCTTCAATCGTTTCGACTAAGTGATCATTGGTTGGTCGACCAGCCATTTGCAAATAGATAGTTTCTAACGATTCTTGTGGATGCGCAGCCAACAAATCAGCTACTGAGCCATTATAGATGAGCTGTCCCTTTTTGAGAATGGCTAGTTGGTCACAGAGTTGTTGCGCGGTATCGAGATTGTGGGTTGAAAAGATGACCGTCTTCCCCTTGGCGGCATGGGCTTTCATTAAGTTCTTCAAATCAAAAGCGGCTTGCGGGTCTAGTCCCTGCATCGGTTCGTCCAAAATCCAAATATCAGGGTCGGGTAGTAAAGCACCAATTAAAATGGCCTTTTGACGCATCCCATGTGAAAAACTCGCCATGGGTTCATCAGCGTGCGCCGTCATTTCAAAAAGCCCGACTAACTGTTCGCGACGTTGCTGAATATCAGCCTCTGATTGATTATAAGCCGCCGCTAGTAAGTCCCAATATTCACTAGCTGAAAGTTGTAAGAAGATGTCAGGCGTGTCGGGCACATACGAAATCTTTTCTTTGACGGCCTGCCGTTGTTGGTCAAGGTTTAAGCCATCAACCACAATCGAGCCACTAGTTGGGTTGATGATACTAACCAAACTCTTTAACGTGGTCGATTTACCGGCACCGTTGTGTCCTAAAAAGCCAAAAATTTGCCCAGGTTTAATATTTAAAGTCAGGTGATCCAAAGCCGTTTTATTTCCGTAACGTTTTGTTAAATCGTGAATTTCAATCATGAGCCGTTCCCCCAAAAATGGTCATTTATTATTAATTATACTGAAGACAGTGATTGTCAAAAGTAAGTTGATCGTTGGTGGTGACGTTAAGTGTTCAACTTAATCAACAATCGGTAATTTCAATAAACTAACGATAAGTCTATTTTTTATGGATCAGTCTAAGCATAACAAAGAAGCCGATGGTGGACAACGATACATCTATTATTGTGGAAAGTGACTTACAAAATCCGTTGCTGTTGACGAAACTGTGAGGGGGTCATGCCAAGTTGTTTTTTAAAGGCGCGTGTGAGTTCACCTTGATTGGCAAAACCTAACATGTCGGCAAGTTCACCAATTGAGAGATCGGTAAAGACGAGTTGTAAGCGCGCAAATTGGATTTTTTGGGTAATAATGAATTGCATCAATGGCTGCCCAGTGGTTTTTTTGAACAAATGCATCAAATAGGAGTCACTAGTATGGACATGTTCAGCCACGGTGGCGACGGTTTTAATCGTTTGCACGTTATCATAAATATACTCTTGAGCTAGATAAACAATTGAGGGCAGATTTTGGCGTTTGATCCGAGCAACATTTTTTAAGAAGAGTTCACCAATGGTACGCGTATATTCATAGACATTCGTGATGTCAGCCTGATGTTCGGCGGTTTGAATGCATTGGTCACTAAGGGCATAGGCGCCTTCAGCAAAAAGACCACCCCGAATGGCGGCTCGTGTGAATAGGGTGGTGGCCGCAATTGTAATATTTTTCTTGCTACGTAGATCATAAGTGGCAAGTTTACCGAAATTACCAGCGGCCATGAATGGGACATAGTAGTGGTTAAATTCAGTTAAATTGCCATGTTCCACGCCTAATAACATTTGTTGTTCGGCTAGATAACCTTGATAATAAGCATGACGTTGGTCGTCGCGATCAGTTTCGCGGGGGTTACGCGTAGGGACCGCCAATGCTTGAGTCACTTGAGTGAGCTGTGCCTCAGAAAAAGTGGACCAGTGTTTTGTAAGGGTAAAGTAGAGTAAACGCAGTTGGGCTTTAAATTGATCGATACTGGTCATTGGTAATTGATCAGAGTAATTAGGACTGCCTTGAACTGAAACGTTATTATTCCAAACAATAATCCGGTGCTCGTGAATATTAAAAATGCCCATTAAACCAAGTTCAGGTGTGAAGAATAGATTCACCTGAGCGGGCAGTATTGTTGGCAACTTAGTGAGCAACTTGAGTGGGATCTCTGGTGTCACAGGATTCTTAAAGACTGTGACAAGTTGGTTTTCAGCGTTGAATACATAGGTGGGTAAGACGGTTGCTTGATGGAATTGCGTTAAGAGTTGTCGCGTTTGATCAGTCATAAAATCACCTTTTACCTGAAATTTATAAAAAATAACCGAATTAGCTAAATTAATTATCTAAAGTATAGCATAATCAATCTTGTAAGCGATTACTGAAATCGATTTCTAAAACAATAAAGGGTTTAATGAGGTGTCAAAACCATGCGAATCACACAAATTGAAATTAATCATTTACACCAACCATTAGGGTTCCAACTACCAGAATTAGTCATTACTGCCTTGGTGAGTGGGGAAAGTTATCCAAAATTACAACGGCGCCTAACCATTCAAGTTGATGACCGGATTGTTTATCAAACGGCGTGGCAGGCCGCCTCAGATTTAACTTTTCATGTAACGGACTTGACCTTAACACCACGGACGCGTTATCAAGTATTGGTCCAACTAAAGGCGCCAGATCAGCAAACATGGCAACAAACAACTTGGTTTGAAACCGGCCTGCTTGATCAACCGTTAGCTGGTCAATGGATTGGATCGAGCCGGACTGATCTACACGGAATCGAATTAAGCAAGACCATCACGGTACCTAAAGGTGTCCAAAATGGGCGACTATATATGACCGGGTTAGGCTTATATGAAGCGTACTTAGATGGTCACAAAATCGGCGATGAGTATTTAGCACCTGGTTTTACAAATTATAACTACTATGTCCAAGTCGCGACTTATGATGTCACCGCGTTGCTACAAGCTGCTGGTCAACACCAATTGACGATTCGTTTGGCCGATGGTTGGTATCGTGGCAAAATCGGTCTCAGTCAGCATGGCGGTACCGCAGCGGTCTACGGCAATACATTAATGGCCAATGCCGAACTTCACTATCAGGATGCTGGTGGTGTGGATCAACGACTGGTGACTGATACGAGTTGGCACGCACAATTATCACCTGTAACCCACGCTGGTATCTATTATGGTGAAGACTTTGATGCGACCCAACCGGCGACAACAATTCCCACGACGAGCTTTCCGCAACCAAGTAAATACGTTGTTGATCGCTTGAGTTTACCGATTACGGCACATGAACAATTACCAGTAAAACAAGTGATTACCACGCCTCGTGGCGAGACCGTGCTTGACTTTGGACAGAATTTTGCTGGCTGGGTCACGTTTAGAAATCGTTTGCCAAAGGGCGCTAAAGTGAGTCTTGAATTTGGTGAGCTCATGCAACACGGTGAATTTTATCGCGATAACTTACGCTCAGCTCGGGCTAGTTTCACTTATGTTAGTGATGGGCGTGACGGCCTAGTTCGACCACATTTTACTTACTTTGGTTTTCGGTATGTCCGCGTAACGGATTTTCCAAGCATTGATCCGGCTGACTTTACCGGAATAGCGTTGTATTCCGACATGCCGATGACTGGTCAAATTACCACGGATCGTGCCGACGTCAATCAGTTGTTTCGCAATATTCAATGGGGCCAAAAGAGTAATTTCTTAGACGTGCCAACTGACTGTCCACAACGGGATGAGCGGCTTGGTTGGACTGGGGATGCGGCGATTTTTGCAAAAACAGCAAGTTATAACATGGACACCTATCAATTCTTCACAAAGTATAGTTTTGATATGGCGGTGGAGCAAAGTTTACATCAAGGTAAATTAACGTTATATGCGCCAGCCGTTGATCAGCCAGATGGTGGTAAAGCGGTTTGGAGTGACGCGGCGACGATTATTCCGTGGACGATGTATCAACGGACTGGCGATACGACCATCTTGACGCGTCAGTTTGGGGCAATGGCCTCGTGGGTTGATTGGATTCGTCAACGGACTAAAACCCATGGTCAAGAGTTCCTCTGGCTTGATGATGAGCAACTAGGTGATTGGTTAGCGTTAGATACCGAAGATATCATGCATTTGAAAGGACGAACGCCTGATGATTTGATTGCGAGTGCCTATTACTACTATTCAGCTAGTATTGTTGCTCAGGCGGCTCAAGTCCTCCATAAGCAGCCAGAAGCGACTTATTATCAAGACTTAGCGAAGCACATCAAACAAGCTTTCTTAGCAGAATTCTTTACGGCATCTGGTCGATTAATTACGCAAACACAAACTGGATTAGCCTTGTGTTTGACCTTTGATTTAGTACCAGTCGATCAAACAGTGGCGTTGACAAAACAGCTAGCCGCGGCGGTCGCGAAGCATCGCAATCATTTAACGACTGGTTTTGTTGGCACGCCGGCATTGTTACCAGCGTTATCGGCTAATGGACAACATGACTTAGCGGTAGATGTCTTTTTAAATGAAAGTTTTCCAGGTTGGTTGTCTGAAGTGCAACACGGTGCGACGACAATTTGGGAACGTTGGGATTCGATTCAAGCTGATGGCACAATCAATGATAATGGCATGAACTCATTGAATCACTATTCAGCGGGGGCGGTCATGCAATGGGCCTATGAATATTTAGTTGGGATTCAAGCTGGTGTTGACGCACGACATGTCACGATTCGCCCAGGAATCAATGCGCAACTGCGACAAGTTAGCGGGCAAACACGGCTAGCAACGGGGACCGTCAAAGTCGCTTGGCAATTATTGAACGCGACCGGATCGCAAGTACAAGTTAAGTTGACCATTCCATACGGCGCTGCAGCCAAAGCACGGTTACCACGAGCGACAACTTGGACGATTGACGGACAAGTTTATGCCAACGGTAGTGAGTTACCCGCTGGCGACTATCGGCTCACTTATCAGCCGCAACGGTCTTTTTTAAACGAATTCAGTGTGCAAACGCAATTGGTTAAATATAACCAACAAACGGTTTTAACCAAAAAACTAAGTCAAGTCGTGCCATTCTGGGAGTTCTTGACGTTACCAGGAAATATGGCCAACTTCGAACATTATTCGTTAATGCAACTAAGCGCAGAAATGCGGGGCATTGGTTTTACCCCATTTACGGCGGCTCAAATTGATCAAATTAATCAGATTTTTACTGACTTTGCCTTAGCGCAAGCTCAAGAGGAGGAACCTAATCATGCGTAAATTAGCCATGCGATTATCAATTCTATTATTATCTATCTTTACGGTTAGTGGTGGTGCAATCGCCGCAACCATTCCAATGATGATGAAGAGTTTTCCTAATATTAGTCCGACATTAATCGAGTTATTAATGACGGTACCCTCACTTGGAATCATTATTTTCACCCCATTAAGCAACTTTTTTGCGGATCGGTTTGGAGTGAAAAATACGATTCTTACAGGGCTAGTGATTATCCTGATTGCGGGGATTACCCCAGCCTTAACGACTAGCTTTGGATTGATTTTTGCGTCACGTATTGGCATCGGAATTGGGACTGGCTTGCTTGCTTCATTTGCCCAATCATTGATTATTCAATTGTTTGATGGTGCTGAACAACAGCGCATGATGGGGTTATCCAGTGTTTTTCAAGGACTCGGGATGTTTGTGATCACCTACTTTGCTGGGGTTTTGATGAACTTTAGCTGGCAAACCGCCTATTGGGTCTATTTGGTGGCCTTACCAATCGCTTTGTTAGTTGCGTTCTTTGTTCCTAAAGGTGTGGGGCAAGTCGAAGAACCAACGACTAATGTCAGCACAAGTAACAGTAAGCATGTTGATGGTAAGGTTTGGGTTTTAGCAGGTTTTGCTTTCCTATTCAATGTGACCTTTGCGTTTATTACCATTAAATTTGCGAGTCTAGTGGTGAGTCGCCATTATGGTACCGTCATGGATGCCAGCACGTTACTTGGCATGATGTCCTTTGCCATGGCCGCTGGTGGTTTCCTATTCATGTTCATTCAAAAACATTGGCGTGCTTATTCGATGGCGATTGCGTTAGCCTTTGCTACTGCGGCATTCTTAATTTTGACCATGTCACAATCATTGCTTTTAAGTGGCTTAGGCGTCATCTTTGTTGGGATTGCGGTTTCCGTATTCATGGCCTCGATGGTTACGTCAGTCGGGTACTTAACTTCAGCACAACAGGTCCCATTCTCAACCTCGGTTGCGATTACGTGTGCCAATGTGGGGACGTTAGTGTCACCTTATATTGCACAACTATTTAGTCAAACATCTGGTAACACGACACCGGCTTTTACCTTTTTGATGGGTACATTTGTCTTTGCGATTTTATTGATTTTAGCGACATTAGCTGGGTTAAACTACGGTAAATTAGGTTATCACGCAATGATTAAAGGAGTGGCTAAAAATGCTAAGTAAGGCAGCACATCAGGCGATTGACATTGCCAAAACAATTAAGGTTCATCAAAGTGATCCACTGACCCCAGCTAATATTTTAAGCGCACGTCAGGGGGCGGATGCCGGGAATCCATTTGACATGCCAGCCGGCGTCAAATTGGAAGCGGTCACAACGCCTCAAGTTAAAGGCGAGTGGTATCGGTTAGCGAAAAAGTCAACGACAGCCTTGATGTTTTTACATGGCGGGGCCTATATGACTGGAACGGTGAAATCCCGTCGGTGGTTAGCGGTTCAACTCGCGTTAAAGAGTGGTTATGAGACGTTCTCAGTTGATTATCGGCAATATCCCGAAGCCCAACATCCGGCGGCACAAAATGATGTTGAAGCGGCGTATGCCTATATGCGGCAGCATTATTCACATGTCGTTGTGTTTGGTGAATCAGCTGGGGCCAGCTTGGCGTTAACGTTGACATTGAGTCTAAAAGATCAACACAAACCGTTGCCAGATAAGGTGAGTGTCTTTTCACCGGTTATCTCACAACTTAACTTGTTAACCTCTGAATTTACACGACAAGAACGTGATCCGATGTTACTAGGCGCTGGCGATCCGGTGCCTTACTTTAAAGATCCGACTAGCAAGTCACCACTCGTTTCACCCATTTATGGGGATTATACGAATTTTCCACCGTTGATGATTAATTGCGGGACTGAAGAAGTGAAATACGATGATTCAGTGATTTTAAACCAATTGTGTCAAAGTTCTGGCGTGCCAGTTATCTTCAAAGCATGGCAAGATTTATTCCACGTCTTTGTCTTGTTTGATATGCCTGAAACTCAGCTCGTTTTACAACAAATCGGTGATTTTTTACAGGTTGATGTTGCCTAATTAAACATTTAGAACGCTAACTGGTCTGCTATAATCAATAACGGAAATAAAATTATGAGCAGACTTGAAAAAGAGGGTTTCTAAATATGAAAATTGTACTAACGGGTTCACTCGGTCATATCAATCAAACACTAGTGCCATTGTTAGGCCAGGCCGGTCATCAAGTGACGGTGATCAGTCATGATGCACAGCGCAGTACTTTGATTAACGCATTCGGGGCTACGCCTGCCATTGGTAGTCTTGATGATGTGGCGTTTTTGACGAAAACATTTACGGGTGCCGATGTGGTTTATTTAATGCTGACAGGTATTAGATCGGCAGCTGATATCTATGCGGCCGCCCAAAGGCAGGCCGATATTTACGTGCAAGCGGTTAAGGCTGCTGGTGTGAAGCGCGTTGTTAACCTCAGTAGTATCGGGGCTGACCTTGGACCAGAAGTCGGGTCATTGTATATGTATCACTTGATTGAAGAAACATTGACGACGAACTTGCCAGACGTTGATTTGACGTTTATTCGACCTACCGGGATGTATGGCAACTTATTGAGTAACTTGGCATCGGTTAAGCAATCGCATGCAATCTATACCAATGCGGATTTGTCGACGGTCAATGCGTGGGTGGCCCCAATTGATGTCACGCGGGTGTTGATTAAAGCATTGACGGAACCGGTTGCGGGTGTAACGATGCAGTATGTGGCTAGTGATGAAAAAACATATGTTGAAGTGGCAACGGCGTTGGGCCAAGCGTTACAAATGCCAGACTTGAAAGCCGTTCAGATTACGGATGAAGTTATGACCAATAATATGATTACAGCGGGTGTTCCAGCCGAATTTGCCAAGCAATACGTGAAGACGGTTGCCTATCAACGTGATCATAATTTTGCGGCCGACTATCAGGCACATCGTCCCGAATTGGGTGATGTTAAATTAGCTGACTTTGCGCAAATTTTTGCTGAATCTTATCGGAGTGAACTACCAGGGAAACCATCATTTAAATAGTTGTCTAAAGGTTGAAAGTTAAATGTATTGGTCAAAACCTTACCAACATTGACTTAAGTTGGATTAAATTGTCACCTACGCCAGCCAGTGATTCTGCCGGCTGTGGGACCGGCTCCAGCCAAAATGCGGGCTTTCACCTCGCTTTTGAGCCAAGCTAAGACCGCTAGTCTCAAAAGTCGTCCACACCGTAAGTCCGGGAAAATCACCCGGACTAACGCTGCTTTCACGGCCGGCGCCATCACTGGCTGACTTCGGTTAGTTTCTTGTTACTAGTTAAATTCGATTATGCCACTAACATAACCGAGAGTGAGTCCACACTGAGCCCAGCCGTGGGAGTCTCTTAGCGATTTATCGCTTAGAGACTGGCGTTTTTGAAACACGGGTTTAGTGGTTCAAAACGACGGTTCAGACCGCATTTTGGCTGAACCGGTCCGCCCACAGCGTTCCGGCTCAATGTGGGCGAACGGTAGGTGGCAAGTATGACTACTTTTGATCGATGAATGCTTATTATATCAACGATTATTGCTAAAAAGTAAGTTTCAACCTTTAGTAGTTGTCATTAAAAAATGCACCCCGCTAGCAGTTGCCAGTGTGGGTGCATTTTGCTGTTTGAAATTATTTTTTATAACGGTTGAGAAGCATGCCACTGCCACCAATGAGCAATAAAGTAAGGCCTAACCAACTAAAGGTGGCTGCGAATCCAAGTCGTTCAATGACCCCACCGATTAACGGGAACATGATGATCATGACAATGCTAAAACACATGCTACTGATGCTTAGTAAAGTAGCGCGTTGGGCGCTAGGAATCAGTTCGTTGTAATAAGTTGACATTAAAGGCTCGATGACCGCCATTAATAGATTTACGAGTAAATAATCGATAACTAGCATGACAATTTGGCCGAACCCAGTCAATAGGAGGACGCCAATCAATAACCCCATTAATCCGCCTAACAAAGCGCGCGTGGACCAACGAGACTGTAAACGTGGGGTCAACTGAATGCCAATAATGTTTAGTACGGCAACGGCAATTAGGATGCCTGAAATCAAGGTGCCATGAAACCCGTGAGCGGTCATGACGGCTTGAAAATAAAAATAGTACGTTGTCCCAACTGCACTAAATAGTGCATGAAAACTCATGAGCATGGCGAGTCGAGGTTGGCATCGTAACCAAGTCGCCGCCGTTTTTAAGAGTTGCCAAATGGTTAGCTGTTGTGCACTTTTTAAGTGTTCTTTTGGTTCGTGTAGTCCATAGACAACTAACATCGCAACTAAAGCGATAATGAGGTAACTCCAATAAGTGGCGGCTAAATAGCCATGAATGAGCCAGCCGGCAACCAAGACACCTAAAGCATTAGCGCCTTCCATGATCATATTCATATGACTGGTTACTTGCGGGTAGCGCTCGGTTTGCTGACCGTCCACTAGGCTTTCATAGAGTAAGGCTTCTAAGGTTCCAGATTGAAGATTATAGGCCCAAGCTTGAAGGACGAAACCAAGCGCAAACCACCAAAAACTGTGTGCCGTCAACATAATGATGGCGTGTAAAACAGCCGCAACACGGCCACTAATGAGCATGGTACGGTAGCTAAAGCGATCGGCTAAAACGCCGGAAGGCACTTCGGATAAAAAGCTGGTTAAATGAAAAATACTTTCGCATAGGCCGATTTGAACGAGGGATAAGCCGCGTTGTTGTAGAAAAATCACCCATAAACTGGTGATGCCAAAATAGGCGAGGGCGGTATACGTATAACCCCGGTGTAAATTCCGGGTCATGGTTTTGATCATCGTGTAAAACTCCTTTATGGTTAAAAATGGCCATAAAAAAGACGCCTCAGAAGAGCCGCCTTTTTCGGTGCCATCATGAGTTAGGTTAACTTTTAACTTGGAAAAAGGGCAGACTTCACCCCTGAGGCGTTTAAAACGTTAATAATTGCCCGTTGTAGGCTTAACCAAGTTAAGAGATTGCCATGCACGATTGTTCACCACTTTCTGAATTTTAATCATAATTATAGCAGATTATCATTTTAATGCCAATATCATAACAGTTATAATGGGCAGTTTTTACAAGTGTCAAAAGTCTCCGCTCTTGCCGCCTATTGTTCGCCCACATCGAGCCGGAATCACTGGCTGATATAGGTGGTCAAATTAGGATAATTCACATTAGATGATAGAAAAGATAATCGCTTTTACATGAGGAGGGCGTTATGATGGCCGAGATTTTTAGTTTAATTGGTTCTTTATTTGCCGCTTTAGCAAGTGGGCTTTTAGCTATCGGACATAAAATAAGTGATCGAGTTAGAAAATAATGACCTAATCGAATTTGTGATTGCTTGGCGGGCACAAAAAAACGGCCCGCTTTTTTGCGTGGCCGGTTAGACTAATGTTTAAATTTCAAAGTAAGCAAGTAACCGATTAGCGTTAAAACGAGCAACCCGCTACCAATCCAAGCAAAGCTAGCGGCGAAGCCGACGCGTTCAATTAGCCAACCAATGATTGGGAAAGAAAGACTCATGATAATACTGTAAAACATACTGCTAACGCTGAGTAAGGTAGCTCGTTCGCCACTTGAAACTAGCTCGTTATAATAGCTGGACATCAAAGGCGCCATGGCTGCCATTAGCATGTTAACGATAAAGTCACCGATAACCAATACGGGTAAACGATTGACACCAGTTATTAATAGAACAGTCAGTAAAATTAGTGAAAAGGTGCGTAAAATTTTAAAGGCCGACCAGCGTTGCTGTAACTTTGGCGTGAGTTGCACGCTTAACACGTTCAGTAAGGTAATCACCACCAAAATCCCTGTAATCACTGCACTTTTAAACCCATGTGCTGTCATGACTGATTGGAAATAAGAATAATAAGCATAGCCAGTGGCGATAAAAATAGCATTAAATAGCATCAACGTGGTTAATTTAGGCGTTCGTTTTAAACCGATGAAGGCTGCTTTGACAATTTGCCAAAGCGTTAGTTGACGGGCACGTTGTTGATGTTGTTGCGGTTCGTGTAAGAAGATAGCAATGAGTAGGGCGCTGCCGGCACCAACCAAGTAAAGCTGATAAGTTAACATGGCGTGATGCTGGATGAGCCAGCCGGCGATAGTCAGCCCCACCATACCAGCGACTTTCAGGATCGTATTCATTGTGCTTGTCACTTGGGGATAGCGTTTAGTCTGGTCACCGTCAACTAAAGTTTCATAGAGCAACGCCTCTAGGGTGCCGTTTTGTAGATTAGCCGCCCATCCAAGTAAGAAGAAGCCGAATAAAAACCACCAAAAATCATGGGCGGTTAACATGATTAACCCATGTCCTACCGCGGCTAAACGGCTCAAAATAAGCATGGTACGATAACTAAAACGATCCGCTAAAATACCGGCCGGGACTTCAAAGATCCAACCGGTTAAGTGAAAGAGACTTTCACATAAGCCAATTTGAACGAGTGTGAGCCCACGTTGCTGTAAGAACATGACCCACAAGCCACCGATACCAAAATAAGCACAGACCGTGTACAAGTAACCTAGTCGGAGGTTACGGTTCATGAATGTGATCAAAGTACTACTCCTTATGGTGGTCACCGATAATCAAAAAACGACCCGTTCAGAGTCGTTTTTAATTATCGAGTTAATTTTATCGCATTATCTCCACATAACCTAAAATTAACGATGACCAATGATTTAATTTTCGTTATAACAAACCTTTATCATATTAAGCCTAAAAATTTTCGTTAATCAGCTGTGTCAAAATTTTAATGCCTTGTTCAAAGCGTTCGGTTGATTCATAGGAAAAGCTCAATCGAATGTACTGGTTGGGTTGGAAATCGTAAATACTGCCAGGATTGAAGAGAACGTTTTGGGCAGTTGCTAGATCAAATAATTTTTGTACATTAATCCGATCAGCTAGCCGGACCCACAAGTAAAAGCCGCCCGTTGGTGTTTGCCAAGTGGCGATATCATCCCAATAATGATGCAAAATAGCTTCGGCGGCCGCGGCTTTCTTAGCAAGTACGTCGCGGAAATGAGCTTGATAAGTGTCATATTCGGGATCAGCCAAGATTTCAGCTAGCACAAGTTGTGATAATGAACTTGCACCATAATCTGTTTGCATCCGCACGTCGGTTAGACGATCAATCACCGGTTGGCTTGCCACGGTCCAGCCGAGTCGTAAGCCCGGGGCCAGTGACTTAGAGATACTACCGAAGTAAATCACGTTACCAGAGTCATCGCTAGCTTTAAGTGGCTGCGGTGGTTGTTGGTCGAACCAAACGTCTTGATAAGCCGCGTCTTCCAAAATCGGAATACGGTGTTCTTGTGCATATTTTAAAACTTGTTGCCGGCGTTCGGCACTCATCACAATCCCAGTCGGATTATTAAAGGTCGGAATGGTATACATAATCGCGTGCGACTCATCGGTTGGTGGTGTGATTTGCCAATAAGCCATCCCTTGATTATCCATCGGAATGCCAGCCAAATGGGTTTGGGCGGATTGGAAAACCTGTAGCGATTTGACGTAAGTTGGGGCTTCTGTATAAATGGTCGCACCTTTAGGGAACAAAGAGACAGCAACGAGTTGTAACGCTTGGACTGAACCAGCTGTGATTAAAATATTTTCAGGCTTGGTGTGAATACCGACTTTGACCAAGTGGCGGGCAATTTGTTCACGTAACGCTAGAATACCAGCGGGTTCACTATAGTTTAAACTCGTCAAACTGCGGCCAAGATGATCGAATGCTTTTTGAAAGAGGGCCCGTGGAAATTGATCAGGCGCCGGTTCGCCAGTGCTTAATCGAATGACGGCATCGGTTTCAAATTGGTTGATCTTTTGGATAGCATGCGGGTTGGGCTTAAATTGGCCGGCTTTTACATATTGAGACCAATTGACGTGTTCCGCTAATAGACTGGACCAGTGATTACCAGAGACCGTCATTCCAGATCCCGGTGTACTAGTGATGAGCCCGACTGCGATCAGTTCATCTAGGGCGGTAATTAAGGTGCTACGATTGACACCAAATTGTTCCGCTAGTTTGCGTTGGGCAGGCAGTTTAGTTCCAACTGGCCAATCACCGCTAGCAATGGCATGTTGGAAATAATTCGTGATTTGTTGGTAAATTGGCGTACTAGCCGTTTTATCTGGCTGCCAATTAATATGTATGGTACTCATTAAGAATCCCTCCAAAAATGGTTGGTGATAAAAGTTGAAATTGGTTGGCTACAACCATGTTGATTTTTATTATAATCGTTTCATGAATTAAAGCCAGTATTGCTTACAGGAAATATCTTAGGGTGAACTGGTTGGATAGGAGTTGTGAAATTGATGCAAGTATTTTTACAAGGGTTATTATTCGGGTTTGTGTATATCGCGCCGATTGGGATGCAGAACTTATTCGTGGTGTCGACGGCGATTGAACAACCATTGAAACGGGCGATTCGGGTGGCCTTGATTGTGATTTTATTCGATACCTCATTATCATTAGCTTGCTTCTATGGCGTTGGTAAAATTTTACAAAGTACGCCATGGCTTGAATTGACGGTCTTACTGGTTGGGAGCTTATTAGTTTTTTATATTGGCTGGAGTTTGTTAAAGCAAAAAGAAGCCGCCATGGACACGATGGATACGAATTTTTCATATAAAACGGCCATTATTACGGCATTTTCAGTAGCTTGGTTGAATCCACAAGCCTTGATCGATGGTTCGGTGTTATTAGCCGCTTTCCGGGTTTCATTGCCAACTAACTTGACGCATTTCTTTATGATGGGGGTGATCATAGCCTCGATTATTTGGTTTATTGGCCTAACTGGTGTCATTAGTAAGTTTAAACATTTGATGCAACCACGCGTTTTGTTATGGATCAATCGGGTTTGTGGCGCGGTAATTATTTTGTATGGGGTTAAATTATTGGCGACGTTTGTCACTAAAATCTAATTGCACTAGAACGATATAATCGGTATGCTAATCCTATTGGACTTTTTTAGAGGAAGGAACGATTAGGACAATGAAAATTGCCGGTTTTGGCGTTGAAGCGTGGTTGAATGAATATGAGACGACGGCGACGACCGATATTAGTCAAAGCTCGATTGCAGCCCTAACAATGGCTGAAGTAACGGCTTTAGATGGCCATCATGGTCAACAGTTTTATCAACAATTAAATCAAAGTAAATTAAATTATGGTTGGATTGAAGGCTCACCAGCCTTTAAACAGTTAGTGAGTGGGTTATATACGCAAGTACCCGCGGCTAATGTGTTGCAGACGAACGGCGCTACTGGGGCCAATCACTTGGCTATTTACAGTTTAGTGGAACCTAATGATCATGTGATTGCCTTGTATCCAACGTATCAACAATTATATGATATTCCGAAATCGCTTGGCGCAACGGTTGATTATTGGCATCTCCAAGAATCTCAAGACTGGTTGCCGGATATTGCCGAACTTAAACAATTAATCCGACCCGACACTAAAATGATTTTATTGAATAATGCAGCGAACCCCACTGGCTGTTTGTTAGACGAAGCCTTTTTGAAGCAAGTCGTTGCCATCGCTAAGTCAGTCGGGGCCTACGTGTTAGTTGATGAAGTTTATGAACCGCTTGATGGCACGCCGTTCGTGTCGATTGCTGATCTTTATGACAAAGGGATTGCCACGAATAGCTTGTCAAAAACCTATTCAGCGCCTGGCGTCCGGATTGGTTGGGTGGCCACGCCATCACGTGAGTTAGCGGATATTTTCCGTAAGTATCGTGATTACACGATGATTTGTGGTGGGGTCTTTAACGACCAATTGGCGGTGTTGATTTTGCAACACCGTGATCAAATCTTGGCACGAAATCGTCAGATTGTTGCCCGTAATGCTAAGATTTATTTGGACTGGGCGGCACAAGAACCACGCGTGAGCTTGATTGCGCCACAAGGTATTTCAGTTTCTTGTCTGAAACTTGATGTGCCTGTGGATGATGAGACATTTTGTAAGCAATTGTTGGCGAAAACAGGTGTCTTGCTAGTTCCAGGTGTGCGTTTTGATATTCCTGGTCACGTACGGTTAGGCTATTGCACGCAGACGGAAACGTTAGAACGTGGCTTGAAACTGCTGAGCGGATTTTTACGGCAATATGACGAACCAACCCATTAAAGACGCATAGTTATGCAACAGTTAGCATATTTTCCGTCACAACTGACGTGAAAGTGTGCTTTTTTAGGTTGGACCGTAGTTTGAATGATGAATATTTGCTATAATGTATTCATAATTTGAGCGAGGAGGTCGCGCCGATGAAAAAATCAGAGCGTCAGGCGGCCATTGAAGAAATTATCAACCAATCCCCAATCGCCACCCAAGAAGAATTGATGGCCCAACTAAAGGCCAAAGGAATTACGGCAACCCAAGCCACCATCTCACGGGATATTCGCGACATGCAGATTGTGAAGTCACCAGATGAAACCGGTCATGCTCGATACACGATTTTTAAAGCGAATAGTAAAAATGAACAAGATCGTTTATTTGAGAGCTTACACGATGTCGTTACCGGTGTTGATCGTGTGGAATTCATGAACATTATCCATACGCTACCAAGTAATGGGAACTTGTTAGCGGCGATTATTGATGATTTGAATTTACCCGCTGTCAGTGGGACTTTAGCGGGTCATGATACGATTTTTGTGGTGAGCCCTAGTGTCGCTGTTGCCACGGAATTTCATGAGTTATTATTACAACATATTCGTACTGAAGATGATCTTTAAAGTCAAAATGAAAGTCATGCCATGATGGATGACTTTTTTGCATTCAGCCAAGTTTAACGGTATAGTTAAGGGACATAATAATTGAATGAAAAGCAGGTGACTGTGATGAAATATACGAAGAAAAAGACTGATCGTAAAAATCAAGCCAAACGTGATGCGACTTTTGAAAAATTTCGCAAGCAACAAAATGATTTGAATGCTAATCGGCGGGGCGTCCGTCGGAAATAAAGGCTTGAGACCAAATCGTCTCAGGCTTTTTTGATTGTTGCTGAACCGCAGACCGTTCGTTAAATTCGGGCCGGAACGCTGTGGCAGACAGGTTAAGCCAAAAGGCGGTCTTAACCTTCGTTTTGAACCGTAAAAACCACGTTTCAAAAGCGCTGGTCTCTAAGCGGTAAAACCGCTAAGAGACCTCCACGGCTGGGCCCAATTTGAACTCACTTTCGGGGACATTAGTTGTAATTATTTCAGATTTGTTTTAAAAAGATAATTGCTATTTCGAATGGTTATTTAGTCGAAAATCATCAGTGATAAATCTTCTGTGTAAATGGCGTAAAAACGGTCTTTAGGCTTACTCCGGTCTCCGTAGCAGGCAGAATTACTGACCGACGTAGATGACCATTTCACAACCTTCAACCTTTTGTTAAATTGTTGAAGATTTGGTCAAGCTTTGTCCCGTAACTTAAGCAACTTAGCATTTATGATACAATTATCAGAGTTTAACAAGTCATGGCTGATTAGTGGCAACTTGCACGACGGGTTAAGTGACCACGGTTTAATCAGTTCAGAACAAGGGGAAGATTATGCAGAATAACGGTTTTTGGGCCACCATTAAGGATGGTTTGCGGACCATCGGCCACTGGCTCCACCCATATTGGCAACGATTATGGGCAGTCGTGAGCTATCAATGGCACCGCCGTCAGCTGACACGCTGGCTCATCGTGGTGATTTTATCATTGATTTTAGTGGGCAGTGCCTATTTAACATTTGAAGCTAAGACCGCAAAGATCGGTAACTTGCAGGCGGAACTTGAAAAAACGACGGTCATTTATGATGCTAGCAATAAAAAAGCCGGGTCCTTGTATTCACAAAAGGGGACCTATGTTCATTTGAATAAGATCTCAAAGAACTTGCAAAATGCGGTGATTTCCACAGAAGATCGAAATTTTTATAAAGAGCATGGTTTTTCCGTTAAAGGGATTGGCCGGGCTTTCATGTTGCTCGTGATGAATAAGTTATTGGGGCGTGACTACATCAGTGGTGGTGGGAGTACGCTAACACAACAGTTAGTTAAAAATGCTTACTTAACGCAGCAACAGACATTTTCACGGAAGTTACGTGAAATTTTCTTATCCATTGAAACCGAAAATGTTTATTCCAAGCATCAAATTTTGGCAATGTATCTAAATAATGCTTACTTTGGTCATGGTGTTTGGGGCGCAGAAGATGCGGCTGAAAAATATTTTGGGGTGCATGCGTCAGAATTGTCAGTCGATCAAGCGGCCGTATTAGCTGGGATGCTTAGTTCACCGAGTGGCTATAATCCAATTGATCATCCGAAAGCGGCTGTTAAACGACGTAATGTGGTTTTGAACAATATGGTTAACAATAATAAATTAACCAAAAATCAATACACGTTATATTCACAAAAGACAATTACTTTAAATGATAATTATCACTATTATAGTGGCTACAAATATCCGTATTACTTTGATGCGGTGATTGATGAAGCGATTAATAAGTATGGGTTGAGCGAATCTGATATTATGAATCGCGGTTACAAGATTTATACGTCGCTGAACCAAAAGGATCAATCGGCGATGCAAACGTCATTCAAAAATGATAGTTTGTTCCCAGCTAATGCCAGTGATGGTACGAAGGTGCAAGGGGCCTCAATTGCGGTTGATCCCTCGACTGGTGGAGTTGTCGCAGTTGTTGGGGGTCGTGGGAAACACGTTTTCCGTGGCTTCAACCGTGCGAACCAAATTAAACGGCAACCAGGATCTACGATTAAACCGTTAGCCGTTTATACGCCTGCGCTACAAAATGGCTATACGTATGATTCGTTGTTATCCAATAAGAAGCAGACATTTGGGGCGAATAAGTACGCGCCGAAGAACTATGATAGTGTTTATAGCAAATCGGTACCGATGTATGAAGCGTTGGCACAAAGTATTAATATTCCAGCGGTTTGGTTGTTGAATAAGGTTGGCGTGAATAAAGGTTACCAATCGGTTAAAAAGTTTGGACTGCCGGTGACGAAATCTGATGACAACTTGGCGTTGGCCTTGGGAGGGTTAACCACGGGGGTCTCTCCACAACAAATGGCGAGTGCTTATACGGCTTTTGCTAATAACGGGAAGAAAACGACGGCGCATTATATCACCAAAATCGTTGATGCTAGTGGTAAGACGGTTGTCGATAATACGAAAGTTAAGACAAAGAAGATTATGTCGGCTAGTGTCGCAAAACAAATGACCAGTATGATGCTAGGCGTTTACAATAGCGGAACTGGGGCAGCCGCCAAACCATATGGCTACTCGATTGCCGGCAAGACTGGGAGTACGCAGGCCGATTACAAGACCGGTTCAGGAACGAAGGATCAGTGGATGATCGGTTATACCCCAGATATCGTCGTGACCACTTGGATTGGCTTTGACTCAACAAACAGTACGCATTATTTGAAGAGTTTGTCAGAAAATCAATTGTCAGCTTTATATAAGAATGAAATGGAAAATATTTTGCCGAATACAAAGCAGACCAGCTTTGGCACCAAGGATGCTGCGACACTGGCTAATGAAAGTTCCAGCGGTAGTAGCAGTAGTAGTTCTTCTTCGTCGTCAGTTTGGGATAGTGTCCAAAAAGGTGCGAGTGAAGTTGGTAAGTCCGTCAAAGATACGGCTAAGAGTTGGTTCTCACAGGCTAAAAAATTAATTGGTGATTAAGTTAACGGCTATTCAAGCCCTTACAAACATGCTAAAATAATGAGGAACCTACACTTGAGGAGGAACCCAACATGGCTGTCAATATTTATGATACGGCGAACCAATTAGAACAAGAATTACGCGGGACTAAAGAATTTAAAGAATTACAAGCGGCATATACGACAATGAAAGCTAACGAAAGTGCATTTAGCTTATTCAAAGAATTCCAAGAAATTCAAATGCAATTATCACAAAAGCAAATGAATGGCGAAGAATTAACGGATGAAGAAGTTCAAAAAGCGCATGACTTAGCTGACAAAGTTGGTAATGTCGATGAAATTAAGACCTTAATGGGTAAAGAACGGGGCTTAAACCAATTGATGAATGATTTAAACCAAATCATCACCAAGCCTGTTCAAGAATTATACCAAGGCTAGACTAGCCGAAATAAGGCACCAAGCGGCAATGACGAAGTTTTTCGTGATTGCCGCTTTTTTTGGAGATGGGAGTTTTGAAGTGATGAAGTTTCTACATGCGGCAGATTTACATTTGGATACGCCGTTTCAAGGATTGGATGCGTTACCGGAAATGTGGCAGCATCGGCTGACTGCCGCGCCCTTTACGGCGCTACAACGTCTGGTTGACTTAGCAATTACGGAACAAGTGGATTTTGTCTTGTTGGTTGGTGATTTATTTGATCAACAGGCGCAAAGTGTACCTGCTCAGGCGGCCTTAATGGCGGCGTTGGATCAATTAGCCGCTGAACAAATTCCCGTCATTTTATCGTTCGGGAATCATGATTTTCAACCAGATGTCACAACTTGGCATTTTCCGGCTAACGTGCATGTTTTCGATGCTCAAGTAACGACGGTAGAGTTAACGACTAAACAGCAACAACGCGTGGCGATTACCGGGTTTAGCTATGATCAACGTTGGGTGACCACGCCGAAAGTTCAAGACTTTCCGTTAAAGCGGACTGGTGTAGATTATCAAATTGGGATGTTACACGGTCAAGTGGGGACCTCTGGTGATCATTATGCGCCGTTTGCCGTCAGTGACTTGTTGGCGAAACATTATGATTATTGGGCATTGGGGCATATCCACCAGCGCCAAACGTTGAATGCCATGCCACCCGTGATGTACCCGGGAAATCTACAAGGTCGTTATCGCGATGAACTTGGCGCAAAAGGGGCCTTATTGGTGACAAGTCAAGGTGATCAATTGGTTCCCGAATTTAAGCCGTTAGCGCCATTAGTCTGGACGAATTGGACACCTGAATTGAGTGGACAACTAGATCGACCAACGTTACTGACACAGTTAAGTGCGCAATTACAAGCACGACCGGTAACAGTACCAGAACTTGTGGTGATTACGCTACCAGCAACGTTGACGTTAACGCCAACGGCTGAATTAGCCCTGACGCAAGGGGCGTTATTAGCTCAGTTGCAACAACAGGCCCCTGCAACGAGTTGGCCAGTCACGCTACAATTAGCGGCAACCGATACCACGTCGGACTTGTTTGGTATGGATACCGCTATTTGGCAGCAGGCAGGTGAGACCACTGTGACAACTGAAAAGATTGCGGCGCTGGCTGATCATTTGTTGGACGAACCTTTTTTGAATCAAACGTTGCTTGAGGCAACGACGCCTGAACAGTGGCAACAACAGGTTTTACGCTTGTTACAAGATCACTATCATTTGACTTTACAAGGCGGTGACTCCGATGCAAATTAAACGAATTGAGATTGCCGGCTTTGGTAAGTTTCAACAGCAAGTTTGGGAGTTAACCGATGGCTTACAGGTGTTTTATGGGGCTAATGAAAGTGGTAAATCAACGATCAGGGCTTTTGTGCTCGGCATGTTATTTGGGTTTCCAACGAGACGACATTTACTGGATCGTTACGAACCTAAGGCCACGAGTCAGTACGGTGGGTCCTTAGACCTAACTGTGAATGGGGTTGTTTATCGATTAACACGGCTTGGAGATCAGCCGGCTACATTGGTCAATCTAACTACGAATGCGGTTCAACCGCTCAGTTTGTTGGCTCATTGGCTAGAGCCATATGATGAAACCCGCTACAAGCAATTATTTACGTTCAATCAAGCTGAGTTAACCGCGTTAAAAACGATGAGTGCCGCAGATTTGAATACCCAATTGCAGCAACTTGGGACCTTTGATAGTCAACAATGGCGGGCAACTGCGTCCAAACTACGCGAACAAGCCGATGACCTGTATAAGCCGCGTGGGCGTAAACCGGAATTGAATCAGGCCTTGCAACGGTACCAACAGCTAAAAGCGCAAGTGGCGCAGGCCCAAGCACGTTATCCGGAATATCAAGATTTACAAGCTAATTTGGACACTTTGAAGACCCAACAACAGGCTCAACGACAGCAATTAACGCAAGTGACAGCGATGCAACAACAATTGGCCAACTTGCGTAACCAATGGCCAGTCTATCAGCAATTACAACAATTACAGGCTCAAGTTGCAGCAGCCGGTGAGCCATTATCGTCTGCGGTCCAACAACAAGTTGAGCAATTAACAACGCAGCGCACTGAATTACGACATACTTTGGCTGGGGCTCGGGCCCAATTAGCCACGCAACCCGTTGATGATCAATCCAAAACAGTCATCGGTTTTTACGTGGCTCATCAGGCGCGATTTGAGCAACTGGAAGCACAGTTACCAGCGTTACAACAAGCACTGGGTCAGTATCAAACGTTGACGGCTCAAGTTGAGGCGGCTCGCGCAACGTATCAGGCGCAGCAAACTACTTCAACGGCTGTCGCTGCTTTACTAGCACCAAGCAAACAAGCCGCAGTGGCTAATTTAAAAGCCGCGGTCTTAAGCAACACGAGTCGTCGGCAACCGACGCCTGCAACGACTAGTTTTTCAGCTGATTGGCGACTTTATGGTGGTGGGATTAGCCTAGTGTTAGGTGTGATTTTACCATTAGGGGCCTTTAAATGGTTGTTAATCTTAGCGGGATTAGGGTTACTTGGTTGGTTTGGCTGGGAAAAATTAGCCGGACCAGCAACTGCCCATCCTGATCGTACGTTAGCGCCATTGCTAACAGCGGTTGGCTGGCCAACTGATTTAGATCAGGCGACCATTTTACAACGTTTGGATGAGTTAGCGGCTTTACAACGGGCTCAACAAGCGGTGACGACTGCAGAACAGCAAGTTGCGGCGCAAGCAGCTACAGTTTGGCAGCAGTTACAGCATTATCAGTTCGCCAATGATTGGTTGAATTTAGCAGAAACTGATTTGTTAGCGAGTGGACAACGGGTGACTGGTTTTTATCAACAGGTTCATCAGGCGATGCAAAACCAAACGTTAGGCTCAGCGGATTTTGCTTATGTTCAACGGCAAGTTCAACAATTAACTGCACAGTTACAAACGACGACCGATCAATTACAAGCTTTAGCAACCCAACAGGGATTCGCCGATATCGATAGGCTAACCGCGGCTTTAGAAAACCAAGCCAATCAGGCCGCAGCGCAAACGAGCATTGACCAATTACAACAACGGTTAACTGCAACTGAACAAGCAGCTTTGGCTCAATATCCATCGATCAATGCGTTGCAAGCGGCGATTCAAGCTAATCGCGAGCAGGTTAGTCAATTGCAACAGGCGACCACGCAACAGGCCCAAGCAATTGCGGCGACGCAGACTAAATTACAAACGTTAGCTACTGATGGTCGTTATACAGTTTTGCGCCAACAACAAGCGAATGCGCAAACTGAATTGACGACGTTAGCACGACAGTGGATGACCCGACAATTAGGAGCAAACTGGATTGAGCAAGCGCTAACGCAACTAACTCAGCAACAATTGCCAACGATCTTGGCGGCAGCGACAACGAATTTCGCACAACTAACGGGCCAGCGGTATAATGACATTAAGTTAAATGAAACTGACTTGGTGGTACAAGCCACTGACGGCCCACAATTCACGGTGGGCGAGTTGTCAACAGCGACCCGTGAACAGCTGTATTTAGCCTTACGGTTAGCGTTAATTACCCAATTGGGCGATCAGGCCCAGTTGCCGTTAATGATCGATGATGGGTTTGTGAACTTTGATGAAGGCCGCCGCGCCACAGCCTGGCAACTACTGAGTCAAGTCGCACAACACCATCAATTGTTATACTTTACCAATGAGCCCGCGGCGGTAACACAATGGCCAACGGCGACCATTCATCAGCTAAGTTAAATGGGGGCAAGATAATGACTAAAAAATTATTTGATTATCAAGTAGATGAACCAGTTGAAGGCTTTTTCTTATTGAAGGATGCCGAAGTTCGAATCGCTAAAAATGGTAAGAAGTTTTTGGCGATCAATTTCCAAGATACTTCCGGTGAAATCTCAGGGAAGTTTTGGGATGCGAGTGATCAAGATGTTGAAAGTTTTCAAGCGGGTCGTGTGATTCACTTGAAAGGTAAGCGTGAGAATTATCAAGGTAATCCGCAAATTAAAATTTTCCAAAT
This sequence comes from Lactiplantibacillus mudanjiangensis, assembly GCF_005405385.1. Taxonomy (GTDB): domain Bacteria; phylum Bacillota; class Bacilli; order Lactobacillales; family Lactobacillaceae; genus Lactiplantibacillus; species Lactiplantibacillus mudanjiangensis. The sequence goes on from NZ_BJDY01000001.1 coordinate 154,219, forward strand.
GCGGCTCACCCATGATGGTGAACCAAAAGAAGTGCAACAATTTGTGGAACATGCGCCGATGAATACTGGTGCTATGGAAGAAGAACTCAATAGTTTTGTCTTTGAAATTACAGAACCAAACTGGAATCGGATTGTCCGGCATTTATTGACTCAATATCACGATGCTTTCTTTAGTTATCCAGCCGCCAAAAAGAACCACCATGCATTTGCAGGTGGCTTGGCTTTCCATACATTGTCTATTTTACGGCTAGCCAAAGCGGTCGCCGACGAATATCCGCATGTTAATCGTGCGTTGCTGTATGCTGGGGCGATTTTGCATGATATGGGCAAAACCATTGAAATGTCTGGTCCCGTGGCGACGACATATACATTAGCGGGTAATTTAGTTGGTCATATTGTGTTAATCGATGAACAAATCGTGAAGGCGTGTCAACAATTGAAAATTGACGATCAAGCCGAAGCAGTGTTGGTCTTACGGCACATGATTTTGGCGCACCATGGTTTGTTAGAGTACGGGTCGCCGGTCCGGCCACATGTGATGGAAGCTGAGATTCTCCATGATTTAGATGAATTGGATGCTTCCATTATGATGATGCAAACATCGATTGCCCATGCGGAGCCCGGGACTTATACGGAACGGATCTTTGCCATGGATGGTCGTAATTTCTATCGTCCAGAACATGATGGCACTAAAGCGGCCGACCCAAAGGAATCGTAGGGGATTTTAGTTAGTAATTTAAAAGTTGAAAGATAACTATGACTAAATTGGTCACCTACGTCAGCCAGCGATTCTGCCGGCTGTGGGACCGGCTTCAGCCAAAATGCGGACTTCCACCTCGCTTTTGAGACTAGCCAAAAGTCGTCCACATCGTAAGCCCGGAAAAATCACCCGGACTAACGATGTTTTCACGGCCGGCACCATCACTGGCTGACTTCGTAATCAATCTAGTGATTACTAATATAACCGAGAGTGAGTTCACATTGAGCTCAGCCGTGGGCCTCTCTTAGCGATTTATCGCTTAGAGCTCGGCGCTTTTGAAACGCGGGTTTGGCGGTTCAAAACGACGGTTCAGACCGTTTTTTGGCTGAGCCGGTCCGCCCACAGCGTTCCGGCTCAAGGTGGGCGAACGGCAGGTGGCAAGTTGATCTACTTTTAATTAGTAAATAACGTAATAGTGTGAAGCACAAAAAAGGACCACCTGAACGAATTCAGGTGGTCCTTTTAACTAGGCTAAACGCTTAGTTTGAGCTTGATGATGAAGAAGATGAAGATGACAAGTATGAAGATAAGATGTTCTTCAAGTCGTTATCCTTGATCTTAACATTCCCACTCTTAAGCACTTTGGCAACTACGTTATGCAAGACAGTTGAGTCGCTCATATCGTTGTCCCAAATTTGTTTTTTCAAATCAGCGGTGTGATCAGACATCTTACCCTTACCAGGGTTCTTGATCATCCGGATGATTTCGTAACCGTTAGAAGTCTTAACAGCTGAAGTGGTGTATTCGCCGTTCTTCAAAGCAAAAGCAGCCTTCAAGAATTTAGATGAATAAGTGGTGTTGGTGTTATCAAAGGCTGATAACTTACCGCCAGCACTCTTAGTCGTTGAATCAGTTGAATACTTCTTAGCTAACTTAGTGAAGTTTGATTCGCTAGAATCTTTCTTCAAAGCTTTTAAAACAGTGTCAGCAGTCGCGCTCTTAGCAACTAAGATATGTTGAACAGTGACTTTAGGTTCGTATGATTTCCATTGCTTCTTTAAGTCAGCGTTAGAAATCTTAGCCTTGTCTTTAACAGCTTCTTTTAACAATAAGTTTGAACGAATTTGTTCCTTGAATGTTGAAGTCGTCAACCCATTTTGTGACAATACAGTTGAGAATGAACTCCCATATTGTGACTTGTAGGTGTTATATTGTGTCGTAACGGCTTTCTTAGAAACCTTTGAACCGTAGTCTTTTTCAAGCACTTTATTCAAGATCATTTGTTGTAAGACTTGCTTACCTGAAGAAGTGCCCTTCATACTACTGTAATATTGACTTTCGGTAATTTTACCACCGTTAGTCGATGCCACTGTCTTGCTACCACAGCCAGCAAGGGTAAAGGTTAACAATACACCGGCGAGTGCAATAAGCCATTTTTTCATTCCTAATAACACATCCTATTCCTAAAATAGTTCTGCTCTAGCAGACTTACCAGACTACTATACCATAAGTTGAGGGGGTTCTGCATGGTGACGGTAATCTTTACAAAATTTTCAGATAATTCACACGGTCTTCACAAAGTATAACGTGACCCTAAACTTATCTTAATTTAAACGTGTTGGTTTATTAACTGACTAAAGGTTGAAAGATAATTATGCTAAATTAGCCACCTACGCCAGCCAGTGATTCTGCCGGCTGTGGGGACCGGTTCCAGCCAAAATGCAGGCTTCCACCTCGCTTTTAAGCCTAGCAAAAATCGCTAGTTTTAAAAGTCGTCCACATCGTAAAGTCCGGCAAGACCATCCGGACTAACGATGTTCTCACGGCCGGCGCCATCACTAGTTGACTCCGGTTAACATTGCAAACATTAATTGATTTAGTCACCACAATCATAGCCGAGAGTGAGCTCACAATGAGCCCAGCCGTGGGGTTCTCTTAGCGATTTATCGCTTAGAGACTGGCGCTTTTGAAACACGGTCTTGGTGGTTCAAAACGACGGTTCAGACCGCTTCTTGGCTGGACCGGTCCACCCACAGCGTTCCGGCTCATTGTGGGCGAACGGTAGGCGGCAAGTAAGCCTGGTTTTGATCAGTAACCAACTAAAAAATCGTTAGATCCGATTTGGGTCTAACGATTAACCGATCATTCCTTAGGTGCTAAATGATCCAAGGTTTCTTGTAAATGGTTTTGATGTTTTTGCATGATCGCTAAATGTGGCTCTAACTTAAATTGAAACTTATCAACTTCAGTTTGAATCTCATCAACCACGGCAGCGGCTTTTGTTAATTGCACTTGCAAATTGCTTTGGGCATCGCTGAATTCTTCTCGTGCCGATTGCAAATCGTCAGCGGCGTCTAAAACGTCTTGCACGTAACTTTTAGCGTCGAGGACGATGTCTTTTGGTGTTTTGCGGTTGATGATCATATAGGCCGCGGCACTCAAGCCAAGACCAATCATGGTATTGCGAATGAACTTTGCCATTAAATCGGCCTCCTAATCAGTTAATTGTGCTTTAATCGCATTTTGTAACTTCGTATAGGCGGTTTCGTCGTAGTTTTTGGTATTGTCTTTGAAGATCATCCGGAAATCATCCTTGTCACTGTAACGTGGAATTAAGTGGAAGTGTGAATGGAAGACCGATTGATAGGCGACGGCGCCATTATTGTTAACCACGTTCATCCCAATGATATTTTCATCAGAAGCTTTGATGGCTTGGGCAATTTTAGGAATCCGTGAGAAGACCAAACCAGCTAGGTCAGCGTCATAGGCAAATAAATCAGGCACGTGTGTCTTAGGAATGACTAACGTGTGACCAGGAGTGCCTTGCGAAATATCTAAGAATGCTTTGACCATGTCATCTTCGTAGACGGTGTAACTTGGAATATCACCTTTGATAATCTTACAAAAAATGCAATCATCGTCGAATTTTGGTTCAAAAGCTGTCATAGGATAACCTTCTTTTCTAAAATTTAGTTCTATTATACACTACCCAATTTAAAAATGAGGGCGCTTTACCAACTTGGCAACGGAAGGAACGCGGCGGCTATGCTATAATAATGGCATTCAGTTTAAAAAAGAAAGAGGTCAGATTTATGGCATTAGCAGTTAGCCATTTAGTAGGTGGCTATTCCCAAATCCCCGTCTTAAAAGATATTAGTTTTCAAGTCGAACCCGGTGAGTTAGTCGGGTTGATTGGGCTAAACGGGGCCGGTAAATCAACCACAATTAATCACATTATTGGGCTGTTAACCCCAATGAAGGGGGCGATCACCTTAAATGGGGTGACGTTGGCCAGTGATGCGCAACAATACAAACAACAATTGGCATATATTCCAGAAACACCGATCTTATATGAAGAATTAACGTTAAAAGAACATTTAGAAATGACGATGTTAGCATATGGTTTGGACCAAACCAAGGCTTGGGAACGAGCTAATAAATTATTGAAGACGTTCCGATTGGACAACAAATTAGATTGGTTTCCAGCAAACTTTTCTAAAGGGATGAAACAAAAGGTCATGATTGTTTGTGCTTTTTTGACCGATGCTAAGCTGTTCATTATTGATGAACCATTCTTGGGCCTTGATCCGTTGGCCGTCCATGATTTATTACACTTGATTGGTGAAGTCAAAGCTAACGGGGCATCAGTCTTGATGTCGACGCACGTGTTGGATACGGCTGAAAAATTCTGTGATCGCTTTGTCTTATTACATGATGGAACGATTCAAACGCAAGGTACTTTTGATGAAATTAAAGCGGCTTATCCAGATGCTGGGGAGTCGCTTAATGATATTTACTTGTCTTTGACTGGGGTGACCCGCGATGAATGAGTTGTACCAACAACGTTTACAACGTCATTTGCGGCAAATGTTGCATTATTTGCGACTGGTCTTTAATGATCATTTTGTCATTGCGCTGATGTTTTTTGTCGGTGGCTTAGGCTTGGCCTATTCTAGCTGGCTGAAAACGGTCACGACCCATGACACGTGGATTATCGTCGTGGTTGGGGTGGCATTGTGGCTTGGCTTGCGTGTGAGTCGAATTGCAACGTTGTTAGAGTCGGCGGATACAGTCTTTTTATTACCGCGTGAACATGATCTGCACACCTATTTCCAGCGGGCTTGGCGTTACAGTTGGTTATTGGCGATACCGGTTCAGATAATTTGGGTCGGCTTAGTGTCACCGCTGTTAATGTTAGTCGATCAATTCAGCGGGCTGAGTTTATTGGCATTGTTGATCACACAACTGGCGTTAAAAGATAGTGACTTAACGTTACGAGTGACAAAATTATATCGGTTATCACCGCAACAACACCGGACGGCCGCTAGCGTGAATTTAATTGGTGCCGCCGTAATCATGGCTTTAGCTTTAGCAGTTAATCCATGGTTAGGCGCCGTGTTGGCGTTGGCCTTAGCTGGTGGGCAACGTTGGTGGCATGGCCAAATTTGGACACATACCGTCGTTGCTTGGAAAGCCAATGTGGCGAGTGAAGCCAATCGAATGCTGGGGATTTATCGTTTCTTTAATCTATTTACCGATGTGCCATTGGTGCAAGGCAATGTTAAACGGCGGAAATATCTCGATGGCTTGTTACGATTGATGCCAGCTGATCGCGCACATGCTTTTGGTTATTTATTTACCCGCGGAATGTTGCGCGGCACTGAATTCAGTGGCTTGGTAGCACGATTAACGATTATTGGTGCTGTTTTACTGTATTTTGTCGGTCATGGTTGGTTAGCAATTGCCTTAGATGTCATTTTTATCTACTTAATCGGGTTCCAACTGTTGCCGTTTTATAAGCGATACGATAATATAGTTTTTACGCACATTTATCCGTTGGCCGCACCGCTCAAGTTGAAGAACTTTCAGCGGCTGTTAACGTTGATTTTGGGAACGACCGGCGTGATCTTTTTGATTGCTTTCTGGTTAACTAACGCTTCGTTAGCCCAAGTCGGGTTATTACTGGTTATTAACGTGATTGAAATCTATCTCTTAGTTGCTTGGTACGCTAAGCTTCGACTGGGATAAAACCTATGTGGCCCAACGGTTAAAAAGGACTTGACGGGATCGCTTTTGGTCTTTAAAATGTGATTGTTAAGTCAATTAAAGTTAGTAAAAGTTAAGCCAATAACATGATTAATTTTGAGAGGAGTGGGGCTGATGGATTTCGAACTTGATGACGGCTGGCACGTCTATCCGATTACGGGTAATACTGATAAAGCTTTCATGGGCAAAAAAAATCAACAGCGCTTGTTTTTAAAACGAAACGCCTCGCCGTTCCTAGCGGCGCTCTCGATGGAAGAAATTACCCCGCGGCTGATCTGGACAAAACGAATATCGAGCGGTGATACCTTAACTGCTCAAGAATGGCTAAATGGTCAAACTTTAACGAAGCAACAAATGCGCTCGCCTGAGGTCGCGCATTTATTGGCACGTGTGCACAATTCCAAGTTGCTTCATCGAATGTTAACTAAGGTCGGCGGTCAAACTGTCCGGCCCCATGAATTTATTCGTCAATATCTCAGTGAACTACCGGATGATTTGCGACACCATCCGTTAATGGCGCGGGTTTTAACTGAATTACAAGGCACGATGCCAACATTACCAACAACCGACTATCGCGTTTGTCATGGTGATTTAAACCATAAAAACTGGTTGTTATCCGACCATCAACAATTGTATTTGGTGGATTGGGATTCGGCGCGATTTGCTGATCCAGCGTCTGATATTAGCATGTTGCTATGCGAGTATGTGCCATTAAATGACTGGCAAGCTTGGTTTAGCGAATATGGTGAAACGATGACGGCTGACATGCAACAACGGGTTGTCTGGTATGCCAAAGTGAATTTATTACTGAATATCAAAGATAACTATTACCGTAGTCAATATCATAATATGAATCATGAAATTATTTTCTTGGAAGAGTTGAGTCAGTATCAGCTCTAAGAAAAGAGTGGTACAAAAAGCGGGTTGCTGTTGAGCATAGCCTAAAGAATTGAATGATTGGGTCTTTCAATCGTTTAGTTCTTGTAGCTAAGCGGAGACAGTAGCTTTTTGTACCACGTTTCGACAATAAAAATAGATGATGATGCAGGCAGCGTCTAGGAGAATGATCCTGGACGCTGTTTGCTTGAAGAAACGTTTTAAACGAAGAGGAGTTAATCAAACTTATGCGTGTACGAAACAAACCATGGGCACCTAAGCTCATCAATGAACATCCAGAGCTCATTACAGAAACTCCCGCGGATTATCGCGGTAAGTGGCAGAGTCGCTTTGAAAAGGCCCAACCACTTCAGATTGAAGTCGGAAGTGGTAAGGGGCAATTCATTATTGAAATGGCCAAGCGTCATCCTGAAATCAACTATATCGCCATTGAAATTCAAACATCTGTCATCGCCGTGATTTTACGGAAATTAGTTGAAGAACCCTTACCAAACTTGCAATTAGCACACGCTGATGGTGAAGCGGTGACGGCGTTCTTTGAACCTAACGAAATTGATCGACTTTACTTAAACTTCTCTGATCCATGGCCTAAGAGTCGCCATGAAAAGCGTCGTTTGACGTATAAGTCATTCTTGGCTGGTTATGAAGAAGTCTTAAAGTCAAACGGCCAAATCGAATTTAAGACCGATAATCGGGGCTTATTCGAATTTTCATTAACGAGTATGAATAACTACGGCATGACCTTTGAACAAGTCTGGTTGGACTTACACGCGGTTGTAACGCCAGAAGAGAACGTTGAGACTGAATACGAACAAAAATTCAGCCAATTTGGGCCTATTTATAAAATTATTGCTACGTTTAAAACTAAAGAGTAGCTTATTGAATGACTGATTGGGTTTTAACCCAGTTGGTCATTTTTTTGTAAATGACTAAAGGTTGAAAGTTAAGTATGACGGTAAAAGCTTTACTATAATTGACTTAGGTTATGCTAAATTGATCACCTACGCCAGCCAGCGATTCTGCCAGCTGTGAGGACCGGCTCCAGCCACAGTGCGAGCTTCCACCTCGCTTTTAAGCTTAGTCCAAACCGCTAGTCTCAAAAGTCGTCCACAGCGTAAGCCCGGGAAAGTCACCCGGACTAACGCTGTTTTCACGGCCGGCGCCATCACTGACTGGCTCCGGTTAGATTACGGATATTAATTAGCTAGTAATCACTATTCTAGCCGAGAGTGAGCTCACATTGAGCCCAGCCGTGGGAGACTCTTAGCGATTTATCGCTTAGAGCCTGGCGCTTTTGAAACGCGGTTTTGGCGGTTCAAAACGACGGTTCAGACCGCTTTTTGGCTGAGCCGGTCCGCCCACAGCGTTCCGGCTCAATGTGGGCGAACGGTAGGTGGCAAGTATAACTAGTTTTGATCGATGAATGCTTATCATATCAATGATTATTGCTAAAAAATAGCTTTCAATCTTTTGTAAATGATGAAAAAACGGATGAATTTGATGAAAGCCCCACAAGGTGATGTTTTTCCGGTATGCTGTAAGTAAATCGAAGGGGTGATCACATGTTGTTTGTCTTATTTCAAGTTGTCCTAGTAGTGAAAAACATTAAAATTTGTTGGCCACAATTTCGGTTTGCCCATTGGTGGACGGAGTGGGGTGCGATTATCATCTTAACGGTGATCCAACAATGGGTGGCGCCACTGTGCGGACATTGGATGTGGTTACCAGCGATGCTAAGTTTGATTGTCGTGGTTACGTGGGTGACGCGCGCTTGGCGGACGGCTGTGGTGATGTCGATTGAGAGTATGTTGTTGTTATGTATTGTGTTGGAGCTAACCATGTTGGTGTCTCCACATTGGTCGTATATGATGGCAATTCCGGTAACATTTTTTGGGTTTGGCCTAGTTGGCTTGGGACTAGTTTACGTGATTAATCGCTGGTTGCCGACATCGACAATGGCGCCTAATAACTTGGTTGTGGGCCTAGTGAGCTTGGCTTACGTCATTGTCGTTGCCTATCTCCAGTTAATCAATGAAACGCCAAAAGCAACGGAAGTTTGGCTAGCATTGGGTTTAACTGTCTTATTGATCGTGGCACTATTGGGATTGCAAAAGACCCGTGAACACCTGCTGAATCAAACGATGCGAGTTCAGCAACAGCGAGCCCTACTAACCAGTAATTTACGCTATACTCAAGCCGTAGAACATCATTACGATGAGTTACGTCGGTTTCGACATGATTATCAAAATGTGATGTTGTCACTTGATGGCTATATCAAAACCGATGATTTTGTGGGTTTGAAGCAGTATTATCAAACGGCATTAATGCCAAAACAAGCCCAATTAACGGCCACTAAATATCAATTAGAGGATTTGGCCCGGATTGAGTCTAAAGCCATTAAAAGTATTTTATTCAATAAATTAAATGATGCTCAGCAACAAGACATACAAGTGCAATTAGAAGTTGCTACACCAATTACCAGGTTTGTCATGCCAACTGTTGATTTGGTGATTGCTTTAGGTATTCTGTTGGATAATGCAATTGAAGCGACACAAACGCAGTCAGCGGGCTGGGTACATGTCGCCGTTATTGAGTCGCCAACGAGCCAAGTTATTTTAGTGAAGAATAGCCTTGAAACTGAGTTGCCGCCGTTATGGCAATTAGAACAGGCGGGTTACTCGACTAAAGGAACCGATCGTGGCTTAGGATTAACGAACTTAAAAACAATAGTTGATCAATATGCGACTGTCAGCTTGACCACTGATGTGACGGCAGCAACGTTTAGTCAACAACTGATTTTGAAATGGGATGAGTCACATGATTGATATTTATTTATGCGAAGACGAGCCACAACAATTGGCGAATTTGAATCAGATGATTACTAATTACGTGATGATTGAGCAGTTAGACATGCAAGTTGTCAAAGCATCGACGACACCGGAACCTTTGTTGCAACTACCAGCTGATCATCATTATCGATTGTATTTTTTAGATATTGAGCTGCGTGCAACCATGACCGGAATTGAATTGGCGCAACATATTCGGCAAGCCGATGCTGACTGTAAGATCGTGTTTGTCACCACGCATGCAGAACTGGCGCTAGAAACGTTACGTTATCAGGTTGAACCGTTGGCATTTATTTTGAAAGATGGTGCCGATTCAATCCAAACGCAAGTTATTGCTGCATTAAAACTGGCTCAACAACGTTGGCAACAAGCACAGCCGAGTCATGATGATTATTTGACGTTTAAAACGGGCGATCAAGTGCGATTCGTCCGAGTAACTGAAATTCTGTATTTTGAAACTGCCGTGGCGTCACACAAATTAGTGGTTCATTTGGCTAACAGTCATTTTGAAATTTATCAAACGATTAAACAGGCTATGAGTCAGTCGACCACTTTTTATCGTTGCCATCAATCAATCGTGGTTAATTGGCAACAAGTCCGTGCCGTTGATCAGCGGCAACAGTTAGTGACACTAGCGACTGGTGAGCAGGTGCCATGTTCATTAATGGGTGGTCGTGGTTTAGTCAAAAAATTACAGCAAGCCGCAAAAAAACGAGCCGACTTTTAAAAAGTCAGCTCGTTTTTAAATTAAAGGCGATAAATATCTAAAATACTACCGGTATTCGCATCGGCCAAGAACTCGTATTGAACGAGTTGACCATCTTCATAGCGGGTGATCCCGCCATAGTAAACATCGGTACGTAATGCAAATTTTTGTAAGGGGGCTTTTTTCATTTCAATCCAAGAACCTTCGATCGGGGCTTCCTTTAAAAAGGCCCGTTTAACTTGATTTAAGATTTGGTTGGGAGTTGGTCGGCGCAACCGCTTTAGTAGGCCGCCAATGGAAAAACCACCTGCGACGCCAGCCATGCCAACTGCCAATAAACCGCCATATTGAATTTGTCTGTGCATATTGCGGACTCCTTTCGACCAACGCAAGTGTCATTTTTTATTTAAATTTAGTATACCAATGATTGACGAGATAGCAAAGAAAAGTCATAATTAATCAGGTCGATTCACTTGAAATAAGTTATAATGAAATATTGAATGCATAAGTATCAGTAAAGGGGATTCCAATGTTAATTACAAGCTATAATCCAACCCAATTAGGTGACACCTTAATCGCCATCTTACGGCCCGATGTTGCCGATCAAACCGTTGAAAGCCATGCTAACGTGACCCGGATCAGCGATGCTGAAACCGGTAAGACGTTAGGCTACAACTTCTTTGAAGTTTCCAAAACTTTAGGTCAATTAGACGTTAACGGTCAAGTTCATTTAACGGCTGACCAAGTTGACCAATTAAATACGTTATTAAAAGCCAATGATTTTGAACCAGATTTAGAGTTTGATGCCACACCAAAATTTGTCGTGGGTCATGTGGATTCAGCTGAAGCTCATCCCAAGTCTGATCATCTTCAAATTACCAAAACCGATGTTGGCGAAGACCAACCCTTACAAATCGTGAGTGGCTCACCTAACATGCAAGCTGACATTTTAGTGGTTGTCGCTAAAGTCGGCGCGATGATGCCTGATGGGTTAATTATTTGGCCAGGCGAACTTCGCGGCGTTGAAAGTGATGGCATGATTGTTTCTGGTCGTGAATTACAGTTACCAAATGCGCCACAAAAACCAGGCGCGTTAATTTTGCCAGCTGATTATCAACCAGTCGGCGAACCGTTTGATTTTGAACGGGCCCAAACGTTATTTACTGCGTAAGACGCGTTAACACTATAACTAGGATGATTGAAAATGAACCATTATGATGGCCCGGCTTTTTTCCGGAAATATACACGACCAATAAAAAAGAATCCTGCGTCAGCGGCCAGTCAATCAGCTAGTGCGACCGCACGACCAGCTAGTCAAGTACACCAAAGTGCTGTTTCGGCAGCGCCGTCAATCAAACGGTCGGCACCAGTCAGTTCGGCGCCGATTAAGAAACCTTTTGATGGGGTGACCCATGGCGTGTTTCGCCCGTCACAAGTACCGTCACAGTTATCGAGTGCGCGGCAAGGGTTTCAAGCGACATTAGAGACGGATCACACGGATTATTTAACGATTTCGACGTTATTGCATAAACCAACTGACAGTTATCACTTGTTGGCAACCTCACGGGATGCTGATTTGCCATTAGTTGATTTACAAATGTTATCGACTAAAACAATCTCGGCAGTTCCAACAAGTACAGTAGCGGCTTCCCAAGTGGCAACCTCAGTTGTCTCTGAGGCGCCGAGTGTTGCTTCGGCTGCCGCTGACTCAATGGCTACTAGTGCGGTTGACTCAGTACCCGTGGCTAGTTTGGCAGTCGCTGAACCGGCACCAACCGTGGTATTTGAACCAACGGATACGACGTTAGCTGCTTCGGCTGCGGCACATTTGGCGGCAATTGCTGAAACTGAGCCGGCTACTGAATCAATGACTGAACCGGAATCATTGCCTACTGACGAACCAGAACTGACCGACGATCGCAGGTCTCCTGCCGAATCGGCGGCCAGTGAAGCCAGTGAAGCCAGTGAAGCCAGTGAAGCCAGTGAAGCCAGTGAAG
>NZ_BJDY01000002.1 GCF_005405385.1 Lactiplantibacillus mudanjiangensis
TGAAGCCAGTGAAGCCAGTGAAGCCAGTGAAGCCAGTGAAGCCAGTGAAGCCAGTGAAGCCAGTGAAGCCAGTGAAGCCAGTGAAGTGGCCAAACCTACTCATGGGTTAGGGTTGTCTTTAGATGCCATTATGACTGAAGAAGACAATGCTCAAGCTGATTTAGCACTCTTTAAGAATGCGCCAACCGCTACCGACTCTGATGATGACGATTTGTATCAGCCGGTCGGTGTCCATCGACAACGCCCAAGCGCCCCAGTGGCACCAAGTCAAGTTGCTGCCACACCGGCATCGGCTAGCTCGACACCGGTTAGTGCAACCGTAGTTGAGGAAGCGCCCGTTACCGAAGTGGTGCATACTGGTGATTCAGCGGCACCGGTTTTAGAAGAACAAGCGTTGGCTGAATATCATTTACCGCCATTGAACTTGTTGAAAGCGCCGATCGTACCTGATGATTCGGAAATGGATGACTGGATTGAAAGTAAAGCCAGTGCGTTAGATGAGTCATTAGATGCATTTGGTGTCGATGCGAACGTGGTTGATTGGACGGTTGGCCCAACGGTTACCCAGTTCCAAGTCAAACTCGCTCGTGGCGTTAAAGTTAGCAAGATCACCAACTTAAATGATGATTTGAAGTTGGCTTTGGCTGCTAAAGATATTCGAATCGAAGCGCCAATTCCAGGTCGTAATACGGTCGGAATTGAAATTCCAAATAAGAAGTCCCGCCCAGTCATGTTGTCGGAAGTCCTAGATTCAGCGAAATTTAGAGACAGTAAGTCACCATTGACGGTTGCACTTGGGGTCGATTTATTTGGACAACCGCAAGTGACGGACTTACGCAAGATGCCGCATGGTTTGATTGCGGGGGCGACGGGTTCCGGTAAATCAGTCTTCATTAACAGTATTCTGGTGTCGATTTTATATAAAGCGAACCCACAAGAAGTTAAACTGTTATTGATTGATCCAAAGGCCGTGGAATTAGCACCGTATGATAAAGTGCCACACTTACTGGCACCGGTTATTTCTGAACCGAAGGCCGCTTCGGCAGCGTTGAAGTGGGTCGTTGATGAAATGGACAACCGCTACGATAAATTAGCGGCTGGTGGCGCACGTAACATTGAACAATTCAATGCCTTGGCTGAAGAGCATCAAGAATATGGCCTAAAAATGCCTTATATCGTGATTGTGATCGATGAATTAGCTGATTTGATGATGGTTGCTTCAAGTGAAGTCCAAGATTATATCGCCCGGATTACGCAAAAAGCACGGGCAGCTGGGATTCACTTACTAGTGGCTACCCAGCGGCCGAGTGTCGATGTCGTGACTGGGCTCATCAAGAATAATATCCCAACTCGGGTGGCGTTCATGGTGGCTAGTCAAATCGATTCACGGACGATTCTGGATGCGAGTGGGGCGGAACGGTTGCTTGGTCGTGGGGATATGTTGTATCTCGGCAACGGTCAAAGTACGCCGATCCGCCTGCAAGGGACGTTTGTCGATAGTGAAATTGATGATATCGCCCAATTTGTTCGTGATCAAGCGGCACCGCACTATGAATTTCAACCAGATAATTTATTGAAACATGAAGAGGCTACTAAAAATCAAGATGAATTGATGCCAGAAGTCTTGGCTTATATTGCAGACGAAGACACCATGTCGACGTCGAAATTGCAGCGAAACTTCTCAGTCGGGTACAACCGAGCAGCTAATATTATTGACGATCTTGAGAATCGGCATTATATTTCACCAGCTAAAGGCTCTAAGCCTCGTGACGTATACTTTACGCCTGAGGACTTAACGAATTTACAAGCTAACTCATAATTTAAAAATCAAGGATTCATTACTGAATGAATTTCAATATGGGAGATAACAATAACAATGGATAAAACAACGGTTTATTATTTTGTCGGAATTAAAGGCTCAGGGATGAGTTCTTTAGCGTTAATTTTGCATGATAAAGGATTCCAAGTGGAAGGTTCAGATATTGAACAATATACCTTTACGCAAAAGGGATTAGCTGCGGCCGGAATCAAAATGTTGCCATTTTCTGAAGACAACATTCATGATGGCTTAACGGTGATTGCTGGGAACTCATTTACCGATGAACATCCTGAAATCAAAAAAGCACGTGAAATGGGCTTGCCTGTTTATCGTTATCATGAATTCTTAGGAAAACTCATGTCAGGTTACACGAGTATCGGGGTTGCTGGGACGCATGGTAAGACTTCAACGACTGGCTTGTTATCACATGTGTTAAGTAATATTGCGCCAACCAGTTACTTGATTGGTGATGGAACTGGTAAAGGGACACCTGATGCCCGTTTCTTCGTCTTTGAAGCCGATGAATATCGCCGTCATTTTGTGGCTTATCATCCTGATTATGCCATCATGACCAACGTTGATTTTGATCACCCTGACTATTACCATGATTTAGCTGACGTCCAAAGTGCCTTTAAGCAATTTGGGAGTCAAGTTAAGAAGGGGATCTTTGCTTGGGGTGACGATGAAAGTTTACGTCAATTAGACGTTGACACGCCAGTTTATTATTACGGGACCAGTGACCGTGATGATTTCCAAGCGGTTAATATCAAACGGACGACTAAGGGTTCTTCATTTGAAGTGAAATATCATGATGAATCTTTAGGTGAATTCGAAATTCCATTGTTTGGCGAACATAACGTTTTGAATAGTACAGCCGTCATTGCGGTTGCCTACTTTGAAAAGGTCGATTTAGATGAAATTCGTCGCGAATTATTGAGTTTTAGTGGTGTTAAACGGCGCTTCTCTGAACATGAAGTTGGCGACATGGTCATGATCGATGACTATGCGCATCATCCATCTGAAATCAAAGCTACTTTGGATGCGGCTCGTCAAAAGTATCCTGATAAGGAAATTTTGGCCGTCTTCCAACCACATACGTATTCACGGACTAAGGCCTTGATGGATGGGTTTGCTTCAAGTTTAAGTAAGGCTGACCATGTCTTCTTAACCAACATCTTTAGTTCTGCACGTGAAAAGAGTGGGGATGTTTCCTCAAAAGATTTAGCAGCTAAGTTGCCAAATGGCGGTGAAATCATCACCATGGATGATCTATCGGCGTTAACGGCTTATCATGATGCCGTGGTTGTCTTTATGGGCGCCGGGGATATTCAAAAGTATGAAAAGTTGTATGAAGAACAAGTGAAATAGCGTATAAAAGTTCGGTGGGCGTCAACTCGTTAATGGGTTGACGTTTTTTTGTTGAGTATTCGTCTGATAACAGCAGAAAAACAAGCTTTGATATATATAAACATTAGTGGTATATTTTAGTTGCATACGTAAATAATTTGATGATGACTTTTTTAATGGATTTATCTATTTCAGCCAGGATTAATATTTTGACTAAACAGTTTGGTAAATCCATGGTCTTGCGGGGGAGATTTTTTAAGATGAACAAAAAGAGTCGTAGTGGATTAGAACCAAAGTTGCATTTTAAGCTCTACAAGTCAGGTAAACATTGGCTAGTTGCAGGAATTACCGTATTCGCGGTAGGAACCGGCCTTACAGTTGGTATCACTAAACAAGCAAACGCAGCTACTGATGATACGGGTGATACTAATACAAATACAACCACGACTACTACATCGGCAGCAAAGTCGACATCAGTCACGCTGAAAGTTAATAGCGCGTCAACAACATCGGCAGCACCTGCGAGTGAGACGACTACGGGTCAAACGACGACATCTCAGGCAGTTAGTTCGGACCGTACCGCTACTAGCCAATCGGCAACTAGTCAGGCTGAATCAACGTCAGCTGATTCGGCTACTAGTGATACAAATAAAAGCGCTAACAGTTCGGCGGCAGTGACTAGTTCGACAGCCACATCGTCCAGCTCAGCAGCAGCCAGTGTCGACAGCCAGTCACCAGTTAGTTCAGCGGCACAATCAGCCCAAAAAGTTGAACCGGTAAATGATACGACGGCAGTTTCATCAGCGCCATCAGCTAATTCAGCCGCTGTTGTCACCGATGTATCGGCAGCTACGCCAGTGACCAAAGTTGCGTCGCCACGAATGAGTCGAGCATTAATGGCTGTGGCAGTGCCGACTGCGGCAAGTACGCAAACTTTTGGGACGGCAACTTGGTCATTAGATGCTAACGGCGTATTGACGTTAGGGGCAGGGACGTTGCCAGCTAAGGGGAATTTTTATCCAGCGCCGTGGTATAGCAGTGCTGCAGACGTTAAAACCGTCAATATTACTGGTAAGCTTATTGCTCAAGATACATTGGCTTCAATGTTTTCGGGAATGACTAATTTAACGACGATTAATGGCTTGAATAACCTTGATACGAGCCATGTGACGGATATGAGTTCATTATTTGAAAATGATCAAAGCTTAACAGCAATTGATCTATCGAGTTTTGATACAAGTCAAGTCACTAATATGAACAGTATGTTCCATGGTGATAAAAGTTTAACAGCGCTGGATCTATCAACATTTAAAACGACTAAAGTTACTGATATGGGAGGGATGTTTGGCGGTGATAGTGGCTTAACAGCGTTGGATGTCTCCGGTTTTGATACGAGCCATGTGACGGACATGTTTGCGATGTTTTCTGGTGTAAGTGGGATAACAACACTGGATGTGTCAAATTTTGATACAGCGAATGTAGAAACAATGGCTTCCATGTTCTATGGCATTCAGGTTACAGACTTGAATTTAAGCAATTTTAATACGAGTCAAGTGACGAATATGGCTTACATGTTTGAAGATGCTAAGGCATTAACGACTTTAGATTTGACTAGTTTTGATACGAGTAACGTCACAAACATGATCGAAATGTTTAGTGGCGCTTCTAAGTTAGCATCCTTAAATGTCACTAGTTTTAATACAGCCAAGGTGACCAGCATGTTTAGTATGTTTTATGGTGACCTAGCGTTAACCAGTCTTGATGTGTCAAAATTTGATACTGGTAACGTGACTAGTATGCATGCCATGTTTTATATGGATCAGAATCTTAATAAGTTAGATGTGTCGCATTTTAATACGGCCAAGGTGACGGACATGTCCGATATGTTTAACATGGCTACCAGTGTTGACACGCAGACTGCTTTGACGGTCTTGGATGTGTCAAATTTTGATACCAGTAGTGTGACTGATATGAGTGCCATGTTCGCAGATCTGCATAAAGTAACGGTCTTGGATGTATCAAACTTTAACACACAGCATGTGACTGATATGGAATCTATGTTTAACGGCGATACGCAATTGGAAAACTTGGACGTTTCACATTTTGATACGGGTAATGTCACAACAATGTCGCACATGTTTTTAAATGATTCCAGTCTATTGGCATTAGATGTGTCGAATTTTGACACTGAAAAAGTGACTGATATGAGCACTATGTTTGATTATGATGGTAGTCTTAATTCATTAAATCTTGCGAGTTTCACGATTTCAACTAGTACCAATCTAAATCAAATGCTGACTAATCTCACTCACCTTAAAGTTTTAGTCTTAGGTGATCAAATTGCAACACTTAATGGTGCCTGGCTAGAAGATCCTGAAATACCAGGTAGTTATTGGCAAAATAAGGCGACTGGTACAATTGAGAAGCCAGCCGGAGACTATAAGCAGAATTCGATGAATTTAATTGCAGACTATAATCCAACGATGGCTGAAACGTATATTTGGACACAGGCACCAGTTGATGTTCAGAATACGACTAAGACAGCAACACGAACGATTAAGTATTATGATTTAGATCAAACGGCGGGCACGATGACGTTAATTTCTGGTGTGGATACGGTTAGTCAAAAAGTGACTTATACGCAAACTGCACTCGTTGATTCTTATAACCATAAGCTACTTGGTTACGATACGAATGGTGATGGCGTAGTTGATACAACTGATCCAGATGCTGCTTGGTATATTGCCAGTGGTGACAGTGCAACGTTTGAGGCTGTGGTTAGTCCAGATCTAAGTTCACGAGGTTACCAAGAACCTGGACAGGCTATTATTGCGGCTAAAACGCCGGCTTTCAGTGAATTGAGCAATATCAGTCTTGGTATTTACTACGAGCATCAACTTAACTGGGTACCTGAATACCGAACAGTGATGAGAACGATTGACTATCAAGATGAAAACGGTAATGCGATGACTGACTTGAACCCAGTTGTTCAGATTGCTAATTTTAAGCGGTCTAATAAATGGGATATGGTTACTAATCAGCAACTTGTTACCGGTGATTGGTCAAGCGATGTGACTGAATTCGGCACACAGACTTCACCGATTGTGACGGGCTATACGACCAAAGATACTGAAGTAGCAGCAATGTCGGTAACAGCTGATACTGAAAATAGTACCGAAAAAGTGATCTATGCCCTCAACGATGAGTTGGCTAATATTCAATACGTTGATATGGATGCGAACAATGTAATTGTTGCTAGTGATCAGGTCAATGGTAAATATCAAACATCGCAAGCTTATTCAACGGCTAATAAATTAGCAACATTGGCAAAACAAGGTTACGTTTTAGTCAATGATGGTGTTCCTGCGACGATTACTTTTGATACAGATAACCCACAAACATATACCGTTCAACTCAAACATCGGTATCAAACACTGACACCGGTGGATGAAATGACGCCAGGGACACCAATCGATCCGACTGATCCTAATAGTCCGCTTTATCCAGATCTCTCTCTAGATTTGTCGGCGACGACTAATCGGGTGATTCACTATATTTACACTGATGGTAATACGGCACAACCAACTGTCACACAAACGGTGACGGCAACCCGCACTGCAACGGTTGATTTGGTCACTGGCACGGTAGTGTATGGTGATTGGAGTAAGGTGACGGTGCCAGCGCAATCGACACCAGTATTAGCTGGCTATACGGCTGATATTGCTGAAGTTGGCAGTGCCGATGTAACTGCGGCTACAGGTGATTTAGCACCAGTAACGGTTACTTATACTAAAAATCAAGTACCAGTTAGTGATGGCACAATCACCGTCACTTACGTGGACAGTACGACAGGCGCCAAATTAACTGAAAAAGTATTGAAGGGTACCGTGAGGACTGTAGCGGATTATCATACCACTGACACGATCGCCACTTATCAGCAATTGGGCTATATTTTAGAGCACGATGGGTACCCGATGAAGGCAACTTATACAACTGATGGCCAAACGTATACGGTTTATTTGGCTCATGGTATGAAGGTAGTCACGCCAAATGATGGGACTAAACTAGATCTAACGAAGACTGTGACTCAGACGATTCATTATGTTTATGATAATGGTCAAACAGCGGTGCCAGATAAAGTCACCACGCGAACCTTTACGCGCCAGGCGATTGTCGATTTGGTGACCGGTACGACCACTTATGGATCTTGGCAGTTAACGACTAATGACTCAGAATTTCCAGCGACAACCTCGCCAAGCGTTTCAGGATATACGGCAGATCAAACGGTTTCTAAAGTGGTAGCCATCACCGCTGAAAGTGCGGACGATGTTCAAACGGTAACTTATACTGGCGTGGTGACACCACAAGCACCGTCCGTGCCAAGTGACCCACAATTGCCAAGCCAGCCTGCTCAACCAGGAACGACCGGTGAACAAACTGCGACGGTAATACCACAGACGACGGCGGTACCACGAGTGACAAAAGTGGTTGCTGTAAAACCTGTGACTGTGACTCAGTCTATTCAAGCGACACGACCACAGCAACCAGTGACAGTGGCAACGGCTAAAATTAATGCTAGTCAGCCTAAGCTCAAGGTCTCAGTTGCTGATAAGCCAGCTTCAAAGGCAAGTTACCACAAACCTCTGAACAGTCTAATCATGTTTTAGCCAGTGTATTAGGGTTATCTTTGGCGACATTGTTAGGCAGTTTGGGTCTTTATAAGAAGCAACGCGAAGAGAAGTAATGGCACTTAGGACATCCTGTTAATTGGGATGTCTTTTCTTGTTTAACCTAATACCTAATTATAATAAAAACTTATAATTTTCACAGATACAAACTGTTTTACCTTCCCTGACTAATCTGATACACTAGATAGCAAGAAAGTTGAGGTGACTGATTGAGATGGTAAACCAAAGGTGGGCAAGTCATATGATTGACAAATTGGTCTATCGAGGTCACTAGCGCGATTTGCTAGTGACGACTCAATTAGTGCTGTCAACTCGGACTTTACCGGTTTAGACTTAAATTTTAGGTGAAAGAGGGATTCTATGAATAATTTTCAACAAGAACCGCAACAAGGGCCACGGACCATTAATACTCAGATTGGCTTGCGGAGCTTTTTAACAAGAATGTATGGTTATATGGCGTTAGCCGTATTAGTTTCAGCCGTTGTCGCTTACTTATCAATGACCGTTTGGAAACCTGTGATTTTTGGCGCTTTTGCATCACATCCACTCATGTTTTTGATGATCTTTGTCATTAGTATGTTTGCGTTAATCGGTGGGATTCAAGTGAATGCCACACGCAATCCGGCGATGAGTTTCACGTTATTGATGCTCTTCGCGGTGATCTTTGGGGCTGAAATGTCAATCACGTTGGCCTTGTACACGAAGGCTGTCTTAGCTGGAGCCTTTGTTTCAGCTGCTGCGGTCTTTGGAACTATGGCGGTTATCGGGACAACGTCGAAGCGCGATATGTCAAAATTAGGGACGCATTTATTTGCGGCTTTGATTGGCTTAATCGTGGCATCGGTAGTTAACTTGTTCTTACAAAGTGAAGCCATCAGCTACATTTTCTCATACATCGGTGTGCTAATCTTTGCTGGGTTATCTATGTGGGATGCTAACCGGATGCGGGACATGTACTTACAATATGGTGACCAAGTTTCCGCTAACGGTTTGGCCATTACTGGAGCTTTACAGTTATACTTGGACTTTGTTAACATTTTCATGTATTTCGTCCAAATCTTTGGTGGCGCAAGTCGCGACTAATTTAAATATGAAGTTGAACGAGTTTGGGATAGAAAACCCAGGCTCGTTTTTTCTTTATTGCTGAAACGTGCGCCCAAAGACTGCGCCTTCCGCTTAGCTACGCCTAGTCAAGGATTGAAGGATCATAATCAAGTTTTTAGATTCATTGTACTTAAATTGCTGAAACGTGCAAAAAAAGCCTGGAACCTGTGCTTAGCTACGACAACCAAACGATTGAAAGACCCAATCATTTGGTTGTCTAGGCTAAGCACAGGTTCCAACCCGGCTTTTTTTGCACTCTGTTTTAAAGTCCCGTTTAACGCGATTCTTTGGTACAATTAAAGGTAACTGATACTCGGACTTAAAGGAGCGGAATATAATGGCAAAAAAATTATTATTGATTGATGGCAATAGCGTCGCGTTTCGGGCGTTTTTCGCGTTGCATAACCAACTCGACCGGTTTGTGAATGCGGATGGGTTGCACACGAATGCCATTTATGGCTTCAACACGATGCTTGACCACATGATCAAAGCGGTTAAACCAACCGATATGTTGGTCGCTTTTGATGCGGGTAAGACGACTTTTCGGACGGCGATGTTCGATGATTACAAAGGTGGCCGGGCGAAAACGCCGGGTGAATTTGGCGAACAAATGCCATACATCAAAAAGTTATTGGATGCTTATGGGATTCAACACTACGAATTAAAAGATTATGAAGCCGATGACATTATCGGGACGTTAGCCAAGCAAGCTGACGAAGCCGGATACACCACGACGATCGTGACTGGGGATCGCGATTTAACCCAATTAACGACTGATCGGACGACTGTGGCGGTGACCGTGAAGGGTGTTTCAGAGGTTGAACGCTATACCCCAGAACATGTCCAAGAAAAGCTCGGCATTACGCCAACGCAAATCATCGATATGAAGGGCCTAACGGGTGATACGTCTGATAATTATCCGGGTGTCACTAAAGTCGGTGAAAAGACCGCTTTGAAGCTACTGAAAGAATATGGCTCCATTGAAGGCGTCTACGAAAATATCGATGGCATGAAGAAGAGCAAGATGAAGGAACATTTGATTGAAGATCATGAGTTAGCGACGCGGGCGAAAGTCTTAGCGACGATTAAACGTGATGCGCCAATCAAGGTAGGCTTAGCTGATTTGCCATATGAAGGCCCTAATGTTGAAACGTTAGCCGAATTCTATCAAGAAATGGATTTCCAATCATTCTTGAAGAAGTTAAACGTCGGGCCGGCTGAACCAGCGACACCAATCGATTATACGGTCTTAACCAAAGATAACTTAGCGGAACTCGATCAATTCAAAACGGCGGTTGAGTTCTATCTTGAAATGCCAACGGCTAATTATCATGTTTCAGCTTTTGCCGGGTTTGCGATTGGGCATGATGGACATTGGTATATCAGTCGGAATATGGATTTATTACAAGAACCTGCCTTAAAAGACTTGTTGGCTAGCACCACGGTGCAAAAAAATGTCTTTGATATGAAGCGGACGATTGTCGGCTTACATCGATTGGGACTAGAATTCCATGCGGTTGATTTTGACCTCTTACTGGTTTCTTACTTATTGGATACCAACGATAACAGTAATGACCTTGGTAATTTGGCGGAACAACACGGCTACATGGACTTACCAACCGATGAAAC
Source organism: Lactiplantibacillus mudanjiangensis (assembly GCF_005405385.1). Taxonomy (GTDB): domain Bacteria; phylum Bacillota; class Bacilli; order Lactobacillales; family Lactobacillaceae; genus Lactiplantibacillus; species Lactiplantibacillus mudanjiangensis. The sequence continues at coordinate 10,588 of NZ_BJDY01000002.1, forward strand.
AATTTACGGCAAGGGTGTCAAACGGGCCATTCCCGATGATGATACGGTCTTCTTTAGCCATTTAGCTCGGAAGTTAGCGGCCATCGCGGCGTTACAACCAACGCTACTTAAAGAACTTGATAAAAATGAACAAACACCGTTATATCACGATATTGAAAAACCAATGGCGTTAGTCTTGGCCCAAATGGAAATGGCTGGGATTAAGGTCGATGCGAGTCGTTTACAAGCGATGGGCAGCCAATTCAAAGAACGATTAAGTGAAATTGAACAAACCATTTATCAAGAAGCGGGTCATGAATTTAACATTAATTCACCTAAGCAATTAGGCCAAATCTTGTTTGAAGAAATGAAGTTACCCGTGATCAAAAAGACGAAGACGGGGTATTCAACGGCGGTCGATGTCTTAGAAAAACTAGCACCAGAAGCGCCAATCGTGGCGAATATCTTGCAATATCGCCAGATTTCGAAGATTCAGTCGACTTATGTGGAAGGGTTGCTTGATGCCATTCATTCAACTGATCAAAAGGTCCACACGCGTTACTTACAAACATTGACGCAAACGGGCCGATTGTCATCGGTTGACCCGAATTTGCAAAATATTCCAGTGCGGTTAGAAGAGGGTCGGCGGATTCGCCAAGCCTTCGTGCCGAGTCATGATGATTGGCAAATCTTCTCGTCTGACTATTCGCAAATTGAATTGCGTGTGTTAGCCCACATTACCCATGATGAGAACTTGCAAGCGGCCTTTAAAGAAGGCGACGATATTCATACGGCGACAGCGATGCGGATCTTTAACTTAGCGTCACCAGAAGACGTCACGCCAAATATTCGACGTCAAGCGAAGGCGGTTAACTTCGGGATTGTGTATGGCATTAGTGATTATGGGTTGTCACAAAACATCGGGATTACGCGGAAACAAGCCAAGCAATTTATCGATGCTTATTTCCAAGAATATCCAGGCGTTAAGCAATATATGACTGATATTGTCAAACAAGCCCGCGACCAAGGTTACGTTGAAACGATTTCCCACCGTCGTCGCTATTTGCCAGACATCAATGCCCGTGGCTTTAACCAACGCTCATTCGCTGAACGGACGGCAATGAACACGCCAATTCAAGGGAGTGCCGCAGATATTATCAAGATTGCGATGATCCAGATGCAACAAGCATTGAAGGACGCTGGTCTGAAGGCAACGATGTTGTTACAAGTGCATGATGAATTGATCTTCGAAGCGCCTGCCAGTGAAATTCCAACGTTAGAAAAATTAGTACCGAGTGTGATGGACTCTGCGATCGAACTAGAAGTGCCATTGAAAGTGGAAAGCCACTTTGGAAACACTTGGTATGATGCCAAATAGGAAGTGATCAGACATGCCAGAATTACCCGAAGTTGAAACCGTTCGCCGTGGATTGAACCGGTTAGTTAAAGGCGCAACGATTGCCAGTATTGAGGTTCGTTGGCCTAAAATTATTAATAATGATGTCGACAGTTTTAAATCTCGTTTGATTGGACAAACGATCGAACGTGTTGATCGGCGCGGTAAATATTTGCTGTTTCGATTTAGTGATGGCTTAACGATGATTTCTCATCTTCGTATGGAAGGCAAGTACAATGTGGTTCCAGCCAATGAGGACCAAGATAAGCATACTCACGTGATCTTTCATTTAACCGATGACCGTGACTTGTTGTATAACGATACGCGGAAGTTTGGTCGGATGACCTTAGTGCCAACTGGCGAAGAAGTGACGGTGGCAGGACTTAAAACTATCGGCCCAGAACCGACGGAAAACGACTTAACCGTGGCTTATTTGACAGACATTTTTAGTCAGTCTAAGAAGATGATCAAGCCGTTATTACTTGACCAAAGTAAAATTGCCGGGATCGGGAATATCTATGCTGATGAGACGCTTTGGATGAGTAAAATTCATCCGATGCGGCCAGCCAGTTCGTTGACTGATGATGAAATCGTGGTCTTGCGACAAAGCATTATTGATGAAATGGCGATGGCTATTAAAGGTCATGGCACCACGGTGCATTCATTTTCGACCTTTGGTGAGACCGGAAAATTCCAGAATCAGTTGCATGTTTATGGCCATGAGGGCGAACCTTGCGAACGCTGCGGGTCTTTGATTGAAAAAATCAAAGTCGCACAACGCGGGACGCACTTCTGTCCACATGAACAACAATTATAGGAGTTGGCGATGACAAAATTAATTGGTCTTACTGGTGGGATCGCGACCGGCAAATCAACGGTTTCGGCGATTCTTGCTGAAAATGGGCTACCGATTGTCGATGCAGATAAAATCGCGTGGCAAGTCGAGGGACCCAATACCCCGGTACTTGCACAAATCGTGGCCCATTTTGGCCCGCAAGCGCAATTACCTGATGGCAGTTTGAATCGGAAATGGCTCGGACGGTTAGTCTTTAATGATGCGACTGCCTTAGCTGAATTGACGGCGATAACCCAAATGCCAATTCAAACGGCGGTCTTACAAGCAATTGTGGCGGCGGGAAAAACGCAGCCTCCAGCCGTTATTTTAGATATTCCGTTGTTATTTGAAAGTGGCTGGCAACATATTTGCGATCAAGTGATCGTGGTAAGTGCCCCGGCCGAGGTTGTTTTGTCCCGGTTAATGGCGCGTAATGACCTAACCGCGGCAGCGGCTCAGGCGCGAATCAATAGTCAATTGCCACTCGCAACGAAGGTCAAACAAGCCGATGTCGTGATTGACAACGGTGGTAACATTGATAAAACGCGAACGGCCGTGTTAAAATGGCTGAAAACGATTAATGTTTAATTCATAAATGTAAGTAGAAAAACGAGGTGAGCAGTCCATGCAATGTCCACACTGTCATCATAATGGCTCCCGGGTTGTCGATAGTCGTCCAACTGACGATGGTCGCGTGATTCGGCGGCGCCGTGAATGTGAAAACTGTGGGTTCCGCTTTACAACTTTTGAACGGGTTGAAGCAACCCCATTACTAGTCATTAAAAAGAACGGTGCGCGCGAAGAATTTAATCGCGAAAAGATTTTGCGCGGGATTATTCGTTCCGCCGAAAAACGCCCCGTTAGTATGGAAACTATGACCGGCGTCGTTGATGACGTCGAAAATAAAGTCCGTTCCTTAGGTGAAAATGAAATTTCGAGCCAAGTGATCGGTGAATACGTTATGGAAAAATTAGCAGATATTGATGAAATTTCGTATATTCGATTTGCCAGTGTTTATCGGCAATTTAAAGATATGCACGTTTTCTTAAATGAACTGCAAGATATGATGGAACGCGACAAGGTTAAGTTGGCTAAAGCGCCAAAAAAAGCCAAGTCGGTGAAAGATAAAAAAGAATAATGGTGATGCAACATGCCTAAAGAAGAGCCAAGCTTAACACCTAAAACGGGCTTCATTGTTCCTAAGATGTTGCCATTATCAGCGGCTGATCAAACGGTATTAGCCCAATTGTATTTGCCGTTAACAGGACCGTTAGCTTATAGCTTGTATGCGGCTTTACAGGGGTTACAACGTGATTCAGGTCCTCGTGAGACCCATGCCACGTTACTCAACAGTTTAAATGTGGATCTACCGACGGTGTTGACGGCTCGCCAGAAACTGGAAGCGACTGGGTTATTGCGGACTTATCGGCAAACCGATCCTGCAGGTGAGTGGCTGCTTTATCATTTGCAGGCGCCAATGACGGCAGCTCAGTTTTTAGCGGATGATTTGCTCAGTGTATTGTTGCTCGATGCAGTGGGTGAGTCACGCTTTAAACAATTGGCCGCAACGTTTACGCCCGCTACTCCAGATTTGAGTCATGCGACTGAAGTGACGGCAAACTTATTGAGTGTTTTTCATATTGATAGTGAAAAAGTCACCCATACGCCAACGGTAGTTCAAGCCGTTCGTCAACAAGTACCAGCCACGAGTGCAACCTCGGCGCCAAGTTTAGCAACCACTGATTTCGATTGGCAAGTGCTCGGTCAAATTTTAGAGCAAAACTACGTGAACTTGGATCAAGTCCAAGCTTCACGTCAATTGATTGTGACTGAGAGCCGAGTTTACGGGATTAGTGAAGTGGAAATGGGTAAATTGATTAGTGAGGTTGCCAGTTTAACCACGGGTAAATTTGATCCCCAACAGTTAAAATTAGTGATCGCTAAGCGCTATCAACGACCAAGTACACCAGTATCTGCGGCACCAACCAGTGCAGCGGCTCCGGCACAGTCGACCTCGGCAGCTAAAGATAAACTGACGGCAGCCGAACAACAATTAGTGATGATTGCGCAAAACACGACACCGTATGATTTTATTGAAGCCTTGAAAAAAGAAAAACACGGATTTGTGACAAGTGGTGAGAATCGCTTAGTTCATGATCTAGTCGGGCGGGGTGTCTTGTCGAACGCGGTGATTAATTTATTGATTTATTATTTATTACAAAATCGTGAATTAACCACAATCAATAAGAATTTACTAGAAACGATTGCCAATGATTGGCAACAACATCAGATTACCACGCCGGAAGCCGCACTTGCGTACTTACGACAACGGCAACAACCGAAACCAGCGCGGTCGCGGCGAAATAGTCGGCCAACGCGTAAAGAAGTGGTGCCGGATTGGGCTAAAAAGTCCGCGGCCAGTGGCGCCAGCGCACCAGCAAGTGCCAGTTCGGCTAGCATGACGACCGCCGAACGTGAAAAGTTGGCAGCTCGGATTGCCAAGCTCAGTACTAATGCAGATAAGGAGGGTTAGCCCATGGAAAATATTTCGGAGACGCTGAAAACGTTAATGAATCGCCGTAATTTGAATCAGCGCTATCAAGATCTGATGACGGCTGTGTATCAAGATCCTGATGTACGTGACTTCTTAACGGCGCATCAAGCGGAACTTTCACAGGACGCCCTAGAACGCAGTGCCAGTAAGTTATATGAATTTTGTGAGGAAAAGCGGAAGATTGCTCGGCATGAACCAAGCCAAGCGCCAGGTTATCAGCCAGAACTTGTGATGAGTAATCACTTGATTGATATTGCCTATCAACCGACTGCTCAGTTGCAAGAGGCCCAAGCTGCTCGTGCATTGAAACAGCGGGTGCGTTCAATTAGTATGCCGAAAAATATTCAAGATGCAGATTTGAAATCATATGATCCAGATGGTGATCGGGCGGCAGCGTTAGTGTCGGCGTTGGACTTTATTGATGCTTACACCCAAACGCCCAAACGATTCCATCGTGGGTTGTATCTTTATGGGTCATTCGGTGTCGGCAAGACTTACTTGCTCGGTGCCATGGCGAATGAATTAGCCGCTCGTGGCTTTCAGACGACGTTGATTCATTTTCCAAGTTTTGCGGTCGAGATGAAACGCTCAATTGGCAATAATACGTCCGGTGATAAAGTCGATGCCATCAAGCGTGCACCAATTTTAATGATTGATGATATTGGTGCCGATGCCTCATCAACGTGGATTCGCGATGATGTGCTCGGAGTGATTTTGGAATATCGAATGCAAGAAGAATTGCCAACGTGCTTTTCATCGAATTTCTCAATGCAAGAATTACAGGCTGGTTACTTAACGATTTCCCAAAAAGGGGACGAAGAACCGGTCAAGGCCCAACGGATTATGCAACGAGTCCGATATTTAGCGACCGAGATTGAAATGATTGGTCGCAATCGCCGTTTGAATCCAACTGATTAAAATAAAACGTGTGGCTCAAAGTAGTCGCACGTTTTATTTTGCTTAAAAATCGAGTTGACTTTTGAAACAAAAGTGGTTTAATTGAAAACAGATGCAAAAGACATGCTCAATTAATCATGGATCACAGAGACCAAGACACTTTCTGGAAGTCTTGGACCAGATTTTTTGAGATACCACTTTTGCGGTAATGCTCAACAGAGCCGGAACGCGTCCGTTATTAGCGCTAATGAGTCAGTGACTTTAAGTTACTGAAAAATCGGGTGGAACCACGTCAATCACGTCCCTATTACTAGTTATGTCTAGTAGTGGGGACTTTTTTGTCGTCCCGGCGCATGGTTCGTTTTGGTGAGTGGGTAAATTTTGAAGGAGTGTGTCTATTTTATGGCAAGTATTAAGGTTAAATTTCCAGATGGCGCGGAAAAGCAATTCGATGCCGGCGTAACGACGGAAGATATTGCAAAATCAATCAGTCCCTCATTGGCTAAACGGTCAGTGGCTGGGAAGTTCAACGGTGAAGTCGTTGATTATCGCCAACCCTTAACCACGGATGGTGCCATTGAAATCGTGGCTGCTGATAGTGATGAAGGTTTAGCAGTGTTACGTCAAACTGCTGCCCAAATCTTGGCTAATGCGGTTAAACAACTCTTCCCAAACATTCACTTTGGGAGTGGTGAAGGCAATGCTAACGGCTTCTTCTTTGATACCGACAATCCGGACGAAGATGGCAAGCAAGTTAGTGAAGACGATTTGGAAGCTATTACGTTGAAGATGCAAGCCATCGTCAAAGAAAACTTACCAATCGAACGTGAAGTTTTATCAAAGGCTGACGCGTTAGCTTTAGTTGGTGACAACCCTTACCAACAAGACTTAGTTAACGAACGTGCTGCTGCCAATGACGGTCAAGTCGTTGTTTACAAGCAAGGCGATTTCGTTGATTTATCAGATGGGGCTCAATTGGCTTCAACTGGTAAAGCCAAGATCTTCAAGTTATTGTCGGTTGCCGGTGCATACTGGCAAGGCAAGTCCAGCAATCCAATGTTACAACGAATTTACGGGACAGCATTCTTGAAGCAAAAAGACTTAGATGCTGACTTAAAACGGCGTCAAGAAGCCCGCGAACGTGATCACCGGGTGATCGGGAATGAACTTGATTTATTCTTCGTTGATCCTAAAGTCGGTAATGGCTTACCTTACTGGATGCCAAATGGTGCCACGATCCGTCGTCAAATCGAACGTTACATCATCGACAAGGAAGTTGCTAACGGCTACCAACACGTTTACACCCCAGTTTTAGCTAACTTGGATGTTTACAAGCAATCTGGTCACTGGGATCACTATCGTGAAGACATGTTCCCACCAATGGACATGGGTGATGGCGAACAATTGGAATTACGTCCAATGAACTGTCCTTCACATATCCAAATTTACAACCATCATATTCGCTCATACCGTGAATTACCATTGCGGATTGCGGAACTTGGGATGATGCACCGTTATGAAAAATCTGGTGCTTTGACTGGGTTATCACGTGTTCGTGAAATGACCTTAAATGATGGTCATACGTTCGTTGCCATGGATCAAATTGAAGAAGAATTCAAGAAGATCTTGTCATTGATGGTTGAAGTTTATGAAGACTTTGATATTTCAGATTACCGGTTCCGTTTAAGCTACCGCGACCCTGAAAATAAAGAAAAATACTTCGATGATGACGCAATGTGGGAACGGAGTCAAAAGATGTTGAAGTCAGCCATGGATGACATGGGTCTCGACTACTTCGAAGCTGAAGGGGAAGCTGCTTTCTACGGTCCTAAGTTGGACGTTCAAACGAAGACGGCCCTCGGTGGTGAAGAAACGTTATCAACCATCCAATTAGACTTCTTATTACCAGAACGCTTCGACTTGAAGTACGTTGGTTCTGATGGTGAAGAACATCGTCCAGTCATGATTCACCGTGGGTTAGTTTCAACGATGGAACGTTTCACGGCTTACTTGACTGAAATCTATAAGGGTGCGTTCCCAACTTGGTTGGCACCTAAACAAGTCACGATCATCCCAGTTAACAATGGTGCTCACGGCGAATACGCTGAAAACGTTCGTCGTCGTTTGGCTGAAGCTGGTATTCGGGTTAGTGTTGATGACCGGAACGAAAAGATGGGTTACAAGATCCGCGAATCACAAACTAAGAAGATTCCATACTTGTTAGTTGTTGGGGATCAAGAAGTTTCAACCGGGAATGTTTCGGTACGTAAGTACGGGGAAGAACGGACTGAATCTGAAGCCGTTGATATGTTCATCGGTGCCATCACTCAAGAAGTTCGAAACTACAGTCGGGGCGCTAGCAAATAAAACCCTTGACACTAATTTTTGACTCTGGTATTATATTGGAGTTGAGAAAAAAAGCAGAAGCACCCGCTTCTCGCCTAGGTGACTAAAGTCGTCGGGCAGATGAACGATGAATTAATTCCCATTAACGGGGTTGAGCGGGCGTATTATGCGCCCGCTCTTTTTGTGGATTTCTCGAAATTTTACGGAGGTGAATTACCATAGCTAAGGATTCAATGGTTAATGACGGCATCCGTGCTCGCGAAGTACGTTTGATTGCCAGTGATGGTGAACAATTAGGTGTCAAGTCACGACAAGAAGCAATGCAGATTGCTGAAGATGCAAGCTTAGACCTTGTTTTAGTTGCACCGAAAGCGAAACCACCTGTAGCCAGAATTATGGATTATGGGAAGTATCGTTTCGAGCAACAAAAGAAGCAACGTGAAGCACGTAAGAAACAAAAAGTTGTTAGCATCAAAGAAGTGCGCTTAAGCCCATCCATTGACACCAATGACTTTAACACAAAGCTGAAAAATGCTGAAAAGTTCTTGTCAAAAGGTGACAAAGTTCGGGTTTCCATCCGGTTTAAGGGTCGTGCCATTACTCATAAAGAGATTGGTCGTCAAGTCTTAAATCGAATGATTGAAGCCACTAAAGAATTTGCGTCAGTTGAAGCTTATCCAAAGATGGATGGGCGGAGCATGTTCTTGGTGTTAGCACCAAAAGCTGAGAAGTAAATTTCTAGGAGGATTATTGATTATGCCAAAACAAAAGACAAACCGCGCTGCAGCAAAGCGTTTTAAAGTGACCGCTAAGGGTAAGATTAAGAGTGCCAATGCTTTTACTAGCCACCGTTTCCATGGTAAGACTAAGAAGCAACGTCGCCAATTACGTGGTACGGCTATTATTGAAAAGCCAATGGTCAAAACATACCACAAGTTATTACAAAAATAATTCACAACGTTTTAGTTAAATCTAGGAGGAAACAAACATGGCTCGAGTTAAAGGTGGAACTGTTACACGCAAGCGTCGCAAACGCATTTTAAAATTAGCTAAAGGTTACCGTGGTGCAAAGCACATCCAATTTAAGGTTGCTAAGGACCAAGTAATGAAATCTTACGAATACGCATTCCGCGATCGTAAGAAGCGTAAGAGTGATTTCCGTAGTTTATGGATTGCCCGTATCAACGCGGCAGCTCGTTTAAACGACATGAGTTACAGCAAGTTAATGCATGGTTTGAAGCTTGCTAACATCGACATGAACCGTAAGATGTTGGCTGACTTAGCTGTTAACGATGCTGATGCATTCAAAGCTTTGGTTGACGAAGCTAAGAAAGCTCTTGCAGCTTAATTAAAAAAATCCAAGCCATTAACGGCAAGGTTGAGAAGGGATGTCATCATTTGGATGGCGTCTCTTTTTTTATACATTGGTATTTTTCTGCGTATTAGCGAGGGTATTTAGGCTATAATTAAAATGCAAACTCATGTAAATTAGGGTTGTTGGAAAAATGAAATACTGTCGTGGCGCTGTTTGTTTAGTGTATTCCCCACGCACGTAGGGATGATCCCGTGGTTAAGGTCTTTGAGATAATAAAAAAGACCAACCACAAGGATTAGTCTAAAGATTAGTTTCACCGCGCCGAATTCGCGACTTGGCAAGGGTTGGTAATGACAACCTTTGTCTTTTTATATACACTAATTATAATGTGGAGGTTAGGACAATGCAAGAAATTAATATCGTACGTGAGATACAAACACTATTAGATAGTGATTTGACGGCTTATAGGATAGGCAAAGATACAGGTGTAGACAACACGCTCATAAGGCGTTTAAAGAGTGGTGAAAGGCCCGTAGAAAACATTAGTGTTAAGGTAGCACAAAAGCTATTAGACTATCGCTATAAGGTGATTAAAGATGATAGGGTTTGTGATGAGTAGGCATGATGGTTGTGAGATGAGTTGCAAGGATCGTTGAGATACATAGACAAGTAAGCGATTATAGTTAATATGTAAGAGTGCGGTATGTGGTGGCTGTAAAACAGTACGTTGACGCGCTTAAAGAATTGTATTTGTATTATGAGAAGGTATAACGCTTTATATTGCGTTATGTGGCTATGTATGAGTATTCCCCACGCATGTAGGGATAATCTCACTATCTTGAAAATTACCAATCATTAATAAGGCTTATCGAATCGAGTTTACCTTGATTCAATAAGCCTTTTTTTACTGATTTTCATAGTGAAAAGTAGTGTGAAGTACAAGATGGTTAAAAACCAGTCAATCAAAATCCATTAACTATTTGACTTCCAAGTCGGTGTATCGTTAAATCGATCATCATTTAAATTTGCTTAATAAACAAAAACCAACTATGATGTAGAGATGACTTCATTAGCATTTTAATGAAAATCCGCATCAAGGATTACCGGTAGTATGATAAAATAGGTCAGTAAGGTCCCGGCCAAACACCTAATACGATAACAGTAGCGAAGGGGAAAACAATGATTAAGCAATTTAAACCAACTTGGATGCTCGATGCCATCTATAACATTACACCGGCCCAATTACGGGCTCAAGGGATTAAGGCGGTTTTGACCGACCTTGATAATACGTTGATTGCTTGGGACAATCCTGATGGTACCCCGGAACTTAAGCAGTGGCTACATGCGTTACAAGACGCGGGTATTCCTGTCGTGGTTGTTTCCAATAATTCACAAGACCGTGTCGCTAAGGCGTTACAAGCGCTGGATTTGCCATTCGTGTCACGTGCGTTAAAACCATTGCCATTTGGGATTAATAAGGCCCGTCGTCAGTTAGGACTACGGTCTAGTGAAGTGGTGATGGTCGGTGACCAGTATATTACGGATATGTGGGCTTCCCGGTTAGCGGGGGTGGCCAGTATCTTAGTACGGCCAATCGTGATGACCGATGCGTGGAATACACGGATCAATCGTTTCTTTGAACGGTTTATTAAGAAGAGCCTAGCCCGGCGTTATCCGACAATGCATTTTCAAAAGGAGCTTAAATAGTGAGCGAAGCACAAGAAACTTTATATTGTATCGGTTGTGGCGCAGCCATTCAAACAACCGATCCTAAAGCAGCAGGTTATACGCCTGCTTCAGCGTTGAAGAAGTCATTAGCTGATGACACTCAAGATCTTTATTGCCAACGTTGTTTCCGATTACGGCATTATAATGAAATCGTGCCAGTCGGTTTAACCGATGACGATTTTCGGCATTTATTAGCGACGATTCGTGACGCCGATGCGTTAGTCGTTTATGTCGTGGATATTTTTGATTTGAATGGGAGTATTATTCCCGGTTTACAACGGTTTGTCGGTGATAATCCGATCTTACTAGTTGGGAACAAAGAAGACGTCTTACCACGTCAATTACGTCGAACGAAGCTCAAAGAATGGATGAAACAACAAGTTTTTGCCCATGGCATCAAGCCAGTTGATGTGGCATTAACTAGTGCAAAACGTGGGAATGCGATCGATGACTTGTTAGCTTTAATCGAAAAGTATCGTCGCGGTCGCGATGTGTATGTGGTTGGGGTCACCAATGTTGGGAAGTCAACGTTGATTAACCGGATTATTGCCAATAATACTGGCTTAAAAGACTTGATTACCACATCTCGATTCCCTGGGACCACGCTCGATAAGATTGAAATTCCATTGGATGACGGCCACAAGATGGTTGACACCCCTGGGATCATTCATCAAGAACAAATGGCCCATGTTTTAACTGGAGATGATTTGAAGCTGGCGTCACCACAAAAGGAAATTCGGCCTAAAAATTACCAATTAGGTAATGGGCAAACGCTTTTCTTAGGTGGTGTTGCCCGTTTGGACATCATTGATACCGTGAAACCAGCGGGGGTCGTTTATGTAGATAACAACTTAACGTTGCATCGGACGAAAACTGAAAACGCTGAAAACTTCTATGAAAAGCATGTCGGTGAATTGATCACGCCACCAACTGGTGATGCCGTGGCCGATTTTCCACCATTGGTTCGGCATGAATTCAAGACGACTGCGGTTAGTGATGTCGTCTTTGAAGGTCTCGGTTGGGTCACTGTGCCTGCTGACACGCGTGTCGCTGGTTGGGCGCCTCAAGGGGTCGATGTGTTAACACGACCAGCAATGATTAATAGACAATAGGAGAATGACATGGAAAACTTACGTGGAAAACAAAAACGCTATTTAAGAAGTCAAGCGCATCATTTGCGGCCAATGTTTGCCGTTGGTAAAAATGGCTTAACTGAAGAATGGTTAAATCAATTAGTGGTGGCGCTTGATAAGCGTGAATTAATTAAGGTCAACATCTTACAAAATGCTGATGTGACCACTGATGAAGTCAAAGAAGCGATTGAAAGTAACACCCCAATTACGGTGGTTCAAACGATTGGTCGCGTCTTAGTGCTTTATTTACCAGCTAGCAAGGCTGATTACCAAAAGATTTCATTGGCAGTTGCCAAGATCTAGGGAGGAATTTGGTTTGAAGACGGTTAATCAAACAGCTACGCAAGTTGTTGCTGAAATGGTAACCGATATCCCGCAAAAGCGGGTCGGTATTCTTGGTGGTACTTTTAATCCACCACATTTGGGCCATTTAATCATGGCACAACAAGTGGGTGACCAACTGGGGTTAGATGAAGTTCGGTTTATGCCGGACGCCCAGCCACCTCATGTGGATGAGAAAAAAGCGATCGCAGCCAGTGACCGCCAGCATATGGTGGAACGCGCCATCGCGGATAATCCGTTATTCAAATTAGAAACCGCTGAGCTCAAGCGCGGTGGTAAAAGTTATACGTACGATACGATTAAAGCCCTCAAGGCCCAACATCCAGAGGTGCATTATTACTTCATTATTGGTGGCGACATGGTAGACTATTTACACACTTGGTATCGCATTGATGATCTGGTGAAGTTAGTCACTTTTGTCGGGATCAAACGTAATGGGTATCCGACAACGAGTCAATATCCCGTGATGTGGGTCGATGCCCCATTAGTCGATATTAGTTCAACGCAGATCCGGCAGAAAGTTAGTCGGGGACACACGGTGAAATATCTGGTTCCAGCAGCGGTTGAAGATTATATTAAGGAGCATCACTTATATGAGCAAGCCAATTGAGTATCAAGAAAATCTAGTGCCATACACCCATGACGAATTAATGGCCAAAGTGGCGGCCAAGTTAACGCCAGCACGCTACCAGCATTGTTTACGCGTTGAACAAACGGCTCGTGAACTAGCGGCAGCTAATGGTGTTGATCCAGAGCTCGCCGCAATTACGGGATTGTTGCATGATTATGCCAAACAACGTGACGATGCAACCTTTATTGAGTTGATCAAAACGCGTGGGCTTGACCCTGAACTCGTGCATTATGGCAATGGGGTTTGGCATGGTGTCGTTGGGGCAGAATTAATCAAAGATGAGCTCCACATTGCGAATGAAGATATTTTACAAGCGGTACGGTTGCATACAGTCGGTGCGCCGTACATGTCAAAGTTAGCCCAGATTACCTTTATGGCTGATTTTATTGAACCTAACCGGGACTTCCCGGGGGTTGAAGAAGCACGGAAATTAACGAAGCAGTCCTTGGCTGCGGGTGTTCGGTATCAAATCCAACATACCTTAGCGTACTTGGTTGAAAAGGGCCAAGCGGTTTATCCGCAAACCTTAGCAACTTATAATGCTTGGGTTGGTGGTGTGGGCACCGTTACGACTAAATAATTAAACAACAAAGGAAGAAATACATGGATAGCAAAGCATTATTACAATTAACGGTTGAAGCCGTAGATGACAAACGGGCCGAAGATGTTGTGGCCTTAGACGTGGAAAAAGTGAGCTTGATGGCTGATTACTTCGTGATTGCCTCAGCTGACTCAAAACGTCAAGTACAAGCGATTGCGGATAGCGTCGTTGAATTTATCCGTAAAGCGGGTTCTGATGTCAAAAGTGTTGAAGGACGTTTGGCCGGTGAATGGATTTTAATCGATTGTGGTGACGTGGTTGTGCACGTTTTCCAAAAGGATGCGCGTCAACATTACAACTTAGAAAAATTATGGGCCGATGCACCATTAGTTGATATCGCCCAATGGGTAAACGCATGATCTACCAGACGTTTGCCGAATTATACGACGAACTCTTCGATCCAGCCATGTACCAGCAATGGCTGGATTTTGTGCGTCGTCAATTACCTAATCAAGATGGTGAAGTCTTGGAATTGGCCTGTGGAACGGGTCGCCTAGCCGTTTTATTAGCCCAGTCAGGCTATCACGTGACGGGGCTTGACTTGTCTGATAATATGTTAGCCTTGGCCCAACAACATGCCGAAGAAGCTGATGTTGCGATTCCGTTAGTTGAAGGGAATATGTTAGATTTATCAGAAATTGGGACGTTTAGTGCGGTGACGTGCTTTGCGGACTCATTTTGTTATTTACCGGATATTGACCAGGTTCAACAAGCGTTTAGTGAGGTGGCTAAGCATTTAACGGCCGATGGCAAGTTTTTGTTCGATGTCATTACGCCACACCAAACGGATGATATTTATCCGGGGTATATGTACAATTATCGTGATGATGAACGGGCGTTTATGTGGACCAGCTATGCGGGCGAAACGCCTCATAGTGCGGAACATGACTTAACGTTCTTCATTTGGAACGCAGATAAGCAAGGGTTTGATGAAGTGAGTGAATTGCATCAAGAACAAACTTATGACTTGGCAACTTACCAACAGGCCTTAGCAGCGGCTGGCTTTAGTCGCGTGACGGTGACGGCTGACTTCGGTCAACAAGCACCGGATGAGCAAACTACCCGTTGGTTCTTTGACTGTCAAAAGTAGGTGATCAATATGCGGGCAGTTGGGGTTATTACGGAATATAATCCATTACACAACGGCCATGTTTATCAGTTACAACAAGCTAAGGCACTAACCGGTGCAGATTGTACCGTCGTCGTGATGAGCGGCAATTGGTTACAGCGTGGTGAACCAGCGATCCTGGATAAATGGACTCGGGCCCAGTTAGCGTTACAAACGGGTGCGGATCTAGTGATTGAGTTGCCGGTTTTTTATGCGATGCAGCCGGCCCATTTATTTGCCCAAGGCGGGGTACGACTCTTAGCTGAGTTAGGGTGTGAAAGCTTGGTTTTTGGCGCGGAACATCCAGATTTGGATTTTAGTCAGTTAATGGCCGCTTTTCCATCGGGACGTGAGGCGTTTAAACAGTTCAATGCGACCTATGCAACGTTGTTTAACGCGGCTTTAAAGACCGCTACGGGGCAAGCGTTGACTAAGGCGAATGATATGTTAGGGTTCTGCTACTATGTGGCTAATCAACGCCTAGGCGCACCGATGCGCTTGATACCCATGCAACGGCTCGGCTCAGATCACAATGATACTGCGATTCAAGGAGATCAGTTTGCCAGTGGCACGGCAATTCGCCAAGCTGCTTTAGCAGGTAACTGGGATCAAGTTGAACGAGTTGTGCCGGCAGAGACACTCGCCCAGTTAAAATCGAATCGGTTAGTCAGTTGGGCCGATTTTTGGCCGCATTTGCAGTATCAATTGCTCACTACTACGGTTGATCGCAGTGGTCAGTATGATCAAATGGCAGAGGGTTTAGAATATCGGATGCAGGATATGGTTCAAAATGCGTCAAATTTTGAAGACTTTTTAGCACAGGTCAAATCCAAACGGTACACGTATACGCGCTTGCAACGGGTGGCCGCAGCGGCATTGTTACAATTGACTACTACTGAGGTGCAGACGGCACAAGCGCGTCCTTATTTGCGCGTATTGGGCTTTAGTGCCACCGGTCAGCAATATTTGCATCAAGTTAAAAAGTCGTTGACGATGCCACTATATACGAAGATTAATAAGGATCTACGGTTGCACGAACTTGCCTTGGATTATCGCGCTGGTCGGGTGTATGAGTTGATTAATCAGCAACATCAAGATTTATATCGACGACCGTGGCGATTTACGGATAATCTTGGTTGACCGCTACGTGTTTTCTTGGTATGGTGGTGTTTATTGACGGGCTTTTGCGCCTGTCAAGGAAAAAACATTGACAAAGGATTTTCACACAGGTATAATTTATCACGTTGCATTAGGAGGTTTTTAAATGAAATGGTCTTTGAGCCAGCTGCGAAGCTATCGTGATGAACCACTTCAGTTTGATGAAGCATTGGACTTAAAACACGACCTGATGACGCGTTATCCAAAAGATATCTATGATGTTGAAGCCGTTCAAGTGACCGGCTACGCGTCATATGATAAGGGTAACGTGCTAATTTCAGCGAAGGTTGAGGCCCGGTTAACGGTGCCTTCAACACGTTCACTGACGCCAGTGGCATTGCCATTGGCCTTTCAAATGACAGAAATTTACGTCCCAGAAGGCACGGATCTGAAACGTTTTGACGAAGAAGATACGGTGATTGTCTTACCGGAAGACGAAATGCTCGATTTTGATGTTGCTGTAGAGGATAACATTTTGGTTCGTATCCCCATGCAGATTCTTTCTGAAGCTGAACAAAATGGCGAAGCAATGCCCACTGGACAAGGGTGGGAGGTTATCAGTGAAGATGACCTTGCGAAGCAAGCTGCAGAACATAAAACTGTTGATCCGCGTTTAGCAAAGTTAAAAAACCTGTTCCCTGATCAGGAAGCCAAGGATTAAATTGCGCTAGACCTATCATAATCTCACATTAAGTGAAAATTATTTAAAGGAGGTGTAGGTTGATGGCTGTACCAGCAAGAAGAACATCTAAGATGCGTAAACGCAACCGTCGTGGTCATATTAAATTGGCTACACCAAATTTGGCACCATGCCCAAATTGTGGCGAATTACGGATTTCTCATCGCGTTTGCCCAAGTTGTGGTTTCTACAACGGTAAACAAGTCGTAAAAGTAAACAACTAATTTGATTTAGTTGCTGAAAAGCCGCAGTGCGGCCATGGCGCATGGGACTTTTCATCTGAATACGATCTAAAAACTCGCTTAGGCGAGTTTTTTTGTACATATTTTTATCATGATTAACGGTCGCTTTTTGATTTGAGTGGTCGTATGCTTAAAGTGAACTAGTTAAGTTAAAGGAGACTGATCATCAATGACAACAGCTGCAAAGATTGTCTTAGGTGCTTGGGCGTGGGGCGATACCGATAATTATTTTGGTAACGGCTATTCGGCCGAACATTTTAAGGCAGTTTACGATGAAGCAATTAAACGGGGCTTGAACTTTTGGGACACTGCTTATGCGTATAGTAAAGGCAATTCTGAAACGATTTTAGGGCAATTAATGCGGACCACGCCGCGTGAAAAGTTGGTTGTTTCGACGAAGTTTACACCACAATTGGCCGGTACCGGTGAGCATCCGGTCATGGACATGTTCAAGGGAGTACGCAACGACTAGGAACGGCTTATTTTGATTACTATTGGATTCATAATGATGACGATGTTGAAAAATGGACGCCACAGCTTATTCCACTCCTGAAAAGCGGCCAAATCAAGCATATTGGGATTTCAAATCATACGTTACCCGAGATTAAACGGGTACAAGCTATTTTAGGTGCGGCTGGTTTTAAATTAGACGCGGTGCAGAATCATTTAAGCTTGTTAGATCGGACTTCCGAACAAGCGGGCATTTTGGCTTATTGTCATCAACAAGCCATCACCTTTTTTGCGTACATGGTTTTGGAACAAGGTGCCTTAACCGGTAAATATGATGTCGATCATCCTTTCCCGGCAGATAGTGCACGAGGAAAGGTCTATAATCCACAATTACCTGAATTAACGACTTTGATTCAACAATTGAAGGCAGTCGGCGCTAAGCACGATTTGTCCGTGGCCCAAACGGCGATGGCCTGGGCTTTATCTAAAGGTACATTACCGATTATTGGTGTGACTAAGGTTCATCAAGTCACGGAGGCGGCTCAAGTGGCGGTAACAAACTTATCGGCTGCCGAAGTCGCAACGCTAGAAGCAGCGGCTGCGAAGACAACTGCTAATACGATCGGATTTTGGAAACAGGATATGCGTGAAACAGGAAAATAACGCTTAAATTGATTGTAGACTCGTGAAAAACGAGTCTTTTTTATTTATTTTTCTCCTTTTGGGAAAAACGACATGGTGTGTCGCACGGTTATGCTATGATAACGGCGACATAAAATAATAAGTACAAAAGGAGTTTGATGATCATGTCAAAAAAATGGTTAGCGGGTTTAGCAGTGGGTACAGCTTTAACGGGGGCTGGTGCAGTTGTTGGGGTTGTGTCTGATCAGGTGAGTCAACCAGTGACTGCCCAAGCTGCGACTAAGATAAAAAAAGTAGTGATTAAGAAATTAATCTGGAAAGACGGTAAATGGCATGACTTCAAGGTTACCTTGCCATATGGTAAAACAACGGCCGTTAAAACACCGAAGTATAAAGGTTATAAAGATATGGAAGATAGTACCATTGGTGCCATTACGGTATTTAAAGATGGTAGCGTTGGCTATGGAACAAATCCATTTGTCTTTATGAAGGTCATTTCTGCTAAACAGCAAGCAAAAAATGCTAAATCCAAGAAAGCTGTGACGGCTAAAGGCAGTCTCGCCTATTACACAACTTCTAATTTACATGAAAAATATGTTAAGTATACGGTCAAAGGTCTGGTTGGCACGATGGTTAAGATTAAGGCACCTAAAGTCAAAGGCTATAAGAGTAAGACAAAGACGATTAACATTGGAATTATGGGTAAAAATAAAGGCTGGAATTATAATATGTATCACTATGTTAAAAAGTAAAACTGTTTTTGTTTAAAGATATCTATTTCAATACAATGTCTGAAGACATACTACCAATTAGTCAATCGAGAATGCATAGTTCTTGGTTGATTTTTTTATATATTAAATAATATGAAAATAACTTTCGCAAAAATATAAAAAATATGAAACTTTTTTGATAAAACGGCTCAAATTACTTTAATTAATCCCGCGTTTTTGGTACGATTGTCACGTAGTAAAATTTGGGAGGCTAACATCTAATGAGTAACAAAAAACCACAAATTGGTGTCATTGGTATGGCTGTCATGGGTAAAAATTTGGCTTTGAACATTGAAAGCCGCGGCTATCAAGTCGCTATTTTTAACCGGACAGGTGCCAAAACTGAAGAAGTAATGAAGAACCATGCAGAAAAGAAGTTAACGCCAAGTTATAAGATCGAAGACTTCGTGGCTTCACTTGAAAAACCACGTCGGATTATCATGATGGTTAAAGCTGGGAAACCAACTGACGCTGTGATTGATGAATTATTGCCATTGCTTGATAAAGGCGATGTGTTGATCGATGGTGGGAACACGAACTTCAATGATACGATTGCTCGGAATGCCCGTTTGGACAAATCCGGCATCAACTTCATTGGGATGGGTGTTTCCGGTGGTGAATTAGGTGCCTTACAAGGGCCTTCTTTGATGCCAGGTGGCCAAAAAGAAGCTTATGACTTAGTTGCCCCAATCTTGGAACAAATCTCAGCCAAAGCTCCTCAAGATGGCGCACCATGTGTCACTTACATCGGCGCTAACGGTGCCGGTCATTACGTTAAGATGGTTCATAACGGGATCGAATACGGTGACGAAGAATTGATCGATGAAAGTTACAACATTATGCGTAATGTTGCGGGCTTATCAGTTGATGAAATGTCTGACGTCTTCACTGAATGGAACAAGGGCGAATTAAGCAGTTACTTAATCGAAATTACGGCTGACATCTTGTCACGTAAAGACGACTTAGGTGACGACAAGACGAAGCCTATCGTTGACATGATCTTAGATCGTGGGAACAACAAAGGGACTGGTAAGTGGAGTTCCGAAGATGCCTTGAACGTCCAAGTACCACAATCAGTGATCACGGAAGCCGTTTATGCACGTTACATCTCAATGATGAAGAACGAACGGGTTGCTGCTTCTAAGAAGTTAGCTGGTCCTAAGAACGATGTGCAATTACCAGCCAAAGAAGAATTGGTTGAAAAGATTCGCGAAGCCCTTTACTTCAGTAAGATCATGAGCTACGCACAAGGTTTCGAACAATTACGCTTTGCCGCTGAACATTACGGCTGGGACTTGAAGTACGGCGAATTGGCACAAATCTGGCGCGCCGGTTGTATCATCCGGGCTCAATTCTTACAAAACATTACCAATGCTTTTGATAAGAAGCCTGATTTAAACAACTTATTGATGGATGACTACTTTGCTGATATCGCAGCGAAGTACCAACAATCAACGCGTGACGTCTTAAGCTTGGCTATCCAAGCCGGCGTTCCCGTACCATCATTCAGTGCCGCATTATCATACTACGACTCATACCGGGCTGAAGTTTTACCTGCTAACTTGTTACAAGCACAACGGGATTATTTTGGTGCCCATACCTACGAACGGACTGACCGTGAAGGGTTATTCCATTACACTTGGTATGAAGAACAATAAATCGTTAAGTTAACCATAACGACCTCAATCTGTACGATTAGGGTCGTTTTTTTGCGCAAAAAACGACTGATTAGCCATTAAAGCTAGTCAGTCGTTGTTGAATTTAAAGTTAATTTTACCAAATTGGACTTAGCATTGATGCTACAGCGACGCCCCAATAATATTCAGAGGTGCGGGCCGTTTGCGTGTAAAGGGTATTCAACGCTTTGATTGGATGCTGCATGTGGGTACGAATAGCGCCAACCATAATCGCGTTAGCTTTAGTTGCACTTAAAAGATAATTTTCCTCTTTTGCCAACTCTTGCGCACAAGCGAGTAATTTTGCCTCTAACTCAGGTTCTTTAGCAACTTCTGGATCATTATAAACGGCACTAATTTGTTGGAATAAACGTTCTGCTTTTTCGTTCTTTAACATGTTAATCATCCCCCATGACACTGAATTATAGCACTTTAATTGAATAATGATAGTCAATATTTTAAAAATAAATAATGACCGCTTTTTTTGTATCGAACGTACGTTTGCGTTATAATTACCTTAACAGTTTGACGATGAAACGGGGTGCTAAATTGAAACAAGAATCACTTTTTAATACGTATCGGGGGACTAGTAGCCCGTTGGCTTATCGGGTCCGGCCAACTACGCTGGATGGTTTTAAAGGTCAAGACCATTTATTGGGACCGGGAAAGTTATTACGGCAACTCATTGCCGAAGATCAGATGCCCTCGTTGATCTTTTGGGGTCCTCCCGGTGTTGGTAAGACCACGTTGGCGGAAATTATTGCCCGGCAAACGAAATCGCACTTTATCACATTTAGTGCGGTGACAACTGGGATTAAAGAAATTCGGACGATTATGGATGAAGCCGAAGCCAATCGTGACTTTGGCGAACGTACGATGGTCTTCATTGATGAAATCCATCGTTTCAATAAAGCGCAACAGGATGCGTTCTTGCCTTACGTTGAGCGGGGGAGTATTACCCTAATTGGTGCGACAACTGAAAATCCATCATTTGAAATTAACGCGGCTTTATTGTCACGTTGTAAGGTTCTCGTCCTCAAAGAGTTGACAACCGACGCGCTGACGGAAATTTTGAAAGCGGCGTTAGCGAGTCCACAAGGGTTTCCGCAGCTAACGGTCAACCTACAATCGGATACCTTACAATTGATTGCTGAATTTGCCAATGGTGATGCGCGAATGGCCTTAAACACACTAGAAATGGCCGTTTTAAATGGTGAACATGAGGGCCAAACAACGACGATTACGACGGCTGGGTTACACCAACTCATTAATACTAAATCGTTACGCTACGATAAAAATGGTGAAGAACACTATAATATGATTTCGGCGTTACACAAATCGATGCGCAATAGTGATGTAGATGCGGCTATTTATTGGCTTATGCGCATGCTTAATGGTGGCGAAGATCCGTTATATATTGCGCGGCGACTGATTCGATTTGCTAGTGAAGATATTGGACTCGCTGATCGTCAAGCCTTGCCATTAACCGTCGCGGTTTTTCAAGCTTGCCAATTGATTGGGATGCCAGAGTGTGATGTGAATTTGACTGAAGCCGTGACTTATTTGGCATTAGCGCCAAAATCAAATGCGTTGTATGCGGCCAAGTCGGCGGCTCAAGCTGATGTGCGCGCCAAAGGTAACTTACCGGTACCATTACAGATTCGAAATGCGCCGACGACCTTAATGAAAGATTTAGGTTATGGCGACGATTATCAATATGCGCATGATACGGCGGCTAAGTTGACAACGATGACCACCATGCCCCCAGAATTGGCTAACCAGACGTATTATGAACCGACCGATCAAGGCCAAGAAAAAGCGTGGCAACAACGACTCACAGCGATTAAGCAATGGCACCAGGCACATCCGGCTGATTAGTCCTCAAAATTGCTTTTAAGTGAAAACCTGCTAGAATGAGAGCTAAATGAAGGTTTCCCTTGATTTCAGGTGTAGGAAAATTAGCGTATTCATGTTAAAATAACATGTTGTACATGTTTATTGGGGGTCGTTTCTCATTAAACACTAAGCAGTACGCAAGTTAGATAAGTTGAATATTAGGAGTGACTAAAAGTAAATGAGTCGAATATTAATTATTGAGGACGAAAAGAATCTCGCCCGCTTTGTCGAACTGGAATTAAAACATGAAGGTTACGACATTCAAGTTGAATATAATGGCCGTAAAGGCTTAGACGCTGCGTTAGCTGAAGATTTTGACGCCATCTTACTCGATTTAATGTTGCCAGAATTAAATGGGTTAGAAGTTTGCCGTCGGGTGCGTGAAGTCAAGAATACGCCAATTATCATGATGACTGCTCGTGATTCAGTTATTGATCGGGTTTCTGGCTTAGACCATGGGGCCGATGACTATATCGTTAAACCATTTGCAATCGAAGAATTATTGGCACGTTTACGGGCCTTGTTACGCCGAATTGACCTTGAAAGCGAACAACAAAGCACGAAACAAACGACGGTTACTTACAAAGACTTAACGATCGAAAAAGAAAACTTAGTTGTTAAACGGGGCGATGAAGTCATCAACCTGACTAAGCGTGAATACGAATTATTATTAACGTTAATGGAAAATATCAACGTGGTCTTAGCGCGAGATGTCTTGTTAAACAAGGTCTGGGGTTATGAATCCGAAGTTGAAACCAATGTCGTTGATGTCTATATCCGTTACTTACGGAACAAGATTGACCGACCAGGCGAAAAGAGTTATATCCAAACTGTTCGTGGGACAGGATACGTGATCCGGTCCTAATGACGACCACCACGGATGCTTCGGTTACGACACCGCAACCACGTAAACGTTGGTCATTGAAGTGGAAATGGGCGCTAGGGACCGCAATCGGGACCGCGCTCATTTTTATTTGTTTTTCAATCTTGGTGTATAAGAGTTTCACGAACCTCTTATTGCGTCAAGAACAACGTGACGTGGTGAGTGCCGTCACCACGGTTCAGCAATCCTTGCGAACCGAAACTAAAGATCTCACGATTAAATCAGTGGCCGCTAAATTACAACCAGAAGCCAATGTTGAGCCAGCGACCAGTATGGAATCGCGGAAAAAGGGGGCCCTTCAAACAACCATTTTCTCAGATTCCGATTTAACTGCGTTGTCACGAACAAATCTGGCTGTGACCGTCTACAATCCTAGCGGTATTACGCTCTATATCTCACGTAAAGATGCGCATGAGTTCCAAAAAACGACCACGCGTCAGACTGAAACAGTGGGGCATGGAAGTCAGATGCAGTTGGTAGGGCGCGCACCGATTCATGCATCAACGGGACATCAATTGATCGGTTACGTTCAGATAACGAATAATTTGAAAGACTACCATACGACGACGCACAATTTGGTTTGGATTTTTATTGTGATGACGTTGATTGCTGTCTTTGGTGCAACATTGTTTGGTTATTTTTTGGCGGCGTTCTTATTACGGCCGATGCGAAAAATCACGCAAACGATTAACGCGGTCAAAGATGACCCACAGACAGATTCCCGAGTACCTGATCTAAATCGTAACGATGAGTTGGCTGACTTAGCAATGCTGTTTAACGATATGCTAGATCAGATGCAACGCTATATTACGCAGCAGCAGCAGTTCGTCGAAGACGTCTCACATGAATTGCGGACACCGGTCGCAATTATTCAAGGCCACATGGAACTGTTGAATCGCTGGGGGAAAGACGATCCGCAAGTCTTAGAAGAATCCTTGTCGGCGTCGTTGTCAGAAACTAAGCGGATGCAAAGCTTGGTTCAAGAAATGCTGGACCTTTCACGGGTTGAACAACTAGAGATTAACTTTGGTCATGAGACCTCCGATGTTCAAAAACTTGTGACACAAGCATTTAATGATTTTAAGATGATTCATCCAGACTTTGTGTTTACCTTCGATGACGATGTTAAGCAACCAATTTATGCTCAAATTTATCGAAATCATTTGGAACAGTTGTTGATTATTTTGCTGGATAATGCGGTGAAATATTCAACCAAGCGTAAAGAAATCCATCTATCTTTGTCGACGGATATTCGTTACGTGGAAGTGGCGGTTCAAGATTTTGGTGAGGGGATTGCTAAAGATAACCTTGATCGCGTCTTTAATCGGTTCTACCGCGTGGATAAGGCGCGGAGCCGTGATAAAGGCGGTAATGGGTTAGGGTTGTCGATTGCCCAACGGTTAGTCGAAGGCTATCATGGCAAGATTAGTGTGGAATCAGTGGTCGGACATGGGTCGATCTTCCGATTCCGATTGCCGATCTTGAAAGATCCAACGTTGCTGGCGCAAGCCGAAGCGGATACGGATGCCGTTGAAAAGATTGCCAAAACAGAACGACCAGCTGGCATTAAACCAGCAATACAAGATTTAGATGAAGCACCTTTGGATGATCATGAGCACGATGATACATCAAAATAGTGATGGAGGCGTTTGGGGTAACAGCCAAGCGCCTTTTTGGTGTCCAAATATTGATAGTTGAAGATTGAAAGTCAAATATGATGATAGAAATCATACTAGTATTAGTTTGAATTATGACCAAATTAGTCACCTACGCCAGCCAGTGACTATGCCGGCTGTGGGGAACGGTTTCAGCCAAAAAACGGGCTTCCACCTCGCTTTTAAGCCTAGCCAAAACCGCTAGTCTCAAAAGTCGTCCACATCGTAAAGTCCGGTAAAATCATCCGGCCTAACGATGTTTTCACGGCCGACGCCATCACTGGCTGGCTCCGGTTAGTTTGCAATATCATTTTAGTAATCACTAACACAGCCGAAAGTGAGTCCAAATTGAGCCCAGCCGTGGGAGCTCTTAGCGATTTATCACTTAGAGTCTGGCGCTTTTGAAACACGGACTTGGTGGTTCAAAACGATGGTCGAGACCGGTTTTTGGCTCGACCGGTCCGTCCACAGCGTTCCGGCTCAATGTGGACGAACGGTAGGTGATTAGTAAGGCCACTTTTGCCCCGCTCTGTTTGCAAGCCCTTCAAAGACTGGTATAGTGAAGAGGCAAGTTAATTATTTAGGGGGGCGTTGGGGTTGACGAACGAAACAGCTTATCGGCCAATGACGGTTAAAATTTTCTTACAGTTCATTCGGTTGAATGCCAAAGCGGCGAGTGTTGTGCCGTATTTTATTGGGATTTTATTTTCAATTTATTATTTTCATGCGTTTAATTGGGTAAATTCGTTAATTTACTTAATTGCGCAAGTCGCAATCGCACTATTTGTGACGGGGTTTAATAACGTTCAAGATTATTATTTAGCGGTGGATCTGCATTATCGCGATACGTATAATATTATTGGTCGTGAACATTTGTCACCGAAACGGTCGTTACATTTGATGTTGGTGATGCTAGCAACTGCAATTATTCTTGGGATCGTATTGGTTTTTAAAACGAATTTGCTCTTATTATTCATGGGGGCAGCGGCCATTGGCGTGGCAATCTTCTATACGTATGGTCCGGTGCCATTCTCACGTTTTCCACTAGGGGAGTTACTGTCGGGAACTGTCGAAGGCTTTGGGGTCTTTTTCTTAGCGGTTTATATGAATGTGGCAACGCCGGTTTTAATGGGCTTTACGTTTGCCTGGCCACAATTCGCAATCGTTGGAAACCTACAAAATATTCTTGTTATGATTTTAGTTGGTCTTCCAAATATCTTTTTGGTGGCGAACATCATGTTAGCTGATAATATTTGTGACTTGGATCAAGATATTCGTAACAAACGGTATACGGTCCCATATTATATCGGTCGTAAACGGGCAATTAAAACCTATGATGTTTTAGCCTTATTAGCGTATATCCCAGTGCTTGTTAGTGTGGGACTACAGATTTTACCGTGGTATCAATTGTTAGTATTGTTAGTTTTACCTAAGATTTTAAAGAATATCAAGGTTTTCAATGCTGAACAAGTCAAAGAGACCACGTTTAACACCGCACCACAAAACTTAATGCTGTTTCAAGGCATGCAAATTTTAGCGCTAATTATTGGCATCATTTTATAGTCAGCAAAAAAGCCAACCGCAAATTTCGGTTGGCTTTTTCGTTACAATCATTTAGTTACGGTGACGTTGTTGCTTACCGGCGTTACGACCACCAGTTGGGCGAGCGTTACGTGGTGTTGCAGCATCATCATCAGCCGGTTGTTCAGTTGCTTGGACGGGTTTAGCCGTTGCACTAGCAGCTGGCATCACTGGCTTAATTGGGTGTTTTTTAAGTTCAGCCTCAACTTCGCGACGAATACGTGGCCGGAAGAAGTTGATAATCAACGTTTGCAAGCAGGCGAAGAGCCCACCAACGAAGAAGTATAATCCTAAACCAGCTGGCGCAGACATCGAAACAAAGAAGATCATGACTGGACTAACGATTAACATCGTCCGCATTGTTTTCTTTTGTTCTTGTGGTAAACCGATCATAGACAAGTAACCTTGACCAACATAAGAAACAAAAGCTAGGGCAGCTAACAAGAAACTGGATTTCCCTAAGGTGATACCCATGAATTGTGCTTTTGACAATTCTGGCAAGTAGCGAATCGCGTAATACAAAGCAGAGAAGACTGGCAATTGAATCAATAATGGTAAACAACCAATCCCACCGGTCATGCTAATCCCGTTGTCTTTATAGAGTTGCATCATTTGATTGCTGACAGCTGCTTTTTCTTCTTGCGTTGTCGCTGCTTTTTGAGCCGCTTGAATCTTCTTCATTTCTGGTTGAACAGCGGCCATCTTTTCTTGTTGATAGGTGGACTTGCGTTGTTGGTTAACCATCATTGGCAATAGGACTAAACGAACCAACACGGTTAAACCGATAATGGCCCAGCCATAGTTATTGCCAAAAAGGTGGGCCATCCATTGCATGACAACTTGCCCAGGTTTAGCCAGGTAATCGTAAATAAAGCCATACGGTTTCCCATTTTTTGTCTGAACACAGCCACTTAAAAATAAGGCTAAACTGGAGAGTGCCAGTGTGACGGTCAGCGCTTTTTTATTTTTCACTAGTTAATAATCCCCTTCACTTTTTTACATATAAACATGATGATACTAGAGAGCGGCAGGGATTTCAATTGGTTATCCGAAAATTATGATAGTTTTGTGGCTCGCTTTCATGCACGATTAAATGATCAACGCGACCAAAATCAGTTGGAGATTGACGAATAACGTCGATAAACACGGCGATTCGTTGATCTTCTCCTTCGGCTTCAATAAAAACGGAGCCATCCATTAAGTTTCGGACGATACCATTAACACCGCACTTATCGGCGGCGACTTTAGTGGCCCAGCGAAAACCGACGCCTTGCACGCGGCCACTGGCTTGGAGGGTTACTGCTCGCATATTGTCACTTCCTTTATTCTAGCGTCTATCTAATATAATAGCATGGAATGGCTGGACTGTAAGGTTGTGAGGTGCTCGAATATGCTATACTAGTCGATATTAACCAGCGGATAGAATTGGAGTTTAACATGGAAAAAATTAATTCATTGCAAAATGCCCACGTTAAAGGGTGGAAAAAGTTACAAACGAAAAAAGGTCGAAAACAACAAGGTCAATATTTATTAGATGGTTGGCACTTAGTTAACGAGGCTGTTAAAGCCCACGTTGCCATTCGCACGTTGTTGATTACGGCGAAACAGTTGGCAACGGAACCGGATTTAACCCAGTTTCCAGCGGTAATTGAAATTTCTGAAGAAGTAGCGAGTCATATCAGTGCCACCGTTACCCCACAAGGTGTGTTTGCGGTTGCGAATTTGCCAAAAGCGGCTGCTGATCCGTTAGCGAATTTGGATTTAACGCGGCCGTGGTTGTTATTAGATAATGTGCAAGATCCCGGTAACATTGGGACAATGGTCCGAACGGCCGATGCAGCTGGCTTTGCCGGTGTGGCATTTGGGACTGGGACCGTAGATATTCATCAACCAAAAGTTGAACGATCGATGCAGGGGAGCCAGTTTCATTTACAATTAATCAGTACTGATTTGGGTGAATTAGTGGCCCGGTTCCACGCTGAAGATAAACCAGTCTACGGTTCGGAGTTGAATCCAGAAGCGGC
This sequence comes from Lactiplantibacillus mudanjiangensis, assembly GCF_005405385.1. GTDB lineage: Bacteria > Bacillota > Bacilli > Lactobacillales > Lactobacillaceae > Lactiplantibacillus > Lactiplantibacillus mudanjiangensis. Next base: position 39,109 of record NZ_BJDY01000002.1, read on the forward strand.
GCAATATTTAGATATCGATGCACCAGCCAGCTTTGGCTTGATTATGGGGAACGAAGGTAACGGGATGAGTGATGTGCTACTGGCGCAAACCGATAAGAATCTTTATATTCCAATCAAGGGTCGTGCCGAGTCCTTGAACGTGGCGATTGCCGCCGGAATTCTTATGTTTGGCTTATATCGCTAAGGATAGAAATCTGATTGGTATTAAATGAGTCACCTACGCCAGCCAGTGATTCTGCCGGCTGTGGGGACCGGTTTCAGCCAAAGGACGGGCTTCCACCTCGCTTTTAAGCCTAGCCAAAACCACTAGTCTCAAAAGTCGGCTACATCGTAAGACCGGGAAAATCACCCGGACTAACGATGTTTTCACGGCCAGCGCCATCACTGGCTGGCTCCGGTTGTATTGCGAATACCAAGCAATCTTGTAATCACCATCATAACCGAGAGTGCCTCCACATTGAGCCCAGCCGTGGGAGCTCTTAGCGATTTATCGCTTAGAGCTTGGCGCTTTTGAGACACGCTGTGGGTGGCTCAAAACGACGGTCCACCCACAGCGTTCCGGCTCAAGGTGGGCGAACGGTAGGTGGCAAGAAAATCTACTTTTGAATCAGCGAGCGTCGTCCCCAAAAGTTATATCGTTTGTTAAATTAAGCTTGTTTGGTAAACAAAATACTTTCAAATTCACTTACTTTTTAGTAGAATAGCGGTAGTTATTAAGTAAAGGGAGCTTTCAATGAAAACCAATGCATGGAAACAAGATCCTGAATATGTGGCGATTGTGGCCGACTTATTAGCCCAACCAGCCGTTCAACATTTAGCTGATTTTACCCAACACCATCATTCGAATCGCTTAGATCATTCAATTGCAGTCTCATACGATAGTTATTTGTTAGCTAAGAAGTGGCATTTAAACACGACCGCGGTTGCCCGTGGTGGTTTGTTACACGATTTGTTTTATTATGATTGGCGTGAAACCAAGTTTGATCTTGGCTCCCATGCGTTTATTCATCCCCGGGTAGCGTTGCGCAACGCTGAAAAGTTAACCAAACTAACCCCGATGGAAAAAGATATCATCTTAAAGCATATGTTTGGGGCAACGCTGGCGTTACCTAAATACCGGGAAAGTTTGTTAGTTTCTTTAGTCGATGATTATGAAGCAGAACATGAATTTTTTGGACCCTTACGTACGAAGGTGGCCAAACAGTTAGATCGATTCCGGGGGACAACTGCCGGGTAAGATTGGTCTGCGGATGTTTTTTGGAGGTCATGGAATGTCAGAAATGATGCTAGATACGGTCAGTGATTCGACCGTGGAATCCCAATTTGAACTGTGTCCTAAGTTTGAAAAGACTTTTTCAATCTTAGGCAAAAAGTGGAACGGACTCATTATTGACGTCCTGCTAGAAGACGGGCCGCAACGTTTTAAGAACTTAGCGCGTAGGGTGCCGAAGTGTAGTGACCGTGTCTTGGTCGTTCGCTTAAAAGAATTAGAAGAAAATGGCATTGTTAGTCGGGTGACACACTGTGATTCGGCTTTGATTGAATACCGCTTAACGGCCAAAGGGGCTGATTTGCGGCAAGTCATGAATACCGTGCACATGTGGTCTGATAAGTGGTTTAGTCCCGCACAATCTTGTGAATAGGGCTTGACGCTGACTGTCGTTTGCCATAGACTGGCATATGTAAAGAAAAAAGCATTGACGAGAACTAGTAACTAGTTTGACATCATCTACAGGGAAGTGAGCCATCGATTGCGAGCTCACTGGTGGTGCTGATTAGTGAATTCACTCTCTGAGCTGAAATTGGGCGTTTTGATTAAACAAATAATTTTCCGGTGCCACCGATCGTTATGCGGTGAAAGTGCGTTGTTTCATGACTTAGTGTCATTTGGAGACAACGAACAAGGGTGGTACCGCGATAACCTCGTCCCTTTTTAGGATGAGGTTTTTTTGTGTCGAAAAACGTGAGTAAAGATATTGGAGGAAGACTATGAGCTTACAAGATCGGTTAACTGAACTACGCGATCAAGGCTTGGCAGACATTAAGTCCGCTGATGTTTTGAACAAAGTCAACCAAATCAAGGTTGATTTGTTAGGTAAAAAAGGACCTATCACCGAAGTATTACGTGGGATGCGCGACTTAACTCCTGAAGAACGACCAAAAGTTGGGGCTTATGCCAACGAGATCCGTGATCACTTGCAAAATGCGATTGATCATCGGCGGTCTGAATTAGAAGAAGCTGCGGTTAACGCACAATTGGCTGCAGAAAAGCTAGACGTGACCTTACCAGGTCGGACGGTTCCTCAAGGCCAACCACATGTGATTACCCAAATTATCACTGAATTAGAAGACTTATTCATCGGTATGGGTTACGAAATTGAAGACGGGGATGAAGTTGAAGAAGATTATTATAACTTCGAACGTTTGAACTTACCTAAGGATCATCCCGCTCGTGATATGCAAGATACGTTCTACATCACCAAGGAAGTCTTATTACGGACCCAAACGTCAGCCGATCAACCACGCGCATTGGAAAGTCATGACTTTTCAAAGGGCCCATTGAAGGTGTTAACCCCCGGCCGGGTTTATCGTCGGGATACAGATGATGCCACGCATTCACATCAATTCCACCAAATTGAAGGGTTAGTCGTTGATAAACATATTACGATGGCTGATTTGAAAGGTACGTTGACTTTGGTTGCCAATACCTTATTCGGTGATCAATTTGACGTGCGGTTACGTCCAAGTTACTTCCCATTCACGGAACCTTCTGTTGAAGCCGATGTGACTTGCTTTAACTGTAATGGTAAGGGCTGTGCCGTCTGCAAGCAAACCGGTTGGATCGAAGTCTTAGGGGCTGGGATGGTACATCCACGCGTCTTAGAAATGTCCGGCATTGACCCTGAAGTCTACGGTGGTTTTGCCTTTGGTTTAGGACCAGATCGTTTTGCAATGTTGAAGTATGGGGTTGATGATATCCGTAACTTCTACTTAAATGATGTTCGGTTCTTGTCACAATTCTACAAGAAAGGTTAGGCGGCCCAGATGAAAATTTCTTATGCATGGTTACGCGATTATTTACAATTGGATATTCCGGCTGATGAATTAGCCGAAAAGATTGAACGGACAGCCGTTGAAGTTGACGGTGTGATTCGTCCTAGCGAAGGCTTGAAGAAAGTTGTCGTTGGGCATGTCTTGGAATGTGTTGAACATCCTGATTCAGATCATTTACACATTTGCCAAGTTGATGTTGGTGAAGAAGAACCGATCCAAATCGTCTGTGGCGCACCGAACGTGGCTGCTGGCGAAATGGTGATTGTGGCTTTACCAAATTCTTGGATTGGCGGGCATACTAAGATTAAGCGTAGTAAGATGCGTGGCGTCGTCTCTAACGGGATGTTATGTGCCTTAGACGAATTAGGTTTTGATGAAAAGTTAGTGCCAAAAGAAGTGGCGGATGGGATCTTTATTTTGCCAGCCGATGCCACTCCTGGCGAACCGGTTTTCAGTTACTTAGGGATGGATGATGAAATCATCGACATGTCTGTTACACCTAATCGTGGGGACATGTTGAGCATGAATGGCACGGCACATGAGTTAGCCGCTATTTATGATCAAACTCCAAAGATGCCAACAGTTGCTTTGACTGAGGATGCCAATGATTTAGCGGATGACGCCTTAACCGTTACCGTTGAAGCAGATGAACATGACGTGCCAACTTATAAGATGCGGTTAATCAAGAATGTCACGATTAAACCAAGTCCATTGTGGCTTCAAATTCGGATTTGGAATGCCGGTATGCGGCCAATTAACAACGTGGTCGATGCGACAAACTACATCTTGATGCAATATGGGCAACCATTGCACGCTTTTGACTACGATAAGTTGAGCGCAGGTCATGTGAATGTTCGTTTGGCTAAAGCAGGCGAAAAATTAACCACCTTAGATGATGAAGAACGTGACTTATTGCCAACTGATTTGGTTATTTGTAGCGATGATCAACCGATTTGTTTAGCTGGGACGATGGGTGGCTTAGCTACTGAAGTCACTAACGAAACCACAACGATTGCGCTAGAAAGTGCCGTTTTTGATGCTGTTCGTGTTCGGAAAACAGCGCATAACCATGGCCTACACAGTGAAGCATCAATGCGTTACGAACGCGGCATTGACCACAGTGCCACGCAAACGGCGTTAGATGCCGCCGCTGCGATGATTGCTGAATTAGGCGATGGGACGGTTGCCACTGGGACAGTCGCTGGCCGTGAAGAAACGATTGCGCCCGTTGTCGTTGATATCACCTTATCACGAATTAATCATGTGTTAGGGACCGACTTGACTATGGATACTGTTGCGGATATCTTCCGTCGTTTAGACTTCCCAACGACTATTAATGAAGACACGTTAACAGTCACAATTCCAGCTCGTCGTTGGGATATTCACATTCCTGCTGACTTGATTGAAGAAGTGGCCCGCTTATATGGTTATGACAACTTGCCTTCAACGTTACCAACCGGTCAACCAACGATTGGTAAGCTAAATGAAACGCAACAATTGATTCGCGATACGCGGAAGTTGATGGAAAGTGCTGGCTTAACGCAAGCCATCAGTTATTCATTGACGACGCCAGCAAAAGCACAAGCCTTTGAGTTACATGCGAGTGAAGTCACTAAGTTAGACTTCCCAATGAGTTCTGAACGCTCAGCGTTACGGTTGAACCTCATTTCAGGCTTGTTAGATGATTTAGCTTATAACAACGCCCGTAAAGAACAAGATGTGGCGTTGTACGAAACTGGTCGGGTCTTCTTTAGCCAACCAGAACAAGTTCGCCCACACGAAGTTGAACATTTAGCTGGGGCCATTACAGGGTCAATGGTACCTGCTGAATGGGGAATTGCGGCGCAACCAATTGATTTCTATCAAATCAAAGGGATTGTTGCGGGTTACCTGAAGAGTTTAGCGTTAGCTGATCCAATCACTTATGTGGCTAGTGCAGATCATCCAGAAATGCATCCGGGTCGGACTGCTGATATCTATGTTGGTGATCGCTTGGTTGGGTTTGTGGGACAAGTTCATCCAAATACGACCAAAGCTTATAAGATTCGGGAAACCTATGTCTTTGAACTTGATTTGGCAGCCTTGATTGCCTTACCAAAGGAACGGCAACAATATCAACCAATCTCGAAGTTCCCAAGTATCACGCGGGACGTGGCCATGTTAATCAATGATGACATTACTAATGCACAAGTGGTTGACTTGATTACGGACAAGGGTGGGGCGCATTTGCGTTCAGTTAAACTCTTCGACGTTTATAACGGTAAGCATGTCCCTGCTGGGAAGAAGTCCTTAGCATACACGTTGACCTATCAAGATCAAAATGCCACTTTAGTGGATGATGATGTGACAGCTGCCTTCGATAAAGTTTTGAAGGCGTTGACCACTGAGTTCGATGCTGAAATTCGTTAATTAAATATGATCAGGGAGTTTGGGGCGTGATTGTGCCTCAAGCTCCTTTTTAGATATATTGATGAAATACTCTAAAAAAAGTTAAAAGTCTGTCAGAGTTAGTGCAAAGCGGCGGTCAGTTTTGTATAATTGACAAGATGAACTAACTAGATGGAGGGGCGAATTTTGAATAACGATCAAAATAACCAAGATAAACCGGAAGAAAAAGCTCACGAAACGCCGGTGCAACCTAACCGGACGCTTCAAAAGCAACGGAAGTCATTTTCTAAACGCGTCATTGGTGGCGTCGTTGGTATTTTAGTGGCTTTGTTGGTGATTATCGGTGTGCTGGGGTATCGCTACTTTGATAATGCGACTCAGCCATACAATAAGAGTGACACGCGCGTTGTGCAAGTTGAGATTCCTTATGGTGCCAATAGTAAAAAGATTGCGGAAATCTTACAATCAAAACACGTGATTAAGAGCGGTTTTGTATTTGACTATTGGACCAAGGCCCATAACTTATCTAACTTTCATGCGGGTTATTACCAATTGAAACCATCAATGTCTTTAGCGCAAGTCGCTAAAGCGTTGAACAAGGGTGGTTCTTCTGAACCAATCCAAAGTTCCACCGGTCGCGTATTGGTTGTTGAAGGTAGTCAAATTAAGACGATTGCTAAAACCATTCAGAAACAAACCGATTTTACATCCAAGGAATTCTTAACATTGATGAAGGATCAAACCTTTATCAAGACCTTAGCTAAGAAGTATCCTGACTTATTGGGTTCTGCCATGAAAGCGAAGAACGTCCGCTATCGCTTAGAAGGTTATCTCTTCCCCGCAACTTATACGGTGGGCAAGAAGACCACGTTGAAAGCGTTAGTGACGCAAATGGTTGGTAAGACGGATGACGAATTACAACCGTACTACAAGCAAATCAAGAAGTCGAAGATGTCCGTTCAAGAAGTCATGACCTTAGCCTCACTCGTTGAACGCGAAGGAAGCACGACTAAGGATCGCCGCTTGATTGCTGGGGTCTTCTTGAATCGGATCGATGCCAAATGGCGATTAGACTCTGATATTTCCGTGTTCTATGCGATCAATTCCGATAAGTCGACGTTAACAAATAAAGATTTACAAAATAAATCACCATATAACTTACGGTTACATTTAGGCTATGGCCCTGGACCATTTAACAGTCCTAGCTTAATCTCGATCAAAGCGGTCTTAGATCCAGCCAAGCGTAGTAAGGATTACATGTACTTCGTTGCTGACTTGAAGACGGGTAAAGTTTACTATGCTAAAGATGCGGCTGGACATGCTGCAAATATTCAAAAAGTTGCCAAACACAACGAATCTAGTAATTAAGAATGAGGCTAAATGAAATGAGTGAAACCAAACATCGCCGACCCATCGTTATTGGGGTGACTGGTGGTTCCGGTAGTGGGAAAACGACTGTTAGCAAAGCAATCTATAATCAGTTATCCGGACAATCATTGCTAATTTTGCAACAAGATTCCTACTATAATGATCAAGCTGACATGACGATGGCTGAACGTCGGGCCGTTAACTACGATCATCCATTGGCATTTGATACGGATTTGATGATTGAGCAAATTAAAACGTTGCTTGATTACAAACCAATTGAAAAGCCAGTCTATGATTACGAACAATCAACGCGTAGCAGTGAAACGATTCATCAAGAACCACGTGATGTCATTATTGTGGAAGGCGTCTTGATCTTAGATGATCAACGTTTACGAGATTTGATGGATATTAAGGTTTTCGTGGATACAGATGATGATATTCGGATCATTCGCCGGATTCAACGTGATATCAAGGAACGTGGTCGGACCTTAGATTGGGTGATTGAACAATATTTGGCGACCGTTAAACCAATGTATCACCAATTTGTGGAACCAACCAAGCGTTATGCGGACATTATTGTGCCCGAAGGTGGCGAAAATGAAGTTGCCATCGATTTGTTAACGACCAAAGTTCGTTCTATTTTGTAAACTAAACGCTCAGACTATAAAAATTTGGGTGAGAGAGTTTACAATTAAAAACTGACATGGTAGGCTGGTCAATGTTAACTATACAAGAACTAGAGGAGTGGACACAGTGGCTGAAGATAAAACATATCCAATGACCGAAGAAGGTAAGGTTAAGCTCGAACATGAACTTGAAGACCTTAAACTTAACCAACGGCCAGAAATTATTAACCGCATTAAGATTGCGCGGAGTTACGGTGATTTATCCGAAAACTCTGAATATGAATCAGCAAAAAATGAACAAAGTTTATTAGAAAACCGAATTAAAACGGTTGAACACATGATTCAATACGCAGAAATTATTGATAGCGAACAAATCGATGCAACCGAAGTTTCGGTTGGTAAGATTGTGACCTTTCAAGAATTGCCTGATGAAGAACCTGAAAGCTACACCATTGTTGGTGCGGCCGAAGCTGATCCAATGGGAGGCAAAATCTCAAATGACTCTCCAATTGCTAAGAGCTTAATTGGCCATCACGTCAATGATGAAGTTAGCATTGCGATTCCAGTTGGGACGATGCAAGTGAAGATCTTAAAGGTTGAAAATGCCTAGATAAATTAAAAGCCACTAACGTCAAAGCGATGTTAGTGGCTTTTTTGTAAAAAGGAGGATCAAAATGGATTATTTGCTTTTACTTCGAGGGGTGAATGTTGGCGGCAAAAGTCGGGTGCCGATGGCTGAACTTCGGGATCAGTTGACAGCTGCCAACTTTACGAATGTGCGCTCATATATTAATAGTGGTAATTTGATGGTGACGAGTTCATTGGACCAAGCCACTTGTGAACGAGTGATTGTGCAAGTGTTAGGTGAGCAGTTTGCTTTTGAGATCCCGTTTAGATTAGTGGACAAACCGACTTTTATCGCGACACTAAAACAAGCACCGGCATGGTGGGGTGCTGATCCACAATTACGACACAATGCCTTGTTTAAGTTATCCACCTATGACACCGCACTTGATGAGTGGTTAACACAACATGTGACGACTGATTACGATCAAATTTCAATTACACCAACCGTTATTTTTTGGACCTCAACCTTCAAAGTGAACTATAGTCGGTCATTTTATGCCAAAATAACGGGCACACCGTTTTATAAACAGACTAGCGCACGTAATTACAATACCACGATGAAGTTAAAACAATTGTTGCTATAGGTGAGATCAATATGCCCTCACACTTGGTTATGATGGGTTACTAAACTAGTTAGCAGCCACAAATATAACCGGAGTCAACCAGTGATGGTGCCAGCTGTGAGAACATCGTTAGTCCGGGTGGCTTTCCCGGTCTTACGATGTGGACGACTTTTGAGACTGGCGGTTTGGGCTAGGCTTAAAAGCGAGGTGGAAGCCCGCATTTTGGGCTGGAATCGGTCCCCACAGCAGGCAGAATCACTGGCTGACGTAGGTGGTTAATTTAGGTATCTTCTAATATTTATAGCCGAAACGTGCGACAAAAGACTGCTCCCTCCGCTTAGCTACGGAATAAGAACGATTGAAAGTGCACAATCATTCTTATTCCTAGGCTATACTCGGTAGCAAAGCGTCTTTTGTCGCACGCTATAGATTACAGATAATTTAAAGTTAAACCAGATAGTGAGAGTCGTCCGGTGAGCGTAATTCGTGGACCAGCCGTGGTTGGTTCGCCAATGGTTTCGATGTGACTCATGTTGTTGGCTAATTCAACTTGAACTTGCCAAGTTTTAGGTAGGTAGAGTTCAACGCCAGATAGCGACACGTCCAAGTTAATAATGGCAGTGTTGTCGGCTAAAGTCACATCATCAAAGTAAATCTTTGCACCGCCAGTGGAAACGCGGATATTGGCGGTTGCCAGGGCTTCGCTGTGAATGTAACGAATACTGTTACTCATCGATAAATCAAGGTCAACGTGAGCATCATCAATGGTGGCTGTCGATTCGGTCGTCCAGTCGTCATGATGATGATGACTAAAATTTTGGCCGTGGTGCGCCCAGCGTTTTACTAATGCCCGATGCGGTGTAAAGATCAAATTGAGGCCAATACTGAGTAGGACGGCCGCACCTAAAATGGTCCAAGGAACGAGGTTAGTAATGCCTAATGGTTTTGCGTAGAGCATCGCCAGAAAGGCTAGAGAAAAGACGCTACCGGTAATCATCATGTAGCGTAAGCTGTTGAGCAAGACAGCGACTAAGATGATCGTGAGAATTAAAGTACCGACTCCTAAGTGGGCGGCAAAGATACCTAATTGGCTAAGAACTAAGATGATGGCACTAACGAGGAAGAAAATCCCCCAGAACCAGCGTTGACGTTTAAATGGCATATTAAGACTCCTTTTTAGTTAAAATGGCTTTGAGCTGCTGATAATAGCGACGTGATACATAGAGTTGTTTATGAGTCGCTTGAAATTCAATTAAGTTGCCAGTTAGCGACTTCGTTAGTGAATAAATGGCCGTGGTGTTGACAATGGCAGATTTTGATACCCGGAAAAATATTTCCGGCAATTGTTCGGCCAACTCATATAGGCGAGTAGCCGTTTTATAAGCCGCGGTCCGAGTGTGGACACGAATATCATGACCACTGGCTTCGATAAAAATAATCTCGCTTAACGGTAATTGAATCATTTGACCTTGTTGTGAAACGGGTAACGTAGCTGCTGGTGCGGTTAATTTTTCGAGTGCTTGCACGAGCGTCGTCAATTGTTCATCGGCGGCAGGGGCGCGGACTTGAATTTCTGGTGCGCTTAATTGGGGATCGATTTCAACGTGAATCTGCAACCCCATCACCTCCTTGGTGTTATAAGTACACCATATTGCGAATGACTTGTAAATCCGAATCCCCTAAGTGGTCAGTTTTCAGACGCAAGTGGTGCTTTGTGCACTAACCGGCAATGTTGCGTTTTATGGTTGAAAAGGGGACAATAACTGTAAACGATTACAACAAGTGAGGGTGACACGCGTGAAAATTACAATTACAGCGGCAGCGAATCAATGGTTTCATGAAGATATGGGCGTCACACCGGGTAATGGCGTGCGCTTTTATGGTAAAACATATGGCAAAACAGCGGTCCACAGTGGGTTTTCAATCGGATTAGCCCGTGATGACGAACCGCATCAACCAATTGCTAGTACCGTGGTCGATGGGGTGAATTATTATGTTAATGATCGCGATGAATGGTTCTTTAAGGGCTATGATTTGACCGTTGACTATGATGAGGCCAATGATGGGCCTAAGTATGATTATGTGCCAAATAACGAAGATTAAAAAAATGCTACCACAACCATTTTTTGGCTGTGGTAGCATTTTTGCGTTTGACCTAATCGGTTGAGCGACGACGATAACGACGATAGCCAAACCAACCTAAGGTACTTAAAGCTGTCAGACCACTTAAAATGGTGCCGGCAACGAAGTATGGTGGGCGATACGTTAAGGTCACGGTATGTTTACCTTTGCTAAGTGGTACGGCGACAAACGTATTAATCACTTTGTGTGTCTTAACGGTCTTGCCATCAACTTTGGCGTGCCAACCTTTTGAATAAGGAATGGTCGTCATTAAGACTTGATGGTTTTTCTTGATATTAATCGTCCCAGTTAGGCGGCGACTAGTATGCTTGGTGATCGTCCAAGGTGATTTTTGGAGCTTCTTAGCAGACTGTTTGAATTGTTGATTGCTAAGTTTGTATAACGTAAAGTTTTGTAACCAGAGGGACGTTTTCTTCATTTGAATCCCAAAGGTGACGGTCTTACCTTTACTATGCGTCGCAACGTTGACGGCGATGGTATGGCGGTAAGTTGGATATTGTTTCAATGCTTTACCGTTGATATAGAAGCTGGCGTTTGACGTTGACAAGTTTTGACCAAAGGTAATGTAGTAAGAATCATTCGTCTTTGGCGTAAACTTAAAGTAAATCGATCCAGTCTTGGCTAAGTCTTGTTTATTAACTACAGAACCTGTCAAAGTGACCACTTTTTTGACGTTTTGGAAGACGACTTGGTCAAAGTTTTCAGCTGAAATGAGGGCCGAAGTTGAGCGATTGGCCAAGGTTTGATAGATCAATTCTTGACGCGCAATCGGATCACCAGTGGTTTTGGAGACTTTCAAGTTCAAAATCTTATCGGAAGCGCCGAACCCTAACCCTAAAGCGTAGGGATTTTGGTAAACGTTCACTTTTTGATTGCTTAATTGACTAGATTTGGTGTAATAGCGTAAATCGGGCTTGGTGCTGGTAACCGGAATATAACTATTGAAGTTTTCACTGTTTGATACACCTGATGGAATATTTTTATCCATAAAGTACTGCATATCTAGTAAGGAATCGGTAATTAATGTCCCGTTGGAATAGGTGACAACCCCATCTCCATCGGGTTGTCCAATTGAGCCAAAGAAGTTCGGAATAATACTTTCAAAGGTCGAACTAAAATGATCGCCGCCATTATAGTTGGCTTGCAACGGATCATCTTTAGTACGAGTAAACGTCTTACCAATACGGTAGAAGCCACTATTTGAACTTTGAATGCCGCTAACGGTTTTATCCAGAATTTGCGTATAGTCGCCAAATTCACTCTGTGAGACGTATGAAATATTATTGAGCGAAGCAACCGCGTTAGTGGTCATATCAGTAGTGACTAGCACTAATGCGACGATCTGATAGAGCTGCAAGTAACGTCGTTTAGGCGCGACTAATAAGACAAGTGAGATTGCGGCTAAGCCAGCGGTAATCCCGATGTTGCCCATGCTGACATAGGTCACATGTTTGATATTCAAAGCCACTGTAATAAACATTGCGGCGAAGATCCCGAGCGCGACTAATGCTTGCCAAAGTTTGATGGTCAAGTCTTTAGTGATCGCTTGCGCGGCTAACCAGACGACCCAGAAACAAAAGACAAACGAGAATCGGTAAGGATACCAAACTGGAAATTGATCCGCATGCCAAAGTAAGTCTAATGGTTCGAAACAAAATGAGAGTAAGATCACGCCGGTGACGACGAGCGCGCTAAGTTTAACAGGCCAACTTGGTTTGTGGCGCAAAAAGTAAACGATAAAGCCAATGATGGCAATCCAAGCGATATAAACGTTAGGTTGGCCTGATGGCATTTGATCGAAGTTAAAGCTACCAATCACGTACTTGGCGAGCATCTTCCAAGGGGCGTATTCAAATTTCCAACTAATTTTTGTTTCATTATATTGCGCTTTACTTTGTAATAAGGCATAAAAAGTTGGAAAAAGTAGCCAAGCAGATAGTGCGACGCTGACTAAGCCACCCCAGGCAAACTTCCCAATTTGTTGCAGCAACGTTTTAAAGTTGGTCCAGTACTTGGTTGCGGCATACAACCAGTATAAACAACTGAACAAGATAACCATATAACCCATATAATAGTTATCGATTAACATAACGGTTAACCAGCCGGCAAACCAGCGAATTTTACCGGTTTTGAAGAGCCGTTCGAGCCCTAGAATGACCATTGGTAAAATCGCGGTGGTGTCTAACCAGATCAAGTTAAGTTGATTGGCGATCATCCAACCCATTAATGCGTAGACGGTACTGAACATTGGGACTAACCAACCGCTTTGAGTCCGTGTTTTGGTTAGTAACCAGCCAAACGCTAAGCCGGCAAAACCATATTTCAGGATCGTGATGATAAAGATCCCAGTTGTAATTGATTTGCCAGGGAAGGCCAATAAGATCAAGTTGAATGGACTCATTAAGTAGTAAGCCCAGACACCCAACATATCGCCACCAATGGTTTTAGAGAACGAATAAAAAAAGGCGCCAGGATCATGTAAAATCGTATGACGGAAATAAGAGAACATGTCCACATACTGTTGACCCATGTCGACGGTCAATAAACTACTGGAACCAAATGGCGCCATGTGTCGATAAATAAAATAGCCAGTCATTAATATTAATGGCAGCCAAAAACTTAGCCAGAGCGGCCAAGTATGCTTGTCAAAAATACGACGGATTTTCAAAATGCCACCTCAATCCTTAAATGTTTAAGTCTATCGTCTAGGATAGCATAAGTCATGGCTCACGGTCGCCCATTTTGACAAATTAACTTGTGACTGGAAACCGTGTCAGCGCGGCTTAAATGTGAATTTGTGATGAAGTTACCCCATGAATACCAGGCATGTTTAATCAATTATAAAGAAGCTGATAATTTTCGATGTTTGAAATGCGAAATTGAAGGATTTATAGTACACTATTGATTGATAAATGCGCAACCGATACAATAGCATAAGTAGTGCTAATATTTAAGTGCACTAGTTAGTGTTATTAAATTGGTTTGATAATACTAACTAAGTTTAAGAACGGGAGTTTGAGAATTGAAACTGTTTAAAAAAGCATCTGACAACCGTGACCCCAATAAGTCACATATACCATTCCGCCTGAATTTCTTATTCTTCGTGGTCTTTCTATTATTTGCGGCGTTGATTGGCCAATTAGCTTATTTACAAGTGGATTATGGTCAAAAATTTGCGACGGCCGTTAACTCAGCGAACAATACGACCGCCACAGCGAGTGTCCAACGTGGATCGGTCTATGATTCGACTGGTCGAGTTTTGGTTGGGAACAAGTCTCACCAAGCAATCCAATATACGAAAGGACTCAATGTGGCCTCGTCTAAGATGTATACGATTGCCACTAAGTTAGGTCAATACTTAACGATCTCAACGAGTAGTTTAACGGATCGAAACAAAGCCGACTATTACTTGTCTAATAAGTCGAACTTAAAGGCCGTAGCTAAAAAGGTTAAAACGTCAACTGATTCAGATGTGCTCTATGATCGTGAAGTCACCTACACTGAAAAGAACTTAATTCAGAATATGACGTCGGCGGATAAGAACGCGGCGGCTATTTTTGCCAAGATGAGTGCGGCCTATTCATTATCAACAGTTAACATCAAGTCAACCGGTGTTTCCAGCACGGAATTGGCTGAGATTGGTGAACATCAATCTGAAATGCCTGGGATTAAAGTCGGGACCAGTTGGACGCGAAGCTATCCAAATGGGACCAGTATTACCAGTGTGCTAGGGACCGTTACCACTGAAAAGCAAGGGTTGCCAAGTGATAACATTAAGACGTTGTTAGCTGAAGGTTACTCTCGTGATGATTCAGTTGGGCAAAGCCAATTAGAAAAACAATACGAAAACGTTTTGAAGGGGACTAAGTCACAAACTGAAGTCAAAACTCAAGACGGTGTGATTCAAAAAGAAGTTAAAAAGTATGGTGGTCAAAAGGGTGATAACCTGAGTTTGACGATCAATGCGAAGTTCCAAAAAGCGGTTCAAAGTATCATGATGTCTGAAACGAAGTCAGTTGGTGCCAATAATCCATACTTACCTGGTGCTTATGCGGTTGTCATGAATCCATCGACCGGCGCGATTTATGCGTTGGCTGGTGCGAGTCGGAATATTTCAACTGGAAAAGTGACCGAAAACGCCTTAGGAACGATTAACCAGACCTTCGTTATGGGGTCAGTTGTTAAGGGTGCTACGGTTATGGGTGCCTTGCAATCTGGTGTTATTACGCCAACGAACAATACGTTGACTGATATGCCAATTAAGTTGGCTGGGACCGCCTCAAAGACGTCTTGGTTTAACAAGACTGGGAGTGCCAACCTATCATTAGGGGCCTCTGAAGCCATGGAAGTTTCTTCTAACTCGTACATGATGCAGTTAGCGATGAAGGAAGGCAATTACTCATATGCTTCAGGTAAAGCTTTGACGATGTCAACGTCAGTGTTCTCAAAACTACGTGGTTACTTCAATGAATTCGGTTTAGGTGTTAAGACTGGTGTTGATTTACCAGGTGAATCAACTGGTTATGAAGGGTCATCTAGTCAGACTAATATTGGTAAAGCGTTAGATTTATCCTTTGGGAACTACGATGCCTATACCACGATTCAAGTGGCCCAATATATCTCAACCATGGCCAATGGTGGTCGGCGGATCGCGCCACATATTGTGTCTGCGGTTACTGGGACTAATGCTGATGGGACGCAAGGTAAAGTGAAGACTAATGTGACGTCTCGAGTCTTAAATACGGTTGATGTGCCATCATCTTACTTCGATATCGTGCAAAAAGGGTATTATTTAGTGGTTCATGGGACGAGTACTTATAAGACCGGTGGAGCCTTATCAAGCTTGTCACCAGCTGTTGCAGCCAAGTCTGGGACTGCCGAAACGTATCATGGTTCAACGGCAACTGAAACGTTGAGTTTAGCGACGTATGCACCATACAACAATCCTAAGGTTGCGATTGCGATCGTCTTCCCTGGGATGAACTCTAGTGGTGGGACTGCTAACATGGATACTGCTAAGTTGATCTACAAACAATTCTGGAAGTACTATTCTAAATAATTAAATTTCCGTTTTTTGATACCAGTATCTTAATTGATACTGGTATTTTTAGGTTATTAATGGTATAGTAATTCAAGTTAAGGGCTCCAGCCCTGTATTATGCGAATGAGTTTGGAGGGTCAACAACATGCGGGTACACATTACTTTAGAATGTACAGAATGCCATGAACGTAACTACTTATCTTCAAAGAACCGCCGGAACAATCCGGACCGAGTTGAATTTAAGAAGTATTGTCCACGGGAACACAAAGTTACATTACATCGCGAAACTAAATAACAACAGGGTTACCTGTTGTTTTTTATGCGACATTGTCATCAGACAATGGGTATCTCATTTGTTAGCAAATGGTCGGTTGCTTGGCAATCGTCCGTGTTGATGAATGAGATTTTTTAGTATTAACGGTTAAATAATCAACGGGCATCTTGGGAGGATTTAACTGCGATGATAGATAAAAAGGCGTTTCGAAAGCAACAGATTGAACGGTTATCACAGATGACGACTACTGTACGCCAAAGTCAGTTGATGAGCTTACAACAGCAGTTACTGGCGAGTTCAGCCTGGCAACAAGCTAAGGTGGTTGCTATGACGATTAGCAGTGATATCGAAGTTGACACTGCCCCATTGATTAAAGCGGCTTGGGACGCTGGCAAGCAGATTGTGATACCACAGACGTTACCTCATCGTCAAATGGCGTTTAAGCCATATACCGCGACTAGTCGGCTTGAACGAACCGCTTTTGGTATCTTAGAGCCGGCTGACGGACCGATCATCGATAAATCAGCAATCGATTTAATCTTAGTTCCAGGTTTGGGCTATAGTCGTGATCAACATGCCCGCATTGGTTTTGGTGGTGGCTACTATGATCGTTACTTGGCGGATTATCCCGGTGTGAAATTAACCCTGGCCTATCAGATTATGGCGTTTGACCATGCTGAATGGCCGGTCGATGAATATGATGTTTTATTAGACGAATTAATCGTAGCAGAGGATGGTGTTAACAACGGACGTTAAACGATGGTGGCACACACAACCAGCCATCACCCAAGTCTTATTAGGACTGACCGTTGGGGTCTTTCTAATTGAATGGCTATTGGGTGGTAGCACGATGACAACCGTGTTATATTTTTTAGGGGCTAAAAATGATCAAGCCATTATTGCCGGTCAATGGTGGCGCTTTATCACGCCGGTATTCTTACATATGGGCTTAATGCATATTGCGGTCAATGGCGTTGTCATTTATTTTATGGGCATGCAAATCGAAGCGTTATTTGGCCATTGGCGGATGTTGGTGTTGTATCTCTTAGGTGGGATTAGCGGCAATATCATGAGCTTTGCACTATCACCAGACCAATCAGTTGGTGCTAGTACGGCAATTTTTGCGTTATTTGGAGCATTTTTGATGGTCGGGGAATCATTCTGGGAGAACCCAGTGATTCGCCAATTGACGCAACAATTTTTACTACTGACGGTCGTCAACTTAGTCTTTGATGTTTTCTCAACTGGGATTGATATTTGGGGTCATGTCGGTGGTCTGGCCGGTGGCTTTTTATTGGCTTACGTACTTGGCGTACCGCGGGTGGGACCGATTCCAAAGGTCAAACGAATTTTAGCGGCGGTGGTGTTGATCTTAGCATGGGTCGCGTTGTTGAAATTAGGTTTTACAAACTGGCAATAAACTGTATAATTAATCGAGGATATGCACATGAAAACACTTTACGATGTCCAACAATTACTGAAGCAATTCGGCGTTTATATTCACGTGGGCAAACGAGTTTGGGATATTGAATTGATGGCGATTGAGGTTGATCATTTGTATCAATCCGGCGTAATCGATGCCAAGCTCTATGCGCGTGTTAAAATCGTATTGAGTCATGAGCACCGGATCGAAGACACACGGGCGCAAGCTGCGTCCGACCAGAATAATGGAGGGATTTTGTAACATGGATCGCAAATTAATCGGGGTCGACCTTGGCGGTACGACTACTAAGTTCGCTATTTTAACGGAAAACGGTGATATTCAACAAAAGTGGAGTATTGACACCACGATTTTAGATGAAGGGGCTCACATTGTGCCTAACATCATCGATTCAATCAACCATCATATCGACTTATACAAGATGAATAAGTCTGACTTTGTTGGGATTGGGATGGGAACTCCTGGGACAGTTGATATTGCTGCCGGTACTGTTATTGGCGCTTACAACTTGAACTGGAAGACCTTACAACCTGTTAAGGAACAAATTGAAGCCGGAACTGGCATCAAGTTTGTTTTAGATAATGACGCCAATGTGGCTGCTTTAGGCGAACGTTGGAAGGGTGCTGGCGAAAACGGCGATGACGTTGTCTTTGTTACCCTTGGTACTGGTGTCGGCGGTGGGGTCATTGCTGGTGGCCGTTTATTACACGGAACGGCTGGTGCCGCTGGTGAAATCGGTCATGTGACCGTTGAACCAGAAGGCTACATGTGTACTTGTGGCAAACGCGGTTGTTTGGAACAATATGCTTCCGCTACTGGTGTGGTTCACGTGGCACGCGATATGGCTGAAGAATTCTCTGGCGAATCTAAGTTGAAACAACTTTTAGATAACGGTGAAGAAATCAGTTCAAAGATTACCTTCGACTTGGCTAAAGAAGGCGACATTTTAGCTAAGAGTGTCGTTGACAAAGTTAGCTTCTACTTAGGCCTAGCTTTAGGTAACGTGGGTAACACCATGAACCCAGCTTCAATCGTTATCGGTGGTGGCGTTTCAGCTGCCGGCGACTTCTTATTGAAGCAAGTTGACCATTACTTCAAGCAATACACGTTCCCAACAGTTCGGAACACAACTGCTTTGAAGTTGGCTGTTTTAGGCAATGATGCCGGTGTTATTGGTGCAGCTTCATTAGCCACCCAGTTTATTTAAATTAAAATGATTGACGAAAAGAGTTTGGGCAAAACCCAGGCTTTTTTTGTTTCCTCGAATATTTATAGTCAAAAAGCTAAAGGTTGAAAGTTAAATGTATTGGTCGAAACCGTACCAACATTGACTTAAGTTGGATTAAATTGTCACCTACGCCAGCCAGTGATTCTGCCGGCTGTGGGGACCGGTTTCAGCCAAAGTGCGGGCTTCCGCCTCGCTTTTGAGCCTAGTCAAAACCACTAGTCTCAAAAGTCGTCCATATCGTAAAGTCCGGGAAAAATACCCGGACTAACGATATTTCCACGGCCGGCGCCATCATTGGCTGACTCCGGTTGTATTGCGACTACCAATCAATTTCGTAATCACCATCATAACCGAGAGTGAGCTCACATTGAGCCCAGCCGTGGGAGCTCTTGGCGATTTATCGCTTAGAGATCGGCGTTTTTGAAACGCGGTTTAGGCGGTTCAAAACGACGGTTCAGACCGCTTCTTGGCTGAACCGGTCCGCCCACAGCGTTCCGGCTCAATGTGGGCGAACGGTAGGTGGCAAGTATGACTACTTTTGATCGATGAATGCTTATCATATCAACGATTATTGCTAAAACCTAGCTTTCAACCTTTAGTCAAAAAGTACGACAAAAGACTAACAATGCAACCGAGCTACGGCATACGAACGGTTGAAAATACACAATCATTCATATGCCTGGGCTATGCCCGGTAGAAAACTGTCTTTTATCGACTCCTTTTTTCGATAGGTGTTGTTGGCGCTTACGAAATTTATCAATTGCCGCCTAACCGCGGTTTACAGGGCCTAAAGATATGTGTAGAATATAGAAGTAGCAATTTAGGAGGGATACTGTGATTTTAGGAGCAATTAGCGGATTAACAATTGTCAACATCGTCTTGTTAATTTTGATCGCGGCTTATTTTGTGTGGTCATTATATAACTACATTCGGCGGCGTCAAGTGTCAACGATGTTAGAAGAAGAAGACTTTCAAGCTGGGATGCGTAAAGCCCAAGTGATTGATTTGCGTGAAAAGAAAGACTTCGATGCGGGCCATATTTTAGGCGCCCGGAACATGCCATTCACGAATTTTAAGGCACGGATGAGTGACTTACGTGATGACATGCCGATCTATTTGTATGACCAAACCCATAGTTTAAGTACGCGGGCAGTGGTTTTATTAGCTAAACAAGGTTATAAGGATCTTTACATCTTAAAGCCCGGCTATGCAAAATGGGAAGGCAAAACCAAAAAAGCGAAGTATTAAAAAAATGGCGGCCCGAACAAAATTTCTTTGTTCATGCCACCATTTTTTTAATTAACCGTTATGAGCGGAACGACTTTTACGTAGTGCTTTTTTACGGTTGTCTTCAATTTTGTTTTCTTGATCTTCGATTGGATCAACGATTTGTTTCTTGAATGACAAGACGGAACCGATCACGGCACCTGCCGTAGCAACAACACCGAATAAGAAACCGCGTGTAAATGATTTCATAAATAGACCCTCCTAGTAAGTTCTTACGTTTATTATGATTGTTTTGCGGCTGGATAGCAATATAAATAACTTAAATTATATGGGGGCAATTCAAGTGGCAAGAGAATTAACACAAATTATTGCACATCGTGGCAGTAAAGGTACCCGTCCTGAGAATACATTACCGGCCTTTCATGCGGCACTTATGGATGGGGCCGATGGGATAGAAACCGATGTGCATTTATCAAAAGATGGGCATCTCATCATTATGCATGATGAAAAAGTTGATCGGACGACCAATGGTACCGGACGGATTGTTGACCACACCTTGGCCGAGTTAAAGCAACTCGATGCGGGTGGGTGGTACGATGCGGCGTATGCCGGTACCCAAATTCCAACATTGGATGAAGTCGTGCAACTACTTATCCGACAAAAGTTTACCGGTATTTTTAATTTAGAACTTAAAACGAATAAAATTCATTACGAGGGCATCGAAACGATGGTGGCGGATTACTTTAACCATCATGAAGTGCCATTTAAATTAGTCTATTCAAGCTTTTATGGTAAGTCTATCGAACGATTACATGCGTTGCAACCAGATGTTGAATTCGACAGTTTATTTCAAACGAAGTTTAAAACGGCTAAACGATTACACGCCGAACAAATTATTATTGGTTATCATCCCGATATTCGCTGGGTACGACGGCACTGGTTATTATTACCGAAAGTCCAGTTGCGGCCGTGGACGGTGAATACGGAACGTGATATGAAGTTTTGTTACCGCCATCGGTTTGCGGGACTGATTACTGATTATCCTGGTTTAGCCCACCGATTACGGGTCCAAATGCAAGGAGGTTAAAGATTGAAAAAACGAGTCTTACTTATTGCCGGGCCAACCGCGGTCGGTAAAACAGCCTTGTCATTAGATTTGGCACGCCAATTTAATGGTGAAATTATTTCTGGTGACTCAATGCAAGTTTATCGTCGACTAGATATTGGGACGGCGAAAGTATTGCCAACTGAACAGGCAGGCATCCCGCATCATCTGATTGATATTAAGGACGTTCAGCAACGATTTACGGTCGCTGAATTCGTGAGCCGGGCCACCGATTTGATTACGCAATTAAATGCGGCCGGAAAATTACCTATTATTGTTGGTGGGACGGGCTTTTATTTACAATCGTTGTTAGCGGGCTATCAATTTGGACCAACGGATGCTGAACCTGATCTGACTTATCGGCAACATTGGTTTGATTTAGCGGCCGAACAAGGTCCAGATACAGTCTGGCAAGCGTTACAGGACTTAGATCCAGTAGCGGCAGCAACAATTGATCCACATAATACGGTTCGGGTCGTGCGGGCCTTAGAATATCATCAGACGAGTGGCCAATTATTTTCAGCGCAAGCGGATACTGAGACCGATGCGTTAGATGCGTTGACGATTTGTTTAACGGCCGAACGCTCACTATTATATGATCGAATCAATCAGCGGGTTGACCAGATGATGACGACCGGATTATTAGCCGAAGCACAGTGGTTGTATGATCAGGGCGGCATCACACTGCCAGCGGGTAAAGGGATTGGCTATCATGAGCTGTTTCCTTATTTTGCGGGTGAGATTGAACTTGATCAAGCCGTGGCGCAAATTAAGCAAGATTCGCGGCGCTATGCCAAACGCCAGTTAACTTGGTTTAGAAACAAAATGACGGTCGACTGGTATAACTTAATTGAACAGCCCGATGAACTTAATAATATTAAGCAAAACCTCATTAGTTGGTTGAATTAAAAATAATTGGTATACCTCAATAAACAATGTGATATTTTCTTACATGAATGATTGACATTCCACGGTGTGATTGCTACTATTAAGCATGTATTAACGAGGAGGGTCGTCATGAAAGAAAAGGAATTACGTCGTTCACTTGCTGTCCTACCAATTGGTACAGTTATGAAGTTAGCTAGTTTATCTGCACGTCAGATTCGCTATTATGAAGAGCAGGGCTTGATTCAGCCGGAACGCAATGCTGGCAATCGTCGGATGTTTTCGTTAAACGATGTGGATCGGTTATTAGAAATCAAGGATTACTTGGCTGATGGGATTAACATGGCTGGAATTAAAGAAATTTATGCCCAGCAACAGCAAAAAGCTGCGCAACAGGCAGAAGCTTTAGCGCAACCGTTGACAGATATTGATGTTCGGCGAATCTTACATGACGAGTTTCTGAATATCGGGGGTCTCAAGACCAAGGATGGTCCGGAATATCCAACTCATTAATGCGTCTGCACCCAGTTAGTCAATCAATTTAAGGAGCGATTTTCATGGCAAAACAGTATACAAAGGACGATATTCGTAAGATTGTCAAAGAGGAGAACGTTAACTTTTTACGGTTAATGTTTACTGATTTATTTGGGACCATTAAAAACGTAGAAGTACCTGTTTCACAATTGGAAAAATTGTTGGACAACAAATTGATGTTTGATGGCTCTTCCATTGACGGTTTCGTCCGGATCGAAGAAAGTGACATGTACCTATATCCAGATTTATCTACTTGGTTAATCATGCCTTGGAATACGGAACATGGTAAGATCGCTCGGATTATTTGTGAAGTTTACACGGCTGATCGTTTGCCTTTCGAAGGGGACCCACGGAACAACTTAATCCGGGTACTCAGCGATATGCGTGAAGCTGGTTTTACGTCCTTTAATATCGGGACTGAACCCGAATTCTTCTTATTCAAGATGAATGAAAAGGGCGAACCAACCACTGAATTAAACGATAAGGGGAGTTACTTTGACTTAGCCCCAATGGACTTAGGTGAAAACTGCCGGCGTGATATCGCGTTGGAATTAGAACGCCTTGGGTTCAATGTGGAAGCCAGTCATCATGAAGTTGCCCCTGGCCAACATGAAATCGACTTTAAGTATGCAGACGCTTTAAGTGCCGCGGATCATATCCAAACGTTCAAACTCGTTGTCAAGACGATTGCACGGAAGTACAACTTATGGGCAACCTTTATGCCAAAACCACTCAATGGGGTTAATGGCTCAGGGATGCACGTGAACATGTCCTTGTTCCATGATCAAGGCAATGCGTTCTACGACGAAAGTGAACAAGATGAATTGAAATTATCAACGGATGCTTACCACTTCTTAGGTGGGTTAATGAAGCATGCCCGGAGTTACACGGCGGTTACCAACCCAACGGTTAACTCTTACAAACGGTTAGTGCCAGGTTACGAAGCCCCAGTTTATGTGGCTTGGTCAGGCTCAAACCGTTCACCAATGATCCGGGTCCCAAGTGCGCGTGGTTTGTCCACTCGTTTGGAACTACGGAGTGTCGATGCGTCAGCTAACCCATACTTGGCTTTTGCCACAGTCTTGGAAGCTGGACTTGATGGGATTAAGAATGGGATTGAACCACCAAAGAGCGTCGACCGTAACATTTATGTGATGGATGAAGACGAACGTCAAAAGGCCGGGATTGCGGACTTACCATCAACATTGCATAATGCGTTGAAGGAATTCCAAACTGACCCAACGATGAAAAAAGCGTTAGGACCACATATTTATCAAAGTTTCTTGGAAGCCAAACGTCTCGAATGGGCGTCATACCGGCAACAAGTTAGTGAATGGGAACGCGAACAATACATGGAATTGTATTAATCCGTTTTTTCGACAAAAAGAAGTCCTGTGGGGCTTCTTTTTTGTCATCAAATGAAAAAAATTTATAAAATTGAAAAATTAGGCGCACAAACCTTTATTATTGAGCGGTTTTTCGGTAACATTAACAACAGTAACGCAATTCAGCAATTTGCCAATTATCAATGATTGCAAGGAGATTATCATGGAAAAACAAAGTCAGCCTGATCTTGAACAAAACGAACAAGATCAACCTACACGGGCGTTAACCGATAGTTTACAACAAAAGTTGGACTATTTATCAACGTTACGTCAAGCAATTACGGCTGGTGATGACCGATTGATCTACGAATTGATCGATGGTGATCACTATCATCAAGCCTTATTAAATGAAGAACCGAATGCGACGCGCAACACGCAAGTCGATTTGATTACGGATGTTCATCCAGCAATCAGTCATTACCTAAGTACCAAATTAATTGATTATTTGGCGCATGAATACCCATTCTTTTATTACGAAGAAACTCAACTCGGTGAATTCCAGATTTACTTCGGTAACTGGTGGGATCGTCGCCAGTTTGGTAAGTTGAACGTCTTAAAAGTGGCGTTCGAATTTAGCCAAGCTGAATTTAATAAATTACAAAAAACCTTTGAATTAGCCGCGGCCCATAAGCGGTTTAATACTGATGGCATACAACGGATTTCCGCAGCTAACGATCAATTACAAGCTTTAATTGACGCGCAAGATGATCGTGATCGTCAAAAAGATGACTTACGGCAACAGCTCAAAGAAAATGGGCAACGTAATTCACTCTTTGATTCTGGTCGGATCAAGGAAGAACGGCAACAAATTATTGACCAATTAACGAAGTTGGCCGATGAAGATGAACAAGCCAACAATGCCCATGCCACGATGAAAGATAATGAAGCTAAGATTTTGACATTGTCTAAAGAAGACACGATTTTAGCTTATGAAAAGCAAGCGATTGAAACCGCCTTTAAGAGTTTCGAAAACTTTAATGAGCGTAACCGTAGCCTCTATACCGACTACTTGACCACGCTGATTGGAAAGGCCCAGGTCAGTGCTGATGGCGAATGATGAGACGACTAAAATTGATGCGGCGACCTTAAGTACCCATGGTAAACTCTCAATGTTTAACCAAGGGTTGAAGAGTGGCTTAGCTAATGGTCAAAAGTTTACCGAATTGATGGATCAATTAATTGATACCACTGATGGTGAAACGTTGCTCCAAGCAGCGCGGACCTTATCTGACTTTAAGTTAGATTCAGCGTATGTCACGTTCCCACATCAATATCAGAATGCGGATTATTACTTGATCTTTATGAGTCGGTTATTGAGCATGCATGATGATGAACAAGCCATTTTAAATACGCGAGCCCATAGCGAATCGCTATACCACGTATTTGAAGGATTATCCGATGACTATACGTTCTTGTATCAAGTCGTGGATAACGAAAATGGTGGCGCTTATTATCATGAACAAACGACGGGTGAAAACTTGTTCTATGTTCATCTAGAACGCCGTTTGTTGCGGTTTAACAGTCGTGCCTTTACTAACTTGTTTATTAATAAGCTGTTGCTTAAAGGCGTGGGTACCGACCAAATTAACACGGTTTTGGCAACGTTGATCAACTTCGGTCATTACTTGCGTGATGATTTTGGCTTTAATGTGGACTTCAATATTTTGGATGTCGACAATGCGGCGAAATACGAATTACGTGAAGCTAATTTGTCTGGTGAAGTCGTGGATAAACTCTTTGTCACGGCCGCTGAACATGACTATATGTTGCAAAACTCACCAGCAGGTCATGGGGCTGAAATTCAATTGCCGGGGTCACTCGTCGTTGACGTCTTTGATGCTGGTCAATCACAAAAGGCGGATTGGGTGATTACGGTTCACGATCCAGAACAACGGGTATCATGGTTTGATGTCTTGTTGCACTTTGACTTCATGCGGGACTGGTATTTGGAAAATATCGATGCCTTAGAAATTAAAGCGGATCCATTAGTATTTGCTTAATTAATGGGGGAGATTGCATGTTAGATTTAACAAAATTACAACAACAATCGATTCGATTAGATGCCGATATCGCTGCTAAGCAAGGCTTGCATCGCCGACCACAAACGCGGTTGCAAAACGCAATGGTCGCGCTGGATGTTGAACTAGCCGAAATGGCGAATACGTCCGAATGGTTTAAAGTTTGGAAGATTCATAAAGGCAAGGCCGATGCTGACAAAACGCCACATGAGACTTTGTTGAATGAATATGTTGATGCGATGGATTTCTTCTTCTTGGTCGCGGCGATCCAACAATGGACGCACTTAATGCCGATGACGGCGGAAGATTTGGCTGAAGTAGCATCTAAACCTAAGACAGATTTAGATAAGCAATATTTAGCTATTAAGCACTTATTGTATAATGCTTACTTTGATCATCGTCAGGAGAGTTATAAGCATGCTTGGCACGTGTTCTTGAAGATTGGTCTGGTTGAGTTTGGCTTTGATCAGGACGAGATTCAAGCGGCCTTTGTGGCGAAGAATCAAGTGAATGAAGCTCGGCAGGAAAACGATTATTAAAAGGGAAGTGTAGCCTGGAAACGAGGTTACACTTTTTTGATGGCGTGGTAAAAATTAAATTGACAGGTATGGTCGAGTTATCTATAATTAACAATGTTGCGTGCTAAGCGTATGCGATTGTTGTCATGGTAGCTCAACTGGATAGAGCATCCGCCTTCTAAGCGGAGGGTTGTGAGTTCAAGTCTCACTCGTGACATAATTTATGATGAAAAGGAACCTTGCTAAACGTTTTGTTTAGTGGGGTTCCTTTTTTATGCGTGTTATTTGAATGTTCAACCCTACGTGCGTGGGGAATACAAAAAACACTCGCTATGGAGTGCTTTTTTGGTATTTAGTTTTTAAATCCATGCAATGATTTTTAGTTTCATAAAGTTCCCATTTCTATACATATCAAACAGAGAGCGATTGATCCGGCCATAGTAGCTATCTGGATAAGCCAGTATCGTATCGCCCACAAACTTGACAGCCTTACGTTTCTTACTAAAAATGACTTCTCCAATAGCAGAATCATCTTCAACTTGAAACTTATAGTGATACAAATCGTCGTCGTGCTCTGTCAACCACAGCCTAATCATGATCAATGCCCTCCTTCTTTAAAGCCTCACGATAATTATGTATCTTATCGGTCTCTGCGTGTGCTTTTTGATAGGTCATATTATCTTTTTCCATTAAAATCGACTCAAAAAATTCATGTTCTAGCATTAAAAGGTCAGACTGTGCAATGCTTTTGCCACACTTGCTAATCAAATGCTGCCATGCCAACGACATATGAATCATGCGTGGGGAATACGCAAATTTTCTCGATTAGACTAGAGGAGTGACAGGATCATCCCTACATGCGTGGGGGAACACCCTAAATAAATCCCGGTGTAACAGCGTTTTGCTTTTACAAAAACACTAATTTACATGAGTTTGGAAAAGCTAAGAGTATAGACTAAATATATCACAAAATTTCTAATTGCAGGTTAAGGCTAAGTTGTAATTAGAAATTAATGGGTATTTTTGAAAAAAGTCTGTCACAAATTCTTCTGTATAATTAAATTAATTTGGGATAACACCTATAATAGAATGTGACTATACATAAAAAACGTTGATATAATAGGAATTTTCGCCATTTCTGATAGCATTGAAACCACAAAAACAGCGTGCCATAATGAGGTATCAATGGATGGAGGAGTTTGTAATGAAAAAATGGTTTAAAGCGGGTTTGATGATGGCCCTCGGGCTAGCCTTGGTGATTCCAAGTGCAACGACTTCTGCAAATGCAGCAAGTAAGAAAGTGACAATTGTTTCGACTAAAACGATTGCCCAAACGGCTTATCATGGTAAGAAAGGTTATATCTACAGTAGTGCGAAGTTAACTAAGAAGTCGCAGCACATGACGAATTATAAGTACACGACTTGGTATGGGACAAAGAAAGCTACGATCAAGAAGAGTGGCAAGAAGTCGTCTTTGACTTACATTACGTCTGGTAAAAAGCATGGCTGGATTTATAGTAAGTATTTGACGGTTGGTAAAGCACCAATTAACAAAGCTAAGTTACGTCAAAATGATATTGTTGCCTACAATCGTGCGGTTATGTTTGCTTCCAGTGGTGTTCAAGAAGTCGCAAAAGCCTCGCTAACAAGTACGTACAAATCAGTTGGTGATAATCTCAGTTATGCATGGGGTGGAGATTGGTATTCTTACTCTAGTAGCGTAGAAATCAGTACAACAAAAATGGATCAGGCGTCTCTTTTGAAAGTGTATAATATTTTTAAGGGACGGTTTACTACTTCTCAAAATGCAAATTTAGCCACGATGGCAGCTGATTTAGATAAACAACAAGTGACAACTGACAGTATCGATTTAATTCGGTCTAAAATGGGAAATTTGGCTGGTACTTTAGGCGATCTTCTATCAAATTTGGATTAATTGTTTCTAGCTATTTATGCAATGGTGAATAAAAAAATAGAATTTTCTACATTTGAATGTTCTTAATTTTTTGAAAGACTAAAATGTAATACTTTTAGTATAAGTGAGATCTCTTTTGAATAAAAAGGGGGTCTTTTTTTATTATTTAAAATTATAGAAATTAGCAACATCATCACGCCCCTTAACTAATATTAAGAAAAGTTAAAGAAAGTAATTAACGTGTAAAAATCAGAGCATTACGCTTGAAATATTTCTGTAACAAAACGATAATGTAAATGTAACAGGGAAGGGGAAACAATTATGGGTTCAGTTTTAGCAATTATTGGCATTTTAGCCGTTGCCGGCGGTGTCCAATACTATTCAAATTTCGTTGCCAAGGAAAACGCTGCTAGCAAACATTTTACTGCCCGTAGTGACCGTTAGGCAGACGGGTGTTTTCTATCAAGCAAGGCACTGCACACGGTGCAAATATTACAATCAATCAAAAAAAGAACTGACCAATTAAATGGTCAGTTCTTTTTTTATAATGCTTACTTAAGTTTTGGTGTTGCTTCAATGGTTTCAGTCTTACCAGCGGCAAAACGTTGGATAGCAGCGGTTTGCTTTTCGCGACGAATGCGCTTTTGCTTGTCAGCAACTGGACGACGTGATGCCCAAGTGTTATATGGCTTACGTACTTCAGTCATGAGAGAAATTCCTCCTTTATTAGTCCAATAACAAATATTGTAAAGCCATTATAACGTAAATTGCAACTAAAATCGCCTCTTTTTTGAAAAAAGGCATTTTTGATAAACGTTTTACATCATTTTGTCTTGCTGATGAATAGGTAATAGACACCTTTTCTGATTGATGTTATATTGAAATTATTAGAAAGTAGGGAAGCCCAATGAGTCACGAAATTGATCCGCGAGTCGATAAAACACGTCGCCGGTTACGCCAAGCTTTAATAACATTACTACAAACACAAAAAGTCGAAAATATTTCGGTTCGACAACTGACGACGACAGCCGCTGTCACTCGGGGAACCTTTTACTTACATTATAAAGACAAACCAGATTTTATCGATCAAGCACTTAATGATCTGGTCACCGAATTGTTCGCCGAAGCAATTGTGACCGTTTCCATTGAAGAAGTAATCACCAATCCTGCCGATCCATTACGCCGAGTCCAAGTTTTTTCGCTGACTAAAGCGTTATCTTACATCGATCAACACGCTGAGGCCTTTCGAACTTTGCTGTTAGACCAGAGCCAGTTAGCGGTAAGTCGCCGCCTGCAACAACAACTCACGCAATGGATGCAACGATTTTATTGCGATTTCGAAGATCAGTTCGCTGATTTGGAAGTGCCCGTCAGCATTCAAATTGCTTATTATGTGTCATCAACACTAGGCTTAGTCACCGACTGGCTCGCTAATGACATGATGTACACCCCGCGTTATTTAACGAAGTGTCTTAAAAAAATGCATCATCTAATGACCGTGGGCAATATTAGCTTCACGGATTTCTTCGTGCAATAAAAATATTACTTGACTAGTGATGACTATTTTGATAGTATTTTCTTGTTGTATTTGTGGACTTCTACAGCTACAACCGCTCATGTTAAGTATTAAGTTCAGCAATGACGCTTAATTTGGCGAGTCTAAGTGATTTATAATTTAAGGAGGTGCACAAACGTGTACGCAATTATTGTAACTGGTGGTAAACAATATAAAGTCGAAGCAGGCCAAGCTATCTATGTTGAAAAGCTAGATGCAGCTGCAGGTGACAAGATTACTTTTGATCAAGTTATCTTTGTCGGTGGCGACTCAACCAAGGTCGGCGCCCCTACGGTAGCCGGTGCTACGGTCGAAGGTACTGTTGAAAAACAAGGCCGCGAACGTAAAGTGGTTACTTTCAAGTATAAGGCCAAGAAGGGTCAACATACTAAGAAAGGTCATCGTCAACCATATACCAAGGTAACGATCGACTCAATCAACGCATAAATAGAAAGTAGGCATTTGCATGATTCAAGCAACGATTTCCCGAAATCCAATTGGTCAAGTCACCGGTTTTAGATTGACGGGTCATGCTGATTCAGGTGCTTATGGACAAGACATCGTTTGTGCGGCGGTTTCGGTACTCGCAATTAGTACAATCAATGGGATTGAACAAGTTGCGCATCTCGAGCCACTAATCCAAAGTGATGAAACCAACGGCGGGTTGTTGATTGCTGATTTCACTAAGCTTGACTTAGCGAATCAACAATTACAGACGCTCCTTGAAAGTTTCACACTCGGGTTGAACGATGTAGCCACGAACTATGCAGATTATATCCAAGTTCGTGAGCAAACACGATAACCACATTTCGGAGGTGGACTTACTATGAAAATGGACTTACAATTCTTCTCTCACCATAAAGGTGGCGGTTCTACTGCCAACGGTCGTGACTCAGCTGGTCGTCGTTTAGGCGCAAAGCGGGCTGATGGCCAAACTGTTAAGGGTGGTAACATCCTTTATCGTCAACGCGGTACGCATATTTACCCTGGCGTAAACGTTGGCCGTGGTGGTGACGATACATTATTTGCAAAGGTTGACGGTGTCGTTCGTTTCGAACGTAAAGGTCGCGACAAGCGCCAAGTTTCTGTTTACCCAGCAAAATAATCTTTTGAAAGAGCCTCTGCGTGAGGCTCTTTTTTTAACGCATTAGTCGCACCCGTCAGATATTTGGTATAATGGATGCTGAGTCCATGATGGGAGTGACAATATGTCAGAGCGAATTGCCCGGGTCCAACAGACGTTTGACCAGTTAAAGATTGATGCGTTACTAGTTTCTAGTGCGAGCGATTTACAATATTTAACTGGAATGGCCGATATGGCTGGCGATGGGTATTTATTAGTTTTAAACGATAGCGTTTACTTAATTACGGATGCCCGTTATCAAACGGCGTTTGCATCGCAATACGATGCCCAACACTTATTGATTACCCGTGATTATTTAGGGGCAGTGTGCGATGTCATCGCGCAAACCAACACGGGCGTTATGGGATTTGATGCCGAAATACCGTACGCAGCGTACAGTTATTTGGATGAAAATCTCACTAGCGATCTAGTGGCGTTACCTGAAGTCGTGGCGGATTTACGGATTGAAAAAAGCGAGGCGGAAATCGCCAAGCTACGAGCAACCGCTAAATTAGCCGATGCTGGCTTTGAGTATGTCACGAGTATCGTACGTCCCGGCATGCGTGAAATTGACGTCAGCAACTTGTTAGACGCCTTTATGCGGACGCATGGTGCCAGTGGGCCATCATTTACCACGATTGTGCTTGGTGGTGCCCGGGCAGCGTTGCCACATGGAACTGCGAGTGACGCGGTGTTACAAGCTGGTCAAATGGTGACGTTAGACTTCGGTTACTTCCTGAATGACTATACGTCAGATATGACGCGGACGTTTGCGTTAGGGGAACCGGATGCCAAATTAAAAGCCGCATATCAAGTGGTTCAAGATGCGCAACAAGCCGTGGTTGACCAAGTGAAACCCGGTGCAGTGAGTGCAGACCTAGATCAAGTTGGTCGTGAGCTGATTACCCAAGCTGGGTATGGTGACGCGTTTAATCATGGGATGGGCCATGGAATCGGATTAGCGATTCATGAAGGTCCGCTCATTTCTAAGCGTGGGACTGAAACTTTAATTGCCAATAGTGTCGTCACCGTTGAACCAGGGGTTTATTTCCCAGGTTTAGGTGGGATGCGAATTGAAGATGACGTTTTGGTCACGGCCACGGGTCATGAACGCTTGACGATGGCAACGCGTAATTTATTAATTTTGTAGTTCAGACAGTTGCCACAACGGCGCTGGCTTGTTATAGTAATAAAGATATCTTCATAGGAGGAACTTGCAATGATTTCTACAGCAGATTTTAAAAACGGTTTAACAATTGAAGTGGACAATGCGATTTGGCGGATTTTGGAATTCCAACACGTTAAGCCAGGTAAGGGTGGCGCGTTTGTTCGTTCAAAGCTTAAGAACTTACGGACTGGTGCCGTTCAAGATAAGACTTTCCGTGCCGGTGCTAAGATGGAACAAGCTCAAATCGAAAAGAGTACGATGCAATACTTGTACGCTGATGGTGACAGCTATGTCTTCATGAATACGGATACTTACGAACAAATTGAAATTCCTGGCGAAAACATTCAAAATGAATTGAAGTTTTTGAAGGAAAACATGGAAGTTCAAGTAACGTTATACAACAGTGAAGTATTAGGGATTGAATTACCTAACACGGTAACGTTGGAAGTTGCTGAAACTGAACCAGGTATCAAGGGTGATACAGCTTCAGGTGGTTCAAAACCAGCTACCTTGGAAACTGGTGCGATTATTCAAGTGCCATTCTTCGTTAAAGCGGGCGAAAAATTAATCGTCAACACCGTTGATAGCACCTACGTTTCTCGGGCCTAAATTAATTTAGAACCGACAAACATGGAATTGGAGGAATGTCAAAATGGCTGAAAGTAGCAATATTACGTTAAAAAGTAAAGAACCCAGCTTAGGACAAATTCAAATTGCACCCGAAGTGCTTGAGATAATCGTTGGTATCGCGGTCAGCCAAATTGATGGCGTTAACCGGATGCGTGGCTCGATTTCTTCCAGTGTAAATGAGTTGTTCGGTCGTAAAAAGAGCCTTGGTAAAGGGGTTAAGTTAACGATTGTCGATGATCAAATCAGTGTTGATGTCTATGCCTACCTAAACTACGGTGTTTCCGTACCTAAGGTGGCTTTAGCCATTCAAGATAAAGTTAAACAACAAATCTTGTTTATGACTGATTTGGCTTTGAATGAAGTTAACGTCCACATTACCGGGATTGTAACCGAAAAGACGGAAAGCACGATTGATCCGAACAATCTTTTCGGTGATGAAGACCCTGAAGTAGATGAAAATGAAGATGGTGAAGAATCTTGAGTTTAACGCGTCATGAAATCCGTGAAAAAGCGTTTCAAGCTTTATTTGCCTTGAATGCGAATCCGGATGCTGATGAAGATCAGTTATTCCAACAGTTATTGAATCCTGATGATAACGCTGAAATTGAAATTCCAAGTTATCTAAGCACGTTGGTAACCGGCGTCTTAGAACATCAAGCGGAATTAGACGCTCAGATTCAACCATATTTGAGCCAAGCATGGTCGTTAGATCGGTTAGCAAAAACCGATTTAATTATCTTGCGGCTTGCATTCTTTGAATTGACCTATGTGGATGATGTGCCCGATAAAGTTGCGATTAATGAAGCCATCGAATTGACGAAGGCTTTTAGCGATGAACGGTCACGGAAGTTCGTGAGTGGTGTCTTAGGTAAGACAGTCGGTCGCGAATCCATTTAGTCTAAAACCGAACAATAAACTGTTCAACGATGAAAGTCTGGCATTTTGCCAGACTTTTTTTATAAACTTCTTAGGAAAACGGCTATTTATCGCGGGTCGGATTATGCTAAAATGAAAAAAGACAAACGAAGGAGAGTGGCGCGTGTGACAACAATTATTGATGGTAAAGCAGTTGCGAAAAAAGTGAATGCAGCAACCCAAACCGCGGTTGCAGAACTCGAACAACAAGGTATTAAACCCGGTATTGCGGTAATCATTGTTGGTGAAGATCCTGCCAGTCAGATCTATGTGCGGAACAAGAATCGGAAAGCAACCAAGTTAGGGATGCATTCGGTGGTCCGTCAGTTGCCTGTCACCACGACGCAAGCCGAACTACTATCAATTATTGCTGAATATAATTCGGATGCCTCAATTCATGGTATTTTAGTCCAATCGCCATTGCCCAAGCAGATTAATGAACCGTTAATCACTATGGCTATTGATCCAAAAAAAGATGTTGATGGTTTCCATCCAACCAATATGGGAAAATTAATCACGAATTTTCCTGGCAACTATCCGGTAGCCAATACGCCTCGTGGGATTATGACGTTATTAGCCGAATATGGGATTGATCCCGCCGGTAAACAAGCCGTGGTGATTGGCCGAAGCACGATTGTCGGCAAACCAATGGCGGCGTTATTAACGAATGCCAATGCCACGGTTACCGTTGCGCATAGTCGGACTAAAGACTTAAAGGCATTGGCTCGGACGGCCGATATCTTAGTGGTGGCGACGGGGATTGCCCATTTGATTACTGGTGCTGATATTAAACCTGGGGCCACGGTAATTGATGTTGGGATGGATCGTGATGCCGATGGTAAATTAGTGGGTGATGTTGATTTTGACTCAGCTCAGGGGGTAGCAGGCTTTATCACGCCTGTTCCTGGCGGTGTAGGGCCAATGACCATTGCCACATTAATGCAAACCACGGTGGAATTAGCAAAGTGGAGTGATTTAAGTGAGTGACAGTCAAGATTATTTGACGGTTTCAGCGCTAACACAGTATATTAAACGTAAATTTGAAGTTGATCCGTATTTAGGCAAAGTTTATTTGACTGGCGAAATTTCTAACTTTCGGCCTCGGGCTAATGCCCATCAATACTTTAGTTTAAAAGATGATCATGCTAAGATTTCAGCGATTATGTTTCGCTCGGCGTTTGCCAAAGTGAAATTTCAACCCGAAGAGGGGATGAAAGTCTTAGTCGTTGGTCGGATTGGATTATACGAACCTAGCGGCAGTTACCAGATTTATGTGGAACGCATGGAACCAGATGGCGTGGGTGCTTTATACCAAGCCTATGAACAATTAAAGAAAAAATTAGCAACGGAAGGTTTGTTTAGTGCACCGAAAAAGGCCTTACCACGCTTTCCAAAACGAATTGCGGTGGTGACAAGTCCCAGTGGGGCCGTGATTCGAGATATTATCACGACCACACGGCGACGTTTTCCAATCGCCCAAATCGTGCTGTACCCCGCTCAAGTTCAAGGGGATGCAGCGGCGGCTAATATTGCGCAACAAATTAGCCGGGCTAATCAAGCCGGAAATTTTGACACGCTGATTATTGGTCGGGGTGGTGGCTCGATTGAAGATTTGTGGCCATTTAATGAGGAAATTGTCGCCCGGGCAATTGCGGATAGCGCATTGCCGGTGATTTCATCAGTAGGTCATGAAACGGATACGACGATCGCAGATTTAGTTGCCGACGTGCGCGCTGCGACCCCAACTGCGGCCGCAGAACTAGCCGTACCGGTGTATAACGAAGTGTTACTACAATTGAATCAAAATCGGACCCGGGTCTTTAATGCGTTTCAAAATATTGTCCAGCATGATCGGCAACAATTAACCAAATTAATGGCGTCTTACGTCTTTACCCAGCCAAACCGATTATACGAAGGCTATTTACAAAAACTGGATTTCTTAATGGAACGGTTGAAACAAGCGGGTAGTCAAAACGTGCAACAGGCGACGCAGCAAAGCCAACGGTTGACCCAACGATTAGCCCAACAAACGCCGATTCATCGGGTTCGTCAAGCTGAGACGCAAGTTACCAATTTACAACAACGCTTGCAACGGGGAGCACAACAAGTCTTAACCGCTAAGCAGCAACAATTTGCTCGTGCCGCGCAATCGCTAGACTTATTGAGTCCACTGAAGATTATGGGACGGGGTTATGCCTTTGTAACCACGCCGCCTGATGATAAAATTGTACGTTCGGCGCAACAATTGGCACCGGATGCAACGGTACAGATTCACTTAGCGGATGGTCAAGCGACCGCTAAAATTACCAAGGTCGATGGAGGAAATCAAGATGGCTGAACAACCAACATTTGAAGCAAATTTAACGAGTTTAGAAACAATCGTCAATCAACTAGAATCTGGCGATGTGCCATTGGAACAAGCTTTAGATCAATTTCAAAAAGGGGTCGCTTTGAGTAAGCAATTACAAGCAACCTTGGAAGGGGCCGAAAAGACCTTAACGAAAATGATGGATGAAAATGGCAATGAAGTGCCATTTGAAGATGCGAAAGCTTCTGACGCCAATGAGTAAGGCAACTTTAACGAGTTTTGAAGCGACCTGGGTGCCACGGATCAATACGTATTTAGACGAAAGCTTGCGGACGGTCAGTGATCGTGCCGATTTAACGGCGGCGATCCGTTATTCAGTGCTAGCCGGGGGCAAACGTTTACGGCCGCTCTTGAGTTTGGCCGTTTTGGCAACTTTTGACTGTCCAATTACGGCGGCCGAGTTACGAGCCAGTTCAGCGTTGGAATTGTTGCACACCTATTCGTTAATTCATGATGATCTACCTGCCATGGACAATGATCCGTTGCGGC
The DNA here is from genome assembly GCF_005405385.1 of Lactiplantibacillus mudanjiangensis. Classification (GTDB taxonomy): domain Bacteria; phylum Bacillota; class Bacilli; order Lactobacillales; family Lactobacillaceae; genus Lactiplantibacillus; species Lactiplantibacillus mudanjiangensis. Next base: position 75,696 of record NZ_BJDY01000002.1, read on the forward strand.
GGGGTAAACCGACGAGTCATGTGAAATTTGGTGAAGATTTAGCGATCTTAGCAGGGGATGCCTTACAACCGCTGGCGTTTCAATGGTTGGCGGATAGCGGCCTAACCGCTGACCAGATTGCCCAGTTAACGTTAGGATTAGCCTTAGCAGCTGGTCCGCAAGGGATGGTGGCTGGCCAGGTTGCGGATGTCAAGTCGACTGGTCAGACGTTAGCTTTACCCGAGTTGCAACACTTACATCGCCGCAAAACCGGTGCTTTAATCCATTACGCTGTTTTAGCGGGGGCGGTTCAAGCCAACGTCTCGGCGGCAACGCGGGCTGCTTTACTTGATTTTGGTGATGCGTTTGGTTTAGCCTTTCAGATTTATGATGATATTTTAGACGTTACCAGTACGCCAGCCGAAATGGGCAAGGCCACGCATAAAGATGCGGACGAACACAAAAATACTTATCCTGGATTATTAGGCTTAGACGGTGCACAACAGGCGCTTAAGACGGCACTGACGAGTGCCACAGCTGCTTTAGATCGCGCTGAAGCTGCCAGTCAAACGAAAATGGATCTATTAGCATCGTTTTTAACGTATTTTACGAATTAGAGGACATATATTAGATGGAAAAAGAACGGATCGACGTATTATTAGTACAACAAGGGTTGTTTGATACCCGTGAAAAAGCCAAGCGGGCCGTCATGGCTGGTGAAATTTTGGGCGTCAATGAAGAACGTCTCGACAAGCCGGGCATGAAGATTCCAGTGACAACGGAATTGCATTTAAAGGGTAAACCAATGCCGTATGTCTCACGTGGTGGCTTAAAACTTGAAAAAGCCCTCAAAAGCTTTGATATTGATGTTACCGACCGTATCGTGTTAGACATTGGGTCATCAACCGGTGGCTTTACGGATGTCATGTTACAAAATGGTGCGCAATTAAGTTATGCCCTGGATGTCGGCAGTAATCAACTTGTTTGGAAGTTACGCCAAGACCCCCGGGTGGAAGTCATGGAACATACCAACTTCCGTTATAGCAAATTAGCAGATTTTCATCGTGGTCAACCAACGTTTGCCTCGATTGATGTATCGTTCATTTCGTTACACTTAATTTTGCCACCCCTACATGGCATTATCGCCAATGGTGGGGAAGTCGTGGCGTTAATCAAACCACAATTCGAAGCGGGCCGTGAAAATGTTGGTAAACATGGGATTGTCCGTGATCATGCCGTGCATACGGCGGTCTTAGCTGATATTGTCGATTTTGCGCAAACCGCAGGATTCAATGTGTTGGGCTTAGATTATTCACCAATTAAGGGTGGCGAAGGCAATATTGAATTTTTAATTCATTTGCAAGCCACTGATGAAACGGCCACGATTGCGCCTAATGTGTCGATTGACGCAACGCAACAAGCGGCTTATGACCAATTAAATCAATAAAATTTTACCGGTGAGTCTTTCATATTTATGCATAATAGCTTATTATATGAATATATAGAGCAATAACTAGACGACGCCGGGGGTGATCGGTTGAAAAAGCAGGAGCGCCAACGCTACATTAAACGATTATTGAGTTCAAACGAAATTGAACGACAAGAAGACTTTGTCCGCTTATTACACGCCGAAAACATTGAAGTGACGCAAGCCACAATTTCGCGTGATATTAAAGAGATGCAGCTGGTCAAGGTCCCCTCGGTAACGGGTGGTTATCATTACAGCATGCCGGTCCAAAAGCAAATGGACACTGAAAAGAAATTGCGGCGCACGTTAAAAGATGCCTATGTTTCGTATGCGACTCAGGATAAGTTTGTGTTGATTAAAGTGTTACCCGGCAACGGGCCCGCGTTAGCGACCTTAATTGAAGCGATGCATTACGAGACCGTCTTTGGGACGCTCGGCGATGATGCCACTGTTTTGATTATTTGTAAGTCATTAGACGCCACTTTAGAGCTACAACAAACGATTCAACGACTACTAAGCGATAACTAAAACATGTTATCACCGACCTGCACACAGTTTTGGTGGCAGGTCGTTTTTATTAGGAGGTTTTAGCGTGCTACAAGAACTTTCAATTACCAACTTTGCGATTATTGAACATTTGGATATTGCCTTTGAAACTGGCATGACGGTACTAACAGGGGAAACTGGGGCCGGAAAGTCGATCATTATTGATGCGGTCGGTCTCCTGGCTGGTGGTCGTGGCTCACAAGAGTTCATTCGAACGGGGGCTGATAAGGCCGTCTTACAAGGCATGTTTGTCTTACCAAAAGATGGCGTCACGGCCCAACTCTTGGATGAAGCCGGGATTGATCATGCCGATAATACGGTGATTTTACAACGTGAAATTGCCAAAAGTGGTCGTAATACGTGTCGTATTAATGGCATGTTGGTAAATACGACCACGCTCAAACAAATCGGTGAAACGATCGTGGATATTCATGGTCAAAATGAGCATCAAGAGTTGATGCAACCAGAAAAGCATCTGGGATTACTGGATGAATTTGCGGCGGGAAAGATTCGTAAACTGAAAGCCCAATATAACGCTGAATATGACGCTTATCAGCAACTTAATCAAGAACTGCGACAAAAGAATGCCAACGAAAAAGAATGGGCTCAGCGGCTTGATATGTTGAATTTTCAAGTGGAAGAAATTGCAGGCGCGCAAGTCAAAGTTGGCGAGGAAGCTGACTTGACGGCTGAACGTGATCGTCTCGATAACTATCAAACGATTAATCAAGCTTTACAACAAAGTTATACCTTATTAGCAGCTGGTGAAGAGACGACTGGAGCGGTTGATACAGTTGGGATGGCGATGCATGCGTTAGAACCCATTGCCAATTTGGACCCAGCTTTCAATGAAATTACGGTCAACGTCAAGAATGCGTTTTACGGCTTGCAAGATGCAGCTGGACAAATTTCAAATCAATTGGATTTACAGGAGTTTGATGAAGGGCGCTTAGATGAAATTGAACAACGCTTAGACGTGTTAAGCCAATTGAAACGTAAATATGGCGATTCAGAACAGCAGATTTTAGATTATTATCAAAAAATCTCGGATGAATTAGCCAAGATGACCGATTCTGAAGAAAACAGTGAAGGCCTGGCCCAACGTGTTAAGGAACATCAAGCGGCCCTACTGGAAATTGGCCACAAGCTTTCCGATCAACGGCGAACGTGTGCCAAAACGTTGCAACGACAAATTCATCAAGAATTGAAAGATTTGTACATGGATAAGGCCGTCTTTGAAGTTCGCTTTAAGCCAACTAAAGGTCAAATTTATCGCAGTGGACTAGATAGTGTTGAATTTTATATTCAAACCAATCCGGGAGAACGGATGCGGCCATTAGCGAAAATTGCATCCGGTGGGGAATTGTCACGGATGATGTTAGCTTTGAAAACGATTTTCTCTGAATCGCAAGGCATTACGAGTATCATTTTTGATGAAGTGGATACCGGAGTGAGTGGGCGAGTGGCGCAAGCGATTGCCGAAAAAATTAGTGGGATTGCCCGTTTTTCTCAAGTGCTATGTATCACGCATTTGCCACAAGTCGCGGCGATGAGTGATCATCATTATTTCATCGCGAAAAAGATTACGGGTCAACGGACCAAAACCAGCATTACGCACTTAGCGCATCCTGAACGAGTTCAAGAATTAGCGCGCATGTTAGCAGGGACTAAAGTAACGAAATTATCACTTGAACATGCCGAAGAACTGTTACGGCTGGCTGGTGAAGAAAAAGCTGAATAAGTACGTTATAGAGTGAACGGCCGGAATTTTTTTTGATTTCGGCCGTTTGTGCGTCCTCATGCCATTCGTGAGTGATTGTTTACCATCGTTTACCGGGTCGCCATTACGAGTTGTTTGCAATTGGGTTTCAATATAAGTTATGATTTAATGTGTACTGTTTAGAAAAAATAATTATAATTTCAAAAAGATTGGAGTGATGAGGTTGTTTCTGACAATGGAACATTTGAATAAAACTTATCCTGGTGGCAAAGTTGCGGTGGAAGATTTCAACATGGAAATCGAGAAGGGTGAATTTGTTTGCTTCATCGGGACGTCGGGCTCCGGTAAAACGACCACGATGCGGATGATTAATCGGATGTTAAGTCAGACTTCGGGAACAATTAAGTTAAATGGGGAAGATATCAGTAAGATGGACGCTGTTAAACTACGGCGCCAAATCGGCTACGTGATTCAAAATATCGGCTTAATGCCCCATTTAACCATTCGCGATAACATTACCTTGGTCCCCAAACTATTAAAATGGCCCCAAGATAAAATGAATGAACGGGCTAAAGAAATGATCAAGTTAGTCGAATTACCAGAAGACTACTTGGATCGTTATCCATCAGAATTATCTGGTGGACAACAACAACGGATCGGGGTTGTGCGGGCGCTAGCGGCCAACCAAGATTTGGTTTTAATGGATGAACCATTTGGGGCGTTGGATCCCATTACCCGTGAAGCCTTACAAGATTTAGTCAAAGATTTGCAAGAACGGTTAGGCAAGACCTTCGTCTTTGTCACTCATGATATGGATGAAGCGTTGAAATTAGCTACGCGGATTGTCATCATGGATGGTGGCAAAATCATGCAAGTTGACACACCGGATGGCATTTTACGTCACCCAGCCAACGAATTCGTTGAAAACTTGATCGGGAAAGATCGATTGATCCAAGCTCGTCCAAGTATTACGACGGTTGGCCAAGTGATGCTGAAGAACCCTATTGCCACAACGCCAGGTAAGTCATTAACAGATGCCTTGCGGTTGATGCATGACAAACGGGTCGATTCACTATTAGTTACGGATGAAGCTGGGATCTTAAAAGGCATGATTGGTATTGAAGATGTGGACTACAATTTCAATTCGGCAACGAGTGTTGATGACATTATGAATCGTGATATTTTCTATGTACAATCTAATTCTTTGATTCGCGATACGGTTGAACGGATCTTGAAACGTGGATTTAAGAATATTCCGGTTGTTGATGATCAACATCGTTTAGTCGGGATTGTGACTCGGGCCACGTTAGTTGATATTGTCTACGATGCCCTCTGGGGTGACGAAGAAGAAGATGAAGAATCTAACAACATTCATCATGTCGATGAAACGCCGGCAACGGAGGTTGACCAAACCGGCGCTGAAGGCGGTGATCAGCAATGATCACGTTCTTACAAACTTATGGGATGCAATTATTGCTGAAAACTTGGCAACATCTTTACATTTCAGCGTTTTCACTGGCGTTAGGGATCATTGTCGCGGTGCCACTAGGCATTTTGCTCACACGAGTTAAATCCATTGCAAATGTGGTCATGGCGATTGCCAGTATGCTCCAAACGATTCCTGCAATGGCCTTATTAGCGTTAATGATTCCGTTCTTTGGGATCGGGGCCATTCCCGCGATTATTGCGCTATTTATTTACTCGCTGTTGCCAATTCTTCGCAATACGTATTTAGGGATGGAAGATGTGAATCCCGCATTAATCGATGCGGCTAAAGGCATGGGGATGACCGGCTGGCAGTCGATCATTAAAGTCGAAGTGCCGATGGCGGCGCCAGTCATTATGGCCGGGATTCGGTTATCTGCTACGTACGTGATTGCGTGGGCGGCGTTAGCGTCATATATTGGTGCCGGCGGTTTAGGGGATTTCATTTTCAACGGTTTGAATTTGTATCGGACTGATCTGATCTTAGGTGGGTCGATTCCCGTCATTATTTTGGCGTTAATTGTTGATTGGTTATTGGGTAAACTCGAAGCCGTTGTTACCCCAAAGACGTCACACGCGTAAGGAGGGCAACGACATGCGAAAAATTAAAAAATGGTTACTCGCCATCGTGGCAACGGCTGCGAGTGGGTTATTGTTAGCGGGCTGTGGTTTCCCGGGCTTAGCAGGGACGTCTTCGGATACGATTCGGATTGCCTCGCAAAATACCACTGAACAACAAGTGATGGCGTATATGATCCAGGATATGATTCAACATTATTCGAAATTAAATACGACGATCATTAATAACTTAGGTTCTGGGACAGTTAGTTTCAATGCCTTAAAGAATAAACAAGCTGATATTTCAGCGATCCGTTATACTGGGACCGATTTAACCACGATCTTAGGTGAAAAAGCGGACCGTGGCAATGTTAAAGCGACTGATGCCAAAGTTAAACGTCAATTTAACTCTAAATATCACATGACGTATTTCCCATCTTATGGGTTTTCTGATACGTACGCGTTCATGGTGACCCAGGCGACTGCCAAAAAATATCATTTGAAGACGATTAGTGATATGAAGAAAATTTCTTCAAAGCTGACCGTTGGACTTGATCAAATTTGGCTGGAACGGAAGGGCGATGGTTATACCGACTTTTCGAAGTTGTACGGCTTTAAATTTGGGAAGACTTATCCAATGCAAATTGGGTTAGTCTATGACGCCTTGGAATCTGGTAAGATGGATGCCATCTTAGGGTATTCAACTGATGGTCGAATTGGGAGTTACAACCTGAAGATTTTGAAAGACGATAAAAACTTCTTCCCACCATACAATGCTAGTGCGGTGGCGACGAATAAAGTCTTAAAACAACATCCAGAATTGAAATCGATCTTATCACGTTTGAATGGCAAGATTAGTCTGAAGACGATGCAAAGTTTGAACTACCAAGTTGATAATAACCTAGTCGAACCAGAAGTGGTTGCTAAGCAATTTCTTGAGAAGCACAACTATTTTGAAGGGAGTAAGTAAGCATGGCTAATATGAATATGCTGCAACAATTAATCTATTACTACCAACAAAATGGGGTCTACGTCTTAAGCCAATTCATGCGTCACTTCTTGATTTCCATCTATGGCGTGTTGTTTGCGGCAATTATCGGGATTCCAATTGGGATCTTCATTGCGCATCATCATAAATTGAGTGGGACGGTCATCGCGGCTGCCAACGTGATTCAAACGGTGCCATCGTTAGCGATGTTATCGATTATTATGATTGGCTTGGGTCTTGGTGTGAATACGGTCATTGTGACGGTCTTCCTCTATGCGTTACTGCCAATTATCAAGAATACCTATACTGGGATGAAAAACGTTGATCCGAGTGTCTTGGATTCTGGTAAAGGGATGGGGATGACCCGGATGCAAGTCCTCCGAATTGTGGAATTACCACTTTCATTATCGGTGATCATGGCCGGTATTCGAAATGCCTTGGTTTTGGCAATCGGGATTACCGCGATTGGGACCTTCGTTGGTGCTGGTGGTTTAGGGGATATCATCATTCGGGGAACCAATGCAACCGATGGTGGTGCCATTATCTTAGCGGGGGCTTTGCCAACCGCGTTGATGGCGATTATTTCTGATGCCGTGTTAGGTTGGATTGAAAAGAAAGCTGATCCAACGCAAAAATAAACGATAAAAAAAGATTGATTTACAGGTGCCAACCAAACTCATTCAGGGAAGTTCGGTTGAACTGTAACATCAATCTTTTTGTTTGCATCAAAAACACCAACTTAATAGGCAAGGTTTTATTAAGGCTGATCTCATCTTTCGATGCAATGTTAATTTTAACGTTTAGACCCGCTTTAAGTAGCGGATTTGATCGGGATCAATCAAGTGTGTCAAATGCTTGGCACGATTGATCAAAACGAGTTGGCCAGAAGCAAGGGTTCGTAAGTGGCCGTGAATATTGTAGGGATGTGTTTGCGTCAACATTGGATTCATTTGTAACATCACCGCGTAGTCGCGTGTTTGAGCTTGTGTTAAGAACAAAGTCCGTTGAAAAGCGGGCATTACGGGTAGTAACGGCACTTCCACTTCGGCGGCCGTGGTCAATTCGGTTAGAAATTGACGATAAGAAGCATGGATATTTTGAGAAATATATTTGATACTACTAGTTTGCTTGTTTTGCATGATAGCCACCTCGAACATTTGTTTGTGTTTCTATTATACGAACGAACGTTCTAAAAAGCAAGCATTATTTTCGAACGTCTGTTTGTTTTAATTGTTCAATTGCGTCGGAGACCAGGATTAGCGTGTAATAAAGCTTGCAATGTGACGCAAAAAAGTGCAAAATAATCTTTAAAACATATTTAATAAGGGGAATTTACGATCATGGCGAAGCAAGGCATGTTAATCGTCTTATCAGGTCCCTCTGGTGTCGGTAAAGGTACCGTCCGGAAGGAAATTTTTGACGCAGATGATAATGATTTTCAATATTCAGTCTCGATGACCACCCGCCAAATGCGGCCAGGTGAAGTTAATGGTAAGGACTATTATTTTGTAACCAAAGACGAGTTCGAGGATGAAATCAAGAGTGGTGGCATGCTGGAATATGCTAAGTATGTTGACAACTACTATGGCACGCCTTTAAAATATATTAAGCAGTCCTTAGCTGAAGGCAAAGACGTTTTCTTAGAAATTGAAGTAAACGGTGCGATGCAAGTTCGCGAAAAGATGCCCGATGGTGTCTTTATCTTTTTGACGCCGCCTGATTTAATGGAATTAAAGCATCGATTATTTGGTCGTGGGACCGATAACATGGATGTCATTAATAAGCGGATGGCGAAGGCTGTTGATGAGATCAAAATGATGCGCAATTATGATTATGCGGTCGTCAACGATGAAGTACCGTTGGCAGCAGAACGCATTAAAGCCATTATTCACAGTGAACGTTTCAGTGTTAAACGTGTGATGCCAGAATATGAAGAAATGTTAGGAGATGCAGAATCTTGATTTTATACCCATCAGTTGATGATTTATTAAAGCAAGTTAATTCACGTTACTCATTAATCATGTTAGCCAGCAAACGGGCGCATGAATTGGATGCCGGTGCGGCCCCAATGTTGAGTGAATACAAATCAGTTAAAACAATCGGTCGGGCCATGGAAGAAATCGCGGCTGGCGATTTAATGATCGATCCCGATGAAAAAGACGTCGACTAGTCTTGAGTTGACACATGAGCGTTGAGGCAAATCGCCTGAACGCTTTTTTTGTGGTCACAGTCTTGGTGCTTCAACTCGGTGTCAATTCTTGATACAATTAGACTATTCAAATGTAATTAATTCGTGTGGATCGGTTAGTCGATTCACCAAAGAAGGTGTAACGGTAGTGAGTATTTGGCAAGATCGACACGTTACCGTCGTAGTAAGTGGCGGCATCGCTAGTTATAAGGCAATTTATTTGATTCGGCAACTGATGAAACAGGGTGCCACCGTGCGTGTGGCGATGACGCCACATGCGGCAGAATTTGTGACTCCATTGACGTTTCAAACGTTGACACAACAACCAGTGGTCTGTGATGAGTTTACGTTGCAAGATCCACAACACGTGGTTCACGTTGAACTCGCAGATTGGACCGATAGCTTAATCGTTGTTCCAGCAACGGCCAATATTATTGCTAAGATGGCAGTTGGGTTAGCGGATGACGCAGCCACGACAACGATTTTGGCCACAACTGCGCCTAAATACGTGGTACCGGCGATGAATTCACATATGTATGCCAATCCGGCAACTCAACGGAATTTGGCGCAATTAACGGCTGATGGCATGCACGTGCTAACACCGGCAACTGGCATGTTGGCGGAAGGTTATGCCGGTCAAGGTCGGCTACCCGAACCTGATGTCATTTATGATTGGTTGACGCAACAACACTTGTTACAAGCGACGGATTTACCGTTACATGGCAAACGAGTCTTGGTGACGGCTGGTGGAACACGTGAAATGTTGGACCCCGTTCGGTATATCTCGAATCGGTCATCCGGCAAAATGGGGTATGCGGTAGCCCGTGTGGCTCGTGAGCTTGGTGCCAAGGTCACCTTAATTAGTACGCCAACTGCGTTAACCAGGCCAGCTGGTGTGACCTATACCGAAGTGATATCAGCTGCTGATCTGGCTAAGGCCGTTAAAGCTGACTTTGAGGAAACGGATCTATTAGTTATGGCCGCTGCTGTATCTGATTTTAAGCCTACGCATGCCGTTGACCAAAAGATTAAAAAACAACCTGGTCAGACCGGATTGACTTTAGAACTAGCCGAAACAGAAGATATTTTGAAAACGCTAGCGCCATTAAAAACGCATCAGTTCGTCGTCGGTTTTGCGGCGGAAACACAGCATTTAATTGAGAATGCTGAGAAGAAGTTGGCGGCTAAAAAACTGGATATGTTAGTGGCTAATGATGTGTCTAAACCGGGGGTTGGCTTCAATGGTGACACGAATCAGGTGACTTTATTGACCCCCAATAGCACGCCAATGACGACTAACTTATTATCTAAAACAGAAATTGCCCAAACGATTTTAAAAGCCGCAATTGAACGTGGTGTTTAAAACCGAAGTATTTTAATGAAGAGAGAGGACGTTGAGGGTGGCTCAAATTGCACAAGTATTGGTAGATGTGCCGACGATGCAAACCGATCGGCCGTATAGTTATCAGATTCCAACGGCTTGGCAGTCGCAAGTTCAGCCAGGCATGCGAGTCGTGGTTCCCTTTGGCCGGGGCAAACGTCGCGTACAGGGGTTAGTCTTAAAGTGTGATGATGTGACCACTTTTGATGGTGATTTGAAGGCCATCGATGCTGTTGTCGATCTGGCACCGGTGTTGAATCATGAAGGACTTGAGTTGTCAGCCTGGCTCGCACAGTCGACGTTTGCTTTTCAAATTACTTGTGCTCAAACGATGTTACCGGCAGTCATGCGCGCGAAGTACGTGAAAATTTTACGACCAACGGCAACAACGTCGGCGCAAGTTCAACAAGACTTGTTTGCAACGGAGACGAGTGTTGTTTATGATCAAGTGGCAACAACGCCAGAAGCGGTTAGTCGTTTGCTACGTTTGCAAGCAGCCGGTGAAGTAGACGTTTATTATCAAGTTAAAAACCAAGCGCGTAAAAAAACGATTATGGGCATTAAAGCGACCTTGTCAGCGGCTGAATTTGATCAAGCACTTGGCGACGTTCGTAAAGGTGCGGCGAAACAAGTTGCCTTATTGAATGGCCTGCAAACGTTAAATGGTGAGGTTTTACCTCAAAAAGATTTCGAACAACGATTTGACGTTAGCGATGCGGTTATTCGCACAGGGGTTCAAAAAGGTTGGCTAAAAAAGCAACCGTTAGAAGTGTATCGTGATCCTTACGCCACGGCCGATATTCAGGCCACTAAACCGTTGACATTAAATGATGAACAACAAGTTGCCGTTGATCAGATTACGGCCGCAGTTAATCAGCCCGCAACAACGACGTTTTTATTAGAAGGTGTTACTGGGAGCGGCAAAACGGAAGTTTACTTACAATCGATCGCGGCCGTATTGGCGCAAGGTAAAACGGCGTTAATGCTCGTACCAGAAATCTCACTGACGCCACAAATGGTCCAACGGGTGAAAGGTCGTTTCGGCAAGGCTGTGGCGGTTTTACACAGTGGCCTGTCTAGTGGTGAAAAGTACGATGAATGGCGCCGAATCAAACGCCATGAAGCCCAAGTCGTGGTCGGGGCGCGTTCAGCGGTGTTTGCGCCGTTGGACAATATCGGCTTGATTATTATGGACGAAGAACATGAAAGTAGCTACAAACAAGACGATGCGCCGCGGTATCATGCTCGGCAAGTGGCGTTGTGGCGTAGTCAGTATCATCATTGTCCGGTCGTCCTAGGTTCGGCCACACCGTCATTAGAAAGCCGTGCTCGCGCTGAAAAGGGCGTCTACCAACGGCTAGTTTTAGCCGATCGGGTTAATAAACGGCCGTTGCCGAAGGTCTCGATTATTGATATGAAGAATGAATTACAAAAACATGCTGAAAGTAATTTTTCGCAGGCCCTGTTAGTGGCGTTACAAGATCGTTTAGATCGACACGAACAAAGCGTGTTAATGCTCAACCGGCGTGGTTATTCATCCTTTGTGTTGTGTCGGGATTGTGGGTTTGTGTTGAAATGTCCAAATTGTGATATTTCGCTGACCCTACACATGGATACGCATACAATGAAGTGTCATTACTGTGGTCATGAAGAAGCTATTCCCCGTGTTTGTCCAAACTGCCATAGTCGGCAGATTCGTTACTATGGCACTGGGACAGAAAAGGTCGAAGAAGAGCTTCGAGACTTGTTGCCCGATGCACGGATTATTCGAATGGACAATGATACAACTCGGAAAAAGGGCGCTCATGCAAAATTGCTGACGCGGTTTGGATCCGGAGAAGCCGACATCTTAATTGGGACGCAGATGATTGCCAAAGGGTTGGATTTTCCGAATGTGACGCTAGTAGGCGTGTTGAATGCCGATACCGCGTTAGGATTGCCAGATTTTCGAGCCAGTGAACGAACCTTTCAACTGTTGACGCAGGTGAGTGGTCGGGCCGGTCGGGCTGAAAAAACCGGGCATGTCTACATTCAAACGTTTAATCCTGATCATTATGCGATTCGGTTTGCCCAACATCATGATTACGAAGGTTTCTTTAAATATGAAATGCGAATGCGCCATCAAGGTGGCTATCCGCCATACTATTTTACGGTGCAACTCACGGCTAGTGATTTAGATGAAGCGATCGCTGCCAAACGGATGTATCAACTGTTACAATGGTTAAAGCCGCGATTAACGCCGAATACAGTGATATTGGGACCGACACCTAAGCCGATTGCCCGCGTTAACCGCCGGTATTATTATCAAATCGTGATTAAATATAAACAAGATCCAAATTTAACGGCAACGCTGAGTACTTTATTGCAAGAGACTCAAGCCCAACAACGGCAAGGGTTACAAATTGCCATCGACGTTGAGCCGTTACACTTTATGTAGTGGAGGAATATGAATTTGACATCAATCGTTTTTATGGGGACACCGCAGTTTGCGGCCCCAATTTTAGCTAGTTTAATTGAAAAACCAGAATACGACGTGCAAGCGGTTGTGACACAACCAGATCGTAAAGTTGGTCGGAAACATGTGTTAACGGCATCACCAGTTAAACAAGTGGCCGTTGAGCATGAGATTCCCGTGTTACAACCAGAAAAGATCAGTGGTAGTCCAGAAATGCAACAAGTCATCGACTTACAGCCTGATTTAATTGTGACGGCCGCTTTTGGGCAATTTTTGCCAACCAAATTGTTGAAAGCCGCTCAAATCGGTGCTGTGAACGTTCACGGGTCCTTATTACCTAAGTATCGTGGCGGTGCACCGGTTCAGTACGCCATTATGAATGGCGAACGTGAAACGGGGATCACAATTATTTATATGGTGAAGAAAATGGATGCTGGTGACATGTTGGCCCAACAAGCGCTTCCCATCGAAGCCAACGATGATACGGGCACAATGTTTGCCAAGTTAAGCGATGTTGGTCGGAACTTGTTATTAGCCACATTGCCAAAACTCATTGCGGGTGAGATCACGGCGACCCCACAAGACGAAGACCAAGTCACTTTTTCACCAACCATTAAGCCCGAACAAGAAATGGTTGATTTCTTTAGTCAAACTGCGGCTCAAATTGACTGTCAGGTACGGGCGATGCGGCCAGCGCCAATCGCTTATACGATTTTAGATGGGCAACGGACTAAGTTGTGGGATGTCACGCCGTTAACGGAAACCGTTGAACAGGCTGCTGGTCAAGTGGTACGTAAAACCAAGCATGAATTAGTGATTGCGGCGGCCGATCATACGGCGTTAGCGTTGAACACGATTCAACCTGCCGGCAAACCTAAACGATCAATTACAGACTTTTTAAACGGCGCAACAGATAAATTTACTATTGGAGAGCAGGTAATCACAAAATGAGTGAAGTTGGCAATAGCCCCCGCTGGCTAGCGGTATCCGCGTTAGCAAAAATTAAAGATGGCGCGTATTCAAATCTACAATTAAATCAATTAATCAATCAACATCACATGGATCGGCGTGATATTAACTTATTAACCAATATGGTCTATGGGGTCATCCAACATCGGTTAACCTTGGAATATTGGTTGGCACCGTTTGTGCGCCATCCCAATCAAATCGATCCATGGGTTCACGAACTCTTATTGAGTGCCGTGTATCAATGGCAATATTTGGACAAAATTCCTAAGCGGGCGGTCTTCAATGAAACGATTGAAATTGCGAAAGTCAAGGGTCATCCTGGAATTCGCCGGTTTGTGACCGGGGTCTTACATCAGATGGATCGAACGGGATTGCCAGCGTTTGAGGCGATCACTGACCCTGATGAACGGTTGAGCGTGACGTACAGTATGCCAATTTGGTTGATTAATGAATTACGTGATCAACTAGGGGCGGACAAGATGCAAGCAATTATTGCATCACTGAACCAACCAGCTAAACAATCTTTGCGTGTTAATACGGCGTTATCTACCGTTGAAGATGTCACGACGGCGTTAACTAACGATGACTTAACGGTTGAACCAAGTGAGATTTCACCACTGGGGTTAGTCGTAACAGACGGTCAAGCGATCAATACCGAAGCGATGCAATATGGGATGTTCACCGTTCAAGATGAAAGTGCCCAATTAGTTGTTCCAACAATGCAACTAAACCCTGGTGATCAAGTCTTAGATGCCTGTGCGGCGCCTGGTGGGAAAACAACGCAAATCGCAGCCGAATTAGATGCTGATCAAGGTGGTCAAGTGACGGCCTTAGATATTCATGCGCCTAAAGTTCGGTTGATTGGTCAAAATGCAGCGCGGATGCATGTGGCTGATCGCGTTAACGCAACGGAACTAGATGCTCGTAAAGCGGCTAGTGAATTTGGTGACGAGCGGTTTGATAAAGTTCTCGTTGATGCCCCTTGTTCTGGATTAGGCTTAATTCGTCGGAAACCAGAAATTCGTTACGAAAAATCCTTACAAGATAGTTTGAACTTGCAACGGGTTCAATTGTCGATTTTATCAGCCGTGGCCCCGACCTTGAAAAAAGGTGGTATCATGACGTATAGCACTTGTACGATTTTACAACAAGAAAACCAACAAGTGATCCAAGCCTTTTTAGCTGAACATTCTGATTTTGAAGCGGTGCCGGTCACAACGGCCCGTGAGTTGAAAACTGATCGTGATACGGACAGTTTGTCAATCTATCCGGATGACTATTTATCAGATGGCTTTTTCATCGCTTGTTTACGAAAAAAATAACAGTGGAGTGATTGAGCGTGGATTTTGCATATCGGTCGGATATCGGCCAACAACGCCAAGAAAATGAAGATTATGTCGGGGTGTTCAAGAATACTGCGGGGATTAACTTTGCCGTCGTTGCGGACGGCATTGGTGGCCATCAAGGCGGCGATGTTGCTTCTGAAATGGCCGTTTCACACATGGGTTATCGGTTCGAAAATACCACGTTTAGTGAACCAACCGATGCCGTTAAATGGCTAGCAGCCGAAGTTCAAGATGAAAACCAACATATTATTGAAAAAGCCCGTGAATTCTCGGATTTAAAGGGTATGGGGACGACGATGGTTGCCGCCTTGATGTTTAATAACGAGTTTTTGATGGCCAATATTGGTGACAGTCGGGGGTATTTATTCCGTGACGGTCATTTGCAACAATTGACCGAAGATCACTCATTAGTCAATGAGTTGGTTAAACGTGGTGAAATTTCGGCGGAACAGGCTCGGCAACATCCACAAAAAAATATCATTACGCGGACATTAGGTATTTCACCGGATGCCGACATTGATACGAATTTGTATCAAATGCAGACCGGTGATCAGTTGTTGTTATGTTCAGATGGCCTAACCAATATGGTTACCGATGACCAGTTAACGGCTGTTTTGAAGACGGATCAACCAGTGGCTGATAAGTGTGCAGCCCTGATCAAACTGGCTAATAATGCTGGCGGCTTTGATAACATCACGGCTTTAATCGTGGCCGTAGATGGTGAGGAGGCGCATCAATGACCCCCAACTACACCCTTAGTGGACGGTATCGTATCGTTCGGTCCTTAGGTGAAGGTGGGATGGCCAACGTTTACTTGGCGCACGATTTAATATTGAATCGCGATGTCGCGGTTAAGTTGTTGCGGTTGGACTTACGGGATGACCCGAAGACCATCAAACGCTTCCAACGTGAAGCACTGGCGACAACGGAATTAGTGCATCCACACATCGTCAGCTTATACGATGTGGGTGAAGAAAATGGGATGCAATATTTGGTCATGGAATATGTTAAAGGGATGGATCTCAAAAATTACATCAAAGAACATTTTCCATTACCGATGCCACAAATTGTCGACATCATGGAGCAAATATTAAGTGCAGTCGCCACGGCGCATGCGCACAACATTATTCATCGGGACTTAAAACCCCAAAATATTTTAATTGACGAAAATGGAAATGCCAAAATTACAGACTTTGGGATTGCGGTGGCGTTATCTGAACATACGATGACCCAGACGAATACCATTTTAGGATCAGTGCATTATTTATCACCAGAACAGGCTCGCGGAAGTATGGCGACTAAACAATCTGACATTTATTCATTAGGGATTATTCTCTATGAGTTGTTAACCGGATCGGTGCCATTTAAAGGCGAAACCGCGGTCTCGATTGCACTGAAACATTTCCAAAATGAAATGCCATCGGTCAGGGATTTTGATGAAGAGATTCCGCAAGCCTTGGAAAATGTGGTCTTGCAGGCTACGGCTAAAGACCCACGTGATCGTTATGCCACGGTTGAAGATATGGCCAATGATTTATTGACGACCTTATCGCCAACTCGTGTCGGTGAAAAACGGTTTGAACCGAATGATCTCGGTAATGACGAAACCAAAATTATGCCGAGTGCCCAAATTACGGCGGCCATTGAGGCCAAACGACAAGCGGATGCGGCTTCAGCTGCGCCAGAGTCGGCGGCACCGGCAGCGACTACGTCTGAAACAGCACCGACCACGGATGACGATGAGCAACCATTGCCAAAGCGTTCGTGGTCAAAAAAACACCCGTTTCGACGAAAAGTGATTATTTGGTCGGCGATTGCTGTGCTCCTATTAGGAGCATTAGGTGTCGGTTTGGAGCTCAGCCGACCGAAACAAACGACGGTGCCGCGTGTGTCAGGCTTAACCCAATCGGCGGCCACTAAATTGCTAGCGAAACATAATTTAGTAGTCGGAACTATCAAACGGGTTAAAAGTAATGCTGTCGCCAAAAATCATGTGATTAAGAGCTTACCAACTGCGCACCAATCGGTTCAGGAACGCTCACGAATTGGATTGACCATTAGTAGCGGGACTAAAAAGATTAGCTTTGGCAATTACGTGAATGAAAATTACACAACGGTTCGTCAAAACTTGGTGGCCGATGGCTTCACAGTCAAGGAACAATTCAGTACGTCGAGCTTAGCGACTGGCCAAATTATTAGCCAAGACGTGGTGGCGAGTAGCAACGTTTTACCTAGTAAAACGACCGTGACCTTTACGGTGAGTGCTGGGAGTCGTTATGTGAGTTTGAAAGATATGACTGGCGAAACGCGTAGCGATATTTTGGCCTATGCGCGGACAAATCGGTTAAATATCGATTTTAAGCGTGGTTATTCTGACGAACAAAAGAAAAACTATTCTTATAGTCAATCGCCTGATGGTGGTTCAGAGATTCGGTCTGGATCAACTGTCACGGTGAATATGTCTAAAGGCAGTCAACCGACGACGGTCACGACACCAAAGAGTTTTTATGTTAAAACGACGGTGCCGTATCAAACCACGTCGCTAACGCAATCAAATGATGTTAAAGTATATATTCAAGACGATACACATCTGATCAGTTCAGTGTATCGGGATTTAACCATTACTCGAGATACCCGCTTGAGTCTGCCATTCCAGCTGACTGGCAAACAAGTTGGTCAGTATCGGATTGTCTGTAATGGTGTTGTGGTCGCTGAAAACTTAAAAGTAACGAGCCGCGATGCGACCAATTAAAAATAAAAAAGTCATGCTGCGGCATGACTTTTTTTAGTTAAGTTTGGTACAATGGAACCAATTACTAAAAGTGGACCGTACCAAATGAAAAATAAGGTGGTGCTAGTTTGAAAATTGGACAAATTCGACAATCCCTTAGTGGCTTTTATGATGTCTATGCGGATGGTCAACTTTATCGGACCCGTGCACGGGGTAATTTCCGGAAACGGCGATTAACGCCCTTAGTCGGGGACCAAGTAGAATTTGATAGTACGACGCCCAAAGAGGGCTACATTTTAAAATTATTGGCGCGGAAAACGGAATTAGTACGGCCGCCCGTTGCCAATGTTAATTTGGCAATTGTCGTGACGGCGACGACGTCTAAAGAATTCTCGACGAATTTATTGGATCGTCAGTTAGTCGCATTAGAGGTGGCGGGGATTGAACCCGTCGTTTATATGGCAAAGACCGATTTGTTAAGCGATGATGAGTATGCTGAACGGGCCGAGTTGGCCGCAGCTTATCAAAAGATTGGCTATCAGGTCATTATTGATCGTCAAGCGTTTAGTGAACCAGCTTTAGCTGCCGTTAAAACGGTGTTAGCCGGCCATTTAGCTGTAGTTATGGGTCAAACGGGGGCCGGTAAGTCAACGTTGCTGAACCATTTACAACCTGGTTTGGATTTGGCAACGGGTGAAATTTCACAAGCATTAAACCGTGGGAAACATACGACTCGAAAAGTTAGCTTGATCGAAATTGCGGGTGGCTTAGTTGCGGATACGCCGGGATTTTCGTCTTATGAGGTCTTTGACATTCCAGCTAATGAGTTGACACATTATTTTCCTGAGTTTGTCCGGCTAGGCGTTGACTGTAAATATCGTGGTTGTGTGCATATTAATGAACCTAAATGTGCGGTCAAAGCTGCTTTAGATGCCGGCGATGTTTTGGCGAGTCGGTACGACAACTATTTACAATTTTATGAAACGATTAAAAATAAAAAGATTATCTATAATAAGAAAAAGTGAGTGAGTGCTGATGATTAAGATTGCGCCTTCGATTTTAAGTGCGGATTTCGCAAATTTACAACGGGATGTTGAGTTAGTTGATCGTGCTGGGGTGGATGCCTTGCACATTGATATTATGGACGGACAGTTTGTACCGAATTTATCCTTTGGCATGAGCATGGTGGCGGCCTTACGCCCCGTGACCTCATTATCATTGGATTGTCATTTGATGATGGTTGAACCGGAACGTTTTGTGGCCCAATTTGCCCAAGCGGGGGCCGACTTGATTGGGGTGCATATCGAAAGTACACGCCATATTTATCACGTTTTACAATTGATTAAAGAAGCGGGAGCCAAGGCTGAAGTGGTCATTAACCCAGGCACGCCAATTAGTGCAATTGTGGATTTACTACCGATTGTCGACCAAGTATTGGTCATGACGGTTAATCCTGGATTTGGTGGTCAACATTTCTTACACCCAATGTTGGCAAAAATACAAGAGTTGGATCAAATTAAACGTCAATCTGGCGCAACCTTTGACATTGAAGTCGATGGTGGAATCAACGCCGAAACGGTGAAGTTATGTTACGATGTTGGCGCCACTGTAGCGGTAGCGGGATCTTATATTTATGATAGCCCGGAACCAGAACAACGGATTCAAGACTTGAAGGTGGCGACGAACTAATGACGGCAACGGTACGGTTGTTAGTCGGTGGTCCAACAACGAGTTGGCCGGACAAGCTTGCCCAATTACCGGGACCGTGGGTTGGGGCTGATCGTGGCGCGTTGCGGTTGGTCAAATTAGGCATCCAACCGGCAATTGCGGTCGGTGATTTTGATTCCATCGATGCGACGGAATTACAAACGGTCAAACAGGCGTTGACAGGAACAGTAGTTGTGAAGCCCGATCAAGATCAAACGGATACGCAATTGGCCGTTAAAACGATCTTTCAACGTTTGGCTCCCGATGAGCTCTGTATTTATGGGGCAACCGGTGGACGGTTAGATCACTTGCTGGCGAACTTGTGGCTGGTGTTAGACCCACAGTTTCGACCTTGGGCACCTCAGATCAAATTAATTGATCGGCAAAATAGTGTTCGTTTCTTTTTGCCCGGGGAGTACCAGATCCAAAAAGAAGCCGATAAACGTTATTTGGCATTCGTGCCATTAATGCCGACACATTTAACGTTGTATGATGCGAAATATCAATTGCATGATGCCGTCAACGATTATCCGATTTCGTGGGCGAGCAATGAATTTGTCGGTGAGACCAGTCATTTTAGTTTTGATCAAGGGGTCGTGGCGGTGATTCAAAGTCGCGATGAAAAATAATGATTGCCACTAGAAAGTTAACTAAGATCAAAACTAGTCATACTTGCCACCTGCCGTTCGCCCACATTGAGCCGGAACGCTGTGGGCGGACCGGTTCAGCCAAAAAGCGGTCTGAACCGTCGTTTTGAACCACTAAACCCGTGTTTCAAAAACGCCAGGCTCTAAGCGATAAATCGCTAAGAGCCTCCCACGGCTGGGCTCAATGTGAGCTCACTCTCGGTTATGATAGTGATTGCTAATTAACTAGCATCCGCATGATAACCGGAGTCAGCCAGTGATGGCGCCGGCCGTGAAAATATCGTTAGTCTGGGTGTTTTCCCCGGACTTTACGATATGGACGACTTTTAAGACTAGCGATTTAGGCTAGGCTTAAAAGCGAGGTGGAAGCCCGTATTTTGGCTGAAACCGGTCCCCACAGCCGGTAAAATCACTGGCTGGCGTAGGTGACAAATTTAATCCAACTTAAGTCAATGTTGGTAAGGCTTCGACCAATACATTTAGCTTTCAACCTTTAGAAAGTTACACTAAAATAGGGCCTTTCAAGATTGAGTTAGTCTTGAAAGGCCCTATTTGTGAACACTTAAATGGTTAATAAATCAGCGGGAGTTACTAAGATATAGGTGGGGGATTCGGCTTTTACCGAGTCTGGATCGGCCGCACCCCACATGGCACCAGCTGTGGCAATGCCGGCATTCGTGCCCATTTGGATATCATATTTGGCGTCACCAATCATGAGACTCGTTTTGGGGTCAAGGTCGAAACGAGTTAGCAAATCAAGAATTCCATCAGGTGCCGGCTTATAATGGTCCACAAGATCAGAACCACTAACGGCTTCGAAAAATGACCCTAATTCAAGTTGATCAAGATTGCGTTTTAGCGCCACCGAATGTTTACTAGACACCACAAAGAGGCGATTGCCACGTGTTTTCAATTGTGCAAGAGTGGTCGCCATTCCGTTAAACGGGGCCATGCCTTGTTGTTCGGCTTGCTGATATTGAGCACGGAAGACAGTATATAAGGTTTCTAAGGCTGATTCATCCAAAGGTTCTTGTGCCATTTTAGCAAAGGAAACTTCAATTGGAATACCCATATAACTAATGACAGCTTCAGGAGTTGGCACAGTTAGTCCTTGAAGCTTGTAAGCTTGTTGGGTTGCGATGACAGCGACATGGCGCGTGTCAGCTAGGGTACTGTCAAAATCAAAGAGAAAATTCTGCATGTGTTCACCTCGGGTTAGATTAAATGGGTATTTTTATAAAGATTATAAAAAAGTGTTGTCAAAAACTGATTTTTGGGTAACAAAAAACGTCACTCGCAAAAAAAATTGCGGTGGCGTTTTGTTGCGCTAAACGCGCGTTACTTTACCTGATTTCAAAGTCCGAGCTGAAACCCAAACCTTTTTTGGTTTACCATCAACTAAAATGCGAACTTTTTGCAAGTTAGCTTTCCAGCTGCGGCGGCTGTGGTTTAAGGCGTGAGAACGCGTGTTACCAAAATGCGTCCGCTTGCCTGTAACGAAGTCTTTTGCCATGTTGATCTGCCTCCTTCGGTAATCATTGATAAAAGGTCGTTGCTTTATCATTCACTAGAATAATTTATCATAGTTTAATACAGGTTGCAATACATTTCTATCAAGTAATTTTACTTTACTGCTAAATTCCGCTAGTTCAGGCTTTCAAACGGGCGGTCGCTTAATTTTTCTTTCGCTAGACGTTGTGCTATGATAAACTATCGTAAATGAACGCGTTAAAATAAGGAGGCTATTTTCATGGCTGTCAAAATCAAAACGCAATTTGGAACCATTGATATTGATAATGATGTCATTGCTACGGTCGTTGGTGGCGCGGCAACTGATAATTATGGGGTTGTCGGCATGGCTAGTCGGAATCAAATTCGCGATAATTTAAATGAAATTTTACGCCGCGAAAACTTTGCACGGGGCGTGGTCGTACGTCAAGAAGATAATGGCGTTTCTATTGAAGTTAACATTATCGTGAGCTACGGCACTAAAGTATCAGAAGTTTCCCGCAACGTGCAGGCGAAGGTTAAATACAACTTACAAAATATGCTTGGCGTTACGGCCAATGCAGTCAATGTCATTGTCCAAGGTGTTCGGGTAATGGCTGACTAAGCAAAATTGGTGTGAGCCAAGGAGGAATTTTGAAATTGAAAATCACCAAAATAACGAATCTTGAATTCGGTAAGATGGTCCAAGCGGCTTCCCAAAAGCTCAATCAACGGGCCGAATTTATTAATTCTTTGAATGTTTTCCCAGTTCCCGATGGTGACACAGGGACTAATATGAGTTTATCAATGGCCAGTGGGGCCAAGTATGAACGTGAAGCAACGAGCACGCAAGTTGGCGACTTAGCCTCTGCATTAGCTAAAGGGTTGTTGATGGGCGCGCGGGGTAATTCCGGCGTTATTTTATCGCAAATTTTTCGGGGCTTTTCGAAAAACGTTGCGGGTAAAGAAAGCTTAGATGCAAACGATTTAGCTGAAGCTTTAGCTGCTGGGGCTCAGACAGCCTATAAGGCGGTTATGAAGCCAACTGAAGGAACTATCCTAACGGTCATTCGAAAAGCCGCTGGTGCGGGTAAGGAAGCCGTTAAAACGACTGATGACATTTGTGAAGTCATGGATGCCGTCGTTGTCGCTGCTGAAGCTGCTTTGAAATCAACCCCTGACTTGTTACCAGTTTTGAAGCAAGTTGGTGTTGTTGATTCTGGTGGTCAAGGGTTAACTTTCGTCTTAGAAGCGTTTAGTGACTCATTGAGTGGCAAAATTGATGAATCAGAAGACTACAAACCAGACGATGCTGAAATGGATTCAATGATCGATGCTGCACATCATCAAAGTGTCCAAGGTAAGCTTGATCCAAATGATATCAAGTATGGTTACTGTACTGAAATCATGGTTCGGATCGGTGACGGTAAGTTAGTCGATCAAGACTTTGACTATGATACGTTCTATAATTATTTGGCTGGACTCGGTGATTCGCTCTTAGTCATCAATGATGATGAAATCGTGAAAGTCCATGTTCATACGGAACATCCTGGTGATGTCATGACTTGGGGCCAACGTTTCGGGGCTTTAATTAAGGTTAAAGTGGATAATATGCGTCTTCAACAAGAAACGATCATGGAACATGATCAAGCTGAAGATACACCATTAGCACCTGCTGTCCCAGAAGTTGCCAATGGACCAAAACCAGATATGCACGGTTATGCGATTATTTCCGTGGCTTCTGGTGATGGAATTGCGACGTTGTTCAAGGGTTTGGGTGTCACTGACATGATTGCCGGTGGTCAAACCATGAACCCAAGTACGGCTGATATTGTCAAAGCCGTTAATGCTAGTGGCGCTAAGCAAGCCTTAGTTTTACCAAATAACAAGAATATCTTCTTGGCCGCTGAACAAGCTGCCGAAGTGGCCGATATTCCTGTTAAGATCATTCACAGCAAGACGATTTCACAAGGGATGACGGCCATGCTAGCCTTCAATCCGGAAGCTGATCTTGATGAAAATCAATCTGAAATGGAAGACGTTTTAGATACGGTCATTAGTGGTCAAGTGACCCATGCCGTTCGTGACACGACCATTGATGGGATGGAAATTCATAAAGATGATTACATGGGCTTAGTTGACGGTAAGATTGTCGTGACCGATGTTGATCGGCAAACGGCGACTGTCGAGATGGTTAAGCGCATGCTTGATGAAGACAGCGAACTCGTCACTATTTTCTATGGCGCCGATGCGACTAAAGCTGATGCTGATCAGTTAGCAGACGCTGTCAGTGCTTTAGATGATGAACTCGAAATTGAAATTCATGAAGGGGACCAACCAGTCTACCCATTCTTGATTTCAGTTGAATAGGCTGATAATAGCTCTTACTAAAGGGATTGACGTTGATTGGCGTTAATCCCTTTAATGTTAGCTAAAGGCGCGGTTAACATCCCATATATGGGCGGCTTTTGGTATAATAACTAAAGGTTGACAGATAATAATGGCGATAGAAATATTGGCTGGCGTAGGTTAGTTCGTGGATGCTGATTAAGTTTGTGATCACTAATATAACCGAGAGTGCCTCCACATTGGGCCCAGCCGTAGGAATCTCTTAGCGATTTATCGCTTAGAGATTGGTGCTTTTGAAACACGGGTTTAGTGGTTCAAAACGACGGTCCAGACCGCTTTTTGGCTGGACCGGTCCGCCCACCGCGTTCCGGCTCAAGGTGGGCGAACGGCAGGTGGCAAGTCGCGCTATTTTTAATCAGTAGATGCCCGTCATATTAGCGATTGTTGCGAAAAAGTAACGGTCAACCTTTGGCAATATAAATAGATAATGGCAACACTAGCAAATAAATGAGGAAAGGGGTTGTTGGCAAATGGAAACCAGTTTAACGGCACCAGTTGGCACCATGACTGGTGTGGGTCCCGCCCGACAAAAAGCGCTCGCGGAACTAGGTATTAATACGATTGCGGATTTGTTGACCTATTACCCCTTTCGGTATGATGATTTACAAGTCAAAGATGTTAACGAGATTGCTGATCAGGAAAAAGTCACGTTAAAAGGTACTGTGGCGTCAGAACCGGTCTTAGCGCGATTTGGTCGCAAAAAGAATCGGTTAAACTTTCGATTATTGATTGATCATGATGTCTATATGGTGACATTCTTCAATCAACCTTATTTGATGAAACAACTAGAAACTGGTCAAGCGCTGGCTGTTTATGGGAAGTGGGATGCTAAGCGGAGTAGCCTCACTGGTATGAAAATTATCAATCCAAATAACGCGGAGCAGGCGTTTGGGTCGATCTATCCAGCTAGTAAATCGATTCGACAAGGGACGATTCAAAAGTTGATTAAACAGGCTTTTGAGACGTATGGTGATCAGTTAGTCGATATAGTTCCGGCACCCTTAGCCGAAAAATATCGCTTACTGCCACGTCGGCAAATGATTCATGATATGCATTTTCCAGCCAGTCAAGACGCGTCAACTGCCGCTCGTCGATCCGCGACATATGAAGAATTCTTGCTGTTTCAAATGCAGATGCAGACGTTGAAACAAGCCGATCGCACGACTGATGGGATTACAATTCATTACGACAATGCTAAGCTTAAAGCGTTTATTAAAACTTTGCCATTTGAATTAACCGGCGCGCAAAAACGAGTGGTTAATGAAATTTGTTTGGATTTGAAGGCCCCTCAACATATGAATCGGTTATTGCAAGGGGATGTTGGTTCCGGGAAGACGATCGTGGCAGCCATTGTGATGTACGCGGCGATCACCGCGGGCTATCAAGCAGCACTAATGGCGCCGACCGAAATTTTAGCGGAACAACATGCCAATAATTTGGCTCAAGTTTTTGCGGATACCGATGTTAATGTTGCCTTATTAACTGGGTCAACGAAACCAGCGGCTCGCAAAGCGTTATTGGCGGCATTAGCGGCTGGTGAGATCGACTTATTAATTGGGACGCATGCACTCATCCAAGACGGAGTTGAGTACGCAAATTTGGGATTAGTGATTACCGATGAACAACATCGTTTTGGGGTGAATCAGCGGGCTGAATTCCGGCAAAAAGGCCATCAACCCGATGCTTTGGCGATGACGGCAACGCCAATTCCACGAACACTGGCAATCACGGCTTATGGTGAAATGGACGTCTCAGAAATCGATGAACTGCCAGCTGGTCGTCAGCCGATTCAAACGACGTGGGTTCGTAGTAATCAAGCCAACTCGGCGTTGAGTTTTGTCCGCAAACGGTTGGCAGCTGGGGAACAGACCTATGTCGTGACCCCTTTGATTGAAGAGTCAGAAACATTGGATGTTAAAAATGCTGAAGCATTGTCGGCTAACTTACAAGATTACTTTGCGCCAGATTATAAAGTTGGCCTATTACATGGCCGGATGAAACCTGACGAAAAAGAAGCTGTGATGGCGGCCTTTAAAGCCAATGAAATTCAATTGTTAGTCTCCACGACGGTTATTGAAGTGGGGGTCGACGTGAAGAATGCGACCGTCATGATGATCTATGATGCTGATCGCTTCGGCTTGGCTCAGCTGCATCAATTGCGAGGCCGGGTTGGTCGAGGCTCACAAGCGTCTTATTGTATTCTCGTTGCTGATCCTAAGAACGAACAAGGGGTCCAGCGAATGCAAATTATGACAGAAACGACTAATGGTTTTGTTTTAGCCCAAAAAGATTTAGAATTACGAGGGTCCGGCGAAGTGCTGGGCGTCAAACAATCAGGGCTACCATCGTTTAAAGTTGGGGATCCAATTGCGGATCTAAACGTCTTACAAGTGGCCCAACAAGATGCGCACGCGATTGTGGCGCAACCAGATTGGCAACAGCAACCGGCTAACCGCGCGTTAGCCCAAATCTTAAAAACGAAATTAGCAGCGGTCGGCACGCTCGACTAACGCTGTCAGTGAGAGGAAATGGTGAACAACAATGGTTAAAATTGCAATTGATGCCATGGGTGGCGACTATGCGCCAGCCGCAGTCATTGAAGGGGTCGAACAAGCCCGGGATTTATTTGAAGATACGATCTTTTTACTATATGGACAACGTGAGGTGATTAATCAGTACTTGAAAAAACGTGATCGGATTCAAGTGATTAACGCGGACGAAGTCATCACGATGGAAGATGAACCGGTTCGGGCCGTTCGTCGTAAGAAGCACTCATCAATCGTCATGGCTGCTCAAGCCGTTAAAGATGGCCAGGCCGATGCGTTCTTCTCAGCTGGAAATTCCGGTGCCGTGTTAGCTGCGGGGCTATTCATCGTTGGCCGAATCAAAGGGATTGATCGTCCCGGTTTGGTCACGGCTTTACCAGTCGTTCGTAATGAAAATCAATCTAACTTTGTCATGATGGACATCGGTGCCAATGCCGATAGTAAACCGTTAAATCTGCAACAATATGCCGTTTTGGGGACGTATTATGCTGAACGGATGATGTACGCTAAGCAACCACGTGTTGCCTTACTCAATAATGGGACTGAAGATGATAAAGGGAACAAGGTTCACAAGGCTGCCTTTGAACTCTTACAACAAACGAGTGGGATTAATTTTATTGGGAACGTGGAATCACGCGACTTGCTCAAAGGCGTGGCTGATGTGGTCGTTACCGATGGTTTCACCGGGAACGCGGTATTGAAGAGTATTGAAGGAACGGCTCGTGCGATGCTTGGGCTGGTCAAAGATGCTGTTTATAATACCGGTGTTGGTGGCAAATTGGGGGGCTTGTTACTCAAAAATGGGTTCAACCAAATCCGCTCACAAATGGATTACTCTCAATATGGTGGTGCCGTCTTACTCGGCTTAAAAGCTCCAGTTGTCAAGACTCACGGCTCCAGTAAAGCCCCAACCATTGTGAATACGATTCGGCAAATTCGTCAAATGGTTAATACGGATATTGTTCCCGGTGTTGAAGATTACTTCGCTAACCAACAAGCTAATCAGGCGGCAAGTGTAGACAAGCCGACCGAAAACGATTAGAATACTCTAGTGAATTTAAGTTAGCGAGGGATAAGTTAATGACTAAAGAAGAAATATTTAATAAAATTGCGGCTATCATCGCCGATCGTTTTGAAGTGGAACAAAGCACGGTTACTAACGAAATGAATCTTCAAAAGGATTTAGATGCTGATTCGATTGACTTTGTTGAATTTGTCTTGGAATTGGAAGATACTTTTGGCAGTGAAATTTCAGATGAAGACGCTGAAAAATTGAACACTGTTGGCGAAGTTGTGGACTATATCGCAGCACACCAAACTAAATAATTAGGATTTAGTCCTAAATCAAAGGCAGTCTGTGGTTAATTAATCACGCTGCTTTTTGTTTACGCATTTTTTTGCGAATGAAAATTGTTATTAAGCTAGCAAGCATAGTATAATAGTTTAATGTATCGGTATTTGACTATGAAAGGATGCACAATATGATAACTGAATTAGCAGCGATGCTCCAAAGTCGCTTTGGCATTACGTTTAGAAACCAAGATTTACTGGCAGAAGCTTTTACCCAAGCGTCGTACGTGAATGAACATCAAGATCAAAAATTGAAATTTTACGAACGGGTCGAATTTTTGGGAGATGCCGTCTTGGAATTAATTGTTTCCGAGTATTTATACAAACGGTATAAAGACATGCCCCAAGGTAAGTTGACTCGCTTACGGGCAGCAATGGTTTGTGAAGATAGCTTTGCTAGCTTTGCCCGCGAGTGCGACTTTCCCCAATATATCCGTCTCGGTAAGGGTGAACAAAAAGCCCGTGCTTGGGAACGTGATTCATTACTATGTGATATTTTTGAATCATTTGTGGGGGCCTTGTATTTAGATCAAGGTCGCGCCCCAGTACAAAAATTTGTGGAAACGGTCATTTTTCCGAAATTGGATGAAGGCCGTTTTGATGGCGTCTTTGATTACAAGACCACGTTACAAGAATTCTTGCAACAAGATGGTGATGTCGAAATCGACTATCAACTTGTTGAACAAGATGGTCCCGCTAACGAACGGTCTTACGAAATTTCGGTGGCCGCTAATGGCAAGAAGATTGGTTCCGGCTGGGGTCATTCGAAAAAAGAAGCTGAACAAAGTGCGGCGCGGCAAGCGTACTCACAATTGCAACAACAAAACGATTAATACTTACAGGAAGTTTGTGTCGAATGCAACTTAAATCATTAACCATCAGCGGATTCAAGTCCTTTGCTGATAAAACCAAAATTGATTTTCAATCTGGCATGACTGGCATTGTCGGCCCAAACGGTAGCGGTAAAAGTAACATCATTGAAGCGATTCGCTGGGTGTTAGGTGAGCAGGCCGTCAAAAGTTTACGTGGTACTAAGATGACCGATGTCATTTTTGCGGGTTCAGCGAATCGCAAACCGCTAAATATGGCTAAAGTCACGATTGTTTTTGACAATAGTGATCACTTTTTACCGCTCGACTATGCCGAAGTCAGTATCACGCGGAAGCTCTTTCGCAATGGCGACAGTGAATATTTGATTAATAATCAAGCATGTCGTTTAAAAGATATTATGAATTTAATGGTGGATACTGGTCTTGGAAAAGAGTCATTTTCCATCATTTCACAGGGCCGCGTTGAAGCAGTTTTTAATGCTAAACCAGAAGATCGTCGTAGCATTATTGAAGATGTGGCGGGGGTCTTGAAATACAAGAAAGACAAACAGACGACGGAAACCAAATTGGCCGAAACGACTGATTATTTGGACCGAGTCAATGATATTATCGCTGAACTGACGCAACAAAAAGAACCACTTGCTGAACAGGCCAGTTTGGCGCGTGATTATCAAGATCAGAAACAAAAATATGATTATTTAGATCGGTCGCGGTTGGTGAAAAAGCTGACGGTGGCGCATGACCAATTGGTTGGGGTGAACGAAAAGTTAGCCCAAGCTAAGGCGTTGATGCAAGACTATCGGCGGCAAAGTGAAGCCGGCGCAACGAAACTGGCAACTTTAAAGTTGCAGCAATCTGCCCAACTTAAAGCCAAGGATGTTTTAGCCGCCAAAAATTTGGAACTCACTAAGACCATTGAAAACACACAAGGGCAGCAAGGTGTCGATGCCGAACGTCGGCAAAATCAACAAGCCACGCAAACGCGGCTGGAAGCTGATTTAGCAACCGCCAAAGCCCAAGTGGCTAATTTGACAGCACAACAAACTCAGCTGGACCAACAGTTAGCTGATCAGCAAGCGCAAGTTAAAAGCTTACAAGCAGAGGTTACAGCATTAACCACGGCGACCAGTGAAGCCGGTCGTCAACAGTTAGCCGATCAATTGACCAGTTTGCGGAATGCCTATATTGACGAAAAACAAGTTCAAGCCGAACTGAATAACGAAGCGAAAAACTTAACGAAACAACATCAACAAACTGGGAGCCAAACCGATGCCTTAGCGCAACGGATTGTGCAAGCTCAGGCTCAATTGAAGCAAGCTGAAACAACGGTGAATGTTCAAAATCGCGATCAAAGTCAATTAGCCAATCAAGTTGCCATGCAACAACAAACGTTGCAACAACAACGTGAGCAGTTAAAAGCTACACAACTCAAGATTGACGATCAGCAACAACGCTGGTTGTCAGCGGCCGGTTTGAAAGAAAAGGCCAAGTCACAGTTGGAAGCGTTGCAAGCACTACAGGATCGTTATACCAATTACTACGCAGGCGTTCGAGCAGTATTGCAACATCGGCAGTCATTTCCTGGAATCGCGGGGGCCGTATCAGAACTCTTAACGGTTCCCGCTGACTATGCTAAGGCGATTGAATTGGCTTTGGGTGGGCAATTGCAAAATGTGGTCTGTGATACGCAAGCGACCGTTAAGCAAGTTGTGGCCTTTTTGAACCAGAATCAAGCTGGCCGGGCAACCTTCTTACCTTTAGAACGGATGCAGGCTCGACAATTACCCGTTGCTACTGAACGGGCTTTAGCTAGTCAACCAGGTGTCATTGGGGTTGCTAGTGAGTTAGTGAGTGCGGATCCACAATTTACCGCGATTAAACGGTATTTGTTAGGCACCACAGTGATTGTGGATACATTGACTCATGCGCAAGCAATTTCACAAACGCGCCAGTTTCGTTGTAAATTAGTAACGTTAAATGGCGAAGTGGTTGCGAGTGGTGGGGCTGTTACTGGTGGTCGTAATCGTCATGATAACCAAGGCCCACTGCAACAACAGGCGCAAGCTGAACAATTGGCTAAAGACATTGATCAAATGCAGGCCAGCTTAGTGACCTATGAACAAGCCTTAGCCAAGTCGAAACAAGCGGCGCAAGATTTAACCGCGCAAGTCGAAACGACTCAGCAACGCTTAACGGACTTGAAGGATCAATTGAGTCAAGTTCAAGCCCAATTGCAAGCGGCACAAGCGAGCCAGCAACAATTGGCACGCCAAGTCAAAGCATTGGTTTACGAGCAAGAACAACGGGCGGGCGAAGCTGATAGTTATGATGATCAAGTGGCCAAAAATCAGGCGGCGATTGAAGCAAACACCCGTAAATTGGCCGATTATCAACAACAAATGACCACGGTTGAACAACAACAAAATGATTACGACCAGTATCAAAAAGACCAAGCTGGTAAACTGCAAGCTAAACGAGAAACGTTGGTCACACTAAAAGAACGGTGTAAACAAACCCAACAACAGGTTAGCCAATGTGCTGAACAGTTGCGTGACCAACAAGCGGCTCAAAGTCAGGCAGAAGCGGCTTTAACGACGGTGCAAGACGCCTTAAATACGCAACAACTCTCCGTTAAAGAACGCGATGCCCTGTTAACCAAAGCTAAAGCAGAACAAGTCAAGGTTGTGGCTGAACAAGAACAAGTTCAAACGAGCTTGACGCAACTAAATGATGAGGTCGCCACTTTAACTGATCAGCAAACTCGGACACAGCAATTAGCCGCTGCGGCGACTGATGATTATCGCCGCTTAGAATTAAGTCAAACCAAATTAACGGGTGAGATTGAGCATGCGACGGCTGATCTGAATGAGAAGTATCAGTTAACAGTGGAGGCTGCTCAAGCTGACGTTAGTGATCTTGAACTATCAGCAATCGCGGAACAGTTGAAGCTCTTGAAACGAGGGTTAGATGAGATCGGCACGGTCAATTTAGGTGCGATTGATGAATATGATCGGGTGAGTCAACGATTCGATTTCTTAAACGATCAAGCGGTTGATTTGAAAGCCTCAAAAGAGCACCTACTTCAAACGATGGCTGATCTAGATGAAACCGTGGTTACCCGCTTTAAGACCGCATTTGATCAAGTGGCTCGTGAATTCAGCCAAATTTTTGGTCAAATGTTTGGCGGTGGGAAAGCCGAATTGATTTTAACCGACCCCGATAATTTATTAACGAGTGGGGTCGATATTATGGCACAGCCACCTGGTAAGAAGTTCCAACGGTTGAGTTTATTATCCGGTGGTGAGCGGGCGTTAACGGCCATTACGTTGTTATTTGCGATTTTGGCAGTTCGACCAGTGCCATTTAGTATTTTGGATGAAGCCGAAGCGGCGTTAGATGATGCCAACGTCGATCGCTTTAGTCAATATTTGAATGATTTTCAAAATGAGACCCAATTTGTCATCATTACCCACCGTAAGGGAACGATGGTACATGCTAACGTCTTATATGGGGTCACGATGGAAGAGTCTGGGGTCTCGAAGATGGTTTCTGTTTCATTGGATGAGTTAAAAGATCAAACCACCACCTCATAACAAAGGAGTGTATTAATATATGGGATTATTTAGCCGCTTAAAAGAAGCTTTTAGCCAACCAGAATCGGCTGCTGAGTCACAAACTAGCCAAGCTAATAGTGAAGCTGTTGTTAGTGAATCGGTTGCCAGTCAAGCTGTTGAAAGTGCCACTAGTACGGCACCCGTTGCCAGTGAAACGGTCGTTGCCGAATCCGAGGCAGCACCAGTTAGTGCGCAGTCAGAAGCGACGAGTTCAGTACCAACGAGTGCCGAGAGCTCAGCCGCACCAATGAGTGCCGAAAGCACGGCACCAGTAACGAGTACCGAAAGTGAAGCACCAAGTATTGCTAGTGAAGCGACCAGTCATGAATTAACCGCAACGGAAAGTATGGCGGCACGGATTAAGAGCGCTCAAGCTAGCGTTGCCGCAGCCAATGCCAGTCTTGCTGCTGGCCCAATTTCTGCTGAAACAGCTTCCGCAACGCCTGCTTCTAGTGCACCAGCGAGTGCGACTGAAGCTGCTGTTTCGACCGCACCAGTAGTTGACTCCGCTGAAGTGGCAGAAAGCACGCCAGAACCAACGGAAGCCCAACGTTATGACGAAGGCTTGAAGAAATCACGGCAAACATTTGGGGCACGAATTAACGCCTTTTTAGCCAATTTCCGACATGTTGATGAAGCGTTCTTTGACGATTTGGAAGATACGTTAATCGAATCTGATGTGGGTTACGAAACTGCCATGCGGATCAGCGAAGAATTACGTGATGAAGTGAAGCTACAAAATGCCAAGAGCAAAAAAGATATTTCTAGCGTTATTGTTGAGAAACTAGTCGATATGTATGGCGAAGCCGGTGAGGGTGAAGACAATTCCATTCACATGGCGACATCTGGTCCAACCGTCATTTTGTTTGTCGGCGTCAATGGGGCCGGTAAAACGACGACCATTGGGAAAATGGCGAACATGTACAAGCAACAAGGTAAGAAAGTCTTGTTAGCAGCCTGTGATACGTTTAGAGCCGGCGCTATTCAACAATTACAAGTCTGGGGACAACGTGACGGTGTTGACGTCGTCGCGGGTCCTGAAAAGAGTGACCCAGCTTCAGTTTGTTTTGATGCGGTTAAGAAAGCCAAAGCCGAAGATTACGACATCTTATTTGTTGATACTGCCGGTCGGTTGCAAAATAAGGTTAACTTGATGAATGAACTGGAAAAGATCAAACGGGTCATTACGCGGGAACTACCAGAAGCACCACACGAAGTCTTGTTGGTCTTAGACGCAACGACTGGACAAAATGCCTTGAACCAAGCCAAGTTGTTTAAACAATCAACTGATGTGACCGGGATTGTCTTAACGAAGCTTGATGGAACGGCTCGTGGGGGGATTGTGTTAGCGATCCGTAATGAACTCCATCTGGTGGTCAAATACGTTGGATTAGGTGAAAAGGTCACCGATTTACGACCATTCAATGCCAACGACTTTGTCTACGGGTTATTTAAAGACGTCATTACGGCATAATTAGTGATGAAACGGTTTTTCGGTTAACGGAAGACCGTTTTCATTTTTTATGGCGAAATCGCGTTAGTTGGTTGACGTGACGGGGAAAAATCGGTACTCTAAGTTAGTATGCAGTCACGCAATCGTGACCGAAGGAGCAAGCGATGGAAATTGAAAAAAATTATCGAATCAACTCCCTATTTGAATTTTATGAACCACTACTAACGAATAAACAAAAAGTTTATATTCAGTTATACTATGGTGATGATTATTCTTTAGGCGAGATTGCCGCCGAGTTTTCGGTGTCACGGCAAGCGGTTTACGATAATATCAAGCGAACCGAAAAGATTTTAGAAGGTTACGAAGCCAAACTCCATTTGTATCAGGCGTTTGTGGAACGTAACGAACAAGTCGATGCGATTTCGGCGTACATTCAGCAACACTATCATGGTGATGCGGATTTAATGAAAATGATTCAACAACTAGTCAACTTAGAAGCTGACTCAGAATAAAAAGTAAAGGTTAGGTGACTCTGATGGCATTTGAAGGCCTAACAGAGCGTTTACAAAACGCAATGACCAATCTCCGTCGGAAGGGGAAGGTCTCAGAAAGTGACTTACGGCAAACCATGCGGGAAATCCGTTTAGCTTTGCTGGAAGCCGATGTTAACTTTACCGTGGTTAAGGATTTC
Source organism: Lactiplantibacillus mudanjiangensis (assembly GCF_005405385.1). Classification (GTDB taxonomy): domain Bacteria; phylum Bacillota; class Bacilli; order Lactobacillales; family Lactobacillaceae; genus Lactiplantibacillus; species Lactiplantibacillus mudanjiangensis. The sequence continues at coordinate 110,245 of NZ_BJDY01000002.1, forward strand.
GTGAAAACGGTCCGCGAACGCGCGTTGGGGGCGAAAGTCCTCGAAGGGTTAAATCCAGCCCAACAAATCGTCAAGATTGTTGACGAAGAATTAACGAAGACGATGGGGGAAACGGCAGTGCCGTTGAACCAATCTGACAAGATTCCAACGATCATTATGATGGCTGGGCTCCAAGGGGCCGGTAAAACGACCACCGTTGGGAAGCTCGCTTTAAAGCTGAAAAATGAACAAAATGCGCGACCAATGATGATTGCGGCCGATATTTACCGGCCAGCCGCCATTGAACAGTTACAACAAGTTGGGTCACAAATTGACGTGCCTGTTTTCCAATTAGGCACCGATGTTGATCCGGTTGAAATTGTGCGGCAAGGGTTAGCGCAAGCCAAAGAAAATCACAATGACTATGTCTTCATTGATACCGCTGGTCGTTTGCAAATTGACGAACAGTTGATGGAAGAATTGGCCAATATTAAAGCTCTGGCTCATCCTGATGAAATCCTCTTGGTAATCGATGCCATGACCGGTCAAAATGCCGTCAACACCGCCCAAGGGTTTGATGACAAGCTTGATGTGACTGGGGTTGTCTTAACCAAGTTAGATGGGGATACCCGTGGTGGGGCCGCCTTATCAATTCGTGCTGTGACTGGGAAACCAATCAAGTTCGTTGGTCAAGGTGAAAAAATGACTGATTTGGATGTCTTCCATCCAGATCGAATGGCTAACCGGATCTTGGGCATGGGTGACATGATGACCTTGATCGAAAAGGCCCAACAACAGTTCGATGAAAAACAAGCTGAAGAAATGAACATGAAGATTCAAGAAAACAGCTTTGATTTTAATGATTTCATCGATCAACTCGATCAAGTTGAAAAAATGGGTAGCATGGAAGACATCATGAAGATGATTCCTGGGATGGCCAACAATCCAGCCATGAAGAATATGAACATGGACCCCAAAGATATGGGGCACGTGCGGGCCATTATTTACTCTATGACTGCGCAAGAACGGGTTGATCCTGATTTGTTGAACCCTTCGCGTCGTCGTCGGATTGCGGCTGGTTCTGGTCGACCAATTCATGAAGTGAACCGGATGATCAAGCAATTTAATCAGACGAAGAAAATGATGAACCAAATGTCCAAAGGTAACTTTGCTGGCATGGAAGGCCTGATGGGCGGCGCTGGTGGTGGCGGTATCGGTGGCAAGATGCAACAAATGGCCATGAAGCGGATGGTTCGTCAGACCAAGAAGAAAAAACAAAAGCGTTTAGCCAAGGCCATGCGCCGTCGGAAGCGTTAATTTAAAACATTTTTTAGCCTGTCAAGAAAAAGTCCTTTACAAGCTATTGATTTACTGGTATATTATTACCTGTTAAAGAATTCGGGAGGTGTTTAAATGTCAGTCAAGATTCGTTTAAAGCGGATGGGTTCTAAGAAAAATCCATTTTACCGGATTGTTGTCGCTGATTCACGTTCACCACGTGATGGTCGTTTTATCGCCCAAGTCGGCACATACAACCCACTTACAGAACCAGCCCAAGTTAAACTTGAAGAGGAAGATATCCTCGGTTGGTTAAACAATGGTGCCCAACCTTCAGATACGGTTAAGAATATCTTATCTAAAGCCGGTGTCATGAAGAAGTACCACGAAGCTAAGTTCACTAAATAATAAAGCGGTAATAGATCATGGCAGATATTAAAGCTTTAATCATTACAGTCGTGACACCATTGGTTCAATATCCAGCTGATATTGCGGTTAGTTTCAAAGAAACCAATCGTTACTTAGAATATAACTTAACGGTTAATCCTGAGGATATCGGTCGGGTGATTGGTCGCCAAGGTCGAGTTGCTTCGGCAATTCGCACGATTGTGTATAGTGTCCGAGTTTCAGGACCTAAACGTGTTCGTCTTACGATCGAAGATGGACAGAAAAAAAACTCTTGAGCGAAGCAGCGATGTTTTGTTTAAGAGCTTTTTTATTACCATAACTAAAGGTTGAAAATAATTATGGCGATAGAAGCCTTACTGGTATTGGTCTGAGTGATGCTAAATTGGTCACCTACGTCAGTCAGCGATTCTGCCGGCGGTGGGGACCGGTTCCAGCCAAAGGACGGGCTTCCACCTCGCTTTTGAGCCTAGCCAAAACCACTAGTCTCAAAAGTCGTCTACATCGTAAAGTCCGGCAAAAGCACCCGGACTAACGGTGTCGTCACGGCCAGCGCCATCACTGGCTGACTTCGGTTATATCGCAGATGTTAAATAGTTTTGTGATCACGAAGATAACCGAGAGTGAGCGCACATTGAGCCCAGCCATGGGAGTCTCTTAGCGATTTATCGCTTAGAGCGTGGCGTTTTTGAAACGCGGGTTAGGCGGTTCAAAACGATGGTTCAGACCGCACTTTGGCTGAACCGGTCCACCCACAGGGTTCCGGCTCAATGTGGGCGAACGGTAGGTGGCAAGTATGACTAGTCTTGGCCGTTAAATACTTGTCATATCAACGATTATTGTTAAAAAGTATCTTTCAACCTTTATTACCATAACAATTTATCAATTTTTGAGGAGGCTAATATATGGATTACTATCGCGTTGGGACATTAGTGAATACTCACGGGATTCGGGGTGAAGTTAAAGTTGTCGTCATCACCGATTTTCCTGAAAAACGGTTTGCTAAGGGTCAAAAAGTCACGTTATTTAAAGATGTTGATGCCACAACAGGTGGCGTTTCGATGACGATTTCAAAGTCACGCGAACAAAAAGGACTCTTTTTCCTGACATTTAAAGGGTTCGACAACATTAATGACGTTGAAAAATATAAAGGCTGGACCATTAAAGTGGCCGCTGAAACCTTGCATGATTTACCAGAAGGTGAATACTATTATCACGAAATTGTCGGCTTAAAAGTTGTCACGACTGATGGTGAGACGTTGGGTAAGATTAAAGAAATCTTGTCTCCAGGCGCTAATGATGTCTGGGTCGTACAACGCGACCATGGTCAAAGTGATGTTTTATTGCCAAAGATCCCGCAAGTGATTAAAAATGTCGATATCGAGGCTGGCCAAGTGACGGTAGAACTCATGGAAGGGTTGATCGATTAATGCGGATTGATATTTTAAGCTTATTCCCGCAGATGTTCGATGGTCCGTTGCACACATCAATGATCGGAAACGCCGTCAATGACCAGAAAATCGACATTGGCGTGACCGACTTCCGCGATTACACCACGGATAAACATAATCATGTTGATGATTATCCTTATGGTGGTGGTGCCGGAATGTTACTTCAACCACAACCGATCTTTGATGCTCTAGCGAATGTACAAACGAAGCATCCTGAAAAGGGTCGCGTTATTTTGCTTGATCCGGCTGGGTATCAATTTAACCAAAGTGTGGCTGAAGACTTTGCTAAAGAAGATCATTTAACGTTTATCTGTGGTCACTATGAAGGCTACGATGAACGGATTCGCTCGCTCGTGACTGACGAAGTTTCGTTAGGGGACTATGTCCTAACTGGTGGCGAACTTGGTGCGATGGTGATGATTGACGCGACGGTGCGTTTGATTCCTGGTGTTTTAGGTAATGCCGAATCAGCGCCCGGTGACTCATTCTCATCTGGTTTATTGGAATACCCTCAATATACGCGACCAGCTGATTTTCGTGGGATGAAAGTGCCAGATATCTTGTTAAGCGGTGACCATGGTAAGATTGATGACTGGCGGCTGGAACAAGCCTTAAAACGGACGTATGAACGGCGACCAGACATGTTAACTGGATTAGATTTATCAGTTAAAGCACGACAAATGTTGGCGGATATTAAAGCCGATGCCGACGAAGCTTAAAGAAGGCTTGCACTGATAATTAGGATATGGTATTCTATTTATTGGCTGTTAATGCCCATAAACGACATTCCGCTGACCAAAGCTGTCACGAATATCGGCGAAAGGAAGATATATTATGCGTCAAAATCAATTAATCGAAAAACTTACTTCAGAACAACTACGGACTGATATTCCTGATTTCCGTCCTGGTGACACTGTTCGGGTTCATGCCCGCGTTGTCGAAGGTACCCGCGAACGTATCCAATTGTTCGAAGGTGTTGTTATCAAGCGTCATGGTTCAGGTATCAGCGAAACCTATACTGTTCGTAAGATCAGTAACGGTGTCGGTGTTGAACGTACTTTCCCATTACACACCCCACGGGTTGCTTCAATTGATGTTATCCGCGAAGGTCGTGTCCGTCGTGCTAAGTTATACTACTTACGTGACTTACATGGTAAGGCCGCTCGTATCCCAGAACGTCGCCGTAACTAATTTAGATCATTTAAGCTTAATTGCGTAACTGTCGTTGCGAATTAGGTTAGGCCGTCTTAACTGTTTAACAGTTAGGGCGGTTTTTTTGTTAGTTAATAACCAGGTTTAATGGAACATTGCCTAAATAGCACTAAACGTTACACGCGTATAATGATGGCGTTGAAGATCGTGTTCAATGGTTAAATCAGGTATACTTACTAGGTAAAGGGGGATTTACTATGCAAGAAAAATCAGTGTTTCATATTAATGGCTACGTCGGCTTAGTATTGGCCGTATTGTTCGTGCTAGGTGGTGGTTGGTTAATCTGGTCAGGCGCGACTGATGATCATATTGTTAGTGTGTTCTTAGGGGCGTTATTGATTGTGATTGCAGCGTTTGGGGCCAGTTCACTGACGATTGTTGGGCCGAACCAAGCTAAGGTTTTAACGTTTTTTGGGAAGTACATTGGGACCATTCGTGACTCGGGATTGTTTATGACCGTGCCGCTAACGTATAAATTTGCGATTTCATTGCGTGTTCGGAACTTTAATAGTGCGATTTTAAAGGTCAATGATTTACGTGGAAATCCGATTGAAATTGCGGCCGTAATTGTGTTTAAAGTGGTCGATACGAGTACAGCTTTATTTGCAGTCGATGACTATGAACAATTTGTGGAGATTCAAAGTGAGTCGGCGGTTCGTCACGTGGCTTCTGAATATCCGTATGACACGTTTGATGATGCAAAGAAGATTACCCTCCGGAGTAATCCAACGGAAGTCTCCGACCGTTTAACCGCCGAATTACAAGAACGGTTGAATGTGGCCGGCGTTGAAATTGTGGAAACGCGCTTGACCCACTTGGCTTACGCGACTGAAATTGCTAGTGCGATGTTACAGCGGCAACAATCATCGGCCATTTTATCGGCACGGAAAGTGATCGTTGAAGGGGCGGTTTCTATTACCGAAGAGACGTTGAAACGGTTAGAGAAAGATACCAATATGCAGATTTCGGATGATCAGAAGGTCCAATTGATGAATAATCTCATGGTCACCATTATTTCAGAACGTGGGACGCAGCCGATGATTAATACATCTAATGTGAAGTAAGCATATTAAGATAAAACGATAGAGAACCGATGCTTTGAGGCATGTGGTTCTTTTTTTGATAGTTATTAGTCCCACTGTGTTACAATGTAACACAAGGAGGCGGTACTGATGGCAACGATTACGGTACGTGTTAATGATGACGAAAAAGCTTGGCTACAATATATGGCCGAGTTTTATGGCATTTCACTCTCAGCTTTATTGGTAAAATATTCGATTAAAGACTTAGAAGATGAGTACGATCGGCAAACGGCACAAGTTGCGCATAAGAAGTGGCTTGATGACAATCAGCGGACTGTCTCAATGGGCGAAATCATGCGTGAATTTAGCAGTGGAGACGACTGATGGTTAAGCATTATCGTTTAGTTTTTACGCGACTAGCACAAAAACAATTAAGAAAATTAGATAAATATCAGGCACGGTTAATCGTTGAGTGGTTATATGCTAATATTGACGGTACAGATGATCCTTATCAAAGTGGTAAAGGGTTGACTGCCAATCGCAGTGGCCAATGGCGTTATCGGATTGGCCAATATCGTGTCATTTGTGAAATTAACGATGAACAGTTGGTTATTACTGCCATTAATAGTGGGCATCGTCGTCGAATTTATGATGAATAAACCAATATTTTTGATTGTATTTGATTTAATGACAATTTAGGCATACAAATAGGGAGTCGCTCATGATGGCGACTCCCTATTGCTGTATTAATGATAAATTAAAATTTGCATGTTGAAACTAAAACCCATTCGCCATATTTGTACTTATAGGTATACATTTTAGTTTCAGTCATTTTGTCCCATTCGTGGTGAGTAGGGTAGACGTGTGAGCCGTAATCAAAGATAATTTTTGATGTTTGATTAGGTGAATAGTCTGACAAGGTACAGTGTGTCTCCGTATCGTAGAAAGTATTGCCATTGCCTAAGTTTTTATTTTCAACGCGATAGCCGTGAAAACTCTTGTAAAGTGGTGTCTGGACCTTATAGATACCCATTTTGAACCAACTGGCATCGTTATATTTTTTGTTGACCATGTAGGTATAATGGCCACCATTGGTATTATACTTTCCTGATTGCAGTACCCAGCTGTAGTTAACGTCCCAATGGCTTAATTTATAGTGAGAGCCTGCTTTTACTTTATAGGTGGCAACTTTTTTGTCCCATGGCTTATTACTAAGTTTATAAACAGTGACATCCTTTTTCAATGTTACCCAATGGCTTGTTTTCCAGTAGGATGCGAGTGCATGAGCTGGTTGTGGTTTTTGAAATGCAATAAATAATGACAGTGTTGTGATAATAATCGTTGCGAAGTTAATCATCTTTTTCATTTAATAGATTCCCCTAAAATAGTTTGTTATATAACAATCCCCGTAACGTATTCCTTTTATATTAAAACGGCCTCCATTTATAGTGTCAATATTCATTATATCGATGATAAATTCAAGCGTCTATAATATTAGTAATATTGACATTAGCAATCACAAACAAAAAAGCGAGCCCAGAAGGTTTCACTTCCAAGCTCGCTTGATGAGTTAAAGATTCAAATCCGTATTATAGTTCAAGGGTGACAAATCCGTACTAGTCGTAATCAATTCAGCGGTCAATTGTTGCATCGCCGTCAACGCAATCTCAGCGGCCTTAGCGTTAGCTTCAGTTAACGTGGTGGTCAACTGGTCACCAGTCATCTTAGCCACGGCTGCATCGGTTTCAATCAAATGGTGTCCCAATTGAATGGCCAACTCTTTTTGCACATCGGCTAAGCGACCATGTAGTTGATGATAGTGGGCATCGACCAAAACGCCGACCAATTTAAAGATCCAGTAGGCCGATGTTGGATCGTACTTCTCAGTGGCAACTTGATAGGCGGCCGGGGTATCATCTACGTTGGCAAAGAAAGGCACGTAAACACTTTCGGCGGAAACGCCCATCGCTAACCAGTGAATCCCTTGTCGTCCGACGGGCATGTCTGGACGAAGTTGCAAGACATGTGATTCTTGCGTCTTTGCCAAACTGATCGGTCGGTAACGATGCTTGTCAGCATCACTGCCACTGCCAACGGGATCAAATGGTGTGCCTTCATAATGGGATGCCAAGTAATGTTGAACTTCATCCACATGAATCAAACGGTTTGCACGTTGGATAAACGGCAAGTCGAATGATTCAGGATCTTGGTCGACTTCTGGCGTAAAGTAACGTTGGCCGTCCCAAACACGGGGTGTGTTGTAATGTTGATCGGATAGATCACGTGTGCCAAAGACATCTCGGAAATTAAAGCCGTTTGAGGTATCAGCTAAATCATGGTCCACGACAAAGTCCCGAATGCCACTGGCAAACAAGTAATTTTCGTGATCGGCGATGTCAATTTCTTGAATCGCGAGTTGATTGGCAACAACGGCGTAAGCATCATCAGGAATCCGTTGTGCGACCCAGTAATGGCCGGCACCAGTTTCCATGTACCAAACTTCATCATCGTCGCTAAAAAGAATCCCATTCGTTTCGTAAGTCCCTTTAGTCTCAACGATCTGGCCTAACCGTTCAACGCCTTCACGGGCTGAACGAATGTAGGGGAGCACGACAGTAACCATTGCTTCTTCACCGATCCCATCTTGTACATAAGGATCAGCGGCGAGGACCCGGGCGTTGCAATAAGCACTTTCAGTCGCACTCATGGCAACGCCATATTCGTTAATGCCATCTTCTTCAAACAGCCCATATTTGGCAGTCCATTCAGGGGTGGCGGTATATTTGGCGCGAATCTTAGGTAAAGTCATGGTAAATGGGTGATCAGCGTCTGATGAAGTAAATAGTTGTGGTTCGTCGAATTCTTGATGCGGATGGACCACAAATTTCTTGGCCCACGCCGCTCGCGAATCTTCATTACGACCAATCAGGGTCGAACCATCGGCCGTGGCGTTTTTACCGACTAAAATACTGGTACAAGCAGAGTAAGGATTAAATTGATGCGTGAGCATAGGGTGCCTTCTTTCTATAAAAATCACTTTCTTGCTTTAATTTTAGCATTTTGTCACCTAAAAAAGGTGATTTTCGCTTATAATAATAGCATTCTGACTATATGGAGGTCGCAAAATGCATCTTTCAAATCCGCGCCTTATTTTTTTGTGGCAATTATTAATTATGTTATTATCCGCGGTCATTTCGGCAGTTGCTTTAAATGAATTCTTGATTCCGGCGAATACGTTTAGTGGTGGAGTTAATGGGATTGCTCAGCTGCTTTATACCGCGGGGAAACCGTTGGGCTTATCGATTAATACCGGTTATTATATTTTGCTATTCAATATTCCGATTGCGTTACTCGGCTGGTTTAAACTCGGTCATTGGTTTACCATCATGAGTTTTATCACAGCGTTTTTAACGTCATTTGCGATGGTTGTCATTCCGGTCGTCAATGTGGCGCATAACCCATTATTAGGGGCGTTATTTGGCGGAATTTTAACCGGGGTTGGTATCGGGATTACTATGCGGTACGGCTTTTCAACGGGTGGCTTTGATATTATTGTCTTGGTACTAGAACGGATGACTGGTCGTACGGTGGGCAGTTGGATGTTTTTAATCAACTTTATTATTATTGCGATGTCTGGGTTGTTATTTAGCTGGGAAAACGCCTTGTTTACGATTATTTCCATCTACGCGTCGACACGGATGATTGATGTCATTCATACACGTCATCAAAAACTCACGGCAATTATTGTGACATCCCAAGCCGAATTCGTGGCTAAAGCGATTCAACAAGCAATTTTGCGAGGTGTGACGGTTATTCCGTCACACGGTGCCTATTCTGGGCAAGCTAACTCCACGTTGATGGTCGTTTTGAGTCGTTACGAGTTGTATACGTTACAAACCACGGTAAATCAAACGGATGAACACGCGTTTATTAATATTTTAAATACAGTTGATACATCAGGCTTATTTATGAATGAGCAGGAACAGGATCAACAGCGACAAAAGTTACGGGGATAATAACTTAAAAGGGGAACAGATAATGAAAAAAGTGGGACAGCAATTATTAGCAGCAAGTTTAGTTTTAGTAGGGGGCATCGCTTGGGGACAGCAGGCCGTTCAAGCACGTACAAGTTATACATCGCCAAAGTCTTTCCGGCATACTTGGTATCACTATGTTGGACATGGTAAGTATGACAAAATGACATTTAGTAAACATGCCTATAGTTCCGATGAGTATGCTGGTGGCGAACATTATCACGAGCATCGCAAGTTTAAGTTATTTGGGCCAAGTAAAAGCGGCTACTGGAGTTTGTATGGGATTGATCAGACCGCTGGGGCCGGTAATAACTTTAAAGTGACGACTAGAACGTTTGGTGGTAAACGACATGCCATTTTGAATAATTATTATGGCTACTATACGTCAGATATTACCCACTACTATCGCTTCAAGACGCATCACCAATAAACCGATTTCATTCACAATCGTAAGCACAAGTAGTTGTCGAATTAGATAAATTAAGGTATCATTAGATTCTACGAAGATAAACTAGACAGGAGTGACAACGATGCCAATCGTACACATTGAATTAATCGAAGGCCGTTCACAAGCCCAATTAAAGGACTTAGTTAAAGACGTGACTGACGCCGTTAGCAAAAATACCGGTGCGCCAGCAGAACATATTCACGTGATTTTAAGTGAAATGCAAAAAAACCGTTACAGTGTTGGCGGTGTGTTAAAGAGCGACGAAGAAGCTAAGTAATTAGTAATCGTTGTGAACCGGCCGTTATTGTGGCCGGTTTTTTTGCAAGATGGCACGTTGTCAAAAAAAGTGAGGTTAGATTGTGAACGAACAACTTACAGCGGCTGATTTAAATGCCCAACATCATCTCACCGTGGGTGGGGTCGATACGTTGGCGTTAGCCCAAAAATATCAAACACCATTATATGTCTATGATACTGGTGCGATTCGGCAAGAAATTCACGCGTTTAAGGCGGTTTTCGAGGCCAATGACGTTAATTATCAAATTAGTTATGCCAGCAAAGCTTTTGCGGCAGTCGCGATGTATCAATTGGCCGCCCAAGAAGGCATTCATTGCGATGTCGTGTCTGGCGGGGAAATGTATACCGCAAAACAGGCTGGCTTTCCAATGGAAAAGTTGTCCTTTCATGGGAACAACAAATCATTAGCTGAATTAACCGAGGCGCTTGATTATGGCGTGGGCTGTATCATGGTGGATAATTTTTATGAACTACAGCAATTAGCCAACTTGACGGCCCAACGGGAACAACACGTGACGGTCATGTTACGAATTGCCCCCGGAATTTCAGCGCATACCCATGATTACATCTCAACCGGACAAGAAGACTCCAAGTTTGGTTTTGATTTGAATAGTGGTCAAGCCGATGAAGCTGTCAAATTAGCACAAGCGGCACCTTATTTAGATTTAGTCGGCATTCATTGCCATATTGGCTCACAGATTTTTGAACTCGATGGATTTAAAATGATCGTGGATAAGCTAGTGACGTTATTTGCCCGTTGGCAGACGGAACTTGATTTTTATCCAAAAATCATCAATGTTGGTGGCGGCTTTGGCGTGAAGTATACGTCTGAAGATCAACCGTTATTACCGACTGAATTTGTCGATGCGATTGTTAAAGAAACCATTGCGCAGACGCAAGCTCATCACGTGCCAATGCTTGAGATTTGGATTGAACCGGGGCGCTCATTAGTGGCGACTGCTGGGATGACGCTCTATACCTTAGGGGCCTCCAAAGATATTCCGGGTATTCGGAAATATTTAGCGGTTGACGGTGGGATGGGTGATAACATTCGTCCGGCACTATATGAAGCTAAGTATGAAGCGGTACTCGCTAAAGATCCCTCGCAACCAAGTGATGAAGTGGTCTCCATTGCCGGAAAATACTGTGAATCCGGAGATATGCTGATTTGGGATCAAGCCTTGCCAGCAACCCAACCAGGTGATGTGTTGGCGGTGTTGGATACGGGAGCCTATGGGTATTCGATGGCGAATAATTATAACCGTAATCCGCGGCCAGCAGTCGTTTTTTGCGAAAATGGTCACGATCAATTAGTTGTCCAACGTGAAACCTTTGCCGATTTAACGCGGTTAGATGTGCCATTAACGGCGACTGAACCAATTAAATAAACGTTAAGGTCAAGATTGAAAGATCATTATGGTGATAAAAAACATATCATTACTGGCTTGAGCTGTGCTAAATTGGTCACCTACGCCAACCAGCGATTCTGCCGGCTGTGGGGACCGGTTCCAGCCAAAAAGCGGGCTTCCACCTCGCTTTTAAGCCTAGCCTAAACCGCTAGTCTCAAAAGTCGTCCATATCGTAAAGTCCGGGGAAAACACCCAGACTAACGATATTTTCACGGCCGGCGCCATCACTGGCTGACTCCGGTTAGTTCGCTATGTCAATTTGGTAATCACTAATATAATCAAGAGTGAGTTCAGCCGTGGAAGGCTTTTAGCGATTTATCGCTTAGAGCCTGGCGCTTTTGAAACGCGAGTTGGGCGGCTCAAAACGACGGTTCAGACCGCTTTTTGGCTGGAACGGTCTGCCCACAGTGTTCCGGCTCAGGGTGGGCGAACGACAAGTGACAAGTATGACTAGTTTTGATCGGTGAAGACTTGCCATATCGGCGAAAAAGTAATAGTCAACTTTTAAACGTTAAAATAAAGGACGCTCCACTGGTTAATAGCCAATGGAGCGTCCTTCTTTTATTGTGGTTGATATTCTGTCACGATTTCTGAGTTTGAGACTGGGAATAAAAGCGTCTTTTGAGCCATGAAGGTCTGCATATAATCACTAGCACCATGTTTTTTAACTGCGTCGATCGAGTGCCACTGTTCAATGAGCGTGAATTGTAACTGGTTGTTCGTATCTTGTAGGACACGAAATTCGTCACAGTCAGGATTGGCGCGGGTTGGTTTAATTAAGTCAGCTAGAACTTTGGTAGCGGCCGTTAAATGGTCGGTAGTTGTTTGTAAGCGAACAACGACGGTTAGTGATTGAGTTGATTGTGTCATAATGAAGCCTCGTTTTTTGTAATTTAGTTAGTTTTCTAATAAAAAAGCTAACTAAATCAATATAACTAAATAGTTAGCTTTTGTCAATAAAAACTAACCATTTTTAAGCGATGTCAGTTGAAAAGGGCTTACTAAAAAAACACTTGCAATAATTTAGCGACGTTAACAGCATCGGGCTGTTATTGTCCTAAGTATTACAAGTGTTTTCGTTTACCAGATGTCATTACGATGAACATCTAAGACAAATTTTGAGTGATCTTCCACAAAGCGTGATGTTGAGTATTCAAATGCGCTACCCTTTTGATCATAAGCGATTTGTTCGATGACCAATAGTGGGGTGCCAGGTTTAACGGCTAATGCTGAGCCACTCTCGCTATCGGCGCCTTCTGCGTAGACCACTCGACGGGCATCTGTCATAAAGACGTTTTTTTCACCGAGATGATCATAAATGGAGCCAGCTAGGATTTCTTCGTCTAATGGCAGAATACGCGTTGGCATAATCGTATGTTCATAACTATAATTCTTGCCATTGCGGTAGCGGGCGCGCTTGATTTCATAGACGGGTTCATTAGCCTCGATGCGTAAGTTTTTTTGTTCGGTCTCGTTAGGGAGACGCGCACCGAAAAATAGGACCTTACTGGTGATGGCTTGATCGCGATGTGTGTAAGTTGTCCCGATCGGCAAGTCCAATGGTAGTAATTCGCCGAGATGATCAGCCATCTGTGAACGGACAATCGTACCAGAACCTTGTTGGCTGTGAATCAGGCCTTCGTCACTGAGCATTTTGAGCGATTTTCGCAGTGTTAGTCGGCTTACTTTATACTTGTCTGCTAATGCTTCTTGCGTGGGCATCGGTGTTCCTGCACGATAATGATTCCGTAAAATATCTCGTTTAATATCTGAATAAATTTCTTTGTATCTATACAAATTTTTTCACCTCTATACCGTGTTCTTATAATAATATTTTAACATATATTTTTAATATGTATACAAATTAGGGCGCTAATTCCAATAATTTGTATAGCCAAATACATAAAATTCTCTTTACAAATGTCGACAACTTGCTATAATTGGCCTTGTTAGAAAGCGTTTTCTAAAAATAAATCTTTTTAAGGAGCATCAAAATGAAGGTTAATGTTGAGAAACTTCAAGAACCGTTACTCAAAGCATCCGGTTGGGTCCAACAGAATAGTATTTTGCAAGCGATTAAGAACGCCTTTATCATGACGATCCCATTCTCAATCATTGGGTCTTTTTCGAACTTAATCAAAATGCAATTAGATGCATGGATTAAGAGTGCACACATCAACAATGTCTGGCTAACGAATACGAGCGACTTATTTGGTTATATCAATACGGCAACGTTAGGTATTATTGGGATTATCGTTGTGCTTTGTTCGTCTTATTCTTATGCCCGTGAATTGCAGAAGAAATATCAAACGGTTAACGTCTTCTTAGCTGTGATCTTAGCACTGGCGGCCTACTTCGTGATGGTTCCCAAGAACATCAACTTTGCCGATCCTAAAGCAAAAATCATCGAAGGGTTTGCGACAAGTTTCTTTGATTACTCTGGCATGTTTACCGGACTAATTGTTGGGATGATTTCGGTTTATATTTATGCCCGCTTAAGTAAAAGTAAGATCAAAATTAAGATGCCAGATAGTGTCCCACAAAATATTTTTGATTCATTTGCCTCATTGATTCCGATTACAGGGGCCTTATTCATCTTTGGTATTGTTCGAATTATCATTCAAAGTCTCGGTTTTGTTTCACTGATCGAATTAATTTCAGAAGTTTTAATCAAGCCATTATTAACGGTCGGGACTGGATTACCAGCGATTATTGTCGTCATTCTGGTCGAACAAATCCTTTGGTTCTTAGGTCTTCATGGGGTCAATATTGTTTGGGGTGTCATGTCGGCGTTCTGGTTACCATTATTTTTACAAGACGTTGCCAAATATGCCGCAACTCAAAGTTTTGCTGGTATTTCAATTGCGCCGAATACGATGACGAACGTTTATGCCATGATCGGTGGTTCTGGGGCGACATTTGGTCTACTGATTGCGATGTTAATCTTTACCCGCAAAGGTGAAAAAGAACGTGAAATTGCGAAATTAGGGTTCATTCCAGGATGTTTTGGGATTAACGAACCAATTATTTTCGGGTTACCAATCGTATTGAATCCAATTATGTTTATTCCTTGGATCGTCGCACCGTTAATGAACGCTATTATTGCCTACGTCGTGACCAAGATTGGTTGGGTTGTTCCGCTAGTGGTCTTGAATTCCGGTAACGAACCCATTTTCTTGAGTACTTGGATTTTAGGGGCATTCCATACAAGTCCAGTTGTCTTGACTTTAGTCTTGGTCATTTTAGATGTGCTGGTTTATGCACCATTTGTTATTTTGAATCAACGTAGTGAACGGGCCCAATTTGCTAAAGAAGCAAAGTTGGCTGCCGCTGCTAGTGAGTCTTAGGGATAAGAGGAAGGTAGAGTTGTCTTATGAAGAATGTCGCAGTCGTGGCACATACGCATTGGGATTTTGAATGGTACTTCACCCGTCAAGAGGCACGCGTGCAATTTGCCTATCATATGGATGAAGTTCTTGAAGCGTTGGAAACGAATGCCCTAGATTATTACTTATTAGATGGTCAAATGGCGATTGTTGATGATTATTTACAAGCTGATCCAGAACAATTGCCGATTATGAAAAAATGGGTCAAAGCGGGGCGGTTGTTTGTTGGCCCGTGGTATACCCAAATTGATGAACTAGTGACAACTGGTGAATCGATTGTCCGAAACTTACAGCAGGGCTTGAAATTAGCTAATGAATTAGGTGGCGCCATGCCAATTGGGTACTTGCCAGATTCATTTGGCCAAGGCCAAGATATGCCCAAGATCTACAATGGTTTTGGCATTGATAAAGCCATTTTCTGGCGTGGAATGCCAGCTGAGCAATCTGCTCGGTATTTTTATTGGACTAGCGATGATGATTCAAAGTTATTAGTCGCTAATCTACGTAATGGTTATCCGGTGGGCACCGAGCTGATGGAATCTGAAGATTATCCGTCATTATTGCAAAAGATTAGTTCAGATACTGATGCGACGAATTTGGTTTTACCGGTCGGTGGTGATCAACGACCAGTTGACTTTAAGTTAAAAGATCGCATTAAAGCGGCTAACGCGAGTCAAGCTGACTATCAGCTGTATGAGAGTAATTATCCGGAATATTTTGAAAAGCTAGCTCAGGAACCAAATTTACCAACATATACGGGTGAGTTTGTTGATCCTAGTACGTCTAAGATTCATCGGGGCATCTTTTCGTCACGCGCAGATTTAAAACAGTTATATGATCAGCTTGAACGATTGATGACTTATGAAGTTGAACCTTTGATGGCGATTGCCCAAGCCCATGGGGTTAAGACGAAAGCTGGCTTAGTGGCTGAAATTTGGAAAGTGGTTGCTCGCGGTCAAGCCCATGATTCTTCGGGTGGTTGTAACAGTGATGCGACCAATGCGGACATCAAACATCGTGGCGAAGTGGCGTTACAATTGGGTCTGTCACTGAAAGCTTATTTATTACGCAAGTTAAGCAGTCATGTCGACAGTCAGTTGGATTTATTTTTCTGGAATCCAACGCCAGGTTCAATGACTCAAGTGCAGACCGTTAAATTAGCAACACGGCAAGCTAGTTTTGACTTATTAGATACGCAAGGGCAACCAGTTGCCTTTCAAGTGCTTGAACAGGAAACAGTAGATATGGCGACTTTACGACATGACCCAACTAAGATGGTGGCTGATTTGTATTACGATACCACCATTGCGATGCCGTTAACGATACCGGCAACCGGTTGGACCGGGTTACAAATTGTTGAAACTGACAAACCGGTTGTACCTGTCAAAACTGGAACGACCATTGACAATCGCTTTTATGAATTATCGGCTGATGCGACTGGCTTGACCTTAGTCGACAAACGGACTGGCACGGCCTATGCTGATTTCTTGAGTGTAGAAGATGGCGGTGACGAAGGGGATACGTATGATTATTCGCCAGCCTATCAGGATTGGATCTTAAATCTAGGATTCGCTGATGCCCAGATCAGCGGGATCGTTGGTCAATTTGAATCACGATTAACACTATGTGGTGAATGGCAACTACCAGCCGATCTGACGGCTCGAGCAGCACACCAGGCGAATCAAGTGTTGCCATATACGTTGACGTTAACTTTAAAACAAGCTGACCCGACCATTGGTTTTAGTCTATCGGTGGACAACCAAGTTAAAGATCATCGGTTACGGTTAGTGATGACAACTCCGATTGAAGCTGAAGATAGTTATGCTGATACGCCATTTGGCTATTTAAAACGGCCGGTTATCGATCCACATTTAACGACTTGGCAGCAGATCGGCTACCATGAAGAACCAACGGCATTACGGCCAATGCTACATTTCGCCAATATTCATGATGACCAGTTAAGTTGGAGCTTTTTAGGATTAGGACCGAAAGATTTTCAAGTAATTGGGGAACATTTCAATCAGTTAGCCATAACCTTGTATCGCGGTGTGGGCTACTTAGGTCGACCAGACTTAATTCGACGTCCGAGTGACGCTTCTGGGTTGCAAACAAAATATGTGCCAACACCAGCTAGCCAGTTACAGGGGCCAATGACCTTTGCTGGCGGTATCTGTTTAGATCCGACCTATGAACCAGCTAGCTTACAAGCACGGCATCATGCCTTATCGCGTGGGACGTTAGCTTATCAAAATCAGACCTTGGATCGATTTACGAGTCCGATTCAATATTTCCAAATTAATCAAAATCCGCGGCCGTTAACGCAAACTGCGCCATTATTGCAATTAGCAGCGCCACAACTAGTGGTTAGTGCGTTGACCATGACACCGGACGAGACCGGCTTAGTGTTACGGGTTTATAGTCCAACTAAGCAAGCAATTGAGCGGCCTGGGCGACTTGATTTTGAACAACCCGTAACGTTGAAGGCATTAGACTTGAATCATGTTGTTAAAGAAAATTTGACAACCGGTGTCACTAAATATGACTTGGCGGCTTTTCGCCCAGGTGAGATTCGAACTTATGGTATTTATCAATACCCAAAATAGTGTTAAAGGAGCAGTGAGCGATGGCAATCGATTTAAAAGCAGTGGCGATAGCAATTGATCGCTTTGCAGCGAAACAACAATTAGCAACACCAGCCACGACAGCGCTATTTCAGCACTTATTGGGCGATGCGCTGACTAAAGCGACAACGGCGGAAGCGGATGGCACTTACTTTGTTAAAACGGGTGATATTCCAGCGATGTGGTTACGCGATGCGACATTTCAAGTGTTGCCATATGTGCAATTAATTGATGACATTCCAGACTTACAGCCAATTTTGATCGGAGTATTGCGGCGTGAATTGCGTTATCTTCAACACGATCCGTATGCTAATGCGTTTAATGAAACGGCATCGGGCGCTCATTGGAGTGATGATGAATCGGACTTGCCGATTTCGGACCTCGTCTGGGAACGCAAATTTGAGGTTGATTCCTTGTGTGCGCCGCTATTGTTAGCCCTACGTTTATATGAACAGACTGGGATCACGACTTATCTTGATGCCGAATTTTGGCAAACATTAGGGATCATTTTGACGGTGCTTGAAACTGAACAACAACATGCCACGCGATCAACTTACTATTTCAAACGGGAGAATTGCCCCGCTAACGATACATTAACGCATGATGGTCGGGGGGCTCCGGTCGCTGAAACCGGAATGATCTGGAACGGCTTTCGACCAAGTGACAATGCTTCGGAATTAGGTTATCACGTCCCGTCTAATATGTTTGTGGTGGCAATGTTACGTGGCCTGTTGCCGCTCGTACCGACTGAACATACATCGTTAAGGACTCGAATGCAACAACTGATGAAGCAGATCGAACAAGGTATTACGGATTATGCAGTGGTGATTTTACCAACCGGCAAAAAGGGTTATGCGTATGAAGTTGACGGTCTAGGTCATGCTAAGTTGATGGATGATGCTAATGTCCCAAGTTTGCTGTCTTTGCCATTTATTGGCTACACTGATGTTGATAATCCACTGTATCAAGCAACGCGCCAATTTGTGTTGAGTGCGGACAATCCGTATTATTACCAAGGATCGGTATTGCAGGGAGTTGGGAGCAATCATACGCCCAATGACTATGTCTGGCCGATTAGTTTGGCGATGGTCGGGTTAACCACCACTGACAAGCAGGTCAAACAACAACAATTGGCGTTAATTGCGGCGACTGACAATGGCACTAAGCAGTGTCATGAGAGTGTGCATATGGATGATACGAGTCAATATACCCGAGATTGGTTCTCGTGGGCCAATATGACTTATTGTCAATTAGCATTGGAGTTGATTTAACAGGCTTAAAAAGCTAAAGGTTGAAACTTACTCATCGTCAGTAGGGACCTTGCTAGAGTTGACTTGAATACCCTTAATTAGTTACCTCCGGCTGTCAGTGATTCTGCCAGCTGTGGGGACCGATTTCAGCCAAAAGGCGGGCTTCAATCTCGCTTGAAAGCCTAGCAAAAAACACTAGTCTTTCAAGACGTCCACGTCGTAAGTCCGGTAGAAACACCCGGACAACGACGTTTTCACGGCTGGCGCCATCACTGACGGCCTGCGGTTAAGCGACGATCATTGTTTAAAACAATGATTTGGTCACAAATCTAGCCGGGAGTGAGTCTAATCTGGGCCCAGCCGTGGGTGTTTCTTAGCGTTTTTTGCTTAGAAACTGGCGCTTTTGAAACGCCGACCTTTGCGGTTCAAAACGAAATCCAAGACCGAACTTTGGCTTGGATTGTCCATCCACAGCGTTCCGGCCCGGATTGGGCGAACGGTAGGCGGCAAGTTTCACTATTTTTGACCGTTAAATGCCTATCCTATCAATGGTTAAGTCTAAAATTCAGCTTTCAACCTTTAGTTAAAAAGCTAAAAGACAGGCACCATCCCATTACTATCAGGGGACATGCCTGTCTTTTTACGATAAATGACTAATTAAATTTTTTGTTGAATATCATCAATTGTGACTTTCAAAACTTCGCGGACCCATGGGAATTGTGCTTTTTTGGCGTCAAATTCGGTGCCACTGGCTAAGAATTCACCGTGACCATGAACATGGAAGCCGGCGCCCGGGCCAACGGTGCCTTCGACTTCTTTACTACCCATCGTAAGCGTTACGGTATTGTCGGTCTCAAAGTCGTGTTCAATACTCCGCATTCCCGCAGCTGGAATCAATAAGTAATTGTCATCAGCGTTAATGGTAATGTAAGAGTTCCAAGTGTTCACAACACTAGCAGGCTGGGCATTAATCGTAATAATCGTCGTGGCGCCTTCGTGGGCCATCACGTCTAAAAATTTAGCATCCATTATCAAATCACACCTTATCTTTAAATTACTGATCGAACATCGGTACCCCTATTATACGGGCTTAATCAAGTGAGACCAATTCAATTTTACCAACGGCAATCGGGAGGGTGACGTGTGCATCATATGTGGCAACCTCACCAGCAACTGAACTTGGCAACTGTAAGCTGTTAGCAACGCCATGAATATAGATGACGCGTTTATCTAACGTGAGTTCACTGTCATGAAAGACTTGCTTGAATTGGGTGTCGAGTTCCTTTAATGGCACGATCTTGGTATAGGCAAAATATCCGTTGACATCGGCAACTGGATAGGCATCGTTCGCCACATCCATGGTTTCTGGCGTATCGTTGAATGGCACCATTGTTGTCCCAGAAACGGGTTCAGTTTCAGGCAAGTCGACGAAACCGTCGTGATTCACATCTTGAGCCATCGTGGCAATCGAGGCCTCTTGACCATCTGGGAAGCCGTGAAAATGTTCCCAGTGTTGGATATTAGCGGGAGTGTCAAACATCTCGATGGTCACGATTAATTGATCCTTAGTTTGAACAAAGCTTGCTTGCCCATGAGCGGCGGTACCGATAGCGTCTGCATTTAATGGCATGATTTTAGCTTGATAAAGTTTCATAATGAAGTTTCTCCTAGATTTAATGTTGACCTTATTGTATACTGAGGCCACTTTTGAAAAATTGATATATGTCAAGAAAGGAACAAAAAATGACGCATTCGGCATTTAAATGTGTACAAGGGGCTCCAATTTTTCGTGGCCTGTCTGAAGATGATTTGGCAACACTAGCAAAGATTTCGATTCATCAGCAGTTATTTCGACAGGGGACGGTGTTGTATGATCCGACAACCCCGTTAGATCGTATGATGATTATTGATCAGGGGCGGGTCAAAGTGTATCAGTTGAACGAAAATGGTAAGGAAAAGATCCTATATATGTTGCGTCCCGGTAATATTGATAGCGAAGCGGCGTTATTTAGTCAGCGGCAGCATTTTAATTATGCGGAGACGGTTGAAGACACTCGAATTTGTTCCATTAGTAATCAGGATTTTCAGACGTTACTGCACCAAGTACCAACTTTAGCGTTTAATTTGATCAATGTTTTAGGCGAACGGTTAACAGCATTGGAAACCATGAGCGCACAGACGAGTAATTTGGAAGCAAAGGATCGCTTGTTAACCTATTTACAACAAATCGGTCAGCAACAGAACCAGACCATATTTAAGTTGCCAGTAAAGAAACGAGAACTTGCTAGTTTTTTAGGCATTACACCTGAAACACTAAGCCGGCAATTCAAGTTGTTAATAACGGCCGATCTCATAAAAGTCGATGGTCGACAAATTACCTTGCTGTAAATAAGCGAAAAAGTTGAATAGCCGTGTTTACTCACAAAAGTCTTGGCTTTTTTAAAGTCAGGGCTTTTAAATTGCATTAAATTAGGGATTAACACAGTCAAAAGAGATAATCTAATCATTTTTATAAACAAAAAGTTATTATTTCAACAGAAAAAGGCAAATTTTTTTAAGAAATTATAGTTAAATAGGTAAACCATTAGCTTTATTTAGTCATAATTCAAGCCATTTTGAGTAGCCTTTATAATTATTATTTATGGCTTTTAAAGGTGATAAAAAGTGCGTCACTCTAAACTGATGGGTACTGTTTATTACGGATTTATAATAAAAATCACCTGTTAATGCCTATTTCTGGGCTTTAGTGAAGTTTGTAAGTTGACTATGAAAATAAATATGATTAATACTAATCCCTAATTAATTGTGGAAAAACGCAAATAAACGTTACCCCACAGATGCCAGCTTTGCCATCGTCGATATGCTTGAACATAACTGTTTTGGCGGCTGTAAGGGGTTGCACCAATTAAGTTCAAGGGATATATTATTGATGAACATAAAGATTTGATCAGGCGCCGAATTAAATCTTTTTTTAATTGTAATAATGACAATTATTTAAGGGTCTTAACAAGAAAAAGGAGTCCTATACCATGATGAGCACAAAGAACAAACGCAACCCCCAAACTACTTCCAAAGTACACTACAAGATGTATAAAAAAGGTCGTTTCTGGTTATTTGCCGGTGTGATTGCCTTTACTTGGCAAGCCAATAGTTTAGCAAGTTATGCGGATACGACGACAGATGCTAGTGCGACAAGCGAAAGTAGCCAAGTGGTGACCAATAGTGAATCGAGTGCTACAACCAATAGTAGTAGCGCTGACACTGCGACAACTGGAGCTGATACGACTTCAACCACACAAAAAACCAGTGCCACGACCGCTACAACAGAATCGACGGCTGCAACTACGACTTCAACTGATGATTCAAGTGCCGCATCGTCAACTAAAACTGACGACAGTAGTCAATCAACTGCGACGACTGATAGTTCGTCAACTGCAACCACGAACGCTGACACAACTTCAACGACGGATAATAGTAGTAGCGCTGTGAAAGATGAAACTGACAGCAGCAGTAAAACGACTAATGCTACTGATTCATCGAGTGCATCAACTGATAATAGTGCAACTGATCAATCAGATTCAACTAAGACGTCGACGGATACGACCACGGCTAAAGATACCACGACCGATGATCAAACCACGACTGATTCTTCAGATACCACTAAGACAGCCGATACTACGGATACCACAACCGTCGCCACTGATGACACCACTAGTACGGTGACTGATCCAACAACTACAACAGATACGACTACTGACACGACAACTAACGACAATCAAGCGACATCTGATGAAACCGCAGTTAATGATGCCACGACCAATGTTAGTGACGTTACCACGGATACGACCGTTAGCGACGCAACCGATACGACTTTAAACAATGCGGATGCCACGGCTACAGATAATACAGTTGTGACAACTACAACAACCACGGCTGACCAACAAGTTACCGATAAACGGAGTACCTTATTACGGGCCGCAGCCACTGCCGCTGATGTTTCGGATATTGCGAGTGGGACATTTGGGACCAGCACTTGGCGGATCGACAGCACCGGAGTTTTACATATTGATGCTGGGACTTTTGCGGATACTAAGGGAACGAGTCCATGGGCGGCTTATGCCAATCAAATTACGTCAATTTCATTTGACGGGACAGTTGTTGCTGGGAGTGACAGTTCGAATTTGTTCTATAATATGATAAATTTAACTGCCGTATCGAATACGGATCAATTGGATACCAGCAATGTCACTAACATGTCACAGATGTTTGAATATGATTCCAGCTTAACCACGCTTGATTTATCAAGTTGGGACACGAGCAATGTTACTGACATGACACAGATGTTTGGTGCTGCCACCGCTTTGACTAGTGTAGATGTGTCAAACTTTGATACGAGCAAGGTAACCACTTTCTTGGGCATGTTTGATTCTGATAGCGCATTGACAAGCTTGGATGTCTCAAAATGGGATACTAGTTCAGCTACTAATATGTCACACATGTTTTGGGATACTCGTGGTTTAACTAGTCTCGATGTTTCAAGCTTTGATACGAGTCATGTGACCGATTTCTCAGCTATGTTTGATGGTGATAACGGCTTAACCAGCTTGGATCTGTCAAACTTTGATACTAGCTCGGCAACGGATATGAGTTACATGTTATCGGGATTAACGGGTCTGACTAGCTTAGACGTTTCGAACTTTGATACTAGCAACGTCACGAATATGCAAGGCATGTTCTGGAGTGATTCAGGTTTAACCAGCTTGGATGTGTCAAATTTTGATACGAGTAATGTAACCAATATGAGTTTAATGTTCTACCATGACACTGGCTTAACGAGTTTAGATCTGTCAAACTTTGATACCAGCAATGTAACGCTGATGAATAGTATGTTCGAAGGTGACTCAAGCCTAACAACCTTAGATGTGTCAAGCTTTGATACCAGCAAGGTTACTGACATGTCATATATGTTCTGGGGTGACAGCGCTTTAACTGCGTTGGATGTCTCGAACTGGAATACCGGTAATGTTACCGACATGCAAGAAATGTTTTATAATAACTCGAGTTTAACAGCCTTAGATGTTTCGAACTTTGACACGAGTAAAGTGACGAACATGTCATATATGTTTTGGGGTGATAGTGGCCTAACTTCTTTAGATGTCTCAAATTGGGATACCAGCAATGTCACAACCATGGAAGCTATGTTTTACCATGCGACAGGTTTGACTTCTTTAGATGTCTCGAATTGGAACACCGGCAATGTTGAAAAAATGAATAGTGTTTTTGAAGGTACTACAAGTTTAAAGACTTTAGATGTGTCAAACTGGGATACGAGTTCAGCAACCACGATGGCGTTCATGTTCTGGGGTGATAGTGCCTTGACAGCCTTAGATGTGTCAAACTGGAATACCAGCAAAGTGACAAGCACTAGAGCGACTTTTTATGGGGTTTCCGGGGTTAGTGAGTTGGCAGTTGGTAACTGGGACATGGGTGCTAATACAGATATGACCACGATGTTTTCGGGTGATACCGGGTTAACCACCTTAGACGTCTCAAACTGGAATACCAGTAACGTGACGAACATGAATCAGATGTTCTATATGCCAACAGCGGGTACGAGTCACTTAACCACCTTGGATGTTTCCAAGTGGGATACCAGCAAAGTGACGGACATGCATGGAATGTTCTATCAAAATGAATTGTTATCAGAGATTTCAGTTGGTGGCTGGGACACTAGTAACGTGACTGATATGGCCTACATGTTCTACGACGACACCGCGGTTAAAGTTTTAGATGTCGGTGGCTGGGATACGCGCAACGTGACCACGATGCGGTCGATGTTCTACATGATTGATAGCGGGACTTCTAATTTAGTGGCATTAGACCTTAGCAGTTTTGACATGTCAAAGGTAACTGATGCGAAATTCATGCTCAGATATGATGGTAGTATTAAGACCTTGAAATTAGGGACTAACACGTACTTAATCACAAGTACTGGTAACGCCTACGTGCCAACCATTAGCACGACTGATTCAGCTTACACTGGTAAATGGGTTGGCCTGACAACTGGTAATGTCTACACTTCAGCTCAATTAATGACGGCCTACTCATACTTGACTAAATCGGGTGTAGCCGATACCTACGTTTGGCAAACCGTTGATGGTTCAACCACTTTGGAAGCCAAAGATACCGATGATTTAATTGCCGGAACCGATACGACTTGGTCACCAAGTGATAATTTCGTTTCTGGTACTGATGCAAACGGCAATGCTTTGACTGTTAGTGATATGACCGTTATCGGCACAGTTAATACGAAGGTCGCTGGAACTTACAGTATTGTTTACTCTTACAAGGATTCAACTGGTTCAACGATTACGAGATTGGCCACGGTTGTGGTTAATAAGAACCTTGGGAGTTTAGATGCTAGTGATTCGACCGTTATTGCTGGCCCTGATACGACTTGGGATGCTGGTCTCACAGTTACTGATGAATACGGTAATGCCGTTGATTCAAGCAAGGTTACTATTTCTGGCGCTGATAAAGTCGATACCACCACGCCTGGCGATTATGACGTGACGTATACCTACACCGATGGCACTGGGACAGAATACACCAAGACCATCACAGTAACGGTTGTTAAATCAAAAGCGTCAGTTGATGCTGATGATAAGACAGTGACGGTTGGTGACACTTGGAGTGCCGAAGACAGTTTCGTTGATGCGGCGGACGCTGACGGTAATGCGCTTGATTTTTCAGATGTAACGGTTGAAGGTGCCGATGATGTCGATACGACTAAAGCTGGCAGTTATGACGTCACATATAGTTACAAAGACTCAGCTGGCAACACGGTTTCTAAGACCATTACAGTAACGGTTGCGGATAGTAAAGTTTCTGTTGACGCTAACGATGCGAACTTAGTTGCTGGACCAGACACCACTTGGAGTGCCGAAGATAGCTTTGCTGGCGCCACTGATGCTGATGGCAATAGTGTTGACTTTGCCGATGTGACCGTTGAAGGTGCCGATGCAGTTGATACGACTAAAGCCGGTAGTTATAAAGTGACGTACAGCTACACCGATGTCTATGGTAACAAGACGCAAAAGACGATCACGGTAACGGTTGCGGATACTAAAGCTAGCGTTGACGCTGACGACAGTACTGTGACGATGGGTAGTAATGCCACTTGGAGTGCCGAAGATAACTTCAAGGGTGCTACTGATGCTGACGGTAACGCGATTGATTACAGTAAAGTCACGGTATCTGGTGCCGACAAAGTTGATTTAACCACGGCTGGCAGTTACGATGTCACTTATAGCTACACCGATGATGCTGGTAATACAGTTTCTAAGACGATCACGGTGACAGTTGCAGCCACTAAAGCGTCAATTGATGCGAGTGACACCACGGTCATGATTGGTAAAAATAGTACTTGGACAGCTGAAGATAGCTTTACGGGTGCCACTGATGCTAACGGTAATGCTATTAACTTCAGTGATGTGACGGTATCTGGTGCGGATGCGGTTGATTTAACCACAGCGGGCAGTTACCCAGTAACGTATAGTTACACCGATGCCGCTGGTAACACGGTTTCTAAGACCATCACCATTAAAGTTGTGGCTAGTTCTGCAAGTTTAGATGTCAAGGACAGTACCATTACGGCCGGAGATACTTGGCAAGCCAGTGATAACTTTATTAGTGGGACCGATGCTGATGGCAACGCCTTAACCTTTGCTGATGTGACAGTTACAGGTGCGGATGCGGTTGATACGACTAAAGCTGGCAGTTACGTTGTCACTTACAGTTATACAGATGCAACTGGTACCACCATCACTAAGACCGTCACGATCACGGTTGAAGCGGCTACCGACGTCGATGAAGGCAACGGTAGTGGCAGTGATAACGGTAACGGCGATAATGGTAGTGACAATAATAATGGCGGTACGAACACTGACGATAACAACAGCAATGGTGGTACTGGCACCGATACTGGTAATACCAATGACAATAGCGATACCAGCACGGGCGAAGATGATACTATCGATACTGGTAGTAATACCACTGACAAAGATAATGGTAGCAAAGGGAGTACCACTGGCAAGAAAACAACTGTTACTGGTAAGAAGACTGCGGGTCAAACAGCTGGCACAACAGTTAAGAATACCAGCAATGGTGGCACAACGATGAGCCAAGGCGCAACCATTACACCAACGGTTGCTAACCACACAACAAAGGCGCAAGCTACGGCAGTTTCCTTAAAGGCAGCACAAGCAGCCGCAACTAAGAACCAAGCAGGGACCTTACCACAAACTAACGAAAGTAATGCTGGCTTAGTTGGTTTGATGGGTGCCTTACTCTTGAGCTTGAGTGGCGTTGGTGCATGGTTTACAAGTAAACGTCGTCGGACTGAAAAATAGTCTCGATTAACTTTGAAAGAAACTCAATTCACTTTTGAATTGGGCTTCTTTTTTTGTTTTTGCTGTAAAGAACCAGTTGATTTTCAGAAAGCTTTAAACTTATGACATCAGTTCTATGCTACAATAGACAAATCTTATTGAATGGAGCGACATGTTGTGAAAAAGTGGTTATTAACGAGTGGGATGGCGTTATTGTTACTAATCTTTATTCCGCTCAGTGCCTCAGCCCGAGTTGGCGGCAGTATGGGGGGCAGCGGTGGTTCAACGGGGAGTGGTCATAGCACGACCAGCACGGGAACCTATACGAATGATCGTGATGACTACTACTACGGACATCGAGGTTACGGCTATGGTGGTTATGGCTACGGTACGGGTACCGGACTCAGTATTGTGTTTTTCGGTTTCTTTGGCTTTTTAATCATTCGGCCTGGCTTTAGACGGTGGCGTGAAAGACGCCAAACGGCTCCGACCAACACGATTGAATTACCTAGTGATTTTGAGGCAACCTTTGAACCATTCTTCTATAAGATGGAAGAAGCTTGGACCAAAAATGATCTCACAACCTTACGGACGATGATGACGTCGCATTATTTTGCCAAACAACAACGCATTTTAAGAAAATATGCCCGTAAACATAAAACGGATCAATTAGATGGTTTAGTAATTGTTAATCTAGAACAAGTGTTGACCGATAGTGATCGTCAGATTGAAGTAGTTGTCACGGCTCAGGCGCGTGATTACTTTCATTATGATAATCGCTCCGAAGCCTTTAATCAGCGCGTTTACGAAGCGGCGAATATTGAACGATTTACTGAAGTATGGACATTGTCACAATGCAATGACGGTCAGTTATTATTACACCATATTCGACCAGTTGCTTGATATTAATTGGAAATAGGCTGACGTTTAATGACGTTAGTCTATTTTTGTGACTAAAACTTGTGTTTTTTACCTAAAATCATTATGATGTGTATATACACATCAAAGGAAGTGATGAGATGACACAGCATCATTTTTACCAAACGTGCGCTTATTTTACGGCGGCACGATATATGCGCAGTATCGAGCGGGTGGCGGACGCAACGTTTGCGCCTACGGGCTTGAAGCCAGCCTATAGCTACATCATGATGGCGTTAGAAGATACGCCAACGATGACGATTATGGCCATTTCTGAGCAGCTGGGATATGAACGTTCGACGGTTTCACGTTTAGTGAAGGCCTTGGCTCAACGTGATTTAGTCCAATTAGCAACGGCTGGGCGCGCAACAACGGTTAGTCTGGGTCCGGCTAGCACCGATTTTTTGAAGCTTGCCAATCAATGTTTAACCGCATTCGGTGAACAGACCGATGCTTATTTAGGTGCGGATAAGGCGCCGATGACCGCGTTATTAACAAAAAACAATCAGAAGTTACGACAACAATTATCATAATATTGAGGAGGCCACTTGATGGCAGATAAACGTGCCCCAATTGGGGTTTTTGATTCAGGTGTTGGCGGGATTAGTACGCTACAAACCTTAGCTAAAGTATTACCAAATGAAGATTTTATTTTTTACGGCGATTCAGCCAATGCACCATATGGAGAAAAAGATGCCACAACGGTTTGTCAGCTGGCAACCGATGTGATTGATGAGTTAGCCACGCAGGACGTGAAAGCTGTTGTGATCGCCTGCAATACCGCGACTAGTGCGGCTAAGCCACAACTGACTGCGGCCTATCCGGATATGCCCATTTTAGGGATCGAACCAGCCTTAAAAGAGGCTGTCGATGCTGGTAAGCAACATATTTTAGTGATGGGGACGCCATTGACCCTGAGTTTGCCAAAGTATCGAGCACAGTTAGCAAAATTTGGGCCTAAAACCAACATCTATTCGTTACCATGTCCAGGCCTAGCTGATCGTATTGAATTAGGGTCGGCGGGGTTGCCAAAAATTAAAGCATTATTGGCGGATCTCATGGCACCGATGTTAGAACATCCGATTGATGCGGTCGTTTTAGGCTGCACGCATTACCCATTCATTCAGAACCTGATTACGGCTAAGTTCGAGCAACCAGTGACCGTGTATACGGGGTATGAAGGGATCGCCCGTAATTTAACGGCCCAATTACAAGAACAAGACTTGTTACGGTCGGTCAATAATGATCGTCAAATTCAGTTTATGAGTAGCCGGAATACTGCGACTGAATTGGCCTTATATCGGGATTTGTTTGAACATGGGATTCAAGCATAGGCGTTAGTTGCGAAATGGTAAAAAAGCATCATTTTACTAGGAAAATACGTCTAAAAAGACTATATTATATAATTAGTTTATAGAAGTGGAGTACCGAGTAAGATGGGTAAACAAGTGCAAAAGCGTTTTATCATGGTTTATCATGTCCTGATTACGATCCTTACCTTGTGGTCGGTGGTCAATGTTGTCTTGATGTCCTTTCATTGGGGAGCATGGCACACTGAAAAAGCTATCGCGGATGGGTTATTGTTATTTTTTGCGGTCGATTATTTTGTGCGTCTGGGGACCACTAATGATCGTAAAATGTTTTTAATTCATTCGGCTTTTGACTTGATGGGGATTATTCCGATGCATCCGGTGTTTGCGTTGTTTCGGCTTGGCCGTTTAGCACGGTTAATTCGGTATCATCATTTGTTCTACCGGCTCGGGCTGGATGGCAAATGGTCACATGATTTTCATCGTTTTATTTATAGTACCGGCTTTATTTATCTATTTTCGATTAGTATTGCGATTATTGTCCTCAGTGCGTTATTGTTTTCTGTTTTTGAGCATCAAAGCTTGTCAGATTCATTATGGTGGGCGATTACGACGGCGACCACGGTTGGTTATGGTGATGATACGCCGCATACCGCGGTAGGTAAGGTGATTGCCGTTGGCCTGATGTTCGGTGGGATTGGGTTTATCGGGTTGTTAACCAGTACAATTACCGACTTCTTCACCAATCCAGCAACATCTTCAGCCGATGATGACGATTCAGTGACCGTATCGACGACTGATATGGCCGCGTTATTAACGAAGTTAGATACGCTGACGAAGAAAGTTGACCGGTTGCAAACTGAGGTTAAACGATTAGAAAATAAGCCAAAATCAAAGAAATAGTGTAGGTTAGTTGGATCTAAAATTTAAGTCTTAAAAAACGAGTTAAATAAGCTTAATATACCGATCATGTCGCAAGTTAGCGGGATGATCGGTTTTTGTGTTGGTTAGCTTAACGAATAAGTCGTGCTTACTAGTCAGCTAATGCTAGTCCGTGTATAGTAGGGCGCACCAATATCAAGGAGTGTGATTGGGATGAGGCGTAAAAAATACTGGGGACTGGGTTTCTTGAGTTTAGTCGGACTGTTAATCTGTCTATCACTACCGGCGCGAGCAGGAACTCCACTTATGGATAGCCGCTTTAAATCTCTGCATGAGTCTCAAGCGGTGCGAACGATGAAGGTCAATCTTATGGGTGCGGCCATTATTACCGCTAGTGGCGGGTTAGGGCTGATTTGTTGGTATCGTGCGAAACATTATGAGTGATGGAAAAGCATCTGCTATTCGTAAGCTAGTGAAAGCTAGAGGCCGATAGCAGATGTTTTGTTAGTTTTAAATAATGAAGGTACGCTTATGGACGAAAAAGTGGTTAAACAAAGTGCCCAAAGACAAGTTACTAATAAATGTTGATAACGACTTTTGTTAATTGCAAATTAGAAATAATTAATATATTTTCATGGCTTTTGCATTAAGAGAAAACGTTAGAATAACAATATTTATACGCATTGTAGCTTTATTTGCTTGCTATTAATTATTTTCAGGTGGTTTGCTAGTCTAATTTTCAGTGAATTTTTTTGTAAAACTAATATTTTCGGAAGATTGCTTACAGCTATTATGATCTCATATACTAATACTTGTAATTACATAGAAACAATCAGTTTATTTGAAATTAATAAAATGAAAGTGGGATCAACTTGAACCTGTACCCAGAACAGTTAGTTATAACGATATTTAATGATGATACACTTAACAGATTAATTACGGCATGTGCATATCTACTAATCGTAGTAGTTTTGAGAATAACTACTGAAAAAAGTTTAAAAAAGACAATGGAAAAATTTGTTGAGTACAAAATCTTTGGTCAGGAATTTGTCTCAAAAAAGCTAGAACTGAATGCAATAGAAAAAACCTACCAAAAAGTTAAAACAATCACCATGATTATGTTGCTCTTTATATTTTATGGGGCGTATTTTTTCAGACCGAGTTTTTTTGAGGTGGTCTGGGTGATTTTGAAGATTATGTTCTTAATTTTCTTTATTCTCAATATTCTGTGGTATATGTGGCTATTTATCAAAGCTAAAAAAAAATACGTTTTGTTTAAAGAAAAAAAAGAATTTTCACCAGCACAACGGCAATTGATCGATGTGCTAATTAAACAAATGTGGTTATCCTTTTTTCTCCCATATATTGCCTTCATTCCGATGATGTTACTGTTATTTGAGGTTGAAATTACGTCTTAGTTGCTCCGTTGAGAAATTTGGTGAAGAGCTATGAAAAAAACACGACTGCTAATCGGCGGTCGTGTTTTAGATTCGTCACTATTCAGCTAATTCAAAGTAGTCAGTCAAGTACCGAGCCACGCCATCGTGTGCGTTGTCATAGCTCGTGACATCATCGGCCAACGTTTTAACGGCGGCCGTCCCGTTCGTCATTGCAACGCCTAAACCAGCGTATTGCAACATTTCTAAATCATTATGTTCATCACCAAAGGCAATGATATTCTGTCGACTAATGTGAAAATGTTCGGCCAAATAAGCCATTCCACGCGCTTTGTGAACGCCTTTAGAAGTGATTTCAAGAATGGCATTGGGACCACCCCAAACGCCGATATCGACTAAATCATCGAAGCGGGCCTTAATCCAATCGATGATTGCGGTCCGTCGTTCTGGTTTCACGATCAAAACAAGGGAATTCGGATTACGCGTTAATGTTTTAGCCGATAGTTTAGGGCTGTTTGCTACTTCAGGGAAGAACTGACCGGCAACGAGATCTTCGCCAGCCGTCAGATTACTATTTTTATTCTCAGCAATAATTTGATTAATACCGAGTTGTTCACGTTGATTAACTAGCGCGAGTACTACGGCTTTGTTGAGCGTGAACTGATATTCAGCGGCCCAATCTTGGTGGGGTAAGTGTCCCAATGAACCGTTGAAGTTAATCATCGGACTGTTCAGTTTGAGTTCATCATAAATGGCTTGTGACCCTTGATAGGATCGGCCGGTAATGATGCTCACGATGTGGCCGGCCGCTTGCAGGCGCTGCATCGTTTGAATCGTGGCTGGATTTAGTCGGGATGTTTCATTAAGGGTCGTGCCGTCTAAGTCCAAAGCAATTAATTTTCGTTCCATGACAAAAGTCACCTCGTTGACAAGATAGTTAATCATTCCAATTTAGCATATTTTTGCGTAAAAGGCGAATCATTGCCTGCCGAAAGCAGGGCGAAGTATGGTAATCTATGTAAGGAAGAATTGACGAGGAGGACCTTTAACTTGAAGTTACCAGCAGCATTTATCACAAAATATCAACAATTACTAGGCGATGAAGCCGATGCGTTTTTTGCCGCCTTTGATGAACCGGTTGAAAAAGGGTTTCGAGTGAACCCCAATAAAGCCGTGACCCCAGCGATGCAAGCGAAGATGACGGACCCAATTGCCTATAGCAAGATCGGTTATTACGGCAAGGTTAACGGTAACGCCTTAGAACATTTAGCGGGCGCTGTTTATAGCCAAGAACCAAGTGCGATGACCGTTGGTGAAGTGGCACGACCAGCCTTGAATGAACGGGTCTTGGATTTATGTGCCGCTCCTGGCGGTAAAACGACCCATTTACTCAGCTATTTACAACAAACTGGGTTACTAGTCACCAATGAAATCAACCCTAAACGGGTGACTGCTTTGGGCGATAATGTCGAACGTTATGGCGCTCGTAACGCCGTGATTACGAACGAATCGCCTGCGCACTTAGCCAAAGCCTTTCCAGGATTCTTTGATCGCATCTTAGTGGACGCGCCCTGTTCTGGTGAAGGCATGTTTCGTAAAGATCCCGATGCCATGCAATACTGGAGTACCGATTATCCCGCCGAATGTGCCACTCGGCAACGTGAAATTTTAACGGAAACTGTTAAAATGTTACGTCCCGGCGGCCATTTAATCTACTCGACATGTACGTTTGCGCCCGAAGAAGACGAACAAATGATGGCATGGTTGTTAGCAACTTATCCAGAGTTTGAACTCGAACCAATCGAAAAAGTCGCCGGTATGGTTGATGCCAAGCCAGAATGGGCTGATGGCAATCCGGAACTTAAAAAGGCTGCGCGGCTATTCCCACATTTGATGCGCGGCGAAGGGCACTTTATTGCCAAGCTTGTCTATCATGGGACGACGAAGCCGAAGAATTTACGGACGGTACGAGATGAGTTAAAACCAGATCAACGTAAGCTATGGGCACAAGCGCAAAAACAATTGCGGTTACCAAACTTCAATGATTTAGCGTTACAAGTACATGGTGATCAGTTGTATGGGGTACCCGAATTAATGCCGATGACGCGCAAGCTGAAGGTTTTCCGATCTGGTATTCATCTTGGGACTTTTAAGAAAAAACGGTTTGAACCAAGTTATGCCTTAGCGTTAGCTAGTGATGATCTTGATTTACCGAAGTTAGCGATAACCCATGACCAGTGGGCAACTTATGTGCATGGTGAAACCTTTGACCTAGATGCCGCAGTGGCAACTAATGGGTTTATGGTCTTAACATGCGACAACTTACCAGTTGGTTTTGGTAAAGCGGTTGGCCGCACAGTGAAGAACTTCTTCCCGAAGGGTTTACGTTTCTTAGCCACCGATGACAAAACGGTTCTTTAATCTAGGTCATGAAAATTGGGCTAGCTATCTGACAACCAATGGGTGTGTTAACGCGCTGGATCATTGGTTGCTGTTTTAATGATCCAACGGTGATTACCGCGGCATATGAATCAGTAACATCAAAAATCCGGTCTTGACGTTTAATCGTCAAGACCGGATTTTTGTATTGTACAAATTTTAATTTATACTTTGCTTGTAAGCCACAAGCTCGGGCGACAAGATTAATTTATCTGATAATTGTTTGAGTTCACTAACTTGAGTGGCCCCAACTAAGGCCATTAATAGTTTGAATTGGTCTAGCCAGGATTTTAGCATCGTAATGACATCTTCATCAGGTTGATGAAGAACGGCATGCAAGACCACCCCGGCCATGCCAACCGCATCGGCACCGAGCATTAACGCCTTGATGGCATCTAATGGCGTGCGAATGCCACCAGTGGCGAAAATGGTTAAATCGTCTGGATGTGATTGCACTGCTAAAAGAGATTCCACAGTCGATAACCCGAAATCATGCAGATAACTCATCTCACGTTGCGGACGACGACGGTTTTCAATATCAACGAAATTAGTGCCACCGTGACCGCCTAGATCTAAGTAGCGGACACCCGCTTGATAGAGTTGAGTCATCGTCGGTTGGGAGATGCCAAAACCGACTTCTTTGACGATAATTGGCACGGGGAGTTCGGTCACTAGTTGTTTGATGTTTGCTAACCACCGGAAGTCACGATCACCTTCGGGCATGACGATTTCTTGAACCACATTTAAGTGCAATTCTAAGGCATCGGCGTGTAGCATTTTAATGGCAGTTTTAGCAGCGCTAAGCGGATGGCCAGCCCCTAGGTTACCAAAGACTAGGCCGTCTGGATTGTTGTCGCGCACGACACTGAAAGTATTGGCAAGCTCTGGATATTTTAAGGCCACGCTTTGCGAGCCAGTTGCCATGGGTAGGTGAACGGCTGCTGCAATTTTAGCCAGTCGCGCATTAATCTTACCCGTTTGATCGGAGCCGCCAGTCATCGCTTCAATATAGAGTGGGGAAGTCCATTGCCATTTCCCAATTTGAGTCGTCGTGGTGATGTCGGCAACGTTGGTTTCAGGTAGCGCGTCGTGACGAATTCGCACTTGATCAAAAGCGTTTGGCTGTGCGGCATGGTAGTATTTTTCGGCGAGTGAAACATGCTCGTCTTTACGATGAGAATGTTGATTTTGTGGCATAAGGCCACCTCCAATAAGTCTGATGAAAACCCGGCCGGCCACAAGGGTCAGCCGGGTTTATATTGCGTCATTAAACATGTGAGACGGGTTCATCCAGGACGGTATGAACGTTTAAGTTTAAGCGTTCAATGCCTTCTTGCGCCCATTGATGGAGCATCTGGGTGGTATCGATAGCTTGATCGATTAAGACGATTCCACAATCACCACCACCGGCACCCGAGGTTTTAGCTGCAGCCCCGGCAGTTTCCGCAATGGCAATCATTTTCTTCAAGATGGGGGTCTCAATCGTGACATGACTGAAATCACCTAAAACTTGTAATAAGTGTCGATTTTGGCGAAGCTCGGTTTGAATTGCCGCTAGGTCACCAGTATGGAAGCCATGAACCATCCGTTTCAGACAAGCTTTACTGTCTTGTAAGAAGGTCTGGTATTCGCCACGTTGCTTGGCTTTAACTAAGGAAACTTTATCAACTAAGTGTGACGTCGAAGCCGGCGACCCCGTCCAACCAATCATCAACCGTAGTTCAGCCGGTGGTGTTAACAGGTCGACTTTTAGATCCGGCCAAGGCATGGCTAATAGTGCGGTTAGCGTCTGCGTTTGTCGTTGTTCAGCTAGCCATTGTCGGTCAAAAGAATGATAGGCCAACCAACCACCGTAAACACTAGCCGCAATATCACCTAATGAGCCGTTACCTTGAACGGACAAGTGTGCGATCGCGGCTAACTTGAATAGCTGACTTTTAGTCATTGGTAAGTGGTAGAACTGACAGAGTGCTTTAACCGTTGCGACCGTCACAGCGGCTGAGGAGCCCAAACCGTACTTTTTGCCATCGGCACTATCGAGCTCACTATTGATACTCAAATGGTAAACGCCTAGCTCACGACCAGCTTCACGGGCATAGGTTTCCGTCAAGCTAATGGCCGCTAAGATATAGTGAAATGGATTGTCGCGATTGTCAAAGACCATCGCATCACCTTGGCGTCGCCAAAAAATTGAGTTTTCTTGATATTGTTTAGAAACGATACTGCCAAACGTATCGCTAGGTGAAATGGTCGCCGTCACGAATTGATCGAGCGCAACGATAATCGCTGGAAATCCACTTTCAACCACGGCGTATTCGCCAGCAATGTAAAGCTTTCCAGGTGCTTTCACCGTAATCATGCCATCAGGTCCTTTCGGAATTGACCTAACGCAATCGTTACGGTCAATTCACTTTAAAATTAAGCTTCTGTTATAGTAATTCCCGGGCCTGGCTTAGCAACGATTAGTTGGTCAGCTGCAAAATACGGTTTAAACGCGGCCATAATGGCGGCCGTATCTGTGCTGGCACAAATAATCTTCACGTTAGGTCCTGCATCCAAAGTATAATAACAGTTTATCCCATTAGCACGCAAGTCTTGTACCACTTTGATGGCGGTTAAGGTGTCGGGGGTAAAGTAGTTAAAAGCGGGGTCCGCACTAAGATTTAACGCGTGCATGCGCATCGCGTTGGTTTCAGCAATTCGACCTACCGCATTTAAATCTTTTTTAAGAATCGCCTTACGCATGCGAGCTAAATCACGGTGGGCGGTTTTTACCCAAGCTGAATAATAAGGTGACGTTGCCACCACACGCGCCATTCCGGCCGTTGAACTGATTGGTTTTTTAGTAGCCTGTAAAACAACCGCAATCATCTGGATATCCCAGTCGATTGGATCTTGTAAGGGTTCGGCATATGAACTGGCGTCGTCATGACCGGCATGCCATTCGACAAAGCCACCGAAAACCGAGCGGGTGGCGGAACCAGAGCCGCGCCGAGCTAAACGACTGAGCTCAGTTGGACTCAAGTTTAAACCAGCCGCACGACTCCCAGCCGCGGCCAAGGCCGCAAAGCCAGAAGCTGATGAAGCTAAGCCCGCTGAAGTGGGGACGTGATTAGCCGTTTTGACGATTGCTGGGGCGGTTTGGCCACTTTGTCGGCGAATTAAATCTAAAAATTTAGTCATTCGGGTGGCTTTGCCAGCCGGAATCAAATGATCGTCAAAATAAATTTGATCGTTTTTTAATTTTGGATCAAAGGCCACGCTGGTTTGGGTATAAAAGTGATCCAGTGTTAATGAAATACTGCCGTTTTGCGGCAACATTAGCCGGGCATCTTTTTTACCCCAGTATTTAACGAGCGCAATGTTAGTGTGCGCTTTAGCAATAACAGTTTTTACCATGTCATAATCCTCCAACTAAGCTTCGACCGCGAAAGGTTCGACCCAAGTGGCCGTAGCTCCAGCGGCGGATAATTTTTGTGATAAGGTGTTTGCAATTTCGGCTTCTGGAGCGATGGCGATCATACAACCACCTTGGCCGCTACCAGTTAACTTCGCAGCTAACGCGCCGTTTTGGCGAGCAACTGCCAATAGCTGTTCTAGCGCTGGGTGACTGACGCCTAATGACCGGAGATCATCTTGAGCCCCGTTTAATGCGCTGACTAATCCAGTTAGGTCATCATTGGCTAAGGCGTCACGCGTTTGGCGGGTTAAGACACCTAAATGATCGATCCGTTGTTGAATCGTGGCACCCTCAACCATTAATAAGTTACGTACCGTGGTCACGGCCACTTTGGTTTGACTCTTAATCCCTGTGTCGGCAATGACCAAATAGCCGTGTAAGTTAACTGGAATCGGGTAGTTCTCGCGGCCCTTAATAAACCAAACGGGTGACTTAGCACTAGCGGTCGCAACGTCTAAACCACTAGGCTGTCCATGCGTGTAACTTTCAGCGACGTTTGCAGTTTTGAGTAATGTTTGATGCGATAAAGGCTGTTCGAAGAAATCATAAAAGGCCCGTGTGACCGCTACTGCCGCGGCGGCTGATGAGCCCATACCTCGTTCGGACGGAATATCGCTTGTAATATGAATATCAAAGCCTTGATCAGGTGCTTCAAAGCGAGCTAACAAGGTTTTAATTAAGCTTTGAATGCCCCCGAGGTTGGCACTCATTGTGTGGAAATCACCATTAAAGTAACGACTTTTAACGGTTTGAGCCGTATCACGTTGGTGAATGACGGCTTGCATTTGAATCGTCGAAATTGGGAGGGCAATGGCAGGTTGTCCGTAGACGACACCATGTTCTCCAATCAAAATAATTTTGGCATGACTAGTGCCGGTAGCTAGATTTTTCAATCGTGTCGCTGCCTTTCTAAATGAATTAATTAATAGAACCATGATACCGTATCGCGGGCGACATTTCCATGTTTCGCGGGTGTTCACCCAAAATCAGTCATTAATAATGATCGTTTTTAGTTATTTCTTAATTAATCGTCAGCAGAATGTTTCCGCAATAGCTATGCTATAATTTAAGCTAAAGATTGTCTTGAGCAAGGTGATCATCACTGTTTGTTCGGCATAATATGCTATGATAAAAATTAATCTAACCTTTTTGATTTGGGGAAATGACCATGAAACCAAACACGACCTATGCCGTCGTTGATATTGAAACGACTGGTACTAGTGTTAAGGATGGCGATCGCATCATCCAGATTGGCTGTGCGTTCGTCAAAAACAATAAAATAATTAATACATTTGCCACGGATGTTAATCCGTTAACGACCGTACCACCGATGATTGAAAATCTGACGGGGATTAGTAATGCGCGTGTTCGCAAAGCCCCACCGTTTGATGATTTAGCGGGGACGATTTACAGCTTACTGCAAGGCACTGTTTTTGTGGCGCATAATGTCAACTTTGATTTGCCATTTATTAATGCGGAGCTACAACGCGTGGGTTATCCAGAATTACCAATTCAAGCCGTTGACACAGTCGCGTTAAGTCAAATTCTATTGCCGACTGCGCCCGGTTTTCGATTACGTGATTTAAGTCAACTTTTAAATATTGACCATAATCATCCACATGCGGCTGATAGTGATGCGGTTGCCACGGCTCATTTGTTTATCTTTTTACAACAACGATTGGCCCAACTACCGCTAATCACGTTGCAACAAATGGTTCGCTTGACACCAGAATTACCACGGGACACGGCGGAGTTGTTCGACTATGCCTTACAGCAAGGCAAACAACATCCAACATCATTACCGAAGGATTTAGTCGTCTGCAATGGCTTGGCTTTGCGTAAAAAACGGTTGCCACAGCAAGCAGAAGGGCGTGCCCCAATGCGCTATCCGTTAACTAAGGCCCAGAAGACCCATTTGTTCGGTGACGATTTAACGTATCGCCCGCAACAAGCGCGGATGATGAATCAAATTTATCGCCACTATACTAAGGCCGAGGGGCAAACGTCACCATTGATGATTGAAGCGCCGACTGGGACTGGGAAAACTTTAGGTTATTTACTACCATTGGCCTATTTGGCTCAACCTGATCGACAAGTGGTGATTAGCACGGCCACGACGGTTTTACAAACGCAATTATTAGAACAGGGCGTGCAGTTGCTCAATACGCTGTTGCCACATCCGGTTACGGCTGTCGTGATTAAAGGTAATCAACATTATGTTGATTTACAACGGTTTGCCCGTGGTTTAGCGTTGCATGAGCATTCAAAACAAACGCAGTTGTTAAAATTACGCGTCTTGGTCTGGTTGACGATGACCACGACAGGTGATTTAGATGAGTTACATTTGACGACTTATCAGGCGCCGTATTTTAGTGAAATTGCGCATCATGGCGTCGCTTCGTTAAAAGCGGATGATCCATTCTTTAAAGAAGACTTTTTACGTTTTCGAGATCAATTGATTGCACAGGCAACTTTTTTGATTACCAATCACGCTTACTTGATGCAACATGTGGCGCAATTAGGAAGTCGGCAACAACAACCGTTATTGGTATTGGATGAAGCCCAACATTTACCAGAAGGCGTCTTGCGCGAGTCCCGGCAAACCTTTGACTTCAACTTTTACATGGCCGCTTGCCATAGCTTGGTGAGTCGGATTGACCAAGAACATAGTTTGAATTTACGGGCGTTATTTGCTGAACAACCACAATCAGACTATCGGCT
Source organism: Lactiplantibacillus mudanjiangensis (assembly GCF_005405385.1). Lineage (GTDB taxonomy): Bacteria > Bacillota > Bacilli > Lactobacillales > Lactobacillaceae > Lactiplantibacillus > Lactiplantibacillus mudanjiangensis. The sequence continues at coordinate 150,554 of NZ_BJDY01000002.1, forward strand.
ACAATTATTGACGAATTCGTTAAATGATACGGATTTGCATTTACAACAATTGCAAGCCGCCTTGGCTCGGACCTTCGTGCCACAGCAAAAGGGTAACAATCAGCCAGCTGAATATGCGATTACGACGGAAGCAGCAACTGAATTTTTTGCGGAAAATAATACCTTGATCCGGCAATTACAGACCGCCATTGAAAACTGCTTCTTACAATTCCAACAATTAAATGAACAATATCAACACGATCAACCAGAAGTTTTACCAACGGAACAACATGTTTTGGATGGTTTTTATCATCGTTTACAAGAGTTGCGGCAAGGCTACGATTTATTACGAGCATGGCTAATGCCCGCTACTCGGCAACAACGGGTCTTTTGGATTAATCTTAATCAATGGCACGATCGTGGGAGTTTAACCTTTTCAGGGAGTCTTATTGACACACGCGGGTACTTTAAAGCGCAACTTTATCCATATTTCACGGCCCCATTATTTACAGGCGCAACGCTATTTGCCACCGGTAAGTCACAGTATGTGTATGCGGAATTAGATTTAGATCAAAAAAAGACGGAGCGGCATCAGTTGTCTTCGCCATTCGATCTAGAAAAGCAGGCGCGATTAATGGTTGCCACCGATGCTAAAAGTGCTGAACAGCCAAGTGGTAAGCAGCGAGTTGCTTATTTGACGAAAGCCATTAGTGATATCGTGCAAGCAGCGCCTAAACAAACGCTGGTCTTGTTTAATTCATTAAACATGATTGAAGCGGTCTTTTATAGCTTGCATCAAACGGCATTATCGGCAAACCGAGAATTGTTAGCACAAGGTGTTAACGGGAGTCGGGAAAAATTACTCCGGCGCTTTATGCAAGGTGATAATGCGATTCTGTTAGGGGCGGCTAGTTTTTGGGAAGGTATCGATTTACCGCAAGAACAGCTAGAACTGCTGATTATCACGCAGTTGCCATTTGAATCACCAGACCAAACAACGACCAAGGCCCGTTATCAACAATTGCGACAAGCGGACTTGAATCCGTTTTACAATGAAGCCTTACCTAAAGCCGCGTTGAAATTACGACAAGGGATTGGCCGCTTGATTCGAACGGATCAAGATCGTGGAGCCGCAGTGATTTTAGATGATCGGTTGATGACTAAGCGGTATGGGCAAACGATTTTAAAGGCGTTGCCAAAAACGATGCCACCGATGAGTGGGACTGTTGATCAAATTACCGATGAACTTCAAAGTTTTTTCAAAACTGACTGAGAAAGCGTTCCGTGAGCAGCGGAATTTGCTATAATTAAGCTATCTGTTTTTTGAAAGGATCAGGAGAGTATATGAGAGTTCAACGGAGACGTCGCCCCGAACGATTAGTGATGATTTTGTTACTTGTTGTTTTGGCAATTATTATCGCCGTTTACGGGACGTTATGGGTTGCGCAGCGACCAATGCACCAAGCACAAAAGACGGCGTACAGTTTGGCCGTTAGTAAAGGTAAACTGAAAACTACGACGGCGTTCAGTCAATATAACGGGACGCAAAGTTATTACGTGGTCACAGGGACGAATAAAAAGAGTACCCCTGTGTACGCGATTATTAATACCAACAAACATCACCAAACGACGGTCGTTAAAAAATCGGCCGGGATCACACGGACTAAGGCTTTACAAAAGGTTTGGTCAAAACGTAATCCTAGCAAGGTGATCAAAGCCACGTTGGGTAAGTATAATGGCAAAGTGGTTTGGGAGATTACGTATCTGAACAAGAAAAAGGCGTTGTGCTACGAAGTGCTACAATATTCTAATGGTAGTCAATTAAAATCTATTATTAATATATAATCGTAAAGGAGCCTGATCCAAAGATGGAATTATCACATAAAGTGATGCAGATTCAACCGTCAGCAACTTTAAAAATTAGTGCGCAAGCCAAACAAATGCTTGCTGATGGGGTCGATGTCATTAATTTAGGCATCGGTGAACCAGATTTTCAAACGCCAGCTAACATTAAACAAGCCGCGATTGAAAGCATTAATAATGGTCAGGCCAGTTTTTATACGCCCGCAACCGGGTTACCGGCTTTAAAACAAGCGATTAGTGATCGGATTGAAGCAGATCATCACTATCACTTTGATCCAAGTCAGATTGTGGTCACGAATGGCGCCAAGTTGGCATTATTCACCTTGTTCCAAGTGGTGATTAATCCTGGCGATGAAGTCTTATTGCCAGTGCCATATTGGGTCAGTTATTCTGAACAAGTCAAGCTTGCTAGTGGGATACCAGTTGAAGTTGGGACGGATCGACAGTTACGGTTTACCGTTGCGGATCTGGAAGCGCAACGGACTGCAAAAACTAAAGCTTTAGTTTTGAATTCGCCACAAAATCCATCTGGATTAGTCTTTAGTCGCGCTGAATTAACGGCGATTTTAGATTGGGCCACGCAGCATGATATTTTGGTGATTGCGGATGAAATTTATGAAAAATTATTATATAACGGCAATCAGTTTACCTCTGTGTTAGAATTAGGAGCGGCTTACATGGACCACGTGGTATTAATCAACGGGGTTTCTAAAGCTTATTCGATGACTGGGTGGCGGATTGGTTATGCGGCTGGCCCGAAAGCCATTATGGCTAAAATGGGCGTCGTGCTTGGACATGCGTCAAGCAATCCAGCAGCGGTGTCGCAATATGCAGCCATTGAAGCCTTTAGTGGGGATCAATCGTCAGTGGAAACGATGCGGCAAGGTTTTGAACAGCGGCTCAATGAACTTTATCCGTTGATTGAAAGTTTACCTGGGTTTAAACTACCAGCTGGGAAACCAGCCGGGGCCTTTTATTTGTTCCCAGATATCACCGAAGCGCTTCGTTTAACGGGGTATACCGATGCACCGGCCTTTTGTACAGCAGTGCTTAGTGAAGCACACGTCGGCTTAGTGCCAGGGGAAGCATTCGGATTGCCGGGACATTTACGGTTGAGCTACGCAACCGATTTGGCGTCATTACGTCAAGCTTATCAACGCATTCATGAATTTATGAATAAAAAAATTGCTGAACAGGCAAAGTAATTGGAGGAATTGAGTTAATGGTGCAACAAATCAACATTATGCAAGCTAAAGACCATGTTGACGAAAAAGTTAAAATTGGTGTTTGGCTCACAAATAAGCGCTCTAGTGGTAAAATCGCGTTCTTACAATTACGTGATGGGACGGCCTTTTTCCAAGGGGTCGTGGTTAAGAGCCAAGTAACTCCTGAAGTTTTTGACTTAGCTAAAGAAGTTAAGCAAGAATCAAGTATGTGGATTACTGGGGTTATTCATGAAGACAGTCGGTCGAAATTCGGTTATGAAATCGAAGTTGAAGACTTAGAAGTTGTCGGTGAAAGTGAAGACTACCCAATTACACCTAAGGAACATGGGGTTGACTTCTTAATGGATCATCGTCACTTATGGTTACGTTCAACGCGGCCATGGGCAGTGATGAATATCCGTAATGAAGTGATCCGGGCGACTTATGAATTCTTTAATCAAGAAGGCTTCATCAAGATGGATTCACCTATCTTAACTGGGAGTGCCCCAGAAGGTACCACTGAATTATTCCATACCGAATACTTCGATCGTGATGCTTATTTATCACAAAGTGGGCAATTATATGCTGAAGCGGGTGCCTTAGCTTACGGTAAGGTCTTTACCTTTGGGCCAACTTTCCGAGCTGAAAAATCAAAGACACGTCGTCATTTGATTGAATTCTGGATGATTGAACCTGAAATGGCGTTCATGCATCAAGAACAAAGTTTGGAAGTTCAAGAACGTTATATCGCATTCTTAGTTCAAAATGTGATCGATCATTGTAAATATGCCTTAGATATTTTAGATCGTGACGTTGAAACGTTGAAGAAGTACACGAAGTTACCTTATCCACGGATTAGTTACGATGAAGCCATTGAGTTATTAAAGGCCAATGACTTTGACGTGGAATGGGGTGTCGACTTTGGTTCACCAGAAGAAACCTTCTTGGCTGATCACTTCGACCAACCTGTCTTTGTCTTAAACTATCCAAAGGCCATCAAACCATTCTACATGAAGCCACATCCAACACGTGATGATGTGGTCATCTGTGCCGACTTATTGGCACCAGAAGGTTATGGTGAAATCATTGGTGGTTCTGAACGGTCAGTTGACTATGACTACTTATTAGACCAAATCAAGAAGGCCGGCTTAGATCCTAAAGACTATGCTTGGTACTTAGATTTGCGTAAATATGGTAGTGTGCCTCATTCTGGTTTCGGTCTTGGCCTCGAACGCTTCTTAACGTGGATTACGTCAGAAGATCACGTTCGGGAGACTATTCCGTTCCCACGTTTGTTAAACCGCATTTACCCATAACGTCAACGTTAAATAAACGGGCTGTTAGGTTACGTCATGTAATCGACAGCCCGTTTTAGTTACAGGAGGTTGTTTTTTTATGGATCAGTTAGCACAGGCTTTAATTAATGAGGGGCAAACGGCCATTCCAAATGTGCTGTTGTTGCATTATCGCGAAATTGGGATGACTAACGATGAATTAATGGTTTATTTACAATTTAAACGGTTATTGGATCAAGGCAGTCAGTTTCCAGATGCGAATTTAGTGGCGCAAAGTTTAGGTGAAGACACCAATACAGTCTTTCAACGGCTACATGAAATGTTGGCCAAAAAATTATTGACGATTGAGTCAGTAACTGCGGCTGATCAAAAAATTCATGACCGTTATAATTTTACTGGTATTTACGATAAATTAGCTGTAGCGCTGGCGAAACCAGCCCCAGCGACTGCTAATACCACTGGTACGGGTAATGCTCGGCAACAAGTTTTTCGCAATATTGAGCAAGAGTTTGGTCGGGGACTATCCTCATTTGAAATGGAATTTATTAGTAAATGGTTTGATGAGGATCATTATCCAGCGGAAATTATTGATTTGGCCTTGCGTGAATCTGTCTTGAGCCAAGTTTATAATTTGAAATATATGGATCGGATCTTGTTAAACTGGCATAAGCGTAATTTGACCACGGCGGCACAGATTGAAGCTGATCGGCAAAGTGGATTGGAAAAACGATTAAATCAGGCACCTAAAACTCGCCAAACAGGTGATAATGCGGGACCAAAGATTCCGTTGTTTAAATTGGGTGAAGATCAACAATAAATGACTACGAATAACCCCCAAACCAGATGTCTTCTGATTTGGGGGTTATTTCGTGTTTAACGGCTTTTAGACTGTCGGAGGATCCAATAAGGCGAATAGCCCTAAGTCGAGACTGAGCAGTAGCCAGATTGCACAGGTGAAGCCAATCAAAAGTTGTTGCAACCAAGGTGACACGATAAATAGATTAATGACAGTACCGAAATTCCAACCGATGATTAACCAAGTTAGAATTTGACGAATGGTTGGTAGATACAGATGAAATTGTTGTTCAAGTAGCTGTGTGGTTGGAAGTGTCGTTAAGATTAACCACAATAATGGACCAGTAATGCTAGTTAATAGGGCGATAAACAGTCGATCAGTCGACTGAAAAGCGACAATTTGACCTAAAAGATTATAATGGATTGGCAAAGCTGGGCGAAGAAAACGATGCAGGGCTAGTACTAAACTGAATTGTCCGATAGTAATCAACACAAAGAGCCACCACCTAGGTTGTTTCAAGATAATCATCACCTTTAAATTAATTGTTGTGCCTAGTTTAGGCTGTTTGAGCTGGTGGTGACTATCAAGATGTTGTATTGAATGTGTAAATAGTTCAACTTTAATAAAAAAATCGACCAGTTAAGTTTATGAACTTAACTGGTCGATTTGATTAAATCAGACTATTGTCCTTGTTGATTGTTATTACTTTCAGCTGCACTGGAAGAACTGGCAGCTTGTGAACTTGAAGAACTAGCTGCGGAGCTAGAGCTGGCTTCAGAGCTTGAACTGGCAGCTTCAGAACTAGAACTAGCTGAACTAGAAGAACTGGCAGCTGCGGAACTAGAGCTAGCTGAGCTGGAAGAACTAGCCGTTTGTGAGCTAGAACTGCTACTAGTTGTCGTTGTCCCATTGTTCGTCGTGGTGCTAGAAGAACTGCTAGTTCCAGAAGACGCTTCTGAACTTGAGAAGAGGTGACCAACGACATAGAGTTCGGTGATATTATTCTTCTTAACCGTTCCAACTGTGCTTGGTCTTACCCAATCAGAGTTTGGTGAGTATTGTTGCAAGTAACTCATCATTTCACGGTAGATATCTTGTGCAATCTTGGATGTTGTAGGGGTAATGTACTGCGCTTTAGTATCATAACCAGTCCAGACGGAAACTGAATAATTTTTCGTGTAGCCAGCCATCCAGGAATCACGATCAGCATTTGATGGCTTATTGTCACTAGCAGGGAAACCATCGGTACCAGTTTTACCAGCTTGATAAACGCCACTGATTCTTGCGGTTGTCCCTGTCCCGGAAGCACTACTGATAACGTCTTTAAGCATATCGGTGATCATGTAAGCAGTAGATTTTTTCATCACACGTTTACCAGCGCTACTGTAAGTGGTGGTTTGGTTATCTTGAGTGACAATTTTGTTAATATAATAAGGCTTATGGTAAGTCCCACCGTTAGCAAAGGCTGCGTAGGCACCAGCAACTTGTAAGGAGGAGACATTGGCCCCAATCGCATTGGCATAATAAACCTTTTTAAGGTTCATACCGAGATTATTAGCAAAAGTCTTGGCTCTAGTTCGACCAACAGCTTCTAAAGTCTTAACTGCTGGAATGTTCCGTGATTGAATTAAGGCTGAACGCATCGTCATATTACCCAATGTATTATTGTCAAAGTCATTGACTGCGGTACTAGTGCCAGGATAATTGTACTTGGTATCCGAAACGGTCTTATAAGTTGGCCAGTTGAGATATTCAATGGCTGGTCCGTAGTCCAAAATTGGCTTCATAGTTGAGGCGTTGGATCTATCAGTTTGAACTGCCCGGTTTAAGCCATAAGTGACATTAGTATGCTTTCGACCACCAATCATGGCCGAAATTTTACCTGTATACGAGTCAACGACTGAAACACCCAATTGGAAGTTGTTATCTGGATAAGTGACATACTTCGAGGTATTAGCAATCGCGTATAACCGCTTCTGAGCGTTCATGTTTAAGTTGGTATAAACTTTTAAGCCGTCTTTGTAAGGATCGTAACCCTTAGACTTAATATCTGCGAGAACTTCGGTCAAATAGGAATCAATTACTTTATTTTTATTTGCTTTAGTTACAACATTACTATGACTCTTGGCCAAGCCGGTTTTAACACTAACAGCTTCGGCGTCTTTTTCTTGTTGTTTCGTAATCACTTTATTATCATACATTGCCTGTAACACCGTGTTACGCCGGCTGGTTGCATATGATGGGTAAGTGTAAGGATTATAGTAAGTTGGTGATTGAGGCATCCCAGCTAGTAAGGCCAATTGACTTAAATTCAACTTGCTGAGTGACTTACCGTAATAATATTCTGCCGCGGTACCCATCCCGTAAATCCCATTTCCCATGTAGACTTTGTTAATGTAGAATTCGAGAATTTGTGACTTGCTAAAATGTTTTTCAACGTTTAGTGCTAGCCATGCTTCTTGGGCTTTGACTTTAAGATTCCGATCCGAAGTGCTGGTTGAGAAGGCCGCTAATTTAACGAGCTGCATTGTTAACGTACTCCCACCTTGCATCCCTAGGGAACTGCCTTTTAAGTTACCTAAGGCGGCCCCGATGATCCGATAATAATCGACCCCTTTATGTTGGTAAAAACGTTTGTCTTCAATAGAAACAACCGCATTTTTCAACGTAGTAGGGATATTATCCGATTTGACGTATTCACGAGTCGCAGTCCCGAGATTAGCGATTAATGTCCCATTTGAATCGTAAACCTTGGTTGAGTTTTCACTCTTCAAACTGCTTTCGGTAACCGTTGGGGAGCTTTGCGCATAATAGAAAAATAATCCCACACCGGCTAAAACGCCAACGACAAAGAGGGCGACCAACGTTAAAATAATGCGTCGGAACCAGTGCTTTTTGGGTGGCTTGGGTGGTTGATTACGATTCCGCGATACGCGTGACTCTTGCTTATTGTTACTTGCCATGATGTTCTCCTTTAGTGACTTGATGATGGCGCATCCATAATCAAATCAACCGCATCCAAATAAGGAATAAGTGGATTGATATGGTAATGAATCTCAGTAGCTAATTGTTCAACATCCGCCAGCGGAATTGATTTACGGCCGCCAGTTGCTTGACGATCCCAATAGCTGTTAAGATCCGTGGCCCTTAATAGAAATAACCGTTCTAAGACTGCAAACCGAATGATGACAAAACAAATCCCACCTTGTTGCAGGCATTGCCGCATATGTTCGATTTGATGTTCATGAAAATTTTTGAGCGGGAAAGCCGTCTTACTTTTGGTTTCCTTGGCCTCAAAATCAAGATATTTACCACGATAGACACCGTTGTAATCGGTCGTTGAAGCATGTTGAAAATACGCTTCTCGAATGACGGCGGCACTCCGACTAGGATAGTCAACTTTAACAATCTGAATCGGCGTTGGCTTTTTATGAATAACTGCGATACCATTTTCTAGATAGTAAGTATTGCTCGCGTTGAGCTCTTCTTCCAAGCTCATCCCCCGATCGCCAAAATTAACATTGGCGAATTTAGAGCGGGTGGCTTTAGCTGCGGAAGGTTGGCGATAAGCTTTGCCGTTTGGATAACGAATCGTCACATTATCTACCTCCTAATAATGTCATATTTTACCATTAACTGAGCGGATGTGAAATATCTGTGATGTTTTACGGACTTTAAATTAAAGAAAGGGGCGAATTTCATGAGTCGTTTATGGATGAGTGGCTACCGGAGTTACGAGCTAAATGTGTTTAGTGACCAAGATGAAAAGTTAAAAGTGATTAAATATGCATTGACTGAATATCTAACCACACAAATTGAAGATGGTGTTGACTGGCTGATTACGGGCGGTCAACTGGGCGTTGAACAGTGGGTAGCTGAAGTGGGGCTTGAGTTAAAGCAAACTTATCCAGAATTACAAGTCGCGGTCATGTTGCCATATGGTGAATTTGGTGGTCGTTGGAACGAAAATAATCAAGCCAAATTACAAACGTTATTGGCTAAAGTTGATTTTCATGCGGCAGTTAGTAAGCAAGCTTACGAAAACCCACAACAATTAAAAAATTATCAAGAATTCATGTTAACCCATACAGATGCGGCCGCATTGGTGTATGATCCTGATAATCCCGGGAAACCTGCCTACGATTATGATTTAATTCGCCAATTTAGTACTGATCATCCTTATCCATTGACGCTGATTGACTTTGATTGGTTACAAGAAAGTGCGAATGAGTATGCAGAAAAACAGAATAATGGTTTTAATTTTGAATAAAGTCTGCTACAATGTTTTAAGTAATGCGGATACTGTTATGGTGTCGCGCGAATAACAATGAGGTGTTTTTAAGTATGGCTAAACGTAATTTTACTCCCAAAGACATCCTGCAAAAAGAATTTAAACCAAAGATGCGGGGCTATGATCCAGCTGACGTGGATGGGTTCTTAGATAATGTCATTAAGGACTATGAGTCATTTAATAAAGATAACCAACAACTTTCAGATGAAAATGAACGGTTACGTGCCAAAGTTGACGAACTTACTAAGCAAGTCGCTGTCGGTGCAACCAATCCAACTTCACAACCGACAAGTACGGTGACGAATATGGATATTCTGAAACGTTTATCTAACTTGGAACGTCATGTTTTTGGCGCCCAATTAGATAATAATCAAAACGAATCACATCGGCTTTAAGCTAAGTGATTCAGTGTAAATCCTGGGTAATCGCGGTCGGCTTATGTCGATTGAGGAAGGTCCATGCCCGCACAAGCTGCGATGCTTGTAGTGTTCGTGCTCGGCTATAAACCGGGGGATCGGTGCTTGCACCGATTACGGCGACAAAAACGGCTAAGGCGTAAGCTATGCCCGAGTATGTCTGAAAAGTGCCACAGTGACGATAGCTAGTTGGAAACGACTAGTTTGGAACGCGGTAAACCCCACGAGCGGGAAACCCAAACTTATGGTAGGGGAGCCTCACACACTGGAATTGAACAAAGTGTGAGGGGAGATTTTATAATCTTGAGATAGATGATTACCGCCATATTGACTGACGTCTGTGCTTCAATATGGTACAAAACGTGGCCTACAGGGATTTACATGTTGACAGAGGGCTAGGACAAAAGTTCGCTTTTGTCCTAGTTTTTTTATGCACTTAAATGGCTGGATGAAACAGCTAATCGAATGAAGATAGATGAAAGGAGTCTCCTTATGAGACAATCGTCAGTACCTTCACTGACAGATTTACAAGCGGCAATCTACCAAGATTTACTGGCGCAGAAGTCCCAGATGCAACCGATCATGAGTCGGCAAGTTCGACGTTATTGCCGACTTGATGGTTTATTAGTGGTGTTACTCGTCATTGCTTGGGGTGAGCATTGGTTACTTCGCCAAGTATCAGCCGCGGGATCATTGACCTATTTGCGTTGGGGGTTAATCGCGTTAACAATTTTTTGTGGCGGGTTAATCTTCTATACTGGCTGGAAATTAGCACCACATATTGGTAATCGATCTTATCAGCATTATGCAAACCAACTGGCGTCAGAAGTTGCCGATCAATTGGCGAATGAGACTGCCACGAGCCAGAATCATACGTTAACGCGAGTAGATAGCGATATGTATCAAATTACTGGTGCAGATTTACGACGAACCGTTTGGGCAAAAGTAACGGATATCCACTGTTACGACGCTAGTTTTGCGGGATTAAAGTTGATATGGATGGCAACAATGAACCGCCAAAAAAGTAAAGCGGCCAACGGCTTTGTAATCTTTTATGCGACCGAAACGGCTGCGACTGCGTTTGATGCAATAAATTAGTGGTGAACAAAGTCAATGAACCCATGATTAATAACGGAAATATGCTAAACTGTATAGGGTGAAGTTGAACCGAAATGATTAAATAAAAAGATTCATGAAAAGATACAGGAGGATTTTATGCAAGAATTTAAGTTAATTGCGACTGCGGCTAGTGGGATTGAAGCTTTAGTTGGTCGTGAATTGCGTGATTTAGGCTACCAGACGCAAGTTGAGAATAGTCGGGTCCGTTTTACTGGAACGATCAAAGATGTCTTACGGACTAATTTGTGGCTTCGGACGGCTGATCGAATTAAGATCATCGTCGGTGAATTTGATGCTTACAGTTTTGATAAATTGTTCGAAAAAACCTTGGCGTTGCCTTGGGATCAATTATTACCAATGGATGCTGAATTCCCCGTTGAAGGAAAATCACGTAACTCCAAGTTACACAGTGTGCCTGATGTGCAATCAATCGTTAAAAAAGCGATTGTTAACCAATTGGCTAGTACCTACCATCGGAATGGGTTCTTACCTGAAACTGGGGCCTTATTCCCACTAGAAGTCGCAATCAACAAAGATCATGTTTTGTTAACGCTCGACACGACTGGTTCTAGCTTATTCAAACGAGGCTACCGGGTTGAAAAGGGTGGCGCGCCATTGAAGGAAAACATGGCGGCGGCCTTAGTGCTGTTGGCTAAGTGGTATCCAGACAATCCCTTTATTGATCCTGTGTGTGGTTCTGGAACGATTCCGATTGAAGCAGCTTTGATCGCCCGAAATATCGCGCCCGGTTTTAACCGCTCATTTGCCTGTGAAAAGTGGGATTGGGTGCCAAAGGGCTTAAGTCAAGAACTGCGTGATGAAGCAGATGGACAAGCTGATTACGAGAGTGAACTTGATATTAGTGGTTATGATATTGATGGCAAGATGATTGATATCGCTAAACTCAATGCTAGTGAAGCTGGCGTCTTACATGATATTAATTTCAAACAGTTAGCTGTAAAAGACTTTACAACTGACAAGATTAACGGGGTCATTATTGCCAACCCACCTTATGGGGAACGGTTAAGTGATCGTGATACGGTGCGAATTTTGTATCGTCAAATGGGTCAAGTTTACGCAAAGATGCCAAGTTGGAGTAAGTATATCTTAACGAGTGACTTGGAATTTGAAGATTATTATGGCATGAAAGCCACAAAACGCCGGAAACTCTATAATGGGGCATTACGGACTGATTACTTCCAATACTGGGGTAAACGGATTCGTCCCGCACGGACTGAAGGCTAAAAACTTAAAACCTGTTGTTAGTGATCGAAAGATGACTAGCAACAGGTTTTTTGTACCCAATTTATGCGATGATAAGGTTTAATAGCTCAGGCTGTTTTTGAATAAGTTCCAATAAGCGACTGGCGCTACGACTGGGACGTGACTTACCACTTTCCCAAGATTCAACGGTTCGTGGTGAGACCGATAACACCCCAGCTAATACACGTTGTGTGACATCAATTTCATTTCGTAATTCTTTGACATCAGCGGCACTGTATTGTGGTGCGGGTTTAATGACAATCTCGTGAGTTGTGATCATTGAAGTGTCACCATTTAATGCGGCGGTAGCTTGGCGGATACTTTTCTGTAAAGCAGTTAATTTTTCGGTCATTTTTTAAATTCCTTTCAAAGTCAATAATCGTGAAAATGCACGTAAATCAGCCTTTTCGCGATCACTTAGTGTTGCTTTTTGATTCTTTTTATAAATAGTTAAGAACCAAAGTTGGTTATTGTTAGCAATAAAGTAAATGGTTCGATAGCTGCTACTTTTTCCCTGTGGACTATCTGGAGCCCTGTAACGGTACTTGTAAGCGCCGCCGGTTCCTTGAATGATATTACCAGGAAAATTTTTTTCGTAATTGTTAACCGGTAGATTGCGATAGTAGGTTACAATACCAGTTTCAAAATCGAATCGATCTTTTTCATCGAGCTTTAGCGCATGCCATTCTTTATTAAATTCCGCTGTGTAGTTAAAATTAATAGACGTGCCACGACTAAAATATAACATGCTGTATAGAACAAACGTTCTATGTTTACCAAAACAATATAATCTTTACTGAAAAAATATTTAAAGTCTGAAAACAAACTAAGTGCTAGCTATTGGTAGTGGGTAACGATAATCGTTATGCTTACAGTAGCCTGGGTTACCACCGGACTGATGTCAACGTTATTGAACATTTGAAGCCAAACTGTCCCTGTTTTTTTACGAAATCGTCTCCTAAAATAGCTTTTGAACATGATGTTCAACTAATCTTTTTGGGGGGATTCAGATGATTAAACGTGAATGGCAGCAATTAGGACATAAGCCTGGATTGATCGTCGTTTTAATCGCAATTGGGTTGATTCCAGCAATTTATTGCTGGTTATACTTGTCTTCAATGTGGAACACGTATGGTCGAATGGATGAGATTCCGGTGGCGATTGTCAATCATGATGTGTCACAGCGGACACATGGTAAAACGATCGCGATTGGCCATCATTTAGTACAGTCTTTAAAAGCATCGGATTCATTGGATTATCATGAAGTTAGTGCGACAAAGGCTCGGCAAGGACTTCATTCGGGCCGTTATTATATGATTGTCACGATTCCACACAACTTTTCAAAGGCCGCAACAACCTTATTAACGAAGCATCCTGAGCAACTACAATTACACTATCGGATTAGTTCCGGTCGTAACTTTATCGTCGCAAAGATGACTACTGGAGCGGCATCCGCGATCAAGGATAAAGTTTCACAGCAAGTGACAAAATTATATGCGGGTACGTTGTTAACGACCATTCATCAAGTTGATCAAGGGATGCAGACCGCGGGTAACGGTGCCTCCAAATTGGCAGCCGGAACTTCGCAATTGCAGACCGGTTTAACTAAAATCACTGCTGGTCAAACTCGCGTTGGCACTGGGTTAACGACGATACAAACTAAGTTACCGACATTACCAGCTTTAGCACCCGTTAAAGTTGGCTTAGGACAATTGCAGAACGCCACGACACAATTAACTGCTGGCAGTCAAACCGTGCAAACAGGGGCAACGCAGCTGCAGACTGGGACGCAAACTTTGGCAAGTAAGTTAGATCAAAGTGCACAACGCTTATCGAAGCTACCAAATAAGACGATTAATGCGACCTATTTGGCACAACCGGTTAAGGCGACGGTTACTGATGAAGCCAAGGTACCTAATAATGGGACTGGAATGTCACCATTTGCGATTGCAATTGGGCTATTCGTTGGTGGCATTGCTTTAGGCACGATGTTTGATGCGTTTACACCAGCTGAACGGCCACGGCATACATTGTCTTGGTGGGCGGCCAAGTTTTCAATTGTCGGTCTAGTTGGGATTGGACAGGCCGGGTTATTGAGCTGGACGTTAAAAATGAGTGTCGGTCTCAAAGTTCAATCGATGTCGCAACTGGTCTTATTGAATATGCTGGGCGCCTTGACATTTCTTTCGATTATTTTTGCTCTACGGATTATTCTAGGTGGGTTCGGAACGTGGTTGGTCACGATTATTTTAGTCTTACAATTATCGGCATCGTCGGGGCTTTATCCGGTTCAATTGACAAGTCGGTTTGCGAGTTGGTTAAATCCATATTTACCGATGACTTATTTGATTGATGGTTTACGTCATGCGATCTCGCTCGGTGGTTCGATCAATGGCGATGTGTGGACCTTAATCGGGATTACCATTGGCATGCAACTGCTTGTTTTAGGTAAATTTTGGCTGAGTATTAAAACGAATAAATTTGATTTTTTAGATGGTGCTGATTTAGAAAAAACGGAGGCAGCAAAATGATCGTAAATTCACGCCGCTATGTTACCCAAAAACGCATTCAACAGGCCTTAATTAGTTTGATTCGCCAAACCGGTTTTAAGGCAATTACCGTGGGCACAATTTTACAAAAAGCGCATGTTTCTCGCGGGACTTTCTATCGCTACTATTTAGATAAATTCGATTTATTAGCGCAGACGGAAGCCAGATTCATTATTGGGGCTCGCGATATTTTTGACCACTACGATAAACCTGATCTGATGGCACTGACATCGTCTGCGACTCATGAGCATGATGCCTTTTACGCGTTACTCGTTTATTTATATCAGCAACAATTGTCGGTGGCTACGTTGATGACTTGTCCCGATTCGGCGCTTATTCCGAAGATGCATGATTTAATTGAAGCAACGATTGCGATCCCGAGCACGCCGCAGACCATTGCTCAGATGGGGACAACCGAAATTCCCACAACTTTGGTTAAGGAGTTGGTTGTCGGCAATATCATGACTATTTTGAGCTACTGGCTAGCTCAGCCGACTGTGGCTGCACCCAAAATTGCCCATCAAATCTTCCTACAAAGTCGCCAATTATCACCATTGGCGCTAACGCAATTGTTGACGACTGCGGCTTCGATGGCCCATGATTAAATTAAAAGCAAATCGGCGCCAAAATGCCCTGCAGATTGACTTGGCTGCTGAAGCAGCTAGCCAACGTAAAAATCGACTGGCACGACGATTGCTTTGGTTAAATCTCGGATTCTATTTGATTTTAAGCACCGCCGAATTAACGATTGGGTACTGGACGCAAGCGGCGGCATTGTTAGCAGATGGTCAAAATAATTTGACTGGAATTTTTGCCACCGTTTTACTGTTAGTCGGTTTGTGGTACGCGCAAAAGCCACGAGATAATTTTCATTTAGAAGGGCATTGGCAATATGAAGCCTTAGCCGTCTTTTTATCAGGTTTGTTGATGGTACTGATTGGGGGACATTGTTTGTGGACCGCGGGACTACAAACCTGGCACGTCTTGCATGCCCAATCAGAAGCTTTGAGTCTGGCGGCCAGCTTAACGGCTGGACTCTCAGGCGGCTTGTTATTACTGGTTGCTTTCATCAATTGGCGACAGGGTCAGCATGCCCATGATTCGGTTTTATTAGCGGCGGCTCAAGATCATTTTAGCGATGCGGTGACGTCGTTGGTCACCATGGTTGCTACCACATTGACGATCTTGACGCATTGGTATTTGCTAGATACGTTAACGGCTTTTGGTTTAGGGGGCTATATTATTTGGAATGGGTGCCAGATTTTAAGCCAAAGTGCGGCAAAATTATCAAATGGCTTTGACCCAAAGATACGGCAACAAATAGTGGTGTGTTTGGACCTAGTTGTCGGAGTTGATCGGGTTATTTACGTGAATGGTCGCTATGTGGGGGACAATTTGGTGTTAGATGTCGCTGTTGAAGTAGCGCCAACGCTCACGATAAGTCAAGCGGATCAATTACGACAACAGCTGCAACAGTTATTAACGGAAAAATGGTCGTTGCTATATTGCTGCATTGAATTGCGTGCGGCTTAAAGTGTGAAAACAGGGGTTAACTAAAAGCCGGTCAATGAAAATCTGCGGATTTTCATTGACCGGCTTTGTTAGCGCTAATTTTGTTGCGATTGACGTTGATGTTGCGATTCGCGTCGATTGATTGATCGTTCGGTGAGCCAGGTACCAAGACGCATCCCACGGTCAAATAATTTAGAGGTGGCAGCCCGCACTTTGGCTGGAGCCGGTCCCTACAGCCGGCAGAATCGCTGGCTGGCGTAGGTGACAAATTTAATCCAACTTAAGTCAATGTTGCTAAGGTTTCGACCAATACATTTAACTTTCAACCTTTAGAATTGTAAAATAAAAAAATCATCGTTGTGGATCAATTGACGCTAATGTTGCTAACTGATCTTGATAAAACGCCATTTTTTGATTCAAAAAGGCCAGCTGTTGATCAAGTTCAATTCGTTTAGCCAATAATTGTTGTGATTGCGCTTGTAATAATGCCATTCTAGCCGTAATCGTGCGATCTCCTTGTGCCCGTAACTGCGCATATGTTTGGATATCGTGCATCGACATACCGATTTGCTTGAGTCGTTGAATGAACGCTAGCCAGTCTTGGTCTTGTTGTGAGTATTGGCGTTGATGTTGTGCATTACGTTGCGGTTGCAACAGCCCTAACTTTTCATAATAACGGAGCGTGTCGGGGGATAACGCCACTTGTTTGGCGAACTGACTGATCGATAACATGTTCACTAACCTCCTGTATTTAATGGTTCAAAGCTTAGTCTCAGTTGAACCGATCGTCAAGGGTGCGAGATTCAGTAGTTTAAGTAAACAAACTTAAAATTCCGCTTGCGCTGGAGTGCACTCCAAGGAATAGACTCAACGTATTCTAATGGAAAAGGTGGTTTTTAATATGACAGATGATCGATTAGCACAAGGTAAGGCGTTATTACAACAGGTAGATGCTTCGGCTGCCGATCAGGTGATGGCGAGCTTAGCCGATATTGCTCCAGATGTCGGTACCTATATTTTAGAATTTGCATTTGGGGATATTTACGCGCGGCCGGGCCTAGATTTAAAGCAGCGGGAGTTGATTACGATTACAGCGTTACTCACGCAAGGGGATACGGCCGACCAACTCAAGGTTCATTTGAATGGTTGTTTGAATGTTGGTCTGACACAGACAGAAATTATTGAAACGATGATTCATTGCATTCCGTATGTTGGTTTTCCGAAAGTTTTGAATGCCATTACCGTTGCTAAAAGTGTCTTTTCAACACGTTAACAAATTTGGTCGATCGGGTGTATACCGATCGGCTTTTTTGCATATCCATGCGCAACGAGTATTTGAACATCAAGTTTAAGAAACCGTGTTCAATCACTCAAAAATTGGTTTTTAGGCCCAGTCGGAACTTTTTTCGATACAGCGGTGTGTAAGTTGAGTATACTAAGATTAATCAATCTAATTATTACCGCAACTTAAGGGTAATATGGTATCTTTGATATAAGCAAATTAATGTTTTTAAATCTTAAATGAAATAATGAAAAAGATTGCATAGAAGGGTGACATTCATGAATAATTCGAAACCAGTTTTAATGATTTTATTTGGTGCAACCGGCGATTTAGCCAAACGAAAACTTTACCCCGCCTTTTTCCGGCTTTTCCGGCAACAGGCGTTGAGTGATCATTTTGCGGTCATCGGGACAGCCCGACGGCCTTGGAGCGATGAGCATTTTCATGAAGTCATTGCAGATGCCATTGCGGATGAAAATCCGACTGAACCGGAACAAGCAGCTTTTGTGAGTCATTTCTATTATCAATCACATGATGTTGGCGATGCGAGTCACTATCAGGTGCTTTCACAATTGGCTGACAAACTTGACAATAAGTATCAATTGGCTGGCAATCGGTTGTACTACTTGGCGATGGCCCCACGATTCTTTGGCCAGATTGTGACGCAATTGAAATCAGCTGGCATTATTGATACCGAAGGCTTTAACCGCGTTGTGTTGGAAAAGCCATTTGGAACTGATTTTGAATCAGCTAATGAATTAAGCCAACAATTAACTAGTGTTTTCCCTGAACAAGATATTTTCCGAATCGATCATTACTTAGGTAAAGAAATGATTCAAAATATTTTGACGTTACGGGCAACCAATAGTTTGTTGGAATCACAGTGGAGCAATAAACACATTGAAAATGTGCAGATTACTTTTGCCGAAGCGTTAGGTGTTGAGCAACGGGGCGGCTATTACGACCAAACCGGGGCATTGAAAGATATGGTCCAAAATCACATCTTACAAGTGCTCTCATTATTGGCGATGGAATTACCAACTGGAACGTCTGAAACGGCGATTCGTGAAGGTAAAGTGGCCGCTTTACGTGCGGTTAAAATCTATACGCCTGATGAGGTGGCTAAAAACTTTGTTCGTGGCCAATACACAGCAGGTCGTTTAAATCATGAAGATTTTGCCGGTTATCGTGAAGAACCAGCGGTCGCTGAAGACTCACGGACCGAAACCTTTGTTGCTGGGAAGTTTGAAATTGATAACGATCGTTGGCGTGGGGTCCCATTCTACGTGCGGACTGGGAAACGATTGACTGAAAAAGGAACTCGAATCAATATTGTCTTCAAGAACTTAACGGATAACACGGATCTTGCCACGAAGAACGTCTTAACGATTTATATTCAACCAACTGAAGGATTTTCACTCAGCTTGAATGGGAAATCATTGGATGCGCAATATGAAACCTCACCAATTCGCTTATCTTATCGTCATGACAGCAAAATGATGGCGAACACGCCAGAAGCTTACGAACGTTTGATGCATGATGCTATTGATGGCGATGCAACGAACTTTACCCATTGGGATGAAGTCGCTCAATCATGGAAGATTGTGGATGTTATTCGCCAAGCTTGGGATCAAGATCAAACGCCGGTCCCAACTTATGCAGCTGGCACGATGGGACCAAAAGAAGCCTTTGATTTGGTCGCTGCTGATGGCAATGAATGGGTTTGGCAACCAGATACTTGGTTTATCGAACGTGGTTTATTAAAAACTGAAAGTTAATTGAGAGCTGGTGGGTGTGATGCACTTGAAACGACCGTTCCATTTTTATCGTGATCCGATTTTTTACCTTGGACTACTTTTGTTGTTACCAACAATTAACCATTTTGAAATGTTTGACCTAATCGGATTAGTGTTAGGAATTGGGTGTTTGGTGAAGGCGTTCTTCACGCCTAAACAAAAAGCTTAACAGTTTAAATACAAAATTAGGTGGTCTATTAATGGGCTACCTAATTTTTGTTATAAAAAGAAACCACACAATTTTTAGGCTTTATTTTGTTATTATAAGCAAAATAAATGAAAAACTACTCGATATATAGTACTATATGAGTATAAAAGGTGGTGTTGATGATGGCAGTCCAAGAAAAGAAACGTATCCAAGTTCAAGTCAATAAGGAATTGGCCGAAGATACAGAGCAAGTTTTGAATGAGCTCGGGCTAAGTCCAACGACTGCGATTACAATGTTTTATAAGCGAATTGTTGCTAACGGGGGGTTACCATTTCAACCTATGTTAACTCAAGGAGAGAAAGCTAGTTTACACTTTTTAAAAGAAACTGAAGATACACCCGTAACGCAATTAAATACGGTTAATGATGTGCAAAAATGGCTGGATAACCCCGATGAAGATTAATGATCTTGTTAGCTTATATGTTAGTTACATTGAAGGACCAGGCGGTAAGAAAAGGCCGGTGCTGGTTAGAAAAGTTAGCAAAGATCGAGTTATGGCTTTTAAAATAACAACCAAGTATGCTCATAAGTCTAAGTTTATTCAACAGCAGTATTACAAGATTCAAGATTGGAAAATTGTTGGGTTAAACCGACCATCCTGGATTGATGTTGGAAATGTTTATAGCTTTCCAAAAGTGGGGTTAACTTTTAAGAAAATTGGTCAGCTAACTGTGCGTGATCAGATTGATCTAGATAAGTTTAACGTAAAGTTTAAAGAGAAAAGAAATAGAAAATAGGAATGCCAGTAATAAAGTTGTATAACTAAATGCTTACCTTGACTTGTTATCAAGGAAGACTGTTATTAATGTTTTTACATTAGTAACAGTCTTTTTGGATCAATATTTTTTGGTAATGACTGATATTAATATAGTCAATATAAATAATATGCCGAACAAAATGATTGCCTTACAGTAGGTCTAAGGGGGTAACCTAAACTTATCAATTATCTAGGAGGCACTATTTAATGACAACGATTACGGATACTTTTAAATTAAATAACGACTTATTAATGCCAAAAGTTGGTTTTGGCACATGGCAAACTCGCCCTGGTAAAGAAACCTATGACGCGGTTAGCAACGCCTTGACAGCTGGGTATCGGTTTATTGATACGGCTAAAGCTTACCAAAATGAAGCGAGTGTTGGTGAAGCCCTGCATGATGCTAATCTTGCTCGTGAAGCTATTTTCGTACAAACCAAGTTACCAGCTGAAACGAAATCTTATGAAGGTACTCTGGCGGATTTCGAAAGCAGCTTGAAAGCCTTACAACTGGATTATGTTGATTCTTACATTATTCATGCTCCATGGCCATGGCGTGAAATGGGCGCCAACTATGACGCTGAAAATCGGGAAGTTTGGCGCGCAATGCAAGACATTTATCAGAGTGGTCGGGCCAAGTCAGTAGGCGTGTCTAATTTTAACTCCCACGATCTTGAAAACCTACTTAATTGGGATGGCTTAACGGTTAAACCAGCTGTTGATCAAATTCAATATTATGTTGGTCATACACAAGCATCCATCGTTACAACCGCCGAAGCGGCTGGTATTGTCGTTCAAGCATACTCACCACTTGCAACTGGTGGCTTGTTGGCTGATCCAACGCTCGAACGATTAGCGGACAAGTATCAAGTCACCTTGCCACAATTGGCCTTACGCTTTATCATTCAAAATGGCGTTGCCCCATTACCAAAGGCGCGGGCGATGGCCCATGTCGAGGCTAACACGAAGTTAGACTTTGAAATTAACGCTGAAGATATGGCCTACTTGAATAAATTGACTGATAAAAATGGTTGGCATCCAGTGGGTGACTAAACTTTAAAAACAATCAGTTGTCTGAAAGCTAGGAGCAAATCCTAGCTTTTTTTCGTGTTGACACCCAAATCGGAATATGACATTATTAAAAATAAATGAGTTACTTATGAGGATGAGGTTATTAAATGGATAAATTAGCAGCATGGCGAGCGGAGAATCAGTTGGGAATGCAGGGATGGACGTTTAGTCATCTTGATGGTCGGTGGGAAAGTGCCCCATTACCTTGGGATTATCGGAAGTTTGTTGAAGCACATTTGACGTCATCGGCCATGTGGCTAGATATGGATACTGGTGGTGGTGAGTTAATGAGTCATTTTCATCATCCTGCTGATAAAACGGTGGTTACAGAGGGCTGGGGACCTAATATAAAGTTGTTACAGTCTAAATTAGCCACATCAAAGATCAAGTTAATTGCTGATCCTGATGAAAATCTGGCAGCAGTTCCTGATGAGACTTTTGATGTGATTACGAATAGTCATGGAGCAACGCCGATTGCGGCAATCGTCAAAAAATTACGTCCTGGTGGCTGGTTTATCACCCAACAAGTGGGGGCGACTAATAATTTTAGTTTATCGCGCTTTTTAGATGCTGATTATACGCCGGCTTATCCAGATAACACCTTAATTCATGTTTGTTCGCAACTACAAGATGCCGGCATGCGGCTTGATTATCAAGCGGGAGCGTTTGCTAAGTTAAGCTTTTTGGATGTGGGGGCAATTGTTTATTACGCGACCGTTATTCCATGGGAATTTCCTGATTTTGATTTAGATATGGCCATTCCAAGGCTGCAGCAGCTTGATCGATTAATTAGCTCGCAAGGCGCGGTCACAACTTTTGAAGATCGATTTATGATTGTGGCACAAAAACCGGCTTGAGTTGAAAATAATTCGCCAAATAAGTGAGTATACGAGATAATGGTATTAAATCACGTGAATCTAAAGGGGATATGATCACATGCGACTCTGGCGATTAATGAATTGGGTTTGGAGCGGATTGTTTATTATGGCCGCGGGGTGGCTGTTAATACGGCCAACCGATGGCACGGGGACTGTGCAAACGTGGCCGATACGAGTCGTTTCGTTAGCGGTATTGGTTGGCTTTTTCGTATTGGTATTACTTGCTCAACTGTTATGGCGGCATTGGTTACCACGGCAACATTAGTGGTAAAATAAAGCGGTAACAAATACCGACTTTGGAGGAGTCATTTCATGAAAAAACAATTATTAACGTTATCGATGACTGTCGTTTTAGCCTTAACGAGTCTACCGGCGATTAGTAGCCAAGCAAAAACGACACCAGTTAAACATTTACCGACGAGTATCACGAAAAAGACATGGTATCGGAAAACATCTGGCAGTGAAGGCGGTTTTAATGATAAGACCGTCTTTCATGGTAATACCATGCGGATGACATTCAGTTACGGTGGGAATGCTGACTGGAAACTAACAAAATTGCGTAAGTCTAGCGCGAAAGTGTATTATGCAACTTTACATTATTCAAAGAAATATAGTTCACCAGTTAAAATCAAAATTCGTAGTCATAAGAAGTTTGATATTATTGAAAAGCATGGTGTCAATTCGAGAGGAAACTATGCTGGAAATGAAAATTACGGTGCAATGATTTTTTCGACAAATAAAAAACCAAATGTTATTGATTAGGTATTAACAAATAACGCGGCCACTAATTTAGCGGTCGCGTTATTTTAGTTCAAATAGTAATCAAAAAAGTTCGCAATTTTTTCCATCAGAGGGACTTTCACCAGATGTTTGGCATGATAGCCCGTAATGAAGGCGACTTGATCGGCGTAATCTTCATGATGAACACGGTCGAAAAAGTCGCGGGATTGCGAGTATGGGATCCGTTCATCGTCAGTGCCATGCCAAAATAACACCGGCCGATGGTTAATCGTTTCTGGATGTAAATTTAAATCAAAGTGATCTAGCCAACTCGTCAGTAAGGCCATATCAGTTGGTAGATACAACTGATGTTTGGCGGCATGGTCACGAACAAGTTTGGCATAGGCATTTAAATTTGGGGTACCCATAATCACGGTCGCAGCGGTGATCTCGGGGTGTCGCGTGAGCAGCGCACCAGTGGTCATACCACCCATGGAATAGCCGCCAACCCCGATCTTTTGATCCAAAATCAAGTCTCGTTGACGATAAAAATCAACGATTAAGTCAAATTCAGCTAGATTACCTTGGATACTTTGCCAGAATGTAAAGGACGGAATCTGACTAACGGGTTGGTGACGGCTACCATGATTCATGGCATCTGGAAGAACCACGCGCAACTGTTTTTGGGCTAATTTACGTGCTTGCGTTAAAACAAGTTCTTTTTCTGAACGCCAACCGTGGTAAAACACGACCAACGGCGTTGCCTGATAACGAAGGTCACTATCAACAACTTCTAAAATGGGTACATCTTGAATTTTACGACGGAGAACTGAAATCATAAGTTTAACCTCATTAACACAATTATTTTCCTTTAGTTTAGCCAATAATGGCGACAAAAGGCAACTCAGCTGTTTGAGCCGTTAATGGTATACTGAAATAGAACATAAATGGGGGGGTCACGATGAGTTTAAGACAAGGACACCGGCTATTATGGTGGCTAGCGTTGATTTTGTGGTTGAGTACTTTAGCACTTGGTGTTTATCAAGGTTACCACCATACGCTGCCAATACCGATCATCGCTTACAATCAACCGCATGGGGTTGTCGGTTGGCTGGGCGCTACCGCAGTTATTGTTTCGATGGCTAGTGGGTTACTAAAATGGCTTTTGAGAATGCGAGCCTCACAACGATAGACACATAAAAAGGTCGTGACTTTTAAAGTCGCGATCTTTTTTGACACGGTTTAGTTTTCGTTGAGCATGGTTTGTGCAAAAGTTTGGACGGCCTGAATTTGGTCAGGTTTTAACGTCACTTTCTTTGAGCCAAGCATCCCTTTACCACCCATTAATTGATGAAAATGGCCCACTACAGGAATCCCTTTTTCAGTGGCCAACTTAGTTAGAGCTTTATCTGTTGGTGTTTCTGGACCACCTGATGTGGTAAAAAGGGCGATATGTTTCACTTTAGTCGCGTCCAAAGTAGCCATAAAGGCACTTAAAGTTTTGTCAGGACGCATAAAGTAAGTGCCACCACCGATAAACAATAGATCAATTGGGGTCGTGGTCAGCGGCGTATCAATTTTTTCAGCGGGAGTCTCAGTAATCGCTGAGATCTGAGAAGCAAAGGCCGCAGTGTTGCCATTACGAGTCTGATAACGAATTGCAATTGTCATGTTAAAACCTCCAAATTCAACTTAATCTTACTTTTAGTATAGGCGGATGAAAAAGCGTTTGCAAAGTTTGACCACTGTCATTTTTGAGCCAACCGTAATTGTGGCAGGCAACGATAAAAGGTTAAGAGTGTCAGTAGATTGAACGCTAGGATGATCAGACCAAAAATGATGAGTTCAGGGATAATACTATTGCCAATTGAAACGGTGCTGCGGAAGGCATCAATGGCAATACTCATCGGTAAGTAGGGGTGAATCGCTTGAAACCACTGATTGGACAATTGGATCGGATAGGTGCCCGCCGCGCCACCAAGTTGGATAATCATGAACAGAAGCATTAGCCAAGCCCCCGTTTTGCCAAAAGCTTGATTAAACCAAGTGACCATACTGCCGAATGTCCACATCGTTAAGACGCACATTGCGTAAGTAACAAGTGGATGTAACGGATTCAAATGATCGATGAGTAGTAGCCCAACATACATAACCGTGGCGGCTAACCACGTAAACTCAAAGAGAAATGGCATTTTGAGTCGCCACCAATCCCAAGCACTGCGTGGCTGACGATGTGGTAAAGACATATCGTAAATAATATTAAACGTGATGCAGCCAACAAATAAGGCGACGGCCATCAAATATGGACTCATACCGGTGCCATTATTTTGAACACGAGTCGGATCGGTATGGGTCAATTGGATTGGCTGAATCAAAGTGGCTAACTGTGAAGCGGTAGGGCGGCTGGCTTGTGTGAGTTGATGTCCACCAGTTCGTAAGTGATCGGCTAAACGCGCATCAACTGTAGCTACTTTTTGAGCACCAGTTGTGAGTGCTTGGCCGCCAGTCGCTAATTGATTAGTGGTTGTCTGTAAGGTTGTGGCACCAGTTGCTAAGGTGGCTAAGGCGGTCTGAGTTGGCTTAACGCCTGTTGCCAATTCATTGGTCGTAATTGTGACCCGGCTAGCTAAACCGGCTGGTTGTAAGGTAGCGCGATGCAACTGTGTGGTGGCAGTTTGTAATTGCTGGTCGGTAGCACGCAGCGTTGTCAAATTTGGTCGCGTTGCTTGCAGGTCAGTATTGAGTTGTTGGGTGAGCCGGCTAACTTGGGCTTGTAGGCTAAGCTGCTGGTTAAGGCCTGTCTGCAGTTGTGAGGCCAGTGGTGCTAACTGAGTTAAGGCGGTGATTAAGGTTTGATTATGCATCGCCAGTTGATTTAGCCCGGTTGCCAATTGTTGATTGCCAGTGGCAACTTTAGTGAGGTCAGTTTTAGTTGTTTGCAACCCCGTTGTTAGTTGATTAACGCCACGCGTGGTTTGTTGGAGATCAGTAGCAGCCGTGGTCAATTGTTGACCGGTCCGACTAAGCGTGGCAGTCATGGCCTTGAGGTAACTCTGATTGAGTTGCCGATCAAGTTTGGTTTGAATCTGTGTGACGGTAGTGGTATCTAACTTCATGGCAATAAAGCTGAAACCAGCATTAGTCTGATAATGAAGTTTTATTGGTGTGGTTGTGTGCGTCGCCAGTTGACTAGCCCGTGCTGAAAAAGTTTTGGGAATTGTAATTGCTATATACAATTGACCGCTTTTAAGCCGTTGTTTTGTTTGCTTTGCACTGAGTTCGCTGAAATCAACTTCATGATTATGCACGAGTTCGTGAGTGAGTTGTTGACCTAAAGCTACACGATGATGATGACTGATTACCGGTTGGTCTAAATTAACGACAGCAACTGGTAGTCGATCAAGCTTAGCATAGGGATTCCAGAGTGACGCTAGAAAGATGACGGCATAAAAGG
Organism: Lactiplantibacillus mudanjiangensis; assembly: GCF_005405385.1. Taxonomy (GTDB): domain Bacteria; phylum Bacillota; class Bacilli; order Lactobacillales; family Lactobacillaceae; genus Lactiplantibacillus; species Lactiplantibacillus mudanjiangensis. Next base: position 177,009 of record NZ_BJDY01000002.1, read on the forward strand.
CTGGGATTAACAAAATACCTAAAATGATTTTTAACATGCCTCTGGTATGACGAACATAATGCCATTCAGTAAACATAACCAAAGCCCCCTTAGTTTTTAGGATGAACGGTTCATTCATTTTTTGAGCCGTCATCAATATACGCTTTGAGCTGCAAAAAAATTTAATGTCGCTGGTATCCGGCTAAAAGTTGTTGAATCACGGCCGCTTTAATTTGATTCTGATCAACCGTGGTTGCCGCACGTTCAAAAGAATCGTATTGCTTATGTGCCGACCACCAGAAGATTTCATCGATAATGATAAAAGCATCGGCTGTCGGATTGGGTAAAGGTCGAATCACATTTTTAGCTGATAATTGTCCTAAAATACGTGATATTGTGTGATACAACTGTTGACGATAATGCCGATACAACGTCATTAGTTCCGGATTCATTTGTGGGTTGCGCTCCAAAGTTAAGAAGTAGGCTCCGAAGCGATCAAATGTGGTAAATAACTCAGTGACTAAAGCGTCAAATTGGTTATCAACGGGTGACGTCTGGATGTTGGTCAATAAAGATTGGGTTGCCGTCTGATAGGCTTGTTTGGTTTGGGCAACTAATTCTGCATTCGTTAATGGTCGCCATGGCAGCTGTAGTGGTTGCGTGGTGATTGTTGGATCTAGCGTGGTCGCAAACAAAAGCGTTAGCAGTTCAGATTTACTTTTAACGAGGGTATAAAGGGTGCCGACTGCGACATCGGCCGCTTTAGCGATGTTGACCATTTTAGTGTCCGCAAAGCCTGGAACGATGAATTGGGCCTGCGCACTAGCTAAGATGCGCGTTAATTTTAGTTGTGTTTGCATGTACTCACCTCATTTCGAAAGCTAAGTATACGCGCTGATGAAATTAGAATGAACGATTCATTCTTGATTCGGAAAGTAAACGAAAGATTGGGTAGTCAGGTGATATGAATAATGATAAAATGATTAGAAAAATGAGAGCGGGCGATGTGATGCAAAAACCAGCAATGTTAAAACGTGGCGATCAAGTGGCCATTGTGAGTTTATCAAGCGGGGTATTAGGTGAACCTAGTAGTCAACATCAGTTGGTACGTGGTGTGCACCGGCTGATGGCGTTGGGATTACAACCAGTGACCATGCCATATGCCTTACGTGGCCTAACTTATCTCAAGCAACATCCGGAAGCTCGGGCAGCTGATTTAAAAGCGGCTTTTTTAGATCCGCAAATTAAGGGGATTGTAGCGGCAATCGGTGGTGATGACACGTATCGATTGGCACCATATTTACTGGATGATCCAGAATTTGTTCAAGCGGTTCAACAACATCCCAAGTTAGTGACCGGCTTTTCGGATACAACAATTAATCATCTGATGTTTTATCGACTGGGTTTACAGACATTCTATGGACCTAACTTTTTAAATGATCTGGCAGAATTAGAGGGGAACATGTTGCCATATACCGCGCAAACATGGGCCCATTATTTTCAGAATCCGGCGACCACGGCTATTGTTAGCAGCGAGGCTTGGTATGAGGAACGAACCGAATTTAGTGTGGCAGCACTGAATCAGCCACGTGTGTGTCATGCCGAACAATATCATTATGAAGTCCTGCGAGGACAAGGCCAAGTTACTGGGCGGTTACTAGGTGGCTGTATTGACAGTTTTGATGACTTGCTGACGACGAATCGGTATCCTGATGAGGCAACGATTGCCAAAAAATATCAGTTGGTGCCACCGGCAAGCGACTGGCAAGACAAAATTTTATTTATCGAAACGAGTAATGAATGTCCAACGCCGGAGAAATTTGCTGGGATGTTGGCACAATTAAAACGGGTGGGTATTTTAGGTGCCGTTGTGGCGATTGTCATGGGAAAACCACAAGATGAACAGTATTATAACGCCTATAAACCGCTACTTTTGGCAGCAACTAAACCCTTTAAAACGCCGATTTTGTATAATGCAAACTTCGGCCATGCTTATCCACGAACCGCATTGCCATACGGTGTTACCGCGACCATCGACTTTGATGCAGCATCGTTCACGATTCAAGAATCCTTTTTCAAAGGGACGGTGACAGTTGATGATTAAAAGTCGTCGTTTTCAAGTAAATGATGCCACTGCGGTGTCGCAATTAATTGCGCGAACGTTACAAATTAGTAATCGCGCCGATTATTCGCAAGCCTATCTTGATCAAGAGAAATCTTTAATGACGCCAACTTGGTGTTTACAAAAAGCTAAAATGACACATTTTTACGTTTTGGTTGATCAGGATCAGATTATTGCAACCGGTGCAATCGGGTCGTTTTGGGGTCGGCTCGATGAAAGTAGTTTGTTTGATATTTTTGTTGATCCTGATTATCAGGGTCAAGGACTGGGACGCAGACTGATTCAGATATTGGAACATGACTCGTATTTCACTCGTGCCCGGCGGATTGAAATTCCAGCCTCGGTGACGGGCGTGCCATTCTATCTCAAAATGGGCTACCAGTATAAGGACGGCATTACAACGCCAGATGCGGAGCACTTGATTCGGTTGGAGAAATTTAACTAGGTCGCATTGCTTTTTGCGAATCGGACGCCTATGCTGGAAACATTGTGAATGGAAGTCAGGTGGTCAAGATGACGCCAAGTCGCGCCAATCGAAATTTGTTGTTAGTTGCCCTCATGTGGGGGTCAAGTTATACGTTTATTAAAATGGTAATTGCTGCTCGAATGCCGCCAGCAGTGATTAACACGTTGCGCGGGGCCATTTCAGCGTTACTGGTATATCTCTTTTTTCATAAAATCGTGAAGACGATGACCTGGTCGGAATTTAAGATTGGCGCTATTTGTGCGGCTTTTAATTTTGTTGTCGTGCAGTTACAATCAACCGGTTTAGAGTCAACGACACCAAGTAATTGTTCATTTATTACGTCCACTTATGTGATTTTATTACCATTTATTGGGTGGCTCTTTTTCAAAAAAGTCCCGCCACTAAAAATATATTTAGCACTTATTTTATGCATGAGTGGGATGTTAATTCTAACCGGTGTGTTGACGCATGGGCTGCGATTACATTTTGGTGATTGGCTGACGATTTTAACCGCGATCGGTTTTGCATTTCAAATGACTTACTATGGCTATGCGACTAAACATGCTCGACCGGAAGTGATTGCGTTTCAACTCGGCTTTGTCCAGGCTTTGCTCGGAGTTGGTTACACGTTGACCTTAAATATCCACAAATTGCCACAAATTAATTGGTTAGCTGCAGCGGGGCCAGTAGTGTACTTAGGCGTTGTCGCGACGTTTGCGGCACAGGTGTTGCAGATGATCAGTCAACGCTATACGGATACGGTAACGGCGGGGCTTATTTTGATAACAGAATCACTGTTTGCCAGTTTGATTTCAGTCTTATTTCAAGTTGAAAGGCCAACATTGCATTTGGTCATTGGTGGCAGTTTAGTGATTTTGGCGACGGTTATTACGCAGTTTGATTTGCGTGGCGTTTTCGCGCGATATTTAGTCAAGGGGCACCGATTTAAAGTATAGATTGTACTGGAAAATATGGTATCCTAATTTTAGGGTGAATTGTTGAGCGTTGAACGAACCGAGTTCAAAGTGATGTAAATTGGACTTTTTCGAAAATTGAAATGCCGGTGTAGCGGCGTTTGTTTAGTGTATTCCCCACGCATGTAGGGATGATCCTATGGGTCAATGTCAATGTCGCTGGGGTTATACGTATTCCCCACGCATGTAGGGATGATCCTGAAGAACAGATCAAACTAAGCGAGCTACTTGAGTATTCCCCACGCATGTAGGGATGATCCCATAATTGAATACTTTCTTTCGTTATACATTAATAGCGTATATAAAAAAGACCGGAATTTCGGTCTTCTTTAGTATCTGTGATTTTCCAAGTAGCGTCTGTGCAAGATTTAAATACATACACTTAGTCCTTAATCGGGTAGTAGGCATATTGAGTTGTTTTTATTCATTATTGTAGCTGACTGTCGAGTTTCAACAAGTTATATATTTAATATACTATGCTAAAACTGTATCGTTGTCGGGATCATTGGTTACTAATTCATTAACATTGGTTATTAGTGTATCCAGCTCATCCAAGTCGTCGTCACATGTTCTACCTAAAAAGTCTGAGCCAAGATCCATACACTGTTTGTCAAAGCTTGTCATGGTTATAGTGTAAGTGGTCAGGCATATCTATTAAGACATCCCTAGGCCGGTTTACCATTTGAGTCAGCGGCTGTAAATTTAACAACCATGTTGTATGGAGCGTCACTGCTACGGTCTCTAATGACATGGGCTAAGTTATGAGCAATATCGGCTAGTTTCATTTTTAAAATCTCCTTAGTTTATTTACATCTAATATATATCATAGGAGAGTTTATCAAAGTCAGGTTCATCGACTGGATCAGTAATTTTACCGATTTCAATACTTTCAGCCAACAGTTTGTTAAAATCGGCTGACATAATCTGATGATGTTCCTGATTGAAGTCGGCTAGGGTGATCCAAGTTTTCTGATCATCTTCGCTAATTACGCCATCGAGTTTCTTGGCTAAATGAGCAACTAAGTTATAGAAAGCCTTTTGGTTGAATGGTAATTCGGGGTCAAATTCTGAATATACGACGATTACATTTGTTTCGTGAGTTTCATGAATATAGATGTATGCTGCATCCCAGTGTCCTTTAACCTTATTCCACTCTTTATCGAAATCTGATGGAAAGATAGTAAAGGCAAAGTCAGATAATGCATGCAATTCTTCGTTTGCGCCCATATGGCTCACCCAAAAGTCGGAAATGTCGATTCCCCAAACTTTTTTGGCCAGTTGGTGGTAGTCATCGTGTAATTCACTATTTTTAATTTTAATAAATGTTTTCAATTAGCTCTCTCCTAACTGTTTAAGCTTTGCGCAGCTTTATAAATGTACTTAGCTAAGGTTTGTAAATTACCAGATGTTAGGTTTTTTACTAATTTGTCAGGCATTTTATTAATCGCATCCTGAATACTATGAATCTCATCGGCGTTTAAACGGGCGTCAAAGCTCTTGTTTCCATTTATCTGTACTTGAAGTTTCTTACCTTGAGGTTCGGCATCAACACGATAAGTAACATTTTTTCCATTGTATTTCCCTTGAACTTGTCCATACGTACGGCTTTCAGGGCGATCGCCGTTATGAAACTGTGCCACTTGAATGCCTTGAGATATATCAGCAAGCCCGGACGCGATCGTAGCGCCTGATGCGGCAACAATGGCGCCACCGGCTAAGACTACGGTGCCAGGTAGTGCTAAAATGCCAACGCCGCCTGTATCAAGTGTTACGAGCGCACCACCACTCATTACACCAGCGATGCCGGTAATGCCAGCCGCAGCGCCGCCAACAACTTCTACTGTACCATGAGTGAAGAAGGAAAGCGCGTTTAAAAGTTGAGCGCTAGTATTCATTGATTGCTCAAATTTTTGTTTGGTGGCATCACTAATTGGGAAGACCACAAACTGATTACTATTGGCGTTAAAGAGGTTAGATAAGCTGGAAATAGCGTTCTGAAAGCCAGTTGTTGAAGAAGTTGTTGAGCTAGGTGAATAGGTGCTAGCCGCCGCGTATTCAATAGCTCCGACATTCAAATTATGCATTTCCGAATTAAATTTATCGAGCGCGGCCATGTTAGATGCGTTGGATTCGGTCATTTCACTTAGGGCTGTGTTAGCCTCAGAAATCGCAGTAATTTGGCTTGAAAGGCTATCGTTAACCAAAAGGCTTCCTGCATTCATTTTTGTAAAGGCTTGTGCCATCTTTGATTGTCCAGCCAACATTTCTTGAACGCCAGTATTTGCTATTTGGATAGAAGATGTCATATCTTGAACTGTATGAATTACCCCTTTTGAGCCATTTAATGCTTGATTTATTTCGCTGAAGCCAATTTGAGCTGTTTTCAATTCTTGATTTATACTTGAAATGGAGGAGTTAATAACTCTAATTGACGCAATCACTTCTGTCATGCCGGTATTCATTTGGTCAGTGCCAATATTTGCTTGATCGACACCGGCTTGAATAGTTTTTATTATTTGAATAATGCCCGGATCGTGGGGATCTGTACTACTGATGTCCTTGTTTAAGGTTGATGAGTGCTTGCTAATGTATTATTGATTGAATCAACTGCAGCATTGGCACCTTGCAGCCCACTGATCATTTCTTGAAAACCCTGAGAAGTAGTTGATAATGCCGATGTTAGCATCATAGGGTTGTTGTCAGCATCCCCAGAAAGATCAAACCATTCATTGGGGGCATACTTTAACCAGGTTATGTTGTTACTTGCAACATAGTAGGTATTGGTTTTAAAATCCAGTGGGCCAGCATAATTAGTTAAAAACTTTTCTGATTGTATATCAAATATTGGATAGTGGTTTGGAGTGTTGAAGTGTAAATGAAATGTGATCGGAGTGGACAAAACTATCGGCGTATTTTTAAGCATATTGCTGACAGGAGTTAATGGTTGAAAGTTCGAATTAACCTGAGTTGTATTATCAAAATCAAAGGCGTTGCTAGTTGATCCAGGGACCCACTCGTTGTCACCCAGGTTGTAAAATGTGGTGCCATCCTGATCGGTTGCGATTTGTTTAATTGACCAAACTGTATTTGACGGTAGGTCCTGTGGTGCATACAAACGCGCTCCATTGATAAATGCATGAGTAGGGACTACATTATTGTTTGTATCGTAATAAACACCAGTGGGCACGTTTGATACTTGCATTGTTAAATTATCTTTAGTATCTGTTGAGGGTGTTGATGAAGTGGCACTTGATTGAAGTGGTGTAGCAGCAGAAAATGACTGAATTGAACTGATTCGATTATTTGGTTTTACTTTGCCGGTAGCAGATTGATTTGAAGTTGCTGCGCTAGTAGGTGCAGTGGAATTACTTGGTTTATCAATATTCGAAGAAGTACTATTTGAAGTACCGGAAACTCGGATTTTTGAAGCAGTAGTGGTCGCTGCCGCTGAAATGCTAGATTTATTGGCAGTACTAGACGTGGTAGAGTGCGGTGTAATCGAACTGGCTGAAGTAGGAGCAGGTGTTTTTGCAACTGACGCACTGGACGGAGTATTATCAGCCAAGAATGCACTATTCGGTGTCTGTGGTTTAGCTGGTGTGGTTGATGGGGTGTTCTTAATTGCAGTGGCCGCGGTATTCGTATCGGCAGATGCAGTGGTTGAATTAACCAGCAACAAGCCTCCAAAACTAAAAATAACGATCCCCGTTATTGGCAAGTATCTATTGCGTCTATTTCTATGTTTCATAATGATTCCCCCCTAGGTTTATCCTTGTTGGCATAGGACTATAAACGGGTTGATTGAATTATGAAACATTAAATATTTATTAGCATATTGACTTAATTATTTTAAAAACGTAAAAAAGCAAAATATAAATGGTAATTGTTTTGCAAGTTATAGAGTAAAGAAGCAATGTTAAAAGTTGTAGAAATACTACTTGATGGTTAAATAAGAAGATATTTTCGCGTTATCGACGTACTGAATTCGGCCAACCTGAATGCCCCAGTTGATTGGTTCTGCACGTGGCCCGTCCAGAATTTTCAATTGCATCTCTCGGCAAGATAGTCTCCACTTGCTTTGCATTTGGGCTTAAGGCCATGTATTGTCGAAATTTTTCGTCAGTTTCAAAATTACTGCGATCTAACAATATATCATTACTGAAAATTCCGGCCGGTGTTATCTAAATCCAACGGACGTTGGTTATCATCATGTCGTGTCATATCTCGATTCTATAATTGCTGAAAACACTAGACTTCTTGGCTTCAATCATAATAGTCTAGCGTTCAATTGCATTTGAAGATACTGATATTCCCCACGCATGTAGGGACAAATAGACCAAATTTAATATTGCCAAGATAAAACAAGCAGTCGTTAGTAATCAAAAAATGATTATTAACGACTGCTTGTTTAGTTTGATGAGTCACTTTACCTGGACACGCAAATATGCAGGCATTCAGTAACAAACGTTATATACTAAGCGCAAAAATAAATAGCGAGGAGATGGGGATATGCGCAAATTTAAAATTATCACACGGAGTATGAGCATCGGTCTAATATTGATCAGTTTGTGGTTCATCAGTCAAACGCCGACCAAAATCGTGACACATTTTAATGGTCTAGGAACTGCTGATGGCAGGGGGAGTCGGTGGTGGTTACTACTAATGCCAGTAATTGTCGTCGTTCTGGTTGAAATTTCGATTGGCACTAGTCGACGACAACGGAGAAGCAATGGTATGGGGACGGTTAATCTATTAACGCCGTTTGAAAGTAAAGGAATTGGGGGCATATTTGTCATTGTGATTATCACTGTTGGCATCATGCTTCAACAGATCGGCTGGGTTCATTAAGGGTACTGGCTAAAAAGACGTTGACGAGACTTACAAGTTATCTTTATAATTAAAACTAAATAAGAAAATGAATTAATGATGATAATTAGAGGCGACGGGGATGTCAAAATATTGGGTACAAGTGTGGTTGTATACCCGCTACTTTTTTAAAGTGGCGTGGGATAATTTGGGGTTATTACTATACACAGTGGCTTTACCACTAGTGTTTATGGTATTGAATATGCATGCACTATTTTTCAAGCCATTGACATTGTCAGGCTTTATGAGCAATGTGATGGCCTTTATTGCCTGGATTATCTTTTCTAATTTATTAATGGTGATGGCAGATATCGCGATGCTACGTGAACAAGGCTATCTCAAACAATATGCGTCACTAGTTGTGAACCCAACGGTTTTTATTGTCAGCAAGCTGTTAGTTTGTTTGGGTCAATTAGTTGTCATTTTAGGCCTTGTTGGGATCGCTTGTGGCATTGTATTTCAACTATCGATAGTTGGCTTAATTTTGCGATTGTGGGGCGTGCTAGCGTTAACAACACTGCCAATCCTGGGTTATTGTTTACCGTTATTAAGTTTACCAGTTCGTTACAAAACACTAAATGCGGTGGTGAACAGCATACTTATTATCGTGATGGTTGGGTTTTCGGCAGTAGCCAACTTGTTTAACTTTTCGGTAGCAAACTTGGCTTTAAATGTGTTGAATCCAGTTTATCTCGTGTTAAATTGTTTCAACTTATTGATTAATGGCAACTGGGGTCACTTTTTGCCAGCATATCTGGCCGCGTTTATCGCTTTAGGCCTAGTCGGCGTTATCAGTTACCGGCACTTGAAACTACTGCCAACGGAGGGTCTCTAATGCAATTAAAATCAGTTAGTTACACCTTTCCAAGAGCAAAGACACCATTTTTTGAGAATTTAAATTTGAATTTGCCTGAACACCAAGTGAACTTTTTAATCGGTCAAAATGGCGCCGGTAAAACGACGTTAGCCGATATTTTATTAGGGTTGCGTCCGGTGACCGGGGAGCTGACACCCAAGCTATCAACACTGTATTTGAATCAAAAATTACCAATGTTACCAGCCATTCGAGTGTGTGATGTGGCGGCGTTAGTTTTAGGCGTTGCGACAGGCCGCGTCAAATTAACGTTAAACGATTTGGAAGCATTAGTTGATACCCCAACATTGGCGTTTTTAACCCCCATTTGGGAGAAGCACTACAGTGATTTATCTGGTGGTCAACAGAAACTAGTTCAATTGTTACTATTCTTACAAGTTGATCGTGATTTGGTCGTGTTAGATGAACCAACGGCATTTATTGATCGACAACACGTCGCGACTTTATTTAAAGTGATTAAAGCTCATCCACAACGGACTTACTTAATAATTACGCATGATGTGCGTGATATTGAAGCTTTTGACCAATATCGTGTCTTTTGGTTAGCGGATCGGCAGATTAAACAGGGTTGGGACCAGACAACCTTTGCTGATGCGGCCAATGAAGCTGAATTTTTACAAAATTTTCAAACCGTTTAACATAAAAGTCCCAGCTAACTTTTTAAGAAATTAGCTGGGACTTTTAGATTGAAAAGCACTTAGTGTTTGTGCGATGTCTTATTGGGACGATAAACACAGAAAAGACTGTTGAATTTTGGACAATAATTACGTAACATTAATTACTGGACATAAGCAAAAACTAGCGAGTGTTGTTAGGTAATGAATCGCTATCAAATATAATGGTAGGAGAAAGTTTTATATGGAGATTTATGTTACTGAATCTGGGCGGCGTTATTTTCTTCGGCGCGTAAAGAATGATCAGGCAGCTTTTTTAGGGCTACACCAAGAAATGGGCTATAATGAGATAGCTGAGTATTTTTATGTTGCTTATGTTGAGGTCAATGAAAATATGCCAATGGACGTAGATGATGCATTTTATAAACAATTTAAAATACCAGGTGGGGCGACCGCCATGGTCTATGCATCACCTGATATTAGTACTGAAGATATAGACGAAGATCTGGATATGAAGATAGAGGGACCAATGCTGATGTCTCTTTATCCAGACGAAAGGGAACAATTTATCATTGATCGAGATCACATGTTTAGATCTATTGGTTATGATGATGTCCATCAAAAAGGGTTGTGTGGTCTAGTAAGTAAGGATTCTGCTAAATTAATCGCTGAAAAGATGGATGCGTACACGTTGATACACTTAAGTAAAACGCCGTATCGATTTGACAAAAGGGACTAATAATAGAATCAGCTTTTGCGTCGAATTGGTCAATGTGGGAACGTATGAATTTATGTAAAGCTAAAAAAGTCGGTGTGTGAGCACCGGCTTTTTTAGATGGCGAATTAAGGTTTTACTAGCTATCTTGGCGCGTCGCCGCAATGTCGACTTCGCGAATGTTAACTTCTTGTGGCATTTCGTACATGAATTTCACGGTTTCAGCAACGTGTTTTGGATCTAACGTGATGCCACCCATGGTTTCTTTCCAAGCTTCATATTCGGTTAAGGCATGGTCATCGGTGACATGAGTCAATAATTCAGTTTCAGCGGCACCTGGAGCAACTAACATCACCCGAACTTGCTTGTCAGCGACTTCTTGGCGCACGGTTTCACTTAACCCATGAACGCCAAATTTGCTGGCAACGTAAGCGGCATGGTTTTGGAATGCTTTGTATCCGGCGATGGATGAGATGTTAATGATCGTGCCATGATGACGTTCAGTCATTTGTGGTAAGACCAATTGCATCCCATTTAGGACACCCATCACGTTAGTATCAAGCATCGTTTGCCATTCGGTTGGAGATTGTTGCCAAACGTTACCGAGTAACATCAAACCGGCATTGTTAATCAATAAGTCAGTTGGACCGTACTTGGCTTCAGCAGCCTTAATCGCACTTCCTAATTGTACTTGATCGGTAACATCGGCTTTTTTGATCATCACGTCACCTGTTAAATTGAGGGCTTCGATCTTTTCAACACGACGGCCTAATAACAACAATGGGTAGTCGTTGGCGTTGAACAGTTTTGCCATGGCGGCCCCAAAACCAGAACTAGCACCGGTGATCACAATTAATGATTTCATAAATGTAAAAACTCCTTTGATTATTAACTATTTAATTTCAAATCGATTGACGACTTCGTTTAACTATTATATGCTGTCAAAAGATTTTGCCTAGTACGCACTTTTGGGTGACTGGGTTTGAAAGGTGATGTCATGGCATGTATGCCAATGAATTTGACGCAACGATGCAACTGATTCGGGGAAAATGGAAGATTCGGATTTTATACGAACTCGTTGACGATCCGCATGCCCGGTTTAATGGGTTGCAGCGTAATTTGGCGATTACACATAAAATGTTAGCGGAACAACTACAGCAATTAGTGGCCGATGATTTGGTCGTTCGGCGAGATTTCCATGAACAACCTTTACACGTGGAATATCAGTTAACAGATCGTGGGCAAACGATGATTCCCGTGTTGGATACGATTTGTGATTGGGGACTCGCCCATGTTGATCGTAGTGAGATGGTGGAAACATTGTGTGATGAAACTGACTAATTAAAATTCGGCTTGCATAACTTTTGTTTAAAAGTATATTTAAATTAATGCTTTTGATTAAAAATGTAATAGTTAGTGTAGGTGGGGGAACTTATGGGGAAGTTAGTTAGGTTACAACAGTCGACCATTGTCTTTTGGGCGAGTCTGTTGGTTTTTGATAATTTTGTAGCAAGTCCTTTGATTAGATAGTGTTAAGGCTGATTGGTTGTCGATTCTTTTATTTAAGGTGTTGGAATTAAGTTTTGGCATCATCATGAATGCGTTAATGTTAAAGCAACGGATATTTTTGACAACGAAATTAGGTAAGAATTCAATTGTTTTGTTAGTTGTAATGGCCGTCATTTTGTTGTGTGCGACAGTTAATAGTCATGGCAGTTTGAGGGACAGTCTGGTTATTGGGAGTTGTGCGGCAATTTCGGAAGAGTATTGGTTTCGGGGTGTTATTTTTGGACATCTGCTTAGCCGGTTAAAACCGAACGAGCGGCGAGTTAGCGGCATTATCAAGTGTATGTTAATGACTAGTTTACTTTTTAGCCTGGTACACCTAACTAATTTGGATTCTCAAAGCCTGCAACTGACCATTGTGCAGATGATCGAAGTTTTTGGGATGAGCTTTTTATTTTGTGCGGCATATGTACGTACGGGAAATCTGCTGATACCGATTTGCTTGCACTTCTCTGTTGATTATTTGGGGACCATGACTCAAAACGTGAATTATCAACCGACGACATTTTTAACGTCAGCTCTTTCAGCGATACTATTTTTAGGCATTTATATTGGCTTGGGACTAGTTGTCCTCGAGGGTAAAGAACTGAAAAATTGGCGGTTAATGACGCATTTCGTTACTAACTAATTGGGATAAAACAAAACTCCGAACACACTGGCATGGTGGTTCGGAGTTTTGTTTTATTTGCCAATGGCGTGCATGTAGTTTGTCCCAGTATATTGATAGTCACCACTATGGGTGAGCTTGTGTTTAGTATAAACGCTGAAAAAGGCACCATTCGTGTAATTTTTCAAAATACGATAGCGTTTGCCGTGAATCGTGCGATGACTGATCCACATTAGTGGGAGTTGCTGATAGCTTGCGGCACCTTTATTGAGTAGATAAACGGAACCACCGTAATCTTGGCGTAGTTTAGCAACACGTAATTTATAGCGACCACTGTTACCAGATGAATAAATTTGCTTGGCTGTGGTCTTTCCATTTGGTTTTAACTCGTATCGTGAAACAGTATGGGCGGTAATCTTGGTGACTGAATATCGATGGCTGCCTGTGTAATCGTACCAAGTGCCGCGTAAACTTTTGGGAGTAGTCGTGGAGCTGGCTTGAGCAGTTGTTACAAGGACTGCGCCCATCAAGTTACCGATAGCTAAGGTGGCGACAATCAATTTAAGTGATTTTTTCATAATGAAGGCTCCTTTCTAATGTTGATACCAACCAAGATACTGAAAACGACTGGCCCAACTATACTTGAATTTTAACTGTGAACCTTTTTTTACAAATTTCATGTGTTGGCTTTTAGTAGTCAAATTGCCATTATGATAGGTTCCTTTGAGTTTATAGGTCGTCGCATTTACTTTTTGATAACGAATTTTAGTTAGCCTAGTCGTTGCCCAACCGAGACGATCTTGAGTAAACGTCTTTGATGTGATCGTGAGTTTGCTGTCACCACGTTGCCAATCGCCGCGGATTGCTTTTGGTGTGCCGTGATGCCAAGTTGCGGCTTGCACCGGTTGTGTAGTAGTGGTGTTAGGCATCAGGAGTACCAATCCCGTTATGGCTGCCGTGCCTAAAATGAATCGATGTAATGAGTTCATCATGAATCCCTCCAAAGTTAGTCATAAGTTCATTATAAAAAAGTTGATGGCATAAGCAATGGCACTGTAGCCAGTCGTTTTCCTTATGAATGGTGAACTAATCAACCAGATAGTTGTTAAAACCGACCGTTTGTCCAAATGAGCTGGTGTTCCGTCAATAAAACGCGTATTTTTAACTTATCAAAAGGAAATGGGGGCTGGAACAATGCGGATTGTGACTGAAATTATTGCCAAACTTGTTGAACCGTTGATAACGATTCAAGCGCCGCGCCAAGACGCACAACTAGAAGCGCTAACGACAACGGTAGCCCAAGCGACCGAAGCGGTAACATTAGTTGGTTATCGTCAGCAACGAGTTAAACGAATTCCCAGTTATTTAATCAAACGGTGTTATAGCGCGAATAAAAAGCTTTATTGTGAAGTAGTCGATGAGGATGAACCGTATGAACTCCATCAGCCGTTATATCAAGTTGTCCAACTATTGCCAGTAACTTTATTTTTACAAATTTCGCAGGCTGAAATCGTTCGGATTGCCAGTATTAAAAATTTTAGTTTGACGAAGACGGGGACGTATCAAGTTAACTTGACCGATGGCACGACAACTTATGCATCGCGGCGATATACACAACGATTGCGAAAGGAGTTTTTAAAATGAAACGTTATTTAAAAATTGGCTTTAATGGTGCGGGGATTGGGATTGTTGTCGGTTATTTGATGGCACTGATTTTTTCGTGGTTGTTTGGAAGCTCATCGTTTTATGCGTCACGGCCGGGGTTTGTTGACAGCTTCAATAATAGTTTAACCGCCGCTACGGTCTCAACTGGCTTGTGGGCCCTGATTGGGCTAGTGTTTGGGTTTGGTGGATTAATTTTTGATCAGGAACAGTGGAGTATCACCAAACAAACAGTTATTCATTTGCTTGTGACCTATGTGACGTTTACACCACTAGCGATTCTTTGCGGCTGGTTCCCCTTGAATTTGGGGTGGATCGGAATATATACACTGATTTTTATTGCGGTTTACGTTGCGATTTGGAGTAGTGAGTTTCAAGCGACTAAACGTGAAATTCGGCGGTTGAATCGGTTATTGAAACACTAAAGCAGAAATCGGCAGGGTGATTGCAACTAAGCATGGATAAAAGCGTATTGGTATTTTATACTAAGGACATCGGGACCAGTTGCTTAAGTGCAAAGTGATGTAAATTCGGGTTTTTGGAGAAATGGAATGCCGGTATGGCAGCGTTTGCTTAGTATTCCCCACATGCGTAGGGATGATCCTTTCGGTAAAGATTTCAAGTTCAAAACGCAATTTAGTATTCCCCACGCACGTAGGGATAATGTTTGGATATTGCGGCATCAGGTATGTCCCGCATACGTAGAGGAGACTCAACGCAAAATAATTTTTTGCGAAGGCTAAAAAGACTGAAAAGAGCGAAACCAATAGCTAATGAGACATCTTCCAGTCCGTTGGCTGCTTATGTGATAATGAAATAAGAAAGAGATTATATTTTAAGATGAAAGCTACCGTTGTTATAAAGGAAATGTGTGCTATAGTCAGATATGATAACCAAATCGTCTTGAAATTAAGCTTCAAAAATGAAACTATATTCATTTCTGATGTGTCTCCAAAAACATTCGAGAAAAAAGAGCAATTACTTTTATCTGCAATTGGAACCATATTTGATGATTGGTCACAAAATGAGGAAAAGATTCGTGGCTTTTTTAGTTTTGATTATAATGACATAAAGGATCATGATGCAACAATTGATACTTTTGAGCAGCACCCTCAAAGCAATCTTAAAATTGCTTATAATATTGTTGCTAACAAAAGCCATAATTCTGGCTACACGGAGAGCGAGTTTATAACTACTGATGTAACTTTTTCAAGTGGAACTGAAGCAGAAAGTTTTTTTGAAGAAACAGTTCAATATGGAAAAATCAAATATGAATTTTTGGGTATTGATGGTGAGACGGCAAAACCGGATAATCGGCTGAAAGTTTAAAAACAATCGGTCGATTACTTATATTTCAGCTATTTGTAAATAAGTGAAAGGAATGCGCTCTTGATGACGAATATTACTTATGTGTTTGATTATTTATATGCCAAGGTTCGTTACTATAATGAGTTAGCACTTGATCTTGAATTCAAACAAGTATTCTGTCAATATATGGCTGATGGCCCCATGAAGTCGGATCTTGAAGCAGAATCGCTTTGGGAAGCAGTTCGAACCGTTTATGATAATTGGGATGAAAGTTTAAATATAGAATTCGACGAGGATGACAATAATGAGGTCCCAGGGGTTTACTTTGGTTCCTCTTATGAGGATGTTATTCAAGGAAAAGCTGAACTAGACAGTATTGTTGTAAGCGAGGATAATACTTTTATGGCGACTTTTAATATGATTAATCGAAAAAAATATAATCTTGGCGAACTCGAAAGTGAATTCGTAACTATTAAGGGCCATGTTGTTTACGATGTTGATGAAGATAAACTTTTATCAAAGTATAAATTCATTAGACACTATAAATTTTATAGTGTCCCAGATCGAAAGGTGTTTTACGATGGCGACAAAAAAATTCTATTTTGATTATATCAAAGCAACGGTTCGATTAAATACGATAAAAAAATTGAAGTTTGAAATGCAAGATATCCTTATTTCATTGGATGATGTTGACGAAAAATCGGACTTTGAGGATCAAATCTGGCTAGCGATATGTGTTACTTATCAGGAATGGGTTACTGGCTTGTCAGCCGAGTTGCTGAAAGGCAATTCTTTCTTGACACAACTATTTCAAATGAATGATCGTACAAATTTGCCGGCTGATACTGTGATTGATGTTTTGCCTGGATTTGGTGAGTATCAAGAACGGTTGAAAGTCTTTAGCTTAATTACGGATTTAGGGTCACATGCCGAAACAAACAGTTATTTTGTGAATGTGAGTGTACGTCACTTTAATGGTATGCCAACTGAATTGCAAAAGAAAGCTCATGCGACAGTTACTTACGAACTGAAGTTTTAGATCAGTGTTATTAATTAAATGTAGAAGACTAAATGGTGATTCTTTTGACCGCTTAGTCTTCTTTTTTGAAAAATGAATTAGCTGGGACTGCTTGAATATAATTATCATTGATACAATCAATGATCACATGTCTTATTTATATCGTTGGCGGTTTTTATGTGGTAAGTTCCAAGCGATGAAGAGGGAACTTAGGTTACTAAAACATTAGGTTAGAAATCAGTAAGGTGATTACAACTAAGCATGGATAAAAGTGTATTGGTATTTTATACTAAGTACATCAAGGCGGTTTGCTTGAGTGCAAAGTGATGTAAATTCGGGTTTTTGGAAAAATGGAATACCGGTATGGCGGCATTTGTTTAGTGTATTCCCACGCATGTAGGGATGAGACCATCGTAAAATTACTGGTTAACTTTATTTAAGGCGTATTCCCCACGTACGTAGAGATGATCCTAAAAAAAGAGCCAGGTTTGTGTTCCTAGCTCAGTGTTCCCTATGAACGTAGGGACGATTATTAGTTTGTTTAAGCGAAAGGACACGGGTCATGAGATTGATCCGTGTTCTTTCGCCGTCTTTTAACTGATTAATTAAAATTAGTCTTTTTTACCACTGTATACGGGGAATACACTATTCTTACCATAGTCATCCATTTTGATTGCTTTTAATATGGTCATATCAGCAGCACTAATATCAAAATCCATTTCTGTGTTATTCTTCATATGTGCAACACTGCTGGCTTTAGGGAGTGGAACCAAGTTTAATTGTAAACAATACTTGATTGCTAGCTGGGGTACGCTGACTCGATATTTTTCAGCCATCGCAACAATTTCTTGTGAGTTCATCATGGCACCATGAGCAACGGGCGAATAAGCTTCGACCAAGATGTTCTTACTTTGCGCGTACTCGATTAAGTCAAATGGTGTATTACCAATATGTGCCAATATCTGATTAACCATTGGCATCACTGTGGCATTTTCGATTAAGTTATCTAAGTCAACTTGTTCAAAGTTAGATACGCCAATCGCACGTAATTTACCAGCTTTGTAAGCTTCTTCCATGGCCCGCCAAGCTTCAAGATTACCTTCAAAATAGTGATTACCACTTCGAAAATCGTCCCATGGTTCAGGACTATGAATAAGCATCATGTCAAAATAATCTAGGCCAGACTTTTGCAAGGAGTCATCAATGGCAGCCTTGGCACCATTATAGTCTTTAAAACGCGCATCTAATTTGGTAGTCACGAATAAGTTCTCACGGGCAATACGACTATTTCGAATTGCTTCACCAACACCGTGTTCATTACCGTAGCCTTGGGCAGTATCAATATGGCGATAACCAATCTCAATCGCTGCTTGCACTTTGGCCGGCGCGTCTGCATCCTCAACCATCCAAGTCCCATAACCAAGTTTAGGCAGTTTAACTCCATTTGCTAACGTATAAGTTTCATTTAAAATCATTAATCATCGTTCCTTTCTTGTAATTGTCGAATTAAAAAGTCCACGCAATAAAGTTGTTGCTGTGACTGATGGATGGTGCTCAGTAAATGTTTTCGATAGTCATTAAGTTGGATTTGCTGTTGTGGCTTTGATGATGCCATCAGCTTTTTGACCACTGCTAAAGACATACCGGTATCACTTAACGCTTGAACTGTAAGCATCACTATCCCTCCATCGCATTTGATAAATCAATTATAAAATCGTTCTTGATTCATTACCAACACTTGTTTTTCATGGATTACCATGCTTTTTATTCATATTACAACGTGATAGACTAAACCTAAATAAGTTTGAAATGGGAGACACCTTTATGGATGTACGCATATTGAAATACTTTCTAGCAGTTGCGCAAGAGCAAAATATTACGAGAGCGGCGGAGAGTTTACATACGTCGCAATCAAACTTGTCTCGTCAACTAGCCGCATTTGAGGATGATATTGGGAAACAGTTGATTAATCGTGGCAGTCGTAAGATAACCTTAACTGATGAAGGGATGTTTCTGCGTAAACGGGCTCAAGAAATTGTTGACTTAGTTGATCGCACATCCAATGATTTGATTAATTTTGACAATGACGTCACCGGTGATGTCTATTTGGCGGCTGCGGAAACACCAGCGATTCGCTTACTAGCGGACGTTATGGTTGACATACAAAAACAACATTCGCAAATCAAATTTCACATTTTTTCTGGTAGTACCATTGAGGTGGCCGAGCGCTTAGATACTGGGTTAGTTGATTTTGGGATTTTAGTTGAACCGGTTGACCTACAAAAATACGATTATTTACGGTTACCAGTGAAGGATACTTGGGGCGTTTTAATGCAACGTGATAGTCCTTTAGCACAAAAAAAGGTCGTTGAACCAGCGGATATGCGAGATAAGCCCATCTTGGGTTCACGACAAATGTTAGATGGCAACGTTTTATCAGGTTGGTTAGGGATCAACCCACATGAATTAAATATTGTGGCTACGTTTAACTTAATCAATAGTCCGGCTATGATGATTGAGCGTGGCATGGGCTATGCGTTTACATTCAGTCATTTAATTAATACGACCGGCAACCCTAATCTTTGTTTTCGACCATTGATGCCAAAGGTGGAAACCAGCCTTTATTTGGTATGGAAAAAGTATCAAGTTATGACACCGGCCAACAATCTTTTTTTGAAGCAATTACGTCATCAATTGACTTTCTAAAATAATATAACAATCTTAATTGCTTATAGGTAGTAGAGGATAGGTACGGAAAAGTGGGGACTTGCAAAATGCGACCCACAGAATTGATAGTTGGACAACCGGTAAAAATTTATTTGACGGATCTAGGTAATAGATAAAGCTGCATAGGTATCTTATACTAGATACATTAGGACGATTGTTTGGATGCAAAGTGATGTAATTTCGACTTTTTTGAAAAATAGAATGCTGGTATAACGGCGTTTGTTTAGTGTATTCCCCACGCATGTAGGGATGATCCCGGCCGGCATGATTTTAACGGCAAACTGCCGCCGTATTCCCCACGCATGTAGGGATGATCCTACACGTACCGGGTTCACCGGTGTCCGTGCTTGGTATTCCCCACGCATGTAGGGATGATCCCTGGCACGGCCTAAGCGTTGATGGTAGCCACGAGTATTCCCCACGCATGTAGGGATGATCCCAGCAATTCCCATATCAGGATTACCATCAAAAAGTATTCCCCACGTATGTAGGGATGATCCTTGGGCGATGCTTGATTGTGTTATTAAGCATGAGTATTCCCCACGTACGTAGGGATGATCCCGAACAGAAATTTTTGCCAATAGATTCACACTAATATTCCTCACGCATGTAGGGATGATCCCATTTTAAGAAGCCCTAACTACTATGCTGCCACGCCACACACGTATGGGTTGAATTAAAGATAAAACAGCATGTTTAAAATTAAGTCTTGAGGACTAAGAAATAAGCACAACAGTTCTGAAAACATCAATTATAAATTAAAAAATAGTGATTTCTTCATCAGTAAGAAGAAGTCACTATTTTTGCTGCCTAATTACAATTTAGCTAGTTTATATTTTATAATCCCGGTTCAATCAACTGCCAAGTTCGTTCAAATCGATCTTGATAATCATCATCTAGCCAAGTTTCTTTAAATGTCGGTAACATAAAAATGGCAAATGCGGCGATAACGGCTTCGGCGCGTTCATAATGTGCGTCGTGATAAGCCAATAAAATATCGACATTTTGATAGGCTGGTTGTAAAACCCGTCGCAAGGCAGCCGGATTATTATCGAGATACTGGGTATTGAGCGCAAACATTTGGGGATTATTTTGGTAAGTACGTTTTTTGGCATTTACTAACGCCCACAGCCAAGTATGTAGCTGTTCGTGAGTGCTTCCACTGGTATAGATCGGTAATGCATCTAAAATTTCACGTTGAAACCAGCGTGTGGCAACGGCTTCCCATAGGGCCTGCTTATTGCGGAAATGCTTATAAAGCGCGGCGTGGGTCATGCCTAAAGCGGTGGCGATTTGTGATAAGGTAACATCGGCTTTGCCGGTTTGTTGAATTAAGCTTTCAGCGGTGGTAATAATTGCGCGGCGAGTCGTTGATGGCATGTGTGTTCACTCCAGTTAAATTATTAATGAATACTAATAGTTTATCATATCTAATTTTACTAAGTGACATAATTTGATTTTTGTAACATTATATTTTAAACTAGCAAAAGTTACAAAAACAATAAAATGTTACCAAATGATTTTAGAGGAGTTATCGCCGATGCAAGCAGCGCAATTATTAAAGTACGATCGTCAATTCAAATTAGTAGTCAATGATATTCCGATGCCAGAACCACAGTGCCATGAAATTTTAGTTCAAGTTAAGGCAGCAGCCGTCAATCCGTTAGACCGTTTAATTGGGACGGGGAGTGTGCGCTTAATCCAAGATTACAAACGACCAGTTACGATGGGCAATGAATTGGCCGGTGTTGTGACCGCGGTTGGTTCAGCAGTCACCCAATTTCAAGCTGGTGATCGCGTTTATACACGACTGCCCTTAACCAAGATTGGCGCTTTTGCGGAATACGTGACGATTGACCAAGCGGCGGTAGCGTTGATGCCAGCTCACTTAGATTTTGCGCAAGCAGCGGCGGTGCCCTTGACTGGATTAACAGCCTATCAAGCGTTACATGAAGAACTCAAAGCTAAAGCAGGGGAATCGGTCCTTATTCCCGGCGGTTCGGGCTCATTTGGTCAATTGGCGATTCCGATAGCTAAGCAAATGGGATTAACTGTTTTGGTCAGTGGCAACGCCCGTGGCGAAGCCAACGCGAAAGCCTTAGGTGCTGATCAATATTTCGATTACCGCAAGACGAATTATTGGGAACAGGTGCAAGCTGTCGATAATGTGATCGATACGTTAGGCGCTGCTGAACTGCCGCATGAATTGGCCACTTTGAAGGCTGGTGGTACGGTGCTATCACTTAAAGCGGGTCCTAATCGCCAGTTCGCTCAAGATCATCAATTTTCGGCTTGGAAAAGGGGATTATTTAGTCTGGTTGGTCGCAAACTTGATCGACAGGCGCAACAGCAGAATAAGCATTATCGGTTTATGTTTGTCCGTAGTGATGGCGAACAATTACGGTCAGTAACGGATATTGTTACTGGCAAGCAATTAGTCCCAGCAATTGAGCCAACCGTCTTTAAACTTAAAGATATAAATGCAGCGTTAGATTTAGTTGGGAGCGGTCATCCTAAAGGTAAAGTGATTATTCGTTTCTAATTGATGACGAAAAAAGAATACAAGTATACAAAAAGCAGATGATTGCATTATACAATCATCTGCTTTTGACGTGAATTTAACGCTCGTTTTTCCAATCAGCTACAATGCTTTCCATGGCAGCGATTGATTGATCTTTTTGTCCTGGTTGCGATAAATGTCCTTGTTCTGTGTGTTCAGAAGTTGGTTTTGATTCGGTTGGTGAGACTTTGGTGGTGGATACTGACTTAGTCGATTTAGCTACCGTTTTATGTTCGGCCACTGGTTGACCCGGTTTCATTGCATCCATCGTCTGGTTCAATAAATGGTCAACGAGGACGTTACCATCAGTATTAGCATGACCTTTGACCCATTGAAAATCTAAATGGCTAAAGTTTTTAAGTTGCTGATAAACGATTTTCCAAAGTTCAGCGTTCACTAATTCACCATTAGCTCGTCGCCAGCCACGTCGTTGCCAGCCGTTCAGCCAGTTTTGCTGAATCGGATTTAAAACGTATTTTGAATCGGTAATCACAACAATGTCAGCTTCGGTTTTATCCAAAAGGGTGAGGCGATCCAACGCTTGAATTAATGCCATGACTTCCATGCGATTGTTAGTCGCGCCCCATTCACCACCCGTGTCGGTTAAGGTTTCATCAGGCAAGATAATCTGATAAGCCCAAGCGGACTTATCGGTTGGCTTGACTTGCCCACCTTGAACGTTACCAGTATTGCGGTTACCGCCATCGGTATAGACGGTAATATCAGCGTGACGTGCGGGGGCCGATTTTGTCGTGGCACCGGATTTTGAAGGGGTCTTACGGGCAGGTTTAGTCGTACTGCCTTGCATAAATGCTTCGGCTTCGGCCCGAGTTGGAAAACTCTTGAATTGGGCACCGCCATAACCACTCGTTTGTTTTTGACATTCTGCCCAGGTAGTATAAATGCCGGGATGATAGCCAGCACGAACGGCATAGAATTTTGTTTTAGGCATAATAAACTCACTTTCTCATCAAAATAATCTAGTATATTATACCGTACTATTCGGGTGTGGGCATCATTGCGGGCTGCGTTTTAGATAATCGTTCAATCAGCTTACCAAGATACTGTGGCGATTCAATCATCCCTTTATTAAGCCAGGTAATCGCAACATTAACGACGGCGCCGGAAAGGTATTCCACATAGTAAGGCTCATTGATAATGGTGTTACGAGCGGGATGACTAATACGATCATGTTGCATCAAAATTTGAAAGACTGATTGAAACGTTTGAAAGACAATCATGACCTGCCCATTTTGAATGAGTAGGCGATTAGTATCAGCGTCATGCTTGATCACTTCAAAGTACCGTGTCATGAGATCTGCCATGTCACTTTTAGCCGTTAGTGGTAGTCGCCGCAAATATTTCAACATGAGTTGTTCTTGATACATCAGAATGATTTTTTCAAAATTTCCATAATTCCGATAGAAGTAGGTTCGTGACACGTCGGCTTGCTGACAAAGCTCAGTAATCCCAATGTCGGCCATCGGTTTTTGAGACATCAGTTGCAGCAAAACTTGATAGATGGCGACTAGCTTTTGCTGTTTGCGTTCTTGGGGACTCATGGTTAACAACATCTCCTCTTTTTGTAACCTAAACATTTATTTTGTTTTTGTCTACTCGTAAACTATGGTCAACACTTAAGAGGGGGCAACAATATGAACCACTCAATGAGAATTGTCTTGACCATGGCGATTGGGATCTTCTTATGCTTATTAGATACGACCGTCATGAATATCGCTTTACCCGTAATGCAAACCGGGCTATCAACTAGTTTAACGCAACTATCATGGGCATTAAATGTCTACACGATTTTATTTGCCAGTTTAACGATTCCACTAGGCCGCTTGGCAGATATTTATGGTCGTAGCCGACTATACCTAGTCGGATTAAGCTTATTTTTAATTGGATCACTCAGTTCTGGTTTGGCCGCTAATGTCGGCTGGTTGATTGCTGGTCGTGGCCTACAAAGCTTAGGCGCGGCGATCGTCTTTCCAGCCAGTATGACGATTGGCATTCAAAGTGTGGCACCGGAAAAACGAACGAGTGCAATCGCTATTTTAGGTGCCACGCAAGGGTTAGCTGCTGCGCTCGGACCGACAATCGGTGGTGCGGTGACACAGTTCTTCGGTTGGCGCGGGATTTTCTTAATCAATGTACCATTTGTCATTTTAGCGTTTATCTTATGCTTACGGTTATTGAGTTGGCAACATCAGCGACCAGTTGGTGAACGATTGGATCTTTGGGGCAGTCTATTATCGATGACAATGCTCTTTAGCTTAACCTTAGCATTGGTTAAAGGCGATGATTGGGGCTGGACTAGTGGCGCAATTATCGGTTTGGCAGTGACCAGTATCGTGGCCTTAGACGCCTTTCTATTTGCCGAAGCGCATGTTGATCAACCAATGGTACCACTAGCTTTGTTTAAGGACCGTCAATTTACTGGTTCCGCGATTGTGACCGTGATTGCGGGGGTTTTCATGGTGGCGATCATGGTCCTCATGCCGAGTTATTTTACCCGGGTCATGGGTAAAAGTGAGCTGATGGCAGCGCTAATGATTACGCCAACGTCCTTGATGATCTTTATTTTTTCACCGCTTAGTGGGTTTCTACTAGCCAAATTAGGACCGCGATTAGTAATTTTTAGTGGCTCGTTAGCGATTGCGTGTGGTTATGGTTGGTTGAGCATTTTGAATCCACGAGCGTATTGGCAATTGGTCATTGTTTTTGTCCTAGTTGGAATGGGCTATGGCATTGTGATTGGTCCAATTACCGTGTTAGCAGCCGGCAAATTAACTGGCAAGCTATTAACCGCCTCACAAAGTGTGATTGGGGTCTTTCGTCAAATTGGGACGTCACTAGCGGTGGCGATCTTCGTTTCAGCGTTGTCAACGAACTTAGTGACAGCTAAACAACATATTTGGCAGTCGACCCAGGACCAAGTCGCAAGCTTGAGCATGTCCGCTCAGGCTAAAACCGATACACTAGCGACCGTTAAAACTCGATTGAAGCAGGCGGAGCCATCGACGACCGCTTCAACACAAGGTATTAGTGCGGCCAAGACCAAACGTTTGGTTAAAACAAACTATCAAGCAGTGGTCAAAAAGCAACAGTTACAGCACGCACCGGTAGCGGTCCAACATCAGGTTTATCAGCAGGTTCAACAAAAAGTGACCCAAACGGTTGCACACGATAATCGCCAAATTAAAAAGGTGGTGCATCATGTTAAAGTCAAAACGCGTTCAGAGCTAGATTGGGCGTTTATGTGGCCGTATCGGTTGGCAATGCCACTGGCTTGGTTGATGCTAGGTTGTACGCTATATTTTGAACGTCGATCAGATTATTTAGCGTAACAATTAGGGGATTAAAGAAGTGGGGGCTTCGCTATGAAAACTGTGATTATTTATGCGCATCCGTATGAAAAGAGTTTCAATCACGCAATTTTACAACGTGAGTTGACGCGTTTAAATGAAACTGGCAGGCCATATCAAGTTTTAGATTTATACGCTGATCAGTTTGATGCCACATTTTCGGCAACTGGATTGAAGCTATTTAGTCAGGGCAAAGCCGATGATCCGCAAGTGAAAATTTATCAGCAGGCGATTAAAAGTGCCGATACCTTGGAATTTATCTTTCCAATCTGGTGGAATGATGTTCCGGGGATCATTAAAGGATTCATGGACAAGGTAATGACCGTTAATTTTGCGTATGTCGATGCTAAACATGGGGTTCAAGGGTTATTGACGAATATCCAGTCAGTACGGATTCTCACCACCTCGAAGTCACCAACTTGGTATTTAAAATGGGTTACGGGCAATGCCATTCAAAAAGTTTTTATCAAGTCGACATTAAAACAAGTTGGTATCAAGACTGTTAGCTGGCACAATTTTGGCAATATTAAGCATCAATCTAAAGCTAAACGAACACGATTTTTAGGAAATCTATAGGTGTCAATAAAAGTTTGGGATCACAGTCCCAAACTTTTTTAGTGGGCTTTAACTAAGTCACGAATCAGTGGGCTTAGCGCCAAAATAAGTGGCGTTAGTGGTGCCCAAATCAAGGCACTAAAACAAGCAATGACCCCAACGATGACGGTGTTACGAACAACTTTGATTTGGCGATTGGTTTCGGTAAGCGCCGCATCCGACCAAGTTTGTGTTTGACGAAGCATTCGATCAACGACTTGAAATAACCACCAAAGATAAATATTAAAGATGAAGTAAACTAATCCATAAATGAAACTGCGAAACTTAGATAGCGGGTCCATCGCAATGAGTTGTGTGAGGACTGGCATTAGTGAAATGAAGAAAAGAAAGTAGAAATTTAAGACAATCAATTTGCCATTAATGTGTTGCACATGACTGAACAACTTTTGATGAAAAAACCAATATGTCGAAACCAGTGAAAATCCCGCAATGTAAATCAAAATGGCATAAGCAAAGGTCAGCCAACTTGTCGATAATAATTGATCGCCTTTAGGCAGGCGAATTTCTAAAACTAAAACGGTCAGAATTACCGCAAAGACCCCATCGCTAAAGGCCATAAACCGCTCTCGAGAGTTTTTGAACATGTCATCACCACCTAACCAGTTATTATCCTAGCATGAGGATCAGGCAGATGAACGATTACAACGCTTTTATGACAACGTTTAGTTAGTGACCTTTCAATTAAGTTTCATTAATTGTGACTGACAACAAGCGGGTATAATTAAATATGAGGTGATAGCAAATGACCATATCGTTGCAAAAGTATACAGGAGCCAGTCAGCAACAACAGCTGCTTGGCGATTATCATTTGGCGGATTTGACTTATACCGGTAGTCCGCAGAAGGTTGTCGCTAAGTTGGCCCATGATCATGATCGAGACCTAATCTTGATTTTTCAAGCAGATCAGTTAGTCGGTGCTTTTTGTTTACATCAACATGCCGGACCAGTTCGCGGGCATGGTTATGCGTTGATGGCGATGCAACAATTACCGGCTTACGTTCGGCAACAGTATCCGCAGATTAAGCGATTAATTTTAGCCGTGAATCATGCTAATCTACCAGCACAACATCTATATCAACGCGCGGGGTTTCAGGATACGAGGTGGCGACCGGTGGGACCATTGGGGGTTCAGTGGGTGTTGATAAAGGTACTTTAGAACTCAAAAAAGGCCCGAGACTTTTGTCCCGAGCCTCTTTGCGTTCTAAAGTGCTGGTATCGATAGGGGATGTTGTTTAGTACATTTTTTTGAGTTCTGCGACAATTTGTGGATGCTTGTTATCAAGATCATAAAAGGCAAGTAAAATGATCATGACGACGGCTGCAATGATCGTTGCCGCGATTGGCGTGTTTATGGTCGTGACTAAGGGTAATGTTGGTCGGTTGTTTGCGGGAAATCAAGTGCTATTCGCGACCGTACTAATTTTATTAGGTGCGTTATGTTGGGTAATCTATACAACTGGTGGCGCAGACTTTGCTGATTGGTCGATCTTACGTTATTCGACGTTGACCACGATTTATGGTGTTGGTTCGGTGATCGTGATTCTAGCAATTGCCACTAGTTTGGGTTATTTATCAGTGCCGAGTTGGTCACAAATTAGTGGCGTTAGGTTATATGATTACCTTAGCCGGTGTCGTGGCAGTGTTTGCTTGGAATCTGGGCAACCGTTTGGTAACCCCAACTAATGGGATTCTGTTCATGAACTTAGTACCAATTACGTCATTTGTGATTACGATTTTAGGTGGTTATCACGTGTCATGGTTTGAAATTAGTGGGTGCGTGCTGACGATTGTAGCCTTAGTGGGAAATAATGTGGCTAATCGGCGAGTGGCTAAGGCGTTGTCGGTGGATGATTGAATAACAGTTTTGTTTCTATAAATATGTTAATATGTACACACTTAGGAGGCCTTTTCATGGATCATTTAAAAAATACTGATACTAAATTTGAAAAAACGATCTCTCAAGATAGTGAAACTGTTCGGTTTCGGGAAATATCAACGGTTCGTCCTAATATTTTAGAAGCAGCTAATCATATTTTCGATGAACATAAAGGTTTGATGAATCGACTCGAAAAATTATAAATACTGATGACTAAAATAGACTCAATTAGACTAATCATCTAGTTGAGTCTATTTTTTTTAAGCAATTGATGGTTGAATACCGGCAGTTAACCGTCGTTGTAATTGCCTTAACATGTTAGCGTGATCATCAAATCCTAACGCTTGAAACTGTTGAATAATTTGATCGACTTGAGCGGATTGTTGCGTTAGTTGTTTGATTAACTCGAGATAATATTGGCACATCAACCGATCGTAAGCCTTGCGGGGTGTTTTACCGGCAATTTCGTTTAGTTCATGAATATAGAAACGTGCATTTTGATAATGATGGCGTTCTAGGGCTAAAACGATGCAATTATTGAGAAAAATCGACAGATCATTTTGATACGTATCGATTTTACTCAAGATTTTAGTACGTTTTAAGAGAATGGTGAAGGTGGCCCGAATGTAGTCACTACTAAAAATATAGAGACAGTTGGCAAAAATTGACATCTCAAAGTGGCCCCATTGCGTCACGCGCTCCAAATAATGTTTGATGATGCCAGTGTCTTCGGCAACATCAAAGAGCTGGCGGTCATGCTTTTTGTTGAGAAAGAGCTTTAACTCAATTGATAAGCAGCAGTAGTAAAAGTCTTTGGAATCTTTATACTTGGCTTGGTAATCGAGAATGCGTTCTTTAATGGCCAAGTCGCGTTGCTTGACAACATTGTCATAAAAATATTGCGTGGCGAGTTCCTTTTCAGTGGTGGTACTGTCATTGAAATAAAATAAGTATTCTTGAATGGACACGTTCAGTCGTTCTAAGTAAGCGAACAAGATACTGGTCGTAATGTCAGTACGATTATTTTCTAGTGACGATAAGGTGGTACGGCTAGAGATCCCGGCAACAAGTTGTTGCTGAGTAAGACCGCGTTCCTTGCGCAATTTGCGAATGAGTTCTCCATGAGTCAAAGCGCTAGCCTCCTAAATGACGATTTGCTTGACATTATCGTACAGCATTAAATTTTGATTGTAAAATTCAATTTATTGAGATAATCAAAATTTAGTCGTGAGGTTGGGATAGCAATGAATGGATTGAAATTGTGGCGACAGACGGGCTTTCGAAATTTTTTAGTGGCGGATATGATTGGTGGTTTCGGCGTTGGGTTAACCACGGTGGGGGCAAATTGGTACGTGTTGCAGATGACACATTCAAATCAGATGGTTGGGCAATATTTGACGATTAATGTGTTAGCCGGTTTTTTCATGGCACCATTGGCTGGAATTTTGACAGATCGGTTCGCGCGCCAAAGTGTGATTTTGTGGACGTTTCTAGGGCGAGCTTTACCGATGGTTGTGATTGCTGGCTTAATCGCTACGACCGGGTTTAATTTTGGGACGATGGTCGTGTTGGCAATCATCACTGGTGCTGGCTGGATCACGTATATGGCAGCATCTCGAAGTTATATTCAAGCGATTTTGCCGGATGAGCTATTAGGTGCGGCCAATTCATTTGTCGAAGTCTCGTTACAAGTTGGGATGTTTGCGGCGGGAGCGGTAGCTGGGCTTATTTTAAATGTTACCGGTTTTGCAGTGATTTTGGGATTGAATGTGGCGCTGTTCATCGTCGCTGCTGGTTTGATCAAAGCTATTCCAAAGTCATCGCACCAATCAGTTAGTACAACGACAGCTACGGATTCGCTAAGTTTCATGGCTGGGCTACGCTATTTAGTGGTGCGACCGGTGGTTTTGAGTTTGGGATTAATTTCAATCTTACCGTTAATCGTGACGCAGTTATTTAACGTTTCCGCGCCAGACTATGTGGCAACCATCTTAAAAGCAAATAGTGTCATTTATGGGTTAGTTGATATGGGATATGGCTTAGGTGGTTTAGCAGCCGGGCTAATGACTGGATGGTTGTTAGCACGTCGTCATGAAAAGACACTAATGATGGGGTTCTTTGGTCTAGCAACACTGGGGTTATTCACTTTAGTCGGCATGCGATTAGTGCCCTTAACAATCGGTTGTACGTTTTTACTGGGTCTGAGTAATTCGGCGTTGCGAGTCATTATTAATACGGTTTTAATGACACAAGTCGACCCCCAATACATGGGGCGCGCGACATCGATTTGGAATGGCCTATCGCAACTGGTTGCAGGTGGTGCGGCAACGTTGATGGGGATCGCTAATGACGCGTGGGGGGCTAATTTCGGGTTCTTATGGATGGCGGTTATCATGGTGATCGGCCTCATTTGGAGTGGGTGGTTACCACGATTCGAGTCTAATGATTAAATTAAACTGTTAGACTAGTAAGAAAATGATTAGTGAGTTAAGCTATTGATAGGAGTTATGGAGATGGCTGACTAAAACTAGATTGGGATGATGGGCATGACCGCACGGACGAAAAAATTGCTGCAACGACTCGTACAAACTTACACTGAAATCTTAACGGATAATTTAGTGGGAATATACTTGCATGGGTCTTATGTGTTGGGATCTTATAACGAACGCGTTAGTGATTTGGATTATATCGTGGTTGTGCGGCGGCCATTGGATTTACCGACCAAGCAAGCGTTAATGACGGTGACCATGAATGACTTATGGCCAGTGGCACCGGCTAAAGGATTGGAATGGCATGTCTTATTGTTAGCTGACACGCAACATTTCCATCACCCATGTCCATTTGATTTTCACTTTTCTAAAATGCATCTTGATCGCTATAAGGCCGATCCAGCGGCCTATGTACAAACGATGCATGGGACTGATCCAGATTTAGCTACGCATCTCACGATTATGCATGCATCCGGGCAGGTTTTGTGCGGGCCGGCCATTAACGACGTTTTTGCGCCGGTACCCGCGGCCATTTATTGGCAAGGCTTATTATTTGATGTGGTGGATGCGCCTACGATGATGTGCACGCAACCGATGTATACGACGCTGAATCTGTGTCGGGTGTTGGCCTACCAACAGGAGCACTTGATTTTATCTAAGGCGGATGGTGGTATTTGGGGACTAGCTCATGTCCCACAGCAGTATCGACCATTGGTTAAGCAAGCCTTAGACGATTATCAAGATCAACCAGGTAGTCGATATCTGATGACACAAACGCAACCATTTGCGCAGTGGGCATTGGCACAACTCAACGTGGGTTAACCGCTAGTGTCATTGTGAAAGGATTTTTGAAATGACAACCTTAACGTTAAGGCGTGATCAAACGACTGATCGACGCGACTTATTAGATTTATTTTTAATTGGTGATGATGATGAACAAAAAGTACAAGCTTATTTACAGACTGGGGAACTCTATGTCGCGAAAGACGACCAAAAAATCGTGGGCTTGGCATTGGTGATTCCGGGTGAGACAATCACCTCGGGGGAACTAAAAAATATTGCGGTCTTACCAGCTTATCAAGGTCAGGGGATTGGTAGTCAGTTGCTGGATTGCGTTGTTGAACAATTAGCGGCCAAGTACCAAACGCTATTAGTTGGCACGGGTGATGCGGACCTAGCCAATATTCGATTTTATTTAAAAAATGGCTTCCGTTTTGTGGGCGTCCGCAAACATTTCTTTGATAGCTATGCCAAGCCAATTGTGGTGAATGGCATTCAGTTACAAGACATGGTGTTATTGCAACGCCCCTTGCCCTAAACAAATGGCATGTAACCGTTTTATCAAGTATAATGACGGTGACAACTTGATATTATGGGAGGAACGCAGATGACAAAATTAGCACAGCTCGACCCAACTGAATTGGATGACTACTTATCAACGTTATTCACTCAGCAATTACGTGAAAATGCGATTGATTATCCACATGAAATCGCTGAAACGGTAGCAATTGGTGCTTACGATCAAGATCAATTGGTTGGTGGTCTGTTGATGAATCGGCGATATGACCATTTGTATATTTCGCGCTTAGCCGTTGATCCAGCTTATCGTGGTCATCGGTTAGGGACGCAGTTGATCGAAGCAGCTGAACAATGGGCGCGACAGCATCATGTACTGAACATCACCTTATCCACGCGTGATTATCAGGCGGTTGGCTTTTATCAAAAAGCTGGCTTTGAGATTTATGGTAAGGTCACTGATTTACCATTTCGTGGGGTCACCACTGTGTATTTTGTGAAACGCTTAATTGCCTAATTAACATAGCGCCCGGCATTAAAAACGTGAGTTTAAGTCGTTTTTAGTGCCGGGTTGTTCTATACTATAACTTATTGTTTAATTTCAAAGCGAAAGTAGAGTTAATTAATGACAGTTTTAGCTATTTTATTTTTAGTCGTGATTTATGAATTGGTGATTGTCCAGCGCCTGCGTGGCATGGCTCAAGCGGGTGAAACGTATTATTTAGGGTTATTCGTCAAAAAACAAGCCACGCGCAAAGCGAGACGCCAAGTGCGACAGCAGATTTTAAAGCCGTACAGTCAAAGTAGTCGTCGACATCAAATTTTACTAATTAGTGAGCGTCTTGCGGCAATTTTAGGTGTGGCGATCGTTTTTTATGTTATTTTTAGTGCATTGTTAGGGCAAGCGATTGGGTCGAACGGGATGTTACGCGCGTTGGGTGTGGCAGTGTTATTGATCATACCAGGTATCGCTTTTTTACCACGGCAACTGATTGAATTCTGGGCCACACAACCAATCTGGAAAACGAGACCTTTATCTGAACAGCCATTTCTATTGCCAAATAAGGCTGATTACGAAACATTAAAGGGCTATTATCGGATGTTAACGTTGATTTTTGGCGTGCTGGGGTGCTTGGTTATTGGGTTATCATTCTGGTGATATGTATCAAAATAAGGGCCTCATTGCTGAAACTAGCGCTGAAGCCCTTATTTGGCACATTGAATTTTTATTCCGGTAATTCTGCTAATAGTAAATTTAGGCCAAATTTGAAACTGGCATCCATACTTTCGTCTAGCTGAAAGCCGTTTTGACGTTCTAGTGTTGAAAATCCGTATAAAAAACTGCGCAAGGCTCGAACGTAATTAATATCGTTAGGTACTGCTAAGCCGGCCTGTTGAACGATGGTTGTGAGTAGGCCAACGATTTGATCGGAAGTGGCTATGGCGACCGGCGCATTGGCCCAACTGGTCACTTGTTGTGTCAGTTCGGCTTGACCGGGATGTCGTTGGAAAAAATCTCGATAGGCCATCGCAGCCGCTTGAATAGCTGAGCGACCACTTAAGCCAATTACCGCTTGTGTCAGTTGTGTGTTGAGATTGGTCAAGGCAACTTGTGCCATTAATGCTCGTAACTCGGTCAAATTTTTGATGTGGGTATACAGCGAGGGCGGCTTAATATTTAGTTGGGCAGCGACCTGTTTGAGTGTAACGTTGGTTAGGCCGTTTTGATCTAACAGGGTTAGGGCGGTCTCAACGACTTGATCTTGAGTCACCTTATTGGTCATTTAAATGGGCCTCCATTCGTTGAAGTGTTTGCTGCATCGCCATCGTTGGCGTGGTCATCATTGATCCATGCCCGACTGCGAGTAGTTGTGGATGTAAGTCAATAAGTTGATGGGCGCTTTGAACGGCGGTGGCAGGTGACCAAGTCGCTTTTCCTGGAAATGGAAACCGCCAACGAACATCGCCAGCAACCGCTAAACCACCTTTGATTTGCCAAGCGTCACCAACGATCACGATTCGTTG
This sequence comes from Lactiplantibacillus mudanjiangensis, assembly GCF_005405385.1. Lineage (GTDB taxonomy): Bacteria > Bacillota > Bacilli > Lactobacillales > Lactobacillaceae > Lactiplantibacillus > Lactiplantibacillus mudanjiangensis. Next base: position 210,736 of record NZ_BJDY01000002.1, read on the forward strand.
ATCAGGTTGGAAAAAGCTTAGTGATCCCGGCGTGTGACCGGGTGTATTAAGTAATTGCCAGTCATCAATTCTATCGCCACCAGTAAAGGTGAAGTCGGTTTTGATGGTTACTTTAGCAAAGCCACCTTGAATGGCCTGCGGATCTTCATTCGGCTGTAACGTGAAATTTCCAGCTAGCAGAGCAGCATCTCGTTCTGAAATGCCAACCTGAGCATGTGGAAATGCCCGCCGAAAAGCTGGAACACCGTTAACGTGGTCAGCATGTGCATGTGTCAGTAAGAGTTGTTTAATCGGTTTGCCGGTCTGGTCAACGAGTCATTTTAATGCTGGGACAAATTGGGGTGTCCCCATATCGATAATGGTCAAGGCTGTGGAACCTTCCCAAACGTAGCAGTTTACTGGGAATAAATGTGGTAAGACGGTCAGTTGAATTAATTGGTGGTTTTGTTTTTGATAGACGTGCATAAAATCATCCCCCTAAGTTGACTAGCATTATACCTAATCTGATTAGGAAAAGAGAAATTAATGTGCTTATTCATTTGTTGAACGAACACTAGCCATGAGGTTAGGGCACAATCATTAGTGCGATTTCGGTTAAAAAACAGTATGATAAGACTAACGAAATTAAAAACACGGTCTGGTTGGTAGTCCAGACGCGGCATTTGCCGAGAGTATCCTGCCTCCTTGGTTGTCCAAATTTCGTCATTTATTTTCTTAAGGAGGGGTTAGCATGACGATTCATTGTCAACTAACTGTATTTTTTGATCAAGGGTTTTACCGTGGCCTATTTGAACGGCGAACATCAGCTGGCTATCAAGTCGCACGGGTGACGTTAGGCACGCAACCGCCAACGATGCCGCAAATTTGGTGGTTGATTAATCAGCGTTGGACCATTTTACACTGGTCGGCTTTAATGCCGGAAACACAACCATCGCCAGTGAACCAGCGACAACGGCAAGCTCGTCGCAGCACTAAACAAGGTGGTCGGCAGTCCGCCACCAAGTTGCTTAAATTACAGCATCAACAAAACTTGGTGTTGAAGAAGCAACGGCGGCGTCAAAGTCGATTGCAACATGCGGCTGAGGTTCGGCAGAAAAAACAAGCCAAACGATTAGCAAAGCATCGTGGTCATTGATTGAAAAGTACCAGCCAAATGGCGTTTGATTGGAATTAATTCCCGTTGAACGCCATTTGGTGTCTCAGGCTGGTGACTTGAAAATCACCTTAAAACTAGTAAAATAAAAGTCATGAAAACTGAAATAAATCTTGGGCAAGATGCTCAACAAATCCAAATTTTTAAAGCACTGGCCGATCCGATTCGGCTACAAATTTTACAATATATCAAACAGACTGATCATCCAGTTGCTTGTGGTGAAGTCGGGCGGGCAGTAAATATCAGTAAGACGTCCGGCTCTTATCATTTCAAACTCCTCGAAGCAGCCGGTTTAATTACCGCTGAAAAGATTGCCCGAGAGAAATATGTCACGATTAATTGGTCGACGTTTGAAACGTATGTGACGAATTTTACCCAGCGATTATAGCGCTAGTGAAAAAGCATTGGCAATGGCCGATGCTTTTTTTTGCTTGTTAAATAAAATTAAAGATGATATGGTTAAATAGTTCAAAAGGTTTTGAACTATCTTTCCGGAAAAGATAACTTAACATCAAGCTTGGTGATTTTTATTAACAAGGACATAAATAGTGAGGGGCCAAACTGATGGCAAAACAACGCTGGGTACTGGGATTAACGGCTTTAGGTTTTTTTATGGCAATGATGGATTCGATGATCGTGACGACCGCTTCAACCGCGATTCGAACCGATTTTAAGATTTCTGTTAGTAGTTTACAGTGGGCATTAAACGCCTATAATATCGCGATTGCGGCCGTGTTATTAGTTGGTGTCGCGCTAGGTGAACGTTTTGGTCGTCGGCGAGTCTATGAATTAGGTATTCTGATTTTTTGTTTAGGGTCAATTGGTTGTGCGTTATCACCTAACATTGCGATTTTGATTGGCGCTCGCGTGGTGGCAGGGATTGGTGCTTCGGTGATGACACCGATGTCAATGGCAATTTTAACGCAAGCTTTACCAGCAAATCGGCGTGGGCAGGCGTTAGGCATTTGGAGTGGTATCGGTGGCTTAGCTTTGATTATTGGCCCCTCTTTAGGCGGCTGGATTGTGACACAATTGACGTGGCAATGGATTTTCTGGATTAACTTACCCATTGGATTGGCGGTAGTTGGTTTATCGCAGCGCCATTTGCCAGAAAGTTGTGGTCAAGCTGAACCGATTAACTGGTTAGATGCATGGCTCTTAATTTTCGTGTCAACCGGGTTAATCTGGGCCTTATCCGCCACGACCATGACGGCCATTAGTCAGCCACTTTTTCTCGGGCTAGTCGTGGTCATCGGTGGATTAAGTTTAGTTGGCGGGGGCTGGTTTATTCACCGTCAAAATCAAACTAATACGCCGTTATTGCCGATGCAATTATTTAAAACAGTCGCGTTTATCCATGGTAATGTAGCGACATTTTTACTATATGCTGCGATGTATGGCATTGTTTTCTTTCTACCTCAATATTTACAAGTTAGTCGACATGCCACAGCGTTAACCGCTGGCTTAGAATTATTACCTTGGACGGGGACCTTAGTGTTAGTAGCGCCGTTTGCCGGTCAGGCTGTTGATCGTTGGGGGACACGGATTGTTGCCTTATGGGGATTGTTGTTACAAGGCATTGGTTATTTATTGCTGGTTGGTTTGCTAGTGGTTCAGACAACTTATGTTTGGTTGATCTTTCCACTAGCCTTGGCAGGTGTTGGCTTGTCGATGGGAGGACCAGCTTTACAAAAAGCAGTTCTCGGTGCGGCCACGCCTACATTGTTAGGTAAAGCAGCTGGTGTTTATAATGTTTTTCGTCTTTTTGGTGGCGCGGTTGGGACAACATTAGCAGTTATCGGTTTCAGTTCGGTGGGAAGCTATCAGACCGCTAATCGCTTTACAGCCGGTGTTTTGGTGGCTTTTCTCGGCGCAGCAATCCTATCATTACTAGGTTGTTGGTCGGCTTGGCAACTTAAGCGTGTATAATCCAGTAAAAAAATAGGCATTGACAGACTTAGCCTGAACTCGTACGCTTATAAATGTTGGTTTAACAACACTTTGGGGAAATATGGTGTGGTTGAATTAAATTTGTGTGCAATGGGGGATTTTAAGTGTCAAAAACAGTGTCAAAGCCAACTGATCGTTGGATCGGTGGCGTTTTAGTTGGGTTATTGGTCTTAGTGTTAGCGTTAAATGCTGGCTGGGAAGTTTATCGGTATGGTGGTCAAACCTATTATATGCGTGTCCATCAAAGTAGTGGGACTTTTCCGATTACGGTACCAGTAAGCTTAACCGTTAATGGTTATCGTTATCGTGGTCGTGCGGTGAATGCACAAGGCCAAACAAAAAAGGTTCAATTTAAAACAAACGTTGATCGGCCATGGTCATTACGCTATGGTCAAATAGTTAAATTAACGGTTAATCGGCATTACGGTGTAACGAATTTTAAACCGATTAAAGCACAACAGGTGCCAAAAAATGTGCAATTACCATAGAAATTAAATGCCATTTTATAAAGACTAATTGTCTTTGTAAAGTGGCTTTTTTGATGCGATTATTTTGAGCATATTAATTGGATCGTTGGTAAATAATCGGTAAGCTAATCTTAGGCAAATGTGACTAGTTCGAGTTAAACAACGGCCGTCAAAGGAGGTCAAAAGTATGAGTAAAAAAAGTGGTTTTGGTTTGTGGGGGAAGTTGTCGTTGTTAGTAACCGTTGGACAATTAAGTTTAATGATCTACCGTGAGATTAAAGAGTATCGGCACGCGCGGCAGTCATGATTAGTTTTTGAATAGCAATTAGTTTTGTAAAGGTATGATATAGGAAATCTATGTCGTATCTTTATTTTTTGTTTAGACATCAACTAATTGACATATGTTTTATATTATGATGAATAATATTATTTTCAAATATTCCCTTGATAGACAAATTTTGCAATGGTACCATTCATGCATGAAATCCAGTTATATAAGTATTTATCATTTGTTATACGGTTGATAATTTGCATGATAAGGTCGTCCTTGACGCAGGATACCTTTTGAAAAAGGGTCATTATGTATAATCCTCATAAAAACTAGGTTAACTTATAAACCAAGCGAAAATGACGTTTTTATTATTAGGATTATGTTGTTAAATGAACATCGCATTTAAAATCAGACAATTGGGGGATTTAAGATGTCTATTCTTGTTTTGGGTGGCGCAGGTTACATTGGATCGCATACGGTTGATCGATTGGTTGAAAATGGGGCGGATGTCGTGGTCGTTGATAATTTATCAACTGGTCACGAGGCCGCAATTAGTTTAAAGGCTGCTTTCTATCAAGGCGACGTACGTGATAAAGCCTTTATGAATCGTGTGTTTGAAAAAGAACAGATTACGGGTGTGATTCACTTCGCTGCTTTTTCGGTCGTGCCAGAGTCAATGACGAAACCACTAAAATATTTTAATAACAATACGGTTGGCATGATTACGCTACTTGAGGTGATGCAGGCCCATGATGTGAAGCAAATTGTCTTTTCTTCAACGGCATCGACATATGGTACGCCAAAGAAGATTCCAGTTGCTGAAACGGATTTACAAAAGCCGATTAATCCTTACGGTGCCAGTAAGTTGATGATGGAAGAAATTATGCATTGGGCCGATGTTGCCTATGGTATTAAGTTTATTGCGTTGCGTTATTTCAACGTAGCTGGCGCTAAACTTGATGGCAGTATTGGGGAAGATCATGGCCCAGAAACGCATTTAATTCCCATCATCATGCAAGTTGCACAAGGTAAACGTGCCAAACTTCAAATATTTGGTGATGATTATCAAACACCGGATGGCACCAACGTCCGCGACTATGTGCATGTTGTTGATTTGGCTGATGCACATATTAAAGCCGTGCAATATTTAGCCGATGGCAACCAAAGTGATGCTTTTAACTTAGGCTCTTCAACTGGGTTTTCAAACCAAGAGATATTGACGGCTGCGCGTGAAGTCACTGGTCAACCGATCAAGGCGGTCATTGGGCCACGACGTCCGGGTGATCCTGATACATTGGTTGCATCCAGCAATAAGGCCCGCCAAGTATTGGGTTGGTTACCGAATTATGATGATGTCCATGAAATTATTCAATCTGCTTGGAATTGGACGCAGAAGCACCCCGATGGTTTTGAAGCTTAGAATAAGGCAGTTGACTAAACAAAATTCAAGCACATCACGCCGTTTCAATAATCAGATGCCGTATATCGCTAGCATGACCATCACGTTCTTTGGCTTTTATGGTTTTTCGTACTTGGTCTCCTGGATTATGATTAAAGAAACCGGCTCACCGGAGTTACTCAGTCAAGTTTTGACGATCACGATGTTGCCTGCTATTGCGTTAAATCTGATTGCAGGCAAAGTTGTTGGTGTTTGGCGTGCCAAAGTAGTGATGATCGTGACGGATCTTTTGACCGGATTGCTATTCATTGGCACTTATTTATTAATGTCAGTATCGGTGAACGTGGTCATTCTATTGATTGTTGTTTCCGTGCTTAATAAATCAATTGGTGTTTTTTATAAACTCAGTAATAAAACGATTATTCCAGAACTATTTGTCGGCAGTGAGATTAAGCGGGTTAATAGTCTTCAAACGCAGGTGCGACAACTATCAATTATGATATCATCAATTTTGGTAATGAGTCTGTTACTAGTCATCAACCCTAAAATGATCATCTCTATTATTGGTATCTTATTTCTTTTATCAGTGATCTTTGATTTACAGTTGCATGGTCAAAGATCAGGTAATAGTAAGGCCAGTACCTCCAGGAATCGTTTTAAAAACCGGTTTAAAAGTAGCGTCAAGTTTGACTTGTTATTAGCAGCTATTGGATATTTGGTTGATGCGCTAGTTATAGTACTTGTACCATGGTTGGCGTTGGTTGTCCTAAAAAGTAATTGGCTTTTGAGCCTGTTCCTCGGTTGTGAAGCGGTTGGTATTTTATTAGCACCAAGTGGATTAAAATTCTGGCCTCAAGTTAGACTGAGCACGTTGAGTTGTTGGTTACCGGTTTGCTTAGTGTTACTCTATCCAATTGTGCCCACAATGATGATTGGTATGTTTGGGTTAGGATTCGTTAGAGGCCTATTTAATGTACATTTTTTTCAAGAATTCAACAAACCGTCGAGGCTAATCAGATGAGCCAAACAATGGGCAAGACCTTAGCCGTGACGGATGCCAGTACTGTTGCTGGTACGTTTGGCGCTGCCTGGTTAGCGAATGTATTTGGCCAGGGGGTATTGGCATTGGCAATCGTTGGTGTTTTTATTGGGGGATTAATGGTAAGTCTATGGGTGATTAGCTGGGGAAGGCAGGCAAGTAATGCTGAAGATGAATTGTAGTTAGAAAAATAATATATGTACAATGATATGAAAACAAAGTTACGGCCCTGATAGCAATTATTAATTACTATGGGGCCGTATTATTGATATGATTCAGTTTTTAGTCATGTGGTAACAATTTCCAAGCTGCTGATTCGTCAGTTGGAAAAATCGGAATGATCCGGTTAACTTCGTGCGCAGTTAGTTTCAAGGTTATCGCTGGCAGTAACGTGTTAATGCTAGCGGTCGCGCGATCACTGAGTTCAGTGGCGCCGACTAAGCGATCAGCTTGATCAAAGACTAAGATGGTGGTACCAATTTTACTTTGACTAACTTGGTGATACCAATTATCGGCTAAATGTTGTTCGACAATCCGATACTCCGCTGGATGAGCTTGCGCCGTAGTGACACTCACGCCGACTTGTGCCAAGCGTGGTGAACTAAAGACAGCGGTTGGAATTGGTGGGTAATCAATCGGATCGGTTGTATGTTCACCTAGTAATTGTGCCAAATAGCGGGCTTCAAAAGTAGCCGTTGGGGTTAACTTGGGTTGTGGCTTGTCGATGACATCGCCAACTGCATAAATATTAGGAATATTGGTCTGTAAGTGATCATTCACCAAGATACCGTTAGCGGTTGAATCGAGGCCAATCGCGTCTAACGCTAATAAGTCGATGTTAGGTTCACGGCCAGTCGCGTTTAAGACCCCATTAGTTACCAAGGTATCGTCTTCAGTTAATACTTCATATCGTTGTGTCGCCGTTTTCTTAATGGCTTGAACGGTTGTCTGTCGTAAGAAAGTGACGCCTTGATCCGTCAAATGCAGCATTAATTGATTGACCAATGGTTGGTGGAATTGGCGTAAGGCGTGATCACCTCGTAAAATAACGGTCACTTGACTACCGGACGCGATCGCCATAGTGGCAAATTCCATGGCAATGTAGCCACCGCCAATAATGACCAAGTTAGCGGGCAAATTATCAAGCGCCATAAAGGCCGTGCTATCCATCGCCCATTCGTTGCCGGGAATTGTGAGTGGACGGGGCTTCAAACCGGTCGCAATCACGATTTTATCAGCGGTATATTGTGTTTCATTAACCGCAATCGTATGGGCATCCACAAAATGACCAAAGCCTTTGATTAACGTCATCCCTGAATCAGTCATGCGATGGGTAAGCATGTCAGGTAGCGGTTCGATGATTTTTTGTTTATGACGTAAATTGGCATTCCAATCCAGTGTTAACGCGCCTCGTAAGACGGGGTTGAGTTCATGAACTTGATGTTGAAGATGGACAGGGAAATCTAAGGTGATTTTTGCGTTACATCCATAATTAGGACAGGTACCACCAACCAGTCCGGCCTCAATAACCCCGACTTTTAAACCTTGTTTTGCGAGGGCTGGGGCCCCGTCAAATGTGCCATGCCCACTACCTAAATACAAGATATCAAAATCATAATTGGTTGTTGCCATACTGAGCACTCCCTTCAAACTAATGGTTACTTAATTAGTCTGAATTTTACGAGAGTTGTTAAGCGGTTGCAACTGATATGCAATTGACGACATTGAGTTAGGCGGTACTAATCGGTAGTCGTTTCCAATGTCTTAATATACTGTGCACCCCATTGGTCCATTGCTTGAATGATGGGCACTAAACTTTGGCCGAGTTCAGTCAAATGATAACTTGTTTTAATGGGGGTGTAAGTTGGGTCAACTTCCTTTTGGATGATATGGTCAGCTTCCAATTGGCTGAGTTGCAAGGACAACATTCGCCGCGTACAACCTGGTAAAGTGCGTAACAGTTCACTGTAGCGAAGTTCCTGTTTCATTAAACGACATAAAATAATCGATTTCCATTTACCAGTAATCACTTTTAAGGTGGTGTCTAACGGACAAACTTCACCGTGTCGAGTTTGAGTATTGAGGGCAGTTAACATCATACGTTCCTCCAAGTTTTTTATTCACTATAACACGGCTTCATAATTTAAGGAAAATTCGGACTTGCCAGGATATCAACTGAGTCTAGGTTACATTAAATTCCCGTATTGTGTTTTAACTGAAATTTCGTGACAATAAGGCTCATGTAGAGAAGGAGTGTTGCGAAATGGAACGAGAAACCAAGATTACCGCCAAAAATTGGTTGTTAGTCACGGGGTTATTTTTGATTGTCTTTATTGTTGGCGCGGATTCATTTATTATTGCGCCATTATTACCGGCAATTGAACAGAGTTTTCAAATTCCGATCAATCAGGCCGCATTAACCGTGTCCGTTTATGCGGTTTGTTATGCTGTTGGGGCACCGATTTTAGGGCCGCTGGGTGATCGGTATCCACGTCAACGGTTATTGTTATTAGGCGTTGGCCTATTTTTAATTGGCAGTGTGTTGTGTGCCGTTGCACCAACGATTATCTTATTCGATAGTTGTCGGGCAATTGCTGGGATTGGCGCCGCGTTAACCTTGCCTAATATTTGGGCATTGATTGGTCAAACGTTTAAAGGTCAGCAGTTAAATCTCGTGATGGGCATTACGATGTCTGCCTTATCGTTGTCGATTGCGATTGGGGTACCGTTGGGAACAGGACTTGCACAATTAGCGGATTGGCACTGGGCTTTTTGGGGTTCTGCGATTGTGACCATGTTAGCTTTAGGTGTTTTGTGGGCGGTGTTGCCACCAGTAACACCGATGAAATCGGTCACGACATCGTATTTAAGCGGGTATCGAACCTTACTTAAAACGCCGTCAGCGTGGTTAACCTTATTGATCACACTTGTTTGGATGTTAGGCTTTTACACCGTTTATACGTTTTTGGGCACTTATGTGACAGCCGCATTTCACTTAAACACGGGTCAGTCTGGAATTTTATTTAGTTTGTATGGCTTAAGTAACTTTGTGGCTAGCTTCTTTAGTGGGAAATTGGTGACGCGAATTGGTCTGTTACGATCTGTTCAATTAAATGGATTGTTGTCCGTGGTGTTGATCCTGGGAATGATCGGTGGTGCCAACAATTTAGTTATCATTGCGGGGTGTTTAATTGGATTAGCGTTAGTTCAAGGTTTCGGTGTCACGGCACTTAACGCATATGTCGTTAATCGTTTGCCTGAACAACGTTCGACGATGACAGCATTCAACAGTGCTTGCCTGTACTTTGGACTAACCTTTAGTTCGATGTTTGGCGGCGCGCTATACTTACAAATTGGGTTTCAAGGATTATGCGGTATCGCTTGTGCGGCGCTGTTAATAGCAGTCGGATTGGCACGCTATGTAGCTAAAAAATAAGTAAAACCACGTGTTTAAGACTGGAACAAATCCAGTTCTAAACACGTGGTTTTTGGCGGTTACTTTTGACGCAAACTATACAATTGATATCCAAAATAACTAACCGCAATCACTGCTAATAACCCTAAGATCAATAAATTCCACGGTTGTCCAATGACGACTTGATAGGTAGTTGGTACAAAGAAAATCAAGAGAACCATGATGCCGACACAAACAATCCAGAACAGTCCATTGACGAACCATGTGATCCAATTGGTCAGACGATTGGTTCGTTGCCAATATGTGGTCATGTGAAACCATTTAAAAATAAGTTGGGTCATGATGATTTCAACGATCGGAACGATGATGAACATTAGTAAGTTGAGTTGTAAACCGGTTGCAATATTCGGACTACTAATAATCAAAAAACACCAGCTAATTCCAATTAAAACGGCCAAAAATGGCAGATGTTCCCGCAATTTGGCTGGCGGTAATTGAGCTAGTAACGCATCACCCATAGCCTGTGGGGCATTACCAAAATATTGTTCGGCGTCTAGACCATCGTGTTCGGCATCGGCTAAGTCTTGTGCCATTGCGAGTAATTGTCGGTTGAGGGCGGTTTCATTGGTAAATAGACTATTGGTCATGAGATACGTGGTCAATTGGTGAAAATACGTTTGATTAGTTGGGTTAAGTTGGTCAACAATTTGGTTCATGCGGTTACGGGTTTGATCAGCTTGGGTCATCATTGGTCACCTGCCTTAAGATTTTGGCCACATTGACTTGTAATTGTTGCCAATTGGTTGCGAACGTGGCTAGTGTTTGTTGGCCTTGAGCCGTTAGTTGGTAGTATTTACGATTGGGACCATCGGCAGACGGCTTGAGGGTGCTAGTTAAGTCACCATTTTTTTCGAGCTTCAATAATAAAGGGTAAACGGTTCCACCAACGAGATTAGTGAAGCCATGCTGCCGTAAAGCTTGAATGAGTTCATAGCCGTAAACTTCGTGTTCGGCGATCGTGGCTAACACACAGCCTTCTAAGACGCCTTTGATTAATTGTGTTTGGGCCATGCGCGACCACCTTTCTGAAATCGATTTCTTCACTAAGTAGTATAACAAGTTACTACTAAGTTGTAAACCAACATAGTCAATCAAATATCATTTTTTTATAATACAAAGGCGTTTGGAATCAGAGCTCCAAACGCCTTTGTATTAGTTCAGTAATGCCACGCCGACAGTTAAATAAGTGGCGAATAGAATCCAGATCAGATAAGGCATTAACAAGTAAGCGGCCCACCGTGCTGGCTGATATAGCCGAGCGATTAAACAGGCAACAAACAAGTCCAATAGCAGAATAATCGCCAAGCCTAACCATTTTTCATTTTGACCAAAGAAGACGATGCTCCAACAAAAGTTTAAAAAGAGTTGAAAACTGAATAGTAAGTAATCGAGTCGTTTCTTGGCTGACGTTCTTGGTTGGTGTGCAATTAATGCCCCAGCAATCGCCATTAAAGCGTATAATACCGGCCAAACCAGGCCAAATAAATAATCGGGTGGCGCTAGTGGTGGTAACTGAAAGCCGTTATAAATGGCGCGTAGATCACCGGCCAGTAGGCTTGATAAGCGGCCGATGATGGCCACGCCGATGAGCCACAGCACGATTTCCCACCAGTGGACACGTAAATAGGTTTTATCCATTAGCGGTACCTCCTAAAACTAGCTGTCAACGGGCATATTAATGACCATGACATTGGCAGTGGCTTTGCGGACAACATAAGCAGTCGTTGAGCCTAAGAAGAGTCTTGAAATCGCGTTGGTCCCAGATTTACCAATAACAATTAAATCGATGTCATATTTGTCAGGAATTTCGGTGGCAATACTAGTTTTAGGGATGCTGTTGATTTGAATGGGTAACGTTTCAACGTTGGCTGATTCGGCTTTAAATTTAGCACGATCAAGAATTTTGGTACGGTTTTCTTTAGTGATCGTGAGTAAATCGGTGTAGAGTGCACCACCATAGGCTGAAGGACTGTAGACGTTTAAACGGGTGATATCAATGACACTGAGTAAGAATAACTTTGCGTCAAAGGTCCGTGCTAACTTAATGGCATGATCTAGGGCTAAATAAGCGTTGTCGGAACCGTCAAGGGGCACTAAAATTCGTTTATACATAAGAAGACCTCCAATTGATTTTATATTATTTGTTATGGAAATGATAATATAAAAATAATAAAGAAGTCTATCAATATGCTTAATGCTGTTTTGTGCGGAATAAGCCAGCTCGTGCATATAGGCTAAGGGCGATAGCAATCATGAGGGCCGCAAACCAAGCGATGCCGAGATAATTAGGCGTCGTTTTAAATAGCCAGCCACCGATAATTCCTGCGAGCGTTTCACCAAAATACATCGCTGCATTGGATAATGATGAAATCGTGCTCCGGGCTTGTGTGGCGGTTGACTGTAACGTGGTCATAAAGATTGGAAATAGGCAGCCATTGAGAACAAAACTCAAGGTTAGGAAACATTCGGCTAGCCAGAATTGATGGACCATTGGCAAAATAATATAAATGGCGATCAAGACGATTAATTCGATGAGAAACGCTTTTGTTAAGCCAATTGCGGTGACCAAACGATTACCGAATAACGCGCCAATCAAGTTACCGGCACCAATAGCAATCATCGCGGTCCCAACACCGGTGAGTGTTAAGCCAAAACTGTGTGTGAACCACGTGGCAATAAATGTTATCACGGTAAATGAACCGGTTTGAAAGATAAAATAGGCCGCTAAGTAAGGCCAAGTGTTGGATTGATGACCGATCGATGCGTAGGTCGCCCAGAAGCCGGTCTTAGTTTCTGTACTGAACGTGAGGGTTGGCAGATAACGGTAAAGTAAGACTAGTAAAATAATTGCCGCGGCGGCGATTACCCAAAAAGGCGTGTGCCAAGAAAAGGCCGCTAGATAACTTCCAATCGGAATGCCAACCAGTTGTGAAACCGATAAGCCAGCAGTGGCATATCCCATGACTTTAACGATCTGTCCTTTGTCAACAATGACGGGAATAGAAGCCCAAACTTGCGGGGTAATAAAGGCTGCACTCACACCGGCTAAGAAACGACCCGCCAGCATGAGTTGAAAATTTGGCGCAAACCCACAGCCTAAAGTGGCAAGCGCAAAAGCACAAAGCCCCCAGAGCATCACTTTTTTACGGTCAAAGTGATCAGCGATGGGGCCGGAAATTAGTGCGAAACCGGCATAGCCAATGGCGTAAGCACTAACTAACCATCCAGAAGCAGCGGTCGAAACGTGGTAAAGTTGAGCCAAGGTTGGCAGTAATGGTGAAACCAGAAAAGTATCGGTACCGATTAAAAACATGGTTAGGAAAAATAATAATGAATAACGTCGCATCTTAATCCCTCTTTAATAGTTTTAAAACTATCGAACAACAAAACCTAAAAAAAGATACCTCATTACAAGGTATCTAAGAAACCAGGGAGCACCGTGTTAAAAACATCAAGATTTAAAGAAACAAATTTATTTTGCCCAACTTTTCGAGTGGTCGTTAATCCGGCCTCGCGCAAAGTCTTAAAATGGTAGGACGCTGTTGACTTATTGATATCTAGTTGATCTCCTATCTCGCCGCAACTCATTTCTTGTTGATGTTGATACAAGGTACTGATGATATTGAGCCGCGCCTCATCAGATAAAGCTTTAAAGATGATTGCGCGAACTTCATTAGGTGTTTGTTGTTTGATAATCATGAAACTATCATACAATGTGAGATTGATGGCGTCAATATTAATTAATGTCGGATCAAGAATATAAGCCGATAAACTTGCTTATTTATTTTGTCCGTGTATATTTAATATCCATAGATATTAAATATACACGGAATGGAGCGAAATCATGACAACACAAATTGTAATTTTAGGTGGTAACGGTTATTTGGGACGCGAATTAACTAAATTGTGGCTTCAAAAAGATGCATTGGCCGATTTTTGGATCTTATCGCGCTCAGGTAAGAATCAGTTAGTTGATCCACGGATTCACAATCGGGCCGTTGACCTTACGGATTTTGAGGCGGTTAAACAGGTTTTGCCAGCTGAATTTGATTATATCGTTGATTTAATTGGCCGGCCTGAAAAGTCACCAGCATTATCAACGCAAGTCAATGACCAACCTGCGCAGTTAATGCGAAAATTGGCCGAAACCGCTCATTGTCAGGCGATGGGGTTCGTGGGTGGTCAATTGGGACCAAAGGCATTCTTAAAAACAAAGGCCGATTTAATTCAATACTTGCAACAAAGTGACGTCCCATTAGCTTATGTAGAACCAACACTCGTTTATGGAGCCGGACGCCAAGATACCATGATGAAGATGGTGCCCTTGTTAACGTTTTTGGGTCGATTTTCTGCTAAACTAAAACCAGTGGCTGTTGAAGTTGTGGTTAATCAGCTATACACACAGTTGATGCAATTGGGTCATGACTAAGTTTTGAGATGAGATGAAACTATGAAAATTAACAAAAGCACGCAACAAGGTATTTATGTGCTCTTAATGCTTGCCCTGCAGCAGGGACATACCCCTCTGAAGAGTCAATTGATTAGCCAACGGTTAGCCGTTTCTGATTCTTATTTAAAGAAAATTCTGCGCAAGTTGGTATTAGCTGGATTGGTTGATTCTAGTGCTAGTAAAGATGGTGGCTTTAGCTTGAAGCAGCCGATCACTGGGATTTCCTTGTTTGATGTGAGTGATGCCGTGGAACAGGTTGGTACATTGCAGATGCCACCAATGGACTTGGCCCAACGGCTATTTCCGGGCGATGATGAGCATATTCGTCAAAGCGAGCAAGTGGCTTTGCAAGCGTTTGAACGGGCAAATATGGCCTTTAATGAAAAATTAAAACGGGTCACCTTAGATCAGTTACTAGAAGCTGATAGTTTCCAAACGGGTGTGGTTGACTGGCAAAGTATGTCGTAAGGTAGTTATTAAATAAGGATCGCAAAATCAAAATTGATTTTGCGATCCTTATTTGTTTAAGCCTATTCAGGCAACGACTGTAGCCAGTCGCGATAGACCGTTGGTTGCAGAATCGCACCCATGATCATGGCGGTGAGATCGGCTAAAGCCGCGGGCGTGTCAGGGTACAAGTTGGCACGGACACCCTCAGCATAGTGAAAGACAGGGCGAGAGAGAAAGTAACGCAAAAAATTTAAATCGGTTGGCCGTAAAATACCTTGATTGACACCAGTTTTAATGAGTCGTTGGATTTGTTGATTGGCTTGGTCGTCGGCCTTAACGTGTAGCAATGATTTTAGCTGGCTGTCGCTTAATAAAACCTGTAAAGCCGCAACGCTGGCGGGCTCGGCTAAGGCAAATCGGTAGAGTCGCTCAATGCTCATAGGTAACTGTTGGGTTAAGGGCGCCTGTTCGTCTAAACCGTGCACGACTGCAACACTTTGGCGATGAACGGTATCTTGAAAGACGGCTTCAAGTAGGGCCTGTTTATTTTTAAAGTAAATATAGACATTGGATTGGGGAATCCCGGCACGTTGCGCAACTTTTGTTGTTGAAAAGCCGGTTAACCCCGCGATGGCCAACAATTCGATGGCGGATTGGATCAAGCGATCATGTTTTTGTTCATCTTTTAGTTTTACCAAGATTTCGTACTCCTTTTTTTATTAAGTTTATCAGTTGACAAAATATAAGTCTATCTTTTATAATAACAACACGCTAAAAAGATAGACTTATATTTTATGAAAGAAGATTAAACTAATGAAAATTATCTTAACAGGTTCCTTGGGCCATATCAGTCGACCATTAACACAACAATTACTTAAAGCAGGGCACGAGGTAACGGTGATTAGCCATAATTCCGATCGCGCCCCTGAAATTACGGCTTTAGGAGCAACGCCAGCTATTGGGAGTATCGCTGATGAAGCCTTTTTAACGCAGACTTTTGCCGGTGCCGATGCGGTTTACTTGATGATTACGGCGGCCGCAAGTGGGATGGATATTTTTGCAGCTGGCAAACAACAGGCGCAGACTTATGTTAATGCGGTTAAGGCTAACAAAGTTAAGCAAGTGGTCAATTTGAGTAGTATTGGTGCAGAAGGCGGTCCAGAAGTGGGGGCATTACACATCTATAATATTATTGAAGGCGTACTAACTGCCGGTCTGCCAGGTGTTAATTTAACCTTCGTACGGCCGACTGGCATGTATTACAATCTATTCAGCCATTTGACGACGATCAAACAAAGCCAAACGATTTATACAAATGCAGCGATTGATAAACCACAATCATGGGTTGCGCCAGCTGATATTGTGCCAGTTGTGTTCAAGGCATTGACAGCACCAGAAGCCGGCGTTACCAGCCAATATGTCGCTAGTGATGAGTTGAGTTATCAGCAAGTGGCGATAATTTTGGGCAACGCATTGGGACTTGAAGTGAAAGTCGTTCAAATCGATGATGACACGGCACTTAAAGGTATGTTGGCTGCTGGTGCACCGGCTAGCTTTGCGACCGAATATATTAAGATGGTTGCCTTTGAGCGCGATCATGATTTTTATGCCGATTATCGGCAACATCAGCCGGTATTAGGGCCAACTAAACTGACTGATTTTGCGGCCAATGAGTTGGTACCGGCTTACCAGAAACTAAGCTAAAGTGTTTGTAGCTAGTAACGATTACCAAGCGAGATATTGCTTGATAATCGTTTTTTTTGCATTTTAAAATCAGTTGTTAACCACTTAGCACCTAATTTCAACCGCTTAGCTGAATAAGCGTTACAGCAGGCCCATAATCCAGTAATCTATGGGTCAAGGAGATGAGGGACATGATTTTAACGACTGAACATTTAACGAAAAGGTTTGACAAGAAAATTGCCGTGAATGAGTTGAATTTAAATATTGAACAAGGAAGCTTTACGGCGTTACTTGGACCCAATGGTGCCGGTAAGTCAACGACGATGCAACTTTTGTTAGGCCTAACCACGCCTACGACTGGCAAAATCACGTATGCTGATCAGGTCAAAATTGGCGTTGTCTTTCAAGCGAGCGTTTTAGACACCGAATTAACAGTTAAAGAAAATTTGCAATTGCGGGCACGACAATATCGACAGGTCGATTTACAAAAAGTGACGGAGGTTAGTCAACAATTAGGCTTAACCACGTTTATGAATCAACGCTATGGTACTTTATCTGGTGGTCAACGGCGACGAGTAGATATTGCCCGGGCTTTATTAAATGATCCTGATATTTTGTTTTTGGACGAGCCGACAACAGCCCTTGATATTCAAACGCGAACCGCAATCTGGGACTTACTACGACAATTACAACGTGAACAAGGGCTAACCATTGTGTTGACAACCCACTATTTGAGTGAAGCCGATGCAGCTGATAATGTTTATGTCATTGATCATGGTCATGTGATCGCCCAAGGTACCGCGACAGCCATTAAGGCACAACATGCCGCAAGTGTGCTCCAAATTACGACGTCAAATGTTGCCGAATTATGCCGACAAGTGACCATGGAACCGGTGAACATCACCGATGATCAGGTTACTTTTCATGTTCCAACGTCGCAAGCGGCGTTAACAATTTTGACAGCCGTCAAAGCGTTGATGACGAGTTTTGAATTTCGACCAGGCACGATGGATGATGCGTTTTTGGCTTTAACTGGAAGGGAGCTCCGTTAAAATGAATGCAATGATTGAACGAAACTTAAAGTTATATTTCCGTAATCGCAGTGGGGTTGTCTTTTCACTGTTAGGTGCGATGATCTCGTTTGTGCTATATCTGGTCTTTTTGAAACAAAATATGCAAACAAGTTGGCAAGCCGTGCCACATGCGAAAACCTTATTAGACTTGTGGTTAATTGGTGGGACGCTGGCAATCACTGGGATGACCACCACCTTGAGTAGTTTGGCACAACAAGTCGTTGATCGTGAACGACAAACATCGCTAGATTTACAATTGACTGATGCGGGACCACTGAAACTACAAGTGAGTTACCTATTAAGTGCCACCTTGATTGGGTCGCTAATGCAACTAATCATGTTAGTCGTGATGTTAGCGTATTTTCATTGGACGGATCAACTGGCTTTAACACATTTGCCGATTATTGAACTGGGCGTTCTCATGATCGGTAGTGCGCTAGTTGCCACCTTAGTTAATGCGATTTTATTACAGTTAGTCCGATCACTAAGTAATTTGAGTAAGCTAGAAAGTATTGTTGGGACGGCTTCTGGATTCTTAGTGGGGACTTACTTACCAATTGGCAGCTTGCCAACTGCGGCACAGCAATTAGTTAAATTGACGCCGGGGAGTTACGTAGCTGCGCGCTTTCGGCAATTATTGATGTCATCGACTTTAAAGACGGCATTTCCAGTTGAGCAGACGCGACTTCATTTTGAACGTTTGATGGGCATCCGACTAAAGTGGTCGACATTATTGACACCGGCTGCGACGACTCACATAATAAGTATGATCTTGATTGGGGCGTTGTTGATTGTGATGGTTCCGCAATTAGTAACCTTGTGGCACACACGTCAGTTACGTGCTAGTCGTTAATTCGTATTGAAATGGAGGCGGTTTTGGTGCGCCAACAATTTGAAGAGCACCCTGAAATCGACCCTGATGATCCACTGATTGTCATTCAGGCGGCCGCAGAAACCGGGCAAGTGCCGGATTTAGAAACGTATTTAGCACAATTTCAGGCATCACCAACTGGTATTATTCCAATCAAAACGCCGGACCGATTAGTGATGATTAAAGTTCAAACCATTGTATCGGTCGAAATTCAAGCTAATTTATTGTGTCTATACACCACTGGTGAGACCGTTCAAACTCGGGACACGTTACGGCATTTTATGCAGCGCTTGCCAGGGACAACGTTTGTTCAAGTATCCAAACATGGCCTGTTAAATTTAGATCATTTACGCTCGTTAGAGGACAGCTTTTCCGGTAATATGACTGCAATTTTAGCCAATCAAGTTAAAGCAGATGTCAGTCGAAAATATGTTAAAAATTTGATGCAGCGACTAGGCATTTAAAGGAGGCAAAAACGTGAATAAGGTTTTACGCTATGCGATGCAGGGAGCGGGATATGGGAGCGTTGCCTACTTATTGTTGCTGGCGAGTCATTTAGAAAATTGGCCGCATAGTTCTGGTCGCATTGTGAGTGTCTTGTTGATGAGCGCGGCGATCGGGATTTTAACGTTGGTATTTGATAGTGATCGCTTGAGTTTCTTAGCGGCGCTTGGCATTCATTTTGTGGGCACCTTTGTGCTCGTAATTGGCATGCTAAGTTATCAAGGCGTGCCTACTAATTGGCCGGCAGCGGGTGCGATTTGGTCGTTTGGTTGGTCGTATATTGTGATTTATGTGGGCATTTATGCAGTTGTCCGATTCAATCAGCATTTGCGGGTGACTAAGATTAATCAAGCCTTGTTGAAACGGAATCAGTCGCAGAAGTAAGCATGGATGATTAATTATTGGTTTGTTTGACTTAGATCGGTCAATTAAACGGATAATTATCATCCATGCTTTTTTTGCACTATTTACTAAAAAATTACATTAATTTGATTTTATTAGTTTTTCGGGATTGCTAAAATTAACTCATTTAGGAGAATGGTTACAAAAAACTGTAGATGGGAGACAGTGGATTAATGACGTTTTATCCAAGTGAGTTACTGCCACATTTGTTGACTAACGGGATTTATAATCAATTAGTGACGGCATATGCCTTGCTCATCATTTATTGGTTAGTTCGGTTAACACTTCGAAAACAGTTCAATCAGCAACTTGATCAATTTGTCTCAATGGGACTTCTTAAGAAAATTAATTATATGGATTTAGATCCGTTACTAAAAAAATTGAAACAACTTATTCGTTTGACCCAAATTACGGCCATTATCATGATTATTCTGACCTTAGTCACACAATTTGAGCTAGTTGCCAGAATTACACAACTAGCGTTTGGATTTTTAGTGCTGATCGTCTTTATTTTTCAGGCCAGAGTAGTGAGCCATTGGCAGCAGCAAAAAACAATGATCAAACTAAATTTTAAGGTAGTCACCGATCAAAGCGTTGCCTATAATCAGTTATACCGAACCTATCTCATATATGTGATTGTGTCAGATGTTTTTTGGCTACCAGTCTGTCTGTTGGTGATGGATTTGATTAATATAGCGGTTTATTTATTTTAAGAATCAAATTGAGTAGTAGCAATAAAGTAACCAAACTTAAATAGTTCAAATTTGGGCACAACAAATAATGACATACGAATCTAAAATAAAGCATCGTGACAAAGTAGGGAGTTTTAATAATGAATGAGCGAATGTTGGTAGCAATCAATGGGTTGAAAACGCTGACGAATAATGGTCAAAAATCGTTTCAAATTGTCAATATTGGTGGGGTATTTGAAGAAAAAATGAGTTTTAATACACCAATTAGCGTGGAAGACCTTCAATTAATGAAGCAATTGGCGTTACCGAGCGATTATTATGACTTGTTGCAACTCTCAAATGGCTTATCACTATTTCAAGACAGCTTTCAAGGGATGGCTTTAGGTGGGGCAGTTTGTGAGATATATGATGCCGAAACGGTGTGCCAGAAAATGGTTTCGTCAACTGCCGACCGACTTAGTTTCCATTCTTTGGCTACGTGATTTAGGTGAAATGTGCATTAGCCAGCAACATTATTTAAGTCAGCAAACTTATTTGACCAATCCTGGCATTACGAATGACTCATTTTTAAATTATGATTTTGCGGACTGGTTGGTTTATTTCATTTTACTTGCTATCAAGCGTTTACAGAGGCAAAGTAAACTTAAACGGCTTTTCAGTAGAAAGCAGGGATCAGAATGAACGTTTTTGAGCTTGAACAAGTCAGTTATGTACCGAATGATCATCATGTGTTAGACGAGATTATCATGACGGTTCCGGCCGGTGACTATCTGACGATTACTGGGCCATCTGGTTCAGGAAAGAGTACATTATTACGCCTGCTAGCCAGTTTATTAACGCCAACGAGTGGCCAGCTGAACTTTATGGGGCAACCGCAGTCTAGCTATGATAAACCGACTTATCGTAAACGGGTTTCTTATTGCTTCCAGCAACCGACATTGTTCGGTGAAACGGTCCAAGATAATTTGGCCTTCCCGTTTACCATTCGAGGGTTGCCATTTGATCAATTGGCGGCATCAGCAGCACTAGATAAAGTGGATCTCACTGATCGAACATTGACACAACCGATCGTGGAATTATCTGGTGGTGAAAAGCAACGTGTGGCTTTGATTCGCAATTTGATGTTCCCACCAGAAGTGTTGCTGCTAGATGAAGTGACCGCGGGACTGGATAAGGAAACTAAAACGATTGTTCATCGACTTATTGACGATTATCATCGGCAACAACTCACGATTTTATCTGTGACGCATGATGACAGTGAATTGGCCAGTGCGACGAACATGATTGAGATTCGTGATGGCAGATTGGAGGGACAACATGACTAATTTAATTGTCAGCCCACTAGCGTTAAGTTTTGCGGTAACCCTAGTGGTCATTGCGCTAATTATCAATTGGCACGAACGTATCGGTCTTGAAAAAGATATTATTGTCGGGGTTATACGTGCAGTGATTCAATTAACGGTCGTGGGTTATGTGTTAACTTATGTGATCAAGCTCGACCGTGGGTGGTTAACCGGTGGTATGGTGGCGATTATCTTATTGAATGCCGCGTATAATGCGGGTAAACGAGCCAACAAAATGCCACATGCGTTTATCATTAGTGGTTTGGCCTTACTAGTAGCGACTGGATTAACCTTGTGTTTGTTGTTAGTCGTTGGGACGATTAAATTTACGCCGAGCCAAGTGGTGCCAATCACTGGGATGATTGCCAGTAATGCCATGATCGCAATCGGGTTAGCCTATCGGAGTTTAGCCGCTAGCTTTCACGATCAGCGCCAAGCAATTTTAGAACGACTCGCGTTAGGTGCGACGATGAAACAAGCCGCGTCAAAACTCGTGCGTCAAGCGATTCGGATGGGCATGGCACCAACGATTGACTCCGCTAAAACGGTGGGACTAGTTAGTTTACCGGGAATGATGTCCGGGTTGATCTTTGCTGGAATTAATCCAACGAAAGCCATTATGTATCAGATTATGGTCACGTTCATGCTGTTAGCAGCGACTAGCATTGGCAGTGTTATTGCCTGTTACTTGATGTATCCGCAATATTTCAATCAGGATTTGCAACTAAATCATGAGTTTTAGCGAGCCGGGTTAACCACTTGGCCCGTTTTTTTAACCGGTTAGCTCAGAAGAACATGACAATTAAGTGATTGGCAGTATACTAAGAACATTAAAAATTTTGGAGGACTAACAATATGCAAACTTTAAGTCTAACTAATCTTGTTTTAGGGGCCTGGCTACTCATTGTCATTATTCGTCGTCAATTGGCGGCTAAAGTTATTCGGTTTAAAGCTATGTTTTTCGGGTTAGTGATTTTATTTGGATTAACCTCACTTTACGATGCCTTTTCACAACAACATCTGACGATCACTTGGTCACAAGCATTGCTCTTTGGCGGTCTTAGTGGGGTCAGTGCCATTGGCTTTGGCTTGTTACGGGCGCTAACGTATCACTTATGGGTCAACGATGACGGCTTGGTGATGCGACAAGGTAATTGGCTCACTTTAGTCTTATGGGTGATCAGTATTGGTGGTCATTTGGCGATCGATCAATTGTGGACTGGTAGTTCAACGACTTTAATCCTATATATTGGCGTGACCCTGTTGGTGCAACGTGGTGGTGTTTGGTGGCGCGCGCAAGCAGCTTTTCCAACGGAGATGCAAGCTAATGCGCACTTACAAGCGCAGCATCACGAGCGTCGGCAACGTCAGCGAGAACGCGACTAGCGTGAAAAGTTGCGTTTTAAGTGGTAACGTTAGGCTAAGTCAAAGTTGATGAAGGGTGATTTTTGAATGAAAGCACTAACGTTTACCGAGTTTGGTGCAGCGTCAGTTTTACAGTATATAACCGTTGCTGACCCAATTGTGACTGCTGAAACCGTCTTGGTTAAAACCACTTATATTGGGTTGAATTATGCTGATATTTATCGCCGTCAGGGCACGTATCATTTAGCGGACCATACACCTTATATTGATGGTTATGAAGGTATTGGTGTGATTGTCGAAGTGGGGTCAGCAGTAACCGACTATGCTATTGGTGATCGGGTCATGTTTGTCGATGTGCCACTGGCTAATGCGGAACTGGTTGCGGTGCCAGTCGCTAATGTTATTCGAGTACCAGATTTACTATCAGATCAGTTTGCAGCTAGTATTGGGCTGCAAGGGTTAACTGCGGATTTCTTAGCACATGATTTAGCTCAAAATCAACCCGGCGATCGGGTGCTGATTCATGGCATTAGCGGTGGTGTGGGTCAAATATTGTCACAGATGTTAACGGCAGATGGCTGTCAGGTTTATGGTGTGGCCTCAACGCCAGCTAAGCAACGGTTGGCCTTAGATGCCGGTGCCGAAAAAGTCTTCTTGCGCCATGACGATTGGGCGAAAGATTATCATGACTACTTTGCGACTGTTTTTGATGGTGTGGGTAAAACGGTGCCATTAAGCCTGCAGTTAACGGCGACGCGTGGCCGTATTGTCTTTTATGGTATGGCTGGTGGCAATCCGCCTAAAGTTGATCCGTTAGCGCTGATGCAAGGGTCAAAGAGCTTGATGACTGGTGATTTGTGGGACTTCTTGATTGATGCGCCGTCGCGACAAAAGCGAGCAGCTCGTTTATTCGGTTATGTTCAACGTCAGCAAATCACGTTGAACGTACCAACGATTTTTCCGTTAGCTGAAGGGGCTCAAGCACATGAGGCCTTGGAGCAAGGTAAAGTCGCGGGTAAGATTTTGTTGCAACCATAGCCTTGATTAATGATCTAAGTTATCGTGGATAACTTGGATCATTTTTTTGAAGGTATTGACAAAGTGGTCGTTGGCTGTTAAATTAATCATCATTGACCGATAGTCAGTTTTGAAATGAAGACTAATATTGATCAAGTTTTTTTTAAAATCAAAAATGACCAATAGTCAAAAATGGAGGTCTTAACGATGAATAGCTTAACCACCGGCCAAAAAGCCGAAAAAGCGCGGGCGATTGCGACTGCCGCACAACAACAATTTGAACAAAAGTCGTTCAGTCAAATTACAATGGCTGCGATTGCAAAACAGGCCGGTTGTTCAAAAGGTACGTTATTTAATTACTATGAAAGTAAAGAAAGTTTGTTCATGACGCTACTACTTGATGGCTACTGTGATTATTTTGAAGGTATCATCAAACAAGTCGACGGACAAACTTTAGATCTCACGCAGTTTGCAGCACTCTTACTGACTGAAACAGCCAACTTAATCGATCACCATGCAACCTTATTACGGTTGAATGCATTACGTGGTCCGATCTTAGAACAAGGCGCGAATTTAGCACAAACAATCGCTCATCGTCAGGCTTTGTACGATGTAAATGAACGGTTAGCACAAGCCATCTGTACGCAAATTCCGACCTTGACGGTGGCTGAAGTCAGTCAATTATACTTAGTTCAAAGTGCTATTATTAGCGGTTTAATGAACTTAGCGGCGTTAGATGAGTTTCAGCAACGCCCATTAATTGAACAGAACTTTGAACACTTTAAAATTAATATCAAAACTGATGCGGTGACAAGCTTTAAGTATTATTTGCTGGGCCGCTATCCAACATTGACCTTATAAGGGAGACTAGAAAGATTATGGAAACAAGTCACATCCGCAACTTTGCGATTATTGCACATATTGATCATGGCAAATCAACGTTAGCGGATCGGATTATGGAACAAACCGCAACGGTTAGTCAGCGGGAAAGTAAAG
Organism: Lactiplantibacillus mudanjiangensis; assembly: GCF_005405385.1. Taxonomy (GTDB): domain Bacteria; phylum Bacillota; class Bacilli; order Lactobacillales; family Lactobacillaceae; genus Lactiplantibacillus; species Lactiplantibacillus mudanjiangensis. The sequence continues at coordinate 235,336 of NZ_BJDY01000002.1, forward strand.
CCCAATTGTTAGATGATTTGGCAGTGGAACAAGCTCACGGGGTGACGGTTAAGTCGCGTACCGTGCGTAATTTTTATACGGCGGCTGATGGTCAAGAATATGAATATAACTTGATCGACACACCAGGGCACGTCGATTTTTCATATGAAGTGTCTAAAAGTTTGGCCGCCAGTGATGGTGCCATCTTATTAGTTGATGCCACTCAGGGCGTTCAAGCCCAAACGGTGGCCAATTTACGTTTGGCTTTAAAAAACGGTCTCAAGGTTTTACCGGTTATTAACAAGATCGATAGTGCGATGGCCGAAGTTGAACGGACTGAACAACAGATTAAACAATTGGCTGTTCAGTTTTTGGATAGTCCGATTTTAAAGATTTCAGCGAAAACCGGACTAGGTGTAGATGCGGTCTTAGAAGCGATCAAAGACTATTTTCCAGCACCAGCGGGTCAGACTAAAGCACCATTGAAAGCCTTAGTCTTTGACTCGGTTTATGATCCGTTCAAAGGGATCATTGCCTATGTTCGTATTGTCGATGGTCAGCTCACTGCAAAGACACCCGTTTTGTTAATGGCGCATGATCAAAAATTACCGAACAAGGAAATTGGGAGCTTTATGCCTCAACTCACAGCATTGGACAGTCTTAATGTTGGAGAAGTCGGCTATTTGGTAACTGGATTAAAAGATCCACAAGCATTGCGGGTTGGTGATACGATTACCAGTCAAACGACACCAACAGCTCAAGCATTACCAGGATATGAACCGGCTAAATCAATGGTATTTGCAGGCTTTTATCCCAAAGACGATCATTATCATGATTTACAATTAGCCATTGAAAAGTTAGCTTTAAATGATTCATCGTTTCACTACGCCGCCGAAGTTTCTGATGCCTTGGGGCCTGGGTTTCGATGTGGCTTTTTGGGGATTTTTCACTTACAAATTATTCGCGAACGCTTGCATGATGAATATCAGCTAGATGTTTTGACAACTGCGCCCAACGTAACGTATCGGGTGCATTTGAAAACTGATGACACGTTAATGGTCAATAATCCGATTAAGTTTCCTTATTTTGCCGATATCGACTACGTTGAAGAACCGTTTTCAAACGCGACAATCACAACCGGAAACGATGTTCTAGGTGACGTGATGCAACTGGCTGATAGTCACAAGGGCCAATTGGTTGATATGGCTAATCAGGGCGACCTGATTGAACTGCATTATCGGTTACCCATTTCAGAAATTGCTTATGACTTTTTCAATGCGCTAAAGTCGATTTCACACGGTTATGCCACCTTAGAAACCACGTTTGCGGACTATGATATCGCGGATGTCGTCAAGGTAGAAGTCAACGTGAATTATGCCAAGGTCGATGCCTTATCGTTTATTGTTCACCGCGAAGATGCGCCGGCAATGACGCAAAAACTCGTTGAAAAACTGAAACATACGATTCCACGTAAACTTTACCCGATGCCTGCGCAAGCGATTGTTGAAGGTAAGTCGGTCGCACGCGTAGATGTGCCACCGTTGCGTAAGAATGCAGCGGTTAATGGTGAAAAGCGCAGTACATCTAAGAAGCAAGCATTGCTACGACGGCAAAGTGTTAATAAACGGCAAGCCGCGCAGAGTGATGTTACCTTGTCGCAGGATGTGTTCAATGCGGTGTTAGAACTCTCGCTTTAATTGAACGTTTTGTTCAGTGTTGTCGAAACGCAATGGTTAATTTTGAAAACGAAGTCCAAAATCAGCGTTAAACCTGATCTGTATGAATGAACCAGGTATACTAAAAGCACTGATCAAGTTGAACGAAAGGACTGATAACGATGCATTTAGGAATTTTAGGTTCTGGTAAAATTGTGCAAGATTTTTTAACGATGGTGGGAGATATTCCATCAATTGAACTAACCGCAATCTTGGGTACGGCCCACAGTCACGACAAAATTGAACGGTTGCAAACAACTTATGGCATCAAACGCGCATATACTGATTATGCGGAATTATTAGCCAATCCCACGATTGATACCGTCTATGTGGCGCTACCTAATCATTTACATTACGCCTTTACGAAACAAGCGTTACAACAAGGAAAAAATGTTATTTGTGAAAAGCCGTTTACGTTAGTGGCATCGCAATTAACGGAATTATCTGAACTGGCTTTAAGCCAAGATTTAGTGTTAATTGAAGCAATTACCAATCAGTATTTACCAAATTATCAAGCCATTAAACAAGCATTGCCGCAATTAGGCGCGTTAAAGATTGTGAGTTGCAATTACTCACAATACTCTTCACGTTATGACGCCTTTAAGGCCGGCGATGTGTTACCCGCCTTTGATCCTCGTAAAGGCGGTGGTGCTTTGATGGATTTGAACATTTACAATATTCATTTTGTCGTTGGCTTATTAGGCGCCCCAACCGGCGTTCACTATTTACCAAACATTGAACGGCAGATTGATACGTCCGGTGTCTTAATCTTAGATTATCCAGACACTAAGGTGGTTTGCATTGGGGCCAAAGACAGCACCGCGCCAATTCAATCGACATTGGAGGGGACTGCAGGTTCAATCGTGGTTCAAGGACCAACCAATGAAGTGCCTAGTTTTGACCAACAAGTGCGACCTGAACCAGCGCAGTCGATAGATGTTAATACGCATCCCCACCGGATGTATGCAGAATTTGTTAAATTCGACCAAGTTATTGCCGATCACGACATGGTATTCGTTCGGCAGCAGCTCGACCATTCCCAACAGGTGATGGCGGTTGTCGATCAGGCCTTGGCCGATGCACAATTAAAATTAGGATAAAAGATAACCACGAACTAAACGTCAAATGACGCTCGGTTCGTGGTTATTTTTGTGGGGCTATTTAATTGATTTTAAGCTAATAGACTCTCAATGCCGACCGGCAAAGATTAGTGAAATCATCCGACTGGCTAATCTTTACTGTAGTATAATCACTTTGGTAGATAGGACCTAACATTGAAAACTGATTAGTTATATTAACAAATGGAGAGTTATTAAAACGATAAGATAATAATAAGAGGTGGGTAGATGGCATTAAACACAACAGTTATTGGGACCGGGTATCCGGTCGTTTTTCTACATGGTTTGGCATTAGATATGACATCGATGCAAGCCTGGTATGAGCCACTACTGAGCAATCAACCAGTGCAACGTATTTACATTGACTTACCAGGAATGGGGGGGAGCCCGGCGTTGCCACTAGCACAGGCTAATAGCGATGATATTTTAAGATTAGTTCAACGAACGATTCATGAATTAATCGGTCATCGTGAATATGCGGTGGTCGGGCACTCATACGGCGGCTACTTGACGCTAGCATTAGCTTATCAAGATGTCGCGGTTCAACAGATATTTACAACGTGCCCGGCATTTACGGCGATAGGTGATCAACGCATCTTGGTCTCAAGACCGGCACTGGTAGCAGCACCAGTTGATTATCGTGAGCATCCCAAACAGGCCAAAGCCTATCAAAAAATGAGTGCGGTGATTAGTCCTACGACTTGGCAAGCATATCAGGCTCAAATTTTGCCGGGAATTAGACGTTGCGACAAATCGTTCATTCACACCTTGCAACGTGAGCAGTCTAAATATTATCGATTATCATTTGAAACGGCCTTACAAGCGGCAAGCTTGTCACAATCGCAAACGATGTTATTGGGGCGGTCTGATAATCAAGTTGGTTTTGAAGAACAGTTGGCCTTCATGCAGCGACAACCGCATGGGACGGTTGGGTTGTTTGATCGGGCGGGACATAACTTACCCTTGGAACAGCCAGCATTATTGGCTGCTTACTTTCGTGAATTTTTAAGGTCATTTGGTTAGTTTGTAGGTCTACCACCGCAACTGGGGGCCTTTTTTCGACAGGTTGGCTATCGTTCGTTACGCTAAAATGAAACGGCGGACTGAACAAAAAACAAAGCGTCCGCTGGTTTTCAGCGTGGCGCTTTGTTTTTTGGGGAGATCTATTACTTTTCAGTTGCTGGTTGGCGACCTTTGATCAAGGTTGAGCTGTACATCAAGACGATGGCACTTAAACCAATGATCATCATAACCGTTAAAGCGGCGCCAGTTATTGGGGCGTTTTGTAGATACAGTTGATTGTTGATAAGTTCGTAGGCAAAGTGAATCGGGGTGACATTGTAAACAAATTGCCGATAAAAATTGCTGAGCATTTGTGGGACAAATGTGATGACCCCCATGGACCCAATCCAGATGACGAGTAGTAGTGGCCAACCTTTTAGTCCGGCTAAGTCTAAGACGGCGGTTTGAATCAAGTAGAACACGAAACTAATGCCGCCGGTTAACCAGATGAACTGTGTTGAATCTTGGATTGGCATGCCATAAATGAGTTTAACGAAGCTGTAAATAGCTAACGCGGTTCCACCAGCAATCAGTAAGCCGGTAATGAGTTGACTAGTGACACTGGTCATTGAAAGCCGACCATCGGTACGACGAGATTCATGACTAATGTGGTCACGCCAATTGATTAGACTAGAGACGAGGCAACCGATCCAGCAAAGAATCGTGATAATAAATGGCGCCATGCCACTTAATTGTTTTTCAGAGACCGGATTGCGTTTAACTAGGTTTGATTTAATGGGCGTTTGTAATTGTGACCAGTTCGCGGCGGTTAGGGTTAAGTTCGCTTTGTTGGCGACTTGTTGATACTTGCCGGTTAAGGTCTGATTTAGATGGGTAACGAGTTGGGGCAAGGCTGTTGTGAGCAGATTGGCAACGGTGATGTTGTTACCTTGGCTAACGTATAAGGTGACATTGGCGGCTTGTGGGGTTTGAGCGGTTAAGGCTTTGGCAAGTTGTTTTTGTTGCTGGAATGGGGCGGTCATTGCGACCGCTGGTTGTTTAGTAGCCATTGCGGTTAATTTTTGGGTGATTAATTGGCCCTTCAAGTAGTTGGCCTAGCGTTGTAAGTCAGCGCTAAAGCCGTTGTGAATAACCAAGGCACCATAGTAGCGGCTATTGGCAAAGCCATCGGTCAAGTCGGCAGTTTTCTTGACCGTGATCCATTTGATTTTAGCGTCAGATTCAGAGTTGGTACGCCGAAGTTGATGGGCGACCTTTTTGGCTTGAGTACCATGATCGGCGACAACTAATGCCACGGGTAAATGGCGAATTTTAACAGATGAGCGGGCACCCACTTGGGCGAAAGCGAACAATCCAATGAGAATCGTCCCGACGAGGATGGCCAGCCAGATGCTTTTACGCTTGAATACAGTTAACATAATGATTCCCCCTTTTTGATGATGGGGTCATTGTAGGCCGAATGAGGTTGGCCCACCATGGTCAAAATAACATTAACTGGGGACCTAACGGGACAATGTTAATCAAAGTGTTACTTAGCGGTACAAAAATCAAGGAATTGATGGTGGGGGGATTTAACATGGATTTGCGGGTTAAAAAAACGGAGAAAATCATTATGACTGCTTTCTTAGAATTGGTGATGACAGAGGGGTTTGAACGGGTAACGGTTAAGGCAATTTCAGAACGCGCGATGATTAATCGCAAAACGTTTTATCAGCATTTTACGGATAAATATGCGGTGACGGAAAAATTAACACAAGATCTTTTAGATTGGTTGCAGCGTGCTTTACAAAAACGCGGTGAATTGGTGGCACAAGGCAAAAGTTTTCAACAAGCGTTTACTGCTTTAGCCCCCGAGTTAACCGAATTTATGACGGCTTGGCGCGAACCTTTACAGGCAATGATTTTAATTCCAACTGTTCGAGCCGAGTTGTTACAGGCCTTGCAAACCACGATGCGCCAACAATTAGAAACCACGTTGCAACGGTCAGTTGCGCCGTTAGAAGTGAACGTGGTGGGGGGTGTCACGCTAGGATTGTTAATGAGTTATTTACAAAATAACCAGTTGCCAAGCAATGACGATTGGCGTCAATTAGCGGACAGTTTGGGTCAAGTTTTAGGACCAATCTTAGCAGCCATTGATTGATGAAACTAGGTAGTAAAGTTTTACCAACAAGTTAAGCTGCAAGCGGTATCATAAGGAGGCATACTAATTGAAAAAAGGTGGGATTTAAATGTATCAAGCAGCGGCAGATCGTTATCAAACCATGCAATACAATCGAGTGGGTGACAGTGGCCTTAAATTATCCGCAATTGGGCTAGGACTCTGGAATAATTTTGGGAGTGTTGACCCGTTAGCGAATCAAAAGGCGATTATTCATCAGGCGTTTGATCTAGGGATTACATACTTTGACTTAGCTAATAATTATGGTCCAGAACCCGGTAGTGCCGAGACTAATTTTGGCCAAATTATGGCGCATGACATGAAGCCATATCGTGATGAAATGGTGATTGCCAGTAAAGCGGGTTATGTGATGTGGCCGGGACCTTATGGCAATTGGGGATCACGCAAGAGTATTATTGCCAGTGCGGATCAAAGTTTACAACGTACTGGATTGGATTACTTTGATATCTTTTATAGTCATCGGCCTGATCCGGAAACGCCAAGTGAAGAAACGGCCTTGGCATTGGATCAGCTAGTGCGTTCAGGTAAAGCGTTGTATATTGGTTTGTCGAACTACAGCGGTGTTCAAGTTAAAAAAATGGCCGCGATTTTTAAAGAAATGAAGACGCCATTCATTATCGATCAGCCACGTTACAACATGTTCAATCGCCAAATTGAAACGGATTTATTACCAGAATTAGCTGCTGAACACAAAGGGGCCGTTGGGTTTAGTTCATTATGCCAAGGCTTACTAACTAATAAATATCTAAACGGTGTGCCGGAAAATTCACGGGCGAATAAGTCAACGATTCCCTTCTTACATCCCGCGCAAGTCGAGCAAACCTTGGCTACCGTACGGGCTTTGAACGAGTTGGCACAAACGCGATCACAAAGTTTAGCCCAAATGGCCTTGGCTTGGAATTTACGGCAACCAACGATGGCGAGTGTCTTGATTGGCGCTAGTCGGCCCGCACAAGTCGTTAATAACGTGCAAGCACTCGATCATTTGGACTTTACCGATGATGAATTAGCAAAAATCGAAACGATCTTGGCTGCTCAAACACCGATTGATTGGCAAGCAAAATAAACTTGGCAAAAAAGCACTTGTTTGGTAAATTAGAAATAGATTAAAGAAAAATGGGGAAATGAAATGAATCCAGCAGTCTATTTTGAGCAAGCCAAGCAAGTGCTAAACTTACCAGCGGATGCTAAGCTAACGTCAGCGTACAAGTTTGGTGATCAGGCGGAGCAAACCAATCAGCTAGGTGCATTAGTTGTTGCCGGCACCAAAACGGCAACGGCCAGTGCCGCAGATTTATACGAAGCCGATGAGCCGTTGCCACAAGTGGGTGAATATGATGTGGTATTGGATGCCAATGATGAGCCGCTGTGTGTGACGAAAACCGATAGTGTCACGATTAAGCCATTTTCAGAAGTCGATGCAACCCATGCTTATCGTGAGGGCGAGGGTGATCGCAGCTTGGCTTATTGGCGGCAAGTTCATCAGAATTTTTTTGAAGCTGAATATCTGGAGACGGGACGCAAGTTTGATCTAGAGCAGGCACCGATTGTGTTAGAGCAGTTTCATGTGATTTATCCAATATAGTAATTTAATGATGAACCGATGGCTAGATGTTAAGCTATCGGTTTTTTATATGTGGTGACCGTGAAACTTAACCTAGTTGTGATTTTAACAAGTAAATGTAACGTGTATAATAATTATAAAATGATTACGACAGGCTATAGAGAGAAGTTGGTAAAGTGTGGATCATTTTTTTGATGAGCATGGGCCTAATGCTTGTTAGCATGATTTATCTGATCTGGTTTAATCGGGCCATAACCAAGGATCGGTTGGACTTAGGTGTTCCAATGGCGGACTATCATCAAGCAATCGCTGAAATAAAACAACGGCCGACATTTAAACAACTTCAACGGCAATATCGGCTGGTTTCACGCTGGTTGATGACGATTTGGTTATTATTAGTGGTGACATTGTTGATTATGGGTGACCAAGTTAGTCCTTGGCAATCTGGCCTTAGTTGGGTTGCTGTAATCGACGCTGTATTACTTTGGGGCTTCATGATGTGGACTATGTGGCAACAGTATGTTTTATCGCGAGCTCACACCATTAAAGTCCGGCGCTTGCGTGGTTTAATTGTTTTGTCTCGTGCAGCGAGTATTGGCATATTATTGGGATTTTTGCCAATGACGGTGACACTTGTTTGGTTGATTCCAGACATGAGTTGGTGGTAACTAAGACACAAAATAGATGTTAGAACTCCTATTGTGGTGTTCTAACGTCTATTTTAAGGTTATGAGTTTAGGTTTATCTTTTTACCACAAATAGTCGACAGGGTTCTTAATATATTGATCATAAACGGATTGAACAATGGCCATTTGTTCGGTGGTGAAAGGCGCTAATTCAGCGGCAGCGGTGTTACGTTCAATTTGGGTCGGGTTGCTGGCACCGGGAATGACCGCGGAAACCGCGTCATACATCAAAATGTACCGTAATGCCATCGCTGCGAGTTGATCGGTCCCTAGCCGTTGTTTCAGTTTGTCAGCGGCCTTAACTCCAGTCAAGTAGTCGACACCTGAGAAGGTTTCACCTTTGTCAAAGTGTTCACCGTGACGGTTATTGCTCCGATGATCAGCTGGGGCAAACTTGGTATCGGCAGTGTATTTACCGCTAAGTAAACCACTGGCTAGCGGTACCCGTGCTAGAATTCCGACATCGTGCTTTTGGGCCAAGTCAAAGAACAACTTAGCTGGCCGTAACCGGAACATATTGAAGATAATCTCAATGCCGGCAACATTGTAGTCTAAGGCTTTAATGCCTTCTTCAACCTTTTCAACGCTGACGCCATAATGACGAATCTTACCAAGTTTTTGTAGTCGATCGAGTTCAAAGAATGTTTCTGGTTGATACATCACACTTGTTGGGGGACAGTGTAATAACACCATATCGAGTGCGTCAATGTCCATATTTTTCAAAGAGTTATCGACATAACGATCAATATTTTTGGGACTAAAATGTTCAGCCGTCAGTGGCTCTTCTTTCCGGCCGACTTTTGTGATTGCGTTTTGATGAATTGCCCAACGGCGCGTTCGCTGGCGCCATCTTGGTAACCGTCAGCGGTATCAAAAAAGTTTACGCCACGATCGTAAGCTTCCGCCAACGTCGCTTGGGCATCTTGTTCATCAAACGGGGTGCCCCATTTACCACCTAATTGCCAGGTACCCAATGATACTTCACTGATATTAAACCCAGTTTTGCCAAATTTACGATAGTTCATTATTTTAGTGCTCCTTTTATGATTAATAGTTATAGTATGGCACTTACAGTTGACGCTAAGTCAAGTATAGTCGAAAAAGGGGATTGCGCAAAAAAAGCCACACCAACATGCTAAAACTAATGGTGTGACTTGATGGTTTATTAAACTAGCGGTGTTGCCGGAGTGACAAATTCCGCAAAACGATGTTCCCAAATATGAGCGTGATGGGCTTTGATTTGCGTAGCAGTTAGAAGCTCGCTGTCAAGGGTGCTAATACCATCGATTAGAAGATCGACCTTAAAACCTAAATGGTAAGCTACTCGCGTCGTGGTATCGACACAAAATTCAACCTGAGCGCCACAGATTTCAATGTTTTCAAGTTTATTCATCTTAAGAAAAGCTTCCAACCCAGTTTGGTAGAATGCATCTGGTCGGGTTTTAAGGTAGTAAGTATCAGAACTTAGCGCATGTAGATCCTCGAAGAGTTGCCAAGCCTGACTGCCGATTTCCATTCCTGGTTCAGTATGTTGAATAAAAATGATCGGTCGGTTAGCCGCGCGATATTGATCGATTCGTTGATTAACGGTTGCGACGACTTGATCACGTTGATCAAGATCGTGTAAGGCCTGTTGCAGATCAATGACGATAAGTGCTTGTGCCATGAGAGTTCCTCCAAATAAACAATAATAAGTTAAGTGTAGTGCTGAGACTAATCAAAAACAACTTTGAGGATTCAGTACCAGCATTAAGTTTAATGATAACGAGGAATCGGTTCATTGGCTAATCACAATTTGGCAATAATCGTCATAACTAAATGTGATATCTTGTTAAAATGACCAATGTAAAATAGCCGTGGCAATCCACCAAGTTAGTCCGCCACCAATTAAGATACCAATTATGGCACCCAATAACCAACCTAACCATTGATGTTTTTGTTGCTGGTTTGGGACGGGTTGATGACGTAAGTAAGCTTTAATTTGTCGAAACGTTTTTAAGTGTAACTGATTACTCAGGTGAATGAAATAACCAGTTAGTATGAGCCCAATGGTTGTCACAGCGGCAATTGCCATGACTGTTGGAATCATCGGTAACCAGCGAAGACTGATAAACAGGGCATAAATTAGGATGAGCGTGATTAGTATACCGGTAATCAATAATTTAAGATGATGCTTTTCTGTTTGTGTTTGCATGATGATTAAATCGGCTTTGACGAGATCGTTCACTGTGACGTGATAGAGACTAGCTAATAGAATGAGACTTTGAATATCAGGGTAAGTCCGGCCGTTCTCCCAATTGGAAATGTTTTGCCGGGAAATGAATAACTTATCAGCAACCTCTGTTTATGTGAGGTGCTGCTGTTTACGATAGGCGACTAGCGTAGTTTGTAATTTAAGTGGGGTCATCAGATTGTCCTCCTTTCTGGTACTTAGCATGGCATAAAGGCACACAACTGTCTGTCAAATGTCTTGGTCAAAACGTGATCGTCAAGGAAAAAGTTAGCTTTGATATAGTCATTGTATAATACAAGTCACTGTCAGAATAGGTCAACCTTGTTTGGCAAATTTGTTAGCTGGCTATTTAGTCCAAAAGTTAAGATTTTGCATATAGCAAGTTGACATTAAGTGTCTTTTCCCGTAGTCTATGATTTACAGAAATGAGGTGACACGATGAATTACAAACAAATTCTAGTGTGTGTCGCAGTAGATGGAAAAGGACGTTTTTCCGCAAATTAAATTTTTAGGAGAATTTAAATGAAAAACGTCCAAAAACAAGTTCCATCATTACTATTAATTATCACTTTAGTGGGATTCCCACAAATTAGTGAATCAATCTTTACACCAGTTTTGCCGGCATTAAGCCGTGCTTTACAAGTCAGTGCCAGTCAGATTCAATTGACGATGAGCAGTTACTTCGTGGCTTTTGCCATCGGGGTACTTGTCTGGGGTCAGTTGGCCGATTATTGGGGGCGCCGTCCAGCCTTATTAGCCGGAATTAGCATCTACTTAATTGGTAATATCGGGCTATTTGCTAGTACCAATTTCTTGTGGTTAATCAGTTTTCGTCTTGTCCAAGCTTTTGGGGCGAGTGCTGGTTCAGTGGTGACGCAAACGATCATGCGCGAAAGCTTTAGTGGCGTTACTGGCGCTAAAATTTTTGCCAAGACCAGTGCGGCTATGGCGTTATCGCCAGCACTTGGACCGTTGATCGGTGGTCTGGTGCAATCTTGGCTAGGTTATCGCCACGTCTTTAGCACGTTAATTGGTTTGGCAGTCGTGGTGTTGATGTATTGTGGGTGGCGATTACCGGAAACCCTTGAGTTGACGGTACTAACGTCGCGTCCACGACAAAGCGCTGTCTTGCGTCGTCTAGGACACGATCCGATTGTCTGGGTCTATGGTGGCTTGATTGGTGGTATTAATGGGATTTTGTTTAGTTATTATGCTGAAGCGCCGTTTATTTTTGAAACGCACTTTGGTTTTACCGCCTGGCAATATGGGTTGCTAGGTTTAGTTTTAGCTGCGGCGAGTTTGCTAGGGGCATTGATGGTGACGCAACTGTTGAATCACTATCGGCCGGAACAACTGGTGTTGGCAGGTTTAGGACTGAGCGTACTTGCAAGTGTTGGCTTAATCGTGGTGGCCGGTTTGAATCAAGCCGGTTGGATGCTTGTCTTCATTTTTTTGGCATTTCTAGGGCTAAATATAACGTTACCAAATGCGCTGAATCGGGCGCTAGTTGGTTATGAAGCGATTATGGGTAGTGCAAGTGGTTGGTTTAGTCTAGCGTATTACTTGTTGGTCAGTGTGTTGACCTACTTAATGAGTTGGTTGCACCACGGATCGATTGTGACGCTACCAAGTTATCTATTGGCTATTAGCTTAGCCATGCTAGGTGCATATTATTGGTTAATGAAAGTTAAACTTAATTAACAGCATAAAAGGCGATGACTTTTTGGTCATCGCCTTTTAACTATTCTCAGAAATTGGCTTTAATCCAGCAGGGACAATCATGACATCGGTTTCCATGACGCTAAATTTTGCCCACATCAACGTGTTGATCCGTTGGGTTAATTGATAGATTTGGTTGGCCGTCATATTGCCGTCAACGGCAATAATGACGCTTAACATGATTAAGCTACCATCATAATGCGCTTTCAGGAAAGTGACTTGAACGACTGGTGGAAGCGTCTCAATTTTTTCTTGATATTGGGCTTCCAAGTAAGGATCAAAATAGTCAACCAGGTTTAAACTACTGGTGCTAAAAATACCGATACCAGAATGAAGAATATAGATCCCTAAAGCAATACTTGTCAGGCTATCTAACCAGGTCACTTTTAGTAACGTGGTGCCTAAGACCGTTAATACGGTGACCAGACTCGTTAAGGCATCGCTAAATGTATCACGGCTAGCTGCAATCAACGCGGCATTGTTTAGTTTGCGACTCCAGTAGTGATTAAACCCCCATAAAATAAAGAGCACCATCCCAGAAATGCCGGCACCGATACCGGCAATCGGCAACGTTGTCTTGATAGTTGTGGGATTGAGTAGCGTGAGTAGACCGCTACCGATAATTTCGATTGCGATCGCAATCATGACCACACCAGCGATCAAGGTATAAACCGTTTCAAAGCGAAAACGTGACTGTTGAATTCGTGGTCCTAATGAGGCCTGTTCGGCTGGCGAAATTGGGGCACCCATGAGGTCATCGTCGTGAGTTTTAGTGGCGATAAATAAGCCGGTTAGTAAGAGCCCGGTGCTAATAATACCGGATAAATTGTTGAACGCATCGGCACGCAATGTTTGTGAGTGACCGATGTTTGCGTAGAGATATTCAACTAAGAATAATCCTAGATAAACGATGACATTGCCCCATAAATGATGGCGCGCCGCCCGTAAGTTTTTAATGACTTGTTGCTGTACTGTGTGCCAATCGTGTGTTGGTGGCATGGTCATCACTTCCCAAAGTAAGCATAGGAGATTCAAAGTTAGATGCCTACTGATGATACTCATTGAGACGTCAAAATTCTTGAATTTTACAATTAAGTAGCTTCGATCACTTTACAAAACTAAAACGTCGATCAATAGTCGTTGCCAAATGGCAAACACGATTGATCGACGTTTGTTAGGTCATTATTATTAAATTAACACCAGTGACTTAATCGCGTCACGATTCGTCATCGCTTGATAAGCGGCATTGATTTCTGATAACTGGAATTGTTTCGTGAATACTTTACCGGGATGAATATCACCATCTAAAACGGCTTTTAGTAGAAGTTGTTTGTCATAGGTAGTCACTGAAGCGGGACCACCAGCAATGATGATGTTGTTATAAAATGAAGCGGTCATGTCCATTTTTGGTTCATGTGGCAAGCCCACGCGGCCGACAATGGCACCGGGACGAGCAACGTTCATGGCCGTTTCGTTTGATAATTCGGTCCCAACACATTCAAGAACGGCATCAGCACCTGCGCCATTCGTTAAGTCTTGGACCCGTTTAACGGCTTCGTCGCCACGTTCAGCGACAATATCTGTCGCGCCAAATTCAAGCGCTAATTGTTGCCGATCTTCATGGCGACTCATGGCAATAATGCGTTTGGCACCGCGCATTTTAGCTGCAATCACACCGCAAAGACCGACGGCACCGTCACCAACCACGACAACCGTATCGCCGGTTTTAACGTTAGCTACGCGTGCAGCATGATAACCGGTTGCCATGACATCGGCTAAGCTTAATAACGAGTTAAGCATGGCATCGCTGTAATCACTTGGTTGACCAGGAACTTTAATCAGCGCCCATTCGCCATGTTGGAACCGGACATATTCAGCTTGAACCCCGTTGCTAAAGTTGTCTTGATGATTTTGACAGTCGCCATCAAAACCGGCGAGACAAGCTGGACAGTGACCGCAACCATGGGTGAAAGGCGCAATAACGAAATCACCGGGAACCACAGTAGTAATTGCTGAACCAACTGAGTCAACGATCCCGATTGCTTCATGCCCCGCATTTTCTGAATGTGGGGCTTTTTCTTCTAGACCACGATATGACCAGAGATCAGACCCACAAACACAAGTTCTGACGACATGAATAATGACATCGTCATCGGCTTGAATTGTTGGTTTGTCGATATCTTCTAGAGCCACTTGACCAGGTTTTACAAATACCGTACTTTTCATAATTAATGTCTCCTTTTAGGCTAATCGGTTTAGAAATAGTTGTCACTAAATTTAAGTATAAATAAAACTCGATTTAATTACTAATACCTATTATGAATGGGCTGATATAGGTAGATGACATATCAATTCTATGCTTTTTGACTATATAAGAGCATTTACTATAAGCATTTTACATTGATTGTTAGTGATCTTAAACTAGCTTCATGCTATTAAGCCAGTCCGTATTAGCCACAACTACTAATGATCAATATCACTGTCGTCAATAAGAACATGGGGAGGAAAAATAATGGATGTAATTCTTAAACGAGCATTGGCTGGAGATGAAGTTGATTTTCAATCGCTGGAATATCAAGTTATTCCTAAGATTGCCAATGAAAATACAAAATTTTTAATTCAATTAAATACTCGTTATCATACCGATAGTGAGATTACACAGCTGATGAGTCAAATTACACGACAAAAGGTGTCACCAACAACTGCGATCAAGCCGCCATTCAATACTGATTTTGGTGCCCATATTTATCTAGGTCAGCATGTGTTTATCAATCGCAATGCGATGTTTGTTGATCTCGGGGGTATTTATATTGGTGATCGAGTATTGATTGGGCCAAATGTCACTTTAGTCTCGGTCAATCATGAAGAAAATCCAGCATCTCGTCGAAATTTACATTGTGCATCGGTTCATATTGGTAAGGGCGCTTGGTTAGGTGCTAACGTGACGGTTTTACCAGGCGTCACGATTGGCGAAAATGCCATCATTGGCGCCGGAGCGATTGTTACTAAAGATGTCCCAGCCAATATGGTGGTGGTTGGGACACCGGCTAAGGTTATTCGTGGTATTAAAGAATCGTGAACCTAAATTGATAAAAAATCCTGTCGATGATAAAGTCGACAGGATTTTGTTATGGCAATGGTTGATTAATATCAGCTGACAATTGTTTTAAGAACGCTTCTGCTGCGGCCGAATGGCGTTGACCATGATGCCAAACAAGACTGGTGCTGGCCGTTAATCTTGGAGCAAATGGGACAAAGGTTAAGTCAGATTGATTGGTATTGACAATTCCATCAATACACAGGGCACTTCCCACGCCAGCAGCGACCATCAGGGACGCGTTATAAAGCAAATTGTATGTTGCCACAACATTCATTTTGGTGGCGCTGCCGCCTAGCCAATCGTTTAAGAGTTCAGTCATACCATGTTGACTAGAAATAATCAGCTTTTCATGCGCTAAATCGGTTAAGTCGACATGATCTTTAGTCGCTAACGGCGAGTGATTGGTAACGAGGAGTCCCCAACGACTTTCACCAGGCAACCGCATGAAATCATAACCGGTTTTGTCACCGGGTTCCATGACGATCCCGAAATCATAATAGCCGGATTTGATGTTAGTTCGAATTTGATCAGCATTCGTGCTAATGATATCGGTTTGAATATGTGGATAGTGTTTTTGTAGCTCATTAATGGTTTGTGCAATCGTTAAGAAGCTGCATGCTTCGGCGCTACCAATGACAATATTGCCACTAATATCTTGTTCTTCATGAATATTGGCTAGCGTCTTATCGGTTAGCGCTAAAATTTGATTCACTTGATTGGCGAAATAGTCACCGCTATCAGTTAATTGAATGTTGCGGCTACCACGTTCGAATAAAACGATGCCTAATTCAGTTTCTAAATCATGTAATTGTCGTGAGATGGTTGGTTGTGACACATGCAACCGTAGCGCAGCTCGACTAATATTTCGCTCCTGGACGACTGCTTGAAAATAGCGTAATACTCGTAATTCCATTTAAGTCACTCCTATATTTAATCCGTATACTTAATGATTTAATCTAAGCATTAGACATGAATAGTGTCAACCCTTATGCTAGATATTGTTAAGTTAAACGAGGAGGTCTTTAAAGTGGTGAATAGTCATGTTACAAAGCATTGGCAAACGGAACAGTTAAAAGCTTTTGCTACGGCTGATGATTTCCGCGTGTCGCCATTTTATAGCGATGGGAAGACTTATGGCACGCCAACCTGGATTTGGTCGGTCGTTGTGGATGGTCGATTATATGTACGGGCTTGGAACGGGCTGAACTCTCGTTGGCATCGTTCGGCGGTTAAGCAGCGAGCTGGACGGATGTATTTGGCGGGAGCTAATTATGACATCGGTTTTGTAGCTGTCGATAGCGGTCGTTTAAATACCGAGATTGACCGGGCCTATCAACGCAAATATGCGACTAGCCCGTATTTAACAGCAATGATTCAGGCAGGGCCTAAAGCGTCAACCTTAGAGATCGTCCCAAGATAAGAAAGGAACTTAAAAATGAAAAAAATCATGATTATTGGTGCCAATGGTGGTACCGCTCGAATTTTAATTGAACGATTGCTAGCGGAAACAACAGATAAGCTGGTTTTATTCTTGCGGCAAGCGAATCGATTAGCTCAATATGAAACTAATCCACGGGTGACCTTAGTGGATGGCAATGTTTTAGATACAGCAGCATTACGGTTAGCGATGCAAGGCGTTGATGTGGTTTATTCCAATGTCGGTGGGACCGATTTGGGACAACAAACGCAAAGCATTTTGACAGCAATGCACGAAGCTAACCAGACGCGCTTAATTTTTATCAGTGCGTTAGGTGCCCACCATGAAGTTCCCGGAAAGTTTGGCAACTGGAACGAACAAGCGATTGCGGCCTTTTTGCCAGGATTCCGTGAAGCAGCGAAATTACTAGCAGCTTCCGATATTGTCTATACGGAGTTACGCCCGGCTTGGTTGACGGATCAACCTGAAATTGATTATGAGACGACTAATTTAGATGAACCATTTAAAGGTACGGAAGTTTCGCGGGCCAGTGTGGCTGATTATGCTTTTAAGCTGATCGAAAATCCCAAATTAGCTGAACGGGCTAGTGTTGGGTTGAATAGGCCTAATACGGATGGTGACAAACCTAGCTGGTTTTAGGAAATAAGATCAGTCTTGTTCAAATCGAGACGTTAAATTGATATTGGACCAAGTTGTTAGTTCTTTTTCACTTGCCTTGCTTTATACTTGAGACTAAGCAAGGGGGCTGAACGAATGTTAGGAATTGTCAGATCCAAACGACTGTTGGGATTTGTTTATGGGATCTTAATCATTGGGTTGTACGCAAACGCGACCCATGCAGCTGGCGCGATTGAAATGATTGCCACCGCTGAGGTTTTAAGTTGGCTTATCATCGCCGGATTACAGCTTCAGTTGAAACAATCATTAGCGGCACCAATTAAACGTCAATTATATCGGTTAAAGTTTACGTATGCGCCGATTTTAGGGTACTTCTTCTTTCAGAATCCGCTTACGCCACGGGCATTTAGTTATGTGGATGTGATCATTTTAGCCTTTTTGATCTTGGTGACGTTATGGGGTTATCAATGTTTAAAAGGTCGCCAAGATTTTAACTAGCTTAGGGTTACCATTTTTTAACTGGCTACCATAGCGATATCAGCAGTCATATAATAATCGTTAAAAATAAAATACTTGCTTGTTTCGAATTAAATTGATCCACCACGATTGAATTTTATGTTCAAACATGGTGGATCACTTTGTATCTAAAAAATTTGTTGAGAGATTGTTCATGCGCGAAATAAAGGTCGCAATGATATCAGTTTTGGTTATTGCCATTGCCGTCAAATCTGTTGAAAATATTCGGCTGGTAAATATTGTTCAAATGGTTGATGATATAGTGATCGTCGTCTTTATTACCGATGTATTTCATCTGATAGTAGGTAGCGTATCGACATCAAAAATCAGTTTAATATTTAAGTTGTTAGCAAAAATCACCAAGTCTCTAAGTGTTTGGGCTGATAAAATGTTGTCAGATGCAGTGTTGCCAAGGTTAGTGGATTGGTAACTGAGATGTTCGTCGTCAGCCAAGTAAAGATCAACATGGTTCATTTCTTACCGCCGTATTTTACTTACAGATAAATACGTAATCTGATTGTTTTGAAAGTGGAAGTATATAACCATCTAGTATGGTTATATAAATAATTTAATAAATCGGAGGAGCGTTTATGAAAGCTTTTACTAAGGCTATGGGGATAGCTTTGCTACTAACAATGGTAGCTGGGAGTGTTTTTGTTTGTTCAACCACACAGATTGCATTTGCGGACACCACAAATAGTAGTGTAACGGCCGATGACAGCATTGATACTTGGATGCCAGATAAGGCGTTACAAAAGACGGTTTATGATGCTTTACATGATTTGAGTCAGTCGGCAAATACTAATGGTGGTTATGACACAACTGAAATTAGTCAAATAACACCTGTTATGTTAGCCGATCTTCGCTATTTGCATGTCAATACGACTGATATTACTGACTTATCTGGTTTGCAATACGCTACAGGATTAATTCAAGCAGATTTCAGTGGTAACACAATCACAAAAGTACCAGACAAGATGCCTGGTACTACTGATAGTCTGTACTCGTTAGGCTTAGGTAACTATGCCTTAACTGCCGATAGTCCAGACTGGGTATTATCGTCAAAAGTTAATTTCACAAATACCACTAAGACATATACTGACCTTAATTATGGTTTTGCTGGGCAATCGATTAGTGGGACATATACCTTAAAAGAGAGTCAGTTGAAGTATAGTGATGATAAAACCAGCGCAACAATTCCATTTAGTGTATTCTTCAAAGGATTCAAACAATCGGACGGCACTTATGCGGATGCAACACCGACAGTTAGTATCAAGTATTCAAGTACGGATGACTTAAAACCAGTAGTAAACACGGATAAGAAGCAAATTGAATTGGATTTAAGTAAGATAACAGCTGCTACCACTGTTCAAATTCAATTTTCGGTTAATGCGTCAACGTCAGGTGCGTCATATGCGACCTGGAATACATTGAAGTTTAATGTTCCCGAACCGGATAAGACTGTCACAGATCCGATGGACGAGATTTCACCATCCGAAGTAGGTAATATTACTCAATTGAGTAAGGATAACAGCAATGTTGTTTCTAGTAAGGTTGATGCCTTAGAAAACTACATGAAGAATACAATGATGACTGATACTGGTATTTATTCTGGATATATGACGGAAGCTGAAAAGGCAGATGCCGATACGGATTCGGACATGTTTAATCAGATTACCGAATCATCAGGCTTGTATCTGGAAATATTAGCGATGCAAGGGGATGCAACGGCTTTTGATAACTATTATGCTCAGGTTAAAAAAACGTTCTCAAATGATGATGGCTCATTTTACTGGATGTACAACACCCGGACTAAAGATCGCAAACCGGGTAATGCCTCATTAGATGATTTACGGATTATGCGTGCATTGACCATGATGCAAGCTAAGTCACCTTCGGACGCTCGGGCGGTCGAAATTAAAAAACTAACGGCCGGCTTCAAAAAGTATTCATTATTAGACGGCAAGATGATTGATGGAACTAGCTTTACTGATGGAACCAAAGAACCAGCCATTCGTCTTAGCTACTTGGATATGCAAGAATTGAAATATATTTATGGTATCGGCGGTTGGAGTCAAGCTGACTATGATGCTCAATTAAAAACACTTAAGGGTGGCTATTTGGGTGATGATTTCCCCTGGTATCAAACTTATTACTATTATGGTGATATGAATGGTTACAAGAAGGGTGAATACTCAACGTTGCCAGAAGCTAAGGGTGAGGTTAACGCTATTGATAGTCTGCTAGTTATTTTGCATCTAGCACAAATTGGTCAGGCTAAGCCCGCAAGCATTAGTTGGGTAAAGGCCCATGTACATGATCGAACGCTTTACAATAACTACTACACCGACGGAACACCAGTCGAAAAGAACTCGGCTGCATCGTCATATGCGATTGCTGCAATGATCGCTTCAACGGTGGGTGACAAAGATATGTATAACGATTGTGTTCAAGACTTAAATGATTCGCAAGTCGGTGAAGGTTACGGTGACTTTTCAGGTTGTTTAGGTGATATTCCAAGCAAAAAATCAGCAACTTACAATAATTTAACCGGATTATTGTCGTATTACTATTAGATTTGATTAGCACGATAATTTTAATGAAAAGTTGATCGATAGTAGATCAGCTTTTTTTATTTCAATAAATTTACTATTAATAATTAAAATTATGTAAACTAGATTTATAAAGTGTTAATCTTTGACGACACCAACCAACCCAAAAGTGAAAAGATGACATTTGTCATATCATAATCGTGACAAAGGCAACTGTAGTCACCGCAATGATCCTGATAGACTTAAGTTATTCCAAAAGGGGGTCGTTAACATGGCAGCATTGATTGAAGCTAACGATATTGAATTCAGTTATGGTAAACAGGCAGTCTTAAAAGGTCTGTCACTCACGATTAAGCAGGGGGAAATTATTGGGTTAATTGGTGAAAATGGCGCCGGTAAAACGACGCTACTTAACTTATTATTAGGCGTGCATCCCATTCAACAAGGCCAACTCACGGTATTTGGTCAACAACCGGGAACAACGGCGACACATCAACGGATTGGGTCAATGTTACAAGGTGATTTAGTTTTACGTGGCGTGACGGTCAAAGACCTACTAACCTTAGCTGCGGCTCGTTATGATCAAGCCGTTGCACCGGTTGAATTAATGGCTACGCTAGATTTAACAAAATTGGCCAATCAAAAAATAGCCACGTTATCTGGTGGTCAACAACGTCGAGTCACTTTTGCGTTAGCCCTAATTGGCAATCCGGATTTGCTGTTTTTAGATGAACCGACTGTCGCCATGGATACCAATGCCCAACAAGCGTTTTGGCAACGAATTAAAAAGTTGAAGGCCCAAGGCAAAACGGTGATTATTACCAGTCACTATTTGCCCGAGATTCAAAACGTGGCCGACCGGATTTTATTATTACAAGGCGGGCAACTCATTTTTCAGGGCACTTTCCAAGCATTACAACAGCAATATCAACAAGTCGAAATTACGTGTCAAACGGAATTGCCAGCAACCACATTTACGGATTTACCAGGCGTGACTGCGGTGAGCCAAGACGTTCAGACAGTACACATCAGTAGTGAAGATGGTGATGCCACTATAGGCGCACTAACACCATTTCTATCACAATTACATCAAGTCACCGTTAGTCGAGAATCATTAGCCGATATCTTCGTTCATTTAACCAAGGGGGTCATCGCATGAATGCACAATTAGTTTTTGACGGTAAACGTTTAATTTTACGTAACTTTTCATTTCAATTTTTCTCCATTTTAATGCCAGCTGGCTTTTACTTATTATTCACTAAGGTGATGACTTCAGGCACTGTCCCGGCCAGTTTCAACGCGCAGTACATGGGGAGTATGATCGTTTATAGCGGCACAATTAGCGCGATATTCGGGTTGGCAGCGATGCTCTTACATGATCGCGAAGAAGGGTTACTGCAGTGGCTGCAACTTATGCCCGGTGGCTTGAAAGCTTATTATGGGTCAATTGGTTTTTGGACTTTAGTGATGAATGCCATATCAGTCCTCGTTATGGGAATCTTGGCGGTAGTCGTTAATCAAGTGAACCTCAGTATTTGGCAGTGGTTAGGCGTGTTATTATCGGCGTTGATTGGTCAACTCCCGGTTATTTTATTAGGGGTGATGCTGTCATTCTTAAATCGAGCTGAAACGTTAAGTGTCATTAGTAACCTCGTGACGTTTCCAATGGCGATCATTAGTGGCTTGTGGTGGCCGATGAGCATACTTCCAAGTTGGCTTCGACCAATCGGTAAAACAATGCCAACTTATTTTGTGAACGATTTGTTGGGCCAAATTACGACTCATGGTACACTAAAAGCAACAGATATCATGGGAATTGGGGCGTGGATCATCGGTTTAGCGTTGGTCGCGCTTGTGGTGACGCAACAATTGCTCAAACGGGGGAATGGGGTTGTCAAAGCATAAATGGTGGACACAATTTAAGAATATCGAATGGACCAGTTATATTTGGCTAGGGTACTTACCATATTCAATTTCAATGTTCGTCCCAGTCAAAGGCATTCAAGATTGGTTTTGGCTGGGGATGTTGGCAGTATTCTTAGTGTTATATATCTTAGTGGTGGAAAAAGGAGCTTGGCGGCGAGTAACGGTACCACTAGAATTATTAGTGACGGGCTTGTTTTCGGTCATTGGATTAAATAACTATTTGATAATCTATCCCGGCTGGCAAGTCAGCTTTATTTTAGGCAAACAGTCACCAAAACGTTATTTTTACTGGTTCATTAGTGGGTACTATGCGTTTATTGGGATTAGCCTAATTCGCGCTTATCTCGTTGATCCACAACTGTTTTCTTGGCAAAATGGCGGCGTGATGGGACTGATTTTTCCTTTAATCTCGCCACTTATGTCGTATACATTTGCTCGTTCAATCGCGCGTCAACGACAATTACGTCAATCGAATCGGCGACTACAAACGTATATTCAACGAAATGAACGTGAACGAATTGCGCGCGATTTACATGATACATTGGGACAAAGTTTCTCAATGATTACATTAAAAACTGAGTTAGCGCAAAAACTACTAGTTAAAGCGCCAGATCGGGTGGCCGGTGAATTGGCAGATATTGCGCAGACGAGTCGCCAAAACTTACAGTTAGTGCGCTCAATTGTCAATGATTTGCATCGGCAATCGATTAGTGAAGCGTTGCTAATTGAAAATCAAAATTTAGTGAGTGCGGGTGTTGGTCTCAATACGTCTGGCGAAGACTTAGCGGTTAAGTGGCCAACTGCGACGCAAGGCCTTTTAAGCGCGGTTTTAGTTGAGGCGATAACCAATGTGATTCGACATGCGCAGGCTAATTCAGTTCAAATCACTTTTAGCGAAACGAAAACGACTTATCAAGTCCAACTGACCGATGATGGTCGTGGTGGCAAGCTAAGTCGACCAGGCTCTAATGGTATTCAGGGCATGCAAACCCGGATGAACCAAGCCAACGGGATGTTTGACATCACAGCCAATCATCGTGGCACCCAAATTCAATTAAGCTTACCAAAGGAGGTGTAAAGTGATGATCACGTTATATTTAGCAGAAGATCAAAGCATGTTAAATTCGGCGTTAACCCAATTACTGGAATTGGAGGACGATTTGCATGTCGTCGGTTCAGCCAGCGATGGCGTGACCGCTTGGACGGAAATTCAACAGCTGCAGCCGCAAGTCGCGATTTTAGACATTGAAATGCCAGCCTTGTTAGGGCTAGATGTGGCTGATCGGATTAAGGCCGCTGGTCTAACGACTAAAGTGATTATTTTAACCACCTTTGCGCAAAAAGCTTACTTTGAACGCGCGGTTGCAGCTCAGGTAGCGGGGTATTTGCTAAAAGACAGCCCTAGCGATGATTTAATTGAGGCAATTCGTAAGGTCATGCAGGGCCAAACCGTTTATGCGCCTGAACTTGTCGTCAATATGTTGTCAGCTAATAATAATCCGTTGACGGAACGTGAGTTGGCCGTTTTAGCCGAAGCGGATAAGGGGCTACCAACCAAAACGATTGCGGCCAATCTATTCTTATCAGCTGGAACGGTGCGTAATTATTTGTCGGCGATTTTTAGCAAGCTTGGTGTACACAATCGATTAGAGGCCATTAAGTTGGCGAAACAAAACAAGTGGTTAGTTTAACCCAAGATAAAAGGGACTTGCAGCTTGAACTTGCAAGTCCCTTTTTAGTTATTCGGTTGGTTTTGCAACATGTTTTAGTGCGGTTTGAGCCAAATGTGGGGCGGTTGGCGGTGTTAAAAAGAGTGGTACGGTTTCTTCTAATACATCGCTAAACTCTAAGCCATACCAAGTGGCTTGCGATGCCGTTAAACGTTGTAAAAAGATGCGTCCAGCGATTAAACCGCGTTGCCACCAACGCACGTGAGGCGCCAAACTCAACGTCGTGGCTTTTTGATTGGTGAGTACAAACTTAAAATCACCAACTTGTCGCTTTTTCAACGTTGTATAGTGCGGATATTGGGGATTGATGGCTTTAGCGGCCAATAAATCAGTAACAATTTGCCGGAGATACTGACTAATCGGCTGAGCTTGTTTGAAGCCCAGTCGTAGTTGAACGTTGACAATATTGCGAGTACCCATCATATCAACGGTATAACTAGCCTCATCGGGTTCATCCGTTTCGGTAATTGAAATGAACCAGTAGACTTGGGCTCGTTTCGGTCGCTTATCTAAAATCGAATATAAGATGGTTCGTTTAACCTGGTAATCCGGGCTAACCTTAGTGATATAAACCAAGTTAGTTGCGGTTAATGGTTGAGTTTCATCGGCACTTAATGCCATCAGTTGCTTGCGGTAGTCGCGCAAATTGAGATGTTCACTCCCTAGACTAAGCCGCTCACGATAACGATTGCCCCAATACCAGGTCAACATGAGAAGCAAGATCAAGATGGTTAATATTACAGTGAAGTAGCCACCATGCATGAATTTAGTCAGACTAGCAATTAAGAAGACCATTTCGATACTCCCAAAGATAACAACAACTAAGAGTGCCAGCCAGTGATTGGCACGCCATTTGATATATTCGAAGAGTAATGCGGTCGTCATCAGCATTGTCAAAGTAATCGCTAACCCGTAGGCAGCTTCCATGTGATGTGACGTTTGGAATAACCAAACAATCGCTAAGGTGCCTGCACACAAGAGCCAATTGACCGTTGGTATATACAATTGACTTTTAATGCGACTCGGGTGATTAATTCGCAAGCGTGGCAATACTTTCAGACCGATCGCTTCGTTAACCAAGGTAAAGGAGCCGGTGATTAAAGCTTGTGAGGCAATCACCGCAGCAATGGTTGCCAGGATGGTCGCCGGTAATTGCCAAGCAGTCGGTAGCATCGCGAAAAATGGGTTTAAATTCGTTGCATTTTGATAAGCCGGATTTTGGTAGTGCGTTAATAACCAAGCGCCTTGACCAAGGTAGTTTAGCATTAAGGCTAAATAAATGAAGGGCCAGGTCCAGTAAATATTGATGCGACCCACATGGCCCATATCGGAGTATAAAGCTTCGGCCCCAGTGGTGGCTAGAAAGATACTACCTAGAATAAAGATCCCCATTTTGTTAGTTGGACTCACTAATAGTTGCCATGCATACGTAGGAGATAAGGCGCGTAATAAGTCCCAATGTCCATTTAGATTAATCAAGCCAGTAATGGCGATAAAACTAAACCAAATGAGCATGAGTGGTCCAAAGGCGTGCCCAATCAAGGCGGTACCAAAGCGTTGGCTCATGAATAATAGCAGCAAAATTACGGTAACGGCTAATAAGACAATCAGTTGATCATCGCTGAATTGCCACGACCCAATCCGTAGTCCCTTTAGGCCTTCAACTGCGGAAGTGACAGTCACAGCCGGTGTTAAGGTCCCATCAGCTAAGAGCGCGGCACCACCGATTAAAGCGGGTATCAACGCCCATTTTGCCCGTTTACGAATGAGGGCATACAAGGCCAAAATGCCACCTTCATGATGATTGTCGGCGCGCATCGCAATTAAGATATATTTAATCGTCGTCATCAACATTAATGTCCAAAAAATGAGTGAAATGCTCCCATAAATGTACGTTGGGGTTAATTGGCCTAAACGCCCGGCATCACCAAGCAATGCTTGCATGACGTACAGTGGTGAAGTTCCAATATCGCCGTAAACAATACCAATGGTAATGAGCATGCCAGCAATGGCTGGACGGGAACGATTCTGCCTGATTGATGTTGTCAAAATGTCGCACCTCCAATGACACTAAGTATTTGAAATGTATTATCCTTTAAATAAGCGTTTTCGACTACTAATATGCGCTAATTTTGAGGTGATTTTAGTAGGCAAGTTGCAAGATTAACAGTATGATGGAAATAATCAATAAAGGATTGGGGATTTGGGGATGAAACGATGGTTAACCTGGCCAGTTTTTTATGAACTGACCGAAATTTATACAGCGCCACTGAACTTGATGTGGTTTGTGTTAGGCGCAGCGATTGCACAACTTTATGTTGGGGTCGTTAATTGGCTCAATGTCGGGTTGTGCTTAGTAACGGTATTTATCTTTGATTTGGCGGTTAATGTATCTGACAACTATTATGATTATCAGCACGCCCATGATCGGACGGGGTATGCGCAAAAGACGAATCCATTAGGTCGGCTTAAGCTACCAGTTCGTGGGGTGGCTTATCTTGCACTTGGGTTATACATGATCGCGTTGTTGCCAGGGTTATGGCTAGTTGCTCGGACGGGCTGGCTAGTCGCAGTCCTTGGCATTATTGGCTATTTAATTGGGATTTTTTATACGGCAGGTCCACGGCCGATTAATGCCACGCCATTTTGCGAAACCGTCGTGGCGTTAGCGATTGCCTTTTTAATTCAACTGACTTGTGTGGTCGTTTCAACCTATGGTCAGCACCCGTTAACTTGGTCACTGGTCGGCCATACCTTTTTATTGTGTTTGCCATTGATCTTAATTTTCTTTACATTACAGTTAGCGAATAATATTGCGGATCGCGATGAAGACATTTTGAATCATCGGTATACGTTGGCTTATTATTTAGGGTCAGCTGGTGGTCGGCGGTTAATGAAGGCTTTTTTGATTATTGGTGGATTGTGGCCAGTCATCAATGTCATTTTAGGACTAGCCCCAACGTTGACAGTTTGGGTCGTGATGTTATTACCATTTATCTGGCGGGGCATGCGGCCGTTTTTCAAAGCGCCTGATAAAAAGACAACCTTTATGACGACGGTTAAAAGTGCGACCTTGTTCTTTTTGGCTTACCCAATTTTATTCGCTTTAGCAGCGTGGCTTTGATCAGGAATGATGAATTGAAGGGTGAATAGTTGCTGAAATCGCTAACTTTATTTACACTAACGGTATCAAAAATAAGGTGGGTGTTACGAATGCAATATACACAAACAAAAGCAATTCTGAACCAACTTGTCGCGGATCTGAGCCAGATGGCCATGGTCATTCACCAAACACATTGGTATATGCGTGGGCCTAACTTTTTGAAACTGCATCCGTTAATGGATGATTATATGGATGAAATTAATGACCAATTAGATGTGATTTCAGAACGGTTGATTACCTTAGATGGATCGCCTTATTCAACGCTTACAGAAATGGCGACACACACCGGGATCGCGGATGAGCCGGGCGATTGGAATTTGACGATCACAGAACGATTTGAACGACTAATCAGTGCCTATCGTTATTTGGCCGATGTTTACCAACAGGGCATTACGGTTGCGGATACGGAAAATGATTTAAGCACGCAAGATCTATTTATCGGGTTCAAACGTGATCTCGAAAAGCGGATCTGGATGTTACGGGCTGAATTGAATCAAGCGCCTGATATTGACGACTAATTGAAAAAATTGCCACCAACTTGGTTAAATAACCAGTTGGTGGCAATTTTGTTAGTCATCAAACGTTTGCGTTGTTTTTTCAGTAGTGACGCGATTACGTCCCTGTTGTTTAGCTTGATAAAGCGCCTTATCAACTCGATTTAACCAAGTATTGAAATCAGGATCGGTTGGTTGTAATGCTGTAATTCCCATCGAAACGGTAATGTTCAATGACTGACCGTCAACCACTAATGGTGTCTGGCGACCGTATTGCACAATGGAAACCATAATCTTTTGAACGTCACTAGCGGTTAGCCCCCGGAATAAAATGACGAATTCTTCACCACCATATCGGAATAGTTGCCCATGACTAGTTACTTTGAGTAAACGCTGTTCAAAAAGATGAGTAATGTGTTTTAACACTTGATCACCGGTTAAATGGCCATATTGATCGTTAAACTGCTTAAAATGATCAATATCAAACATGACCACGGTAACGGGTAATTGCCGAGTCTGATAAAAGTCAAAGACTGATGCACTAATACTATCAAAATTAGCACGATTTCGAATCCCCGTTAGTTCATCATAGTTCGCTTGTTGATCAAGATGAACCAAATGATCGATAAAGGCAGTGAGACGTTTGACCAACCAATGAATGAACCACATGTAAGCTGAAAACATGACAAGATCATTGAACAAGTACCATAGTGGAAACGGCTTGATGGTCCAGACGATTAACCACCAGGCGCCTCCGTAAACCAGTTGCAAGATAAAGTACTACCAGGCAGAGTTGAAAATATCGTTTTGATGATGACTGAAGTAAAGCACTGCACCAGCCAAAACCAAACTCATTGCTAAAAACACCTCAAGATGACTAATCCCATTTCCTAAATAAATATTTTGACCATAAATAAAGAATGGCATTAAGACATTAAGGATATTAATTGCCCGGTATCGAAAAGTATATAGGCTAAATAACATAATTGTCATTTGTGCAGTGACGTAAGCCCAACCAACGCCAATGTCGGCGTTTAATAACAAATACATCTGGCGCAACAGTAGCATACTTAGTAGAATACAAAATACTTCAATGCCGTGGATTAAAGCCGTCCAACGAATCCGCTGAACGGGTAAGTAATGCAAACCGGTCATAATGGTGATTAAGCCAATGGTAATCAGAGCCATAACTAAGGCTTGTAGATTAAAAACGTTGGTTACTAGGGATAACCAGATTGCAGCTAAATCCATATATATAATCACTTCCAAAGCGTTAAATAGAAAACAATTTAATTATATAATATTTAAGCCCTTAATGGAATGCAATGCGTAAATTTGTTTGAACCATTGAATTAAACATAAAATTAAAATACAAAACACTTTACTTACAAAAAGTAAGTGATATACTAAATTTATAAACTTAAACAAAGATAGGAAGTTGATCATTTATGACGACACAATTCACAGCTTTACAACAACAACGCCGGACCATCTATGCATTAGGTAAGTCAGTTAACCAATCTAACGCTGAAATCGTGGATTTAATTGAATCCGCAGTTAAGTTGGCACCATCGGCTTTCAATAACCAAACAACCCGCGCCGTGATTTTATTTAATCAATATCACGACCAATTATGGGACATGACGGCTGATCGGTTGAAGTCTGAAGTGCCGACTGAAGCAGCTTACCAAAAGACGGTTGAAAAGTTGAACAGCTTTAAAGCTGGTTATGGGACGATCTTGTACTTTACGGATACGTCAATTGTTAAGCAAAATGAAGTAGACTTCCCATTATATGCAGCTAACTTTGCCGATTGGGCCGAACAAGCACAAGGCAATGCGCAATACAGTGTTTGGACTAGCTTAGCTGAAAATAAACTTGGTGCAAGCTTACAACATTACAATCCATTGATTGATGACCAAGTTGCTAAGACCTTTGATATTCCAGCAAACTGGAAGTTACGGGCACAAATGCCATTTGGGTCAATTGAAGCCGAAGCCGGGGATAAAGAGTTCATGGCTGATGCTGATCGTTTCAAGATTTTTGAATAAATTAACTTAAGCCGCGTTAGACTGAAAAGTCTTGCGCGGCTTTTTAACATTTGTAATACACAAGCAATAAAGTAATAATTGAAATTTACTGAGTTGACCCACATTTCCCCGGACTTGCTCGCTATGGTTAAAAGACCAATTATCGTTCATTCTTGACGGTAACAAGCTTTAGTTTTGGGGCTAAACCATCAAATGAGTATGCTAAAAACAATTTGGTGAATCGATAGTTTATGCTGTAAAAAGGTTGTAAATGGATTGATAACTGATTGTGTCAGGATTTCAATACTTCACCGTTATCATAGACCTTGTGGTATTAATTCAAGGGTCCAAGGAAAGGTGAAGTGATTGTGAAAATTAATAAAAAGTGGGGCTGGCTACTAGCGGCGCTAGGGTGCCTGCTAACGTTTGGTCTGACGACAACTAAGGCGAACGCGGCCGTGCCAGATATTTCTGAATGGCAAGGTAAGTTGACTAGTACGCAAGTTAAAAATTTGAAGTCGCAAGCCGATTTTGTGATTAACCGCGTCCAATACGGCACGAGTTATGAAGATCTGTATCATACCAATAATGAAAACTTGTATGTGAAGTATGGTGTACCATTCGGGTCATATGACTATTCAACCTTTACGAGTACGGCCACAGCCAAAACAGATGCGAAAACCTTTTATCAACGGTCAAACAAAAATACGAAGTTTTACGTGTTAGATTTTGAATCGACATCAATGAGTAGTAGCACGGCTAATGCCGCCGTTAAGGCCTGGTATAACGAGATGCGATCATTAACCAATAAGAAATTAATTTTTTATTCTTATCAAAGTTTTGCAACCACTTATGCCAATACTGCGCGTCAGAGTTTTGATGGGCAATGGATTGCGAACTACTCTTATAAGCCAACAATTACATATTCTTTGTGGCAATATACAGATAGCTATTATTTGTCTTCACTTGGTAAATATGTCGATAATTCTTTATATAGTTCGAGTTCGGTGTCAACCTATCATCCATTGAGTTGGTGGTTAGGAACGAGTGCAACCACATATGCCTATAGTAGCTACAGTGTAAGCCAGCATGCTTATCTTTATAAGGTCGCTAGCAAGTATTACGATGGCACCACGATCCCATCATCAGCCAAACAAAAGATTTATAAGATTACGGCAGTTAAATCGGTGACGACTGGTAAATCAAAACAATTGGTTTACTTGTCCGGTTTGAATAAATGGGTGAAGTCGCAAGATGTTGCCGGTTATTGGATTGGTCAACATGGCGCATTCAAATTACGTAAAAAAGCCAATGTTTATAGCGATGTTAAGTTAACTAAGAAGACTGGGAAGTCTTATAAAAAGGGCACGCAATTAACTGGTAAAGTGGTTAAATCTGGGAATTTATATCGGATTAAAGTTAGTGGTGGTTACATCACAGCGCAAGTCCAGATTTCAAACCATGCCTATTACGAATCAGTGCCAAGTAGTAAGCAAGTTAAGACGTCTAAGACCCTTTACAAGTATCGCAAGACGAGCTTCAAGAAAGCCAATCGAGCCACAAAGGTTAAAACGGGCACGACATTGACCGTTACTAAGAATGGCAAACGGTCATCTGGGTCGCGTTATTACAAGACGAGTGATGGCTATTACATCACGGCGTTGCACAATTATGTTAAAACAAAATAGTTAAAACTAGTGGCGCTATCTCTAATGAGATGGCGCCACTTTTGATGTTTGCTATAGCCAAACGCTTGTTTTTTTGTGAAATTGACACCATACGTAAGTTAACAGTTGACGAATAATAATGATTAGGCCACCAATGATGACGGGTGCGCTAAAAATAGTAAGCATACTAATCCCTAATTTAACGGTTGTCGTCGCGATTGTTGCTAAGTGAATGACCACTAAATAGATTATCAAATTACTAATAATGGCTGGCAAGCTGAAACATATCCCCATTAACCAAGCTTCCAAACGATGGACTTGATGTAATTCGGTGATTGTTAGCCCAATGATTTGTAGTTGGTAGTCATCAGTCATCGGTTGTTCGGCCGTTAAAAGGCTCAAAGTTAGGATGTTGGCTGATACAATAATTGCGGGGGCCCCAACATAAACAATTAAAGATAAGACCGCATTAGCAATATCGATCGGCTAGTCTGTGACGAATCCAAATAAGGAATCCCACATGCCGACAAAGACAGTTTGCAGAATCAACCCGGGTACGATTAGTATTGCAATTTCAGGTAAATGTTGCCGTAATTGTCGGAAAGCGAGAGTTGCAAAGACATGTCGTTTCAAAGGTACAACTCAATATAATAATGTTAATCCAAGTTTTAAAGCAGTAGTACCTAGTAAGGCTTGGATCAACACCAGGTTGAAAAAAACTTGGATTAAGGAACTACCAGCCACATCAACCGGTTGAGGTGGTAGTCTGTAAAGTTGCCAGCCTAAATTGAGGAGTATTAAAACGGCTAATAGTTGGCGTAAAATGGGCCACCATTTATTTGGTCGTATTGCTTGATGTTGCAAGATACGTCGTGCTTGCCAATAACCACCAAGCCAGCCTAATCCGATTAACAGTCCTAACGTCAGACCGCCGACGATTAATGAAGGTGGAAATGGGACACTAGGTAGCCAATTAGAGCCAATAATTTGTTGTAGTTGTAAGTAACAAAAAGGGACACTAAAGGTTGCTAATAACCAGCCAATTAAAGCTCCGATGCTGGATAATAATGCGATTTGAGTTGCCAATAATTGAGCCAATTGGTTTGGTGTGGCACCTAAGACGGCCCATAATCGATACTCATTTTGAAACTTTGTTAGTATGATTTGAATTAAGCCTTTTAGAACTAGAACCAGCGTGATTCCACCAAAAACTAAGGGCATCATAAATAACGGGGTCGGATCGTGATGAGCGGCCAGTAATTGAGGCAAAGCTTGTTGGAGATCGACAATTCCAGTTAAGCAAAACGCGATTAACCAACCAGCCAAAATGAATAGGCCAAGTGCGAGACACCACGTTGTCCAGTTGCGGCGAAATTGTTGCCAACTAAGGGTTAACATGAGGCCACCTCCCAATGATCTGCTAGGGCTGGCACTAATTGCGCCATTGTCGGGTGATCAAATATCGTAGTGATCCGACCGTCTTTCAAGACAATCGCGCAATCAGTTTGCGCAGCCAATTCAAGGTCATGCGTCACCATCACGACACAAGTTCCAGCAGTAGTTAGCGCTTTCAAATTGTTAAAAACCATTTGCCGAGATTGCGCATCGAGGGCGCCAGTTGGTTCGTCAGCGAAGATTAAACGCGTATTAACTAATAAGGCGCGGGCAATGGCCACTTTTTGTTGTTCGCCACCAGAAAGTGTATTGGGATACTGGTTGAGCTTGGCGGTTAAGTGGACTTGAGCGAGTAACTGGTTTAATTGATTTTGATCGACTGGTCGTTTGGCTAGGCGTAATGGTAAAACTAAATTGTCATAAACGGTTAGCGCTGGTAGAAGATTGTATTGTTGAAAAAGAAAGCTCACCGTTGTTCGTCTTAACTTTGCCAATTTGGCTGGTTTCATTGTGGTTAAGGCTTCTTGCCCTAACCAAACGTTGCCGCTGGTTAAAGAATCTAGACCGGAAAGACAACGTAGTAGGGTCGTTTTACCAGAACCAGAAGGACCGACAATTGATAAGAATTCACCGGCGTTAGCGGTTAAATTAATATCATGCAATAAGGTTCGTGGTGGTGTGGTCGCAAGTGTTTTATTAAGGTGTTGTGCCACTAATAAGTTAGTCATGTGTTTGATCCTCCGTTTTTGAATGTACGGTCACTGGATAATAAATGGTTTGCCAGCTATATCGATAATAGGCTTTTAGGATGCGACCTAAATAACACGTGAGTTTCCAAAAAATCGGACTCACAATGACGGCAGTTAGACACGTTCCGAGACTGGCTAATAAACGCCACCAAGTAAAACTTTGATCAGCGATAGCTTGCAACCGACAGCTAGTGGCGCAACTAGACTAGCCAACGTTAATCCCCAAATACTTATGAAGATCGGAATTAAGGCAAATGATAGGACGATAAAGATCCCACCATTAAAAATGAGATTACTGAGTAAAGCCATCCAATTAAATTGTTTCTTGACGACAATTGTCTCACCAAAGAAATAGGCTGGCTCAACCTCTAAAAGTTTGGCTAAATCTTGTAACGCGGTGATTGGTGGTAAATGTTGCCCATTCTCCCAGCGAGCGACAGTTTGTTGTGTGACGAAAAGCGCTTCAGCAACTTGTGCTTGCGTGAGATGTTTAGCCAGGCGTTGTTGTTTAATTCGTTGACTGATTATTTGTGACATGGAACTTGCCCCCTTGTTCATTTCTAGTACACCATTTTGAAGAGCAAAAGGCTAACAATTTATTTGATAGGGCTAAATTAGCAAGTTGAGTAAGAAACCATTGTTATTACCAATTAATTGATTTAACAACTATTAGTTAAACATTGTTGAAATAGTTCGATGGTGAGTATAAGAAGTTAGTCCGCGTATGCTAGAATAAGACTAAGAACGGTTGTGGAGGTAATCATATGAAACAAGTAACGATTATTGGTTGTGGAATTGTGGGAGCAGTTACCGCGTACTACTTGAGTAACGACCCCAATATCAGCGTCACGATTTATGATGAAGGCATCGGTCAAGCCACTAAAAACTCGGCTGGCATTATTTCGCCATGGTTATCTAAGCGCCGTAACAAACGGTGGTATGAACTCGCTAAAGCGGGCGCCGCATTGTATCCAGAAATTGTTGCCGACACACAAATGGGTTATTCCGTTTATCAGCAAGCCGGCACGATTGTGACTCGCGAAGATCCTGCTGATCTAGAAGACTTATATCAATTAGCGTTAGCGCGTCGTCAAAAGGCACCTCAAATGGGAACGATTGAAAAGTTGACAGCAAGTGAGGTGCAAGAACGACTGCCATTATTAACGGCACCACAACCGGGTGTGTTTGTCAGTGGTGGTGCGCGGGTTGATGGGGATAAGTTTGCCCATAACTTGTTAAAATATGCTGAAAAGCGTAATTTAGTCCGGCATAAGGGCAAAGTCTCACTGGGTGATCAAGGACAGCTATTAACGTCGCATGGGCAACAAAGCTATGATACGTTGATTTTAGCAGTCGGAGCTTGGCTCAAACCGTTATTGTTACCGATGCGGTTAGTGGCAAAAGTGCGGCCACAAAAAGGGCAGTTGATCGAATTACAACTGCCGCAAACTTGGGGAGATAGTGTACCGGTTTTGATGCCAGAAGGTGAACGAGATTTTATTCCGTTTACGCGCAATAAATTGGTCGTGGGTGCGACCCATGAAGATGATCAAGGCTATGATCTCCAAGTTTCCCCATTGGTTGAAGAAGACTTGTTTGCTAGTGGCAAAAAATTAGATGACAACTTAACGACTGATCAAATCACCCAAGTTAAAGTCGGCACACGAGCCTATACGCCAGACTTTGCACCGTTCTTTGGCCCATTACCTGATACACCGGATATTCTAGTGGCGAGTGGGCTTGGTTCATCTGGTTTAACGACCGGTCCGATGATTGGTAAATTATTAGCGGACTATGTTCAAACTGGTCAACATGATTGGGATCAGTATCAATTACCAATCGAAAATTATTTAGAAGAAGCCGATTAAATTTATAAATGTAAGCCTTGTTGCGCCAATTGATGAGCGCCGTGGTTCTGACTTTCTGGAATCCATCGCGTAATCACGACTTGGCATTGGTCTTGTAAGTGCAGCAAAGTTTGTAGTTCGACCGCAAAGTTTTTGCTGTAGGCCTTGCTGACACTTTCGGCGACGATTTTACTATCGGTAAAAAAGAAAACGGCTTGATTCGGACCGAATTGGTCTAAAAGTGTTTTAAAACCAGCGATTGCGGCTAAAAATTCAGCGGTATGATTATCGCTGGTAGGCAAAATTTGTTTAAATTGGTGTTGTTGACCATCATTCACTAGCAAGATGCCAGCCGCACTGTGTTGGTCGGTTGGGCTAGTTGCGGCATCAGTATATAATTGCATGAGTCATCGCTCCATTCGAAAGGAATTTAAATCTGTGAGTAATTCTAAGCATACCTTTAAGTATCAACCAAATCTATTATCAAGTCTAACTGTTTGGTCGTGGACCTTACTCGTCTTAATGATTGGGATCATTTGGTGGTTGGAAACCTTGACGTTCAAATGGCCTTTTGTTGTCATTGGTGTCGTCTTCATCACATTAGTGGCTATCCAAATCAGTTTACGTCGGGTCTCAATTGATCGCAATCTGATGATCTTTAGCACAGTGTTTAATCGTACTTGGCTAGTGATTCCACGTGATCAATTAGAAACGATTCAGGCCATTCGTGGCGGTGTGTTGGTTCAGGTTGATGGCAATCAATATCAATTTCTAATGACGAAGAAAAGCCGCCAACAGTTGATTGAATTGGCACAACAAAACTAAATATCCGAACTTTTATAAATAAGAGAGAATAAATTGTTCATATTTTGTATAAAATAAGTATAATGAATATATGACTTTTAGAAGGGAAGCTGTGGCATGAAAGACATTGAAATTGCGCAACAAGTAACACCTGCACCGATTACTGAGATCGCGGCCAAGCTAGGACTCACACCTGATCAAATCGATCAATATGGGAGTGCGAAAGCCAAACTTAAATTACCGTTACCTGTTAAGGAGACAAAGCGGAAGTTAATTTTAGTGACATCAATTAATCCCACTCCAGCCGGTGAAGGTAAGTCAACGGTGACGATTGGCTTAGGTGATGCGTTAACTAAAATTGGCAAGTCGACCATGATTGCCTTGCGCGAACCATCATTAGGCCCGGTTATGGGTATGAAAGGCGGCGCAACCGGTGGTGGCTATTCGCAAGTTATTCCAATGGAAGATATTAACTTGCATTTTACCGGTGATATGCATGCTTTAACGGCGGCGAACAATACGTTAGCAGCGCTAATTGACAATCATATCCAGCAAGGTAATCCGCTCGACATCGATCAACGTCGGATTCAATGGAAACGCACGTTAGATATCAATGATCGGGCTTTACGCCATACGGTGATCGGTCTTGGTGGACCAACTTCTGGGGTGCCTCGTGAAGATGGGTTTGACATCACGGTTGCCAGTGAACTAATGGCCATTCTATGTCTTTCAGAAAATATTGCGGATTTAAAACAACGTATTAACCGGATTGTCATTGGGTACACGCATGATCGTCAACCAGTGACAGTGGCTGATTTGCAAGTTGGTGGTGCGATCACGTTATTATTAAAAGATGCGTTACGGCCGAACTTGGTTCAAACGTTAGCGCATACGCCAGCTATCGTACATGGTGGTCCATTTGCCAATATTGCCCACGGTTGTAATAGTGTTTTGGCTACCCAAGCTGGGTTAAATTTAGCTGATTATACGGTTACTGAGGCTGGGTTTGGTGCTGATCTGGGCGGTGAAAAGTTCATGGATATCAACGTACCAGCAGTTGGCAAAGCCCCAGATGCCGTGGTTATTGTTGCCACGATTCGCGCCATGAAACTGCATGGTGGCGTGGCCTTAGCTGATTTAGGTCAAGAAGACGTCGCGGCCTTAAAGCGTGGCGCTGAAAACTTGGGTCATCATATTGAAGCGATGCAACGTTATGGGGTGCCCGTTGTCGTGGCGATTAATGAATTCACTGCCGATACAGTGGCCGAGATTCAAGCAGTCAAGGATTATTGTGCTGATTTAGGCGTTGAAGCCGTTTTGGCCGATGTTTGGGGTCAAGGTGGCGCCGGTGCGACTGACTTAGCGGCAACGGTCGTTAAGTTAGCTGATCAACCGAGTCAATTTACACCACTTTATGCCAGTGACGATGATTTAGAAACCAAAATCATGGCGGTGGTTACCAAGACTTATGGTGGTGCGAAGGTTGAATACTCAGCAAAAGCGAAACGCCAATTAAAAACTTTCGCCAAGCAAGGCTGGGATCATTTACCCGTTTGCATGGCGAAAACGCAGTATTCACTAAGTGATAATCCCAAGTTGTTGGGGGCACCAACAGGCTTTACGATTAATGTGCGTGAATTTGTGCCCAAACTTGGCGCTGGGTTTATCGTGGCGTTAACTGGAAACGTGTTAACCATGCCAGGCTTGCCGAAGCATCCTGCAGCGTTAGATATGGATATTGACGACGATGGTAAAATTTCAGGATTATTTTAAATTTTAAGACATGCATAGGATAAAAGTCGATGGCAAGGTTCATCGACTTTTTTGCGATCTTAACCGGATTAGTTTGGTATAATTAAAACAGTTTAGTGAATGTGAGGAAACCGGAAATGTGGATCTATTGGATATTAATGTTTGGGTTGGTGATTATTGATCAAGTCATTAAGGCCGCGATTGTCAGTCATCTGACTTTGGGCGCAACTCAAACAGTAGTGCCGGGACTGTTATCATTAACCAATTTGCATAACAACGGTGCTGCTTGGAGTATTTTAGAAGGTAAAATGTGGTTCTTTTATTTAATCTCAATCGTTGCTTTAGGGGTTATGGTTTATTTACTCTGGCGTTTACGGCAACGGCGGTTGTATGAATTCGGGATTATTTTTATGATTGCTGGCACGTTGGGCAACTTTATCGATCGGGTACGGATTGGGTACGTGGTGGATATGTTCCAACTAGACTTCATTAATTTCCCCATCTTTAATTTCGCGGATACGTGTTTAACAGTCGGGGTTATTTTAGTGTTAATCGCGGTGTTACGCGATGATAGTTTTGATAAATAGTAGGTAGGAGGGTTCGAATTGGCAGGTGCAACTGAAGCACAACGTTTTATCGTCACTGACGAAGCAGGTCGGCTCGATAAAGTTTTAGCAGGGTTACAGACAATTTGGACCCGGTCACAAGTTGATAAATTAATAAAAAATGATCAAGTACAAGTTAATGATCAGGTGCAACCAAGCAAGTATAAAGTGAAAACGGGTGATGTCATTACGGTGGCCCCACAAACGGTTCAGGCAACCGAATTGGTACCGGAAAACATTCCGTTAGATATTGTCTATGAAGATGATGATGTGATTGTCGTAAACAAGCCCCAAGGAATGGTCGTTCATCCGGCACCCGGACACCCCGATCATACCTTGGTTAATGCGTTGTTATATCACAGTCCCTTGTCGACGATTAACGGTGAGTTTCGGCCGGGCATTGTGCATCGAATTGACAAAGACACATCGGGCTTATTGATGGTCGCCAAGAATGATCATGCACATCAATCCTTGGCAGCGCAATTAAAGGCTAAGACAAATTTACGGGAATACGTGGCTTTGGTACACGGTGTGATTAAAGAAGAAACTGGCACCATTAATGCCCCACTTGGCCGATCACCAAAAGATCGTAAGAAACAGGCGATTGTTGCCGATGGCCGCTCAGCCGTGACTCATTTTAAGGTTTTAAAACGATATCAGCACTATACATTGATCAGTTGTCGTTTGGAAACGGGCCGGACGCATCAAATTCGAGTCCATTTGCAGTCGATTGGTCATCCGTTAGTTGGTGATCCGTTATATGGCCCGAAGAAAACCATTGCCGGTCACGGGCAATTTTTACATGCCAAGTTATTGGGCTTTGAACATCCGACAACTGGTGAAATGATGCAGTTTGAAGCACCGTTACCGCCAATCTTTAAGGCCACGTTAGCGAAGCTTGACAAAAGTGATTTGAATCATTAATCTAACAGTAATGAGAGTCCTTTAATCCGGCCCAGAGAGACTGAAAGGCAACACTGTTTACAATAACTTTCGTTGACGGTCGTGGCAGCCAGTTCTGTCAGACCGTCTTCTTTTTTACCGGGTAAGCGACCCTTAAAATTCACCCACACAAAATTGGAGGCCAATCATGCAAAAAGAAGTTGTTGATTCCATGGCTCTTAAACGAGCTTTGACACGGATTACGTATGAGATTATCGAACAAAATAAAGGGATTCGTGATGTCGTTTTGGTCGGCATTAAGACTCGTGGCGTTTATATAGCCGAACGGATTGCGGAGCGATTGCAACAGTTGGAAGATGCCCAAATTCCAGTTGGCGAACTTGATATCACGGCCTTTCGTGATGATCAACCGTTGAATGCGGCACTGGCGCCAACGGATTATCAACTTGAGTTTGGGGTTGCTGATAAGCGAGTGATTTTAATTGATGATGTGCTCTTTACAGGTCGGACGATCCGGGCGGCCTTAGATGCATTAATGGGTGGCGGCCGACCACAGAGCATTTCTTTGGCCGTTTTAGTGGATCGTGGACATCGCGAGTTACCGATTCGCGCTGATTTTATTGGGAAAAACATTCCCACTGCGCGTCAAGAACGCATTAAAGTGTCGATGGCCGAAATTGATGGTCACGATGGGATTGAAATTATTAATGATAACTAGTTTTTCTAAGTCAAAAAGTGAGAAGGGATCGACATGGCAGACCGCTATTTGATTCTTGAAGACGGCAGTGCCTACCTCGGTGAAGGCTTCGGTTCTCCCGCGGTTTCAACGGGTGAGATCGTATTTAACACCAGCATGACGGGCTATCAAGAAATTATTACAAATCAAATCTATCATAATCAAATTATTGCTTTTACCCAACCCACCATTGGTAGCTATGGAATTAATCATGATAGCTATGAATCGATTCTACCAACGGTTAAAGGGGTGGTGGTGCGTGATGTGGCCAGCATTTCGACTAATCGTCAACGCCGTTGGTCACTCGATCAATACTTAAAGCAACAAAACATTCCAGGAATCAGTCATATTGATACACGTCATTTGGCGAAAAAGCTACGCGTTAGTGGTCCGATGAAAGCTAGTATTGTGGACGTGGCCGATGCCCATGCATTTGATCAATTAGGTGCAACGGTGTTGACCAACCAACAAGTAGCCGCCGTGGCAACGCCAAAGCCATTTCCTAATCCAGGGACGGGATTAAACGTCGTCGTGATCGATTTTGGTTTGAAACATGGTATTTTACGAGAACTCAGTAAACGGGCTTGTAATGTTACCGTGTTGCCGTATACCGCGACGACCGAAGAAATTATTAACCTTGATCCGGACGGGGTCGTCCTGTCAACTGGTCCTGGGAAACCACAAGATTTACCAGACAGTGTGTTAGAAATGATTCAAAATATACAAAATCGGATTCCGTTGTTTGCCATTGGCCTGGGTCACGAACTATTTGCCATGGCCAATGGTGCCCAAATTATGAAATTATCACCAGAACATCATGGTGCTAATCATCCGATTCGTGAAGTGATTACCAATCAAATTATTTATGCGTCACAAGGTCAAGGATATGCGGTTGATCCAGAAACGATTGATCGTAACAAATTGATTACGACATTTGTCGATTTAATTGATGGGACCATTCAAGGGTTGCGCTATCGTGACTTTCCAGCCTTTTCCGTGCAGTTTTTCCCGGATGGGGCACCGGGTCCAACCGATGCACTCGATATTTTTGATGAGTTCGTCGAATCCATGCAACAAGCAAGGGGGCCAATCTGGTGAGTAATGTCGCGTTACAGAAAGTCTTAATCATTGGTGCTGGCCATAACGATATTGGCCGCGAAGGGCAGCACGACGCTGCCATTACGCAAATTGGTAGCGCCATTCGTAAGCTTGGGATTGCGGTTATCTTTGTGGATAACAACCCATTTTCAGTGGCGGCCGAGAATAATTTTGCGGATAAAGTGTATTTAGAGCCGTTGACAGTGAGTTCATTGTCTAAAATCATTGCGGCGGAACAGCCAGATGGGTTAA
This sequence comes from Lactiplantibacillus mudanjiangensis, assembly GCF_005405385.1. Taxonomy (GTDB): domain Bacteria; phylum Bacillota; class Bacilli; order Lactobacillales; family Lactobacillaceae; genus Lactiplantibacillus; species Lactiplantibacillus mudanjiangensis. The sequence goes on from NZ_BJDY01000002.1 coordinate 276,930, forward strand.
TTCCTTCACTAGGTGGTATTCAACGCATTAATTTGATTCAAGGGCTAATCCGCAATAACGTTTTAAAAAATAATCATGTGCAACTCTTGCAATGGGATACTGACATGATTGATTTAATTGTTAATCCTGCCTTGATGAGTAACCGTCTAAAAGCGCTAGGACAACCAGTGATTGCGTCACAAGTTGTGGCAAGTCAAGCTGAGGCAGATCAAGTGGTCAGTCGAGTTGGGTTTCCGGTGATTGTTAAATCAGTTGCGCCGCGAATTGAAGCAAGTCGTCAACTGTGTGAGGACGAAGAAGATTTAGCTCGGGCTTTGGAAATGGGCTTTAAGGTTTCGGCCACCAAGCAATGTATTGTGGAACAGAGTATTGTTGGGTACAAAGAAATTGAATTTATTGGGTTGCGAGATTGTAAAGGTACCTCGCTACTCATTACTGGGATGGAAAACTTTGACCCCGTTGGGATTCATTCGGCTGATTCGATTGTTTTTGTCCCCACGCAAACGATTACCGACCAAGAGTATCAACAATTCCGTCAAGCTACACTAGAGATCATGCAAGCCCTACACATCATTGGACCTTGTCATGTGCAATTTGCATTAGATCCAACGACGCAAAACTATTACGTGATTAAAGTGACGCCTTACTTCGATCGGGCTATGGCTTTGGCGGCACGTGCTACTGGTTATCCATTGGCCACGATCTCGGCTAATTTGATTGCGGGTGTCAGCTTGGCTGAAGTGAAGTTGCCAAACAACTATCGGAAACAAACGGCCTTAATTGAACCAGTGTTAGATCATATTGTCTGTCGTATTCCAGTTTGGCCATTTAATGTGTTGAAAAAAGTCAGTCATCAATTAGATACAGTGATGGAATCAACCGGTGCGGTGCTTGGTGTGGGTCGTTCGACCGAAGAAGCGTTATTGAAAGGGCTGCGGGCAACGGATGAATCTAAGTATCACGTCATTGTCAATCAGCCACAGACTTATTCTGAAGGTGAATTGATTCAACGATTGATTCACCCACAGGCTGGGCGGATGTTGGATTTGTTGGAGGCCCTCAATCGAGGCTATCAGATTGATGAATTAGCTGAATTAACAAAAATCGATGCCTTTTATTTCTATAAATTAAGTCACATTATTGAGATTGAAAAGGCGTTACGTGAGCATCCATTTGATGTTCATGCGCTTGGTCGTGCTAAGTATTTTGGGTTTACGGATGAAGATGCGGCGGTGGCTTGGCAAAGTTCGCCAGCTAAGGTCAGTCAATTTGGGTTGGAAAATGAAATTCATCCAACGTTTAAAGAAATCGAACCAACCGCTGGCGAGTTTACTGAACAAACCAATACGTATTACTCGACTTACGAATATGATAATGAAAGTCAACGATTAGCAGGTGACCGAGTGGTAGTCATCGGTAGTGGCGCTAACCGGATTGGGACTAATCATGGGAACGATTATCTAGTGTCACAACTTTTATTCTATTTGAAGAAGGCCGATTATCAGCCCATTTTGATCAATGCGAACCCGAACAGTGTTGCGATGACGCCTCAGCTAGCTGTTAAACGGTACGTTGAGCCTAAGCAAGTTTCGGATGTGTTAAATGTGTTGGCGATTGAAAAGCCAAGCATGATTTTCACCACGTATCATGATCAACAATTAGGACGCCAGCTGATGAATCTTGGTTATCGCGTGATTCAGATTGATAACAGCTTGCCACAGGCGCAATTGAAAACCAACGATCAACCGGCTGTTGAAGTGATTTCAGATGGTAAAGATGTGACGATCTTTGGGATCAGTGAGATTATCGCGGGTAATAACTTACGGACCGATGTGCACGGGTCAATCTCAGTCTTTCCGTTACAAGATAAGGCTGAAAATCAAGCGATCGCGGCGCTGATGCCTGAGATTAAACGGCGGGTGTTGAGCGATGGTAAACCGGGTGTTTATACGGTTCGATTGACCATTATTGATGCTACGCTGCGGTTAGCATCAGTTGAGCCAATGAGCATTGCCAAGATGGCATTAATTAGTAAGGCAAGTGGGTCTAGTGTGACGCGCTTACTTCTACATGTGAAGTTAGGTGAATCACTAGAACAAGTGATGTACGACTATCCAGATATTGCGAAAATACGTAAAATCTTTGTACAGGCCAATACCTTTCCTTACAATCAATTACAGATTTTTGGAGATGAAATCACTGGTGAACCAGGTCATGCGACTGGGACCGTGATTGCCCATGGCGCTACGCTACGTGATGCTTTAATAGCGCTCAAAGCTGGTAATGAACAAACTGATTTTTAAGTAAAGACAATTAAAAAAAGACGACTTAGTTGAGTGAGAACTCAATTAAGTCGTCTTTTTGTGTCATACAATTAGATGTAATAGTAATAGGCACCAATAATGGCTACCCAAATGAACAGCCAAACAATGGCAGCGCTCAAATGATAATGGTACAAGTGATACCGAAATTGATCAAAACGATCCGGATCGTTAACCGTGAATGGTTCCTTAGTTGTATCTAACAAGTGAAAATAATCATAGACTTTTGGTGGCCAAATCGCGCCCACCGTTTCCAAAATACACAGGGCAACCAGTGCGATAATTGCGGCTGGAAAAACAGCCGTGGGGTCAGCTGTAAAAGTTGGGGCAACAATATCGAAATAAAGCATACCGATAGCAAAAATACCAAGCACATAAGCAATTAAACGGCTAATGTGGGCGGTCAAGACTTTAGCTTTCAATGTTGGTTGCTGCTTTACTAATGCCAAAGTAGCACGGTAGTTTAACTGACCAAAGTTAACTTTGCCAGGTTTAGCCGTTAAATAGTGATAGTGTTGCAAGTAAGGTAATTGACTAAGCGCGGTTATTAAAGCGATAATCGGCATGGCCGTGATTAAAACTAAGAGTAAGTTTTCAATAACAACTAAGGGCTCAGTACTGGTGGCCCAAACACGAGTGAGCCAAATCGTTGCAAGTAGGCCATCTACACCAACCATTGCCCAGAGTTGATGGCGGCGGTACCGTTGAAAACCGTTGCCATCAGCAACAGTAAATGTTTTAGCTTGATGTTGATGATCGGCCCAGTAACGATAACTTTGTGTTGGCCAGATTAAGGGGTAAACAAACATTAAGGCTAGCCCTACTACTAAACCAATTGTGGCCCAGTGGACGGCGGCGGTTGGTACCAAGAGTAAATTGAGTTTGTCTTCAACTAAGTAGAAACTCAGAATTAAACTGGTGATGCCTAACCAAAGCCCCGTTTGACTTAAAACGAATAAGCCATTTAAGCGACGTGCTTGTTTATCGGTCGTTAATGCCAGCCGAGCGTGATGTTGTACTTGCCACCAATCTTTGAGCGACGGTTTCTCATTTTTAGGAGCTAAATAGGGATGCCGCCACAGCAAGAATAACTGTGAGCCGAAGAGGCCGATGAATAGGGCGAAACAAACTAAACTAATAATCGTTGACATATACAAAAGTCCTTTATCAAACAGTATCGTATTGCAATAACGGTCAAACAGCGACCTTTTACAGTATGGCAAACAAAAACGGTGGAATTGTAGCTAAATTGTGACGAAAACGTGAGCTTCGAGTGAGAAAGCTTGGTATATGGTCATTAGATGGGGTATGGTAAGGGCGACTTATTGTTATCAGAATTGAAACTTTAATTGGAGATGACTCATCATGCAATCAACTTTGGCTTGGCGTCAAATGGTGACGGATTTTGTCAACTTGCCAGCAACTAATCTTGATCAACCACAACGATTAAACATTAAACTACCCTTAGCGACTCACCAAATTCGAGTACAAATCGCCAATGATTTTGATGATCAGTCGTTACAATTGAACGAACTAACGATTAATCAACAGCCTGTCTATTGGCAGGGGCAATCAATATTAATACTGCCGGCTCATCAACGGCGGTGGTCGGATTGGCTATCATTGCCGATAGTCGCTAATCAATGGCTTACTGTGACAACCGCGGTGACTAATTCAAAACCACGAACATTAATGTCGACAAAGTCACAAACGATCATTCAACCAGATCGACCGTATTTTTTAGGTCCCTGTGCAATTGAGGTGACGCGTGAACGTCCAGCTAAGCAATTGGTCTGTTTCGGCGATTCATTAACCAATCAGGGCTATTATTCAACGGCCTTAATGCAAAAGCTAATGACCGAACAGCCTGATAGTTGGGGACTGACTAATGGTGGGATTTCTGGTAATCGTCTTTTACGAGATGGACATTCGACATCACCATGGGTTGCTAGTTTTGGTGAAGCTGGACTAACACGCTTACAGGCTTTATTAGCCAGTCAACCGGTAGATGAGCTGGTGTTTATGATGGGGCTCAACGATTTGTTACACCCGGGAACGGGGTCGCTACTGAATGAATTACCAACTGCATTGGCGATGATTGCGGGGTTAAAACAAGTTCAACAATTGGCGACTAAGTATCATGTCAATTTATGGATGATGACAATTACCCCATTTAAAGGCGCTAATGAAGGTGCCTGGACACCGGCTAAAGAAATCAGTCGTCAAACCGTTAATCAATGGCTATTGACACAACCACAAACGCTTGATGTGGCCAAGTTAGTAGCCGATCAACAAGATGATGCTTATTTAGCAGCGGCTTTTGATTGTGGCGATCATGTTCATTTTTCGGAAGCTGGTGGTACGGTGGTTGGTGATTGGGTGTACGGTCAAATACAAGTAAATTAAAAAAACGACAGATTGTCCTTGCCTTCAACCAACTGTAACCCGCTATACTGAGAGTAATCTAAAAGGTGGGGATGAATTAATGATGCAAAAAAAGGTTAAGTTAGGTTGGTTAATGGTCGGTTTGGGATTAATGATGAGTTTGAGTGGATGCGCGGCTAAGCCGACAGTTTCGGCTAAGTACGTTCAACAAACCACGCCGACCTTATTTTTTCATGGTGGTGGGAGTAGTTATCATGCTGAAACACATATGGTTGACGCCGCTGAAAAAGCGGGAGTGACAACTAGCGTGATTCGAGCGATGGTGGCTAAAAATGGTCAAGTTAAATTAGTGGGAACGCTTAAAAAAGGCGCTATTAATCCGATCGTTGAGGTTAACTATGCGAATAATCGCCAACTTAATTATGAACGTCATGGTCAATGGGCTAAAAATGTTGTTGTGGCCTTACAGCAACGATATCATATTAAAAAATTTAACATGGTGGGTCATTCACTAGGAAATATCTCATTAGTTTACTATTCCTTACAGAATAGTAAAAATGCAAAATTACCTAAATTACAAAAACAAGTGGATATGGCTGGTCATTTTGCCGGGCTAGACTTTAAGGGCGTGCCCGCGAGCGTTCGCCAACCAGCCGGTCTTAAATTAAATGCACAAGGTAAACCCAACCATATGAATGCGACGTACCAACGCATGACGGCATTACGGACGATCTTGCCCAAAAGGGTGCAAGTCTTGAATTTATACGGTGATATCGGTGGTCATACTGATGGTACCGTCCCGAATGTCTCGTCACTTTCATTGAAGTATTTGGTGGCACCCCGCGCCAAAAGTTATACGGAAAAACGGTTTACTGGTCAGTTAGCGCGTCACAGTAAACTACATGAAAATCCGCAAGTGGATCGCGTGTTGATTCACTTTTTATGGGGCAAGTAAGCGAAGGCCGGAAAGCACGAATTCTAAGAAAATCACAGATTACTTTTAAACTTTCAACAAGACTCAACTTGATGGCGGATGGTATAACTAATGCATTAAGAAATTAGCTGAACAAATAAACCCACCAGCAAGTGAGAGGAGTTTGGTAGCATGGCAAAACTACCCCAATTATTAACCCGACATTTTAAAAAATCTGAAAAAGAAGCAACTAAATTGCAAACGAGTGTCCCAAGAGCGGCAACGGAGGCTGAGATCGCGGCTGATACAACGGAATTGGCTGTTCAGTTATCGCGGTTGAATGTCGGTCAAGGTGACCACGTACTGGTTTGTCTAGAACAGGCCGAAGTTGCTGCAGTGGTTGAAAAGGCCGTTTGGCGTCTAGGTGCGCAATTACATCGCTTGCCAGCGACGACTACCGCAGTCGAACTAGAAGCCGCTTTGCAGGCGGAACCGATGACGGCGATGTTAGTCCGTGATGACTTGTTAGGAACTGTGAAAGCTGAGCGTTCAACTGTTACGCGGTTGGTACCGCTAAAAACAACCACCAGTGTCACTTTGATTCGTGATCGAGCCTTAGTGGGTCATTTACCACAAACAACTGCCTAAATAATAAAAATCACATCACCAAATTCAAAACGAATTTGGTGATGTGATTTTTTATTTTTCCTTTTGCCGCCAAAAACTGGTGATATCGGCTTTGGTGGTGAGATTGTATTGAATCGTCCGCTCTAGCAAGTCATAGTTAACGGGTTGAGTGAATTTTATTTGCCAAAACATCTTAGTCGTGTGATCACCTTGAGTGGTAATCATTTCACGAAAATGTTCCAGCGTTAAAAACTCTAAAGCCACATTAAAATGGGGCTTGGCAACGCTAAACCCCACAATGAATGTGCCATGATCGGTAAACATCGGTTGATTCCAGGCAAAACGTGGTGTTAGATTTGGAAACGTGGATTTAACCCAATTTAAAACGGTGATAAATTTTTCGCGATGATCAGGATCATCAATTGCATTGATGAAATCGCTAAAGTCGGCTAACTCAGGATTAAGTATTGTTGACATAGTGAGGACCTCACAAATTTTTATTTTAATTATAGTGTACTCGGTTAACTAATGACCGTCAATATTGAGAACGTGGTCTGTTTAATGGATAATAAAGCGCTTACAACGTCAGAAAAAGATAAGCCCACCAGACAATTAATCATCCAGTGGACTTATCTTTACGTTGTTGGTTATTGTATCACACATCTATTTTAAAGGATTAACGGGAATATAATCAAGTCTTAACGTCTAAAATTTAGACGGCCCACAGAAACTAGACCTGATTAATTGATATCGTTAGTTTGTTAATTGGTAATGCCAAGTTTGCTTGGATTTAGCAGTATAACGAATTGGCGTGGAGTAGACCCGAGTTACCGGTGTTGCCTTAGTTGCGGCAATCGTGTATAAGTGTGGCATTAAAACATCATTTTTAGTGGGTTTAGTCATATCAATCAGTTCCTTTCGTAATTGAATGACTTTAGTTTAGTCGAAATCGTTCATTGCCACTACGGTCATTTGCTGAAGATTAGATAAATTTTTCTTAGAAAGGCTTAGTCTAATTTTCAGGAGTTGACCAGCGCTGTTTAACTAAATCAACGAAGGCCGTGATAACCGGCGTCAATTGAGATGATTGGCGAGTGAGTAAGTGGGCATGGATTTCGTTAGTAATCGATGTTGGTATCGCTCGCAGTTGTCGATGATCAATGGCAGCTTGAACCGTCATTGTTGGTAAGTAAGAGTAGCCAACGTCACTGGCAACCATTTGTTTGATAGCTTCTAAACTCCATAGTTCCATCAATGGTGGTCGTCGATGATGTTGTTGCCAAAGCTGATGTTCAAATTGATTGCGATAGCTACAGTCAGGTTCATTAATAATAAAAGGCAGTTGACTGCGACTGAGTTGATCAAAATTAGCCGTGTTGTGAATGCTGGTGATACCAGTCATTGGCTGTCGCCCAAGATCGTGATCGATTAAACGGGTTGTCGTCAAGGTTGGCCATAGCATAAACGCGATATCGGCTTCGCCAGCGATTAATTGTTGTTGATTGTATTTACAAGTGGCGTTGGTTAACTGAAGTTGAACTTGCGGATAGCGTTGCCGAAATTCAGCTAAAATAGGTGGTAATTGATAAATCGTTAGCGATTCAGGCGCCGCAATCTTCAACGGCCCACTAAGGATAGTAGGTGTTTTAATTTGCTGAATAGCCTGATAATCGGTTAGTAAATGGTCTGCTAATGGGATGAGCCGTTTACCGGTGTTGGTTAAGGTTAATTGCCGATGACGATAGCTAAATAATGGCGCATCTAAATCTTGTTCTAATGTTTTAATTTGTGTGGAAACGGTAGATTGTGTGTAACCAAGTAAATGGGCCGTTTGCGTATAATTACCGGTATCGACAAGTGTACGAAACGTGATCAGCTGACGAATTTCCATGGCGTATGCCCCTTTATCAATAAATTCGATTGATAGCATGATTAATATCAATTTCTAAAATGATACGGCAAATGTTACGCTAAAGTCAACTTGAAAAGGAGATGCTGGTATGAAGATTAGTTGTGATGTGACAGACCCACATCGGTTAGCTGAACTGGTTGATTTAATTATGTATTGTCAAAATACGGAGGCCCATTTAGACATTAAAATGGCCGAGCAACCTGATGTTTTTGCTATTCCGGCTTATTATCAAGCAACTGGTGGTCAATTTTGGTTGGCGCTGGATTCAGGACACGTGGTGGGCTCAATTGGATTGTTGAAATTAAATGAACAAGTTGGGGTGCTCAAAAAGTTTTTCACGTATCCGAGCTATCGTGGTCGCCCACAGCGATTGGGACAACGTTTGTACGAAACCTTTCTTAACGAGGTTAAAACTCAAACAAAAATAACGACAATTATTTTGGATACGCCTCGAGCTGAAACTCGATCTCATTATTTTTATGAAAAACAAGGATTCCAACAGATTAGTCGAGCTGATTTGAAAGTTGCTTATCCTTTCCCAGATCGAGACTCTTTAATTTACCAAAAAACGGTCACGCGTTAACGTCACCGTTTGGATTGGTGGGAGTCATCGGCAGTCTGGTGTTGGTTGTAAGTTGATCCCCAAGTCGCCATCGCCATAATGACTGGCGTTAGTGTCTTCCCAAAGGCCGACAACTGATAAGTGGTTTTTAACGGTGTGGCCGGATCAATCGTTTTAACGATGATTTGATCGGCAATTAATTCTTGCAACTGTAGGGCCAGCATGCGCCGTGAGCAAGCTGGAATCTGCCGTTGTAAAGTGCCAAAGTGACTGATGTGATCTTGAATTAAATGATAGATAATGACGCTTTTCCATTTGCCAGCAATAATTTGCAGGGTGCTTTCAACCGGACAGCCTGGGGCACAGTCATAAACTTTTCGTATGGTCATTGGTGAATTCCTCCGTTGCGTTAATGGTACTGCAACGAGTTAAAATAACCAGTATTCAACCCTAGTTACAAAAATTTCACGATTGTTTTAATTTACCAAAACGGTATATTAGACTTGCATAAAGGGGGATTTTATTATGACAAATATGATGACCGCAGTTGGTTTCCAAGAACATTTGCCAATCGAAGCGGATGATAGTTTGATGGCTGTTGAGTTACCAGTTCCAGTTGCGCAGGGACATGATATTTTAGTCGCCGTGCAAGCCATATCAGTGAATCCGGTAGATGTGGGCGTTCGTGGTGGTCACGGCACGCTAAAACAGCCAAAAGTCATCGGTTGGGATGCCGTTGGCGTGGTGCAAACAGTGGGCGAACAAGTGACGCTGTTTCAGCCTGGTGATCGCGTTTATTATGCGGGCGATTTCAAACGGCCTGGAAGTAATAGTCAATATCAGTTAGTCGATGAACGGTTGGTTGGTTTGGCGCCAGCAAAGCTGAACAATGCGCAAGCGGCAGCGATGCCACTGACCACATTGACTGCCTGGGAAGCCCTGTTTGAAAAGATGCAGCTAACGATGAATCCGACTGATAATCAAGGCCAGACGATTTTGATTATCAATGGTGCGGGTGGTGTCGGTTCAATCGCGATTCAGTTGGCTAAACTTGCCGGATTAACGGTTATTGCTACTGCATCGCGACCGGAAACTAGTGCTTGGGTCAAACAACAGGGCGCTGATATTGTGTTAAATCACCGAGAAGATTTAGTCAGTGCTTGGCGCGCACAAAAACAAGGAAAATATGTCGATATGATCTTAGGATTAAGCAATCTTGATGCTCATTGGGATGAAATTGCGGACCTAATTAAACCGGACGGTCGAATTGTCTCAATTACTGAAAATCGGCAGCCCATTGATTTGCAGCGGTTAACGAAGAAACGAGCGAGTTTTGCTTGGGAGTGGATGTTCTCGAAAGCCTATTATCAAACGGATAATATGAGTAGCCAACATCAAATTTTAACCCAAGCGGCGCAGTTATTTGATCAAGGTGTATTGAAGTCAACGTTAACTAAGACGCTGTCGCCAATGACGGTGGCCAATCTTAAGTTAGCGCATCAGCTTGTTGAAAGCCATCACATGATTGGTAAAGTGGTAATTACAAAATAAAGCGTTATTGACTAGTGTTCAGTCGGACACTAGTTTTTTGATATCTAGGATTATTTTCCAGAAAAAATGTGCTATATTAATTAAGTAAGTAGTCGCTCACTAAGATTGAAAAGTCTTGATATGATGTGAATGATGACTTATCATGCGGACTTTTAGCAGGTGGTGCAATAAAAGCGTGTCGCTTATGGTGAGACGTATACGCCAACTTGGCAGGCACAAGACATTGTTGGTTGGCGCGAATAATTGTAGTATGCTAATGGTAATGAGTTTTAAAGAGACGGTGGGAAAAGTATGCAAGTAAATAATTTAGAAACTTTATTTAAAAAGACGTTAGCGACATCCAAGTTAACGGCGAAACAACAAGCCGTTTTACAAGTGAGCTTGAATCTTTTTTCTGAACAAGGCTTTGATGGGACCAGTACTAGCGAAATTGCTAAAGCGGCCGGTGTTTCTGAAGGGACTGTTTTTAAACAATTTAAGACGAAAGCCGGGATTTTGGAAGCACTGCTGAATCCCGTATTAGATGACGTCTTGCCAATGGCGGCTGGTGAATTTTTAACAGAAATGAATCAAAGCGATTTACCGAATTTTCAACAGTTATTACAATATATGATCGCTGATCGGATGAAATTCGTGTTAGAAAATCAGAAACAAATCCGCGTTTTTGCGCAAGAAATTATTCGTAATCCTAAAATTATCCAGACCTTGCAAGTTCGGGCGGCAGCCATGATTAAGGGTGAGGCCGGTGACTTTTTACAGCAATATAAAGATAGTGGGCAACTGGTAGATTGGCCAAGTGGACGGATTATTCAATACTTACTGGGCACCATTATTAGTTATGTGGCACCACAAGTTTTGCTGGTGCCGACTAAAGATTTTGATATTCAACAAGCTAGTACTGAAGCCGCCGAATTCTTAGCGCGAGGATTAGCGCCACAAAACTAAAATAAAACCGGTTAGTTAAGCAGATTAAGGCTGACTAATCGGTTTTTCAATTGAAAACTAAAGCTTGAAAGTTAAGTGTGACGGTAAAATATTTACTAGAATTGACTTAAGTCATGCTAAGTTGATCACCTACGCTAGCCAGTGATTCTGCCGGCTGTGGGGACCGGTTCCAGCCAAAATGCGGGCTTCCACCTCGCTTTTAAGCCTAGCCTAAATCGCTAGTCTCAAAAGTCGTCCACAGCGTAAGCCCGGAAAAATCATCCGGACTAACGCTGTTTTCAGGCCGGCGCCATCACTGGCTGACTTCGGTTGTATTGCGAATACCAATCAGTCTCGTAATCACCATCATAACTGAGAGTGAGTCCACATTGAGTTCAGACCGCTTTTTGGCTGAACCGGTCCGCCCACAGCGTTCCGGCTCAAGGTGGGCGAACGGTAGGTGGCAAGTAGGACTAGTTTTGATCGATTAATGCTTATCATATCAACGATTATTGCTAAAGTAGCTTTCAATCTTTAGTCTAAAATTAGTTGTTATTAGCAATAAGCATTCTATAGAGAAAAATATTGGAATGATCAAGTGACTGACAAACGATAAAAATCCAATTGCTGTAGCTAACAAAAAGCATCTTAATCGTATTTTATGGGCAACGCGTCTTACAAGACGTTAAAGCCGCAAAGACCTGATTAAGGATCTCTTAAATCAATCAGTTAAGTGGGTGAAATAGTCGTCAGGAGGATCAGTTATCGCTTACAATAGAAGTTAGAATGAAAAAAGGGGGTCGCTAGGATGACCGAACGTTACTTACCACCACTTGAACACGGGTTAACAGCGGCCGAGGTGCAGGCTCGAATTAAGGCGGGTCAACAAAATGAACCATTGCCACCACTAACTCGAAGCATTAAACAAATCTTTCGCGATAACTTATTAACGCTATTTAACGCCATTAACGTCTTATTAGGCGGCTTGGTTTTATTGACGGGGAGCTATAAGAATTTACTTTTCTTGTTTGTCGTGATTATGAACACGGCTATCGGTATTTTTCAAGAAATTCGAGCTAAACGTCAGGTTGATAAGTTAACGATTTTGTCGGCAGCCAAGAATCAAGTTTGGCGTGATGGCCAACTAGTCGCCCTCGATCAAGATGAGCTTGTGCAGGATGATCTGTTAAGTGTGACGCGGGGAGACCAGTTACCAATTGACGGGATCGTTCGAGCAACGACCGCGTTAGAAGTCGATGAGTCCCAAATCACCGGTGAAGCTGAACCAGTGATTAAAGGTAATGGTGATTCATTAACTTCTGGCAGTGTCATTATTGGTGGACATGGGGTCATCCAAGCTACAGCAGTTGGGCATGGTAGTTTTATTAAACAACTCGCTCGCCAGGCCAAACAAAACAAGCGAACGAGTAGCCAATTATTGACGATTATTAATCGGATTATTAAAATCTTGACGTTTACCATTATTCCGTTGGGCGCGGCGCTATTCATTTCAACGTTGATGCGTGGACAAGGGCAAAATCGAGCGATTTTAGGAACGGTTGCGGCGATGGTTGGCATGATTCCTGAAGGCTTGGTGTTATTGACTTCGGTGGCTTTAGCGGCGGGCGCCTTTACGCTCGGTCGGCATAAAGTTTTGGTGCGTGAGTTACCAGCGATTGAAGCGTTAGCCCGCGTTGATGTGCTTTGTTTAGATAAAACGGGAACGATTACGAGCGGTCAACTCAAATTTGACCGGGTAGAACCGTGGCAAAACGCAGACTTACAACAAGTGACGACAAGGCTTGCTAAATTAATGAGTGCGATTAATGATGACAACGAAACCGCGCAAGCGTTACAGATGGCGCTCGGCAAACCCGCGGTGACGCCCACCGAAGTATTACCATTTTCATCTAGTCGAAAATGGAGTGGCGCTAGTTTTGACGAGCAGTCGTTTGTGATTGGGGCGCCAGAATTTATTTTTGAGACGGTGCCAGAAACGTTAAAACAGCGAATTGCGGTATTGGCGCAAGACGGTTATCGCGTGTTAGTATTTGCCCAAACTTCGGCGTTAACAACGCCAAAGCCAACGGCACCGCAAGCGTTAGGTTTAATTTTAATTACGGATGAATTACGACCAAATGCTAAGGCAACGTTTGGTTTCTTTGAAAATCAAGATGTCGCGTTAAAAGTGATCTCTGGTGATAACCCGGTAACAGTGGCAAGTATTGCGCAACGAGCCGGTATTCATGGTGCGGATCAATTTATTGATATGAGTCAAGTTGGCACACAACCGGACTACGATCACTTGGTGGCCGCTTATAATGTTTTTGGTCGGGTAACGCCACAGCAGAAAGCTAAGCTAATTCAAGCGTATCAGCGCGCGGATCATACGGTTGCCATGACGGGTGATGGCGTCAATGATCTATTAGCGTTACGCCAAGCAGATTGCAGTATTGCGATGGCCACGGGGAGCGAAGCCACGAAGAGTTTGGCGGACTTTGTCTTAATTGACTCAAACTTTGATGCCATGATTCAGGTGTTAAACGAAGGTCGACGCGTTATCAATAATATTGAACGGGTGGCCGCTTTGTATTTGATTAAGACGATGTACTCTGTTGCCCTAACGTTGATCTTTATTTTTATGAGCCACAGTTATCCATTTGAACCGATTCAACTAACGCCAATTTCTTCGTTGATGGTTGGTATTCCGACGTTCTTCTTGGCTTTACAGCCGGACTATACCCGGATCACTGGTCGATTTATGAAGCAAGTAATGGAGATTGCCGTACCATCGGCCATTTGTGTCGTTGGTTACATTTTGGCGATTGATTTGTTAGGCACTGAGTTTCAGTTAACGTTTGCCGCCACGTCAACCTTGAGTGTGTTATTGACTGGTATCATCAGTCTGAATGCACTGTTAATTACGGCGCGGCCATTAAATCGCTTTAAGATTGGGTTGGTTGTGTTGATGGCGACATTATTTACTTTAGTCTTTCTTTTTGGTGGCTCAATCTTTTCGTTGGTCAGTTTGATTGACTGGCAGTTAGCAGCGGTTTATTTACCATTAATGATTAGTGCTTATCCTGTTTTTGTTATTTTGCAAAATGGTTTAGGACATCGAATCTTGAGCAAAATTAAATGGCGTTAGCCATAAAAAAACGTCAGTGATTTAAATCAATTCGCTGGCGTTTTTGCGTACTAATCTTTAGACTGACGATATTGACGGAAATAGTGATAGGCGATGCTTAACACGATGACGATAAAAATCACCCGAATGACCCAAGCAACGACTAGACTTGTAAAGATTAATTGAACTAAAGCAGTTAATGACATTTTACGAAACTCCTTTCTAGGTGGTGATAACTAATGACTAAACAATTTAAAACCGCGGCTGAACTCGGCCAATTTTTAAAACAAGCTCGTCGAACTAAACAACTTACACAAAAGCAATTAGCGACTGGTATTTGCGCCCAATCATTGATTAGTGCGTTAGAGGCGGGGACTTATTTGCCGAATGCGATCTTATTGGCCCAGTTATGTGAACGACTGGGCTTATCATTGGATGCAACCGTATTGGCACATTATCCAATGGTGTCGGTCGCATCCGACTTTAATACAACGGTCGAGACTTTGTGTAATCAGCATGCCTATTCAAAATTAGCGGCTTACTTAGCACAGCCGGCCGTTGAAGCGCAGTTGCAGACCGATGAAGATTTGGCTGTGTTTTACTATTATCAGGGGGTGGCGGCATTCCAAGGCCTGCATCAGGTCGCCGCGGCACAACAAGCTTTTAAGTTGGCCCTGACAATGGCACCAGTCACGTTGCGATTTTTAGTGCTTAGTGCGCAAGGCTTTGTTGCGATGCAGACTGGCCAGTTGACCAGTGGTCGTCAAGCCTTTAAGCAGGCCATCATTGCCATGCAAGACTTATCTCAATATGATGAAAATCAGCAATGTGTGTACTATCAGGCGGGATTAAGTGAATTTTACATTGAAAACTTGCCAACTGCACAAACGTATCTGGAACAAGGCATTGCGCTAGCAACGTCTCATCAATCCCATTACTTGTTGGCTGATTTATTGGTATTATCGGCTGCTTGTGCGGATCAACGGCATCAGCCGGCTAATGCTAAAAAAGCCCGTGAAGAAAGTGAACTACTGCAGCAACTCTTTCATCTGCAGACGTATCAATTTAACGATGAATCGTAACTTAAGAGCACCCGACCATGTTGACCGTGGGTTTGTGCGGTTTTAAAGGCCGTTTGAAAGTCGTGGAAATCGTAGGTCGCCCGAATAATTGGCTGTAATTGTTGCGTTGCTAGTAAGTCTAACAAATGGCGGTAATCTGCTGGTAGGAGTGGTCGGTTAGTGAATTGAAACGTTTGACTCGCCAATGGTGGTTGCCACTGTTGTAAACTGAGTGACCAGATTGCTAATTCAGGCTGGTTGGTTGATAGTTGCGTTAACAATTCTGGTTGGCCAACTGCATCAAGGAGTAGTGCTGGCTTAGGCAATTGTGCTAATTGGGGTGCTAACGGTTGGGTATAATCAAGTTCATAATTGCTACCTAACTGATGTAGCCAGGCCTTATTTTGAGGTGCGGTAAGGCCAATGACGATAGCGCCTTGTTCCTTTAATAATTGAATTAGCGCGGTACCGACGCCGCCGGTTGCACCAGTAACGATAACGACCTGGCCGGTTTGTACATGTGCGGCTTTGATCAGGCTTAAAGCGGCATCAGCACCACCAATTAACGTTGCCGCTGCGGCTAAACTGACCTCCGCTGGTAACTTGAATAAATAAGGCAAAGGTGGGACGACATTAATGGTTTGTGCCGCGCCGCTTGGATTAATACCCAAAACAGGTTGATCTTGTAGGCTTGCTGAACATAGTGCACCAACTTTGGTGACGGTTCCCGTGAAGCCATAACTGATAATCATTGGTGGTCGGCGGGCTTGCATCGATGCGAGTTCGCCATTTGCTAGGCGCCAATCCCAAGGTAAGATCGGGGTATAGGCCGTTTTCACGGTGACACTCAGCGGTGATGCCTTAGCAAGTGGTGTTTCTTCGAGTTGTAAACTTGATAGCCCTTCATAAGCCGTTTGAACAAGTGCAATCATAAAAATCACCTTCCTTTTGAATTACCGTGTAGTTTACGCGGTTGACTTATGAATGAAAAATCAGAGTTCTGATATTCTCTTTAGTCCATTTAATTTGATTTTGAATGCGCTTTACGATGAGCTATAATGTAAACCATACTTATTCGATGGAGGGGATGCGCAATGAAAATTCAAAAGATTACCGAAACTGCCATTGGGGCAGCCTTAGCAATTATTTTGAGTTACATCATTATTTTCCGGGCGCCACAAGGTGGGTCAATTTCACTTGTGATGGTGCCAATTCTGTGGGTTGCCCTTAAAAATGGGCTATGGGCTGGCGTGCTGTGTGGGGTCGTCACGGGTTCTGTGACCTTTATGTTTGGCGGCTTTTTCATGGCACCGTTACAGGTGTTATGTGATTATGTCCTCGCGTTTGGCGCTATTGGGGTAGCTGGGGCTTTTTCGAAATCTTTCTTAGTGGCAGTGGGTCAACATCGCATTGGTCGTGTAAACGGTGAAATTATTTTGAGTGGTGTTTTAGCGGGAGTATTGCGCTTGTTTTTCCATACCTTAGCCGGCATTGTGTTCTATTCAGCCTATGCGCCTAAGGGTCAACCAGTCTGGCTGTATTCCATCACTTACAACAGCTTATATGTGATTCCAGATACGATCTTGGCAATTGCTGGCGTCATGGTGTTAGCTAGCCGGGTCCCTAAGTTACTATTACGACAAGAATAGTGTCATTAATGTAGACAACGTGATCGCGTTGTCTTTTTTGATGGAGATCTTTAAGTTGATAATTGATGAGAAGTATAGACATAATAGGGTTTAACGGAAAGAATCATTTTTGGAGGCTTTTTAATGACAAATATGCATGCCGTGGTTGTCCAACAACCAGGTGATCCATCTGTATTGACTTATACGGAAGTACCACGCCCAACGGTTAAACCGGGTTGGAGTTTAGTTCAAGTCAAAGGGTTTGGGATTAATCATTCCGAAGTTTTTACACGCCAAGGGTTATCGCCTAGCGTTCAGTTCCCACGAATTTTAGGGATTGAAGCGGTTGGGGTGATCGTTGAAACAACAGATTCAAATCGTTTGCCAGTTGATCAAACGGTGATGTCATTTATGGGGGAAATGGGTCGTGATTACGATGGTAGTTATGCGGAATACGTTCTATTACCAAACGAGCAATTGCATCCGGTAACGACGGTTTTGTCATGGGCCGAATTAGCGGCGATTCCTGAAACAGGTTATACGGCATTTGGAGCGTTAACTGGCCTACGTTTACAGGCCAACGATCAATTATTGATTCGTGGTGGGACTAGTGGTGTTGGCGTGATGGCGACTAAATTAGCGCATGCTTTGGAACCGAGTGTACGAGTGACCAGTACGACGCGTCGTGCTGAAAAGACGGCCCAGTTAAAAGCGATAGGCGCCGATGACGTCATCAGTGGTGAATTATCTAAAACGGCTCGTTTTGATAAGATTTTAGACTTGATTGGACCGAAAACGGCCAAGGACTCACTTCAACACTTAAATATTGGTGGTATCGTCAGTTCAACGGGTCAATTGGGCGGTCAATGGACTTTTGATGATTTTGAACCCATTATGGATATCCCGAATAATCGATATTTAACCTCATTTTACTCTGGTGACGTTGATACTGACCTTTTGCAAGACTTACTAGCACTAATTGAAGCGAAACATGTTGATGTTAAACCTGCGCGCGTTTTTAAGCTTGATGAAGTGGCCCAAGCACATGAATTATTAGAGAGCCATCATAGTTTTGGCAAGTTAGTGGTTGTGATTTAATTAAAGGAGTTCGTGAATGGAAGTTAAACAAACTAAGAATCAAACGATTTATTTACGGTTGGCTAAGGGCGAATCCCTATTACCGACAATTCAGCAGGTTTGTCAGCAGTTAAACGTCACCGGTGGCTATTTTACCGGTATTGGTGCTTGCAACGCTGCCACCATTGCAACTTACTTACCAGATAAACAAGATTTCATTGATCATGAATTTACCGGTATGTTGGAATTGGTCTCATTAACTGGCAACATCTCACTAGATCATGATCAACAACCATACTTACATGCGCATGCCAGTTTTTCGTATTTGGATGCAGCGCAAAAAGTGGTACTAACCGGTGGTCATTTAAAGGCCGCCACCATTGGGTATACTGGCGAAATTGTGATTACGCCAGCTGGATTTGCGATTCAACGTCAATTTGATGACGCGGCTGGGATTGATGTTTGGCAATTACCAACTGATTGATAAAAAGTGCAACCTCAAGTTGAAGGTTGCACTTTTTGATTAATGAGATTTCACTTGATTGGCGATATAACGGTAGCCTTGTGTTTGACCACCAAATCCCCAGTCATCGGCGTTGACGTCTTGTAAGACAATATAGCTAGTTGGTGTGACTTGACCCAGTAAATGCTTCAGCCCGGCGAAGGCTTCTGCAATAAAGCGTGCCTTTTCATTACGGGTATTTGTGCCAGCGGTTAATTTCACTTCCAAATAGAAGTTTTGCGCCGTAACCGATTGTCCACCAACAAACCAACGCTTAGGATCGACAAACTGAATATCAACAGCGGCCACGTCGGCTTGTTTACCGAGCACATTGGCGGCTAAATCGGTTAATAAGGTCGCCACCGCTTGAGCGGTTGTTGCTGACTCGGAAGTTGCTAAACGAACATTTAAATAAGGCATGATAAGTCCTCCAATTGATTTGATGAACTTAGTATAGGTCACTCAAAGATACTTGCCTATTTTCAAAAAGTGGTATGATTATCACAAAAAGTGATAACTGGAGTTGAGTAAATGCAAATTCATGACTTGGAAGTCTTTCAAACGTTATATGAGCGTCGATCGATTAACCAAACGGCCAAAGTGTTGCGGTATTCGCAATCAAATATTACGGCCCGTTTAAAAGCGTTAGAAGCGGAATTGCAAACGCCATTATTTATTCGCAGTTATCAAGGATTACAGCCGACTAAAGCGGGTGAATTGACTTATCAATATA
This sequence comes from Lactiplantibacillus mudanjiangensis, assembly GCF_005405385.1. Taxonomy (GTDB): domain Bacteria; phylum Bacillota; class Bacilli; order Lactobacillales; family Lactobacillaceae; genus Lactiplantibacillus; species Lactiplantibacillus mudanjiangensis. Next base: position 296,253 of record NZ_BJDY01000002.1, read on the forward strand.
CGCAAACGGTGTTGCAAGCGACGCGTCAATTACGCACACAACTACAAGCAAAGACGAAGATTCAAACGGTCACCATTTCATCATTGTTGTTCAATTACTTGGTCGTCCAACAACGTCGTTATTCGTTAACCAACTATCAGTTTAAAATTGCCTCATCAACGGCCATCGCGACAGCGACACACTTAGATGATCCGCTAGTCATTACGTATGCTAACTTTCAAAATGATCGTTATCTGTTATCGAGTACGGATTGGCTAACCACCCAGCTACTATCCAGTGATGGGGAAATTGATAAGCGCCCGTATTTGGTGAATAGTGATCAATATTGTCCTTTTCGACAACGAACATTAGCCATGGCGACTGATACTGATCAAGTTTTGGCGATTGATTCATGGGAAAGTCTTATTGAGTTGGTTCAGCAAGGCCAAGGAGTGGCGTTATTACCAAAATATTTAGTGGCACAAAAGCAGCTAGTCCCAGTTTCTGATTCGGACACAATTAAATTACCTTATCGAACGTATTTATTAAAAGACAATGGTTAATTCAGTTAAGGAGCGGTTATGATGGCAATTCCAGATCCAAATCAGGTTCATCCCAATCCAGCGATTCAAGAACTCGTTTTCTTGAAAAATGTGATTACACGACCCAATATTGAAGTCGGTGACTATACGTATTATGATGATCCAGTTGATCCGATGGCCTTTGAAAGCCACGTGACGCATCATTATGATTTTTTAGGTGATCGGTTAATCATCGGAAAGTTTTGTTCGATTGCCCAAGGCATTGAATTTGTGATGAATGGCGCTAACCACGTGATGCGGGGGGCTTCAACGTATCCATTTAATATTTTGGGTGGTGATTGGCAAGCGTATACACCGGAATTATCGGACCTCCCGTTAAAAGGCGATACGATCGTTGGCAATGATGTGTGGCTTGGGCAAAATGTGACAGTCTTGCCGGGAGTGACGATTGGTGATGGCGCGATTGTTGGGGCCAATAGTGTCGTGACTAAATTGGTTCCACCGTACACCATTGTTGGCGGCAATCCAGCGCAAATGATCCGGCCAAGATTTAAAGATGAAGTTAGTCAAGCCTTATTAAAACTTGCCTGGTGGAATCAAGATATTCACTGGATCACAGCGCATATCTCGGCTTTGACCCAGACGACACCAACGATTAGCCAACTGAACACTTGGTTAGCGGAGTTGGCTTGATTGACAAGCCAAGACTGAACATGCTAAGCTATCGGTGTTAAATAGAGGGAGGGTTGTTTGATGTCGGTCATTCGTTAAGCTTTAGACGCGAATTGTTAAAATAGATCATTTGATCTATTAATTTCGTGTACCCTAAATGCTCAAACGAAGACTTACAGTCAGGCAACACTCGTAAGGAATTCTTTTGTGGTGTCGTGGGTCAAACTCACGGCATCTTTTTTATAATCGCAAGCATTAGGGTACCAGGACTTGCGAAAGGATAAAAAATTGATTATTAATTTAAAAACTTACGGCTTAACAGCCGCTTTTGAAACTGCCGCTGCTAAAAATGCTGATTTAGACTTAGCCCGAGTTACCGCTCAACATCGTGAACGTTATCAAGTCATCACGACGTCAGGAGAACGAACGGTGACAGTAACCGGCAAGCTTAGTCATCAAGCGATGACACCGGTGGACTTTCCAACGGTTGGTGATTGGGTCTTAGTAACCCCAATCAAGACAACGACTGAACAAAGTGTGATTACCACCATACTGCCGCGGCATAGCGTTTTAGCCCGAACGGCTGCCGGTAGCGACGTCACCGGTCAACTCATTGCCGCAAATGTTGATACGTTGTTTATTTGTATGGCACTAAACGCTGATTTTAATGTGCGGCGATTGGAACGGTATTTAACGATGGCATGGGATAGTGGTGCAACACCTGTCATTGTGTTAACGAAGGCTGATCTATGCCAAGATTTATCCGATAAATTGGCAGCTTTGGCCGATGTGGCGATGGGGGCGGAAGTGGTTACCTGTTCGATGGCAACTGGCGACGGCCTATCAGCGGTGCAGGCGTACACGACCGCTGGCAAAACGGTTGCGTTTGTCGGCTCATCGGGTGTTGGAAAATCGACGTTGATTAACCATTTAATCGGTGATGACGTGCTAGTGACTAAGACGATTCGGGCCGATGATGATAAAGGTCGGCATGCGACAACTGCGCGCCAATTATTGTTATTGCCAGGTGGTGGCATTGTGATTGATACGCCCGGTATGCGTGAATTACAACTGTATACGGGGGATCTTGATAGAACGTTTGCCGATATAGCGACTTTAGCACAGCAGTGTAAATTCCGAAATTGTCGGCACCAAAGTGAGCCGGGTTGTGCAGTACAAGCCGCGATCGCAACTGGCGAATTGGCAATGGATCGGTGGGAGAGTTATCAAAAATTGCAGACCGAATTGCAGTATCAAGGCATGACGGCCCGTGAACGGGAAAACGCCAAGATCGACCGATTGTTTGGTGGTAAGACTGCTATGCGTCAATTGCTAAAATCTGTAAAACATCGGTAATCAAAGGTTGAAAGATAAAATCTGAGTTACGCTAAATTAGTCATCTACGCCAGCCAGTGATTCTGCCGGCTGTGGGACCGTTTCCAGCCCCAAGGCCGGGCTTACATCTCGCTTTTAAGCCTAGCAAAAACCGCTAGTCTCAAAAGTCGTCCACAGCGTAAGCCCGGAAAAATCATCCGGACTAACGCTGTTTTCACGGCCGGCGCCATCACTGGCTGACTCCGGTTATATCGTCCATCACGGAAACTAAGTAATCCATCATAACCGAGAGTGAGCTCACATTGAGCCCAGCCGTGGGAGACTCTTAGCGATTTATCGCTTAGAGACTGGCGCTTTTGAAACGCGGGTTTGGCGGTTCAAAACGATGGTCCAGATCGTTCCTTGGCTGGGCCGGTCCGCCCACAGCGTTCCGGCTCAATGTGGCAATGTGGGCGAACGGCAGGTGGCAAGTATAAGTTTTTTTGGCTGATGAACACTTGCTATATCAACGATTACTGCTAAAAAGTAACTTTCAATCTTTAGATTGGTAATTATGTCAAACACCCCAGCTAACCAAAATGGCTAGTTGGGGTGTCTTTTTTATCATTATTTTTGTAAGTTGACCCAAAGGACATCTAAAACAAGACCGGTGATCAAAGCTGCGACAATGGGAATAACGAGCAGCTTAAGGCTAATCCCGACGATACCCCAACCAGTTAAGCCCAAGCCAATGGTTAGGACACAATTGAGTAAAACGGCATTTAAAACAGCCCGGCTAGGTTGTTGCTGCCAAAAGTGAGTGGTCGTTCTGGTGATGAGAATTGTCAACATGGCACTGAAAACTAAATAAACGTAGAGTGCCGTACTTAATTGATCGAGTGGTGTGCCGTTCTTTAGTAAGCCAGCTAGTAGGCCGAAACCAACAAGTGTCCAACCGGCAGCCAGGCCACCGGCTAAGCGCGCTAGGCGACTCAAGTTCCAATGTTCAGGATGAGTCGTGATGCTGGTACGGTCGGTACCTAAGACTAGCGTCACTAAATCATTCAGAATCGCAACCAGTATCAGGGCATTTAATGCTAGTGGCACCCGGTTAAGCCATAAATAGCCACCAGTGAGTAGTAAGGTGAGTTCAGCCGTACGTGATAATTTAGTGATTGTCCAAGTCATCATTCGTTGATAGACCCGATGTCCACTATCTAGTAATTGAACTAAAGTAGATAGGCCTGGTGTCATTAGCACTACCTTAGCTGAACGTTTAGCTAAATCAACCGCATTATTGACAGCAATCCCAACTTCGGCTTGCTTTAAAGCTGGGGCATCGTTGACGCCATCCCCAGTCATCCCAACGATATAACCAGCTTGTTGAAATTGTTGCACGATAGCCAGTTTGTTTTCTGGGGTCACGGCAGCAATTCCAGCTAGTTGGGTTAAATCAGTGGCGGGAGTCAAGTCATGGTAGGCTAAGACTTTTCCAGTTAAATTCACGGCTTTAGCAACTGCTTCGGCCGTTTTAGGATGATCCCCAGTTAGCATAATCACTTGAACACCACGTTGTTGAAGTGATTGAATAGCTGCAGCACTGTCTGGCCGTGGTTGATCTTGTAACATGAATACGCCCATTAATTGGTCAGCAACCATCACCGCAACGGTTCGATTGGTATCGGCGGTTATGGCGGTTGGTAAAGTCGGTGAGTTAGTCGCCATTGCGGCTAAACGTTGCCAGCTGCCTAACTTAACTGAAACATGACCTTGGCCAGTATTGACGATTGCAGCAGCATAACCGATGGTGGCATCAAATGGACTGAACTTGACTGGAACTAGTGGCGTTAAATGTTGTTGAGTGGCTGCGTTTAAAATGGCGTTGTCGACAACGCTAGGGTGTTGCTGATCAACCGCACTAGTCGCCATTTCCAATAGCCACTGGTCAGTTTTGCTTGAAAAGTTGTCGCAACGCTGAACTTCTGGTCGATTCATGGTAATCGTTCCAGTCTTATCTAAAAGTAATAAGTTCAGGTTGGCTGCTTCTTGAATACCACTGAGATCGCTTACTAAAACATGTTGCTGACTGAGTACCTGGGCTTCAACCGAATTGGCAACGGCAAAGCTTGATGGCATGGCAATTGGAATCGTTGCAATAAAGAGCATTGCCAAAAACGGGAGCATCGCAACGAGATCTGCTCGACGAAAAATGGCCGTGATGAGTAATAAGACGGCTAAGATCGTATCCAGCAAGGCCAGATAGCCGATAATTTTGCCGAGTAATTGTTGTAAATGTCCAGGAGCCGAATGTTGATTTAAGAGACTAATGGTTTTGCCAGCACGGCTTGCAGCGCCGGTTGCGGTAACCGTTGCAAGACTGTGTCCTGATAAAATCGTGGTACCCGCATAGGCCGTGGCATGACGTTCGCGTTGAACCGCTGTTGATTCACCCGTAATGGAACTTTCATCGATTGTTAGCGATGCGGTTAATAGGTCAACATCGGCTGGGATGATATCGCCACGTCGCAAACTGACCAAATCGCCACGAACCAATTGGTTGACCGGGATGGTTAGCCATTGGTCAGAGCGTTTGACTGCAGCTGTTGGTGTTAGGTCATTTGAGAGTGATTGTAAAACCCGCTGGGCGCGTCGGGCCTGAATCGCCCCAGTGACGGCTGCGAATAATAACATCAGAATGATAAAACCCGCTTGAATGAATTTGCCTGAGCCGATTTCTACTAGGAGGGCGCCCTCTAAAATCCAAGCACTTGGTTCCCATAGCCGACTTAGAATGGCGCGTTTAAAGTTGAATGCGGTTATGGCAACCTCATTAAGACCATCTTCATGTAATCGTTGTGTTGCTTGCGTTTTCGTTAGTCCAGTTAAGGTTGAATCTGTGGTAGCCATAAAAACCGTCACCTTTCTAAAGACACCAAATGGGCCATGTTATTGCTGCAATTAGCAACTACCAAGACCCATTGAGTGACCATTTTATTTAATGATTGTTTTAAAGCTTAATCAAATTGAACGTCGTCAGGGAAATGAGCTAAACGCGTCCCATCAGCACCGAGTTCTTCTTCAATCCGTAGTAATTGATTGTATTTTTCAACACGTTCAGAACGAGCAGGGGCACCAGACTTTAATTCAGCAGCGTTGGTGGCAACGGTAAAGTCAGCCACAAACGTATCACCAGTTTCACCAGAACGATGTGAAATCATGGTGGTGTAGCCATTCTTACGTGCCAAACGGATTGCTGCTAAGGTTTCAGTAACTGTCCCAATTTGGTTGAGCTTGATTAAAATGCTGTTAGCCATCCCTTGATTAATCGCATCGCGGATCAACTTAGGGTTGGTGCAGACGGGATCATCGGTAACGATTTGAACCCGATCGCCAGCCTTCTTTGTAAAGGTGGCAAAGTTATCCCAATCTTCTTCGCCGTAAGGGTCTTCGATTGAAATGATTTCAGGGAAGTCATCTAATAATTTCATGTAGTAATCGCTAAGTTCATCAGGCGTATAAGTTTTGCCTTCAAAATCGTAGTTCTTGGTGTCGCGGTTGTAGAAGTATGAAGCGGCGGCATCAAAGGCAATCGCAATTTCTTTACCAGGTGTATAACCCGCTTGCACAATTGCTTGGTGGAGCATCGTTAAAGCATCGCGTGAGTTCTTGAGATTAGGGGCGAACCCACCTTCATCACCTAAGCCAGTTGTATAGCCCGCAGCTTCGATGACCTTTTTCAACGTATGATAAGTGTTGGCAATCTTTTCAAAGCCGTCACGGAAACTGGTCCGTTCAACTGGGGTAATCATGAATTCTTGGATGTCGATGCCGTTGTCGGCATGTTCACCACCATTGATGACATTGTGGAAAGTTTGTGGTAATTCTAAATCGGTCCCACCTAAATAACGATAAAGCGGTTGATGAGTTGCAATAGCTGCGGCCCGAGCCGTTGCCATCGAGACACCTAGAATAGCGTTGGCACCGAGACGGGCTTTATTAGGCGTGCCATCTAAGTCAATCATGAGTTGATCAACATGAGCTTGATTGAATGGATCAGCGCCATGCAACGCTTCATTGATTTCGGTGTTAACGTTATTAACGGCCTTTAAGACACCTTTACCTTGTAAGCGATCACCGCCATCACGCAATTCAACGGCTTCTTTTTCACCGGTTGAAGCCCCAGAAGGCACTTCAGCCCGGCCTAATGTGCCATCTGAAAGAATGACATCAGCTTCTACTGTAGGGTTGCCCCGTGAATCAAAAATCTCGCGTGCCTTTACAGATTCAATAACAGTTTTCATACAATAAAACTCCCTTTCGATGATTAAAAAAATGACGACTACTACATTAAAAGAACATGTAGTAGACGTCATCAAATTGATTATCAATTATTTAAGTGGCGAACGTCATCGCCGATTCACTTTAACAAGGTCATACTACATCTCACAGAACTGAACGTCAAGGAAGTTAAATAATAAAACAGTTGGGTTAATTAAGTCGGTTATTGGCTTGAAATCAAGGCTTGGTGCGGATGGATGTTGGTAGAGTTATCTTTAAAATATAAAAAAATCTTTTTTTAAAGTGTTTACTGACTTAATTAATTTATTAATTTTAAGTTGATTGTGTTAGTAATTAGGCGTTGATTAAATCCGTGAAAAAGGCTTTTTCAGCTAAATTACACTCCTGACCTAATGGATCACGCATGTCTAAGTGAAAGACGTGCCCGCGAGTATGATCTTCATCACCATAGACGTTAAATGTGTGTGGCAGTTGATGATCAATCAAAAATTGATCAAAACGAATGCCTTCATCATGTAGGAAATCTTGGTTTGCAGTCATCACATAAAGTGGGGGTATCGCTGAACTTAAATAATCCTCTGTACGAATGGCCGCGGCGTATTCTTTTCGTGCGCTGGGGGTGAAGTAGGCCAGACCAACGATACTACCGTCGTCCAAGGCTCCGGGTCGATCGAGAAAGTATAACCCACAGTTAAGCGCGGCACCTTTGAAGTGAATGCCGGGATCAGTCACACCTAGTAAGTCACGATAATCAGCGTTAGTGGTTAACGCTAGGGCTTGCTCGGTCAAGGTGCCGCCAGCACTATCGCCGGTGACAAAGAGATTGTTAAGGTCAAAGTGGTAGGTGGCGGCTTGTTGTTTAACCCAAGTCAACACTGCCGCCGTGTCTAACAGCGCGCCGGGAAAGATGGTTTCTGGCGCTAATCGATAATTGAAATTGACAACGGCAAACCCATTTTGGGCCCACCAAAGGCAATAGTGTTGGTAAAGTTCTTTATCACCATAGACGAAACCACCACCATGAATATTAATGACAGTTGGTATTGGTTCAGTGGTACCTGTTGGTAAATAAACATCTAGCTGGTTAGCGACCCCGGCTGGTCCATAACTGAGGTTATCGAAACGCTGGACTTCCGGAAAATGAGTGGGCAGGTTAGCATCACGTTTGGCATCGTTATCGTGCCATTCTGTTCGCATTTTGGTAACGGCTTGCATGACTGAATCATTAGTTGACATAAGTTAAAGACTCCTTTTATTTTTTGAGGGCAACAGCGGTATGCTGATGTTGCCAGTAAGTACTGGCTAAGGTAAGTAAACTTAAAATTAGTAAACCAATCGCACAAATACTCATCGTACCGGTAACACCAGTTAGTCCGGTTAATTTAGCCAAGGCATTGACAACGGTTGGTGAAATAAAAACGCCGATGTTAGTCATAACGAGCATAACGGATGATGCTAAATTTTCTGAACCAGTTGGCGCTTGCGTATTAACCAAGGTGTAGATATAAGGAATGGTGATCGCGAACCCCACACCAATAATCATAGTCGCTAAAGTGACCATCATTAGTGTGGCACCTTGACTAACACCTAGAAAGCCGGCAGCCATGATGACCAGTCCTAAGGGGAGCACCCAGTGAGTGAGCTGTTGGTAGACTTTGCCATAACCTAAGCCAACTAACATTGACACTAAAGTGAACCCACCCAAAACAGCGGAAGCCTGTGCAGCAGTCCCTAGATTCTTGGTTGTAACTAATGTGGCCAATTGAACGGTAACGACCATGAAAAAAACGTAGAGCGCTAAAGTGAGCACGGAAATTAAGATCACTGATAAGTTTAACCGTTGATGGTGAGTTACTTTCGGTTGGGTAGCAGTTTTAGCAGTATTCTCGTTTGTCATGCCAATTAAAAAGGCAATAAAGATCGGTAGGGCAATCGCATAGATCAGAAACGTGGCGTGCCAACCAAAGATAATTAAGTAACTCACGGCAAAGGACATCACTGAACTACCCAAGGACTGAAAGGCACTTTGAAAGCCCATCATAGTTGCTAGTTCGTCACCACGATAATAGTGTGAAATAAGACTGATGGCTAAAGAATTGAAAAGGCCGATCCCAAATCCTAGTAACAAACGAGCAATTAAGATAATTGGATAATTCGTGATAAAAACTGGTAAAACACCAGTGATGAAGGCAATGGCTAGTCCAACTAAAATGGTTCGTTTGGCGCCGATACGTAGATTTAAAGGTGCCCCACAAAAAATGCCAAAGATAATGCCTAGATTTGGAATTGTTGATAGGGTTTCCACGGCTGAGGCAGATTGGTTACCAAAGGTTTTAGCCATTAATGGTATTGCGGCGGCGATGTTTGGCGCAATCATTAGCATCAATGATAACGACAGTAACATCAGTTTAAATGATTTCGATTGACTTTTTTGCATATTGTTCACTCCCATAGTTATGATGTTGTTCAACAAGATTTATCATATTATGAAAGCGCTTCATGCGGTGGCTGAATCTTAACTAAAAAAAGGTTAATTCTTGACCTGCTGTCGATATTTTAAGGGAGTCATCGCATAAGTACGATAAAAACTTTTTCGAAAGGCTTTGGCGTTTGAAAATCCCGTTAAATCAGCAATGGCATCAATGGATTGTTGGCTGTTGGTCACTAGTTGATAGGCATCATGTAGCCGGATTAACTGTAAATATTGCATGACGCTCATGCCGATTTGACCCTTGAATGACCGTGATAAGTAGCCCACAGATAGATGCATCGCATCCGCTAATTTCGGGAGTGTTAGGGTTTCACGCGAGTGAGCAGTTAAATAAGCGATGACTTGTTGTGCGATTGTTAGTTGTGGTGTTGCCTGTAGATTATTTAGGAGTTCGCGATGGTCACAGTGATTTTTCAATAGTTGGTAAATAATGTCATAAAGCGCACTTTTTTGACTAAGTGCTTTTAATGTCGGGTTTGTTTCAGTTTCGGCAACCATCATTTGGGTTAAGCGCCGGCATAATTTTTGATCAACTGGTTGCGTCTCGAACCAACAGTGATTGAAATCAGGAATCAGTTGCTCTAAAAATGAGTAAGTGATTTGTAGCGTTAGTGCCGTTGTCGTCGGGCTATTTTTAAATTGGTGCACACCGTGGACGGCATTGGGATTAATCACGATGAGTTGTTGTCCGTTGACGGTAATAGGCTGACCATCGATAAAATATTGAATTCGGCCACTGATCACGTAGTTAATTTCTAAAGCTTGATGCCAATGCAATAAGATCTCAGCTTCCGGATCACGATGAATAATGACACGAAAGGGTGCTTCAGGGGCCGTGGTGACTAATTCATGTTTATACATGTGGTAGCGCTCCTTTGCTAAAAATCAGTTATTAGCTATAGTTTAAACGCTTACTTAGAAATTTAACAACCTGAAATGTAACTAAATCCGAAATAAATGAACATACCAAAAACCCCATCAGCGTTAGATTGGGTTGTCTAACAGTGATGGGGTCTTTCAGTTTAGTGCTAATCATTTTTTCCGATTACGAGTCCATACCAGTTTCCTTTATACAGGTTACCAGCTTCGTCTGATTTACCACCCATGACGTTGTTGAGAATATAAATACCGAGTTTATAATCGGTTAGTTTCGCACGTTTGGCTGCGGTATAGCCAGCTTTGTTGAGAAGCTTTTTAATGCCAGCAATCTTTTGGGCATTAGTCTGCGTTTTATTCTTCATCAGATAGGTCGCAACGGATTCAAATGGAACAATGTCTTTGTATCCAGTTGTTAAGATGGCTTCGTCAGGATCTTCGTCCCAAGTATCATTGGTGGCGTAATTATACGCGGCAATTCGAGATAGCCCCAAATCAACGGGTGTATTCGGGAATAACTTGATAATTGCCCGGGCCAGCTTTTGATATTTGCTTTCGTTGATATAAGCAAGGTAATCCTTGGTACCTACAAATTCCTGAGGGAATAGGATGTTTTTTCCTTTGTGGTTAGTTGTTCGGCCAGCCGCCGTTTGGTCACCCCGGACGTAACCAACGGTATATTTTCCATTAACCATGAGACTTGTGTGGTAATACCAGTGAGACTTGCCTTTATACGTCATAAGAACCGAATGTTGTTGCGAGAAATTCTGGTTGGTGTAGTTTTTTAAATTAACCAGTTTCTTTGTGTGTGTCCAATCCCAAAGATAGAGGTTCTTGCTACTGCTAGGAATATGGAAAATATTCCCGGCATGGGCGGGGTTGGCATAGCTACGTTTCGTAATCTGGTAACCAATCTTATTGAATCCCGTGGTGAGTTGTGGTTGGTAGACCCAACCGCGTTTACTATTAACGACGTTGCTAACTTCAATCCAGTTCTTATTTCCTTTATAGGTTCCCGAAGCAGTCTTGAACCACGTGTAGTTAGGATATGTCTTCATGTTGTAAAGTTTCTTCGTATGCGTATCATTCCAAATATAGATGTTTTTCTTAGTACTTTTCGCATGGTAGGCGACATTAGTGAACTTTTCGTAATAAAAATCATCTGTGTATTTGATATTTTTAAAGTTGGTAGTGATAGCGGCATGGGCAGATACAGTCGTAGCGGCAAGCCCCCCAAGGCCAATTGCTGTACCTAACAGCGCAAAATAAGCGATTCTTTTCATCGTCATAAAATCCTCCCAAAGTAAACTGATGGGTTCATTATACGGGTTAGCTGACCGTGGTTCAAGCAGCAGAAAATAGTTTCGAGAGCTTTTTTTCAGACAAAAAAGGTGTTAGTTCTATCGGTTTTGACGGCACTGTTGAAAAATTATGCCTTGACATTCGTCAAAAAGCTAGTATATTTAATTTTGGAAACGATTCCAAGGAGGCGATAACCAATGGCAACAATTAGTGAAATTGCTAAAACGGCGGGGGTCGGTGTTGGCACAGTGTCACGATATTTGAATCATCGTGATACTGTTTCAGCCGCGAAGCAAAAACAAATTCAGACGGCAATTGAGCAGTTGCATTATACGCCGAATGCCATTGCAAGTCAGTTACGAGCGCAAAGTACGAATAATATTGGCGTGCTCGTCTCACGAATCTCTAATCCATTCTTTGCACAATTATTTGATGCTTTGGAACGAGAATTACATCGTTACGGATTTCAAGTGATGGTGATGCAAACCCACGACGATCCTGAAGCTGAACGCCGATTCTTGGACCAGTTGAAACAACAACAAGTCGATGGGGTGATCTTAGCCTCGGTGGAAAATAGCGACTTACTTGCACAATTGGCACCAACCTATGCGAAACAAATGGTTTTGTTGAACGAAGAAAGTTTACAGGTGGCTTTACCGACCGTGAGCTTAAATCACTATCAAGCGACTTGGGATGCGTTAAATTATTTATATGATCAAGGTCATCGCCGAATCTCTTATGCGACCGGGGGGAACTATCCAAGTACACATCATGGCCGGTCACGGACGCAAGCCTACTTGGACTTCTGCCAAGCACATGGCCTGATCATTGATGATCAATTGATCTTTGCGCAGCAACATACCTTAACTGATGGACAACAGCTTGGCACCAAGTTGAGTCAATTAGCGCCCAACCTGCGTCCAACCGCCATTTTTAGTAATTCGGATGAAGTCGCAGTTGGCTTAATCAATCAATTACAAGCCCAACATTTCCGGGTGCCTGATGACATTGCGGTTGTCGGATATGATGATCAGCCGTTTGCTAAGTTTGCACCAGTACCATTAACGACTGTTCGTCAACCGGTGTTATCGATGGCTCAAGTGGCGGTTGATCAACTGTTACACAATTTAGGTAAAATCAATACACCAGCGTTACAACCAGATTTAGGGTTACAGTTAATCATTAGAAAAAGTGCTTAAGCCTTTTTCTTTTAATTAAAATGGAATCGATTCCAAATGATAAATCGACCATTAAAGGAGTTTTAAAAATGCAAACAACATGGTGGCAAAAAGAAGTGTTCTATCAGATCTACCCGGCGTCTTTTAAAGATGCCAACAACGATGGTATCGGCGACTTACAAGGCATTATTCAGATGTTACCACGCCTAAAAGCGCTCGGAATTACCACGATTTGGTTATCACCAATTTATCAATCACCAATGGTTGATAACGGGTACGATATTTCTGATTATCAGGCGATTAATCCGCAATTTGGGACGATGGCTGATTTTGATGAACTGATGGCTCGGACAAAAGCGTTGGGCTTAAAAGTCGTGATGGATCTAGTGTTAAACCATACTTCTGATCAACATGCTTGGTTTAAGCAAGCGTTGGCTGATCCGACTAGTCCGTATCGCAATTATTATATTTTTAAATCCGGGAAACAGGGGAACCCACCTAATAATTGGCGTTCTAATTTTGGAAAAGGCTCTTCTTGGACATTGGTCCCAGGGGCTACGAATGAGTACTATCATCATGTTTTCTCTAAACAACAACCTGATTTGAATTGGGAAAATCCTGAATTGCGACAACAGCTTTATCAAATGATCAATTGGTGGCTCGCTAAAGGCATTGCTGGATTTCGAATTGATGCGATTACGTTCATCAAAAAAGATCAGGATTTCGCCTCAATTACGCCCGATGGTACCGATGGCTTGGGTAAGGTCAAACGTAAGGCTGAAAATCGTCCAGGGATTGAGCAGTTTTTAACCGAACTGAATGCAGCGACATTTAAACCAGCTAATGCGGTCACGATTGGAGAAGCGTCTGGCGTGGATTATGATCAGTTGGGTCACTTTATTGGTGAAAATGGCTATTTTTCAATGATTTTTGATTTCCATTATGCCGATATTGACGTCGCGTCTGGTTCTGAATGGTATCGACAAGTTGAGTGGACACCTGCGGATTTACGCGCCGCAATTTTTAAGAGTCAGCTGGCGATTCAAAAAGTGGGCTGGAGTGCCACGTTCTTAGAAAATCATGATCAACCGCGTAGCATTGATAAGTACATTCAAGCACCGGCTTATCAAAATGAAATCGGTGCCAAAGCATTAGCCTTGTTATACTTTAACTTACGTGGTTGTCCATTCATTTATCAAGGACAAGAACTAGGGTTAAGAAATGCCAAACGCACCAGTATTGCCGATTTCAATGATCTGTCCAGTCATGACAATTATGATCGTGCTTTAGAAGAAGGTTATTCGGCTGAAGCGGCGCTACGATTTGTCAATGCCCGTTCACGCGATAACGGCCGGCTACCTTATCCTTGGGATCAAAGCGTAAATCACGGCTTTAACCAAGGTACTAAGCCATGGATTGGTTTGAATGAATCTTGTCCTGAGCTTGATTGGGTCAGTGAACAAGCAGATACTCAATCAGTTTGGCATTTTTATCAAGCAATGATTGCGCTTAGACAGCAATCGTCATTAAGCTTGGATCTGATCACGGGGACATTCAAGCCAATTACGACCACCGCGGACACCGTGATTGCCTATCAACGTGGACAACATGTCGTCGTTTATGTCAATTTGAGTGATCAAGTGGTCAACTTACCGTTACCTAAAGGCAAAAAATGGTTAAATAACTACACAACATCAACTAATGATCAATTACAACCGTACCAAGCAATTTTAATTGAGGTGAATCCAAATGAGTAAAGATTATTCAGCATTAGCCAAACAAATCATCGATATTATCGGTGTTGAAAATATCGAATCCGTGACACACTGTCAAACGCGACTGCGCTTTGTCGTCAAAGATGCCAAAATCATTGATAAAGCCAAGTTAGAAAGTTTAGATTTAGTCAATGGGGTGTTCTTCGGATCCGGTCAGTATCAAGTGATTATTGGAACTGGGGTTGTCAATGACGTTTACGATGCGATTGAGCACTTGCACGTGGTTAACGCCATTTATGGGCAAGAAACGGCGGCGACAACGACTGAATCCAATGACGAACACAAAACAAAGTTGCAACGTTTTATGGCAATGTTATCGGGGATCTTTATTCCGATCATTCCAGTCATTGCGGCGACGGGGCTATTCTTAGGTTTACAAAGTGCTTTTACTAATGCCCAAGTGCTCAAGTTATTTGGGATCACACCAGCCGCAATTCCGGCTAGTTTAAATACGGTGATTTCTGTTTTAACGGGGACGGTTTTCTCATTCTTACCGGCCCTGATTGTCTGGTCAACGTTCCGGTACTTTAAAGGTACCCCGATTGTCGGGATTGTCATTGGGTTGATGCTCGTCTCACCATCATTGCCAAATGCGTATTCAGTCGCTGGTGGGACTGCCAAAGCAATTATGTTATTTGGCAAGATTCCCGTGATTGGGAGTCAAGGCTCGGTATTAACCGCATTAGTTGCCGGTTATTTAGGCTGTGTGCTAGAGCATTATTTCCACAAACACGTGCCAAATGTTTTAGACCAAATTTTAACGCCATTCTTAACAATGTTAGTCACATTTGCGATTATGATCTTAGGCGTGGGACCGATCGTTCACAGTATTGAAAATGTGCTGGTTGCTGGAGTTGAAGGCTTAATTCACTT
This sequence comes from Lactiplantibacillus mudanjiangensis, assembly GCF_005405385.1. Taxonomy (GTDB): domain Bacteria; phylum Bacillota; class Bacilli; order Lactobacillales; family Lactobacillaceae; genus Lactiplantibacillus; species Lactiplantibacillus mudanjiangensis. Next base: position 311,554 of record NZ_BJDY01000002.1, read on the forward strand.
GCCATTTGGGATCGGTGGTTTCTTAATTGGGGCTGCGTATCCATTAATGGTATTGGTTGGGATTCATCAAATGATGATTGCCATCGAAACATCATTACTGGCGGCGACAAAATTAAATCCATTGATTACGTTAGAAGCCATGTACGGTTTTGCCAATTTGGGAGTCGCCTTAGCCATGATCATGCGCGCTAAATCGCAAAAAGCCAAAGCTAACTTTATTGGCGCATTCTCCTCACAACTTTTCGGTGTTTCTGAACCAACCTTGTTTGGGGTCTTGATTCGTTATAACTTTAAACCACTAATTATTACCGTGTTAACAAGCGGTTTGGGTGCCGGTGTTTTGAGCATCTTAAGTGTTGCGGCCAATTCTTACGGATTAGCGGTTGTGCCATCTTACTTGATGTATATTTACAATGTCAGGAATTTATTGATCTATACAATCGTGTCGCTATTAACGATTGTTGTTGCGTTTGTCGCGACTAACATGTTCGCAATTCCGGCCGATATTTTGAAATCTGATGAACCAGTGACAACTGATGACGTCGCAGATAATACGGTTTACGCACCCATTGATGGGCAGACTGTCGCCTTGACTCAAGTTAATGATCCCGTCTTTTCATCAAAAATGATGGGTGATGGTGTGGCAATCAAGCCACAGGTAACAGCGGACACGGTTAAAATCTATGCGCCACAAAGTGGGACGATGAGTGTGGTTGCCGATACTGGGCATGCCTATGGGTTAACCACTCCTGAAGGATTAGAACTATTGATTCATATCGGAATTGATACCGTTTCATTGAACGGTCAAGGTTTTAAAGTAGCCGTAAAACTGGGACAAGCCGTCCAACAGGGTGACTTATTAGGTGAATTTACCCCGGCCGTGATTAAACAGGCGAAATTAGACGATACGGTCATGGTGATTATCACCAATAGTAAACAATATCTCAGTATTGAACCAACTTCTGAACCAACAGTTAAAGCTGGGACAAGCTTAATTGCGGTCCAAACGGCGACTGTAGCGGATGTTCAACCAGCTTAATCGATCAACTTAAATTGCTTGGCACTGATCATAATGGCTAAGCAATTTTTTTATGGGCTCATATGCAGTCAGTTAGGTGTTTCTCGTTATCGGTCCATTTATTTAAGGTTGCAAATTCATTTTGATGATGTTAGTGTACTAGTTGTGATAGGACACATGATACACACTAGAAATGAGGTGTCAAAATGGCATTTGCAACAAACGGTGCGCCGTACTACGAACAGTTGGTGATGCAAATTAAGCAACAAATTGTTCAGGGAATTCTACAACCAGGGGATAAGTTACCTTCAATTCGGGCGATGGCCGCCGAAATGCATTTGAATCCAAATACGGTGAGTAAGACGTATCAATTATTGGAAAGTCAAAAAGCCGTTTACACAGTGAAAGGACGGGGGACCTTTGTGAATCAACCGACGGAAACGATGGTTAATCCAGCAGTGGTGGCCGAAGTGGCCGATAAATTAAAAGGATTATTGACGGAGGCACAGTTTTTGGGGATTACTGAGCAGCAAGTCAACGAGTGGGTCGCAGCTGCTTATCAGATGGGAGATAACAAACATGAGCATTCAAGTTAAAGGTATTAGTAAAAACATTCAGCATCGACCAATTATTACCGACATTACGTTTGACTGGCAACCGGGCCGGATCGTGGGCTTGGTTGGCCGTAATGGCGCTGGTAAAACGACCCTATTTCGAACATTAGCGGCTCACTATTTGCCAGATGCTGGTCAGCTGATTATTGATGATCAAAATGTTGATCAAAAACCGTTAGCGCGGCAAAATCTATTTTATATCGATACGCAAAATAATTTTTTTAGTAATCAAACCCTAAAACAGTTGGGTGATACTTACGCTTTAGGTTATCCAGATTTTGATGTTAACCGGCTACAGACGTTATTGAGCGAAGAAAAATTAACGCCAACAAGTCGTTATCGACAATTATCAAAAGGTCAACGAATGTTATTTCAAATTTTATTGGCGCTTGCTAGTGGCACACCGTATATTATTTTGGATGAACCATTTGATGGACTAGACATCTTAGTGCGTGAACGGATTGTGGTCCGCATTGTGGATGCTGTGTCTGATCAACAAACCAGTTTTTTGATTTCATCACATAATTTAACCGAACTCGATGGGTTATGTGATCAGGTTCTACTATTAAAAGATCAACAATTAGTGGCGAATTATGACTTGGAACAATTCCGGACGCAGGCACGAAAACTGCAACTGGTTTTTCCAACGAAAACTTTGCCAGCAGTTGTCAAAGATGCTGGTCATTTGGTTAAAGTCTACGGTCGCGTTTTAGAAGTTTACTTTGATCACTATACAGATGATGTTGATGCGGCGTTAAAGGCGGCCAAACCCGTGATGATGGAACCATGTCCATTAACGATTACAGATTTATTTCGAGTGAAGTTAGGCGATCAAGCCGCGGTAATGGTGGGTGATTAGATGACAATGAAAAAAGTACGCCAGCTCTGGTGGTCGCAAACGCGGGGCTGGGTGATCGGGCTTAGTTTGTTGATGATGTTGATTGGGCTGGTTTTGGCGGTGCAAACAACGCAACAAAAGCTGTCACTTAGTGTTGAGACTAAGACGGAGCGAGCCCAACAAGCTAAAGAATATCAAAAACATCCTCAAAATTTTCAAATTAGTGGTCGACAAGTCAGTTTGGCCGCATATGAAAATTATCGACATCAGTTCTTTTATAAAGACGAGTTTAAGACACATGGTTATGACACAACGGATAACCAATCAAACATTTGGTTTTACGGTGTGATGATGTTAATTGGTTTAGTCTTGGCTTTTTGGGGTCGGCGCACGCATTATTATGAATTTTTACTTGGATTAGGTGTCACACGACTTCAACTGTGGTGTGTCCAGGTTTTACAAGTATTAAAATTTGGAATCGTAATGGGAGCCACCCAATTTATTTATTGGGGTTGGATTATTGCCATCATTCCGACCAAATGGCAACGTTATCGTAATTTATCAGGATTGTTCGGTCATAGTGTTGCGATTACCATAATTGGCTTAAGTATATTAATGCTCAGCTGGTTAATCGGTCAAACAACGACACACTTTTGGTTAGCCGGTCTTTTAAGTTTCTTAACTTGGCGAACGATTAATGGTGCGGTAACTAATTCTGGGTATACATCAAGTATATTGGGCGACGGTTTTGCTCCAGAAAGTTGGTTCAATGCTCATTACTATGTATCAGCCAGTTTAGCAGGTTTTGTTACAATTATTTTATTAGTCTTAACTTGGTTGAGTTTTCGGTGTTGGTCAGGTTTAACTAGGTCTAAAATCAATCAAGGTATTTTCTTAGTAGCAGTTGTACTAGGCTTCGGAGCTTTATTAGGTGATACGTTACTACAGCCATTCGTTTATAATTCAGGAAGTATCACACCGTGGTATGAAATTGTTGGAATGGCCCTAATGTTTATCGTTGGTAGTTTTGGCCTGTGGTGGCAACGACGGCGGGAGGTGTATCATGCGGCATAATCAGTTACGACGATTGGTCTTTCATCAACATTGGCCTATTTTACTAGGGTTATTTATCTTGCTAATCGGCATAAGCCTATTTCAAGGGATCAATGGTCAGCAAGAATGGCATAATCGAAATGATCCACAAAATATCATGATGGAAACCGATGGTGGCATTCATTATCAAAAGAAAACCAAAGATTACGTAGATCGTGAAGACCACCATTATGCTTCAAAAGCAGCCTACTATACAGTCTATCGTGATCAAGAACTACAAGTTTATAAAACAACACCAACTAAACGTACACACACGACGCGTGGTCAATTTGGTACGGGTCGTAGCGAGCTTAGCATGGTCATAGCGGCGATTGCTGGAATTACCATGATTTGGGGGAGTCGGCGCCGATATCTTAATGAGTTTTTACGCACGCTTGGTTATCGTGGTGATCAAATTTATCGTCAGCAATTCTTACTATATAGTAGTGCGATTGTCAGTGGCCTAGTCTTAGGCAGTGTGCTCAAGCTAGCATTACTGGCCAGTCGAATCCCGTCACACTACTGGGCCGGATTCAATGGCGCCACTTGGGGACTAGATTTAATCAGCGATGTTTTGTTAGCGGTGGGATTATTTACTTTAGCAAGTGCTTTGAATCTCATCTTTGTGAACGGTATTATTGCACTGGCAACGGTTGTACTAGCTTATACTTGCTGGTGGTTGCCAGCAGCAGTTTATTTGAATGCTACTACGCATGTTGGTGCCAATTATTTATCACGACACTGGGCCACCGGTAATGGTTTACTACTGGGACTAATTCTTGGGAGCTTTTGTCTGGCTAATTGGTTGAGTAAACGCCGCACTTTGGAAAATACGGGTAATGCCGTTATTCGCGGTTTTCGTTTACCAGGATTGTTGTTGCTCAGTTTACCGTTAGCGGTTTTTATCGGTCGAATTTTCTCGCCAATACTAGTAATGTCAACATCATGGTCGGCAGTGTTTATTGGCTGGATTATTGCGCTAATTGGTTTAACCGCCTGGCTCTATCGGCCGAAGTGGTCACGCTGGATCTGGCGATTAGTGGGGCAGTTACGTTAAATTAATGAGAAAAACATTAAAAAACAACACTCAGGTGTTGTTTTTTTGCATTTAGTTAACTGTTTACAATTGTTGTCGTGGTAAAATAAATGTTGTAACTTTGTTTTGAAAATACTCGAACTTTACTAATGTAAGTATCATCTTTTATATCACTACGAGACGGCATTGAGTCAAGTTAGGTTAATTGTATTCAACATGCTAACTGATTGGGGAAGGTTGTTTAATGACATGGACTAGCTGGCAAATATCACCATTTGTGACCAGTATGTTTTTTATTTTAGGTATGCTAGCTTTGTATTGGCTAACATTTAACGGTTTGTCGTATCTGATTAGAACACGACATTTAAAGATTTCTATTGATACGGCTAATAATTGGTACGGGGTCATTTACATGATCGTATTTGTGTTTGGTATTCAATTATTGGTCATTGGCAATAAGGATTCTTGGCAATTTATGAATTTTCAGCTGACCGCAATGATCTTTTGCGCGTACTTTCTGAATATTCGAGTACCGTATTACACGTTTTTTCCGATCGTTATCGTCTATATGCTTTTTAACGAATCCATTGGTTATTGGGAGTCGTGGGGGCAAGCGATTACCTTAGCGTTGTTTTTCTTTACGTTAAATACGATCCGGACTAAATTTCAGGATTCTCGTTGGGTTTTCGCGATTTATATCGCGGTTGGCGCTTTATTTGGTGGCTGGCTCTGGTGTTGGATGCAGCTGAAATTTAACCTTAGCTGGAGAAGTATCACGCTAGAGTGGCTCTACTTAATGAGCTTTGAATGTTTATTGTATGCGTATGTCTCGATGCTGTCGCAGGATAGTGAGTCTAAATTGCAGTTGGCAAAGTTTGCCAGTCACGATGCATTAACACAAACTGAAAACTTTGCAGCATATACGGGTGCTGTTCAAGCGCTATTCACGAAAAGTCAGCATCAACATCAACCACTATCGATGATGATGTTTGACATTGATCATTTTAAAATATTCAATGATACGTATGGGCATTTAGCGGGTGATCGTGTCTTACAACAGGTCGCAATGGTCGTCCAAACGGTGATTAATGAAAATGATCCGGCAATCAAATTGTATCGAACCGGTGGCGAGGAATTCAATATCTTATTTCCGGGTTACACGGTAGCAGATACACAATCAGTTGTGACTCAAATCTTTCTGGCCATTAATCACCAAGAAATTCTGTTTGGCGATCATCAATTGGAAATCTCTATTTCGGTGGGCGTGTCCGATCTAACAGTGAGCGATGCGACGCCACTAGATTTCTACAATCGTGTTGACAAAAAGCTCTACCAGTCAAAACGAAATGGCCGCATGCAGATCACGTACTAACTGAAGCTTTTTTTGACACAAAATCAAATTTTTGATTTTGTGTTTTTTATTTGAATCTAAAGATTGAAAGCTACTTTTTAATAAACATAATCTTAATAGGGTAAATGTTCAACGATTAAAAATTCGTATCTTTGCCGCCTACCGTTCGCCCACATTGAGCCGGAACGCTGTGGGTGGACCGGCTCAGCCAAAAAGCGGTCTGAACCGTCGTTTTGAACCACCAAAAATGTGTTTCAAAAGCACCAGGCTCTAAGCGATAAATCGCTAAGATTCCCACGGCTGGGCTCAATGTGGACTCACTCTCGGCTATTATAGTTACCAAACTGATTGATCCGAAATAACCGAAGCCAGCCGGTGATGGCGCTGGCCGTGAAAATATCGTTAGTTCGGGTGGTTTGCCCGGACTTACGAGGTGGAAGCCTGCACTATGGCTGGAACCGGTCCCCACAGCTGGCAGAATCACTGGCTGGTGTAGGTGGTCAATTTAACATAATTCAAGCCAGTTCTAGTACGATTGCTATCATTAATGACCATCTTTCAACCTTAGTTTGGAACAAAAAGCTTGCCTTACAGTTAGACTAAGGTTGTAAACTGATCCTAAATGATAACGTTAAGGAGATGGATCGTATGCGACGCATTTTAATGATTGGTGCCACAAGTGAATTAGGGCAAGTTATTCGAGACTATTTGTTGGCGCATGGAAATGATCAACTCACTTTACTAGCACCACAAGCGACCCGTTTGGTTACGGATGGTGGTCGCGAAACAGTCATTAATGGTGATCCCACTCAGCCAGCTGATTTGAAATCCGCTTTAAGCGGACAAGATTTGGTATTGGCTATTCTTAACGATGCAACGTCTCAATTAACGATAAACTTGATCAATACAGTCGCTCAGCGGCCCGCAATGCGTTTAGTAGTCGTTAAAACGAGTCATCACGCAACTGTTAATTTAACTGATTACTGTGTGCGCTGTTCGTTAGTCACCGTTGCGTTAAAAAGGGGGTTAACGGCCGCTGTTATCGATGCCCCCAAGCTCATTGCTGAGTTTGATCCACAAATGACGCTAGAATCAGCTAATCGACATCACTTGGCTAATCTCTCGGTCGCGCAAGCTGTATTATCAGCGGTTGATGATAATCAGTGGCAGGAGACGGCACAACCTGCTTAGTTGATTAATAAATTTATGCCTACCAATATGTCATTTTAGGTTGACATTTAGTGCTAATAGTCATTTACTAACATAAGTATTATTATCTTGTTTAGTCCTCAATATGGGGACTAAACTTACGGGGAAGGCTGATCAATGACATGGTCTAATTGGCAAGTCGCGCCATTTTTCACCAGTGTTTTCTTTGTGCTGGGGGTTTTGGCGCTCTACCAACTAACATTTAATGGTATTTTGTTCTGGGTAAAATGGCAACATCTTAGGATCAGCGAAACCACGATACGAACTTGGTACGGCATTCTATATATGGTCGTCTTTGTTGTGGCCTTACAATCTTTTGGCGACAGCGCAAACTACCCATGGCAGTTTATGAATTTTCAGATAATCGGTATTATCTTTTGCGCCTATTTTTTAAATATTAAGTTACCTTATTACTTGTTTTTTCCGGTTGTCTTGGTGTTTATGACGCTCAACCAGTCGTTGGGCTATTGGCAGTCTTGGGTACATGCGATAACGCTAACGCTGCTATTTGGTGCACTTAACTTAATTCGTGCACGTGTCAAACAACGTACAGCAATTTTAATCAGTTATTCGGCCACTGGGATTATCTTTGGTGGGCTGTTGTGGTTATGGATGAAATTAAAGTTTAACTTTTCATGGCAAATTTTGGGTCAAGAGTGGTTGTATCTCACTATTTTTGAAGGGTTATTGTTTATTTACGTCAATATGCTAACGCAAAATGATGAAACAAAGCTACAGCTAACCAAATTTGCGAGTCATGATTCATTAACGGGAACCGAAAACTTTGCGGCCTATTCAGGAGCGATTAAACAATGGTTTGAGTTCAGTCAACGAAAACAACGGTCGTTGACGATGATGATGTTTGATATTGATCACTTTAAGATTTTCAACGATACGTATGGTCATTTGGCTGGCGATCGGGTATTGCAACAAGTTGCCATGGTGGTCCAGACGGTGTTGAATGAAAATGATCCTGAAGTAAAGCTGTACCGGACCGGTGGGGAAGAATTCAATATTTTATTTCCAGGTTATACGGTCGCTGAAACACAAGTTATTGTGACACAGATTTTTTTAGCCATTAATCATCAGGAAATCAATTTTGGTACCCACCAACTTGAAATTTCAGTTTCCGTTGGTGTTTCGGCATTAACGGCTGAAGATGCGACGCCACTTGATTTTTATAATCGTGTCGATCAAAAGCTATATCAATCTAAACGGAATGGGCGCATGCAAATTACGTATTAATTAGAGACAGGCTGACAGGCCCGTCTTTTTTTTGTATTCGTTGATCGAATTATTGTTAAATCAAAAAAATTAAAAATAAAACCCACTAAAAGTACTGATAGCCTCGACATTATGTTGAGACTATCGGCCTTTTTTGCATCGACAATCGCGCCCAATTAATGATGTAAGCGATAAAATAATTTGTTTGAGGGTATTGATTATTCAATACTGATTTGTTATATTTATATTAAGAAATGGTTGATTATTTGGACTTAATTAAGCTTTATTGTGGTTTTTTTAGTTAGTTAAGTCTTTTAATTACTCAGTAAACTGCGCAAATTCGTTTACTGGAAACCATTAAGACGTTGTTGCTTTAGTGAGGGTCTAGCGGAAGACTTTTACAGACATATGAAGGGAAGGCATATCATGAAAAAACATTGGGGATTAATGACATTAGGCGTCGTTGCATTATTTGCAATGCCAATCGCGGGACAAGCGGCATCAATTGTATCTGGTGGTAACACCACTGCAACGGTTAATTTGGAGGAAGATGTAAATAGTGATATTGAAATAACTAGCGCACCAACGATTGATTTTGGGACTGCTAAAATTACGGCTTCGTCGATGACTCTAACGGCAAATAGCATTGATGATCCAATCACCGTGAAGAATCCTGGTAAAACATCCGGTTGGAATGTGACTGTCAATAGTGACGGCTTTAAGAATGGTACTGGTGAGGTCGATTTAGGTGCAACGTTGAATTTAGATGGTGGGACGCCAACACCAGAAGAAGCTTCTAATCAGTCGACAGCACCAACAGCCCCATCAACGGTTGCTGTGGATGGCACTGGTGCGGATTCTAATGTTTTTACTGCTCAAATCGGTGCTGGTATGGGGACATGGACGGATGTCTTTAGTACGAGTGATGTCACACTTGATATCCCAGCGGGTGCTTCAACTGATCAATACACGACTAACTTGACTTGGACATTAACGAATGGACCCGCATAAATTAGTTTAAAAGTGTACAATAAAGGTACCATTATCAGAGATGATTATCTCTGATTTACATAAGGTTTAAGAGAGGCGGGATTCAACATGAAAAAGTGGCGATGGGCCGCAAGTTTATTAGTTGGCCTGAGCTGTTTAGGTGGTTGGTGGCAGACCGCTCAAGCAGAAAGCAATCATTACAGTGTTCGGGCAGTTTTGCCAAGTAATCAAGTCAACAAAAAGTTGACTTATTTTGATTTACTGGTTAAACCTGGTAAAACGCAAACAGTCACGGTTCGTATCAACAATAAGGATACTAAATCACATCAATATGATGTGACGACTAACTTAGCGTCAACGAGTGATGCCGGACAACTGGTTTATAATCAAACGGTTAAAAATCCGGATGCATCGCTTCAATTTAATTTAGCTACGGCGACCAGCAAAGTGAAAACGGTCACGGTGCCAGCTAAAAAAGCCAAGTTGGTTAATTTAAAAGTTAAGCTTCCGGAAAAACAATTTCCAGGAATTGCGTTAGGCGGCATCAACATTGTGCAACATGCAACCGCTGACAAAAAATCGAACAAACAATCTGTATCTATTACCAATCAATTTGCTTATACATTAGGTATTCAGTTACGGGAAACGAAAAAACTTACGGTTAAACCTGAATTGAACTTATTGTCCGCTGAACCACTGCAAGTTAACTATCAAAATTACGTTGTTGCTAAGTTACAAAATTCACGGGCAGTGATCATGCATGATTTAAAGGTCAACAGTTACGTGACGAAGCAAGGCAGCGATAAAAAACTATTAAAAACGGTTAAAGAAAATATGACAATGGCACCTAATAGTCATTTCAACTTTGCTTTGGGTGATGGTTCGAAAGCTTTAGCTGTGGGTAATTATACCTTACATTTAAAAGCTTCGGCCGAGAATGGTAAGTATCATTGGCAATTCACGAAGAAATTCACGGTAACCCAAACGAAGGCTGCTAAGGCCGCAATCAACGAAACTGGAGCGAATACTAATTGGACATTGGTTGCTATCCTAGGTGGCGTTATTGTTATTTTAATCGCGGTTATCGTTTGGATTTTAATGAGAAACCGACGCAAGTCAAAATAAGTCAGTAACTGGGGGGCATGGACAATGAAACAATGGCTAGTGATTGGGCTTAGTTTATTAATCGGGAGTTGGCCGGCTTTGCCAGGACGAGCCACGACCACGGCCGACAGTGATGCTGCGACAACATCATCGGTTTCGAGTTCAACGCAATTAAGTACGGATAGCGGTGCAGTATCGACTAGTGACGCCACTGAGTCTAGTCAAACAACCAAATCAGACCATACTGCTGAAAGCTCAACCGCAACAACCTCTGCTGAAGAAACGACTAGTAGTAGTGATCAGTCATCGTCCGCTAGCCATGATGAATCCAGTTCAAGCGCATCATCGTCGAGTAGCCAATCTGAGAGTAAGGTTGGGCAATTAAAGTTAACACCGACGACGACTGCTTTGACGGTAACGGATGGTCAATCTACTGAACTCACCGGTACCGTTCAAGTGCCTAAACAAAGTCTCAATCAAAAAGTTGTGATTCATCCAACAATCAATGGCACTACAGCAACGACAGTCACGGTTACCGCAACGACCACGAAAGTGCCATTTACTGTCACTGTACCAGCCTCATCGTTACAAGTTGGGGACAATCAAGTGACGTTGGCAGCAACCAGTGAACAAGTTGAAGCGGCCCCGACCACCGCTGTTCAGATTAACGTGATGACGGTTCCTGATAGTGGTAGCATCAGCTATACGCAATCAGTCGGCGCCTTGGCTTTTGGTCAAGTGACGCTAACTGGGGCGTCACAGTTAATCAAACGTTCTGGCGATTGGCATCTGATTGTTAATGATGATCGAACCACGACTACCGGCTGGGTGCTTTCCGCTGAAGCGACATCGTTAACAACTAGTGATGGTCAACAGTTGGCTGGTGGGCTGGTCTATCGTCAAGGTGGACAAGAAACCTCACTAACTAATCAAGTCGTCGAAGTTGCTAAAAGTACCGCTACAACTTATGATGTCGAGTCACATTGGACTAGCGATACCGGAATTTTATTGCGACTTAATGCGGGTGCGCGCGCTGGCGACTACGCTGGACAATTAACTTGGACCTTAACAAGTGCCCCAGAATAATTAAGTTTTATCGAGAGTGGGACAAAAGACGGTTTGCTACCGAGCATAGCCTAGGAATACGAATGATTGTGTACTTTCAATCGTTTGTATTCCGTAGCTAAGCGGAGGGAGCAGTCTTTTGTCCCACGTTTCGACTATAAATATTCGGAGATGCAAATACGAGTTTGGGTTTTGTCCCAAACTCTTTTTAGTACCAATGAGCACATCAATTGAATTAATAAAAGGTTATCGATATGATAACTACAAGCAAAGAAATTAAGCCATTTTTAGAAAGGGTGAGGTCAATGTTAGGTTGGATTTGGTCATTAATTGTTGGTGGGGTAATTGGCGCGATTGCTGGTGCCATCACGAGCCGCGATGTTCCTGCCGGCGTTATTGGCAATATTATTGCTGGTTTAGTTGGTGCCTGGCTTGGTCAAGCCTTGTTCGGTACCTGGGGGCCGTCTTTAGCCGGGATGGCCTTAGTACCATCTGTATTAGGTGCCGTTATTTTAGTGCTGATTGTCGCCGCCGTCTTTGGGATGCGAAAACGCTAAAAAGTTGATTGGTTGATTGTAGTGGCGTGGGGTCAGAAGTAGCATCAACTGATTTTGGGCTACGACGTAAAAAGGGAGTTGAGACTTTTGTCTTGACCCCCTTTTTAGCGTTGATTCAGCAAGTTACCGAATGACGCCTTTTAGTGTCCTTCACTCAGCAAAGCAAGTATGGTAGCAGCAGGTCTGGGATACTTTGCTTGCCTTGACCGAATTAATATGGGGGGTGTTAAGGATGCGCGCAAAATTAAAGGCGGTTTGTTTGGGCGTACTCACATTGCTATTGATTTTAACAATGAATCGATTGGCACAAGCTGATGAAGTCCCTGTTAGTGGGTTAACGGGAAGTGAAGCAGTGGTAACTGATCACAATGGAACCGTCATTAAGGATACGAGTACGTTGAGTAAGTGGGAAGCTTATACGGTCAGTTATCAATGGTCAATTCGAAACGGACAACCAATTAGTGCTGGTGATACGGCGCAAGTCGAATTACCTAATGGAGCGGTTGCGGAACATGATCTGAGTTTTGATTTGAAGGATGATTCAGGTCAAGTGGTGGGGACGTTTACCATCAAAGCCGGAGAAACGACCGGGACAATTATGTTTAATGATTACTTAGCTGGTGTTGGGACCCACCGTTATGGGACCTTGACCTTCTTTGCAAAAGGGACTGTTGATCAGGGTAGCCATTCTGGTTGGGTCATTAACAAGAATGGCTGGGTTGGTGATTACAGTGATGGTCGCCCGTCTAAGTTAGTTTGGAACATCGCTTTTAACCCTGACAACAAAGACTTAGGCACCGTTGTGGTTGAAGATACTTTGAGTACGAACCAAACTTATTTGCCAGGTACGTTAGTCGCTAAGACTGGTCATTATGATGCAGCTGGTAATTTTGCCAGTACGGGGACAACTACACCACAGGTAGCGGTAAATGGCAGTCATCTCACGTTTACGTTTAGCAACATTCAAACGGCTGTTGATATGACTTATATGACTGAACTGACCAATGTTTCTAGTGGTGCTAATGCTTGGGAAAATTCGGCCACGCTTGATGGCACCACTGTTGGTGGTAAAGTCAGTTGGGGTGGATCAGGTACGGGTACTGGTGGCGGAACACAAGCCGATGCAAAAGGAAGTGTCCGGTTAACGAAGTCTGATCAGGCTACTGGTGCGGCTTTAGCCGGTGCTCACTATAAGTTGGAAAATAGTCAAGGTCAGGTTGTTAAAGCGGATTTGGTAACTGATGATAAAGGGCAACTACAAGTTAATGATTTAGCGGCCGGCGAATATCGCTTTGTTGAAACTCAAGCACCAGCTGGTTATGAGTTAAATAAGACAGTGATTAACTTTACAATTGATGCTGCTAACTTGACGCAAACCGTTGCCGTCAGTCAAGCGGATACCAAGCTGCCAGTTGTTCTTGGGAGTGTGGAATTAACCAAAACGGCTGCCGATAATGGGCAAGCACTAGCCGGTGCCGTTTATGAGTTACGCAATGCCGCGGGTAATATCTCGCAAAAGAATTTGACGACCAATGAGCATGGACAGCTACTGATCAAGGACTTAGCCGTTGGTTCATATCAATTAATTGAAACCAAGGCACCAACCGGATATGAGCTTAATTCGACGCCAGTTGCGTTTGAAATTACCGCAAATGCCGCTACTCAAGTGGTCATGGTTAAACAAAGTGATTCATCGACTCCTGTGGCACCAGTTGTTTTGGGCGCAGTTACTTTGACTAAAGTGGCTGCTAATGACGGGGCTGCTTTGGCCGGCGCGGTATACGACTTGCGTAATGCCGAAGATCAAGTGATAAAAAGTGGTCTAACCACCGATGCACAGGGTCAATTAACGGTTACCGAACTGCCAGCCGGTGCTTATCATTTTGTTGAAACTAAAGCCCCAACTGGTTATGAGTTGAATACCAAACCAATTCAGTTTACGATCGTTGCGCAACAGACTACGACAGTATCGGTCAATGCTAGTGATCAATTAATTCCAGGTGAACCAGAAAAGCCAGTTGAACCGAACATACCAGGTGAACCAGAAAAGCCAACTGAACCAAGTGTACCTGGCGAGCCAGAAAGGCCAGTTGAGCCAAGCGTACCTGGTAAGCCGGAAAAACCAGTTAAACCAACGATTTCTGGCAAACCAACGAAACCAGCAACACCAGCAACACCAACGAAGCCAGTGGTTCCTACACAACCGGCAACGTCAGTGCCATCGATTAAACCTAGTCAGGTACCGTCGTCAAACACTACTGGTTCAACGACTGTTCATCAACCTGCCACGGGCCTTCAGTCGAACACTAATCGGCCAGTAACGACACCAAGCACGTCGTCAGCCGCTACGTTGCCACAAACTAGTGAACGACCATCGGCATTAGCGCTGATTGCAGGCATCTTAGGTTGGTTAGGATTAGTCTGCTTAGCAGCTTGGGTTGTTTGGTGGCGAGAACTTTGATAAATTCGAGCAGGAGTGGTTACTTATCTTGAAACTATTGATACAATAATATGTAGCAATGGCGTTGAGATGGGGTGAATCATAAATGATATTACTAAATTTATTAAATCTAGCCTTAGTATGGATTGTCATCCGGAATGTGGTGTTTGAATCACAATTGGAACTCAAAGCCAGGTATCGCTGGGGGCAGCTCATTGTAGCTGGTCTATTGGTAGCGTGGGGCGCTAATGGCGGCCTAGCTAGTCTTAGCGATCTGTTGTTCTGGTCACTATTTATGTTAATGAATGTGATGATGGGTCATGGCGGGTTAACCGCCACGAAGTTAGTCTTACCGGGATCGTGGGTCCGACGAACAGTAACGTTAGATCAAATTACGGCGATTAATATTGCGATTATTCCAGCGATTGATGAAAAGTCGCGGGTAATTGTCAAATTTGTCCTCGGCTCACGCCGGCAAATTAATATGGTGTTCAACGGGACTGCTGCCGCTGTTAAATCAGCAATACAGGAACGTGTCGGTACTAAAATTGCGATTGAAGTGTCAAAATTAGAATAAGCGTATGGATCAAAACATGGACTGTCTGATTGACGATCCATGTTTTTTTGATGGAAAAAGGTCAAAAGTTGATAAATATCAATTTTTGCGGATAATAATTACGGTAAACTAAGGGTTGTTGAAGAACTAGAAAGGAAGTTTTAAAATGCCATTAATGCGTGTTGATATGTTTCGTGGTCGTAGTAAGGCCGAGATTCGAACCATTTTAGATGTTGCTTACCAAGTTGCTTCGGAAGAATTTCATTTATTGCCTCGAGATCGTTATCAGATTGTGACCCAACATGATCCTGAAGAAATGATTATTGAAGATGTTGGCTTGGGTTTTGAACGGACTGATAAATTTTTACTCTTTAGTTTGACCTCGAGTCCACGCGATGAAGCTGATAAAGAACGGTTTTACGCACGACTAGTTAAAGAATTGGCCGAAAAAGCGGACGTTGCGCCTAGTGATGTTATGATTAACATTGTTAGCAATACGAAAGCTGATTGGAGCTTTGGCGATGGCGAAGCCCAATTTATGAATGGCAAACTGGGTTAAAACTAAAAAGATCTCATGAAATCACCCGATTTCATGAGATCTTTTTAGTTAGTGCGCAGCTAAGCTTTGAATCAATAACTGGGCAACTGCTTTGGCAGAAAAGGGATTTTGACCAGTAATCAAGCGATCATCTTGTACGGCATATTCACGATAGGCACGTTTCTTTTGAAAATGCGCGCCATGTTCAGTCGCGATGGTTTGGTTAAAGAAAGGGACGACCTTGGTCTTACCAGCTAACCGTTCTTCCATCTTGGTAAAACCCGTAACACGACGATCGGCAATCAAATAGTGATCAGGCCGATCCTGAATGTTTAGTAAGCCAGCGATCCCATGACAAACGGCGGTCACATAACCATTTTGATCATAGATAGCCGTGGCTAAAGCTTGAAGTTCAGGATTGTCAGGAAAATCCCACATGACACCATGACCACCAGCGTAGTAAATGGCCGCATAGTCGGCTGAATTGACGTCGTTTGGTGCCAATGAGTGCGTTAGGGCCCGTTCTTGAAAATCGGGCGTTTCGTAAAATGCCATAATCTCGTCATCGACATATTTCATACTACGGGGATCGAGTGGCACGAAGCCACCTTTAGGACTAACGTAATCCACTTGGTAACCAGCCTGCTGTACCAGTTGGGCAAATTCGGTGGCTTCACCGAGCCACAAGCCGGTGGCATCGTTGGTGTGACCATAGCGGGTGGTATTCGTTAGGACGATGAGGATTTTCTTTTTTATTGTTGGTTGCATTGCATGATCTCCGTGACGTGGTTGAGTAAGTGAGTTAGTTGATCGATATTCTTTGTTTGATGGGTGAGGTAATAGAAATTCTTAGTCCCGATGCGATGATAATCGACGAGATGAGCCTCTTTTAAAATCTTTAAATGGTGTGAAACGGCCGGTCGCGACAACTGGGTGACACCGACTAGATCGGTGACTTGCAGGCCACTTTTAACGACGGCTTGGTCAAGCAAAGCCACGATAATAGCTTGTCGTTTCTGATCCCCCAAAGCAACCAAAAAGTCACTAGAACGGGTAAACTCTCTTTTTAGCTGAGTTAGTTCATTCATTTTTAATCACCTTATCGTTAATAATTTTAAACCATTAAAACATGAATATGAATACTTGTCAACTGTTTTAAAATCAGCGTTTAGTATGACATCTAATCGTTGACATTTTTGAACGATAGTCGTATTATACTGAAAAATAGTTTAAAAATATAAACCATTGGATGTGCAAAAATATGACGAAAAAAACCATGTTGGCGGCAACGCTAACGCATTATCGACAAAATGACCTAAAATTAACGCAAACATCAATACCAACAATTGGTCAGCATGATGTGCTCGTGAAGGTCCGTGCCGCGAGCATTAATCCGATTGACGCTAAAACGATGGCCGGTAAAATGCGCTTCATCCTATCATATAAGCTGCCGTTAATTATGGGAAGTGACTTTGCTGGAGAAATTGTAGCGGTTGGTTCCCGAGTCAACAAGTTTAAAGTCGGCGATGCCGTTTATGGGCGACCACGTAAAAGTCGAATTGGGACGTTTGCTGACTATTTTGCGATCAATGCAGACGAAATCGCGTTAAAGCCAAAGAATCTGAGCTATACTGAAGCTGCTGCCATCCCATTAGTTGGTTTAACTAGCTATCAGGTCTTACATGATGTGATGGCGATTCAGCCTGGTCAAAAAGTACTTATTCAGGCCGGAGCAGGCGGAATTGGGACATTTGCGATTCAATTGGCGAAACAGTTAGGGGCTTTTGTCACAACAACAACCAGTGCCGCACATCAGCAACTCGTTCGTGACTTGGGTGCCGATCAAGTTATTGACTATCATCAAATCAATTTTGCGGATGTCTTAAACCATTACGATGCGGTTTTTGATACTTTAGGTGGGCAGAATCTAGTACAGGCGTTTGATATTATCAAACCGGGCGGGCATGTGGTCAGTATTTCAGGTATGCCAACTGCGAAGTTTGCTAAAATGGCGGGCTTACCTTATTGGAAACAACTGGTATTGAGCCTTGCGAGTCGTCAGCTAATGCGGCGAGCTCGACAAACGAAAAGTCATTATGAATTCTTATTAATGAAACCAAGCGGGGTAGAATTAGCAAAACTAACTGAAATGATTGAACAAAAGCGACTGCAACCGATTATCGATCGCGTTTTTCCGTTCGAAGCGATCAGTGAGGCTTTAGCCTACTCGCAACAAGGCCACGCAACTGGTAAAATTATTGTTCAGATGCCCATTTAATTTTTTGAGGAGTGAGTCCTAGATGGAAAAGCCACGTGTCACAGTTGAACAAACGATTCCAGGTTTGGCTGCCGAAATTTATGATGATGAAGACCATTTTATGAAAGGTCGCCGGTTAGAAAATGTCGCTTGGCCCGATGAGTGGCTGAGCCATCCCATGTTTGAACAAGTCTTGTTCGATCATGTTCAGTTTACTCAAAGCCAGTTGGAACGGCTAGAAATAACCGATGCCATTTTAACCAACTGTGATTTTTCAAACTGTCAATTAGAACAAGCCCTTTTTTATCGGGTAACCTTTAAAAACTGTAATCTATTAGGCGTGAATTTAGATCAGGCGATGCTTAATCAAGTGACCTTTGAGAATTGTCGGCTAGACTTAGCGGCATTGAGTCGGTTAAAGACGAAACAAGCTGTGTTCAAAGGTTGTTCGCTAAAATCAGCCAGCTTGACGGATAGCCAGACTTTGAAAGTGAAGTTTGAACAGTCTGACTTAGATGATCTACTTATTACGGGCACTTGGTTGAAGAATATTGATTTGCGTAGTTGTACTTTTGAAAAATTATCAATTGGTGAACGCGAGGTTCGCGGCGTTCGGGTAACCACTGAACAGGCTGCAACATTAGCGGCGCTATTACTGGGTGTTCGAGTAGATTAATAAAAAGGAAGCTGACTTCGCATCAGCTTCCTTTTTTGTGACTATGAGGTTAAACGTTGACGTAAAGCGACATCGTTCAACAAATCTTGTAAGGTAATCTTAGCCATTTTCGCTTCCGCGGCCGCTTGGATTTCTTGATAATAGGTCGTCAAGATTGGCGGCATCGCTTCACCAATTGGACACTTAGCCGAAGTATGATTGTCAACGTTCAACAGTGCAGCCTGCCCTGGTAAGGTCCGATAGATATCTTGTAAGGTAATTTCAGACGGATCACGGGACAAAGCCAATTTAGTTGGACCTTGAACCGGGGCCAACAACTGTTCACGTTTTAAATTAGCGATGATTTTTCGAATCAAACTCGGTGAGGTTTCCAAACTACTAGCAATTTCATGACTCGTGATTTTATTGCCCTTGAAATAGGCAATGTAGACGAGGACATGAATCGTATCACTGAATTGCGTATTAGCCATGACAGCTCTCCTTAATTAACTTTTGTTACTTATTTTATAACAATTTCGGCGATAAGTCAGTCTTTTAGTCGCGATTTAAGCTGAAAAGACTAATTTGTTGACTAAAAAAGATAATTGTTTTAATCTATTATTGTACTTAAAAATAATACAAAATATAAAAATAATTCAGGAGGACATTCATATGTCAGCAATTACAATTTTTGGTCAAGGTAACATGGGTCAAGCTATCGGTGATGTATTCAAACAGGGTGGCAATACCGTTAATTATTTAGGTAACGGTGACGAGGTAACCGGATTAGGCGATATCGTGGTTTTTGCGGTTCCTTACAATGCAGCACTCGACATTGCGAAGAAGAATCAAGCTGCTTTGGCCGGTAAAGTCGTGATCGATATTACGAATCCATTGAACTTTGATACTTGGGATGACTTAGTGGTACCAGCAGATAGTTCTGCCGCAGCCCAAATTGCCGCGTTACTCCCTGATTCAAAAGTCGTTAAAGCATTTAATACGACCTTTGCGGCCACCTTACAAAGTCGCAAAGTTGGTGATCAACCAACGACTGTCATGGCTGCCAGTGATGATGATGCTGCTAAACAACAATTAGCTGATGATTTAACTGATAGTGGCGTTGCCTTTGTGGATGCTGGTTCATTGAAGCGCGCTCGTGAAATGGAAAGCTTTGGTTTCTTACAAATGACCTTAGCTGCTGGTGAAAAGATTGGTTGGACCGGTGGTTTTGCGGTTGAAAAATAAGTTTTATTTAACGTCTGCTTGTTATGGCAAGTGGGCGTTTTTTAGAACCTTAAAATTGCAACGCAATGGTCTGGCTGCATTGGGTTAGAACTTGGGCCAGTCGTTTCAGGTTGCGCCGTTGCATCCGGTCTAAGGAACCGGCGACACCTAGTGCAGCAATCACTTGATCGTTCTTAATAATCGGTACGGCTAAACAGCGAATCCCGAAACTGCTTTCTTCATCATCGAGAGCATAGCCTTGATCGTGAATAATTTTCAAATTTTGTAGAAAACCGACTTGATCCGTTAGCGTATATTTGGTTGCGGCCGAATTAAGTTGATGGCTAAGGGCTTGCTGTTGCGTGGTTGGCAAATAAGCCGCGATACATTTGCCGAGCGCACTTTCATTGATTGGCGCAGCTGAACCAATCTTGGCGTATTCGGCTAGATCACCTTGATAATCCACAACTTGCGTAATGACTACATCTGGGCCAGTCAAAATGCCAATATAGGCGCTAACTTGATAAGGTTGCGTGATCTGTCGCATGATTGATGTTGCCACCCAGTTGAGCCGAGGGTTGTTGAATTGAATCAATGCTTGTTGGCGGGTACTAAGTGCGTACGTTTGGGCCTGTTTAGTGACATATCCCAGTTCAACTAAGCTGGCTAGTAAACGAAATGCTGTGGTTTTATTATAGTTTAGAGCGGTGGCAATCGTCGTTAAAGTTGCGGTCGGCTGCTGATCTAGATAGGTCAAAATTTTAAAGGCTTTTGCCAAGGTACCAGACAGATATTGAGACATTGGGGTCATCTCCTAAAATAGTTAAGTTAATTGTATTTCAAATAATGAAACTTTACGAGTAATTTTGTCACTTTGACGTGCTTGCGGTTAACTTGAAACGACCTTAATTTTTTAGGAGTGAGTAAAATGACAAAAACAGTTGTGATTACCGGTGGCGTATCTGGGATGGGGTTAAGTGCAACTAAACTTTTCTTATCGCATGGTTGGCAAGTCGCAATGGCCGATTATAATGCCGACTTGGGTGCTAAAGTTTATCAGGAGCTTAGTCAACAATACAGTTCTAAACAAGTAATCTTTGTGCCAACCAATGTCGCCGAATTAGATTCAGTGATGACTTTAAAGGATGCTGTATTAAAACAATTTGGCCACGTGGATAGTATGATTAACAATGCCGGTGTCTTTACACCCGGTCGGTTAGATGAAGTTGAAGAAGCGGCTTGGGATCGGGTGATGGCCATTGACGTAAAATCAATTTTGTTGACTGCCAAGGCCTTTATTCCGGGGATGATGGCGCAAAAGCAAGGGACGATTGTGAATACGGCTTCGGTATCCGGATTAATGGGTGACTATAACATGGCGGCCTACAGTGCGGCCAAAGGGGCGGTTGCCAATTTGGTTAAATCGATGGCCTTAGATTATGCGCCATATCAAATTCGCGTCAACAATGTCGCTCCAGGCCCAACTAATACACCAATGTTTCAAGCTAATCCGCAAGCGGTGATCGATGAATTTATTCAAGCGAGTCCATTAAAACGGTTAGTGGAACCAGCAGATGTCGCTCGAGCCATGTATTTCTTAGCTACTGATGCCTCTGATCCAATTACTGGGCAAACGTTGCCTGTTACGGCGGGCTTCGGCTTATATAGTGGTCAACCAGTGCAATAAGTTGTGTTACGGTGATGCCTTATGTAAGATAAGTTACAGAGGTGAAATTAATGAACATTAAAACAGCAAGTGAAAAGACTGGTGTTTCATCGGCCGCAATTCGCTATTATGAAAACGAAGGTCTAATTCCACCAATCGATCGAACCGCAGTCGGTAACCGAGATATTGATGATCGGATTATTCGTCGGATTCAGTTCGTCACCCAAATGCGGTCGGCAGGCATGAGCATTGACAGTTTGCGTCAGTACATTGACCTGTTCGACTCACCTGAGGAGACAAGTGAAGCTGAACAAACCCTATTACGTGAACAGCTAACCGAAATGGAAGCCAAACGTGACGACTTGCAAGTGGCGATTGATCATCTGCATGATAAATTGGATCATTTTTACGAACACATGCAGGCGACCGCTGACGAGTTACATGAACTCGATCGGCAACATGCTGAAAAAAGCGAGTCATAATTAAAGAACGTAATGCCTAGCGTAGGTGACAATCTAAGTCGATGTTAATGAGGTTCCCGCTCAGCTAAATCCCAGTAATTCCCAATTAATTTGGAAATTGCTGGGATTTTTTGCCATATTGCCGGCAAGTCAACTGACGTTTGTTATAATAAACCTTAGCTCAATACCTGGAGGACCTAATGGAAACTGAAACGAAAGATTTACACTTAACGATTCCGGCTGAAATCGGTGAGCAGTTACAATTAAAAGATCAAACGTCGGCTAAACTAATCGTTCGGCGGGGACGCTTAGTGATTCAATTTGAAGAATCACGCTTAACTATTTTTCAAAAAGGGGTCTTAGCTTGGCCGGTTGTCATGGCGTTATTAGTTAGTATTGGCTATTATTTCTTTTGTGGTTGGCAACATAATAATTACGTTAAATTAACTGGCGATTACTCACTGGCAACGAGTATTATCATTGTCGGCGTTATCATGGGAATCTTATTATTTGCTGGTTTCTTTATTCGAGATCGGCATAATCCGCATAACCAATTTGTCCAAAATGTTTACTGGCGAAACTTTCCCGTCATTGTGCTATCATTTGCTTTAATTTTGGCATTAGTCTTAATCGGCGGCATGTGGCTATTAGGCATGATGTTCAAAGGGGCCGTCTTTGATCGCTTTACGGCTAGTATTATTTTGTTCGTCTTTGGCGTGGTGACCAATATCGCGATGGTCTATTTGGCCTTGATCGTCGATGCCAGTATTTTATCGACTGTGCTTATTTTAGTCATTATGAGTGGCGTAGCGATTTCGATGGCAGTTAATAATCAGCGTTATTGGTGGCAACACAACTTGAGTTTTTTGGGTACCAGTAATGCGTCGAGTGGCTGGCAATTTAATGCCACGTTGATTTTTGCGGCTTTGCTCACAATTGCGTTGGTTGATTATTTATTTGTTAGTCTTCAACGGCAATTTCCAAAATCACGCCGGTTGTGGGTCCTACGTGGCTTGCTCACGCTAACTGCCGTAGATTTGGGCCTAGTGGGGGTCTTTCCTAACAATGCCAACTCACACGAAATTCATGATCAATTTGCAATGTTTTTGGTTTATTTGATCATTGGCTTAATTGTTGGGGTTCGTTGGCTCTTACCACAAGTCACCAAAGATTTTCTTTACCTGTCTTATGGTGTTGGCGTGGCGTTAGTGATTGCTGAAATTCTGTTTCAAATTGTTGGTTACTTCTCGTTAACCGCGTTTGAAATTGTGGCGTTTGTGCTGGCTTTTGGCTGGTTATTGATGCTGCTGGAACGGATTGAAAATCTGATTGATGAGGGTATTGATAGTAAATTAACCCTATAATTAAAGGTTGAAAAAATAATTATGGCGATAGAAACCTTACCAGTATCGGCCTGAGTTATGCTAAATTGGTCACCTACGCCAGCCAGTGATTCTGCCGGCTGTGGGGACCGGTTCCAGCCAAAGACCGGGCTTCCACCTCGCTTTTAAGCCTAGCCCAAACCGCTAGTCTCAAAAGTCGTCCACAGCGTAAGCCCGGAAAAATCACCCGGACTAACGCTGTTTTCACGGCCGGCGCCATCACTAACTGGCTCCGGTTAGATTACGGATGCTAATTAGTTAGTAATCACTATTCTAGCTGAGAGTGAGCTCACATTGAGCCCAGCCGTTGGAGTCTCTTAGCAATTTTTCGCTTAGAGACTGGCGTTTTTGAAACACGGGTTTAGTGGTTCAAAACGACGGTTCAGACCGCCCACATTGAACCGGTCCGCCCACAGCGTTCCGGCTCAAGGTGGGCGAACGGTAGGTGGCAAGTAGGACTAGTTTTGATCGATTAATGCTTATCATATCAACGATTATTGCTAAAAATAGCTTTCAACCTTTAGCCCTATAACTGAAAAATCGTCCTTAACTGATTAGTCGTAACCGGTCAGGGACGATTTTTTGTTTATGCTAAAACGTGAACATTGGTGCGATTTAGAAAGTCAACGGCATAGTGACCATTGATTAAGGTTAACTTAGTTAAACTGGTTGGCTGTGGATCAGGGATTGCGTTGATTGGTCGTTGTAGGAGTTGAGCCAGTAACACGCGTAAAGTAACGCGATGGGCAACGATAACCTGTGTTTGTTCAGGATAACGTTGTTGCAGACGATTAAAGCCACGAACTGCGCGTTGAGCTAGTGCCGTAAAGGTTTCACCGCCATTTAGACCTTGATAATGCTCAGGGTCATCCCAAAAACGATGCCATTCTAGTGGCATGTGTTGCGCAATCCAAGTATGGGTTTGGCCTTCCCAGCTCCCCATATTTAATTCTTGAAATTCAGGCACTGTCAGTATTGGTTTATGCAGACTGGCATTTAGATGGGCTGCGGTCTGTTGTGCCCGCGGACTAGGACTCACCAATAAACGAGTGATGGTTGAGTCGGTGGCTAGATATTGACCTAATTGATCAGCTTGCGCCAGCCCGATCGATGTTAGTGGTGAGTTTTTGAATCCTTGCATGCGGTGAGCCTGATTCCAAATGGTTTGTCCGTGACGGACGAAATATAATGTTGTCATATCATGACCTTCTTTCAAGATTTCATTATACGTAGCGTCATGGCTGCGGTATAATACAGAAAATTAAGGACTGATAAGTTGTAGTTATCAATCAGGAGGCTATCATGAATTTACATCAGTTGCGGATTTTTTATACCGTGGCCCAATGTCAAAGTGTCGGACAAGCGGCGAAAAAATTATATATCAGTCAACCCGCAGTTAGCCAGCAATTGAAGCAATTTGAAAGTCAGTATCAGGTTAAACTGCTACAACCGCAAGGGCGAGGGATTGCGTTAACGCCACTCGGTACGAAGGTCTATGAACAAGCCAAGTTGATTTTTGAACAAGAAGCTTATTTGGAAACGATCCTAACGGCAGCAACCCCACCATTGCGGTTAGGTGGCACGGCTTTAGCCTTAGAACAACTTTTAAGTCAATCGACGGTTACTTGGTCAAGACTTAAAATTAGTCGACTGAACACGCAAACACTAATTGATCAAATGGCATTGCAGCAATTAGATTTAGCGGTACTTCCGCAAGCCGTTACCGATCCTAATTATCAACGGTTTGCCTTACAGCCAGATCAGTGGATCTTTGTTGCCGCTGAAGGTGATCCTGTGACGACAGTGACACGGTCGCAACTGGTGGACTTGCCATTAATTATCCGTGAGGTCGGGAGTACCACGCATCAATTGCTAGTAGATATTTTAGGTACTCGTCAACTCAATCAAGCGATTGAAGTGAATGATCAGGCAACGGCCATTCAATTGGCTAAACAACAACTAGGCATTTATTTTTGTGCAGCGGCAAGTGTGCAAGCGGCCATTCAGGCACATGACTTGAAACAAGTTGTGGTGACAGACTATCAGCCGCAAGTTCGGCAATTATATTTGTATGAACGGCATGCTATGGCTGGATCCTTGATTGATCAACATTTACGACAAACACTGGCATTATGACGATCATTGTTAAGCTTGCAAACGGCGTCATAACTAGATTAGCAAGTAATAACAAATAGCAGTGATCTAACCATATCGGTCGGATCACTGCTATTTGTTATTGAGATAATCGGTCGAACAATCCTTGATAGGTCGAAATCTGATCATCGATATGACTGGTCTTAGGCATCATTGGGGTGGGGGCGTTTGGCTCAACGACTAAGACGGTCTTGGCAACTTGAGCTTGATTTGCAGCTTGAATGCCAGAGGGAGAGTCTTCAAAAATCGCAGTTGTTGTGGGATCACCTTGAACATTCGCCAAAGCGGCTAAAAACATATCTGGTGCGGGTTTTCCTGGTAGCCCGCCATCATTAATCACCACTTTATCATGATCAAACCAACGATTTAAACCAAGTTGATCAAAGAAAAAGTCAACGTTAACTTTTTCAGACGCAGTCGCAATGTTCATTGAATATCCGGCAGTTTTAACCTGGTCTAAGAATTCAGTCAAACCAGGCACTAACCGAAATTTATCCGGTCGCTGCAAACAAATATCACGATAAATTTGTTCCTTACGTGCAGATAAGTCAGCGGTTTCATCAGCGGATAGTGGTTGATTGGCATAATGATCAAATGTATAGCTATTA
The DNA here is from genome assembly GCF_005405385.1 of Lactiplantibacillus mudanjiangensis. Classification (GTDB taxonomy): domain Bacteria; phylum Bacillota; class Bacilli; order Lactobacillales; family Lactobacillaceae; genus Lactiplantibacillus; species Lactiplantibacillus mudanjiangensis. The sequence goes on from NZ_BJDY01000002.1 coordinate 337,593, forward strand.
TTGCGACCGGCGATTTGCGTTTGAAAGTCGGTTTCCGTCATTTGGTGATTAAATGTTTGCGCTAACATTTTACTCCAAGCTTGTCGTTGAAATTCAGAATCAAAAATCATGGTGCCATTGAAGTCAAAAATATAGTGGGTAATCATCGTATCGTCTCCTAGTTTTTGGGGGTTAAAATCATGACATTTGCCGTAGTCAGAGCGGTCTTTAAGTTAGCAGGAACGGGGGCGTTGGTAACTAAATAATCAAGCTGCTCCAGTGCTAAGCCACGATAGTTATGGGTCATGTCAAATCTGGATTGGTCCAAGACTAAAGCCAATTGTTGCGACTGATCGCGTAATTGTTGTTTGAACGCGATGTCATCTTGATAAGCAAAGAAGACGCCATCGGATGTCAGACCCGCCGCACTCAAAAAAGTAAGGTCAAATTTAAAACTAAGCAGATCACGCAATGCTGCCGAATCCATCGTCCCGCGTCGTTCAGCTTGGTAGTTACCGCCTAATAGTCGGACTTGACTAGTTGTTTTTCGTAAAAGTTGGTCGGCAATATCCAATGAATTAGTGACAGTTAATGTCGTTGGTGCTAAATCCAAAAATTGTGGAATCATGCCGATAGTGGTTGAAACATCTAGAAAAAAGCGTTGTTTACCAGTGGCTAGCGGTGCGGCCAATTGACCTAATTGCCGTTTGGCGGTCGGATGATCGGCTTGGCGCGTTAAGTAATCATCGAGCCGATTAAAACTATTCGGTAAGCTCAATCCACCATAGCTACGTTCGGCGGCTCCGGTGGCGGTTAACTTAATGATATCGCGCCGGGCGGTATCACGCGAGGCACCAGTCAAGGTCATCACTTCACGCAAGGTTAGTGATTTTTTCGTTTTTAAGGTTGTTAACATTAATTGTAGTCGCTGTGGTGATTGCATTTTTAGCCTCCAATTTAAGTCGTTTTAAGTATGATTATATTATAGCCTTAAAATAGCTTAAATTGAAGTCATTATTTAATGATCAAAAAAGCCACCAGCATCGCTGATGACTTTTGAGGTAGTGTGACTAGTTATGACGACGTTTTGGTGCCAATCCTAGGAATGCTAGTAGGCTACTTAATCCTAATAAAATCGTTCCCAGTAATGTAACTGATGGCGATGTTGTTTCATCCGTCTGCGGTAAGGTTGCCGGAGACGTTTTTTTATCAGTCGTGGTTGCCGAACTGTGCTTGGAGACTGCAACCGGTTGAGCGACCAGCGCGGCATTGACTTGTTCAGTACCTGATTTTGTAACCGCATGACTGGTTGCCGTCATCGGTTTGTCAGTTTGCGACTTGTTTGAAGTAGTCGTACTAATTGGCTGATGAAGCGTGTTTTGGGTCGTATTATTAGTCGACACACTTGGTTTATTCGTTGTCGGCGCTTGTTCGGAATCAGTGGTTGACCCGGTATTGTCATTAGGGGTCGTTTCGTTACCGTTGTTATTAGTCGTATGATCACCATTATCCGTAGATTGATCGCCACCATTGTCTGTATTTCCGGTATCAGGTGCGGCCGTAATCGTCACCGTTGCGGTAGCCGTGTGTGCTTGACCAGTCTGATCAGTGAAAGCATAGGTGATGAGATAATCACCAGCATTAGCAGTTGTCCAGTCGGCAATCGATTGTCCGTCTTTGGTAATCGTCACCGTTAAATCACTGATGGTTAAGTTGTGCCCGTCTGTGTCTGTGGCGGTAACTAAACCGTCAGCTGGTGTCCAAGTGTCGCCAGTCGTTAAAGTTACGTTTGGTTGAACCGATAAGGATGATTGATCTTTAACCAATGCGGCGGTAATTGTAATTAAACTAGTAGCCAGCCGTTTGGACTTGGCCTTGCTGATCAGTAAAACTATAGGTGACCAGATAACGTCCAGGTTGTGAGGTATCAACGCTTGTTAAAGGTTGACCGTCACGGGCAAGACGACTGACGGTCACGGTTAGTTGATTAAAGGTAACGGCAGTCCCATCAACGTCAGTCGCACCTTTGAAGTTATCGGCCGGCGTCCAGGAATCGCCAACTGTCAAATCAGTTTCAGGAATAACCGAAATCTGAGCTTGATTATTCGTAATCGTCACGGTGCTAGTCGCTTGCTGTAAGTTGCCTTGTTGATCAGTGAAACTGTAAGTGACTAAGTAAGTCCCAGTGGTCGAAGTATCAATTGATGTCACTGTTTGTCCATCTTTAGTAATCGACACCGTCAGTTTATCAAAATGAACGACCGAGCCATCCGTATCAGTAGCGCTATTCACCTGATCGCTAGCTTGCCAAGTATCACCAGTGGCTAAGGTCACTTGTTTGTTAACCTTAAGTCCGGCTTGACTGTCGGTAACGATAACGGTACTAGTCGCTTGTTGCAAGTTGCCTTGTTGATCGGTGAAACTGTATGTTACAAGATAAGTGCCGGTTTTACTCGTATCAACCGCGCTAACGGCTTGGCCATCTTTGGTAATTGCCACACCAATTTTATCAAACGTCACCGCCGTGCCATCCGTATCCGAAGCACTAGTGAAAGCTGTTTTTGGTGACCAAGTATCGCCAGCAATCAGCTTAGATTGATCGGTCACCACTAAGCCTACACGATTATCAGCAACTGTTAACGTGAGCGTCGCCGTTTGTGGGTGGCTTTGTTGGTCGGTAAAGGCATAGGTTACCACGTAAGTCCCAGTCGTAACGGTTGTTGGTGTACTAATCGTTTGGCCGTCTTTAGTGAATGACACCGTTAAGTTGTTATAAGCCACATTTGAACCATCAACATTGGTTGCGGCTTTAAAATAAGTCTCGGCGTCCAACGTATCACCATCGACTAAATTGTCGGTGGTTTGATTGAGCGTTAAGTCAGCTTGGTTAGCTTTAACCGTAACCACAGTCTTGGCACTGTGCGTGACGCCGAGTTGGTCTTTATATTGGTAAGTCACGGTGTACGTATCGGCTGAATTTAACTGAATGTTGTCGACAGGGTTATTTTGACTGTCGGTAATTGTAGTGGTCAAAGTGCTTTTATCAACATCATCGCCGTAGACATCGATGACTTTAGTCACGGCTTCTACCGGTGACCAAGTTTCTTCACTTTGCGGGTTAGCGTATAACGTCACTGTTGGATCAGTGGTTAAATCAGCCAAACTAACCCGATCTTGCCAAACGTAAGTCCCGGGCGCTGTGCCATTGTAAGCAGACATGAGGTTAGTCGAAGTATAGGTTGGCCCAGTTGTTTGTTCGTCAGATTTGACCCAATTGCCGGTGTAATAGAGATCGCTTGTCAAATCAGTTAGCGTCGCGTTGCCAGTACTATTTTTTAAGCGCGCACCAGTACCTAGAGTTAGGGCATTCAATGCGGTAGTGCCACTAAGCATTTTTGAAATATTTAGATCGTCACTAATCGTGAAGTTCGAAATATCCAGTGATTTTAGTGCTTTTGACCCAGCAAATAAGCTGCCTAAGCCATAATCATTCGCATTGGTGACGCCAGTTGTCCCATTATTATCAACACTTGTCGTGGTCCAATTGGCCAAGTCGAGGGCTGTTAAACCCGTGTTACTAAACGCAAACCCCATATTAGTGACATTGCCAGTCGTGGTCCAACCAGAGAGGTCTAATGAGGTGAGGGCAGCCATATCGTAAAACATGTATGAAATATCGGTTAGGCTGTCGGTTTTCCAATTACCAAATTTAAGTGTGGCTAACTTTTTATCTTCGCTAAACATACTGGAGGTAGTGGTCACACTATGTGTATCCCAGGCACTGAGATCAAGTGAAGTTAGGGCGCTATCGACAAAGAACATATAAGACATATTGGTCACATTGCCGACATCCCAACTATCAACCGCTAGGGCTTTTAATTGAGTTGCACGAGAAAACATGTAGGCCATGTTGGTCACATTACTGGTGTTCCATTTGGTAACATCTAGAGCTTTCAAGGCAGTTGTACGGGCAAACATATAAGCCATATTAATGACACTACTGGTATCCCAATTGGCAACATTTAATGTCGTTAATTTGCTGGTTACGCCACTGGTCGTTCCAAATAAATAAGACATATCGGTGACATTCCCCGTTTGCCAGTTGGAAACATCTAAGGCAGTGACTTCAGAAGCGTAAAACATATGCGACATGTCAACGGCGTTGGTAGTATCCCAGTTCGCAACGTTTAGCGCGGTTGTCAGTCCTTTTGTGTAGCTAAACATATTATTAAAGTTAGTAACACTACCGGTATGCCACTGGCTGACATCGATAGCGGTCAACGCTTGGGCATTAGAGAACATCGCTTGCATGTTTTTTACTTTGCTGGTATCAAAGTTGCTGACATCAACTGACGTCAAAGCTAACGTTTGATTAAACATATAAGCCATATTTTTGGCGCTAGTGGTGTCCCATTTAGAAAGATCAATGTTGTTTAGGGCGTGAGCGTTAGAGAATAGGTAAGACATATTGGTAACCTTGCTAGTATTCCAATTTTCAATGCCTGTGATCGTAGTGAGTTTTGTGGCATAACCAAACATGCCCGCCATATTAGTGACCGAGCTAGTAACCCATTTGCTGGTATCTAATGAAGAAATACCTGAGTTATAAAACATGTAAGCCATGGTCGTGGCCTTGCTAGTGTCCCAATTGGAAACGTCTAGTGTGGTGACGTTAGTTAGACCGTCAAAAACGTATGCCATGTTGGTGACGCTACTAGTAACCCATTTAGACACATCTAATTCAGTTAATGCGGCATTACCCCAAAATAAATTAGCCATATTTTGAACCTTGCTAACATTCCAGTTAGAAACGTCCAAAGCCTTTAAGCTTTTGGTATCATTGAACGTACTATACATACTAGTGACATTGCTGACATCCCATTTAGAAACATCGACAGATTCCAAGGCGGTATCTCGATAGAACATATTGTCCATATTGGTGACTTGGCTCATGTCTAACAAATTAGCATTATTAATGGTTGTCAGATTAGTCATATCAATAAAAAGACCGGATGAATCGGCATTAGCCGTTACTTTACCAGTGAAGTTAATTGTTTTGACCTTCGTAATATCAAAATATTGTTTCCAAATATTATTAGGGACTTTGACTTCGGTCTGTCCAATCACATCTCCAGTATCAGGATCGATAATGTTGCTTTCTTCCAGATGATATTTATCATCATCTGCTGTATAACTATCAGTCTTTGTTAACGCATCCAGTCCACCGGCGCCAATGGTTAAAACACCATCGTCAGATAGGGACCAGGTCGCACCACCTTCAAAAGTCCCTGAATGAACCTCGGTTGTAACTGCAGTACTAGCAGGAACGGCAGCGATAGCGGCACTGGCAGCAACTGGCGTACTTTCAACTACAGCTTTTGTAGTGGCTGTAGTTGATGCCGCCTTGCTATTATCAACTGAAGCTGAACTAACAGCTGATGTTGTGGTACTGGTTGCCGCAGTCGTACTGGCTGAGGTCGCGCTTGACGCAGTGGCTTGGCTAGTTGCGGAACTCGTCGCTGCCGATGACGCGGCACTGGCGGCTTGACTCGTACTGGAACTTGTTGCCTGACTAGTCGATGTGTTAGAACTTGCAGAAGAAGTCGATTCACTCGCTGCGCTAGTCGCTTGGCTAGCAGTTGTGCTTGCAGCCGCCGCACTTGTTGGTGTTTTTAATGCGACGCTATCCTGACTGGTTGCTGAGGCTGTGCTCGTGGTGGCAGTATTCGTGTTAGTGTTGGTAGCGCTATCATCAGTTGCCGCTTGAGCAGTTAATATTTATGTTTGCCAGGTTAAGGCGGTAATCCCAGCAATCACCCAGAATCGTCCTTTTTTGTACATCTTGTAATGCGTTTTGCGTGTTGGTAAAGTTTTCATCCTGATTTCCCCTTACGATCAGCTAACTAATTGTCTTGAAAGGTTGGGTTAACAACGTTTGATCGATGATTATTCGATGGCAATAGTTGCACTATAAGTTAATTGAAGTAATTAATCGATAAGTTAAGCTTAACCAAAAGTTAAGATATTGTAAACGGTTTTTCGTCGATTATTTAAGAGAAATTATATTTTAGTATTAAAAAACTGTATTTTTTCAAGAACGATTTAGAGCGATAAAAATGGATGAATTGGCTACCGATTAATTGCTGTCAATTAATTGATAAGCAATCAAATAATCAAATAATTAGACAAAACTTTGAAGAATATGATAGCCTTATGATAACGATATGAACTTTCTAATGAAATCTGGCCAGGTTCTCATGATATCGTAATGTTAGTGACAATTGTGCAGAGACCTTAAAAAGGGAGCGAATAATCATGAAAAACGTAATGATGACTAGTGCGTTAATCTTGAGTTTGTTAGGTGTCCCCGCAATGACGGCCCACGCTGCTGGTTCTAGTGCGACGACAGGAACCGATTTAGAGTTAGTTGAAAATACAGATCCAACTGGTCCGGTGAATCCGGATGATCCAAGTAAGCCACAAGATCCGGCAGATCCTAATAACCCGGTGACCGGTAATGAAGGACCATTGTCCTTGGACGTGGCACCAGAATCATTTAACTTTGGGAAGGTTCAAATTGATTTTACCGAGCAAACGTATCACGCTAAAGCCGTGACCGGCGGAACTGGTAAACAATATCTTCAGGTTACCGATAGCCGTGGGGCCAATCAAAATGGTTGGACAGTGACTGTCGAACAAGATAAAGACTTAACTGAAACAACCGAATCAAATCCGTTTGTATTAACAGGGACTACGATTACGGTACCAGCTGGGACGGCTCGAAATAGCTTATCAGATGATCCAACCATGGCGGATGACAAGTTAATCGCAACATCCGCTGAAGTGACCAATTCCAGTGGTGCCGTGGCTGTTTTAACAACAACATCAGATGCGGGTGCCGGTAAAGGAACGTCTGTTAAGACTTGGGACCCAACCGATGTGACCTTAACGATTCCGAAGAACACTGCCAAAAAAGGGGTTTATAAGAACACGTTAACTTGGACGTTAACTGCTGGTGTTGAATCTACCATCGATTAACGTACGGTCAAAAGGGAGGCCGTTATCATGGAAAAATCATTAGTTTTAATGAGTTGCCTACTGGGGTTAACCATGCTTGGCACAAGCGTCCAGGCAGCAACAACGAGCGGTACGGTAACTTTTGAAGATGACACGACTGCGACTGCACCAGTTAATCCAACCGATCCAGGATCACCACAATCACCGGCTGATCCTAATAACCCGGCCACCGGGCAGACGGGGACATTGACGATTGACGTAGCCCCAGCCAAAATTGATTTTGGAACCGTTACCACTTCAAACGCGGCTAAGACGTATAACGCTGTTGGGTCGTATAACCAGTATTTACAGGTTTCCGATAAACGAACAACGGCCAATGGTTGGAAAGTGACGGTTAAGCAAGATCATGCGTTAACTAATACAACGACTAACCATGTATTAACTGGGGCTGTGATCCACTTACCAAAGGGGACTGCACGAAATTCGTTGAATGCGACACCATCAACTATAGATACCAATTTCACCACGACGGCAGTTGATATCACGACTGCCGATCAAGAAGTCATTAGTGCGCCGAACCAAACTGGAATCGGTAAAGCAGTCACCACAGATACTTGGACGGCGAGCGGCGTCACATTATCAGTACCAAAATTGACCGCTCGAACAGGGAATTACACGAATACGTTGACTTGGACACTGGTAGCTGCGGCTAACTAGACAGGAGGACGCCATGAAAAAACTGACGTGCTGGTTGCTGAGCCTAGTGGGATTAATGGGTGGATTAGCTTTAGCTGTTCAACCCATGCAGGCCGCTGACCAAAAAACAAATGCTGAAATTAAGTACAGTGTGAACAAATTGAATCCCGGTAAGGAAGTCGATGCCAGTAGTTCGTTTTACGATTTAAAAGTGAAAGCCGGGCAAACGCGTAAGATTCGGGCGCGTGTCTATAACGCCACTAATCAAAAAATCACGGTTAAAACGAAGTTACTCACGACTTTTACGAACGATTCTGGACAGATTGCCTATACGCAAATGGCGAAAACGTTTGATCCTAGTTTGCAGTATCGTTTTGATAAGATAGCCACGTTAACTAAGGGCTCCGAACGTGTGACGATTCCGGCCAAAGGTAATCGCGTGGTTAGCGCCACGATTAAAGTCCCGGCGGGGTTTGATGATGGGGTTATTTTAGGATCGTGGTATTTTGAAAAAACGAATCAAACGCCCAAGCAAAGTGGCAAAGGCATTAACATTAACCACAAGTATAGTTATGCGCTCGCGGTTAAGTTAACGACTAAAGAGATTACTGAACCAAAGTTAGCTTTGGGTAAGGTGACACCAGGATTGAAGAACTATCGAAAAGTTGTTGAAGCAACCATTCGTAACGTGGAGCCGGCGGTTGTGTCAAAACTTAAAGTTAAAACGACGGTGACAAAACGTGGCAGTCAAGAGGTGCTCTATCGCAATACTAGCGATAATTTGATCATGGCACCGAACTCGGCTTTCAAATATCCAACTTTCTTGGATAAATCGCCGATGAAGGCTGGTCAATACACGCTAAATATGACAGCGACAACCAAGGATTCAAAGTGGGACAAACAAACTTGGCATTGGCAGCGGCACTTTACCATTACGGCTGACCAAGCACGTCAAAGTAACCGTCAGGCTAAAAACGACCCGGATGCCCCAATTAGTATTTGGTGGTACGTCGCCGCTGTAATTGGGATCATGATCTTAACGGGTGGCATTGTTTATCTGGTAATGAAACGTAAACGGACTTAACAAGGAGGTTTTAAGATGATGACGCGTATTTGGATGGGTCGGTTAATTCTCGGATTAGGCGTTGCCATCAGTGTCGGATGTCGTAGCCCCGCCGATGTTTCGGCGAGTACCGCCAATACTCAGACCACGATTGAATTAACCGATTGGAAAACGGCTCCAGATGTTAGCGACTATCAAGAGCCTAAGCCAGATCAATACTTGGCTGCCCCAGATCAAATCAATACCGGGCCACAGTCAAGCACTGAGACGCCAGCGACGAAGAGTTCCGGCTCGTCACTAGCTGATTTACCACAGACCGATGAAGCGCGCCAATTCTTAGGCGCATTGGGGGTCGTCTTGGCTAGTTTGACGCTTGGATTCTTTTGGCTCCGGCGACGAACTAGGGAGTGATCAATGATGCCAAGACCACCAAGGTTAATGCAGGTTGTGATGTTGATCGGTTTACTGCTTGGGTTAGTCGCCAGTAGTAGCGGTAATCTGATCGCCACGGCGGCCGATGAGCCGTCAAGTGCGCTCACGTTAAAGGCGCCAAAAGAAGCGCCAACAACGGGGACGGACTTTGAAATTGAATTAGCGCTAAAGTCACCGTTCGGAACGGACTATCAATTAACCATTCCGGAACACTTAACAGTTGATCTTGAAGCGACCGAAAAAGCCAATCCGAAAACGATTCGAAAACTCGTGTTTGATGAACAAAAACGTGAGTTAACGATCACGCTACCGGATGAGCCAACGGCCACTACGCTGAAACTGGTCGTGCAGGCAAGCACTGCCCAGACGTACCATTTGACGGCCAAAACAACGGTGACTTTGCCGGAAATAACCGCCGACTCATCATCGGAGGATAGTGTGGTGGCTGAATCGACTTCAACTGAAAGTGCTAAACCGCAGACTTTAACGGCTGAACCGATTAGCTTTACGGTAACGGAACCCGTTAAAGTCCCAGCAGCAGAAATCGTCTCAGACTCGACCGCCGATGAGTCGTCATCTAAGGAAACGACATCGTCTGAAAGTAAAACTAACGATCAATCTAATGGGGACGATAAAAAAGCTTCCGATAAGTCGGCTGATACTAAAACCGAAAGTGAATCGACCACTGAGTCAACTAAGGAATCAGAATCGTCAACTAAAACTACCGAGGAGAAACCTACCGTTAAAACCGCGACCGTTAAAGCAGCTGCGGCTTTAGCAGCCGACGACCCAACCCAAACGGTGACAACCTATGCCGAATTTAAAACCGCTTACACCAATACCGCAGTTACGACAATTCTGATTGGGGCGGATATTTCGGCACCGTCAACGGCGGCAACTGATTTGGGTACACGGACGACGGCATTGACGATCGATGGTCAAAATCACAGTTTCGATATCGGGTTAGCCAACTTCCGATTAGGAACGACCGCTGCGGCAACTAACTTTACCATTAAAAACTTTAAGTTGTTGCGAGCGGCCGCAACAACTGGGACTGGTACTTCTGGTTCTTTAGGGATTATCCAAAGCGGTGCGGATGGTGGGACAACTGCCAGTGGGGCCAACTGGGAAATTAACGTGGCTGATTTAACCACCGATAGTAGTGTTCAGCGTTTAGTTAGTAGCCCAGGGAACCGCGTTACCGTTAGTGGCACAGTGAATTCGACGACTGTTTGGGAAAGTATGCTGACTGGTGGGGTCGTCTTTGCGGCTAACAGTCACTTTACGGCCCGTAAGAAATATACGAGTGGTGAAAACCGGTCATTCTTCTGGTTCTCAGCCTCTAGTGGGTATGGAACAGGCGATCGAAAAGTAGTCATTAACAGTGGCGCGATTGTTGACTGTGTGGGTGCTCCAACGGATACGCTCTATCCAGTCTTCTTTGATCAATACGATTCGATTACTGTTGATACTAATGCGACTTTAATTGCGAAGATGTATGGGAACGCGTATCGGGCACAGCGAGCCTCGACCTTTACTGCCAATACGGGGAGTAAAACCACGTTTGAAAACTTATCAACAACGAGTGGTAATACGATTAACTACGCTAGTACTGCCACTTCAACGTTTACGGTTAACAGTGGCGCGGAAATCTATATCACTAATAACGCAACCGCGCCAGTTTTTGGTGGAACGCTTAGTGGGGTCAACGTTTTACTGAACTCACCGAAAGTCTACGACATCAAAAACACCTCGGCTGGGTTGTTAGCGGCCACTGCTTCAATTGTCAACATTTCAATTGGTAGTTTTGAAATCCGAAACAGTAACTTGAGTGTCTGGTTGGTGACGCTACCGCTTAACGTGGTGAGTGCCAAATGGACTTTCCGAAATGTAGAATGGATCAAGCAAACTGGGTTGATTATGACATCTAGTGATGGGCTGTTGGGAATTTCGCTAACGTTAACGTCGTTCTCCTTAGCACGACGAATCAACAATACGGTGGCAATGCCAACCGCGGTGTATAGTTCGCCATATACGTCGGATTTAGGAGCAGTTTTAGTCACTGATGCTGATAAGAAGGTGCGCTTACGTGTGATCACGAGTCTTAGTGATTCCGGGGTGCCGACCTATGCCACGGCGGGACAAGCCACAGTTAAGTTGACTGATGACCAAGGCGTGGTGCATAGTGCCACAACAGATGCGAGTGGCTACGTGAACTACACGTTGGATCATTTCTTAACAGCTGGTAAAACATTGAGTGCAGTCGTTAACGTGTCGTATGATGCCGATCCAGTGACGATTGTGGTGCAAGATAAAACGCCACCTAATCCAGTTACGGCCAAGGATGGCAAGATCGTTGCTGATCAAAAAACGATTACGGGGAGTACGACTACGGCTGGCAATAAGATCAGCTATACTATTAACGGCAGTGCTGCGGTGGACAGTAGTGGGACGGCCATAACGGCGACCGCCGCCGCTGATGGAAGCTGGTCATTAGCGTTACCAACGCCCGCATTAAAAGCCGGCGATGTGATTCGCTTGCTCGTGACTGATGCGGCCGGTAACGTGACACCATTAACAGCAACCACGTATCATGATGCCACCTTCGCCGCCGCTAGCCAATATACGGTTGCGCCAGCGAATGGACCAACCGCGCCAACGGAACCAGATAGTCCAGGAAATCCGAACACGAGTGGGAGTGAAAACTCGGGGACTGGTAATACAGGCGAATTACGATTAGATTATGCACCAAGTCAATTTAACTTTGGGACGGTTAAGACTAGCATGAAATCGGCTACGTATAATGCTCAGTCGATTACTGGTGTCTTGAAACAATGGTTACAAGTTTCTGACAACCGCTTATCGACAAACGGTTGGACGGTCACGGCTCGTCAGAGTGCGGCGTTTACAAGCACGAGTGGTGCTCAATTAACGGGGGCCACACTGAACTTACCAGCTGGTGATACCCATAATCAACATGCGGGGACCAGTGGTTTGAAGAGTTATGGCATTCAAATAAACAGTGTCGAGCAACCAGTCTTTGGTGCGGCGGCTGCGACAACGTCAGGAAAGGATCTTTCGACAAGTACTTGGAATCCGACGGCAGTGTCGTTGACCGTACCAGGAAATACGGCCAAAGCACAACAAACTTATACTGCTGGTGTTACTTGGACGTTGACGGCTAATGTGACTAACTAGCTGGTGATATCACGTCTGTCAAGATGAAAAGGCCCGCCTAGTCACTGACTGGGCGGGTTATTTTTGTGGTTAAGATTTTGGCCAAGTTTGTCGTAAACGTTTAATCAATGGCCGCACACGGGTGCTAGCTGTGGTTAAGTAGTTGGCGTAGATCGGTTGATGCGTACTGGCATCACTAATTGGCAGGCAAATACGTCGTTCATCGGCTGGTAATGTTTCGGTCGAGAAGCGCGACAAGTTGGTTGTAAAGTAAGGAAAATCTGAGTTTTGAATGATCTCACTCAATGCTTCTGGCTGTTCTTGGTAGAAGAATTTGGCCGTTGGAATCGCTTGTTGAACAATGGCTCGCCAAGGGCCAATTTCGTGTAATACAATAAAGCTGAGATCGTTTAATTCAGAAAAATTGACCGCAACTTGATTAGCTTGATACATAAATTTGCTCAAATTAACGGATAGGTCTTCAGTTCCAATTGGTTCTGCCGTAATTGTGTGATCAGTCAGCGCTTGATTTGATAAGAGTAATGAGACTTTATGTTGTTTTAACGCAGTTGTCAATTGATCAGTCGTTAATAACTGTGGCCAAATTTTTAAAGTGTGATCAGCGATTGCCAGGTGTTGAACGAGTTGCAAGGGACCTGGTAAGCTGGCGCCAACTGTTAAAGCTTGTTGGGTTAAGGCAAAGTTACGAACTTGGTTGGTTAATTGTTGGTTAGCCACAATTAGCTGTGCGGCCTGTTTTGCCGCAAATTGACCAGTTGGTGTCAGTTGAATCCGGTTAGGTTGACGATCAAATAAGGTAACACCTAGTTCAGCCTCTAGTTTTTGCATGCCGCGCGTTAAGGTCGGTTGGGTCACATGTAATTGTTCAGCCGCCGCGGCCAAGGTGCCAGTTTCTGCAAATGTCACGAGCTCTTGTAATAAATAGTTATCAAGCATAGTAAAAACTTCCTTTAGGATACGTTAGTCGTATACTAGCATAGCTAAGTAGTCATGTTCAACTGTTAGTTTCGGCAGTATGCTAAAGCCATGTTAAAAAACGAAAGGATCTTTAAATGATGTCAACTATTCCAACGATTATGTTAAATAATGGTGTTGAAATGCCACAATTAGGTTTCGGTGTCTTCCAAGTACCGGATCTCGCTGAATGTGAAACGGCCGTAGCCACCGCATTAGCAACTGGCTATCGTTTGATCGATACGGCCACAGCCTATCAAAATGAAACCGCGGTTGGCCAAGCAATCGCCAAAAGTGGACTTCCACGTCAAGATCTATTTATCACGTCTAAATTGTGGGTATCTGAGTTCACCTATGAACGGGCTAAGCAGGGTATTGAAGATTCGTTGAACCGCTTAGGATTAGATTATCTTGACTTATACTTATTGCATCAGCCATATGGTGATACAATGGGGGCCTGGCGAGCTTTAGAAGAGGCTTATCATGCCGGTAAAATTCGCGCGATCGGGGTGTCCAACTTCTATACCGATCAACTAAAAAATCTGGAATTAACAATGACGGTGCAACCAGCTGTCAATCAGATTGAGATCAATCCATGGTACCAACAAACAACTGAGGTGCAATTTAATCAAAGTGATAACGTTCGGGTGGAAGCCTGGGCACCATTTGCGGAAGGTAAGCAAGGTATTTTTACCAATCCTGTGATCGGTGCGATTGCGAAACAACACGGTAAAACCAATGGCCAAGTTATTCTACGCTGGTTATTACAACGTGGCATTACAGTTATTCCCAAGTCGGTTCATCAAGCCCGGATGTTGGAAAATATCGATGTTTTTGACTTTGAATTGACCGACTCGGATATGCAAATCATGGCGGGGTTGGACCAAGGTGTGAGTCAATTTTTTGATCATCGTGATCCCGCAACCATTGAACAAATCTTTGGTAGTAGCTTGAAACAATTACATTAATGAAGTGAGGTAAGAAATATGCAAACACCAATCAAGTTAAATGATGGTCGTCAAATCCCCGCAATCGGTTTTGGCACCTTTCAAATTCCAAATGATGGCTCAACTTACAAAGCGGTCAAAGAAGCCTTAACAGTCGGCTATCGTCATATTGATACGGCTGTTGCTTACTTCAATGAAGCTGAAGTGGGACAAGCAATTAAGGATAGCGGGATTCCACGTGATGAAATCTGGGTGACTAGTAAACTTTGGTTACAAGATTACGGTTTTGATGCTGCGACTAAGGCGATTGACCTATCTTTGAAAAAGCTAGGCTTAGATTATATTGATCTTTACTTATTACACCAGCCATATGGTGATGTACCTGGTGCTTGGCGGGCCTTAGAAGCAGCGCAACAAGCCGGTAAATTAAAGTCAATTGGCGTTTCTAATATGACACCGAAATATTGGCAACAATTTGTGCCACAATTTAAGGTTGTGCCGGCGGTTAACCAAGTTGAGTTCAACCCTTATTTCCAGCAACAACCACTACGTCAATTATTGGTCGCACAAAACGTCAAGTTGGAAGCTTGGGCGCCACTTGGTCAAGGTAATCAGTCTTTGTTGAATGAACCAGTGATTACAGCCTTAGCGACTAAGTACCATAAAGATGCTGGACAAGTCATCTTGCGTTTTGAAAACCAAGAAGGTATTATCGTCTTTCCAAAGTCGGTTCATTTGTCACGGATCAAGAGTAACTTAGCAATCTTTGACTTCACGTTAACAGATACAGAAATGGCTCAAATTCGGGCATTGGATACTGGTAAAGGTCGTCATGATCCCGATACGCCGGGGTTAGAAGATCGGTTGTTACATGCTTTTGATGTGCATGCCGACGATTAGATTAATGAATTAAAAATCAATCACAATAGCCAAATGATGCCGATCAAAACAAGCTTAGTCCTCAGTTAACGCTGAGGGCTAAGCTTGTTTTTGTATTAGTCACTAAAGGTTGAAAGTTAGGTTTTAGCAATAATCGTTGATATGATAAGCATTCATCGATCAAAACTAGTCATACTTGCCACCTACCGTTCGCCCACATTGGGCCGGAACGCTGTGGGCGGACCGGTTCAGCCAAAAAGGCGGTCTGGACCGTCGTTTTGAACCACTAAACCCGTGTTTCAAAAGCGCCTAGCTCTAAGCGATAAATCGCTAAGAGACTCCCACGGCTGGGCTCAATGTGAGCTCACTCTCGGTTATAATAGTGATCGCTAATTAACTAGCATCCGCATGATAACCGGAGTCAGCCAGTGATGGCGCCGGCCGTGACAACATCGTAAGTCCGGATGATTTTTTCCGGGCTTACGATGTGGACGACTTTTGAGCCTAGCGGTTTTGGCTAGGCTTAAAAGCGAGGTGGAAGCCCGCACTTTGGCTGGAACCGGTCCCCACAGCCGGTAGAATCGCTGGCTGGCGTAGGTGAAAAATTTAATCCAACTTAAGTCAATGTTGCTAAGGTTTCGACCAATACATTTAACTTTCAACCTTTAGTTAGTCATTTAAAATAAAACTATTTACTGGCACTCGTGAAACGTGATTCGTAATCGGATTACGAATCAGTGTCGTACTCTTCTTTGACCAGCTGGCAATATGACCAGTGATGGGAAAGGTATTGATACAGTGACGGCCGTTTGCCCCTAGAATTGCTAAGGAGACATTGTCCAAAGTCGACAGATTAGTCAGTCGCTTCGCCGGATTCCCAAAAATGGTTGTTGAGATAACATGCTGAACCCCAGCATCTTTACTAATTTGATCAAATTGACGTTTAAAATGATAGGCCAATCGTTCCTCATTTAATTGAATTTGTTGGTTAGTTGCAAGTTCCATATCAACGACATGAACCAGGTACAGCGTTTTCTGTAAATGGACCGCCAACTGGGCAGCCTGTTCAACCACAAATAATGATCGATGACTATTATCCACACCAACTAAAATGACATTACCTTGTACCATCTGATCGCTCCCTCAAGTATGACAATGATAATTCAGATTTGTCTACAATTAAATTGTACTTGACTGCTAAAGAAGCATGTATCAGATGACCTTAGATCTATTACTTAACTATCGTTTAACTTAGTTGTTGGTGAGTCCGCCATAGATTTGATCCAGGTTCCATTTCATCATGGTGTAATACGTATCACCAGTTGATCCCTTGCTAGCTAATGAATCCGTAAAAATCTTAGCATGAATTTTTAAGCCAGTGGACTTAGCCACTTTTTGCATCGACTTAGGCGAGACTGAGGATTCGACAAAGAGACTTTTGACATCAGAATTATCGATTTTTTTGAGTACGGATCGTATCTGTGCCGGTGTCCCTTGTGATTCCGTATTGATTTCCCAGATATAAGCGGGAGTCACATGATAAGCTTTTGAAAAATACTTAAAGGCGCCTTCAGAAGTGACCAGTAACCGTTGTTTGGCCGGGATATCTTTGAATTTTAATTGTGCGGTTTCATGTAGTTTTTGTAATTTAGCCACGTAGGTTTTTGTGTTACGCTGGTAAAATTTGGCATTTTTGGGATCAGCTTTTTGCATGGCTTTAGACATCGTTTGGACGTACTTGATGCCGTTAGCCAAGTCTAACCACGCATGTGGATCTTTTTCGTTCACATTTGTGGTTAAATGTAGCGCCTTAACTTGACCACTTGCCGATATGACATCTTTGCCAAAGGTTTTATGACTCGTTTGGACTAACTTCTTAAACCAGCCACTACCCCCAGTTTCTAAATTAAGGCCATTATGAAAGACGAGATCCGCAGCGCTTGTCTTCGAAACATCTTGTGGTCGGGGATCATACTCATGCGGATCGGTCCCACGCTTGACGATACTGTATAACTCAATCCGATCTTTACCGATGTTATGCACCATATCTTCTAGAATCGAGTTAGTGGTGACCACACGCAATTTGTGATTTTGAGTCGTCGTTTGGGTAGCAGGTTGGCGATGAATAAACCAGAACACACCACCGACAATCACGATCCACGCGGCTAACACCGTGATAACTTTTTTAATCATGAGCTAACACCGCCTTAGTTTTAAGTCGCTTAAAGCGGATAAACGCTTGTTTGGGTGAGCATACAAAGAAAATCAAGAAGAGCGCCGCAGCGACAAGGACGATGGCCGGCCCGGAAGCCCAGTTAAAGGAATAGCTCAAGTAAAGCCCGGCAATGGAGGTGATCACGCCGATCCCAGCAGCTAGAATCAACATTGTTTCTAACCGGTCCGTCCACAAGAAGGCCGTCGCAGCTGGAGTAATTAACATCGCAACTACTAAAATAATGCCAACGGTTTGTAGCGCAGAAACTGTGACCAACGTCAAGACTAACATCAAGGCATAGTGCATCATCTGGGTCTTTAACCCGTATGTGCGGGCAAAAGTTTCATCAAAAGACGTGATTAATAGTTCTTTGAAGAAGAAAATAACAAACGTTAAGACAATACATAAGACGATGGCCGTGGTTAACATGTCGCTATCACTAACGGCCAAAATATTGCCGAACAGAATATGATGCAAGTTTGTGGCACTTTCAGCCATTGAAATCAGGATGAATCCTAACGCATAAAAAGCACTAAAGACAATCCCAATTGACGTATCCGTTTTGATTTTACTGTGGGCAGCCACGAAACCAATCAGCAGAGCGGCTAAAATGCCGAAAATAGATGCTCCAATTAAAATGTTAATACCTAAGATATAGGCAATCGCGACCCCCGGTAAAACGGCATGAGAAATTGCATCGCCCATCAAAGACATGCCGCGCAAAATGATGAAACTACCGATGATCCCGGACATAATCCCGACCATGATGGCCGTCATGAGGGCGCTTTGTAAAAATTCGTATTTGGTTAAAGCTTGAATAAAGTTAGCAATAGATGTCATGATTGCGGCACCTCCGGTTGATCAAACAATACTGATGATAGATCAGTACTGAATGCCTGACTAATATTAGTGGGGTTATAAACGTCGGTCGTGGCCCCAGCCGCCACGATACCGTGATTTAATATCACTAACTCATCAAAATAGCGAGTCACTTTGTTTAAATCATGGTGAACGACAATAATGGTTTTACCGGCATCTCGCCACTGCTTTAAGATTTGAACAATCGCCGTTTCACTTTGTAAGTCGATCCCGACAAATGGTTCATCTAAAATAATAATTTCAGCAGCCTGGACAATGGCTCGCGCCACGAAGACGCGTTGTAATTGCCCACCGGATAAGTTACCGATCTGACGTTTCGCGAAATCTGAGAGACTTACCTGAGCTAAAGCGGCTAAGCTCGCTTGCTTTTCAGCTTTACCAGGACTTTTGAATAGGCCCAAATGACCATATGTCCCGGTGAGGACTACGTCTAAAACGTTGATGGGAAATGTTAAATCGATGTCTTTGCGTTGTTCAACATACGCAATTTGTTGACGGACGGCAGTTAACGGTTGATCGTTGTAAGTCGCAGTACCGTGTTTAGATTTGATCAGACCAAGCATCGCCTTAATTAAAGTTGATTTACCTGCACCGTTTGGTCCGATGATACCAGTGATTTTGCCTGCGTTAAAATTAACGGCAACATCAGTTAAGACTGGTGTGTCATCGTAAGCAACAGTGAGGTTCTTAATTGATAACATAAAAAGAGCCTCCAAGAAATAGTTTTTATTAATCTTCACAATAAGAATAACACGATAATTATTATTAACACAAATATTTTTTAGGCACGGTTAACTTTTATTGGTCATAGTTATAACTTTGACTAATATAAAACGCTCTAGCTAACCGAATCTAGCTAGAGCGCATTGGGGGATTCAAAAGTTAATGTTGCCGCCAGGTCTTAATTCCAAGAAAACCAAGCAACGCTAAGAGAAGTGCACCCAAAAGGGCTAATGCCCCATTTTGACTTTCGTTGGTTTGTGGTAATCCAGTACCTTGATGGCCATTTTGTGGGATGCCAGTTTGTCCGGTCATTGCGGTATTGAGCGCATTGCTTGGCAGCATCGGTGTTTCCGTCGTTGTCGTGCCGTGCGTCGATGCGCTCGGATAAGTCGGTGTCAATGGATAGCCCGGCTTGTTAGGCACATTTGGTCGATTAGGTGTCGTGGGCGTTTCCGGTTCGGTTGGCGTTGTCGGAACTTCTGGCTCACTTGGTGTGCCTGGTTCAGTGGGCGTTGTCGGTTCCTCCGGTTTGCCAGGGATGACTGGAATTTCTGGTTCACCGGGGACAATTGGTATTTCTGGATCATTTGGGTAAGCCTCATCGATAGCAGTGACTTCAACGGTCGA
Organism: Lactiplantibacillus mudanjiangensis; assembly: GCF_005405385.1. Classification (GTDB taxonomy): domain Bacteria; phylum Bacillota; class Bacilli; order Lactobacillales; family Lactobacillaceae; genus Lactiplantibacillus; species Lactiplantibacillus mudanjiangensis. The sequence continues at coordinate 357,202 of NZ_BJDY01000002.1, forward strand.
CGTTTGATGCGCACTAATTGTAAATAACAGTGGGGTTGGGTTTAATTTGTACCCAGCCGGGGCTTTAATTTCAACAAATTTATATTGACCAGCGGCGAGTTTTGTCACCGTCAATTGTCCGGTTGCATCGGTCGTTAAGACCGATTGAATCACTTTTCCAGTCGCGGTTTGTAAATCGTAGACTGCACCAGCTAAATGTTTGTCGGTACCTTCAGCCTTTTTGATCAATGTAACTGATCCTAATGCCGGTTCGACAATTGGTGGTGTGGTTGATTTGGTATCTTTAGCGGTCACGGTGACATTGGCTGTCTGATCGTCCGTAATAGTAAATGGTAATGGTGTTTCGTTCAAGTCGTAGCCGGTCGGGGCCTTAGTTTCAACAAAGCTGTATTGACCAGCTTTTAAATCCGTCACCGTTAATTGACCATTAGTGTCAGTCGTTAGGCCACTCTTGATAACGGTACCATTTTGATCCTTTAAGTCATAAACGGCTCCCGCTAACGCATGTTGTGTTTTAGCGTCTTGCTTGGTTAATGTGACACCGCAAGTAGTTGAAACTACCGGAGTTTTGGCATCTGTAGCGGTCACTTTGACCATTGCCGTTTGACCTTTAGCAATTGTAAACGGTAGTGGGGTCGCATTTAACTCATAACCAGCTGGTGCTTGGGTTTCAACAAAACTATAATCGCCGAAAGCCAAGTCTTTAACTGTTAGTTGGCCTTGCGCATTAGTTGTCAGGCCACTGTTAACGACTTTACCGGTGTTGTCTTTCAGATCGTAAACCGCACCTGCCAACACAGCTTTTGTAGCTTGATCAGTTTTGGTTAACTGAACATCACCAGTGGTTGGGGTCTCTTTAGTATCCTTAGCGTTAACGGTCACATTAGCGGTCTGGCCCTTAACGATGGTGAAGGTTAGGGGGCTAGCATTTAACTCGTATCCAGCCGGCGCTTTGGTTTCAACAAATTGGTAATCTCCTAATGGTAAATTAGAGACCGACAAAGTGCCATCGCTGTTGGTCGTTAAACCAGTTTTGATGACTTTACCGGTACTGTCTTGCAACTCGTACACGGCACCTACTAAAACTTGACCATTAGTGGCATCGGTTTTAGTTAACGTCACACCGCCTATCGCATTATCACCATTACCGGTGCCAGTACCGCCGTACTGAATGTAAGCATCAGCGGATTTTCCATTCAGTGTAGCAGTGTTTTCCCATCCGAAGCCGCCACCATTTTCAGTCCCAATCGGTGTGGTTGCGTAGGACAAAAGAATGGCGTCTTGGACATCGTTAAAAGTAAAGGTAATAACATCACCATTAACGGCAACCGTTGGTAAGTCGGTTTTTCCATTTGGTTGGATCGTCCCTAGGATGTTTAGTTTGCCAATCTCAGTCGCAACGGAACCGTCCACATATTTCTGATTGGGGCTGAGTGTATCGGTAATAACGGCTTTCCCAATTGGTTGACTATTTGGGTTAATCGTGATTTGCCACTTTAATTTTGTTGGCATCCCATTGGCATCTTTCTCGGTGATAACGCCGACTTTGGAAATTGCACTACCTGCATCACTCGCGCCGCTATTATCACGTTCACCATAAAATTGTAGATAGCCTCGCCAAGTCTGACTGCCGTTAAGGGTTTGGGTGGCGGTGATTGTCCCAGTAGTACTGCCTTCTTTAATCGTGAATATCCCGATGGTTTCGCCGCCTTCAGTAACGATTGGAATCTTGGTATCATCTTTTGCGACCAACCCGCTTGGCAGGGTGACGGTCGCGGTATCGCCAGGTTTAACCGTTATATCGCTGGCAATTTGCCAATTGTACCTAATTTCATATGGCGTATCCTTTGCAAGGGTAGTGGTATCAGTCACAACCTTGCCATTTTGATCAGTGACAATGGCGTCATCGCCTTGCAACCCGCTTACTGGAAGCGTGGCCGCTGTGGCAGTATGTGACAACGTGATGATTGCTAATAAAGTCGCCACGATTATTAGCAATGTTGATATTAGTTTTCTACGCATAAAGCATCCCCTCCATGATGATGCGTAACTCTTCTTGACAATTCCCCAAATAACACAATTAGTTTAGAGCTAACTTAAAGTTCGTCAGCCGATTCACTAATTTTAAGTCACTATAGTTTATTAAGCGCTAACTCACAACTTAGAAATTTCAAATGGCAAAGTTAGGATATTGCCCGAACGTTATCAGTGAAACGTCAGTAAACCTGGTGAGATCAAGGAAAAAACCGTACTAGCTTATTATCTAAAATTATTTTTTTAATATTTCGAGTAGGAATAATTGATTTAAGGGGGTGATTAGTTTACGCGGTTAGTAGAACGAGCTAAGCATGAAAACGAGCATAATTATTATTAATAAATGGTTAACTTAAAATTAACCTATTATCAATAAAAAGCATGAATTAATTAGTGATATCTATAATATATTTTAATAGTGAATTTGCCATCAGATGGGCCTCCTTTAGATTTAAAACCATTTTAATCCAGTTGTGTATTGCAATGATTATGGCTACAAACGTTGCTACATCAGCGTTTGTAGACTGATTTCATATTGAATTCGATCAATTAAGGGACTATACTATTGTTGATTAATAAGGAATGATTTATTTTTTAATAAAAATCTGGGGATTCTAACGAATATCAATGTAAAAAGGGGTCGGTATCATGAGTCGGCATAATCAACGTAATCCATATTTAAACACACAACTACACTATAAGATGTATAAACAAGGTCGCTTTTGGTTATTTGCTGGGGTGATGGTCATAGGGATTTTCCAAGGCCAAGCAGCAGCCATTCAAGCGGATACAGTGACGGAAACTAGTACGCAAAGCAGTAGTAGTCAAGTGGTGGCTGACAGTTCTACTTCAACAAGCGTCACCTTGAGCAGTTCAACTGACAGTACTGCGGCAAATAGTCAGGCGCAAAGTGATAGCGCTGCCACTAGTGCAACTGCGGCAACGAGTACGACTGATGATCAATCAGCTGCGACCAGTGCAAGTTCACAAGCCACTTCAAGTCAAACGTCAACCACTAGTTCCAGTACAGTAACGGCCACGAGTGCGGGAACTAATCAGGACAGTGTCACATCGACTACAACCACCGAGACAACAACTGCTAAACAGGCGGCCTCACAAGCGACCGCCTCAACGACTACTGCAACTGCTAGTCAAGCCACCAGTCAAGCAACCTCGGCTAATGTTGACGCAACAGTTGCCAGTACAGAGACGACTGATACAACGAGTAACGCTAGTTCGGCTGCGGCATCATCAGCGAATACTGACCAAGCTGCTAATGTGGCCACTGCCGATTTAGCCACGAACACACAAGTTCAAACACCAGTAGCAGAAACAGTCACCACGCCAGTAACCACAGCTGCTGTCGTGGCTAGTGCGGATGTCGCCTTGACAGCAACGACTACGAACGATCAACAAGTGACTAATAAGCGGGCTTTGCTGATGCGGGCTGCTACGGTTGCTAGCGATATTGCCAGCGGGACAGCTGGTACTTGTGATTGGCGGATTGATAGTGCTGGAACGTTACATATGGGGGCTGGGACTTTAGCGGCTGGTGATTGGCAAAACTATACTAATAGCATTAAGGTTATTACTTTTGATGGCCCTGTAGTTGCCCCAGTTAATGCTAGTGGTCTCTTTAGCGGCTTGAAAAATTTAACGACCATTACAAATCCAGACCAATTAGATTTAAGCCAAACAACAACTGTATCAATGATGTTTGCTAATGATACCAGTTTGACGAGTGTAGATTTACACACTTGGAACACTAGTAACGTCACAAATATTCGTAGTATGTTTTGGCTAGATAACAAATTAGCCACTGTTAATATGGCTGGCTGGGATGTTAGTCATGTCACTGATTTCTCTGATGCCTTTTATGAGTGTGAGGCACTAACCACGCTACAGACAACCGGTTGGAATACAAGTAGCGCCACTGACATGCGGAACATGTTTTATCGAGATGGCGCATTAACTAGTCTTGATGTTAGCAACTGGAACACCAGTCATGTCACGAACATGCAACAAATGTTTGATGGTAACAGTAGTCTTGGAGCTTTAGATGTTAGCAATTGGGATACTAGTCAAGTAACCTCACTTTACTTAATGTTTTCAGGTGATTCAAAGCTGACTCAACTTGATGTCGGTAATTGGAATACCGGTAACGTCACGAACATGTCGGGAACGTTTGGCGGTTGTAAGGGGCTCACCACATTAGATATCGCTAACTGGGATACGAGTAAAGTGACAGTCATGGACAGTATGTTGGCCAGCTGCAGTGGTTTAACAAGTTTAGATTTGAGCGCTTGGAACACTGGTAATGTGACCACCTTCATGTTTATGTTCAGTGGCGATACCGGATTGACCAGTTTAAATGTTGCTAATTGGGACACACACAATGTCAAAAACACTGGTGGTATGTTTGACAGTACTTTAGGGTTAACTAGCCTTGATTTAAGCGGTTGGGATACGAGTAATGTCGTTGATGCGGACAATATGTTCGATGAAGCGAATAATCTCGTGACCTTAAAAACGGATAATTGGACCTTACCAAAACTCAAGGCTGCATACAACATGTTCTTAGACTGTTGGAATTTAGCCTCAATTAGCCAGACCGCTAACTGGGACCTGAGTAGTTTAACCGATGCTGGCAGTATGTTTATGAATGATTACGTCTTAACAACGTTAGATTCAACTAATTGGAGTTTAGCCAGCTTACAATCAGCTAAGCAAATGTTTGGTGAATGCCGAATTTTATCGACTTTAGATACGAGCAATTGGCAGATGGGTAATGTAACGACCATGCAAAACATGTTCATGGATGCCAGGAAGTTGACCAGCCTAGATGTCAGCAACTGGGACACTCATAGCTTACAAGATGCTACGCAAATGTTCATTAACGATATCGGCCTAACAAGCTTAGACGTGTCAAATTGGGACACGTCTAGCTTGACCTCAACTTGGAATATGTTTTACGACATGCTTAATTTAAAAACGTTGGACGTTTCCAAATGGGATACGGGCAACTTGCAAACCGCACAAAATATGTTCTATTGGGCTGCTAGTTTGGAAAACCTTGATACTAGCAATTGGGACACTCACAGTTTGACCAACGTGGCTGGGATGTTCGTTAATAATCAAAGCATGACCAGCCAAGATTTAAGTAAGTGGGATACCAGCAAGATCACCACAATGAAATGGTTGTTCTTCGGCGATACTGCATTGAAGACATTGAATTTAGCTAACTTTAATATGCGGGGGGCGTCCGATCAAAATATCGTGTTCTCTGGTGACACCGCGTTACAAACGCTAACATTAGGGGCCGATGCCGTATTACAAAGTAGTACCGTTAGTGCCGCGCTACCTGCAGTGCCAAGTAACGCTAGTTACACCGGACTTTGGGTCAACACCGAAGGGCAAACCTTTACGTCCGCTGAATTGATGGCGCTGTACGCCGCTGATTCAACGACCGCTGTCGCCGATACGTATACTTGGCAAATCAATCAGAGTAGTTTAGTCGTTAAAGATTTAACAATCATGCAAACACCAACCAATACGTGGCAAGCTGGCGACAACTTCGTCAGTGCGACCGACAACAATGGTCAACCATTGACTCTAGCTGATTTGGTTGTTGAGGGTTCAGTAGATACGAGCAAACCAAATGTCTACTATGTGACTTACGAAAACGGTGCATTCTATACCGGTGTTGCAACGATTACGGTTCAAGCAACACAAGCAAGTGTTGGCGCGCATGATACAACCGTGATTCAAGGTCAACCATGGCAAGCTCAAGATAGTTTTGTGAGCGCGACCGATGCGACTGGTCAAACGGTGGACTTTGGACAAGTCAAGGTCACTGATGATGATCAAGTTGATACGAGCAAACTTGGAACTTATGCGGTCACATATCAATACACTGATGCTAGTGGCAATGTGAAGACTCAGACCATTAATGTGACGGTCGTTAAGAGTCAAGTTGCCGTTAATGCTAAAGCAACGACGATTATTCAAGGGCAGGCTTGGTCTGCTAAAGATAATTTAGTTAGTGCCACCAACGCTGACGGCACAACTGGTGATTTAACCGCTGTCAAGGTGTTGAATGCTGATCAAGTTAACGTTAAACAACCTGGTGATTACCAAGTGACGTATCAATATACCGATGCTTATGGTAATGTTGCCACCCAAACAGTTATCGTAACTGTTGTGCCTACTCAGGCTAAAGTTGAAGCGCATGACACCACGATTATTCAAGGTCAAACTTGGGAACCAAGTGATAGCTTAGATAGTGTCACAACAGCGACTGGTGCCAAAGGTCATTTACCAGATGTCATGATTAGCGAAGCTACGGCCGTTAACGTTAAAAAGCCAGGTCAATACTCAGTCACTTATCAATATACGGATGTCTATGGTAATGTGGTCACAAGAACCATTACTTTAACGGTTGTCGCTACCAAAGCTAGTGTTAAAGCTAAGAATGTCACCGTTGATCAAAATACTAAGTGGACAGCCGTTGATGACTTTGTGAGTGCGACTGATGCAGCTGGTAAAGCCGTTGATTTTAACCAAATTAAGGTCCTTGGTGCGGACAAAGTTAATTTGGCGCAAGCCGGTCAATATTCACTAACATATCAATATACTGATGCATACGGCAATGTTGTTAGTCAAGTCGTGACTTTGACGGTTAAAGCCACTACTGACACTGGTAATCCTGATGTGATCACACCAACGCAACCGGATGATAACAACACATCAAGTGCGCCAGTTGATCAAACGCCAGCAACTAGTGCCGCTGATCAAATAAGTTCTCAAGCCACTGAACCAACGAGTGAGGCACAAGGTGCCACGATTACGGTGGCTAGTGCTAAACCGAAAGCTAAGGCGGCTACCACGACCACTACTTGGACTGGTGCTACGGTGTCAACTGGTCAAAAACCAACAAAAACGCTTGCTACTAAGCAGTCAAGCAGTCAACCAATGGTCAAAACGATGGCTAACCGACCAGACATGACTAAACCAACCGCAACGCAAGCACAACAATTACCACAAACTGACGAAACCACACCAAAATCAGCCGGCTTACTTGGCTTATTGTTAGGCTTAAGTACCTTAGGCTTAGCAGGGAGTCGTAAGCGGCGGCATAATTAGATATTAATCTTAAAAAATCAGTAAACCACGTCTTGTTGGTTTGCTGATTTTTTTTATTGCCTATCATGTATAAAGCGATAAATTTTTAATTATTTTTGATTATAGTAGTTAACCAAATTGGTGTTTTTTATGATTTTTCACAAAAAAATAATAACGATTTAATGTTTATATTTACTGACGTATTAGTTAGCCTTAGAAGTTAACAAATACAAAGCATAAATATCTTGATAATAGTTGCAAAATTATCGATAGTTTATCCAAATTTTGGGGGCAAATCTTCTCGGAAAACAACCAGTTCTTTCCAGATGTAGCATAGAAAATCATTGCTAAAAAGCCCGTTATTATGCCGTTTGACGACTATTATCAGTTGAAGCAACTAAATTAACAGCCTATACTATCGGTGTAAAGCAATTTGATCATTTGGTTACGTCAATGCCAGTTAAGGCCATGATTAACCCAATAAGGGGGAATTCAAAATGCCAAAAAATCAGCAACTTTTGACATCAACCAATCAAAAATTACATTATAAAATGTATAAAAAAGGTCGTTTCTGGCTATTTGCAGGAATTGTTGTAATGGGGATTGCCGGGCAAGGTCAAACGGCCAATGCTCAAACTGCGACAACGGATAGCACGACCGATGACAATCAGGTAACCGCTAATCAAACGACAACAGTCGGTCAAACTGCGACAATCAGTCAAACTACTAGTCGTTCGGCAAGTCTTACAACGAATACGAGTGCTGGGGCAAGTACTAGCACAACTAGTGAAAGCACAGCAACTACTAGTGAACAAACAGCACAAACAGCTACTTCAGCAACTAGTTCAACGACGACCAGTCAGGCTAGTCAACAAACAACTAGTGCAGTTACTAGTCAAAGTACGGCTCAATCAGCTGCTAACAGTAGTGAATCCGCTAACAGCGCAACTAATCAGACTAATACCTCGGCAACTGATTCATCAGCGACCAGTGCGGCCACAACTAACCAAGCATCAAGTGCTGCATCGGCTGATATTGAAACCGTAAGTCAGGTACAGGCACCAACAAGTGAAGCTGTTTCAACAATAAGTACAGCTAGTGATGTAGCGATGGCAACCCAAGATGTTGCACTAGCCGCCACAACTCAAGATCAACAAGTGACTAACCAACGTGCAGCCTTGCTGCGGGCGGCGACAGTGGCGAGTGATATCGCTAGCGGAACTTCCGGAACGGCTGCTTGGCGAATTGATAGTACGGATACGTTATATATCGGAACTGGAACCTTGGCTGTAGGTAGTTGGGACAGTTATGCTGATCGTATTAAAACGATTACCTTTGAAGGCACGGTCACCGCGCCAGTTATTGCCGACAGTTTATTTAGTAATTTGAAGAATCTGATCACCATTACTAATCCTGAACAGCTTGACATCAGTCAAACCACCTCGCTTGCGCTCATGTTCTTGAACGATACAAGTTTAACCTCCTTAGACTTATCAAGTTGGGATGTCAGCAAGGTGACTTCAATTAATGCCATGTTCAGTGGTGATTCAAGTCTTTCTGAACTAAACGTTGCGCAATGGCATACTGAACAAGTGAAAGATATGACTGAAGCTTTTTACGGCTGTAGTAGTTTGACGCAACTAGATATAAGTCAGTGGAATACGAGTCAACTGACAGATGTTGATCGTATGTTCATGTACTGTAGTAGTTTAGAAAGCTTGGATTTGACTAATTGGCAGACGGGAAGCGTTGATAGCTTCGTCTCGATGTTTTATGGCGATTCGAGCTTAACCAGTTTAAAGTTGGCCAACTGGAACACAAGTAAGGTCACAAGAATGCAAGGGATGTTTACGAACGTATCGAGTTTAAAGACCCTTGATCTAAGCGGCTGGGATATGAGTAATGTTTTTGACGTGAATGGGATGTTTAGTGGTGATACTAGTTTGGTTACACTAACAACTGGTAATTGGCAGCTAACTAATATGGAGTTTACGTACAATATGTTTTATAACTGCGAAAGTTTAGTTACTGTTGGTAATACGACTAATTGGAATCTAGGCCAAGTAACGCTTGCTTTTCAAATGTTTTATAACTGTCGTAGTTTAACTACTTTAGATGTTTCTAAGTGGCAAACTGGTAATATCACAACTATGCAAAACATGTTTCTATATGACATGCAGCTAACTAACTTAGACGTCAGCTCGTGGGATACGCATAGTTTACAAAACGCGGCATATCTATTTGGCTGGAATTACAATTTAGAGACTATTGATATCAGTAACTGGGATACTAGTCAGTTGACTAATTTTAAGTCAATTTTTATCGGAGATACGGCCCTGAAAAAAATAACATTAGGACGTAATTCGGTCCTTCAAGATGACACTACTAGTGTTGGATTGCAGGCTGTACCTAACAATGCAGCTTACACCGGTTATTGGTTGAATACTGCTGGTCAAAAATTCACTTCAGCGGAATTAATGGCCTTGTACCAAGCCGGATCAACAACCGCAGTTGCGGATACGTATACCTGGCAAGAAAATAAAAGTAGCATCAAGGTTCAAGATACGACGGTGACGCAAACGCCAACCAATACTTGGAAGGTCAAAGATAACTTTGTGAGTGCCACCGATTCCGATGGTCAGGAGTTAGGTGTAGCTGATATAACGACTGACGGAACTGTTGATACGAGCAAGGCCGGGACTTACTATGTCACGTATATCAATGGCGCCTTTTTCACAGCGGTCGCAAAGATCACTGTTTTAGAAACGCAGGCAACGCTGAATGTTGAAAGTAGTACTGTGATTAAAGGGCAAACTTGGACGGCCGAAGATAATTTCAAAGGTGCGACTGACGCGAATGGTCAACCACTCGATTTCAGTCAACTAACCGTTACGGGTAATAACCTAGTTGACACAAGCAAAGTTGGGTCGACTTATGCCGTCACTTACAGTTTTAAAGACAGTGCGGGCAATGCCTTTTCACAAACCGTTACAGTGACAGTCGTGAATAGCCAAGTCGCTGTGGATGCGAAAGACTCGACGATTATTCAAGGTCAGACTTGGAAGCCATCTGATAATTTGATCAGTGTGACGGCCGCTGATGGCACGACAGGCGATTCGTCAAAAGTAACGATCTTAAATGCCGATCAGATCGACACGAAAAAGCCGGGGCAATATCAAGTGATCTATCAGTACACCGATGCTTACAATAATGTTGCGACAAAGACGATTACGCTAACTGTCGTTGCCACTCAAGCTAGTATTGATGCGCATGATACAACGATCATGCAAGGTCAAGCTTGGCAGGCAAGTGATAGTTTGGATTCAGTCACGACCGCAGCTGGTACCACCGGAGATTTAACGGCGGTAACCGTTAGTGATTCAAGTTCGGTTAATGTGAAAAAGCCCGGTCAGTATCAAGTGACGTATCAATATGTCGATGCTTATCAAAATCTGGTCACTAAGACGATCACAGTGACCGTTGTTGCAACAAAAGTCAGCATCGACGCTAAAGACAAAACGGTAGACCAAGATAGTAGTTGGACCGCTGCTGATAGTTTTATCAGTGCGACTGATGCAACTGGTAAAGCCGTCGCATTGAGTCAAGTTACCGTCATTGGGGCCGACAAAGTTGACTTATCGAAAGCTGGTCAGTATCAAGTAACCTATCAATACACTGATCTCTACGGTAATCAGGCGAGTCAAACGATTACGGTGACCGTTAAAGCTGATTCAACAGGGACACCAGATCCAATCGTTCCAGACCCAGATCCCTCGACACCAAGTGATCCCGGAAAAGGCGATTCATCGGATCCAGTTGATGCGACGAATCAATCAGAAACAACTCCATCAAATGGGAGCCAAGCTGCAGTATTGAAAACAACTGTTAAACAACCACAACAAAAGGTGACTACTGTAACGACTCCGGCTGGGGCAACTATTGCGACTAATCAACAAACATTAACAATGATGCCGCCACAAGCCGCTACAATTGAGCTGACCAACACATCAACGGTTAAGCATTCAAAAACTAAGCCGACACCAGTCAAAACTAGCCAACAATTACCACAAACTGATGAAACCACACCAACTAAGTGGGTCGGTTTATTAGGTCTTTGGTTAGGGCTAGGAACGTTTGGCATTGCCGCAGATCGGAAACGGCGTCAACGTTAAGATGCTATTAAAAGAAGTCAAACCACAATTGGGTTGACTTCTTTTAATATAAAATAGAAAAAAACAAAAAATAATAATTATTTGAGTTGATTTTAGTTATAGTAGTTAACTAACTGAATAGTTGTGAGTTAGTAGTCTATTTTTATAATTAATCTTAATGTTCATATGAATTAAATAATTGTTTAATCCTTAAATACCTGCATAACTTAAAAAATTTAGAACATAAAATTAATGGAATTTATCCTTTTGAGAGGTGTCATCGTCAAAATTAGCAGCCCACTTTTCCCAGTGTTTGTGCAACGTTGACACTATTATAAAACGTATAGCCACGCGGTTTTGACGACAAAATTAGTTGAAATTAGTGCTACTGTCAGACTATACTAATTAGTGTGAAATAATTAATGTAATAAACTTATTAATTAATCGGCATTATCGTGAGTTAGCGCGATAACTTACCCAATAAAAGGGGACTTAATGATGCAAAAAGATCATCAACTAAACACGACGCCAAAAGTACATTATAAAATGTATAAAAAAGGGCGCTTTTGGCTATTTGCTGGTGTGACCGTTTTCACTTGGCAACTTAGTTATCCAGCAGCTCAAGCAGATAACACAGATCAATCAAGTAGCGATGCTAATACGAGTAGCACAACCGATTCATCAGATCTTGCCAGTAAAACCGTCACACTGAGCAATAGTTCAGCAACTAATAATTCTACTAGTAGTTCAAGTAGTACAGCCACTTCAACTAGTGATGATACTTCGACAAGCGCCAGTTCAACAAGTACGGCTACTAAAGAAACAAGTACTGATGATTCTTCAACTGCGACAACCAAAGCGGATGCGACCAGTAGTACCACCGATGCCAGCAGTCAAAAAAGTAACGACAATACGAGTGGTGAAGCGACACAAACTAGCGATAGCAAGTCGAGTACAACCAGCGGCGCAACGAAAAGTGAAACTGGTAGTAGTTTGAGTACGGCTGCTAGCGATGAAAGTAACACTAGCAGTGGTGATACAACAACGGTTAATACTTCAAGTAGCAACGTCGCCAGCAATGAGTCAGCTACATCGACGAATGATGATTCAAACACGTCAGCAAATGAAACCTCGGTGTCTGATGTAACGACCGCTACGGCTAATTTAACGAACATTAATAGCAACACAGCTGGCCTAACTGATGGGACAACCACAACAGTTAACGCCCCAGTTGTTGCCAATGTGGCGACTGCAGAAACCTTAGTTGACAGAGGCAGTTTATTACGAAGCGATGCCGTTGCTACGGCGGCTGCAGCAACCACGGTTAGTGGGTCATTCACAGCTGGTGCAACATGGACTTTTGATAGCACAACGGGTGTGTTGACTATTACTGGTAACGGCGGTGGGTTGGATAATACCGTTTCTAATGGGAATGGAAGCTATACGAGTCCTTGGGCTAGTATCGCAACTCAAGTTAAAACCGTTATTTTTGATAGCACAGTAAAAGCGGCCGCCGTTTCAGCCGATTTGTTTTCTGGGATGACCAGCTTAACGACTGTTGAAAATGCTGATAATTTTGATACAAGTGCCGCCACAACGATGTTCCAAATGTTTCGTGGTGACACAGCGTTAACGAGTATCGATGTTGATAAATGGCAGACTGGTAACGTGACGAACATGGCCGATATGTTTAATAACACGGCGGCGCTAACTGAGCTAGATGTTTCTAACTGGGACACTAGTAAGGTCACTAATATGGCTAACATGTTTTGGGGTAATGCTGCCTTAACAACACTTGATGTTTCCGGCTGGGATACGAGTAATGTAACAAATATGGCTTACATGTTTTCTGGTGACAGTGCGTTAACAGCGTTATCAGTTGATAAGTGGGATACCAGCAATGTCACTGATATGTCTTATATGTTTAACGGGACAACCAACCTGGCAACGCTAAATGTCGCTAGTTGGAACACCGGCAAGGTCGGCAATATGAATGCGATGTTTAATGGTGCATCAAGTCTACAGACCATTGACGTCTCTAATTGGGATACTAGCGCAGTTGGTACTGGTACGGTGACAAGTACCAGTACTCCGCTTACCAAAGCCGGAATGGCATATATGTTTGCCAACGATACCAGCTTAACCTCATTAGGTGAGCGTGGAACGTCAACTAGTGGCAATACTTGGAATACAGCTAATGTACAAGATATGCAGTATATGTTTGCCAGTGACACTAGTTTAATAACCGTTAACACGTCAAACTGGGATACAAGTAGTGTTACCAATATGAATCATATGTTTTATCAAGACTATAACCTGGCTACACTTGATGTTTCCAGTTGGGATACTAGCAATGTTACCAGCATGCAATACATGTTCGGTATGCTTTCAACCCATCCCAATACTGTTTTAACGACTTTGGCTGTTGGCAGCTGGGATACCGGCAAGGTTACTGACATGGGCAACATGTTTTCTTATGATAAAGGCCTAACAACGCTTGATGTTTCAAACTGGGATACTAGCAATGTCACTTCATTGATCGCAACATTTTCTGGTGTCAGCAGTTTAAAAACGTTGGATGTATCCGGGTGGGTAACGAGTAAGGTCACTAGTCTTAATTCAACATTTTCTGGAATGACTAGTGTGACTGCATTAGCCGTTGGCACTACCGTTAAAAGTGGTAAAACTGTATGGGATATTAGTAAGGTAACCAATTTAGTTAGCACCTTTGCTAATGACAGCAGTTTGACGGCATTACCAATTGACGTTTGGGATACAAGCCAAGTGATCTCGCTGAACAACACGTTATCCGGATTAAAGCTAACGACTTTGAATGTGTCTAAGTGGAATACGGCAAACGTCACTTTTATGGGGTACCTCTTTCAAAATGATACGAATTTAACCAGCCTAAGTTTTACTAATCCAGATACTGGGACCTTTTGGGATACGAGCAAAGTGACTAGTATGGCGTACATGTTTTATGGTAATGCTAGTCTAACATCATTGGATCTTTCAGGATTTAATACCGGTAACGTAACAACTATGGTCAATATGTTTAATGGTGACGCTAAATTAACGACTTTAAATATTGGCAACTTTACAATGAGTGACAGTACCGTTCTAACAGGAATGTTGACCGGTGCTAATAGTTTAAGAACCCTTACTTTGGGTAGTAGCACTTTATTAAGTAATTCTACTGGGAGCGCAGGCCTATATACGTTAAAGGCAACTGAGGCCTATACTGACCATTGGATTAATGCTGAAAAATCAGCCCAATACAGTAGTAGCAATTTAACCACGCTTTACAGTACACCAACCACTGCGGTAGCTGACACGTATACCATTCTGGCTAATCAAACCAACTTAGTCGTTGCCGATCCGATCACCGTCACGGTCAATCCCGAAGCGACCGGTGATGCTGCGACTTGGACTGAGGATCAAGGGCTATCATCAACTAGTACTGATTATTATGGTAATGAGCTAACTGCTGATAATGCTAATGTGACGGTTACTATCACAAAAAATGGTGTCGCTTATAGTGGCACAACGATTGATTTAACTAACAATGATTCGGCTGGACTTTATGCAATTACTTATACTTATAATGATCAGGCTATGAATAACCTCATTCACTCCGCAACAGCCCATGTTACCGTAGTTGCAAATCAAGCCGCGCTTACTGTAAAAACCAATCCAACCTATCTTTATACTGGTAGTGGGTGGACCCCAAGCGCGGGCTTAGATACGGCAACCGATGTGGATGGGTCAAAAGTTACTATCGGATCTGGTACTGACGATGTTCATGTCACCGTTACGAAGGATGGTCAGTCGGTTGATATAGTCGATACGGCAACTGCTGGCACTTATGATGTGACTTACAGTTTTACGGATAAGCAGGGGAATACCCACACGGCAACGACTACTGTTGTCATTACTGATCGTGATTCAGCGGTCAATGCCGGTGATAATCAAGTGATCTACAATAATGACACTTACACGCCAAATACCGTGACGACAACTGAACCAAATGGGAAAGCCACCACAGCAACCGTGACCACAGTGATTAAGGATGCTGACGGAAATATTGTTGACCGGATTGAGCCATCAACACCAGCCGGAACGTATACGATTACCACTAGTTTTGAGGATATGAATGGTGAGACGCAGACTGGATTATCTAAAGTGACCATTGTCGATGCAACGACGGCTGTTGACGCTGGCCCTGATCAAACGTTATATTCCAATGATCCTTATACAGCCAATACCATTACGGCAAAATACGCTAATGGCACAACGGTTGATAGTAGCGATCTCACAACGACGTATCAATATATGGATACTGCCGGCAACAAGAGCAGCGTCACTGACGTTGATTTAACCAAGGCTGGGGTATACACGATTACGTCAACGTTTAAAGATGCGAGTGGTCAAATGCAAACCGGTACTTCAACGGTCACCGTTGTTGATAAAAGTGTTGCAGTAACGCCTGGTCCGGATCAGACCTTGTATGTAGATGCGACTTATACACCAAATATCGTAACCACGACTTATGCGGATGGCACTAGTGTCCCATCAGATAAAGTGACAACTAAGATCACGTATCAAACTGATGCAACTGCCACATCAACGCCGGTAACACAAGTTGATACGAGTACCGCCGGTATTTATACGATTACGACTAGTTTTACGGATCAGTCGGGAACCAGCCAATCAGCGTCATCAACGGTCACCGTAAAAACGGCGGAGACGACCATTAATACTGGCACTGATCAAACGTTATACGTTGACGATACGTATACGCCAAATACGATTACGGCGAAATATCAAGATGGATCAACCGTGCCAAGCGACCAGCTAACCACGACCATTATTGATAATGAGACAAACGAACCCGTTGACCAAGTCGATACGACTAAGACTGGTTCTTACACCATTGAAACCAGTTTTACTGACCAAAATGGGAAGACGGTGACTGGCACTTCACAAGTGACGGTTGTTGCGAAAGATGGCGCAATCACGAGTTCTGATCAAACGATTTACGCCGGTGATGCTTACACATTAAGCGCTGTTACGGCGAAATACGCTGACGGAACCGATGTACCGGCGAAAGAATTAACCACGACCTATACGCTTAACGGTGAACCAACAACTAGTGTTGATCCCAATGTTGCTGGGACTTATGAAGTCACCACCGCTTTTAATGATGGCAATGGTCAAACGATCAGCACGACTTCAACGGTGACCGTGAAGGCCGTCACTGGCGCCATTACCGCTGACGATACCACGATTTATGTTGGCGATACTGCCTGGACGCCGACGACAAGTTTAATTAGTGCGATTAATTCGGATGGCGATGACGTGATAGGTCAAGTCACGAGTACAATTAAAAACAGTGCGAGTGAAACGGTCCCAGTCATAGATACAAGCAAGCCGGGTACCTATGAAGTGACTTATCAGTTTACCGATGTCAATCAACAAGTCCAAACGAAGACGATTACCTTAACGGTCGTTGCGGATAATGACATGATTGATTTGGCTGATAATACCACCTTTTATGTCGGTGATTCTTGGACGCCATCCGATAATGTGACTAAAGCTACGGATATTGATGGCAGTGACGTCACTGATCAAGTCACGTACACGGTGACTCAGAATGGACAAACGGTTCCTGATGTTGATATGACTCAGCCAGGAACTTATGAAGTGACTTATCGTTTTAAAAATCAACAAGGCTCGGATACAACCGCTACGCAAACGATTACCGTTTTACCAAATGACGCGGCGATTAAGTTAACCGATCAGACCACAATTACGGCTGGTTCAAGCTGGACGCCAAGTGATAATTTAACTAGTGTGACCGATGTTGATGGGTCAGCGGTTAATTTGGACAAGGTTACGATTACCGTGACTAAAGACGGGCAAACCGTGTCTGGTGTTGACACTAACCAAGCGGGCACCTATGAAGTCACTTATCGCTTTAAAAATCAATTAGGCTCGGATACGACGGTGACGCAAACGATTACTGTGACACCTAATGCAGCCACATTGGAAGTGACACCAGCCATTACGGTAACCGCTGGCACGACTTGGGACCCAGCAAGCGCGATATTAACGGCTATTAATACTGATGGTGGGACGGTTGACCCAAGCAGTGTGACGGTAACAATTATGCAAAATGGTCAACCAGTAACGAGTGTTGAGACGACCAAAGCGGGCACTTATCTCGTGACCTATAGTTTTGTTGATACGACTGGTCAAACACACCAAGCACAAACCACAGTAACGGTCGTAGCTGATTCGACGACAGATAATGGTGGTACAACAACACCCGACAGTGGTGACAATACGAACACGGGCAGTGCGGCGCCAAGTCAAGCGACTTCTGCGGATCGTTCAGCGGCTACCAGTGCGATCAAGCCAGGTCAGTCAACGGCTAGTCAGGCAGGTAGCGGTGCGTCACAAGCTGGTCAATTAATTGGCAGTGCCGTGTCACAAGGCGTGCCATTAGTACAGGTGACTAAGGCGACAACTGACCATTCCTGTAATGCGGCAGCAGGAGCGACTATCCGGACTACGATGCAAACGACCACCGTAGCAACTCACGCAACGGCCAAAACGTTACCTCAAACTGATGAAAGTGACGTTAAAACACCCACTTTGATTGGTAGCTTATTGTTAGCATTTAGCGGTTTGCTAGGTAGTTTAGGGTTAGTTGATCGAAAACGACGTCATCAATAAAATAAGCAAAAGCCACGACTCATCAGATTTCAGATGAATCGTGGCTTTTTCGGTTAGTTGTGATAAGGGGTCAAATCGGTTTCGGCGTAATACAACTGTTGCGTTGCGCTGAAACGAACCAGATACTGTGCCCCTTTTTTATCCAAATAAACGACAGTACCAACAAGTGGCAATGTCCCAAGTTTAGCAAAAACCAAATCACCAATTTTATATTTCGTTAACATGTTTTATAAAACTCCTTTGATTAGACAGTCAAGCCTAATTGACTAAGTGCCAGCGACAAGTTATAGTCTAGACGACAGTGGCTAACACGACAATCAACAGTTTAGCTAAAACGATGATTAATCAACGAATTGATGAAATCGTTGATTATCTTTGAAAGGAGACAACAAGATGACCGCAAATACCCAAGCTGATTTACGGGTCATTAAAACGAAACGCGCCATTAAAGCCGCGTTTTACACGTTAATTTGTCAAAAACCAGTGAACAAAATAACGGTGGCTGCGCTTGCAAAAACTGCCTTAATCAACAAAGGGACGTTTTATTTACACTACCAAGATATCTTCGCTTTATACGATGAGCTGGTTGAAGCAGTCGCGACTGCCAATGCACGGGAGTTTCAAGATTATGATTTGCTAGTAGAAAATCCCAGAGAATTTGTGCAACGGTTTCTATTTGACGTGCCGGAAACACCAAGTCCAGCGGTATTAGCCTTATTGAAACCAGAAAATTTGAAGTTTGCGACAACTTATCCTAATAATTTCATCGATGCGATTCGTACTGAAATCTATGCGACCGGCCAATTGACCGCCAATCGAGAGAATGATTTACGATTAGAATTTATGATCACTGGCATGATCTCGATTTTGATTCGACCGGGTTTGATCAATCAACAGGATCCACATGATCAAGAATGTGTTGTCGATTTGCTAACGCCAGCAGTTGAACAACTGACGAAACCAACGCAATCATAAAAAATCAGCCCCCAACAGCTATGCGATTACTGTTGGGAGCTGATTTTTAATGGTGCCGAATAACAGTTAAACGAGTTGGCATTTGCCGTACTTTAGCTTCCGCGTGCTCACGGTTAATTCGGTTGATGATCGTTGTTAGCGAAACTTTTGCTGTCATATCATCCTGAAAGGAATGCACCACGAAGCTGTGATAAGTGACGGTTGAGCCTTGTAATTTAAACCAATTAGGTGCTAGCTGTTTGGCTTCATCTTTGATATTTTGATCTGGCCAAACTAAATATTTGGATTTTGATGAATAGCTTTCAACTTGCCAACCAAGACTAAAATCAGATAATTCTTGCCAACGTTGAATTTTACCGTACTTAATCGCATAGTAGATGATGCTGCTGTAAGCCAGTGTGTCATGCCGTTTTAGCTCAGTTAAGGTTAATGGCTTGGTTGTCTTCTTTTTGTGATGTGTTTGCACTTTAGCGGCGGTTGGCTGGCTAGTTGTCGTCTTAGTTCGAAACGACCAACCAACAATCAAACAGATAGTCAAAAGTACAACACCGCTACCCCAAAGTAAAAATTTTTTCATAAGCACCCAACTTTTTCAATTAATGTCAGTTAAGCATGCCACTAACAGTAGTAGGTGTCAATCTCACTTTTTTTAGGTGATTACGCCTGTGGCACCAGCTTATGACTCAAGAAGTAATCAGAGAACCAATTACGTGTATAGGTTACGACACTACTATGTTGGACATTCTTTAACGCGCACAACGAGATCTTCCAAGGGAAGAAGGGGTCAATTTCGCGACTAACAATTTCACCAGTGTTGTAATTCTTACCGATCGGACGCGCTAAGATTCCAACGTTATTCGTCTTTTGACACATGTTCAAGATCAAATCCCAAGAATCTGTTTGTAAAAAGAAGTCAGGTTGAATGCTGGCATGCATAAAATGTTGTTTAAGTTGGAAGGTGACCATAAAGCTATTATTCAGGGTGATGATTTTTTCTTTACCGATTTCAGCTAATGGAATTGGCCCATCAATCTGATTAAAACGATGTTGCCGGTTGAACCAAACGGCAACTGAATCTTGATAAATAACCTGCTCACTAATCGAACTAAAGGTGACGGGAGAAACCAAAATAGCTAAATCGAGTTTACCTAGCACCAACATCTCTTGTAATTCATAGGCCCCTTTTTCAATTAAGGTTAACTTGATGCCGGGGTTATTTTGAATGAATTGAACCAATGCTTCATTAAAAACGGTTGAAATAATAACGGGCGCAATCCCAATACGAACAGTGCCTTTCTTTTCGGAAACTGAATCCTGCAATCGATCTAACATGACTTCATATTGACTATAAACTTTACGCGCATCACGAACGAGGCCACTGCCGATATGAGTTAGCCCAATGATCCGACCTTTTTTACGATTGAAAATTGTGACGCCCTGACGAAACTCCAATTCAGCAATTGATTTGCTCAATGCCGGTTGTGAAACATGTAACACCTTGGCACTACGAGTTAAATTGAAACCGTTATCAACAATCGTTAATAAATAATATAATTGATTAAATTCAATCATCATGGTGAGCTCCTTCATGGTAACTAAAATGACTATCAAAACGAGAAAAACGCTTTCAAAATAAATAGCAATAATAATACTTACATTTACCAATAGCATAACGCCAACGTTTCGCAACAACCAATACTATTTCTTTATGTGGGGTATAAACAGGGGTTATGCTAATTAGGTAGAATTAAGGCAATCCCTTGAGCGACATGGGATCAGGACGAACAATCATGTTAATTGGCAAGATCAAGCTAAAGAAAACCCTTTCATGTTATTCATTTTGGCTATGCCTGTAAGTTATGAACTATGACAAAGCCTGTCACGCTTGCTTTTACTGTTGGTGAAATAATGTTTTTTTCACAAACTTTAGTTATTGCAAGTGAAAATTGCCTGATGACGTCAGGCTGAAAAACATTGATGTAGCAAGATTGCTAACAAATCAAAAATAAAAGTTTAGGTAATCCAAAAATTGCTAAAACTTTTTTTCCAGTTATGATAGGGAGTGTCAAAAGCAAGCACGAAGTTAGTCATCGTCATCCCCAGGTAAGCCATAAGTTACTAACTTCCAAATCTTGCAAAAAATATTTAGGAGATGCTCAGTATGAATCGTGTAACGAAATTATTAGGAATCCAATATCCAGTTGTTCAAGGTGCTATGCAAGAAGTTGCAACCGCAGAATTAGCAGCCGCCGTTTCCAATGGTGGTGGTTTGGGTATTATCGCCGCTGGTGGCAAGACCGGTGAAGAAGTTCGTGCCGAAATTAAACGGGCTAAAACTTTAACAACGAATCCATTTGCCGTTAACTTGATGTTAATGGACCCTAATACTCCTGATGTCGTTAAAGTGGTGATTGAAGAAGCTGTTCCAATCGTCACAACTGGTGCTGGAACCCCTAAAAACTACATGGCTGATTTAAAAGGTGCCGGGATTAAAGTGGTGCCAGTTGTACCTAATGTCAAAATTGCCAAAAAGATGGAAGACATGGGTTGTGACGCCGTGATCGCCGAAGGTATGGAAGGCGGGGGCCATATTGGGACCTTAACGTCTCAAGTCCTTTGGCCACAAATTGCCGATGCCATTTCAATTCCATTAATTGCAGCCGGTGGGATCGCCGATGGTCGTGGGGTCATTAGTGCCTTTATCGCTGGGGCTGAAGGGGTTCAATGTGGGACCATCTTCTCAATTGCCAAAGAAAGCCCTGTTGGCGACAACTGGCGTCAAGCGGTTATTAATGCCACGGATTCTTCAACGGTTGTCGTTGGTGCGACAATTCGTGATGCCAGTCGGGCCATCATTAACAAGAAGACAGAACAATTGTTAGAATTAGAAGCCCAAAAAGTGTCACGGGATGAATTCAATACCTCAATGAATGTTGGTTTACGTAATGCGGTTCGTAAGGATAATGCCGAAACCGGGGTTTTATTCAGTGGTGAAATCTCAGGATTAATCAAAGAATCCTTACCAGCAGCTGAAATCGTTAAGAAATTAGTCACCGAAGCACAACATGTTATTGATAATCAAAAGATCGAATTAGCCTAATTAATGACGAAGCACCAGGACTAATAATTAAGCAATTAGTTATCAATTTTAAGTCATTGATTAGTAAGTAGCGGCTTGTTAATGCGTTAAGCCTGGCCGGTTTAAATGGGTTTAGCACTAGCAAGTCGCTTTTTTGATACCCATTTAAACGACACTTGTGGCATAGCGTAACAAAAACCACCACAAAGGAGTCGGTTAAATTGAACGGTTTTCTTGGAGAACTATTTGGAACGATGATACTTATTATTATTGGGGTTGGCTGCGGTGCCACAATCAATTTGAATCAGTCTTATGGCAAAACCCACGATTGGTTTTATGTGAGTGTGGCGTGGGGCTTAGCGGTGACGTTTGGCGTTTATGTTGCCGGGCAATTCGGTGCTGATGGTCACTTAAATCCCGCGGTCACGTTAAGCTTTGCCTTATTCGGATTATTCCCGTGGTCAGCGGTTGGGCCGTATTTATTAGGGCAATTTGTCGGGGCCTTTATTGGGGCAGCGATCGTCCTTTTACATTATTACCCGCACTTTAAAGCCACTGAAACCGCGGCTGAAGGGAATTCGGTTGGTATTTTTGCAACGATGCCCAGCATCGATAATCCCATTTTTAATGTTTTAAGTGAAATTATTGCAACATTTACCTTTATTTTTATCCTATTAAATTTGGGAAACTTTACGCAGGGCTTGAAACCTCTGATTGTCGGTGCTTTGATTACGACGATCGGTTTAACTTTAGGCGGAACCACCGGGTTTGCTTTAAATCCGGCTCGTGATTTGGGCCCACGCTTAGCCTATACGTTGTTACCCGTGCCACATAAAGATTCAGCGCATTGGCACTATGCTTGGGTGCCCATGATTGGCCCATTAGTTGGCGGCGTGCTCGCCGCAGCATTACAGGTAAGTTTGCATTAATAATAATTGAAAGCGGTTAAACCGCGGTATCGGAGTGTGTTTAAAATGACAGAAAACTATATTATGGCAATTGACGAAGGCACCACGAGTTCACGAGCGATCATTTTTGATCATGATGGCCATCAAGTAGCTGATTCACAAAAAGAATTTCGGCAATACTTTCCACAACCAGGTTGGGTTGAACATGACGCTAATGAAATTTGGAGTGCCGTTTTATCCACGATCGCCAATGTCTTTATTGAATCCGGCATCAAACCGGCCCAAATCAGTGGGATAGGGATTACAAATCAACGTGAAACCACGATTATTTGGGATAAACAAACTGGCTTACCCATTTATCATGCAGTAGTTTGGCAATCACGGCAAAGTGCGCCGATTGCGGAACAACTCGTTGAAGATGGTTATGGTGAGATGATTCACCAAAAGACCGGTTTAATCGTTGATGCCTATTTCTCAGCAACGAAGATTCGTTGGATCTTAGATCAGGTGCCCGGTGCTCAGGAAAAAGCGGAGCGTGGTGACTTATTGTTCGGCACGATTGATACTTGGATTTTGTGGAAGCTAACCGGCGGCAAAGTTCATGTCACCGACTATTCTAATGCTAGTCGAACGATGCTCTTTAATATTCAGGACTTAACTTGGGATCAAGATATTTTAGACCTTTTAAATATCCCAACGGCTTTATTACCAACGGTTAAGTCGAACTCCGAAGTTTATGGACAAACGGCCGATTACCATTTCTATGGTAGCCAAGTCCCCGTTTCCGGGATGGCCGGTGATCAGCAAGCCGCGTTATTCGGCCAATTCGCCTTTGAACCGGGCATGGTAAAAAATACGTATGGTACCGGGGCCTTTACTGTGATGAACACTGGTGACACGCCACAGTTATCAGAACACAATCTGTTAACAACGATTGCCTATGGTCTCAACGGTAAAATCAATTACGCGTTAGAGGGTAGTGTCTATGTTGCCGGTTCCGCTGTTCAATGGTTACGGGATGGCATGAAGTTAGTCAAAAAGGCCCCTGAATCAGAAGCTGCCGCAGTATCATCTACTAATCACAACGAAGTCTATATGGTCCCAGCGTTTACTGGTCTGGGCGCGCCATATTGGGATTCGGATGTGCGCGGCGCGGTCTTTGGCCTAACGCGCGGCACTACCCGCGACGACTTTATCAAAGCGACACTACAGTCACTGGCTTATCAAAGTAAAGATGTCATCGACACGATGAAACGTGATGCTGAGATCGAGATTCCAAAGTTAAAAGTCGATGGCGGGGCGGCTAAAAATGATTATTTAATGCAATTCCAAGCTGATCTATTAGACACTGAAATTGATCGAGCCGCTGATCTAGAAACAACCGCATTAGGCGCCGCCTTTCTAGCTGGACTTAGCGTTGGCTTCTGGCAAGACACCGATGAATTACAAGCCATTCACGCTGAAGGGCAGATTTTCCAACCAAAGATGGGCGCCGCTGAACGTGATAATCTGTACGCGGGGTGGCAAGCTGCCGTCAGTGCGGCCCAAAGTTTTGTTCATGACCCATACCAAGCAAATTAAACAAGCATAGGAGCGATAAAAATGAGCTTTTCAATAACTAGTCGTCAAGACGACATTCAACAATTAAAAACCAAAGAATTAGATCTATTGATCGTCGGTGGGGGAATTACTGGTGCCGGTGTTGCTTTACAAGCTAGTGTGGCCGGGATGCAAACCGGACTAATCGATATGCAAGATTTTGGTGGGGGGACCTCTTCACGGTCAACCCGACTTGTTCATGGCGGAATTCGCTATTTAAAAACATTTGACGTGGAAGTGGTCTCTGATACGGTTAAGGAACGGGCTGTCGTGCAACATATTGCGCCACATATGACCCAACCAGATCCAATGTTATTGCCAATTTATGACGAACCTGGGACGACATTTAGCATGTTCTCAGTGAAGGTTGCGATGGATCTATACGATCGTCTGGCAGGTGTTGACAAGAATCCAAGCTTACAAAAATACAGTAACTACGTCTTAACTAAAGCCCAGGTCTTAGAACGTGAACCACAATTAAATCCTGATAAATTAGTTGGCGCTGGGATTTACTTGGACTATCAAAATAATGATTCGCGGTTAGTCGTTGAAAATATCAAACGAGCCCATGCGGCTGGTGGACTGATGGTTAGCCGGATAAAAGCCATTGGTGCCTTACATGACAAGTTTGGCGATATTAACGGTATGCATGTCCAAGATGTCTTGACTGGCGAGAAATTTGATATTCATGCTAAATTGGTTATCAACACGAGTGGTCCTTGGTCTGATGAAGTTCGTCATTTGGACCAAGCTGCTGATCCAGATTCACATATGCGGCCAACTAAAGGGGTCCATCTAGTTGTTGATCAATCACGGTTGAAAGTGCCAAATCCAACATACTTTGGTTCTGGAACGAATGATGGTCGGATGATCTTTACCATCCCACGCGAAGGTAAAACTTATTTTGGGACGACTGATACTGACTTTGAAGGCGACTATGAAAATCCGCAAGTTGATCAAAAAGATGTTGATTACTTATTGGCCATTATTAATAAGAAATATCCAACGGCCCATTTGACAATTGACGATGTTGAGGCTAGTTGGGCGGGAATTCGGCCGCTCGTTCGTAACGATGCACCAGCGGATGCAGATAATGACGCCGTGACTGGGGCCAGTGCTGCAGCAAGTTTACAACCTTCCGCCGTGTCACGGGGCAGCTCTTTAGTTACCGCTGCTGATGGCATGATTACGTTAGCCGGTGGGAAACTGACCGATTATCGCTTGATGGCAAACGGGGCGCTCAAACAGATTCGGCAAACCTTACGTGACGAATACTTGGAAGACTTTAAAGCAGTTGATTCTGCTGAAATCAAGGTTTCCGGTGGTGACTTCGACGCCGACAATGTTGAAGCTGCCATGGATGATTTCACCAAGCAAGGGGTTGCTAAGGGCTTGACCGAGGACGAAGCTCGTGAAATCGCGACTCTATATGGCTCAAATGCGCCGGCCATTTTCGCACAAGCTGATCAAGTCACGGCCGCGCCAGGCTTAAGTTTGGCTGAAACGTTGTCGTTGCATTACTCAATGACCGAAGAAATGGCGTTGACACCAGTGGATTACCTCTTACGGCGGACTTATAATGTCTTGTTCCATAACGAGACGATTGATCAAGTCAAGGTCGGTGTCATTGATGAAATGGCCCGCGTTTATGGCTGGGATACAACGACCAAAGCACGTTATACCGCTGAAATCGATCATGAAATTGAATCATCACGACTGATCGATCTCAAATTACAAGCACCAGTATCGGCTAAATAAGCCGTACTGGCCCAAGTCTCTAGACTTGTTAAACTTGGTTTCGACATTTTAAATTGCACCATCATCCATATCAGGATTGCCGTTTTGAAGTGGATGACTTTGAGAACAAGTGTGACCTTGGCTGAAATTTAGTCTCGGGCGCGCTTGTTTTCTAGTATAATAATGATAATTAAGAATTTATGGAGGTAGACTTATGGCGCCGATTAATGTCTCACAGACTCTGTCTGTCAGTAATCATCGAATTTTTTCATCCGATTTAAATGAACATAATACGGTTTTTGGCGGCAAAATTTTATCCATTATTGATGATAATTCGTCAATTCCTGCAGCCCGGATTGCCCGGATCGAAACGGTGACCGCTTCGGTTGATCAAGTGAACTTCATTTTGCCATTCCGGTTACAAGATTCAATGTGTACGGAATCATATGTGTCTGGCGTGGGGCATCGGTCAATTGAAGTATTTACCAAAATTATTGGGGAACATCTAAATACTGGGGAACGTTTCTTAGGGCTAACCTGTTTTTCGTTATTTGTGGTGACTGAACACGATATTGTGTTACCACAAGTGATTCCAGATAAACCGGAATATGAGTTTGTTTGTCAAGGCTATGCGGCCCGCCAAGCCGAACGTGCCGCTAAACGGCAACAACATGCGGCGTTTAATGAACATATTAGCTTGGAATTTCCTTGGAACCAGTAAACTAAAAGATCAGTGTTGATCACCGTTCAAAACGGTTGGTCAGCACTGATCTTTTTAATTACATTGGCTTAATTGGCGTTGATTCATCGGGACGAAATTCCCAACCATCCTTAACTTGCTCGTAAGCCATTTCAATGACTTTACCGGTGCGCATGTTCGTAAATAAGAACTTGATCTCACCAGCATTACGAGTGGCATAGCGAACGGTCAAGCCGTTGCTAGCATCCAAACGAATTTTATCGACCGCAGCGCCAAGCGATTCACCATCAGGATAAAAACTTTCTAAGTCAAAATTACGCTTATTACTCATTACTGTTAATCCTCATTTCGTTAAGTTCAATTTTAACTTTAAAGGAAAAGGGTAGCCGAGTAAAGGTTGAATGTCATTTTTAGCAATAATCGGTGATATGACAAGTATATTCACCGATTAAAAATAGATCGGCTTGCCACCTACCGTTCGCCCACCTTGAGCCGGAACGCTGTGGGCGGACCGGTTCAGCCAAAAGGCGGTCTGAACCATCGTTTTGAACCGCCTAACCCGCGTTTCAAAAGCGCCGGTCTCTAAGCGATAAATCGCTAAGAGACCCCACGGCTGGGCTCAATTTGGACTCACTCTCGGTTATGTTAGTGATTACTATTCGTATTCGCGATATAACCGGAGCCAGCCCAGTGATGGCGCCGGCCGTGAAAACAGCGTTAGTCCGGATGATTTTCCCGGGCTTACGCTGTGGACGACTTTTGAGACTAGCGGTTTGGGCTAGGCTTAAAAGCGAGGTGAAAGCCCGCATTTTGGCTGGAGCCGTTCCCACAGCTGGCAGAATCACTGGCTGGCGTAGGTGACCAATTTAGTCACACTCTACAGTAAGGCATATTTATCTTTCAATCTTTAGTTGCTAACAAAAAGATTTAGAAAACGCTTGACTTAAAACCCGTTCGATAATTTACAGTATAGGTGAATCAAAAAGTAACGACGTTATCATCAACTGGTGGCCACTGGTTATTACATTTTATGGAGGAATTTAATCATGATGAAATTATTTCAACGTAAACATCAATTACAATTAGTTGCGCCAGTTGGTGGTTTAGTGGTCGATATCAGGAAAAGCCCCGTCAAAACTGATGCCGTGGGTTTGGGGATTGAGCCAATGGTTGGTGAAATTCAAGCACCGTTGGCTGGCACCGTCACACAATTATCGCCGCAAAACGTGACTATTAGGGGCACACATAATTGCGAAGTGACCGTCCAACTTGGTCAACCTGAAGCCAATGTCGCCTTCAACGCGTTTAGCTGGAACGTCGCCGTTGGAGACCATGTGGACGACTCAACCTTATTAGCCAATATGGACTTAAACGCCCTACATGAAGCTAATCAAGCTACCACGATCACTTGTATCATTACGAATCAACAGCCTAGTGACTTTGAAATTGAAAAAAGGGGTCTAGTGAGTCAAGGTGGTGTGATCGAAAGGTGCAAGATTAGAGCCTAATATTAGACCATTCTGAGAAAAGTTCAGATTTACTTCACCGTCTATAGGTAGTTAGATACTCAGACTTCGACTAAACTAATGGCATTAAGTCAAACAGTGAAAGAAGTCTTTTAAATGCCTAAAATTTCAATTATTGTCCCTTGCTATAATGAACAAGAATCGATTCCTTTATTTTATGCTGCTGTTCAAAAAATCTATCAAGATCAAATCCAAGTGACTTGGCCACAATACCAGCTTGAATACTGGTTCATTGATGATGGTTCTACTGATCAAACATTGTCGGCGATGCAAACACTCGCGCATACTGATTCAGAACATAGTCATTTTGTGTCCTTTTCACGTAACTTTGGTAAAGAAGCGGCCTTATATGCGGGCTTACAACACGCCACTGGTGATTTGATTGTGGTGATGGATGTCGATTTACAAGATCCACCGGAATTACTGCCACAAATGATGTCTGGCATTCTAGAAGAAAAATATGACATCATTGGGACCAAGCGTCTTGATCGTCAGGGGGAACCAGTTATTCGGTCTTGGTTGGCCAATGGGTTTTACCGCCTAATCAATCATGTCTCACAAACTAAGCTTGAACGCGGGGCCCGTGATTATCGCATGATGACTCGGCAAGTTGTCGATACCATTTTGGACTTACCAGAATATAATCGTTTTTCTAAAGGTATTTTTAGTTGGGTAGGGTTTAAAACCAAATATCTAGGCTATGAAAACCATGATCGAGTTGCCGGAACAACCCACTGGTCAACTGGCGACTTAATCAATTACGCGATTGATGGGATCATTAACTTTTCAGATAAACCGTTAGCCATCGCTGCCTTTTTAGGACTAACAGCTTGTGGCGTCTCGTTACTGGCAATGGTCTTCATCGTCGGTCGGGCCTTGATTTTTGGTAATCCAACGACTGGCTGGTCGTCAATCGTGGCGATTATTTTGATGCTCGGTGGGCTCCAATTATTCTGCCTCGGCATTGTCGGTAAATATATTGGCAAACAATATTTAGAAACGAAACATCGGCCGATTTATATTACGAAACAAGAACATTAAACAAAAAGATGGCGAAGTGAAATTTTCGAATTTCACTTCGCCATCTTTTTTAGTGTCTAACTAAAGGTTGAAAGCTGAATTTTAGACTTAACCATTGATGGGATAGGCATTTAACGGTCAAAAATAGTGAAACTTGCCGCCTACCGTTCGCCCAATTCGGGCCCAGATTAGACTCACTGACAGCCGGAGGTGACTAATTTAAGGATATTCAAGTCAGCTCTAGCAAGGTCCTACTAATGATGAGTAAGTTTCAACCTTTAGTGTTTAATTTTAAATGTTAATGTAAAAATTGTTCCAGTTGGTTGATGATCGCTTACCGTAACTTTGATCTGATTCAAATCAGCTAATCGACTCACAATTGCAAGACCTAAACCAGTACCAGGAATTTCTTGTGATCGTGCTTGATCAACTCGATAAAAACGTTCAAAAATGTGCGTTTTATCAGCATCATCAATACCGGCGCCGTTATCTGTAATCGTGATGGTGGGTTGATCTTGAATCAGCTGTGCGGCCACTTGAATCGGTTGATCGGTTGGCGAATACTTGCTGGCGTTATTAAGTAGGGCAATCAACATTTGTTGTAAACTGTCCGCGTTAACAGTTGTCATTAACGGTGTCGCTGATACGTCAACTTGCACGGATTGTACGATACTAGGTTGATAATTTTCAACAGTTTCCTGAACTAATTGATTGATATCCAATAATTGTTGATCAATGGTCACATGATCCATACGTGACAAGCGTAATAAGCTTTCAACTAACGTCTGCATGCGTGCGGATTCATCATCAATAAACTTTAATGATTTGGGAATGATTTCTGGATGTTGATCGCCGCGTCGTTTGATTAAACTAATATGACCACGAATAGCTGTTAATGGCGTTCGTAGCTCGTGAGACGCATCTGAAACAAATTGATGGTCACGTAGCACTTGGTCGTTTAATGACTTTAGTAGTTGATTAATTTCCATCCCCAGTGCATGAACTTCGTCAGGACTAGTGGGGACTGGTAGTGCTTCATGATAAGAAACGTTGTCACTGTGATTAATTTTGTTGGCCGCACTGGTTAAATTGGCCAGCGGTTTATTTAATCGTCGGGCCAACCAAGCAATGACAAAGTAACCTAGCACACCACACAAGATCAGCACAATGACCATCATTTCTAAGATAAGTCGAAAGATATGCAGGACATCGTGGAAACTTGTCCAGGTTTCATAATAAATATGCCCGGAATCCATAGCCGCACGATAAAAGAGGCCGTGACCGCTAATGTACCAGACGGAATGAAAGAGTGGCATCTCAGTCGCGCGCGATTTGAGAAATTTAGCGGTACCTTTTGAGTAAAACGTTTGTTGTTTGCGTTTAGGCATTTTGGTATGGACTTTGACAAAGGTATTCTTGGTATTGATCGGGCTATTAATCGCCCAGCGATTCCAATCGGGTTCATCATCAATGATTGAACGATCTAAGCTCTTAGTTAGGGCCCGCGCATCGTCGATTCGGTCACGAGTTAACCGGTAACCAACCACCAATGAAATAGATGCGCCAGTAATAAAGACGATCAAGATCATCATTAGCGTAAACGATCGTGTGATCTGGGCAGCATTTGATTTACCTCTAAAATTAAACATGAGTCTCATCTCGCAAACAATATCCAACGCCACGAACTGTATGAATTAACTTACGATTGGCTTCGGTATCAATTTTGTGGCGCAAATAACGGACATAAACATCAACGATATTAGGTTGGCCTTCGAAATCAACACCCCATACTTGATCCAACAACTCATCACGTGTCAACGTATCTTCGGCGTGTTGCATCAGCGTTAATAGTAATTCATATTCCCGTTGCGTTAATTGTACAAGCTTTTGATGGCGATGAACTTGGCGAGCTTTAGTATCTAGTTCGAGGTCGGCATATTGATAGACCGCCTGGGTATCGTTGGCTTGTGATTGATGGCGAAGAACCACGCGAATTCGAGCTAGTAATTCTTCAGTATCAAAAGGCTTCGTGATATAGTCATCGGCACCGCCATCTAAGCCGGCCACTTTATCGCCCACATAATCACGAGCAGTCATCATAATCACAGGGATCGTATCATGTTTTCGAATGCGACGGAGCACTTCGAGACCATCCATTTTTGGCAACATCCAATCTAAAATCACTAGATCTAATTGGTCCTTTTTTTCTTGGTATAGCGTATAGGCTTGTTGTCCATCAGCCGCTGTAATCACGTCGTAATCTTCAAAAGCGAGTTCTTGCTGTAAAAAGTCAACCACGCTGGCTTCATCATCCACTAGTAAAATTGTTGCCATATTTGAACACTCCTCAAAAACGATTTAAGTTTAGTATACCGATAATTAGTTAAACTGACGCAAATTACAACAAAAAATCCAGGATGATTCCCGGATTTTTTAGTGATCATTTTTTTGATTTCGACTTCAACTGGCGTCGGCGCCAATTGTCACCAGCGAAACCAAGTAGACCGATTAAACTGAGGCCACTGCCCAATAATAACCCAGGGGCATGGTACTGCAGAATAACCGTGTTTTTCCCACTGGTAATTGGAATGGCGGTTAACCCACCTAACGTTTTTTGTAACGTCACCGATTTCCCATTAACTTGTGCCTGCCAACCACGATCATATGGCAGGGCGACGTAAAGCCAATGTGCACCAGTAGGGTTAGTCATGGACCCCGTAAGCTTCGTGGTCAACCCGCGAGCACTATATTGTGGGACCCATTGTGTTGACTTTAAGGCTTGATAAACTTGTTGGAACTGTGCCGAGTTTAAACTGGCTAAGCGAACTTTAGGTTGTAATTGTCGATGTTTTGTCTTGAAGCTTAACGTTACCGTCGATCCTTTGCTAAAGGTGCCAAGATTTAACAGGAGCCGATGATGATTGGCTTCGACACTAGGGGCAATGCGCTTACCATTGACAGTGAATGTTGAATATTTGGTAACGCCACTCGTATCATCATAGTAGAGCGGGCCCGTCGTATTTACTTTTAGTTGTACGGTGTGATAGTACCGATAAACTTTAGCTTGCGGTGCCGGTGTGACTTGATCATGTTGCACGGTAGCATCTTGATAGTAAGCGGTTGTTGATAGCCGCAACCGTTGTAAGATAGTTTCTTGATTCGTTAGGGCATGCGTAGCGGATAACTTAACTTGATTGAGCTGCGCATTAACGGCAAATCCCATGCCTAAATAAGTCGGATTACGGCGTGTTTTTGCTTGACCGTTGGCATTTAGGACAATATCATATTTGATTCCTAGTAACATTGCACTAACCGGTGTTAAGCCTTGCGAACTAATCCGCCGAGCGTTTTTGCTGTAAAGTCCTAATGATTTTAAGGTGACACGCGTTTGTTCAGTCAATGTCGAGCTATAATCGTTAATGTCGTGAAAGTTAAACAACAGGGGATCGTTGTAATTATTGTACTTTTCTTGATAAGCCCGATTAATCAGCGTGTTGGCGTTATCGACGCGATAGAGTTGACCATCCGGATCATTAACTGATTGCATTTGTTTTGCTTCAGTTTGATAGGCAGATTGATAAGTCCGTTGACTGCCAAATGGAGTCGTCCGCATACTGAGCAGCAAATTAGCCGCCACTTCACTGGCAACTAAACAGGTGATTAAGATTGGCCGTAGCCGCCAAGTCAGAAATAAGACCAAGGCACTAATCACCACGTAGGCTTGGCTTGATAGGAACACATGCGGGGTGACCGCCGTTTTAAGGACGCGATTCGCCATCCAACCAATGATAAGCAGACCGATCAATCCAATCGGTAATCCGACTTGCCAGCGTTTAGCCACTTGATGGGGATCAGCTTGCCAACCTGCAAATGCGATCATGATCATGACAAAGCTAAAGAAGAAGGCGTCACGGAACGGAAAACCGGCGGGTTGTTGAAACATGTGCCAAACCGTATCGAGCAACCGAACGCCCATACTAAGTAGTAAGGCCACTAGTAATCCTGCCGCGGCCCATTTTTGTGAGCGTTTGATTAGAGGGTGAACGAAGTAAGTGCCGACTAATAAGACGACCACCGTGGTGCTGAAAAGTGTTGGCGCGTGACTCAAACGATCACTGTAATTGCTAGCGCCCACAGCCAGTTGACTTAAAACATTGAGCCGATACTGAGCTGCTAACAAAAAGTTCTGTTGACTGTTGGTGGTTTTAGCGGTTTCGAGCATCCCTAAAGCCGTTGGTAACAATAAGAATAACGTACTGAGACCGCTCAAGCCGGCTGTTAAAATAATTTGTCCAAGCCGATGGCGGCGTTCATATAGACTGGTCCAAAAGGTCTGGTCAGGAGCTTTAGTCATCATTAATTGATAAACTAAGTAATAAATGATGAATAGACAGGTCATGTAGCCTAAATAAAAATCAGTCACAATGCTGACCCATAACCAACCAAAGAAGGCCCCGCCATGTCCAGTAGCAAGTAAGTGGTCGAGACCTTTTAAGATCAAGGGTAACCAGATTAACGCGTCTAACCACATCAGGTCAAAATAGTTCATGGCGACAAAGCCACAGAGACTGAATGCTAATCCGAAGATACTAGCTTCCCAGCGAGTCGTGTGAAAATGCGCTTGTAAAAAGATCGTCATTGTCACAGCAATCGCAACAATCTTAGCCATTAAAACGACCGTAATGCCTGTCGGTAGTTGTGCCGGCTGAAATAGTAAGATGATGAGATTAAATGGACTCATCAGGTAATAAGCGATCGTTGGAATTGCTGTACTACCAAGTGACTGTGAGAACGAAAATAATTGAAAGTTATGCGCTAAAATGGCATGTCGATAAGCCGTAAAAAACGATAAATATTGTGTGCCCATATCACTGATTAAAAAGTTACGATCACCAAATGGAGTGAGCTGTTTTTGCCATAAAACGGCACTGATGACTAATAAGGCTAAGCCACCAGCTATGAGTGGTCCTAACCACCGCTGTTGTCCCTTGACTTCCATGATTGTTCAACCCCAATTCTCTTCTAGCTGATTATTTTAAAGGTTGCTTTTGCCGCCGTTGTAAAAACGCGAGTACTGGTGATGACCAGTGCCAGAACCAAGTTTGGGCAAGTTGCCAGCAACCACTGGCTAAACACACGCTGCCAATCGTGTCAGTCGCGTAGTGATCACGTAAATAAACGCGCGCCACCATGACGATTACGATCCAACCAAGTCCCAAAACGCCTAATCCCAGTTGTAACGGCCAAGTCTTGAGATAGGCATGGCTCAACGTTAATAGGATACTAAAGAGTAGCACCGTCCCAAAAACGTGACCACTTGGAAAACTGTAGCCGGAATCGGCAAGTAGTTGCTGAGTGGGGCGCGAACGTTTGAATAGTTCTTTGCAGATAAAGGCGACACCATCACCACCTACCATTGTGGTGATGACCAATAACCCAACTAAACGCTGATGTTGCCAATAAAGCGCAACCGCAACTAAGAGGGCGATCAATAACGTCACCAATGGACTGGCTAAGGTCGTGACAATTGTGAAAAAGTGGGTCATTGAATCAGTGTTTAAAGTGGCGATGGCTTGAAAAGCATTTTGGTCAACGGTCTGTAGAATTCCCGCATTGACTTGAACCAGAATCGCCAAGATGGCGAAAAGACCAAACCATGACCAAGCTAACGATGTCGAATTGACTGACTTTCTTATTACCATAATTTTCCTCCCATAAATAAACAACCATTTGCAAACGTTTTGTTAAGCTAATTTTTTTTGACGCAAATTGAATCTGGTTTACTTTTTTTCTCAACTGACTTGCGGTTATAATCAAACTCAAGTTTAACTTGAGTGACCCTCAGTGCTAACCGGTTGATAACGAACAATTGCTATTATAGGAAAACCCAGTTAAGACAACTACTCAGAAAAAAGAAATGTTTTCTGAAAATTTCTCAGATGCGTTTCAGGCAAACTGAGTAGTTGCATGGAGTGAAGATGCGTATATTAATGATCGTACTTTGAGTTAGGTTCAAAATCATAAGGGGGCTTATTAATGCCAGCACTACGGTTAACAGTCATTGTGCCATGCTATAACGAAGCTGACGTTTTACCAAAATCAGCGGCTGTTTTAGGTGAGGTCTTACGACACTTAATGAAAACAGAACAGATTAGTCGTCAAAGCAAATTGTTATTTGTCGATGATGGGAGCAGCGACCAAACATGGCGCTTGATCCAACGGCTTGAAACGCAAGATTCGATGTATACCGGTTTGAAGTTTAGTCGGAATTTTGGCCATCAAAATGCCTTGATGGCGGGAATGAAAGTGGCTGGACCAGTATCCGATGCCATTATTACCATTGATGCAGACTTACAAGATGATCCCGCCTTAATTGCTAAAATGGTGGTTCGATTTAAATCCGGCAGTGATATCGTCTTGGGGGTTCGTAACGATCGTCAAAGTGATTCGTTTTTCAAACGTTGGACGGCCGAAACTTTTTATCGGGGAATGCGTAGAATTGGGGTACAGTTAGTACCAGATCATGCGGATTATCGGTTGTTAAGTCGCCGAGCAGTAGCGGCGTTAATGCAATATTCAGAAACCAATTTATTCTTGCGCGGGATCATTCCGCAATTAGGGTTGCCGACCAGTAAACTGTACTATCAACGTCAGCCACGATTTGCCGGTGAATCAAAGTATCCTTTTAAAAAGATGGTCGCGTTTGCGATGGACGGTATTACCTCATTCTCGATTGCCCCGATTAAAGCCATCATGTCAGCCGGCATCATCGTGATTGCGATCAGCCTAGGCATGTTAGTGTACGCCGGTGTGCGTTTTTTAACCGGCGATGTCTTGAATGGGTGGACGTCATTAATGATGAGTGTTTGGTTTTTAGGTGGCGTTCAATTGATTGGTATTAGCATTATTGGTGAATATTTAGGTAAGGTCTTTGCGGAAGTCAAGCATCGACCACGTTATATTATTGAAACTGATGACTACTCGCGGGACCAGCAACCGCTACTAGTCGCAATTGCGGCTGGGCAAAAGTAGGATGCAACGGGGCTTTAAAGGATTTAACTGGTTGGCTGCTGGCATTTTATGCTGGGCGTTGATTGTTGCCAGTACGCGACCAGTGACGTTCTTTGCCGATCGAAATTGGGTCAAACCGGGCGTGATGTTAATTCTGGCTGGCGGTCTATTACTCGCTTGGCATGGTGGACGTCAATGGATACGGTCATGGTCAGCACGCACGTATCGACGCGTATTAGTAGGGTTATTCATCTTGATCCTTTTGGTTCAAGGATTAGTCGCGTGGCAATTTGTAGATGTTGGTCGTGCTGATAGCTACTTTGTTCGTAATCAGGCGATCGCGATCGCTCATGGACAAACAACGTGGCCTCATTATTTTGCCGTTTACCCGAACAACGTCAATTACACGTTAGTTGCGAGCTTAAGCCTAAAAGGATTGTTAAGTCTGGGCATTAATCCACCATGGCTGATACTAAACTTAGGCCGCTTTTTATGGGTAGATTTAGCACTGGTTGCTGGGTGTTATTTATTATGGACGTGGCATCACTGGCAACCAGGGGCATTAAGTTTCATGCTGATTTGGTTGGGTAGTGTGCCCATCTACGCTTATGCGTTATTTGCCTATACTGATGCGATCGTCCTACCAATACCACTTTTAAGCCTAGCACTAGGGGTCTGGACTAAACGACATACTGGTTGGCAACGTTGGATCGGCGGGTTAAGCGGGCTATTGTTATTTAGCTTTGGTGTTTGGCTTAAAAGTAATTTAATTGTGGTCTGGATCGCGGTGATGCTGATTTTATTAATTGCTGTGATTCGGCACCACTGGCATTGGGCTTGGCCAGTACTTGCTATTTTAACGCTAAGTGGCTGGTGGTTGGGCTTTCATTTGTGGGCGCAGGCTAGTGGCTATCACCGTCAAACTCAGGACGCTTTACCGGCAACCAGCTGGATTGCAATGAGTTTGAATCCACAATTAGCTGGGCAATATAACTATACTGATTTTAATCAAGTCAATCGCCAACCAACCGCAACTGCGAAAAAGGCCACAACTCAAGCAATGATTAAACAACGCCTGCAACAGTTGGGGATTAGTGGTGGATTACAACATTTGCTACAAAAATTTCGTGTTTTTTGGGCAACTGGTGATTTTGATAGCTTTAGATTAACGACACAATGGATTCGGGCACCGCAATGGTTCTTAAATCATCAACGTGCGATTCAATTCTGGTTAGTAACCTGGACCCAGGCAATCTTTCTATGCTTATTAATAGGCAGTCTGTGGACATGGTTTTCAGCCAAGCAGCATCAGTTAAGTTTGGGATACTTGGCTTTAATCGTCATCGGCTTAACCGTTTTTCACGTTGTCTTTTGGGAAGTTGAGGCCCGTTATGCGGTACCGTTACTGCCGATTTTAATGTTACTAGCCAGTGATGCTACCGCGACTGTGCCAACATGGTCGTGGTTACGTGAGGGCAATCATCGTTGGTTAGTCAGTTGGTTGATGGTCTTAGGTGTTAGTTTCAGTGGCATCAGCATTTTAAAGACGACGCAAACAACGTCTACCGTAGCTTCAGTTGTTGCCCGTCAAGGTAACGGTGCCTATTTCAAAGTCACCACGGCCACGTTACCGGCGCATCAAACCGTCACCTTGAAACTTCCGATTAACCATCGTCATAATCAGCTTGAATTAGTACCAGCATCCCATCAGGGTAAGGTCCAACTCACTTTGCAACAAGCTGGTCAGGTCATTAAACGAGTCACTGGTACCCCGAAGCAAGTGGCTAAGATCGCTTACCAGACTTGTCCGGCCGGAACATTGGTCGTGACCATTAAGAACTTAGGGCATAAGGCCATTCACTATCAAGCGGCGACCACTAATTATAATCAACGCACGGGACACGTATTGACGCGTTCACAACTGGCTTGGCGTTATTTTGTCCTTGATCATCGTCCAGCTCAAGCCTTGACACGATTACGTACCATAGGGTTGAATTTGTTACTTTGGTTAGTCATTGTTTTAATCAGTTTGTGGTGGCAACCGCGACAATTAGATTGATAAGTCAAAAAGAGTGGGGCAAAAGACGGTCCTTTGCCCCACGTTTCGACTATAAATATTCAGAGATAAAAAAAGGTTTGGGCTAAATGTCCAAACCTTTTTTCTGACTTACAAGGAATAATCGAGTTACAAAATTTTGACTTAGTTGGCTTTTAATTAGGCCGGTTTATGTTGAGATAACTTGCGGTAACCGAAGTAGCATTGAGTAGCGGTCAAAATGACGTTAAGCCAATTTAACGCTTGGAACCAGCCGCTTAAGTTTGCAACTGAAGTCCCACCGTAAAAGACGCCGAAGCCCCAAACTAGTGCCACAACATTGATCCAAACAAACGTTTTCTGTAGTTGTTGATTGTCTAAATCAAACCACATCCAAATCGCATTAACCACAAACCAAACAGCTAAAATCCAAAAACTCCAAGTAAACATCGCGATGACCTCGATTCTCACTTAAATTTGAAAGGAACTTTGCCCCTTCAACAATTACATCATAGCGCGGTCTAATTGATGTGGACACTAGT
Source organism: Lactiplantibacillus mudanjiangensis (assembly GCF_005405385.1). Classification (GTDB taxonomy): domain Bacteria; phylum Bacillota; class Bacilli; order Lactobacillales; family Lactobacillaceae; genus Lactiplantibacillus; species Lactiplantibacillus mudanjiangensis. The sequence goes on from NZ_BJDY01000002.1 coordinate 396,378, forward strand.
AAAAAGTAAGAAACTGTTGGTTTTCGAACAGTTAACGGGGGCAGTGTTCGAAAACCAACATAAACTTATGAATTGGGTTTATTTTTATCGTGAGTATGCTACGATGACATCAAGATAGAATAAGGGGTTTAAAAAATGACAAAAGATGTCCGCAAGCTTAAAACGGAACGGGATATTCAACGCGCCATGTTACAACTATTGACGACTAAAAACTTTCGTCAAATGACAGTCGCGGATATTTGCCAAGCATCATTAACTAGTCGTTCAACGTTTTATGCGCATTACTTAGATAAATATGACTTATTAGATCAACTGGTTGCTAAGTATCAGTTGATTTTCACTCAGAAAGTCCATCTACGATTTGAACAAATGATTGCCGGTGAGATCGATGCTTTGGTCAAAGGCTTATTGGCGGATATGGCGGATAATCGGGAGGCCATTCGGATTTTATTTACGGTTCATGAACCAGCGGCTGACTTAGAAGCCGGGTTCCATGATCAATTGTTAGCTGAATGGCAACGCTTTATTCAAGAAAAAAGCCCAACAATGACCGCCCCAGCTGAGCTAATTGCTGCTATGGGGACGAATGTTCAAATGACCGTCATTGAATGGGCCTTAACGCATGGCGACACATCGATTGATGTTGTGGCTGATGCAGTTAATACAATTCGTGGTGCAGTGTTACGCCAAATTAATTGAGTGCAAACAAAAAAGCGTTTGGTTAAACGCTTTTTTTGTCGGTTGCTTTAAAAACTAAAGCTTGAAAGATGATTAGCGTAGTAAAAAATCTACTAGTATTGGCCTGAGTCATGCTAAATTAGTCACCTACGTCAGCCAGTGATTCTGCCGGCTGTGGAGACCGGCTCCAGCCAAAGTGCGGGCTTCCACCTCGCTTTTAAGCCTAGCCAAAGCCGCTAGTCTCAAAAGTCGTCCACATCGTAAAGTCCGGGAAAACCATTCGAACTAACGATGTCGTCACGGCCGGCGCCATCACTGGCTGACTCCGGTTATATCGTGCACACAAATTGAATTAGAAATCGTTATTATAACCGAGAGTGAGACCATCTTGAGCCTGAACGTTAGGTGGCAAGTCGGTCTATTTTTGATCAGTGTCCCGTCACATTAGTGATTGTTGTTAAAAATAAGATATTTACTGAAAAACCAATTAATCATAACGATCAAGATTTGATCAATCAATTTGACGATTAAAGGTGATCTTGCTAATAGGCTAATCCCGATTAACATAATCAATTCATCTAATCCTAAACTTAGTAGGCGATACCAAAGAAATTGAAGACTTTCTTTCAAACGAGCTGACCAACTTTGAGCACTTGTTTCAAAGACCCATTGTCGGTTGGTAAAATAAGCAAAAATTACTGACCCTAACCATGCCAAAGCATTACTAAACAAATAGGGGACACTCAATTTGGTTAAACCGGCAAATAACGCTAGGTTAATGAGTGTCGTTAGCCCACCAAAAACTAAATAAGCCAAGACACGCTGATAGCGACGCCAGTAATTTGTTAATCGTTGCATTCGTTAGTCACCACCTTAATCATCAAGGGTTGACCGGTGTTTCAACATCGTCAACCCGACTGGAATCAAAGAAATCAAGACAATCGCTAACATGATTAATTCAAAGTGTTGTTTAACAATCGTAATATTGCCAAATAAATATCCGGCACTAATCGCGACAATAATCCAAGTTAACCCACCTAAAATGTTATAGCGTGCAAACGTTGGATAGTGCATGGCGCTCATTCCGGCAGTAAAAGGGACCAACGTTCGAATGATTGGTACGAAACGACCTAAGAAGATCGCTAAGCTACCATGCCGGTCAAAGAAAGTTTGTGACTCACTTAAATATTTTGGCTTGATTAACCGACTTAGCCGGGGACTATTTAAGACGTGATGACCAAATCGTTTGCCGATTTCAAAGTTGACTAGATCACCCAAAATTGCGGCGATACTTAGTAGAACAACTAAAACACCAACGTTCAAGTCCGCCGTCATCGCAGCTAATGAGCCACATAGGAATAGAATGGAATCACCAGGGAGGAATGGTAGGACCACCAAACCAGTTTCGACAAAGATTAAGATAAATAGACCAACATAGATCCAATTGCCATAACTGGCGATCAACTGTGGTAATAAGGTGGTTAGATGAAACAAACTAGCAAGCAATACGCTCATATTAAAGACCTCACTTTTTGATTTAAGCATACAAATTTTGACTGGTTGCTGCCCCTTATAAATTTTGAAGTCATCCTGAGAAATTATCAGAATCATCTCAGCTAACTTAACTTTTAACAATGTTGATCATTTAGTAAACTGTGACTATGGTTGAAACACCACTTCTTCCTCGATTTCCGCTTCTTTTACTGTGACTGATGTTTTCAACCAACCCGTTAATAAACTTAAAGCGTGCGTGTCAAATCCACCGTTGGAAATTTGACACGCACGCTTTTTGTCGGTTTTGCAAGTAAACGAATAATCCTGGAATAGACCGTTATAACAGGAATTATATTTATTTATCAGGTTATCACTCACATTAACTAGTTGGCAGTAGCGATGATTAACACCTGTTTGCAGTAGAATTAAAGTTGATAATGAGAATCAATTCAACAATTACTTTAGGCTAATAATTATATTGAATCTAATTAAAATTAATTATTATATTAAATTCAATTCATTATTGTGGTAATATTAGGTCGATAAAGTTAACAAATAATCAGGAGGGGTTTTTATGCATAAGCAGTGGATCAAGATAGGGGTCGGGGGATTAATGGCCATTATTTTTTTATTAATAAATGTAAGCGCTTCGCGATCAGTTCAAGCCGCAACATTGGCAGATGGCACTTATTCAGTACCAACATCGTTTGTTAAAGATGCAAATGGCAGCGCTAGTAGTACACCATCGTCAGCGGCGGGCTACTTCGGAAGTAGCGCCACAGTCATCATTAAAGATGGTCACTATCAGGCTACTTTGCCGATTACCACAATTGGGCAAAAATATATCACTGGCACCACGGTTAATGGCGCTTCAGCGTTAAGTGGGGCGAGTTTAGCCTTTACGTTGACTGAGCCAGCAACAACGGTTCCGGTTACTTTTGATTTAACGACACCGATGGGCAAAATGACCCAGAGTGCGTGGATGACTTTAGATTGGAGCGGTGTTCCGGCGGCAACTGTACCAGAGACTGGATCAAGTAGTGATCAAACGAGCAGTTCATCATCAAGTACGATTACTGCCAATCATGATAGTGCGAACAGTAACCGTGATGACAGCAACAGCAGCAGTACTGTAAATTCAACAACAAGTTCTAGCAGTAGTTCTTCTGCTGTGACCAAACCAACCACGAGCACCACGGCGACCACTAAAGCAGCCACGACCACTAGCGCTGATCCACTAACTGGCTGGACGTACGAAGTTTTACAAGCAGATAAAAATGTGGCTTCAGCTGCCAATAAGTTTTACACGCACGTCGCCCAAATTACTAAAAGTGGCACGGGCTATCAAGTCTTATTAACTGTTAAATATAGTAAGACTTCGGGCATGACGGAACATGGTTTTACGCCGTTAACGATCAATGGGCAAACGGCGCAAAACATTCATTACAGCACTAATGGTGACTACTATGTTGCAACATATACCTTCACAATCAAATCACTCAGCGACTTAGCCTCATTAATCAACGGTACGGTCCACGTGACCGTGCCCACCGCTGGCGTTGATCAAACCTTTACCGTTCGTTTCAAATTTAGCCACACAGCTGGTAACACTACTAATGATGCAGCGGATACGGCCACGGCTAAACCCACGACTAGTCGTCATGGCAGTACAACGAGTCAGACCGCTAAAATCAGGTCATCGAAGTCCCGTTTGCCACAAACCAACGAAACAAAAAAGTCATTACACCTTATTTTAGCTGGTGTGGTAGGGCTTTTAGGTTTAGGCAGTGGCGTCATCATCATGAAGAAGGTGTGGTAATGAAATTGAAACGATTAATGACCAGTTTAGTATTTGGTGTGGGCGCGTTAAGCATGGTAACTGTTGCTCACGCCAAGTCGGTGAGTTACAGTGCCTTAACGTACGGGACTAACAAAACGTCAATGGCCAGTAAATATTTTGTTAAACCCGCTAAAGTCACGGTTAAAAACAAGAAATATGTTGTGACCATGCATTTGAAAACATCAAGTGCATTGGGCAAGTATCCGGTCCAAGTATTAAAGGTTAATGGTGCCAAGCCACAGCATGTGTGCAAAGTTCGTGATAAGTCCGGAAATTCTAATATTTACTATTCTTTTACAACTAAGAATTTAAACCACAAGATTACAGCAAAGCTTTCAATTAACGTCTTACACGTTTATAAAGCCACACACAATGTATCGTTTAAGTTTAAGACGACGCAATTGCCAAAACTAAAGGCCCATCTTAAAGTGGCCACCGCAAGAACTAAAGCGTCGAGGACTAGTCAAACGGTGACGCCAACAAAAAAAGGCCCAGCACGACTGCTAAAGTCAGTACCAGTAGTCGTGTAAGTGGAAGCTCAACTAAACCGGCCAAGCAATCAACCAGCAGTGCGGCCGGTGATCGGATTGCGCCGGCTAACCATCAAAGCCAGGCGACATTAGCTACCACGCCAAATACTGACAATCAGTCAACTGGTCAGGCTAAACCGATTTTGATCAGTTCATTCACTGGTCTATTAGCCGTAATTGGTGGAATAGGCTGGATAGCCAGTCGGCACTATTAAAAAAGATTGCCCCCAAAAATCAACCTTGATTTGGGGGCAATCTTTTTTAGTCGTGCTTTTAGGCCTAGTTACGAAAAAAATACGACCCAAACTCATTTGGCAATTAACTGTTTGATCCCTATAAAAAGGGCGTGAATGATGATCACAAAGCTAAGTAAATAAAGTACGCTGACTGCGACCATTTGCCCTGTCGAAAAGTCTAGTAAATAACTGATTCGCAGCATGACAATCGTGAAAAGCACCGTGATCCCTGGAATGAGATGGAAAACCAAGGCACTTTTGGCGTTAGCTTTAACGGTCGGGTCTTTAGCCACAATCCAGACAATGCCTGGAAAAATAACTGGTGCAAAAATAACTGAAAAATAAGCGAATCCATTTAATATCCGATGGTCTTTCATGTTAACGGCCTCCCTATGCTCTAACTTACGATACGGGGCCTTCAATTGCAATACTATTAGCGGTAACTAGTTTTGAGAGTTAATAATAAGCGTGGGACTAACTGAAAATCGCCACTAATCTGATTGATAGTTTGATTCATACTGAATAAAAAGCTTGCTGCCAAATCAGCTAATGATCTGGTAGCAAGCTTTGTTAGTATTCATTAATTCAAAAGTTGTTCTGGTTGATTAAAGTCGGCTTGTAGGTCGTTAAATAACGTGCTGACATGATACCCATCCGCGACCGCATGATGAATGGTAATCGATAAGGGCATGATAGTCTGCGAACCAGTCACTGTAAACTTGCCAGCCTGAAAGATGGGTTGAAAAGTTTGTAGTGGCGTAAATGGTAATGGGGTATACGCCGTAAAGTTTACCCATGGCAAGCTGCCAATCGTGAATAGATTAGGCGACTGTGGGGCCTTTGGCATCGGCCCCGGTTGTTGACCATATTGTGCTAAATCAGCTAAGTAATTTTGATTAAACGTTGCAAAGTCAGCGGTATATGCAGTCCATAGATTAGACATTGAATGGTCATCATGAATGATCGTGTAAGACGGATGGACAACATCGAAAGTGACCAATTGTTCATCCACGCGACCCACGCGCATTTCAGGATGGTTTGTCAGACAATGGCTCACTAAATAAAGATAGGCAGCGTTAAATTTAACGCCATGTTCTCGGGTCCAAGCTAGTAATTTCGTAATATCTAAATTAACGGTTAATGAAAAACCAGTTGGCATCATTTTAGTGAAGTAATAAAAATATTCACGCCGCGCCCAGGTTGCTTGATCAATAGGCGTAAAGGCAGTGTTTAAAGGTTCAGTCATTAGTTTTCCTCCCAATCTTTAGGACGACGATTATAACCACGGTCATCAAATGGTTGCAGTTTTTTGAACCATTTAACTTTTAAATCCTTAAGTGTTTGTCGCATGTTGACCACATCGACCGTTTCTTCTTTCCATAAAACAGTATAAACAAAATCCTCACCATTCTGAGCATCCCAATCGGCTTGTAGTGGTGTATTGCGATAAAAGTCCTTGTTTAAATTCAACTGATAAAAGGCCCACCGATTGTGAATGTTGGGTACGGTGTCGAGCCAGATTTTATGATTACGCGTGTTTTCAATTTGAATCACGCCGTAATAGGTTGTCGCCAGCTTGTAGGCTTGGCGTAGTTCTTCTTTGCGATTTGAGTCCATTAGTTTTCCTTTCGATTGTTGGCTGGTCGCCAGTATTGTGAGCCGTCCGCACGACGACTTAAGAAACCATATTCGATTAAGTATCGACGGACGGTCACGTAATCAAAATAGATTGGCTTTAGTAGTTCATTGAGTGCTGGTTCCGTTAGTGGCTGATTGACCGGGATTTCATCAATAATTCGAGTCAAGACGATAATGATACTTTTTTGCTTTTTAGGTAAGCGAATAAGTCGTAATGGGTCAGTTGTGAAATCAAAATAATGTTGTAGCGTTTGGGCTGCTTCTGACTCGGTAATTAACCAGCGATCATCCGGTTGACGTGGTTGTTCCGGGATGTCAATCAACGGATCACTAACGAGTTGTTGAGCCGATTCACCAAAAACTTGTTCGTAAATGGCTAAATAGAGCTTAGCCTGTTTAGCCTTTTCACGAAATGTAAATTTTTGATGGCGAATTGTAGCGGCCGCCACCTGTAACTGTTTGGCCAAATCTTGATCTTTAATCCCAGTTGCAAAAGCCGTCAATAGATCTTGTTGTTTAGCCGTCAATGTATTGTAGCGACTATTCAAATGAATCAACTGATTTAAATTACCGCCATGTACGGTTTGCAAGTGTTGCTCAATCTCGCTAACGGGGGTTTCCGCAACCCAGTTAGCGGCGCAATAATTGCACTGTCGTTCGTTAGCCTGCATCTGCCAACCACGTTGTAGGTCGGTGAGACTTAATTTAGCTAGGTCCAATGTCCGGATCACCTCTCAATAGGCTTAAAGTTACACTTGTTTACTGAAAGTGTCAACAGCAAAATGTTTATCAAATTAGTAAACATCATTTTTATACAAATTAATTTTAAATAAATATGCAAGATTCTGTATGAAAGAGGTATACTGAATATAGTGGTTTTACAAAACCCATAGGGGTATCAGTGAGGAGGGACCAGCAGTGACAAAATATCATCGTGCCTTTGGTGTTTATGGCATCATTGGCGATCAACAAAACTTAGTCGTAACGAAAAAATACGGTGGCCCGTATACCAATCGGTTTGATTTACCAGGTGGCAGTTTAGAGGACGGGGAGCCGTTAGCTAATGCTATTCGGCGTGAAGTTCAAGAAGAGACTGGATTGGTACCGACCGTGTTAACTCAATTAGGGACTACTAGTTTTCGTTATCCGTGGCAATTTGAAGGCTGGGCCTTCAATCAGCATATTGGTGTTTTTTATCGAATCACCGAAGTTAGTGGAGACTTAGCCGCCAGCGTTGCGAGTTTCGATGGGCAAGATTCACATGGCGCGGTGAAAGTGCCATTAACCGAACTTACAATCAAAAACGCTTCGCCGCTGGTTTTAAAAGCGAAAGCTTATCTATTAAATAGTGAAAAGTTTGATGCGACAGATACAACGTATGAAACTTGGAAAGTGCTAAGTCAGCCAGTTTACTAATAAATAGAAGTTGTATCTTCTTACTTTAACTAAAAAATATAAAAAAACCAAAACCCAGCCACCAGCTTAATCATTAGCAGCTAAAATTCAAGTATCATTAACAAAAAAGGACCCTATACCAACGTCATTCTCAGTTGATATAGGGTCCTTTACTTACTTTTGTGGTGTTAATTGTTCGACTAGCGCTGCATCCGGTGACACATAAAGTGTTTTTTGACCCTCATAGATCACCAACCCAGGTTTGGCACCATTTGGTTTCCGAATCTTGCGAACTTGCACATAATCCACTGGAACAGTTGCCGATTCACGAGCCTTAGAGAAATAGGCCGCAAGATTGGCCGCTTCGGTTAACGTTTGCTCGCTCGGATCGTCAGAGTGAATAATCACGTGAGACCCTGGAATCTTTTGCGTATGCAACCAATAATCAGACTTACGAGCTGTCTTTAAGGTTAGTTGATCATTTTGCCGATTATTCTTACCAACCGAAATTTCCGTGCCGTCAGTTGCAAAGAATTGCTGTGGTTGACTAGTCTTGCGTGACGCACGTTGCTTTTTCTTGGTTTTCTTCTGTTTCAGATAACCTTGTTGCATGAGTTCTTCACGAATTTCAGCGATATCAGCTGGGGCGGCTAACTCAATTTGAGTTTGAATATTGTCTAAATAATCAATTTCGCCTTGCGTTAAATCAATTTGCTCACCAACATAAGCGACTGCGTTCTTTTGTTTCTGATAACGCGAGAAATATTTTTGCGCGTTGCGTGAAGGTGAGAGCTGATTTGATAATTCAATTTTTAACGGTTGATTATCATGGTAATAATCGGTTAGGGTAATTTCCGTCATACCACGCTTTACTTCATGCAAGTAAGTCGTCAGAATTTCACCTTTTAAACGCAACTCATCCGCTTGCTTGGTATTTGCCAATGTCTGTTGCAACTTCTTCATCTTTTTGCGGTTCTTTTTCAAATCATTACGGACCACACGAATAAGATTACCAGCTTGTTGTTGAACCCGTTCACGTTGTGCCGCATCTTGGTAATAGAAATCCAATAGGGTACTTAATGAATCAAACTGCCGCGACTGGTCCCCAAACGCCGCATAATTGCTAGCCGCAAACATTGTTTTATGATTGCTTAACGTAATCAACGTTGGTGTGGGGTGCGTGAAGTTAGCTAAAAACGCATCATAGTGCGTCGCTAAATCGCCTGGTTGGTGAAGTTCGTAGGCTAATTGTTGCGCACTGTCACGACCAAGCCCTTGATAATGTTGTTGCAAGGCTTTGGCTAAAACATCTTCATTAGGGAATTGTTTAACCAAGTCTAAATAATCATCATTCGGGGTAAAAGGATTCAATTTTTCTTGCTTCGGTGGCTCAATATACGTTGCCCCCGGCAATAAAAGTCGATAGCGGTTTTGATCGGCGCCAACGTGTTTAATGACATCTAAAATACGACTGGTCTTCTTATCAATGAGAATGACATTACTGTGACGCGCCATAATTTCAATAATTAAAGTTAATTGTTCCGCATCACCTAATTCGTTACGGGTTGTAATGGTGAAATGAACAACCCGATCATTAGCCATTTGCTGTACATCCGCAATAATTGCCCCTTGCAAATACTTCCGCATCATCATCGCAAAGTTGGTTGGTACTACTGGATTCACATATGGAATCTGAGTCACTTGCACTCGTGGATACGTAGGATCAGCTGATAAAAGGACTGGCAAATTCTTGCCATTCGCGCGAATCGTTAAAATCAATTCATTTTGGTAGGGCTGATGAATTTTTGTAATTCGCCCATTAACTAAATTTTCGTGTAATTCGGTGACCATGGCATGGGTAAATAGTCCATCAAAAGACATGTGATCACTCGCTTTCGTCTAAATTTCTGCAATGCCGACAAGCTGTCGGCCAACTTATATAGTATACATGGCGATGAAGCGTTTAAACAAGTTATAAGTCGCACCGTGACACGATAATCATGACCATTCTTAAAGATTGCTATAGTCAATAACCTAAATTGTTAAGTTTTGATTGAAATCAGTTCACAATAACTAGTTTCATATTGTATAATACATTTATTGTTTAAATGAGGGGGTCATCAGAATGAAATCTAGTTTAGCTGCCTTGGCCGATACTGCCAAGCAACAAACCACTATGTTAAAAAAGATCGCCAAAGCGCAAGGGGTTACCGTTGCGGAGTGGCAATTATTGTTAAAATTACAGGCGGGGTTCGACACTCAAGAAAAACTCGCCACTGAAATGCAACTTGATACGTCGACACTTAGTCGGCAATTAGCGAGTTTAGTCAAGAAAGAAAAGCTAAGTAAAGAAGCGGTTGGACGTGACCGGCGACAATTAATTTACACCGTCACACCCTTGGGTGAAAATGCCGCGGCCGTTATTAATGCTGACTATGAAAAATTTGAAGCTAGCATTTTTGACAAATGGCCCCAAGATGAACAAAACTTATTACGAATCTTATTAAATCGGCTAAATAAATCTGTCGAACGCACGCTGAGTGAGTAAAGGGCGGGTAAGCTGGTTTCAAGGGCAGATTTATGCTAATATATTGGATATTAATCCGATAAAGAAGTAGGTGTGTGTGATGAAGATTGCTGTTGTTACTGACAGCACTAGCTATTTGACACCGCAAGAGGTCGCCGACAATGATATTCATGTGGTGCCGATTCCGGTTATTATAGATGGAAAAGTGTATCAAGAAGGCGTCGATATTACGACGAAAGACTTCTATGCCAATATGAAATCATTCAAATCATTTCCCAGCACGTCGCAACCACCCGTGGGTGAAATGATTGAGTTTTACAACAGACTAGGTGATCAAGGCTACGACGCGGTTATCAGTATTCATCTCGCTAGCACGATTTCTGGTTTTTATAATAGTCTCGAAAATATGCGTGATGCCGTTGACAAGATTAAGCTCTATCCGTACGATTCTCAAATTACTGTACGTTTAATGGGATACTTAGCAATCGAAGCAGCACGCATGGCTAAAGCTGGCGCAACAGTTGAAGCTATTTTGGCCCGCTTAGATGACTTACGCGCATCAATGGGTGAATATTTTATCGTTGATGATTTACAAAACTTAGTTCGTGGGGGCCGTTTATCTAACGCTTCAGCTTTTATTGGTAGCGTCTTACGTATTAAACCAATTCTAACTTTTGATGAAAAACACGAAATTGTCGCTTTTGAAAAAGTTCGGTCAACTAAGAAGGCCTTAGCCCGCGTTGAGCATTTATTCGCAGAAGCTCAAGCCAACCTTGACTATCCCTTACGCGCCATTATCGTGCAAGGGAATAATCTAGAAGCAGCCGAAGCTTGGAAACAAAAATTACAGCAAGACTATCCAGACATGCCAATTGACATCACATACTTTGGTCCCGTGATTGGGGCTCACTTAGGTGACAAGTCATTAGCCTTAGCCTGGTTAAAAGATATCGACAAGGCTTATTAAGATGCGTTTTCTAATTTCAAACGTGGCTTATAACCGGGCAGCGGCCTACGCCTTACGTCAAGCAGTCTTTGTTGAAGAACGCGGTATTCCTGCCGACGTTGAATTTGATCAAAAAGATGATGATGAACGTCTTTACGTTGTCGCTTATGAAACACCTGATTTACCATTAGCGACTTTACGCTTGGAACCTGCTGATGACGGTCGTGTGATGCGTTTTGGTCGCGTTTGTACCCGTAAAAGTCGTCGTGGTCAGGGCCTTGGCAAACAATTATTATTAAAGGCCGAGGCTTGGGCGCAAAATCATGGATATACTGAAGGGTTAATTCATGGTGAGATCACCGCGCAGGCTTTCTATGAGCATTGTGGCTATGTCGTTTTTGGTGGGCCTTACGATGAAGATGGGGCACCCGTTGTCGTCATGCGTAAAACATTTTAGCTATTATTCAAGCACTGGAAATTTTCAGTGCTTTTTTGTTTATTTTCATTATAGTTTGCACACCAGACAACTCATGGTATGATGGGATTAAATTAATAAAGGGAGGACACTAATGTGAAAACTCGGGCTGAATTAAAAACATCCGTTAAGCAATTATTTAAAGGGCGCTGGAAAGATGCTATCTTGCTATGTATCGTCGTCAGTTTACTTTCCGTCTTTAGCGTGGCAGTACAGACTAACAATAGCGCCCACCATTCCACATCAACCAGTGTCACCGATACAGCGACAATCAGTGGCGCCGCTCAAACATTGTCTAACATCTCATGGCAAACATGGGCTGCGATTACTGGTGTCTTAGCGGCTGGCGGCTTAATTGCCCTTATCTACTACTGTGTGGTTCGTATCTTCATGGTCGGTACCTCATATTCAATGTTAGACTGGTTCCGGCAACCTGATCGAGAAATTCATCCAGTCAGCGATTCAACGGTTGGCTTTACTCGTCGTTATGCGTTACCAACGATTGGGTTAATCTTATTGCAATGGCTTTGGATCACGTTATGGAGTCTGTTACTGATCGTTCCTGGGATCATTAAATACTTTGCCTATTCACAAACTTATTTTGTCTACAAAGATATGTTGGCCAATACGCCGGCTGGACAGCCAAAACCACGTTTACGTGATGCGGTAACCCGTAGTCGTCAGTTAATGGTCGGCCACAAGATGGAATTTTTCATCTTACAACTTAGTTTCATCGGTTGGGCAATCGTTTGTGGACTGACCGCTGGGATTGGATTAATCTGGTTAGTCCCATACCGTTATGGCACTGCCGCAGCTTATTATCAAAACTTGATCGAGAGTCACCACTAAAAATTTAATAGAGCAGTCAAAACGCCGATAAGCGGCGTTTTTTTATGAATAAATTTATATTTAAGATGACTAATCCAAGTCATTATTGCAAGCGCATTACAAATCATTAACCACTTTAGTTTTTACTGGTATTCGTTGGATGAAGTCCTTATGATGAGACTTAGCAAACTCAACAGGAGGGTCCTCATTATTTCAATCAAATTAATTAAGCAAGTTAGCTTACTAAGTTTAAGTCTCACGTTATTCGCCACGGCCATAAATGTGGTAAAGATGCCAGATGCTCAGGCTAGCAGTGTGACTAGCCAGGCGAAAGTCCTCGCCAAGAAGTACCATTTCAAAGGCCAGATTATGTTAACCAAAAACTATGCTGGCAAGGCCGAAACCATTTATGTCGGCGATGCTAACCACAAAAAGGGCCTTAAAAACAATAAAAACACCATTTATCCCACAGCATCGCTTCAAAAAGCCATTACAGGCGCGATGATCGAACAACTTGTTGCCAAGCACAAACTATCAATGACGACAAAACTGTCCAAATATTATCCGCAGGTCAAAAACAGCCAATCCATCACCATCCGTCAATTACTTGACCATACGTCTGGCATTTACATGGCTGAAACTGCTCCCAGCAGTGTACTAACCGAGCAACAGGCGTATCGATATACCTTAACTCATTTAACCTCAACCGGTAATCACGCTTATCACTATACGAATGCGAACTATACTTTGCTTGCTGGCATCATCACGAAAATCACCAAGAAATCCTATGCCCACAATATTCAGACCCGAATTGTGAAGCCACTGAAATTAACCCATACGACCGATAAATATCAGGCTAGTGACAACTTAGTGGCGGCGGTCTCTTATCGCGCGGGAACAACTTATCAAGCCCGTGCCTATGAAAAGCGGCTATTTTCCAGTTTAGTTGGTGCCGGTAACTTATATACCAATGCTCATGACTACTACAAAATCATTTGTGGCATGCGTAATGGTAAGGTATTGACGCGCAGCCAGTACACTCAACTGCGGCATAACTATCAAGTGAGCTACGCCGGGGGCATGTATCGATATGCAGATGGTACTAAGTCTAATCATGGCGCTGACAATGGTTATGACAGCTATATGTACGCTACTGAAGGCAATCAACATGCCATGGTCTATTTTGCGAACCAGCGTAGCACGATTGATGCGAACACGTTTGCGGCCAAATTATACGCGTTGGTTCGCTAAGAATAGACGACAAGTTGCGTAAAATATGGTAAACTGGCGGAAGCAAGAAAGGAAGTGCGATAGTTAATGCCTGAACAACAGCAGCCGACGCGGATGTCACGTTTAAAAGCGCGGGAAACATCATCTAGCCGCAAACGGTCGCAACCGACATCCCCTAAGTCACCAAAAGGGCCGCAAAAACCACAAGGACCTAAAGGACCAAAGAAAAAACGGCACTTTTCATTGTGGCTATTAGCGCTAATCGTGATTGCACTAGGTGGAACCATCGTTTATTTCGTCAAAGCTTCAACCAGTGAAGATCTCGTTCAAACCACTGCCAGTTCATCTAGCTCCAGTAGCGAGTCTTCTTCGTCCTCATCATCAAAGAAGAAGGCTAAGTCAAAATCTAGTAGTGATAGTGACAGCGATAGTACTGACGATAATAGTAGTGATTCAACGGATAGTGATGACTCTGCTACAACGGCCGCCGATACCACGACGACCACTGACAGCAACTCGCAATCCACGACCCAACAAACGCAACAACCAGCAAGTTCGACAACAACGCACCATGCTACTAGCAGTAGTAGTCATAGTACCGCCGCAGCTAGTTCAAGTCATGCTAGCAGCAGTGCCGCTAGTTCAACGACCACTAACAGTAGTAGTGCAGCCAGTTCCAGCAGCACCACGGATTCATCAACGAAGACTTTTAGCAGTAAGTCATCAGCCATTAAGTATGGTGAAACCCATAGTGGCAACTATACCGTTACAAATGGCGACAACAATGGGACTTACTACAAAGTGACGACCGAATAGTTTACAAAAAATTTAAGATTTTAAGCCAATCGCTACTTTTAGCTACCGCTTCGGTATGCTAGAAGTAACTTTCAAGAATCGGAGTGGTGGCATTGAAACACAATATTGAAGTCAAATATCCGGCCATTTTTCGCGATGAGGGCACCTATTGGGGCGTTCGTTTTCCCGATGTGCCTGATGCGCAAACTTTTGGTAATAGCGTCCAGGCGGCGGCCGATAATGCGGCTAATGCCTTGGCAGTCACGCTATTTGATCAGGAACCGCCACGCGCCTCTGATCCACGATTTTGGAAATTAGCTTCAACTGAATTTGTTGTTTGGATTACCATGGCTGAGCCACAATTTGGGGCCGGGACAACCACCCCAGCATCATCCAACTAGTTATCAAAACGGTTTGTCAATCTGACAAACCGTTTTTTCATTGCCTTAAGGAGGAAAACACGTGCAAGCACATCCTTTAATTTTTGATACTAACATTGCCAAAGACAAACCCGAAAACATCCGGCAACCACACAATGCTTGCCCATTTTGTGACCCGGCATCCTTAACGGATATCTTGGATCAAGATGATGATCGGATTTGGCTCATGAACAAATTTCCGACGTTACAAGCAACCTGGCAAACCATCATTATTGAAACCGCCGACCATCTAGGCGACATCGCCACTTATTCACGTGATCAGAATCGGGCGATTTTTGCATTTGCCTTAACTCATTGGCAAGCAACCATTGCCAGTGACCATTTTGCGTCAACCTTACTCTATAAAAACTTCGGCCCACATTCTGGGGGAAGCTTGCGTCATCCACACATGCAAATTGTCGGCTTAACGGATGTTGACGGCTACGCCAATATTGCGCCCACTCATTTAACTGGCTATCCGGTGCTGACGACCAGCCACGTTCAAGTGACGATCTCCGATCAACCGGTGATGGGCTTTGTTGAATTTAATGTCACCGCTGCTTGGGACGATCATGATGAATTAGCCGATGCCGTGCAAACGATTGTGCAATATACGTTAAATGATTATTTTCATGGTCGCTGTGACAGCTATAACTTGTTCTTTTATCCAGTAGGCGATCAAGTTATCTGCAAAATTGATCCATTATTTAACGTTTCACCATACTATATCGGCTACCGATTATCACAAGCGGATACGCCTGAACGAATGCGTGAAATTGCGGCGGAAGTCCGGCAAAAATTACAAAATCAGTAATCACCAGACAAATTCTTAGCTGAATAACGTCAGTATGGTATGATTGTGAGTAAAAGTAGCGTGACCTTAAAACGCTGGCAAGTAGAGTGGAGGAATACACCGTGCAAAATTTAATTCCCGGTGATATGTTAGAAGTTAACCAAAAATTGAAGTGGGCCCTCGATAACGGGATGACCGCTGATGAAACTAGTGTCATTAATGATGCCGTTTTAGCTGGCACCCAGTACTATACTGACGAAGCCTTAGAAGGTAGTTATTGGACCGTTAAATGGAACGATGCACATGATGGCATTGATTTGTATGGGACAACTGGGACCGTTGTTGGGACCATCAAACCAACTGGGAGCAGTTTAGAAGCAGATTTCCGACAAGATGCGCAAGGCTTATTCCTACGCATTGAACAGACGGTCGCTAAAATCGTCCGCGATAACTAAAGTAACTAAAAGCGAGGTGGGAACGATGTTTAATCAAAATCAAGAGGTGGCACGTTACGCCACGTTTGGGCTAGTAGCTCAACTACCAAGTGAAATCATTGACGCCATCTGGGCAATTATCGATGATAACTTACAAGGTGTCGTCCCATTATCAAAGGTGTTGCAGTTCGCTTTAATTGAACGCAGTGGTGCCGTCACGGTGGTGTTTGATACACAACATGACGCCATTCTTGAGTTTGATCTACCAAACGATTACGATCGCCGCTTTCCTGAAACTGTGGCGATTTACGACAATGGTGATCGCCAAACGATGATGCTAGTTGATGAACTGCCATTTTAAAACTAAACTAAATTAAGCGTCTTGCAAGTTAGCCTGAATTGGCCTTGCAAGGCGCTTAATTTAGTTTAGTTACCAAGCCAGTGCAAACAACCATCACTTATCCCAATAACCGTTATACTTGAGTTCAAGGAGATGAGTACCATGAGTAAACATTATCGTATTCCTTGTTTGGTAGATCACCAGCTGGTTGACGCCACGACCAGCTTAACTTTAGCTGAACTCGACCCACAAATTCAGGCCACCATTTTAGCTGACTATCCTCAAGCCACCGGACAAGATTTTATCTGTAATGAACATCTGATACATTACCGACTTGCCAAGCTTGACGATTTAATGGCGAAAGATCAACAAGCCAATCGCAAACTAAGTCATCGATTGACACAAGTCTTTAAACAAGATGATTATCAGGTGATTGATGTCAATCAACAACTCGAACAGTCTCTGACGTTTGGCCAACGTATCGCCGATGCGGTGGCTCGATTTGGTGGTAGTTGGCCCTTTATTATTTTATTTGTGACCATTATGTTGGCCTGGATGATCATCAACGTGATACCGATTTTTAGCCATCATTTTGATCCGTATCCCTTTATTTTATTAAATTTATTTCTAAGTATGGTCGCGGCAATTCAAGCCCCATTAATTATGATGAGTCAAAAAAGGCGGCCGATTACGACCGCCTACAAGCTAAAAATGATTTTCGGGTGAATTCGAAATCCGAAGCCGAAATTCGCGTTTTACACGCTAAAATCGACCATTTAATCCAGCAAGATGAACCCAATATACTTGCTATCCAAAAAATCCAAACCCAGATACTCGGTGAGTTGCAAGTGCAACTTGCTGATTTAAAACGCCAACATTCACATTAATCTATTTGTATTTGGCTTCCAGCTGGCTCATCCAATACCCTAGAATACCCCCAGCAACACAGGCCAGCAAGCTCCAGACTAAGGTCATCAATGTCACCCCAGTATACACGATACTTTCAGCCGCATTCGGATTAGGGACTAAAATTAAAATCGTACTGGCCGTCACGATCCCCAAAATAAAATGGTAAACCCGTGAGTGAAAATGCTGCAAAAGGTGATCCATCGCTTTAGAGAAAATCACCATGGCCAAGATCCCACCAATCGCAATCGGTAAATAAACGCCAATAATATCGAACCGCTTAAACCCATTCAACATCGGTGTGAATAATCCGAGAATTAATAACAAGTTAGAAGGACTTAATCCCGGCACCAAGACGCCTAAGGCAATTAAAGCCCCCGCAACGACGAAACCACCAAAATTGGCCGGCAACGTACCGAATAGGTCACTCATAAAGTAAAGCAAGCCCCCACTAATCAATAACGTACCGAAAAACCAACCATAGTCAGCGGCATCACGCGGACCATGTGCCGTTGCCGTTTTCATTAACGCTGGCAACGTACCGATAATCGCACCCGCAAAACCCCAAAGTACAATCACTTGAGCGCGTTCGAGTAGGAATTCTAGCGGAGCCGACAGGAGGGCAATCCCAACTAGGCCACCCAGACCAACCGGCACGAAGTACCAAAAGTCTTGTTTAAAACGTTGACGGAAATGAGCCATAAACCCAAGTAACCGTTCATAAATACCTAAAATGGCCGCCAAAACTCCGCCGGAAACACCAGGTAAAATGAAACCTAATGCAATGACAACGCCTTTAAAGAAACGGCTCAACCAATGATCATTTTGCTTAGTCATAAAATAACTCCTTTTTGTGGCTAATGGTCATACTAGTTTTAAAATAGCAGATTTTTCTAATCGTTGCAATTAAAATTTTCTTTAAACTACGGTGTTAAATGGCTAACACAATAAATTAATTCAGTGAATTTATTTGCTCCCATCAATGTTTTATCATAAAATGGACTAACATGAAAATATTCATTAATTTATGAAAATGATTAGCAAAAGGAAAGTTGAGACAATATGGAAAATCAACAACTGGCCCGCAAGTTAAAACGTCGCCACGTTCAAATGATCGCGCTCGGCGGGGCGATTGGGACGGGTCTCTTTCTTGGTTCCGGGTCTGCCATCAAACAGGCCGGACCATCAATCTTACTAGCTTATGCCATCGGGGGCCTTTTTTGCTACTTGATGATGCGTGCTTTAGGAGAGTTATTGCTCTCCAATACCAAGCTACATTCGTTCCTTGAATTTATTAATCTATACTTAGGTAAAAAGTTTGAATTCGCCATTGGCTGGACGTATTGGTTATGCTGGATTAGTCTAGCAATGGCTGACTTAACCGCTAGTGGGATCTACATTCGTTATTGGTTTCCTTGGATTCCACAATGGGTGACACCACTAGTGATCATCTTGATCCTACTGGTTTTCAACCTCTTATCCGTTAGTGCATTCGGGGAACTTGAATATTGGTTTTCGATGATTAAAGTGGTCGCAATTATCGCGTTAATTGTCACCGGGGCCATTCTTATCGGCTCATCGGCCCACGTTGGCGGTCACGCCGTTACGGTAACTAACCTCGTCAACCATGGCGGATTCTTTCCAAAGGGCTTAGGCGGCTTTTTAGCGTCCTTCTCATTGGTCATCTTCGCCTTTACCGGGATTGAAATGGTGGGGATTACCGCCGGAGAAGCGGAAAATCCTGAAAAAGAATTGCCACGTGCTATTAACAGCTTGCCCATTCGAATTTCATTTTTCTATGTGGGTGCCTTATTCGTGATCATGTCGATCTATCCTTGGGACCAAATCGCCACCAGTCAATCGCCATTCGTACAGGTCTTTAGTGATATCGGGATTAAAGCCGCAGCTAGCATTATTAATTTCGTAGTCTTAACCGCAGCATTATCAGCCTGCAACAGTGCCATCTTTAGTACGAGTCGAACTTTATTCACCTTGTCGCACGGTCAGAATGCACCAAAGTGGATGGGGAAGGTCAATCGTTACAATGTCCCAGCACGCTCACTGGGCTTCTCATCGTTGATCTTACTTGTCATCGTCGTCTTAAACTACGTAATGCCTAGCACAGTCTTTACATTGATTTCTAATGTCGCTACAACGAACTTCATCATCGTCTGGTGTTCATTACTGGTTTGTCACTACGTTTACAAGAAAAACACTGACAGTAGTCAAAATCCATTTAAACTACCGTTATTCCCACTGTCAAATATTGCCACATTAGTCTTCTTTGTGGCTGTAACCGTGATTTTATGTTTTGATACGGTTAACCGTTGGGCCGTGATTGGGTCGATCCTGTGGTTCATTGCACTCTTAGTCGTTGAACAGTTAATGCACCACCAAACTAATTTAGATTAAAAAAATGGTCACCAGCAAATTAATTGTTGGTGGCCATTTTTTATGGTGTCGCGGTTGGCTTTAATTGGCTTAAGACTAGTTGCGTGTCCTTAAGCACAACGGCTTGATCCGGCAAACTGATAATCCGATGATGGGCTAAAATATCAGTAGTCAACGTTTGAAACGCCGCTTCGGACAAGACCCAACAACTTTCAGTATCATAATCAGTGGCATTCAAAAGATCATAACCTTCACTTTGATCAATGTGAACTTGAAACCCAATCCCTAATTGGGCTTGTAATCGACCAGCATACCGCTGAAATAAAGCTTGATTGGCAGCTGGGTCTTCCGTTGGACCAACAACACGTTTTGCCAACCGAATGCTTGGAACTAGTAAGACTTGCATACAAGCACCTTCGATCTTCTGTTAATAAAAGTAACTATTATCTTATAGTTTAGCCGAAATCAACTTTTTTTGCAGGTTTCAACCTCATCATTAGCTGTTTTACTAAAGGTTGAAAGCTACTTTTTAGCAATAATCGTTGATATGATAAGCATTCATCGATCAAAGGTAGTCATACTTGCCACCTACCGTTCGCCCACATTGAGCCGGAACGCTGTGGGCGGACCGGTTCAGCCCAAAAGCGGTCTGAACCGTCGTTTTGAACCACTAAACCCGTGTTTCAAAAACGCCAGTCTCTAAGCGATAAATCGCTAAGAGACTCCCACGGCTGGGCTCAGTGTGGACTCACTCTCGGCTATGTTAGTGACTACAAACTTGATTAACTTCTAAGCGAAGCCAGCCAGTGATGGCGCCGGCCGTGAAAATATCGTTAGTCCGGATGTTTTTCCCGGACTTTACGATATGGACGACTTTTGAGAATAGTGGTTTTTGCTAGTCTCAAAAGCGAGGTGGAAGCCCGCACTTTGGCTGGAACCGGTCCCCACAACCGGCAGAATCGCTGGCTGGCGTAGGTGGCAATTTAATCCAACTTAAGTCAATGTTGGTAAGGTTTCGACCAATACATTTAACTTTCAACCTTTAGCTGTTTCATCAAAAATAACGTTAGTCGCCAGATTACTATGGCTAAACTAACGTTATTTTACTTAAACAAATTGACTTAAGACTAAACCGGCAACCCCAATCAAGGCCGCATAGGCGAGACCTGGTAAGATTGTTTGCCGCAAAATTGGGCCTTCTTGACCCTCTAAACCAACCACCGAACTAACGGCAACGATATTATGCACACAAATCATATTGCCGGCCGCCGCACCAATTAATTGTGCCGCCAAGACAACTGGTTCATTTAAATGAGCATTGGCCGCAATATCCGCTTGAATCTGACCAAACGTCAGCGTTGAAACAGTCGTACTACCAGTGACAAACGCGCCAAGTTGACCTAAGAAAGGGGCCATGAAGAGCCAAATTCCAGCTAAATACGTCGCCACGAATTTGGCAATGTACATTGGCATACTTGGTAACTGTCCCTGGTTAAGCCCAGAGTTCGTAAAGACTTGGACTAAGATTAACGTCACCACTAACGCGATGGCCGTGTTACCCATCGACGCCCCGACTTTTTTAGCGGTGGGCCACGCTTGTTTCAATGAACGGGCTTGAATAAGTAAACCAATCAAGGCTGCTACCGTGAGCAAGGTTCCTGGTGAATACAAGAATTCCCAATCTGAATTAATCGTTTGATAGCCCAAAATATTGAGCCACGAGAAATTCACATGACTCGTTAGCCACAATTTAAGTGGCTGATAGACCCGTGAGGCCAACAGCAACACCACAACAATTAAATAGGGCAGCCAAGCGGTGATTAACGACATTTTCACTGGCGTGGTGGTGGCTGGTTTGGCCGCAACAGTTGGTAATTGCCATGGTTCTTGTTGGATTGAAGCCGGCAGTAACCAATGATAACGCAGACTTACAATCGCTACGACCAATGTCACAAACGGCGCAATAATCGAAACAAACTCATAACTGATTACCATGGCTGTCATCAAGGCAACACTCGTATAAACAAGTCCGATGACTAATGCCCATGGTAAAACCGCCAGCCATTGTTGAAAACGGCGTTGCTTCGGTCCAAAGCCCCAAATCAAAATAAAGATCAGTAGGGCCGGCATCAAAGCACCCACTAGCAAATCCAATTGGGTAATGCGTTGTCCAATCAAATTCAACATGGCCGATTTTTCGGTCACATTGCTTAATCCAACCGTTAACGGCGTCCCAACAGCACCAAAAGCTGCCGGAGTTGAATCGGCAACCAAAGCTAAAACAACCGCCGCCATCGGTGTAAACCCTAAGGCAATGAGTAAGGGGGCCGTTACCATCGCCGGCGTACCAAAGCCCGAGACCCCTTCAATGAGACCACCAAACAAATAAGCGACCACAATCACTTGTAACCGCATATCCGCTGATAACGCCTGAAAGCCTTGATTAATTCGTTCAATGGCACCAGTGGCTCGTAAACTATTTAACATCAATAGAGCGCCGAACAGAATCCACAAAATTGGTAACGCCTTATGCAAAGATTGTAAGATTGACGCACCAATAACGGCCGGTGGTAGTTGCCAAAAGACATAGCTTAGAACAACCACAACCGCTGCACTGATGCTCATTCCTTTGATAGCCGATAAATTTAATCCACCTAACAAAATTAACGGTAAAATAATTGCCGCGGCGGCCACAATAATCATCAATCAAACCTCCTTTTAAACGATACTAAACCGACTTCGATGCATGATCATGACGATTCTGACTGTAAATGGCCACCATTGATACGACAAATGAGAGTCCCGTCACTGGCCAAGCTAAGCCGTGTAAATAAAGGCTAGCCGACGTGGTCGCTGTTGGATTGAAGAAGGCCATGAGTTTCAATTGGTTCAAACCACTAACCGTCACTAATAGGCCAAAGAAGAGCAATTGACATAATAACCCACCATACGTTGAGAACCGATACTTATTAATGATTGCCAAGTCTGGATCATTCTCATCAGCGGTGTAAACACTCGTATTAATCGCTGGATTTTCATAACCGACATATAATGCAATTAGGATTAAGCCAAGACTATAGAGTACTGGTTGCGTCGTCAAAATCAAGATATGACCAACAACCAAGCCAATTTCGGCATACCGTTTGGCCCGATCAGATTGTTGATGAGCCAACGCTGAATACAGTGGGTGACCACCTTCAAAGCCAATCAAATAATAGCCAAAGACCATGTACATGCCCAGCTTACCAAGAACGAAATACGCGAAGAAACTGCTGAACAAGAGCACCACACAAATTAAGAAGCCTCGATTAACAATCCGCAGTTTATTGGCTGGCATGGCTTTCCAGTCGGCCGCTAATTCGATATTTAAAATCACAATTGCCACGACAATTGCGGCTAATACCCATGGTAAAGCGATGCTAAGCGATGTTTTGCGTAAGAGGGTCAATAATGCCATCACACTGAAGAAAATGACGAAGAGAGCAATGCGCCACCATTTCAATGGCTGCTTTGCTGGCTGTTCCTGATCGTTGTAAAAGGCCAGTGAGAATTGATCGAGTAATCGCCCCGCTGGTAACGCTAAGATAAAAAGTACCGCTAATAAAACAAAGGCAAGCTTGTATTGCAGATCAAACATAAAATCAACCGCAAATAACAAGCCTAGTACAAGAAAGATCAGCCAGTAAAGCCGTTTTAACTTAAAATCTGTCTTGGCCGTCAGATGTAACTTAATCGTTAAGAAGTAAGGCCAGATATTCGCTGACGTATAACCTAAGCACAGGGCCCCAGCAACTAGCCATCCGAGCGTACTCGTCAGACTAAAAATGACACTGCCAATCATGCCCAGCCACAAACAAATCATCAAGTACGTGCTTGACTTCAAATTCCAACGTTTCGTTGAAAATACACTCGCGGCCCGAGCCACATAAAAGACCACAATCGCTACTAAATAATTGATGCTTTGCGTTTCTTTATACTTAAACAAAATCAATACATAAGGTAGCATAATGCCCACGTTAGCTAAAAAGTTTAACGTGGCAATCGAAAAATCTAAAAAGGGGGGACGTAATTTCTTTAACACACTCTCACAACCATTCTGTTAAATTCCTTAACTATTAGTATAGCAATTTCAACGGGGAGATGCTGTGAAAACGACTAAATTACTTCATCCAATGACTAATGATAACTGATGGTCACTATCAACTAATTGTTAACTACAATTAGTTGATAAATTAGCTGATAAGCATCTTTAAAATCAAACACAGATGATGCTTATCGATGGTCAATTAGGGAAAAATGCCTATACCAAAAAGTATTAAATCAACGTTTAGTCGTTATTTTGAGGCGATGTCATTTGATATTTTAGAAAAAACTGCAGCTTACCGGTACTTCAGAAACCAATTTTTTTGCTTTTGCTTGAACAGCGTAGGATTCTGGGTGCGCATAAAATGCTAGATGAGTGCCACCTTTTAACAGTATCAATTGACTATTTGTATCATGAGCAATCCGACTATATTTTGGTAGTACGTCTGTATCGGCATCACCATGTATTAGCAAAACTGGGCAGCGTACTTTTTCTAGCTCGAGGGTGTCAATCTGACCATAATTAGTCACATCATTGTTCCAACCACGTCGACGTCGACCAGCCCAACTCATCGTTTTGGTAATGGCTAACACAAATTGACGTTGCGTTTCATCGGCCAAGACATCTGCAGTAAATCGCTTTAATTCAAGACCTCGAATAGCGCCTTCGCTAGCGAGCGCACTTTCAATAAGCCGGTTTAGTGCAACGTGTGCGAACAATCGAATTAACCCATTACCCAAAACTGATCTAAACAAGAATCGACTATCAAGTGGGTAATTAGGTTTCTCCCAACGTGAGCTAAGCGCTGCAAGTTGAACTAGTGAGGTCACTCGCTCTGGATAGTTAACCGCAAATCGATAGGCAACCGGGCCACCTCCAGACCATGCCAGTATGGCAATTCGGGTTATCCCTAATTCATCCAAAACTGCAACCAATTGGGCGACTTCATGATCAATTGAAGCATTAGTACCCAACGGCGTTCTCAAATAGCCTGGACGTGAAACTGAAATCGAACGGAATTGGTTCACCGGCAAAAAACCGGCCATTAACTTGGCAGCGTCAACACCGCCAGGACTACCATGGATAACAAGAACTGGTAAGCCGGTGCCAGAAATACTGACCTGAACTTTTCCTAGGGCAATATTAATCAGCTGAACCGAATCTGTCTCGATTCGATTATTCTTAGCTTGTTTCATATTGACAGACTTCTTTCTGACTGATGTAAGTAATAGGGTCTCACCATAGGCTACTCGGTTGCATCATTAATCTTTTGTCGCACGTTTCAACTATAAATCTTCGGAGATGCAAAAAAGAGTTTGGGTTTTGTCCCAAACTCTTACGGTTACTAGCAGAGTACCATTATTTTTTATTTTGTAAGGATTTCCGAGTGGGGCTGACCCAAGTACCAGAACCAAAACCAAGAATCGTTTTTAACGCTGGGATAAAGGTCGTTACCACGGTTATCGGATTAATCATCCAATAAAACAACATATACAATGGCGCAAAGAACCAATATTTCAGCTTAGCTCCATGATGATCAAGCAATAGCGCTGCCAACAGTTGCATAAACCCAGCAAATAGTTCAAACGTGACGAAAGTGAAAGAAATCATAAATCCATGAAAAACCCGTTCATAATTTCCAGTAATCAAGAAATAACCCATTAAGATCAGAAACATCACCGTCGTAATGACGAAAAAGAACGACCAGATAATCGATAGGGTTGAATCTACAAACATCGATAACTGGTACCGACGTTGAATCGGATGAAACAAGAATTTTTTAATATTGGTTAACCAGACTTCCGTACCACCTTGAGCCCAACGTTTCCGTTGCTTATAAAGATCACGAATGGTTTCTGGCACATTCATATGAAAGACAATATTGGGCGCAAAGCGCGGGACCGCCCCGACCATTTGATGATCCCAGGCAATGCTGATATCTTCAGTGGCCCGATTCTGTCGAAAACCACCAACATCGATTAGAAAAGACTTTTTATATAACGTGTTGGCACCACTATAGGCGTACATCGAGTCATTAACCGAGGTCTGACTTCGTTTGATCACGCCAACAATACTTGAGAATTCCACCGTTTGTGATTTGCCTAATAATTTAGTTCGGTTTTGAACGTCCATATTCGCCGTCACTGCCGAGGTATTCATATCACGATCATGAATGAAAAAGTTCATATATTTCATCAGTGCATCTTGTTCCGGAATCGTATCGGCATCATTACTCAAAATGTACTCGCCCTTAGCAAAATACATCCCGATATTAAAAGCATGCGCTTTACCTTTATTTTTTACAATTTCAACCGTCCGTAACCGTGGATACTTGTCCTGCAGGCGATGGATGATCGCCGCAGTATCATCCGTTGACCCATCATTCATCACCAATACCTCAAAATTAGTGTAATTCAATTGGTCAAAAAGGTAAGTGATCGTTTCTTCGATCATGACTTCTTCATTGTGTGCAGGAATCATGATCGTAATTAATGGCTGCTGATCAACTGGAATCATTTCCCAATTGTCATCACGTTTGTTGGTTTTAAGAAACCGATATGATAGTGATCCCGCAAACCAAAAAAAGGACCCCACAACGGGGTATAAGCACAAGATTAGTAAGAAAATATTGAGCAAAGTTTGCGACCAAGTCGCTTCTAAGATATGGTCAATAAAAATGTTTGTCATCGTTTATCCTCACTAATCTAAATCATTAATATCATCTTTATCGTATAACTGTTGGATCTCATCAGTATCCAAATTTTGTTCTGGCTGCACTTTATAGTAACGCACATTTTCACGTGTTTCAGCGGGGCCGAAACGATCATCCATGAATTTTGCCAGTGCATTTTGGCGTTTCTTTTGATTAATGGGATTATACGTAGGCCACTGTTCAACGAGCCGATCACGCTTCCGATTTTGAATAATGGTCATCGTAACCGCAAAGAGCGAGGTAAACGCGAATGCAAATAATAGGAGAATTCCGATAAATTTGATCTCAAAAATACCTTCTTGATAAGCCCAGATGCGGGGGACTCGACGATCATATATCGACCAAAATGACAAAACAGTTGTCGTAATGGGAATAATCACGGCTATCCAGCCAATTAATCCAATTAACGTTTGCCAGATTTTGAGTAACCAATGTCCGCGTGAAAAATAATTATCAGTATATAATTGTTGCCGTTCATCAACTTTCGACTTCTTTTTTGCCATTCATCTCAGTCCTTACTATTAAGTGTGGCATGTTGTTCTGGGTCCACCGGCCGACCAAAGCGATAGCCCTGACGTACCCGAATATTTAATTGTTCCGCTAACTTGGCATCGGCGTCATTTTCAATTCCCATTAAAATAAGCTCAATATGATGATCTTGAGAGAGTTTATTCCAGAACTGCAGGTTTAAGTCCAACCAAACGGCTGGATCATCTTTACGAAAACTGCGCATCGAGCACTTCAATGAATCTACATCTGACAATAGCCATTCAATTTGTTTTAAATCGGCTAAATCAGAACCCACGTTATCGATACTAAAACTCATGCCATATTGTTTGGCTTCGCGAATCCGCCGACGTAATAAGGGCTTATTGATATGTTTCGGTTGATATTTCGGTGTGTATTCGATTGCCAATTGCATCGGTTCAATCCGAGAAATCGCCCAACGAACAAAGTAACGAAAATCCGGGCTAATAATCTGATCGTATTCCAAATTAATCGACAACGTAATTGGCTCCGTTGGTAAGGACTTGAATGTATCATCTAACAAAAAAATGACCCGTTGCAAGGGGAGAGAATCAAGCGCCTTAGGTAGCGACCACGATCTGTCGGCATTATGTTGCCGCAATAAGCATTCGTAACCCGTGATCTGTTCATGATAATCAACTTGTTTTTGAATAAAGTAACGCAATTCAATGGCATCATTTTCTAGGTAATTGTTGGAATTCTTACGAGAATACCAATAGTAAACAATGATCGTCACGATAAAAACAATTGCAATAACTAACGTGGCCCATAACAGCACCGTTTCTAGTTGGGCTAGACTCATCACATCAAATCCTTATCTTATAATGTAAAAGTAACACACATTAAATTAGTTAAATAGTCCAATCATCATTAAAGTATAATCTTTCCATATGGATAATTCAATTGATAAAGAGACTTAAAAATGCACATGTTAGCACAACAATGATTAGTATATACATTGTACATACATATTTTTAAGCGGTTGAAAAAATGCTTTGCTTGCTCTCCAACATGAAATTAAGCCTTTAAAAAGAACACACGTTCGTGTATAATGAAATCATCTTAATGAAATGGGAGGTGACGCCGATGCCAAGTTTGGACTATCATCGCGAGCCGCACGGCGTTTACTTTTTAATTGATAATAAGTCCTTTTACGCGAGTGTTGAGTGCATTGAGCGTGGCTTCAATCCCTTGAAGGCCCCACTGGTTGTGATGTCCGAAGCTGATAACACTAATGGCGGCCTAGTACTAGCAACGTCACCTGAAGCCAAGCTTTTATATCATTTGCAAGCCAATGTTTCTCGACAACGAGATTTACCTGCCGATCCACGTTTAGTGGTGGTCCCGCCAAGGATGACGTTATACATTCAACGTAATCTGCAAATTAACGCCATTTTCAATCGTTTTGTGGCCGACTGTGATTTATTGCCCTATTCAATTGATGAATCTATTTTAGACTTAACGCATTCATGGCATCTCTTCGGTGAGACGCCACGGGCAGTTGCACAGCGCATTCAACATACCATTCGCCACGAACTTGGCCTTTATACGACAGTCGGAATCGGTGACAACCCGGTCCAGGCTAAGTTAGCATTGGACCTTTACGCGAAGCACACTCAAGATTTAATCGGCGAGATTCATTATGACACTGTCCAAGAAACCATTTGGCCCATTAAAGACCTAACGTCAATTTGGGGGATTGGTCATCGCACCGCTAAGCATTTACAGCGGCTCGGTATTCACACGATGGCCGACTTAGCCCATGCTAACCCATATTTATTAAAACAAGAATTAGGCCTGATTGGTACGCAATTATTTGCAGTAGCTTGGGGGATTGATCGCTCTCAGGTTGCCAAACCTAGCTTGCCGCAATCGACAAGTCTCGGTAATTCGCAAGTCTTACCTCGTGATTATCACAATGTGACTGAAATTGAAACGGTGATTAAAGAAGTTGGTGAACAGGTCGCTTCGCGGTTACGTCATCATCATCAATTGGCTGGTGCGGTCAGTCTATCCATTGGCTTTGCCTATGCAGCTAGTGAAATGACCGGTGAGAGTGGGTTTAGTCAAGTAATGCGCATTGATCCGACCGACCAAGATCGCGCAATTACTGCGCCATTGATCACTTTATTTAAACAACACTGGCATGGACAAGCGATTCGCAATATTGCCGTTTATACAGCAAAATTACAACCTAAGCAAGGTCAGCAATTGAGCCTGTTTACAGGAATGGAACAGCAGTTACGTACGGACAGGCTCGCTCAAACGGTGGATCAAATCCGCTCACGTTTTGGCTTTACTAAGTTGGTCTATTTACGTAGTTTAGTTGCTGGTGGCACCGCCATTCAACGAGCCAGCCTTGTTGGTGGTCACAATGGAGGAAATGCGTATGACTAAAGATGTTCAGCTCATCCTCGAGCGGCTACAACCATTTTTTAAGCAGCGCTCCCAAACGCGATACTGGCTACAAATTACTGATAATCACTATGGTCAAACATATAACGTCTTTTTTAATTATCAACGTAAATGGCATCGATTAAAATCACAGCCGTTACACACGCTTAACACTTATAATTTAGCGGACTTGGAAGCTATTGTCACTGAGCTGCAGACGTTGACTAAATTAACGATCGATTATGTCGGATTCGGTGAGCAAGTCTGGCCAAATCGGCAGCAACGAATTCAACGAAAGCCCCATGGTTATGAGTAAACCAATCCCACCATTAGACCTTGCGATGGTCCAAGATTTCTTTGATCACGTTTACCAAGATCGCGGGATGGTCAAGTGGCAAGGTTTCTATCTCTCAGACCATACGAGTGCGTTAAATCAGCAACGTGCGCAACATCAACACATCAATGCCGCTCAGCCACAACAATCATTGACCATGATCACAACGTGGCTGCAACAAGCGTATCTGACTAATCGACCCATCACCATACAGCTTAATGAACGCGACTCAAATGATCAGTTCTTGCCCAATATTATCGGCAAAGTTACCGGTTATTACGACACCGACATCGTGTTAAACGGGCAACAACTGATTCCCTTAACCATGATTCGCCATCTTGATTGGCAGTAAACCAACAAGTTAAAGCACAATAAAAGACAGTCTGTTAGATATCTAACAAGCTGTCTTTTATTGTGCTTAAATTAGCGGCCTAACTTAACTATACTAAGGCCATCAAATCAAATAAGGCAGGTTTTAAAAATGACTGACATTAAAATTCACGTTTTACACACTGGGCTCGTTCAAGTTGATGCTGGATTACCATTCCATGATAAGTTTCGTAACCCATTAGCATTCACCGGACTATTTCGCTCGCACGTTCATCAACTCACGTTACCCGTTTCCAGTTATCTCATTGAACATCCCAAAGGGTTGGTCTTAATTGATACCGGCTGGCACGAACGGGTGCGGCAGAGTCAATGGCAAGAGTTAGGCTTACAAATGCAAATTAATAAAGCTTATTTACCAGCGGGGTGGTCGGTGCGTGAACAACTAGCGACATTAGGTTACCAACCACAAGATATTGATTACTTGATGCTGAGCCATTTACACAGCGATCATGCCAGTGGCTTGCCACTTGTCAAAGACGCGCAACATATCTTAGTGAGTCAAAACGAATGGGACGCCGCTCAACATGATCACTTACGTTATATTGCTAAAATGTGGCGCGGCGTCGATGTACAGACGTATGACTTTACCGCCAGTGAGTTAGGGCCATTTCATCAATCTTTTGATCTCTTTGGTGATGGTTCCTTACAGTTCATCTACGTGCCCGGTCACAGTCGCGGCTTAGCGGCCACCCTCATTCAGGGCACCAGTGGCCAACAGGTCTTACTAGCAAGTGATACCGGTTATGCCCAAACCTCGATCGACCATCTTTACACGCCCGGGATTGTGGTCAATCGAGCTGAAGCATTACAATCAATCGCCTGGGTTCAACAAAAAGCTAGTGAGCCTCAAGTGATCACGACTTTGACAAATCACGATCCAGACATCCGCCCCCAAGTCATTACGTTAACTTAGCCTTACCTTGTAAAACAAGTTTAAAGTTTTGATTCATGAAGGCACTAATCTGGGCATCTAACCCGTGCACAACCGAGTATTGAATGTAAGTTAAGGCGTTAGTAGCATAAAGCTGCTGCAGGTAGGGTATCGGTACCGATAAACTCAGTTTGGCCTGATGAAGATATTGCGGTAAGGTCTCCGCCAATATCTGTCGATAGTTTTTAATTAGGTCCGCAGTTGGTAAGTGTAGCTCCCACAAAATAAGCAACTGTGCCCGCGCTGGCAAAAGTGCTGTCACTAGTTGCGTCAAAGAATCATCTGCCATTAACGTTTGACGTCGTTGCTGCATAATTTGTTCAAATTGAGTGGTATAGTGGTCAACCTGTTGCTCCAGCCAGTCATATTTATCTAAATAATGCTGATAAAAAGTAGACCGACCCAACTGTGCTTGCTGACAAATTTGGGCTACCGTTAACTTATCAAACGACGTCGTGGTTAACAACTCGTAACAGGTCGCATCAATTAAGTGCAACGTTTTGGCCACACGAAGATCAATTTTTGACATTTAAAAGGGCTCTCTTTCAAAAAGTTTTATCCTTATTATAGCCGATTTATCGCTAAGTGCTCAGTAGCTTTTAAAACGTAGGGTTGGGGGGAGCACTTCACCCTTTAGTTAATTAAAAATTCAATCTAGATCGAGTCGTCTCAAGCTGACCGCAACCATGTTATACTGTTATTAACTTACCAAGTAGACCATTTACGGGGGCATTGCTAATGCGACGACAACTTTTAATCATGATGAGTAGTCCCTTAATCCTGAGCATGGGGGTATTAACTGCACAGGCCGCGACACTAACAATTACTAATCCGGCTCCCAAGCAAGCGATTCCAACCAGCTATGGACAGAATCCTAAAACCGATGCTTATCAAGGAATCCAACACCAACTCGTCGATAGCCAGCAAACGACTTACCAGACAAGCTTCTATTTACCCAGTTACTTTTCAACGGCTGATCCACATCGTAACATTTACCAGGGTGGGGTCATCGTTGGACAATCACTGTATTTAGTTGAAAGCTATCATGACGATAATACCGGGAACCTAGTTAAACTCAACTTAGCGGCGGCTAAAAAATTAAAGCTGATGACTAGCCAGCGGGGGGCCTTGGCATCGGCTTACCGCTACTTTGATTCGAAAACGACCAGTGGCCAACAACACCTGACAACTTATCAAACAGGACAGGCCAAACTAGCTAAGCTCAAAAAACAACTCAAAACTAACCAAACAACACTCAAAAAACAAACGACACAATTAAAAAAGACACACAAGAAGGCCACCAAGCAACGATTAACTAAGTTAGTGGCCAAAACAAAAGCCGCTAAAAAGAACCTAACGGCACAACGGCATACCTTAACCAAACAATTAAAGACCGCGGTCTTTTACAAGAAAGTTCAAGCCATTAGCACGGTCGGGCCAACCATTCAAACCGGGCATGGACAGGCACTTGGTTATGACACCAAACATAAGCGGTTATTCTTATATAGTAGTCATGCGACCAATCCGCAACTGCAGGCCGTCAACAAGACTAAACTCACCACCAAAACGACTTATCATGCCACTGGAACTAAACCCAGCGTTTTAACGTTTGATACGAGCGGCAACGCTTATTGCGGCATCTTTAAAGGCAACAACTACTATATCTATCAAGGCAGCTATCAGGGTAAAACGTTAAAGTTCGCCTTAAAACTGATTATCAAAAATCAAATGACTGACCAAAACCAAGGGCTCAGTTATAACGCTCATAATCAGCGCTTGTATTTGTTAGGCGATGCCGGCTGGACCAGTTTGCCAATAAAGGCCTTGAAACAGAAGACTTTAACTGCGGCTGATTTGCAGAATGTGACCATTAAGACAACTAAAGAATTTGAAAATCTTACCTTCGATTCCCAAGGTTACGGTTACTTAACAACTTTATATTCACCAGAACTCATGAAAACAACCCGGCCATTACCTTAAGTCGTGATCCTCGTCACCAAGTCCATCGGTGATGAGGATTTTTTTACGTTAAATTTATTAGGCCCTTAGCTCATGCTAATCGCGAATCAGTTCAAAAAATGTTATTTTGGTTGTAAAGTCAACGAATATTACGATCACGAGAATGCATATTACGTCAGCGATGAAAGCGTTTTATGATAAAATATCTAAAAATAGAAGCGTTATGTCAACTATAACAAACAATTAATTAGTTGAGACATTAACAATTAACCTGAATCAATTTAGTCATTAACAATTTGATTGTGTAAAAGTTATTCAGCCGGTATAATAGTTACAGCAGAAGGAGGGGTGGCAATATGCGTAAATTAGAAGATCATTTTTGCTTTTTAATGTATGTGACATCGCGCGCCATCCAACGCGCGTACCAACCTGAGTTAGCCGAGCAGGCCATTACGTATCCTCAATATTTAGTGTTAGTTTTATTGAGTGAACAATCTCATTTAACGGTTAAAGCAATCGGTCACTGGCTAGATTTAAGCACTGGCACTGTGACACCATTACTTAAACGGATGGATGAAGAAGGGTTAGTCAACCGGCAACGCAGCCAAACCGATGAACGCCAAGTGGAAGTTTCAATCACGGCGGCGGGACTTGCCAAGCGCGCGGCAATTAGCGATTTACCGGAAACGCTCGTCACGCAAGGCAAATTAACTCCGGAAGAATGGACCACACTCACAAAGTTAATTAACAAACTGATGGTTAATTTGAAATAACGCTTTGTCTAAGCACCGCTACAAGCTCAACTTGTAGCGGTGCTTTTTTGTGAATTTTTATCGATTAATGGCCTTAATTAGTCCAACTAACGTTTATACCAACTCATTAGCCGAAACCAATCTACCCGGATTATACAAAATCGCGCCAATCAGCCTTCATATTTTCTTCATACCGATACCTCAAGTTCACCGTTTTCTTTGAAAAGCCCCAACATAACTTTCACATCTTTTCATTATGATGGCTCTAACAATTAAAAAACGAATGGAGACCTGCGATATGATTTTTGCTCAGATTTTAGCTGGTGGGAAGGGCACCCGCATGGGCCACGTCCAGATGCCAAAACAGTTTCTAACTTTGGCTGATAAGCCCATCTTAATTCACACCGTTGAAAAATTTGTGCTGGAAAGCCGGTTTGAAGCCATTCTGATCGTGTGCCCACCGGCTTGGTTAGCGCACACACAAGCCATTGTCAAACGGTATTTGCACGATGACCGCGTTAAAGTTGTCACCGGTGGCGCTGACCGTAACGATACGTTAATGCACGGTATTGCCTACTTACAAGAAAACTATGACCTAACTGATGACGATGTCGTTATTACCCATGATGCCGTCCGACCATTTATTACGCAACGAATCATTGCGGACAATATCACAGCGGTGCTTAATCATTCTGCTGTCGATACGGTTGTTCCAGCCATTGATACGATTGTCGAAGGTGAAGATGAAGCTATCCTCAACATTCCAATACGTGAAGCGATGTATCAAGGCCAGACACCACAAAGTTTTAACATCAAAACGTTAGTTAAAGCTTACGATCAACTCACCACTGCCCAGAAGGCCACATTATCCGATTCATGCAAGATCTGCTTGCTGGCCGGCGAGGATGTCCATCTCGTTCGAGGCGAAAATTTCAATTTTAAAATCACCACGCCGTATGACTTAAAAGTTGCCACGGCTTTAGTAGAAACGAGGGATTAAGATGCTAAATCAAGTTTATCGCTTAGTGGCCGCACGCCAATTTGAAGTCCAAACCGTGGAAGAACTGATGACACCAACTGATATTGTGGTACGACCAACTTATCTCTCACTATGTCACGCTGATCAACGCTACTTTACGGGTAATCGGGCTCAAACGGCTTTACGCAAAAAGTTACCGATGGCCTTAATTCATGAAGGCATTGGTACCGTCGTCTCAGATCCACAAGGTGACTTTCAACCGGGCGATCGGGTAGCAATGGTCCCTAATACGCCAACCACGACCAATCAGATTGTCAAAGAAAATTACTTACCATCTTCAAAATTTCGATCAAGTGGTTATGACGGGTTCATGCAAGAATACGTCTGTTTGCAACGTGATCGTGTTTTAAAAATTCCAGCTAATTTCAACTCCGAAATGTCAGCCTTTTTAGAAATGGTCTCAGTTGGCGTACAAGCTTTAACCCAACTTAAACAAACCATGGATGCTGACCAACGGGTACTTGGCATTTGGGGCGATGGTAACCTCGGTTATATTACGGCGACCCTCGCTAAAACCATGTTTGCAGATAGCCAAGTCATCGTCTTGGGCCGTCATCAAGACAAACTCGACTATTTCTCATTTGTCGATGCCACTTACTTAGTCGATGAGATTCCGGCTGACTTACAAATCAGTCAAGCCGTCGAATGTACGGGCGGGTTAGGGAGTGAACAGGCGATTGCTCAAATCATCGACCATCTTCATCCAATGGGCACGGCGATCTTAATGGGCGTCTCTGAAGAGCCGATTGATATTAACACCCGGATGGTCTTGGAACGCGGTTTAACCTTACAAGGCTCCAGCCGTAGCGGTCGTCAAGACTTTGAAACCGCCATTGATTTGTTAAGTCACAGTGATGTGACCCGTGAACGCCTGCAAAATTTGATCGGCGTCACCGGAACCGTGCAGACGCTAGCCGATGTAACCGCCTTTTTTGAACAAGACTTGGCGAATTACTGGGGCAAGGCGGTGATGCGATGGGCCGTCTAAAAAAACTTAAATTAACGATTTTACGGCATGTTTTCAATCAGTTCTATCAACTCTGCTACCATCTGAGAGGGCCACAGCAGAAGCGAGTGGTCTTTGCAACAATGCGTAATACTGAACTGGCCGATAATTTAAAAGCCCTTCATCATCAGTTTGAACAAGCCGAGTTTGACTATGATATCCGCGTCTTATGTTTTCACTATGACCGTTCACGATTAAGTAAGTTGGGATTTGTTTGGGCATCATTGCGATCGCTCTACGACCTAGCCACGGCCGAACTGTTTATTATTGACGACTATTTTTTTCCGTTATACGCGGTGAACAAACACGCTGACAATCAAGTGATTCAGTTATGGCATGCCATTGGCTCGTTGAAGAAATTCGGGTTAAGTTTGCCAGGCGCGCAGCATAGTGTCATCAAACCCCATACAAATTATGATTGGGTTTTGATTAACGCTGAAGCTGACAAGCCAGCCTATACGGATGCCTTTGACATTGATGCTAGCCACGTGCTAGCGTTGGGTTCACCGATGCTAGACCAACTGGCTACACAGTCACTAACGGTCTCACATCGGCCGCAACGCCTGTTATACGCACCAACCTATCGTAAGGGAAACGCCAAGGCCGTCACCACTTATATTCGTGACTTTTTAAAAGCCAGTCAGGACTTAACCGAACCATGGGAACTTTATGTTTCCGTCCATCCATATTTAAAGTTGCCAGCACTTCAGGGCAGCTTAGCACCAAATATTCACTTATTTCAAGATCCGGAACAAGTCAAACAACTGTTACCAACGATTGATGTCTTTATTACGGACTATTCATCGTTGTCCTTAACGTTTAGTTACTTTGAACGACCGATCTTACTCTTTACACCCGATTACGCGACCTATCGTCTTCATTGTGGGTTTTACGTTGATTACTACCATTACCTGGGCGCACCGCACTATGCAAAGGCGACCCAGGTCATTGCGGCCATTAACCAACAGGTCCCAACCTTGGATTTAAGCTATGTCAAACAGCTTAAGCAGCGAACCTTCCCACATCAAGATGGTCACAATAGTCAACGCGTTTTCGATTTTCTCACTAATCTTATTTAAGCGGGGGGCTCATTATTATGTTAACTAGATTAAAACGGCGGGCACGACAAGTTGTCCGTCATTTGCGACGACCAGCACCAGCTGTCGATTCGACTAACGTGATCGACGCTAATGCGGTCACCAACCAATTAAACGAACCACATTTAGCCACCGAAGCTGACTCGCTTATCAAGCGTCACGTCACCCAGCTAGACTTTAATGGCGCTTACCTCACGATTCGCGGTCAGGCTTGGTTCGAACAATTTCCCGAGGATGATCCTGAAAAAATCATTAAAAGCTTAATCTTAATTGATGAGCAGGGCATAGAAATCGCCATTCCGTTAGTCAATGCCGCAGTGAAGGTCGACAAATTCCCACAAGCCGGCTACCACGGAGCAATTAACTTTGCCAAGCTGAACCACGGCAAGCCACTGGCGCCTGGACGTTACGAAATGCGGCTTCAGCTGAAGCAATACTTACCACAAGGCTGGTTAATTCGACGAACATCTATCGGACAAATCGGGCAGGCTGCCAAGGATTTGAATTACACAACTAAAATGACCAGTTACGCCGCCAAAAGTAATCAGACGTTTAGTCTGATTTTTGAATATCAATTGGCTGCCCAAGCGTTCTTTGTCAGTTCGCATAAGCTAAGCGATATTAATCCGTTGGAAAATGAAGTGGCCGATGCTGGCTACGAACTTGAAAATCCAACGTTACGTGCGCTTAAACGCCGGCTACTGAAATGGTGGTATCGTTGGTACTGTCTACGACCCATTAAAGCTGATCAAATTTCGTTTGTGTCAGATAGTCGGACGTCAATTTCTGGGAACTTTGAATTTATTTACCAGACGTTACAGCAAGACGCCACGAACTTTAAGACAACGTTCTATTTAAAGCCTAGTATTAAAGCTAAAAAGAGTTTTCGAGAAGTGCGACAGTTGGCTAAAGCTCTGGCAACCAGTCGCTATATCTTCTTGGACGACTTTTATCCATTGATTTATCCATTGAAGATTCGTGAAAATGCGGATTTAATTCAAGTTTGGCACGCAGTCGGGGCTTTTAAAACCTTTGGCTACAGTCGAGTTGGGATGCCGGGTGGCCCCAAACCGACATCGCTGAATCACCGCAACTATACTAAAGTCTTAGTATCGTCACAACAAGTCGTCGATAAATATGCGGAAGGCTTCGGGATTACTGATGACAAAGTCTTACCATTAGGTATTCCACGGACCGATATCTTTTTTGATCAGGCTAAACAAGCCGAGATTAAAACGCGTCTCCAAACCGAATTACCATTTATCAATGGTAAAAAAGTCATCTTGTTTGCGCCAACGTTCCGCGGTAATGGGCAACAATCCGCCAATTATCCGTTTGAAACCTTGAACTTCAAACAGTTGTATGACGGTTTACATGAAGATTATGTCTTCTTATTGAAGATTCATCCGTTCGTTCAAAATAAGCCAACGATTCCATACGAGTACACTGATTTCTTCTATGATGTCTCGGATTACCGTGAAATCAATGACCTGTTACTGATTGCTGATCAGTTGATTACTGACTATTCATCCGTTTGTTTTGAATACGCGTTGTTAAAGCGGCCAATGGTGTTCTTTGCGCCTGATTTAGCTGATTATATGCGATCGCGTAGTTTCTATTTTGATTATTTCGACTTCATTCCAGGGCAGCTCGCCGAAAATATGCCTGAGCTACTAGACCAACTGAAACATCCAAAAATTGATCAAACGAAAGTCGACCAATTCGTCGACTACTTCTTTGATGATTTGGATGGTCAGGCAAGCCGTCGCTTAGTCGATGCCTTAAACGATGGGTTCGCGGCTTCAACCGCAGCTGCCGAACAATTGGATGCTGATGGGCAATTACGGACCGATGATGGAAAAGTGATTCCTGATTGGGGCCGAACCACTAAAAAGAATCCACCAGCTTAATCCTAAAGAATGCCGTGTTGTGATGACACGGCATTCTTTTAGTTAATGTTTTGTTGTAAATACAGCAAAATAACGTTATACTAGATTT
This sequence comes from Lactiplantibacillus mudanjiangensis, assembly GCF_005405385.1. GTDB lineage: Bacteria > Bacillota > Bacilli > Lactobacillales > Lactobacillaceae > Lactiplantibacillus > Lactiplantibacillus mudanjiangensis. Next base: position 435,498 of record NZ_BJDY01000002.1, read on the forward strand.
TAATTTCTAGCAGGAGGCGATTAAATGCCAGATGTTTTACGACAGATTGGGACGATTGCCCGGGCACTTGACTCGATTAGCAATCGGGAGTTCCAGCAATTAGCCTTGAGTAAAGGACAATATCTCTATTTAGTCCGTATTTGTGAGCAACCAGGCATTATCGCAGATCGACTCGCGGCTCAACTACAAGTCGATCGCACCACGGCAGCCCGGGCCATTCAAAAACTGGTCACTCAAGGACTGGTTGAAAAGCGGGCGGCAATCAATAATCGTAAAAACAAAGCCTTATTTCCAACTGTCTTAGGACAGCGGCGCGCACAAGTCATTGAACGCGAGAATCAGTACTCTAACCAGGTTGCTTTAACCGACTTAACTGCTACCGAAGCTGAACAATTGACTCATTTATTGACCAAGGTCAGCCAGCGTGTGACCGCTGATTGGCAAACCGTCAAAGCTGGGCAGTCACGTCCATATTAATTTAAAGGAGTTTTATCTTAATGGAAAATACCACGTTAGTTCCTTTAACACCCGCTGATGCAACTGCATTACAACAAATCAGTATTGAAACCTATCAGGCGACCTTTGCGGCGGATAACACTGAAGCCAACATGCAAGCCTACTTAGAAGACGCTTATAATTTACCTAAACTAACCGCCGAGCTACAAAACCCCGACTCAAGGTTTTACTTTGTCGTTCGTGATAGGGAACAACTTGGTTACTTAAAGCTCAACGTTGGTGACGCTCAATCTGAAGCCATGGGACCAGCTGCTTTAGAAGTGGAACGTATTTATATTCGACCAGCATTTAAACACCAAGGACTCGGCAGTCTTTTTATGCAACAGGCAATCGATCTTGCAACTGCAGCACACAAAACTGTGATTTGGTTAGGCGTCTGGGAACATAATGAACCCGCCAAAGCCTTCTATCAGCATTGGGGCTTTGAACAGTTTAGTTCGCATGATTTTGTGATGGGGGATGATCGGCAAACCGACTTACTCATGAAAAAATCATTGGCTTAGAACCGTTGTATTGACAATTACTATACATTTAGTATGATTAAAATGAGGTGATTGTCATGGATAATCCAAAAAACATCGCGGTTTCATTTCGCGTTAACGAACAAGATAAACAACAAGCGGCCTTGATTTACGATGCTCTAGGCCTAAATCTCTCCACTGCATTCAATATGTTTCTAAAACAAACCATTGCTGTTGGTGGTCTACCTTTTAATGCGCAGAATCCGGCTTATGGAGCAGCTAGTGATCCAGCTGTCATACGGCAGTTAACGGAATTGCGCCAATCATCCGTTAATTAGCTCTTTGTTGCTGTAAAGAGCATGAAGCTTTCAAGTCTAATCGCCATTAATCTATACGTAAAAATAAGCCTAGGACTGCTGTCTCAGGCTTATTTTTACACTCAATTTACAGAACTTAACACTCAAAAATCAAATGGTAATAACTTGTGGGTTTAGCAACTATTTCAGTGACATGGCAACTTGGAATTTGTTGAACAACATCACCGTCTTAGATAACTTTATGGGCGATACTGACGAAACTAATCAACAACTATATACCCTTGACGGCACGACTATTTATAATGCTGATGGCACTAAAAACACCGATAGTCTTAATACCGGCATCATAACAAATATGCAATATCCAATTACCAATCTTATTTGTTACTTCAAAATATCATACCAGTTGTCAGGAAAGCCCCAGTCATGTAAACTAACATGGCTATAAGCTTGTTCATCAGCTTTAAGCTCATCAATACATGATTGATAATAATTTTGACTAAAACACAGCTTGCTTAAAATGTACAGTGCAGAAAAAACCGACTTGGTAGCTAAATTCGGACAAAACTCAAGGTCTTCCGATGAAAACTTAGGATAGGTAGCAAAAGATCTCTTAAATGTTCGACTATTATGTGCACAGCAATTTCGAACCAGTGTAAATAATGTAACCAATTTTCTAACCGCTTATTAGTGACACCACCATAAATGTTTCTGGAAAACGCTTTTTGATCAGCTGTCTTCATATCTGAAAAGAATTTGGATAAGGTTCCTAGAGAACACATTTCGAATGCTACCCAAATTGGAAATGTATTCTCATATGTGCCGCGATAGTGGCTAGCATATAACTCGTGACGGTTTTCTGCTTTTGCTTCATCATCAGTCATTTTATTCAGAAAACTACTTTGATATTCCGAAGCCCTAAAGAAATCTTCATCTAGGTAACAAAGAGGACCATACTTCAAAGCTAAAAAGCTACCTAGTCGTGATTTAACTTGTGCCTCAACTCGCACGATTAAACCCAACAGGCATAAATGTAATTTTTGATCCATAACATACGATTCATACACCTGGTCAAAGGTTATACCTGATGAAAAATGATCTTTTTGATCATAAAACGGGAAACAATATCCTTTTAGTTTAAAATAACCGATATTTTCAATTTTTTGGCGAACTTCAGTAGAATTTGTTATATCTAATCCCCGAGAAAAAAGAATATCTACTTGCTTTTCCACAGTCGTCGCAACACGATTATATTTTCCCATTATTTTCTCCATATACAAAAAAGTCCTCACTTGGGCCACATTGTTAAGAGGTGTGTGAGGTGCTGTTACAAGTATAATACTTCAGATAACTATTTATTTCAAGTATATCAACAGGATTTTTCTATTATCATTAACTCAGTTGTGCTAATTTAGTCAAAGTTCGAATTAACTGGCAAGTAAACCCGTATTCATTGTCATACCAAGCCACTGTTTTAACGAGTTGCTGATCACCGGCTGTTACAATTTCAGTCTGAGTCGGATCAAAAATTGACCCATAGGTTGTGCCAATAACATCGCTAGAAACCAACTGATCAGCATTATAACCATAAGAAACGTTATCTTTAGTTGCAGCTTGCATCACGGCATTAATCTGATCAGCGGTTACGGGTTGTTGCAAAATGGTTACTAATTCCGTTAAAGACCCTGATACGACACCAACTCGTTGTGCATGCCCTTGAAGTTTACCATTCAGGTGTGGGAGAACTAGTCCAATCGCTTTAGCCGCACCTGATGAATGGGGAATCGTATTTACTCCAGCAGCCCGAGCTGCTCGGAAGTTACCCCCACGAACTGGGCCATCTAATAGCATCTGAGTACTGGTATACGCATGAACTGTTGTCATAGTGCCGACCTGAATTCCAAAAGCCTGATCCAAATAATAGGCCATCGGTGCTAAACAATTAGTCGTACATGAACCGGCTGACACAATTTGGTCGCTGGCCTTTAAAGTTTGATCATTGACACCCATCACAATCGTCCGCACATCATTACCAGCAGGGGCTGAAATTAAGACCTTTTTAGCGCCCGCTGCTAAATGTGCTTGCGCTTTCGTCTGAGATGTATAAAAACCGGTACATTCTAAGACGATATCGACACCATTAGCCGCGACCCATGGTAAGTCGGCTGCTTGTGCTTTTGCATAGACTGGATACTGCTGACCATTAACCAAAATGGCATCGTCGGTTGCACTGACATCTGCGGCCAATGTACCGTGTGTTGAGTCATACTTCAATAAATGTGCTAATAAATTCGGGGCAGTTAAGTCGTTAATTGCAACCACCTCTAAATCGGTTTGTCCTTGTTGTTGCAAAGCCAATAACCGCCGAAAAGCTAACCGACCAATCCGTCCAAAACCGTTAATCCCAATTTTTACTGTCATGTTGAATTCCTCCTAAAATTAAATGGTATACTTGACTGACAATCATCATCTCTCTCAAGTACAACCTTATTATGCCAAGTGTGATGATTAGTAACCAGATCCAGATCATCCTAGGATAACTTATCCTAGTTAACAGAAAGCGGGGGAATCATGAACGAAAAAGTTGTGGGTCATTTTTTAGCTTATAAACGTTCATTGCTGACGCCAGCAACCTATGGATTACCAACAACTCATCGACGAGTAACTGGCTTACGACGTGATGAAGTCGCTGATTTAGCACACATTAGTAGTGATTGGTATACCAGGTTAGAGCAGGGACGACCAGGCGTTAAACCATCGGTCGACGTCTTACAAACGCTCAGCCAAGTTTTACAATTGACGTTAACTGAGGAACAGTACTTATTCAATCTAATTGGCGCCAAATTACCAGTTGATCATCAACAAACCATACAAGTACCAGAAAGTTTAGTTCAATTGATGCAACAACAACTGCCTAATCCAGCGGTCATTTTGGATCAACACTTAACCATCATCAATTGGAATACTAGCTATGCCGCCCTATATGGTGATTTAACTGGCAGGGGGGCGTTGACACGAAATCTTATTTGGCAAACGTTTAAGTCACCACTATTACAGACTTTAATGCCAGATTGGGGCACTTACGCTCAGCAACGTACCGCTCAATTTCGACAACTTTACAGTACGATGCCAACAGACGACACTTTATACCAAGTTTTTATGGCCATTCGCGATTTAGATCAGTTTCAGCAACCTTGGCAAAACCTAAAAACACAAGCTTTAACGCCGTTACCATTATTACTGAATCATCCACAAGTTGGGGCGTTATATTTGACCGAATTACCATTAAAAACCAGTTCTGATCATTATTTATTAGTTCAGTTAGCCAATGACCAGGCCACAGCCACCAAACTAAATCTTTTAAACGGAGTTGATTAACCATGTCTGATGACGCTTTAGTCCGTCAAATTATTTTAAACAATCCTGAATTGTGTCAATTGTTAAAAATCATCCAACAATTGAAGCTGCCTCAAGGCGCATTAGCGGCCGGTAGTTTACGGAACACGGTCTGGTCAATACTCAGTCAGCAGCCAGTCGTCTTTAAAAGTGATATTGATGTCGTTTTTTTTGATCCACAAAGTCCAGTTGAACGTGATTTAGAACTATATCAGCAACTGCAACAACAATATCCGCAATACCACTGGCAAGTGAAAAATGAGGTTTACATGCACCATTATAATTTTGCTAACCAGGCGCCATTTAAATCAGTTTCAGATGCCATTGGTCATTTTGTCGAAACACCAACGTGTATTGGTGCTTATTTAGATGGCGACAATGCGTTGCAGCTCATTGCACCACATGGCTTACATGATCTGACACATTGGATTTGTCGACCAGTGCCATATTTACGTGATGACGCGGATCATATGGCGGTATTTAAGCAACGCATCATGCAAAAGAATTGGCAGCAACAATATCCGCAGCTGATTGTTGAATTTAAATAACCAGATCAGTTAGTTTAGCGCCAATCCACAGCAATTAAAAATCATTATCAGGATTTTTAATTGCTAAATTTCTTTCTGACAAAAAATTCAAATTTCAAAATTCTGATTTAGTTTATTAATCTTTATTTAAAATCAAAAACATTGCTAAAACAACGGCATCATGCGTTAAAACCATTAAATGGCTGATTTAAACCGAGAGAAGTGGTCAACTTGAAGACTAGCTGTTTTTGTTTATATTCTAGTTTACATAATATATATTATACAAAGTAGAAGCTGAAACAAAAAGTAGTCCCCCACGACCTAATTCACGCTTTTTGGCATCTTTTTTGCTTAACTCGTTTGTGTTGAGTTTTGACTGTTGCTATTTTATGTTTGCATTTTTATTGTGGCAGTTTCTTGTTAGCCATTTTATATTTTTCAATTTTAGAATGACTTGTTTTAATTTTTTGATTTGAATTTAGATTTCAATCCATACGAATTTTAAGCAAGTATCAAGATTCCAATTCATAAATCAGCAAATTTCAATTATTGCTGTAAATTTGCTGATTGCCATTATCAAACATATTTTAAATCTCAGTTTGTAGTTTTGGCGGCTAGTTTTAATAACTGCTAAATCCTTTGTTGATCATGCTCATATATGGCTTTTTTGAATCCGTCATTTCAGGCTATTTAGACCATCAAGTACCCGTTTAAGTAACGAACTTGTTCTTAGAATGCGCCTGACAGCACCTCGTTTAATGGCTTGTTTTTGCTTATTTTTTTATTTTAAGTTAAAGTAAACATATACGAACCGAAAGGATGTGTCTCCGATGTCAACGCACTTTCCGTACGAAAAAAGCTTTATTAACCAGTTAACGATGGCTGACAAACATCCACAGACCATCGCACAATATCAACTAACACTAACTGACTTCTTTAACTATCAGCAGCACTTCAATGAGACGTTTGCAACTAGTGGCTTGTTAGCGGATCTTACCGAAAATGACATTAAGGTCTATCTAGCCATGCTAAAAAACCAGCGTGGCTATCAGCAATCCACAATCAATAAAAGTTTGTCGAACTTAACTGGTTATTTTAATTATCTCTTTGAACATCGAATTATCACGACATTACCAACATTTGGCGTTAAAGGCCAACCGTTAACCAGTGCGCAACAACTCAGCAACTGGCCAGAACAATTGGCGGACTGGTTAGCTAATGATGATTTGCACGTTTATACCCGTGCTTGTTTGCTGTTCACCAGTAAAGCTTATGAAGCTAGTGAAATGTTAGCACCAGATTTTTATCAGGACTTAGCCAAGCTTAATTTTTCCACTAGCGAACATATATTCTTGTCTAAATTCAAAGCCTATATTGAACCCTTACAAAGTCAATATCAAACCAAAGCGCTCTTCTTAAAAACACGTCGACGTGGCCCTGAACCACAGTTATCGCTCTCCGCGCTACACAAGTACTTAACTGGTGATAGTCAACGCTTAGGCGTGCCTCTAAAGCCAGTTGCCCTTTATCAGCAATATATCTTATGGTATTTACGACAACACCGGTTGGACGAACCCACGACAATTATGCAGACCTTGCGCCTGGATGCCACTAGTCTGGGTTACTATCAAAACTTATTGCGACGTCAGGATTTGCGGACGCTAAAAGCAAATCAGTAGCCAAGTTGCATATCAATTGCATTAGTTACGACTATCTGGCAAACTAAAGGTAATTCTTATCAAGGAGGTTATCTAATATGAGTTTAGACGACAAGTTAGACCGCACCAAGGATAAAGTTAGTGGTAAAGCCAAAGAAGTCGAAGGCAAAGTCACCGGTGATAAGGCTCGTGAAACTGAGGGCAAGACGGAAAACGCGATTGGTAAAGCTAAAGACAAATTAGCTGACGCCAAAGACTCTGTTAAGGGCGCCGTTGATGGGGTTAAGAAGAAATTAAAACAGCATGATGATCAATAAAAACAAGCGTTCCAGTTGGATTAAACCAGCCGGGACGCTTGTTTTAGTCAGCTATCCACTTCTAGATCTTCATGGATAGGTCAGAAATAAAGTCGCAAGCGGATATACCATCTAAAATGAATTTCTTTTGACGATTCGATGTATAATTTCAATTTTATGTCGGTTAGATAACAAGTTTACAACTGATTTTCATCTAAGTTAAGAAGCTGTAAATCGCTGTACATTAACCTTTTGAGCCGTTAGACTAATACTAACAACTCTTGAAAGGATGATCAGATGACTTTTTATCGCTGGCTTGAACCGTTTGTTAATCAACATGGTCCCTATTATCCGGCCGCGTGCTATGCGCATTCCGACTTCGACTTTCCGTTAACGAGTGATGTGCATGAACTATCTGACTACATCACCTACTTAAATATTCGTGACACCATTAAACAATCATTTTACTCGGCACTTGATGCTTATCAAGCTGCCTAGATAAGCAAAAAGGTCGACCCAAATTTCGGGTCGACCTTTATTTTTTAACTATTTATCTGACCAGTGTTGCTTAATAAAGCTAGTTCGGCCGCCCATTTCTTCAATCTGATACCGAAATGGATTGCGCCGGTAAAAGTCTTGATGTTCCAGTTCAGCCGAATAAAATGGTTGGACTGGTTCAATCTGGGTCACGATTGGTTGATCAAACTTTTCACTGGCCGCTAATGCCGCTTTAGACGCTTCCGCAATTTTACGTTGTTCAGGACCATCAACAAAAATTACTGGTCGATAGCTATCACCACGATCTTGAAACTGGCCCATTGCATCAGTCGGATCAGTTTGGCGCCAATAAATATCAACTAAAGTGGCATAATCAATCACCGCTGGATCGTACGTAATTTCAACGGCTTCGGTATGACCGGTCGTATGACTGGCCACTTGTTCATAAGTCGGATTTGGTACCGTACCACCGGTATAGCCAGAAATAACCTTTTGAATACCCGGCAAGCTATCGAATGGTTTCACCATACACCAGAAACAGCCACCGGCAAAAATCGCTGTTGCCATTGTTAGCCCTTCTTTTTAAACAGGCTGAGATAATCACCATAGCCCGCTGACTTCAAATTCGCGACTGGAATAAATTTCAATGCGGCCGAATTAATACAGTAGCGCAAGCCTCCTTGGGCCATTGGACCATCAGTAAAGACATGCCCTAAATGTGATTTAGCTTCCTGACTACGGACTTCCGTGCGCGCCATACCAAATGAATCATCATAATGTTGTTTGATGTGACTTTTATCGATCGGCTTAGTAAATGACGGCCAACCACACCCGGCATCATATTTATCGGTTGAACTGAATAAAGGCTCGCCACTCACAACGTCCACATAGATGCCGGTTTGATAAAAGTCATCATACTCGCCACTAAACGGTCTTTCTGTGGCCGCTTCTTGGGTCACCGCATACTGTTCTGGCGTTAATTTTTGACGTAAATCCTTTGATTTCATCTCATCAATCCCTTTCTATCCGAACCAAATTAAGTTGTGCCCTAGCTAGTTACATTATTATCATACAACAATTTAAATTGTGTGCAACTGATCTGCTTATAAAAAAAGCACCCCACATTGGGATGCTTCATCATGATGCTTAAGCGTTAAAAGCGTCAGTCAATGGTGGTACAACTTGCTTCTTACGTGAAACAACGCCTGGTAAGCTAATCCGATTGTTTTCAATCTTCTTACCAAAGGCTGCTTCAACGGGTGCAGTTGGGGCACCAACAACTAACAATTCAGAGTTACTATCTAAAATGTTAGTAGCTAAGATTAAGAACAAGTCATAACCGTTAGCGTCATTTTCAGCTTTAGCAGCAGCTTCGAAAGCGGCTTGACGATCAAAGACTTCAGCCAAGTCAACCGTGTTAACTTGAGCGACGCGAACCGTTGACCCATTAAGGTTAAATGATTTTGCGTCAGCTTCGATTAATTCAGTTTCAGTCTTACTTGCTAAGTTAGTCCCTGCCTTAAGCATGTCCAAACCATAAGCTTCGTAATCAGTCCCACTGATCTTAGCTAAGTCTTTAACAACATCAACATCAGTTTGCGTTGTGGTTGGTGATTTCAACAATAACGTATCTGAGATGATTGCTGATAACATTAAACCGGCTAATTTAGCTGGAATTTCAACGTTATTTTCTTTGAACATCTTGTAAATAACGGTACTGCAGCAGCCAAGTGGTTCTGCCCGGTAGAACAATGGTTGAGCGGTGTTAAAGTTTGCAATCCGGTGATGGTCAACCACATGAGTAACCGTCACGTCAGCAATATCGCTAACACTTTGTTGTGGTTCGTTATGGTCAACTAACATCACGTCTTCAACTTCAGCTGATGCTTTTTCAATGATCCGTGGAGCTGGTTCATCGAAATGATCTAAAACGAATTTAGTTTCTTCATTAGGTTCGCCCAAAGCGACCGCTTCAGTGTCACGACCTAACTTATTTTCTAAATATGAAAGGGCCTTGGCAGCCACAATAGCATCGGTATCTGGACTTTGATGACCGAAAATTAATTCCTTACTCATTATCAAATAGCTCCTTTAATAACTAATTTTGATTAATTTTTTGTAACCGTGAGATATAATCCTCAGTACGAAGATAATTATCAAATTCGTCCAGGAAGTTCTTAATCCGTGGAATTTGGTCCTTATCTTTCCGGAAGACGAAGTTCAAATCAAACTTAATCGCAGGTTCAAAGGAAACCGTGTTCAAGTCATCATTAGCTGGATTTGCGACCATAAATGAATTAGGTAAGGCAGTATTCGTCCCTGTTGCAGCCACAAAACGGTAAATTTGTTGTGGTGTCGTAAAGCGCGCAACCGCTGTTGGTAAATCAGCTAATTGATTCTTGTAAGATTCTTTGATCACTTGATCCAAGTAGTAGTTTTCAGGATACATGACCCATGGTTCGCTGATCGTATCCTTAAACTTGATCCGCTTCTTCTTCGCTTGCTTAGGATCGCTAGTAATAAACAGCAATTCATCTTGAATAATCTTCTTCGATTGATATGGCTTCCAGTTCTTGATGCTTTCGTCTGGTAAATACATCACCGCTAAATCAATCCGGTTATTTTCTAACCGTTCCCAAATTTCTTTCCGAGTTAACATGTGGAATGAAATTTGAACATTAGGGTTCGCTTCATAATACTTAATGGCGAAATCTTCAAAGACATGATCTTCAATTGAAGCCAAGATCCCGATGTTAATGGACCCTTGAGTGGCACTAGTCGTTTGTTGAATTTCGTCAGTCGCCTTGTTTAAGACGTTATAAATACTATGGGTCGCATTTAACATCGTGTAACCGGCATCGGATAACCGAAGTTTTTTACCAACTGAATAGAATAAAGGTGCGCCCACCGTGCGTTCCAACTTTTTAATTTGTTGGGTTAATGCAGGTTGGGTAATCCCTAAGATTTGTGCTGCTTGCGTATAATTCATCGTTTCAGCAAGTTGCAAGAAATACGTTAAGGTTTTTGATGAAAAAATACTTTCTTGTGTTGTTTTCATATCGTTACCTGTTCCTTTCGTCTTATAGCCTTCTTATGATATCTATAATATTATACAAAACTGACGACGAAAGCAAGTAATCATTATCGGTAAATAAACCTTAACTAATTATTAAACAACTGCTAACCATAAATTCAGTGTAAGCTAATGTTCAGCCGCATGCAAGGTCAGTTAATGATTTCTTAAACGGTTAACGGGATTGGGTGGGGTTGCATGGCAACTGGTACCCCTTCTGAATCCGTATCTAAAACAAATGACCCATTGGAATAACGGGCACTGACTGGATGATCATCGCTTAAAATAGAGTGATGTTTGCCACGATCAGTTAAGACCTCTAAGGCTACGCCAACGCGACCGGCGGCAATTAACGTAAAGTCTGCAATCCGATGAGGGTTACTCTTGAGTTCACGTAAGACTTGAACCCCACGACGCGCACGGCTCGTCAATGGAATATCAGCAACTTTCATCTTCTTAAATGACCCACGTTGGGTGATCATCGCTAATAGATCAGCATCGGCTGCCACGGCTGCCCGAACAATTAAGTCATCGCGTAAGTCCATCGATTTGACACCGACAGCCTTTGCCCCAATCGTTGGCACTTCACTAAGGTCATAACGTAAGCCATAGCCATGTTGCGTTAGTAAGACCAAACTACCTTCAGGAACGGTTTCAAAGTATTTGACCGTCACTACTTCAGAGTCGGCGCCTTTAAGCTTAATGAATTGACTAGCCCGCGTCTTATAAGTCCGACCGGGGGTATAGTCCGCAAATTCAGTTTGCTTGATGTAACCATCGTTGGTCGCAACTAGGAACTTACCGCTAGTCTTCAACGTTGGGAAGCTGTAAACCCATGTGATCCGCTCATCAGCTGCTAAACCAATCGTTTGTGAGATATGTTCGCCGGTATCTTTCCATTTGGCATCTGAGATCTCATAAACTGGCCGATAGATTAAATGTCCTTTATTCGTAAACATCATCAAATGGTCCAGCGTACTATTCTTCGCCAAGTAAATTGGAAAGTCTTCGTCCTTTAAGCCATTGTCATCCGCATCAGAAGCAGTATATGACCGCAAGCTGGTCCGTTTGATATAACCATCATGACTAATCATGACGACAACGTCTTCTTGTGGCACAACATCTTCCGTCTTAATCTTAATTTCTTGAATTTCAGATTGAATTTCAGTCATTCGTTGACTTGGATAAGCTTTTTGAATGGCCTTTAATTCTCGGCGTAAGACTTTATCCAATTCCTTAGAATTTTCCAAAATTGCATGATAACTTGCAATGGCTTTAGCCAATTCAGCGGCTTCCTTTTCCAATTGGGTAACATCGGTGTTGGTTAACCGATACAACTGCATCGTCACAATCGCTTCGGCTTGTAACTCGCTAAAGTCAAATTGGCTGACTAAGTTGTTCTTAGCATCCTTTTTGTCTTTACTGCCCCGAATCGTCTTGATCACTTGATCCAGAATCGACATCGCTTTGATTAACCCTTCAACGATATGTTGCCGATCAGCGGCTTTTTGCAAGTTAAATTGGGTCCGGCGCGTAATGACTTCGCGTTGATGTTCCAAGTAAGCTGACAAAATCGTCTTTAAACCGACGTGTTCTGGCCGTTGGTGATAAATAGCCACCATGTTGAAATTATAGGTGATTTGCAAATCGGTATTCTTAAACAAGTAGTTTAAGATGCCTTCTGCATTCACATCCCGTTTTAATTCCACGACAATGGATAACCCTTTACGGTCACTTTCATCCCGGACTTCAGCAATCCCTTCGATCTTCTTCATGATCCGGATTTCGTCCATCTTCTTAACCAGTTGAGCTTTGTTCACTTCATAAGGAATCTCTGAAATCTCAATTTGCGATTTATTCCCTTTTAATGGCACAATTTCAGTTCGTGACCGAACCACAATCCGACCACGACCCGTTTCATAGGCTTTCTTAATGCCGTCAAGCCCTTGAATAATCCCACCAGTTGGGAAATCAGGGCCTTTGACAAAGTCCATCAGATCGTTTAATTCAGCCTTAGGATGATTCATTAAGTAGAGGACCGCATCGATGACTTCACCCAAATTATGCGGTGGAATTTCGGTCGCATAACCAGCCGAGATCCCGGTGGCCCCGTTAACGAGTAAGTTAGGGAAACGCGCGGGTAAGACCGTTGGTTCATATTCGGTATCATCAAAGTTTAAGACCATGTCAACAGTCTTCTTATCAATGTCCGATAACATTTCCCCAGCAATCTTGCTCAACCGTGCTTCGGTATACCGCATGGCTGCCGCTGGATCACCATCCATTGACCCGTTATTCCCATGCATTTCAATCAGTGGTTCGCGAAGCTTCCAATCTTGACTTAACCGGACCATCGCTTCATAAATCGACGAGTCCCCATGGGGATGAAAATTCCCCATGACGTTCCCGACGGACTTCGCAGACTTCCGGAAAGCTTTATCAAACGTATTGCCGTCTTGATTCATCGCATACAAGATTCGCCGTTGCACCGGCTTTAAACCATCCCGAATATCCGGCAAGGCCCGTTCTTGAATAATGTATTTTGAATAGCGACCAAAGCGATCGCCCATGACGTCTTCGAGCGTTAATTCTTGAATCTTTGGTTGTTCAACTGCCATTGTGCGACCTCCTTAATCTTGTTTGAGTTGTTGAGCAAGTTCAGCATCGACTTGTTCATGTGCTGAGCTAACTGCTTCGTTATCTAAGATTGACCCATCTTCATCCAAACTAAATTGAACGTTGTTTTCAATCCATTTACGACGTGGTTCAACCTTATCACCCATTAACGTGGTGACCCGTTTTTCCGCTAAAGCTGCATCATCGATTCGAACCCGAACTAAAGTCCGCTTTTCAGGGTCCATTGTGGTTTCCCACAACTGTTCGGCGTTCATTTCACCAAGACCCTTGTACCGTTGTAAGGCATAGCCTTTACCAAAGGTCTTCGTCCGTAAGGCGAGTTCTTCATCGGTCCAAGCATATTCCGTCCGCATTTGTTTGTTTTGCTTCTTCTGTAACCGGTATAACGGTGGTAGGGCGATATAAATCTTCCCCGCATCGATCATTGGCCGCATGTATTTATAGAAGAAGGTTAACAATAGAATCTGAATATGGGCCCCATCGGTATCGGCATCGGTCATGATAATGACCTTGTCGTAGTTGCTGGCCTTAATATCAAATTCAGTTCCGACACCGGCACCAATCGTATAGATCATCGTGTTGATTTCTTCATTCTTGACGATATCTTGTAGTTTCGCCTTTTCAGTGTTTAAGACTTTCCCACGTAAAGGTAAGATGGCTTGGAACTTCCGATCACGTCCTTGTTTAGCGGAACCACCGGCCGAATCCCCTTCGACTAAGAAGAGTTCGTTACGCTTAGCATTCTTCGATTGAGCGGGGGTTAACTTACCCGATAACAAGCGTTCTTGTTTATGGCGTTTCTTCCCGTTTCGACTTTCATTACGAGCCTTACGAGCAGCTTCACGCGCTTCACGAGCCTTAGTTGATTTTCGAATCAGCATTTGCGCAAACTCACCATTTTCCATTAAGAAGAATTGGAGTTGTTCGCTGACAACGTTGTCCACAATCGTTCGAGCTTCCGGTGTGCCCAATTTTTCTTTGGTTTGGCCTTCAAATTGCAACAAATTTTCAGGAATCCGCAAGGAAATGACGGCAGATAAGCCTTCACGTACATCGGAACCTTCTAAGTTTTTATCTTTTTCTTTTAATAAGCCAATCTTGCGGGCATATTCGTTGAACGCTTTCGTCCATGCACTCCGGAATCCTGCTTCATGCGTCCCACCATCGGGCGTCCGCACGTTGTTGACAAATGAGAGTAAGTTTTCGGAATAGCCGTCATTGTATTGCGCGGCCACTTCAACTTCAACCCCGTCTTTGGTGCCATCAAAGGACATGACGTCACCTAACGTGTCTTTATCTTCATTTAAATAGGTGACGAATTCTTTGATGCCGTCTTCATAATGGAAGATTTCTTCTTGTTCTTGCCCCGCACGTTCATCGGTTAAGGTAATCTTAACGCCCTTCAGTAAGAACGCAGATTCCCGCAACCGTTCGGCTAACGTTTGAAAATTATAAACAGTTGTCGTAAAGATGCTGGCATCGGGCTTAAACGTCATCGTCGTTCCAGTTGGCTTGTTGGTTTTCCCTTTTTTCTCTAACGTGCCGACCGGTTGACCGCCATTTTTGAACTTTTCTTGGTAGCGATAACCATCACGAATAATCGTCACGGTCAATTCCGTAGACAAGGCGTTAACGACACTGGCACCGACCCCATGGAGGCCCCCAGACGTTTTATAGCCACCTTGGCCGAACTTCCCACCGGCATGTAAGACCGTTAAGATCACTTCGGGTGTTGGAATTCCAGACGCATGCATTCCGACTGGCATCCCACGGCCATGATCGACAACGGTAATACTATTATCCGCGTGAATCACGACATTGATTTCTTTCCCATAACCGGCTAAAGCTTCATCAACCGCGTTATCGACAATTTCATAAACTAAATGATGTAATCCGCGGGTATCGGTCGACCCGATATACATCCCGGGCCGTTTACGAACGGCTTCCAAGCCTTGTAACACTTGGATGGATGAATCATCATATTTTGGTGTATTTTTGGCCATTCATATTGCTCCTTTGACTGACGCCTTAACGAAGGTTTCCAGTAACCAACCCAAGTAAGGCGCTTTCTTTTCGCTGATACCGCGACTCGTTAAAACCGCGCAGATTAAATTATAGCACAGCTTTTTTAATTTCAACGGCTTTTTCATACTTTTAATGCTTATCAGGCGAGTTTTAAGCCAATTTTATCAGACAATCTTCATAACTTTAGCGTACTCGCTGCTAAAAATCATGTGTTATGGTAAATCAACTTAAAAAATGTCCCTTTTCGACACTACGAATGTATGTTCGTTTAATTGTAAACAACGCCGCCCTAAATTGTCAAACTTTTTTCTTCACCCTACGGCTAACTATGCTAAAATATGGATTGACGCTATTTCAGGAGGAACCAACCGTGAAAATATTAATGATGTTGGTCATCGCCTACTTACTCGGCTCAATCCCTTCCGGCGTGATTATCGGGAAACTCTTTTTCCATACCGATATTCGTGACGCCGGCAGTGGTAATATTGGGACAACCAATACGTACCGAGTGCTAGGTCCCACGGCCGGAACGGTCGTCATGGCGATGGATATTTTAAAAGGGACGTTAGCTGCCGCCCAACCGGCACTATTACATTTACCCGTTAACGCCTTACTTATTGGATTGGCCGCTATTTTAGGCCATACGTTCTCGATCTTCATTGGCTTCAAAGGTGGCAAGGCCGTCGCAACCAGTGCCGGTATTCTGCTGGCTTACAACTGGCACTTCTTCTTAATTGCCAGTGCGATTATGTTCAGTCTGGTTTATATCACTAGCATGGTCAGTGTCGCTAGTATGGCGTCACTTAGCATCGTCAGCTTGATTGCGATCTTTTATTACCAAGATTGGATCTTATCGGTCATTGCGGTGATCTTAACGATCTTTATCTTTTACCGTCACAAAGCAAATATTGCCCGGATCAAAGCCGGAACCGAATCAATGGTTCACTTTGGCATCGGGTGGCATCGCCGTCAAAAGCGCGCCTAAACATTGAAGTCACCGTTAATAACGGTGGCTTTTTTTGCTACGCATTAATCGTTAAAATTGACGTTCACAGCGTTTTCCGGCAAAATATATAAGTAACAGATTACCGTTTTTATTATTATTTTGTTAAAGGAGGGCTAACGATGCGTAAAAAAGTCACGATTATTGGTGCCGGGATCGGCGGGTTAAGCGCGGCCGTTCGTCTACAAAAATTAGGCTATGCCGTCACCATCTATGAACAAGCCGCTAAGCCCGGTGGCAAGATGAACCAGATTAAGTCGCAAGGGTTTACCTTTGACGTTGGCCCTACCATCGTGATGATGAAAGCCGTCTACGAAGAGCTCTTCGAGTTTTGTGGTGTTGATCCTAAAGATTACGTGCCGTTTGAGCCGGTCGAACCAATGATGCAACTGGTCTTTGGTGATCAGACATCGATGGCGTTGTCACGTGACCTCCCCACCTTAATCCAAGAAATCGAACGCATCGCCCCGGAAGACGTCCCAGGATTTTTAGGCTTCTTGGGCGATATCTATCAACGATATGCCATCGCCAAACCAAACTTTTTAGAACAAAGCTTTCGGCAGTGGTCAGATTTCTATAATCGACGGTCATTACTAGCCGGCTTACGCCTTAAAACCTTTAGCAATGCTTACAAAAACTTGAGTCAATTCATCACCAATGAGCACTTGCGCCAAGCCTTAGCCTTTCAAACCCTCTACATCGGCATTTCACCGTACCAAGGGCCATCGCTATACAATATGATCCCGATGATCGAACTCTTCTACGGGGTTTACTTCTTAAAAGGTGGTATGTATACCGTAGTTCAGAGCCTGGTTCGGTTATTCGAAGAACTCGGTGGCACTATTCATTTAAACCGCCCCGTTACGAAGATCTTAATTCGTGATCGCCAAGCATATGGCGTGCAACTCGGTAATCAAGTTGTTCTCAGTGATTACGTCATCGGCAACGTGGATTTCCCAACCGCCATGACAACCCTATTACCCGAATCACAACGTGGAAAATACACCGATCGCCACTTGGCCCGCGCCAAGTATTCTTGTTCATGCTTCATTCTCTACTTAGGGCTCGACCGAACTTACCCGGACCAAGCACTACACACGATTCACTTAGCTACCGATTTCCAACGTAACGTCGACGAACTCTTCCAAACGGGGACGTTACCAGGTGATCCGTCTTATTACCTCTACCGACCACGCAAGATGGACCCCAGTTTAGCGCCCATGGGCCACGATGCGTTATACGTCTTAGTCCCAGTACCTGAATTATCAAAGTTCGATGACTGGTCACCTGAGACCATTGCGGATTACCGCGACCTGATCTTAGACAAAATTAGCCAACAACCAGGCTTTCACGACCTAGCCGACCACATTATCTTTGAACGCCATTTCACACCACAAGATTTTAAAACTGAATTTGGGGCGTACAATGGCGCGACGTTTGGCTTACGACCAACTTTAGGCCAAAGCAACTATTACCGCCCGCAACCAAAGTTTCCATATGCCGAGAACCTCTACTTCTGTGGCAGTAGCATCCATCCCGGTGCCGGCGTACCGATTGTCATGCAGAGTGCCAAATTAGCCGTAAAGGAGCTGTTGAAAGATGACCACGCTAAATCCAACCTTATTTGAAACTAATCGTGCCGCCTTTGAAATTTGCGCCGCAATCACGAAACGCGCGTCACAGTCGTTTTACACGGCCTTCTCACATTTACCCCGCCACCGTGCTTGGAGTATCTATGCCGTGTATGCCTTTTGCCGGACCGCCGATGACTTAATCGATGTGCATCACGATCTCGCGGGTCTCGAACAGCTTCAACAAGAGTTAGTGGCCTTTACGACTGGTGAGGTTCCCGCTAAACCAATGTGGGAAGCTTTAGCCGTAGTCTTTGCCACCTATGATATGGATCACACGGCCTTCTTCGACATGCTACAAGGTCAACGCCAGGATGCGACCTTCACGCAACCGACAACGTCAGCCGCGTTAACGGACTATCGTTATTACGTTGCCGGGTCGGTTGGCCTGATGATCTTACCGATTCTCTCCAGCCAGCATCGCCAAATCCGTCAATCAGCGATTGCGTTAGGTAGTGCGATGCAGCTCACTAACATCTTACGCGACGTTGGTGAAGACTATCAGCAAGGTCGTATCTATTTACCGAAGTCACAGTTAATCGCTCACGGGGTGACCAACGCTGACTTTGAAACCGTCACCCCCAGTGATCACTTCATCGCCCTGTGGGAAGCGACCGCTAAAGTCGCAGAGCAAGATTACCAACAAGGGTTGACCATGTTGCCACTCATTGACGATGCCGCCCGACCAGCGTTAATGGCCGCGACTTACTTATACCGCGAAATCTTAACCGTTGCCCGTGAGCAAGGTTACGCCGTCTTAACACAACGCACAGTCGTTCCAAAATTGCGGCAAGCACAAGTTTTACGACAAGTTCAACGCGCCTTGAAACAACGCGCTTAAAACTGACTTAGCGATTCGCTGCGATGGTGAATCGCTTTTTATTACGTCGCCGTTAACCTATAATAAAAGGTAATCACATCTAGGGGGAATGTTCGATGCGTCAACTCTATATTAATCAGAAGATCTTTTCGTTGCGCGATAAATTTGCGGTCATCGATGCCGCCCAGCAACCGGTCTATCAAGTCGTCGGGAGCTTATTTAAAATTCCCAAACACTTTGATATTTTAGATCAACATGAAAAAGTCGTGGCGACGGTCACTAATCAACCGTTTACGTGGTTGCCAAAGCTGCAAGTAACGATTAACGGCCGGCAAGCCGCGACAATAAAAAAGCAATTTACGTTATTTAAACCACGTTATAACATCGACGCGTTAGGCATGACCATTACCGGGGACTTTTGGGATATGAACTTTGACGTTCGCCAAGGAAACCATGTCGTGGGAACGGTCGCTAAAAAATGGCTGAGCTTTGGTGATCAATATGAACTAACCATCAACGACTATGACAGCGAATTACTATTAGTCGGCTTGGTCATTGCGATTGACTATGTTAAGCAACAAGAACAAGCTGCCGCTAGTAATTCCAATACTTAATCCCACTACAAAAAGGTTCAACACTCACATGACGGCGGCCGTGTGAGTGTTGAACTTTCGCTTTTTCATCAAAGAAATTAACCTCGATACTGAGTTAACGTTTGCCCCGTCCAGCGTTTAAAGGCGCGCGTAAATGAACTAACTTCCGTATACCCAACCAGATAGGCAATTTCGGTAGTCGTCAATTGTGGATTCTTAGCAAACTCAATTGCCATCTTTTGTTGAACTAGTTGTGTCTCCACTTTAAAAGTCGTCTGTCCGTTTGCTAAATAGCGCTGCAGTGTCCGTACACTAACACCTAGCCGACTCGCAATTGTGTCAATTGAATAGTCACCCGCCGCAATAGCGCGATACAATATTTGCCGCATCGACTGGATAAATGACTGATCATCGGTAATACTGGCAAGTTGGCGTTTAAATTCCGGTTCTAAATAGTGCCACATTGAATTGTTTTGTGTCAAAAATGGTTGTTCTAAGTCGCCACGTTTAAATACAAGCGCGTTATTGCTTGTTGATGTCGCCCTAACGCCCAAGACTTGTTCAATCGAGTGACCATATGCATACGGACCTGCCACCCGGCTTGGCACAATCGGGTTGCCAGTCCCCATCCGAATAATACTCAAAATGATCAACTGCTCATTAAGCAATGCAAACCGCGATAATGTTTGCTGATGAAAATTATTTTACGGTGAAATCGACTAAAATCATATGACAATTTGTGCCAAGTGATATGCAATACGCGCCATCAGTTATGGTAAAACAGACCTGCCAAAATGACAGGTCTGTTTAGTCTTAATATCGCTTAATTTTTGAGATACTGTATTGATCATATAGGCCTAAAAAGCCAACTCGATGATGGACTAATTTGACGGTAATACTGACATTTTTCTTGTTCAATATCCTAAACATGACGTTATCACCTAGTTCAAGTTCTTTCATATTAGCAACAAAATCAACGCCACCACTTTGTTTTAGTTGCGTTAACAACTTAGTATCTGACCCCGTCCAGCGTTTTAGTGTGGCCCAATGCTTGTTTTTGATCTCACGATTAATGGTTTGGCTCGCATAAGTATTAGCGGTCGGTATTCGACCATGTTGAAGCCAGCCAGATAAGCCTAATCCTAATATCACAACTGTTCCTAAAAATAAGACCCATGTCCGACCTTTCACGTCTTTTTCCCACTTTCAATTCGCGCTAGCCGCTTAATACACCTTGTTAACAGTTAGCTGTTTGTTTATAATAAACTTATTATATCAGTCAGGAGTTCATCATGCCAATCAGTTTTGTTAATGTTATTGCCCACTACTTATATGGCTTTGATCCTGAAATCACTCAAGGACAAGTCGTTGAAATTCAGCGAAGCCAACAAAGATTATCACTATATTTGGATCTTTACCTAAGCCTTAGCCTCTTGGTCGCCCTGATCACGGCTATCTGGTTCCATAAGGGGACTTGGTTAATCTTAGGTCTCGCAGTTATCATGACCATTGTTTTCGTTGGCCGTTGGGTCGTCAGCCTCATTAGGGATTTGACGCCCGCAACACCGATTAAACGTACTTGGCGCTATACATTGCGGCGACTACTGTGTAGCACTATTTTTATTTTTTTGATCTCGCCATTCGTCTACACTATTTTCGACATCGGCTGGCGTAACCAAGACTTTTGGCCAAGTATTTTCGATAATCTTGATCGATCCATACTCGTCGCTATCGTCTGGATTTTTCTTAATCTGTTGACTAGCTTACGACACGCTTTCAAAAAGAGAGCCACGAAAAGAGCCAATTAATTATTAACCTTACAACTAAAAATCGCGTGTGCCTATGAACTCTATTAGAGTCGTTAGGCACACGCGATTTTAGTTACTACGATAAAATGCTGAACTTCTTTGTTAATTGACGAATTACCGACTCTTCACCCGTCATAATTAAGCCAACAGGTTTTAAAGTCGCTAGGTCGTTGTCACTAACGATCTCGGCATATTCTTCAAAGCGATTGCTTAACGATTGCCCTTTCGCTGTAAAGACTAAGCTTTCAACCGTATCATCGGCACTTAACTTCATCGCCAAATTGGTAATTTGTCCAAAACCGGCTTTCAAAACTACCGTACTATTCTTAATCCCGGCATGTCGCACGCCATCTTGATCTAACACAGGTTTGTCCGCAAACAAATCTGGATTAAGTTGAGCAAGTTGTCCCATTAAAATTGCGGCCATGTTACCGACAACTAGCATTGACCGTTGTCTTCTCTAATCGCTCATTTAACATTAATCAGCTACTTCAAACACCTCCAGCCAATAAGCTATCACATTATTGATTGGAGGTGTTTTTTAGGTTTATTTTCTCAAAAATTAAAAAAACAAGATTGACAGGTGCATCTAAAAGATATATGATTTTTACATCTTTTAGATACAAAGGAGGATCAACACTGATGATGAATGAACTCTTCGTTTTGGGAGAATTAATGGAAGAACCCCAAAATGGTTACCAACTTCGTACCGCGATGCAGGTCTCACTAGGCCATCATCGACGTATCAGTTTCGGTGTCATTTATCCGCTCTTCGAACGCCTACAACAACAAGGGTTAATTACGTTGCAAGTGATCGAAGCGCCGAAAAAAACAAAAATCGCCACGATTACCGATGCCGGTAAAGACCGCTTTCTTGAACTTATGGCCACACCAATTCCAGCCGGTGCCCACAATAACGACATCTTTTTGATCAAACTTGATGTCATGCAACACTTACCACTCGAACGGCAACTCACGTTATTAGACGCCTACGCCACCGAGCAAAGCGCCATCATTACTGAGGCCCAATTAGCCGCTCAACATTTACAACAACATGATCGCCCTGATCATTGGTACGCCGCGCAAAAACTTACCTTGCGCATTGCACAAGCTCAGGTTGCCCAGAAATGGGTAGCCGACTTTAAACAACAATTACAACAACGAGGTTAATCATGTCAAAAACAATTAAAATCGCCCTCTTAATGGCGGCCAGTCTTTTCATGGAAATTCTGGATGGCACCATTGTCACCACCGCACTGCCCAAAATTGGAGTGACGTTCAATCGTTCGGCGGCTACCACGGCACTTTTAGTCAGTGTTTATCTGATTACCGTGGCCGTCTTCATTCCCTTAAGCGGTTGGCTGGCCCATCGCTTTGGCAAAAAGATTATTTGGCTCAGTGCTGTGGCGCTATTTACAGCTAGTTCTTTAGGAAGTGCCCTAGCACCAACATTCACAATTTTGTTAGCGATGCGCTTATTGCAAGGTGTCGCTGGTTCTTTAATGACACCAACGGCGCGATTGATCGTGCTAGAAAAGACTGAACCTAGTCAGTTGCTACGGATGGTGAGTTATCTGGTCTGGCCAGCGTTGATCGCCCCAGCAATTGCCCCGGTTTTAGGTGGCTTTATCATTACCTACTGGAGTTGGCACTGGATTTTCTTCATTAACTTACCAATTGGAATCGTCATCTTAGCCATCGGTACCTGGTGGTTAGCCCCTGATCAACATAACACCGCCCAACCTTTTGACTGGATGGGCTTTTTAGAAATTGCTGCGTCTTCCATCTTAATCTTAGTTGGGGCTGAAGCCGCAACCCGGACCAATGCGAACTGGGGGCTAAGTTCAGCCTTAGTTATCATAGGACTCTTAGGTATTGGCTTGGTCGGCTACCACCTTAGTCATGCGGCACAGCCGTTATTTGCTGTTACTGCGCTAAAAACAGCGTCATTTAGAATCTGTCAAACCGGCGGCTCACTACTCTGGTTATCAGTCGGAGCTTTACCCTATTTATTAACCGTTTATTTACAAACGATTTTTGGCTGGGCCGCAGTCAAAGCTGGGGGCTTTGTGCTCTTTATCTTTGTGGGAAATATTGGAATCAAGCCGTTTACCACCATTATCATTCAAAAGCTCAGTTACCGTGGGGCTTTATTAGCCGCCTTCCTAATGGTCTTAGTTAGTGGCGTGGCGCTGGCCTTCATCCGTGAAAACACTGCGGCCCCAATCATTGCGTTGCTTGCGATGGTTGCCGGGATGGGCCGTTCTCTAGCCCTGACTGCCTATAACGGTTTGAGTTTCGCTGAAATTGCACCTCAAGATCGCAATAGTGCCAACACCTTAAGCGCTGTGGTGCAAACGATGGCGCAAGGATTGGGTGTCTCCTTGATTACGGTTGTCGTACATGTCATCAGTATGTACACTGCACTAGCAACTGCTTACGAATATGGTTTCGCGATTTTAGGGTTGCTAATGTTATTCCCAATTCTAGAAGTTTGGGGCTTGCCAAAAACTTTGGGTAATGCGACTTTATCCGCATCCTAACTACAGATCAATTCTAAATAAAACCAAAGTGCCACGTTAAGATCAGCTTTAGAATTGATCTTAACGTGGCACTTTGGTTTTATAGTTAACTCAGTAACCCCCGCCGAATCCGACCTTGATTCAAAAACCAATGCCGCATCGGTGAGCCATTCAATCGGCTATATGGCACTGGCGTTTGTCCCTTGGCTTTCAATTGACGATCCAAATAACGTAATAAAATCCATGGATCTTCAATTCTTGACACTTGTAAGTTCAGTACGGCTTCAATATGCTCCGGCGTTGTTGCCAAATCCGCCGCCACTTGTTCATAGGTCAAACCAGATAGTTTAAAATTAGCTTGTAGTTCGGCTTTAGTTTCACTAGTTTCTTGTTCAGTTAATGACATATTTAGTCTTCTTTCGTTAATTGCTGCAGTAAAGTCGTCAATGTTTTCTCCAGCGGGGTAACTTGTTCAACTGGCACCGCTTGATGAATCTGCTGCTCAACTTGTTGAAAAGCGGCTTCAATCTGTTGCGCACATTGTTCACCAGCTGGCGTTAGCCGTAATTGTTTTTCACGATCATTATTTGGCGCCGGTTCTCGAGTCACTAATTCCCGTGTTAACAAGCTTTTCATTAAATTCGAGGTGCTCGCAGCTTGACGACCTAAATAATCCCCAACTGCGCGTTGATTGGTGGCCGGATGTTGCCGGATATAATTCAGCGCTCGTGCCTGTTCATTCGTCAGATTCTGCTGACTTAAAGCTTGATTTAAAAGTTGCGTTTCAACATTGGCTAATTGATACAACAAACTCATGATCGAATGTGATCTTTCCACTTATCATCATCTCACCATCTTTAAGGAATAAATTGAGTATAGCACTAATGGTTTCAAATGCAACCGTTTCATTTAAAACCAATAAAAAAAGATCGACCAAAAATACGGTCAATCGTTCTAAACGTAGCGTTTATTTCCCTTACCAAGCAATTTTAGTCAGGGTTTCATTAAAATTTAACCGGCGAATGTGCCGTGGAATAAATTGACGGATGTCGTCCGCGTTAAATCCAATTTGTAGCTTATTTTCACCTAAGATAATTGGCCGCCGTAACAATTGGGGGCGCTCGCATAACAAGGTTAAGATTTCATTGAATGACATATCCGGTAACTGCTTAGCGATCTTGGGATAATGTTGTGATCGTGTTGAGATAATATCGTCTAACCCATTTTCCGTTAAACATAAAATTTGTTTGAGTTCCGCATGAGTCGGAGCTTCCGAACTGAAATTTTTCTCTTCAAACGCCACCTCATGGTCCCGTAACCAACTGCGAGTCTTCCGTGATGAGCTACAACTTGCTTGCGTAAATAATTTAATCATAAATTTGCGCCTCCTCTTGTTCGTTAAATATTATCATCTTCATAACTTATAAATTATTATATCGATTTATTTCGACTTTGAAAACCCTTTTTGGCAAAAAAACACACTTTTTTCACAATTTTCTTATCAAAACAATTAGTTTTACTATTTAACTAATCATCAAAGTTGCACTTTTTGGCCTGAATATGCTACGCTCCTGCTAAAGATACTCATTAAAGGAGGTGGCGACTATCAATCGTCAACAACAATTACAGGCTGGATTACGAGCCATTATTCAACCAGAAGTGACCGCCCAAACAATTACTTGGCCGTTACTTACACAATTAGCAACTCCCACATTAGTCCAATTGCTAGAGTTACATGGCCTATTCATGCCATTTGAACAACACTTGAGCTTTACAGCCGATTCTTTACCGGAGAACTTGCTTAAACATGTCCCAGACGCGCCGTTAATTGCCGCCCTGAATGCCAAAATTGAGCTAGTGCCCGGCAATAATCTCACTACAACCGAGCTACGTTACCCAGCCGCGGAAACGGTTCGACGGCCAATCGTCGCAACGTTACGCCAATTAGGTGTTCCCGAAGGTAAACTCAAGCTATCCGCAACACCGAAACCAGTTAAAGCAACACCAGAAAGTGAAAACTACTATTTATATGCGCATACACCGATTACCTTAGAACAGCATTTGGCAGCTCTAGCGGATTTGCAAAAAGCCTTAACGCACCAAAATAATCCACTATTGCAGAAATCACTCTTACTATCGGCATTTGTCTTAACAGAAGGTTTCCTAAAATCACAGCTCGTGGCGGTAATTCCAAACGTGGCCGCTAATGTTCAAGGCCACGCTTTTCAAACGCTCGTTGTTCGCGATATTTCACAGAAGCTTCGCAGTCCGCGTGGGCGAGCTGATCTCTATCACTTGTTCTTCGAAGGACAGACATTGCCGACCATTCCCCATTTTGAACTGCGTAATCTGTTGGCCCACGATAATGCCGCTACAACGATTACTAAAGGGCAAGTCACGTATATGGACGAAGATCATCAACTTACGACAGTACCTTTCAAAGCAATCATTGGTGGCTTGCGAGGATTTGCTGAACATATTAGTCATTAAAGGTTTAGTTTGTTCAATTTAACTTCAAACCCTTCTTTTTGCCTTCAAGCCAGGATCAGGTTAGCCTTTTAAATAAAAATAGGTAAAAGTCATGCTAAAGAATATGAAGGCTTTAATGCGATCACGCGAGATGCATTTCCAAATAATCGATTGGTTCTTGCTAACAACGCTTGTTTTCTATTTCAAAAATCGCACTTGGAACTTAATTATCGGTCTATCGCTAGTCATCTTTATCGGCTGTTTCTTTCTCATAAATACACTGCGTCGCCGGAAAAATATCTCCCAGTATCCAGCAGATCTGCCAAAAAAAGCTCAACCGACAGTCACAACTCTAGCAATCGAACTGTCTTTCTTTCCCGAAATCGGATTCTGGTATTTATTTCCGTTATTAGGACATCAACCAACACCTTCGCTAGAAACGGTCATGCTACAGTTAGGCGGCATCTCAGGATTAACAATCCTCACTAGCCTGTATTTGAACGTTAAATTAAATAATCTAAAGCCGTAGTGACGTAAGAATGGCATGATTACGGTTGCCTATCCCTATAACGAACGTGTAGATAATCAGCTCGTGCACAGATTAGCAACATTAACCACGATTTACGATCAACCAAAGTTACTAAAGCTGAACGTCCGGTTTTACCACGAACGGTAATCACCTTCCCAATGGCCGAATCGACTTAGGACGATCATGAACCGAAGGCACGTCATTAAAACGACCGTGACGTTCATTGACCGTTCCTTTAACTTTACGAATTTTACCACCTGAAATTTATTCTGGTGACCAATGACTAACCATAATTTTTCTGACAACAAAGTTGCGCAAATCATCATTTTCCAAAAGTCTAAGACGCCGACTATTTAATCGCCGACGTTGATAATTGTCTTGCGCTTGAATTGCAGAGTACTCCTTATAACCACCATTTCGGTTAAGCTCACGCGAAATAGTTGTTTTAGAACAACCAACTTTAGTCGCAATTTTTTGATAAGACAACTCCGAAGTAACACAAGTCAGTATCTCGGTCTTTTACGTTAAGATGTTTGTATAGGCTCATAGTCAGAATTATCCTTGTAATTGGTGTTGTGGTGATTCCATTTTACAAAGACTCAGGCGATGAGTCTTCTTTTATTTATCGTTGCACTTCAATTGTAAATTCGTCACTTAAAAAAATCGCTGCACAATTGGCAGCGATCTTTTTATTCATTTATGACACGAATTAATAACATTTTAAATAAAACGTCTCTTTTTCCTAGTAATTCAAGGAGCTCCCCCTTTTTCATCTATTAAAAATTCAATTGCTCATCTAAAACTGAACATCGTTTTCATCCAGACTTTCTGGATCTGGAACTATTTGCATCGAAACGTCAAAAACCTTAAACTTAGCGTCCAGCTCTGACTCTATTCTTTCATTTAACTGATAGACCTCAAATGCGGACATCTTGGCATCCACCATAACAATCATGTCAACAAGTAGAACGTTGCCATTATATCGGCCTTTTAATTCTACTACCTTACAGACTTCACTTAATTGCTCAACCGTCTTTTTGATATTATTTTCTAGCGTTGGGTCAATATAGTCAGCCAAATTAAGTGTGCATTCCTGAAAGATTTGTAATCCCGACCAGAGAATAAAACAACCAATTACAATACTGACAACACTATCCAACCAAGCAACTTTAAAAACAAAAGCACACAAGACAGTCAATAGCGTTCCTAAACTGGTTATCACATCACCTAAACTATCCTTAGCTGCGGCTAGCAGTGCAGAATTTTGCAACTTTTTACCATTTTTTAAGTTAATCTGCCAAACAATTAGCATCAGTATCGTTGCAATTCCAGCTCCAATTGCAGAATATAAGTTAGGATGCGACTCTGTTCCTAAATTAAACAATGATGTCGCACTTTGAATAATAATTTGTCCTGAAATTAAAATAATAATAAAACTAGTAATCAACGTGAAAATAGTTTCTAAACGAAATCTAGATAGTTGAATAGTTTCTTTATCACGAGTTGTGTCAGACGGGATTGTCTTTCCAACAAAATCATCATCCTTCATATTCGTTGCAACATGCAGACCCACTATCAATACAAAGGTAGATATTACGCCAGATAAATTGTTGAAAGCATCGGCTCGTAATGCTTGTGAATGGCCAATTGAAGCAAGCCAATATTCAATTACTGTTATGAGCAAGTATATAATCACATTTATCCAAAGTGATTTCGTTGCATTTAACAACTTTGTTACTTCGGCTTTTTGTACTAAATCTTGACGTCTAGCCTCACTAAAAAAGTGTTTTCGCAATTTGTTCATCAAATCCCCCCAAAAAATAATCTATCCAAAATGTATACTAACAGATTGCTAATATTAAAATTGATCATTATTAAAATCTTAATTAAAAAAATGAAGCTTTCAAACCAGCTCTTACCTTTGAAGATGATCATCTGATTGCTGAGCAAAACTCCACAATTAATGTCATTAGTTGTCAGGAGATTCATCACACACTTAGGGGATGAAGAATTTCTTTAACTTGATGAAACGGACTTAAAATTCAATTGCCCGTTTAAAAAAATAATACCCATTCACTAAAATCGTTAAAATTAGTCCAATCAGTGTTAACCAGATAGTACACTCAAAAAAATATTACTTTAACCAGAAACTAAAGTGATTTTACAATTAACGGATTAAAAATTATCGAATCACTCATGACCAAATTCAAAAATCTTATCAGATACGTCGCAAACATAGGGAAAAACAAATGATTTATTTGAATGATACTCTCATCATTGTGAATTGATAACTAACAAAGCTGCCGCAAAAAGTTGGCCTATGTAATAATTAATGTTACAATATCTCTAGAAACTTAAATATATATACACTCATTTTTCGTTCTTAAAAAGGATCTGAGGTTAATTATGGAACAACAAGTATTTGAAAAAATGGTTGCTCGATTCAATACAGAAATGCCTGAATACTGTCCAATCACTTATTCAATGAAAATCATCGGTTCAAAGTGGAAAATTCCGATTCTATGGAAGTTAATGCTCGATGATGGACAACATTACAATCATTTGAAACGTATGGTTGGTAATATTACCAATACAATGCTAACAAAAAGTCTCCGTGAACTTGAAGAAAACAAGCTTGTTTATCGTCATGACGATAAAACTGTCCCACCATCGGTTACCTATCATCTCACAGACTTGGGAAAAGAATTAATCTATACAATGAATGGCTTATTTGATTGGGGTCAAAAAATCCATAACAGTAACTAAAACAGTAATATCTATAATAAAATAGGAACCAAAACTACTTAAATGACAATCATCAAGTAGTTTTGGTTCCTATTTGCTATATCACAATATAAATGTTGTTAATCAATAATTTTACGTCATATCAAACACTTGTGGTTTCTTATAAAACACCGTGTTTTTCACCCGCTTGCTTACCAAACCATGATGTGCCATTTCTTGAATAACTTTTGTTTCATCATTCACATCAAACGCTTCTTTCAATTCAAGACTCGAAATATGCGGATGACGTTCGAGTAAGCGAGAAACAGCTTTCCAATCAAAAACAACCTCATTAGGCTTAAACGCTCCTTCACTAATTTTACTAATAATATCTAGCCAGTCCGCATACTTTGGCAACCCATTAATAATGTAACTCTTGTCATCATAAATCACGATATACGCAGGCATTTGTTTAATCTTCAATTGACTAAGTACCTGCAATTCTTTATCCAAATTCGTTTCCATGTCAGTTGCTTGATAACGATTCATAAACTGAGCCGATTTAACACCAAAACTTTCTGCAAGTTTAACCAAATAATCAATATCAGTAGTTTGATAATTATTGATAACCGTATCATATTGCATCTCATATAACACCTGATTTTCTAACTTAGCATTATGATTGGAGATTGCTCGCAACCCTTTGTCAAGCGATATTGACGAGATATGATCAGTATCAAACAACCGTTCATTTTGACCCATCTGAATAGGCATGCCCGTAATTGATTCTTCTTGCAAATAGATTTGCATCAATTTCACCCAATACTGATTAAGTGCGACGTTCTTGCCATAATTCTCTAGTACAGTTTGGTCAACCAAATCATAAACATTTTTAACCAGTTGTCCCATCAACATTTCAAACTTAATTTGATAATCAAAATGTGTTTCAAGCTTGCGTTGCGTAGGCCAAGTCTCCCACAATAACCCCATCATTGGATCAGCTACAGTGATAATTTTTAATTCTTTCATTTTTATCACACCTTTCAATCATAACTATCTTAACCTTGCTTAACTTTTGGAAACATTGCATTTCCTGTTAAAGTCCCGTACAACATTGAAGGTGTAAAACGATATGAATCCATTTTATTCCAATCAAACTCACTCTGAATCTCATCTTCCCGACCATCTTTAATTTGATTAACCAAGTGTGGATTCAATTCAACTGAGCCACCAACGGCTAGAAAGTCTGCCCAACCGGTATTAAAAGCCTCTAAGCCTTGCTCCTCAGCGAATAAATCGCCAACCCCAATAAATGGCACACGGCCGTTAATTCTCTCGTGAACAGCTTCCATTCGGGTCATATTTGTATCACCACCACGTCGGATTTTTTTGTAAAAATTCCAAAGCGAGATGTGAATATACTGTAACGGTTTCTCAACTAGTAAATCTATCAATGCTAACGTTTCTTCCATAGTCAAACCAGCCTCACCAGGTTCCTCTGGCGAAAAGCGATAGCCTACAATGAAATCTGGGCGCTGATATTTCTGCCGAACTTCGTCAATCGCATCAATAATGGCCATTGGAAAGTTAAATCGTTTCTCCATGCTGCCACCCCAATGATCAGTACGTTGATTATATGTCGCCGATACAAATTGTTGTATTAACCAACCATTGGCACCATGAATTTCAACGCCATCAAGTCCAGCTTTTATTGCCAGTTCGGTCGCGTAGGCGAATGAATGTACCATTTCACGTACTTCATCGTCAGTCATGCCACGAATTCCCATATATGGTAAATCACTTGGTCCCATTAGATCATAGCCTTGTGTCATATCAGGTGCTGCATGAATTCCTGCATGGGCTAACTGAATTACGGCCTTAGCACCTTGCTTATGTGAAATATCTGCATACTCTTTTAACGTTGGTAGATTTTCTTCATGAAAAGCATTCGGTGACTCAAATCCAATTCCGCTAGGGTGGACATTGGCAAATGGAATAATCCACATGCCAAAGCCTTTAAAGCGATCCTCCCAGAAATTACGAGCAGCCCCTGTTAATTCACCATCTGGACCTGAATCATAGACCGTTAACGGCGCAACCACCAACCGATTCTTAATCTCGACATTATTATTCAAGGTGTATGGTTCAAAAAGCTTATTGTACTTATCTTGCATTTCAATTACTCCTTTATGATTACGTTTAATCGTCCACTATTCCTTCAGGGACATGTACACCATTTTCATCAATGAGGTATCCACTAGTTCCCCAAACCTTGATATCTTCATAATCAATGAAGATATTTTCTGGATTAATATGGAGTGTTTTATAAAACAACTCCGTAATGGCAAGGTTTAGTTTGATGTAGCCCTCATGTTGAGGTGTTCCATAAATTGCTACTGAAATATAGGCTAAGGCTTGTTCACCATCACCACGTAGATACAAATCATATTGATCTTCAATCCCAACCATGAGTACATCTTCCGATTTTCCCGGGACAAAACTAATTGCTTTGCCCAAACCAGTTTTCAATTGTAGCTTTTGTTTACTTGTAATTTTGGAATTAACCTTGGCCATAATAAAGGGCATTATCATTACCTCCCCATTTCTTTAACAACTTTAAAATAATATCTGCTAACTCTTGTTCTTTATCTTGGTACGTATGGCCTGTCCCTCTCACAAATATAAGTTCATTACGATCTTTATTTTGAAAGTGCTCATTAATCGTTTTCAAGTACTGACTGGGATCGCCATAAGTAAAACTGTCCATAGTTCCAATTAACAATGCACCATTATGTTTTACATGTTCAACTTGTGTAAAATCTGCGTTTTCATCAGAATGAACGTTATCTAATGTTTTGGAATAAATCCACTGATATGCCGTGCCGGCCGTACAGGGTAGCCATCCAAAAAGTTGAAATGGCAATAATTGTTCATCTTGGCCGCTTTCAACTAATGACTTTACATATTGCTTCTCATTGTCTGATACCGTATCGGTCAACCGTTTAATATTAGCTGGACTTAACAACAAAAAATTGTCAACTCTGGTTGCCACATGATGGGCTAAATAGTGAATAACCTTATTCGCACCTAAAGAATGGCCACCCAGAATGACATGTTGATAATGATATTGCTCCGTATACTCAAGATAAGCATCAATATCACCATCCGCATCATCAAAATTCTCAGACCACGAGCCTACCAATTCCGCTTCACCGGTCAACTGATTGACTGAGGAAACTTGACTGCAAGCATCTCGTGTTTGCGCATATATGAAATCAATTCCAGCTTTCATCAACGTTTTTCCAATATTGACATAAAAAGGATTCGAATAAAAATTACCGTGAACACCCGTAATAGCAATTAACACAGTGGTTGCTCTTTTGGCTTTGAAAATAGTGCCCTTCAACGCGGTTCCCGATTTTGTAAATACATTCAACGTTTCAATCAAAGTTGCTCCCCCACTCTCTAGAGTTAATATTTGAGTACAAAAGCAATTATAAATTGTAAAAAGAAAAAAACAAGTACGCATATTTTTCTTCCCTATTTTTTTGCGAACATCACCTTACTAATTGCTCAAAAATCATTCGAATAAGTAAATGCTATAACTATAGTGTTCTTTCATTCAGAATGATTCTTACATCAAACTAAGAGAAGCCCAATCAAAAACTGTCCTTTCTGAAGACTTATTTTCAGAAAAGACAGTTTTAAAATTCATTATGAATAACACTTAGTACGCACTCTTGGCCTCGCCACACTATACATCAGAATAGATTTGCAAATTCTTGTGACCCATGAACCTCATCTTGCTTGATTAATTCTTCAGCAATTTGCACAGCATTCCACGCAGCACCCTTAACTAAATTGTCGGCAACAACCCACATATGATAGGCACGATTATTTTCCATATCCGAACGGATGCGCCCAACGAAAGTTTGTTGACTTCCAACAACTTCAACCGGCTGTGGATAAATTTGACGCTTAGGATCATCCTGTACGATTACTCCGGGAGCAGTCTCTAACGTGGTCCGAATTTCATCAGGCGTTGGCGCTGTATCGGTCATAAAGTAGATTGTTTCACCATGTGTAATAGGAACCGGAACACGAACACAAGTCGCTGTGACTTTTAATTGTTGACTGTTCTTATCTCCACACATAATTTTCTTTGTTTCATGAATCATTTTCCACTCCTCATGAGTGTAGTCTGCATCCTCAAAAACATCGATTTGTGGTAATAAGTTGAAAGCAATTGGATAATGCTTTTGACCACCTTTTACAGGCAAGATTTTACTTTCCATAGGTTCATCGTTCAAATACGCGGTTGCCTCTTGGTATAGTTCATCAATACCAGCTTGTCCAGCACCACCCGCTGCTTGATATGTCGAAACAATAATCTGATTTAACCCATACTTTTGTCGTACCGGATTCAGAGCCACTGCCATTTGAATAGTCGAACAATTTGGATTGGCAATAATTCCATGATGCGCTTTTACACATTCTGCATTCACTTCAGGAACCACCAACGGAACATCATCATTCATTCGAAAATATGATGTGTTGTCGATACAAACAGCCCCCCCGCTTAACGGCTTCGGGAAGCAAGCTTGCAGACACCTTACCACCTGCAGATGCCAATACAATATCAATACCATCAAATGACTCGGGAAAAGCTTCTTGAACCTTCAGATGCCGTCCACGAAAAACCAATATTTTTCCAGCTGACCGCTTGGAAGCCAGTAAACACAGCTTAGACACTTTAATATCAGATTTTGCCAGCTGATCGATCATTCGCGTTCCTACAGCTCCTGTAGCACCCAAAATTGCAATCGAATAACTTTTAGACATTACTTTAACGCCACCTATCTAGAATTCATGTCATTTATATAAAAATGCACAGCTTCACTATACATCCACGAAATCAAAAAAATAAGTACGCACTTTTTTCTTTCTTAATATGACCCCAAAAGACAACATACCTAAACTTAAATTAACAAAGGAAACGGCAATTCATAGTTTAACTTCTAGGCCCAATTCAAAATGAATCAGGCCACTTTTAAATTTTCTCATCAAACATCTTTAGCTTTAATTCCTATCCAATCCATTCTGAATCTTTCACGGTGACTAATACCGTGGCAATTTCTTATTTAGACAGATCGGCCCGACCATAAACATTTAACTGTTGTTTCAACTATTTACGATTCTGCCGAAATAATTCACCAACATGAGCATTGGTATCGTCACTCAAATTATTAGTATCTATCGCCAACTCGCTGCATAGACACCACTTTACCTTGTTCAAGGTTGCATCTGTAAAGTGAAACATAAGACTGCAAATTGACTTTAAAATGTTCAAAAAAGCACCGGAATCGTGAATTGGTCACGCACTTCATCCTGATACTTAATATTTTTATATGCGACCATCGTATCGACCTCACGGCTTGCAGTTTGCGCGAATGTGCCAATATCATAAATCGACCAGACTGGCTAGGAAACGATTTTTCTAATTCAACCAAATCGCCAAGGTGGTCTCATCCCAAAAACTATCCTTGTTCACTTACCAGCCCTTAAATTGACAATTTATCGAAACAGCTGTTGAACCTTAGCAATACTTGCAACTAGCCTAGTAGCAGTTGGCAACTCGCCCGTCTCAAAAATATAGTCCAATTCAGCCATCATTAAATGGGCAATAAAACTTTGCGTCAATTGGTCCATTTCACCTTGATAAGCGTCACTCAATGTTGTTTTTAAAATTGATTTCAGTCGAGCATCAAACCCATTTTGTCCTAATGGTAATTTTCTTAAAGCGACATAATCCGCGCGCTTTTCGAGCAACTCAGTAGCCAGCATTGGGGCCATTTCCTGATAAGTTACGGCAAATGACTTATCCTGCATTGCGTTAACTCGTGCTTTCACGGTCTGTTTGATTGGCGCTAGATACACCGTTAATACTGCCGTGGCCAAATCAAACAAACTAGGATAATACGTGTAAAACGTTTGACGTGATACTTGTGCTTGCTTAGCAATTAACGAAATTGTCATCATGTCAAACGACCTTTCCTGCAATAATTTCAAAAAAGCCATTTGAATATCTCGTTGACTTCTATTCATTGACGACAGGTTCATTTGTTACCTCCTAATATCTGACAAAGTGTTCATTTTTGTCCAAAATTGGACACTTCATTGATCCTCGTACTGGCCCCGTAAGACCGTTCCCTAAATAATAGCACTAGATAAACTAAGGAGGCCCCATCATGACAAATTTAACTTATAAAGTCTTCATTGACGACACAGCATACACGCAGACACAACTCGATCGCTACCAATATGAACGAACATTACATGTTTTACACGAACTGAAGGCACTCGGCGTTGATTTGAGATTAGATAACCAATCACTAAGTCATACTGATTTAAACTGGTTGGCTCCTGAAGTTGCCACTAAAATTTCTTATCAAGCACGTACCACTTTAGGCGAAAAAGGTATGTTGCAACTATTCAGAGATGTTGAAGCTGATGCCGAACGTCGTTGGAAAGCCTATAATCAGGATTATGATCCCCGGAAGTCACACATCGGCACTACTATTACAGAAGTGTCCGGCATTGGCTTTCAAGAAACGATGTCGGTTATCAATGGTAGTTTTGACAGCAATGCCGCACTCAGTGTGAATCCAGAACATTATATTATCATTGGTGATATTCATTCAGGTCAACGTGGCATGGAAGCCTTCGGAATGTTTGGCGAACCCGTCTATGTTCACGGTATTGCCAGCCAAACAATCCCTGGTGGGTTACCCTTCGAGCGTGATTTGGATTATCCAATGATCGTCTGTGGTCAATTCTTACTCAAAAGTGATGATACGCCAATCCACGTTGGTGCCTGCCACCAGTTTCGACCAAGTGCTACTGGATTTACATTAAAATCAACATTTTTCTGTCCCGGCAAAGCGCCGCAAGCAATTGCTGATGGCCACAAATTACATTTTGCAACTGAAATTGTCAATTCGGCTAAATATGCGTTTATGCATCAACAATAGCTTCACTATATTACCCAACACGGTTTCCAGGACTCAGTTATAATTTCATTTTAACGAAACCAACTAGACTCAATTACAGAATCTAGTTGTTTTTTTAATGTGCTTTCACTAATCTTACTCACAAAATTATTACTACCGTTACTCAAGCAAAACATGATTATCGAGCAATGGCTGCCTATTTCCAGTCAAAACTGGCCTTGATTATGTTAACGTATGGCTTAGCAAATGAATCTTATGATTATGGTGTACTGGTAAATGCGCTACATCCAGGTAATGTTAGGTCAAATTTCAATAATGGCTAATGATTGTGTATTTTTAATCGTTCGTATGCCGTAGCTAAGCAGAGAGAGCAGCCATTTGTCACACATTTCGACTATATCTATTCGAAGATGCAAAAAATGTCCTTTATTAATGACAATTCGGCTAAAAAAATAAAAGATCAACGACTGCGTTTTTATACCAGTCGTTGATCTTCTTTCGTTTATATTCCTATTTGACTCTAGGTGAATTTTTCTAACTTTTTTATAGTTAATCCAATAAGTCATAGCTTAATTTCATTTGTTGTGATCCAAGCACAGTCATCTTTCCGAGTAACGCCATCGCATCAGCAAACATTGTTTCAGCGATACGTTCATTAACCGCTTCTAAGTTATCAGTAGGCTTCGTACTTAATAACATACTTCGCATTTTAGCCATGACCTGTTCCTGAAAATTAGCCACTAATTCTTGATATAGCTCAAAGTTACGATCACCCATTAACGCCAACGTTTTATTCAACCAAAAAATCGTTTGTGCGTCAAAACTCGTCGGCGTATCACGATAACGCATTGGTGTATCAGTCACATGAGCATAGAAAGGTGCTAACTCATTAAACGTATTGGGACCAAAAGCTAACCAATGAACACCTGCCAAATCGGCCGGTACATGATTACGAATTTGTAAGACATGCGTTTCTAAGTTTCTGTTAAGTGCGATTGCTCGATACTGTTCTTTTTCTATCGAGGAACCGTGTCCATATGGATCGAAGGGTGTGTTTTGATAATGTGAGCTTAATGCCCATTTCACATCGGATACGGTTAATTTACGACTTGCACGCTGAATAAAAGGCAACTCTTGATCAATAGGCGTTCGATTACTGGTTGGCGTGAAATGCTGCTGGACATACCAAGCACGGGGGTTATTATAAGCCGTATCTTTTATAGTGGCACTACCAAACGTATGCCGTAAGTTTAACCCTTTTAAGTCAGGATTTAAGTGATGTTCCACAATAAAAGCTTCTAAATCTGCAGAACACAATGTCATATCGGATTTTATATCAAACTGATCAATGTTCAACCGATTAGGGGCAATGACATAGGCATCATCAGGAATTTTCATGGCAGCCCAGTGGTGACCACCCAAAGTTTCCATATACCAAACTTCATCGCAATCTGAAAATGCAATCCCATTCGCTTCATAAGTCCCATACTTTTCAAGCAAAGCGCCCAAGCGTTGTACCCCAGCTCTGGCAGAATGAATGTATGGTAACACGATGGTTAAGAAATCAGCTTCTCCTAATCCATTGGCCACGAAAGGATCTGCCCCTTGTACTCGGCTATTTGTTGTAATTGTTTCGGTGGCCGTCATTGCTACGTTGGCCCCATTAATGCCAGCCCCCGCCCAAATTCCAGCCGACGAATCAACATCTGGCGTAGCAGTGTAACTTAACGGACTTGCAGGAAGCGGAACCGTCACACTCGTTAAAATAGCGTGATAGGTTTTCGGCTGTTGATCAGGAGTCACGACCACAAACTTTTGCGGATTTGGACCATCACCGCCGTCTTCTGCACGCGCAATCATCGTTGAGCCATCCACGCTAGCGTTTTTTCCGACCAAAAAAGTTGTACATGCCATTTCAACACCTCATTCAAAAAATAATTGATTAATATTTTAACAGATAAGTAATCACAGAACTAATAAAAGTTTTAATCAGTGGCGTTATTATTCAGAAAAGCAGTCTCAAAAATGGCGTGATTCATGTCTATTTTTACACAGTAAAACCTGGCATGCCGAGACTTTACTGTAACCTTTAGTTGAAAAAAATCTGTAAAACCAAGTTTGGCTTTACAGAACTAAATACACTTCCTATATAACTGTTTGATCTAAACCTGTGCCTCGTTGTCTTTATCCAATAATTCATTTCTATGTTCACGAACATAAGCTTTAAACATTGGATCAAAGTAATGCCACTTATTTCGAGTTTCTTGTGTCAATACATTCATTGACTTTAGCTTTGACAAAGCAGGGCTAATAGAACTAATTTTCAAATCGGAGTCTTTACGCAATTCATTAACAGCCTTAAGAACCTCTTGACTTGTCAT
This sequence comes from Lactiplantibacillus mudanjiangensis, assembly GCF_005405385.1. Classification (GTDB taxonomy): domain Bacteria; phylum Bacillota; class Bacilli; order Lactobacillales; family Lactobacillaceae; genus Lactiplantibacillus; species Lactiplantibacillus mudanjiangensis. Next base: position 474,392 of record NZ_BJDY01000002.1, read on the forward strand.
GCTCATTTCATCACTGTTTGCCATCACATACAACACATTGTTTCTAACACGAGTCTTCGTTTTATTTCGATTTTTAGCACTTTCCAAAATCTCTTCATAATCTAATTCATTAACATCTAAAATGTCATGAATTGCGGTATCAATATGTTCATCTTTAATTTGTAATGTTTCATCGTCAATAGCAGCATAACCTGTCTTTTGTCCAATTTCATGAACGACTTTACCAATCCCACTTGAGATATAAGTCGCACGTTTAACTTGTTCCTCAGAACTACTTAGTGAAGACTTACGCCAACCATTTTCAAGAATAGCATTACTTTCATCATGATTTAAGTAGGGTACTTTAATCGTCGCCAAACGACTCTTTAAAGATTGAACATCATGCCATAATTGCTCAGCAGTTTCCGCTATACCGACAAAGATAATTTTAGCATAGGAATTTGGATAATTAATCGCATCATCTGACATATTTTTTGCAATCTCAGCTAACCGTATTCTTAATGGACGAGCAGCATCCGTTAAGTTCTCCATATCATCCACAATCAATACTGTATTTGTTGTAAACAATACGTTTTCTAAAACTGAGAAGTCATCAGTTCCAGTATAATGTTCAGTAATCGTTTACTTTGAAACTTTATCTTGAACACCAGCAGAAATATCAAACCATTTTAATATTTTAAGTCCGCCCTTTATGCTTTGACCATTTTCATCAGTTTTAATAACTTGCACATCACGTTCCAAGTTTAACTGATTGGCAACATCCGCAATAAAAGATTCAGTTGTTGTTTCATTAGTCATCGTGACACGAACATATTTAGTCTGGTATTGTTCTTGCAATCGGCCCAAATTATCAAGTACCATGCTTGTCTTACCTGCACCGGTTGGACCATATACTAAAACTTGGCGACCTTTTTGTGCAAATTCACGAAAAATTTTCTTATCTAAAATTCCCCGATCAACATAATTATCAACCGCTGGTAAGCTTGGTGTAAACCACTCTCCCAATGATTTTTCAGATTGCATTCCTTTTTTTTCGCTCCAAGGCATCTAAAATCGCTCCCTTCTGTATAGTCCTCGTATATAAAATATTATGTGTGTAATAAATATTATATGCTATATTGTACCATTAATTACGCGTGCATGACTCGTGAACCAATCGTCTCTAGATCGTGCAAAAAGAACGACGCTAGCTTTTCCTAGTTGCTGGGATTGTTATTAAGATTTTAGTTAAAGTAACAATTTACAAAAACGTTTTTTCAATTATGCACCTAGCACTGCACACGCTTTAAAATAGGCTTTTAAAATCTGCTTTTTATCCGCTGGCAATTTTTGATAAGGACAATTTTCAATCGCCCCTTCTAACGAATACAACAATTGAATACAGGCAGTTGGATCTTGCGCTTTAATTGCCGCAAAGGCCGCTTGACTCCCTTGCTGTGCAAGATCCTGCGGTGTTTCAATCCCCGCTTGAATTAATTTTTGCGCCAATACTTTCCCAATGTTTGGTAATGCCATTAAGTCTTTCATTAGCGATCTTCCTCTTGATAATGTGCTTGCCACGCCGGTAATTGCCGCATGCTAGCATCGACTTGCGCCACTGCGACCGCGCGATCAAGGCCTTGCGTCTTTACCATTAAGTTTACCAGCCGGTGTTGATTCTCTTCAAAACTGCACATACGCCCATCCGGTCGCGTACAATACTTACAGTAATCTAGATCTGGATTGCCTTGCGCAAAATCACTCGCTTGCCGCATCGGCATACCACAAGCAATACATTTTTTCATTAAATTTCCTCCTAGCTAATAAGCCGTTCAAAGGTGTCAATTAATGTGTCTCCGTATCGGGCTAATACCGATCCGGTTGGTGCGAACTGTTCCGAATTAAGTAAATAATACTGGACTAACCCTTGCCACGTATTGAACAACAGTCCCGGTGCGATCGACTTAACTGAGGTGGTTGCTAAGGCCGCCTGAAAATGAACCGCCACCGTTGCTTGTGCCGCGACCAATACTTGTTTAGCCGCCGCAGGTAATGCATCTTGTTCGCTAATGAACCGCCGATATAACGCTTCATACTTGGTCAATACCGCGATATGTTGTTGTAAAAAGTCGGGTAATGAAGTTGCCGCGTCGGTTGCCGTCACCAATGGCGTACAAACTTGCTGTACCATCGCAATTAGTAAGTCATCTTTAGTCGGAAAATGGGCAAAGATCGTGCCATGTGAGACATGAGCTGCTTTTGCAACAGCTAACGTAGACGTGCTTAAGTTCTGCTCTGCATAGACTTGCATAGCCACGTCGACAACCTTGGCACGCGTTTGGCTTTTTTGTAGTTGTCGTTGATTCGGCATTTAATCATCTCCATTTCATTGAGTCGCAACTCAATGAAATTGTAGAACTTTAATCATTAAATTGCAACCCTAACAAAAAAGCCGCTAACCGATTAACTCAGTTAACGACCGCTAATTAAATTAGTCACTAATTACCAACAACGACTTAATTGCTTTGCGTTGATCCATGGCTTCATAAGCTTGTTGCACGTGATCTAAATCAAACCGTTGCGTAAAGACTTTACCAGGATGAATCTCGCCTTTTAATACGGCGTCTAGTAGCGTTTCGCGATCATATGTTGTAACAGCGGCAATCCCACCGCGTAAGCCAATATTGCGCCAGAACAAGTCATTCGTATTCATCGTGGCTTTTTGTGGGACACCAACGCGACCAACGACAGCTCCGGGGCGGCCAACTTTGACGGCCGTATCAACCGACTGCTCCATCCCAACACATTCTAAGACAGCATCGGCGCCACCATCCGTTAAAGCCATGACGCGTTCAACCGCTTCATCGCCACGTTCAGGCACAATATCCGTTGCGCCAAAGGCTTTAGCCAACTTTTGACGGTCTTCATGCCGACTCATGGCAATGATGCGTTTGGCTCCTAATAATTTTGCACCAATCACTCCACACAACCCAACAGCGCCATCACCCATCACAACGACAGTGTCGCCAGCTTTGACTTCCGCCATTTTAGCCGCATGGTAGCCGGTGGCCATGACATCGGACAAGGTCAACAAATCGTTTAATTGATCATCGGTATAATCACTAGGTTGCCCTGGAATCTTCACTAACGCCCAATCGGCATTCTTAAATCGTAAATATTCCCCTTGATAGCCCACGACTTCTTTATCATCTGAATCGCGATTCAAACAATCACCATCAAAACCGGCTAAACAAGCGGCACAGTGTCCACAACCATGCGTAAATGGCGCAATCACAAAGTCACCGGGTTTGACATTAGTGACGTCATCACCGACAGATTCCACGATTCCAATCGCTTCATGACCAACGGGTGATGGTTCACGTTTAGAAATGCCACGATACCACCATAAATCTGAGCCGCACACACATGCCCGGACAATTTTTAAGACGGCATCGGTTGGCTTTTCGACTGTTGCTTTGGGTAAGTCTTGTGCTTCAACTTTACCTGGTTCAACAAAAAATGCTGTTTTCATGTTAGAAGACCTCCGTTAATTAATAAGTTCACTTTACACCTTAAAGTCCACTTCAAGGCAAGCGGAACACTCAAAAAAACAAGCATTTAGGTTAACGACCAAATACTTGCGTTGCTACCTATTTCATCAATGCTTTAACCACTAGGTCAATGGCTTGCGTCAAACTAGCCGCGTCATCATCGGCTGTTTGCAAAATCAACGTTGGGACACTTGCAAAAGCGGCTAATACCGGTATCGGCGCATCCACAATCTTATCATCGGCCTGCAACCGCTGATAGAGCGTTAATAGTGGCCCGGGTGCTGTGTTACCACTCGCTTTAGCCGCGTCATCTAATAATTCTTGACTCGTCCAAAGGGTTGAAACAAAATGCGATTCTTTGGGAAATTCTCGTGCTCGATCCACTGAAAATTGTAACATCGCGCGTAGTTGCGCCGTTACATCGTCACCGGCCGCCGTGATTGCCCCAGCCAAGCCACGATGTAAATCATCTTTAACTTCTTCATAAAGTCGACTTAAAAGATCCGTTTTATCTTGATAATACAAATAAATGGTTGCCGGACTAACCCCAGCTTCTTTAGCAACTTTAGCCGTCGTCATATTGGCTAAGCCGATCGTATCACACAACTCAATCACCGCTTGTTTGATCGCTTTGACCTTGTTTTCATCTTTAGTACGCATCTCGTCACCTCATTATTAGCTTCTATGCAATACTAACTAATCATTCAGTTATCGTCAACCAAAAAAAGCAACGATCCGCGGGCTAAGATCGTTGCTCATTCATTTAGTTACTTGGTGCCAAACCACGCATCAAGAAAGCAACTGCTTCTTGACTAGCCTGGTCGATATCAAACGATTGATCCGTCTCCATAATTATTCGTGGCATGACGTACCCCATCATGGTGCTTGCCATATATTGCATAATCCGACTAGTGGACCAAGCAATAATTTCCCCATTTTGCTTAAATTGATCAAAGATTCGGCTCAAATTGCCTTGGATCAGTAGTTGCCAGCGATCGCCAACAAGTTCAATCAGCTGAGGATTACGAATAATCTCTTGGATAAAAATTTTAATTTGGCGTTGATTTTCCATAGCAAAGGTCATTCGATCCTTAATCAAATAAGTAATAAACGCTTCAAAATTCGCGAATGTATTTACCTTAACCTCTTGGAAAAACTCTTCAAACGCCATCGGGACGACCTGAACAATAAACGGTTGTAAAATAGCATTTAAGATCCCTTGCTTGGTCTTAAATTGCTTGAAAACAGTGCCTTCTGCAACCCCAGCTCGCGCCGCAATTTCGCTACTCGTCGTCCGATCAAAACCTTGCGTTGAAAACAGCTCTAAACTCGTTTTCAAGACCCGCTGCTGTTTGATGGACAAGTCTGACTCAGCCAACGTTTTTTCAAATAGCTTTTCAACACTATTAACTTGCATCAAAGTCACTCCTTATTTTTAAACGACTTAGCAATCACGATCATTAAACCTTCCGATAACGACGTAACCCGACAATGTTTAAAATCGTCAATACTACGAGGAAGATTAACAACATCCCGATATTAAAACCAAGATCCATGATTGACGTCCCCCGCATGATAATTGAATTAACGGCATCGCCAGAATACTTCAATGGAATGATGTAAGAAATCCCTTTAATCCAGTTGGCCATTGAATCGAGCGGAATTAATCCGGAGAAGAAAATTTGTGGCACAATCACGATTGGAATGAATTGCATCATTTGGAATTCGGAATTGGCAAACGTTGACAGTAAGATCCCGAAGGCCAATGCCACTAACGCCAACAGCAAGTTAATTATTACCACACTAACGAGGCTGCCGACCACTTCAATCCCTAATAACCAAACCGTGACCATAACGATTTCAATCGTTTGGATAATGGCTAAAATACCATAACTTAACATGTACCCAAAGACAATTGATGACCGTTTCACGGGGGTCGCGAGTAACCGATCCAACGTCCCCGTAGTCCGTTCTTTTAATAACGCCATCCCGGAAATCAAGAAGACGAAGAAGAACACGAAGAAGCCCATTAAGATTGGTAACATTTTGGCGAAGTAACCAGTATCCTTGTCACCATAAACATAAGAATTGGTGATTTTGGGTGTCTTTTGACTCGTTGACTTAGTTGCCATATTGTTGGCAGTTGCTTTAGTACTAGTCGTCTTTGCCGTTGTTTGACTGGCAGCGGCTTGTTTTTGTAGAGCTTGCAATTGTGCTTGTAATTTCATCGTTGCCTTGGTGCTTTGTTTCAACGCACTTTTGAGTTTGTTAATACTGGTTGTGGTGACCGCATTTTTAAACGCTAGCTTAACTGTCGCCGTTTTAGTTGAGTCGGTGTTGGCGTACGTTAAATGGTAGTTGTTCCCATTCTTTTTGATGATGGCATCAACTTTGTCATCCTTCAACGCCTTTTTAGCTTTAGCTTTAGTCGTGTACTTTTTAACGCTGACGTGCTTGATTCCATCGAGTTCTTTATTCAACGATTTGGTAACACCAACCGTCCCAATGCTGACATCGGTCGTTGAATTCGTATTAAAAATCACACTCATTAGTAACATAATCAAGATTGGTGCAATAAACATTAACGCTAATGTTCGTTTGTCCCGGAATAATTCCTTCAGGACCCGGTTCATAATGGCAATTGTTCGCATATTAGTCAACTCCCTCGGCTTTTAAGAAAACATCTTCAATACTGTCGACACCATAATCGTGTTTCAAGACGACCGGTTCATCGAAGGCCATTACTTTACCATCTAGTAATAAAGCCACCCGATCAACTAATTCCGCTTCATCCATCACGTGAGTCGTGATGAGAATACTACGCCCAGCATCACGAATCCGTCCCAGTTCGGCCCAGATTTGACGGCGTAGTGCTGGATCAATCCCAACAGTTGGTTCATCTAAAATCAACAGGTCCGGATCACCTAACAAGGCAATGGCTAACGACAAGCGTCTCATCATCCCACCGGAGTACCCGGCAACTCGCTTCTTTAAATCTTTTGTTAAGTCGACGACTTCGGCCACATGTTGAATCGCTTGAGGAAGGTCGTCTTTACTTATCCCTTTCATCTGGCCGTAGAATTTCAAATTTTCATAACCGGATAAACTATCATAGAGCGCATCGGTTTGGGCCATATAGCCAATCCGACTTAACAATTGTCGGTTAGGCATTTGCGTATCGAAAACTTTTGCGGAACCACCACTAGCAACTTCCATGCCCAACGTTACCTTGATGACTGTCGACTTACCGGCCCCAGATGGCCCGATCAAACCAACGATTTCACCAGCGTTAACGGTTAAATTAATATCTTTTAAAACAGTTTGCTTGCCGAATATTTTGGCTAAATGTTGTAAATCAATAATTGCAGTTGCCATTTTAAAGTCCTCCTAAAAGTTCTTTTTCTCTTTGTGAGTAATCACTCACTCATCAACATAAATGAGTATACACTCACCACAAAAATTCGTCAACACTTTGATGCAAACTTTTTTTCGATCGTCAGTTGACAATCGCGTCTAAAAGAATTATGGTACTACAGTACCAATAGAGTACCACGGTACCATTTTAACAAAGGAGTGATTTTATGGCCGCAATTACGACGACTAACTTAACCAAACGCTATTCAAAATTTATTGCCGTTAACCAGGTGAATTTAAACGTTGAGGCCGGAGCGATCTACGGCTTTATCGGCCTTAATGGTGCCGGTAAAACAACGACCATGCGTTTATTATTAAATATGCTCAAACCAACAGACGGTAAGGCAATCTTGCTCGGCCAAGATGTTCGACGGGCACCCGCCGCCTTTTGGAATCAGGTTGGTTACTTAATTGAAACCCCACATGCCTATCCCCATCTGACCGTAGCCGAAAATTTAGATCTTTACGGCCAACTGCGCTTAATTCCTAAAACAATTCGGCAACACCGGATTACTGACTTAATGGACCGACTAGAATTAACCCCATATCGTAACGTCCCCGTGACTAACCTATCCTTGGGCAACAATCAAAAAATCGGCTTAATTAAAGCGTTAATCCATCGGCCACGGGTTTTGTTATTAGATGAACCGACCAATGGATTAGACCCGCAAGGCTTAGCGGTTGTCCGCCAACTGCTCACCCATTTAGCCCAAGACGAAGGTGTGACGGTTTTAATTTCTAGCCATATCTTAGGCGAAATGGAAAAAATGTTCACCGCTATTGGCATTCTGGATCACGGCACGTTACTCCGGCAACAAACCCGCGCTGATTATTTAACGGCCGCGACCCAACACGTTGCCTTAACGTTCGCCGATGCCACCACAACTGCGCAAGCGCGACAATTACTCACCACTAAACAAATCGCCGTGACGACCACTGCGACGACCCAACTTCAACTGAGTGATACTCGCGATACCGCTGCCAAATTACAGTTATTACTCAGTCATCACCTATTGCCATTAGATTGGCATCAGGAAGTGGAATCCATGGCTCAATATTTCCTAAATATCATCCATCAGGAGGTTGCTAACCCATGCTAAGAACTAAATTGTTAGCGTTAAGTACGGTGACTCGGATTGAATTGAAAAAGATCTTTGCCAGTCATCTGATCGCCATGACCGTAGCGGCCTTCACCGCTTTACTACTAATTAAGCGTGGTGAAAACTGGACCACGTTTAGCAACAACGCGTTAATGTTCTTAGTTGCCGTAATCGGGCTCGTGGGCTTTGGCGTTATTAGTAGTTGGGTCTTTGCACGTGAATATACCGATGGCACCTTTAAAGACTTGCTCGCTTTACCGATTAATCGGGCCACCTTATTTGCGGGGAAGTTAATTGCCATTGAACTCACTGCAGCCATCGTTACTTTGTTAGCAAGCGTGATCACGTTAGGCCTAGGCTGGCTATTGTTTCCAAGCGCCATAACAACCGCTTCAGTCGGCGCATTAGTCAATAAAATCGGGCGAACTCTGGTGTTAAATTTACTGTTAGCGGACTTCTGGCCCTTAATCGCCGTGAAAACCAAAAGTACCATCATGCCAGCAGCATTAGCATTCATCACCTTAATTGTCGGCATTATCTTTGCTAGTCGGCCGTTGGGACAAGTCATTCCATGGGCAATTCCAGGATACCTTCTAGCCCATCCTGGCAATCTGCCAATCATTAGTCATTTAATTGTTTGGGTAATCGCTGACATTGGTATCCTCGGTACCTTATATTGCTGGTGCCGACAAGATCAAGCTTGAAAGCTCAGTCATTTATCGGCATAATAAAGCTATTAATTAAGATGGGGTGAACAACTGTGGCTGAACATCGCTGGGGTAAAGAACTGGATACGGTCATTTTAACGGTAACATGGGACCTACTAGCCGAGGTCGGCTATGCCAAACTCACCATGAGTGCGATCGCTAAAGTGGCTCATACAAATAAAAATGCGATTTATCGCCGCTGGCCTAATAAAGCAGCCTTAGTTTTATCGACGATTCAGCAACAAGCGCCCGCCATTGTGGTGACCGCACCGAACACCGGTGATTTAAAAACCGACCTGATAACCTTGTTTAGTCGGTTCACCCCGTTACTAGCGACCGTTGATGCAACCATTTGGCAACAACTATTACCAGAAGCCCTGTTAACCATGCCAAATGAAGCTGGTGTGAGTGGCTTACTGGTTGCCATCAACGGCGATAATCTGATTACCACTGCAGTGACCACGATTCTAGACCATGCTAAAGCTCGGCATGACCCATTGCGGCCAACGATTACTGACGACCAACGACAACTACCCGCATTATTATTGATTAACCAAATTATGTTGACCGGGAGTTTGCCTAGTGACAAAATTGATGAACTTGTGACGCATATGCTGCTACCGCTTTATTTACAAACAACTAAAGGTTGAAAGTTAAGTATGACGGTAAAAGCTTTACTAGAATTGACTTAAGTCATGCTAAATTGATCACCTACGCCAGCCAGCGATTCTGCCTGCTGTGGGGACCGGTTCCAGCCAAAGTGCGGGCTTCCACCTCGCTTTTGAGCCTAGCACAAACCGTTAGTCTCAAAAGTCGTCCACATCGTAAAGTCCGGAAAAATCGTCCGGACTAACGATGTCTTCACGGCCGGCGCCATCACTGGCTGACTTCGGTTAGTTTGTTATGTCAATTTAGCGATCGCTACTATAACCGAGAGTGAGTCCACATTGAGCCCAGCCGTGGGAGGCCCTTAGCGATTTATCGCTTAGAGCCTAACGTTTTTGAAACACGGTTTTGGTGGCTCAAAACGACGGTTCAGACCGCCTTTTGGCTGAACCGGTCCACCCACAGCGTTCCGGCTCAAAGTGGGCGAACGGTAGGTGGCAAGTATGACCAATTTTGATCAATGAATGCTTATCATATCAACGATTATTGCTAAAAAGTAGCTTTCAACCTTTAGACAAACAACCTAAAATAAGGATTGACTGATCAATAGCTGACCAGTCAATCCTTATTTTTCACGCTAACTATTTTCCGCCATCAGTTGAGCTAACTTGTCATCAGATCCTGGTTGAGAGATTCCCAAACTAGTACGCCGATATTTTTGGGGATCGGCGATGATCTTTAAAATAAGATCCGCGATACTGGCCCGAGAAATGATTGTGCCTCTGAATTGCTCACCTTTTTGCGTCAACTCATAATCTATTTTAGGATCATCAGTCATGTAGGCTGCCCGAATAATCATATAATTCAGCTTGGAAGCTTCAATCACAGCCGCTGCTCGGCGTGTATCTTCTTTAGCCGCATGACCGACCATCGCTTCTACCCAAGATCCAAACGGCTCCGGCGTTTCATGATACAAACCAGACCCCGTCACCCAAATCAGTGGCTTAATCTCATTTTTAGTCATGACATCAACAATTCGTTGCGCTAATACCGCCATATTGCCAGCTAAGTTAGCGTACACCACATCTTGCTTGACCATCACGCGTGCTAACAATTGTGAATCACTAACATCGCCCTCAATAATCGTTTCACGGGTTGCCGAAATAACCGGCAGACATTTAGCGTTTCTCAAAACCAATGTTAAATGAGCATCCGTTTCCGTTAATAATCGCTGTTCAACTAATCTAGCAATGCGCCCATTCGCGCCTAAAATTAAGATATTCTTCATGCTAGTCCCCCTATCTAGTCTAGGCTTTCTCAAACGTCATCATGACATTTCCAGCATGACGAAGCACGTTTAAGTCTCCATGATTAATATGGCCAATTTTTTGTAAGGCGCTGATAACTTCTCCAGTTTGCCGATAAAAGATCACGAAACTGTGGCGCGGTGCCCAATAAGCAATATCACCAACGGTATAACCCGAGGTTCGTTGTTCATTGGCCGGTAACGCATTTTTGAACCGATACGTTAATTCACGCGAATACAAATTCAGCATCGGTAATTCCAGCGGTATTTTTGCCAGTAACGCTGCTGTAGTGGCGTTATCTTCAATGTTTGCGGTAAAAACTTGATTGTTCATCGTTATTTTGATTTTTTGCATTTATCTTTTCTCCTAATCTAATGATGACTTAACTGAGATTTGACTACTCGCTTGCGTTAACACGTTTCCGGTCAAGGCTTTTAGAAAATCGTTGTAATAGAAACTATCTGCTAAACCAAGCCGTTCTTCAAGCGCGAACAAGGTTAACGTGTAGTCATGCGATTGTTCTGGCGGATTGGGACCGGCATAATGATTTTTAAAATATGAGTCGTTTAACTGATAAAACCGTGACATCCAAGATGTTTGACCTTGAGGACCCTCAAAGTGACGACTAAAGTCAGTCGGAATTTTGGTCATGATCGGGATATCGGTAGCTAGCCAGTGGATAAATGGAAAACCGGTTCTTGGCACCGCATCATAATCAATTAAAGACACTGCCAAAAATTTGGTATTTTGAGGAATCGCCTGAATTTCAATTGGAAAAGACACAATTGGTTGCTTGTTTCGTGTCGCACTGACCTTATTCGTATAAACATCAGCTAAATAACCTTGATTTAACGGTACTTTAAGTTGCATCAACCTAACCTCCTAGTAAAATGATGGCTTATCCCAAGCCGTATTTGGTTCGGCCACGCCGATACTCGTTCGTTGATACAGTTTCGGATTCCGAATAAGTTCATTAATGAAGTTTGCTACAGCTTGGCGAGTCACCTGTGTCTCTTTAAACGGCTCACCTTTTGGAATCACCTGATAATCAATGTGCTGATCATTGTTATATAGCCAAGCCATCCGTAAGAATGTATAATTCAAGCCACTATCGTCAATGACTTTGGCCGCACGTTTGATTTCGGTGTAATCACCCATCATCTGCGCATTCCACGCCCCAAACTTACCAACTACCTCATCGTAGATCCCTAAACCACCGGCAACGATTAAGCGTTTGACGTGATTCTGTTTCATTGCCGCCACCGCATTCTCGTTAGCCGTCGTAAAATGACCTGTAGCTAAATAAACAATGTCTTGGCCAGCAATGGCGTGAACCAAGTCATCACGATTATTCCAATTGCCATCAACTAGCGTGATTTGTTCGTTGTGTTGGTAGGCCGTTAACCGGCGGGTCGCTTGACGTGCGAATAGCGTTAAGTCGATGTCTTGTTCTAGTAACAACGGAATCAGATACTTTGAAATATTACTGGTTGCACCTAATAAAAGAACCTTTTTCATTCATTTACCTTCTTTCTAGATGGCTTAGCCTTGTTTGGTTGGATAAATCGTAAATTCATTGACGTTAACATCATCGGGTTGGGCAACCGCAAAGTCCACCACGCGCGCCACCGCATCCGGCGTAATCCCGACTGACTCATATAAATGATTCATGCCTTGCTTGGCATTAACATCGGTAATGGTGTGTAAGAGTTCAGTGTTAATCGCCGCCGGATACAAACTAGTGGTGCGAATGTTCGTGTGTTCTTGGGCACTTTCCATCCGAATAACTTCCATTAAATTACGAACCGCAAACTTTGTGGCTCCATAAACGCCGGAGCCGGCAAAACTCTTTAGGCCAGCAACCGATGAAGTCGTGATAATCTGGCCATGCTTTTGCTTGATGAAATCAGGCATCACCGCCGCAACCCCATTTAAAACGCCGTTCAAATTAACCTCAATCATGGCCGCCCATTCGTCAGTCTTTAGTGCGCTAATTGGAGACGTTGGCATGATCCCTGCATTGTTAAAAATCACGTCGATCCCACCAAACGTTTGCTTGGCTAAACTAACCAGTGCGATTAGATCAGTTGGCTTGGTCACATCGGTCACCCGATAGACCGCTTCTCCGCCGTGGGCCTTAATCTCCATGACTAAGTCGGCCAGCCGATTTTCTCGACGCGCCCCTAAAACGACTTTGGCGCCATGACTGGCTAACAACTTGGCACTAGCTTCCCCAATTCCTGACGAAGCGCCGGTAATAACAATCACTTTATTTTCAACTGACATCGTTGTCTCCTCCTAATTAATCGCTTTGTTTAGTTAAAATATGATGGTAATTTAAAACGTTCATCGTCTTGAAACCCTTGCCGGACAATCGAATTATTTCCCCATATGGGGCTAAAGAAATCTCGTGATGACCCACAAGTTTCCAAGTACCAGAATAAATATTCGCCACATGATGTTGATTCTCTTGCCATTGATGATCCGCAGTAAAGGTGATCTTTTGATGAATCTCTTTGTTGTGGTGATTAACCCAAACCCCAATAACGTCTTGCTCGGTTAGTGCCTTTTGGTTCACACTTAGAACACTGGTATGGCTACTTGCCGCCACCGCTGAATTGGTTGCCGGTTTGACTTTGGTATTTGTTTGTTGACTCTGATTGGCAATCATCCCTAAGACTAATCCAACAAAAATAGCAATACTTCCTATAAATACAGCTAGATTTCTTTGCTTCACTTGCTCGCCTCATTCCATTTGCTCATCTTGCAACAATGACTAGTATAGGGGGATACTACCTTGCCGTGAAGAATCCAATAGTTGACTTACCATCAACAAAAAGTTCATACTAACTTTAAGGAGATGATTTTTGTGGATATCACTCAATTACAAACTTTTTTACGTGTTTGTGAATATGGCAGCTTTACTAAGGCTGGTGAACAGAGCTTTATCTCGGGGACCGCCGTGATGAAGCAAATTAATCGCTTAGAAACTGAACTCAACTTAAAACTGTTTGTTCGAACACCGACTGGGGTTAAGCTCACCCCACAAGGCAAGAAATTCCAACCTTATGTTCAACAACTACTTGATTTATTGAATACCGCCATTGAAGAAACGCGGCAAGTTCGCACTGATGATAAACGCATCATTAAATTAGGAACATCATTACTGCATCCGGCTGATCCATTCATGACATTATGGACTCGCGTGGCACCGATGATGACTAACTTTCAAATCCGGTTGGTGCAGTTACAAGAAGATCTTAATTCTAGTAACCGCGAATATGCCATGCTTGGTCGCAGTAGTGATCTGATTGTCGGTACCTTCGACAATACAACCTTGAAGCAATCATTTGATGCCATTCAATTAGGCACTTATCACTTTGGTATTGCCATTCGCAGCGACAATCCACTGGCTCAGCTGACGACCATTTCATTTAGTGATCTAGCCGGTCAAAAAATCTTAATGGTACCAACTGGCATTAGCGAAAAAAATGACCTAGTCCGGCACCAACTATTAGCTGCGGTCCCTGATATTCAAATCATCGATACGCCCGGTCGCTATGATATCAATACGTTTAACAAAACCGTCGAAGAAAATATTGCCATGATTACGTTAACGCCGTGGAAAAACATTCATCCAAACTTAGTGACGGTTCCGTTAAAGACCGATACTACCGTGCCTTATGGGTTATTGAGCACTAAATTCCCGGGGAAAAAGACGGCTGATTTTTTGCATGATTTTGTTCAGATTAATCGTGATGATCCTCATTAATAGTGATAGCAGCCAACTTTTAGACAAGACAAATAGACCCGTTGTGATTAATCATTACTAATCACAACGGGTTTGGTATTATTTTTAAGATTTTTTATGACGTGATGAACCAAATATACGTATAAATATTAGTTAGCCTTTTCAATAATAGACACCGTAATTCAGCATGTATATCATATAGGTTAGACTCATAACCATCTCCGCAACAAGCGCACTCTTAAATAACGCCATCCTTACTTTAAAAACATCTTTAGAAGCTAATGTAAATTCTTTATTTGCTGATGCATGTTCTTCCCAATATTTTCTTTGCATGTAGGCCGCCCTGCTAGACCACCACGCTAATATATATATAAAACAGGCGATCACCGCCGTTTCAATTGGATACCCGTAGGCCATCACATAAAATTGACCAACAGTCGTTAGAACAACCAATATACCTATAATCGTGTAGCCAATGAACGCTTTACGAATTTTTTCATCATTCTTAACTGGCTCCCAGATATACTGCTTCCGAACACTCAGTCTTGCTTTAAAATGTAATCGTCCGACTGTAATATGGAAACTCCGAAAAAACGTCAAAATGATAGTTACTACGATAAAATACATGATCACCATCGCAAGAATACAACTTAATATCATTGCTAGAATCCTATCCTGCATCACTCATTCTCCCTTCAAAATTACAATTGCTGTCCAGTTCAAAGAACCAAATAAAAACTGTCAAACATTATTTAATCCTTTTAAATTCATTCCAAAGAAAAACGGCCAGTATCTAAACCGACCGTTTTAGCTCAGTCACCAATTTCAGATCAATATATACCAATGATAATTTGGACAACCCAAAATGTGACCGCTGGTGTAAGAAAAAGCAACCATATTAACAATAATCGAATGATTCTGAGCGTAATAATCAGCCTGAATCTTTTTCTGTCAACTAGATCTACTGAAGTAACAGGTTTTTCATCCCAATGATTGTAACGATAGCTTATTGGAATTACAGTTAAACCAAATTGGCATAACGGGATAAACGAAACTACCAGAAAGGCTAGAATCCACTTGTGCAAAAATATTAATGCGATATATGCTAAAAGTAAACCAAGTATTATTAACCCAGAAACTAGGCCACAGCGTCCCACTATTGGATTCATTTGTTTAACATCAACAAGGATTTGCCGCTTGAAATTTCGATCACCATTATTATGATTAACCTTAAAGATATTTCCAATAACTAGTAAGAACACTGAAATAATGATTAAACTAATAATATCTAGTCCCATTAAAATAAAGAGCCATGTAAAAACTAACATAACATCTCCTCTTGTCGATAGTTGTTCAAGAATACTTTTAGCTAGTACCTGCTTAAATCAAAACCTTTTACCAGGCACCAGTGTGAACACTGTACGAGAAAGTTCCTTTCAATGATCTCAGCCTTATTGATGATATTATTATGGACCACTACTCCACCACGAACAAACTAGCAATCAGCCATATAACGCTACCTAATAACCCATGATTTTTGAAATTATCGCTACAAAGATCGCTAGAAACTGCTCATAGAAAACTGCTGGTAGTAAAAAGAGCCCTATCACACATGCCGTAAGAATAACTCGTAAAATGATAAATTTAGAAAACTTATCTTGCGCTAGTAACGTAAAGTCAGAAGGCTCATGCTTTAACCAATATTTATATTGAAAACTTGGCAGCATAACTCCTAAAAACGGGTATAAGGCGGCTGCTAATGCAATTAATCCCATAGAAAGTACAAAATGATCTAACACCATTGCAAACAAGGCAAAAAGATAGATCAGAATTGATAAGATACCACCATAAATACTCGTTCTAAATAATCGATTATGCTTATACTCAGCAAGTGGTCCAGCAGCGATAGTGCGTTTAACCTGCTTTTTTTCAGTTCGGTTCAAGTTATCTCCGGGTTTAAAAACTTTAGGCGTTATTAAATCAATTATTGTCATAACTATTATCACTACCAATAAGAATAGCCAAACACTTAGTAATGTTATTGATGCTGTATTCACAATTGTCTCCTTTCTATATACTATTATCTTTTGTTCGAGCTATGCTACTATTTAAATAATGTACAACTAGTTTCGTATTTATGACTATTTTGGCAATTTTTATACTTACTTCTGTTTAAAATGCTCATTATCTTTTACAACAACCGTATCAAATTAACACTAATTATATTTTCCGGTCTTTCCTTGCCTTGATAATTAACTAGATTGCCCCAACCGCTAGTGCAACAGCATCCACCAAGTAACCTACAACAAATGTGCCGCTCGCAATAAGTCCGGCTATAGCAATCGCACCAATTGCTAAACCAACCACAACTGCCGCACCTTCCATAATTCTTACAGCATCTCCCTGTATCTCAGTCAATGCAGAATTATGCGCATCAGCTTCGGTGGCCGTAATCCAGTCCGGCAAGGGCGTAATAATTGAATGAAAACTTACTACTAAAGTGATTTCATATTCAATTTCATACGTTTTACCATTATTACTTTCATGTTCAAAGGTCGAATCAAGTTTAAACGTAATAGTAGTTGCCGTTGCACTTACATCTATCTTATTCTTTATCTCACCGTTTTTTATAACAGATCCAACACTATCTAAAGAAGCAGTAACCGCCGTATCTGTAAAACCGGCAGTATTTTCTGTTAGCAGCTGAGAAATATCATCTCCAAGATCTACATGAACAGATCCATCATTTACGTTATACGTGACCGAAGTATCGCCATCGTCGTCACTAATACTACCCTCAAGATCAACCTTTAATGATAGATCCATCGCCGGCGTCGTCACTTTATATTCTTCACTGGTTGCTTCAATTTTAACGTCTTTCACGAAATTGAAAATACTATCTGTATCTCCCAAATCTGAAATGATTTCATTGATTTTTGCTAAATCATCAGCGCCACCAACAGCACCACCGGCTGTAAAATCACTAACCGCAGTCGAGCGACTACTATTAGAAGCCACCTTATCAATATAAAAGTCATCGAAAGCCACTTCACTGAATTGATCAAAAGCCCATTCAGTAGGCATCGCGAATCCAAGGTTACCTGAGAAACCAGTCGACATGTCAGAGACAAACGCTTTTTCCGCTAAACCATCAGTAATAATCGTATTGACAACGTTTCGAGTGGCGTAAATACCGACATTAAAGTCAAAGCCAGCAATTCCACTGGCGACACCAGTGAAATATGGTGCAATTGTTCCCGCAATATCGCCATCTTGAATATCAACATCAACGGCAAAGTAAATAATCGCGTCATCTGGGAAACCTAATTCCATTGCAGCTAAGCCAGCTTTACGACCATCACTTTTTCCTTTAGCTTCCGTAAAATAGTCTTCTGAGTCAGAAGCACCATCTTGATAAATTGGAAAAATCTTCAAACCAGCATCAGTGAGTGTACTAATTTCAGTAGTGGTAAGATTTTTAGCAACTTCATTATCACCAGTGCCGGCCGTTCCAGTCAAATAGCGGCCAACATATTCATAACCAGCAGTATTTAACGCAGCGGCTTCACTTGCATTAATTTGATGTGACGTATCACACGCAACCGCCGCACGATTAGGATTACCGGCCGAAGTTAACAGACTCATAAAGACATCTAATCCGGCCGAAGCACCTGACGTCGATGGCAAGGCCATATCAGTTTCAAAAGTTGACACCGCACTAGAGACATCTAGTGAATAAGTCCCATCAAAATCGCCCGTGTAGGTTTGGTTATTAACGTATAATCCCCATTGCAAGATACGAACAAAGTTATTAGTATCACCTTCATAGACCGTTGGCGTTAACTCTTGCGTCATTGGACCATACGTACCAGAAGCCGTGTCGGTATCCAATCCTTCTTCGGCTTGTAACGCATATAAAAGGGCTGTATTCGTATCACGTTGATAGATCCCATCACACGGCAAGATGCCAGTATAAGCTAAGTAGTCGTGATTAAGTTGTTGCTGCATGGTCCGAATCTTTTCATAACCATCAGCCACCAACGTAAAGGCCGACATATTAAGTAAAGCGGCCATAAATTGTGAATTAAGTGTCCCAGAAGTATCACTCAATCCGGCATATTCTTTCATCGTTGATACCGCAGATTCAGTATCCGAAGAAAACTCACCATCAAACGCGACTGGATCAATCCCTTTACACCAGAACCCACCTTGAATAATGTAGGCGATATTGCCAGAATAACCAGGAACGATCTCATCAGCAATTTCATCAAAAAGACTTGCAGTCGTTGGCCCAAAATTATCAACTAGGTCGGTGATGCCCAATTCGTGTTGCAGTGCACGAGTTAATCCATAAACGGTATCCCAGCCTGTAAAGCCATCTTCGGGAACGCTACCAAAACCAGAAACATCACCATATGTGGCGTTCAACCACTTCTGCGTTTCTAAAACCAATTGATCTGCCATGTGCAAAAACCTCCTGTAAATTAATTTACTGATCTAACAAGTTTATTATGTGACTGCGTTTACGCATTAACAAGTTAAGTCAAAGAAACATGGCAAAAAAGTCAAAAGATCATCATATTTTACGAACAGATGACATGACACAAAAAGCCACCCAAAATTGATTCATCAATTCCAAGTGACTTAGTTAACATCCTACCAAATAGATTTCTTTCCATTTGGTAAGACTTTTGGCTTATCCGGCAAACGATGTAAGACCAGTAGTGACCGGATTGAAAAGGCAATCGCGACCACCCCAACAACATAGAACCACGGATTGTTCTGAACACTAAAATATGAACTGACCGCAGCCCACATGTTCGTTGGTAAAAACGAGTTGATCGTCCCAATCATAATGACAATTGCTAACCCTTTTGACGCGCCTAATTGCGTGCCGCGCTTTTCCCAATACAGTCCAGGCATTATGCCCATCAAAATATTGGTGAAGATATACCATTTAAGCATTGCGGGATCATTCATGAAGATTCTAAACAAGTTAACTGTCGGAATCATCACGACTAACCAACCAGCCACGCGCCACCAAGCATCACGTACGGTGACATCTTTACCCCAGATTTCTTCACGTTCTACATAGACGCACTTGACCAAATTATAAACTTCAAACAAGGTCCACACGACTTCGGCCACCGCCGCAAACTGGAAAATCCAGAAACCACCAACGGCATGCGATGCGGTGGCGAATACGAAGATTCCCATCGAATCAATCGCAAAATAATACGAATGCATCAAAAAGTTATATGGCGACTTACCCTCCCGATTAACCAAGCGAAAACTATAAATATACTCAACAAAGCCAATCGCAAAGGTTAACCCTGCGACACAAAAAGTCGACCAAAAGTGCGGATTGCTCGTACTAAAAGCCCTCACAAAATCCTGTAATTGATACGTAGTGCCATGATACGTTGCAAATAAACTATCTAAAAATTGCCACATTTTATACACGCTCCTTCAACTCAACTAAAGCTTTGTGTATTAGCATAAGCTTTTATATAATGGCTTTAGCATCATTTTTAATAAAAGTGTGTATTAACTAATGAAAAGGTGATTTTTTTGGATCAACGCGTTATCAAAACCAAACAGGCCTTAACAACGGCATTGTTTAGCCTCTTACAAACACAAACCATCGACACCATTACCGTAACCGCCCTGTGCCGTACTGCCAAGATCAATCGACGAACATTTTACATTCACTACGATCATGTCAGTGACATTTTTGAAGACTATCAATTACAACTCGCTGATCAAGTCGCGAATTCACTAGCTGGTGAACGGCACAATCTCAACAATCTCGTACAGACCTTTGATAAAATCCTGATGGCCAATTTTGACGGCTTTAAGTACCTTTGTTTAAACCGCCAACAACACCACTTAGTTGAAGATTTACAACAAATGCTATTCGAGACGCTCTGTGATACCTTATTAACTTCACAGGCTGCCCCTACTGATAGCTTGATCTTGAGTGCTTTAGCTTCGGGTCTCATTAATACCTATGTCTATTGGTTTAGTCATGATGATCAGATCACATATGACGCCTTGACTGAAACCAATCAGCAGCTCGTTAAAACCCAAGTCGCATTACTAACCAAATAATGACGGTCACCTCAACTGGCGATCGTCATTATTTTTACACACTAATTTTAGCCATTGGCAACCGCGTATTTCACCATTTCGGAAAATTCAACCGCTAAATGCCACTTGTGACCATTGATAATTTCAGTTGGAGTGGCCGATGGCAGATAGGCGGCTAAGATCGCATCAAACCCGTTCGCCGTTGGTCGAATTTGGTGATACGCTCGCCAGCCACGGCCAAGATCATCGTCATCACTTGCTAATGCCACATAGCCACCCATCTGAATGGGATATGATGGATCAGGCGTTGTTGGTTTAAAATCACCTTTTTCTGGATACAGTGTCATTTCGGTCGGTTCACCAAAACAGCCAAATGTTTCAATAATATGTTGACCCGTAACCGTATTACCGACTGAGTAAAAGTGTTCGGGATTAATAATCGCCGCAAAAACACTACCGAGTTCCGCACCCATGACTTTTTGTAATTGTGGCATCGTGATACCTTCCACGTGCATCATAACTTGCCCTTCTTGTAAGTCGGCCGTACCGTTCGACTTAGCCGCTACATCCTTCCAAAACCGATCCGAACTCGCCAGTGGTGATTGATACAAAGCCTTCATCTCAGCCAAATCTGCATATTTTGCTTTAGTGGTTAGTAGTAATTGTTTAGCGTCAGAATAAGAGAGCCAGTTAATTTCCGTATGCGATTCGGCAATAGCTGCGCCCAACGTTTTCATTTCATTTAAGACATGCTTGATCCGACTTTCTTGGACCTTCGCCAATTCTGCTTGCGTTACCGGGGTCCCATCAATGGTAACTTCAATTTTTAATTCAGTCATACCAATCACTCCTTAGGTTTTTGATGAGATTATCATAACCAAAATAACGTTAAATCAGAACCACGATATTAAGATGTTTGTTGTGTTAAACTACAAGTGTTGGAAAAGTAATTAAAAAAGGAGTTGTTTCCATGGCTGATCATCGTTATCAACGTACCGACAATGACATTAAACGGGTCTTCTTAGCTAGTCTACAAACGACCGCATTTGATCAAGTCAGCATTACGCAACTCACCAAAAGTTGTTTAATCGACCGATCAACATTTTACGCTCATTATGACAGTCTATATACCTTGGCTCAGGCTGTCATCACCGATGTTATCAGTGATCTACAAACGACCCTAAAAACCAGCCTCGTGAAACAACATGAGCCTGAATTTAATCACTATCAATACTTCCGTGACTCACTCGTTCGACTATTTAATGACAATAATGCAAAAATTATCTTATTACGCCAAATTAATTTAGGTCAAAATAGCTTTGATGCGCAATGTCGCCGTTTATTTAGTGACTACTATACACAAGTCTTCCATCTATCCGCTGACAACTTCACCATTTACTTATTGGTGAACCTTGCGATGAGTGATTTCGATTACATTTTGCAACATCAACGTGCACCTGAATTGGCTGAAATACGGTCCGGGTTAAAAGGCATTGAACGAATTTTTAACTAACATTCTAAAGGTTGAAAGCTACTTTTTAGCAATAATCGTTGACATGATAAGCATTCATCGATCAAAACTAGTCATACTTGCCACCTGCCGTTCGCCCACATTGAGCCGGAACGCTGTGGACGACTTTTGAGACTAGCGGTTTTATCTAGGCTCAAAAGCGAGGTGGAAGCCCGCACTTTGGCTGGAACCGGTCCCCACAGCCGGCAGAATCACTGACTGGCGTAGGTGACAAATTTAATCCAACTTAAGTCAATGTTGGTAAGGTTTCGACCAATACATTTAACTTTCAACCTTTAGCTAACATCCTAAAAAACAGTCGTTAGCACTACCATCTGAGCTAACGACTGTTTTTTTAGGGCTCACAACAACCTCAAGCACAAGTTGACAAACTAAATTTTTAGCGATTTAATGGATAAGTCCACTAATTTAAGCGAGGTATCTCATTTATGGTCACAATTGCACCGTTTAACAAGTATATTGCTAGCATTTACCGGCAATCAAAAAACGAGTTTAATCAACAAGTTGCTGCCTTGGATATCCGGGCGACTGAAGGTGATTTATTACTTTTCATCAGCGATCATCCCAATATCTCACAACGCCAAATTGCCCAACAGATGGTCTTAGATCCTAGTTTAGTTGCGCGGGATTTACGCGATCTCGTTACTCGGCAACTGGTCACTCGAACCGCCGATCCCCACGATGGTCGTGCCCATTTAATTGCGCTAACCGTTTTGGGTCAGCAACAAGCCAATGAAATTCGCCAAGTTATGGCTAATTGGTGGGCGGCGTTGTTTGCGGCCACACCTAAAGCCGATGCGCAAACAACCAGTGACCAATTAGCCGCCATTTATGAGACCTTGCAAAACCGTTTGAGAGGAACTGATGCATCACGTTAAAGCTATTATCTTTTATTAAACATTATTTGACCCTAACCTTGGGGCTGATCCTCATGGCCATCGCTGTCGCGTTATCAAAGTTAGCTGGTCTAGGCACATCGCCTATTTCCAGTATTCCAAATGTCATGAGCATCTTAACACCACTCACGATTGGTCAAATGACTATCATCTTCATGTTCGTTCTCATTGCTTTGGAACTAGTCTTTTTACGCCGGGAATTTTCACCTTGGGCGTTGCTTCAATTAATTCCATCAATTATTTTTGGTGGCTTAATTGATTTATTTACTGATTGGCTCCGATGGCTACCACTAAATAACTACGGTGCCCAACTCATTGCCACCTTTATCAGTATTTTCATTTTGGCATGGGGCGTCTACTTTGAAGTCAACTCCCGCACCATTTTAATGGCTGGTGAAGGACTAGCAACAGCTGTGGCGATTGCGACTCAAAAAGCATTCCCACGCGCAAAAGTTTGGTGTGATGCGTCAATGGTGGTTGTCGCCATCATCATTGCTTTAGTCGGGCTCCATGGCCTAGTTGGTGTTCGTGAAGGGACGATTCTTTCCGCCTTAATCACCGGGCGACTCGTTAACTGGTACACCGATATGAATCCTAAATTAACACATTGGCTACATATTAAAGCCTAACTGGTATGATTAAAAATGGTTGTTTTTCATTAAGCTTTTGCCTAGTGAAAAACAACCATTTTTTTAATTACTTTTTATCAGCATCCAACAAAACCACACCCGCTGCCGGATTATGATCAATCGCGCCAATCACTTTGTGTGGTACGTAGGGTTCTTCCAAGTAGGCCACATCTTCAGCGGTCAAGTGAACCTCAAATGCACCCACGGCATCGTCCAAATATTTCGTCTTCGTCGCGCCAATAATCGGTGACGCAATCCCCTTCGCCCACTGCCAAGCCACCGCGATTTGGGCCATCGTGACACCGTACTTTGTCGCTAGTTCATGCACACGTTCAGTGATCTTGAGATCATAGGCCTTCGTATGGTCGTATTTTCCCATTGCCACGCGATCAGTTTGACTGCGTTTCGTATTGGCATCCCAATTTGGCCGTGCCAATCGCCCGGCAGCTAATGAACTATATGGCATCAATGAAACATCCATTTGTTTGCATAAAGGAATTAATTCTCGTTCATCTTCCCGATAAAGGAGATTATAATGATTTTCCATCGCTGAAAACGGCGTCCAGCCGTGATCGCGGGCCGCCAGTTGCATGTTATAGAACTGATACCCGTACATTGCCGATGCACCCAGCGCCCGGACTTTACCAGCTTTAACTAAGCCATCAAGCGCCGCCATCGTTTCTTCAATCGGCGTTTCATAATCGAACCGATGAATGATATAAAGATCTAGATAATCCGTGCCTAACCGCTTTAAGGTGCCATCGATTTCACGATTGATGGCGGCTTTAGATAAACGGCCAGGATTGAAATACACTTTTGATGCGATCACCACTTTATCGCGCGCTACTTTTTGTTTAAGCGCCCGACCGAGATATTCTTCGCTAGTCCCAACCGAATACGTATTGGCCGTATCAAAAAAGTTAATCCCTAAATCCAGAGCATGATCGATGACTTGCGCACTTTGATCCGCATCTAATGTCCAATCATGCATCGTCCCAGCTTTACCAAAGCTCATCGCCCCGATACATAGTTTAGAAACCTTAATATCCGTCTTACTAATTGTCGTGTATTCCATGACATACCCTCCGCATCAGTTTAAGCTAATCTCAGTTTAAGCGCTTACTGTCAGTTTGTCTAATGCCTTCTTTAATGGGATAACTATGCTTATTGGTTATAGCTATTCATCAACACATACTTAGTTCATATTCAAAACAATGCTCAGCAATTAACGCTGGTCTATCACTGAATTAAGCGCTGCTTTTTTTGATGAATGTACCAAGTCAACGTACACTTTAATTATAAAGGGGATGTTTAACATGCGCGCGATCAAATCAATCGCTTTTCAACAAAAATTAACAACCTATCTAAAGTTAGTCAATGATCAGGCTGAGCCATTACTCATTACAACGCCGACGCCGGACAACGATGTCATCGTATTATCGCTCGCGGAATATCAGGCACTCATAACCAGTCGCATCATGGCTAACGATTATCATCCTCAAACCAAGCAATCCCCAATTTAACCGATCTCCCCCCTTAAATAAAGCGTTCGGAACAACGGCCAAACGCTTTTTATAGCTCTAAATACCGCTGACGATTAACCTAAAAAAACAAAGTCTAAGTCGCTGAAATCAACGACTTAGACTTTGCTTTAAAATACAGTTATTTTAGACTCCGATTGACCCATTTGATAAAGTTCGTTTCATTATTCCCCGTGCGTTCTGCTTCGGTATGACCTTGACCCCAAACCGTCGCAAAATCAACACTTTTCACTTGCTTGTTTTGTTGCAAGGCTAATTTCAAATTGGTTTCAACGGTCAAAGCCGTATCACTTTGATTGATCCCAGTCCGAATCCGCCAGTATTTCGCAACCTTGCTGGTATTATAACCATCATAGTAGCTCGTCAAGTAGTACATTGGATTATAAAGATTCAACCGTTGCTGCATGGTACTCCCCAGGGCATCGGTCTTCTTCAAATCTTTTTGATACGCCTTCGCATAGCTTGCCTTATAATTCTTCAACTTCGCATACTTCGCACTATTTTGTTTTAATAGTTTGCTAATCGTCGAATCAAAATGGTTGGCAGAACTACCGCTAGTCGCAAATAATTGATTTTCAGTTTGTTGACGGGTTAAGCCATCAAAAGCACCGACATCTTTAGACGCGGTCTTGCAATGCTTTACAAACGCCTTCATGCTGGTAATCGTCGCGGTATTTTTCTTGACATTATAAGTGATCCAAGTGCCATTCTTATTCAACGACTTGATATAAGCCTTAGCTGTCTTATAAGTTTTACCACTGCTGGTTGATTGACTGCCCATGGCCGTACCGCTACTGCCAGAAGGCATCTTCCCAGACTTAGCCGTCCCAGATGGTTTAGTGCCACTTGGCAGACTACCAGACTTCTTAGTCCCGGTTTGCGCTGCCGCCCCACTAGGTCCTTCCGTACTGGTAGCCTTGTATGGGAACGTCGTATCTTTCAAGAAGTTATTGAGTGACTGTTCCACTTTTTTTTTCAAGTAAGTAGCATAAGTCCCCGTCGTGTAAATCCCCGTTGAAGATTTAGTTAAGCTCAACGTTTGCCCGTTGCTATCTTTCAAGCCAAGCTTGTTGATATAGCTTGCATATTGAGTAGCCATATCATTCGACAACGCTTTGGTCCAAGTGCCGGACTTCCGCGTACCTGTTGTCGCATATTGACCCATGTTCCATTCATAGGCTTCATTAGCGGTATCCAAACTGGTAATCGGGCACCAAGCCATCGCCCCAGCAATCGCGTCACTGGTTGATTTACCAGCAGTCGTGGCTAATGGCGCCCCGATTTTCTTAAGATACTTTGTGTACTTCTTACTATCACCAGTCGCACCCATCAACGCACTTTGCGCGCCGCCACCACTGTGACCAAACGTAAAGACGCGATTCGTGTTACCGGCAATTCGGGAACTATTCAACCGTAACGTCCGCACGGCTGATTTCAAATCCGTAACGCCCCATGGTGAGGAGCCATTGGATTTGTCGGTTTGACTCAAGCCACGACACCCAGCAGCGACATAGATAAATCCAGCTTTAGTATACTTAGCCGAGCTACTGTCATAACCAGTTGGTGCTGCTTGGGCTGCATATCCCGGTGTATTCACCGGGATCACAATTGGGGCCGTTTTAGCGGTATACCCCTTCAATTTCGCCTTATTATTAAATGTTAGACGATAAGTCTTGTTACCACTAGCTTTAGCGGTGACATATTTAGCGGGAATAAAGATTCCCATCGATTCATAAGTCTTGCTCGTCGTCTTGGTCCCATACTTAATACCTACTTGGTAATAAACCTTGTGTTTGGCATTATAGCGCCATTTATGCTGATTAATTAACAGCTTTTTGGCATTGGTGACATCGGTTTTGGTGACCGTTTGTTTGGTCGCTTTCGCCACTTTGGCGGCGGTGCTGGTCTGCTTGCTGGTCGTTTTAGTTTGACTGCAAGCGGACATTAAGGCGGTGGTAGCTAGTAAACAACCCGCCAATGGTAGCACTTGTTTCAACTTCATGATAAATACCCCTCTGCAATGTCTGACTTTATTGAAGAACGTATCCAACTAAACTCCTAACCGGCGGCCAAAAAATCAGTGCAAAATAGTCCCGCCTAAGATGATGGCTTGCTAACTTACCAGAAAGCGTGGCCATCGCCGGTAAACAAGGGTTAAGGCCCCATTACCGGCGTCACCATTGTACCGTAATAGTTCTAATCTCGCCACTAATCTCAAATTTAACTTTGCAACAGCATCAAAAAGTCTAGGTTTGTCATTTTGATCATTCACAACTATGATTAGGATATCAATCTACAGGAGGATCATCATGACAAAAGTTTATTTAACCGCTCAAATGCCGGCACTCGTTGAAAAAACATTAGCCGACAATCAATTAACCGTTGGTGTCTATCAGGGTGACGGCTTAATTTCTCACGCTGAACTATTAACCGAAGCCGCAACCGCTGATTTTCTGATTACCACGCTCTCAACTCAAGTTGATCAGGCCATCATTGATAGTGCCCCTAACTTGAAACTCATCGCAAACTTTGGTGCTGGTTTTAACAACATTGATGTCGACTACGCAAAGTCAAAGGGCATCCTAGTCACCAACACGCCAAAAGTTTCAACAAATGCCGTTTCTGAATTGACTTTTGGCTTAATCTTAGCCCTCAGCCATCGCATCGTTGAAGGCGATCAACAAATGCGTCAAACTGGGTTTCCTGGTTGGGCACCCCTCTATTTTCTTGGTCATGAAATCGCAGGCAAAACCCTTGGTATTTTCGGCCTAGGTAATATTGGCCGCGAAGTTGCTAAAAAGGCAACAGCGTTGGGCATGAAGGTGATCTACTTTTCACGCCATCGTTTGGATACTGAAACTGAACAAGCGTTACAAGTGACGTACCACCCATTCGAATCTTTAATTAAAGTCAGTGATTTCATCAGTATCAACGCACCCTTGACCCCACAAACGCAGCATCAATTTGATGCCGCCGTATTCAAACAAATGAAACCAACAGCGATGTTAATTAATGTTGGTCGCGGTCCCATTGTCGATGAAGCAGCGTTGTTAACTGCCCTTCAAGATCAGCAACTTGCGGGTGCTGCCTTAGACGTTTATGAAAATGAACCAGATGTTGATGCTGGCTTTAAAGCATTGAAAAACGTTATTTTAACCCCACATATTGGTAACGCGACTGTTGAAGCTCGTGACGCCATGGCTGAAATTGTGGCTAACAATGTTCTTTTGAGTAGCCATGATGACACACCAAAGTTTGTTGTTAATCCATAAATTACGCCAGACAGTAAAGCCCTCAAGATTAAACTCAATCTTGAGGGCTTTACTAGTTACTTAATTTTTCGCAATATCTTTAAGACTGAACCCAATCGCACACACAACAACCGTGACCACGACACCTAACCACAAAGCTAAGTGTGTCCCAGCAGTCGTCTGAACAAATGAGCTACCATGGGGTTTCAGCGTACTACCAGTTGCCAACAAAGCCGCCATAATCGTAGTTCCTAGCGAACCCGCATATTGTTGTAACGTGTTAAAAATCGCATTACCATCGCCCAATTGATGCGCTGGTAACTGCTGTAACCCAAAAGTCATAATATTATTGAATAGTAGACTAAACCCAATTTGGAAAACGACAAACAGGAGCACAATTAACGGAATTGATAATTGACTAACAGCAAAGCAACCGGTCGCTACTAATAAGATGAGACTCCCAATTCGAGCGGGCTGTTTAATCCCATTATTATCCATCAACCGGCCAGCTAATGGCGACAGCCCGGCCGATGTCAGACTGCCTGCCAACAGCATTAACCCTGACATCAACGCATTTTTACCTAGAGCTAATTGGGTAAAGTTTGGTAATAAGAACGTTAGGCCAATTTGCACAAATTGAATACAAAAGTAAATGGATACTGCCCGACTAAACATCTGATTCTTAAAGATGTCTACGTCTATTAAGGGCTGGTCACTCCTCTGGGTCACTAGAACCCAGACACTCAATGACACAACCGTAACTAGCAGTGGTAGCCAAAAGTTCAAGAACGAAAAGCCGGTGGTCCCAATACTATTTAACGACCAAGTTAAGGCCATTAAAGCCACAATGATCAAGATAAACTGTAAACTGGGAAACCGTCTTTTTTCCGGTGCTGCGGGTTGTGTAATATGCATCGTGGTTATCAGCCACGCCACAATCCCCACAGGCAACGTCAACCAAAAGATTAGCCGCCACGATGCCAATTGGGTGACTAACCCGCCATACGTTGGCCCTAAAGATGGGGCTAAGGCAATTAACATCCCTGCTGTCCCAGTGTATCGGCCCTGTACGTCGACTGGGACTTGTCGCATAATTTGCGTAAACACTAGTGGCATCACAAAGCCAGTCCCTACCGCCTGAATAATACGACCAGCTAATAACAACCACAAACTGGTAGACATGGCACAGAGCACACCGCCTAAAACAAAAGCGCCACCACCGATATTGACCAATAATCGCCACGTCAATCGGCGTTGCATAAATGCCGTCACCACCATCGTTGCTGCCACGGCCAGTAGATAAGCAGTAGTGACCCATTGAACGGCATTTAATGACGTGTGAAATTGCCGCATCAAGGTTGGAAACGTGACATTCATGGACGTTTCAACAAGCACCCCACAAAATGCGAGCCCGGCAGCACCAAAAATTGCGAAACGAGTAGACTTAGAAACCTTGGAACTAGACATCTTTGACAAAGGAAAACCTCCTGAATCAAGGCCAAGTTCGCCCCTCGTTTCCATAACGGCTCCGAGATTCGTGACAACAATGTGATATATTTATAGCTAAACCCTGAGTTATTTAGGCCTAGCTATAACGCTAAGCCATTTTTTGTATTGACGCAATTTTACCATTCATTTGATCGATTTCGCAAGGTAAGACTTGGTGGTCATTCCTCGATTGGCGTAAAAAATTAGCCAGTCTATCTCAGTAAACATACCCAAAATAGGCTGACTAACTTATTTGAACAATTTCTACTTATTAGGAATAATTGTATTGACCAAGTTCAATGCTGTCAACGTTTGAGGGCAACTAACAAATGGTAACAACACGGTAATGACATCAATTATCGAGATCGATTTGTCTTAAGGTTGAAACATGATTAGGAAACATAGCGTCATGGCTTTGTTAGGCAGTTTGTAGTGGCATCTTTTCCTATTTCCGATTAATCCCGAGACTATCACGTGATCCATATTGATCATCATGCGCCAACTTTACGACCAAGTCAGCAATACTTTGAACTGACACATCGTGACCACCAAAAGGTTCGTTGCGATGCGTTACTTGATAATCAGTATCGCCACCATTATCAAACCAGCCCGGACGAATAGTCGTAAAGTTTAAGTCTGAAGCTGAAATCGCATCGGCCGCATCACGATATGTTTGCAATACCGGATTACTGGATAAATTGCCGTTAGATCCAACAGAAGCTGGGATTTCATCATAAATCCCCATTGAAGTAATAAACAAGAGACGCTTAACCCCAGCTTGATCCATCCCATCGACTAAAGCTTGCGCCATTTGTCGTAAATTGCCACTCAATGCAGCAAACACAACATCTTGACCGGCTAAAGCAGTTTGAAGTGCCGCCGTATCAGTGACACTGCCCGTAATGACTTTTTCACGGGCACCATTGATGGCGCCTAAACGTCGTGTGTTACGTGCCATCAAAGTTAATTGATCATCTGTGTGATCTAAAAAATACTGCCGCGTGGTGCTTCCGACCGTTCCAGTAGCACCAATAATTAAAACATTTGTCATATGTGAATCCTCCAATTAATTTCTTTATTGTTGATGACCTTATCATAGGCCCTTCAAGTAACTTCAAGGCAAGCCTTTTTTCAAAACTTTTTTAAGTAGTGCTAAGTTTTATCTCGCCTTAAACAACGCCACTTTATGGCCTGCAAACCGTTATTACGGCAAGATAGCTATACCATATTAATAGAAAAATCCGTAAAAAAAGAGACAAACAAATCGGAAACTAATTGTTTGTCTCTTATTTTCTCCATCAACAAGTTGACGAAGCATTATTATTTTGACGAATCGAATTTATAACTTACGACCATAGTAGCAGGACCAACTAAAGTTCATGCTGAAATAACTGGTTAAACATCAGCACGTGGATCAACACGTCCCATATAGTTATACTCATAAAGCATCGTTCCAGTGCTTTCAGTAATTTTACCATCAAGCATCAGCTTAACACCACCGTTAGCAAAAAATCGCAAATAGGTCGGTTGAATACCCATCTGATCATATTGTTCTTTCGTCCCACCAACAGCCTTTTGCATACCGCTTAACACCGCCTTTTTGGCCCACATATCAGCCTCAGCATGATCTTTAGGTGCATCGCCGTACATATCACGTATTTCAATAATGTCTTGCCAGGTTACATTAAACTCTGCCTGATTATCACCATCTTGGAAAACGTAATGACTAGTCTTTGGAAACGGTTTACCAACAGATGTCTCTTCCAACTTTGTCTTAACAGAGACGCTACCGTCAGTTGTAAAAATAATTTTACCAGTTTCGTTATCAGCAATCATAAAAAATGGTAGTCGCTTGAAACCAAATTTTTCAGTAGTAACAAAATCATAAATATAAATAACATACTTTTCGGTGTACATACGTCCCCATAACCAATGATGAAAAGCTACCAACGGTGAAATATTCATCCACTGATGATCATGATACCCTTGCCCATGAACGGACACCGTCTGCCCGTCGTAAGTTAAAGTTCCAGTGACTTCACATTTAGGCACACTCAGATCAGTATAGAAAAACTCATCATTATCACCTAATGCCAAACTAGATGTTCCCTGACGGAAGGGTTCTACTAACGCACGATAATGTAAATCACAGGCAATATCCGCCATGCTGTCAACATGAACGTCGTACTCTTTAAAATCGCCAGTGCAGTAGTCAGAACCAAAACGAACGTCACACTTCTCTTTACTCATAGTACTATCTTCCAAAGAAGCAAAAGTGAAGTTTTGCGTTGTTTCACCGTTAGGCCTAGTAATTGCCAAATTTAAATTTGGTGCGAAGCCGCCCTTCTGCATACCATCAACAGTTTTTGGTCGAAAACCAACGATGACTTTACTACCATCATCAAGATCAGCGTCAAAGTACCAAACTTCATTGTTACCTATAGCATCAGTATTACGAATGCCATCTTCCCAAGGTGCAACGATATGTGGGTCAATACCGAACTTTTCAAAATCCTGTGGTTGATTCATTAAACGTGCTTTTGCCATAATAACACTCTCCTTAGCCTTGAAAGATAATCAACTTTTGTTTACTATTACAGTATAAATGCGGATAAACAAAGAGCCAACCAACAAATACACACAAAAAGTTTAATAAAGTAGGATGAGAGTAGAACATGACTGAACGAAAAAAAGATTTACGTTTTCGCAGAACGGAAGTGGCCATTCGGCGTTCATATTGGCAGTTAGCAACTAAGTATGGTATCAAAAAAATTACCGTTAAACAGTTGTTAGAAGTAGCAAACATCAACCGAGCCACTTTTTACAATCATTATGAAAATCTTGATGCTGTCCATACTGCCATAGTTACTGAATTAATTGCAGAGTTACGGCAGCAATTGGATCAAGTTCCAATTCAAGCATTGTTGAATTTAACCAATCACCAAACAATACACAACTATTTCACTCATTTGAGTACGGTATTGTATGCACATCGTGAAGAATTAACCGTACTTTTAGCAGTAGACACTGACTTCTTAAATCAAATTCTGTCAATGGATCAGGATCTTTGGGAACAAAAACACCTGACCGATTTTTTTGTTTTACCTCAAGCTTATATTTCAGCAGGAATGACCGGACTGGGCTTAGGTTTAATTAACCAATGGATTAAAAGCGATTTTGAAATCAGTATCTCCGAGTTTGTATCCATCTTAGAAACAATGATGCCGCCATTATTAACTAACCGACAGATTTTTAGCATTAAAGACTAGTCACACGTGCTAACAGCTACACAACATAAAACAGTTGGAACAAAATTATTTTTGTATTTAACAATTGTTAACCCAATAAATATGCTTCAAAATTAGTTGGTTAAATAATTGGCTGTTGTGGCGTTAACGTCCACCGTTGATTAGTTGCGCCATTTACCGGTTGTAAACAAAGTCGCTCATTAACGGCGTCACTGACACTCGTGATAAACAAGTTAGTATCTGCTAACTGAATCGTATAAGTTCCATCTTCACACTGATTAAATTGCCAATGCTGTTGCGGATCACCACCAATGGGGCGTTGCGCCAACAAAGACCCAGCCATTGCCACGTCATCAACTGGCGCAATTGACTTCTGTGTATATAAATCCTTCAATAAATAGTGATCATCGCCTAATCCGATCAATTGCCATGTGGTACATTCCCAATTTCGTGGCGTATATTGAATAATCGGCACATCATCTTCAATTGCCGCATTTTGTGGGCGAATAACTAAACCGGAGGCCACATTTTTGATTAAATAAGCATCCGGTGTTGTCACCTTACGTCGGTAATTTTTGATCAAGCGTCGACCAAATACGGCAACCGCACCAACCAATACGACAGCATCAGCCATTAAAATTGTTCCAGCTTGCATAAGAGCTTCCTCCTTTTACTTGGCGTTCATCATCCTAGCCGTGTTGCGCGTCATCAGTCGATGCCATAAATTCGGATGATTTCGGGCAACATAGACACTGATTCGATCGGAAATAGTGTTAAAATAGCGAAGCTTCGGCTTATTATCGGTCGCCGCACGGTAGAAAAGCACTGCTAAATCCGCCGCTGTGGCGTTGGCCTGATACCCCGCCGTCATCTTCTGAACGCCCGCCATTAGTGGCTGATACGCTGATCCAGGATTGGTATGACGTTTAAAACTAGCAGCCATTTTTGGCAAAAAATTGGTCTTGGTCGCACCTGGCATCACAACCGTTGCCTGAATGCCAAATGGTTGCACTTCTAAATTCAACGTATCACTCCAAATTTGTAACGCGGCCTTACTCGCTGAATAATAGCTTCCTGTTGGCATATAAACATTGCCAACTCCTGATGAAACAGTCACGATCCGACCAGCTTCTTGTTGTCGCATTGTTGGTAAAACTGCTTGGACCATTCGTACCGCCCCAAAATAATTTGTTTGAAATTCGGTTTCAACTGCGGCAACATCGACTTCTTCAACGGGACCATACTCACCGTAGCCAACCACATTGATTAACACATCCACACGTTTTGTTTCCTGCATAACGGCCGTCATAAAAGCGGTGACCGAATCTTGGTCAGTAACATCTAATCGATACCCATGAATATTAGTTTGTTGGGGAATAGCGTCAACATGTCGGGCACCACCAAAAACTTGCCATCCTTTTTGGGCAAATAATTCGGCAGCAGCCTTCCCCATCCCACTTGAAGCACCAGTGATAATTGCGACTGATTGTGTCATATAAATCTCCGCTTTCTTTAATAACTGATTATTTAGTTACTAATATGTTTAAATGTAATACTCATCTCTAAATATATTGGCTTAAGATTGTTTATTACCTTGCATTAAGCATATTATATTAATATCTTTTTAACATGAATCAATAATAACTAAACAATCAGTTAAAATCAACTTTTAGTTTTCAACTCAATTATTGCGCTAAAAAACACCGCGAGCCATTCGCGGTGTTTCTTCGTCACTATCAGTTACTGACATACAGCTTTCAGCCAAGGTTTCATGGTATTTGATGTTGGTTGTGTCAAACTAACCCCGGGCCTAACCGTCATCACTGTTGGTAACAACTGTTTGAAGTCGGCTTCATATTGTCCCGGTGTGCCGGCATCCGTGTAAAATGGGGCAACGATGCCCTTAAAATCACTTAACTGTGTTAAGAACGATCGCACTGGTGTCGAGACCGTCCCACCCCAAACTGGACCACCCACTAAAATCAGGTCATATTGGTTTAAATCCGGTAATTCAGTCGTTAATGCCGGTAATTGATTTGCATTTAATTGTTGTTGCGCAATAGCCGAAGTTGCATACATATCCGTTGAAAATGTCGTTGGCGCAACCGTCAACTTAATTAAATCAACATCAAGTTGTTGGCCAATCGCCTGTGCTGCCCGTTCGGTGGTTCCCGACCACGAATAATAAATAACTGCTACTTTCTGATTTGCCATGTTACTTGCCTTCTTTATTTAAGTTAAATTCAGTTTAAGCCCTTCGAGTAATGCTAAAGCAACCCGTTTTGTAAAATTTTATTCGCCAGCTGGAAAATCCGTTGATGCTGCTAATTCAGTTTCACCTTTATACTCAGCTATGCGTTCTTCTAAGCGTTGAATCGTGTTTTTCAATGCTTCAGAACCTAAAACCATATGCAACGGTGCTGGCGTTTGGGTTGCACTCTCAATAATCCGCGCAGCCATCCGTTCTGGATCACCAGGTGCTAAGCCGTTAGCGGGATCGAGCATCTTCATAAACGCATGGGCTGGGCCATCGTAGGCTGGTATCAAGTCGGCCACTCGCGCACTACCATACCGAAATTCCGTTCGAGCACCACCCGGTTCAACAATCGTGACGCCAATATTAAATGCCGCAACTTCTTGCGCAACGGATTCACAAAAACCTTCAATCCCAAATTTCGCGGCATGATACATCGAATTTCCTGGATAAGCGACCTGACCACCGTAAGATGAGATTTGAATCATTCGACCATGTTGTTGGTCACGCATGTAAGGTAGTACTGAGCGAATCATTTGGATGGAACCCGTCAAATCAGTGGCGATAATCTTATCAACTTCCTTATCACTCAATTCTTCCGCCGCCCCGAACAATCCATAACCAGCGTTATTCACCAAAACATCGATTGTGTGTTCATTGGCAATTCTATCAACTAGTGCATGAATGGCTGGGACATCCATCACATCTAATGTTTCACAAATGAAAGTATTAGGAAATTTTGCAATCAAATCTTGTACCTTCGCTGTAT
Organism: Lactiplantibacillus mudanjiangensis; assembly: GCF_005405385.1. Lineage (GTDB taxonomy): Bacteria > Bacillota > Bacilli > Lactobacillales > Lactobacillaceae > Lactiplantibacillus > Lactiplantibacillus mudanjiangensis. The sequence continues at coordinate 510,504 of NZ_BJDY01000002.1, forward strand.
TCCGAACTGTGCCAATCACCGTTTGACCTTGTGCTAATAATTGCGTCGTTATCGAACGACCAAAACCACTGCTAACACCCGTTATTAACCATGTTTGTTTTGTCATCTTCTGTTGCTCCTATCTCTGATTTCATATCTCGATCACAAAACACAGTCTAGACCCTTGCACTAACTTCAAGGCAAGCGTTATTTCAAAATAAATAAGCGAGTTGTCAACTAATTATTGACAGAACGTGGTGATTTTCGTATATTTCACATAGATAACGATCTATAAAAAGCTGATAGGCTTGACGTTTTCACTCAGATCAGCCCTTTAATCACAATGTCATTAAATTTTGAAGGAGTTTCATTAAGATGAAAAATCTACTAATTATTGGTGGCAGCGACGCCGGCATTTCTTGTGGTTTACGCATCAAAGAACTCAACCCGGCGATCAATGTCACGATCTTACTAAAAGATGAGTACCCAAATTTGTCGATTTGTGGTATTCCGTACGCGATTGGCGGCGAAGTAATCCCTTGGCAAAAGTTAGCCCATCGCACTTTAATCGACTTACAAGCAACTGGGCTTAAATTTCATATGAATACCACGGTTACAGCTATTCAACCCGACCAACACACGGTCACCGCCATCGAAACAACAACACAAACCGGTAAAACTTACACGTACGATCAATTATTAGTCGCAACTGGCGCTTTGCCAAAATTGCCACCGATTACGGGGTTAACCACTTCGAATGATCACATACAGATCCTGCATACGATGGCTGACTATTTTGCCATCGAGTCAAGATTGACTTCAGTGAAAAAAGTTGCGATTATCGGCTCTGGTTATATCGGTTTGGAAATGGCCGAAGCATTAGTTAATCGCGGATTAGCGGTCACCATCTTTCAACGTGGCTCAGAGGTTTTAAGCACGTTCGATCCAGAACTTGGTGCTAAAATCCATCAAAGCTTAACCGATCATGGCGTTAACGTCATAACAACTGCTCGGTTAGCTCAGGTTCAACCGGTTGACGATCAGGTTCAAATTCAGTATGCCGATCAGCAAATCGATCAATTTGATTTAGTATTAGTTGTTACTGGGGTTAAACCTAATTCAAATTTATTGAGTGAAGCCGGTGCTAAGGTTGATGACCATGGTGCAGTCGTCGTCAATGATCAATTTCAAACCTCACTACCCGATATTTGGGCCGCTGGTGATTTAGTCGCCACTAAACATCGTTTACTCGGCAGCACTTATCTTCCATTAGGGACAACGTCACATAAGCAGGGGCGCGTGGCGGGAACTAATTTGGCTGGTCAAGCCGCGTATTTTCAAGGTGTCGTTGGCACTCAAGTTGTGAAATTATTTAATCTTGTCGCTGCTCGGACCGGTTTAACCACTGTCGAAGCACAAGTGGCAGGTTTCAAGCCTTTTACTTGGACGTCAACCGTTGACGATCACAAGGCTTATATTCCGGGTGCCAGACCGATGACGATTCAAATCATTGGCGATCGCCAAACAGGACAACTTCTTGGTGCCCAATTGATTGGCGCTTACGGTAGTGAAGTTGCCAAACGTAACGACGTGTATGCCACCGCCATCTTCAATCAGGCAACGGTCGCGGAAGTTAGTGACCTCGATTTGTCCTATTCACCGCCACTGGGGGCACCTTGGGATGCCATCCAGGCGGCAACTCAAGCTTGGGAGTTAGCGTTAATACGTGATGGTCAAACAACAAACCAGCTCCTGTCTGAGCAACAATATTAATCGATTTCTAACCTAACTAATTGTATTAGCCAATCTATTTAGCAGCTATTCAAGTCAGTGGTTGTATTACGCAATATTTTATTAAATAAGCAATTTTAACTCAATGACACAAAAAGAGGCGCTTTTCTAATTGCTAGCTGCTACCTAGCTTAGAAGAACGCCTCTTTTTAATGCCCGATACTAATCGACCTGATACGGCTGCAAGATAGCGGCCAACTGTAAGTCACAAAAACTGTTAACAGATACAATGGGATCGACTGTGGCTGGTGAGATACACCAACTAAATACAATACCGTAAATTTGAGTGACCAATAATGTTGATAAATTTTTAACTGGTGTGTTCACGGTTAGCTTACCCATTGTGACTAACTGTTGGATCAATTCAGCCAACGCGTCCAAGTCAAATTCCCACTTTTGATGGTTCTTAGGATCAACAACAAACCGAATCCATTGACGCGCCATCTGCTCGCCTGAGTCCACAACAACTTGCAAATAGTGCACTAAATAAGTTTGAATACTCGTTTGTGGGTCAGCCACTGCCAAATCAGGAATCGACGTCATCAAGGGCTTTAAGTGTTTCTTGCTTAATGCAAGTAACAGATCCTCTTTTGTTTCAAAATAATTGTAAAAGGTCCCTTTAGCGATTCCGCTAGCCTTTGTAATATCGACTATCGACATCGCTTGATACCCTTTTTCGGCTAAAAGCCGATCAGCATTTGTTAGTATTTTTTGCCGGGTCGCTGCGACCGCTTCAGCACGTTTTACCATTTTCATCACCACTTCATTAGCATATCATCATCATGATACGTAAACAATGACCAAAAGTCACTTTACTATTACCATTTTTTGTAACCACTGTTTAAACGCTTGAGTTGTCTTCGCTAGCTCAATATCGTGAACGGTGTAATTGGGTAGCATTCGAGTTGATGCTGGCGTTAACTTATTTAGAACAATTTGGGTATCGCCAGCACCATACCCAGCATTTGTTGAAAATGAGGCCACCCGTTTATTAGCCAGCTGTTGACCCATTTGTGCTAAAAATTGATACATTGGATTGGCCGGCGTCATGGCCCAAATCGGATGACCTAGTAAAATCAATTGATACTGATCTAACGATGGAAAATCACTCAAATCAAGAATTGGCCACTGTTGGGACTCACGTTCTTCAGTTGCTCGTGCGACACTCGCGGCATAATTGGCCGGGTACGGTTGTTGCACCACCAATTCATATCGATCGGCTCGCAATACGTCACTGGCTAGCTGCGCTTGAGCTTCCGTGTTTCCACTTCTAGAAAAGTAAATAATTAATGTCGACGCCTGGCTAGTTAGTTGTCGTACTGGTGCTTGAGCTAAATTCGTATCCGCACCGTCTGATTGAGCACCACGCCCTTTTGGTAGTTGCGCAAAGTTTATCATCTAAATCACCCTTCTTAATTTAGTTTTCGGCTTTTAAAATACCAACTGAAAAGCCAACGGCAATTACTGCAAAAATCGTCATAAAAATGAGCGACCGGTTGTATGACATAACTGGATTGGTATACTGGCTAGTTAAAGCCACAACAATTGATAACCCAACGGACCCACCAATTTGATGAATCGTATTAACCACGCCAGATGCCGCGCCACTCAATGCGGATGTTGTATTCGCAACACCCGCATTCGTTAGTGCACCTAACGCCATGCCTTGGCCAATCCCAATCACAACGCCTGGTAACGCGATTGCGATCCAAAAACCTTGCTGCACACCAATTAAGGTTGCACCTAAAACACCGGCGAACATCAATATGGTTCCGATGAAAATAATCTGCCCCACCTTCAACCGATCTGTTAACCGCGTCACCCATGCTGCGGCCAAAAATTGCGGGATCGTTTCTGGTAAAAAGCCAAGTGCAGCCAATAGCGGGGTAAATCCATAGAATCGCTGAGTCGCTAACGGCGTTAAGAAGAAGTAAGCCAAACTGACGCTCATGAAAAACCACCGCGTTAAATACGCATAACGCCGTTCCGGATCACTAAATAATGCTAATGGCATAATTGGTGATTTAGTACGATATTCGTGCATGACAAACCAAGCCAAAGTCACGATGGCGATAATTAGTGCAATTGTTCGATAGTTAGTGCCATCAATACTATAAACCAGGGTCGAAACACCAATGATTGATAGTATCGTCCCTAAAAAATCTAATTTTTCTTGCGATGTTTGTGAGACTTGCAAGGTTTTCCAAGCTAGACCAAATAGTCCTAATCCAATTGGTACATTAATGAAAAAGCCCACTCGCCAAGATGCATACGTCGTTATTAAACCACCAATGACTAAACCAAAACTCGCCCCTAATCCACCGGCTGCGCCATAATAGGCAATCGCTTTAATTCGCATTTGACCTTCATAATTATCCATTAATAGTGCCAGTGTGCTTGGTGCTAAAATTGCTGAACCAATACCTTGCATAGCTCGCATCACAATAATCATCATTGCATTAGTCGCCATACCAACGAATAATGAACTTAAGCTAAAAACAATTAGACCAATCATAAAGAATTGTTTTCGCCCAACTAGGTCACCCGCTTTACCAGCAAATAATAGAAAGCCACCAAAAGTTAGTGCATAGGCATTGGTAATCCAAGCTAATGACTGTGTGCTTAACGATAAGTCGGTCGCTATCTTGGCAGTACTTGTAAAAATAATTGAATTATCCAAGATAATCATGAAATAACTCAATAAAACGATTGGCAATACGATACCAAATTTTTCTTTTTTCATTCTTCATCCGCCTTTTTATGACTCAGGGTCATTTTTTATTTAACTTTAACGCGTCCACAAAATACTGAACGCGTTAAGGATTTAATTAAACTTTTCATTGCTGCAAATAAAACTATAACACCAATGATTCGCAAAAACAATGACCACGAGTCATATTTGTCAAAACACACTTCAAACGCTAAAATAGGTAAAATCTATGTCGAAAAGCTCGTTACAGTGTTGAAATTGTTATCACCAATAACCACTTTCTAGGCCTTTTCACTTAATTTCATCCAGTTGTCGTGAAAAATCAATGCCAATTGTTCAGTTGTCAAACCAGCATCATATAATGCTTGTGTAATCACTTTAGCCGCCCCAAATGGTGGCACGCCCAACGGTGCATCGGTCCCGTATAAAACATGGTCGGCACCAAAGAAATCAACCGTTAAGGCTAATGCTTGCGGATTTCCCAGAATCGCCGTATCTACATAGAAGCGTTTATAATCAGCGTAGGCGTCCACCCCCTCAATGTAGCGAATCCGTTCCGCAAAGAATGGGACCATCGCACCAGCATGATGCACAATAATCTTCAAATTTGGATAGCGTTTAAAGATCCCTGCCTGAACAAGTAAATCCATCGCTTTGGTCTGTTCATACTCCCAACTAAACGTCAAACTATTCTCAGTTAAACGTTCATCAAACACGGGATGTAGCCATATTGGCAACTGCAACTTAGCCATTTTTTCAAAAATTGGTTCAAAGCTTGGATCACTAATTGGTTTGCCCATGGCCCGCGTGAATAATTGAATACCCGCTAAGCCATCTGCTGGAGCCACCTGCTCATCAATTAATCGTAGTACCGCCGCAATATCATTCATCGGTACCATGCCGACCGCGCCAACAAAGACTTGCGGATAGTCTTGTACCATTGATTGCAGTTCAATATTGGCTGCACGACATAAACTGACAATTCTCGGATCATTTGCTGGCAACAAGTCCTCAGGATTAAGATTCACCGCTGAGATTACTTGTCGCTCATTGGGCGCTAAACTAACGATATGTTTGCCAATATCTGATAATAGTGGATGTTTCATCCACCCAGCTTGATCCAAGGCAGTTGGTACAATTTCTAAAATCTGTTGTAAAAATTTTGGTGGTAAGACATGCGCAAAAACATCAACATGAGTCATTACTAATCATTATCCTTTCAAAAGCTTGCTATTAACAAATATTTGTCGTACAAAGATAAGCTCTACTTGAATCAATAATTATCTTCTATCTACAGTTTTGTGTAACACACTATATTCATACTATTGGCTTTTTTAGAAATCGTTAGTATTACGAAATTAATCTCTATTTGGTATAGCCAATAAGCTGTTAATCAAGCATCCATGTTTTGTCGGTCATTTTAAATACCGATCAATTAATGCCGTATGATACGGCAGAATCGCGATAAAAATCTTTAACAAAATTATTCCATTGATAAGTCTGCTCCGTTGTTGGTTCAATAACAGTTGGATCAGCTAAGGCGGCGATTAAATCTGCAACGGTGGCCGTGGTATCATGATCGCGTTCAACGGCTCGCATTTTAACACCCATCGCTTTACGAAAGACAAACTTTTCAACGCCAAAATAAGACGCAAAGAAAGTTCGCGCGGCTTGATTCAATTTAAAACCACTGGCTAACAGCTTTGTTTCGACAGTAATCTGATCAGCGGTCAACGACGCTTTGGCTGTGCGGTGTACTGGTCGAATCGGTTTAATTTGAGTAGCCGCTTGACCATCTAACAATTGACCTAGATACTGTGTGAGTTCAGCTTTAGTTCCCGTTGTTGGCAGTTGATACTGTCGACAGAGTTGTTGCAACTCCGTTTTATACCAATAGAAACGTTGAAAGGTCGTCCGTGTCATTTTTAGATCAAACGGTGGTCTTGTTGCCACTTTGATGATCTCCTTCCTTTTGATTACTTAGTTTGCTTATGACGTTTTCAAACTAATGGTCACTTACCTAACCGGCACCAACAATTCACACCAACCTTGAGCAACAAACTGTGGTTGATACCGCTCAATCACTGGCTTATCTGCCATGATCAATTGGTATTGTGCTAAATAGACTGGCAACTGTTGATAAAACGTTTGGATGGCAACCGCCGTATGCGCAACTTTAAAACAGGCATAGCGTCCACCAACTAATTGTCGCCGAGTGACTGGTTCTTTTGACTGAATGGTTGTTGCAACGCATACATCATACCGACATTGCGTAGCAGGTGTTACTTGTGGATCATCTAACGCTATTCCTAAGATTGTCGCCGCTGCAGTTAATTGCATGCGTTTCACCCACTGCTTAGCGACCTGCATGACTGCCTGGTTCTCAGGACCATATTGACCGACACGTCTAAAATAAACGACTTGACTAGTTGGAAATTGAACTATTTTCATGTTTTCGACTCCATTATTGGACTCGGGTACCCGGTATCACTAGCATAACCCGAGTTAAAATAATTTGCTGACTTTTTTTAAAATTAGACCATAAATAAAATCGGGCGGCTATTTGACAAGATGATGTTGTCAAATAGCCGCCCGATTTGTTTAGTCTGATTAAGGCGCATCTTGCAGTGTCCAGTCTACTTCACCACTGTAATCCCCCGCATAAGTGCTTGGTGCAACTTTCAATAAAATTCCTTTACTACTCGTCCAATCAGTCGTGACCTTGGTCGTCGTCGAACCCGATTGTCGCTGCCCATTAGCAACTTCAACCGATTTGTCGGTCAAAACTTGATCTGCACTCCCATCACCCGCACGATAAACTAAATCACCAGCTAAAGTGTGTGCTGTGCCACTCGTTGTGGTTAACGGTGTCGCTGTGGCCATTAATTTCCAACTTGCACCAACTGTTCGGGTATCATCTACCGTCACACCCCAGTCACCACTGGGCGCAAAAGTCGTCGTCTTGGTTGGGATCTCTAACTTACTGCCAAAGTCCAGGTTCCCAGTAACGCCACTCAAGCTTAACGAACCAGCATTTTTAGTCACCGTTAACGTTAGCGTTGTCGATTTAATGCCACTAGCATTAACCGCGTAGAGATCAATCGTTGTACTATCGCCGTTGGCTAATCCAGTCAGCTTGCTGGCAAGATCGGTTGTGGCCGATTTAATGTCAATGCCATCAGTACTTCCAGTGTCACCATCTTTACCCACAACATTGGCCTTTTTAATCAACCAAGCAAGAACATCACTATCACTCATGTCTTTTAACTCGCTAACATCATCCGGTAACACACTTAATTTATCCGTATCGGATGTAATAGCCGGATCCTTTTTAACTGTCGTGGTATAAGTTCCATAATCACCAAACTGATTACTTTCTCTTAGTTTGACGGTACTACCACCGATTAATTTGGTGTCGCCAAGATCAAAAACAGTCGTGGCATAGCTACTCGTGGTTCCAAAAGTACTCGTGAAGGTCTTCGCACCATCATTAACTGTCAAGACTGCTTTGCTCCCATTAGCACTATACGATCCATCATTTTGATCACCCGCCAAGATGTGAGTCGTCTGGTTGGTCAAACTATCCCCTGTACTAGCATCTGCCAGTTGTGGATTCATAGCGGTCGTATTGCTTAAAATAGCCACACAGTAATAATTAGTTTCGGTCCCTGTGGTAAATTTATAGGCAATATATAATGGCATGTCATCCTCAATACTACTTAAATCCACACTAGCAGTATATGTCGTCCCTGACGTTGGAAATGTGAAGGACGCCCCACTGGCTGAAGTCTCCGTCGCGGCTTTAGTCAACACCGACTTTTTAGCCGCACTCTTATCCCCACCAACCGTTGCTAAAACATCAATACCTACTGACTTTAATGAAGCCTTACTATCACTTAATTTTATCGACCCTTTTAACATAAAACTAATACTGGTGGTTGAGCTGGTCACTCGATTACCACCACCGTTGGAAACCGTACCATCGGCCTTAATATTAGAAACAGTTGGATTCGTCGTAACAGAACTTCCTAAATCAGTTCCTGGCACTCGACTAGGTATGGGTGTTGAATAATAAGTTCCACCTAAGGTAGCCATCGCTGCCTGAGCTGATTGTGACCACAGCATCAAGCCACCGATGAACATCACCATGCTTAATAGCCAAACAATTAATCGTTTATCTTTCAAACACACGCTATCTCCCCCTAAGGTCGCTGTCAATTCTAGCGTTAGAATCAACGATTATATCTAGTGAGGCTGTTTATTTCAATACATCTGCCAGTTGTCACAAACATCCTCCAAAGACAAAAAAGCCACTTTCAAAAACTAAAAGTCAGCTAATTAACTTCTTTCCGATTAACGCCCTTTATTCATAATTAGTTTACCACGTTCACAATTAATAGTAAATTTTTTATAGTCTGTTTATTAAGCATTTATATAGCATATTCGCACCATTAAATTATGAGTAACCATCAAAACATGCTGTATCACCTAATTTTTTAGTCATTAAAATTTATTTGTTGAAGCATCACAACACCCAGCTGTTACCAGAGTTAGTTAGCTAACCATTTTAACATTATTATTTTATATGTTACCTTTAATTATCGTTATCCCTGAGATTTTAACTGAATTAGTTAATGAACAAGTTTCAAGTCTTGACAGCATTTATATATCACACTATGATATATCCATAAAAGTTATATCGCATCGTGATATAGGAGGGTTGAAATGACTGAAACCGCATTTTACATTTTGTTATCGCTCTTAGAGCCGCGCCATGGCTATGGCATTATTCAACACGTTCAATCCATTACCAATGGTCGCATCACACTAGGTGCCGGAACTGTCTATGGTACTTTAAAGAAGTTACAAAAGGCCGAATTAATCAAGCTCATTGCCGATACAACCGACAAGAAAGTCTATCAAGTGACCACTGCCGGTTACCAACAATTAAAAGCTGAACAACAACGATTGCAAGAATTACTACACAACGCGGAGGTGCTTAATGATGTTGAAAACGCATAAATTATTTTTAATCTGGCAGAGTGACAAAGAAGCTCAGTATCTGACCGACATGCTTCATCAAGGCTACAAACTTCGTAAGGCACGATTCATTACCCAAACCTTTGAAAAAACGCAATCAACTGATGGCACCATTCAACTGGATTACCAAACAGATTCAGACTTAACCGACTATTTAGCGATTGCGAAAGCAGCCGGCTGGGAACTCTTAACCACCTATCCCGCCTTACAAGGAAAATGGCTGTACCTATACCATCCCGATGTACAAGCTCAACTTTACACCGATCAGCAGTCAAGAATCGATTTATTCACTCGAATTCGTAACCACTGGACGGCATTTGGTGTATTAATGATCTTGCTTTTAATAGGACCATCTTTTATGAACCAGATGACGCTTTCGAGAAGCATCGCGCCGATGATCTTGATCATTGCATACCTATACAACTTTGTTAACCTGACCTACCGAATTCATATATTAAAAAACACAACTAAAGATCTTTGAATTAATTATTGAATGGGCGTCAATGCCCGGTGTCACTAGTATAGCTTGAGCTAAAATTAATTGATTAACTTTTATGACATAAACCTATCAAAGTCACGGTGAGTGGTATTCACCAACTAAAAGCTAAACAACACGGAGGTGTTCGATCATGAAACGTAAATTCAACCTATTTCCGGTTTGGCAATTTGAACGCGAGGCTCAGTATCTGACTAGTATGTTGCAACAAGGTCTTAAAATTATTGACACGACAACTTTTGTAATCAATTTCGAAAACGTTGCCCCACAATCAGGAATCATCCGTCTTGACTATCAATTAAATACCGATATGGATGACTACTTACACCTTACACAAGCTAACGGCTGGCAACTACTAACAACACTACCAGCTTTAAATGGTCGTTGGCTCTATTTATATAACGCTGATTCTCAAGCCCAACTATATTCAGACAATTATTCCAAAATTGATTTGCTAATCCGCCTACGTCGCCGATGGACGCTAATTGCGCTAGCAGCCATCCTATTTTCAAGCTACATGGCCATTCTTGGCGATTCAGTGTCATTTGCTAGCTGGCCGATTGGTCTCATTTTCATGCTTTATCTCATCAACTTTCTAGCTTTTTCTCGCCAAATTTACGTTTTAAAACTCGCCTTATAATCAAAAATGGATCATTCAATTCACCTTTGTATCAGGATAAATTGAATGGTCCATTTTTTTATTTCGTCACGCCGTAATCCAAAACCACCATTTCAGCCATCGTGATTTCACGGTAGAGTCGATTGAACAGATCTTCACTGAGTCGATGTTCAACTTCGTATTGTTGTGACAAATAGGTCCGTTCCGCTTGGAAAATTTGTCGATAAATCGTCATTAGTTCGCGAATCTGGTCAGGCGTATACTCTGGATGACGGACCATCCGCTGCCATTCTGACACAAATTGTCGCACCGTTGTATGCCCATCTTGCGACTTCAAGTCAAATGTCACCGCGTCTCTAAACTCCTGAGAAATCGGCAACTGATTCAGTTCACGAATACCAACATCAATCATTTGCGCGCGCATTTTAGCCATGCAAGCCGCCGCATCTGCATCCTCCTTAACTTTTGGCAAGAGCCACCGGAATACTATAGTTGGCACCAACATACTCAAAATAATCAATAGACTTTCGGACATTAACACTAAATTAAAGTCCGCCGTTTTGACTTGGGTTTCTGCGACGGTAAACGCTAAGGCAAAAGTCACGGCACCATGAATACCACCCAGCGCAAAAATCCAAGCTTCTTTATTAGGCACCCGATGAACAAGTCGCACGTAGACATAACGTGCCAACAAATTGGCCACATATAAACTCATGCCAACGATAATCCAGATTCCCGAACCATTATAAGAAACAGTTTGATCTAAAGCCGTCCGTAAAATCATAATGCCCAACACGATAAAAACGATACTGTTAAGTAGATCACTTAACAACCCGATGAGTTGATAAATATCACTGGCTAATTGTGGGTTGGTAAACGCACTGCGTTCACCTTCCGCATTATGCACTAATCCAGCAAAAACAACCGCAATAATCCCAGAAACACCAAGCGCTTCCGCCCCGAAATACAGGATAAATGGCGTCATCAAGTAGATCACTTTTAATGGTGTCCCATTATTATACGTATTATTGATGAAATTCAATTTAGACCGTAACATGAGTTGCCGCAAATAAACGATTACGACACTAACAATTCCACCAAAAACAATCCCACCACCAGCTGAATAAACAAAGCTTTCCAGCGTCTGCGGATAGTTTACATAACCATTGATGTACCACAATACCGCCATATTGAGTAAAATGATTCCAGAAGCATCATTGAATAGCGACTCTAACTTTAAACTCGTTTCTTCACGTCGAGGTAAAACTAAGCCCATCGTCACCGATTCCGTCGCGGTTGCATCAGTCGGTGTACTAATCGCCGCTAAAATAAACGCTAACGGCAGTCCTAATCCGGTTAGCCAGTGCGTACCAAGGCCCGCGACCACCGCACAAAGAACGACCATACCAACTGTTAAACTAATGATTTCTTTAACATGACGACCCACTAGATTTAATCGTGTATTTTGCCCTTCAAAATACAATAATGGCGCGACAATTAGGCCAATGAAGATTTCTGAATTAAATTCTTCTACTAACCCATTTAGGAATGGGATTACCGCAATAATGGCCCCAATCAGCATACTTACATAGTTAACCGACAGCCGCGGCAACCAACGCCGATTGATGATAATACTCACCATCGCTGCCACGACTAACGCCCCTGTCGAAATGACTAACCCCATTGAATCTCCACCTTCTTTAATTAAACTATCTAATATTAATTATTATAAGTTTGGTAATACTTGTAAAGTAGATACACCTCAGTTTGACTTATTTCGTGATCAAATTACATTTAAAAACATCAAAAAGTCCAGCATGGTAATGACACTTTCCATGTTAGACTATTTGATTTAATTAGCCCTACATGCGTGGGGAATACACTAAAAACAAACGCCGCCATAACGGCATTGTATTTTCTTAAAACCAATGAGTTTCTATTTCTAAAACTAACCAAGATACCGCTGTGCACGCGCATTAATTTCAGTTACTATTGGTCCTTTTGCATCAGCATAGTCCTGCATCGTTGACCAGTTCTGCTGGGCTAATCGAATTTTAGTTTGCTGATATTTTAAACGATCCGTTTCATTAATTCGTAACCAATCCCGAAAATTTAACATTCGCTGTGCCTCTAGACACCCTTGACTAAAAACATGCAAATGTAAATTATGTTCGGGACCATAAAACATTCGATGTTGATACCAATCTGGCTCACGAATTCGCAGTACATAACCAGCCACAACTAACTTGGTCACATAAGCCGCCTCATCTGCCGAATCTGGTACTATCAGTAAAATATCAATGATGGGCTTTGCAGTGAGTCCTGGTACCGAAGTAGAACCTACATGCTCAATCTTCAAAGCAGTTGCCCCTAGTGTATCCTTAATTTTTGTCTGTTCTTGTTGAAAATCAATTTTCCACTGCGAGCAGTAGCCCACCAATTTAACTTGTGGGTTCGTTTCAATTGGCCCAATTGTCACTTTTTTTAAATCATCTAATGAAGCCATCTTACGACCTCCTATATTAAATTAATGCTGTAGTCCGGCTAGATAATATCTATCACAATTTCCAATTTCAATGATTCTTTTAACTTTAATTTATTACAAAAAACATCCCTACGTGCGTGGGGAATACTCAATGTCAGGACTTTTGACGGTTTTATAGTCGGGATCATCCCTACAATGCGTAGGGAATACTTTCGATAAACTGGCGGAGTCACTGGCTCAGTAGGATCATCCCTACGTGCGTGGGGAATACACTAAACAAACGCCGCCACAACAGCGTTTCATTTTTCCAAAATCCCGGTTTTACATCACTTTGCACTTAAGCACCAAATCCATAATCTCAGTATAAAGCTCCCACGTTAAATTCTCCACACTCACCCCTCAATTAATTTAAATCACAAAAAAGCCGACCAATTCCAGAGAATCAGTCGGCACTTTGATCAAAATAATCAATTTTTAGAAGAACTTCACTGCATATTTTGCATCAAACGTTTGGTTAGGCGCTAATTTGTTAATACCCATCTTATGGCTCAATTGACCATCATGATTGACGTTGTCCGCAATCCCCCACCATGGTTCCAAACAAACAAATGGCGCATCTTTAGGATATGGTGACCACATGCCCACGTATGGCGCATCTTCAATGGTCATGGCAACCCCATGATCATTTAAATCAGAGCTCAACAATAACGTGGTTTCTTCATGGTCTAAATTCAAGATAACCGCGTCATCTTTGAACAAGTCGCGGGTCAATGGCAATGGTTTGGTCAAATCTAAGTCCGTGCTATTATCAATATCATTATATGGCGCTTGTAATGGAATATGTTGATAGACCTTCTTAGGCGCAACCGTGACTTGATAGTTGGCCAAATCACCTTCTGGCGCATCCAATGGCACGTTAAACGCTGGATGACCACCGATTGAGAATAACAAGTCTTGGTTAGCAGGATTATGCACATCATAACCAATCGTTAATTCATGATCAGTCAACGTGTAGATCAACCGTAACCGGAAGGCAAATGGATAAACTTTCCGCGTTTCTGCACTATCCGTCAATTCAAGCGTTGCTGAAGTTGCGGTTTGTTTAACCACGCGGAAGTCATGGTCCCGCGCAAAACCGTGTTGCCCCATTGGATAGCTTTGACCAGCTACCGTAAATTGATCATCTTTAAGACGACCAACAAATGGGAATAATACGGGCGCATGGCGACCCCAATATTTAGGATTGGCTTGCCACATGTATTCCAAGCCTTCGTTACTCTTGACACTACTTAATTCAGCACCGGCTTCATTAATCTGCACGGTGAGGTAATCATTTTTCAATTCAACTGTCATTGACCCGAACTCCCTTGTTAGTTTAGAGGATATAACGACTTAAATCTTTATCTTTAGCGATATTACCGATCCGTTCGTTGACGTAGTTTTCAGTAATTGTCACTTCACCCATTTCCATATCTGGACCTTCATAGAGTAATTCTTCAAGTAATTTCTCTAAAACGGTGTGCAAACGCCGGGCCCCGATATTTTGGGTTTCATGATTAACTTTATACGCAATTTCGGCAATGGCTTCGATTGCTTCAATCGTAAACGTCACTTTGATATTATCCGTCCCGATTAATGCGATGTATTGCTTGATCAAGGCATTCTTAGGTTCGGTTAGAATCTTGACAAAGTCTTCTTTAGATAAGTCATCTAATTCCACCCGAATTGGGAAACGACCTTGCAATTCAGCAATCAAATCACTTGGTTTGCTTTCCGCAAAAGCACCGGAAGCGACAAATAGGATATGATCCGTATTGATTGGCCCATATTTGGTTGAAATTTGTGAACCTTCAACGATTGGTAAAATATCACGTTGAACCCCTTCGCGAGAAACTTCACCGGAACTTTGTTGACCACCAGCGGTAATCTTATCGATTTCATCGATAAAGATAATCCCGGTATTTTCAGCCCGCACAATCGCGTCATGATAAATATCGGCACTATTGACTAGTTTTTCAGACTCTTCTTTAACTAGAATTTCCCGAGCTTCACTCACTGGCATCGACCGTTTGATCCGCTTCTTAGGCATGATTTGACCCAACGTATCGCCTAAATCAATCCCCATTTGACCGAGCATGTTATTGTTGCCAGCCGCATTTTGTTGCGGATCATCCATTTCGATCGTGACTTCGGTATTTTCTAATTGACCGGTTTTCAACTGATCCGCCACGGATAACCGTTGATTACGCACTTCATCGGTCACTTCTTCTTGACTATCATCAGTTCCATTAGGCATTTGGCCATTTTGCATCTGACTCAACATGTTCATCATGTTTTGGAAGTCATTACCGTTATTATTACGTTTATTTTGTTGTTTTTGAATTGGGACAAGTAACTTAACCAACCGTTTGTCCGCAGCTCGAACCGCCTTGGCACGCACGCCAGAATAAGCTTGTTCTTTTTCCATTTGAATCGCAACATCAACTAAGTCCCGGACCATCGATTCAACATCGCGGCCAACGTAACCAACTTCGGTAAACTTCGTTGCTTCTACTTTGACAAATGGTGCTTGAACAATTTTAGCCAACCGCCGGGCAATTTCGGTTTTCCCGACCCCGGTTGGTCCAATCATTAACATGTTTTTAGGGGTAATTTCCGCTTGCATATCTTCGGACAATTCCATCCGCCGATAGCGATTACGTAAGGCAATGGCAACCGCTTTTTTTGCGGCGCCTTGCCCAATGACATAATTATCAAGTTCAGCAACAATTTGCTTAGGGGTTTTATCAATGGTTTCCATACTCAACGACTCCTTTTTATAAGGCTTCTGAAATAACGTTATGGTTGGTGAAGATATCGATGTCACCGGCAATATTAATCGCCGCTTCCGCAATTTCTTGCGCGCTCATATTGTCCGTGTGATCTTGCATCGCCCGAGCAGCGGCTAAGGCAAAGTTACCACCAGAACCAATCGCTAACACATCATTGTCTGGGGCAATGACTTCACCACTCCCAGAAACCAATAACATTTCATCTTTATTCATGACGATTAGTAACGCTTCAAGCTTTTGTAAGGCTTGATCACTACGCCATTCTTGGGCGAGCTCAACTGCAGCCCGTTGTAAATTACCGGAATATTCGTTGAGTTTCTTTTCAAATCGATCTTCGAGGTTGAACGCATCTGCCACACTACCGGCAAACCCAACGACAACCTCATTATTATAAATTCGACGAACTTTATGAGCAGTGCCTTTCATGACCACTTTTTCGCCCATCGTTACTTGACCGTCGCCGGCCATCGCATTATGGCCATTTTGACGAACGGCACAAATTGTTGTTGCTTCAAATTTTACTGGCATTAACTTGCACTCCTTTGAATTAATCCCGCGTCGCGCGGGGGAAAAAGTTACGATAATCTTGTTGCAAATGCTCTTTAGTCACGTGCGCATAGATTTGCGTCGTTGACAGACTCGTGTGGCCTAATAACTCTTGGACCGTCCGTAAATCGGCTCCATTATTCAGCATCTGAGTGGCAAACGTGTGTCGTAACATATGGGGATGAACCTTGGCAGTCAAGCTGCTTTTCTTCACCATTTGATTTAAGACGTACTCGATCCCACCGCCGGTAATCGCACCACCATGTCGATTAATAAACACGTTTTGATGCGTCTGATGGTAAGTTGCCATTACCGGGGTTCGGCAAGCATCAAAATAGGTCTTCAACGCTTGCGCCGCGTAACGTCCGAACGGCACGTAGCGTTCCTTGTCACCCTTCCCACGAATCAGCATCATTTTCAGCTCAAAATCAATATCCTGGATTTGGAGATCGACACATTCACTGAGTCGAATTCCAGTGCCATACAAGACTTCAAGTAACGCAGCATTCCGCGGTCCCATAATCGTTTCGTCAGCGTAGACTTGCTTGAACAAAACATCAAGTTCTTTTTGATAAAAGAACCGTGGTAATCGTGCCGCGTGCTTCTTCAGTTGGACATACACAAATGGATTCAATTTTGCAAGGTCATTTTTAACCAAAAAGTTATAAAACGACCTTAGACTAGAAACTTTTCGTGCAATTGAATTTCGAGTTAAATGGCGGTCATACAGCGAACTTAAGTAAACGTTCACATCCAAATGGTCAACGGCTGCATAGGCTTTCGACCCACCGTTTTCCGTTAAAAAATCGGTAAAAGCTTGAATATCTTCACGATAAGCCGCTGCCGTTTCTTCGGAATACTGCCGTTCCACCCGAATATACTTTAAAAATAAGTCTAAATAAGCTGCCTCCATTAAAAAACCTCCATCCGATGCTTACTTTAGCAAAGTCTGGAGGAAAATACAATCAAGAGATCGGTTTATTGGTCAACTTTAGTCAAAGTTAACGTTTCAGCCTTAAAATCAGCTAATTCAGCTAATGCGCGTTCAGATAAAGCAGTATTGCGTTCACGTTTATCACGAATGCGTTGCTTTAATTTCGGCACGATCCCAAAGTTAGCATTCATTGGTTGGAAGTTGTTGGCATTCGTGTGCGTAATATAATGCGCCATTGCACCAACCATGGTGTGTTTAGGGAAGACAACCGGGTCTAAGCCTAATGCTAACCGGGCCGCATTGGTCCCTGCAACAATCCCACTGGCGGCACTTTCAATATAACCTTCCACCCCAGTCATTTGACCGGCAAAGAATAAGTCATCGCGTTGTTGGGTTTGATAAGTGGGTTGTAATAATTTTGGTGACTTCATGAACGTATTGCGGTGCATGACCCCATAACGAACAAATTCAACGTTTTCTAATCCAGGGATTAAGCTAAAGACCCGCTTTTGTTCACCCCATTTTAAATGGGTTTGGAACCCAACGATGTTGAATAGCTCACCAGAAGCGTCATCTTGGCGTAATTGAACCACCGCGAACGGTTGGCGACCTGTCTTTGGATCTTCCAACCCGACCGGCTTGAGTGGCCCAAATAACATCGTTTGACGACCACGTTGGGCCATCACTTCAATGGGCATACAGCCTTCAAAAACTTCGGAGTTTTCAAAATCATGGGCTTCGGCCATTTCGGCATGAATCAAAGCATCGTAGAACCGATCAAATTCTTCTTCGGTCATCGGACAATTCAAGTAAGCCGCTTCGCCACGATCATAACGTGACTTCAAGTAAACTTTGTCCATGTCGATCGAATCTTTGGTCAAAATTGGCGCAGCCGCGTCAAAGAAGTGTAAGTCATCTTCGTCATTAAATGCTTGAATCGACTTTGCAAGAGACGCCGCTGTTAAAGGACCGGTCGCCACGACGGTGATCCCTTCAGGTAATGTTGTGATTTCTTGGTTAATCACTTCGACATTTGGTAATGAAGTGATTTTATCAGTAATTTCTTGTGAAAACGTATCCCGGTCGACGGCTAAAGCGCCACCGGCTGGCACAGCATGATTTTCAGCGGCTGTCATCACGACTGAATCTAATTGACGCATTTCAGCCTTTAATAAGCCAGCAGCGTTGCTCAATTGATTGGCGCGCAAAGAGTTCGTACAAACAAGTTCCGCAAATTTTTCAGTATGGTGTGCTGGCGTCATCTTGGTTGGTCGCATTTCATAAATGCGCACGTTGACGCCCATATTTGCAATTTGCCATGCAGCTTCAGAACCGGCTAAGCCAGCCCCGATCACATTGACGGTTGGTATTGATGCCATATCCACATTGCCTCTTTTCATTTAATGGTACCGTTGATAGTACTAGCCTTATGATACCGGAAATCTGTCCTTGCGACAATTAAAGTTGCGTTTAAATTGGCAAAAAATCCGCCACCAGGTTACTACCCGAGACGGATTTATCGACATGCTTATTTTTGAACGTTTTCTTTGTAATCACCGTTAGGACAAAGGACTTGTTTACCGCCCTTGACCTTCTTTTCAACCAAGTAATGACCATCTTTAGGACAGTCACGACCGATTGGTTGATCCCAAGAAACAAAGTCACATTCTGGGAATCGTGAACAACCGTAAAAGACACGGTTCTTCTTTGATTTCCGTTCGATAACTTGACCCTTTTTACATTGTGGACAAACCACACCAATTTCTTTAACAATTGGCTTGGTGTTCCGACAATCTGGGAACCGTGAACAAGCATAGAACTTCCCGTAGCGACCCATTTTAATGACCATCGGGGCACCACAAATATCACAGTTGAAGCCGGCCAATTCATCTTTAATCTGAATCTTTTCCATTCCAGCTTCAGCGGTTTCCACTTCTTTAGAGAACGGCTTGTAGAAGCTGTCGACGACTTTGACCCAGTCTTCTTGACCTTCTTCGGTCGCATCTAATTGTTCTTCCAACTTCGCAGTAAACCCAACGTTCACGACATCCGGGAAATATTCCTGGATGATGTCGTTGACGATTTCACCAAGTTCAGTTGGCACAAACCGCCGGGCTTCGATCTTCACGTAATACCGCCGTTGAATCGTATCCAACGTTGGCGCATACGTTGATGGTCGTCCAACACCATTTTCTTCCAAGGCCTTGATTAAGTTGGCTTCAGAATAGCGTGCTGGTGGCTGTGTGAAATGTTGTTGTGGATCGTTTTTGCTTAATTTAACGACATCGCCTTCACTAAGATCAGGTAAGACATTATTCTTTTCAGTCTTATCATAAATCTTCGTAAACCCAGCGAACTTCGTCTTAGATCCATTTGCCCGGAATTGAACATCATTTTGATCAATCGTGACTGCCATGGTATCCAAGACTTCTGGGGTCATTTGACTAGCCACAAACCGTGACCAAATTAATTGGTACAAGCGGAATTGGTCTTTGGTCAAATAATCCTTGATACTAGCGGGGGTCCGGAAAACGGACGATGGTCGGATCGCTTCATGGGCATCTTGAGCCCCTTCTGGCAATTTACCCTTAACCGGCTTAGTGGCCGCATATTCTGCACCATATTCTTTATGCAAGAATTGTGACGCTTCATGTTTGGCAATTGAAGAAATCCGGGTTGAGTCAGTCCGCATATAGGTAATTAACCCCACGTTACCGTCTTTACCCACATTGATCCCTTCATACAATTGTTGCGCGGCCATCATCGTTTTACGCGTCCGGTAGTTTAACTTCCGGTTCGCATCTTGTTGCATGGTTGAGGTGGTAAATGGCGGCGCTGGGAACCGTTTCCGTTCCTTTTTAACAACTTTGGTGATGTTAAAGTCGCCATTCTTGTCTAGTTGACCCAGAATCTTTTGAACGGCTTCATTGTTATCCAAAGCTTGTTTCTTACCTTTGGTCCCATAGAAGCTAGCCATAAATTTCGAACGGCCCTTTTTGAATTCACTTTCGATCGTCCAATATTCTTGTGGCACAAAGGCTTTGATTTCATTTTCACGCTTGATAATGAGATCCAACGCAATCGACTGTACCCGACCAGCGGATAAGCCCTTTTTAACCTTTTTCCAGAGTAATGGACTGATTGAATACCCAACTAACCGGTCCAAGATCCGGCGTGCTTGTTGCGCATCAACTAAGTCCATATCAATGGAACGGGGTTCTTTAAACGCGTTCTTAACGGTATCTTTCGTGATTTCGTTAAAGACCACGCGATTTTTATCTTTAGGATCTAGGCCGAGCAAATAGGATAAATGCCAAGCGATGGCTTCACCTTCACGGTCCGGATCAGATGCGAGATAAACGGCTTTTGCCTTCTTGGCTTCTTTACGTAAGCCTTTGATGACATCGCCTTTACCACGAATAGAGATATAGTGAGGTTCGTAGTCATTATCGACATCGACCCCCATCTTACTTTTTGGTAAATCTCGAATATGACCGAGACTGGCCACAACCTTATAAGAACGGCCTAAATATTTTTCAATGGTTTTTGCTTTAGAAGGTGATTCCACGATCACTAACTTTTTACCGGCAACGCTACTACGACGCTTCGTTGTCGTTTTCTTAGTCGCTCGCTTTTTGGTGGTACCGGTAGACTTCTTGGTCGCCGCTTTGGCGGGTGTTGATTTAGCAGCCACTTGATCAGCTCCTTATACGTTTAATGTTGAATATACTGGTACTTGCTTTTGCAAATCCCTGTAATCATATTTCAAAAGTAAACGCTTGTCAAATAATCGGTAAAAACTCTTCTATTATATGTTCGAAATTTAGGACCGGTTTGGCCCCCGCAACGATCAATTGATTGCACCCAACCGATAGCGGGGCATCAATTGGTCCAGGTACCGCGACCACATTTCGGTTGTTTTGTAACGCTAAGTTAGCCGTAATCAAGCTACCGGAGTGCTCACGCGCCTCAATCACGATCAACGTTTGGCACAGTCCCGCAATGATTCGATTTCTCTCTGGAAAATGGTGTCGCGCCGGGCGTGAGCCTAAGGGATACTCACTAATTAATAAACCAAACTGCCTAACTTGCTGCTGCAACCCTTGATTTTCGCGTGGATAGCTCACATCCAAACCCGTGCCAATCACCCCAATTGGCGCTAAGCCTAATTGCAGTGCTAACTGATGCGCATAGCCGTCGGTTCCAGCCGCTAAACCACTGGTAATCGTTAAATTGCGTTCAGCCAATGGCGGTAACAGTTTGTTAAGCGCCCGTCGCCCATACGGAGTCATCTGACGGGCACCCACAACGGCCAATTGTGGGGTCTGCAACAATTGCCGCTCACCTTGTAAAAACAAGACCAGCGGCGGATGATAACTTTCCATTAAATTTAGCGGGTAATCCGCATCTAGGATCGTTAAAATATCGAGTTTTTGATGTTGTTGCACGGCTTGTTGAAACCGTGGACTGTCCCAGTCAGCCGCAAATTTAGCCGCGGCCGGACTTGGTAATTGTGCTAGCGCCAACAGTTCGGTCACGGTGGTCACAACCGTATGGCGTTTTAAACAGGCGCGTAAAACCTTGGTCATGCCCGCGTAACCAATCCCTTGCGCCAATGCGAGTCGAATTAATAAGCTTCTTAATTGCATCGTTAGTCACCTCTTCAATGACTAACTCCGTAAAAAATCTTATTCGGCATCGCGTACTGGTGAAAAAGAATGTCGATGGATCGGTGTCACGCCAAGTTCTTTGAGCCCAGCCAAATGTTTAGCGGTGCCGTAGCCCATATTGTCCGCAAAGTCATAACCCGGATAAACTTGATCATACATTTCCATCAAGTGATCCCGAACAACTTTTGCGACAATACTTGCCGCAGAGATGCTGGCGCTTTTGGCATCACCTTTAATCAAACGGGTCTGCTCAATGGGCACTGGAATCTGCATCGCATCAACTAATAACAAAGTTGGATTAACGGATAGCCCCTCAACAGCTTGTTTCATCGCTACTCGCGTTGCTTCATAGATGTTCAACTGATCAATCGTTTGTGCATCGGCGACACCAATGCTAACTGCGACCGCCTCTTCTAAAATTTTCGGCATTAAAGCTAAGCGTTTTTTCGCCGTCACTTGCTTCGAATCGTTCACTTCTAACAAATCAAAGGAATTATCTAAGACGACTGCGGCCGTCACGACCGGGCCTGCTAATGGGCCACGACCAACTTCATCGACACCGGCTACATATTGACCGCCACGACTCCAAAAAGCGCGTTCTAGGTGCATGTGCTGGTTAAACCGAGCCACTAGTGCGGCTTGTTTTTCCGCGCGTTTTAGATATTGTTTGTAAGCTTGTTGAACCCCTTTTCGTGGATCGGCTTGGGCCGCCGCCAAATCGTCAGTCGTCGGTTTCGCTGCTAGTAATGCTTTAAAATCAGCAATTGTTCGTTCAGGCATCCGTAACCGCTCCCGTCCAATCGAGCGTAAAGCGACCTAAGCGTCCTTTACGAATATCGAGTAAAAATGCGACACAGAAACGTTCCCAGTCCTCGCGCATGCCCATATTTTTAGTCATTACTAGTAACAATTCTGGACCCGCCAACGTCAATTGATCTTCAGTTAAATGATAACGATCCATCAACCGTTGCCCATAATGTTGTTTGAAAAAGTCCAAGGCAAATAAAGCCACATCATCGTTAGGATAGATATTTTCTTTGATCGCACCGGTGACGGCCAATTTAGTCCCAACCACTTGATCTTCAAACTTCGGCCACAAGATCCCTGGTGTATCTAATAATTCCAATTTATTGGATGCTTTAAGCCACTGCTGACCTTTGGTGACCCCAGGACGATCGCCGACCTTGGCAATCTTTTTATTCACAATATGGTTTAACAACGTTGACTTACCAACATTTGGAATGCCGACACAAACGGCCCGGATTGGTCGATTGGTGATCCCACGAGCTTCAATTTTAGCCAATTTATCCGCCAGCATCGTTGTGGCGGCTTGGGTAATTTGTTTGCCAGTCATGCGGTTACGCGAATCAATCGCAATCGCTGTTTGACCTTGAGCTTCGTAGTGTGCCACCCAGTTAGCGGTCAACTGTGGATCAGCGAGATCCTTTTTCGTCATGATTAGTAAATGTGGTTTTTGTTGAATTACTTTTTCAATATCCGGGTTCCGGGACGCTTCTGGAATCCGCGCGTCGACAAGTTCGAACACGATGTCGACTAAATGTAATTTATCTTCAATTTGATGAATGGCCTTGGCCATATGCCCAGGATACCATTGAATGTTTGCCATAATTAATTGCTCCTTTAACGTTCAGAACAAGTCTGACCGATTTCTTCGCTATCCTTCATCATACCGATAAAAGTTGTAAAACGCCAGTCATACCGGTTGAAATCGGCAGTTTCACCACGTCATTTCGCGTTCATTCACCAAATCAATCACTTGCTCAAAGCTAATTGGCCGGTAGTTAATCAAATCTGCACCGACATTGACCACATTAACACCTAACGTCCCATTCTAAAATTGGATAATCATAACTATAAATAAAACACTTTATGATTATCATTATCCAACCTATTTTTCTCGACCATCATTAAAGATCTATAACAAATCATATAAAAAACGGCTTTCAGGATAGTTAAATTCTGAAAGTCGTTAGTTTACCATATTAACTTATCAAATTAATTATCAGCAACAAACGTTTTCAAATTACTTAGCTAAACAAAGAATATTTTCTGTCACGCAACTCAAAGGCAGGTTTTGTACCTTCAAGCACATCAATAACTTTCTGATTGATTTCTTTATTCTCAAGAGCACCTGATACAAAATTAAAGGTATTACTCGACTTATCCATATTTGCAACAATAACTTGCTCAGCATCAGCAGCAATCGCAATATTCGGATTATGAGTGACAACGATAATTTGGCGTTTGTTTTTTGCATACCGTAAATATGGTACAAGGTGCTTAAATATTGATTGATTATCTAAGTTATCTTCCGGTTGATCAATAACAAGTGGTGAATTTTTTTGTGAAAGTCCTAAATAAAATATTAAAAGAACCAATCCCTTTTCACCTGCAGATAATTCTTGCAATGAACGGTTGTTATACGTAAGTCTTAATCTAACATCTAAGAATTCAAGGCCATATAAATAATCATAAATTCTTTGCTTATCAAAGAACACACCATCTAGTGCTTCAAAATTGGGCTTTTCATCAATTATAGACTGACCAGATGTTTGATAAACCACATCCTCTATAAATAAAATAACTGATGCAGGATCATCTAGAATAGTACTATCCATCTTTCCTGTCAAAAATGTATGCGCTCCGACGCTCCCTCTCAGTTTTCCAGCTTTTCTGCTATCCACTTGTGCTACTATCTGTTGATAATAATCCGTAGTTGCCTCAATACCACTAATAAATTCAACACCCGCTTCATTAGCATCGTCCTGTTGTTGGTCTACATTATTTAATGTAGCAATATCATTTTTAGCATCCTGATACAATTCATCCAACTTTGTTCCCTTTATTTTAAGCAAAGCTATAATTTTTTCAGTTATTACATTCCGATCTTTGTACTTTTGACTTAAAGCTTTGGGAAAATCGTTATTAAATTCACTTATTGCAGCAGTCAATGTTTGCTTTGATACTTCACTATCCTCCCCATTACCATCTTCAAGTGTTTTCAGTTTTTTCTCCCATTCAGCTAAATCTTCGATATATTTAGCTTGCTCTTTATCTTGTTTAGTCATTTTACTTTTTAGAGAAGTCATTCTTTTTTTCTTTTTCTCAATTGTATCTTTTACAGATTCTATCTCAGCTTTTAACTCCACAAATTTTTCATCAGTATTTTTTGTTTGAGCCAAAATAACTGGATCCTTACTATTTAAATGATCCTCTGGTATGATAAATATCTTGCCTAAGGATTCTACATCTAGAGCATCAGGTAACGAAGATCTATAGGTTTCCGTAAATTCATCTACGCTTGTATTAAAACTATGAATAATCTTTTCAGTTTTTTTCCGTTCTTCTTTCAGCTCATTTAGTTCCAATAGAAACTTTTCAAGATAAGCTTGATCACTTTCTAACTGCGTAATTTTCTTTCTTTCTTCACCTACTAGTTTATTTAAATCTTTCCATTCATTTTGTTCCTTAGTATTATCAGCTACCACATTCACCTCTTTAGGAGGATTATTTCTAAGACTCTTAATCTGAGATTCTATATCGGTTAATTTTGCCATCTTTTGTTCTATATAATCCGGTTTAAATTTGTTTTCAAGTTCTAAAATTTCCTTATTTAAATTAGTCAATGATGTTCTCAAATCGCTTATCTGACTATCAGAAGTACTGTCTAACTTGTCTACAAGAGATTGCCAAGATTTCTGTTGCATTCGCTTATTCACAGGCAAAGCTCCGAATATTATTTTGTCAATTTCGTTATTCAGCTCTGAATCGTCAACAGCAGAAGCAATTTTTTCAATAAAGCTTTGTGGAAGATAATCGACACGAGCATTATTAGGATTAGAAGAAGCATCAAGTTTAATCCAATTGCCTTCATCGCCATCAGCCCAAATCAGCCTTGAACTAAATTTGGACCCATATTTTGCAGAATTATTAAAACGTTTTTTGGATAAAAATGATGCATCATCCATATTTCTCGAACTACCATCAAGACCAATGACATCTGAAAGAGCACTTTTTCCAGCACCCTTATTACCTATAATTGTAACAAGACCTGGGTTCAATTTGATTTTTAATGATTTTCCATACCATTCTGCTTGTTCTGCATCACTTTGTATTTCAATTTGAGAAATAGTTTGATGTTTTCGTAAACTCTGGCTGCTAAGCGATGGTGGCTGTACTCCAAACGAAATGCGGCCTCGCGGTTGTGAGAATGCTTCCTTAAGGCCATCAAATGTTAACTCTGCCTTTATCCATGTTACGGATTGTGCATCATCGTACATCATCGGGCTATGAACATCACTATTAACTGTTACAGGCAACCCCTTAAGATCACCAACACAAGTATGTTCAATTAAATTCTCAGCTGAGCTTTCAGTATTTGTATCTAAAAAATCAACAGACTTTCGAAAATCATGGCGAAGCACTCTCTTTAATTCTTTATTAGGATCGTTTTTAGAACCATTGAGGCCATGCGCTTGACCAAGTCCGTTACTTTTCCGACCATCATGTACTGATATTAAACCATGATGTTGATCGCAAACGAATTTCTGAATATCATTTAAACTTGCATAATTACTATCAGCGTCTGGTGTAATGTCATGTAACCTTGCAAAAGTTCGAAAATCTTCCGCTAAGTTAGTTAAATCAGTTTTTTCTGAAAAAATTCCAATTACATGCACATTTGGACTAGCAGTATCTGTCTTAAATTCAACACCTGGAAATACTGTAATTTCATATCCTTTTGAATAAATAATTTCACGAATATTATTAATACAAACTGGATCTATACATTCATGATCCGTAATAGCTACTACGCTAATATCATTATCATGCCATGCTTCAACAAACTTTTCATTCGAATCTTCTGCTTTATACTGTGAATCATAAGACATGCTAGTATGCACATGTAAATCCCATTTATGCCAAGTTGAGCCAATTTCAAACATTTGACTTGCACTCCCTTTGTTATCATTTTTACTACATTCTTACCTTATACTTTAATAATACATCAACGTAAAAAAAGCGCTACCAAAAAAGATAACTTTACTTCAATTTTTCCATTATTCTATTACTGTAAAAAAATGTAATAGAACGCTGTTCTTTGAACTTAATCCACCAACAATAGATAGTGACTAAAGGTTGAAAGTACCAAAATAGACCGCAATCCTTGGTATCACTAAGTTGTGATGCTTTAAACTAAAATTTTCTATTTTATTGAGCATTACCAAGTAGCCTTGGCAGGCTACTTGGTAATGCTTTTATAAATTCATCAAAAATAGTATCGAGAACTCTTGTAGCTATTCGAAAAGTAATTCTGTCCGAATACCACGAGATTCAAGAATATTAGCACGCCGTAGTGCCGCGGAAAGATGGACCAATTTAGAAAAACGATGAAAAGATTGGTGAATATTAGTGTGATTGTATTGTATAGTAGACATGGACATGAATTCTCCTCTGCATGTTTGGTTTAGACGCTTTAAGTATACAGATATGGAGTGATTCATGTCTATTTTTGTACAGTAAAGCATATATTATATCATTGGGCTGTTTCTGCGCAATCAATTCGTCGAATTTTACTTTAATCGCTTAGGCATCATGCGTCAAAAACATCACTGAAAACACACCAACCTTTTCTTCACGATTGGCGGCCACTTCATCTCTCAAAATTACTTTGAGTTTCCCGTTATCACCCAAAACCATAGCAATATGATCTTGATCCACCATCAAATCAACTCTTTTTTATCCTATGATTGACAATATATTAAAAATAATTAGAACACCAAGAAATTTTCAAGGATAATATTATTTAAATTAACAACACCAAACAAAAAAGCATCCAGTCGCTAAACTGAATGCTTCTTCAAACCCAAGCTATCTATTTCTCAGCAAGTTTCAACGCCGTATTATACGCATTGTCATTATCACTGATCTTTTGTGCCAATTGAACTTCAATCTTCGCTAAGGTCTTCTTATCCATCTGACCATTAGCCGTTAACTTCGCATGTTTTTGATAGGCTTTAATTGCACTAGTCGTTGAACTGCCAAAGTAACCGTTAGCGGACCCTTTGAAGTACCCTAAGGCTTTCAAGTATTGTTGCAAGGTCTTGACGTTGTCATTAACCTTACCCGCTTTAAGATCGCTCGTCTTGCTTAAAGCGGTCAAACTAGCATAGCTAGGTTCACTCGCTTTAATCGTTGGCGTTAAGCCCTTCTTGTTGATCCACGTGCCATTTGGTGTTAACCATTTAGCCACGGTGATCTTCATTTCGGTCTTATCACTAAAGGTTGAAACGGTTTGAACCGTCCCTTTCCCATATGATTGCGACCCGATTAACTTAACCCCCGCTGATTGATGCAAGGCAGCGGAGAAGATTTCAGCAGCGGAAGCACTCCCACCATCAATTAAGACGGTCGTTGGCGTCGTCACTTTATAGCCACCATCATACTTCTTACCCGCAACATATTTTTCAGCTTGTGAACCACGCGTTTGCACTTGCATGATCGTTTTACCGTCTTTCAAGAACATTGACGCCATCTTCAACGCAGCGGTCATCAAACCACCAGGATTACCACGCATATCGATGATCAACTTCTTAGCACCTTTTTTATCAAGAGCCTTCAAAGCTGTCTTGAATTCTTTGGCAGTGTTGGTTGAGAAAGTGGTTACCGTTACATAACCAATCTTCTTCTTACCGCCGACCATCTTGTAATTGACAGTCGTTACCGGAATCTTAGCCCGTTTCAAGGTTACGGTAAAGGTCTTACCGGCCCGTTCAACTTCAAGTTTCACAGTCGTACCAACTTTACCACGCATCAAGTTGACTGCTTGCGTCAACGTCTTACCAGCAATCGACTTGCCGTTAACTTTCTTGATCACATCTTTAGGTTTTAAGCCCGCCTTTTTAGCAGGCGTACCGGCGATTGGTGAAATAATTTGAATGTAGTTCCCAGATTTTTGCACTTGAGCACCGATACCGGAGAATGAACTATCAATCGTATCATTCAAACTTTCCGTTTCACTCTTGTCCATGTATTCGGAGAACTTATCACCTAACGAGTTGACCATCCCATTAATCGCACCATTCGCCAACTTATTGGCATTAACTGGCTTGTAATAGTTATCGCTAATGGTACTGTAGACCGACTGAATCTTCTTCATCGCCGCACTGGTTTGTTGCATACTACTGATCTGCTGCGTCACCGCACGACCAAGCACGAAGTAAGTCCCGCCAATCCCCACACCTAACGCAATAATAATGGAAATCAAGTACGTCCATAACCCAACCCGACGCTTTTGGCGCGGCTTTTTCCCTTTCAAATGGGGATTGCCCGTCTCAACGGGTTCGCTTGGTGCTTGGGTATCCTTTGGTTCTTCTGGCATTCGTAAAAATCCTCTTTTCTCGCTAAATGAGCCTAAGCTTCACTAGCTAAGTATAATTGCCAAGCATCGTCAAAAATGGTCATTGATGGCAAATAACCGGCATTTAACTCTAAATATTGTGACACTTCATGGAAATCCTGACTCTGTTTTGGAAAGGCATGGTCCAAAAACGCATTGTTGGCGAATTCAGCCACTGATTCGGTACTATCAGGATTTCGTTGCGTCATTAAATACTCATAAAATGTTTTATGCATAAGCACCTCTCTTTACAACACCCTAATTCATACTACTCTTCGGAATGTGCATTTCAAACTTAAATTGATTATTCGCCAAGTCAATCTTGTCAACGCTGTAGCGTACTTCATGCTTGCTGACAATCTTGTTTAAGTACAAATCAATCGTCTTGGTCTTGGCATTAAGTTTGACCCAGTTAGGAATTTTATAATTATTATTGATGTAGTTAATCACGAAACTAATCGGAATTGACATCGTTCCCACCGACAACTTCGTAGCCTTCAACGAGATGTTCCCGTTATCAATCACACTTGGTTGCATCGTAATCACAAATGACACACTTTGGCCTAAGACTTTAGTGGTTCCAAGTAAGTACGCTGCGTCCGATCGAACCACAAAGCGATACTTCAAGGCCTGGCCTTTTTGAAAATCATTCAAATAGTATGAGGCCAAGGCATTCAATTGTTGTCGATTCATCGTAATTGGCACGCTAGCCGCGCTATTACTTGAGCTACTGGTAACGGTTTGGACTTCCTTAGGAGAACGCAACACTTGGGTCCCCATGTAACCACCTAAACCAACGATTAACGCAATTAAAACAATCGCGACCCATTTCCAAACATTCAACGGCCCTCGTGGGGTCTTGGATGCCGGCTTGGTCGTTTTCTGCCGTTGTTCTTCACGCATTTAAAAAGCCCCCTTATTTTTTCAGTAACCAACTGTCATGCGCCATCATGGTGTGGTAAAGCTTAGTACTAAAGATATGATAACCTTTCTTATTCGGATGGAAGTTATCACTGTTAGAAATCAGATTATTATCCTTGGATTCTGCGCCTACTGCCGCTGTAATTTGACTTGCACTGCTCAAATTCGTTAATGACGTACTGTTTGACGCCTTTTTTAATTTGGCAATTTGGGTAGCTGTCCGGTATTGCCCGTGTGACATGACAGTATTGATATCCATGAAATAAGCCTTTTTATAATTACCCAACGTTGTTTGGGTCTGATCATTCCATTGACTCACATATTTTGAAATCGCAGTCACATTCGGGAAATTGACGTAGATCGGATTATAGATACTAAAAACAAACATCGACGCATTCGGATTCAACTGACGTAACTTGTTGAACAGCTTAGTCAACTTAGCTGCATAAGTCGTCTGGGCTTTAGCCACTGTCGTATTGTTCTTAGCCGTGTTATTCGACGTTAAGGCGCCTTCTAAGGTTTGGAGCAAGTCGTTACCACCAACCGTCACCGTTAAGACATCTGCCGCGGCAATCTTTTTCTGCAACGTTTTTGATTTGTTAATTCGTGCTAAAATCTGATCACTACGATCGCCAGATTTTCCGGCATTCGTCGTCGATACTTTTAGATTTTGTTTTTTAGTCAAAATATCTTTAATTTGACCAACATAGCCACCTTCAGTTTCATCACCAACACCTTCTGTCAATGAATCACCAACCGCCACTAAGCTGATCTTTTGTTTATGTGACGTTTTGGTCGTCTGACTGGCTGTTTTACTTGAGGACGTGGACTCCGAACTTGAGCTCGGATGTAACACGTGATTCAGCCCCCAGAAGACCCCACCCGCAATGATGGCCACAATGACCACTATTTTAAGGGTTTCCCATAATTTATGCATGCAATTCTAGCAACCTTTCTATAATTTTAACCTTAATACGAAAAAGGGACGGTCGCCACCGCGCCCGAACCCCCTTTTCCTAATTATGCTTCTGTATGATATTCCACGGCAAAGGCACCGGGACCACCATGGGTCGCAATAATCGGTACCGTTGGTTGAACACTGACAGGTAAATCTGGTAACGCGGCTTGAAGCCGTTGCCGATATTCTTCGACCCGTTCCGTGGCGCCAACATGTGAAATAGCCACTTCAACGACATTAGGCGTGTTGATAATATCTTCGATGACTTTATCAAAGAATTTATTAATCGCTTTAACACCGCGACCTTTCATCTTAACGTCTAACGTGCCATCATCAACTTCAAGCGCAATCTTAACATTCAATAACGTACTGATCGCACCGGTCAACCGACTAATCCGGCCACCAGCAACCAAGTTATTTAAGGTCATCACACCCATAAATAATTTAGTATGCGCTTGAGTCGCGTGAATTGCGGCCACAATGGTGTCTTTATCGGCACCCGCTTGGGCTAATTTTGCTGCCGTCACAACTTGGAAGGCCAACGCCCGATCAGTCGTTCGTGCATCTAGTACCGTGACATCGGTCTTCGTAATTGAAGCAGCTTGTTCTGCGGTATGAACCGTCCCAGAAATAGCTTCCAACATGTTAATGCAAACGACACTTGAGCCATCAGCGCCCAACTTGTCGAAGGTTTCAATGAAAGTCCCTAACGCTGGTTGACTGGTTTTAGGTAACGTCTTAGCCGTTGCCATCTTTTCGATAAACTCATCACGCGTAATCGTTTCATCTTCAATATAAATTGTGCCATCGATCATGACGGACAACGGAATCACGGTAATATCGTATTTTTGAACCTCGGCATCGGTTAAATTAGCCGAAGAGTCGGTCACAATCTTGATTTTCGTCATACTTTGCCACGCTTTCTTATCTTGTAAAGTTTACTTAACCCTTACAATAAATTAATGCTTTCAGTATAGCAGAAAAAAGCCTCGTTTTCACGATTTCTTGTCGATTTTTCGCCGAGTGAAATCATCAAAACTAAACGTTACGACGGGATCAGTCTCACTTTGTCCCGGCGTTTGGTCGCTTAACTGCCAATCATTATAATCAATTTCGGGCATCCAGGTATCGCCATCATAACTGGCGTTAATCCGGGTTCGATACAACTGATCCGCTAACGGTAATACCGCTTCAAACACTGCCGCACCACCAATGACAAAGATCGTTTCATCAGGATGGGCAGTTTGATACGCCGTCAATGCCGTTAAATCGGTCCACTGAACCACACTGGCTGGCAATGCCAAGTCAGCTTGACGTGATAAGACAATATTTTGTCGATGTGGTAATGGTCGCTTAAAGCTAGCAAAAGTTTTGCGACCCATCACTACTGGATGATTTAAGGTCAAGCGTTTAAATCGCTTTAGATCAGCGGATAAGTGCCAAGGCAGCTGCCCATTAGCACCAATCAGTCCATTTTGATCTTCAGCCCAAATTAAAGCAATCATCGGCGACCTCCTTAAATAGCAACCGGCGCTTTGATGGCCGGCGCTGGATCATAACCTTCCAACTTAATATCACTCATTTGCGTCTCAAAGATACTGTTCGGTTGACCACTCAACACCAATTGGGGCGCTGGTTTAGGTTGCCGTGACAACTGTTCTTTGATTTGATCAATATGATTGGTATAAATATGCGCATCACCTAATGTATGCACGAATTCACCGACTTGTAAGCCGGTCGCTTGGGCCACTAAATGCGTCAATAGCGCATAGCTGGCAATATTAAATGGCACACCCAAGAAAACATCGCCAGAACGTTGATACAATTGGCAGCTTAACTTGCCATCGGCCACATAAAATTGGAACAAGGTGTGACAAGGCGGCAATGCCATACTAGGCACATCTTCTGGATTCCAAGCGGACACAATCAACCGCCGTGAATCTGGCGTCTTTTTAATCATGTCAATCACATTAGCAATCTGATCAATCGTGTCGCCATTGCGGGTTTGCCAGTGTCGCCACTGCGCCCCATAAACATCACCTAAGTTGCCAAATTTAGCCGCAAAAGCATCATCGTTTAAGACTTGATCATCAAAACGTTTCATTTGTGTTTGATAGATTGGCTTGAAATCTGGATCAGTCAACCGCCGATGTTCAAAATCTGTCATGTCCGGGCCGGCATAATCGGCACTGTTCACCCAATTTTTAAACGCCCATTCATCCCAAATGTGATTGTGGTGTTGCAACAAATATTGAATATTGGTATCGCCATGCAAGAACCATAATAATTCACTCTTAATCAAACCAAATGGGACTTTTTTCGTGGTTAATAGTGGAAAGCCTTCCGCTAAATTAAAGCGCATCTGATATCCGAATAAACTATAAGTCCCGGTACCAGTACGATCGTCCTTATACGTCCCGTGATCTAAAATATCACGTGCTAATTGTAAATAACTATCTTCTAACATGGTGGTCATCCTCTCTTCGGTTAGACTTGGGCGTATTGACTCAAATAATCCCAACGGTTCATTTTTTCATCAATTTCAGTTTCAGTCGCCGTTAAATCCTTTTGTAAATCAGCTAACTTGCCATAATCACTGGCATTGTCAGCCATCGCTTGTTCCAACTCGCTCTTATGATTATCCAGTTTTTCAATGACGCCTTCAATTTTGTCATATTCTAGCTGTTCCGCATAGGTTAACTTCACTTTTTCTTTTGGCTTAGCAGCGACTGGTTCCTCAGTTTCGGTTTTAGCTTTGGTCTTCGTCGTCGTTGCTTTAGCCGCAGATTCTTTTTGATCTTCTAAGTAACTTGAGAAACGCCCCGCATAGCCTTCAATTTCACCATTGCCATTAAAGATCAACAGCTTGGTGCCGACTTTATCCAAGAAGTACCGATCATGGGAAACAGTAATGACTGTCCCAACGAAGTTATCCAAGTAATTTTCCAAAACCGTCAATGTCCCAATATCCAAGTCATTAGTAGGTTCATCGAGTAGCAACACATTTGGTTGTTGCATCAAAAGCTTCAACAAGTACAACCGTCGTTTTTCGCCACCAGATAACTTTCGAATCAGTGTCCCGTGCATTGACCGTGGAAAGAGGAATTCTTCCAATAATTCGGTCACCGAAACGTGCTCGCCTTGCTTGTTTAACACCGTTTCACCAACATCTTGTAAATAGTTGATGATCCGCTTGTCCCCAGGAATTGGTTCCGTTTGCTGGGTATAGTAGGCCATTTTGACCGTTTCACCAATCGTAACGGTCCCGCTGTCTAGCGGTAATTTCCCCGCAATGACATTTAACAAACTCGACTTTCCGGCACCGTTTAATCCGGTAATCCCAATCCGGTCGTTGGCTTGAATCAACATTGAAAAATCGTTCAAAATGGGTTGTTGATCAAAGGTTAAACTCGCATTTTTTAGTTCAATGACTTTTTTACCCAATCGTTGTTGCCCTAACGAAATATCGACATCGTGATCCACTTGTAAGGTATTTAGATTGCCTTTTAAATCATTAAACCGATTGATTCGGCCCTGCTGCTTAGTACTACGGGCTGGGGCCCCAGCGCGCATCCAGGCCAGTTCCTTTTTATATAGCTGTTGTTGCTTATGTTCAGCCGTAATATCACGTGCGACCCGTTCAGCTTTAGCTTGCACGTAATCTTGATAGTTCCCGGTGTATTTATAGAGTTCCCCAAATGACAATTCAAACATTTGGTTGGCAACTTGATCTAAGAAATACCGGTCATGGGTCACCACAATTAAGGCGCCTTTGTAAGCTGATAAGTAGGTTTCTAGCCATTCAATCGAATCAAAGTCCAAATGGTTAGTTGGTTCATCTAACAATAATAAATCTGGCGACTGAATCAACACTTGTGCCAGGCCAACTCGTTTACGTTGACCCCCAGAAAGCGTCTTAACAGGTTGCTTGAGGTCGGTGATGTGAAGTTGCGTCAAAATAGTCTTAACATCACTTTCCGCATTCCATGCATCTTCTTGATTCATTTTAGTTTCCGCATCGCTGTAAGCCCGTTGGGTTGCTGGATCTTCTGGATTATCCGCAAAGTCCGCCAGCGTCTGTTCATAATGCCGGATCGTTCGAAAAACCTGTTGACTTCCTGCTAAGACAGCATCGATAACCGTTAACTCTTCGTTTAATGCCGGCTGCTGCGTTAAATAGCCAATTTCATAATTTTTCGGTTTAATCAATTCGCCCGCTTCAGGCGCCGTTACCCCTGCTAGGACGTCTAATAGATTGGTTTTACCAGACCCATTGACGCCAATCACGCCAATGCGATCATGTTCATTAACGATAAACGAAATATCGTTGAATAAGGTTTTCTCACCGTAAGTACGGGTCAGATTTTCTGCTCTTAATGTTTGCATAACTTGCTATCCACCCTTTGACTTGTTTACATTCACATTATATCTTAACACACCCACACGTGGCGACCAGCTTCAACGCATGATCTTAAGACAAAAAAAGAATGCCGACTAGATAGTCGACATCCACACCTAAACTCAGGCTTATTTTTGATCACCATAAACATCCAAAACAGTCTTTTCAGTATCGACAACTAAGTGTAATAAGCCGTCACTTGAAAGTGAACTACTTTGATAAACATTATCTAAGCCATCCACGTCTTTAGCCTTGAATGGTAAGTAGATTTGTTCGCTACCACGATCATCACCGAATAAAATATCAATCTTTTCAATATCTTGGTAATGGGTCACACGTTCGAAGATCCCACTCGTTACTGTTGATAAATGGGTCGTATCTGGATCAACCGCATCGGCATCTGGTTCAAATTCTGCCTTGAATGACTTGCAAGGATGAATAACCGTCATTTTGCTTCCTTTGATCCGGCCGTAACTGGTAGTTACCCGGCCAATCCAAAGGTCAGAAATGTCCTTATGGTTAACTTCCCATGTGTCACCGTTCCGAAAATAAAACTTTAATGCTTCTAATGCTCTATCCATTTTCGATCACCTCATTGAATTAGTTTCAATCTAATCGTAACAGATTTATAGAAAATATCAATCGTTTTTTGTATCCGCTATCATCCGTGCTAACTCGGTCAAAGCTGGCACCTCATTTTTCACTTGACCAGTCACGACTGCAGTGAGTAATTGTTGCAAGATTTGTCCCATTTGTGGTCCGGGGGTGACAATCTGTTGTTTAATCAAATCGCCACCATTCACAGCTAAGGCATGCTTATCTTGAATTGGCAGCGCGGCATAGGCAGCATCCATGTCGGCTTGTGCTTGACCAAAGCCAAAGAGATTAGCCACCGTATTAGCCGTTGTTAGCGCCGGTAAGCCCGTATCGAACAATTCGCTAGCCGTAAGCTGGCCGCGTTGTTTCAATGCGCTCAGCGCCTTCCAGGCAGCCGTCACGTGATCGATCAACTCATTGCTAGTCTTCCAATCCTTTAACAGGCTGCGAATATCGGTCGAATCTTGTAAGTCCATTGCCCAAACTAAAAATGTCCACGTACTGTTAATCGTCGGTAATTGCCAAGCTGGTAAAGCCATGATCGTTTGCAGCATTGCTTTTTGATCGGCCATATGTGGCATGTAACGATACAATTCGGTCGCCACTAAGCTTTGTAGCCCCCGAACTGGATCATGCCCCATTAACAATTTTTCCCACTCAACCCGCGTTCGCTCAACCGCAATTTTGGTCAATAAGGCAGCGTTGTCCGTAATCGCTTGCGCCGTTTCAGATTCAATCGTAAACCCTAATTGGCTAGCAAAGCGTACCGCGCGCATCATCCGTAACGCATCTTCGTGAAAACGATCTTCAGCCACACCAACCGCCCGTAAGACGCCAGCATCCATATCTTGCAAACCATCAAACAAGTCGATCACTTCACCGTTAGCTCGCATCGCTAGCGCATTAATCGTGAAATCACGACGTTTTAAGTCTTCTTTTAGTGACCGAACAAACGTCACTTGATCAGGTCGCCGAAAATCTTGATAACCAGATTCCGTTCGAAAGGTGGTTGTTTCATAACCTTGACCATGATCCAGAATCATCACAGTCCCGTGTTCAATGCCGGTATCAACCGTCCGTTTGAAAAGGCCTTTAACTTCGGCTGGAAACGCACTGGTGGCAATATCCACGTCATGAATTGGTTTGCCTAAAATCGTATCACGTACACTGCCGCCGACAAAATACGCTTCGTAGCCGGCCGCTTCAATCGTGTCAATGATCGGCTTAGCTTGTTGAAATTCCGTCGGTAAGCTATTTAAAATCATAGTAAGTTTTCCAACCCAACCATTAATTCGTGATATTGATTAATCTTTTCAACCGCAACCTTCACACCGGTCATAAATGAAATCCGGTCGTAAGAGTCTTGACGAATCGTTAAACCTTCACCAGGACCGCCAAACATCACTTCTTCATGAGCCACTAATCCAGGTAACCGGACTGCATGAATGCGCATGCCTTCATATTCGGCCCCACGCGCACCTGGTAACGTTTCGGTGGCATCAGGATTGCCTTGAGCTTTAGGCTTGCGAACTTCAGCGATCTTTTTCGCCGTACTAATAGCCGTCCCACTTGGCGAATCAATCTTATCATCATGATGCATTTCAATGATTTCAACATCTGGGAAATACTTAGCCGCTTGTTGCGCAAATTGCATCAACAAGACTGCACTAATCCCAAAGTTAGGCGCAATTAAACCACCAACTTGTTGGTCCTTAGCAAGCGTTTGTAACTCAGCAACTTGTTCATCAGTCATCCCGGTTGTCCCAATAACGGGTGAAATGCCATGATTAATCGCAAACTTGGCGTTTTCAAAAACCGCTGTTGGAATCGTAAAGTCGATCCAAACGGTTGCATCGGTATCAATTTGTGCTAGATCATGAAAAGCTGGCACGTCTTGATCCTTAAATGCGGCCGTTTCTTTTAAGTTGGTATCTGTCCCACGGGCATCGTAAACCCCAACTAAATCAAAATTAGGGGTATCGATAACCATTTGTGCCGCCGTACTGCCCATGCGGCCATGATAGCCGGCCACCATTACTTTTACATTTGCCAAAATATAATTCCTCCTCAAAATTAAAAACGCTAAATTTTGTTATCACATCCATTTTAGCAGACTCCGCCACTCACGGGCAGGGTCTGAGCCTTAAATTTCTGAAAAGCCTGCGACCATCA
Organism: Lactiplantibacillus mudanjiangensis; assembly: GCF_005405385.1. Taxonomy (GTDB): domain Bacteria; phylum Bacillota; class Bacilli; order Lactobacillales; family Lactobacillaceae; genus Lactiplantibacillus; species Lactiplantibacillus mudanjiangensis. The sequence continues at coordinate 549,072 of NZ_BJDY01000002.1, forward strand.
ATCAAAAAATGAGTCTAGAACGATTGTCCCAGACTCATCACGATATTTAATTAATCAGTTGATCGATCGTGTGTAAAACACCATCGTGATTATTATCAAGCTGTGTTTGATACGCGGCCGCCGCTTTAACTGGGGCAATCGCATTCTTCATCGCATAACTATAATCCGCTTCACGTAGCATCTCTAGATCATTACCATTATCACCAAACACCGCCGTTTTACTAGACGGAATCTGCCAACGCTGTTGTAAATAGGCCAATCCGGCCGCTTTATTAACCGTTGGATTAATGACATCTAAACCGTTACCCCCACTAACCGTGGCCCGTAAGCGACCGGCAAAGTGTGTATTAATAATGGCCGCTTGCGCATTAATGTCACGATCATCCCAACTAAACGTCGCTTTATAAATATGATCGTCAACATCGTTCAAATCAGATACCACTCGAATATCGCTCAAAAAGTATCGCATGACTGCATTATCATCGACTGGGCGAATATACGCCCCATTCTTGCCTGATAACGACATCCCAGCACCACGTAAAGCCGGTTCCGTCTGAACCAATTGTAGCAATTCCGTTAATAATGGTGGGGTAACGACACTTTCATGTAACACGTGACCATGATTATCAATGACTAAACCGCCATTTTCGGCCACATAAGTCAACTCGCCATCAATACCCTCAAAGACATCGATACAATGTTGAAGCTGATTACCGCTTGCGACGACAAAATGTTGGCCTTGCGTGTTAAGCTGATCTAATTGCGCCTGAAACCGTGACCGGTCAAACTGATGATCATCGCGTAAAAACGTGCCATCTAAATCTGAAGCAATGAGTGCAACTTTCAAACTAGTTCCCTCCAAGTAAGCTTAATAACCTTATTTTACCAAACTTGAAAGCATTTTCAATCGTCTAGTAGCCTTGATCCTCAAAGTCTTCCATCATGGCAACCATTGCCGCATCATCCGGCTCAATCGCCAGATAATTACGTAGCGCCGCAACCGTTTCATCAGCCATTCCAGCTTCACGGAAGAAGTAAATCGCTGGTTTCAAGAAATCTTCGTTATGTTCAAAGAACGGATAAGCAGCCAGATAGTTATCGCGAGCCGCTTCGAAATGATCGAGACGATCGTTTGACACGGCCAGATTCCAATAAAACTGTGGATCAAATTCGTTGCTTTGTAAATATTGATCCAACAAATCAATGTTATCCTGATAACGTTCCTGTTGAACCAACAAGTTAGATAATTCCAAAACAATCGTCAAATTATCAGGATCAATACTCAAACCTTCCCGCAAGTATTTCTCGGCTAAGTCCTGATCATCTAATTTAAGCGCAATCCGAGCCGTTTGCAAGTACAACTGTTCATTGTACTGATCAACTGCTAAACCTTCCTGTAACGTCAATAACGCATGATCTAGTTCATTCAATTTCACTTGTGCTTCGGCCAAGTATGGATAGACAGTTGCATATTGTGAATCTTGTTCGCGAAGCTTATTGAAAACATCAATTGCTTTACGCGGTTCATCCAATTGCAAATAGGTGAAGCCCAGTTCGAATTGGCTATCCGGGGTTAATTGCCCCGGTTTGATTTGCTCTAAATACCCCACGGCCTGTTCAAATCGACCCGCTTCGGCATAAGAAACCCCGAGTCGTTCAACGAGATTAACTTTAGAAATTTCCAATTGTCCTTTTTTAATCAGATCCAAATAAAACCGAATCGCCTTGTTATAATTCCGAATCAAAAAGTAAAATTCAGCTAAGGCAAATTCAACTACTGGTTCATCTGGCGCAACTTGATACGCGGTAATTAATTTTTGTTCACTTACTTCAAACAATTCTTGCGTTTGATATAGATCAGCTTCTACTAGCAATGCTTGCACATACGCTGGTGAATCTGATTGAATCGGTTGCAAATAAGACAAAGCTGAATCCGTATCGTCTTCATCAATGGCAATATCTGCTAAAGCCGTGCGCAAGTTATCTTCATCTGGATATTTAGCTAATAATTTCTTGTAAATACGGGCAGACTGATTTAAAAATCCCAGGCCGTATAATTCTTCAGCTAAGCTATAAAGCGTGTCATCATCATCTTTGCGTAACGCCCAAGCATAATGCTTCTTCGCTGTTTCAAGCTGACCTGCTGATAAGGCCGCTAACATTTTTTCTGAATAAGTCATAACACCCATCCTTTAACGATATAATCGTGTCACTCGACTTACTATCATAACCCAAATGACAGCAAAAAAGCCAGTATAACGGTTGCTATACTGGCTTAAAGCTTACACTTTAAGGTAATTATTTAACTGCGTCCTTTAAAGCTTTCCCTGGCTTAAATGCAGGTACTTTGCTTGCAGGAATTTGGATTTCTTGACCAGTTTGTGGGTTGCGGCCCTTACGAGCGGCACGTTCACGTACTTCGAAGTTACCAAATCCGATCAGTTGAACTTTTTCACCCTTTGCAAGAGTTTCTTGGATTGATGCAAAGACTGCGTCAACTGCAGCGGTTGCGTCTTTCTTAGTTAAGTTAGTTGCGGCTGCAACGTTGTTAACCAATTCAGCTTTGTTTGCCATGTTTGATTCACCTCCCCTTTACAGAGTGAAGATGTATGTATTTAAGTACGTACATCCAGATGATCATTTTTGAGTGGTCCAAAAATGAGAGAAACGATAACAAGCATCATTTCTTCATCAAAGATATCACAGGAATGCTGTAATGGCAAGCTTTTTTAGGGTTTTTGCATAAAAAATCAAAATTAAGCAATAATCGTTTACAACCTTTGCCGCTTATGCTAAAATGCCGATTTTACGCTGTTTTGACTACTTCCGACGTCGTTCAATCAAATGCAACGGTGTTCCAGTGAAATCAAACGCGTTTCGAATTTGATTTTCTAAGAAACGTTCGTATGAAAAATGCATCATATCGGGATCATTAACAAAGACCACAAAGGTTGGTGGTTGAATGGCCACCTGAGTTGCGTAGTAAACCCGCAATCGTTTCCCATTATCACTTGGCGTTGGATTCATCGCAATCGCGTCCATGATAACATCATTCAAGACAGATGATTGAATCCGCCGTGAATGGTTCGTGCTGACCTTTTGGATCAACGCCGGTAAGTTAGCCAACCGTTGACTCGTCTTCGCAGAAACGAAGATAATTGGGGCATAGCTCAAATAAACGAACTGATCACGGATGTAAGCTTCGAATTCTTGCATCGTATGATTGTCCTTTTTCACTAAATCCCACTTATTAACCACGATGATAATGGCCTTGCCGGCTTCATGTGCATAGCCAGCAACCCGCTTATCTTGTTCACGAATGCCTTCTTCACCATTAATGACGAATAAGGCCACGTCACTGTTATCAATCGCCTTTAAGGCCCGCATGACACTGTAACGTTCCGTATTTTCGTAGACTTTCCCTTTTTTACGAATCCCAGCCGTATCGACCATCACAAATCGATTACCCTCGGCATCCGTAAATTTGGTATCAATCGCATCACGCGTCGTCCCAGCAACATCTGAGACAATCACCCGATCTTCACCTAATAAGGCATTCACAATTGATGATTTCCCGACATTTGGCCGTCCGATTAAACTAAAACGAATGGTCCCAGGTTCATCTTCGCCAGTACTGTCTGGAAAGTGTTTAACAACCGCATCCAATAAATCCCCAAGTCCCAAACCATGGGCCCCTGAAATTGGATATGGATCGCCGAAACCAAGTGAATAGAAATCATAAACTTCTGAACGGAGTTCTGGATTATCGACTTTGTTAACCGCTAAGACAACTGGTTTATCTGAACGATAAAGGATTTGGGCCACGTGTTCATCCGCGTCCGTCACCCCTTCTTTTGCACTGACGATATAAATAATCACGTCAGCTTCATCAATCGCGATTTCAGCTTGTTCGGTAATTTGTTTGATAAACGGGGCGTCATCAATATCGATCCCCCCAGTATCAATCATGCTAAACTCTTGTCCGAGCCATTCACTATTCGCATAAATCCGATCTCGAGTAACCCCTGGGGTATCTTCCACGATCGAAATTCGATCACCGGCGATCCGGTTAAAAATCGTTGATTTACCGACGTTTGGTCGACCAACAATTGCGACAACTGGTTTTGCCATCTAAATTCCTCCTTTACCTTTAAAATCATAAAAAAATATCCTTCAAGGCAAGCTTGAAGGGTATTTTTTACTTAACGGCGATTAGTTTTCGTCATCATTAGTACCGGCATTCTTTAATTCGTTACCGATTAAATCACCTAAAGTGAAGCCAGTTGATTCTTCTGGTGCATTAGCCGTTGAACGTTCGCTTGCGGAACGGTTTGAACGGTTGTTGTTACGACGATTGTTACCGCCACGATTGTTGTTGCTGCTGTGACTTTCACTTTCGTTTTCGCCTTCAGCTGATTGTGGCTTTTCTTCTAAGGCTTTGATTGATAAAGCTAAACGCTTTTCGTCTGGACGAACATCCAAAACCTTAACTTTAATTTCTTGGCCAACTTTTAAGACATCGTTAGGTGTCGCAATGTGTTGGTGTGAAATTTGTGAAATATGAACTAAACCTTCAACGCCAGGGAAGACTTCAACGAAGGCCCCAAAGCTAGTCAAACGTTTTACTTTCCCATCAAGAACAGCGCCTTGAGGGGCTTTTTCTTCGATACCATCCCATGGTTCTGGTAACGTTGCCTTGATTGACAATGAAACCCGTTCGCGGTCAGCATCAACAGATAAAATCTTAACGTTAACTTCTTCGCCAACTTTTAAGACATCGGCTGGTTTTTCAACACGGTCGAATGAGATTTCAGAAACGTGAACCAAACCATCGATACCGCCAAGGTCAACAAAGGCCCCAAAGTTGGTCAAACGAGCAACTTTACCAGAGACAACTTCGCCAGCTTGTAAGGTTTGTAAAGCTTCGGCACGTTGTGCTTCGCGAGTTTTTTCAACAACGGCACGGTGTGATAAGATCAACCGGTTTTCGCTAGGTTCGATTTCAATAATCTTAAGTTCAAGTTCTTGACCCTTGTAAGCGTTCAAGTCTTCAACATAATGATCATCAATCATAGAGGCCGGGATGAAACCACGAACACCTGCATCAACGACTAAGCCGCCTTTAACAACTTGCGTAACGGGTGCTTTGATCGTATGCCCTGCTTCGTATTCTTTTTCAACGTCGTCCCAAACTTTGCGAGCTTCTAACCGACGATGTGATAGTAAGTAACTACCGTTTTCTTTGTCGTTGCCAATCCGAGAAATGACAACCAAGTCTAATACGTCGCCAACTTTAGCGGCTTCATTGACATCTTCAACCCGTTGCGTTGAGAGTTCCTTCAAAGGAACAACCCCTTCAACACCGGTACCTTGGATCCCAACAATAACTTGTTTATCATCATCAATAGCTAAGACTTCACCCTTAACTACGTCACCGATCTTAACTTCTTCAACGCTATTTAAAGCGTCTAAAAGTTCGTTGTTCCCATTTTGACTGTTTTCGTTTTCACTCATGCAAATTTCCTCCTGTCAACAATAACTCTAACCTATATCATAGCTGAAAACGCAATGAAAAGCTAGCTAAAAGCATTAAGTAATGCAATTAGATTGTTGAACTTTGTTTTTTTATAATTTCGGCAATGGTATCCACTACTTGATCAATCGACATTGGCGTCGTATCAACCAAGACCGCATCGGCTGCCTGAGTCAGCGGTGACACTTTACGTGTTGAATCTTTGTGATCACGTAATTCAATTTCGGCTTGGAGCTGTGCCAAGGGCGTGTCGATACCCTTTTTAATATTTTCAGCATACCGCCGTTTTGCACGTTCGGCAGCCGATGCTACTAAGAAGACTTTAACTTCGGCCTGTGGTAAGACGGTCGTCCCAATGTCACGACCATCCATCACAGTCCCACCAGCTGCGGCAATTTGCCGTTGTTGGTCAGTCAAAATCTCACGTACCTTGGGCAAAGCAGCAATCGTTGAAACGTTATTCGTCACATCCGGTTGCCGAATTGCCATGGTAATTTCTTGATCGTTAGCAAACACTAACTGATCAGGTTCACCGGGCTTAAAGCTGATTGTCAATGTTTGCATCAACTCAGCGACCGCGGCTTCATCAGTTAAATCAACTGAATGTTGCATTGCCCAATACGTTACGGCCCGATACATGGCACCAGTGTCCACGTAAATATAACCGAAGCGTTTGGCGACTAATTTTGCGACGGTGCTTTTCCCAGCCGAAGCTGGGCCATCAATCGCAACTTGTAACCCTTGCTTAGCCATTTAACCATTACCCTCACAATCCAAAAATCGTGTTTTTAACGGACACGTAACCGTTGACCAGCCGAAATGGTCGAACTCGATGATAAGCCATTTAGTTGCAATAACTTATCAACCGAAATTCCCGCGTTGGTTGCAACCCGGTAGACCCCTTGGCCTGCTTCAACCGTTACATACTTTGTCCCAGAAGCTGATGAAGATGAGCTACTGCTACTACTGCTGCTACTTGACGTACTCGCCGAGCTACTACTTTCATCAGTGCTGGTACTACTAGTTGAATTAGCCTTGGATTTAGAACTAGCGGCGGCTAAACTGCTACTTTTAGCTTTCGCTTTCGCTTTTTTGGCGGCTGCCACCGACTGGCTTTTTTTGGCAGCCGCTTTTGAAGAGGCTTTGGCGGCGACTGATGAACTCGACGCTTTGCGTTTAGAACTAGAGCTAGCAACTTGTTCAGTCTGCGGGTTATTATTAAGCGAATTTTTACGCACCAAGAAATAGCCGATTGGTGCTAACGCGAGCAACAAAATTAAAACCACAAGAACCGTGGTTAACGTGGAGTTACTGCTATCTTGTTTACGTTTTTGAGTTCGCGATAAATTGCCCGAATCATCCCGATCGTCTTCAAAAGTTTTGTCCCAGGGTTTATCATTTTGAGACTTTTCATTATCATTTTTTTGACTCATAGGGTGTTCCTCCTCAAAAAACTTTCATCAAACATTGTAACATAACGCCTAATCAATTTCTTTAAATTTTTTGTAAAAACAACTGATCTAGTAGGCTTTTCCAGCTGGTTGTAGTCGGCGTAGTCGTTACGGATCCAGCCGTTAGCCCTAATTCGGCTAATGGAATGGCTCCCCCCGCCAATTGACAACAGGCTTCACGATGAGGCACGGTTGCCTCACCAAAGTGGGACATTAAGATTGCTCGCCGACAGTCAGCCGTCTGAATATAAGCTAATAATTGCTGTAATTCCCGTTGTTTCTGTCGTTGCCGAGCATCAAAAATATCGACAACTTGGGACACCGAATAATGATGCTCCCAATAAAATTGCAATACCGCTGCCAACTCATCTGGCACCGGTTGTTGTTGTTGAAATCGTTGGTAATCGGCTTGAATTTGGTTGGCGCTCGCCATCGTTAGCTCGTTTAAGTTCCGAACCAATTGCTCGTCGCCGGGTGCATACAGTAAAACTGCCAACGATTGTTGCCCATCGCGCCCCGCGCGGCCAATTTCTTGAACATAATCAGCCAGTGTCGTTGGCAAATGATAATGAATCACCAGCCGCACGTCAGCTTTGTTAAGCCCCATCCCAAACGCTGACGTGGCACAAATCACATCTAGCTGTCCGGTCATGTATTGTTGTTGAATTTTAAAGCGATCTTCAGCGGACAAGCCAGCATGGTAGGCTGCGACACGTAAATTAGTAGTGCTGCGTAACCATTCGGCAATTAGTTCGGTTTGTTTCTTAGAACTAAAATAAACGATTGCCGGTGTGGCTGCAGTCGTTAATAATTGTCGTAAACGTTCCCGTTTATCCGCTTCATTGCTCAAATTAGCTACGGCCAAATAAATATTGGGCCGATTCATCGAATAGATCACTTGTTGAGCTTGCGGCACTTGCAACTGTTGGACAATATCTTGTCGTACTTGAGCAGTCGCTGTCGCGGTTAGCATTAAGGTTAACGGTGATCCCAATTGTTGCTTCAATTGACCTAACCCTAAATAATCGGGTCGAAAATCCGGTCCCCACGTTGAGATACAATGAGCCTCATCTACGACCAGCAACGCCAACTTAACCCTTTGAATGGCCGTTAAAACAGCTGGCTGCTTTAGCATTTCCGGCGACACGAACAGAAATTTCAGTTGTGGTAACTGTCTTAAAGTTAATTGCCGTGTTTGGAAATCAACTTGTGACGTTAACGCCGCCACTTGTTTTTCGCCTTGATAATTCAAATGAGCCACTTGATCTTGCATCAGCGAGATCAGTGGTGAAATAACGACCACCAGTCCTGGCAAAAGAGTCCCTGCGAATTGATAAATCAATGACTTTCCGGTCCCGGTTGGTAACACGGCCAAGACATCTTGCCCGGCTAACAAGTCACTGATCACTTGATATTGTCCCGGTCGAAACTCATCAAACCCGTATTTTTGTTTTAATAACTGATAGATTTCATCACGCTGCACGTTGACACCTCATTATTTGATAAAGTCGAAACCAGAAAAAGTCTAGTATTGGCGCAGCCGCTTGAACTTGATCAAACCGCCACGTACTAACGGCCGTTTCGCTACCAAACAGCTGGTCTAAGGGAGCAACAATTGTCGGTGTCAGCAGTCTGTCGAATGGAAAGTCAGTGATTAGAATAGCTGTCTCTAACAGGTGTTCACGGACCGTGCTTAATTTCAAATGACGGCGTCCAGCAATTTGATCAAGATCGGGTGTCTGCAGAAAGGTCTGATACGTTTGCCACGCACTCGTACTGACTGAATTGATCTTCACTAATGGTCGCAATAAGTCTGCTAACGGGCCGTCAGGATGTGCTTGCAACCAAGCCACCCATTGGCAACTTAAATCCTTACGTATAACTAAAATTTCCACCACTGACCGATTAAACTGTTCAGCTAATTGTTGATCCGTCTGTCCCGGTTGCTCATAACCCGTCAAACTCTGCACAAAAATCGTGGCAAGTTCCGTTGATAACGTGGTTAAAAACTCACGTAATTCGGTAACAATCATCGCCACTAAATCGGCAGAACGCCATCGACGAAACCACCCTTTGACGACCGCTTGAATCCCTGGATCAGTCGTGACCGGATAGTATCGTTTTGCCTGATGACTATATTCCGACACTACCTGTAAGGCCAATTGACTTAACGCGGTGAATCGACGCACATCTACTTGTTGAAATTGTTGCCATGCAACGGGTTGATATAAGGTTTTCTTCAACTTGACTTGCTGAGCTTCACCGGCGGGGGTTAATTGCCAATAGCCTGCTTGCGGCGCGGTTAACCAACCAGCTTCAACTAAGGTTTGCGCTGCGGCTTCAAATTTTTCTAGTGGGACCCCATGCCAGCTATCCAACCATGCTAACTCCTGATAAGTTAACCCGGCAAACAACGTTGACACCGTTCGGCGACCACGACAAACATTATAAACAGCCTTAGCCCGTCGCGGTTCCGTCGCAAACAACCCTAATAAATAATCAGCAAACAAACCGCCACGTCCTTTCGAAAATGAATACTATTAGCATAGCATGTTCACTGATAAGACGCGACCTAAAGGTTGAAAGTTAAGTATGACGGTAAAAGTCTTACTAGAATTGACTTAAGTCACGCTAAATTAGTCACCTACGCCAGCCAGTGATTCAGCCGGCTGTGGGGACCGGCTCCAGCCAAAGTGCGGGCTGCCACCTCGCTTTTGCGCCTAGCAAAAACCGCTAGTCTCAAAAGTCGTCCATATCGTAAAGCCCGGGAAAATCACCCGAACTAACGATACTTTCACGGCCGGCGCCATCACTGGCTGACTTCGGTTAATTTGTTATGTCAATTTAGCGATCGCTATTATAACCGAAAGTGCCTCCACATTGAGCCCAGCCGTGGGAGTCTCTTAACGATTTATTGCTTAGAGACTGGCGCTTTTGAAACACGATTTTGGTGGTTCAAAACGACGGTTCAGACCGCTTTTTAGCTGAAGCGGTCCGCCCACAGTGTTCCGGCTCAAGGTGGGCGAACGTTAGGTGGCAAGTATGACTTGTTTTGATCGATGAATGTTCATCAGATCAACGATTATTGCTAAAAAGGTAGCTTTCAACCTTTAGGACGCGACTAAAAAACGGTACTAATCACTGTCTCAGCAATTAGTACCGTTGAATATTTTCGTTAATGTGAAACGCGGCTTAATAATTGATTTTGCTTACTCAACCATTTGGCCAATCGATTATAGACCAGCCAGAACACATTGCCGACCAATAATCCTTTGATTAGATTGAATGGCACGACGGCAACTAGCACTAAATAGTTTAGTGAGAAGCCAAGCTTCATGCCCATGACTTGCATATAAAATGGCAAAACAAAAGTTAAATTGGCTAACGACTCAATAATGACTAATCCAATTGTCGCTAACGTAATGGCCAACGGCATCCGAAATTTAGGATCACCGTGGTAATAACGTAAGACTAACGCAAACGCAATAATCAAAATTGCCGAGCCCATGAAACTTGCCAATGAACCGATCAAGTCTGGTAACGCAAAGCCCATCGTTGCTGAATGAAGGACTAATTTAACGATGGTAATCGCAAAAGCACCACCCATCCCATACAAAAATAGCCCAATCAAAATCGGAATATCCGAAAAATCAATCTTCATCCATGACGCAATTGGGATGATCGGAAATTCGAGTAACATCAAAATATAAGCACACGCGCCGAGTAAGGCAATGCCCACTAGTCGGCGTAACGTTGTTTGTTGCATAACGCACCCTCCTATGGGTCATCTTCAACTGAACCGCATTGCCATAAAAATTAAAATAGCTCGCCTTGAAAACGTTTTCACGTCATCAGGGCGGGCTATTTGCATTTTCATGTCAAATAAGCTCGATCTTCTTCATACCAGACTTTAACTGTCGGCTTTGGAATTACACCAAATCACTATCAAAAAACATAGGTCGCGGGCTTTAACCGCCGGTCGGGAATTACACCCTGCCCTGAAGATGAACCAATATAAAATTTTTACAATTACATCTTAACCAATTATAACTAATATTGCAAGCGTTATCTTTCACCCTTTAATTTACTAATTTCAATCGGCTTAAGTTTCCGGTACTCACCAGGCTGTAAACTCTGCAAATCTAAGACACCATAACGTTCCCGTTTTAACTTCGTGACCGGATGTCCAATCGCTGCTAGCATCTTTTTAACTTGGTGATTATGGCCTTCATGAATGGTCAATTGAACCAAAGCATTATTCTTTTTATGGTCACTATCCATCAAATTAGACTTGGCTGGTGCCGTTTTACGACCATCAATTTCAACCCCTAACCGCAACTGCTTCAGATCAGCATTGGTCGGTACCCCTTCAACTTTCGCTAAATACGTCTTATTGACTTCATATTTAGGATGCGTTAAACGGTTCGCTAAGGCCCCATCATTGGTCATAATTAATAAACCTGACGTGTCATAATCTAAACGGCCAACCGGATAAATCCGTTCGGGAACATCCGCAAAGAAGTCCATCACCGTCTTACGGCCCTTTTCATCGTGAACCGTGGTTACAACCCCACGTGGTTTATAAAATAAATAATAAACCAATTTTTCAGCCGTCAATGGTAACCCATTAACTTCAATATGATCGCTAGGTTCAACCTTAACACCAAGTTCAGTCACGGTTTTACCGTTAACTTTGACATAACCGGTTGTAATCAAGACTTCTGATTTACGTCGGGATGCGACACCGGCTTCGGCCATGACTTTTTGTAATCGTTCTGCCATCTTTATTCCTCACTATCTTGATCAGGGACTGCACCCTGTAATTTATCTTGAAACGCTGTTAAAAAGAGATCTGTTTCAGGCGCTGGATTTTCAGTATCGGTCAACGCGGCTAAATCAATTGCTGGCAAGTCGTCTAGCGACTTCAACCCGAAATAATCTAAAAACAATTCAGTCGTCCCGTACAAAATTGGTCGACCGGGTTCATTTAATCGACCCGTTTCGGTAACCAATTGTCGCAATACCAGCTTTTGAATGGTTGACCCACTTTGTACACCACGAATTTCATCGATTTCAATCCGCGTCAATGGTTGTCGATAGGCAATAATCGCCAAAACTTCCAACGATGCTTGCGATAAACTCGTCGTCAACGGCGCTTCAAAGTATTTCTTCAACACGGGAGCCACGGTTGCTTTAGTGGCCAATCGATACGTGTTAGCCGTCGACAAGACAACTAACGCGCAGTCCGTATCCTGCTCATACTTCGTTGCTAAAGTGGTCACCAATGTCGTAATCGCTGGTTTTGCAAAACCAGTGGCATTTTCAATTTCAGCAACGGTAATCCCCTCATCGCCCGCTACAAATAATAAGGCTTCAATTTGTTCAATGTTCGTCATTATGTTCATCCTATCGTAAATATAAATGCAGCGGCCCCATTGGATCAGTTTGGGCCAATTTTAACTGGGCTTGCTTGGTTAATTCTAACACGGCCATAAACGTGGTGACGAGTAAATCATCACTCGCATCTATTGGAAACAAGGTCGCAAAATCAGCGCCTTGTGGGTGTTGTTTTAACTGGGTCGTCACTTGTTGCATCCGGTCTTCAATGCTAATCGGATCGGCCGTGATTGTTTTAGTCAATGGTCGTGCTCGCCGCCGCTTGGCTACTAACTGCCGAAAAGCCGCTTGTAAATCAGCCACCGTAATTCCAGCCGTTAAAGTCGGCGTTGGTAAATCAGTTGGGACACTGGCTGCTGCACGCGTAAAATGCTGATGACGGGCTTGTTCTTTGACCCGCAACTCACCGGCAGCCTCTTGATAAACTTTATAAGCCAATAACTCCGCCACTAATGAATCACGCGGATCATCTTCTAAATCTTCATCATCCAGATCCTCGGTTGGCTGTGGCAACAAGTCACGACTCTTAATGGTCATTAAAGTCGCGGCCATCACTAAATAATCGCCAGCAATATCTAACCGCAATTGTTGCATCGAATGCAAATAATCTAAATATTGTTGCGTGATTTCAGCGATCGGAATATCATAAATATCCATTTTATTTTGCCGAATCAAGTGTAACAATAAGTCTAATGGTCCTTCAAATTCCGAAATTTTAATTGTGATTGGTTGTTCGTTGTTTGCCACGATTTCGCTCCCATTCGCCAATAATTGGGGCCATTTCTAACGTGCCCATCACCCGTTTTTTTGGATATAAGTCCGCTAACTCATCTAACATCTGATGTTGATTAGGCGCGGTACGATCCTCTGGCGATAATGAGTCGTGGTGGACCAAGACAAAGTCTGAGCCAATCTCAATCCCGATTACGCCACTAAAATCACCATCGGCCTTCCGCCACAATAATAATTGGTGGTCATCTGTCGCTTGATACCACTGCATTTCCGTCTGTAAATGCGTCAACGACTTAAAATCAGGAATCAATGACAGTAACCCCATGGCAACTTTTTCATAATCTTTGCGATATTTGACTAACATCTTGTTTCACCTCGACTACGCTCGGGGATGATACTTTTGATAAACTTCCGCCAAGCGTTTTTTCGTAATATGCGTATAAATTTGGGTTGTAGAAATATCCGCGTGCCCAAGCAATTCTTGCACCACCCGTAAGTCGGCCCCATTTTCTAAAATATGCGTCGCAAACGAGTGCCGCAACGTGTGCGGTGTGACATTTTTTTCAATACCCGCAGCTTTAACTGACGCTTTGAGATTTTTCCAAACCCCTTGACGAGTCAACTGTCCACCATGATTGTTCAAAAAAATAAACGTATTGCGGCGCTTGGGGCTCGCCAACTTAGGCCGGGCGTCTTTTAAATAACGAGTCACAAAATCAATGGCAACATCGCCAATTGGAATAATTCGCTCTTTATCGCCCTTCCCAATCGTTTGAATCAAGCCTAAATCTAAATGTAAATCATCTAATTTAAGGCCGATTGCTTCGCTAACCCGTAAACCAGTCGCATACATGACCTCTAGCAAGGCTCGATCTCGCAAACCAAGTGGCGTTGACAAATCAGGGACCGCCAACAAACGTTCCACTTCATGGGCTGATAAGACTTGGGGCAAATGTTGGGCTCGTTTCGGCGTATCAATTTTCAGCATCGGATCACGATCAATTTGATGACGTTGCGCTAAATATTGAAAAAATTTCCGTAAACTGGAGACAGCATGAATGATTGTATTCCGCGACTTACCGCCCTCGTCAAGCACTTGCAAATAATTCAAAATAACGTACCGATCAACTTGTGCTAGCGAGTCAATCTTCTGCGTTGCTAAATAAAGACAAAATTCAGTTAAATCTTGGCGATAACTTTTAATGCTGTTCGCCACCAACCCACGCTCGACTCGCAAAAAATGCAAGTAATCCGCGAGCTGATCTTGCATCGTTTGATTAATCGTCGGTTCCGTCATCGGCATCCGCCTCGATTAATTTAATTTCACCAGGTTGTTGACTAATGAGTCGTTGCTTCAACAAGTTCCCGATGGCCCGTTTAAATTGGGATTTACTAATGCCAAAATAGTTGCGAATATCTTCAGGATCACTCTTATCCCAAAATGGCAAGGTATGATCGGCTTGATGTTCTAGTGCAGCTAACAACATATGCGCGTCATCGCCAATTTCTTCGTAACCCCGTGGTTTTAATGATAAATTCAATTCACCATCACGTAAATGACCAATCACCCGCACTTTGACATGTTGGCCTAAACGTGGTTCTTGGTTACGTTCGGATGGATGTACAAAACCTAAATAGCCATCATCGGTAATGACTGACGTGCCAGCCATTTTAAGTCGGAAAACGGTTGCCATCATATCTGTATTCTTAACTTGAGCCCGATCATAAGACTTCGCCATTTCAGCAAAAACAGCTTGGTCAGCCATCGTTCCCCAAAGGCGTTCTTTATTATCACGAGCTAGCTTAACTAATAAACGATCGTCTTTTTTAGGCCATAACCGACTGATCGTTGGCAATTCATCCAGTGAAACGACCAAATCTTTATTGGGTAACCCGACATCGACGAAGACTCCTAAATCATGACGGGTCCGCACAACGGTCCCCCAAACATAATGATCAAACGAAATTTCAGGGACAAACCGCGTCAATTGTAGTTGATGATCTTCATTTTCATAAACAAACCCTTCGTACAAGCCTCCAATGTGCAATGGCTTTTCAGGTTCCATTTTATCCACCCATAAGGTTTGACCGTCCACCTGAACAAAATACGCGTTATCATTTTCATCAGTGACTTTAGCCGTCACAACTGTTCCTATAATACTTGCCATGTTTTAATTAGCTCCTTAATTGTCAATTTAAACTTAAATGCAATACTTGAATAATACAATAAGTGATTCCGGCCGCAATAATTGGGCCCGCAGCAATCCCCTTGAGCAAAACGACACCCATGATAGTTCCAAAAACTAGGGCAACTGTAATTTCTGGCGTGGCCGATAATAAGCCAACACCATGAAATGATAATACCGAAACCAAAACACCACAAGCAACGGCAATCCAGCCAACCGGGGATTTAAAGGCATGCCATAGATCACGAAAACCGATCTGCCCCGTGGCAATTGGAATTAAAATCGCCACGGTAATGACCGTGACCCCCCAATTAATCCCCTTTTGCCCAATTGTCGTTAACAATTTACTAGTATTTGGAATCAATTTAATAATTAACACAACCACCGTCGCAATTTGTAAGGATTGATTTTTCCCTAACCAAGCGACAACTAAAATTGCGAGTAAAAATAACCAACTTTCCATACGACACCTCTCGTGATACTAATTGTAACTGAAAACGCCAGCGATAGCGAGGCGCCACCCGATTTAATTCCAGTTTTCTCTTAATGTATTTGATAGATATAATGACAGGAACCTTAACAATACTGATCTGGAGTCATGCTAAATTGTCACCTGAGCCAGCCAGTGATTCTGCCGGCTGTGGGGACCGGTTCCAGCCAAAGGACGGGCTTCCACCTCGCTTTCAAGCCCAGCAAAAAACGCTAGTCTCAAAAGGCGTCCACATCGTAAGCCCGGTAAAATCATCCGGACTAACGATGTTTTCACGGCCGGCGCCATCACTAGCTGACTCCGGTTAGTTTGCTATATCAATTTAGCGATCACTATTATAACCGAGAGTGAGTCCACATTGAGCCCAGCCGTGGGAGGCTCTTAGCGATTTATCGCTTAGAGCCTGGCGTTTTTGAAACACTTTTTTTGTGGTTCAAAACGACGATTCAGACCGCACTTTGGCTGAATCGGTCCGCCCACAGCGTTCCGGCTCAAAGTGGGCGAACGGTAGGTGGCAAGTAAAAGTACTTTTAGTCAATAAACATCTGTCCTAGTTATGTATATAAAAAGTCGTCGCAAATGCGACGACTTTTTACAATCAATTAAACGTTGATTTTATAAAGCGTTTGATGCACCGCGGTAAACAAGACCACGACGTGAATCAACTGTGATCAATTGACCTTCAGCGATTACAGAAGTTGCATCCTTAACACCAACGATAACTGGAATCCCCATTGAGATACCAACTACGGCTGCGTGTGAAGTTAAACCGCCATTTTCAACGATCAATGCACTTGATTTTTCGATAGCTGGCAAGTAGTCTTTGTCAGTGGTCTTAGTAACTAAGACGCCACCTTCAACGGCCTTGTCGATTGCTTCTTGAGCAGACGTTGCGATTACGGCTTTACCGATAACCGTTTCATCACCGACACCTTGACCATCAGCTAACTTAGAACCAATTAATTGGATCTTCATGATATTAGTCGTACCGCGTTCGCCAACTGGCACACCGGCAGTGATCAAGATTAAGTCGCCTTCCTTAGCAAAGCCAAGTTCAACGGCCTTTGAAGCAGCTAAATCAAACATGTCATCAGTGGTTTCTGGCTTGTCAGCGATGATTGGTTGAACACCCCAGTTAACCATCAAACCACGTTGAGTCCGTTCGTCAAAAGTGATTGCCAAGATATCAGCATTAGGACGGTACTTCGAGATCATCTTAGCAGTGTAGCCAGATTCAGTCGCAGCAACGATTGTCTTAATACCCAAGTTCTTAGCAGCCCGAGCAATCGCAATACCGATTGTTTCAGTAACACTAGTCTTGTCGAAACGGTTTAATTGTAAGTTGCCGTTTTCAGCCAAAGTGTTTTCAGCCTTTTCGTCGATCTTAGCCATCATGGCAACAGATTCAACAGGGTAAAGACCATTAGCACTTTCACCAGAAAGCATGGTTGCGTCAGTACCATCAAAGACGGCATTGGCAACGTCAGAAGCTTCGGCACGAGTAGGACGTGGGTTTTCTTGCATTGAATCAAGCATTTGAGTAGCAGTAATGACAGGCATGCCTAATGCATTACATTTACGGATTAAGCTCTTTTGTACCAATGGTACATTTTCAGCAGGAATTTCAACACCCATGTCACCACGAGCAACCATCAACCCATCAGAAACTTTAAGAATTTCATCGATGTTGTCGATACCTTCTTGTGATTCGATCTTAGGGAAGATTTGAACGTGTTCCATGTGCTTTTCTTCAAGTAATTCACGAATGTCTAAGACATCTTGTGGTTTACGAACGAAAGAAGCAGCGATGAAGTTGATTTCATGATCCAAACCAAAGCGAATGTCGCTTGAGTCTTTTTCAGTGATCCCAGGTAAGTTGATTGAAACGCCAGGAGCGTTAGTACCCTTACGTGAGCCTAAGACACCAGCATTTTGTACAGTCGTAACCAATTCATTGTTAGCTTCGTCTTTTTCATCGATCTTCATGTCTAACAAACCATCATCGAAGAGGACGTGGCCACCAACGTGGACGTCGTCAAAAAGACCAGGATAAGTAACAGCAATCTTTTCTTTAGTCGTATCCAAAGATGCGTCCATTGAAATACGTACTTTGTCGCCGATCTTGTATTCTGACTTACCGTTCTTTTGAACAGTCGTCCGAATTTCAGCACCCTTAGTATCAAGCATGATACCAACGGTCTTACCAGTAATCTTTTCTGCTTCATGAACCTTGTTTAAACGGTCCAAATGTTCTTCATGGTCACCATGTGAGAAGTTGAAACGGAAAATATTGGCACCGGCTTCGATCAATTTAACAATAGTGTCAACATCGGTACTGGCAGGTCCAAGTGTTGAAACAATCTTGGTTTTCTTCATAAGAAAAATCTCTCCCTTGAAAGTTGTTTATAAAAAGACAATGACGTCATTTTTATCAAATTAATAATAGATCACGACAAATTAGAATGAAATATCTTCGTTCAATTTGCTTAATGAAAGTTCCGCTTCATGCTTAGAATCAAAAAGATCCAACATGTTATGCGTCACTAATTGGTTATTTTGAATCCCAACGGCTAAGCCACCCTTACCGTCAAGTAAGAGTTCAATAGCGTAGGCGCCCATCTTGCTGGCCATAACACGGTCTTTAGCAGTTGGACGGCCACCCCGTTGCATATGACCAATCGTGTTGGCCCGGGTATCAAAGTCACCATATTCAGATAACTTTTCAACGAATTCGTCGGCACTCATCACACCTTCAGCCAAGACAACAATGTTGCAACGATGACCGTTGGCACGATTGCGCTTGATCTTGTTGGCGATGGTTTCCATATCCCAATCAATTTCAGGAATCACGATAGCATCGGCACCAGCCGATACCCCAGCCCACATGGCAACGTCACCGGCGCCACGACCCATAACTTCCACAACGAAAGTCCGGTCATGACTAAGAGCCGTATCATGAATCCGATCAAGTGCTTCCACGTCAGTGTTAACTGCCGTATCAAACCCGATCGTAAAATCAGTAAATGGAATATCATTATCAATTGTTCCGGGAAGACCAATCGTGTTATAGCCATGTTCAGTTAAACGTAAGGCCCCATGATAAGAACCGTCGCCACCGATAACAACTAAAGCATCGATACCAAACCGTTTTAATTGTTCGATACCCTTTAACTGACCTTCTTCATGTGCAAATTCAGGATAACGGGCAGAATATAATAAAGTTCCACCTTCGTTAACAACATTATCTAAATCTGCAGCCACTAATTTATGAATGTCACCAGCAACTAAACCGGCAAAGCCGTAGTTGATGCCGTATGCTTCTAACCCTTCGGCCATTGCTTTACGAGCAACCGCACGAACGGCCGCATTCATACCAGGAGCGTCGCCGCCACTGGTTAAAATACCAATGCGTTTCATTTTTTCACCTCAGGCAATAAATTGAGTTCGTAACTCCATAAGTGATTTTAACACTTTTCATAAAACTTGTCTGTCCTTTTTTGAAATTAAATGTGATTAAAAACGCTGTCACATCAAGGGTTTTCGCTTTTCATGACGACGTTATCCCGACCTATCAAGGTTGTAAGCGCTCCAATCATTTTTGCATTATCACTTACCCAATACTGTGAATTTAGTTCAACGGTCTTATGTGCAGCCGCTGAATAAATCAAAACCGGATTTGGCCCTGGGAATTGACGCAACGTCTGTAGAATGTTTTTCTGCACTTGCGCGTCTGTTTGTGCTGCTGACAAGCGTAAAAATAATTTTCCAGTAGGCGCTGGAAAACTTTCAGCCAATTGCCATTGATCAACAATCACTTGTAAATTCCGTTGTTGTTCCACTTTACCGCTAATTAATACGATGGTTTCTGGTTTCACACTGGCTTGAATGTGCTGATAAGTTTGCGGAAAAATGGTTAAATCAATTTCACCGGACAGATCACTCCCCGTGGCGAATGCCATCGGTTGTCCCTTTTTGGTTCGAATCACCCGAATCTTGGTAATATAGACCAATATTTTAGTCCGTTGCTCAACGTTGAGCGCACTAATTAGGGTCGTCCGTTGCTGCTGTGCTAACCAGCGATAGGACTCAACCGGATGACCAGAAACATAAGCTCCTAAAACCTCAGCTTCTTTAGCTAATCGCTCACCTAAAGGTAACTCTGGCTGTTTTTTAATCTTAGGGGCTAACGAAGCAAACAAGCTCATACTATTTCCGGCTAGTTCAGCACTAGACATGATCTCGGGTACACCGGTTAAGAGTTCCGATCGATTGAGACCAAAATGATCCAAAGCACCCGCATAAATCAACGCCGTCATCAATTCTGGTTTCAACCATTTAGGATCAAGTCGTTGCATAAATTGTTGTAAATTTTTAAAGGCGCCGTTAGCTTGACGTTCATCAAGAACACTCTTAATAAAGTCACGCCGTAAACCTTTAATTGAACTCAACCCAAACGTAATCGCCTGGCCGTCCCAATCAAAATACATGCCACTACGATTAATATCAGGCGCAATAATTTTGACTTGATGTTGTTTTGCTTCAGCCAAATATTGCTTCAATTTGGTGCCATTACCTAAAATGGAATTCATTAATGACGTGAAAAATGCACCTGGATAATGCGCCTTCAAATATGCCAATTCAAACGCCATCTTGCTATACGCAACCGCATGTGAGCGATTAAACCCATAATTGGCAAACTGCTCGATATATTGATAAACCTGGGTGGCAACCGTGACGTCAAAGCCTTTGTCGGTCGCACCAGTGATGAACTTTTGTCGCATCTCATCGATGACCGCTTTTTTCTTCTTACTCATTGCCCGACGCAATAAATCGGCTTCACCCAAAGTAAAGCCCCCCATCACCGCTGCCACTTGCATAACTTGCTCTTGATAAACCAAGATACCATATGTTGGTCCTAAAATCGGTGCCAACGCAGCATCGGGGTAACTAACCGCTTCTTGTCCTTGTTTTCGGGCAATAAAGTGATCAATATTTTCCATGGGTCCCGGACGGTACAATGCGTTAACGGCCGCAACTAATTCAAAATTATCAGGATGTAGCCGCCGCAACACATTCCGAATCCCGGCTGATTCAAATTGGAACACACCGGTGGTATCTCCCGCTTGAAATAGGCTCAACGTTGTTGGATCATTCAAGTCAACTTGATCAATCGCCAACGTTTGGCCTGTTTGCCGCGTGACATAATGCAACGCACTTGCTAATAAAGATAAATTTCGCAAGCCTAAGAAGTCCATTTTCAACAAACCAACCGCTTCGACCGTATCTTTGGTATACTGCGTCATCATCATCGTTTCGCTACCTGCTTGTAATGGCACAATGTTAATCAATGGCGCTTGACTCAATACGACCCCGGCCGCATGCGTTGAATAATGTCGCGGCAACCCTTCAAGCCGTTTAGCCGTTTGAAATAACAATTGATTCTTACTCGAATCGGCGACTAAATTCTGCAACCGTTGTGAGCCCTGATAAGCTTGTTCCAACGTGATGTGCAACTGATTAGGAATGGCAGCACTCCAATCGCTCATCTCAAAGGTTGACATACCAAACACTCGACCAACATCCCGCAACGCCTGCTTAGCCGCTAGGGTCCCAAAAGTGACAATTTGTGCCACCCGATCATGTCCATATTTATCATGAACATAAGTTAGTACTTGCTCACGCCGATTATCGGGAATATCCAAATCAATATCCGGCATATTCGCCCGTTTGGCATTCAAAAATCGTTCAAACAACAGCCCATACTGGAGTGGATCAACGTCTGTGATTCGTAACACATAGGCCACTAGTGACCCAGCGGCTGAACCACGACCAGGACCGGTCATAATATCGGCCTGATGTGCATAATTCATCACATCCCACACAATTAAAAAGTAATCATCGAACCCCATTTGGTCAATAACGGTTAACTCGCGATCAAGCCGATCTCGGTAGGACTGGGTATCAACATCAGCTGATAACGCCGCTAAACGTTGTTGCAAGCCTTGCTCACATAATTGACGCAAGTATTGATTGGCTGGCTGTTGATCAGGCGTTGGAAACTTAGGTAATTGTGGTTTTTGAAACTGTAGCTCAACTTGACAATGAGCTGCAATTGTCGCTGTTGCGGTCACGGCAGCGGTCAAATCCAAGTCCTGATAACGAGCCATAAACGCTTCTGGTGACCGTAAAAAGTGCCCGCCAGTGACATCGCGTAAAGCTTCTGGTTGATCAATTTGTTGCCCGTTATCAATGGCACGCAGGACTGAAACCGCAAAATAATCCGTTGGCGCCATGTAATCAACCGGATCTAACGCCACAACCGGCACAGCAACTTGTTGCGCGAATGATACTAATGTCGATCTTAATGCTGGCGCTTGGTCTAATGACACCCCCAGATATAGGCTATTAGGATCGGTCGCTTGTTGTAAGTGATGAACCCATTCAGTCGCACGTTGCGGCTGATCTTGCGTCAATAGCGTGATTAATTCACTGTCTTTAGCCGTGGTTAACACCATCAGATGAGCTAGGTCGGGGGTCACTCGATCTAATGTTAAAGGATCATCTTTAGTAGCTGTTTGTTTTAAGGTCGTTAGGCGCATCAAGGCTTGATAACCCGCCCAGTCTTTCGCTAACAAGACCAAACTAAATTCACGTTCTGGCGATTGTTCACTTGCTAATTTGAGTGTCAGCCCTAAAATCGGTGTGATGTCAGCCTGCCGACAAGCATTATAAAAGTCAACAATGCCATACATAACATCGATATCCGTTAACGCTAAAGCTGAATAGCCTTGCTGCTTGGCCTGTTGAACAAGATCTGCTATCGTGCTCGTACTTTGCAACAAGCTAAAAGTACTGATAACTTGTAATGGGACATAGGCCATCAGCGTTCACTCCTTTCAAATTTATTATTGGTTTCATTATACCAAACGGCTGTTCGAAACAACATTAATTCACTAGTTAAGTCACAAAAAGCCTCGATTCAAGGACATTTTCCATTGAATCGAGGCTCATTTCATTAAGCTGGTGTTGCTTGATTTTCAAAAACTAACTGATTATCGATTAAATTAATTTCAACCACTGATTGTGGCACCACCCGTCCAGCAATGATTTCTTTTGCCAACGGTGTTTCCACGTAATTCGTGATATAGCGCCGCAATGGCCGGGCCCCATACGCTGGTTCATAGCCTTGTTGGGCAATCCAGTGCTTCGCGGCATCGGAAATTTTTAACGTAATCTCACGATCTTGTAACCGAGCTGATAGTCGATCAATCAACTTCACGACAATTTGTTCAATGGCCGCCAATTGTAATGGTGTGAACATGATAATATCATCAATTCGGTTCAAAAATTCTGGTTTGAAACGACTTTGAACCAGTTGCATGACTTGTTGATGAGTCTCATCACTCAAGTGGCCTTGATCGTCCATCCCAGCCAATAACAATTCAGAACCCAAATTAGAGGTCATGATCAAAATTGTATTTTTGAAATCAACCGTGCGCCCTTGACCATCCGTCAAGCGACCATCGTCTAACACTTGTAATAAAATATTAAAAACATCCGGATGCGCTTTTTCGATTTCATCAAATAATACGATCGAATACGGATTCCGACGAACGGCTTCCGTTAATTGGCCACCTTCTTCGTAACCAATATACCCAGGCGCTGCCCCAACTAACCGCGAAACAGATTCTTTTTCCATATATTCACTCATATCGATTCGAACCATATGATCATCGGCATCAAATAAGTTTTCTGCTAAGGCTTTAGCCAGTTCAGTTTTCCCGACCCCAGTTGGCCCTAGGAACATGAATGAGCCGAGTGGTCGATTAGGATCTTGTAAACCAGCACGAGACCGCAAAACAGCATCGGCTACCGCGTTAACAGCTTGATCTTGGCCCACAACACGTTCGTGCAAATTATCAGCCAAATGCAACAGTTTTTCACGTTCACCGGCCACCAATTTATTCACAGGAATCCCGGTCATCCGTGAAACGACATTAGCAACTTGATCGGCAGTCACTGATTCTTCAACGAGCCAGTCATCGTGATGATCATTGGCTTCCATTTGTTTCAGTTCAGCTTCCAACTTGGGAATGGTCCCATGTTGTAATTTAGCTGCCGTCTCAAGATCGTATTTACTTTCGGCATTTTCCAAATCATGCTTGGCTTTGTCTAACGCCGATTTCTTATCACTTAACGCTTGTAAACTCTTCTTCTCGCTGTCCCAACGTTCAGCCAAGGTACGTTGCTTTTCCTTCGCACTGGCTAACTCTTGTTGTAAATCAGCTAAACGCTTAACCGAAGCATCGTCAGTTTCAGTTTTAAGCGCAGCTTCTTCAACTTCTAACCGCATCAATTGCCGGTTAACTTGATCAAGTTCAGTTGGATTCGAATTCATTTCCACTCGAATTTCAGCCGACGCTTCATCGACCAAGTCCAACGCCTTATCTGGTAAGAAATGATCAGTAATGTAACGATCTGATAACTTAGCTGCGGCAACCAGGGCGTTGTCATGAATTCGTACGCCATGATGAATTTCAAAGCGTTCTTTTAGCCCCCGCAAAATACTGATCGTATCATCAACGGACGGTTCAGCCACCAAGACCCGTTGGAATCGACGTTCAAGTGCTTTGTCCTTTTCCAAATATTGACGATATTCATCTAACGTCGTGGCCCCAATCAAATGGAGTTCGCCACGAGCCAACATCGGCTTGAGTAAGTTACCGGCATCCATACTGCCTTCGGTTTTACCAGCACCAACAATATTATGAATTTCATCGATAAACATAATAATCTGGCCGTCGCTCTTTTTAATTTCTTTGAGGACTGCTTTAAGTCGTTCTTCAAATTCCCCACGATATTTAGCCCCAGCAATCAAAGCCCCCATATCGAGTGAAAAAATTGTTTTATTTTTAAGATTTTCTGGCACATCGCCCCGAACGATCCGTTGAGCTAAGCCTTCAACAATCGCTGTTTTCCCAACACCGGGTTCACCGATTAAGACCGGATTATTTTTGGTTTTCCGTGATAAGATGCGAATCACATCAAGAATTTCTTCATCACGACCAATGACTGGATCTTGATTCCCTTGACGAGCCGCTTTAACCAAATCAACGCCGTATTTTTCTAAGGCTTGGTATTGATCTTCTTGGTTACGTGACACCACGCGTTGACCACCACGAATGCGGTCAACCGCATTTTTAATTTGACCAGCCGTCGTCCCATGTTGTTGTAAGTATTTTGTTAACTGATCACCAGTTTGATCCATTAAGGCCAACACAATGGTATCCGTGGCTAAATACTCATCACCCAGATCTTGCCGTTTTTGATCAGCCGTTTGCATTAAACTAGCTAAACTGCTGCTAAAACTTTGACCATACTGCACATTAGCACCGCTAACCGTGCTAATATCATCGAGTTCCCGGTCCAATTCGGTTTGGAGTTGATCCAAATCCGTGCCGGCTTCACTAAAGATCTGCCGAACTAATTCACCAGGTTGCGTTAAAAACTTAAATAGATGTGGCACACCAATTTCTTGATGGTGCCGCGTTTGGGCAATTTGTTGTGCCTGTGCCAAGGCTTGTTGTAAACTTTCCGTAAATTGTTCTGGATTCATCGCAATTCCTCCCCAAAATGGTAGCAAAAAGGCAGCTTTGTCAGCTGCCAAGTTTTGTTTGACCTTCATTGACCATTACATTATATAACGAATCAATCGGTTTGCCTACTATTTTGCTTCTTTGACGTTATCCGTGGCAATTTGAAGCACCACATCAACGGCGCGTGCCATAATTTGTTCTGAAACAAATTCAAAACGACCATGCATGTTTTCGCCACCAGCAAACAAGTTAGGGGTTGGCAAGCCCATGAAGGAAATCTTAGAACCATCAGTGCCACCCCGAACTGGGAAGATTAATGGTTCAATGTCCAATTCATGCATCGCTTTTTCAGCCAATTCAACGACTGACATATCTTTTTCTAAGACTTCGCGCATATTGTAATATTGATCTTTCATATCGACGTGTACCCGTTCAACATCATAACGCGCATTGATCGCATCAGCAGCTGCTTGGAACGTCTTTTTACGATCTTCAAATTTAGCCCGATCATGATCACGAATAATGTAAACTAATTTTGCACTATCGACAGTGCCATCTAAGTTTAACAAGTGATAGAACCCTTCACGACCACTGGTTTCAGCCGGATTTTCATGAGCTGGTAAGGCACTTTGAAAGTCAACGGCCAATTGCAACGCATTAATCATAACGCCGGTCGCTTCACCAGGATGCACATCGACTCCATCAATCGTCACAACGGCTTGAGCCGCGTTGAAGGTTTCATATTCCAATTCACCTAAAGGCCCACCATCAACGGTATAAGCCCAATCAGCACCAAAGGCCGGCACGTTAAAGTGATCAGCTCCCGTCCCGATTTCTTCATCAGGGCCAAAGGCTAAACGAAGCTTACCATGCTTGATTTCAGGATGAGCCAATAAGTATTCGGCCGCACTAATGATTTCCGCTACCCCGGCTTTGTCATCGGCACCAAGTAACGTGGTCCCATCAGTGGTAATTAACGTATGCCCCGCATAGTTCTTTAAGTTACTAAAAACTTTAGGATCTAGTTCAAAACCACTTTGACCAAGTTTGATGATTGACTGACCGTCATAGTTTTCAACGATTTGTGGCTTAATATTTTCACTATTAAAGTCAGCGGTATCAATATGGGAAATAAAGCCCAACGTTTTAACGGGAGCATCCGTCGTTGCTGGTACCGTCGCAAACACATAAGCGCTTTGGGCGTCTTGTTCAACATCACTTAACCCTAGCTCAGTTAATTTGGTCATTAACTTTTGCAAAAATTCAGTTTCACGTGGTGATGACGGAATGGTCGTTGATGCCTCATCGGAACGACTGTTTTGTTTTACAAACCCTAAAAAATCAGAAATTAAGTGTGGATATTTTGCCATGAGAATCATCCTCCAAAATTAAGTTTTAAATAAAGGTAAACGGATCCGTATTTAATTGGGACGCAACTACTGATAATGACCACTGATTTTCAGCTTGCCATTTTTTAAACAAGCGCGTTAATTGTGGTTTACAAATGCTTTCAATATGGTGACCAGGATCAATGACTGAAATTCCCGCTGCCAACATGTCATGACCTGTATGGTAGTAAACATCGCCAGTGACATAAACTTGGGCGCCTTGTTGTTGGGCAGTTTGATAAAATTTACCCCCATCACCACCAAGTACCGCCACTCGCTGAATGAGTTGATCGGGTTGATTACTGATTAAGCGTAACCCATCAACATGAAAGGCCGCCTTACAAGCTAGCGCAAAATTTTGCACCGTCATTGGTTTGACTAAATCACCGATGCGACCCATCGCGTATTGTTTACCACCGGTTAACAATGGTGTCACTTGATAATCCCAATTATCAACCCCCACCAAGCCCGTAATGGCCGTCACTGCCGCTGACAAATCAGCTTTCAATAAATCAACGCTGAATTGTTCACCAGAATTTAACGCATAGCGATCAACTTGGGCCTGATGCTGGCTAACCAAACATTCTTGGACCATTTCAGCTTGAGCTGCTGGTACAGTAACCGTCAATTTGACTGCCGGTTCGCGGTAGCCAGGCACTAACCCAGTTACATGTTGCAGTTGCAGGGCTTGGGCTAACCAATCATTCATGCCACCTTCAGCGCAATCCAAGTTTGTATGCGCTGCGTAGACCAAGATATGATGTGCTGCAATTTTGCCATACATCGCTTTTTGAGGTTCTTGATAATCTAAGTTATCTGCTGGCCGAAACATGACTGGATGATGCGCAAAAATCATATCCGCCCCAACCGCAATCGCTTCATCGACAACTTCTGGTCGTACATCCAGGGTCACTAAGACTTTATGAATTTCTTGTTGCGGATCACCAATTTGTAATCCCGTTGGATCATGATGCCATTTCAACTTCAATGGTGCAAATTCTTCAAATCGGGCAATTAATTCACTTGCCAGCATCTTCCAAGACTCCTTTGATTAAAGTAATTTTAGCCTGTGCCGCGGCTAAATGTGCCGTCGGTTCAACTTTAGCTTGTTGCATTTGTTGAACTGCTTGCTGGGCACGAGCTAATTCATGTTGCCATTTGGCGATAAAAACCGGCGACTTTTCGGCTAATAAGAATGGCCCAAATAACGTTTCAGCAGGCGAATACGTTACCGGGGTTGTCGCCCGATCGGCCACTAAGATTTCATACGTATGGCCATCTTCAGCTAAGATCCGTTCATCAACCAACTCAAAGCCATTTTGACTCAACCACTCACGGACCGTTGCCGCACCAACATTTGGTTGCAAGATTAGCCGCTTGACACCAACTAATTGCGCCGGGCCTTGCGTCAAAATCTGTCGAATCAATGGGCCACCCATCCCAGCAATCGTAATCGTATCGATATGATCATCTGGCTCAATGGCGGCCAATCCATCGGCTAACCGTGGGTGCACAAGTTCTGATAAGGCTAATTTCTGAATTTCATGATGGGCATTTTCATAGGGGCCACGAACCACTTCGCCTGCTACCGCGTAACTAATTTGCTTTTTTAACGCCAAATGCGCGGGTAAATAGGCATGGTCCGACCCAATATCTGCGATTCGGGCGCCAGATGGCACAAACGCCCCCACTGTCGCTAATCGTTTTGATAACTGTTTGGCATCCACCGACATAACCCCTTTAATAAATTATAGTTAATCTCTGCTTTTATTTTAACATGCACACACCAGGATTAACGATTTACAACTAATAATTTATGATTTTATTGCGGTTAAAAACATAAATTCTGCTGAAGACAACTAAGATTTCATTAACATCCGGTTAACCCACCAACGAACATGGCATAATAAAACAATGGCTAAAAATTAGACAGAAAGCTTGCGTTCACTTATGTTAAAGAAATCGACCTTAACTGCCCCACAATTCTTGCTAGGGCTCAAGCTCTTGGCCATCTTACCGCCGGTTGGCATCGGCTGGTTAATTTATTTAAGTCGCTGGCAATGGCTACGACTATTTCGGCATCCCAAGAATATTTGGCATGACCAAATGCTTTTATTTATTTTATTATTACTCGGCATTACCGGGCTCAATTTGAATCATCACGATTATCGTAGTGTCTTGCTCTCGGCCATGATGTTAATCGTCCTAATGAACTTGTGGTTGCTATGTCGGCAATCGGCTCATTTGATTACCTTAGCCCAAATTCGCCAGTTCATTATTCAGTTTGGCGTGTACATCACCATCAGTGGCAATCTCTTCCAATGGCTCAATCAGTGGATTACCTTACCAAACTGGGTGAAATTTTTAGTGGGTGACCTCTTATGGGGCTACGCGGCTAATCAAGATCGGCTCTTTGGTTCTGCTTACAATCCCAATGATGCCTGTTTTTTGTTACTCATCGCGTTAGGCCTTAGTTTGGCGCAGTTCAAGACACCGACCGCCCTAGATCGGCTCACTTCTCGACAGCGCCTCTTGAATTGGCTAACAGTCGGCTTGTTGATGTTAGGCATTTACCAGACACAGTCGCGTACCGGACTCATCTTGATGGTTATTCTCGTCTTATGGACCAGCTATCATTTAAACTGGCGCTACGGACTACTGACAACCGGGATTGTCGGCCTAATCAGTGCCCTGGCTTTAAACTGGTTACCACGTAGCTATTCCTGGGAAACTGGCTTAACGTCACGATTGACCATTTGGAAAAATAGTTTAGCACTCTTCAAAGATGCACCGTGGTTAGGTGTAACTTATTTTGGTTTCGCGCCACAATACTTAAAATTAACTGGAACTTACGTGCCTCATGCCCATGATATTTTGATCATGTTACTAGCGTCATTCGGGCTACTTGGCGGCCTCGGATTTTTGGCATTAGTTATCGCTAACGGCTGGGCATTCACCAAGCATTGGCGTCGACCAACATTGCCCAACTTACGTTACTTCGGCATGACCCTGCCGATTATCTTAGCTTATGGCTTAACGGATTTCGTTTTGTCTTCTTTACAAGTCTTAATCATTGTTTTAATTCTCGTGGCATACTGGCGCTATGAGCAACAGCACCCTAGTTTCTCAACCACAATTTGACACAAAAAGGACCGCGACTACCTTCATCGGTAATCGCGGCCTTTTTGCGTGATGCTATTCCAAGAAATCTTTTAATTGTTTACTGCGTGATGGGTGGCGTAACTTCCGCAACGCCTTGGCTTCGATTTGACGAATCCGTTCCCGAGTTACACCGAAGACTTTCCCAACTTCTTCCAAAGTCCGGGTCCGGCCATCATCCAAACCGAAACGTAACCGTAAGACGTTTTCTTCCCGATCCGTTAAGGTATCAAGGACGCCTTCCAATTGTTCCTTCAATAATTCATAAGCTGCTGCATCGGCTGGTGAGGTCGCATCTTGGTCTTCAATGAAGTCACCCAAATGCGAATCATCTTCTTCACCGATTGGGGTTTCCAATGAAACAGGTTCTTGCGCAATCTTCAAGATTTCACGAACCTTTTCCGTTGGCATATCCATTTCAGCCCCGATTTCTTCCGGTGTTGGTTCCCGGCCTAAATCTTGCAACAATTGCCGTTGAATCCGGATTAACTTGTTAATCGTTTCAACCATGTGCACAGGAATCCGAATCGTCCGTGCTTGGTCAGCAATGGCCCGCGTAATCGCTTGACGAATCCACCAAGTGGCATACGTTGAGAACTTAAACCCTTTACGGTAATCAAACTTTTCGACGGCCTTCATCAAGCCCATGTTTCCTTCTTGAATTAAATCCAAGAATTGCATGCCCCGACCAACGTACCGTTTAGCAATTGAAACAACCAACCGCAAGTTAGCTTCTGCTAATTCTTGTTTGGCTTCTTCGTCGCCTTGTTCGATCCGTAAGGCTAACGCAACTTCTTCATCAGCGGTTAACAAGTCAACCCGACCAATTTCTTTCAAGTACATCCGGACTGGATCATTAATCTTAATCCCAGTCGCAGAACCAGCACTCTTTAATTCAGATTTAGTGACCGTTTTAACACTCTTAACGGCCCGCGCATCAGGATCACCGTTTTCATCGACGACACTAATCCCAGCATCTTCCACCTTTTGTAATAACTTATCAATGGCCGTTGCATCTAATTTATAAGGTGCAGCCAATTTATCTGACAAGTCATCATACTTAATGCTACCCGTTTTCTTGAATTCTTTGATAAAAGCTTTAACAGCTTTGTCATAATCCGTGGTTGTTGATTTTGCCATGAAGTGGACCTCCTATAAGCTATTCGCTTGTTTAACTTGTTGTTGTTGACGATATAATTCAATTAATTCCAACGTCAATTGTTGGACTAAATCCTGATTACCTAATTGTTTAGCGGCAGTGAGTTCAGTCTGCTTACGACTGATCTGTTCCGCCACAGGATGCTGATTCATAATGACATTAACTAAATCCGCAATTTCTTCAGTTGACGTTTCAGTCGCAATATCTTTGAATTCTAAACTAGTCACCACTTGTTTTAAACGGCTATCGGTCATAAAATCCGTGAAACTCGCGAGGTCAAATTGACGATGATTATCAAAATAAGCTTCAGCCTCCGTCAACACGTTTTGATAGTCATCATGAACGAAATGAAAATCAGCTAACGCCATCACCCGTAACCAGACATCGTGATCGTGCAATAATCGGAACAAGAGTAATTGCTCCGCTCGCTCGACACGACTCAATGGCACATTATTGATCTGCTGCGATTGTTGTTGCGGTGTCGCGACCGCCTCATCTAACTCCGGCGGCGGTGGCGTTAAACCGGTCGCTTCTGGCGGCAAACTTGGTGCCGCCTGGGTTGGTTTCCGATGAACGGTTTGACTCCCAACCACTGAACGCAATTGTTGCCGCAAATCAGCTTTATCCAAGCCAAATTCTTGGACCAATTGATTGAGATATAAATCCTGCTCAACTGGTGACGACAATTGTGCCAGCTGTTTCAACACAGCTTCTAGATAAGTTAATTGATCTTGTGTATTTTGTAAATTTAAATCACGACGTAAATACCGCATCTCAAAAGCCGTGGGTGTTTGTTTGCCATTGTCAAAGACTTGGACAAACTTTTCTTTCCCCGCAGCACGTAAGTACTCATCGGGGTCCATTCCATCAGGCATCTGAACGACACCTAATTTTAACCGACTTTGCGATCCCAGTAATTTTAAAGCGCGATCGGTCGCTTTTTGACCAGGCATGTCACTGTCATAACAAATATACAGCTGATCGGTGACCCGTTCTAACATGTAGATCTGCTCATTGGTTAAACTGGTCCCCATCGAGGCGACTCCGTTTTGAATGCCGGCACGGTAAGCCGCAATGACATCCATGAACCCTTCAAACAAAATGACTTGCTTGCGTTGACGAATCACCCCGCGCGCTAAATCAAAGTTAAAGAGCACTGATCGTTTATTGAACAACTTGGTTTCCGGACTGTTCAGATACTTAGGTTCATCAGGTGATTTCGTTAAAATCCGCCCTGAAAACGCGATAACGCGTCCACTGGCATCTTTAATCGGAAATAAGACCCGATCTACAAACCGATCACGCAACTCACCAGCCTGATTTTCGATAAACAATCCTGACTGTCGTAACAATTGATAGTCCGTCTTATGGGCCTTAAAAAAATCGAGTAATAATTGATTTTTCGGCGCATAACCAATACCAAACGTTGCGATGGTTTCATCATCTAAGCCCCGCTCATGTAAATAAGCTAACGCCGGTTCACCTAATTCGGTATTCACCAAAATATGTTGATACATCTTGGCACTATCGGCATAGAGACTTAACAGATCGCTTTGTAATTGATCTTTAGGTTGGGCAGACTTAGCTTGCGCCGTATAAGTTGCCGGTAAATCAATGTGACCAAAATCAGCCACTTTGGCAACGGCTTCCGGAAAACTAAGATTTTCCAGTTCCATGATAAATGAAAAGACGTTACCACCGCGACCACAACTAAAACAATGAAAAATCTGTTTCGGTTCATTCACCGAAAATGAGGGTGTCCGTTCTTCATGGAACGGACATAACCCGAATAAGTTCTTGCCGGCTTTTTTCAGCTGGACGTATTGACCGATAAAATCCGCAATATTCACTGATGAGCGAACTTCATCGA
Organism: Lactiplantibacillus mudanjiangensis; assembly: GCF_005405385.1. Lineage (GTDB taxonomy): Bacteria > Bacillota > Bacilli > Lactobacillales > Lactobacillaceae > Lactiplantibacillus > Lactiplantibacillus mudanjiangensis. The sequence goes on from NZ_BJDY01000002.1 coordinate 582,033, forward strand.
CCTTTTCTTCGGGAATCAAACTGGCCACTCTGCCACCCCATTTCTGACATTTAGCGCCAACAAAATCACAAAAATCCGCCAAGCATTGAAAAGCCGCATCACAAAAATGAGATGCGACTATTAACGTGCGAATTTCTACAAAATATAGCTTACCACAAGGTTGACAGGTCTGCAACAATAAGTTTCGCTTATTAAACACTTTGGCAATTTATGTCTTGATAATTAAAGGTTGAAAGCTAAATATGACCGTAGCAGTCAATCAATATGACTAAATTAGCCATTTATGCTAGTCCGCGATTCTGTCCTGACTCCGGTCGTATTACGAGCACAAATCGACCTAGTGATCACTAATATAACCGAGTGATCACTAATATAACCGAGTGAGCTCACATTGAGCCCAGCCGTGGGAACTCTTAGCGATTTTATCGCTTAGAGTTCGGCGCTTTTAAAACGCGGTGTTGGCGGTTTAAAACAACGGTTCAGACCGCTCTTTGGCTGAACCGGTCCTTCCCACAGCGTTCCGGCCCAATGTGGGCGAACGGAGAGGTGGCAAATTGGTCTACCTTTAAATCATAGCAAAAAAGAACAAGGCAACTCACCCTAGTGAGACCTTGTTCTTCATTATAAGACGTTTTACCCTATTTCACGATTAATTGGTTCAAGTCACCCATGACGTTGATCATCCGCGCAATAATTAATAATTGCGTCAAATGATTGTCACGGATTTTTTCGTCTTCACTCATAACCATCGTTTGTTCGAAATAATCCACGATCAATGGCCGTAACCCCGCCAAAGCTTGGAAACGATCGCCCATGCTCATCGCTGGGGTAACCGTGGTCTTCAATTTTTCAACGGCATCATACAAACGTTGTTCCGCATCATTTTCAAATAAAGCTGGGTCAACTTGTAAGTCCGCAATATCATGATCTGCTTTAGCCGTAATCCGAAGTAAACGCGTGAATGCTTCAATCGTTTCCCGGAATTCAGGATCGTCTTGATGCTTATTCAAGACATCGGCTGCTTTGAACATTTCGCGGATATCTTGACGACTACCTTTAATAACCGTGTCAACAATATCATAACGTAATTGATGGTTGCTGAACCATTGCTTAACCCGATCCGTTAAGAAGTCGGCTACCGATTGCGTTTGTTCGCCGAAATCTAAGTCAAAGGTGGCATCATGGGCCACTAATTCAGCTTGGATCGCTTGTTCGAGTTCTTTAATTGGGAAGTCCCAACCTTGATCACGGACAATCCGAACGATCCCAAAGGCTTGACGACGCAAGGCAAATGGATCATTAGACCCACTAGGAGTTAACCCAACAGCGAAGAAACTAGTGATAGAATCAATCTTATCAGCTAAAGCCAAAACAGCGCCAACTTTTGATTTTGGCAGATCACCATCAGCACTGGTCGGCATGTAATGTTCCCGAATAGCTTGAGCTACAGCTGGGTTTTCACCCTTCAAGACGGCATACTTTTCACCCATTACCCCTTGTAATTCAGGGAATTCGCCAACCATCCCAGTCACGAGGTCAAATTTATAAATTTGAGCAGCTCGGTGAACTTGGTTAATTTCGGTTTCGCTCAAGCCAAAGTGCTTGGCTAAAAAGTCGCCGATAACCATGACCCGTTGCATCTTTTCATACATCGTCCCGATCTTGTCATGGAAACTAACCTTCTTCAAACGTTCCACGTATTCTTGGATCGAATGTTGTTGGTCTTCATGATAGAAGAAAGCAGCGTCTTCCAAACGCGCCGTTAAGACCTTTTGATTTCCTAACGCGACATTTTGCAGATGTTCTGTGTTCCCATTACGAACCGAAACAAAGTGTGGCAACAAGTTGTCATCAGCATCGGTCACATAGAAGAACCGTTGATGGTCACGCATTGACGTAATTAACACTTCATCAGGAATTGGCAAATACTTCGTGTCGAAATCACCGGCAAAAGCGGTTGGATATTCAACTAAGTTGTTAACTTCTTCCAACAAGTCTTCGTTAACCACAATATGCCAATCATGATCTTTAGCTAACGTGGCGATTTGTTCGCGAATCTTGGCCTTCCGTTTGTCGGCATCGGCAATGACAAAAACGTCCGCTAAAGTGGTTTCATAGTCAGCGGCTTGCTTGATTTCTACATCATGGCCCAAGAAACGATGACCACGACTCACACGACCAGCTGCCACATCCAAAATTTGAATTGGGACAATTTCATCATCTAATAATGAAACCATCCAACGAATAGGCCGAATATACTTGAAGCTAAACGTTGACCATTTCATCATGGTTGGGAAGTTCATCTTGGTGATGACCGCCTTAATCCCATCTGCTAAGACATCCTTAGCGGCTTTACCAGCCGTGAAGGTTTGAACGAAGACATATGGCGTGCCCTTAATTTCTTTAAAGACAATATCATCGGTTGAAGCGCCTTGGCCTTTAGAAAACCCAATCGCAGCCTTAGTCCAGTTACCATCAGCGTCTTGGGCGATTTTTTTAGCTGGTCCACGAACTTCTTTTTTCACATCCGCTTGTTTGTCGGCTAACCCTTCAATTTGAATTGCTAAGCGCCGCGGCGTTGAAAATAAATTAATTTGATCAAAATCTAACCGTTGTTCTTTTAAAAACGCGGTAACACGTTCCTTTAATTGCAAAATGCTAGGCGTTACGACATGCGCTGGCATTTCTTCTAAACCAATTTCAAGTAAATAAGTTTTAGCCATTATTCTGCCGCCTCCTGTGCATGTTTAAGTAATGGGAAGCCCCGTTTTTCACGTTGCGCCACAAATTCTTTGGCAATGGACTTGGCCATGTTCCGAATCCGGTCTAAGTAACCGGCCCGTTCCGTCACAGAAACCATCCCACGTGCATCCATCAAGTTAAAGGTATGGCTACACTTCAAGCAATAGTCATAGGCTGGATGAACCAACCCCGCCTTAATTTGGCGTTTGGCTTCTTTTTCATATTCATCGAATAACATCAACAGCAAGTCTTCGTTGCTTTCTTCAAAGGCATAAGTTGAGTTTTCAAATTCTGGTTCCAAGAAGATATCGCCATATTTGACGCCATCGCCCCATTCAAGATCGAAGACAGAATTGACATCTTGAATATAAGATGACAACCGTTCCAACCCATAAGTAATTTCAGACGTGACAGGATCAACTTCAAGACCCCCAACTTGTTGGAAGTAAGTGAATTGACTGATTTCCATCCCATCAAGCCAAACTTCCCAACCAACACCGGCACAACCCATTGATGGGTTTTCCCAGTTGTCTTCAACGAAACGAATATCATGTTCTAACGGATTAATCCCTAATTTTTCCAAACTTTGTAAGTACAAGTCTTGGATGTTTTCAGGTGAAGGCTTCATCACGACTTGGAATTGATGATGTTGATATAACCGGTTTGGATTTTCACCGTACCGACCATCCGCTGGCCGCCGTGATGGTTCAACATAGGCCGCATTCCATGGTTCGGGACCAATTGCACGTAAGAAGGTGTAAGGACTCATTGTCCCGGCCCCTTTTTCCGTATCGTAAGATTGCATTAACATACAACCTTGATCTGACCAAAATTCTTGCAAGGTTAAGATAATCTCTTGCACTGATAACTTTTTGCTCATTGTTTTCCTCCCAAAAATTAGTGACTGAATCCAGGTTAACCGCACAAAAAAAGTCCCCTGCCGTTTCACAAAAAACGACATAGGGACGATTGATTTCGCGGTTCCACCCTACTTCTGAGGAAACCCTCAGCAGCTTGATTAATTGGTAAAAAGCTCCGAGAGCGCCAATCACGTCGTTAACTTAACCATTTCTCACCACCATGGTCTCACTTAAAGTCGTTCAACGTCACTTTCTCTCATCAACACTTAACTATTCAGTTCTTCATCATCATAGCCGACTGTCTGCACTTTGTCAATGCACCACACCGCTAATCATCTTGTGATCTTGGTTGCAGCGGTTGGTACCAACTGCCCATCTGATCAATAAACCGTTTAGCCTTTAAATGCAACCCGACCGAATTATCATAAATCGTGTCCAGAATATGCCGCAACTGTTTAGCTGTGGTTGGCTTCACGTTAATCGAATGCACCTTAGCTAAATCCAGTACTGAAAAACGCCGCAAATAAAATAGCGCAGCTTGACTGGCATGTAGTCGATGCGGATCTAAGTGCCAATGCTGCTGACACAACAAGCCCCCATAACTTTCAGAATAGTCAAATGGCAAGTCTTGTCGACCACACACCGTGCACCATCGTAATTCTGGTGCGACCCCGAAGACACCCAATAATTGAATCTCAACGACATTGGTCACTAATGCCGGCGCCACATGCTGATCAATCAACTGTAAAGCGCTCGTGATCTGTTGAAACCACTGACCAACGGGTTGATTATCTGGGTAAGCCACATCGATTAAACTCATGATATAAGTTGCATACGCATTCAGCTCAATATCCTGACTGATCTGTTCAAAATATTGTACAGTTTTCACACTATTAATATATGACAACCCTTGATCACGTAAGTCGCCAACGTACTCGCCCATGGTAAACGGCAACAGTTCCGCCGCCATTTTAAAACCACGTTTACGAGCACCGCGAATAAAAAACATTTTTTTACCATATTCCGCAGTTAAAAATTTAATCAACATATCGCGTTCACGATAGTCACGGCGATACAATAAAATACCATTAAAATTGGTGACGAGTTGTTGAGCCATGTTATCACCTAATGTTTCTAATAATCATCTTGCCGGTAACCATAACTGGCTAATAAGTTTTCCCGGTCTTTCCAGTTTTCTTGCACTTTAACCCATAATTCCAAGTAAACCTTATCTCCAAGGAGCCGTTCAATATCACGTCGTGCTAGAGAACCGATCTTCTTGAGCATACTCCCACCTTTACCAATGATGATCCCTTTTTGTGAGGAACGTTCAATGATAATTGTGGCTTGGATATGCACTTTTTCTTCGTCTTGACGCTTGATGGAATCAATAACCACCGCCGTTGAATGTGGCACTTCCTGACGCGTTAATTCCAACACTTTTTCCCGAATCAATTCAGAAATAACAAATCGTTCTGGATGATCAGTAATTTGATCAGATGGATAGTATTGTGGACCTTCTGGTAATTTACCCTTTAAGGTTGCTAATAATTCGTCAACATTATTACCCTCCAAGGCCGAAATAGGGTAAACTTCCGTCCAAGGTAAAGCATCCTTATACTGATCCATAATTTCCAATAAATGATCAGGATGAACTTGGTCAATTTTGTTAATAACCAAGTAAATTGGCTTTTTAACACTCTTTAACCGATCAATAATGAAATTATCACCGGCACCACGCCGTTCGTCCGCATTGATCATGAACAAGACGGCGTCAACTTCACCTAAAGTTGATAATGCTGATTTGACCATGAAATCGCCTAAACGACTATGGGGCTTGTGAATCCCAGGAGTGTCGATGAAGACCATTTGAGTGTCTTTAGTCGTATAAATCCCTTGAATTCGGTTTCGAGTCGTTTGGGCCTTATCTGACATGATGGCCACTTTTTGACCCACAATTCGATTTAATAACGTTGATTTACCGACATTTGGTCGTCCAATAATGGCGACGAAGCCGGAATGAAATGCTGTGTTTTCCATAAATCTATCCTTTCGTTGTCCAAGCTAAGACGAGCGGCCAAAGCTTGGGAACAAATAAAATTAAGCCAACAATGACGGCAAACGCTGCCGCAAAGACCACCGCACCGGCCGCAATATCTTTGACCTTTTTTGCTAACGGATGGTAATGTGGTCCGGTTACTAAGTCACAGATGTTTTCTGCAATGGTATTGTTAATCTCACATAACATAACCAAAAAGATCGCCAGGCACAGCCATAACCAGTCACTTGTGGTTAAATGAACAGCCCATCCGATCAGCAGCGCAACCGCACCTAAGACCAAATGAGTTTGCATATTACGCTCTTCTTTAACAACCGTCTTCAGCCCGTTCCAAGCGTGCTGCCAAGATTGCCAAAACGAGTGGTTTTTATCAATCTGCGGCGGTTTGGGGCTATTTTTCGAGGCCATAGTCATCTAAAATCTTCCTTTGTAACTGGAACATGGTTTTTTCATCCGCTGGTTGTAAGTGATCATACCCATTTAAATGAAGAAAACCATGGACCACTAAATAACCAAGTTCGCGTTCCGGTGAATGCTGTAAAAAGGCGGCTTGTTCCGCCACCTTATCCACTGAAATCATGATATCGCCTAAATTTAGTGGCATTTCAGCCGCCATTTCCGGATCCATCACAATTAAATCATCGTCATCATCATCGTGCATCGCAAAACTAATCACATCAGTTGGGCGGTCAACACCACGATACTGTTCATTGATTTTTTGAATATCGTCATTATTCATCAGTGTCACTGAAACTTCGGTATCATCTTTGAGTTTAAGCTCTTTACCGGCTGCCGCAATGAGGTCTTGCACTAATTGTAACTCACCGGTTGTCGCACCATCTTTGGTTTGATCGTATAATTCTAAATCCATTGTGTCCTCCGTCTAGCCTTGTTCGACTGCTTCATACGCGGTAATAATCTTAGCAACGACTGGATTTCTAACCACGTCATCTGCTGTAAACTTAACAAACGCAATGTTAGTCACATGACTTAAGATTTGTTCCGCTTGAATCAACCCACTTTTAGTATGATGGGGTAAATCAATTTGCGAAATATCACCATTAACAATCATTTTAGCGCCAAAACCGAGCCGAGTTAAAAACATCTTCATTTGCGCATTCGTCGTATTTTGCGCTTCATCTAAGATAACAAACGCATGATCTAACGTCCGCCCACGCATATAAGCTAGCGGCGCAATCTCAATGACACCGCGATCCATCAACCGTTGGGTATGTTCAGCCCCGTAGATATCATATAAGGCATCGTAAATTGGCCGTAAATAAGGATCAACCTTTTCTTTTAAATCACCTGGTAAGAAGCCCAAACTTTCTCCGGCTTCAACCGCTGGCCGCGTTAGAATGATCTTTTCAACATCGCCACGTTTTAACGCTGCAATGGCCATCACCACGGCTAAATATGTTTTCCCAGTCCCAGCGGGGCCAATCCCAAACGTGATGTCGCTTTTGGCAACTGCTTGAACGTACTGCCGTTGACCAAAGTTTTTGACCCGGATTGGTCGGCCACGATTATCTTTAATTAACGTTTCTGCATATAAATCTTGAAAATAGTCTAAAGTGCCGCGATTGACCATTTTAATCGCACTAATCACATCAGGCGCACCAATTTGGATGTCTTGTTGGATCAAATGCGCTAAATTGTCTAACACAGCTTGAGTGTTATGAACTGCCGCTTCGTCATCGCCACTAATGGTAATTTGATCACCAAATACGTGCAGATTAACGTGCAATCCGTCTTCTAGCATCGCAATATATTGGTCTTCTGGACCAAGTAACGCCACTGATTGAGCCGGATTCGCAATTAAAAACTTTTGTTCATATTTTGAGTTTTCGGTCAAAAACATGGACTCCTTTATTAACAGATTTATGACGCATCACCGCAGTAATGCGCCCCGTTTATCCGACCACTGATTGCTAGTCGCTAAACGGGTTTAATGTTAACTAATCATAGCATAAAACCCCCACCGCGACCAGCTTTGCGCCCAACGACGTTTTAAAATTTGGTCACAAAAAAACCAGAGCACGAGGCTCTGGTTAACTGTTAATTCAATAATGATTTAACTGTTTGGTTGATAAGCTTGCCATCAGCTTGACCTTTAAGTTTTGGCATAACTGCACCCATCACTTTACCGAAGTCACCTTTACCGGTCGCTCCGACTTGTTCAATCGTTGCTGCCACAATTTGTTTGACTTCATCGTCAGACAATTGTTTTGGCATATACGTTTCAACAATCGCAATTTCAGCTTTTACCCCAGCTACTAGATCGTCCCGATGACCGTTTTCAAATTCGGTCAATGATTCACGACGCTGCTTCAATTCACGTGAAACCACGCTCACTTCTTCAGTTTCAGTTAAATCATGACCGGCATTGATTTGTTCGTTCATCAAGGCTGATTTAAGCATTCGAATGACGCTTAAGCGTTGCTTATCGCGTGCTTTCATCGCAGCTTTAAGATCACCATTGAGTGTATCAACTAAACTCATTGGTTGCCCTCCTTCATTTCAAGTGACTTAGTTTACACTAATTACTTGAAACGACGACGGTTCTTACGCTTACGAGCGGCTTCTGATTTTAACTTCTTCTTCACACTTGGTTTTTCGTAGAATTCCCGTTTGCGGTATTCTTGTAAAGTACCACTTTTTGAAACGGTACGTTTAAAGCGACGAAGAGCATCATCAAGAGATTCGTTTTTACGAACGACTGTTTTTGCCATTAAAATTCCCTCCCTCCGAGCTTAAAAAGTAACCGTCAAACTATGCATACTTACATAATACAACTGTTCTAGTAAATTATACATAAATAGAAAAACCACGTCAACAAAAGTTTTACGTTAATTTGAATTATTATGCCAAATCCTTAGTTTAACGTGAATAAATCGTTTTCATAAATCAGGCGCTATGCTACACTATAGTCACTATTGATACTGAAATGAGGTTGTTAACATGCAAGCCATTAAAATTTTCATTTTATCCGATTCTGTCGGTGAAACGGCCCACGCAGTTGCGCAAGCCGGCGCGGCCCAATTTTCTGATTTAGATATTACTTATCAACGCTTTCCATTCGTTCGGACTGCATCATTATTACAGTCGATTCTCACCCAAGCGTTAAAAGAACACGCCACAATTTACTATACTTTTGTTGATCGTCACTTAAGTCAAACCGTGACCACCTTCTGTCGTGAACACGATCTGCCTTACAATGACGTCATGACACCGACACTGGACTTATTCTCAGGGATCACACATGAGCAGCCTGCTAACAAGCCAGGTAAAATGCATGATCTGAATACCAACTACTTTGATCGCATCAATGCGATTGAGTTCGCAGTCACTTATGATGATGGCAAGAATCCCACTGGCTTCTTAGATGCCGATGTCGTCTTATTAGGAGTTTCTCGGACCTCGAAGACCCCATTATCACTCTACTTGGCTAATCGCAACTTAAAGGTGGCTAATTTACCATTAGTCCCTAAAGCGCAAATTCCAGATGAGATTTGGCGGGTTGACCCGAAAAAGATCTTCGGGTTAACTAACGATCCGGAACAATTGAATACCATTCGGCGTCAACGCATGATCCAATATGGCTTAAATCCAGATACGATGTATTCCAATACGGATGAAATCAAAGCCGAATTGGAATACGCCAACGAAATTTTCAAGAAGATCGGTTGTCTGGTTATTAACGTCGCCAACAAATCAATTGAAGAAACTGCCACACTCATTACTGAAAGCTTAGGTTATAACGAACCCGCACATCATTAATATAGAGATAATAGCAGTAGTTAAAAATACCAGCTTACCCACTTTTGTTTTGTGAGTAAACTGGTATTTTTAACTTATCATTGATTCTCAACATCAGCAACTAAGTTGGGATTGAATTTTCCCGCCTTGAGCATCGCCAATTCATAGCGGTACGGCGCAAATTGATGTTTTTTGTCTTCCCCAATATAAGGCGTTTCCAAAATCTTACTAATATCAGCCAATTGCGGATGATGCGCCACATAATTCAAGGTGTCAAAACCAATCGTTCCCAATCCTAGATTGGTATGGCGATCCTTATGGGCCCCTTGTGGATTTTTAGAATCATTCAGATGCACCACTTTTAACCGATCTAACCCAATCACATGGTCAAATTCATTGAGGACCCCGTCAAAATCATCTTTAATCGCATAACCCGCATCACTTGTATGACACGTATCAAAGGTCACAGATAATTTTTCATTGTAAGTCACACCATCAATCATAGCGGCTAACTCTTCAAAGGTTCGGCCGACCTCGGTTCCTTTACCCGCCATCGTTTCCAAGGCGATCTGAATCTTTTGGTCTGGCCGAATCACTTCATTTAAGCCTTTCACGATTTGTGCAATTGCTGCCGGCGCTCCAGCCCCGACATGGGCCCCTGGGTGTAAGGTCAATTGTGTGGCCCCCACCGCTTCGGCTCGTTCAATTTCGTGAGCTAAAAACTCAGTGGCAAAATCAAAATAACCCGGTTTCGTCGTATTGCCAAGATTCACAATATATGGTGCATGTACGACGATCTGACTTAAGTCGTGAGCTTCCATAAAGGCTTTTCCAGCTGGAATATTCAGTTCATCAATTGGCTTACGCTTCGTATTTTGCGGCGCACCCGTATAAATCATGAACGTATTAGCCCCATAACTGGCAGCTTCCTCCGCTGACCCCAATAGCATCTTCGGTGCCTTCATCGACACATGTGATCCAATTCGTAACATCGGCTTACCCCTCAATTCCAATTTGGTTTAAAACTTTCTCACTGGCATGACCATCTTCCCAACCGCAGAAGCGTTCATAAAAGGCCTCAGTCGCTTCGGTTGGTGTCCACTGACCAGCAGTATAAGCATCAAGCGCTTGATACAACGCAGTGGCGGTCGTCACTAACGGCCCTGGTAATTCTGTTTCATAATCAAAATAAAACCCTCGTAATTGATCACGATAATGTTCCAAATCATAAGCGTAAAACAGTTGTGGTCGTTTTAAATTGGCAAAATCAAACATCACTGACGAATAATCTGTAATCATTAAATCACTAATCAAATAGAGCATCGTGATATCGTCATCTGCCAAGATTTTAACGCGATCTTCAAAACCCGTAATATCAATCTGATCTTTCACTAAATAGTGTGGTCGTAAGACTAAAATGGTATCTGGGGCCACATGTTGAAAAAATGTGGCCAAATCAAATGGCAATTTAAAGTTATAGCGACCGACATATTGAAAGTCATCATCACGCCAAGTTGGCGCATACAAGATCACCTGTTGTGGTTGACGACCCAGCAACTGTTGTTTTAAATCAGCAATTTCAGTTGCGGTTGCATTATACAACCGATCATTACGCGGATACCCCGTATCCAGCCACTGATGATTAAACCCAAAGGCTTGCGTGAAAATATCATGGGAATATTGATTAGGTGCAATCAAATAATCCCATCGATGCGCTTCATCTAAAAACTTTTGATGATACGTTTGCGTATCAGTCCCCGGAATTTCAACGGCCGCAATATCCAACCCCAAATGTTTTAAAGGCGTCCCATGCCATGTCTGCACATAGGTTGTCTGATCATTTTTACGCCACCACCGCGGCATCCGTGAATTAAAAATCCAAAAATTCGCGCGAGCCATGACCCAAACCCACTTTAAATGAAACCGTTTGACCAGTTGCATATCTGGATATTTAGCATGCAACGTGGCATATAACCGCGGTTTGACGTTAAAATAACAATCCGACGCATACTCCGGATGCTGTCGCAATAAGGCCTGATATAAGGCCATTGGATTATCGTTAATATCGTTGCCATTAAAACTCTCAAACACGAAGCTGTGTTTTTTTATTGGTAATAAAATGAACCCATCGTTTAACACGATGAGTCCACCCCGGATGAGAATCTTAATTGCCATCTTTAAACGATGTTTAAGACTAGCCATTAAGTTACCCCTTTTTTATATTAAATCAACAAATCGTGATCGGAACTTATAGTGTAAGTGTGAACCTACTAACAAGACTAATAGGACAAAACTCCAGAAAATCAAAGTTAGTAATGGCCGACTCCACATGTAGGAATCACTGCTTTGGTGGAACATCGATTGCCGGAAGCCGGAGATGATATACCAAAACGGATTCAATTCTAATATTCGCACAAACGGTGCTGGAAAGCCAGTCGTTTGGAAGTTGAATAAGACCCCGGATAAGTAAAATAGCATCCGCATCATAGATTGTAACAAGATTTGCCAGTCACGCACTAACACCGAAACGGTGGAGTTAAACGTGCTCAAGGCAAACATCAAGCACATCATCGCGAAGAAATAATAGATCCATTGTAGCCAGGCAAGGGCCGGATAAATCCCATTGAAGAAGCCCAAGGCGATTGAGAAGACCAGCATCGTCCAGAAAGAATTCAAGTTACCGACAATTCGAATCGATGGTAACACTGACACTGGAAACTTCATTTTAGAAACCATACCAACCCGTTGGTAAATGGCTTTAGAACCATCAAGAATGGCCCGGTTCATGAAGAACCAAGGGGTAATCCCGATGACCATCCACATCAAGTAGGATACACCGTCAAGATCGCTCCCTTTTTTGAAGCCACCACTAAAGACGATCCAATAAATCCCAATTTGAATTAACGGATATAAATATTCCCAAGCTAATCCCAAATAATGGCTTTGATAACTAGCTTGATCTTCATAATTCGAAATCCGCCAGATAATCCCCATATTTTGGAACTGCTCTTTAATAATCGTTACGACCTCTTTCAAGGCTTAGCCACTTCCTATCTCTATTTCTGATATGGTTTTGTTTGCTGGTGAAAATATCTCACCGTTCGTTGCCCAGCTTGACCATCATTATGTGTATTCCATAGGGCATTAAACGCTGGTAACTGTTGCGGTGTCGCGGGTTGTGCTAATGCTTGATTAAGAGCCGTCACAGTCCGAACTAACGGGCCCGGCGCCCATTGCTCAAAATCAAGCTGTAGACCAACACGCTGTTGATAGTTTTGCCAGTCAAAAACATAGAATACCATTTTTTGACAATTTGGCAAGAGGGCATAGTCAAAAATCACCGATGAGTAATCGCTAATTAGTGTGTCCGTCACCGTTAATAAGTCGTCCGTGCTAAAATCAGTCGCGGTTGTCAACAAATTCGGATATTGGGCAATTAAAGCGGCCGTTTGTGCCTGTAAATGCGGATGAAGCTTCAGAACTAGTACCTGGTCGGGCGCTAGCTGCAACTGGCCAAAGTCTGCTGGCAACTCAAACGTCACGCCTTCACGATACGTCGGCGCATATAAAACGATGCGTCGATCACGCCACTCAGGATGAGCTTGATAAATTGCGGTCCGTGTTTGATCAAGCCATTGTGCATCCCGATAACGATCAGAACGTGGATAACCGAGCACGCGCATCCGATCAACGTCAACATGGTAACTTGCCGCAAAAACTTGCCCCATCTTTGGTGAACCCACGACATAATCTGTAAATTGATTATAAACCCGTTGGAATCGCCGTTGATCAGCCCGTGACCGTTGACTAGTTTGAGGATCTCCCCACCCAAACGCTTTAACCGCACCATCTGCATGCCACAATTGCACGATTCGTTGCGCTGATCGGCGGGTTAGTCCACCCAGAAACGCATAGTAATTATCACAGTAAATGATATCCGCTTGAGTAAGCACCGGAATACCAGTAAGGGCAAAACCAAGTGAATCACGAAACGGTCGAACCGCAATACCGGTTTCAGCTAGTTCGTCAGCGGCAGTTGTCGCTGACGGTAAATAATACACCGTTAACCGCGACCCGACTTGCGTTTGCAGCTCCCGAATAAAGGCCAAATTATCCGCAAAACTCATCAAATATATCACTTGATTGGTTGTTTTAAAATGCGCCAGCCAGGACATAATCGTCACTAGCCACATATACACTATTTTTTTCACGGTAGCCCCTTCTATATTTCCCGGTCATTCCCGGTGTCAAGTCATTTTAGTTAACATCTAGTAGTTTATCATATTTAAAAACCTTATGACTGGTGTTCACTGAAAATAACCTAATTTTAAAATTTCGTTAAAAAAAGTCGCTGGTCTCCCAACGACTCCATTTGGTTATGGTTCGGGCTCATAAAAGTGGCCCAAAATTTTAACGGTATTCGAAATACTGACAAAGGCATGTGGATCAGATTCTGCCATCGCTGCCGTTAATTCCGACATTTCATAACGGGTAATCACCGTAAATAAAATGGTCTTGTCATCATGACGATAGGCCCCTTCGGCATTGTGCACGATGGTGACCCCACGGCGAATGCGGTTTTGGACACTATCAATCACCGTTTTCGGCCGACTGGTAATAATCATCACTTGCATCTTTTGTTGACGCGTATAAGTCATATCCATCACCCGGCCATTAACTAGCAATCCTAGCGCAGAATAAAACGCATATGGCCAGCCGTAAACAGCTCCGGCGGAAATGACAATAATCGAGTTGAAAGCCATGTTGATGGTCCCAATGCTACGTCCTGTTTTACGACGCAGGACAATCCCGATAATATCCAGCCCACCAGTCGAAATCCCATTTTTAAGCGCCGTCCCAGTCCCAAATCCGTTCAGTGCACCACCAAAAATGGCACAAATAATCGGATCATGAGTCAGTCCCTCTGGTGCCACAATCTTGATCATAATACTAGAGAGGACAACCGCTAAAAATGTATAAACGGTGAAGCGATGGCCAATTGATCGCCAGGCAATAATAAACATTGGTACGTTTAATAAAAATAGCAAAATCGCGGTCGACAATTGGAAAGGTAAAAATTTAGTCATTAAACTGTTGACCAATTGTGCTAACCCGGTAATTCCTGAAGAATAAATATGACCTGGGGTCCAGAAAAAGTTCATGGCCACAGAAACTAAAATGGCATAAATAAATGCGGTTGACGCTTTAAAAACATCGCGATGACGTTTGGTCAACTGCTGAAAATCATCCATGATTTAATGTGCTCCTTTATCATTGCTATCCGTTATTTTACCATTTTAAAACTGCGGCTAGCAGGTTTTAGCCCATTTCTACCGAAAGTCTCACGCTTCTCAGCAAAATCCCATTAAGCTAATCAACTTTCGGTGCTTGAGCCCACTTTTCGGCAATGAAATCAGCCCGACCACCGGCCTCTTGTTCAGCGTAGACTACCGGATTGTTTTTGTAGAACCGTTGATGTTCGGCTTCGGCAGGATAAAACGGTTTTTCGTCTTCAATCTTCGTGACAATCGGTTTATCAAATAACTCAGCCGCTTGTAGTTTTGCTTTAGAAGCTTCGGCAATTGCCCGTTGTTCAGGACTATTCACAAAAATCACCGGGCGATAATTATCACCACGATCTTGAAACTGGCCCATCGCATCGGTTGGATCAGTTTGATGCCAATAAATTTCAACTAAATCTGCATAACTAATCTGTTGCGGATCAAACGTGATCTTAACCGCTTCGGTATGTCCAGTTTGATGAGCTTTCACTTGTTGATAGGTTGGATTAACGGTGTGACCACCAGTAAAACCGGATACAACACTCACGATTCCTGGTTGACTATCAAATGGTTGGACCATACACCAGAAGCACCCACCGGCAAAAATTGCTGTTTCAGTAGCTGACATTAAAATTCCTCCAATTAAATTTTAATTTAAACCTAACACGAACATAAAAGAACGTCCAGTCTAAATAACTGGACGTTCCTTTTATCGTTATGATTATTGTTAATTAAGCTTCAGGTTCATCATCAGTGTCCGTCCGATTAATCAACAAGTCTAAATCGGCTAATTGTTGATCAGAAACTGGCGCTGGTGCGTTGGTCATTGGTTCGGAAGCTTTCGAGTTCTTAGGGAACGCGATCACTTCACGAATGTTATCGTTACCGGATAGCAACATGGCAAATCGGTCTAACCCGATTGCTAAACCGCCATGAGGTGGGAAGCCCATGTCTAAGGCATCTAATAAGAATCCAAATTGTTCTTTGGCCCGTTCTGGGGTAAAGTTCAACGCTTTAAACATCTTTTCTTGAAGTTCACGCGTATGGATCCGGATCGAACCGCCACCCAATTCGTAACCGTTCAAAACAATATCGTAAGATTGAGCATGCGCTTGATGAGGGTCTTCACCATCGTTCAAGTAATGCACATCTTCTTCATTTGGCATCGTGAATGGATGATGGGCAGGAACCCAGCGTTCAATCCCTTCATCGTATTCAAACAATGGCCAGTCAACAACCCACAAATAAGCGTACTTGTTGTCATCGATCATATCTTGTTCTTTGGCAATGGCTTTACGCAAGTAACCTAACGTTTCCGAAACAACCTTAAAGCTGTCAGCCGCAAACAAGAGTAAGTCCCCTGGTTTTGCATCAGCGGCAGCAGTAATCTTAGCAAAGTCATCATCATTCTTGAAGAACTTCGCCACAGGACCACTAAAGCCATCATCCGTAACTTTCATCCAGGCTAAGCCTTTCGCCCCAAAGCGTTCAACATAGCTCGTATAGGCATCAATGGCTTTACGTGAATACTTGTCAGCACCACCAGGAACGGCGATTGCTTTAACTACGCCACCATTGTCTAAGGCACCCGTAAAGACCTTGAACCCAGAGTCGGCGACAGCTTTAGACATGTCCTTTAATTCCATCCCAAAACGCACATCGGGTTTGTCAGAACCAAAGCGACTCATGGCATCTTGCCACGTGATCCGGTCAAATGGTGTCTTCACGTCAATCCCTTTAACATCATGCATGACTTTTTTAATCAAGCCTTCAGTATAGCTTTGAATTTCTTCAGCAGATAAGAATGACGTTTCCATATCGATCTGCGTAAATTCAGGTTGACGGTCACCCCGTAAATCTTCATCCCGGAAACAACGGGCAATTTGATAGTAACGATCAAAACCAGCACCCATTAATAGTTGTTTAAACAATTGTGGTGATTGAGGCAAGGCGTAGAAGTGACCTTGATAAACCCGTGAAGGCACCAAATAATCCCGAGCCCCTTCAGGCGTTGATTTCGTTAAGAATGGCGTTTCGATGTCATAGAAGCCGTTAGCGTCAAAATAGCTATGAACCGCTTGGGTGATCCCGTTACGAATCTTCAAGCCTTTTTGCATTTCTGGCCGCCGTAAGTCTAAATAACGATACTTCAAACGCAATTCATCAGAAACATTGATGTCATCTTGAATGTAAAATGGTGGCGTCTTCGCCTTGTTTAAAATCTTAGCTTCATGGATTTCAACTTCGACTTTACCGGTCTTCATGTTCGGGTTAATTGCACTACCATTACGGTTAACAACTTTCCCTTGCACTTCAATCACATATTCGCCCCGTAATTGATCAGCAACGTCTAACGCCGCTTGTGAAAATTCTTGACTGAAGACTAATTGCACAATGCCTTCCCGGTCGCGTAAATCAATAAAAATCAAGCTCCCAAGGTCTCGGCGCTTTTGCACCCAACCTTGTAAGACCACGTCTTGGCCTAAATAATCTTCATTAACTAAGCCAGCATAAGTGGTTCGTTTCATATCACAATTCCTCCTCGTCTATTTACCGGTTAATACTTGTTGTGCATGGTTTAACACATCTGCCATCGCAACTTGAGTTTCTTCACCAGTTGCCATTGCCTTTAAGTTAACCACACCTTGTTCGATTTCACTTTCGCCCACCGTCATCGTGTAACGCGCGTTTAAGCGATCAGCACTCTTGAACTGGGCCTTAGGTTTACGATCCAAGTAATCGCGTTCGGCACTAAACCCAGCACCACGTAATGCTTGAGCTAACTTCAACGTTGTGGCACTAGCTTCTGAACCAATCCCAACCACGTAAACATCTAGTTGATCATTATTTGGAAAGGCGATGTTTTCAGCGTCCATTAAAACTAAGAGCCGTTCAACCCCGAGACCAAACCCAACACCAGACGTTTCTGGACCGCCAAGTTCTTTCACTAAACCGTTGTAACGACCACCGGCACAAATCGTCGTGTAGCCTTGGCCTAATGATTTCGAATTCGTCATAATTTCGAAGATCGTGTGGTTATAGTAATCTAATCCACGAACCATCGTTGCATCGATTTCAAACGGAATCTCTAACGCCGTGAGTAACGCTTTAGTTTCATCAAAATGAGCTTGGGCATCATCGCTCAAGTAATCTAAGATTGATGGCGCATCAGCCACGAACTTTTGATCTTCTGGCGCTTTGCTATCCAAGACCCGTAATGGATTCTTGTGCAAGCGTTCCTTAGAATCATCACTTAATTCTTCAAAATGAGGTTCCAAGTAATCAATCAAGGCTTGACGATAATCGTCACGCGTTTGTTGATCGCCTAAGGTATTAATCACTAACTTTAAGTCGTTTAAACCAAACTTTTTAAGTAAGCTAACCCCCATTGCGATGACTTCCACATCCAAAGCCGCACTTTCACTCCCGAATGCTTCCACCCCTAATTGATGGAATTCGCGAAGCCGACCTGATTGAGGACGTTCGTAACGATACATTGGTCCCATGTAATAAACTTTGTAAGGCTTTAAAACTTGGGGGCCATATAATTTATTTTCCACAAAAGCCCGGACAACACCGGCAGTGCCTTCTGGACGTAAGGTAATATGGCGATCACCCTTATCATGGAAATCATACATTTCCTTCGTTACAATATCTGAAGTATCCCCTGCAGAACGGGAGAAAACTTCAAAGTTTTCGAATAATGGCGTCCGAATTTCTTTAAATTGGTACGTCTTAAAAATGTCACGCGCCGTCTCTTCAACAAATTGCCATTTTTCACTGTCGCCTGGCAAAATGTCCGCGGTGCCTTTTGGCCGTTGATATCTCATTGTTGTTCCTCCTTCATTTAAATCGACAAAAAAGCGCCCCTGATTATTAATCAAGGGCGCTTTTTGCGCGGTACCACCTTATATGAGCACTAACTGATAACGTCTGTGTTACACAGGCGGAACTTTCCGTTCACCTCAAAAGCGTCTCCTCATTGTGCGTTTTCCGGATTTTCAGCCCCACCGGTCTCTGTCTAAAACGTTGGACAATGCTCTTACTTTCTCTGCGGTCGATTTATTAACTTATGGTTAAAGTTACACGACTCCGTTGGAAAAGTCAACTGTGCACAGTAGAATTATTAGCGACGTGACTCCCTTTCTAGTTCAGTTTTGGTATACTGGAAACGTTACGCTGAATCTAAATCAAACGAGTTGGTGAACCTCTTGCAAGTTTTAAAACGCTTTTGGCGTCAAATTTTAATCACGGTCGTTTTTATCGGCCTCGTCGCCGGTTTCACGACCATTCTAGCCACCCACAACACCGCCGTTGTCAACATTGCAAATGTCAATATCCGCAAAGGTCCGGGCATGAGTTACGGTGTGAGTGACTCGACAACTAAGGGAACTAAAGTACACATTATGCGACGCAAAAATAATTGGCTCTATGTTCGTTACGCCGATCATAAGTTTGGTTGGATTGCCAGTTGGCTCGTTAATGAAAAAAATAGTCAACTTAGCAAGACGACCAAAATCTCCGAAGCCACAATTGTTTTAGATCCTGGTCACGGTGGTTCTGATTCTGGGGCTCTTTCTAGTAAAAATAAAATGGAAAAGACCTATACGTTACGCGTTGCTAAAGCCGTCGCCAAACGATTACGTGCAGCTGGTGCCCACGTTGTTTTAACGCGAAATACCGATACTTATGTTGGCCTCAGTGCCCGACCAGCCTTAGCAAACAAACTTAACGCTGACGCCTTTATTAGTTTTCATTTTGATAGTTCACCGGAAAATAACCAAGGTTCCGGGATTACGACTTATTACTACCACAAGTCAACGTCGCTGGCCTTGGCAAAAGCTTTAAGTAATGATGTCGTCGGCTTACCGATCAAAAATAAAGGTACTGCTTTTGGTGATTTCTTAGTCATTCGAGATAATTCTGTACCAGCAGTTTTAATGGAACTTGGCTACATCAATGACGATAGTGATTTCAAAACCATTAGTTCAAAGAAATACCCTAATGAAGTGGCTCAAGCCGTTTACGCCGGCTTATCGAGTTACTTCGCCAATCATTAAACTTGTCACACCCAAAAAGGCCAACCATCAAGCAATCGATGGTTGGCCTTTTGAGCTTCATATTAACCGATCAATGGCAATAATGATGCTAGTTTGGTCACTTGCGCTTCCGGATGACTAGTAACGGTCACTAACTCATCATAATCGAATAACCAACCAGCAATACCGGCATTGTGCCCGGCATCAATATCTAGGTTACGATCACCGACCATGACGGCAACCTCCCGATTGGCTTGATGCTTATCGAGTAAATAGTTTAAAGCGGCAGGATCTGGCTTACGTGGAAACGGCTGAGCAGCGGTCACAAAATCGGTAAAGTATTGTTTTAAATCCGCCTGCTCTAAATAGGCTAAGGCAGCCGCATTACGATGTGTCATTAAATAATTGCGACCACCAACCGCTTGCACTTTAGCCAACACGGCCTGGGCATCAGCAAATGGGGCTGGCTGTGTTTGAAATTGCTGCTCATAGCGTTGATACCCGGCCCGCAAATCATGCAAGTCCCAACCATATTTGGCTGCCAATTGTCGTTCGGCCACGCCCACAGATTGTTGGCGCATGAGTTGATACGTCGTCTCGTTATCCACTTGACCACCTAGCTCAGTCACCGCTGCCACGAAAGCCCGAACCATCGCCGGATACGTATCCATTAGCGTCCCATCAAAATCCCAAATCAATTCTCTTTTTAACATCAATCACAGTGCCTCCTAGATTAATTGCATGCAACAAAAAGCTGAAATAGTCAGCATTGGCTACTCCAGCTTTTGTTTATTTTTGATCAGTATCGTAACAAATCGTCACTGGACCGTCATTGACTAATGACACTTGCATATCCGCACCAAAGACGCCAGTCGCGACTGGCACACCCGCCGCAGCTAATTGTTCGTTAAATGTATCATACAATTGACTGGCCACTTGCGGATCACCAGCATCAGTAAAACTAGGCCGATTGCCATGACGCGTATCGGCATACAACGTAAATTGAGAAATCGATAAAATCGATCCCTGCACTTGTTGCACGTTCAAATTTAATTTACCGTCAGCATCACTAAAAATACGCAAATTTAAAATTTTTCGTACCAAGTAAGCTAGTTCAGCCTCACCATCGCCATCTTGGAATCCAACTAAGAGCACTAACCCTTGATCGATCTGGCCGTGAACCTGACCGGCAATACTAACTTGCGCCTGTTGCGCGCGTTGAACAACGACTCGCACGATCGGACCCTCCTAAAACATTTTCCGTTCAACAACATAAACATCTTGAACATTCTTCAAACTTTCGATAATTCGTTGTAAATGTTCTAAATTACGAACGCCTAAAGAAACACTAATAATCACCATCTTGTTATGGTCAACTTTCCCATTAACATTCGTCAAAAACTTGGTATTATTGTTGATTACTTTCAAGACATCATTCAACATACCATTACGGTTATAACCTTGAATTTCTAAGTCAGAATTGTAATTTGTCCGATCGCCCTCAGGATCTTCCCATTGGACATCGATTAGCCGTTCACCTTGGGCTTCAGCATTCTTGACATTGGGGCAACCAATCCGATGCACGGAAACGCCGCGCCCTTTGGTAATATAGCCCACAATATCATCACCCGGAATTGGCGAACAACAGTGACTTAATCGAACTAACAAGTTATCGACGCCTTGAATGATCACGCCACCCGAAGAAGAGACTTTCTTACGCTTTTCATCATTCTTTTCTTGGGCTTCAGCTTGTTCTTTTTTCTTTTTCTTTGACGTTTGCTCGTTGTGTTCAGCCAGAATTTCACGTTCACGTTCGCGTTGTCGATCGGCTTCACGCTGCTTACGCACATCACTCGTTAACCGATTGGCAATCCCAACTGGTTGCACATCGCCAAAACCTAACGCCGCATACAAGTCATCCTCGCCACCATAGTGCATCTTCTTGGCGACAGCTTCAACCTTCTCCTTGTTCATCACCGTTTTAGGATCGAATTCAAAGTCACGTAATTGGCGTTCCAACATGTCGCGACCAGTGACAATATTGCCTTCACGATCCGCATTACGGAAAAATTGTTTAATCTTATTCCGAGCTCGTCGTGTGTAAACTAACTTTTGCCAATCACGACTAGGCCCCGTCGAACTAGTTGACGTTAAAATATCGACAATGTCGCCATTTTTAATCTGATAGTCCAACGGCACAATCTTGCCGTTAACTTTGGCACCGGTTGTGTGATTACCAACTTCAGTATGAATGGAGTATGCCATGTCAAGGGGACCAGCACCCTTTGGTAATTCAGTGACATCACCTTTAGGCGTAAAGGCATAAACACGATCACTAAAGAGATCACCTTTGACGCCTTCCATAAAGTCAGCGGCATCTTTACTTTCATCTTGAAGTTCAATAATCTCTTTAACTAAGTTTAGCTTGTCACCAGATTGCGTGGCTTGCACTTGATCGCGTACGCCTTCTTTGTACGCCCAATGCGCCGCAACCCCATATTCAGCCACTCGGTGCATCTCAAAGGTCCGAATTTGAATTTCTAAGGGTTTACCTTCAGGACCGACCACCGTCGTATGCAAGGATTGATACATATTGGCTTTAGGCATCGCAATATAATCCTTAAACCGACCTGGCATCGGCTTCCATTGGGTATGAATCGCCCCTAAAACTGCATAACAGTCTTTAATCGAATCAACGACCACCCGAATAGCCAGTAGGTCATACAATTGACTAAATTGCTTGTGCTTATCACGCATCTTTTTGTAGATCGAATAAATATGCTTTGGCCGACCATAAATTTCAGCATCCGGCAAATTCAAATCTGTTAACGCTTTTTGAATATCTTGCAACGCAATTTCAATGTACTTTTCACGATCTTCGCGCCGTGAATTCATCAAATGAACAATCCGATAATATTGTTGTGGGTTTAAATATCGTAACGATATATCTTCAAGTTCCCATTTGATGGTACTGATCCCTAAGCGATCCGCAATGGGCGCATAGATTTCCAACGTTTCATTGGCAATTCGCCGTTGCTTATCCGGCCGCAAGTGTTTCAAGGTCCGCATATTGTGCAACCGATCCGCTAATTTAACAATCATCACCCGAATGTCTTTAGACATAGCCAACAACAATTTACGGTGATTTTCAGCTAATTGTTCTTTATTCGACTTATAGCGAATTTTGCCTAATTTGGTGACCCCATCGACAATGACGGCCACATCTTTGCCAAACAGTTCTTCCACATCGCCGAGTGTCACCCCAGTATCCTCCACAACATCGTGTAAGAAACCGGACGCAACTGTTTCAGGATCCATTTTTAGTTCTGCTAAAATCCCAGCTACTTGAATCGGATGCATAATATAAGGTTCGCCAGATTGACGATATTGATCCCGATGCACATAGGTTGCAAAATCACAGGCACGTTTCACTAGTGCAACGTGATCTTCATTCATATAAGCTTGGACCATTTCTAGGACGTCTTGAGCCGTCCAAGTCGGTTGTTTGGGCATACTTTAATCACCACGTTTTCCAAAAATTTCTACTTTGATAAAAAGACACGTCCGTTTTGATTAAACTAACGTGTCTGTTGCACTCATTTTAAACCTGACTCGCCTGACCAGCCATCCCGTATGCTAAGTAAGAAATACCCAAATATACGATTGCTAAATAATAAACGTAGCTTGGGAAAAACAAATAAAGCCCTAGCAAACAAAACAATGGCATGAGCCAAACTAACCAGCCGGTACGTTCAGTTCGACGAATTTGCCAACCAATAATCGCCGCAATGACAAAGTCAGCCACAAATAATAACCACACAATTTGATGTAGACGCCCGATGCTAAGTAGCTTTAATAACCACGGCATTCCAACACCAACAAGTATCGCGACTAGCCAATACTGACCACTGAACTTACGAAACTTTTCCGTCACGTTAATCCCCCACTTATGTCTCATTAACTCATTATGATAATTACTTAATTGTACACCACCAACTCGTAAATTACACTAATTCACGCCAAAAAGAAACTGCGCTTAACAAGTAGAGTGGCGCCGTTTCGGCCCGCATAATTCGTGGTCCTAATCCAGCTGGTTGAACCCCCGCTGCCGTTAAGGTCTCAATTTCAGCTGGTGTGAGGCCGCCCTCTGGACCAAAGATAGCTAATAACGGTTCACCAGTCGGTAATTGTTGCAACGTTTGGACTAATTGGCTGTGTTCACCTTGCTTCGCTGATTCTTCCCATGCCACGACGCTCGCTGCATGGGGAACGGCCGTCACTAATGTAGCTAGATCCGGCTGATAACTCACCGTTGGCACCATCGTTCGATGCGATTGTTCAGCGGCCGACTCAGCAATTTTAGCCAAACGCGCTAATTTGCGCGCCCGTTTATTCGGCGCCCACTTGGCAACCGCATATTGGCAATCAAAAAACACAAAGCCAGCCGCACCTAATTCGGTCCCACGTTGCACAATTTGTTCCGTTTTGTCCCCTTTAGAGACACCACACGCAATCATCACCGGTGTCGAGAGTTCAACTTGCGGCGTGGTCACTGACATGACTTGCACCGTTGCCGCCGCTTTGGTAGCTGTAACTAGGGTCCCCACGACCACGTCACGGGCAATCGTCACAAATTCAGCCTGATCACCAGGTTGAGCGCGCATGACGGTCAGCCAATGATGGACGGCATCACCCGTGAGTTCAAAAGTTTGTTCCGGGACGGCTTCAATGGCGCTTTTTAAGAAATAACGTTGCATCGATTGACCTCCCTAGTCTTCATCGGTTGGCAAATAAGCCACGATACTGTGCCAGTCACCCATTTGTGTGTGTTGGGTAATCTGGAATCCAGCGTCCTTAATGGCCGTCATCACCATCGTGAATTTATCATCAATAATGCCAGATGTAATGAAGTAACCGCCTTGTTTCAAGTTAGCTTTCGCTTGTGGCACTAATGGAATGATAATCTCAGCTAAAATATTAGCCACAATAATATCTGCCTGAGTATGAATACCAGTCAACAAATCATTAGCTGCCACTTTAACATCGGCCGCAACTGGGTTTAAATCCAAGTTAGTTTGTGCAGCTTCCACCGCCACATCATCAAGGTCATAGGCTTCTACTTGGCCCACACCCATTGCTTTGGCCGCAATGCTTAAAACGCCAGAGCCGGTTCCGACATCAATTAAATGTTCACCACCATTAATGACGGTTTCTAGATTTTGTAATGATAGCTTCGTGGTTGGATGGGTCCCAGTCCCAAAAGCCATACCGGGATCTAATCGTAAAACTAGTTCATTTGATTGCGCTGGTTGATAGTCTTCCCAACTAGGCACAATCGTCAAATAACGGGTCACCCGAACTGGATGATAGTACTTCTTCCAAGCCGTCGCCCAAGCTTCATCAGACAAATCTGCCATCGTCACTTCATTGGGGGCTGGATTCAACCCATAATCCGCTAACTTCGCCACACGCTGCTTGATGGTTGGCAAAATTTCGGGCACAAAGACGGTTTCTGGATAATAAGCCGAAATTAAGGCACCACTCGTGACGTGCGGAATCGTCGCAAGATCAATAATTTCACCATAACGATTAGGTTTTAGATTTTGATAATCTAAGGCGTCATCAATCTTGACACCACTTGCACCGGCCTCCATTAAAATATTCGAAACTGCTTCAACTGCTTCATTTGAGGTACTAACTGTTACTTCAGTCCATTTCATGATTAAAAACTCCTTCTAAATTATTGTGGCTTGCCAACCATGCTGAGCCAGATCTTGATCGCGCTTTTTCACTTGTGACACAAACGGATTACCAGCAACGTAATATCGTAGTGGCGCAGTGGACCAGTCGCCCTTATTGACAATACCAATCCGCGGACTAGTCGCAATCTGTTGTGGGTTTCGAGCCGGCGTTAACCTTAAATCCAAGGTCGTTGAACTTAATGGTGTGCCATTCAATGTTTTGTCTAAGCCTAACGCCTGCATTAATTTACCAGGCCCCGTTGTCAAATTAGCTAACGGGACTGGTCGGTTCCGCTGCATCTGAGCCACCCCTTCGACCGGCTCAATCCCACGAATCAACACACACTCCGGCACACCAGCTGATTGCGTGACCAAATTCAATAAGAATTGGGTTCTCATTTGATAAATATAAATCGTTCCCGCCGGTTGCCATAAAGCCTGATTACGAGCCGTTTGATGGTTTTTAAAGGCGTGGGCACCCGCGTCAGTGGCACCTAGGTAAGCTTCGGTCTCGGTAATCCAAGCGGTTAAGATGCCAGTTGGCGTTGCCAGCCGCAGTTGTTTACCTAGTAACAACGCCGCAATTTTTGGCGTTGTGGTGTTCGATAAAAATTCCGTTACCCCTACCATCAACTTTACCTCCACTTTAACTTACGAAAAAAGCGACTAATCAGTCGCCTTTTTTGGTAAATGCTTATTCAAATACTTGACCAGATCCGCTTCGTGTTTAAAAATCCGAGGATGCTTCTGCTTATGCAGTCGCAAGGCAATCTCATTAATTTTAACGCGACCCGTCCAAGTATGGCTATACTTCACGACCACGCGATTGTTTCGATGGTCCTTGCCGAATTTCAACACGTAAACGCTATCGGGAACCATCAGCGGTCTGATATATGTTTTATCGTATTCATAATGCATCGATCGCAAAAATTGTTTCGTGCGTTTTAACATGTCGTTAATCTCTCCTTCACCACGTGAAATTGATTTATTTACGGAACTGACACTCAGTTCCAATCAGTCATATATCTGTTCAATATTATAACAGATTTTAAACAGTTATTGTATCAATTCAACATCGGTTAGGCAAGAAACTCGAATTAATTCATGAATATTTGCTTAAAACTGACACTAATTTTAATTCAATCAACTCCGCTATGATAAACTAGTCATAGTTAAGTTTAAGCTTTACTTTATTTGAGGGGGAACCAACATGATTTTAATCGAAAGAATTTACCATCGGGGCCACGCCGAAGTGACTTCGGTTGATCAAATCGATAGTTTTCAAACCAACGATGGTTATGTCACGAAGAACCAAGTCTTGGCTCGTGAAATTGGGGCTGACAATGAAAATTGTTTTTATAAAAACAGTGAAGGTAAACGTAAAAAAGTGGTTGCCGCTAAAGCTGACGATGGGCAATGGCACTTAAAAACCATTGGCAGTACTGATGCGACCAGTGATGGGCTATTACAACTGCCGCATATGGATAACGTGTGGGGCTAGTTGTAGCCTACAAAAAGCTGTTAAAAGGACTGATACGGTTTAAACCGCATCAGTCCTTTTTGTGTGCTTATTTATGTTTTTGACCTAAATATGAATGGTGCATGCCGTATGTGAAGTAAATGATGAGCCCTAAGACAAACCAGACACCGGCATAAATCTTGGCTTGAATATCTAATCCCATGAAAACAAATAAAGCACCTAAAAACGCCAAAGCTGGTAAGACTGGATATAATGGCATTTTAAACGCTGGTTCCGGAATGTCACGCCCTTCTCGTTTACGTAAAGCATAAATTCCTAATGAAACGAACATAAAAGCAATCAACGTTCCGGCGGAAATCAGTTGTGCTAAAAAGGCAAATGGACAAAGTGCGCCAATGACAATGGCAACGATTGTTAATACCAATAAGGCGTTGCCTGGCTGGTTGTGTTTTAATTTACCGAGCCAGCCCGGCAACATACCATCACGACCAAATGAATAAATCAAGCGTGATCCGGCTAACGTCATCCCGATTAAAGCCGTAAACATCCCAATGACCGCAATGGCTTGAATCACACTAGCCACTACCGGGTGACCGGCATGCCGTAATGCCCAGCCAACAGGTTCCGCATTGTTAGCGTAAGCCGTATATTTGAACATCCCAACCAATACTAATGCCACTGCGACGAACAAGACTACCGCGATAACTAATGACCCCAGAATCCCACGTGGCATGGTTTTGCCAGGGTTCTTAGCTTCGGCCGAATTAGCTGCGATGGAGTCAAATCCAATATAGGACAAGAAAATCATTGAGACACCCGCATAAATACCAGGCCAGCCGCCAAAGGCACTGCCATCTGCATTAACGTGGTATTTGGGAACAAACGGCACATAGTTCTTCAAATGAATGGCCGTGGCCCCAACAACAATAAACGTTAAAATTGCTAGCACTTTTAACACAACTAAGACATTTTCAACCCGTGAGGCTTGGCTAACACCACGTGACAATAGCAACGAAACTAAAGCAATCACGACCACTGCCACTAAATCCACAATTCCACCATTGGTCCCAAAGGTATTCGATAAACTCTTCGGCAATGTTAAGCCAAGTGGTGATAATAACCCACGCAAATTAGCTGACAGTCCGGACCCGACAAAGGCCAGCGCAATAAAATATTCAGCTAATAATGCCCAGCCGGCAATCCACCCAAAGAATTCACCAAACATCACGTTAATCCAAGAATATGCTGAACCGGCGAATGGCATTGCGGCCGCCATTTCAGCATACGCAAATGCGACTAATCCCGCCACAATGGCGGCAACGATGAACGAAAAGACCACGGCGGGACCGGCATGTTCCGCGGCGACTACTCCTGGCAACGTAAAGATTGATGTCGAGACAATTGTCCCCACTCCTAAAGCTAAAAAGTCTTTAACTGTCAAAACCCGCACTAAATGGGAATCTTTGTCTTCATAAATTGATGGATCTTCTTTTAACGTCAACCGTTTTAACCAACGTTGCATCTAATTTCCTCCTCTATTACCAACCAATCTTGCCAGTTGGGCGTTGCACTTGTCCTTGTTCCGCCGCCGTGAGCGCATGGTCGATCACCATTAATGCGCGATCTAACTGTGGTCGTGTGATAACCAGTGGTGGCTGGAACCGTAAAATATTGCCTTTGAGTGTAATCATCACAACACCATGTTGAAAGGCCTCATAAATCACATCACTGGCAAATTCAGGATCTGGTTCCTTGGTCGTCGGATCTTTAACCAGTTCGATCCCCCCGTCTAAACCATATAGCCGAACATCGCCAATTTTAGGATGACGCTGTTGTAAGGCTAAGAATCGTTGTTTGACGTAGGCACCATCCACAATAGACTTATGTAATAAATCTTCAGCAGCTAAAGCGTCTAATGTTGCCAGTGAGGCCGCACAACAAACCGGATTGGCGCTTGTGGTAAAAACATGTGCCGGCGCAGCTAAACTTTCCATCACGTCGCGGCGACCAATCACCGCACTAAGTGGCATACCAGACGCTAATGATTTTCCAACTGACATCAGATCTGGTTGAACACCCGGAAAATGTTCAATGCTCCACATTTTACCAGTGCGGCCCATCCCTTGATTAACTTCATCAACGGCAAATAAGATCCCATGGTCATGACAAAATTGGTAAACCAGTTGTATGTATTCTGTGGGCGCTTTGCGAATCCCACCATCGCCTTGGATCGGTTCAATCAAGACGCAAGCCGTTTCATCCACGGGTAAGTAGGAGTCAAATGGCGCTTTAAAAGCCGCAAAATAGCGTAATGATAACTTGTGTTCACTTTCACCGGGTAACCGTCGATAAAGGTCGGGATATGGCACATGAACGACGCCTGGTAACATCGGCCCCATTTTGCGGGCCATGTTTAAGCTCACTCCTGATAGCGTCATTGAGCCATATGTCGACCCATGATAAGCATCCATGTAAGACACAATGTATTGTCGACCGGTGTAAGCCCGAGAAAACTTAATAATGGCATCGTTGGCATCTGACCCAGAATTACCAAATGCAACCTCGTTATCATCACCCGGTGCTAGCTTGGAAAGTCTTTCGGCCAGTTGTTGTTCTGGTTGATGATGAAAATAAGCTGGCGTGTAGTGGATCAACTTTTCAGCTTGATTTTGGATCGCCCGCACAACTCTAGCATTAGTATGACCGACATTAATCGCCGAAGCACTCGCTAATAAGTCGATGTAGTCGTTGCCAGCCACGTCCGTTAAAACGGCACCGTGGGCATGATCAATAATTAAATCATAGTAATTAATCCGCGCAGCCGTTGCAAGGTAGTGAGCCTCACGAGCAATTAATTGATGCGCGTCTAAATGATGAGCTTCAGCTGTCATTGGGGTTCCCTCCTCTAATTAATAAAAGTAGGTTTATTCTAATTTATTTTTAATTTTAATGCAAATCTTATTTTGTGTTTTAAATCGATTGTTAATTACAATAATCACTGTTAATAAAGGAATGTATGTATTAAGTATTATTTTAATTAATAAATTTATCAATCTGTTTTCTCATCATAGTAATAACTGACTTTCCTAACTCACGTCACAACCCGATATTAATATCTAAATAATATGGAATTAATTTAGCTATTAATATAAAATTAATTGACTGATTTAAAACTCAGTTCAGGGGGATGACTGAACGAGCTTTCATCAGCACAATTAAAAGGAGTTGATTACTTTGCAACCAAATCATTACCGGTCTCATCATTCTTGGTGGGGCCCATTGATCATACTAATTCTTAGTTTGACCGTTATCACTATCGCCCTACCGGCTGCTCCAGTTCAGGCTACAACCGTGTATGTCACTCGTACTGGTAAACATTATTTTTATAACCGACACGATCGCGGCTTAAACCGGGCTAAAAAGATCTTTGCGGTATCGTTAAGTACGGCTAAAAAACGTGGATTGACCTTATCAGCTACTGAAACGGCACCCAAGAAAACCACTACCGTAAAAAAGGCCACACCGAAAAAACAGGCAACCGTTAAACGAACGACCACCAAAACTTATCAGGTCACATCAGTAAATCACAATCGTCCTACATTTAAAACAGCCACATTATCTACTAAACATGGCGCTTGGCAAAAATATGGTCAATTAGATACGCTAAACCGGGTCACAACTGCTAATGCATTACTAAATCAAAAACTGATGCCAAAAGCCACTCGCTCAGCCTTAACAATCAATCCCACTGGCTGGCACAATAAACAAATTGGCAGTGGTTGGCTATACAATCGTTGCCATTTGATTGGGTATCAGTTGACCGGACAAAATAATAACTGGCGCAACTTAATGACGGGAACCCGGCAATTAAATGATCCCGGGATGACTAAGTATGAAAATCAAGTTGCAAGCTATTTAAAAAGTAGCCGTAAACACTACGTTCGCTATCAGGTCAAACCCGTGTTTAAAAATCACGAATTATTAGCCCGTGGCGTAAAAATGCAAGCTAGATCAATCGGTTCAAAAGCAATTAGTTTCAATGTCTACCTTCCCAACACACAAGCAGGCATGAAACTAAATTATCAAACTGGAACCAGTAAAGTTGCTAAATAAACAATTTGCTACTAACAAAGATAACTTAGGAGGATTTCAAAAATGACGACTTTAAAACGTTTAACCGCTATGATTATGATCACCTTTACACTCGGTGGTGGCTTAGTGAGCCTACCGCCTGAAAACGTTCAGGCCAAAACCGCCTATGTCTACATTGCACCAAATCATGGAAAAAAATATCACTTTACGAGCAATTGTCGGGGCTTAAATCGAGCTAAACGGATCAAACATGTCAAACTTTCTTGGGCTAAGCGACATGGCTATAAGCGTTGTAAGCTTGGATAGCATTTGTGGATAATATTTAGAGCGTTATTATATTTTCGGGGAGACCTCACATTGAAAAATAGAAAATGGCTTTTACTGATTTTTGCAGCTATCGGCGCATGGCTAACAGTCAGTCAAGCGGCTTCAGCACATACTGTATGGAATGATAACGGCAACTGGGTCACCATGACTCGTGATGTAAAGGTTCTTAAGATTCACAACACTGTGCCACGCTACAAAAGTTATCAAGTCGCCTCATACACCGCTAAAAAAGGTAGCCATTATAAGCTTGAACATTGGGGCGTTGAACACTCTTGGGTATTAAACTCTGGTAAATTTAACTCTAACGATCGTTACACTTATGTCGTTTCAGCTGGCAGTATGAGTACTAGCTGGTTTAAATTCGGTATCCATAAAATTGCTCATACGTCAAAGTATAAGTCATTCCATGGTTACCGAATTGCACGCGCCAAAAGTGATTTAACTTTTAACACATTTTACATTAAGTTTACTCATGATATTGTTTCCGATTATGCACCAACTCAAACATCTAAAGTGATTTTCAAACATGGTAGTCACGTTTATCCCAAAAGACATGAATGGGATAAAATTGTCGGTGATTATGTGACGTCATACACTTATAAATCTGGTGCTTGGCATAAGGGCGATACGATGTATGTCCCTGATTAAACTATCGTTAATTTAACTGTCTTGACTCATGAAACGCAATTCATTTTAAACAAGTGCTATCCTTTAGTACCGGCAACTCTTCTAGTGTTGCGGGTACTTTTTTTAATGCTAAGATTCACGATGATACGACGTATTCTGTAAAGCTATAATTAATTCATCAAATTTCTTTTAAGGAGATTTATAACTATGGCTAATCATATTAACTTAAATGATCCAGATATCATGTCCTCTGTGGAGGCCGCTAAGCTTTGGGGAAAAAGCACCTGACTACGTTCGTCAAACTTTACGTGCCAATCCTGAACGTTTTCCAGAAGGCACCGTACGACTACTTGGTCGTACGCTAATTGTCACTCGCGAAGGCATGGAGGCTGTAACTGGACATCCAGCTAACACGACTAAGTAACACCACATAATTGCTTTTGTAAAACTAATTTAAGAGATATGACCAAAAACTGATGTCTTAAAAAGCTGACTTATTTTGGAGAATTATTTTATGAAGAAACATCGGGGAACAGCCCTACTTTTGGCTGTCGTTTCATTAGGATTGTCACTGATTACCACGAGTAAACCAGCTAGCGCTAGAAGTTACACAACGGTACCAGCATCGTTACGGGGACATTGGTATCACTACGATAGTGAATACGGAATGTCTCAATTAAAAGCGTCGAAGTATCATTTTGATACGAAAAGTGACTACTCTGGTAGTTGGTATCGATTGTCAGGTAAGAAATTTCCAAGTTATGCGATGGGCCATTCTGAAATGGTCGTGAAACAAACGCCTAAACATTACTATGTCGTGGCAAAATACGCCACTGATTCATTTCATTATTGGAAAAAAGTAACCCACTTCATGTGGCATTACGTGCTGTTGTACCTAATAACGCAGAAACTGAAGGTAGCACGACGTACTGGTATAAGTCTAAGGCAATTGCTAAGCATCCTAGCATCACCTACCACTATGCAGCTAGTAATGATTCTTACTATTATAACTCCTACACATCAGCTTTCTTGCAAGCAGACGGCCAACCAGTAAAGCTCTACACAACACCAACTAACGCCATTGCCAATTCTGGCAAGCATGTAACACTCAGCAGTATCTTTAAAAAAGTTGCCGTTCGTTGGGATGAAAAATATGACAAGCAAGATGTCCTCTATATTCGGGTTAACGGTAAAACCTACTATGTTGTCGACACAGCTGACATTCAAAGTTCCAACTCTTGGAAAACCGGCACCACAATTTCGTCACCATACGTGCCAACCTCAACGTCAAAAATCGTCTTACGTCGCGGTGATAAAGTTGCTAGCGCCACTACTTGGCATAAGGTTATCCATTATGGTAAGGGCACTCGAACGGTTGCATCATGGCATAAAAACAAGGGTATATGGGTTAAAAATAAATAATAAAGATTTGATCTATTGCTGTTATTAATTAGATGATCTTGCTACGAGTTTAACTAAACTTTTAGCAGATCATCTTTTTTAATATGCTGTCCCAATACTGCCAAAATAACAAGCTAAAAAGAGCCCTGCTTACGCAGAACCCTTTAACAACCACCCTATTACGACGGCTTCTCTTCCTCGTCCGTTTTCAAAACAGCCATGAAGGCTTCCTGCGGGATTTCCACCCGGCCGACAGCCTTCATCCGTTTCTTCCCGGCTTTTTGCTTCTCCAATAACTTCATCCGGCGAGTCCGGTCACCACCATATAAGTGGGCCGTCACGTCTTTCCGATAAGCCTTGATATTGGTCCGCGCAATAACTTTGGCACCAATCGTTGCTTGCACTGGAATTTCAAAGTTTTGTCGTGGAATGATGGTCTTCAATTTTGATGCAATTTCACGACCACGTGCTGCCGCAAAGTCCTTATGCGCAATAAAACTCAACGCATCGACCTTGTCACCATTTAGCAAGATATCAATCTTCACTAATTCACTAGCGCGATACCCATCAATTTCATAATCCAATGATGCATATCCATGCGTATTGGACTTCAATTTATCAAAGAAATCAAAGATAATTTCTGATAACGGAATATGATAGACCACGTTTACCCGGTTACTATCTAAATACGCCATCGTATCGAACTCACCGCGTTTGCGTTGGGCCAATTCCATGACTGCGCCAACATAGTCGTTAGGCACCATGATTTGCGCCTTAACGTAAGGTTCTTGAATCTCTTTAATCGAAGACGCTTCCGGCATTTCGGCTGGATTTTCGACTTCTTTTTCGGTGCCATCGGTCATCTTCACATGATAGGTTACGGATGGCGCCGTAGTGATCAAATCAAGATTGAATTCACGTTCAAGCCGTTCTTGAATGACGTCCATATGCAAGAGACCTAAGAACCCACACCGGAACCCAAAACCTAACGCTTGTGATGATTCGGCTTCAAATTCCAATGCCGCATCATTTAGCTTCAATTTTTCCAACGCTTCACGCAAATCAGTAAACTTCGCATTATCGGTTGGATAAATCCCGGCATACACCATTGGATTCATTTCCCGATAGCCTTCCAAGGCCTTTTCAGTTGGCCGTTTTGCGTTGGTTACGGTATCCCCAACACGAGTATCTTGAATATCCTTGATGCTGGCCGTAATATACCCAACATCACCGGCCATCAAGTAGTCTCTGGCAATTGGCTTAGGTGAGTTAACCCCAACTTCGGTCACTTCATATTCACTACCGCTGTTCATTAAGCGGATCTTATCGCCAGGCCGCACAATGCCTTCATGAATCCGAATACTCAACACAACCCCACGATAATCGTCATAGATTGAGTCAAACACCAAGGCTTTCAACGGTGCCTCGAGATCACCAGTTGGTGCCGGAATCTTAGCCACTACTTGTTCAAGCAAATCTTCGATCCCGATACCAGCCTTAGCCGATGCCAACACGGCGTCTTCAGCATCAATCCCGATATCATCTTCAATTTCTTGTCGAACTTTTTCTGGCTCCGCTGAAGGTAAATCAATCTTATTGATCACTGGCACAATTTCCAAGTCGTCATCAATCGCTAAATAAACGTTAGCGAGCGTTTGCGCTTCGACCCCTTGTGCTGCATCCACGACCAACACAGCGCCTTCACAGGCCGCTAAACTCCGTGACACTTCATACGTAAAATCCACATGTCCTGGGGTATCAATCAAATGAAAGATATAAGTTTCGCCATCTTTAGCTTGATAGTGTAATTCCACCGCATTTAACTTAATTGTAATCCCACGCTCACGTTCAAGATCCATTGAATCGAGGACTTGATCTTGCATTTCACGCTTGGAAATCGTATCCGTTAATTCCAAAATTCGATCCGCCAATGTTGACTTACCATGGTCAATATGGGCGACGATTGAGAAATTACGAATATGCTGTTGCCGATCTTGCATTGTCGCTTTATCCATTGATTTTCCTACTTTCTTACGAATTCCTAGTCTTGTCAATTATACCAACTAAACCCAGCAATCTCAATTTTTCTGGTAACACTTCCCTAATTAGTCTGATAAAAAAGTCGTCAATCCAGATTAACTGGATTGACGACTTCAATTTAAACCAAGCTATTTTGCCGCATACGAACTCAAGTCGGCAGGATCTAACTGTTGCCATTGCTTACTATAGAACTTACTACTAATCTTATAGGTTGGGGTCTTTTGTTGCTTAGTTAAGAACGGATCAACTTGTTTGTCAACCGCTAACCAACCGCGCCAACCTAAATGAATGGTATCGGTCATAAAGTAATCTTGGCCACCATCTTGTGACAAGTCACAGATATTATTGAACCCTTGACTCTGTAATTGGTAGCGAATCTTCTTATCAAACTGCGCAATCATCTTCATTGATAAGCCGGTATAATCGGCCCAACGTTGATTGATTGGTGGAATGATAAACATCACATTGGTATTATTCTTAGCAAACTGATTAAGCACTAACTGGAAGTCCGCAAATTCTGGCGATTTGGTGTAATCCAAAGTCGTTTGCGAGTTTGCTAACCGCTTGTAGTTCCGTTTCAGTTTTGTTTTCCAGAACTTATTACTAATTTCTAGACTATTAGATGTCGTTTGTTGCTTCCCAATCTTACCCGCCAATTGATCCAACTTATTAAAGTTGTAAGTGGCTGGCAATAGATTAGTTTGCTGCTGAACGATATTTAAGTTTTTACCAGAGATACCAAACCGTGAGAAGAATTCGTCTTCACTCCCCAAAACTCGAGCCTTGTAATTGATATAGGCACGTTGCACACTCGTTGGTTTGAAACCAGCAGCAACTCGAGCCAAGGCGCCGGCTAACACCTTATCAGACGAACCTGATGGCATCTGTAATAACCGCTTAGCGGCATACCGATCCATCGCCGTATTTTGTTCTGTTTGTAACCAGTCAGTTGTTTGTAACGGTGAGTAATAATACCCAAACGCATCTTTACGCGTCCCTTGCGGTACAAACCACTGTGGCGAAATTACAAAGACAGCTTTCTTATTTGTTAACTGCTTTTTAACCGATTGCATCACGAAGTATTGGGTTAAAGACTGCGTACCACGCGCCCCCAGCAAGAATGGCCGATAATTACGATGGTACTTAGCCGCCAAAACCGATGGATGCATTGGATCAAATCGGGACCATTCAGATGAACCAAAGAATGGCACATAATTATCGCTTAAAGCCCGTCGTTTAATCAACCGACCTTTTAAAACATTGGCTGATAATGAAACTGCCGCCGTTTTTTCGGTTGATTTTGAAACGCGATTTAAGCCAAATGAGAATGGTGAAAGCAGGACGGCCAATAACAGGATCGCTGCCAGAATAATTGGCCCAAAAATCTTAAACAGGCGTTTTGAAACGCTCATTGCATGCTCTCGACCTTAGCAACAATTTTAGCTGGGGTGTCCCATTCGGAACGTTCAAATTCAGAAACTGGCACTTCAATGCCAAGTTGGTTTTGTAATTCAAGTAAAAGTTGTACTGAACCCATTGAGTCTAAAATACCTTCATCAAATAAGTTCGTATCCATATTGCTAGAAACATCTTCACCTGTTAAATCTTGTAAAATTGAAAGTACTGTTGATTGTGTTTCGTCCATGATAATGACTCCCCTTATTTAGTAATATTTTTATTTTTTATGGTCTAGCGCCAAACCAAAGCTGGTTTAAAAAGCCAGAGAAGATTAGGAAACTAAAACAGACCACGTTAAACGTTAAGAAAATTGCGAAGTATTCCGTAAACTTATTGTGTGGTATTTGCGCTTGATTTTTCTTCTTGAATCGCAACCAAGCATCATTAACAACCATTGCTAAGCCATGGAATAGCCCGTAAACGATATAGTACCAAGTTTCCCCGTGCCAGAACCCCATGATTAACATGTTAATCACGTAAGCCACGTTCGCGGTGGTAATCCGACTCTTAAAGATCTTATGCTTCATCATAAAGAAGACTAACCGCATGTAGATGAAGTCACGGAACCAAAATGACAACGTCATGTGCCAACGATTCCAGAAATCTTTAATGTTTTTAGATTTGAAAGGTTGGTTAAAGTTCATTGGGGTTTCAATTCCCATCAAGTAACTAACCCCAACCGCGAATAAACTGTACCCGGCAAAGTCGAAGAACAAATCCATACTGTAGGTGTACATAACACCAACTAAGGCCCACGAGATCCCATGGGCTTGTAATGCCGCATGTTCAACCGTTGGTAACATCACTGTCCCAAAAATGTAGGCCAAGATGAATTTGTAGAAGAAGCCGATAAAAATATATCGAACCCCTTTTTCAACTAATTCTAAATACTTTTCCCGTGTTGGCACACTCTCGTAATCCTTAACAAACCGCCGGTACCGATCAATCGGCCCCGAAGAAATGGTTGGGAAGAAGAGTAAGAATTGACCGAAGAGTACCGGATGAAATTCTTTAATCGTCCCATCACGAGTTTCCATGATCATCTGAACAACTTTAAAGGTTAAATAGGAAATCCCCAAAAAGCCAATGATCGAACTAGCGCCATGATGCACTGCCGGTGTAATTTTAACAATGGCAAGCGGAATAATTGCTAAAATCACACTCACAACGAAAATCCAGCCTTTATTCGGCGAATCGGGACGCTGCCGATATCGTGAATATAACCAAACCAAGGTGATTTGGTAAATTAAATAAATGATTAAGGCAATCCCAGTGCGCCATTTAATGCCCCCAAAGGTTAGCATCAAGAACACAAATGAGATTAAAGATTCATACCAGTGCGAACGCCGACCATAGAGTAGCCCAATCATCAACGGTAACAGCGCAATAAAGAGTAAAACGAAGTACGTTGGGTTACCGTAAGGATCAAATGACATCATTCGGGATTAACCTCTTTGATAATCGATTTTACATCGATCTTGCCGTTTGGCGTCAATGGCAAGCTCGTTTTATAAACAAAACGTTGCGGAATCATGTATTCCATCATCATTCCTTGCAAGTCTTTTTTAATCGCCGTGGTCAAAGCAAAATCACTTTCAAAGTCATTCTCCTTTGGCACTACGTAAGCGATCATTTGCGTCACCTTATGCTCTTTATTGTACTTCGGTACGGCAACGGCTTGTTCAATGTGTTGTTGTTGACCTAAGAAATGGTCGACTTCCTCTAATTCAATCCGATAGCCATGCATCTTAATTTGGAAATCAACTCGACCACGATAACGGAATAGACCATCTTCGTCCATCACACCAATATCACCAGAATGATAAGCCCGTTCGCCATCTAACATGAAGAAGGCTTTTTCAGTTTTAGCCGGATTGTTTAAATAACCCTTAGAAACGCTTGGCCCACTAATAATGATTTCACCTTCAGTGCCAGCAGGAACCGATTCCCCATTGACATCAACGATACTCATCTTGGTATCTGCCTTAGCATAACCAATTGGCAACCGATCATATTTTGCTAATGCTTCATCGGTAACTTCAATCTGAGTAACCGCCACACAAGTTTCAGTTGGACCATACGTATTGAAGATCCGTGCAGCTGGGAAACGTTGTTTTAACGTCGCCGCCGTCTTGTGGGTTAATTCTTCCCCACAGAATAGAAAGTGTGTTAAGTTTGGCAAATGTTCAGCATCAAATTTAGGTTCCAACAAGCAAATATCCATAAAGGATGGTGTCGACACCCAAACGTTAATTGGTAATTGTGGTAACGCTGCAAATAACTGTTTAAAGTCATCGGTCACCGTCTTTGGTAACGCATATAACGTCCCACCTAAGGCCAATGTTGGATAAACGTCCATAACTGACAAGTCAAATGAATATGGTGGTTGTGAGAGCGAATTAGGCTGTTTTGGCAACCCGAAGCCGTCACTAAGCATCCAGTTCACATAACTTAGCAAGTTATCGTGGCTGATTTCAACCCCCTTAGGCTTCCCAGTGGTTCCGGATGTAAAGATAATATAGTAATCATCATCACCACTGACGGCATGGTCAGCGGTATAGTCGACTGGCTTAGCAAAAGTTTGTGCTAATTCAGTTGGTGTAATGACTGGTGTATCAGCCACGGTTGTTGGTAAATCAACAACGGCAATCACCGCCGCTGGTTCAGCAATTTCATTAATCATGGTCAACCGTTCGTTTGGCGAATGCGTATCAATTGGAATATAAGCCCGACCAGCTTTGACGACCCCTAAAAAGGTGGCAATCATTTCAAACGTTTGTCCACCAAAGACAATAATCGGTGCTTTTGGTTTTAGATCTAATGAATCTAAATGAGCTGCCAACGCATCTGAGTACGCCTTTAATTCAGCGTAAGTATGTGTGGCGCCTTGCACATCGTAGACCACTTTCGTTGGTTGTGTGCGTGCAAAATCATCAATTGTTTTGATCATATTTTCAATCATTGTGCTTTCCCCCAAAAATAATCTCAGGCATAAAACTGCTTGCCCATTTAGAACTCGTTATAAATAAACTTAGCCTGGTTGATACCACTGTACCCATAGAGATAAACCAAAGCTAACATGACCGCAAAGTAGAAGATCGTTAAAGTTATAAACTGCACCACTGGGCGCTGAAACCAAACTTTCAATTTTGCGAACATTGCTCCACCCCCTCAAAATGCCCCAACTGGCTATTTCAAATTGCCAGCTTCTAATTCATTAAATAGTTTTTCAGCCGTCGTTTGAATGGTCACCGTTGGCCGATAATAGTTGGATAATAAGACAACGCCATTTTTGCCATCATCTGATAGCATAATCGATGATTCATAACCATAGCCAATTCCATGCGACCGAATCGCATTGGCCATGTTATAAACACCACCACCATACGTGCTACTAGTTGCAGCGGTATGCAAGATAGCGACATTTTGCGGGGTAACAACCTTCCCCGTCAAAATCGCCTTTTCAGCTTTAAATAGATCACCGGCACTCATATAAATTTGTCCAGTACCTAACTCATTGGCCATTTGGGCAGTCGTTTCATGAAAAGCCGTGTGATAAGTGGCCACTACTTGAGAACCCGAATACTTGTATCCTTGTGTCCCATGCTGCCCTTGCCCAGCACTAACGAAACCAGTATGTTTCAACTGCAAAGCGTTAA
Organism: Lactiplantibacillus mudanjiangensis; assembly: GCF_005405385.1. Classification (GTDB taxonomy): domain Bacteria; phylum Bacillota; class Bacilli; order Lactobacillales; family Lactobacillaceae; genus Lactiplantibacillus; species Lactiplantibacillus mudanjiangensis. The sequence continues at coordinate 622,599 of NZ_BJDY01000002.1, forward strand.
TAATATGCTGGGTGAAATACCGCCGATAAGATTCACCGGTAACCTGTCGAATAATCCCCGCTAATAAAACATAATTAACTGGTTGATAATTCCACTGTCCCATCTTAGCCGGATCACTGTTTAAATTTTCAACTGCATAATCAATGACACGAGCCTCTGATAATGCTTGTGATGATCCCTTACCAAAGGTCAAACCTGAGTCCATATCTAACATACGGCGTAACGTGATTTTTTTACCACCCGCGATGCCTGGATAATACTTGGACAATGGATCATTCAAGTTGATTTTGCCAGCTTGAACCAACCGCATCACACAAGCCGCGGTCAGTGACTTTTGAATCGATAAAATTTGGTATTTTGATAATGGTGTATTGGGTTGCCCCGTTGCCTCATCAGCATAGCCAAATCCTTTATGATAAATAACGTGACCATTTTTAACAACTAACGCAGTCCCCACAAACTTGGTTAGCGCTAAGAGTTTTGTCACCTGTTGATTTGATGCTTTCGTTTTAACAAAGTGTGTCTTTGCAACACGATGCTTGATCTTTTTCTTTTTAGCCGCAATTTTACGTTTCTTCTTTTGCTTCGCCGCCTTCTTCTGAATCTGGACCGACCAGTCAGCCGTATGCACATAATAGCCCACACCGCCAACGACGATTAAACCCAACAAGAAATACATCAATACTTTTAAACGTTTCACAAGGCATTAACTCCCCCATTAGTTAATTAATCACTCTTTGATCTCCTAATGACCGTCGCAATTAATTGAATGATTGACAACCTTGATTCAATAAATAGTCTACCAATCTTGAAAATATAATCACCATTTTCACCTGAAAACTTCATATTGTTGCTTATCCGTTTAATCAATAAACGATTTTGTAACGGTTTTGTAACATGACCGTTAGCCGTCAATTGTCCCCAGCCATTTAGACGGTTCACCTCCTTAATTAATACTAGCACCCACCTTAAGCTATTTATAATATATCGAAACTATTTGTTCATAAAAGTGGTGCCCGCAAGTTCAGTTAATAAACCAAGTACCACGGTTCATTCAATAGTTCTAGCATAGCGAACCCATCTTCATCGTAAAAGCCACCTTCACTAAACATCTACTGAGAATTTCTCAGATTTAGCCGTTTAAGCCCGCAAAAAAAGCCGTATCAGTTTAACCTGACACGACCTTTATCTGAAACTTAATTATTGAATAGTTTATCAAAAAGTGAACTCTTCCCATTGCCAGCAACGGTTTTACCGCTAGCTTTCGCAAAAGTCTTCAACGCTTCTTTTTGACCCTTGTTTAACTTAGTTGGCGTTTGAATCGAAACGGTGACTTGTTCATCACCAGTACCGTTACCACGCAAACGTGGTGCACCCTTACCGCGCAAACGGAAAGTCGTGCCAGTTTGTGTCCCGGCTGGAATCTTCATCTTCACATCACCATGGACCGTTTTCACGCGAACTTCATCACCTAAAGCAGCTTGCACGAAGTCAATTGGTAACTTGAAGTAGATTGTCGCCCCATCACGTTCAAACTCATCGCTAGGTTCAACTCGGAAAATAATGAAGAGGTCCCCGTAAGGGCCGCCATTAGCGCCGGCTTCCCCTTGGTTTTGCAACCGCATTTGTTGCCCTTCTTCAACCCCAGCTGGTACCGTCACTTTGATTGAATGACTTTGTTCCGTATGACCAGAGCCACCACAAGTTGGGCACTTGTCTTTGATTTCTTTCCCAGTCCCATGACAAACATCACAGACTTGTTGACTCATCATCCGGCCAAGTGGTGTATTCGTTTGAACTTGAATATAGCCACTCCCATGACATTTTGAACAAGTCACTGGTGACGTCCCGACCTTGGCACCAGAACCATGACAAGTTTCACATTGTTCTTCACGATTATAGGTAATGTTGGTTTTCTTACCGAAGATTGCATCTTCAAACTTCAAGGTCATTTCATATTGCAAATCGCGACCTTGTTGCGGTGCTGTCGGATTTGGTCGACGACTGCCACCACCGGCACCACCAAAGAATGAACTGAAAATATCTTCAAAACCGCCACCGCCGCCAAAACCACCAAAGTCTTGACCACCGCCGAAGCCGCCACCACCAAAACCTTGTTGGCCGCCAGTTGAACCAAATTGATCGTATTGGGCCCGCTTTTGGGCGTCACCTAACGTTTCGTAAGCTTCATTGACCGCTTTAAATTTTTCTTCTGCGCCAGGTTCATGGTTTAAATCAGGATGATACTTTTTTGAAAGTTTTCGGTAAGCCTTCTTAATTTCGTCCTGACTGGCGTCTTTAGCCACACCCAGAACCCCATATAAATCTTGTTCTGCCATCGTATCCTCCTAATGATCCTTGATAAAAGTCTCATTAATACTAGCATAGTTGACACAAAAAGCCAAAGCCGCGCGGCCTTGGCTTTTTTGCGTTAACTGATCATGCTTACTTCTTGTCCTTATCTTTATCTAAGTCTTCGAAGTCGCCATCAACAGTATTATCGTCACCTTTATCAGCAGTCTTGTCAGTACCATCGGCGGTTGCGCCGTCAGCATTGCCTTGTGCTTCTTGGGCTTGTTGGTAAAGCTTTACAGATAAGTCTTGAACAATCTTGTTCAAGTCATCCTTCTTAGCTTTCATATCATCGATGTTGTTGTCATCTTGAGCTTTCTTCAAAGCATCACGGGCATCTTGAGCCTTCTTGACTTCATCTTCAGAAACTTTACCGTCAAGTTCTTTGAGTGTCTTATCAGTGGTGAAGATCAATTGGTCAACTTCGTTCTTCAAGTCAACTTCTTCTTTACGCTTCTTATCAGCGTCTTCGTTTTCCTTGGCTTCTTTAACCATTTGATCGATTTCTTCATCTGAAAGACCCGATGAACTCTTGATGGTAATCTTTTGTTCCTTGTTCGTGCCCATATCCTTAGCCGAAACGTTCACGATCCCATTCTTATCGATATCGAATTTAACTTCGATTTGAGGAACGCCACGAGGTGCGGCAGGAATATCGGTTAATTGGAAACGACCCAACGTCTTGTTGTCCGCAGCCATTGGCCGTTCACCTTGCAAGACATGAATATCAACAGCTGGTTGGTTATCAGCGGCCGTTGAGAAGACTTGTGACTTGCTCGTTGGGATCGTGGTGTTACGATCGATTAACTTCGTGAAGACACCACCCATGGTTTCAATCCCTAATGATAATGGCGTAACGTCTAATAAGACGACATCCTTAACATCACCAGTGATGACCCCACCTTGAACAGCAGCCCCTAAGGCAACCGCTTCGTCAGGGTTAATTGAATGGTTAGATTCTTTGCCAGTCCATTTTTCAACAGCTTCTTGAACAGCTGGAATCCGAGTTGACCCACCGTTTAAGATGACAACATCTAAGTCAGAAGCTGATAAATCAGCATCCTTCAAGGCGTTTTCAACTGGAATCCGAGTCTTTTCAACTAGGTCAGCTGTTAATTCGTTGAACTTAGCCCGTGTTAAGCTTTGTTCCAAATGTAATGGGCCACTAGCACCAGCGGAGATAAATGGCAAACTGATATTAGCTTCAGAAACCCCAGAAAGGTCCTTCTTAGCTTTTTCAGCTGCATCCTTTAACCGTTGTAAGGCCATCTTGTCTTGTGACAAGTCAACACCGTTGTCAGCTTTGAAACCAGCAACTAACCAGTCGATGATCTTTTGGTCAAAGTCATCCCCACCAAGATGGGTATCCCCATTAGTTGATAAGACTTCAAAGACACCGTCGCCTAATTCAAGGATGGAAACATCAAAGGTCCCACCACCAAGGTCATAAACTAAGATTTTTTCATCTTTATCAGTTTTATCCAAACCATAAGCCAAAGCAGCAGCCGTTGGTTCGTTGATAATCCGTTCGATATTCAAGCCAGCGATCTTACCAGCATCTTTAGTCGCTTGACGTTGCGCATCGTTAAAGTAAGCAGGTACTGTAACAACGGCCTTTTCAACCGTGTCGCCCAAGTAATCTTCAGCAAAACCTTTGATGTATTGTAAGATCATTGCTGAGATTTGTTGTGGCGTGTAATCCTTGCCTTCAACCGTTACTTTGTAGCCAGCTTCGCCCATGTGACGTTTGATTGAAGCCACCGTGTTAGGGTTAGTGATTGCTTGCCGTTTGGCAACTTCACCGACTTGTGTTTCGCCATCTTTAAATGCAACAACTGATGGGACCGTCCGGCCACCTTCAGGCGTTGTGATAATCTTTGGTTCACTACCTTCAAGTACTGCGACAGCTGAGTTCGTAGTCCCAAGGTCAATCCCAATAATTTTATTACTTGCCATAAATTAACAAACCTCTTTTTTTAATAAGTTTTTATTTTGTATTATTGTGCAACAACAACCATTGCTGGCCGTAACGTCCGATCCTTAAATAAGTAGCCTTTTTGTAAGACTTGGACAACCGTATCAGCTGGATGTTCATCCGTTGCTGGTACTGTTTGAACGGCTTGATGCAAGTTCGGATCAAAAGTCTCACCGGCAGCGGGAACTTCTGTCACGCTGTGTTGTTTCAAAGCAGTTTGCAAATGATCATAGACCATTTCGACACCCTTCTTCAATTGTTTGGCAGCTTCATCGTCAGCCTCAGTGGCTAACGCCCGTTCTAAGTTGTCTAACACAGGTAAGACGTCTTTTGCTAAACTTTGACCATCATATTTAATGGTGGCTGCTTGTTCTTTCTTGAAACGACTCTGCATATTGACTAATTCAGCTTGCGCCCGTAAACGTTGATCGTCCTTTTCATCAACTTGTTGTTTTAAATCTGCAATTTGTTGGTCTTTTGGATCAACCACTGTTTCAGCTTGTGCTTTTTCATCAGTAGCGGTTGTCGCTTGACTGGTTGTCGCTTGACTGGTTGCCGTTGATTCAGCCGTAGCTTCATCGGTGGCAGTTGTACTAGTTGGTTCTTTTGCCAATGATTTCATCTCCTTGTCCGTCACTCATCAAAGTACCGGTAATATTCTAACAGTTTGCGGGCCAACTCTTGTTGGAAAACGCCCATTAACCCAATCATCCGGGAATAAGGCATCGCCGTTGGTCCGAGTAACGCAATCATGCCTTGACCATGTTGATCAACATCATAAGTAGCTGTAATCAAACTGTAGTCTTTTAACAAATCGTTGGTGATTTCATTCCCGATCCGCACCTGAATCTGTTGACCAGGTGGTCCAATCACATCCGCGATGTGATCGGTTTGATCAAGCAATGAATACAATGATCGCATTTCTTGCGGATCTTGCTTAGTCGTATAGTCGAATAAATTCAACTTACCACCCACATAGAACCGTTCGGCAGCTGCCTTGGACAACACTCGCCCGAAGATATCCAAGAACCCATTTGGATGTTGCAAGTATTGCGACAACTTCAATGGAATCTCAGATTGTAACTTGGCAAGGACGTCTTGTAACGGCAGGCCGATCAATTGATCATCGATAAACCGGACAACCGGTTCGAGTTCATCACCGGTTAGATCATTAGGAATCGTAAACGTTTGGTTTTCCACGTCACCATTATTGGTTACCAGAATAGCCATGACTTGATGATTACCTAATGGCACTAACCGGAATCCACTCAACCGACTATTCTTCACTTCCGGCCGCAACGTAAACGTCGTGTAACTCGTCAATTGTGACAAGATATCCGCCGATTGCGCCACGATCTCATCGATTTTATGGAATTCACCACCCAACGAATGTTGGATCACCTTCAAATCTTGGCTATCCACTTTTTCAGGCTTCAAAATATGATCAACATAATAACGATAGCCTTTAATTGATGGAATCCGACCTGAAGATAGATGCGTCTTGACGATTAATCCGATTTCTTCCAAATGCGCCATTTCATTACGAATCGTGGCTGAGCTGACTTTCATTGGTAACTCTTGCACCAATGATTTCGAGCCCACGGGATTACCGCCTTCGGTATAGTCACGAACAATGGCCTTCAAAATCAGGCTTTGTCGTTCAGTTAACGTGATCATCACCTCTTTTTAGCACTTAACTTAATGGAGTGCTAATACAAGTACTAATATAACAACCCCATCTCTTAAAGTCAAGGAAAGACAAAGTTTTTTAGCAAAATAATTGGTCGAGTGCTAATTTTTAAAGCCTGTGACAAAAGGCGTTCTGAGACCGAGCATAGTTTTTTGGCGCACGTTTCGACCAAAAAAGAGCCCAGGCTCACATCTCCCAGACTCTTCGTCACCTACCGTTCAGCCGTATTAATTGCTGAATCAATCGTTTGATTATCAAATTGTGTCTGACGATAATCAGCATTGTCAATTGGCAAATGCACTTGAAAATCGGCAAATGATTGTAACTTCAAATCAGCATGGTCAATTTCAAAACCGAGTAAATGACCACCAAGTTGATGATCCGTACTCAAAAAGTGTAAATGGAACCCACCAACTGTCGCCCCTTGGAATAACTGTGGCGCATAATACCCAATAATTGTCCCAGTGACGTTATCGCCAACAAATTCAGGTTGTTTAGCGGTCGCTTCGACTAAGGTTGGGTATGGTTGAACTTGTTTTGGCGCCACTCGCGTCTTGATATGGGTAAACGTCCCATCAATCCGCACACCAGCAAAAACATTTTGCAGCTGATGCTCAGTGAGCAACTGTTGTTCAAAAGCCGCTTGCGTTAAATTAGTTAACGGTGTCGTCGCGGTGTCGTCTTCAAAGTGAACTGAAGCAAACGGTAACTTTTCGGTCGCCGCGATTTCACGAATCGCGCCATCTTCACGCGCTTGATAAGCATGGCCATCTAAAATGATGACTTCGCCATTTAAGCCTTCCAACGTCCCAATCCCGGTATCACCATGTTGCAACAATTCTGCGGCTGTAATCGTTCCCGTAAATAGACCAGGCACGAGTAATCCTAAGGTTCCATGTTGATAAATTGTACTTGTCATTAGTCTTCTTCAACCTCCTGAGTGGTTAGCATCACTTGTAATCGTGGTGTTGCTTGAAACGGTTGGGTCGCAAAGTACGCCCGCGTCGCTTGTTCATCCTGTTTTAATTGTTCAACGAGACCGGCAGCCCCATCAAACTTGATTTCTCCGCGCATCCGGTGACACCAACGCACTTTAACGTGAGTCCCATAAATATCACCTTTGAAGTCTAGTAAATTGATTTCGACGGTAATGGGCCGATGATCACCAAAAGTCACATTACGACCAACGGAAGCCATGCCGGGAATCCAAGTGCCGTTGACTTCGACCATGGTCGCATAAATGCCAATGCCTGGAACCCGCGTATTATTTGAATGGGCGACATTAGCCGTTGGAAAGCCAATTGTGCGTCCACGAGCTTCACCATGAACAATCGTCCCTTGAGTTTCATATTGGTAACCCAACAACTCATTAGCGTCATCAATCGCACCGGCATCCACTGCTTGACGAATACGCGTTGAGCTAATTTTTTCACGACCATCCACTGCCTTGGGTACTTCAATAATATTAAAACGACCACGTCCATAAATAGCCAGCTTCTGCATATTGGCAACATCGGCAGGACCATAAGTATAATCAAAACCAGCCACCACGGTTTGCGTATGAAGACCAACAATTAGCTGATCGACAAACGTTTGTGGGGGCATCGCGCCAACCTCAGCATCGAAATGCAAGACATATAAAATATCGACACCCATTTCAGCCATTAACTCGGCTTTTTCATCGACCGTCGTTAAATAGCGAACTTGTTGAGGATCCCGTTGTTGGAACACGACTGACGGGTGTTGATCAAATGTCATCACCGCTAGCTTAGCCTTTTGAGCTAAAGCTTCTTGTCGAGCCGCTTGAACCACTTGTTGATGACCACGATGCACCCCATCAAAAAAGCCGAGCGCCAAAACAATCGGGTCGGCCGGAATTTGATTAGCGGCATCGGGATAATTTAATTTAATGACCTGCATGACAAAGACTCCTTAATTCACTGAAAACATTTTTAACGGTTTATACCGTTGTTCTTTTTCGCGATAACTATACAGACATTTTATGCTGTCTTGATAAGTTAACGCAACAATCGTGTTCGCATCGGGATCAATTTGTTGCCCTTCGTCAGCGGTGATAAACGCGCCATTCTTAACGCGATCCCATTGTGCCGCGGTTAAGGCAACTTGTGGATACTCACTTAATGCGATATCGATTGGCGCTAGTAAATCACCGGCTGTTCCAGCTTCGACACTCGCTGCAATCTGTTCAAAGGTAACCGTTTGATCGAGCGTAAAGCCACCACTCTTTAGGCGGGTTAAATCACTCATCACCGCGGGCACACCAAGTTGCTTGCCGACATCAACAGCCAAGGTTCGGACATAGGTGCCTTTACTACAAGCGACGGTAAAATAAATCGTTTGGGTTTGCGTTGCAGCATCATAAGTCGCCGCTTCCCGCTGAACAAATTTCGTAATTTCAATTTGTCGTTTTGGTCGTTCAACAGTTTCACCATGGCGGGCATAGTCATACAATCGACGACCATTGACTTTCACCGCCGAAAACATTGGTGGGATTTGAGTAATCGATCCCGTCATTTTAGCTAAAGCCGCATCGATTTCGTCAGTCGTGAATGGCGTTGTGATTGCTTGTCGATCGACTTCTTCACCATCTAAATCTTCTGTCGTCGTGGCAAACCCTAAAGTGATACTCCCTTGGTATTCTTTGCCAGACGCCACCAAGAATTGCACCACTTTGGTAGCGTTCCCAATACAAATAGGCAAAACGCCATCAACATTAGGATCCAGCGTCCCTGAATGACCCACTTTTCTCGTTTGATATAATTTTCTAATTTTAGCAACGCAGTCAAAACTAGTGAGACCGCGTGGTTTATAGAGCGGTAAAATTCCGTTTGTCATAATTTACTCCTTAAAATTAACTCTGTTTAGTATAACACAACTTAATGACCAACCTCGGTAGCGGTACCAACTTCTAAAGGTATAAAAAAAGACAGTGATCAACTTGATCACTGTCTGAAAACTTGAACCGGTACTAATCCTGCCGTTTTAAGTTATTAATTAATTCATCAATCCGGCTCCCATATTGAACAGAAGTGTCCCGTTCAAAAATGAGTTCTGGCGTTTTATAGATACTCAACCGTGAGCCTAATTCACTACGAATTAAACCTTTAGCTTTTTCCAAACCAGTAGCGGTTTTTTCACCATCTGACGCCTTGTCAGATAAAATACTGTAGTAAATGGTCGCTTGTTGCAAGTCACCAGTCACCGTGACACCCGTAATCGTTAACCCAGATACCCGTGGATCACGGACCCGTTTTAACAAAATGTCATCGACTTCTTTTTGGATCTCTTGTTCTAGCCGACCAACCCGATAATGTTGTGCCATTTTAGTGCACCTCCTTAGGGGTATTATTCAATTGGAACTTCCTTCATCACATAAGCTTCAATCACATCATTAACCTTGATATCATTGTAGTCTTCAATCCGAAGTCCTAATTCGAAACCTTGTTTAACTTCTTTAACGTCATCCTTGAAACGACGTAGACTAGCTAACTTACCGTCATAAATGACGACGCCGTCACGGATCACCCGAACACCAGAATCACGATGAATGACACCGTCAGTGACCATCCCACCACCGATAGTCCCAATCTTAGAAACCTTGTAGATTTCACGGATTTCAGCTTGACCAGTGATTTTTTCTTCGTAGGTTGGTTCGAGCATCCCTTTCATCGCGCTTTCGATTTCATCGATTGCGTTGTAGATGACTTGATGCAAGCGAATGTCAACATCGTCAGTATCCGCTTGCGACTTCGCTTGTGGCGTAGGCCGGACGTTGAACCCAATAATAATCGCGTTACTTGCTTCGGCTAAAGCAACGTCACTTTCGTTAATGGCCCCAACGGCCGTATGAATAATGTTGACGCGAACACCTTCAACATCAATCTTACGTAAACTACCAGCTAACGCTTCAACAGACCCTTGTACGTCAGCCTTAATAATAACGTCAACTTCTTTAAGTTCACCTTGCTTCATTGAATCAAACAAGTTATCCAAAGTAACGTGATTAGTTGCTCGACGATCTTCCATTAACGCTTGTTTAGAACGTTGTTCACCAGCATCACGCGCCGTCTTTTCATCATCAAAGACGACGAAACGATCACCAGCTTCAGGCACGTCGCTCAACCCAGTAATTTCGATTGGTGTTGATGGACCAGCTTCTTCAATCCGATGGCCACTATCGTTGGTCATCGTCCGAACACGCCCATAGGTATTCCCAACGACGATTGGGTCACCAATGTGCATCGTCCCTTGTTGAACTAACAAGGTCGCAGTTGAGCCCTTCCCACGATCCAAACTAGCTTCCAAGACGGAACCAGCCGCGTTTTGATCAGGGTTAGCCTTTAATTCCAAGACTTCAGCTTGTAACAAGATCATTTCCAATAATTCATCTAAGTTTTTACCAAACTTAGCCGAAATTTGAACAAAGATCGTGTCGCCACCCCAGTCTTCTGGGATTAAATTGTATTCAGCCAATTGTTCGATGACATGGTTAGGATTGGCACCTGGCTTATCAATCTTGTTAACCGCCACGATAATTGGCACATTAGCTGCTTTCGCATGATTGATCGCTTCGATAGTTTGTGGCATGACCCCATCATCAGCCGCTACGACTAAGACAGTGATATCAGTAATATCAGCACCACGCGCCCGCATTTCGGTAAAGGCCGCATGCCCAGGTGTATCCAAGAAGGTGATGACTTTGCCATCATGTTTAACTTGGTAAGCCCCGATTGCTTGGGTGATCCCACCGGCTTCACCAGCCGTCACGTGCGTATGACGTAACTTATCCAATAAGGTCGTCTTACCATGGTCAACGTGTCCCATAACCGTGACAACGGGTGCCCGTGGTACGGCGTTTTCCATGTTTTTGTTTTCATCGTCGAAGAATTTATCCAAATCAGTCACATCGACTTGTACTTTTTCTTCAGCTTCGATGCCATAATCAGTCGCCAAAATTTCAATCGTATCTTTATCTAAAGATTGATTTTGGTTGACGGCAACGCCTAACATAAACAACTTCTTGATGATTTCAGCAGGTTCGCGATGCAAAATCTTACCCAAATCTTGAGCATTCATCCCGACCGTGTAAATCAACGTTTCTGGCAACGGCTTGTCCTTACGAACTGGCGCTGGCTTGTTGTTTACTTGGCGAATACGTTGGTTCTTACGGCTTTGTTTCTTATTGTTCCGACGTTTATTACCGTTACCACGATAACGACTACCGTTACTATTGTTTAAGCCACCACCGAAACGGCCACTACCATTACGGTTGCTATTGCTGTTACCGCCGTTGCTACGGTTTTGCGTGTTGTTACCGTTGCTAGAACGGTTAGCGCTACCGTTTGAACTGCGATTGCTGTTCGTGTTATTCCGGTTTTGGCTGTTGTTACCGCCATTTGACCGATTACTGTTATTGTTTGACCGATTAGCCGAGTTGTTGCTGCGGTTAGCACTGCTATTGTTCCGATTTTGTGACCCATTGGAACGATTTTGGCTATTATTAGTTGACCGCGTGTTCGTTGAGTTATTTGAACGTGAACCGTTGTTGCTATTATTCGTCCGGTTACCGTTATTACTCCGACTTTGGCTATGGTTATTATTATTACGATTATTATTCAAAGAATCACCACTCTGTTGATGACGCGAGTTGGATTGCTGCTCACTAGAAGCAGTTCGTGTCACATTTCCAGCTTCAGTATGTGAAGCTTGGCTAGTTGTTGCATTAGCCGATTGAGATTTAGGATGGGTGCCAACGCGAGCCTGCTTAAGTTGCTGGGCTTCATTGTCACCGAGGGTCGACATATGATTTTTAACGGTAAAACCCAATTGTTGCGCTTGAGCAATCAATTGTTTGCTCGGCACATTGAGTTCTTTGGCTAATTCATAAATCCGCTTTTTCCCCATCTTATCATCCTCCTTTAGTTCGTCATGATCGCAACCATTTTCTTGGCAAATCCGGCATCGGTAATCGCAATTATCGTCCGTTTTTTACCAGTGGCAGCATTCAATTCCGCCTTCGTAAAGGTATCGATCACTGGTACTTCATAAAATTGGGCCTTATCATGGAACTTCTTGGCGGTCGTGGGCCCCGCATCACTGGCAATAAAAACCAATTTTGCAGATTGATTTCGGATCGCGACAAGCGCTAAGTCTTCACCGGCAATCTGTTTTTGGGCACGCTGAGAAAGTCCCAGTAGGTTCAAGCAAGCTTGTTTAGGCGTCATCACCGAATAATTCCTTTCGGGCTTGTTGATGGTCAACATAAGCCACCAAGTCATCATAAAATTCAGTGCCAACTTTAATGCCAAACGCTTTGTCAAATGTTTTTTGCTTCTTAGCTTGTTCCGCAACTTTAACATCTAACGCAATGTAGGCACCTCGACCAGGCATTTTTCCTGTCGGATCAACGCTCACTTCATCTTGTTTATTCTTGACAACCCGGACTAGTTCTTTCTTGGGATGCATTTCACCCGTTACAATATCTTTACGTAACGGCACTTTTCTTTTTTTCATCAGCCCGACCTCCTTCAGTTATTCTGCAGCGCTATCAGCGGCATCATCACTGACAATAGCCGAATCTTCTTCAGGCATTGCATCAGCTGAATCTGCCGAGACAGGTGCATCATCATCAACGGTTAAGTCAGCAACGTCATCCGTAGCAACTGGTGTGACATCATCATCACTCGTCGTTTCAGTTTCAGCTGCAGCCACATCCGCTGTGTTTGCTTCCATTATATCAGATGCTTCAGTTTCCGATTTAATATCGATCTTGAAGCCAGTCAATTTAGCTGCTAAACGTGCATTTTGGCCGCGCTTACCAATGGCTAAAGATAATTGATAGTCTGGCACAACCACGGTACAACCGCGTTCGTTTTGTGGATCAAAAATGACATCCAAAACTTCCGCAGGATTCAAAGCATTCGCGATAAAGACGGCCGTATCATCGGTCCATTCAACGATATCCATGTTTTCACCATGAAGTTCATTCACAATGGTTTGAACCCGTTGACCTTTAGGTCCAACACAAGTCCCCACTGGATCAACATTAGGATTATTAGAACGAACCGCAACCTTGGCCCGATCGCCGGCTTCGCGAGCGATTGACACGATTTCAACGATACCATCAAAGATTTCAGGAACTTCTTGTTCAAACAACCGTTTTAACAAATCTGGCGCTGTCCGTGACACAAAGACTTGTGGTCCTTTAGTCGCGTTTTCAACCTTAGATACGAAGACCTTGATTTTATCATGAATCCGGTAAACTTCACCAGGTAATTGATCAGAGCGACCCATGACCGCTTCAACCTTACCTAAGCTAACATAAACAAATCGATTGTCTTGGCGTTCAACTTCACCCGTGACAATTTCATTTTCATATTGGCTATATTCATCAAAGATAATGCCACGTTCAGCTTCACGAACCCGTTGCATAATAACTTGTTTAGCCGTTTGGGCCGCAATCCGACCGAAGTTTTTAGGTGTGACTTCAAAACGAATATCATCACCAATTTCGTAAGCACGGTTGATTTCTAACGCGTCTTGTAAGCTCACTTCTAATCGTGAATCAAACACATCTTCAACCACTTCTTTAACCGCATAAACATGAATATTACCTTTAACTTGGTCAAAGTCAACTTCCACGTTTTGGGCTTGGCCGTAGTTCCGTTTGTAGGCAGAAACTAAGGCAGCTTCCAAAGCCTCAATCACAACTTCTTTTTTAATGCCTTTTTCTGATTCCAGGGTGTCTAAAGCCCCTAATAATTCCTTACTCATGCGTAAACTCCTTTGCTAATTAGAACTTAACAGCTAATCGCGCTTGGGCGATTTGTTGCCGATCAATGACCACCGTCTTATGGCGGGTTTTATCTAAATAATTAATTGTCAATGTTTCTGGGGTCACTTCAGCTAAATCGCCTTCGAAGACCTTTTTGCCATCAACTTTTTGATATAGCCCCACATGGACATATTGACCAATGGCATTTTGGTAATCGGCTTCTTTCTTCAATGGCCGTTCGGCACCTGGTGAAGAAACCTCCAAAAAGTACGCTTGGGGAATTGGATCAGGATCCATCGTATCTAACTTTTCACTTAATTCATCACTAACCATGGCACATTCTTCAATGTTAATGCCACCTGGCTTGTCGATATAGACTCTTAAGTACCAACTTTGCCCTTCTCTAACAAATTCAACATCAACTAATTCAAACTGGTGGGCCGCCACAATGGCCTGGGCCACCGGTTGAATTGTTTCAACAACATTACTGCTCACGTTGCGCCTCCTATCCAGATTAGTCCAATAAAAAGAGTGAGCATCGCTGCTCACTCGTTAACGAGTTTTAAATTACACTCATATAGTATCATAATTATGCATAATCCGCAACCCAGCGCCTTTTACAGCCACAAAATTTAGAACAAAGATAATTGGTTTTCGTCCGGTAACCCTTCTAAAACCCCATTATCAGTCATAAATTCAATCAACGTCTTCGAAACCTTCCCCCGTTTAGCTAAATCTTCTTTCGACAAGAATGGTTTATCTGCTCGCGCAGCCACGATTTGCTTGGCGACGTTTAGCCCCAGTCCGGGAACTGCCCGGAACGGTGCAATCAACGTGTCACCTTCAATAAGCCAATCTGCCGCATCAGATTTATCCAAATCAACCATCGAGAAGTTAAAGCCTCGTTCAACCATTTCGTTGGTTAATTCCATAACAGTTAGTAAGTTCTTTTCCTTCGTTGACGCATCCATGCCTTTATCAGTAATAGCTTTCATCGATGCCTTAATGGCTTCTTTACCGTGCGCCATCGCAACTAGGTCAAAGTCATCAGCCCGAACTGAGAAGTAGGCTGCATAATAAATAAGTGGGAAGTACACCTTAAAGTAAGCCACCCGCAACGCCATTAAAATATAAGCCGCCGCATGAGCCCGTGGGAACATATACTTAATCTTCAAACACGACTCAATATACCAATCAGGCACATTCGAATCTTTCATCGCTTGTTGCCAGTCATCTGGAATCCCACGGCCTTTCCGCACGTGTTCCATAATCTGGAACGACATATCGGATTCCATACCGTAGTGAATCAAGTCGGTCATGATGTTATCCCGACACCCAATAACCTCAGCTAACGTAACCGTGCCATCTTTAATTAATTCTTCCGCATTACCTAACCACACATCAGTCCCATGTGACAACCCTGAAATTTGTAAGAGTTCATTGAATGTCGAGGGATGCGTTTCTTCTAACATGCCGCGAACAAACCGCGTCCCGAATTCAGGAATACCTAGGGTCCCAGTTTTAGAGAAAATTTGATCTTCCGTGACACCTAACACTTCTGGACTTGAAAAGATTTTCATGACATTCGGATCGACTGGTGGGATACTTTCAGGCTCAATCCCAGATAAATCTTGTAACATCCGGATCATCGTCGGATCATCATGTCCCAGAATATCCATTTTCAAAATATTGTCATGGATCGAATGGAAATCAAAGTGGGTGGTTTGCCAAGCAGCGGTTTGATCATCAGCCGGGTATTGTACCGGCGTAAAATCATAAATGTCCATGTAATCGGGCACAATAATAATCCCAGCCGGATGTTGCCCAGTTGTCCGCTTAACTCCAGTTGTCCCTTTAGCTAAGCGATCAATTTCCGCATTTCGCAAATTTTGGCTGGTATCACGCTCATAAGCTTTAACGTAACCATAACCCGTCTTATCCGCAACTGTCCCAATAGTCCCCGCTCGATAAACATTCTTTTCACCGAACAAGACTTTGGTATAGTTGTGCGCAATCGGTTGATAATCTCCTGAGAAGTTCAAATCAATATCCGGAACCTTGTTCCCATAAAATCCCAAGAACGTTTCAAACGGAATATTTTGACCATCACGTACCATATCAGTCCCACATTCAGGACAATCTTTTGGTGGCAAATCATACCCTGACCCATATTCATTATTGACATAAAAATGCGAATATTGACATTTCGGACAACGATAATGCGCTGGCATCGGATTCACTTCAGTAATCCCAGATAAAGTCGCCACTAAACTTGACCCCACGGACCCCCGTGACCCAACTAAGTACCCATCTTTATTGGATTTATAAACCAAACGTTGCGCAATCAAATAAATAACGGAGAACCCATTACCGATAATACTCTTCAGTTCTTTATCGACTCGTTTTTGAACAATTTCTGGTAACGGCGTCCCATACCAAGCATGGGCGCGATCCATCGTTAATTGCTTGATTTCATCCTCAGCCCCAGGCATCCGCGGCGTATAGAGCTTGTCTTTAACCGGCTGCACATTTTCGAACCGGTTAGCAATCGCTTGAGAATTTTCAACCACAATTTTATGAGCCACATCTTCGCCTAAGAAACTAAAGTCTTTGAGCATCTCATCAGTCGTCTTAAAATGCACATCAGGACGTTCAGTCCGGTTCAACGGATTGGCACCGCCTTGTGAATGAATGAGGACCTTCCGATAAATTTTATCTTCAGGATTTAAGTAATGCACATCACCTGTCGCGACAACCGGAATGTCCAATTCATCACCTAATGAAACCATGTTGCCGATAATTTCTTCCAAATGTTGATTATCCGCGATGAGTTCACTCTCAAGCAATGGGGCGTAAGCTGCTTTGGGTTGCACTTCCAAAAAGTCATAGTAACTGGCTTTTTGCCGTGCTTCAGCAGCCCCTTTTTGCATCATGGCCGTAAAGACTTCACCACTAGAACAAGCCGAACCAACCAAAATGCCATCACGATATTTATTTAAAATACTTCGTGGCACTCGTGGTACCCGGTAATAATATTCCACGTTAGATAACGACACAATCCTAAACAAGTTCTTCAACCCGGCTTGTGTCTGTGCATATAGTGTCGCATGGAATGGTCGTGCATGCCGATAAGCCGCATTTTCATTCATATGGTCATTTAACTGATCATGAAAAGCCACGTCGTATCGTTCTTCCGCATCTTTTAGGAACAAATGATTCAAGTGACCCGTTGATTCCGCATCATAGATTGCCCGGTGATGATGTTCCAAATTAACGCCAAACTTTTTAGCTAACGTATTCAACCGATAACTCTTGAAAGTTGGATACAGCCAGCGCGCTAAGGTCAACGTATCAATAATTGGATTCTCAATTGGCCCCATATCATGACGCGCATAACCAGTATTCATAAACCCAATATCGAATGTGACGTTATGCCCAACGATAATCGCATCGCCGTAAAATTCACGGAACAATCGGAAAACTTCTTCTTCCGATTTCGATCCACGAACCATATCATCAGTAATACTGGTTAAGTTCGTCGTCGTTTCAGACAAATGAAAACCGGGATCGATGAATTCTTCAAACTGATCGACCACATTTCCCTTGACCATCTTGACCGCTGAAAGTTCGATCACTTTATCATAAATCGCTGACAACCCCGTTGTTTCCGTATCAAAAATGACATAGGTCGATTCTTTTAAATCGACGTGAGCATCGTTATACGCAATCGGTACCCCATCATCAACCATGTTGGCTTCGACCCCGTATAACACCTTAATGCCATTCTTTTGACCGGCCGCAAAGGCTTCAGGAAAGGCTTGGGCCCCTGAATGATCGGTCACCGCAATCGCCGGGTGCCCCCATTTAGCCGCCTGCTTCACAAAATCTGAGACACTATTGGTCGCATCCATTTGACTCATATTCGAGTGTAAATGCAATTCAACCCGTTTGTCGTCGGCTGGGGCATTATCTTGACGTGAGGCATGAGTGGTTTCGTTAATATCATAGGCGTTTAACGTTAAATCACGCATAAAGCTATCTTCTTGCACGGAACCACGAACACGAACCCACATGCCTGGTTTCATCGCCGCAAATTGGGCTTCATCATCGCTATTACGCGAGAACTTCTTCACAACCATCGACGAACTATAATCAGTCACTTTTAAAATCAACAGTTGTCGTTGTGACCGCAACGTCCGGACTTCCACATCAAAGACATAGCCTTCAATAATGACGGATCGTTCTTCTTCGGTAATTTGAACTAACTGTTTAGCTGGTTCAGCCGGATTGATGCCTTTCCCTAACTGAACAGGGCCTTCAATCGGTGCCGGTGCATCGGATTGTTGCCGCTTTTCATTAGCCTTTTTAATGGCCGCTTCCGCTTTTTTCGCTAATTCTTGATCAGATTTAGCTTTTTGCGCATGAAACGCTTGGATTTTGGCTTGCGAAGCTGATTCATCGATCATCGTGTGCACGGAAAACTTCGGAAAGCCGAGTGCTTGATAAGTCGATTCAATCGGACCTAACGCCTGATTGGTTAAAAAGCGTTGAATCACTTCATTTTCAGCCAGCAATAACACCCGATCATCTTCATAAGTGGGCACGTTACTATTGCATAACGATTGCACTAACGGTGAGGTAATCCCACTATTTTGCACGATCCACTCCCAATAATTCGCCAATTCTGTCGAGTTGACCGTGGTCTCATCGGTACTAATCATCACTTTAACCTCAGCGATATCGTGAAAAGCCAGTCGCAATTTATTTTGGAACGTCATAAACTGACTAAATGGTAAGACGTGTTGGAAATGTAAATGAAATTCCCAGATTTTTGACGTTTGATGAACAGTTAACTTATCAATCGTCGCATCAGCAAAACACGGATCATCTGGTAACTCGATTTGTTCAAGTAACTTCATAAACATTTCGTGCTGATTTAAGCTCACGCGGGCGCCTCCTTATCTAAAAAATGAACTAAAATCACCTAGTTTCACGGTGCTCGAAACTAGGTGATTTCTGCATACCCTAACTGTCTTAGTGTACGCATTTTTCAATTAACTTGCAATCATTCTTGTCTAACGTTTAATCAATGTTCTTCATCAAAACAGCCAAGTTGTTGGCAATTTCTTCTTGCTTAACTTCAAGTGTTTCGCCAGTTTGACGAAGTTTGATTTCGACGATGCCTTCGCTTGCTTTCTTACCGACCGTAATCCGAACAGGTAAGCCCATCAAATCAGAATCAGCAAACTTCACACCAGGACGTTCTTTACGATCATCGTAGAGGACTTTGTAACCCGCTGCTTCTAATTGTGCTTCAACTTGATCCGCAACTTCGACTTGTTCAGCCTTCTTAGGGTTAACTGGAATGACGTGGACATCAAATGGCGCAATTGCCTTTGGCCAAACTAGCCCATTATCATCAGCCCGTTGTTCCGCAATCGCTGACAGTAATCGAGAAACCCCGATCCCGTAGCAACCCATAATCACTGGAATATTACGACCATTTTGATCTAAGACTTCAGCATGCAAATCTTTAGAGTAACGTGTGCCTAGTTTGAAGATATGACCAATTTCAATTCCCTTAGTGAACTTCAAGACGCCGGCGCCATCAGGTGACAATTCCCCTTCTTGAGCAAAGCGGATGTCCACATAGTCTTCAGCGTGAAAATCACGTTCTGGATTGACATTCGTAAAGTGATGCCCATCTTCATTAGCACCTACCGTAATGTTAGCCATATCTTTGACATAAACATCCGCAATAATTTTCACATCATCACTGACATTAACTGGCCCTAATGATCCAAAGCTGGCACCAAGATAGTGTTTAGCTTGTTCAGGTGTCGCCATCTCTAAGAAATCGGCCCCTAAATAGTTCTTCAACTTAACATCATTAACTTCATGGTCACCACGAACTAACGCCATCACGGGCTCATCATCAGCCATGAATAAGATACTCTTTACAAGTTGATCAGCGCCAACCTTTAAGAAATCGGCCAATTCGTCGATCGTACCAACGCCTGGCGTTTCGATCTTTTCCATATCCTTTAATGACGCATGTGACTTCTTAGGCACATACAAACTACGGGCCATTTCTAAGTTAGCCGCGTAGTCACTAGCATCAGAATACACAATTGTATCTTCCCCAACTGGGGCAATCGCAGAATATTCGCGGGAGTCTTTCCCACCCATCGCACCACCGTCACCGATGATTGAGCGGAACTTCAATCCACATCGTTCAAAGATATTTTGATAAGCTTGCGCCATATCTTGGAACGTGCCATCCAATGAGTCTTCATCTGCATGGAATGAATAAGCATCCTTCATGATAAATTCACGACCACGAAGTAACCCATAACGTGGCCGATCTTCATCCCGATATTTAGCTTGGATTTGATATAACGTTAATGGTAATTTTTTATATGATTTAACTTCATCACGAATAATTGAGGTGAAGGTTTCTTCATGGGTTGGCCCCAAGATAAATTCACGATCATGACGGTTCTTTAGTTTGAACAATTCTGGCCCATAAGTTTCATAACGGCCGGTGGCTTGCCAGAGTTCCGCTGGAATGACTGCTGGCACTAACATTTCAGCCGCATCAATTTTTTCCATTTCTTGGCGAATAATCGCCTCAATTTTGGTCAATACTTGATAAGCCAATGGTAAGTACGCATACATACCAGCCGAAATTTGACGAATGTAGCCAGCCCGTAACATCATACGATGACTTAAGGCTTCAGCATCGTTAGGCACTTCTTTTAAGGTCGGAATTAACAACTTCGATTGTTTCATTTAGACATATTCTCCTTCATGGTCCTATTTTAATAATCGCTTAGAAGAAATATCGTTGGATATCGTTCCAAGTGACTAACACCATTAATAACATCAATAAACCAAACCCAATTAACGTAATCACGCTTTCTGTCTCCACTCGAAGTGGTTTTCCGCGAATACCTTCAATAATGTTTAGTAACAGCTTACCACCATCCAGTGCTGGAATCGGTAATAAGTTGACGATACCTAAGTTAATGGATAATACTGCAAGCAAGTAAATCACTTGCCGGATGCCGGACTTAGCGGCTTGCGAAGTGGTCGCAAAAATCGCCACTGGTCCGCCTAAATCATTTAAGCTAAATCCGTGAGTGACCATCCGACCCAAGACTTGAAAAATCTGAGTCGTGATGCTCCACGCACCCGTAAAGCCATAGGTCAACTTGGTACTCAACCGTGAGTCAGTATGACTGCCCCATTGTACCCCAATTTGACCAACGCGATTGCCCGAAACCGTCTTTGCTTTCGGCTTCACACTAACTGTTCGCGTTTGACCAGCCCGTTTAACACCTAATTTAACGGTCTTATTCGGACTATCTTGAATCAACACTGAAATCGATTGCGCACTGGTCATCTTTTTGCCATTAACGGACACAATCTGATCACCAGCTTTAATCCCAGCTTGACGGGCAACTGAATTAGCGGTTGTAGCAGCAACCTTCGTCGTAACGGTCGTAACGCCACCTTGCATGAAGGCTAAAATGGCAAACGTGATAATCGCCAAAATAAAGTTATTCATCGGCCCCGCAAAGTTGGTCAGCATCCGTTGCCAGAGTTTGGCCGATTGGAACTGAACGTCAACGGGGGCAATCTGAACTTCGGTGCCATCACTTTCAATAATCGTGGCATCATGATCTACTGGATACCGTTTAACTTCACTTTCGTCACCATTTTCATAGCCTTCAATCCAGAGTTCTTTTTCTAGATCACTAGCCGTCACTGATAACGGAATCCCATTAAACAAGGTCGTCTTCTTGCTGGCATTAATCGAATGAACCAAGCCATCCTGACCAACTTGTAAACTAATGGGGGTCCCGGGTTTAAGTTCGTCGTCTTCGTCATCCGCAACTCCAGCCATCCGCACATAACCACCGATCGGCAGTAATCGCAACGTATAGGTTGTGGCATTTCGACGGAACGCGACTGCCTTGGGGCCCATCCCAACTGAAAACTCTCGGACTAAGATCCCGGCCCGTTTAGCAAAGTAAAAGTGACCGAATTCATGCACAATTACCAAAATCCCAAAAACGATAATGAATGTAATAATTGTAACTATCAAGAAGTGGGTCCTTTCTTCCACTCACAGTGGAGGTCCTTAGTGATTAAAACAAGCCAAAGAGGTGAGCAATTGGAAAGACTAATAACATACTGTCAAAGCGATCTAAGATCCCACCATGGCCAGGTAAAATTTTACCAGAATCCTTGACCCCATAGTAACGCTTCAAGGCAGATTCCACCAAGTCTCCGAACTGACCAACGATCGATAAGATAATCGTGATCACTAACATACTGAGCCAATTTTGGTAACCGACTTGTAAGGCAAGTGCAAAGGCCGTGGCAATCACCACGCCAATCACACTCCCACCAACGCAGCCTTCCCAAGTTTTATTGGGGCTGATTGGCGTGACCTTATGTTTACCGAGCTTGCGGCCAACCATATAAGCACCACTATCAGTTGTCCAAACGATAAACATCAAATATAGTAACATTTCAACGTTAACACCACGAGCGGCCGTAAAATAGTTGAATCCCATCCCAATGTAGAAAATACCTAGCGTTAAGACGCCAGCATCATCAAATGAAAATCGATTCCGTGACCAAACCGTGTGTAATAACATTAAAATAATGAAGAAATAAACCACATAAGCTTTGTTCAATTGGTCTGGGAGACCATTAAACCAGCGATTAGGCGCAATTTCTACCATCACAGCCAACATACTGACAATCGCTTCAAACGAAATCAGCAGTTTTTTCCGCATAATTAACAATTCTGACATCGCGATCGCCCCAAGCAGCATCGCCACAATATCCAAGGTTACCCCACCAATAAAAATGACGGGAATAAACAAGATTAGCGCAATAACCGCCGTAATGACGCGTTGTTTCATAAGCTAAAACTCCCTTTATTTATGATCCGACAGCCCCCCAAAGCGTCGATCACGGTGTTGAAAATCCGCGATACAAGCTTTTAAGGTTGTCGCTGTAAAATCTGGCCATTTAACATCTGTAAAGACCAGTTCACTATAGGCAATTTGCCAAAGCAAAAAGTTTGAGATCCGTTCTTCACCACTCGTCCGAATCAACAGGTCAGGATCGTGATATTGACCGAGCGCTGACGTCATCAAAGCATCGTCAACAGTACGTTCATCAATTTGATCAACCGTTAACTTACCAGCTTGTACCTGTTGTGCAATGGCTTGAATCCCAGTCACCATTTCAGCGCGTGAGCCGTAATTAAGTGCAAAATTCAAAACCATCCCATCACACGCTTGCGTATCAGCAACCGCATCACGGACCGCCTTTTGGGTCTTAGCTGGCAATTGATCCGTATAGCCCATCACTTGGACACGGACATTGTGCTTAACCAAATCAGGGACAAACGTATCAAAAAAGCTAACCGGTAACTGCATCAAATAGTTGACTTCATCAGTCGGACGTTTCCAGTTTTCTGTTGAAAAGGCATAAAGGGTGAGCACCTTGACCCCTAAATCGCTAGCTGCGATTGTGATCTTTTTGACGGTGTTCATGCCTTCTTTGTGTCCAGCCACGCGTGGTAAATGCCGTGACTTGGCCCAGCGACCGTTACCATCCATAATAATGGCCACGTGAGCTGGAATGCGTTGCGCATCTAATTCAACGTTCTCATCAGTTGCTGGATCATTTTTATTAAAAAAAGCGAACAAGTTGCACCTCCAAAAAAAAGCTTAACCAAGCACTATTTTACCAAAAAAAGCGCCATTAAACTATCTTCAACAAAAAAAGGCTTGAATTTCTTCAAGCCTTTTTAAACAATCCGTACTCAAATTAACCTTCGAGTACTTCTTTTTCTTTGTCAGCCACAATCGCATCAACATCTTTGATGGCTTGATTGGTCAACTTTTGCGTTTGATCTTCAAGATCATGTAATTGATCGTCAGTAAAGTCGCCATTCTTATGGCCCTTCTTCAAGGCATCCATGGCGTCACGACGAACATTACGAACGGCAACCTTGGCACGTTCACCTTCGGCCTTAACGTCCTTAGCCAATTCTTTCCGGCGTTCTTCCGTCAATTGTGGAATCACTAACCGGATAGCCGACCCATCGTTAGCTGGGCTAATACCTAAGTCAGAAGCTAAAATAGCTTTTTCGATTTCTTTTAAAGCTGACTTATCAAATGGTGTTACCATTAACACCCGTGGTTCAGGCGTACTAATTGCGGCCATTTGGTTTAATGGGGTCAAAGTCCCATAATAATCAGCGGAAATCCGGTTCAATAAAGACGCATTGGCACGACCAGCCCGGATATTTCCGAGTTCGCGTTGCAATGAGGCTTCCGCTTTTTTCATCTTATCTTGTGCTGCAGTTAAAATTGGTTCTGTTGCTGCCATTGTTATTTCCCCCTAACAGTTGTTCCGATATGTTCACCGGCAACCACTTTCCGAATATTGCCAGCTTGGTTCAAGTTGAAGACAACGACTGGAATATCATTATCCATCGATAATGAACTAGCAGTTGTATCCATAACTTGTAACCCTTTGTTGATAATATCAAGGTGAGTCAATTCGTCGAATTTAACAGCATTGGCATCCTTGTTAGGATCAGCTGAATAAACACCATCAACGCCGTTTTTAGCCATTAAAATCGCATCTGCGTTAATTTCAGCTGCGCGTAAGGCCGCCGTTGTATCAGTTGAGAAGTAAGGACTTCCAGTCCCACCAGCAAAGATGACAATCCGACGTTTTTCAAGATGCCGCATGGCCTTGCGTCGAATGTATGGTTCAGCAATTTGGCGCATTTCAATAGAGGTTTGTACGCGAGTTGGTACCCCAATTGATTCCAAGTTATCTTGTAACGCCAAGGCGTTCATGATGGTGGCTAACATACCGATATAATCGGCTTGGGCCCGTTCCATACCCATTTGGGCACCGGCTTCACCACGCCACATATTACCGCCACCAACAACAATCGCAATTTGGACGCCCAAATCATAAACATCCTTCAATTCTTCAGCAACCGTTTTGATTACTGGTGGGTTAATCCCGAAGCCCTTTTCGCCAGCTAAGGCTTCACCGCTTAACTTTAGGATCACACGCTTATATTTAACTTCCGACATCGTTTTGTCCTCCTCAAGCTTATCTGCATCTATTTTACCATAATATTTATATCGACTGATACTTTCACACCAATTCGGTGCCTAAAAGCTTCCTGGCCGTAAAAAAAGGATTGCGACAAAACAATGTTTTGTGCAATCCCCCTTAATCAGACTAAAATTTAGTCTTTGATTTGGCTCATAATTTCATCAACGAAATTACCAGTTTGCTTTTCGATGCCTTCGCCGACTTCGAAACGAACAAAGGTGTTAACCTTGCCGCCCTTAGATTCAACGAAATGTGCAACAGTTTGGTCAGAATCCTTAACGAATTCTTGATCATCCAAACTGATTTCTGAAAGCCACTTGTTCAAACGGCCTTCAACCATTTTTTCAACGATCTTTTCAGGTTTGCCTTCGTTCAAAGCTTCCTTAACTAAAACGTCTTTTTCATGAGCTAACGTTTCAGCAGGCACTTGTTCGCGAGAAACGTATTCTGGGTTGATGGCAGCAACGTGCATGGCAACGTCTTTAGCTGCATCTTCATCAGCGCCATCTAAGACAACTAACGCGCCAATTTGGCCACCATTATGGATGTATGAACCAAAGTTTTGGTCAGCGCCCTTTTCGATCACTTTGAAACGACGTAAGCTGATTTTTTCACCAGTCACTTGAGTCGTGGCAATAACAGCATCGTTAATGGTGCCCTTGTCAGAAGCTAAAGCTAAGGCTGCGTCAACTGATTCTGGTGCTTCATCAGCAATCTTGTCAGCAATTTCAGCAACTAAAGCTTTGAAAGGATCACTTGAGGCAACGAAGTCAGTTTCAGAGTTAACTTCAACGATCGCAGCATGGTCGCCTTTAATGGCAACGGCAGCCATCCCTTCAGCAGCAACACGGCCACTCTTCTTTTCAGCTTTAGCAACACCTTTTTCGCGTAAAACGTCAACGGCTTTTTCCATGTCGCCTTCAGTTTCAACTAACGCTTTTTTAGCGTCCATCATACCAACACCGGTTTTATCACGGAGTTCTTTAACTTGTGCTGCAGAAATCTTTGCCATAGTTTACTCTCCTTTGAGCATGTTTGATTTTATATAAAAAGCTGCCCTCAAAATCAGGCCGATAAGGTCCACGACTTTTAAGACAGCCTAATTTATTTCAATTATTTTTTGTCAGACTTAGCGTCGTTGTCGCCTTCAACAGCTTCAACGATATCTTCTAAAGAATCAACTGACTTTTTAGCGTCTTTGTTGTCTTTAAATGAGTCTTCGGTAACATCTTCGTCTTCACCTTGACGACCTTCAATAACAGCATCAGCCATTTTTGAAGTCAACAAACGAACGGCACGAATAGCGTCATCGTTTGATGGGATGATAACATCGATATCATCAGGATCAGTGTTGGTATCAACCATCGCAACGATCGGAATGTTCAATTTTTGAGCTTCCTTGACGGCGATTTGTTCCTTACGAGGATCAACGATGAACATCACATCTGGGATGCGAGGCATGTCTTCGATACCACCCAAGAATTTTTCAAGCTTAGCACGTTGCTTGATTAATAATGAAACTTCCTTCTTAGGTAAACGATCGAAAGTACCGTCTTCTTCCATCTTCTTCAATTGCTTAAGACGCTTGATCCGAGTTTGGATGGTGTTCCAGTTAGTCAAAGTCCCACCTAACCAACGATGGTTAACGTAGTATTGACCAGCACGGGTAGCTTCTTCTTCGATTGAGTCTTGGGCTTGTTTCTTAGTCCCAACAAACAAGATAACGCCATCATCAGCAGCGGCATCCTTAACGAAGTTGTAAGCAGAATCGATCATCTTGACCGTCTTTTGTAAGTCAATGATGTAAATGCCGTTCCGTTCCGTAAAGATGTATGGTTTCATCTTTGGGTTCCAACGACGAGTTTGGTGACCGAAATGGACACCGGCTTCAAGCAATTGTTTCATAGAAATAACAGCCATAATATATGTGCCTCCAAAAATTTTGTTTTTTCCTCCTCATGGCTCACTTGACAGCAGAACTCTTCCGAGCACGACTACCATCATCACCACAAGTGTGAATTGGTGTTTTAGCACCGAAAGATAGTATACCGAAAAATAAAGACGCTTGCAAGAAGTTTCATTCAGAATTTGTAATTTTTCAATTGTATGCTAAACTATTTTTCGCATAGGAGGCTCAATTAAACATGATCAAAGCGATTATTTTTGATGTAGATGATACCCTCTACGATCAAAAATCACCAGT
The DNA here is from genome assembly GCF_005405385.1 of Lactiplantibacillus mudanjiangensis. Lineage (GTDB taxonomy): Bacteria > Bacillota > Bacilli > Lactobacillales > Lactobacillaceae > Lactiplantibacillus > Lactiplantibacillus mudanjiangensis. The sequence continues at coordinate 649,783 of NZ_BJDY01000002.1, forward strand.
TGAGACTGCCTTAGCGCAAACATTAGACCACGCGCTATCGGCGTCTGAACTGGCCGTCATTTTCAATCGGTTTCGTGACTTTACGGATCACACCTATCATCAAGTGATGACCCATGAGTTGACCCTCAAGGCTTGGCAAACCGCTCGTTTGCGGCACGCCTTAGCCCTATTGAACCTGCCTACAATTAGTACCGATTGGGCCATTCAATTCGAGATGGCTTACCAGCAGGCTTTAAAAAAGATTCAACTATTCAGTGGTTTGAGCACAACCTTGGCTAAGCTCAGTCATCATTTTCAGATCGGCATCATTACCAATGGTCCGACTGAAATCCAACGTCAGAAATTGCATCAATTGCAAATTGAACGATACGTTCACGCTGACAATATTTTCATTGCTGAAACGCTAGGAATTGCCAAGCCTGACCCATCAATCTTCACCACTTGGGCCCATCAGGCTGGCATTCGTGCCAATCAAGCTGTCTATGTTGGTGACAACGCCACGTTAGATATGTCTGGCGCCAAACACGCTGGTTGGCAAACATTTTGGTTTAACCATCGACAGGCCTTAGCCACATCATCAACTGTCATTCCAGACCAAACGATCGAAACACCTGACGAGTTGAGCGACTTGCTCATGGCCCTCGTTCAAGCAGTCACGATTTAACCGATTGCGTTAGTTAAGCTTAGGCGACCTGCCTAAGCTTTTTTTGTTGCCGTAGTTTTAAACGGATCACCATACTGCTGACAATAGTTGGTATACCCAAGTTGTTGTAAGTTTAATGTTTGTTGATCCTGATCAGTGAACAAATCTAGCTGTTTGAGTACGGCCTTCGCAAAGTCAATTGCGGCTGTACCGTTGGCCGTCACTAGATTACGATCCGCTACGACTTGCGTGGCTTCAAAATCTTTTGGATTCTGATAAGCTGCCGCGTTCTGCCACAAAATTTGCGCATTGCCAGTATGTCGATAGCCGGTGAGCAAGCTGCGTGTCGCTAAGTAATCCACCGCCCCGCAAATCGCCCCAACGATTGTCCCTTGAGTTAACCGTGTCTTTAAATAGGCCGTTAATGTTGGTAAGTCTCGTTGCCATGACTGTCCACCAATCAAAACAACCAAATCCACAACACTAGGTAGCGCCGTTAATTGCACATCGACCGTTGTGGTAAATCCACCAATTGAGTGCACTGTTGGTTGATCAGACGCCGTTATAATATGCCAATCTTGCCGTTGATTTAATTGTCCCGCTAAATATGCTGGCTCCCAGTCCGCATATTGATCCAACATCACAAATAAAGCTGTTTGCATTTTTATAATCCCCTTTTTTTGATGACTATGTTCTTAGTATAGTGATTATAACAGCCAAGCACAAACATACGTTCTAAAAAGATTTAAAAAAACACGCCATCCGAAGATGAGCGTGTTTTTAGCAATAATCAGAAATTAGTCAAACTTAACTTGCGTATCAGCTTTACCAGTTTCGATAAATTGTTTGTTACTGTTCATTGAAACGTGAACCATGTTATGAACGGCAGTTTCAGTATAGAAAGCAGTATGTGGTGTGATTAAAACGTTGTCGCGGTTGAACAAGTTCATGAAGACCTTGTCATCAATCGTTTGACCTTCTAAGTCTTTGTTGAAGATCTTAGTTTCGTATTCATAAGTGTCAAGCGCAGCACCGGCAACTTTGCCGCTGTCTAAAGCCTTGATCAAATCTTCTGAATCGATGAGTGTCCCACGGGCAAAGTTCAAGATGTAGGCGCCATCTTTCATCTTGCTGAAGGCATCCGCATTTAACATGTGGTAGTTATCCTTCAAGGCAGGAACGTGTAAAGTAATAACGTCAGCTTGGGCGTATAATTCGTCCAAGGTATCAACGTACATACCTTCTTTTTCAAGTTCAGCGTTACGGTAAACATCGTAACCGATAACCTTTGCGCCGAAACCTTTGAAGATATCGATAGCAGCACGACCAATACGGCCAGTACCAACAACACCAACAGTCATGGTGTTTAATTCTTTAGCAATATCTGGAGCCCAACGGAAGTCTTGCTTAGCTAACTTCTTGTTGAACAATGGGGTTTGACGTAATAATTGCATCAATTGCGTTACTGATAATTCAGCAATCGCATTTGGTGAATATGCTGGTACATTAGAAATGTTTAAGCCACGAGCTTTAACAGTAGGAACGTCCAAGTTATCAACACCAACGTTACGAAGAGAAATGTTCTTAACCCCTTCGTCAGCCAACTTGTTTAATACTTCAGCAGTATAGTCTTTTTGTTGGTATACATCGGCACCGTCGAAGCCTTTAGCTAAATCAACGTTGTCTTCAGTAAGTAATTCTGGAACCAATTTAACTTCAACATCTGGGTTTTCTTTCATCCAAGTATCGAAGAAAGGACGTTCGTCGTCACGTACAGCATAAGCAATAATTTTCATTACAAGAATTCCTCCTATATATTGATACAGTAAATATTATAACAGTAAATGTCAGAAATAGAATGACTATTTATGAAAACTTTGCTAAATTTTCACATCATGGGCAGCTAAATACTGTAATTTCGCCTTTCGTGGCTGATGTTTAAACGCATATTCAGCTTTCAAAGCGGCTGATTTATTGTCAAAAGTTTCATGATAAATCATTTTTAAGGGACGTCGTGACGCTGGCCGGGTATATTTAGCCCCTTTACCTGCGTTATGTGTCGCCAATCGTCGATCTAAATCATCTGTAAACCCACCATACAATGTCTGATCCGCACATAACAAAACATAAAAATAATACGGTTTACTTGCCATAAAGTAATTGTCGCACCTCTTCTTGATACGTGCCATCTGCCGCATAGACCACGATTGGTGGCATAATGCGCACGCCATTGGGTTTGCCATCCTTAATCATTTCAATCAATACCATATTTGCTTCACGATCCGCTTTGGGATGCACAAATCGTAACCGTTTAGGGGCTAAGCGATGTTGCTGCATCGCTGCAAATAAATCATCCAAGCGTTCTGGTCGATGAACGAAGTAGGCCTTGCCATTCATTTTCAGTAAATCACTCGTCGCACCCAAAATATGATCAAGATCCGCCGTTATTTCATGACGGGCAATCGCTAAATGAGGATTGGGATTTTTTTGACTTTCAGGTTGATCCTTAAAATATGGTGGATTGCATAGTACCACATCGATCGAATCTTTTTTAAGTTGATCCGTAACGGTCAACAAATCTTGATTCAACACCGTCATTTGATCAGTCAAGTCATTTAATTGAATACTCCGTGTTGCCATATCGGCCAAGCGTGGTTGTAATTCCACTTCTGTGATATGACCATTCGTTGTGCCACTCACGAAGAGACCAACCGCTCCATTACCCGCACAAAGATCAACAATTTGTGTTTTAGCGGCCCGACTCACAGTGGCAAAAGCGCCCAGCAAAACAGCATCAAGTGAAAACGAAAAAACGGTTGGACTTTGAATGATTTGAATATTCTTACTATATAATTGGTCAATACGCTCATCCGCGCGTAAGGCGATTGTCGCCATGTGATCCCACCCTTTTTTAAAATATCATTGTCAGCTTACCACAAATTGCTTGCACCAAGTGAAAACTTTCGTCATACTATGGACAGGATCTGATCGAAAGGAAGATTGCCATGTTCTATTCATTTATGCGGGGCTTGGTTCGGGTCATCATTGGCTTAATCAATGGCAAGCCACGATACCAAGGTCGCGAAAACTTACCCGATGGGGCTTATATTTTAGTTGGTCCCCACCGGACGTGGTTTGACCCGTTGCTATATGCCCTCGCAGGGAGTCCAATGCAATTTAGCTTTATGGCGAAAGAAGAACTTTTCAAAAACCCCGTTTTACGGTTTATTTTAACGCGCGCCAATGCGTTTCCGGTTAACCGGGATCATCCTGGTCCCTCAGCGATTAAAACACCGGTTAAGTTTTTACGTAGCGGTAAATTATCACTGATTATGTTTCCATCTGGAACTCGTCATTCCCAAGAATTAAAAGGTGGCGCTACCGTCATTGCTAAAATGGCCCGTGTCCCATTGATTCCAACGGTTTATCAAGGCCCATTGACGTTTAAGCGGCTCTTTACTCGCCAGAGAATTACCGTTCGTTTTGGCAAACCGATCTATATTGATCGTAAGCTCAAACTCGACGAAGCTGGTCAAAAACAAATTGAAACCCAAATGCTGACCGCGTTTGATGAATTAGATCAAGCAATTGATCCTAACTTTCATTACGTTGATCCAGCCACAAAAAAACACGCCCATTAATGGCGTGTTTTTTTAGCTTATTTTTCGTTGCGAGCCGAAGCTTTCATCGAATTTAACATTTGATGAAGTTTCTTTTCTGATGGGCGTTGACCCATTTGCATCATCATGGTCCGTAACATCTCTTCACTAATTGGTGGATTTTGCTTTAAGTAGTTCTTCATGTAGTGCCGTGCACCGAAGAAACCGCCGACTAACCCGATTAAGATCCCAACTAGTAAGACCAATACACCAATACCAATATTCACAGTCATTCCCCTCCCTTAAACAGTCTTCAATAAACTAGTCTACACAACTTATTTATAAAAGAAAAGGAAAATTTACACAAAGTGTAAACTTTCCTTCATTAACTTAATCGTCACGTAAGCCGCGATCCCGTTGGATCTGACGAACTTTTTCAGGGGTAACTTCTTTGCCTTGCTTGTCGTACACTTGTAACATTTCAACTTGTTGACGGAAACCCGCCCGAAATTCTTTTAAGTATTTCTCACGTAAATCTTTACGTTCGACTTTTTCTAATTCAGTCAGACCTTCTGTTTTGGCTTTGTGTGCCAATTCATTAATACGGCCTAATAATTCTTTTGAAATCAATCCATTCGCTCCTTTCAAAAGCATGAATAGAATACCTGATTTCCGAACATAAATCAATTAAAAGACTTTGTCAACCGAACATTTGTTTGAAAGGTGCTGCAGGCTATGCTACAATTGGTGTAACCAACAATGAAAATAAAAAATGAGGTGCCACGATGAGTAAAACATCAGAAAGCAAACAAATGGCCGTTCTACGTTTTATTTATGAACGTGTCAATGAGAAAGGCTATCCGCCAACGGTCCGCGAAATTGGCGAAGCTGTCAACTTGTCTTCGACCTCCACGGTACATGGACACATGTCTCGACTTGAGAAAAAAGGCTTGTTGCAAAAAGATCCAACGAAGCCCCGAGCAATTGAAGTAACCCCCGCTGGTTATGAAGCTTTGGGTGTTGAAACCATGCCTCATCAAATTCCCGTTTTGGGAACAGTAACGGCTGGTCAACCCATCTTAGCGGTGCAAGAAGCAACCGACTATTTTCCAATGCCGAAAGAACTCGAAACTTTTGGCGGTGACTTATTCATGCTCACCATTCGTGGTGAAAGTATGATTAACATCGGGATCATGGATGGCGATCAAGTCATCGTCCGGCGGCAAAGTTTTGCGGATAACGGTGATATTATCATTGCGATGACCGATGAAAACGAAGCTACTTGCAAACGTTTCTTCAAAGAAGCTGATCATTATCGACTCCAACCAGAAAATGATACGATGGCTCCCATTATCCTAACGAGTGTCAGTGTCTTAGGTAAAGTTGTCGGTTTATACCGTGACATGCTTTACTAATTTTCAACCAATAAAAGAGCTGCGTGACCTATTTTGGTCGCACAGCTTTTTTATTGTTATTCCTGATACATCAGCATATTGCCACACCCAATTTATGTTAATGACCTGGCAAATACTTACTAGCTTCCCGTTTGGCCAAATTTGATAACACCGGATGCGTGACTAAGAAGTTGGCTACCCAGGCTGGTTCAGTCTTACTGTAATCACGTAAGGCCCAGCCAATCGCTTTTTGAATAAAGAATTCTGGGTCATCCTGATTCTGTTCGATCATTTTTGTTAGGTACAATGGATTTGTCGCCGATTTTTGTCCCAGTTGCAACGTAATCCCGACTCGTCGCAACCACTTATCTTCAGCTATTAGATAATCTTCACCTAACGTTGCCAATGCTTGGTGCTGCCAAATATACGTGGCTAAGACTTTTCGCCAACTATCAACACTATCCCACCAAGCTGACACAGTGACCTGATCTTGACACCATTGATACTGTGCTGGAGTTAAACGACGAACATTAGCTAAAGCCAAATCAATTGCCACATATTGATACTCGCGATATGGCTGTTGATAATAAAATTCAAGCCAAGTTGTCAATTCGGCTGACGTCACTTTCTTACTCTGCTGCGCGATGGGCCGTGTCAATTGTCGCCGTTCACCGGCTTTAACGCCTAAAAATTCGAATTGATGCCGCATATAGGCCGCCATTGGTGCTTGATTATTTGGATAAGTGGGTAAGAATAATGATAGCATTGACTTTTTCCTCCTAAAAAAGGTGATCGGAACTCGCCCGATCACCTTTTAAATCGTTTATTCTGTAACGACTAATGTCTTTTTAGCACTAATATATTGATTATTACTTAGCTTAAAGCGATAAGCACCACCGTTAGACTTCTTAACCGCTTTAACGGTTAACGTTGTCCCTTTGGCGTACTTAGAACCACTCTTAGTCTTAAAGCTAACGTCTTTATAGCCATTAACTTTTTTGAGTGTCTTAACTTGCTTACTTGTTGGCACACTATGGTAATACTTGGTCGTCTTTTTCGCTGAGACGCTGCTATTAATAGTACTACTGTGTGGCAACAACCAGCTGCTAACTGCACTACTGTCTAAAATTTTACTCAAATCAACATTGCCGCTAATCCCACTAACCCGGCCAGTTGCTGAATATTGCCATAAATCCGCAGTTAATTTTGGCTTGGCTGAATAATTGGCAATCCAAACACCGTCAAATAAACTTTGATCGAATTTTACAGTACTTGCATACCATTCCCCAGAATACAAGATTAACTTTTTATTCGTCAACTTGCGCATTTGCGTGACCCAAGCTTTTGCATATTTCCGTTCAGCTGCAGCACTGACGCCGCTCATGTGTTTTTCATCGTCTAACACAAAGAACTTCGCTTTTGAATTGCTACGGCTGTAAAATTGCTTGGCTTCCGTTTGGGCATCCGCCACACTGGTGAATTCTGCAAAAGCGTATTGACCAAATGGCACCCCATATTTCGCGGCACCATTAGCATTGACATTACGTTTCGTATCAATTGTACCGCCACCATGTTGAACCCGAATGATGGCCATCTTCGTCACCTTAGATGTTTTTGACCAGTTGATGTTACCTTGGTATTGAGACACATCAATCACTTTATTGGCACTGGCAAAGGCACTCGTACTAATCCCTAGTGCAATTAACCCACTAATTCCAGCAATTATCAGTCGACCTAACTTTCCTTTTCGCATGTGCACGCTCCTCTTTATTAGCTGACCCCATTGTACAATGTAAATAAGGCAATGCCACGACAGTTATTTTACATTTTCTTAACAAATATTTTTGCTAACTACTTTCGGCGATTAAATTGTTCAATGGTATAATGAACTTACCAATCAAAATTTTGGGAGTTGGTCTTTTTGTTATTTTTAGCAATTATCGGTATTATCGTTTTCCTATTAGCTATTTTTTCGTTATTTTCGGCTCGGCAATCTGGCGGTGGCTGGAAGTTTTTAGCTGTCATCACCGTTATCAGCGCGTTAGTCACCATTTACGCCACCATCAAATTACCATTTTGGCCCTATAATCAAACTAAAACTGAACAGACTACGAAAAGTAGCAGTGCCACATCAAATTCGGCCAAGCTCGACTCATCGGACACGGTCTTTAATGAAGACAGTCAAAAGAAAGCCGCGGCAACGACTAAACTTAAAGAAGACAGTATCCTGAAACAATTGAAGACAAATTATCAATCGATCGGAACGTTTACTTTGGATCGTGACACTAAGACTTTCACGTTAAAACCAACTGGTAAAAAATACGTGAAATCGTTAAAAATTATCAAAAAGTACCCTAGCAAGAACCAAAAAGCCCGTACGACTGTGGTTAGTAACTATGAATCCTTGTCTAAATCAATCAAGAAGAATTTAGCTAAAGGCTATACCGTTCGCGTCTTAGAACCTGGGACCACTAAAACCTTGCTTAGCCTGAAAGATGGTCAAGTTCTCGTTAATAATTTAAAGAAATAGCCACTAAAGGCCGCAATCCGTTTGACGTGATTGCGGCCTTTTTATTAAGCCTGTTGATCCAAATATTGACGCTGCTCGTTTACTTGGCCGGTTAATACAAATCGCTGTGGATCATTTTGATAGTCCAATTGCTGATCATCCGCAATCCATTGCAATTGATGATTAAAGAGTGCTTCATATTCGGCCACATTCACTCGTTGACGACGGGTCAATCGTTGTGGTAACTCAAGATCTAATCCACGTTGATATTTTGGCTGCAAGCGACCCGTATAGAACTCGCCTTCCGCGCCAGAACCGTAGCTAAAGAGACCGATCAAATCGCCAGCTTTCAAATCCGGATCACTAACTAATAAAGATAACAAGCCTAAATAAAGCGACCCGGTATACAAGTTACCCACTTGCCGACTAAATCGCCGCGCATGTTCAAAATGGGCCAACAACGTTGTTTGCTGATCAGTTGTCGCCATTGGCAAAACACTTCGTAACGCCTTTAAACCCATTTTTGTATATGGCAAATGGAAGGTTAACGCTGCAAAATCGGCTAAATCAGCTGACTGTTCTTTTAAGTACGCTTGGAACACATCTTGGAAGTAGTCAATGTAAATGTTGGATGAGTATTTACCATCGACCAAGGCTTCGGTATGATACAATGGCCGCCAAAAATCCATCACGTCGTCACTCAGTACGACTGAATCATCGTTTAATACTAAAATCTGTGGATCAGCACTCACTAACATCGCGACGGCACCACCACCTTGGGTCGGCTCCCCAGCGGTGTTCAATCCATAACGAGCGATATCACTACCAATCACTAACGCTTTTTTAGTTGGATGAACCCGAATGTGATCGGCCGCTAACTGTAACCCAGCCGTAGCCGCATAGCAGGCTTCCTTCATTTCAATCGTTCGTGCCCGTTTGGACAATCCTAGTAATTTGGCAACATAAATAGCCGCCGCCTTAGAATTATCAACGCCAGATTCGGTGGCGACAATCACTAGATCAATGGCCGCAATATCTTCAGCGGTTAACATCGGATAGGCCGCATTAGCTGCCAAGGTAACGGTGTCTTGCGACGGTGGAATCACCGCCATTTGTGATTGACCGATCCCAATTAAATACTTATCTGGGGCCTGTTGTCGAGCATCGGCTAGTTCAGCCATGTCAACATATAGATGTGACGTGGCAAAATGCATTTTATCAATTCCGACTTGCACGTAATCTCCTCCAATTGGTTAATACTAATTAATATTTTTTCAAATGATGGTTTTTGTTTAATTATAAAATGGCGCTGCTATGCTATTATCCTTTTTGTTATGCACAATCTCTTTTATCGTCCAAACAAACTGGATCATAAACACCGACTTAACACTTACCCTAGTTTAACCGAAACAAGCTTAAAAAGTAATCTAATTCCGTTTATTTAACCAATCTCTCGAATATCTGTTGACAGGCTAGATGTCCTCTAGGAAGATGATGATAAAAACACCAGCTAAAAAAGAGGATAATGATGACTAAAAATTTAAATCAATATGTTGACATCTACAAGAAAGCACTAAATAAAGGCGAGATTGAAATCGCTTATGTTGCACTCCGAAAGTTTATGTCCACGTTACGGGCCACTTTCATCAAAAATGCGCCACAATATACTTGCGGTAACGTGTTTTCAGGCTACATGGACTATACCTACTTTTATTTTTATGATAGTTATTTAAAAGAAAAACAATTACGTTTTGGATTAGTATTGAATCACCAAAAAATGCAGTTCGAACTCTGGTTATTAGGCAGAAACGAAAAAGTTCAAGCGGGCTATTGGGAATTACTTAAAGATTCACATTGGAATTCGAAACTAAATGAAAAACCGATCTATTCCGTCTTAAGCATCACGCTTTTAGCAGATCCAGACTTTAACGACCTCGATTCGCTTGCAACGCTTATTTGGCAAGCAACATTAACACATACTCGCGACATCGAAGACGATTTAAGAACCCACTCCCACTAATGGTTTTCAATGTTGATTAGTTTACTCTGACCAAGCCACGTTCCACATAATTTTGAACCGCAATTTTAATCGTCTCAACGTTGGAATAACGCGGCTGATAGTCAAGTAGCCGTTGTTCTTTGTTGACATCAAATGAGCCACTACGCGCAATATGATAATACGTATGTTCACAAGCCGCTTTATCATTAACATAAGCACACCACTCACGCCATGGTAGAAAATCAATTTGTGGCGTTTGATTAAAATAGGCATACATCAACTTGGCATAACCATATAACGTTATCGAGCCCCCACTAGCGGCATCGAAACTTTCACCAAGTGCCTGATTACGATGACCAATGGCTTGAAAGAAGCATTGCGCCACATCATAAGCATGAACATGATGTAACGTCTCCATCCCAAAGTTTGGTAATAAAATGGGTTCGCCATTTGCGATCTTTTGAAATGGGGTCAACAATGTATTACCCCATGGATTAATAATTGCCCAACCTGGCCCAGAAATTTGACCAGGCATGATAATGGTCGCTGGAAAATGATGCTCACGATACTCGGCCTTTAAAAACTGTTCCGAGGCGAACTTTTCTTTACCATAGTCATCCAGTGGTTCTTTTTGAATGGAATCTGGATTCAACGGCAACACTTCGGCGCGACCGTGTGCCCAACATGATGAACAAAATAAATAGTGACTGCAGCGTGTCTGCCGTAGCGCCGATACCATTGATTGCGTCTCTTTTAAAGTAAAACTAATCAAATCAACCACTACATCTTGATCAAGTGCGGCAATTTTTTCAGCAAACTCAGGATCTTGTTGCCGATCTAATTGCACAGTTTCGACGCGTTGCCAAGCAGGATCTGAAACATAAGGATTTGCTTGACCACGCGTCACACTAACCACTTCGTGACCAGCATTCACTAACATTGGTACTAAATAGGTGCCGATATGCCCTGAGCCACCAGTTACCACAATTTTCATCCTAATCATCCTCCATATTCATAATTTTAGGAAAAGGTAAACTTTCATCATTCGCATTAACCGACTCCGTTCCAGCTGCGACAGCGCGTTGATAATAGGCAGCCTTATAGTTCAAGCAGTCGCGATAGGTTTGTAACTTAAGAATCTCTTTATCGACTGCGGCCATCTGATCTTTAAAAATGGTCAATCGCTTTGCTAACGTGGCATCCCCGCCACGCGTTAACGCTACATACTCCTGAATCTGTGAAATGGTCATTCCGGTTCGTTTCAGACATAAGACGACATATAAATAATGTAGGTCATCTTCTTCAAACAATCGTTTACCACCAGTTGAACGCTTAATATCCGGCATTAATCCTTGTTGATCATAATATCTAAGCGTATTCACCGACACACCCAGTCGTTGGGCGACTTCGCCAATACTATATGTCACCATCTCATCTCCTATGTACTTATCTTAAAACCTCGCGTGTACGCGAGGTCAAGGGGAAACATCATTTTTATTTGATTAAAGTGAAAAAGTCTTATATAGACTGCTACTCAATAATTTATTACTGCGCATCACTAAAAATCAATATTATGTTGCTCTTGATAAGCTAATAACGCTAAATATTCATCATAGGCTTTCTTAGCTTCATCAGGAGCATTGTCTACAAGTTCAAGTGGGCCAGTTGAATGCCAAATATACCATTCTGGATGTTTTACAAATTCACAGATAAACATTTTTATTTTTCCTCTTTAAATTCGATTAACGATAACTTCCATTGACCGGGCGAAAGCTAGAATACTTGTAGCAGTGTTTCTAATATATCCGATCATGATAATCATCAGGAGTATCAACTGGAATGCCAGTTTCAAGGCATCCATCAATTAGTTTCTTGACTCGATAGGCACCTTTGACTGAAAAGTCATAGTTCTCACTCCTAGTTATATTGAGGTACTCATAAAGTGGAAATCCGATCTGAAAATAGGACTCATATTTAGCCATAACTTGATTAATAATAGCCATTGCACCACTTTCTGCACTAAACAACATTGATCACCGCTTTCTATAAATCTCTGTCCGAAAACATTCTACAAAGAGACTAAACAAAATTCGCCTAACAAGCTAAATCGAATACTTCTTAAAAATCAATCTCATGTTCTTTTTCAGCTTCCTAGGGTATCTTCAACCAATACCACATGGCTCAAGTAAACCACTCAAAATGTTTCATTAACTCCTGAACGAGCACCCTTCCTTAAATCTTTTTTGCTGATAATACTTTTCAATAATATCATCTTGTCGAGGAAAATCGATGTATAAAAAATAACACTCAACTTTATCGTTGGGTGCTAATAATAGCGAGTAATCCCATTTTTGTCGGTTTTACCACTTTGTTTCATTTTTTCTTGGTAATCATCAAACTCTTGTTTTGCCCATGCAGGTGCATTCGGATCAATTGTATCATTGCCCTCTATATCAGTACTCGATTCCTTTTGGTTGATCGAGCATCCTGCAACACCTCCAGTGACATCCTTTTTCCAAGTGCTTTTTAAACACCCGTGCCTATCACGATGATCTATCGATATCTTGATACCTAAAAAGTCACTTCTTTTCAAATTGAAGAACTATTTTACTGCGTTAGGAAAATAATATTGTGCATAATTCTTCATATTATCTAAAAACGACTCAACATTTTGTGAAGTTATTGGCCCAACCGTATTAGTCGATACCGTCTCCAACCAATCATAATAGGTGTTAGCAGCTACACTTTTTCGAACAGCTTGCAACACTTCTCCTCGAGAATAACGACTATATTCATTATCTAGTTGTTGCCGAATTGGCCGAATATATTTAACTGCACGCTTAGGGCTCGCCTCGTTGAAAAGCTTTGCAGCTTCAACACCGTATGTTAAATATTCTTGCACTCGTTCAATCAGTTCTTCTTTAGTATATTCAAAGATAGCAAAATCCAAAAATGCATTCATGTTTTTATACACCTCCAAATAATAACTATACAAAAAAATTCGTTGTTAAGCGAGGCTTAGTAAAAACTTCGCTAGACATTTATAGACAATAATTTATTTGCTCAACAAATTCAAATTTTGAATAATCAGTACTGGTACCAATCTTTTTATCCCAATTTGCTATATTTCGTTAATTATACAGCAGGCCAACGTTTAGACTCGCTCTAATTAGGAGACATTTAACACCTACTATCTTTTTGCTTTACGCTCCTCTACATCCGTTCGAATCTCATTTAAACACCGTTGATACGAGTTTCTCAAATCATCATAATCACTTATTTTTAGCTGAATTATAGTTAAGGGATCAACAGAATATCCGGCAAAATCGTCCTTGAGACAAGAAATAATAAACGCTGTATACATCGGAAGCATTTGTAAGTCATCTTTAGAATATATAATTTTCATTCCAGTCGCATCTTCATACGGATGCGTATACACATACTGCATCATAGAGGCTAATGCATTTACAGTTCTATCTGAACCATAAATAACAGTTTGATGAATCAAGTCCATTAGTTCCGTCACACCGGCCTCATCGTCGATCTTTTCCATGTATGTGATTCTGCGAGCCCATCTGTCAAACACTTCCTTTTGACCTTGACCACCTAGTTGCTTAAAGAAAGATTCTCTCTGTAATTGACTGCTGTCTTTGGATTTTCTATCTTCAAGAAGTTAATCCTGCCAAACATAAGGTGCTCGCGCGATGAATCCCAGAGCAATTAACAACCCAATTGTTACTAGCCAACTCGTAATGTCGTGCATTATTATCTCCTCCTAAAATCTAAACGTGACAAAACCTCAAAACTATCGCTGGTGTTAGTCAGAAGATAATTATAGTAATGAAAATTAACGTTCCATCTTACACTTCATAATAATTTTAATATTTCATTCAAAAAATTCTACTCAGTAACATGCGTTTTTACACCGTAACGTATCACACTCCAATTTTTACTGTAATACCTTTTATAATTTATTTTGTCATAGCTTTATCGTCTCTCTGCCTTTAAAATTCATCGATAATGATTCTTTTACAACTAAGAATAAAGATTAATTATCATATTTAGGCATAAAACTCACCCTATAACCTTCTATATATTTCAAAATGGCAATCATTTTAGGATATTTTCTATTTATCACACAAGAAGTGCACAAACAAGTTCCATATCATAGTACATTTCAATGAGATTTCAAAAAAAGGAACCCCGCTAAACGTTGATTTAACGGGATTCCTTTTTTTTGATGTTACTCTTATGAACCTTAATAAGGAGAGTACAGGATTTGAACCTGCGCGCCGGTATTAGCCGGTTCGACGGATTTCGAGTCCGTTGCATTACCACTCTGCCAACTCTCCATGTGGTACTTGAATAGTATAGCATAATTTATGTTGAGAACAAATATTTATTCAGGAAAATCCCGTCACATTTATCAGCATTTACTACACAAGTATCACTGATTTTACGACCGCACAATCGGCCCCTCTTCGCCCGAAAGCTTATGTGTCCGTTTAGCCGGGTTCTTAAGATCTAACTTGAATGCCTTTAGTTTCTTCTTTTGATACGTTTTATAATCAGTCGTTAACAACAATTTGCCCTTTCGGTAGACAACTGAATCAGAATGACCACCCTTAACGATGCCACGCTTTTGCGTATGACCCACTAACCGATAAACGTGCGGTCTGAGTTTCTTATACTTCAGATGAACATCCTTTTGTAACGGCCAATTAGATACCGCCAACGTAAATGATTTACTCGTCACTGTATAATAATAACCAAATCCTTCTGCCTGACTCGTCCTTTTACCTTGGTATAATCCCCGAATTTCTTTTGGCGTTCCGTGATGCCAGCTAGCCGCATTCACGGTTAGCGATCCCGCTGACAGCCCGATTACCGTCAGTAACATCAACAAACTAATTTTAAATAACTTTATTTTTTTCAACGACCTGCACCCCATTATTTATGTGACAGCAAGACAAACATATAAATCGCTTCACCATGCTGAGTCGCCCCAAAGCCAACCTGCGTATGCGTCTTACTCAACAAATATGGTTTAGCTTTAGCACCCTTATTTGCCACTAAATTCGTATGACTCATGAGCTCATCAATTGTACCTTTACCCCATTCGGCCCCGGTTTCGTAATGAATAATCGGATTATTTTTAGGCGCAATGTAATTATCGAAAACCCAACCAGCATGTGAAACACCGGTCACATTCACTTTAAATTTTTTACCAGATTTAAGCATTTGATTACTATTATTTTGCGCAACTCGATCAAGTTTTGCGTTTTCTTTCAACGCAGATAACCCTTGTTGTTTCCGTTCATTATTTAATGCCGTCAACGCGGCCTTCCGATAAGCCGTCACACTATATTTACCATAACCCCACAAGTTTTGGACATTGGTTGCATGAACGTATCCTTTCACTTTTCCATTTTTTGAGATGAGATAAGTTAAAGTAGTTGTCTGCCCATTTTTTTGACGGACCTTAACTTGTTTTGTGGCGTAAAACTTCGTGTATAAATATTTGGTCATCTGGTAGTTCTTATGCGTTAGCTTTGCGCTAGTATACATCCAACCACCATTGACATGTACCTTGCGCTTGGCCTGATACTCGGTCGTCTTGATCACCTTCGCCGCATTGGTCTTAGCCAGTGCTGGTTGAGTCTGGTTCGCTATCACAGCGGTACCCACCATTGCCACACTAAAAACCGTTAATGTCGACACCATTGCTTTTCTAATTGTCATCATTACTCCTCCAAATTCATGATTAACATATTATTACTTATGTTAATATTAACAAATAAGAATAATCCTATCAACATTAGTGGTAAAAAGAACGACATCATCTAATGACTTATGATCGTTATTTGGGTAATATTATTAAATAGTCTCTATAACCACAACCATTTTAACCTTTTATTATTTTTATAGATAAACAACCCATTGCTTATCAAGTCCCATTCTGTATCAGACAAAGCCAACGACAAAAAAGCCACGACAGAGATTAGACAACTTTCATCTAATCACCATCATGGCTTTCAAAAATCAAGTTTTCACATATCACCACGCCAACGTCCCCACAACTCCTGGTACGATTTTTACTGATATCAACTCAAATACCTGACCGTGATACATCGCACGATCACATAATGGCAACTGAACAACGACCTGGCGCGGTGATTTGGTTAACCCACAACCTAGTAATTTCAAAACGGCCTCTTTAGCTGTCCATAACCGCCAAGCCATGGTTACTTGTTCAACAGCCGACAACGACTGCAAGAAAGCCCATTCTGCTGCCGTAAACGCCCGCTTAATCTTGGTTAACACCAATGGCCGACATTGTTCAATATCGAACCCAACTGCTTGTGGCGCAACGATCACTGCCACGAACCGCTGAGAATGACTAATACTGACTCCCCAATGCGGTTTTGTAGGTAAATACGGTTGCCCTAAACGATGATAAGCTAACGATTCAGATTGCATCGCTCGCGCTAATGCCCGCCCAGTCTGGCTCTGAGCCAGTTTTAACCGCTGACCAACCATTCCATCAGGTAAAAGCTGCCACTTCAATTTAAAAGTGGTTAATGCCATCAGCTCAAATGAACCCCTTTATCCACGTAAATCACATCACCGGTCATCCCAGTCGATAGGTCACTCAACAAGAACGCGGCAACGTTGCCAATTTCACGCGTCTTCACAGGTACCCCATCAACCGTCATATTTTGTGACAATTTCAATAGTTGTCGATGCTCATGAATCCCAGTTACAGCTAAAGTTTTGACGGCTCCCGCTGAAATCGCATTGACGCGAATTTCTTGCGGGCCGAGATCACGCGCTAAGTAACGAACGTTGGCTTCCAGTGCAGCCTTAGCCACCCCCATCATATTATAATTAGGCACGGCCCGTTCAGAACCAAAATATGTCAGTGTCACCAAGCTAGCACCCGGTTTCAACATTGGCCGTGCTGCCCGTGCAATCGCAATTAACGAGTAGGCACTGATATTTTGAGCTAAATCGTAGCCGGCCTTAGTTGTCTCAACGAAATCACCTTCTAAGGTAGCCTTGTCCGCATAGGCAATGGCATGGATTAAGCCATCAATTTCACCGTATTCCGCTTTAATGGTCGCAAAAGCCTGTTCAATCTGATCATCATCGGCCACATCACAGGCAACCATGGGCTGATCTTTCGCAACAAACCGTTGCAAGCTTTGTTTCAAGCGATCATTTTGATACGTTAAAATCACCCGCGCCCCTTGAGCAATAAGGGCCTCCGTGCACCCCCATGCAATACTGCGCTGATTGGCCACTCCCATCACGACCAACGTTTTACCTGTTAAAATGCCATCCATAACTTCAAATCCTCACTTCATTAAAATTGACGATAGCGTGCCTGACGCTCAGCAACTAATTCAGTCACTGGCTTGGCCGCTAATCCTTGAAACGCTTGACTTAAGGCCTGTTGTAACTTATTACAGTCCGCAGCCGTTTTCACTTCTGGTACAATTCGTTCAACCATACCATCCGCTAACAGTTCCGCTGGGGTCAAACGCATTTTAGCGGCCGCTTGTGGCGCCTTATTGGCATGCTTCCATAAAATAGTTGCATAGCCTTCAGGCGACAAAATCGAATAAGTGCTGTGTTCAAATAACCAAACTTGATCACCACAAGCTAACGCTAACGCGCCGCCACTACCACCTTCACCCACAATCACACTGATAAATGGGACTTTCAATTGCAGTCCGGTTAATAAACAATCGGCAATGGCTCGCCCTTGTCCCGCATACTCAGCATCGACACCCGGATAGGCACCTGGCGTATTAATCAATGCTAATACCGGATAACCAAGCTGTTCTGCCAGCCGCATGACTCGTCGTGCTTTACGATAACCAGCTGGAGTGGCACATCCAAAATGCCGCGCTTGGTTTTCCATAGTCGATGTCCCTTTTTGAATCCCAATCGTCATCACGGTTTGACCAGCCAACATCGCTACCCCGGTAATAACCGCCTCATCATCACCGGCTTGTCGATCACCATGCAACTCAAAAAAATCGGTTGTCAATCCAGCTATCAAACGTTGAATGCTAATCTTGTCAGTTGCCCGTGCGGCTAACACTTGATCATACGCTGATTGATTTTCAGCCATTGTCGCCACCTCCACTCGTTAATCGTAATAAACGACCCAGCGTCGCTTTCAAAACTGGTCGTGGCACAACTTGATCAATCCAACCATTTTTTAATAAGGTTTCGGCGCGTTGAAAATCAACCGGTGGCGTCTGCTGAATCGTCTGTTCAATCACTCGGCGACCGGCAAACCCAATTAATGCCTTTGGCTCACTTAAAATAATATCGCCTTGCATCGCAAAACTAGCCGTCACACCACCAGTTGTGGGATCGGTTAAAACTGTTATATACAATAATCCGGCATTACGGTGTTTTGCTACTGCCGCTGACACCTTTGCCATCTGCATTAAAGCGGACATTCCTTCTTGCATCCGGGCACCACCCGATGCCGTCAATAGGATCACAGGTAACTTTTGAGCCGTACAACGATCAAATAATCGGGTGATTTTTTCTCCGGTGGCACTACCTAAACTACCCATCATAAAATAGGGATCCATCACACCTAACCCAACCGTCTCATCCTCAAGTTTGGCTAACCCAGTCAATACACTTTCTTTCAACTTAGTTGCTGCTTTTGCCTGCGTTATTTTCGCTCGATAAGCCGCATCAGCGAATCGTTCCGGTATTGTTAACTCAGCATCTAGTTCTTGAAAGTCATCTGTCAACTGAGCAACTCGTGTCCAAGCAGTTAACCGAAAGCCATAACCACAATGTGGACAAACTTGCCATTCAGTTAGTTCTTGGGTATAACAAGTTTTTTGACAGACCGGACATTGTGTCAATAACTCATCTGGAATTTGGTCGCGTCGCACCGATAATTGTTGCTCAGTTGGCGCTTGAAATTTTCGTTTGGGCATCGGTCAACCATCCTTTCAAAAATGACTTTTCAATATAAGTAGTGGTCGTCTCACCCGTTTGCACTGCAGTAGTGTCCAACAATGCAGTTAAGAAATGACGATTGGTCTTCACACCTGTAATCGATAATTCTGTCAAACACCGCTGCAATTTACGAATCGCCGTTGCGCGATGACGACTATGCACAATCACTTTCGCAATCATTGAATCGTAAAACGGTGAAATCGTACTTCCAGCAACCACGCCGGCATCAATTCGAACACCTAACGTACCGACTGGATACAATAATTGGTCAATCCGACCCGGTTGTGGGCGAAATTGTTGCGCGGGATCTTCGGCATTTAAACGTGCTTCAATCGCCACACCTTGAATTTTAATATCAGCTTGCGTGAATGGTAGCGGCTCACCGGCCGCAACAATCACTTGAGCCTTAATTAATTCGACACCCGTGACCATTTCAGTCACGGTATGTTCAACTTGCAATCGGGTATTCATTTCCAAAAAGTAAAACTGATGATCAGGGCTCATTAAAAATTCAAAAGTACCAGTATTTGTATAATGCAATTTCTTGGTTGTACTGGCAACTAGTTCACCTAATTGTTGGCGTTCGCTGGTCGTTAAGGCTTGACAAGGACTCTCTTCAATTACCTTTTGATGTTGTCGCTGTAGCGAGCAATCTCGCTCTGGTAAGTAGACGCTGGTCCCATGCTGATCAGCAATCACTTGAACTTCGATATGTTTAGCCGCCGTAATTATTTTTTCGAGATATAATCGGTCATCACCATAAGACACTTGGGCCTCTTGCTGGGCGGTTTCAAACGCGATCATTAACTCATGATCATTGTTTACCGCTCGAATACCCTTACCGCCACCACCAGCAGCGGCTTTGATCATCACTGGATAACCCAGTTGTTTAGCAGCCGTGACTGCCGCGCTTGCGGTATCCAGAATACCGACACTGCCTGGAATAACTGGCATCCCCAAAGCCTGCATCGTTTGGCGCGCAACGGCTTTGTCACCCATCTTTTCAATCACCGCAGGATCCGGGCCAATAAACGTCAATTGGCACTCCGCACACAAAGCAGCAAACGTCGCATTTTCAGATAAGAAACCATACCCAGGATGAATCGCTTGGCACCCCGTTAAATTAGCCGCACTAACAATTGCTTGCATATTCAAATAAGAGTCAACCGCAGGCCCAGCGCCAATACAAATCGCTTCGTCTGCCAACTGCACAAACGGGCTATCTTGATCAGCCACCGAATAAACGGCCACCGCTTGAATGGCTAATTCATGCAAGGCACGAATGATCTGTACCGCGATTTCACCACGATTGGCAATTAATACTTTGGTAAACATGACCGTTTCCTCCTTCACCTTTAAGGTTGTATAACAAAAATCAAATCGGCGGTCACCACGACTTGGCCTTCACAACGAATAACACCATGTCCCATGCCAATTCGATGCTTTAATTTAGTCAACGTCACCATGGTTTGCAGACGGTCACCAGGCTGTACCGAAGCTTGAAAGGTGGCTTGTTGAATGCCACCAAAAAAGACGTTTTTCCCCTGATTATCAGGCATCGAAAGCAACGCTGCCACCCCTGTTTGAGCGAGAATTTCTAGTAACAGTGGACGCAACATCGTCCGTCCAGTTAACGTCTCAGATTGAAAGAACCACTCGTTAATCGTTACGAGCTTCTCAGCCTGTGCCTGAACCCCTGGCGTCACGTCAATCAATCTGTCCAGTAGTTGAAACGGATACCGTTGTGGGATTAAGTCTTGAACAGTTGCCATTAGTCCACCTCAATCTCAAATAATGGCTCGTCATATTCAACCATGGTCGCATCGCTCACCAATATTTTCGTAATCGTGCCACTCACCGGACTTGGCACGTCATTGATTAGCTTCATCGCTTCAATCACACAGACCGTCTCACCGGCTTTAACATGATCACCAACTGATACAAAGGCCGGTTTATCAGGCGACGCGGCTAAATAAGCCACACCAACTAGTGGTGCTTTAATCTTTGGTTGCTCAGTAGTTACGGCTTTAGCAACTTGGTCTGCTATCACTGGCTTAGCACTCGCAGTGGTATCAGATGCCATGTCCACATTCTTATTTAAATGCAGCGTAAACTGGTCTGTCTTTAAATCCAACACTTGCGCCGTGGATGTATCAAACTGACTCATTAGGGTTGTAATCGTTTCACTGTTCAATTCACTCATGCAGTCACCCACTTTTTAAACGCCACCACCGCATTGTGTCCGCCAAAGCCGAAGGAATTACTCAACGCATAAGTAGGCGCAGTCTGCTGGTTGGCTTCATCTACTAGTGTGACTGGACACGCTGGATCTTGCTGCGTCACTCCCACATTAACCGGCAGACGACCTTGCTGCAAAGCACCAACCGTGGCAATCGCTTCAATTGCCCCCGCCGCACCAAGTAAATGACCGGTCATCCCTTTAGTACTGCTGACCTTCAGTGATTCATTAGCCGCAAAGAGACTGGCAATCGCCTGGGCTTCGGCGCTATCGTTGGCGGCCGTCGCGGTCCCATGCGCATTGATATAATCGACTGCTGCCGGCGTAATTCCCGCTTCATCAATCGCCTGTTGCATTGCGCGTTTGGCACCAGCACCATCTGGGCGTGGAGCTGTCATATGATAGGCATCACTCGTTGTCCCGTAACCCACAATTTCGGCCAAAATGGTCGCACCGCGTTGTTGCGCATGATCCAAGGTCTCTAGCACCAAGGTACCGGCACCTTCACCCATCACAAACCCTTGACGTTGGCTATCAAATGGTAATGACGCTTGCATCGGATCAGTCGCCTTAGATAAAGCTGTTAATGCCGCAAATCCCGCAATCCCAATCTGGTTCACAGAAGCTTCTGAACCACCTGTAATGATCGCGTCGGCTTTGCCTTGGCGTAGGTATTCAAACGCATCACCAATCGCATTCGTTGCCGAAGCACACGCTGTCACAATTGCTTGACTCGTGTTTTGCGCATTAAATTGCATCGCAATATTGCCCGCCACCATATTTACAATGGCATTTGGCACAAATAATGGTGAGACGCGTTTAGGACTCTTATCATGCATTTTAATCACTTGTTCTTCGATCGTCGTTAAGCCACCGATGCCGGACCCATAGATGACGCCTAAGCGTTCGGGGTCAATTGTCTCGGCCGTCAAACCGGCTTGGGTCATCGCTTCATCGGCGCTATATAACCCATAAGTTGAAAACAAGTCCAACCGGTTAGCTAATTTTTTAGCCAAGCGTTTCTCCGGTTGAAACCCGTTGACTTCGCCAGCAACGGTAATTCCCGTCGCAGTGGCATCAAATTTAGTAATTGGGTTAATCCCAACTTGACCTGCAAAGATCCCCGTCAAAAAATCGGTCACATCGTTTCCTAAAGGGGTGACGGCCCCCATCCCAGTTACAACGACTCGTGGTTGTGTCATCTTCATTCCTCCTAGCATTAAATCGTCATCCCACCATCGATGGTGACGACCTGTCCAGTTAAATAAGGTTGTTGTAATAAAAATTGAATTACTTGGGCGACTTCCGCCGGCGTTCCAAACCGGTGTAATGGAATCTCGGCCAACGCCGCTGTCGTCACTGGCTCGGACAATTGATCAGTCATGGCCGTCGTAATCATCCCAGGCGCCACGGCATTACACCGAATCTGGCGACGAGCCCCTTCTTTAGCGGTTGTCTTGGTTAAACCAATGACTCCCGCTTTACTAGCAGCGTAATTGGCTTGGCCAATATTGCCGTGCAAGCCCACCACACTAGCAACATTCACAATAGCCCCACGATGCTGACGTTGCATGACTTTTAGCGCATATTTCGTCATGTTAAACGTCCCGACCAAATTCGTTTGTAACACGGCTGCAAAATCTTGCCCACGTAACCGCGTTAATAACTTGTCGTGGGTGATTCCTGCATTGTTCACTAACCCATCCAAGCGGCCAAAGCGCGCCATAACTGTTGCCACAAGTTGCTCAGCGCTGGTCTCATCACCGACATCGCCGACTAGTTGGGTGACATTGGGCCATTTTGCCTGCAGCTGTGCCCAGTCATCGGCCGGTAGTTCATGATGCACGTTCATAACAACTTGCCCTACTTGTGGGGCTAATTGGGCAACCGCTGCGCGGCCAATACCATGAGCAGCACCCGTAATCAAAATCACATCATCGGTCATGCTTGAACACCTCCATTAATCAAGGCCATCAGCGCCTGCCAGTCATGACTATTTTCTAACGTGAACACGTTAGCCGTTGGAATCGTCTGTTTGGCAAACTTCGCTAAATTATGACCAGGTCCCACTTGAATAATCATATCGACCGCGGCCGCTTTCACAGCCTGTAAACATTGGTCAAAATGCGTTGGGGCCACTAACTGTTGCGTTAACGTCGTTTTCACGGTCGCCATGGTAAATGGTTGCCCTGTTGTGTTACTGATCACCGGTACTTGGGGTAAGCGAACATCTACAAAATCCAACCGTTTCGCTAAAGCGGTACTTGCCGTAGTCATTAATGGTGTATGTGAAGCCACCGCCACTGATAGTGGTACCACGCGTTTAATACCGTGAGTTTTTAAAAAGGCTGTTGCAGCCTGAATACCAAGCGCATCACCGCCCAAAACAATTTGATCGGCTAAATTATAATTGGCTGGATAAGCACGTCCACCCGCAGTCTGTGCGGCTCGACAGGCCATCTCAACCAGTTCCGGCGTTACCTTTAATGCCGCCACTAGTTGTCCTGGCTGTTGTAAGCCGGCACGTTCCATATAACGGGCGCGATCAGCAACGAGTTTTATCCCAGTCGACACAGACATCACTTTAGCCGCAATCAGGGCACTATATTCGCCTAAGCTCAATCCCGTCACCACAGCGGGTTGTGGAAATTGGGACTGTAGCAACTGATATAAACCCAAATCCATGGCCGTGATGGCGACTGGAATTCGGGTCACATCGTCTAGCCAATCGTCATCACAGCGTAAGTCCCAAGTCAGTTGTTGATTAACCGCATCAATTGCAGTTCGATAAATGGGTTGTTCAGCATATAAATCAGCCCCCATTCCCGCAAATTGCTGCCCTTGACCACTGAATAAAATTGCCGTTTTCATCGGCTATTCCTCAGGCGTACTAACTTGAGCAACCACATAATTGACCAAATCACCCACCGTCGCTAACGCATCATCGGTTTCAATTTCAATATCATATTCATCCTCAATTTTGTCGATCACTTCAAAGACATCTAAGCTATCCAACGCCAAGTCATCGGCAAAATTTGTCGTCATCGTAATCTTGGCAGCATCCACATCTAATTGCGTTACGATCATCTTTTTTACTTGTTCAAATACCTCTGTGTTAGTCATGTTAAAATCCTCCATAAAAGTTAGTTTTGACTTATAAAGTCACAATTGCGGTTCCGACAGATAGGCCACCGCCAAACCCGGTAAACACCAATTTATCGCCTGGCTGATAAGTTCCTCGTGCGAGTTGCTCAGCCAATAAAATTGGTTCACTAGCGGCTGCCGTATTGCCGTAATCAGCAATATTCATCGGTAACTGGTCGGTGGTTAGTTGTAATTGGTCACCCACCTGCTTAATAATTCGTGCGTTGGCCTGATGTAAAATAAATCCTTTAATATCGGTTGTTGTCAGTTGTGCATCAGTTAAGGCCGCCTGAATTGAAATTGGCACTTGCTTGGTGGCAAAGTCATAAACACGGCGACCATTCATTTTAAATGGCCACTGCGTGCTGTCCGTGGCAGTTGCCCACGGATGCTGATTTGGCAACTGTCCAGCCGTTAAATAGTGACCGGCCGCACCAAATGTCGCATAATGACTACCTAGCCATTGTCCGCTCGACTCGGCTGGTCGTGTTATGAGCAGCCCACCGGCACCATCGCCAAACAGCACAGCCGTACGACGATCATGCCAATCGACTAACCGACTAAGCGTTTCACTGCCAATCAGCATGGCGGTTTGCCCTGGTTGCAAGTGACAATTAACCACTTGCATACCATAGACAAATCCCGCACAAGCCGCATTAATATCAAACGCAACCGCATTGTCAGCACCGATCGCTGCTTGAACCTGTGTCGCAGTAGCCGGCGTTAAGTAATCCGGTGACATTGTCGCCACGACGATGAGATCAATTGCGGTAGCGGCGACTTGGCTTTGTCTTAATAATTTTTTAGCAACCGCCGCGGCTAAGCTAGTTGTCGTTTCAGTCGTGGCAACATGTCGTTGCCGAATGCCCGTGCGTTGTGTGATCCAGTCATCCGAAGTCGGCATCAATGCCGTTAAGTCTTGATTGGTCACCACTTTTTTGGGTACTGCTTTGGCACTCGCTAATATCGAAAATGATTGTGTCATGGGGGTAGTCGAGATGTGTGCTCAAGCTTCCCAAACCGCCAACATCTCGACCCTAAGCCACCTTTCTCTCAAAGATTTAGTCGGTCGCCCCAACAATAAAGGTTAAATCCGCCGTACAAGCCGGCTGATCATCGACCATTGCCTGGCAACTAACCGTTCCCATGTTGGATCGTTGTTTGGTCAATTGGACATGTAATTTTAAAACATCACCTGGCCGTACCATGTGCCGAAACTTGGCTTGTTTGATCGCGCCTAAATAGGCGGTTTTACCTTGAAACTTTTCAGATTTCAAAATCAGAATTGATGCGGCCTGTGCCAAGGCTTCAATGATTAGAACACCTGGCATCACCGGATTACCCGGAAAATGGCCTTGAAAAAAAGATTCGTTAATCGTGACATTTTTCGTCACAACAATTGATTCTCCTGGATGTAACTCGTCCACCCGATCCATAAATAAAATGGGATAGCGATTCGGAATCAATTGCATAATTTCACTTGCTGATAAGACACTCATTGTTTGTTGCTCCTTTCGTGGCGTTTGGGAATGGCATTAAGTTAGCGATTTGGGAAAAAATTGTCAATCGATTTTTGGCAAATCGTTTATAATATGTCATTTCTAATTAAACCTAAAAGCTGATGCCAATTGACTTTCGACCGCACAAATTTATTTTGGAATTTATAGGCATTTTACGCTAAACTGATATCAGTTTAGCTAATGAATGTCATCAGGTTAGTTATTGGACTATAAAGTTTATAATGTGTTAAATACCTGTTTTATTAAAATAATTAAAAGAAAGCCGTCATGCTCATGAAAAATTGCCTCATTTGCCAACGGATCACCGCCATTCAGCAGCACCAAAATCCTTGGTTCGTGCGCGAACTGACAAGTGGTTACGTTGTCTTGGCTGATTCTCAATATTTTAAAGGTTATACGCTTTTCCTCGCCAAAGCTCACGTGACGGAACTTCACTTAATGACGCCAGCACAAAAAACACGCTTCTTAATTGAAATGAGTTGGGTCGCCGAAGCTTGCGCACTAGCCTTTCACGCCGATAAAATGAACATTGAAATGCTCGGTAATGGTGACGCCCATGCTCATTGGCATCTTTTTCCACGCCATCTTGGGGATACGCCTAAACCCGGACCAGTTTGGTGGGTTGATCCAGCCATCATGTATGCCGACACAGCGACCCCCAATGCGACCGAATTAGCAACAGCTAAAGCCGCATTGAACCAAGCGTTAGATCACGTTTTAGCTAAATACTAAAGGTTGAAAGTTAAGTATGACGGTAATTACGCTAAATTGATCACCTACGTCAGCCAGCGATTCTGCCGGCTGTGGGGACCGGTTCCAGCCAAAGTGCGGGCTGCCACCTCGCTTTCGAGCCTAGCAAAAACCGCTAGTCTCAAAAGTCGTCCACATCGTAAAGTCCGGAAAAGTCATTCGGACTAACGATGTTTTCACGGCCGGCGCCATCACTGGCTAACTCCGGTTACCTTGTGGTTGTTAATCAAGTTTGTGATCACCACTATAACTGAGAGTGCGCACACATTGAGCCCAGCCGTGGGAAGCTCTTAGCGATTTATCGCTTAGAGCTTGGCGCTTTTGAAACACGGGTTTGGTGGTTCAAAACGACGGTTCAGACCGCTCTTTGGCTGAACCGGTCCGCCCACAGCGTTCCGGCTCAATGTGGGCGAACGGTAGGTGGCAAGTACGATCAGTTTTGATCGATGAATGCTCATCATGTCAACGATTATTGCTAAAAAGTAGCTTTCAACCTTTAGCTAAATATCAATAATTTGAAAATAAAAAAAACCAATTCGTCAATGCGAATTGGTTTTTATTAGTTGCGAGTTAACAAGCATGTTGCGTTTTCTTAACGGTTACCGTCGTTTGATATTGCGGCGTGACCGCTTTAGTCACATGAGATTGTGCTCGTGCAGCATGTGCGACTAGTCGCCCACGGACATAGCGAATGACTGCCAAAGTGATTAATAATGTCATGACTGCATCACCATCCCTGTCATCACTTCACGTTGTGGCGCTTGCGCCGTCAAAGTGGTTTGTGTAACCAATACCGCTTGTTGCGCCTGCCGAACAGCCGTGATATCAAAGGTTCCGAGTAACGTCATTGGTGAGACTGAATCGCCAACGCGAACTTGCCAATCAAACAAGGTTGTTGTGGCATGCGCTAAGGCCTGCGTCAACCGCACCCAATACGTATGCCCCTCTAAATCCTGCAATTTAATCGCTCGTGTATTTAACGCGACAACTTCACCATGAATCGGTGAATGCACCTCAGCATTAGTTGGCTTGATTGCCAACCGAACTTGTTCATTGGTGGCAACGGATGCTAAATCGACTGGCATCCCCATAACCGGTGCTTTAAGTTTAAATTGATGATGCCGTCGAAATAGTCCCATGATCATAGCCTCCAGTATTTTTTAAACGTTACTTTGTTAACGCTTCCTTACTACATTTATACTGTACGGTATGAGACGCGTTTCAGGTCAAGGGTTTCTGTTAACTTTTTTCAAAAAAATTTTGCTACGCCGATCGTTTAATTAAACAACCGGCCGCTAACACGAGTAAGCCCAACGAAACACCATAGGCGGCTTGTTGCGATTCGACATTATAAATCAGGACGATACCAATACTACCGATCGGGACTGCCAACGTGGCTAACGACATTAATAACCCTTGCAAGCTCCCAACGATCTCAGCAGGTGCACGTTGTAATAAACCGGCATTCAGTTTCGGATTCAATTGGCCCATGCCAAAGCCAGCTAACAACATTCCCAACGTCACCACCCAAAAATTTTGTCCCCACCAAAGCTCGATATAAATCAAACTCAACACACCAATTGTGAACCAGACCATGGTCCGATAAGTCAGGCGACGCAACCAAGCTAGTTGTAACCAGCTACCTAAAATCAGCCCACCGATAAAGCCTGTATTGACAATCACGATACCAACACTAAAACTAACCGGTAACCGTGAACCTTGTTGCAACAAAAACAAAGTCAAAATACCATCAATACTCGCACCCACTGCATTAACCAACAATAAATTCAAACTAACGGCTACGAAATTCAGACCAGCACTCGCTTCCATCACCACTTTGACTTGTCGCAGCAACGCCCGTATTGACAAAACTGGTAGCTTTTTAGCAACTAATGGTAATGTCAAAACACGCTGCTGCCAGTTCAAAACTAAACCGGCTAACAAGAAAGTGAACGCGTTAACCGCACTGGCTAGTTGGTAACTACCATTTAGTCCAATGAGCACCACTCCGCCAGCTTGACCGACTAGTTGCATTAAGGTGGCAATCCCCTGATTGATTCCCAACGCTTCAGCTTGCCACTGAGTCGGTACTTTTGCTTGCAGCAACGGTTGCCGCAAACAAGCACTCAATTGACCAAGCAAGTCCGAACCTAAATTAATGGCAACGACCATGAAAAAAATTCCCATCGTCCGGTGATTAATTAATGGTGTCATCACGGCATACAACCCCGCTTGTAACCACTTCGTTCGCATCAACCACCGGCCTTTTGCCACCAATCGATCAGCTAAACGTCCTAAAGCCAAGCCAAATACGCCAGGTAAAACCGCGGCTACCGAAACAACTGACACCAACAGTTGTGCCTGAGCAAACGTCCGGGCATACGTCAATAAAATCAGATTAAACAAACTAACACCGATCGTTTCTAACACATCTGCACCCGTTAAGGCCACAAATGCACGATTCTTTAACAAAGCTGTCAACGGCTGATCACTCCTATATGTAAAATTATTTTATCATTTAAATTAATTTAAATGATAAAATAAAGTATAATCAGTTGATTTTATTTTGTCAAACGGATACGCTAACTTGTGAGGTGAATGAAATGACAACATCAACGCGGTCTCAACTCGCGAAACTATTAGCCGACGATAAAGTCATGGCCATTATTACGGCCACCAAAGACCCCAACGGCTTAACACCAAAACAAATTTCAACCGCAACTAAAATTCCGCTTAATCAGTTGTACTACACGATTAATAAAATGGTCGCTGCTGATTTATTAACTGTTGTACAGCAACTCAAGGTCAAGAATCTAACAGAATACTACTACTCCAGTTATCAGTTAACCCAAGCCGAAATGTCAACACCAGCGTTATCACGGGCCTGGGTGCAAGCTCATCCCAGTGACGTTACTCAACTACTCCTCTATCAGCAACAGCAATTTTTAACCCATTTAGAACAAAAGCTAGAGACAGCAGCGGATACTGAACTCGATACGCTACTAGCAACCTTTAGTAAACTCGAGTTATCCCCGGCCGGCACCCAAAAATTACGTGCGGATCTATTGAATCTGATTGAAAATGCTGAAAAAAATGACCCTGATCCGGCTGCCACCGACAAACAAGTGAATCATCTCCTAATTGAAAAGTGGTAATTTTTAATAGTTAAAAATGAAAGTTTCCCTCCTTGGCGTAGTTATTTAATGATGAACATCATTTATTCATCACAATAATTATTTTTGGGGAGGTATGATCATGATTGATAAAGAAACCCCCATTCCGGCCGAAGTTAAAGGTTGGAACTGGGGCGCGTTTACATTTTCTTATCTTTGGGGAATCGGCAACAAAACTTATTTGCCACTCTTGGCTTTAATTCCTGGTTTCAATCTCATTTGGGTTTTTGTTTGTGGGATTAAAGGCAATACTTGGGCCTGGCAAAAAGGTCAGTATCAAGCAGTAGACATCGATAAGTTTAAAGCAACTCAAGCAACCTGGAATCGCGCAGGTATCGTGGCATTTATTGTAAACAGCGTGCTAATTTTGGTCTCTTATCTCATGTTCTTCAGTATTTTAATGCAGTTGTTCAGTAACTAAAGGTTGAAACCGTAACGAGTCAGGTGGCAAAAATGCTAATTTTGGCTAAAAAACAGCTTTCAATCTTAGCCCAATAACTAAAAAAATAGTGCAGCAGTCAATTTCTGACTACTGCACTATTTTTTAACCTAAAAGTCCATTAGGCTTAAGATATCGTAACCTTTAATTTTATCACGGCCGTGTAAGTCTTGTAATTCAACTAAGAACGCGGTCCCAACCACATTACCACCTAATTCTTCAACTAAGCGAATGGTTGCGGAAATCGTTCCACCCGTGGCTAACAAGTCGTCAGTCACCAAGACATTTTGACCAGGTTTAATCGCATCTTTATGCAAGTAAAGGGCTGATTGGCCGTATTCCAAGTCATAAGTTGCTTTAACCGTTTCCCGTGGTAACTTACCCTTTTTACGAGCAGGGGCAAAACCAACGCCTAGTTCATAAGCGACGGGACAACCCACGATAAAACCACGTGCTTCAGGGCCGACAATCATGTCGACATGTTTGTCACGTGCAAATTTAACGATTTGATCAGTTGCTTCACGATAAGCTTCGCCATCAGCCATCAATGGTGAAATATCCCGAAAGATAATGCCGGGTTCCGGATAATCTGGAATACTGGCAACGTATTTTGTTAAATCTAATGCCATTACTTATAAACAGCTCCTTTAATTCTTCACTGCAGCTTGGTTTTTCACCCAGGTTTGAAGCGCTGCAGATTTACTATACAAAAGAGTTTCTTCAGCAGCAATTTGTTGCTCGCGTAGCTGATAACTAGGGGCGTGATGTAAATCCGCTTTTTGTGGATTCGAAACTCCATTCATGACACCATCATTTATTTTAACAAATCCCACCTCAAAAAACACCTGTATCATGAAAATAAGCAGATTTCGTTGAAGATGTAAGTGTCCAGCCACCAGTGACAGTTGGTGATGGATATCGACATCATGATGTGCCAACGTGAATTTATATAGTTTACCAAATTGTTCGCGATTTGGCATTCCCGCCAAATAAAGCGATTCACGCCGATACAAGTACAAGGTCACTTGATTGAGTGGTAATTGTTGTAAAACGTCGGTTAAATCAGCTAATGTATCTGGACAGTCCACAATAAACACTGATTGATCAGTCACTGCTGCTAGTGCCGCTTGGTCACTCGCCAAAACCGCTTGACTATGATCATTCAAGTAATCCGTTAATCGTTTCATCAAATTCTGATGGAAGAACACATAAACCCCTGGCTGATTAAACTGATGCGCCGTTAAATGTTGTGTCCGGGCATCGATCACCTGACTGCCAGTTACGGCTAAATCTTTCACCATAACTTGTGGCTTAGTCTGACCATTCCAAGTATTGGCACTCAGTTCACCCACAACTTTGACATTTGTTGGACTGGCCTCAATTGCCCCAGCTGCAGTCCCCATTGAAAAAGCAATCGCATCGACATTTTGCGTGCCATCACTTAATTGAAGTTTCAAATGCTGTTTGTCCGCCCCAATCGCCCGCACTTGGGTGATTTCAGTCGGATCAATTTCAAACATCGGTGCTGGATTATCGGTTCCAAATGGCGCTAACGGTTGCAAGGCCGCCAACGTTTCCAAAGTGGCCTCACTTAACGGCAAGACACCATCTACTTGTAAAGTTGCTTGCGCATGCGCAGCTAAATCATTAGCTGTCGCCGCTGTTTCTAACGCCTCTTTTAGCGTTGACAATTGATCAGCCATGACGGTCAAGCCGACAGCCATGTGATGCCCCCCAAACGCAACTAAATCATCGCGAATCGGATCAATGGCCGCAAACAGGTTATAGGCGTCAATACTACGCCCACTCCCTTTTAGTCGCCCGTCAGCATCTTCATTCAAGACTAAGGTTGGTTTACCCGTCGCTTCCACTAACCGACTCGCCACAATCCCTAAGACGCCTTCGTGCCAATCTTTCCCAGT
Source organism: Lactiplantibacillus mudanjiangensis (assembly GCF_005405385.1). Taxonomy (GTDB): domain Bacteria; phylum Bacillota; class Bacilli; order Lactobacillales; family Lactobacillaceae; genus Lactiplantibacillus; species Lactiplantibacillus mudanjiangensis. The sequence goes on from NZ_BJDY01000002.1 coordinate 682,111, forward strand.
AATCACTAACGTCTGCCGGGCCTGATTTTCCGGCAACTGAGCTTGCGCTAAAGCACTATCCGCAATATCACGTACTAAGCCTTGACGTTTGTCATTGAGTTGGTTAATGGTCGTCGCTAAACTCGTCGCGCGCTCGTCATCTAAAGTGGTCAGTAATTCGACCCCACTTTGTGCCGACTGCAACCGTCCCAACGCATTCAAGCGCGGTGCGATCCCAAAACCGATGCTCGTGGCATCTAACTGATCATTGTCCAAACCAGCTGCTTTAATCAAAGCTGATAGACCTGGCCGCGTTGTTTGTTGTAAAACTTTTAGCCCCAGCGTAACCAAGGTCCGATTTTCACCAGTTAACGACACTAAATCGGCAACAGTCCCAATTGCCGCTAAATCGAGCAATTCCTCAGGAACTTCTTCCAATAGGGCCGTTGCGACTTTAAAGGCCACGCCGGCACCTGATAATTCGCCAAACGGATAGTGCCCCTCTGGATGACGTGGATGCACAATTGCATACGCATCGGGTAATTCTGCTGGCAATTCATGATGGTCAGTTACGACCACGTCAATGCCTCTTTCTTGAACCGCATTAATGACGTCATTACCTGCTACCCCATTATCAACGGTCACGAACAGTTTAGTCCCCGCTTCAATTAAGTGGTCAAAAGCGGCTTGATTGGGGCCATAGCCATCCTTAAATCGATCAGGAATATAATAATTCACTTGTGCGCCCACTTGATCAAGCGTTTCAACCATAATTGACGTACTCGTTAACCCATCGGCATCATAATCGCCATAAACGGTGATCTGATCACCAGCTACAATCGCATCCTGAATTCGATCAATAGCCTTTTGCATATCATGCATTTGCAATGGATCATTTAATGGTTGTTGATCCGCTTGTAAAAATATCTTCGCCGTTGCCGGCGTAGTGATGCCACGCGTGATTAATAGTCGTGCGACTAATGGTGTGACCGAGACGGCTTCAGCTAAAGCCGTCACCGCTGTCTCGTCAACCGTTGGTGTTGGTTGCACCCAGTGCTTTTTTGCTGCTAACATGGCATCCTTCCTTTCATCATCAATCGATCTTTATTGCGCTGATGTCGGTTCTGTCGGCGTTTTTGACCGATTTTGTTTACCTTTATTGTTTAAACGTAACGTTAAACTTTTATTTTCAGTCGTTAGCTTGTCAATTTCTGCTTGAGCCGCAGCTAAGGCTTCGGCATGTGCACTGCGCTCTTTAGCCGCAGCGACTGTCGCCATTAATACCGCAATCACCACGCCTAAAATTAGCGTGATCACAATCACTAAGATCAGTGGCCAATGGACTGCAGCTACCCCAAAGTTCACCCGAACTGGCTCAACATTTAAAATCGCAAACACCACAATAATCAACACAATCACTAACGCACTTACTAATCGCCATTGATTCTTCATGACCACAACCCCTTATTTTATTTAAAATTAAAGACCGATCCCGCTAACCAATCGCCCAGTTTAGGTGCTAATTGATAACCGAGATTAGCCGCGTTCATCACCCACGGTATATTCAGTTCACGCCGATGATGTCCTAATTTACCCACAATTTGTTCAGCCAGTTTAACTGGATTTAAGGCTAACCAACTGACCGCATCTAAATAGTGCCCCGTTGGATCAGCGGTTTTAAAAAAGTCCGTCGTGATTGGTCCGGGATTAACCGTCAATACATTAATATTGGCCGCCCGCAATTCCAGCCGTAACGCATTATCATAAGCAATCAATGCGGCCTTCGTCGCGGCATAAACAGCCGATTTAGGCGTGGCCATTTTACCAGCCATGGAGGCAATATTGACGATTTCGCCATGTCCCGCCGTTAACATCTTTTTGGCGGCTAATTGACTGACATACATCACGCCCAACGTGTTCACCCGCAACATTTTAGCCATGGCGGCCTGATCAATCTCAACTGCCGGTGCTAAATAACCAAAACCAGCTGCATTGATAACCACATCTAAACGGCCATATAACTCATCAATCGTTGCAAACACATGATCTACCGCGGCCACTGAGCTAATATCACCAGCTAAGGCCACGGCTGGCGCCGCTGATAAGATTCGGCATTGATCGGCCACCCGAGTTAATCGGGCTTGTCGCCGAGCCATTAGAACCACCGTGGCCCCAGCCGTGGCAGCGGCTAACGCAAGTTGCTCGCCCAAACCGCTAGAAGCCCCGGTAACTAAGACAACTTGTCCTGTTAAATCCGTCATTACTTACACCTACTTTTGAAAAGGAACGTCAATAATATCAAAATCACGCACAACTTTTGTATTCTTAAAAACTGCTTGCGCTTGTTTTTGAAGTTCTTTGGATAACTTACCCGTATAGCGAGCCGAAATATGTGTCAGTAGTAATTGCTTTACGCCGGCCTTTTTAGCGATTTGAGCCGCTTGGGTACTCGTTGAATGGTAATAGTTATGCGCTAGTTTACCTTCATCCTTACCAAACGTACTTTCATGCACCAAAACATCCGCGTCCTGGGCCAACACAAGTGCATTCGGCGTCTGACGCGTGTCACCTAAAATGGCGACCGTGCGACCAGCTTGTGGCGCAGCCAAAAAGTCTTGACCATTAATCGTCCGACCATCCGGTAACGTAACCGTTTGACCAGCTTTTAATTGCCCATAGACGGGACCACTTGGAATATCCATCGCTTTTAGCTTTTCAGCTTGTAGCTCACCTGGATGATCCGCTTCTTCAACGCGATAACCAAAGGTTGCAATCCGATGTTCCAATTTTTGACAAGAAACTTTGAAGGTTGCGTCCTCAAAAATAACGCCACCATCGGTTAGTTCTTCAAAATTTAATGGGTAGGACAATCGCGTCCCAGAAACACGCAACGCAGTCATCACAAAATCACGGACTCCCTTAGGGCCATAAATCGTTAACGGTTCATCGCCACCTTGAAACGACCGCGAGCTTAACAACCCAGGTAACCCAAAAATATGGTCTCCATGTAAATGGGTAATAAAAATTTTGGTGATTTTTCGCGGTTTTAACGTCGTGCGTAAAATTTGATGTTGTGTCCCTTCACCAACATCAAATAACCAAACTTCATTGCGTTCATCTAACAAGCGTAATGCCGTACTAGTGACATTACGAAACTTTCCCGGTGAACCAGCACCGGTTCCTAAAAATTCTAATTGCATCGTTTTGTTCGTCCTTATCTGTACAGTCTGCTAATTATTTTACCGAAAACCGAGCTAATTCACAACGATTAGTCTTTGTATTCGTTCCTATGTTATTGTATCATTTCAGCTAAAGAAAGTTTGTAACTATTTATCGAGGCGAAAAAATGCGTTTAATTGATTTCAAGCTCTCCACCGTTGATTTAAACCGGCAACTCCCACTCTACTGGGAGGTCGATGCCGAAATACAACCGATTCAAGACTTACGTTGGCACGACAAACAATTGTTGTTAGTCACTAATCCCAAAACAACCCCGTTAACTTTGGATCAATTCTTTGCACGAACCCAACAACTTAATGGGCAAGCGCCATTATTAGTGGCTGCAACGTCGGTAATCCCTATTTTTGGGTACCGGTTGAGTGAACAACGACTATTATTAGGTTAAGATAGATTAAATGTTTTTTAACAACAATTATTGATATGACGAGCATTCACCGATCGAAGATAGACCAACTTGCCACCTAACGTTCACCCACATTGAGCCGGAACGCTGTGGAAGGACCGGTTCAGCCAAAAAGCGGTCTGAACCGTCGTTTTGAACCACCAAGCCTGTATTTCAAAAGCGCCAATCTCTAAGCGATAAATCGCTAAGAGCTTCCCACGGCTGGGCTCAATGTGAACTTTCGGTTATAGTGATTACTTGAGTGATCGACAAGATAACCGGAGCCAGACTGTGATGGCGCCGGCCGTGAAAACATCGTTAGTCCGGATGTTTTTCCCGGGCTTACGATGTGGATGACTTTTGAGACTAGCGATTTGGGCTAGGCTTAAAAGCGAGGTGGAAGCCCGAATTTCGGCTGGAGCCGGTCCCACAGCTGGCAGAATCACTGACTGACGTAGGTGGTCAAGTACGACTCAAGTCATTACTGGTATATCTTTCAACCTTTACTTAAGTTAGCGTCAAAAGGAGTACAAACATGAAGAAAACAAGCATCATCTGGGGATTATTGCTGAGTGTTGGCTTACTCAGTGGCTGTTCGGCCAGTCGGACACCAAGTTATCATAAAATGGCAGCGCAATTTGAAAGCCAGTCGACTAAATCTAAACAAGCACCTAAAGACACCACCAAGGCCAAAACTAGCACTAGTCATGATAACAGTAACGGGACTGCCACCACACTTAAAGATTTCAAGGCACCTAAAAAGGCTCAACATGATCGACTTTATGTCAAAAGCGGGCAACTGACTAAGGCTCACCAATATACGTATGATCAGGCCGGAACTAAAGTGAGTTTGACTAAAATCAAACCAACCACGCAATCGTTCACAAACGGTCACGTCACCTTTAAATTTACGCAAATTCGGATTTTAAAGAATCAACCAACCACAAAAAACGCGTTAAAAATGGCCAATCAAGCGTTAAATACCGATCAGATTACAGGCACGTACTACACGCTACAATTACGGTATACCGTCACTAACCATCGTGATCAATCCGTCAACATTGATGGCATCACAGCCGTCAAAACCGATCAAGGCCAAACACTCACCCAAGCAACGCAAATGTATGATGCCGGCGCCGGGTTGCGTCTCACCGCCAAAGCCAGCAAAACGGCCTTTACGATGGCACTGATTACTAGTAATCCAACCACTGTCAAACAAGTTCAAGTTGAGCTTGGCGGAATCTTTACTCCTAGCGGCAAAACACTCACTAAAGCTAGCGATATGCACACCTTAAGGTTACAAAACAACTAATCAAAAACGGTCACCCTCATAATGAAGGTGACCGTTTTTATCAGAACTAGTCCATAAATTGGAAAGCATAATCTAAAATTTGAATCGTGTCGCCGTTTTCAGCGCCAGCAGCCCGCAAAGCATCGTCAATGCCCATGCCCCGTAATTGACGGGCAAAACGCATGAGACTTTCTTCGCGATCCAAGTTAGTCATCTTGAAGAGTCGTTCAAGTTTTTCACCTGATAAGACAAACAAGCCATCTTCTGGATTTTCAACCGTAAAGTCTTGATCTGGAGTTGCATCGTAATCACGATGTTCCACATCATCGACACCCTTAACTGGGAATTGTGGCGTTACGGCCAACAAGTCAGCGGTTTGGGCCAACAAGGCTTTGATCCCTTGTTGCGTAATCGATGAAATTGGATAAATTTGTGGCGTACTTGGTAACGTGTCATCAGCTTTTAGCTTCGTTTCAAATTCAGCTAAGTTAGCTGCTGAATCTGGCATATCCATCTTCGTTGCCACCACGATTTGTGGTCGTTTCAACAAGTCAGGATCATAACTGGTCAATTCATGATTGATTTTCAAATAATCTTCAAATGGATCATTTTCTTCAACACCACTCATATCGATTAAATGCAGAATAACCCGCGTCCGTTCAATATGGCGTAAGAATTGAATCCCTAAACCAACCCCGTTAGCGGCCCCTTCAATTAACCCAGGTAAATCCGCCATAACGAAGTCGCGCCCATCATCTAAACGTACCATCCCAAGATTAGGCACCAAGGTGGTAAAGTGATAAGCCGCAATCTTAGGCTTAGCACTCGTGACAACTGATAATAACGTGGATTTTCCAACAGATGGGAACCCGACCAAACCAACATCAGCCAACACTTTCAATTCTAGCCGAATCGTTAATTCAGCCCCTGGTTCACCATTTTCAGAGATTTCTGGCGCGGGGTTCTTTGGACTGGCGAAGTGAATGTTACCACGACCACCACGACCACCTTTAGCAATTACTAATTTTTGATCTTTTTCAGTGATATCCCCGATGAGCTTACCAGTATCGGCGTCAGTCACAACCGTCCCTAGTGGCACGTTAATGATCCGGTCTTTAGCAGAACGACCCGTCATTTGCTTGATCATCCCGTTACCACCATTATCGGCCTTGAATTTACGCGTATAACGAAAATCCATCAAGGTCCGTAACCCTTCATCGGCTTGTAATACGATACTGCCACCGCGACCACCATCGCCACCAGCGGGACCACCATTAGGCACGAATTTTTCGCGCCGGAATGCGACCATCCCGTTACCACCGTTACCGGCCTTTACATCTACTTTTACTTGATCGACAAACATAGTTTTCTCCTGTTTCTTCTATATTATTTATCTACGAATGGTTCCGTGCGAAATTAGATACCTGACCTAGTATACAAATCTTCGGCGACCACGTCAAAGTATCCGCCATTTAAGCCGATCTGCCCCGTCACTGATCGGTCAATGACGGGTTTTGAACTTTTTTGACGTTTTTTGAAGGTTTTTGTTGCGTTTTGATCACTGAGCGTGTATATTATTCTTCGGAGGGATTTGAAAGTGCTTACAGAAGAACGCCAACAATACATTTTAAATACGATCCGTTTCAAAGGCATTATTAAAATCAAGGATATTTGTTCTAAAACTAATTGTTCCGAATCGACCGCTCGACGGGATTTGCAACAGTTGGAAGAACAAGGTGAATTGCTGCGCGTCCACGGTGGCGCTAAGTATATGAATTCACTCCAAGAGGAACCGGCCATGAACGATAAGGTGACGCGCAATGTGGATGCTAAAGACCACATTGCCCAACAAGCGGTAGCCAATATCCAGGTGGACGATGTTATTTATCTCGATGCTGGGACTTCCACACTCGCGATGATTCATCATCTTAATCCCGGCTATAACTTGCGTGTCGTGACTAATGGGGTCGTCCATGCCTCAGCATTAGCTGACATGGGCATTAAAACCTACTTGCTTGGTGGCAATTTGAAAGACACGACCAAAGCGGTCATTGGTCCTGAAGCCGTCAAGTCGTTACAGGAATACCGGTTCAATAAAGTCTTTCTTGGGATTAACGGGGTTCATCCAAAATTTGGGTTGACCACCCCCGATCCTGATGAAGCGATCGTGAAAAAAACCGCGATTGACCAAAGTGAAGAAAGCTTCATTTTGGCTGATAATACGAAGTTCGACCATGTTTCGTTTGCAAGAGTCGGTGATTTAAGTAGTGCGACCATCGTCACCGATCAACTAACACCAAGTGTGGCCGCGCAATATCAACCGTTAACAACTATTCAGGAGGTAACCAACTCATGATTTACACCATCACCGTCAATCCAGCGATTGACTATGTGGTTCAACTACCAGAAATGACTTTAGGTAGCGTCAACCGCCTCGCCCACACGGCTAAATTGCCTGGTGGTAAAGGCATTAACGTTTCCCAAATCTTAAACGATCTCGAACAACCCAACGTTGCTTTAGGCTTCGTTGGCGGTTTCACCGGGGCGTTTGTCACCGATTCATTAAAGGCTAAAGGACTAAATTGCCAATTTACGACTATCGCTGACGATACGCGGATCAACGTGAAGATTCATGCGGAACAAGAAACCGAATTAAATGGTGCTGGTCCCGAAATTACTGATGTTGAAGTTGACGCCTTCTACCAAGAACTCGCTAACTTAACACCAGACGATGTCGTGGTCATGTCTGGGAGTTTAACCCCTAGCCTGCCTGATAGCTTCTACTATGACATTATTCAAAAAGTCAAAGCAGCCGGCGCCAACTTCGTGATTGATACGACCGGTGAAGCCTTAAAGAAAACGTTACCTAGTCAACCACTAGTTGTTAAACCAAATAATCATGAATTGGCCGCCTACTACAACACCACCTTTAACAGTCAGGCCGACATTATTGCCGCTGGTCAAAAGATGCTCGCTGAAGGCGCCCAACATGTTTTAATCTCAATGGCTGGTGACGGTGGTCTCTTGATTACACCAGACCACGTTTACTTTAGCCCCGCACCTAAGGGTCACGTCATTAACTCGGTTGGCGCTGGTGATTCCATGATCGGTGGTTTCGTTGGAACCTTTGCTAAAACACACGATGCCGTTGAAAGTTTCCGTTATGGCTTGGCTTGTGGGTCAGCCACGGCTTTCTCCGAAGACATTGCTACCCGGGCTAAAATTGACGAAATTTTGCCACTGATTAAGATTGAAGATTTAACTAACTAACCATTTCAGGAAGGACTGTACACACACATGGATATCCGCGAACTGTTACTAAAAGACGTCATGATCATGGATATGAAAGCCACGACCAAAGACGAAGCAATTGACGAATTAGTTCATAAATATGCCGAACAAGGCGTTATTAATGATGAAGCCTTATACAAACAAGATATTATCAAGCGTGAAGCCGAATCAACCACGGGGATTGGTGATGGTATTGCCATGCCTCACGCTAAAGATAAAGCCGTTCAACGGGCAACCGTTATGTTTGCTAAGAGTCAAGCTGGGGTTGATTTCAATGCTTTAGATGGTCAACCAGTGCATTTATTCTTTATGATTGCTGCTCCCGAAGGTGCTAATAACACCCACTTGGCCGCCCTTGCTGCCCTCTCAAGTTTACTGATTGATCCTGAATTGGTCGGTAAATTAAAGAACGCGCAAACTCCAGACGAAGTTCAACAACTCTTCGCTGATGCGCAAGCTGCTAAAGAAGCCAAAGACGCTAAAGACGAAGCTGCTCGCGCTGAAAAAGCTGCTGCTCAAGCCAGTGCCCCAGCTGACGAAAAACGCCCTTACATCGTTGGGGTCACCGCTTGTCCTAATGGGATTGCGCATACGTACATGGCCGAAGCCGCTTTAATCAAGCAAGCCGAAGCCATGGGTGTCGATATTAAAATTGAAACCAATGGCTCTGAAGGGGTTAAACATTTATTAACCGCTGATGAAATTGCCCGGGCCGATGGTGTGGTCATTGCCGCTGATAAAAAAGTTAAAATGGCCCGTTTTGATGGCAAACACTTGGTTAATCGCCCTGTTACTGATGGGATTAACAAGTCTGAAGAGCTTTTAACGGCTGCGTTAAGTGGCAAAGCCCCTGTTTATCATGATGCTGATGGTGGCGACGCCGATGCTGATGACAGTGGTAGCGCTAATGGTAGTGTTTGGGGCGAAGTTTATAAGGATCTTATGAACGGGATTTCTCACATGTTACCTTTCGTTGTTGGTGGTGGGATTTTAATGGCCCTCTCCTTCGTGATCGAACAATTCACCGGTGGTAAGAGCTTAGCTTTCACCTTCTTCAACCAAGCTGGGAATATGGCCTTTGCCTTTATGGTCCCTGTCTTAGCCGCTTACATTGCCGAATCAATTGGTGATCGTCCAGCCTTGATGCCTGGGTTCGTTGGTGGGTTTATGGCGACGGTTTATACCGGTGCTTATGGTGGTGCTTATACCGCTTCAATCGTTGCTAACGCTAAGAGTCCTGCTGGTTTCTTAGGTGGGTTAGTCGCTGGGTTCTTAGCAGGTTATATTACTGTTTGGATGAAGAAATGGACCAAGAACATGCCACAATCCCTTGAAGGGATGAAGCCAATGCTGATCTACCCTATCTTGGGATTATTGATCGTTGCTGCTTTGATGTTCTTCATTGTTAACCCAATCTTCTCAGTTATTAACCAATGGATTACCCATTTCTTGAACTCAATGGGTACTGGGAATGCCATTCTATTAGGGTTAGTCCTCGGTGGGATGATGTCTATCGATATGGGTGGTCCTTTCAACAAGGCCGCTTACGTCTTCGCCACAGCTTCCTTTACCGCCACTCAAGACGGGAACTTAATGGCCGCTGTTATGGCTGGTGGGATGGTGCCACCATTGGCAACTGCCATCGCTACTGCCTTCTGGCCAAAGAAATTTACGGATGACGAGCGTAAAGCTGGGATTTCTAACTGGTTACTTGGGATTTCCTTCATCACTGAAGGCGCTATTCCATTCGCTACCGCTGATCCATTGCATGTCATTGGATCAAGTGTCATTGGTGCTGCTATTGCCGGTGGTTTAACACAACTTTGGAACGTTTCAGTTCCAGCACCTCATGGTGGATTATGGGTTGCCCTCTTAGCAACCAACATCTGGGGTTACGTTGCCGCTACGGTCATTGGTGCCGTTATTGCCGGTGTGATCTTAGGTCTCTGGAAACCTGCTAAAAAAGCTTAATAGGTAAGTTCAAAAATGACTATCAGTGATGATGGTCATTTTTTTATGGCAAAATTTATGCTTAACAGGTGACCATCGATCACTTAATAATTAACGATTGTTTTAACGTTGCGACTAGGTCGTGTGACTAAACTCACTTTAAAATCGAGCACATCCGCCTCGGTATATCCTGATTGTATCGTTAGCGGTATGGTGACGACCCCCGTTGCACTTCGGTGCTTATCAGACAACATAGTTGGATGCATTTCATCAGCTAACTGAATCTTATCGGCAGTCTGAACTCGAATAGCCTTAGATAGATTAATCGACTGTTTGGCGTGTTCATTTTTAGCCAACCTAGCCTTGTAGGCAATCTTCATGTTGTAGATTGTTCCAGTTTTAAGTGGTGTCTTTTCAACTTGCGGCTTACTCAATATCACTTGTATCAGTCCACTAGTCGCCTGTCCATAGTGACCCGAAACTTTATTGGTCGTGATTTTTACTGGACGCGATTTCGCTGTATAAAGACGAACACCCCCAAAAATTAAAACACTGATAATTAAGATTAACCCCAGCCATTTTTTCAAAACAATCCCCCATTACGTTTTAATCTATTACGAATAAAAACAGTATAAAGATACTGTCAGACTAAAAGCAACTACTGCTTAAATATAAAATCAGGCATTTTATGGTTGAACATTAATAAAAAAGCGGCGTTTAAAAACCCGCTCTAAGTAGCCATTAAAACTCAAAATCAGTATTAGTACTTTTATGCCATCATGGCACTTTAACAAACATGCCATGTTAATTTAGTCTTTTTAATAGACTTTTTATGATCGCTAAACTAACCAACCGATCCCCGCTAGAAACGCGTATAATAACAGTATGACTTTGGTAGAAATGAGACGATACTGATGAAAATGACCTTCCGACACCTCGCTAGCTGGCTCGCTTTGGGAAGCACCCTCTTACTGGCCGGTTGTCAGCAAACAGCAACCCAAAAGACGACGCCCGTGAAGACACGCCAACTAACCGCAATGGTAATTAGCGACGACCATGTGATTGCCCCTAGTTTACACGATAATGGCAGCGCTTTTACAAGTTATGCGGCCAGTGATGCCGGCGCTAACTTAAAATACAGCGCAACGATTTTCAAAGCTTTTATTGCAAAGGCCCTCCAACAAAAACCTGACGTCGTGCTCATGAGTGGCGATATTACCAACAATGGCGAAAAAGCTAGTCACCAGTACGTTGCCAAGCAATTAAAGCGCCTCACTCAGGCGCATATTCGGGTTTATGTGGTTCCAGGTAATCACGATATCAATAATCCACTGACACGGCGTTTTAAAGGTAAAAAGCAATATTCAACCGATGCGGTCTCACCAACCGAATTTAAGACCATTTATCGGCAAGACGGTTATCAGGCCGCCGTGCAACACGACAGTAGCTCTTTGAGTTATCTGGTAAAACCAAGCGCCAAGACGTGGTTTCTGATGCTCGACTCGGCCATTTACCGTGGTAATTATGCCCAAGGCAGTTCAACCGTTGGTGGTGGCTTCACCGATGGCACCTTAGATTGGATTGCCAAAATCGGTCGCGCAGCTAAAAATCAGCACGCCATCGTTATTCCAGTACTCCATCATAATATTATGAATCACACGATGATTCATCAAAACTACACGATTGGCTATGCCGATCAAGTTCGCAATGTTTTCAGCAAAGCTAATTTAAAGCTCACCTTAAGTGGGCACATTCACGCACAAAGTATCACACATAAGCAAGTCGGCGACACCAATTTGACCGAAATTGCCAGTGGCGCCTTAATTTTAGGTGAACATTATTATGGTACCCTCAAAATCGATCAAAAAACCGGTCATGCTAGCTATCAGGCAAGACCATTAAATGTGAGTGCCTACCTCAAAAAGCAATCTGGGGAAAAAGCCGCCCAAGCTTATCAAAAATACAATCACGACGTCCTCTACGCTGCTGGTTACAATGCGGCTTTAAGTAATCTGTATGAGGATCGCGATGAGACACACTACTCCATGCGTAAGATGAAACTGCTCGCAAGTGGTATGGGAGTAGCCAACATCGCGATGTTCCGCGGAACTCCCGTTAAAGATAGTGCTAGTATTCGTGCCTGGGAAAAGATGCCGAAAAACACCCGTTTACGGCAATTTATCCTCCATACAAAGTCTTTAAGTGGTAACCTTGATTGGCAAGGTCAAACCCGATAGAATCAAATTTTGTTAAATACAATTAATCCTGTTCGCCAGCTGAGCTTTAAAGCTGACGAACGGGATTTTTAATTGCAACTACCAAGTAAATTTTTGATAAATAAAAAGCCACCATCTAAGTCGACCGAAGTCTTCTCAAACAGTGGTTACGTTGTGGTTATATCCGTTAAAACAAAACGATCCTTATCAGTATCTTTTTGTGCAAAACTTATATAACAACTAGAGTATACGATAGGAATATTGCTATTGGTTATTAGTTGAGTTACAAACAGATTACAAAATGACCACGAACACTTTAAGTTGCCCCCTTTTGGTAATGTTTGGGGGTCACACCAGCACCAGCTAATGAAAATTTAATCGTTTGGGCCACATTCTTGGCTATCCCAAGTTTTTGAATGTCTTCTACAGGTGCCGCAGCAATCTTGGTCATTGACCCAAATTTACGTAATAACTTGTTGCGCGTCTTCGGACCCACACCGGGAATTTCATCCAAACGAGAACTCAACGAATGCTTGGTATGAACTTGACGGTGGAATGTAATTGCAAAACGATGGACTTCATCTTGAATTCGTTGTAATAAATAAAAGCCTTGGCTTTTAGGATCAAGATTTAAATGTTGATCACCAGCCGCCATCAACAAATCGGCTGTCTTATGATGATCATTTTTAACCATCGCAGCAACCGGCGTATCTAGGCCTAATTCGTTTTCTAAGACATCTTTAGCTGCATCCAACTGAATGTCCCCACCATCCATTAAAATCAAATCTGGCAAGGCCGCATGCTCTTTAAGCAAACGTGTATACCGTCGGCGAATAACTTCCCGGGTCGAAGCTGCTTCATCCGCATGATCAACCGTCCTGAGCTTATACTTCCGATACAACTTCTTGTTCGGTTGACCGTCTGTAAAGACAACCATCGCTGAGACGAGATCAGTCCCTTGAATGTGCGAGTGGTCAAATGCTTCAATTTTGTGACCCGGTGGTAATCCTAAGGCATCCGTTAATTCTTGCATCGCTCCAGTTGTCTTCCGTTCATCAAGTTCCAACAACCGGAATTTTTCTTCTAAGACAATCCGCGCATTCTTGTGCGCCATATCTAATAAGTCCTTCTTTTGACCACGTTGCGGTGTCCGTACCGGAATCCCCAAAATATCGCTTAAGACTTTTTTGTCTAACCCATCAGGTACCAAGACTTCTCGCGGCAAGACATTATTTTTTCGATTATAAAACTGTAAAATAAAACTAGTCATTTCTTCATTTGCCGTTGAAACCACTGGGAATAAACGTTTTTCACGTTTCATCAAGCGTGCTTGACGAATGAAGAAGACTTGAATCGACAACCAACCTTTATCCAAATAAAAATTGAACAAATCACGAGGCGTATTGTCATTAGAAATAATCTTTTGCTTTTCAACCGTCATTTCAATATAAGTCAGCTGATCACGCAATTCAGCCGCACGTTCGAATTCTAAATCGGCTGCGGCCGTTTCCATCCGTTTGGTTAGTTGTTGCTTTACCGTCGCAACGTGACCATTTAAGAACGACTTGATTCGTTTGATCTGCGCATCGTATTCTTCGGTCGGGACAGTTTTAAAACAAGCACCTAAACATTGGCCCATATGATAATACAAACATGGCCGATGCTGAAAGCCATTGCAACGTCGTAATGGATAGACTTTTTGAATAAAGTTAACCGTCTCTTGCGCCGCATAAACATTTGGATACGGTCCAAAGTAATAGCCACCGTCTTTCCGGACGTCACTCACAATTAAAATTCGCGGATCACGTTCACTGGTAATCTTGATATAAGGATAGCCCGTCCCTTTTTTCAACTTAATATTGAAATAAGGTTGGTGCTTTTGAATTAACGTAATTTCTAACAGGAACGCTTCCTTATCAGTAGACGTTACGATGAATTCAAAATCCTTAATCTCTGAGACTAGTCGCGCGGTTTTTCCAGTATGGCTACTTTTAAAATACGAACGGACGCGATTTTTTAAGTTTTTCGCTTTACCCACATAAATAATCTGACTGTTTAAGTTTTTCATTAAATAACAGCCAGGTAAATCTGGTAACAACGCTAATTTATGTTCAATATGAGCCGAAGCCATGGCGCGTCCTCCTTCACGGTAATTTAGCGCTATTAGTATACCGCCCTGAGCCTATGGTGACAAGCAATCGGCCCGCTGTCGCTAACAAAAAACGTGATGCCGCTGACGACATCACGTTTTTGAAATGATTACATTAAAATTTTAGATAAGAAGTCTTTGGCCCGATCCGTTTCTGGATTCGCGAAGAAAGCTTCTGGCGTATTGTTTTCTTGAATATACCCATCAGCCATAAACCAGATCCGATCACCAACGGACTTCGCAAAGCCCATTTCATGAGTGACGACGACCATTGTCATGCCTTCTTTGGCAAGTTCTTGCATAACGTTCAAGACTTCGCCAACCATTTCAGGATCCAACGCTGACGTTGGTTCATCAAACAATAGCACTTCTGGGTCCATCGCTAAAGCACGCGCAATGGCTACCCGTTGTGCTTGCCCCCCAGATAAACTATCTGGGAAAGCATCGGCATGGTCATCTAAGCCAACCCGTTGTAACAATTCGTGGGCCCGTTTAGTGGCACTGGCATCATCGGTGTTTTTAACTTTCATTGGCGCTAACTTGATATTTTCCAAGACAGTCATGTTAGGGAACAAATTGAACCCTTGGAACACCATGCCCATTTTTTCCCGTAAAGAATTCACACTCTTCGTATCCAACGTGGTTAAATCATGGCCTTCAAAGGCTACCTTACCACTCGTCGGCGTTTCAAGTAAATTCAAGCACCGCAAGAAGGTACTTTTCCCACCACCGGAAGGACCGATGACGACAATCACTTCACCAGGATTAACTTGTTCAGTAATATCTTTTAACACTTGGTTGTCACCAAAACTTTTGGCGAGTTTTTCAACTTCAATGACTGGTTTAGGCATGTTGCATCTTCCTTTCGAAGTAGTTCAAAATCCGTGACGCAGTAAAGGTCAAGATGAAGTATAAGACCATGATAACCACAATTGGCGCTACCCCACGATACGTGTCAGAACGGACAATATTACTTTGATAGATCAATTCAGTAACCCCGATAATCGAAACAATTGAACTATCCTTGATCAAGGTAATAAACTCGTTCCCCAATGATGGCCAGATGTTCTTCAACGCTTGTGGTAAGATCACATAACGCATTGTCTTACCATTAGACATCCCTAAGCTCCGAGCAGCTTCAGTTTGACCAACATCAACCGAGTTAATCCCACCACGAATGTATTCAGCTACATAGGCCCCTGAGTTCAAGGAAATCGCGATAATCCCAGACGTTAATGCTGGTAAGTTCACGAATAACCCTAATCCAAAGTAAACGAACATGACTTGAACCATCATTGGTGTGCCCCGAATAAATTCAACGTAAGCTGTGGCAACCCAACGTAATAAGTTCTTGAAGAAGTTCCCTCTAGCCATCCGCGCTAAGGCTAAGATGATCCCAATAATGAATCCAAAGAAGACTGAACAAACGGTAATAATTAACGTGTATTCAATCCCAGTTAAGAAGGCTTTCCAGTAATGCGTCATTGACGTATTCACAGTGTTGGTCTTCAAGTACTTCCCAGCAGCTGGCAAGTAGTCCTTTTTAACCAAGTTTTCTTTCTTAATTTGATCAACTGTCTTGTTAACCTTGTTGACTAAGCTTGTTGAGCCCTTCCGGAAAGCGATCGCTGAACTGGTGGCCGATGAGCTCATATTGAAGTCACTTGGAATGGCCGCTAGTTGTTTATTATTTGAAACGTAAGCTTCAGCGGATGGTTTTTCCATCGCGACCCCATCCAATTTATGGCTTTGTAAGGCCAAAATCAAATCGGATTGAGAGGTCATCCCTTTAACGGTCGTATTCTTCGTTTGGCTCTTAGCAGCGTTGTATTGGGTTGTCCCCGTTTGGGCGCCTAATGTGCCACCACCAAAGGAATCTTTGTTCTTATACTTGGCTTTATCCGTCTTATTAATGACGATGTCATAGCCACCTTGATAATACGTATGGGTAAAGGACACGTTTTTCCGACGAGCAGGCGTTGGGTTCATCCCAGAAATAATCATGTCAACCTTACCAGTTTGTAACGCCACTAGTAAGGAGTCAAAAGACATTGATTTAATCTTTAATTTAACACCTAAATCCTTGGCGACTTTCTTCCCAATTTGCACATCCATCCCGACAACGGTACTCTTACCGTTAACCGTTGCTTGGAATTCATATGGTGGGTAATCAGGTGACGTCCCCATGACGAGAACCCCTTTTTTCTGAATCTTTTCTAATGAATTATCCGCGGCTTGGGCATGCGTGGTATTCCCCAATGGCATGACCAACATCACGAACGCTGTCATGATTGCTAATAATAATCCGACTCTTTTTTTCATAAGCGCGCTCCTTGTTTTCGTTTTACAAGAATAAAGTATAGCCGCTTATGATTATTTATGCAAGTATTTTTGAAAATTTCTTTATTTTATGCATAAATACACCATTTATGCAGTTATAAAGTGCATAAACGACTGATAGCTGACAAAATCGTCAAAATTTGCTATCATTAGCGGTAATCGAAAGGAATGATTGCATGAGCTTAAAAGTCCAACGCCAAGATAACTTAGATAAACTATTTGATAAGTTTGCGATTGGTCCTGATGACAAAGATAAGTTGACGACAAAGGCGATTCAAGCAACGATTGATGAACATTCAAAACGTCAAGCTGATCAAGCCAAAGCGACCGATAAACCTAAAGAAACCAAATAATTGGCACTCAAAGGCCCCCGCTAACGTCATAACGTTAACGGGGGCTTCGTGTTTAACCTTTAATTAGCAAATCTTAGTACCGATCGTTTGCATCTTTTCACGCCGTTCGGCTTCGGTTTCTGGTGAAACGTCACGCCAATCGACAATAGATAAAGCACCATCCAAGATACCACTATCGTCTTTCAACGCTAACCCACTGTGCCAGCGATCAATATTGAGACCGTTGCCTAAGAAGGTTTCATCGGCTGGTGACGTGGTTAATTGATAACCCGCGTTATTTTCTAAGGGCGTGGTGTACGCAGCATCAGCAGCCTTTAAAATGACTAATTGGAACTTATTCCCAATCGCACAACTCCCGCCTAAACTGGAGTATTTGTTAGAACCATCATCTACCGTTAAGATAATTGGACTATCCTTTGGCAGCTTGTCGGCCAAATATGCTTGTGCGTCATCTTTAATATTAATTTTCATAAGTCAACACCCTTTCAATCCTATGACAAATTTTAGGTCGTGCACAACCTTTTATTACTTCTCTATACTACCTTACCCCCTTCTCGAATGCAATTAACTTGCTCACTAACAAAAAAAGCAACACACCTAATCGATTAGGCATGTTGCTCAGCTTGGCTATTTTGAACTTTTTTCATTGGGATACTTTTGATTCAACTTGGCGATATTTTGTTGCGCCACTTCATCAAAAGGAATATCTGCCCATTCGGCAACTTGTGAGAGATACCATAAGACATCGCCCATTTGTTTCGTTAATTGGTCTTTATTCAAACTTTCACCGTGGAAGGTGTATTTTTTTACTAAATCAACTACTTGACCGGTTTCTGATGCCAATCCTAACGATAAGTTCGTCAAAACTTGTTCATTGCCGTAAAGTGTTCGATTTGCTAAAGCTTGATAGTCATTAAATTCCAACTTACTTGCCCCCTACTGTGTGTGATTCAATCCATTGCCAAACCGCGTCTTTACCCGTTTTAGTTTTCGCTGAAAACGCAATAAAGTCGTCATTAGGCTGAAAATTCAACGTTTTTTTAATAAGACTTTCCTGTTTATTCCACTTACCACGTGGAATTTTATCACTCTTTGTCGCCACTACGAGTAACGGCATCTTGTAATACCGCAACCACTCGTACATCGCCACATCGTCTTTGGTTGGTGCATGCCGCGCATCCACTAAAATAATCACACCGCGTAACGTTTCTCGATTAGTCAAATAAGTCTCAATCATTTGACCAAATTGTTCCCGCGCTTTTTTTGACACCTTCGCATAGCCATAACCAGGCACATCGACAAAATAAAGCTGTTCCTCAACTTTATAAAAGTTCAACGTTTGCGTTTTTCCTGGTTGGCTAGATGTCCGCGCATAGCTATTACGGTTGATCAACACATTAATCAAGGACGATTTACCAACATTGGAACGACCCGCTAACGCAATTTCTGGAAACCCCGTTGTGGGATATTGGCTAGGCGCCACCGCGCTCATCACTAGTTCTACGTTATGCACTTCCATCTTAAATAACTCCTCTACCTAAATAGTCTTTTTCCATTCTAACACATTTTTAAGTGACCGCCGTCGCTAGCGCTCAGAATTAATAACGCCTTGACGATCAGCTTAAACAGCAGTCGGGACCGCAATAACGTGGGTTATTGCGGTCCCGATTAATTGCCAGTTAGTCAACCTAACTTTATTGCTAGTTTTACTTTATGAGGCTTTTTGATCTTCCAAAACCAATTCCGGTTCGGCATGATCAGCCACCGTTGCTTGTTTAATAATGACTTTTTTAACATCTTCACGACTTGGAATATCAAACATGATATCACGCATCGTATCTTCAATGATTGACCGCAAGCCACGAGCACCGGTGTTACGAGCTAAGGCTTCTTCTGCAATCGCCATTAACGCATCATCATCAAATTGTAATTCAACACCATCTAAGGATAGTAGACGTTGATATTGTTTAACCAAAGCGTTCTTAGGTTCTGTCAAGATCCGAACTAAGTCATCTTCAGTTAACCGTTCTAAGGCCGTCAAAATTGGTAATCGTCCAATAAATTCTGGAATTAATCCGAATTGTAAGAGATCTTCCGGCACAACTTGTTGCATTAAACTCTTAGTATCATCTAAGACCGCATTCTTACCGTCTGTATCTGAACCAAAACCAATCGTCTTATCACCTAAGCGACGTTTAACGATGTCTTCAATGCCATCAAAAGCCCCACCAACGATGAATAAGATGTTGGTTGTATCAATTTGAATGAACTCTTGTTGAGGATGCTTACGACCACCCTGTGGTGGCACATTGGCAATGGTGCCTTCCAAGATCTTTAACAGCGCTTGTTGGACCCCTTCACCAGAAACATCCCGTGTAATGGAGACATTTTCACTCTTCTTGGCAATCTTATCAATTTCATCAATATAGATGATCCCTTTTTCAGCGCGTTCAACGTCATAATCGGCGTTTTGCAACAACTTCAACAGGATATTTTCAACGTCTTCACCAACATAACCAGCTTCGGTTAAAGTCGTGGCATCCGCAATGGCAAATGGCACATCCAAAATGCGAGCTAAACTTTGGGCTAAGAACGTTTTCCCAGAACCAGTAGGTCCAACTAAACTAATATTACTTTTTTGTAATTCAGGGCCATCAGTATCCGCATCACCCTGGTCAGCCATGGCTTTAACGCGCTTGTAGTGGTTGTAGACCGCTACGGATAACGTCCGTTTGGCTTCATTTTGACCGATTACATATTGGTCCAATTCGTCAACAATTTCCTTCGGCGTTGGGATATCTGTTAATTCACTTGAGCGTTCTTCGCTGAACTCTTCATCGATAATTTCTTTACATAAATCGATACATTCATTACAGATATAAACGCCGGGGCCGGCGACAATTTTTTTAACTTGATCTTGTGACTTTCCACAAAATGAGCAGTTAACTGGGCCGTTCGTCTCGGTATTTTCAAACATTCACTCTCACCTCATCGATGTATTTACGTGTCTTAATCATAACAGAAAAGCCTCACTAAAACTAGCTAAGGCCCTGCTTATCTCCGTCCAATACTATACCACGCAAGGATTAAATTCAAAAATTATTTGTCTAAAAAAGCGACCTTGGAAGGTCACCCCTCCAAGGTCGCTTATCAACACGGTAACAAATTTAATTATTCGTTGTCGTCTTTTTTGTCATCAGCTTTAGCATTTTGCTTAGCCGTGTTGGCAATCATGTCAACAGCTTGGCGAATCGCAATGTCATGTGACAACATGTCATCAGTTAAAGCCCCACGAACAGCGCTTTCTTCCATGTTGTATTGACCAGCTAAGTCTTTAACTTCTGCATCAATTTCATCTTTAGAAGGCTTGATGTCTTCTGCTTCAACGATGGCTTCTAAGACCAAGTTAGTCTTAACCCGACGTTCAGCATCTGCAGCAAATTGCTTGTGCAAATCGTCTTCAGTCGTACCAGTTAATTGATAGTAAGTCTTAGGATCGATACCTTGTTGTTGCATGTTAGCCAAGTATTGATCCATTTGACGATGAATATCGTCTTCCTTCATAGCATCAGGAATAGCTTCGATTTCAGCATTGTCAACGGCTTGGTTTAAAGCTTCGTCTTCAATTGCATCATGAGCAGCTTGGTCCTTTTGTTCTTTAAGTTCTTCCTTGATCTTAGCTTTTAATTCTTCAAGGGTGTCAACATCTTCGTCAACGTCCTTTGCGAATTCGTCGTCTAATTCAGGGAGTTCCTTAGTCTTAACTTCGTGAACTGTAACCTTGAAAGTAGCTTCCTTATCTTGCAAATCTTCTGCTTGATAATCTTTAGGGAAAGTTACCTTAACTTCGGTTTCGTCACCAGCTTTAACACCAACTAATTGGTCTTCAAAACCAGGGATGAATGAATTTGAACCTAATTCAAGAGAATAGTTTTCAGATTCGCCACCTTCAAAAGTTTCGCCATCAACAAAGCCCTTGAAGTCGATAACAACCGTGTCGCCCTTAGCAGCTGGTTGGTCTTCTTTCAAGACTAATTCAGCTTGCTTTTCACGACGTGATTCTAATTCAGCATCAACGTCTTTAGCGTAAACACGCGTGTTTTGACGAGTGACACTAAGTTCTTTGTAGTCGCCTAATTTAACATCAGGTTTAACCGTCACAACGGCTTTTAATACCCAAGCTTGACCTTTTTCCATGCTGTCAACATCGATTTGAGGTTGATCAACTGGTTCGATTTCAGTATCTTTAATCGCTTGTTCGTAAGCTTCTGGAAGCACGATGTTCAAAGCATCTTGATAGAGTGCTTCTTCACCATACATTTGATTGAAGATTTGACGTGGAACCTTACCTTTACGGAAACCAGGTACGTTTAAATTCTTTTTAGTTTGTTGGAAAGCTTTTTCGATTCCTTCTTGGATCTTGTCAGCACCAATTTCGAATGTTAATTCGCCTTGGTTGCCTTCTTTCTTTTCCCACTTTGCAGCCATTGTATTCCCTCCGAAACATTAATTTTTCTACAATTCAAGTCAATTGCATACTTGTTAAGTTTAACCTATCACTTCTATAAAGTAAACCAAATCAACTAAAAAAGCGCTAGATCACTCGTTCTATTGTTAGTTTTCCTAAAAAAAGAGACTTGGAAGAAAACTCCCAAGTCTCTCTTATTTGAAACAATGAAAATCAGTTAGAGATTAGTCATCAATTTCAGAAACGACACCGGCACCGACAGTATGACCACCTTCACGAACCGTGAACTTGGTACCCTTTTCGATGGCAGCTGGTTGAATTAATTCAACAGTAAATGTGACGTTGTCACCAGGCATAACCATTTCAACACCGTCTGGCAATTCGATAACACCAGTGATATCAGTGGTGTGGAAGTAGAATTGTGGACGATAGTTTGAGAAGAATGGCGTATGACGGCCACCTTCTTCTTTACTCAAGATATAAACTTCACCCTTGAACTTCTTGTGAGTTTGGATTGAACCTGGTTGTGCAAGCACTTGGCCACGAACAACTTGTTCACGGTTAACACCACGTAATAACGCACCAACGTTATCGCCGGCTTCACCTAAGTCAAGCGTCTTACGGAACATTTCAAGACCAGTAACAGTTGTCTTCAAAACGTCGTCATGTAAACCAACGATTTCAACTTCGTCACCGACTTTAACAACCCCACGGTCGATACGGCCTGAAGCAACAGTACCACGACCAGTGATTGAGAAGACGTCTTCAACAGGCATCAAGAATGGCTTTTCAGTATCACGAACTGGAGTTGGGATATATTCATCAACAACATCCATCAAGTGTAAGATAACCTTTTCTTGTTCTTCGTCGCCTTCAAGTGCTTTAAGCGCTGAACCACGAATAACAGGAATATCGTCACCAGGGAAATCGTATTCTGAAAGTAATTCACGAACTTCCATTTCAACTAAGTCAACTAATTCGTCATCATCAACAAGATCAGTCTTGTTCAAGAAAACAACGATGTAGTCAACACCAACTTGGCGAGCCAAAAGGATGTGTTCACGCGTTTGTGGCATAGGACCATCAGTTGCGGCAACAACTAAGATAGCACCATCCATTTGAGCGGCACCAGTGATCATGTTCTTAACGTAATCAGCATGTCCTGGGGCATCAATATGCGCGTAATGACGCTTTTCAGTTTCGTATTCAACGTGGGCAGTGTTGATAGTAATACCACGTTCACGTTCTTCAGGAGCAGCATCGATAGAAGCGAAGTCTTGTTCTTTTGCCAAGCCTTTTGATGCCAATACCTTAGTGATTGCTGCAGTTAAAGTCGTTTTCCCATGGTCAACGTGGCCGATAGTACCAATGTTTACATGGGGTTTTGTTCTTTCATAATGTTCTTTTGCCATTAATGAAACCTCCTGTGATTTTCGCAAGAATAATGTCAGCACAAGCAATGCCCTGACAATTCTTTAGTTAATATTATACTACATCCTAGTGAAAAGGCCAAATGTCGCACCCATCACTAAGAATCCTTAAATATTATATATAGTGCCATCTCATTTGTAAACAGATATTATTCAAAAAATTGAATTTTTGTAAGTAAATCCTTATTGCTTTCAATTTTTAACCCAATTCTGCCGTCATTTCTTGAATTTTGAGCTGATTAGCCAACATTTTTTCACCTGCAACCGTCAAATTTTGTGGTGTTACCCCCTGTTGTCGCGCAATTAATAATTTTATCCAAACATCGGCATCCGTAATAATCTTTTCTGGTTGTGGATATAAATACATTAATTGTAATGGCAAAACGGCTTGCAAGTTTTCATATTGACCAGCATCCGTCTGACCGATTGTTGATTGCAACGTCTGATCAAGTTGCTGACTCGTCGCATCTTGACCAATCGCTGGTAGTGTTATTGGCACTATCGTCAGTTCAGTCTGATCGAACCATCGAAATTGTACTGACGTGTCGATGCCAACCGCTCGTAACGTATATAACACTTCAACACGCACCAATTGCGATAAGAACGGATCAACCAATAAGAACTTGGCTGCTGTCAAATACTTAGTTAGTGTCAAATGTTGCGCAGCAGCTAAGCGTGCGGTTTGCTCAGCCACTGGTTGATCTGCTAAATGCATAAATTGTCGCATCGTCACCGTTAATGTTTGGGCCATCGACTGTTCAGCTTGCGCTTCAGCAGTGACTACCTGTTGCTTAGCATCGCTTGCCCATGAAGATTCGGCCTGTTGAGCGGCAACGACAATGATGTGGGCCTTAATAAATTGATGACTGGCTAAAAGAATCGTTAAATAAAGGTTAAAATTAGTGGCAGTCGTCAAGTACGTTGCCTCAAATTCGGCCGCATACGTACTAGCAGCTGTATATTTTTGAGTCTTAGCTAAAGCCGGCACTAATTGTTGATTGATCGCAAATGATTGCTCAGTTTGATACGCCGTTTCAAATAGGCTAGCTGCCTGTGACCAATGACCGGCATTTGCCGCTGTTTGCGCTTGGGTAAGTAGCGCACTAATTGTTGCCATGATGACTTATCCTCCTAAAAACTTAAACTTAGCAAAAAAGCCGGGGGTTAATCCCCGGCTAAACGTGCTTCTATGCTTCAGTTTCCGGCGTTTCAGCTGTACTATCCGCTGGTTTAGCCTTCTTGTGACGTCGATGATGCTGATTAACTTCCATAATAACAGGTAAGATAACCGGATGACGCTTCGTTTGATCCCATAAATAATGGTTCAACTTCTCACGCACGGCTTGCTTCAAATGACCCCAATCAAACTCCTTATTATCTAAGTTAGATTGTACGGTCTCTTTGACCAATTCAGCACTTTCTTGCATCAAATCTTTGCTCGTTTTGACGTACACAAATCCGCGTGACGTAATCTTTGGTGTTGAAATAATCTTTTTCTTCTTCCGGTCAATCGTGACTACTGCCACAAAAATCCCGTCTTCTGATAAGATCTTCCGGTCGCGCAACACAATGTTACCAATGTCGCCCACACCGATCCCGTCAATCATCGTATCGCCAATCTCAATTGAACCAGCCAGGTGCATATCATCGCCATCATAGCGTAATTGATCACCTTTAGCGGCAATAAAAATATGATCCGCTGGAATACCAACTTCTTTGGCGAATTCAGCATGTGAATCCAATAAACGATATTCACCTTGAATTGGAATAAAGTATTTTGGCTTCATAAAGTTCATCATTAACTGTAAATCACGCTTAGTCGCATGACCTGATGAATTCAAATCATCAGCAATCGCCTTAACATCGGCGCCAGCTCGGTAAATCATGTCCCGCGTCTTGGCAACCACCGTTTCCATCGAATGTGATGGTGTGGTCGTAATGAAGACTAAATCGCCAGCTTCGATATTCACCTTGCCTTCTTGCTTGTTGGACATGCGTTGCAACGCTTTGATTGGTTCACCCATTCGACCCGTTTGTAGGATCACTGTTTCAGTTGGTTTGAGTTTACCAATCGATTCCAATGGCACGACAACATTTTCAGGCATCCGTAATTTACCGAGTTTCACTGCCGTCTTAACAATACTCTCAACATCGCCAGGCATTAAAGCCACCTTGCGACCTGATTGTTCAGCTGCATCTAAGACTTGTTGCACACGTAAAATATTGGATGCAACCGAAGCCACAATAATACGACCATTATGATATTTGAACGCTTCTAAAACGTATGACGCAATTTCATGTTCACTAACCGGTTGATCAAAATTTTCAGCACTCGCCGAATCACTCAATAAGGCTAAAACGCCTTTAGAGCCGATTTCAGCTAAACGTGCAAAATCCGTTTGATAGCCTGGCATCGCCGTCTGATCGAACTTAAAATCGCCAGTATAAACGACTTGACCAGCATCTGTTTGTAACACAATTCCCATAGAATCTGGAATTGAATGTGTTGTCCGGAAGAAAGAAACGGTCACACTACCAAAATCAATTTCTGTTTTTTCATCAACAACATGAAAATCATCAAATTTCTTAGCTTTAGGATCTTTTTGCAATTGAATTTTAGCCAATTCAATCGTTAATTCAGAACCAAAAACTGGGACGTTAAATTCATTTAAAAAATATGGTAACGCGCCAATCGCATCAGCATGGCCGTGTGTCAAGAAGACCCCAACAATGCGGTCAGTATTTTCCCGTAAATAACTGAAATCTGGAATCACAATGTCAATTCCAAGTAATTCATTTTCCGGGTATTTTAGCCCACAGTCTAAGATATAGATGTCTTCATCGACTTCGACAGCATACATATTTTTGCCATTTTCGCGAACCCCACCAAAGGGGGTTATTTGAACATTACTACTCAATTATTTCACCTTGATTCATTTAATATTTAATGTTTGATAAAGTTGACGTTCTTGTTCGACCGTTAGCGGCAAGATTGGTAACCGAGGTTCACCCACGGGTTGACCAAGATGGTTCAAGGCCGCCTTAACTGGGGATGGTGATGGGTAGCTGAATAGCGCACTCATCTTAGGCGTTAAATCGCGTTGATATTTGGCAGCCGTTGCAACGTCACCCGTTGCGACCGCTTGAAACATCGCCGTCATTTCATCACCATATACGTGACTGGCAACTGAGATGACACCCGCGCCACCAATTTCTTTAGCGGCTAAGCTTTGGGCATCTTCACCAGTGTAAACGAGAAAATCAGCCGGCGCATTTTCAACCAGCGCACCAAATTCTTCCATCGATGCACATTGCTTGATCCCAATAATATTCGGATTTTTAGCTAGTTCAAGGACAGTATTAACCGCCATCTTGACTACCACTCGTCCAGGAATATTATAAATAATCACTGGTAAACCGCCTTGATCAGCAATCGCGGTAAAATGCGCAATCATCCCAGCTTGATTAGGTTTATTATAGTAAGGGACGACGACTAAAGCCGCATCGATCCCCTTAATTTCACTAACCTTTTTCGTAAAGTCAATCGTTGCTGCAGTATTGTTTGATCCAGTACCTGCGACAATTGGCACCCGACCAGCAACAATTTCAGCGGTCTTCGTAATTAAATGTAATTTTTCTGTTTCCGACAACGTTGGGGCTTCACCGGTAGTGCCACCCACAATTAAGCCTTGGGTCCCATGCGCCAACAAATGTTCGATTAAACTGCTTAAGCGAGCATCATCAATTTGTTGTTGATCGTCAAAGGGCGTCACCATAGCCGTCATTAAATCTACATTTTCAAAGTTCATGTATTAAAACTCCTTATTATCAAATTTTACAAATACCATTGTATTTGTGCCGAATAAGTAACTCTCCTCAGTTTACCACATTTTATGCGAAAGCCATAGCTAGACCACAGTTCTCATCTATCGGCTAGCCGGGGTGCCGTTTCGACCAAAAATAACCACCCCATAAGCTAAATGCCACCAGTTCTAAACCAGCTGTTACCAAAAAGATCGGTGGGTACCCCCAACGATTGGCGATTATGGCCGCTAGTCCTGGTCCAACAACATTTCCCAAAGCTTGGGCTGATTGATTGTAACTAAATACCCGACCAAAAACAGCTCGGGGAATTTTTTGCACCGTTAACATTTGTAAAGCTGGCAATAACGCTGCATCCGCAATCCCCAACACAAATCGTAAGCTCATCAATTGCCAGATTTGCGTCACTTGGCTTGTCAAAAACAAATTAATAATGGCTAAACTGAAAAACCACCCTAAACACGTCGTTGCTCCCCACTTGTCTAGTAATCGGCCAACCCAGCGTGCCATTAAAATGGTGGCTAGTCCCGGTGCAGCCGCAACTAACCCCGTGAGTATAATTAAATCTTGCGGTGAGCCGTTCGACCCTAGTTGCCGAACAAACAAGCTCAAAATAGGCGTACTCGCATTTGTCGTTGCTTGAATCACCAGTAAAGAAGTTAACAAGGCCCCGAAAAATGGCCAGCCAATTTGCTCTAGCACTGGACGTAACGGCGGTAACGCTTGACGAGTAATCGGTGTCACCGTTTCTTGAACGCCCCACCAAGTTAGACCAAAGACACCACTCATTAAAAGACCCGTAATCAAAAAAGCCCCCCGATACCCAACGGTGCTAGCCAGGCCGCTACCAATCAGCGGCCCTAACAACGTACCAATAATACTACCGGTGACTAATTTACTTAACCATTGTCCACGGCTATCAGCCGGAGCTGTCAATGAAATCAAGGCGTTGGCATTATTGATGTATCCAGAAAAGGCCCCTTGCAACGCTCGCATCAACAACAAAACACCAACATTGGGCGCTAGGCCAACCCCAATAATGGTTAGCGTCATGATTCCCGATGCTCGTAAACACATCAATTTACGGCCTTTGCGATCAGCCAGTCGGCCCCACAATGGCGCCGCAATGGCCTTACATGCATAAGTAATGGCAAACGCGAATGCGCCTAAACTATTTAGCTGGCTAGTCGTAAAATGTCCCAACGTATTAATATAAAGCACAATAAACGGTAACGTCATCGCATTACCCAATTCCGTAATTAAACTGCCGACCCACAGCACACGAAAATTCCGTGTTAATGGTGTTGTCACTAACATATCAATCGCTCCTTTAAACTAATAAGTCTAGGATAGCGAACGACTGTTTGTATCATGTAAATAGTATGTATAGTTTTCGTAATTTATATTTGGGTATAAAAAAAGCCGCCAACTGGCAGCTTTTGAAAATCAATATTAACGACGAAGACCAAGACTTTGGATTAAGTCACGGTAACGGTTAACGTCTTCTTTACGTAAGTAAGCTAACAAGTTACGACGATGACCAATTTTCTTCATCAACCCACGTTGTGAATGAAAATCCTTCTTGTGAACACGTAAATGTTCGTTTAATTCGTTGATGTCTTCAGTTAAAACTGCAACTTGAACTTCAACTGAACCAGTATCGCCTTCGTGACGGGCATACTTATTAATAAGTTCCGTCTTCTTTTCGCGTGAAATTGCCATGTGTATCAACCACCTTTCAATTAATTGCCCTAAACTGAGTAAATCGTTGGTGGTGCTCGATAAACTAAGTAAAGGGTTGCTGAACACTTGATATAGTTTAGCAAACTCCCTTTTAAAAAGCAAGCTTGAGACCATATCAAGATAAATCACTTTACACATAACGGTTGCAATCAGACCGGGGCTTATGTATAATAGCATTTGTTGAAAAAAAGTTGGTCCTTGATGGAGGTGAAACTTAATGCCAATTATCAAATCCGCTATTGAACGCGTGAAAACAAACAATAAAGCAAATGCCCGGAACACTGCACAAATGAGTGCAATGCGGACTGCTGTTAAAAAATTCGAAAATGCTAAAACTACCGGCGCCGAAGACGTCGATGCTTTATACTTAGCAGCTGTAAGTGCTGTTGACAAAGCTGCTTCTAAAGGGCTTATCAAACGTAACAAGGCTTCCCGTGACAAGTCACGGATGGCTGCTCGTTACGCTAAGTAATGTGCATTGCGACTCCCGAGCATCTGCTTAGGAGTTTTTTAATACAAAAAAGAAGCTTGGCAACCCTTGAGGACTTGCCAAGCTTCTTTTTTGTCATTAACGAACTTTAGCTGCTCGTCGGTCATTTACAAATTGGACCATGAATAACTCGAATAACAATTCTGGATCACGTTGCGTCGTTTTCATTTGAACCTCAGTTTGTAACAGGCCTAAATAAGCCGCTCGTAAAGCTGCCTGATTAAATTGCCGTACAGTTTGCATCGCCAGCTTCACCCGATATGGATGCACCTTTAACGTGCTAGCTAGACTGCCTTGACTATAACCGGCACGTTCTAGAATTTTCACCTGCAATAATAATCGGAACTGACCCAATAAAATCGCATTGATTTTCAGAGGCGCTTCTTGGGCCGTCACTAACTCATGATACAATTCCACTGCCGCTTGAGTTTGATAACGTAAAACGTCATTAACCAAGTCAAAAACATTTTGGGTCAATGACTTTGTTACCAACGCATCAACCGCCGCCAAATCAATTCGGCGGGATTGAGCGGCATAAATCATTAGTTTGGGCAATTGTGTCATAATCAACCCTAACTGACCATCTGTCCGACTCATGAGTTCTTGAAAAGCAGCCGGTTCAATGGATAATTGTTGTTTTTGTAAAGCGGCCTGCACGTATTCTTGAGTCTCACGTTCAGTCACTTGATTGACTTCAATCATCGCGGCCTGTTTCTTTAACGTTTTAACTAATTTTTTTCGCGCATCCAACTTTTCATACGGTGCCATCAACACTAAAATAGTCGCCGGTTCTGGTTGCTCAAAATAACGTTGTAGTGCCTCTAAATCATGATCGATCTTATTTTTTTGATTATCTCCCGTTAAAAAATAAGGATGATTAATAAAAACTAACCGACGCTCCCCAAAAAATGGTGCCGACATCGCATCATCTAAAGCCACCGCCACCGGTGTTGTTTCCATATCATAACTCCCAACATTCATCGTCTGTTCTTCAGTCGGAATTAATTTTAAAAATTGTTGTTTCAATTGATCGGCTAAGTAATCTACCGTTCCTAAAACCACATAAACTGATTTCACTTTATCGGCTTGCAGTTCCTGCATCGCTTGCTGCGCGTTGATAAAAATTACCTTCCTTCAAAAAAGTCTCCCAATAGCCGGCAGTCCCCCAACCATAATGGTACGAAATCATGCCTTGTAACGCCGTTGAATAATTTAAAATTCCCTGTTGCTGTAATGTTTGCAGCGTTTCTAGATTTGGGTGACCATAGCGATTGTGACGACCGGCAGAAATGATGCCTCGTTGAACGCCCCATTGTTTTAACATTTGAGGATCAGAGGATGTTTTGCTGCCATGATGGCCTAATTTTAACACATCAGCCTTCAAATCCGGATACCGTTTCCCAATCGCCCGTTCGCCCGCGCGATCCAAATCACCAGTAAACATAAATTGATGTTGACCAAAGTGTCCGGTTAAAACTAGTGAATCACCATTTTCTGCAGCACCGGGCTGAAATGGATGAATTGCTGTCAATCCAGCCGGAAATTGCTGTCCAGCAAGGGCCTCGACGACTTTAACTGGTCGCGACGTTGCTTGTAATAATTTCTGAAATTTCGGTAACGCCGCCATTCCTGCTGGCACAACCACTTGCTTAACTCGGATCAACGTCAACAAGTCGCCAAAATCACCAATATGATCAACATCTTTATGTGATAAATAAACGGTGTCGATTTGGCTAATGCCCAAGCGATGTAAATAATTAACCGTAATCGTGGCTACCCGAGGACGCGGTTGATTGTCAGCCGCCCAAGCCGGTGTTGGCAAGTGTAATCGGCCACCCGTATCAATTAAGCTAACGGTGCGATTAAACGGTTCACGAATTAAGATGGAATCTCCTTGGCCGATATCAATAAACTGAACCGCGCCTTGTAGCGGCCAGCGTCGACCTAAGATGAGCCCTGTGTAACCTAGAATTAAACTTCGCCACAGCCATGTAGTGGGCTGCTTTAGCAACCACAACGTAATCAAGGCTAAGCTCCACGCCAACCAAGCTGGCGGCTGACCAACTGTCATCAACCCTGGCAATTGGCCAACCCAGTTGAGACCAGCCTGAAAATGAGCTAGGCCCCAATCACAAAATTGGGCAACTGCCGGTAAAAACGGTCCAACCGCTGCACCCAACATTGTGAGTGGCAACAAAATCCAGCTAAAAATGTGGCCAATCGCTAAGTTCACGACAATTGTTAGCAAATGCCACTGCGCAGTTGCGACTAAAATCACCGGTAATCCGATTAATTGCACCCACAAGCTCAGTCGCCAAGTTGGCATGGCTGGCACCAAAATCAACAGTAAGGCTAGACCATAACTTAATTGTCCACCTAATGACAGTAAAACTAGCGGATTCAACGTAATGCCCACCATTAACGCAACACTCCAACCAGTCAAGGTAAGACTTCGACGACCAGTCAGCCATTGCCATAACAGTGGTAACCAGGCCGTTAAAACAGCTCGTTGTAAGCTGTCCGCTCCTCCACCGAGCACGAGGTACAGCGGCAATAGTCCCAGCAGCCAATAATTAATCGCCATTTGGCTCAAATGAGCACGAATTAAAACCCATTTGAGCATCCCCATTAATAAAATGACATGCATACCTGACAAGCTGAATAAGTGTAATAAACCGAGTTGTTGTACCGCCGTCATTTCCGTCCGAAATTCATTAGGACGCCCACCAACTAATAAACTAATCGCATACAACCTCAATGTTGCCGGTAATTGATTCATGGTCACTATAAACTGTTGACGTTGATGATGTAGCCAATCGATCAGCCAACCCCAGCCATGCCGTGGGGCCAATTGCAATTTAGTCACCGAGCTAATCATGACTTGTCGTTGGATTCCTTGGCTACGATAATAAGCTGGTGCATCAAATTGTCCCGGATTCGTTGGCGGTGGTACTGGTGATAATTCGCCTTGGACTTGCCAACGAGTTCGGTGTGTTAACGTGGCCAATTGTTGCTTTTCGATGGCAGATTGCAAGCGCCCATAACCGATCACCCGCCCCTGCTCACTATGACCAACAAGTTGATACTGGCTACCTTTGACGTTAATTTCATCTGGCTGAACCGTCATCGTCATTGCGGTACGAATTGGCACGGTACGGGTCACCTGTTGAAATTGCCACTGCTGCCAGCTTAACCAACCTGCCATGACCAAGGTGAGACCAAAAACTAAGTACCATGTCAGTCGATCACTTAATAACCATACCCGTAACAGCCACAAACACAATAATCCAGCAGCAAGCCACTGTTGACCAATCAACCAACTGCTTAACAGGCCACAGCTAATCGCCGCAAAAAAGCCGCGCGACACCTAGTTTCGGTTCAGTAAAATTTGATCTAGCCTTAATTCATTTAAATCGGCTTGATCAAATTCAACTTGTTGTAGCGCAACTGCTTTTCGTTTAATCAAAGACATTGCATAATCATCATTATGATAATTGCGTAAATAATGAATCTTCGTAATCCCAGCTTGTAATAACATCTTAGTACATTGTAAACATGGAAAATCTGTGACATAGATTTCAGCACCGTCCGTAGCCGCGCCAAACTTTGCACATTGCAAAATGGCATTCATTTCAGCATGAATCGTTCGCATGCAATGCCCATCAACTAAATAACAACCTTCATCGATGCAATGGACGTCACCAGAAACCGACCCATTATAACCACCGGCAATGATCCGTTTGTCACGAACAATCGTGGCCCCTACCGATAACCGTTCACAAGTACTTCGCGTGGACAATAATACCGCCTGCATCATAAAATACTGATCCCATGGAATTCGTTGATCTTTCATTATTTTTGCCTCGCTTTCAATAGCAGTAGTATACCAAATTGTCAGTAGTCCGACTAGACCGTCAACTGACTTCGAAATTTTTCTAACGTCTTATCACCAATTCCCGACACTTGTTTCAAATCGTCAACCGTTTTAAAACCATCATGACTATCACGATATTCAATAATTTTTTCGGCCTTCTTTTGCCCAACACCGGCTAACTTTTGTAATTCCGTGACATCAGCAGTATTTAAGTTAATCTGGGCACCACTGTCACCACCAGTCGATTTAGTGCCGCCAGTTGAACCACCGGTACTACTGGCGGCCGATTGACTAGCAACTGGCTTTTTGGTCTCCCCTTTTTCAGGCACATAGATTACTTGTTGATCAGTCACTTTTTCAGCTAAATTCACTTGCAAGCGATCAGCTTTAGGTCGTAAGCCTTTCGCCAAAGCGATGACGTCAGCCACTCGCATTTGGGCTTTAACTTGATAAATTCCCGGTTGTTTAACCGCCCCTTTCACATCGACATACATCGGTCCAGACGTGCTAGCTGCCTGCGTATGACTGACCTGCTGACGACTCCCACTGGTTTGCGTACCACTGTACGATTGCCGGCCACTAGTCATCGTTTGACTTGTCGCAATTGCTGGCACTGCTGGGTCACTGACAGGCTTTTTTAATAAACCGATAACAACCACTACACCGACTAGCAATAACCCACTGCCACCGATGATCAACGCCCAACGTTGGTGCGTTTTAAGCCAAGCTAATAGATTGGTTTCCATTAATTTTAACCACCCTTTCACTCGTTAACTACGCAGTTTGACATCCATCTCAACAAAAAAGATTTAAACCAATCGGCTTAAATCTTTAATGGGTTTTCAAATAATGAACGGCTTGCTTAAAAGTAGTCACCGGGACCACTTTCATTTTGGGTGCATATTTTTTAGCGGTTGCTTTCGCTAATTGATAATTGGTCTGATGATCCACTTCTAAAGCCAACAACGCTTTGGTCGGTTTCACATATGGCGCAAAGAAAATCGTAGCACCGGCCTTTTTGGCAGCGATGATCTTTTTATCAATCCCACCGATTTCACCAACTGCACCAGTCGCATCAATGGTGCCAGTACCGGCAATCTTACGGCCACGACGCAAGTTTTGATTAGTCAGCTGCTGATAAATTTGTAGACTAAACATCAATCCTGCCGATGGGCCGCCGATGTCACCCGGATCAACTTTCACTGGAATTTTAGTGGTTACTTTGACATTATCCGTTAAAGTGACTCCGATTCCCGCTCGTTTTTTGGTTATCTTGATCAGTGGTGCCGTTTTCGTATAGGTCCGGCCATTGCGCCGATAGGTCACTTTAACCACCTTACCGATGCCTTGCTTAGCCAAGTACCGTTGATACCCTTGGGCGCTCTTAAAATGATGACCATTAATTTTGGTCACCGTATCGCCGACTTTGATGGCCGACTTAAATTTCGATTTGCTACTAACTTCTAACACATAGATACCTTGATAAATCTTATGATACTGGGCGTGCGCCGCTTGATAAGCAGTTGCAATCGCCTCATTCGTCGCGCTACGCATATAAAAAGTTTGCACTTTGTTATAGGTTGCATCGTCTTGACCGCCCGTCACTGACTGCGCTGAGACCACTGAATAATGTGGATTCAGCTGCGCATACAACCACGTAATCGGTCGTGCAGGCGCCATCAGAACCGACGTCAACATGAATTTACCCGAACGTTTATCTGGATGACCCTTAATGGTCACAAACGATTTCAAGTTGTTTGCGCCGCCAGGTCCCTCGATATAATAAGGCAATGGCACCAAAAACAACGCCAATACCACAATAACTGCCACAACAGCCAACCAGTAATGTCGTAATAGCTTGGTTATCCGACTAACCATTTGACTGTTCCTGCAATCTTGTCAATAATTTCTCAGCAACCGCTGTAGGCACATACGTTGTGATATCCGCACCCATTTTAGCCACTTCTTTGATGAGACTAGACGAGAAATAGGCATATGGCGGTCGAGCCAATAAACACACGGTTTCAACATCAGCGTTTAAAGACTGATTCATCCAAGCGATATCTCGTTCGTAGCCAAAATCTTGTTCATTTCGCAAACCACGTACTAACGCCGTTGCGCCAACTTGACTCATAAAATCAACCGTCAACCCCGTGGCCGCCTTAACTTCAACGTTGCTTAACTGAGCCACTTCAGCCTGAATCATCGCCACTTTTTCTGACGTGGTAAACAACGGTTGTTTACTCGTATTAACCATTACAGCCACAATCAGGTGATCAAATAACCGGCTAGCACGCTTAATTAAATCTAGGTGACCACGTGTGATCGGATCAAAACTGCCTGGAAAAACCGCCGTTGTCATGCCAACGCCTCCGTTTCCTGTTTTTGATAAACCGTAATCACGGTAATCCCATAATCTTGTTGTCGGGTCATTTTAAAACCAGGAATATCATCCGCTAATTGAGCATTGGTATCCGTTTCACAGATCACCCGACAGTCTGGATTCAGTAATCCTAATTCTTGGCATTTTAAAATATCAGCCACAATTTTTTGTTTCGCATATGGTGGATCTAAAAACAACAAGTCAAATCGCTGTTTTTGACTCGCTAACCGATCTAATGTCCGTTCGGCGTCACCCTTAATAACCGTAAACCGATCGGCCGCCTTGGTCACCACGATATTATCATTAATGGTTTTAATCGCTTGATATTGCCGGTCAATCAACACAGCATGATCCACACCGCGAGAAACGGCTTCAATACTTAAACCACCACTACCAGCAAACATATCCAATGACTGGCCACCATCAAAATAAGGGCCAATAATATTAAATAAGGCTTCTTTAACTTTATCCGTGGTAGGTCGCGTCTGCATCCCTGGTACCGCTTTTAAACGACGACCACCAAAATCACCTGCTACAATTCGCATCTCTTAGTCACCAACTTTAATCATCATCATCTTCGTCATTGATTCCGTCTTCTGGTTTAAAGAAGCCCCGATCAACCCGTTCACCAAAGTTCATATCAACATCCGGCCGATAAGATGGTTCAACTCGGCGGACAAAACCTAATCTTTTTAACTTAGCCGTCGCTGTGTTCACTTGATTCTCATCCATGTATAACACAACATAGCGTCCTTTGCGCGATTGATATTGAATCGACCCAAAGCGTTTTAATTGGCGTACCTGCTTCATCGAATGTAAATAAACAATCAGGGCGCGGCGTGGTTTGACGGTAAATTCCATCGGACTGCCACCTCTTTCTACTATCTTTTAAATGTTAGGCTAGATTGGTAAATTCGTCAACTAAAAAAAGAGTGTGACCAACGGTGGGTTGCGACTGAGCATCGCCTAGAAAGACAATTGATTGTGCATTTTCAATCAGTTGTCTTTCGTAGCGAAGCGGAAGTCGCAGCCGTTGGTCACACGTTTCAACAAAAAAGAAGCCTAGGGTTATCCCTAAGCTTCTCAAATCACTACTGTGGTGTAATTTCGATTAACAAGTCATCCGTTTGAATAACATCGCCGCCACTCACATAAATATGTTCAACGAGTCCAGCCGTCGGTGCTTGAATCGTGGTTTCCATCTTCATCGCTTCCGTGACAATCAATGGTTGCCCCTTCTTAACCGTGTCACCCTTCTTAACTAACAGCTTCAAAACAGAGCCACTCATCGTTGCACCAACTTCATTTTCGTTCGTTGGTTCCGCTTTACGAGTACTAGAAGCCGTTTGATGGACGGCATTATCTTTAATCGTAATTTCTTGATTTTGACCGTTAATGCTGAAGTACAACGTCCGAATCCCATCAACATCAGGATCACTCAATTGGTTCAACTTCACAATCATGGTCTTGCCTTTAGCCAATTCAATATTGACTGTTTCACCTAACCGCATCCCTTGGAAGAATGTTGGGGTATCTAGCAACGACACGTGACCATATTGTTTGTGTTGAGCTTGATAGTCCAAGAAAACTTTTGGATAAAGCAGATAGCTCAAGACTTCTTGATGATTAGGTTCATGCCCAATTAACTTAGCTAATTCGGCCTTAGTCGCTTCAAAGTCAGCCGGCTTAGCCAAACTCCCTGGCCGGACCGTTAATGGTTTGCGATCCTTCAAAATAATCTTTTGTAACTTCTTCGGGAAACCACCAACGGGTTGTCCAATATTACCGGCAAAGAAATTAATGACTGATTCAGGGAAATCAAGCTTAGCGCCATGATCTAAGACAGCTTCTGGCGTTAATTTATTTTCCATCATGAATAAAGCCATATCACCCACAACTTTAGAACTTGGCGTTACCTTAATGATATCGCCAAATAAATCGTTCACCGTCGCGTACATGTCTTTAACATCTTCCCAACGATCACCTAAACCAACCGCTTTTGCTTGTTGTTGCAAGTTCGAATATTGTCCACCCGGCATTTGGGTTTGATAAATATCCGTTTGTGGCCCAGTCATCCCATTTGAAAAGTCTTGGTAATAAGGACGAACACCTTGCCAATAGCGATTAATCGCTTCAACGTTATTAATATCAACTTGTGGCTGACGTTCATTATGTGCCAAGGCATAATACAATGAACTCATCGATGGTTGACTCGTTGTCCCAGACAAGGCACTTGCGGCCACATCCACCACGTCAACTCCAGCTGCAACCGCGCGGGCATACGTAAAGATCCCGTTACCAGTCGTATCATGTGTATGCAAATGTACTGGCACATCTAAAGCGTCTTTTAAAGTTGACACGAGCTCATAAGCGCCTTCTGGTTTCAAGACCCCAGCCATATCCTTAATCGCAATAATATCGGCACCAGTCGACTGCAAGTCTAAGGCCAATTGTTTATAGTAAGCCAAGTCATATTTTTGTCGACTTGGGTCCATAATATCGCCAGTATAACAAATGGTCCCTTCAGCAATCTTACCGGTTTCCTTAACGGCTTGGATGCTCTTTTCCATTTGTGGGACCCAGTTTAAGCTATCAAAGATCCGGAAAACATCAATCCCACTTTGGGCGGCTTCCAAGATAAACTCACGAATCACATTATCGGGATAATTTTGATAACCAACCGCATTACTCCCACGGAATAACATTTGGAATAAGGTCCGTGGCATTGCTTCACGTAATTTCTTCAACCGATCCCAAGGGTTTTCGTTTAAGAATCGATAGGCCACGTCAAAGGTCGCCCCGCCCCACATTTCGTAGGAGAACAATTGTGGTAAAGCCTTTTGTGAGGCCTCGGCTACAGCCAACATATCCTTAGTCCGCATCCGGGTCGCAAATAAGCTTTGATGCGCATCACGCATAGTGGTATCAGTAAGCAAAACATCTTTGCGCGCCAATAGCCAACTTTGTAAGCCAGCCACACCATCATGATCTAAAACATCTTTAGCGGTCACAATCTTTTTATCAATTGTTTTAAACGTATCGTGAAATTCAACATCTGGATAATATTTCTTAGAATGTTGGGCCACGTCCGCAAAACCATTGACGGTGACATTCCCAATGTACTTCAACATCTTGTCTTCTTGTTGCGTATCATCTGGGAACTTAAAGAGTGCTGGATTTTGATCGATAAAACGCGTGCTGGCAGCCCCCGCTTGGAACGTTGGGTCATCAATCACGTTCAACATAAATGGGATGTTGGTTTTAACGCCACGAATATCAAATTCCGTCAATACCCGCCGCATTTTGTGCACCGCAGCCTTGAAATTCCGGGCTACAACACACGCTTTAACTAATAACGAGTCAAAGTATGGCGTGACAATCGCACCAGAATACGTGTTACCGGCATCAAGCCGCACACCATTACCACCTGGAGACCGGTACGTTTCAATTCGACCAGTATCTGGCATAAAGTCATTAGCCGGATCTTCTGTCGTCACCCGGCATTGAATCGCCGCACCTTTATAAGTGAGCGCGTCTTGATGTGGCAAGTGCAAGTCTTCAAATAAGTCGCCACCTTGAGCGATCTTCAACTGGGCATGCACAATATCAATTTCAGTAATCATTTCGGTCACAGTATGTTCCACTTGAACCCGTGGATTGACTTCCATGAAGTAGAATTGATCGCCTTCGACCAAGAATTCGACCGTAGCGGCATTCACATAATGTACACTCTTCATGAGATCGACCGCTGCATTACAAATTTTTTCCCGTAATTCAATTGGCAACGAGACAGCCGGCGCAAATTCAATGACTTTTTGGTTCCGCCGCTGCACTGAACAATCACGTTCAAATAAGTGCATGACGTTGCCGTGGGTGTCCCCTAAAATTTGAACTTCAATATGCTTTGGATGGGCAATAAATTTTTCTAAGTAAATTTCGTCATCACCAAATGATTGCATGGCTTCCGACCGAGCCCGATCAAAAGCTTCTTGCAGTTCGGACGCTTCGCGAACAATTCGCATCCCACGACCGCCACCACCCATGGCTGCTTTGATCATAATTGGGAAACCATATTTTTTGGTGAAGTCTAGTGCTTCATTAAGGCTCTTAACCGGATGCAAGGTACTAGGAATCGTTTGCACACCAGCATCTTGAGCCACTTTTTTGGCCGTAATCTTATCACCAAACATCTCCAGATGTTCTGGCGTTGGCCCAACAAAGGTTAACCCTTCTTCGGCACAACGACGTGCAAACGTTGCATTTTCAGCTAAAAATCCATAACCAGGATGGATCGCATCAACCTGATTTTCTTTGGCAATACGAATAATATCTTCAATATCTAAGTACGCGGCAATCGGTGCTCGGCCTTCACCAACTAAATAAGCTTCATCGGCCTTAAACCGGTGCACAGAAAATTCATCTTCTTTGGCATAAATCGCCACGGTCTGCATGCCAAGTTCATGACAAGCCCGGATCACCCGCGTTGCAATTTCACCACGGTTAGCAATTAATACTTTTTTCACCAGAATTCCCTCATTTCCTCATTAGACTCGCTTAACTTTCTTGCCGTACAGCGGTTAAACGTTGCCGTTTTTCACGAGCAGCAACATTCAACACTAACCCTAGAGATAGCGTTAAAACCATCATACTGGAGCCCCCATAACTGATAAATGGGAAAGTAACCCCGGTAATTGGAATCAACCCAACAACCCCACCAATATTAATAAATGCCTGAATAGTCAAATAAGCGGCTACTCCGTAACAAACCAATGTATTAAACGTGCTTTGTGACCGAACGCCAATATAGATCACCCGAATCACAATCACGGCTAGCAACACCATAATCAGTAAAACGCCAATTAAACCGAGTTCTTCGGCCGTAATCGACATAATAAAATCGGTATTTGGTTCTGGTAAATAGCCCCGTTTCTGGATACTATTACCAATACCAACGCCCATCAAACCGCCATTAGAGATCGCATAGTAGGAATTTACCAACTGGGTCCCATCCCCTGAAGCCGTTGTAAATGGATTCAAAAATCCCACAAAACGACGTAACTGATAATAATGCGATAGGATATTTTTTGGCAAATGACTAATCAAGGGAACTAACACCCATTCAAAGCCAACGACTGCGGCTGCAAATGACCCAACACCAACAAGATAAGACATCCCGCTGGCAAATAGAACCACTGCCGCAATGACCAAGTTAATCGTCGCGCCACCGATATCCGGTTGGATCACGATTAAGAGAATCATAACACCCACTAAAACCAATTGTGAGTTTAAATCTCTCAACTTAACAACCCCTAACTGTTGCTCGCGTCGTTCAACGATCGCAGCTAAGTAAACAATCAAGAAAACCTTACAGAACTCCGCCGGTTGAATCGATACCGGTCCCAACACAATCCAACCAGCTGCCCCATTAATGGACTGTCCAAAGAGCCTTAGCAAGGTGAGCACACCGAGCATTAGCACGCCGAGCATGCTCCAAAAACCAAGCTGCTTAAAGAACTGTAAGTTGATGGCTAGTACAAATAATGTGATCATCAAACCGACCACGACCCAGACAAGCTGCCGAATTAGGTAACCAGTTGGAGATGACCCATTACTAGTTGCCACATAGGAACTCGCCGAATATACCATGACGATTCCAATTCCACTTAAAACTAAATACGGTATAAAAATACCATAATCTAGGTAACGGGCTTGCCGATAAATGGCCTTAAACATGACCTGTAAATCCCTCCATCCAGCATTAACCATTGCACATGTGGTGCACCATTAATTAATGGTCTTAATAAAACTTGCTTGCAATAATTATAGCATAGTCCAATTTGTTCTATCATGTGAAATTATTAATTTGCGATTAGTTTTTAATCATATTAAATTTCAGTTTCATCACTATCAGCACTTATATCATCGAGTTTTCTGGCTATCACTAAGGTAGTTTCATTTCCGTCGTTTGATCTCGCTCTCATTTACAATGATATATTAGTGATGATTTTCTTGATTGCTACTAAGTCAATTGGCACTTCGTGAATTAACATTCAATTTCGGTCTCAATTAACGCAAAAAAAGTTCGACCAATTGAATGGCCGAGCTTTTCTTGAGTAACTTTTTTATTAACGCTTAGTTACGCTTACGTTTCTTTGCTTCTTTTTCACGGAGACCTGTGTTCAAGATTTGCTTCCGTAAACGAACATGTTCTGGCGTGATTTCACAGTATTCATCTTCGTTGATGAATTCCAATGATTCTTCTAGTGACATCTTCCGAGGGCTCTTAACCTTGGCAATATCTTCAGAACCAGCAGCCCGAACGTTAGTTTGATTACGTCCACGCGTAATGTTTACTGAGATATCATTTTCACGGCTATTTTCACCAATGATCATCCCTTCGTAAACTTCAGTACCGGCATCAGTAAAGATAGTCCCACGATCTTGCACGGCCATGATAGCATACGTTGTAACCTTACCAGCATTGATTGAAACCAAAGTCCCCTTGTGACGACCTGGGTTCCAGTTCTTGATAACTGGCATGTACTTAGAGAAGGTATGGTTCATGATTCCGTAACCACGTGTTAAGGATAAGAATTCAGTTGAGTAACCGATTAAACCACGTGAAGGCGCAATGAAAGTTAACCGAGTTTGGTTATTCCCAGTACTTTCCATGTTGGTCATTTCACCTTTACGTTGTGACAACGTATCGATAATTGAACCAGTATATTCTTCAGGTGTATCGATTTGAACTGATTCGAATGGTTCGCAGCGTTCGCCATCAACATCACGATAGATAACTTCTGGACGAGATGCTTGTAATTCATAACCTTCACGCCGTAACGTTTCGATTAAGATTGACAAATGCAATTCCCCACGACCAGAAACAACCCATGATCCAGGTAAATCAGTATCATCAACACGTAATGACACATCAGTTTCCAATTCAGACTTCAAACGAAGTTCCAATTGACGGGCCGTCACAAACTTCCCATCTTGACCAGCAAATGGTGATGTGTTGGTCCCAAAGGTCATTTGTAAGGTTGGTTTGTCAATCCGTAAGATTGGTAAGGCTTCTGGTGTCGTTGAATCAGCAACTGTTTCACCAACGTTGATGTCTTCCATCCCAGAAACGGCAACCAAGTCACCGGCTTTGGCTTCATTGATTTCCAAACGTTGTAAACCGAAGAACCCAAATAACTTGGTAACCCGGTAGTTTTTCTTAGTCCCATCAAGCTTCATGACAGAAACACTGTCACCAACTTTGATCGTCCCACGGAAGACCCGACCAATACCAACACGACCAACATAATCGTTGTAATCGAGCATGGCAACTTGGAATTGTAATGGTTCGTCAGAGTTGTCAATTGGTGATGGGATCGTCTTTAAGATCGTGTCAAAAACAGGCACCATTGTGTGTTCTTGTTTTGCAGGATCTGAATCATAACTAGATGTCCCGTTTAACGCAGAAGCGTAAACAACTGGGAAGTCCAATTGAGATTCGTCCGCACCCAATTCGATGAACAAGTCTAAGACTTCGTCCACAACTTCTTCAGGACGTGAGCCTGGGCGGTCAATCTTGTTAATAACCACGATTGGGGTTAAATGTTGTTCCAAAGCTTTCTTCAAAACGAACCGCGTTTGTGGCATCGTTCCTTCCAAAGCATCAACAACTAACAAGACACCATCAACCATGCGCATGATTCGTTCAACTTCACCACCGAAGTCAGCATGTCCTGGTGTATCCAAGATGTTGATTTGTTTGTCGCCGTAACGAACGGCCGTGTTCTTAGAAAGGATCGTGATACCGCGTTCCTTTTCAATTGCATTAGTGTCCATGGCCCGATCATCAAGCTGGACGTGTTCATCAAGGGTATCCGATTGCTTAAGCATTTCGTTAACTAACGTTGTTTTACCGTGGTCAACATGGGCAATAATGGCAATGTTGCGGATATCATCTCTAAATTTCAAAATTGATCTTCCTTTCATTCTTCCAAAATTCTAACCGTCACTTTTTTACGGCAGAAATCTTACATATATTAATACAAACCGGCGCTACTATCAAGTTATTGAGCGCAACAATTAACTCGTAACGCGGTTTTCATTGGTTTTCATGCGTTGGCATAAAAAAACTGTGACGGATGGGTCACAGTCACACCGTTTACTTGACAATTGTCAATATAGCACGTTGCGCACTCTTAGTCGCTACTAGTACAGCACCAGATGATAACATATTTACGGGCGTGCCGTCAACTTGTGACACGACTAGCCCTAGACTCTCAGCCAAGACGCGACCAGCCGCAAAATCCCATGGCCGTAAGTATGATAAGTAACCAACCAGTTCTCCGGCCAGCACTTGACTAATTTGAACCCCGGCACTACCTAAAATCCGTGGTCCCAAACTTTCTTGCGCGATGGTTTGCATGTGATAGCGATCTTGGATCAACAACGGTCCACTCGCCCCAAACAAACCACCACTTAATGGGGTATCCGCCGGTTTTGGTAATAGTTGGTCATTTAACATTACCCCAAGCGTTGGGCCACCAGCATAAAGCTTATCGGCCATCACATCGTAAATATAACCCAAAGTTGGGATACCATCATTATAAAACCCAATCATCATGGCAAAATGATTCCGTTGATGAACAAAATTCATCGTGCCATCAATTGGATCAACAATCCAAACGTGGCCAGCCATCGAGGTCACCTGATCGCCCAGACCCTCTTCAGCTAAAATCTGTGCTTGCGGATCAAGTTGACGAATCTGTTGAACTAAGAAATTTTCATTACTACGATCAACATTGGTCACCAGGTCTTTACGACTCGTTTTTTCAGCGACTGTTAACGTTTGACCCATCGCCGACAAAACATGCGTCCGC
This sequence comes from Lactiplantibacillus mudanjiangensis, assembly GCF_005405385.1. Classification (GTDB taxonomy): domain Bacteria; phylum Bacillota; class Bacilli; order Lactobacillales; family Lactobacillaceae; genus Lactiplantibacillus; species Lactiplantibacillus mudanjiangensis. Next base: position 726,388 of record NZ_BJDY01000002.1, read on the forward strand.
GCGGTCTTCAAAATAGCAATCACGGCTTGATTTAATTGTTGTAATGCTTGTTTTTCCATCTTGGTCACCTAACCCCGATAGCGCACCCGCGCTTTAGTCGTTGTTTGCGCTGCTTTCATCGTTAAATAAATACTGTACCCTGAAGCGGCTTCAAATTCCCGTGATAGTTGTTTTTCAACTGACTTAGCTGGCACAATCGTTTTAAATTCACGATAAGCAGCCATCAAGTCATCTTTGGCGACCGAACTTTCATTGGCCGTTTCAATTAATTGATAAAACTTGGATACCGTAATAATCTCAGCTGTACTCCAAGTTTCATCGAGTGGATATTGATAATTTTCATGATTGGTCGTCATCTTGGTCAAACTCCCCTGCGGCCACGCGATCCAAGTCTTGACGCACCTGAGCCGCAATGACAGCATATTCTTTTTGTTCTTCATCCGATAATACCACGTCAGTGAGCCGTTTAATCCCATTGGCACTAATCAGCACTGGTGACGCCAAACCGACTGGTTGTCCATCAGCACCTGGTTGTACATTGGTAACGGTACCAATAAACGGTTGATGTTGATAAAACGCACTGAGAACTTGTACTAATGCTAACACACTCATCGTTTGATTGGTAACAATTGCCGGATCATCCACTTGTTCTTGATCCGCTGCCATCTCATCAGCGCCAAAACTAGTATCTTGATTAGCCACGTAGGTTAATACCGGCGCTGGGCCAATATAAGAGCGACTCCATGAAATTAAATGATCTTTGGTAACGCCAACCACGAAGGCATGGACATCGTTAGCCCCGACGTTCAATTGTTTTTGTAATAACCGTTCCAATAAACGACTTTGTGGTAATGTCCCCAGTCCTAGGACCCGTTGATGATCAATCCCACTAAACCGAGCGGCTAACACACTTAAAATCGCATCATTGCTACCAGCTAATAAGAGTTTTCCTTTAAATCCAGCCGCCATTGCGGCATTGACAAACTGGCGGAACAACGGCAAAGTGGCGCGTAAGTCAGCGTCGGGATCACCATCAGCCGCTAACGGTACGAGATTACCGATAATTAACGTATCGGCTTGCGAATAATCTGGTTTGGCTGTTGCGAGTAATGAGAATTGGCGACAAGCGATACTAGCGGTCACTAATGATTGGTACCGCGGTGTTTCATCAGCATCGGTCGCGACGATCAAGGTCAATGGCAAATCTTTAGCCATGGCAATTAAAATAAGTTGTTGTACGAATTCGAATAATCCACGAATAATAACAGTGTTGTTCATGAAATTCCTCCCAACCTTCGCTAATAATTGTACCGAAGCTGTCAAGGAATTCAAGTGAATGTTAAGAAAAAGCTTAAGCTTTTGTAACATAAGCACCGGTTCACAGTCGGTTACACAATTCTTAAGTTTAGGTAAAACAAAAAAGTTTGAGTCGCATGATCGACCCAAACTTTTTCATCATGATTAAACCCACTTGTTAAATATGTGTTGGGTAACCCATCGCCACATCAGCAGCTTCTTGGACGACTTCGCCCAAGGTTGGATGTGGATGGATGGTCAAGGCTAAATCTTCAGCATTTAAGCCACCATTAACAGCAACACTTAATTCTGAGATTAAGTCACTGGCACCAGGACCGGCAATTTGAGCACCGACAATCGTGCCTTCGTCTTTAGTCGTAACCAAACGGAAGAAGCCATCCATGGTGTTCAAAGAAATGGCCCGACCATTCCCAGCGAATGGGAACTTCGCAGCACTAACTTTGAGTCCAGCTTTTTCAGCTTCAGCCTTAGTCATCCCGACCGTCGCTAATTCTGGATCGGTAAAGCAAACGGCTGGAACCGAAACGTAATCGTTAGCTGTCTTTTTGCCACTAATGGCACCGGCAGCAACTTTACCTTCTGCAAAGGCCTTGTGAGCTAAGGCAGGGCCAGCCACGATATCCCCAATTGCGAAAATATCTTCAGCAGCAGTCCGGCCTTGTGCATCGACTTCGACTAACCCACGATCAGTTAATTTAACATCGGTGTATTCTAAGCCCATGTCATCCGTATTAGGACGACGACCAACCGTCACCATGACGTAGTCCGCATGAACGGATTGTTCTTTCCCATCAACTTCGTAAGTTACCGTGACACCTTGGTCATCTTGTTCTGAGTTCTTAGCCATGGCGTTAGTCACGACATCGACACCTTTAGACTTGAAGTTCTTCAGTACAAGTTGCACCATGTCTTTTTCGAAGTTAGGTAAGATTTGTGGTGTTCCTTCCAAAATCGTGACATGGGCACCCAAGTTGGCGTAAGCACCAGCCAATTCAGAGCCAATGTAACCGCCACCAATAACAACTAACTCTTTAGGCACTTCTGGCAAGTTCAAGCCACCGGTTGAATCAACCACGCGACCTTCAAACTTAAACCCAGGAATTTCAACTGGCCGTGAACCAGTTGCCAGAATTAAATGTTGGAATTTGTACGTTTGACCAGTATGATCGCCATTCATGACCCGTAACGTATGGTTATCATGCATGTAAGCTTCACCAGAAACGACTTCCACCTTGTGCTTCTTCAACAACATGGCAACCCCGCCAGTTAAGCGATCGACCACTTGATGATCTTTCCAATCTTGTGTGACTTTGAAGTCTAAGACTGGTTCTTGAATATTTTTAATGCCAAAGATCGTACTATCTTTAGCTTCTTGTAACCGATGACCAGCGCTAATTAACGCTTTTGAAGGGATACAACCGACGTTTAAACAAACCCCACCGATATGTTCCTTTTCCACGATCATCACTTTTTGACCGAGTTCAGCGGCCCGGATTGCGGCCACGTAGCCACCAGGGCCCGCGCCAACGATAATCGTATCGCGTTCTTCAGCAAAATCTCCTACAACCATTCTGACCTCATCCTTCCATCAACAATAATTCTGGATCATGCAACAATTGTTTCAATAAGTTCATCGCTTTTTGAGCGGTCGCCCCATCGATTAAACGATGATCGAAACTTAAGGACAATTTTTGCATCTTACCTACGACAATTTCACCATCTTCGTTCACATATGGTTCCTTACCAATGCGGCCAACACCTAAAATGGCCACTTCTGGTTGGTTGATCACTGGTGTAAACCAGCCACCACCGATTGAACCAATGTTACTAATGGTAATCGAGCCGCCACTCATTTCGTTGGCTTTTAACTTACCATCATAAGCTTTTTGAGTATTGTCAGTAATTTCCTTGGCAATGGCAAATAACCCTTTACCTTCGGCATGTTTGATATTTGGTACTAACAAACCGCGATCGGTATCAGTTGCCACGCCAATGTTGTAGTAGTGTTTGTAAACAATTTCTTTATTCGCATCGTCAATTGACGCATTGAATTCTGGGAATTGTTGTAGGACCGCAACCAAGGCCTTGACGAAGTATGGCAAGAACGTCAAATGAATATCACGATCTAACGCAATTTGCTTGTACTTCTTACGGTGATCCATCAACGCACTAACTTCCACTTCATCAAACAAAGTGACATGTGGCGCAGTATGTTTACTGTTAACCATCGCTTTAGAAATGGCCTTCCGAATAGGGGTCATCTTTTCGCGGGTTTCAAGTTCTGGCGTATCTGAAACATATGGTTTAACTGGGGTTGGTGCAGCTTCAGCTGGTGCAGCTTTTTCAGCAGGTGCTGCAGCAACAGGTGCTTGACTACCCGTAGCAGCTGGGGCACCGGTATAGTTATCAATATCTTGCTTGGTAATTTGACCATGAGCCCCACTTGGGGTCACTAAGCTAATGTCAATATCTTTGTCCCGTGCATATTGCCGAACTGAAGGCATAGCCAAAATCCGTTTATTTGAATCGGCTGGCGTTACTGGCGCACTTTCAGCTGGCGCACTTGGTGCAGCTGGGGCTGGCGTATCAGCTGGTTTGTCAGCGGTTGCATTTTCAACTGGCGCAGCGGCTGGGGCCGCGTTTTCGCCAGAGCCATCATCGATAGTCACAATTACATCACCAATTTTAGCCGTTTCCCCTTCAGGGATTAAAATTTCAATAATCTTGCCATCAACAGGTGATGGTAATTCTTCAACTGATTTATCATTTTGAATTTCAACTAATGAATCGTCTTCCTTGACTTCATCACCAGGTTTTACGAGCCATGATGCAATTTCGCCTTCTTCAAGACCTTCACCAAGCTCTGGTAACTTAAACTCGTAAGCCATTGGATAACTTCCTTTCAGTACAACCGTCTAGGGTTGTTTTTCAATACCGTTTGGTCCTTAGTAATTAAGAATTTCACGGGTCTTTGCTTCGATTTCGTCTTCCGCTGGGAGCCAATCGTCTTCAGCCAACCCAAATGGATAAACCGTATCTGGTGCGTAAACACGGCCAACTGGGGCACTCAAGTATAAGGCACCCTTTTCAGCAATTAATGAGGCTACGTTAGCCGCAATACCGGCTTGACGTTGAGCTTCTTGAATCGCAACCGCGCGACCAGTCTTTTTAACGGAATTCAAGATCGTCGTTTCATCTAATGGTGACAATGTCCGTAAATCGACCACTTCAACTGAAATACCCTCTTTTTCAAGCTTTTCAGCAACTTTAAGTGATTGGTTGACTTGGGCACTGTACGCGATTAATGAAATATCGGTCCCTTCACGAACAATCGCTGCTTTATCTAACGGTACCGTATAAGCTTCATCTGGAATATCGGCTTTCATTGACCGGTATAACTTCAAGTTTTCCAAGAAGAAGACCGGATCATTGTTCCGAATTGATGAAATAAGTAACCCTTTGGCATCGTATGGATTAGATGGCGTAACCACACGTAATCCAGGAATTTGTGCTAAGTAACCTTCGAGTGAATCAGCATGCATTTCTGGCGTATGTGTCCCACCACCATATGGTGACCGGATGGTAATTGGCATATGCCGAGTACCGCCTGTCCGGAAACGTTCCCGTGACATTTGACCGGCAATTGAGTCTAAAGTTTCAAAGATAAAGCCTAAAAATTGAATTTCAGGAACTGGCCGGAAGCCTTCTAAGGCTAACCCAATGGATAAACCACCGATCCCTGATTCAGCTAAAGGAGTATCGAAAACCCGGTCTTCACCAAATTCAGCTTGGAGACCATCCGTGGCACGGAAAACCCCACCGTTTTTACCAACGTCTTCACCGAAAACTAACGTCTTTTCATCGGACCCTAGTTCTAATCGAAGTGCATCGGTAATCGCTTGAATATACGTTTTCTTTGACATGTTACTTCGACTCCTTTGCTTGATATTCCGTAATTTGTTGTTGAATGTTTTGTGGTTGTTCTTCAAAGACATTCTTCAAAAATTCGGTCATTTTTTGCTTAGGTGCATCATCTGCTTGTTTAACAGCAGCTTTAATATCAGCTTTAACTTGTTCAACGTATTCGTTTTCAAGATCTTCTGACCAAACACCTTGATCAGTGAGGTACTTGCGATAACGAATTAATGGATCATTGTCGAACCAAGGTTGTTCTTCATCTTTAGTCCGATAACGTTTAGGATCATCCCCAGCGTTGGTATGTGGTCCGAAACGATAAGTTAATGTTTCGATCATGACTGGACCATTACCAGCAGCGGCATATTCACGAGCAGCTTTCGTGACTTCATAAACAGCTAAGAAATCCATCCCATCAACTTGGATGCTTGGAATCCCTGCGGCAACTGCTTTTTGAGCCAAAGTCTTGGCCGCTGTTTGTTTACGACGTGGCACTGAAATGGCATAACCATTATTTTGAACGATGAAGACTGCGGGTGCTTGGAAGGCGCCAGCAAAGTTCATGCCTTCATAGAAGTCCCCTTGCGACGTCCCACCATCACCAGTATAGGTGTAGGCAACCTTATCTTCGGTACCATTCTTCTTAATTCCTAAGGCAACCCCAGCAGCTTGAATGTATTGTGCCCCGATGATGATTTGTGGTGGCATTGCATTTAAACTTTCAGGATATTCATTACCCAAGACATGTCCACGTGACCAAAGGAATGCTTTGTAAACAGGTAACCCATGTTGAATTAATTGTGGGATATCACGATAAGCTGGCATCAAGACATCGGTGTCCTTCATTGCCGCGTTACTACCCATTTCACTAGCTTCTTGACCTTCAGTTGGCGCGTAGAAGCCTAAGCGACCTTGCCGCGTTAAGGCATTTGAACGTTGGTGTAACGTCCGTTCCCAAATCATTAATTTTAAGAAGTCTACTAATTGATCGTTTGAATATTTAGAGACAATTTCTGGTTTGACGACCTTGGCTTGCCCATCAATAACTTGCACTGGTTTAAAATCGTTACCTAGCGCATCACGGATCGCACTAAAATCGACAATTGGTTGTTCGTTGTCCATAAATGACACATCCCTTTCATGAACGTACGAGCTAGAGGTACGATACCTTTGCTCGTAATCGTTTTCATAATTACATGTTTAATTTACCATTCACTTTCATTTTTTGCAAGCCCTTTCAAATACCGAAATAACAGTTATTTGGCCAAAATGATTGTGAACCTTTTCATTAGCCAATTTTGCTCGCTTTCATGACTTTTTCGTTAAACGCCCTACATTTTCAATTTTAGATATGCTAAACTATTTTTAATGTGTGAACTGCTCGCTCAGTTCCAATAGACAGTATCATTTTGGAGGTAATTTGGGTTGATCAAAATGCGAGATATCATCCGCGAGGGTAACGACACGTTACGTGCGGAAGCCAAACAAGTCCAGTTTCCATTAAGTGCCGAAGACCAAAAATTGGCGGTCGACATGATGGATTACTTAGAAAATAGCCAAGATCCTGAATTGGCTAAAAAATATGGGTTGCGGGCTGGCGTTGGGTTAGCAGCGCCCCAAGTCGACGTTTCCAAGCAAATGGCCGCCGTCTTAGTCCCTGGCGAAGACGAAAATGCGGAACCAGTATTTAAGGACGTTATTATTAACCCCGTCATCATCAGTCACTCCATCCAACCTGGTGCCTTGACTGAAGGCGAAGGTTGTTTATCCGTTGATCGTGATGTTCCGGGCTATGTCATTCGACATGATCGGATTACGTTACGGTATTACAACACTGCGGGTGAACAAAAGAAGATCCGCTTAAAGAATTATCCAGCGATCGTTTGCCAACACGAAATTGACCATCTACATGGTATTTTGTTCTACGATCACATCAATGCGGACAATCCATTTACCGCAGACGATGATTTAGTTTTACTTTCGTAAATCAACTTAGAGCTACTAAAAAGCACCGAGACGCAATTAATTGCGCCTCGGTGCTTTTTGCTTAATCGCGATTCAGTCGACGTAAATCCTCCAAATACTCAAGCGTTGCTTCATTCATCAAGTAAGCAACATCAACATGCAACTGCTGATCACGCAACCACGTATCTGTCACCCGCAAAACAGGACCTGCATCCCGAAACGCCGTTAACCCCTCATCGGTGGCATAAGCTTGCAGATGGTTATTGAGTAGTTTCCGAATTTCAGGCAAATCTTCAGGGACCATTCCTGGCATGTCGAGGACATATTCAAAAGCCATGACGCCACGCCCCCACACCGCTGCTACCGGTGTCGAATGTAATTGTCCACTGACTTGTTGCGCCGTTTTCGCACTACTTAAAGCCGTTAGCACCGTCAGCATCGCCGCATCGGTTGTTCGTTGTCCAGTCAGTCGAATTTTAAGTGCCGTTCGCTTTAAAACTTGACGCCGCAACACTTCATAAACGACTATCGCGATCAGTATCCCGCCTAAGACAATCAGCCATTTTTGCATCGCCTAGCGCTCCTTTTTTGTAATTTTATTCACAATATCATGTTTTTATGACAAATTCTTCATCAATTAGCATAGCATGTTTTTTTATTTTTTTTCGAGTTTGAACGCTTGTTTTTGAAGAAAGTTAACATTGTATACACCTCCCCTAAATTATGCTAAAATGAAAGATAATTGTTGTGTTTACACAACCTGGTGTACGGATCAAACTTTTATTTTTGCTACTATTTAGAATTTCAGGTTCTAAATAAATCTTTTTATATAGGGAGTTTTGTTAATGATTTACAAAGTTTATTACCAAGAAACCAAAAAACGGAACCCACAACGTGAAACGACGAAGTCATTGTATCTGGAAGCAGATACGGAAGTCGACGCACGGGTCTTAGTGGAAGATAATACCGAATACAATATTGAGTTTATCGAACCGTTAGAAGGTAACTTCTTGGATTACGAAAAAGAAAATCCAGAGTTTCAACTAACGGAGTTTAATAAATGAAACGGTTAAACGTCAAAAATAACGAAACCGCCGTCTTTGCAATCGGCGGTTTGGGTGAAATTGGGAAAAATACTTATGGTATCCAATTTCAAGATGAGATTATTTTGATCGATGCCGGAATCAAATTCCCCGAAGATGAATTATTGGGGATTGATTACGTCATTCCAGATTATTCTTATCTAGTTGCAAACCAGCAAAAAATAAAAGCACTCGTGATTACCCATGGGCATGAAGATCACATTGGTGGGATTCCTTTCCTACTGAAACAGATCAACGTTCCAATTTATGCTGGGCCCCTCGCCTTGGCATTGATTAAGGGCAAACTGGAAGAACACGGACTACTTAAAACGACTGAATTACATGAAATTAATGAGGACACCGTCTTAAAATTCCGCAAAACGCGGGTCTCATTCTTTAGAACGACCCACTCGATTCCAGATACTATGGGCATCGCGGTCCAAACACCACCTGGTACGATTGTGGAAACCGGGGATTATAAGTTCGATCTGACACCAATCACCAACCAGCCACCTAATCTCCAAAAGATGGCCCATTTAGGTGAACGTGGCGTATTAGCGTTACTTTCTGATAGTACTAATGCCGAACGTCCAATCTTTACGAAGTCCGAACGTTGGGTTGCTCAATCTATCCGTAAGATCTTTGAACAAGTTGAAGGCCGCATTATTTTCGCCACCTTCGCCTCAAACATCTCACGGATTCAAGAAGCAGCTCAAGTTGCGTTAGAACATCACCGTAAAATCGCCGTTTTTGGTCGCAGTATGGAAGCCGCCATTGTTAATGGTCGCGAACTCGGGTACTTAAACATCCCAGATGAAGCGATTGTTGATGCAAATGACATCAAATCCCTACCAGCGAATAAAGTCATGATTTTATGTACTGGTTCTCAAGGTGAACCTATGGCAGCTCTTTCACGAATTGCCAATGGAACCCACCGGCAAATTACCATTCAGCCTGGCGACACCGTCATTTTCTCTAGTTCACCAATTCCTGGGAACACGTTAAGTGTCAACCACGTCATTAATGAACTTGAAGAAGCTGGCGCGCATGTCATTCATGGTAAAGTCAACAATATTCATACTTCTGGTCATGGTGGTCAAGAAGAACAAAAGCTCATGCTTCGCTTAATGAAGCCGAAGTTCTTTATGCCAATTCATGGTGAATACCGGATGTTGAAAATCCATACTGAACTGGCTGAACAATGTGGCGTCCCACTCGATCATAGCTTTATCCTTGAAAACGGTGATGTTTTAGCCTTAACTAAGGATTCTGCTCGAGTAGCTGGTCATTTCGGCGCCGGTGATGTTTATGTTGACGGTTCTGGTATTGGCGATATCGGTAACGTTGTGTTACGTGATCGCCAAGTTCTTTCCGAAGAAGGTTTAGTCGTGGTTGTTGCCACAATTAACTTGAATAAGAAGGAAATCCAAGCCGGTCCAGATATTTTATCACGTGGATTTGTTTATATGCGTGAATCTGGCGACTTAATCAATGAAGCTCGCAAGCATGTCTTCCGGACGATTCGCCGGAAGATGAAGAGCGATAAAGTTAGTGAAGCCACCATTCGCAATGCGATTATTGATGACTTACAAAGCTTCTTATTTGATAAGACCGAACGGCATCCAATGATTTTGCCAATGCTTATTATGAATTAGCCACTAGCCGGAACGGCGACGTTCCGGCTTTTTGTGGTGTCAGGGTCGCTAAATCACTGACAGAAACTTTGTGAGGTGTCTTTTCAATGGCGGAATACAACATTATTATTAACGAATTGGCTGGGTCCGGCCAAGGCAAGGTCGTTTGGGAAACGGTTAAACCGTTACTTGAACAACGCCAAATCGCCTTTGAAGCTCGCGTTTCTAAATACGCGGGTCATACGACCACTTTAGCCACCCAATTCGCACAACAACAAGCAAAAACTCCTGAAACGACCACCGTCTTAATGGTTATCGGTGGTGATGGCACACTTAATGAAGCAATTAATGGCTTGATGCAAGCCCATTTGACCACGCCAATGCCCCTTGCCTACTTGCCTGGCGGCTCCGGCAATGATTTTGCCCGTGGTTTAGGAATGGCGACTGATCCGACATTAGCCTTATCACAAATTTTGAATAACATGCGACCACGCCCTTTAACCGTCGGGTGTTATCAAGAAACCTTACGTCATGAGCGGAAATACTTCGTCAACAATGTCGGGATCGGCTTTGATGCCCAAATCGTTGACGATACTAATCGCAGTAAACAAAAAGGCCGCTTGGGCCGTTGGTCATACTTGAGCAATGCTTTAAAGGCCTTCAATCAACAAGAAGGTTTTGACCTAGCCGTTCATGAAGGCCGGCAACGTGATAGTTATCGGCATGCGTTTCTATGTACCGTCTCCAACCACCCCTATTTCGGCGGTGGCGTTAAGATCTTACCCACCGCTGATGTTTACGATGACCAGCTAGAATTAATCGTCATCGAAGAACCCCATTGGTGGACAGTTTTATGGTTATTTATGTTACTCCTCATGGGCGGTCGGCATTTAAAGTCACGCTTCGTCCATCACTACCGAGCTAAACAGCTTCACTTACTGGTTAATTCAGTGGAAATCGGTCAAATGGATGGTCAAACAATCGGGAATCGTAATTACGATCTGTACTTCTCGACGATCTCATATCCATTTTGGATTGATACTAGTGTCCAGGGTCAACATTAGGTTTACTTTGCCGCCTACCGTTCGTTTAGATTGAGCCGGAACGCTGTGGTCGGACCGGTTCAGCCAAAGAACGGTCTGAACCGTCGTTTTGAACCACCAAGCCCGTGTTTCAAAAGCGCCGAACTCTAAGCGATAAATCGCTAAGAGTTTCCACGGCTGGGCTCAATCTGGAAATCTGGACTCACTCTCAACTATGATCCTGATGACTCATCACTAATTAGAATCCACATGATAACCAGAGTCAGCCAATGATGGCGCTGGCCGTGGTGACATCGTAAGGTCCAGCAGAATCAACTGGCTAACGTAGGTGACCAATTTAGCATCATGCAAGCCAGTACTGGTAAGTTTTCCATCATCAACATTAATTTGTCAATTAAGCTAAAAAACGATCTAATCTGTCGACGTTTCGTCGCGATTAGATCGTTTTTATTAATCTTCCGAAGCGTTAATTGCTTCCAGAAGCATGTCAAGCTGTTCACATTTTTGTGATAAATGACTAACCCGTTCACGTAAATGCGGGTAAATAGTCACTACCCGTGAGCGATCCTGTTGTTGTGCCGCCATCCCTTTTAATCGATCTAACTCTGAGTTAGCTTCTTGATACTCTTCCAGGATCTCAAATCTGTTACTCACTTTAACACTCCCTTAAAACAATAGTGATTGGCCCCCGACGACCAAAATGCAAGACTAATATAACACTTTCAACTAGGTTTGTGAACGCTAAAAAGCAAAAAGACAGCCAGCCTTCAAGGGCTGACCGTCACGTTTGGCGAAAATTCGTCTTAAACGTTGCTTACTTAACTGTCCCAGCAAAGCTAGGTTTGAAATATGAACTAATCGTTTGAACTTGCACGTTTTGACCACTTTCAGGTGCCGCTACATATTGATTGTTTCCTAAGTAGATGGCATCATGATACGTTGATCCACGTGAACCCCAGAATAAAATATCTCCTGGTTGTGCATCTTTAACAGAATGCACAGAAACATATGCTTCTTGCGCAACCGTGTTATGTGGTAATGAAATGCCAGCTGCATGCTGGAAGACATAAGCAACTAACCCAGAACAATCCATCCCAGATAAACTACTCCCACCATAAACATAAGGAATATTGGCGCTAGCCAACTTCAACGCTAAGCCCGTTACCGAACCAGTTGTTAAATTAGCATTGCTGGTCGTCTTGGTTGAGCTACTTGCAGTCGTGGCAGCCGTACTTGTACTACTACTTTGTTGCGTTGCCGTTGATGCTTGGCTTGCACTGCTACTCGTGCTTTGACTAGTACTCGTGGTTGAACTAGCTGCACTAGTGGCTTTAGTAGCAACCTTTTTAACCGTGGCTTTGCGCGTTGTCTTCTTAGCAACACTCGTCACACTAGCACTAGTGGCGCTTGGTGTCGTTTGACTAGCCGCACTAGCTTGGCTACTGGTTGAACTAGCACTAGTAGCTGTCTTTGTCGTTTTTTTAGCGACACTGCTAGTAGCTTGTGACGTTGACGCAGCTTTAGCTGGTGCTTGACTAGTAGATGCACTTGAAGTGCTACTGCTACTAGTCGTCGTGCTGCTAGCAGCACTTGGCGTTGTCGTTGATTGATCATCACTGGCTGACGTTGTGGTTGAACTAGCAGCTGCAGTTGAGCTAGCTTGGCTCGCACTAGCACTTGTCGCAGTAGCTGCCACAATGTGACTCTTCTCAGTCGTGGTGGTGGTGGTGCTACTACTACTTGCTGAACTAGGCGTTGTCGTTGACGCTTGACTCGTTGAGCTGCTTACCTTACTTGACTGACTAGCTTGACTTGTACTACTTGCACTAGCTGGCGTTGTTGATGCAGCACTAGTTGAACTAGTCGTAGCTGCCTTAGTTGAAGACGCAGCTGTCACCGTATTTTCAGCAGCATCAGTAGCAGCCGCTTTTTGACTCGTTGTTGTCGACGATGATTTTGCAGCACTAGTTGTGTTGCTAGTCGTTGTTGACTTAGTGGCCTTAGCGTCACTTGGCAAGATCAATTGTTGACCTGTCACAATAACGTCTCCGCTTAAGTTATTTAACGTTTGTAACGTATGCACCGAAGTCCCATACTTATCCGCTAAATCCCAAAGCGTATCGCCAGCTTTCACAGTATATGTACCCTGATCTGACGTTTTGGCTGAAGTTGCATTGACTTGTAATTTCTGACCGACATAGATTAAATCAGTATTCGCGTCAAGGGCTTTCACCTTATTTAAAGTTTCGATGCTCTTGACGGAAACACCATGTTGCTGAGCGAGGCTCCAAACGGTATCGTTTTGTTTAACAGTAACCGTCGCAGCATTGGCAGCTTGAGCTGTAGCAAACAGCAAACCAACGGCACCAACCGTACCGGCTAGGACCTTGCCCGTTGTATGTGCTTGTGACATTAACTCCACTCCTTTGGCATTAACCGAATATATTTGCCTGAATGACATTGAAATTCATAATTTTTAAGAAAAGCTTAACACCTTTTACAAATTATAACTTTATTGTAGCACACTTTAAAAAAATGCAAACCACAATCACTTATTTTTTTATAAAACAACTTGTTAACTATCCAGCGATTAAAGTTAGCTTGTTCAGTCAACAAACCTTGACCTAGCAAGGGTTAACCAATCAAGTCATTAACTAACAACTCGATAGTTCAAGGGCTGTCAGAAGCGCTGAAACCGTTGTCTGTAACCGGTTTAGACGAGATACGACTAATTTAAGATAATTTAAAGTTTCCCAAACAAAAAACGCCCCCACTAATAGCGTGAGCGCGTCTAATTTAGTCGAAATTAGATTTCAGGTGTAAATAAACTATCGACCGGTTGTTGAGCGTGAACTAACTTAATGGCATCACCTAGTAACGGTCCAACCGAAAGTTGTTCTAACTTTTCAAATTGTTTAGCCGCTGGAATTGCAATCGTATCCGTGACGATCACTTTTTCCAAAGCGGAATTTTGTAATTTTTCTGGTGCATCTTGAGAGAAAATCGCATGCGTGGCACAACCATAAATCTTGGCGGCCCCAGCGGCCTTCAAAGCCGCCGCCGAAACATCAAACCGAGTCCCAGTATCGATCATGTCATCGATCACGATGGCAATTCGACCTTCGACTTGCCCGATAATACTATCTGGCACAATATTATCATCATCAGGATGACGATTATCAATAATCGCAATCGGTGCACCCAATAATTCGGCCATCTTTCGAGCACGGGACACCCCGGCATGATCTGGTGAAACGACAACTAAGTTATCGGTAATCCCACGATCCTTAAAGTAGCTCGCAAGTAGTGGTGCTGCCAACAAGTGATCAACTGGAATATCGAAGAAGCCTTGGATTTGTGCGGCATGCAAATCGATCGTTAAGATTCGGTCTGCCCGATCTTTTTCCAAGAGTGTCGCAATTAACTTCGCCGTAATTGGTTCCCGTGACCGGGCTTTACGATCTTGACGTGAATAACCATAGTAAGGAATCACGACATTAATCTCGCTAGCACTGGCCCGACGTAAGGCATCAATCATAATCAATAACTCTAAAATCGTATCATTAACTGGATCAGAAATGGATTGAACAACAAAGACTTCGGCACCCCGAATGCTTTCTTCAATATTAATCTGAATTTCACCATCACTAAACCGTTTGACTGAGCTCTTCCCAAGTGGAATGCCCACTCGATCTGAAATCTTTTGCGCCAACGGCATATTAGAATTGAGCGCAAACAATTTTAGTTTGGCATATGATTCGTCTGCTGACATAGCAACCTCCAAGAAATTAGTTTCATGACATATAAGTTAATTATAGCAGTATCGTTGGTCAAAAAGCAGTAAAGACGCATAATTTTATGATTTTTATCCAACTAGTTGGCAGCTGGCATAAAATCCGTTGGCCGACTATCATGCATGCCAATCATCGGATCAATCCCACCACTGCGAACTAAGGCGGGCGTTAATCGATAAGTCTTAGGTGATGACGCGCTTGCGCCTTCAACCGCTGGCTCACTAGTACTGCTAGTTGCTATCGCAGCTGTTGATTCGGACGATGCTACTTGACTTGTCTGCGTTTCAGCGGCACTTAATGGCGTCACATCAGCTTGATCATCGCCAAAGACTTGTTGCAATCGTTTAGTCAACGTGGTCAAACGGTTCACTGATTCATTCGTGACACTCCGTAAAAATGACTGCTGATCACCAAGCAAAATAAGCATTTGTTCAGCCCGGGTCACTGCCGTATACAATAAGTTACGCTGAAGCATCCGTGAAAACTGTGGCACCATCGGCAAAATCACCATCTTAAACTGGCTCCCTTGCGATTTATGAATCGACATACTGTACGCCAAGGTTAATCGATTCCACTCACTACGCTGATAGGTCACTTCATTTTGCTCAAAGGCAATCGTGATTTGATCCTTTTTACTCTTGTTATGGGGATCCTTAGCTAAATCAATCCCGACGATCTTGCCAATATCTCCATTAAAGACATTATCCTCGGGCGAATTAACCAAATGCAAGACTTTATCCCCAACTCTAAACGTCTGATCATTATACGTTAATTGTTTTTGACGCGCCGACTTAACCGGATTGAAAATATTTTGAACCGTTTTATTTAGCTGATCAATACCAGCGGCACCACGATACATGGGGGCTAAAATCTGTACGTCATCCGAACTAAAACCACGGGCTTTGGCTTTAGCCACAATTTGCTCAACCAGATGATTGACCTGATACGCGCCACAGGCAATAAAGGAGCGGTCTTTTTGATTCACGGTAAAATCATCTGGTAACCGCCCATCCTTAATCGCATGCGCCAATGGAATGATGCTAGAATCACCATCTTGTCGATAAATCTTAGTCAACTCAATTTGTGGCAACCATGGACTCGCTAGCAAGTCGTGGAAGACTTGACCAGCACCAACCGATGGCAACTGATCCTTATCACCCACTAAAATCACTTGCATGTGACTCGGAACTGCTTGCAACAACAATTGGAACAAGCTCGTATCGACCATCGACATTTCATCAATGATTAAAATACCGCCTTCCAAATCCTTCGTTGGCATCTCTGGGCCGTCTTCGCGACCGGTTAACCCAAGCAACCGGTGAATCGTACTAGCCGGCAAACCGGTTGTTTCCGCCATCCGTTTGGCTGCTCGCCCAGTCGGCGCCGCTAGCAAGATCGGGAACGTCTTGTCCTTGTATTGATTAATATCTAGCGACACATCATGTAATTCGGCAAATAACGACACTAAACCACGAATGATCGTGGTTTTACCAGTCCCTGGCCCCCCCGTTAGCAAGAACAAGTGGCTACTAATAGCCGACTTCAAGGCTTGGGTTTGTGACGCGTCGTAAGTTAAGTTGCTGGCTTTGGCGACATGCTCAATTGCACGATCAACCCGTTTTTCATTTAAATCATCGGCATTATCAGCGTCATGGAGTCGCTTTAAATGCTCAGCAATCCCCCATTCAGCCTCATATAGCGCCCGTAAATAAATCCGGTTTTCGTCACCCACAATCAGATTATCTTGAGCTAAAGCCACGAGTTGATCCGCTAATTTTTGCGGGTCAACGGCGACATTGCGCGAATTTTCTAAAAGCTGCAAGGTCGTATTCAATAGGGGTTTGGCCGTGGTATACGTATCACCATTTTGTGCACATAGTTCGTTGATTTCCGTTAATAGTCCGGCCCGCAGTCGACTATCAGCTTGGGGATCAATATTCAGCTGAGCAGCAATTTGATCGGCTTTCTTGAACCCGACCCCTTTGATGTCTTCAACTAATCGATACGGATTTTCTTCAATCGTGCTCAAGGTATCGCCTTGATATTTAGCATAAATAGCCGCCGCTAACCGACTCCCAAAACCATAGGCATTGAGGCCAATGATGGTTTGTTCTAGACCATTATTAGCTCGTAACGTTTCGATCAACGTCTGTTGCACACTGGCCCGTAGTCCGATTGGCGTGAGCACTTTGGGATCTTCTAAAATTCGATCAATCGCTTGATTACCTAACGTATCCACAATTCGTTCGGCGGTTCGTTTTCCTAGACCCGGAAAATCATCACCCGCTAAATAGGCGATCAAGCCACTACGCGATGTTGGCGTTTCATTTTGATAATTATCCGCTTGAAATTGGGTGCCATATTTGGGATGGCGGACTGCTTTGCCCGTGAAACGATAAGTCGCCTCTTCTTGAATATCAGCAAAACTTCCAGTGACAACAATTTCATCTTCTGCCCAATCAATATTTTGTTCCGTTACTTTAACAAGTAAGACCTTATAAAAACTGTCGGCACTGCTAAAAAAGACAGCTGCAACTTTGCCGACGACATATGGTGTGGTCGTTTGACCGGCAGCATCATCGGGGAATAAATTTTGATCCGCTTCCGTCATGGGACCACCTCCTCATTAGTTCGATGACTGGTCGCCCTTTTGCGCGGCCAGCATCTTCTCAATATCACTTAGTTGTTGTTGATGCTGGTTAAAATAAGTTGAATCTAATTTTTCAGCTTGGGCAAACAACGCTGCATACGGTTGTCCAAGGACCATCGCCGTTAATCCAGCATTGAAATAAGCATGACCATTTTTGTGATCTAGCTGGATCACGTCTTGATAAAAATCGTATGCCTGCTGATTATTGCCTAACGCAAGTAAGATATCTGCTACTAACAAATTAGCATCAACGGCTTGTGGCTGCTGATCTTTAGCAGTAATCGCCCAAACCAAGGCATGTTGATAATCCTTTTTAGCCATTAGCGATTGCGCCATCATTAAATAAGCATCGGTTTTTAATTTCACATCAGTAATTTGTTGATAATACGGCAAGGCCCGATCATATTCACCAGCTTGATAATACACATTGCCCAAGGCATAAGTGAGTAAGTCACGTGCTTTGACGTTTTGATCAAATTGTCCCAATGCTTTCATCAGTAGCTCTTCAGCCTGTTCAAAATCTTGTCCAGCTGTGAGTAACACAGCCAATTCATAGTAGGCCTGATAGTTAGCTGGCTCCGCATCAATCTTGGTCACCAGCTGATGAACTAACGCTTGTTGTTCGGCTTTGGTTGGTTTTGTCATCCCGGCTACCTCCTAAATTGTATCCGTTGCATCCGGTTCACGTGACAAGTAAGACGTATCATTCCATAGTAATAGCTTGAATGTCTTGCCCCGATCGTGAGTTTCAAGCATCGTTGTGCTGGTATTAGACAAGCCCCCACGATCGCGTAAGTGGGCTAAATCAGTGCCAAGTAACGTATTCACCAATGCATTTAGCGCCGCACCGTGACTAACGATTAAGACATTGTCTTCACGGCGTGGATTGGCAGCAACAATTTGTTTAATAGCTGGCGTCATCCGTTTGATTAATTGTTGAAAACTCTCCCCATTAATCGCCGTTGGATCATATTGATCAGGATGTTCACGAAAAGCCTGGAACTCAGTTGGGTATTGTGCTTCAACATCGGTAAATTTCATGCCTTCCATTTTACCTAAATTAAACTCGCGTAATCGACTCAAAATTGTTAACGGTAAATCTGGGTGAGCTAAATCTTGTTGTAACGTCGTCGCCGTGTCCCGGGCACGTTTTAAGGGACTCGCATAAATATGCTTAAACTGAATGGCTTGCAATGCCGCGGCCAGTTGATGAATCTCAGTATAACTTGCTGGCAATAACGGCGAGTCACCTTGTGACCCTTGGTAGCGTCCTTCTAAATTCCACGCCGTTTTACCATGGCGAATAAATAACAATTTTGTCAAAACATTACTTCCTCATCTTGGTCGCAAAGACCCATAATCGTATCTTCTATTATGCCAGTTTTAGCGATCATTTTCAAAACCTCCTTTTCACCAAAAAGGCCACTAATCATCGATAACACCATGATTAGTGGTCACAACTTATTGATTGTCATTTATTGATTAGGCACCACCCCTAAAGTCCAATTTATGATGCTTTGGTACGTACCAGCACTAACTAGCGGATTATGGCCCACTGTTAAATAGCTAGCCGTCACATCGTAACTTTGACTGTGATAACCATTTTGACTCGCTATCGTCTGTTGTTGGTTATCAGCCGGTAACGTTACTGACAGATTTTGACTTGTATCTACTAAAGTTAATTGTGCATTAGTTATTGACGCACCACCATAGGCTGAGGTACCAAACGGGGCCAGGCTCGCCGACAACGTCCAGGCATTTCCAACCGTCCGTTGATCGCTCACAGCCAATTGATACTGATCGTTACCATCAACGGCTGTGCCATCAGTCGTTGCGGACGTTGTCTTTAGCTGTGTCCCGCTGGCAAGCGCTTTTAGTGACACGCTGCCAAAATTAAAATTTGGCACCGCCCTTAAGGTCAAGCTGCCACCTTTAGTCACGGTCAACAACGCTGCATTAGTCGTCACGGTTTGTGGTTTGCCATTGACTGTATACGTCAAAGTCGCATAATACCCCGTGCCATCATCATCGGCATTAGTTGGCGATTTAATCGTATAACTCGTTGCTTGCGAATTCAGCGCCGTACTTTTACCATCTTTAACTCGATACCAATTACTTACAGTGACATCGGCCGGTAAAGTCGGTAACTGAAATGTCGCCGGTGTGCCTTCCATCACAGTCTCATCTTGTAATGAGCCAACCATAATATCGACATGATCACTGATCCCATTAACGGTCCCAGTAATTGTTACAATACCATGATCATCAGCTTTACCACTCGTATCACTCGATGCATCGGCGGCATCAACATTACCATAATCGTCAACACTGGCTAAGGTTGAATCACTACTTTTCCAAGTGACTTGATCGGTTGAATTGCTTGGGCTCAAGTCAGCATGAACTGCCGTACTTTCACTATTACTCAAGGTCGTGGTGTCCGCACTAACTTTGATCCCGGTAGCCGCAATTCGACTAGGTTCCACTGTGACCTGTGCAATTCGTGACCAGTAATCACTAAAAGCGCTGATGCCACTGGATTTATACTGAACCTGAAAATATAGTGGCGTACTCGTGGTCACATTTGGCGCAGTAAAACTATACGTCGCACTATTACTCCCGACTTGTTGATACGTTTGGCCGCCATCCGTTGATTCCCACCAAACGTATTTACGACTATTCAACAAGCTAGTCGCCGCTTCAAGTGCATTCCGCGTCCCTTTAGCGGCTAACGTCACCGTTTGACCAGCAACTTGATTGACATCTTGCGGTTGTTGTCTAAAGCCCCCAGCTAGATTCAAACCAAGTATAGAACTTGGTGGACTACTAGGAGTTTGCGGTGCGGTTGCACTCGCTGCTTGGCTCATGATTGGGACCCATAGGCTCACTAATAACCAACTTAATCCTAATAGATAACTCAACCATTTGCGTGCCATCTGGGCTCACCTCCCAGACTGGTTGCGGCGCCGGCCCAGCCAGTATGAACCGCCAATCAGTAAGAGGATCACGATCAACGCTAATAAGCCCCACAACCACCAATTAATTTGCCGTGGTTGATGAACCGCTTTAGTCGCCGTATTATGCTCACGTGTCCGCGTCGCCGATAACGTAAATTGACGCTTAAACCGCCATTGTCGCTTACCACTGGTCAAGTGTAAGTTCAGCTGATAGTGTCCAGCCGCTAAAGTCTTCGTTCCCAGCGGTACTGCATAATTAAACCAACTATTTGGGGCGACTGACCCATTTTTCAACTGTTCAGTTGCCACCACTCGCCCGGTCTTTAGTGACACGACTTGCGCCTCAATCTCTAATTGCCCAAATAGAACTGGTGTCAGATTGCGAATCTTAGCAAAGACCATCGGCTGCGTGCCACGCAATCCCACTTTAACCTGGGCTAAAGTTAGTTTAACGGGAAGCTGTTGCTTAGGATGACAAGTTAACGCCACCGCCGTCACTTCTGCATAACGATTTTGTAACCGAAAATTTTGAGCCTTGCTTTTAGGTTTGGTACTCGTCGCCGTGGGGTCGGTTACGAAGAGCCCACCTAAAACCTGACCATTAAATCCGCCAGCTGGGATCTTGGTTTTAAAGGTGACCGTTTTACCTTGATGTGGCGCAAGCTTGATCGTCAACGCCCCAGAGGTCATTTTAGTAAACGTGGTTTGTGCTGATGGATCAGTTCGGTTAGATGGCACATACACGACACTGCCCGCATCCGAAGTAGTCGCATTAACCGGCATCACTTCCAAGGTTCGCGTGGTCGATCCTGGATTAGTCACCGCCAATTTTAATGACTGCGTTTGCCCAGGTGTGACCTTCAAGTCAAAATATCCTGCTTTTTGACTTAGTTGATTTTTAGGGAGCAAGGGGGTCGCGACGAAATTACGTGGTTGACTGGCCGCCTGTACCGGTGCTGGTGGACCACCTAATAACCCCAATAAACACAAGCCCCAACTTAACACTAACCACCATTGCCATTGATGACGCATGTTCAACCCCCCTTTAAATCCCTAAGAATGCAATCTTAAACTCGTTTCTTGAATCACCACTAAGGCGTGGTTGCTGGTGTCGCTACTGGGGCATTTTGTAAAGCCCAATATAGCGTCGCATCATAAGTACCCGCCGTAATGGTTGCCTGTTTGTCAATCGTCAACGAACTCGTGGTATCCGCAAATGCAGTATTACGTCCTTCACCTGAACTAGACAACACCGCCCAAGCTGTTTGCGGATTACTAATCCAACCAGCACTCGGTGTATCTTGTGTCAGATGCAATGATACCGGCGCATCCGTTGTTGCATTATCCGTTGAATTTTTCGTCAAATTTAAAGCCAAAGTTGCCCCAGTTACCGTTGCTGGTCCTGATGTAAAGGGTCCCATCCCAACGGTCAACGTCCAACCGGCATGATTACCACGATAATCAGTCACACTCACATCTTGATTACCATTGCCATCATAGCCACTACCGCCAGTTGTATTGCTTGCTACTAATGGTAATTCTGGGCTGCCAGTCACAATGTCCTTGACATTAACACTACCTAACGCAATATTTGGCACCTGATCCAGCGTCAAGGCACCGGGCGCTACCGTAAATTCAGCATTAGATTGTGCTTGGGCATTGCTCCCGGTCGTTGCTGCATAACCCGCGGACGCTGTCGTTAAATTATCACTACTACTCGTTCCCGGGCCAGTGGCAGCGCTTGCAATCAACGGGGTGAAAGCCAGTAGTGCCAAAGTGAAGCTCCCACCGATACTTGTCATCATCCGTGTTACCCGCATGTCATTCTCCTCCATTCTCTTATGTGCTTATCCCTATTCACTCTCTGGCCAGTATTGATACTTATTATTGCCGTTTGACCACCAGCTCTCTTTCTCCGACACCAGCCATAGCTTACCACGACTGTACAAAGAGGCGCTCATCAATATTTTGATTCGATTGGTTTCCGTACCAACCCATTTAAGCCGCAAAAAAACGTTTGACCTGAGCCAAACGCTTCATTCTTCCTTATTTTTTTAAAGCCGCATCTAGCGCGGAGACCCCTTTAATCGGTCCTACCACAGTGAGTACATCATGCAGTGCCATCATATCAGTAGGCTTCGGTGACACGTTAATCTCACCCGCATGTTTAATCGCAATGACGGTCAATCCAAATCGTTGACGTAAATTCAAATCAATCAGATTTTGATCAACAAAAGTGGGATCAGTAATCTCAATCGCAGCTAATGTATACTCATCACTTAAGTCAATAAAGTTCAAAATGTGATTAGATAACAGTTTGCGGACAATGCCTTGTCCCATATCCCGTTCAGGAAAGACAACCTGATCGGCACCAACGCGTTCAAGTACTCGGCCTTGGTCACTCGTCTCGGCCTTAGCGATCACTTTTTTAGCCCCTTGCTCCTTGCTTAGCATCGTGGTTAAAATGCTGGCCTCCATGTTATTTCCAATCCCAATAATGACATAATCAAACGTATCAATATTTAGATCACGAAGTACTTCTTCATCACGCGTATCCGCAATCAGCGTTTGCGTCGCCACTTCCATTAATTCATTAACAGGACCTTCTTCAATATCAACGGCTAGCACATCTTGATGCGCCGCCACTAAAGTGCGTACCACGCTTTCGCCAAAACGACCTAAGCCAAAGACCGCAAAACTTTTCTTCATGACTGCCCCTCCTTAACCGATTAAAATATTTTCTTCTGGATAACGAATTGAGTTGACTTTAGGTTGACGTTTGGATAATGAATAAAGTGACGTAAAGATCCCAACACGACCGATAAACATCAACAACATAATCACCAATTTGCCAATTACCGTCAAATGTGGCGTTAGCCCTAAACTCAGTCCAACTGTACCAAATGCGGATAAGACTTCAAAGACAATGTATTCCAAGCCGAATTCTTTCGGAATATGCTCTGTTTGAGTCAAAATCAACGTTGCCACTGTAATCACGATACTCGCCAAAAAGATCAATAATAACGCGCGACTAATGTTGGCCTGACTAAAGCGCCGATGACTAAATTCAACATCTCGTTTGCCTCGTAACTGGGCAATACTTTGAAACATCAGAATGCCGAACGTCGTGGTTTTAATCCCACCAGCAGTCGACCCTGGCGTCCCACCGACAAACATCAAAATCATCATTAAGAAGATACTACCGGCTTGCAAACTAGTTGTTGGGACCGTGATCAATCCCGCCGTTCGTGGCGTAACACTCAAAAACAACGTATTAACCGTCCGATTAAACCACGAAGCCGGCAACGCGTGTAAATTACGTTCGGTCACCAAGAACAACACAAACCCAATCACAAATAAACTAATGGTAGTAACTAACGTCAATTTTGAGTTCAAACTAAGCCGTTTGCGTTCATGATATAACAATAAATCACGCCAGACTAAAAAGCCTAATCCCCCAGCAATAATGAGGATCATCGTGACAATTAACACATACGAATCCCCACGAAAATTCAGTAAACTATTGCCAAAGACATCAAAGCCGGCATTACAAAAAGACATCACCGAATGATACAACGATACATATAGGCCACGACGCCAGCCAAAGCGGGGTATAAAATCAACGGCTAGTAAAACCAAGCCACCAACTTGAAATAACAATGACAAGCCAACCACGTAGCGCATGACACTTTTCGTATCGCTTAAATTTTCTAAGTTCAATGATTCCTTGACCATTAATTGCGTCGACAACCCGATATTGCGACGCATGATATTAAAGAGTAATACTGCAAACGTCATGTACCCTAAGGCCCCAACTTCGGCTAGCCCTAAAATAACAAGTTGACCAAAAACGGACCAATGACTCGCGGTATTCACAACCGTTAGTCCCGTAATACAAGTCGCTGAAGCTGCGGTAAAGACCACATCAATAAATGATGTGGTTCGTCCAGCTGCCGTTGCCAATGGTAGACTTAGTAACAAAGTACCAAGCACAATTAACACGACAAAGCCCGCCACCATTTTTTGCGGTAGCGTATTCAAAATTTTGAAATTTCGGAACCGTTCCATATCTTTTCATTTCCTCACTAAACGAGTTAGCCCACTGGCCGTCTTCATTTAGAATAAGCAACTCCTGCCTGAAAATCAAGCTTGATTTCTAGGCTAACTTGCGGCTACAAAAAAGCTGACTAACCGCAATCGCAGTTAGTCAGCTTCGTTAAACACTTTAACGCTAAAGGTTGACAGATAAATATGACGATAAAAGCTTTGCTAAATTAGCCACCTCCGCCAGCCAGTGATTCTGCCGGCTGTGGGGACCGGTTTCAGCCAAAGTGCGGGCTGCCACCTCGCTTTTAAGCCTAGCCAAAACCGCTAGTCTCAAAAGTCGTCCACATCGTAAGCCCGGAAAAAATCATCCAGACTAACGATGTTTTCACGGCCGGCGCCATCACTGGCTGACTCCGGTTATATCGTGGACCACGTAATCTACGTATCCATCATAACCGAGAGTGAGTTCACATTGAGCTCAGCCGTGGGAGTCTCTTAGCGATTTTGAAACGCGGGTTGGGCGGTTCAAAACGACGGTCCAGACCGCCCTTTGGCTGGGCCGGTCCGCCCACAGCGTTCCGGCTCAATGTGGATGAACGGTAGATGACAAGCATGATCACGCTTTGTTGAACCCTTGTCATATCAACGTTCAACCTTTAGTTTAGATATATTGAAGAACTCGCTCGTCGTTGTAAGCAGCATCGATCATCCCGGAACCGAGACATTCTTCACCACGATAGAAGACCACCGCTTGTCCTGGCGTAATTGCCCGAACTGGATCATCAAAGGTGACCCGCACTTGCGTATGATCCTCATTAAAGTGCACGGTTACACCGGAATCCTTTTGGCGATACCGGAACTTAGCCGTCACATGGAAATCATTACCTAAGTCTTCATTCGTGACAAAGTGTAAGTCAGACGCCTCTAAATAAGTCGCATATAAATGAGGATTGTGATAACCCTTACCGACATACAAGATATTCTTTTCGAGGTCCTTACCAACAACAAACCAAGGCTCATTGTCTTCACCGTCGCCACCAATACCTAAACCGCGACGCTGACCAATCGTGTAATACATCAAGCCAGCATGCTCGCCCTTAACGTCACCATCAAAGGTCATCATCTTACCAGGTGTTGCGGGTAAGTAGTGACTTAAGAATTCATGGAAATTCTTTTCGCCGATAAAGCAAATCCCCATCGAATCCTTCTTCTTAGCCGTTGCTAAGCCAGCATTCAAGGCTAGCTTCCGAACATCAGGCTTGATCATGCCACCTAAGGGGAACATCACCTTTTGTAAAGTCTTTGAATCTAATTGACTCAAGAAGTAGGTCTGATCCTTATTGCTATCAACCCCACGCAATAAGTGCATCGTTCCATCTTCGTCATGCTCTAAGCGCGCATAATGCCCAGTGGCAATGTAGTCCGCGCCCAAGTCCATGGCATAGTCTAAGAATGCCTTGAACTTGATTTCTTTATTACAGATCACATCGGGGTTAGGTGTTCGGCCCTTCTTGTATTCGTCTAAGAAATACGTAAAGACCCGATCCCAATATTCCTTTTCAAAGTTGATTGAATAGTAAGGAATCCCAATTTTGTCGGCAACTTTAGCAACGTCCTTGTAGTCTTCGGTTGCGGTACAGACACCATTTTCATCGGTATCGTCCCAGTTCTTCATAAAGACCCCCACCACATCATAGCCTTGCTGCTTAAGCAATAAGGCCACGACTGATGAGTCCACGCCACCACTCATGCCGACAACGACACGTGTGTTACTGTGATCAGTCATACTTGTTCACCATCATTTCCAAAAGATTCTGGAGAATCCACGATTTGAAGGTCGTACAATTCCAGTAAATACCATTATAACAAAGAAAACGCCGGCTGCAAGCCAGGCGTTTCGTCATTTAGGCCTTAACGATTAAAACATCGCGGTCTAAAAAGTCTTTAATGATGTAATTGAGTTGTTCAACAGCCTCAGGATGCGCTTCATTTTTAAAGATATCGACGTGTTGTAACCCGTTGCCGGTTACCGTAGACATCTTAAAGCCCGTTAAATCAGCATTAACAGCCATCTTGAACTTAAAGGCCGCATTATAAGGTGAATTGGGATCTAACGCGCGTTCGTAGGCAAAAGCCCCCGATTTTCCTTTGGTAAATCCTAAATCCATTAACGTATATTTTTTAATGCCGGTACTCAATTGATAGGTTTTCGTATCGCCGGGTAATTTAACCGTGGTCGTATAAGCCATGCTGCTCATCCTCCTTTATTTTTGTAACCGTTGCACCGTCTTAGTCAAGACCGTGACAAATTGATCCAAATCGTCTTTAGTCGTATAGCGACCAAAACTTAATCGAATGGATTCACTAATCCGTGGTGAGTCTTCCCCAAACATCGCGATCAACACATGCGAAGGTTCTAGACTCCCCGCAGTACAAGCAGAACCGCCGGATACCGCTACCCCACCTAAATCCAAATTCGTTTGTAACGTATAGGTTGAAATGCCTTTGACCCAAATATTCAAGACATGTTGTAAGTTGTCGGTTCCTAACGCCCCGTTGACCTCAAAATCCACACCATTGGCCGTCAACTGGTCAACGACATATTGTTTGAAATCGTGATATTTCGTTTGTCGATGGGCTTTTTCTTCAGTAGTCAATTCACTAACCGCTTGGGCAAAGCCAGCGATAGCCGGCACATTTTCAGTTCCCGCGCGACGCTTGTCTTCTTGGTCACCACCCTTAACAAAACTTGGGAAATTAACCCCATTACGTTTGTAGAGGAAGCCTAAGAATTTAGGACCATTAATTTTATGCGCTGACGTTGACAATAAATCAATATGATCACGCTCAACATCAATGTCTAACAAGCCATAAGCTTGCACCGCATCCGTATGGAACCAAGCTTGATGATCTTTTAGCAAGTCCCCAATTTCATGAATTGGCATGTGTGAACCGACTTCGTTGTTCCCGGTCATAATTGAGACCAGAATCGTATCTGGGCGCAACGCCGCTTTAAAATCGGCTAAACTGAGATTACCATTTGCATCAACTGGTAAATAAGTGACCTCAAAGCCCTGCTTTTCTAGTTCAGCTAACGGCTTTAAAATGGCTTCATGTTCAATTGCGGTCGTGATGATATGTTTGCCTAAAGATTGGCGTGCAATGGCGGTTTGCATGATCGCCGTGTTATCACTTTCCGTCCCACCACTGGTAAAAATAATGTCATCATCCGCGGCGTTAATGCTTTGGGCAATGATGTGACGACTATCGTCTAAGACTTCGCGCGCGGCGCGGCCAAAGGCATGGGTACTGGATGCATTCCCAAAGTTATGCTGCATTTCATCCATCATCTTAGTCACAACCGACGCCGCCATGGGTGTGGTTGCGGCGTTATCTAGGTACACTCGCTTCATTATAATACTTCTTTCTTCACAGATTCAGTTTGTTTACTTATTTTGGGCGGCAAATAAAGCCAATAACATCGCTGCTGATTGTTTACCAGCGGCTAAAATAAATTCATCAAAACTCACGCCGGCATCTTCATCACCGACATCAGACATGGCCCGAATCACCACATAAGGTGTGTTAAATTGGTGGCAAGCTTGACCAATTGCGGCCCCTTCCATTTCACTAGATAGTGCCTTTGGAAAATGCGCTAAGATCTTATCGGTTGCCGCTTTACCTGCGATAAATTGATCGCCAGACACGATTAACCCAGTCTTAGCATGTAATCCGGTTGCTTTGGCAGCTGCAACAATTTGGTTCACCCAGTTAGTGTCCGTCTCGTAATACAATGGTTGTTGTGGTAATTGCCCATACTCGTACCCAAAAGCGGTAGCATCGGCATCATGGTAAGCGGTTGCTGTAGCGACAACGACATCACCGACTGACAGACCTTGACCAATTCCCCCAGCTGAACCAGAATTAATCACAACATCAACATCAAAGTTCGTGATCATTAAAGCCGTGGTCATCCCAGCTTGAACCTTACCAATTCCGGATTGTACGAGGACAACTGCTTGATTATCGATCGTTCCTTCATAAAAGGTTATGTCTTTAATCGGTTTAATCTGTTCACCTTGTAGTGCTTCCCGTAAGGTTTTCAGTTCTTCTTCCATTGCGCAAATAATCCCAAATTTCATTAAAATAATGCCTACTTTCCTATGGAGTTAAAAATAATATTAAAAAGACAATCACAATCGCAATCACTAGGCCTAAAATAACCCAGTTGAGTTTACGACCTAACCGTTTTGTTTTAGCTTCTTCCAGCGCCCGATTATTCTCAGCCGCATACGCACGCCGTGTTGCCCCACTAGTTGAAGACTCATCAGGTTCTTCATCTTGACGGTGGTATTGTCGCCGCGTCACTCGACTATCGTCATCAGCCATAATCTGGTTTCCTCCTAACCTGGTTTGGTCTAATCACCAAACTAGCTTTCCTCAATAAGGATACCGATTTTTACGACTGAATGCAATTTTCGGTTCAAATGTATCGAAATCTTAACCATCAAAAAACGCTGCCCAGTCATTAACCGACTAGCCAGCGTTTAGAAAATTAAGCCGTTGGTAATGCAGCCACAAAGTCCTCGTAAGCCGTTTGTTCACCTGTTACCGTCACACTAGCTTGACTGAAATCAGCTGCTAAGGCTTCCGCAACTGGTAAAGTCACAATTTTGACAAAAGTGGCATTGCCAATAAGTTCCATCCAATATTCTTCATCAGCGCCTTGATGAACCACGGTTTTAACCATGCCACCAGGATTAGTGACGTGAATTTCTTGATTGAAATCAGTACTGTCCTGATGTAACAAGACATACATTAAGGACGATGCTGACATGGCGGTCCCACAAGCATTCGTGAAACCAACACCACGTTCAAATGTCCGGACAAAGATTGAATTTTGGCCTAAGACTTCCACAAAACTGACATTAACGCCGTCTGGGAAGATCTCATTTTTACCATCGTTCATCCATTGACCAATCCGCCCAAGTTCTGGACCCATTAACGTTTCATGATCAACAAAAGCGATCAAATGCGGATTAGGCACCGCAACTGCCGAAAACTTCAATGTGTCAGATAACGCTGGAATGGTTTCATTGATAATCGTTGCTACATCATGATTCGCATGCATGCCTAAAGTTTGTGCGTCAAAAGATACTGGCGAAATTTCAACACTAAATGCTGGCACATGCGTGGCAAAATCAGGAACTGCTTGTACCTTTAAATCTGCATACATCGTTTGTACTCGGAATGCGTCCGTACTATTTTGAGTCCCTAAGTAGCGGGCAACGGTCCGTAACCCATTCCCACACATACTGGCTTCCGTCCCGTCCGCATTAATCACGCGCATCCGGCCTAAAGCCCCGGGATGAGCTGATTTATCAACGACCAAGACACCATCGGCCCCTTCAAAGAGGCCCGCGCCATCACGTTTACAACTATTAATTGCCAATTGTTTTAATTCGGCATCCGTTAGTGGTTCTGGAAATTGCGTTTGGTCCAATAAATAAAAATCATTACCGGAACCATGCACCTTGATCATTTTCACTACCATCAGCATCCTATCTATTTATAATCTGATTGATATTACTTCACTATCATACTTACTTTTTAGCAATAATTCAATTACCAAGGACCAAAAGCAATGTTGTAACCGTTATCTTTATCAAATTTAGATTGTATCTAAAGGTTGAACCTTACTTTTTAGTAATTATCGTTGATGGAGCAAGTATTCATCAATCAAAATTAGGCTTACTTGTCGCCTACCGTTCACCCACATTGAGCCGGAACGCTGTGGGCGACTTTTGAGACTAGCGGTTT
This sequence comes from Lactiplantibacillus mudanjiangensis, assembly GCF_005405385.1. Classification (GTDB taxonomy): domain Bacteria; phylum Bacillota; class Bacilli; order Lactobacillales; family Lactobacillaceae; genus Lactiplantibacillus; species Lactiplantibacillus mudanjiangensis. The sequence goes on from NZ_BJDY01000002.1 coordinate 756,609, forward strand.
GGGCTAGGTGGAAGCCCGCACTGTGGCTGAAACCGGTCCTCACAGCTGGCAGAATCGCTGACTGGCGTAGGTGATCAATTTAGCATAACTTAAGTCAATTATAGTAAAACTTTTACCGTCATACTTAACTTTCAACCTTTAAATGCTTATAAAAAAAGCACCTGGCAATTAAGCCAAGCACTTTCATTCACCCTTATTCTTCTAAACCAGTTGCAACTGATTCTGGGTAATTGGTCCGTACAATATCTGCACAGCGGGCACATAAGGTTGGATAAGCCGTATCACTACCGACATCCGTCTTCGTCATCCGGCAACGGGCACAAACTTCCCCATCCGCATGGCTAACCTTAATCGCGACACCATCGAACTTTTCAGCATCGGCTGGGGCATCAGCTAAATCATGAAGATCTAACGCTGAAACCATCAACATTTGCCGCACATTCGTGTCTAAACTTGATAACATGGCTTTTGTCTTGTCATCAACGTATAAGTCTAAGTGGGCTTCTAAGGATTTCCCAATTAACTTCGCATCACGGGCTTCTTCTAAGGCCTTCAAAACAGCACTCCGTAAGTCCATGAATTGACCCCAGCCATTGTTCAAGTCATCAGCATTGGCATAGGTTTGTACCGTTGGCATATCTGTCAATTGAACAAATTCTTCGGATTCCTTCAAGAATGGCCAAATTTCTTCAGTCGTATGTGGCAACATTGGTGTGAAGAGCTTCGTTAAGGTCACTAACGTGTCGTAGAAGACCGTTTGCATTGACCGCCGTGAATGGCTATCTTCAGCATCAATATACATGATATCTTTAGCGATATCCAAGTAGAAGTTCGACAAATCAACCGTTAAGAAGTTCAATAACAACTTGTAAATGTCTAAGAAGTCGTAATGATCGTAATGATCTTTGACTTCGGCCACAAAGTCATTCAAGCGAACGGCCATGTATTGATCAACTGTTGCTAAATCATCAAAGGCCACACGGTTGGTTTCAGGATCAAAATCAGTCGTGTTAGCTAGCATGAACCGCATCGTGTTCCGGAACTTCTTGTAACCATCGGCGACTTGTTTGAAACTTTCCATTGAAACACGGACATCGGAACTGGCATCCACCGAGGCCACCCACAAACGGACAATTTCAGCCCCCATTTGTTTGATGACTTCTTCAGGCGCAATCGTGTTACCTAATGACTTACTCATCTTACGACCCTTGTTATCCAAAGTGAACCCTTGTGATAACACTTGTTTGTAAGGTGCTTGACCTGAAACGGCCACACTGGTAATCAAACTAGAGTTGAACCAACCCCGGTATTGATCAGACCCTTCCAAGTATAAGTCAGCTGGATAAGTGAGGTAATCGCGTTCTGCTAAGACCCCTTGGTGTGATGAACCAGAGTCAAACCAAACATCCATAATGTCGTTTTCTTTAGTGAATTCGCCATGTGGTGAATGTTCATTGGTATAGCCATCTGGCAATAAGTCTTTAGCGTCACGTTCAAACCAAACGTTTGACCCATATTGACCCACTAAGTCAGCCACATGGTTGATGGTTTCAGTTTCCATAATGGCCGTGCCATCTTCTGCATAGAAGATTGGGAGTGGCACACCCCAGACACGTTGCCGTGAAATGACCCAGTCACCACGATCACGAATCATGTTGTGTAGTCGTTTTTGACCCCATTCTGGGAAGAATTGAACGTCATCAATCGCATGCAAGATTTCATCACGCATATCACCAACTGACGCAAACCATTGTGGGGTTGCCCGGAAGATGATTGGCTTCTTGGTCCGCCAGTCAAATGGATAGCTATGTTCGTATGGCATGTAGTTGAGTAACAAGCCAGCCGCTTTTAACTTATCCAACGCGATCTTGTTGGCATCATCATAGAAGACACCTGCAAAATCTGGGCCAGCTTCTTCAGTCAAGTAACCTTGGTTATTCACTGGTGCAAAAACTGGTAAGTCATACTTCATCCCGATGCGGTAATCATCTTCCCCATAACCAGGCGCCGTATGCACAAGGCCAGTCCCGGCATCTAAGGTGACGAAATCACCTAACATCGTGACGATCTTGCGGTCTGCGTCAAATGGATGTTCACAAAGAACCCGATCTAAATCGGCCCCTTTAACCGTCTTAACGACCTTAACATCTTCCCAACCGAAGCGTTCGGCATTTTCGTCAACCAATTCAGCTGCTAAAACGTACTTGTGATCATCACCGCTGTGTTGAACAACCGCATAATCAAACCCAGCATCAATGGTGATCCCTTCAGAAGCAGGAATCGTCCATGGCGTGGTCGTCCAAACAACCATGTAAGTGTCGTCATCTAAGACACCCTTACCATCGATGACTTTTTCGCCATAGAAAGCAGATGGTGAGGTCACATCATGATATTCAACTTCGGCTTCAGCTAGAGCTGATTCTGATGACCATGACCAATAAACCGGCTTTTTACCACGATAAATCAACTTGCGTTTGGCAAAAGCACCAAAAACGCGAATTTGTGCTGCTTCAAATTCAGGCTTCAAGGTTAAATAAGGATTGTCCCATTCACCACTAACGCCTAAACGTTTGAATTCAGTCCGTTGACGATCCACTTGCTTCAACGCATATTCGCGACAAAGTTCACGGAATTCATTCGTTGACATCTTTTTCCGATCATAGCCAGCTTGTTGCAACTTTTGTTCGATTGGTAACCCATGGGTATCCCAACCAGGCACGTATGGCGCACGGAAACCATTCATTGATTTATAACGCACGATAAAATCTTTGGTGATCTTATTAAGCGCATGTCCCATATGAATATCGCCGTTCGCGTAAGGAGGGCCATCATGTAAAATAAAGGTTGGTTTACCTTCATTTAATTTTTGTCGATGTTCGTAGACTTTATTTTCTGTCCAAACGTCTTGACGTTCGGCTTCTTTAACGGGTAAGTTCCCACGCATTTTAAACTTGGTTTTACCAAGATTAAGCGTTTCTTTAACACGCATTTGATCACTCCTTAAATATTTTATCTCCATCAATTACTGCATTTTTGGGTACAAAAAAACTCCGCCCGCATAGGGACGAAGTTATCGTGGTACCACCCAAATTTAGAATTGTTTAGATTCTCTCTTAGCATGATTTAACGGTCATGAACCGGTCACCCCTACGCAAAAGTTCAGGATGACACTCGGAGATGATCTGCCAAAGCATCAGGGACGGCCACTTCACATTTACCGCGGCTCTCTGTGCGTATAATCCTTTGGGTTGCTGTTCTCCTCAAAATATTAACTAAAGTTAAATTGTACCTTTGATTCTAATCGACTTATTGTGCAGAGTCAACATCATCATCAGGGAAAATAACCACCGTTTGTTGTTGGCTTTGATCGCCACCATCGGCCACTGGCGTTTCACCCGCAGCTGCATCGGTAATTTCAGCGGTTGCTTCTGAGTTTACACTCGCATTGGCGCCGTTGTCAAGGTCATCTTCTTTTAAAACGTGTTGAATTTCAGCATAAGTCGACGTATCGGTTTCACTTAATAGTTGGTCCCAATCCTTACTCTTAACCACTTCTAATTGTGATTCGAGCATGACTTGAAGTCGTTGACGGAAGACCCGCGTTTGCTTCTTTAAATCATCCGTTTCAACAGATAGACGTTTAGCCTTTTGTGACGCTTCATCAATCATTTGGTTAGACTTATCAGTGGCTTCACTCACAATATCTGACGCCTGCTTCTGAGCTTCACGGGTAATAATATCCGCTTCCTTCTTCGCGTTAGTCTTCACCTTATCCGCTGCTTCTTGTGCAACTAAGATTGATTGATTTAAGGAATCCTTCAATTCGTTGAAGTATTTCAATTTGCCTTCACTAGCGTCTAAACGTTCCTGGAGGTCTTTATTTTGCTTTAAGGTAATTTGATAATCCTTGATAATTTGTTCAAGAAAATCATTTACCTCATCAATATTGTATCCACGTAATTTCGTGGAAAACTCTTTGTTATGAATGTCATCAGGACTTAACACCATACTAAATTTCCTCCAATATCTATTTACTATGAATAATATTTAAGCTAATTCGCAACCGCGCTTTTTTGGTTTCCCCACCGATTTCAACCAGCCGAACCCGACCATAATGGTTCACACTCAACATATCTAATAAAGCCAATTCATAATCAGCTTTATTCAGATCAGCCCAGTTTAAACGCACATGAGAACCTTCGATCATTTCTTTAGCGTGATGCCGCGATAAATTAAACGCGGCTTTAATCACACTATCGGCGCGTAATGAACTCACCGTGGTGGTAATGGTTTCCCAATCATTTTGCGCATCAATCGCTGATTCCAGCGGTTGAGCCGTTAAATGTAATTTGGTTTTGCCAATCCGATCGATCTGATCGCTGAAGTAATCCGCCATCTCCGTTTCGCAGAAAAACTGCCAAGTCGTGCCATCGGAAATAATGTCTCCGAAAACATCGCGTTCAACACCGGAGTTGGCCAAGGTTCCTAAAATCTGGCCATGTTTCAATGTCGCAAACTTCACCGGATAAACCACCTCAAACAGCGTCAACTGAAAATCAGCTGCCTGTGGTTCATAATAATCGGGATAAAACAAAACCCGTTTTAATTCGGCCTGCGGATAGCCACCATTAGCGGTCATCCGCACGTCATCTAACTGATTGACCATCGTCTGGGCAATATAAACCTGTCTCGGATTCAAAAATGCCGTTAAAATCGGCCGATATTGATCCGCGGCTTGTTGTAACCACCCCGTGACTTGTTCAATAAAGGGGGCCTCACTATCGCGAAAATGCTGTTTTAAATTATCATTCACGATACTATCCTCGTTCTTTAAAGTAAGTTTAAGCTAATCAATAAGTAGTACAACCCACGTTCCGCAAACTCTAACACCAAAAACGCAATGATTGGCGAAAAGTCTAGTCCCGCAATGGCGGGAATGAAACGCCGAAAGACACTTAGAAACGGTTCACAGATGCGGCCTAAAAAGCGACCAACCGCCGTATTATAAGCTCCTGGGAACCAGGACATTAAAATATAGACGACTAAGGCAATTTGGTACAACTGAAATAACCGGTCAATAATCATAAACAAATATGACAGGGCAATCACTCCTTATCCTTATAAACTATTGGGATTAAATTGACTTGTCGTACTCCCAGAAACTTCGTAGTTTTCAGGAATACAGAGAAAAATTTCGTCACCGATTCGTTCAATTTCACCATTGATGGCAAAGACCGTCCCGGTTAAGAAATCAACAATGCGCCGTGCCATTTGATCATCCACGTGATCAAAATTAACAATCACGGCTTGATTTTTAAGCAATTGAGACGCAATTTCTTTGACATCCGAATAAATTTTCGGTTCAAATAAGGCAATCTTACTATTCACGGATTTACCACCTTGCATCGGGACAATCTTCGGGGTTGCGGCCGTACCTGCTGTGTTAGCAGGAGCATCCCGCGTCGGCTGCGAATTAGTTGATGACGGCAGCTCATCTTCGTCACCGACACCAAAAAAGTTATTGAAACTAAAACGTCCGGCCATCATGATCGCTTCCCTTCAATTGGGCCTATTTCCGACGCCGCTTGAAAAATGGCGGCGTGTCTAATGAATCACCATGATCATCATTAGCACTATTATCAGCTTGTGCATTGTCATTAAAGACATCAAAGTCAGTTTTTTCAACGTTCTTAAATTCAGCATCATTGCTAGCTGGACGTGAGCTGCTTGGTTCGCGGCGAATATCCCAGTTACCAAATGGATCATTGCTGGTAGTGGCTGCTGAATTAGCATCAGCTTGGCTGGCGGCACTGGTTGGTTGATCAGCAGGTGTGCTAAACATCCCACCACGTGATTGGGCCTTTTCACTCCGACTATGACCAGTATCCTTTAATTCTTCACGCTTTTGGTCAATCCCAGTCGCAATAACCGTGACCCGAACTTCGTCGCCTAAGCTTTCATCAATTGACGTCCCAAAGATAATGTTAACATCAGTTGTTGCCGCCTGTGACACGATATCAGAAGCTGCTTGTGCTTCGTATAAGGACATGTCGGGACCACCCGTGATATTCAACAAGACTTGTTCGGCACCATCGATCGAAACTTCCAACAATGGTGATGAAATTGCTTGCTTCGTGGCATCGGCTGTCCGGTTTTCACCACTAGCAGAACCGATTCCCATCAATGCTGAGCCTTGGTTTTGCATGACTGTTTTAACATCGGCAAAATCCAAGTTAACGTAACCAGGTGACGTGATCAAATCAGAGATCCCTTGAACCCCTTGACGTAACACATTATCGGCTTCTTGGAAAGCTTCCATCATTGGCGTCTTTTTATCCACAATTTCAAGTAAGCGATTATTGGCAATAACGATCAACGTATCCACGTTGTCTTTCATTTGTGCAATACCTTCAGCCGCGTTACGAGCACGTTTAGGCCCTTCAAAGGTAAATGGTCGGGTCACAACCCCAACCGTTAAGGCACCTGAGTCTTTGGCAATTTTAGCCACGACTGGTGCGGCACCGTTCCCGGTACCGCCACCCATTCCGGCAGTAACGAAGACCATGTCAGAGCCTTGTAAGGCTTCCGTCAAAGCTTCTTCACTTTCTTGAGCGGCCTTTGAACCAACATCTGGGTTAGAACCGGCACCTAAACCACGCGTTAGTTTTGGTCCCAATTGAATCTTAGTTTCTGCATTGGACGTTTGTAAGGCTTGGACGTCAGTATTGGCAACGATAAATTCGACACCTTTGACATCTTCCGCGATCATCCGGTTAACGGCGTTACCGCCACCGCCACCCACGCCAATGACTTTAATATTAGCCCCTGAGTTCTGGGTTGAATCTAAAGAAAATTCCATAATCTTGCCTCCGTCATTTTTATCCGCTTAATCGAAGAAGTGGTTAAAGAAGCTCTTAAATCTATCAAAGCCACTTGCTTGATCGGGGTCCTGCTTAGCAGGCTGTTTTTTGGTTGTTTTTTGCGTTGTCGTTGTTGCTTGCGGTTGAGTGGTTGCTTGTTGTCCAGTAGCAGGCGTTGCGGTGGTAGTCGTTGAAAAATCTAAGGCCACACTCGCACGCGTATCACCAGTTAACGTACTCTTCACGAGTAATGCTACCTCGCTTAAAGCCGCTTGGTATTTAATGACGGCTAACGCCTCATCAAATGACGGATGTCGTAAGCCCATTTGGTTTGGAATAAATGTCCGAACATTCGTGCCAAAGATTTGACTCGCTAAATCGGTAATTCCAGGTAGGGCCGCCACCCCACCGGTTAAGACCACGCCACCCGGTAAATCAAGGGCATGAATCTCATCCAAATGTTGTTTGATTTTATCGAAAATCTGATCAAGTCGGGCTTCGATAATCTCTGCTAAGTATTGTTCACTAATTTGTGTTGGCGTGCTTTGACCAACGACTTCGACTGGAAATTCATCTTCATCCGAAGCCTGTTGGGCATCCGCATAACCATAATCACGCTTTAGTTTTTCGGCATTTTCAATGGATGTATTCAACACCACTGAAATGTCTTTAGTGATATATTGACCACCTTCCTGATCAACATACGTGTATTTCAGCTGATGATCATGGATTACAGCCGCAGTCGTTTGACCACCGCCCATATCTACAATTACCGAACCGAAGTCTTGTTCGCCATCGTTTAACACTAATGAGCTTAGTGCTAACGGGGCAATAATAATTTGTTCAATCTGAAGACCAGCTTTTTCAATCGCCTTGCGCGTATTATGAATAATGGTCTTAGGACCAGTGAACAAAGTCCCGTGCATTTCGAGGCGTACCCCAACCATCCCACGTGGATCTTTAATCCCATCAAACCCGTCCACGACGAATTCATCAGGAATGACATCCAATACTTCTCGTTCAGGGGGCAAACTCTGAACTAATGCCGCCGCTGATACATTTTGTACATCTTCATTATTAATTTCTTTTGATTCGTCCGCCACAGCAATCATGCCACGACAACGCTCAATTTTGACTAAGTTAGCCGGGACACCCGCAATGATTTTCTTTATCTCGATACTTGCTTTTTCTTCCGCTTGGCGTACCGCTGACTGAATCGCGGAGGCAGCTTTGTCAATATCGACAATCACCCCACGACTCAGACCATTAGAACGTTCGCTTCCCACACCAATAACGTTCATTTGTCCCTTCACACGTTCAGCAACAATGACTTTTATTGAGGTGGTCCCTATATCAAGTCCGACATAAATTCCTGAATTATCCATAATAGAGGAACCTCCTAGTAATTAACCTTACATAAATATTCAAAGAATTTGTTAACATATCCAATTATCACCTAGTTTACCATAGATACAGCGCTTTTAAAAAGGTCTAAGCCGGCATTCTCATCAATTATGCGACTTTTTAAACGAATATGAATAGGCGCCTACTTCTAGGTTGACAACCCCAGCTTGTTTCATCTTCGCAGCAATCCCGGCATAATAGCTCATTTTGCTAGCGAATGTCGTGATTGTCGCGTAAACTTCGTTACCATCATTCATATACAAATGCACCCGTTCTGGGTTGGCTTTGGTTGGCGTAAACTTGATTTCTGAAATGTTATGTTTGACCGCTGCCGGTAACTTAGCATACTGATGAATCATCGTTTGCAATCGCTGACCACTTTTAAAACCAGCATACATGGGATAGGTACCGCTCGGCTGGGCCACGGTAGTTGTCATAATCTTGCCGTTTTCTAACACCCGCCGATACGTATTGCCAGTCGATAAATAACCGGCAATCCGAATTTCGTGCACCTGAATCTTAATTTGATTCAACCCGACTAGCTTGGTTTTAACAGCACCAATTTGTTGATTGGCTTTACGCGCCCGTTGACTTGTTTGCGTATCGTGACCAATCACAGCCCAGAGCGATGTTCCCGGTTTAATTTCGGTCGCCGTTTGAACTTCTGTGGCCGTTAATTTTTCGGTCCCAGTAACCTGGATTGTTTGCACATGACTCAACGGTGAAATGAAATACCCAGAAATTAACATGCCCACCAAAAACAAACTGATTAGCAAGGTTGCTCGTTTGGTGACCAACTGGCGACGTTGTAACTTGAGTTTGGGTAATTTATCCCCAATCCGTAACGGTTTACCAGTCCAACTCGCATGCCGTTTCTTTTCAGCCTGCTTATTAGCGTCGGCTTGTCGTTGATAGCGTTCCCATGGTGTTAGTTGATCCAAGGGTCGGTTATCTTTGGGTTGTCGTTTGAAAAAAGCCATCACACCCACCCTTTCAAGTTAGTCATGGTTACCGTTTAACAACCGATTCTAAGACCTGCAATAATTGATCCGCTGCCGCTGGTTGGCCTAACTGTTTGGCATGGGCAGCCATGGATTCACGGGCATCCGCATGGAGCATCAAACTATCAAGAGCTGCTAACAAGCTTGCACCTGTCAAATCAGCCTCTTTAACTAATTTAGCAGCACCCGAGTCAACTAAACTTTGAGCATTTTTTGTTTGATGATCATTAGTGACATATGGACTTGGCACTAGAATTGACGGAATGCCTAAAGCCGTAATTTCTGCAATACTCGTCGCACCAGCTCGTCCCAAAATCGCGGCAATTTCTGGTAAAATCGCTGGCATATTCTTAATGTAAGGGACAATCTTAACATTCGCTGCCAGTTTGGTCTCACCGAGTTTAGCCATCAACTGATCGTAATGCACTTGACCAGTGACAAATAAAGTCTGATATGACCGTTGATTTAATTCTGGAATGGCTTCTAAGGTCGCCGCATTGATACGTGCGGCCCCACGACTCCCACCAAAAATCAACGCAGTTGGTTGATCATCAGCTAATCCGAGGGCTTGCAACGCTGCAGTCCTTTTAATGTTGACCACTTGTTGGGCACGTGGATTACCGGTCATAACGACTTTTTTCTCAGGGAATTGTGATCGCGCACTTTCAAAAGAGATCGCAATTCGATCGACAAAGTGGCTCAAAAACTTGTTGGTCACCCCAACGACGGAATTCTGTTCATGAATCACAGTTGGAATATGCATCTGGCTAGCCGCAAACACCACGGCCCCACTCACATAACCACCAGTACCCACGACAACATCCGGCTTAAAAGCTTTAATATAGCGGCGGGCAGTCCCGACGCTCTTCAAAAACAACCAAATCGTCTTAAAGTTTTGTAAAGACAACGACCGTTTAAAGCCTTGAATCTTGATCGTTTTAAACTCAATCCCACGTTCGGGTACAATCCGGCTTTCTAGCCCGCGATGCGTCCCAACATATAAAACTTCAGCGGTTGGATCTTGAGCTTGTAAGGCTTCAATTAACGCTAAGGCTGGGTAAATATGGCCACCAGTCCCACCGCCAGAAATCATTAATCGCATTAATTTTCTTCCGCCTTTCCAGTTAAGGTTTCGATCGCTTTAATGTAACGATCGCCACGAATTTCAAAGTTTGGATATTGATCCCAACTCGCGTTTGCAGGTGACAACATGATAATGTCACCGGCTTCACTGAGATCCCAAGCTAATGGCACCGCAGTTTCACAGTTTTCAGTGAATTTAATCGTTTCAATACCAGCTAATTTACCAGCGTCAGCCATCTTTTGTGCCGTTTCGCCAAAGACAATCATGGCTTTAACATGGTCCTTTAAGGCTGGTGCCAAGGTTTCAAACGTATTACCACGATCTAAGCCACCGGCCAATAAAACAACCGGTTGATCGAAGCCCTTCAAGGCCATTTCAGTGGAGACAATGTTGGTCGCTTTAGAGTCATTATAAAATTGACGACCTTCATAAGTTTCCACATACTGTGTCCGATGACGAACGCCAGAAAATGTCTTCAAAACTTGAACGATCCCGGCAGTTGGCACTGCTGACAGCTTAGCCACCGCAATTGCGGCTAATGCATTTTCAACGTTATGGTCACCAGGAATTTTAATGTCCTTGGCATCCATAATGTATTCATCTTTAAAATAGAGTTGACCATCTTTTTCATAGGCGCCAGCCTCGGTGTTGTGTTGTCGTGAAAATGGCACAACTTGAGCAGCCGATTGTTGGCTAAGATTGCGCCACTCTTCAGAATCCCAGTTAACCACAAAATAATCATCGGCGGTTTGATTCATGGTAATGCGCATTTTTGCTTTAATATAATTTTCACGAGAGCCGTGGTAATCCAAGTGGGTCGAATAAATATTCGTCAAGACCGCAATATGTGGGTGTAAGGTTTCAATCCCACAAAGCATGAAGCTAGATAATTCGGTTACCATCGTGTCGTTAGGCTGCGCTTTTTGGGCAACCGCTGACGCTGGCACACCAATATTACCAGCTACATAAGCTTTACCAGCATCGGTCCGTTGGTTTAACATCATCGTAATCATTGTGGTCGTGGTCGTTTTCCCGTTAGTCCCAGTCACACCAATCAATTCACCAGCCAAAATTTGACTAGCTAATTCAACTTCGGTAATCACCGGAATGTGCTTGGCTAAGGCGCCCGCCACAATTGGATTCGAATATGGAATCCCAGGGTTTTTCACGACCACTTTAAAGTCTTCGTCTAATAATGACAAAGGATGCCCGCCCGTAATCACCTTAATGCCTTCACTAAGTAAGGCTTGTGCATCGGGATTGTCATCAAAATCTTTTTTATCATTAACGGTCACAAAAGCGCCAAGCTTATGGAGCAAGCGTGCCGCATTCATGCCACTTTTTGCTAAACCTAATACCAATACTTTTTGGTTGCGATACTGTTCAACCGACTTCATATCCCAAGATCTCCCTAAATTTGTTTTAAATCTCTAGTCGTACAACTTGATTCCTTTAAATAATCGTTGCGACACAAATCACAGCGGCAATTAACCCAACGGTCCAAAAGACCAGGTCAATCTTCCATTCACTCCAACCCTTCATTTCAAAGTGGTGGTGAATTGGACTCATTAAGAAAATTCGTTTACCGGTTAGCTTGAACGAGGCCACTTGTAAAATAACTGAAGCTGTTTCACAAACGAAGATAATCCCAATTAATAATAAGGATAATTCATGATGTAATAAAATCGATACGGCGGCTAAAGCGCCCCCTAAAGCTAACGATCCCATATCACCCATGAAAATCTTTGCCGGCTTGTGGTTATAAACGAAGAATCCTAATAATGACCCAATCACGGCTAAACAGAACAAAGCGACATCAAATTGTTTTTGGTGAATGGCAATAATCGCATAGGCGCCAAACGCAATCGTCGCTTGCCCAGCTACAAGACCATCCAAACCATCGGTCAAGTTAACAGCATTCGAAAAGCCAACTAGCCAGATGATGACGAAAATCATGTACCAAATACCTAATGACCAATCCCCAAAACCAGGAATGCGTAAGCCCATTGGCAGATGTTCATGTTGGTAAACTAAAGTGAAAATAATCCCACCGACAATTTGGCCTAACAATTTTTGCCAAGCTTTCAAGCCTTCATTTTGCTTGCGCCATAACTTAATACTGTCATCCCAAAACCCTAAAGCCCCATAAAGCACCAGAATAAACATTAAAATCCAAGTTGTTGGCATCAGTTGGCCTTGCCACCAGCCAACCCAGATCGTTGTCACCAAAATGGCGATAATGAATAATAAGCCCCCCATGGTTGGGGTACCCGATTTCTTTTCATGCCAAGATGGGCCTTCTTCACGAATCATTTGGCCTTCTTTACGGGCCCGGAAGTACCGGATTAACGAGGGCATCAGCCCAAAAACAATAATAAAGCCACTAATTAAAGTCGCTATTGATTCAAATAAACTCACAACAATTCTCCATTCTACAACTTAGTTATTACTTCAATTTCACACTCAATACTTGTTTGGCATCAATCGGGTTACCGGCTGAAATGCTTTGATCCTCCACATAACCGGTGCCACTAGTCGTCAATTTCAACCCTGTTAAAGAAGCGAAATCAGCAACCTCACTCGCTGACCAGCCCGTTAAGTTTGGCATATACATCTGACCATTAGTCACCAGAACGACCCGTTGCTTGCTACTCAAAACGGTTCCCGAAGAAACCGACTGTTTAACAATTCGTGAGCCCTTACCAACAATAATTGGGGTCACCCCAATCTTTTTAGCCGCTTTCTTAGCGGCTGACGTTGATTTCTCAATCAAATCTTGCATCTTAATAGTCTTAGTCTTCGCTTCACTGGCCTTTTGTTCATCCAAAGCACGTTGCATCACCGGTTTAAAAATTTCGGCCATGTCTTCAGACGCTGACGTTGTCCCTAAAGTTGGTTGTTTCATGGTGATGTATAAGATGTACTTCGGATTCTTAGCCGGTGCCATCCCAACAACTGAGTACAAATAGGAATCATTACCAGTCTCATAAGTACTCCCATTACTAACTTGGGCAGTCCCGGTTTTCGCTGCAATCCGATAACCTTTAATCTTAAAGGCCGTCCCCGTCCCATATGACTTATAAACCACATCCTGCATGTGCTTCAACACAGATTGCGCGGTTTTCGCCGTGACGGGTTGACTAACAACCTTGGTTTTAGCTTTGTAAACCGTCTTTTTCGTATTCGGGTTAACGATTTTAGAAACAAAGTAAGGCTGTAACATTTTACCATTATTCGCAATAGCCGTGAAGCCACGTAGCATCTGCATTGGGGTAATTTGAATTCCTTGACCAAATGACGTATCAGCTTGTTCAATCGGATAGGTAAATTGAATCGAGCCCGTTTGTTCGTTAGCTAGCCCACTATTGGTACTACTCCGCAAGCCAAACCGTTTGATATACTTCAACCAAGTTTTAGCCCCCATCGTTTGTTCCAAATGGGCCATCGCCACATTACTGGACAAGGCAAATCCTTTGGCATAGGTGATATTCCCCCAACCAGCTGTATTCCAATCGGGTACCGTCTTACCACCGATTTTATACTCCCCAGTTGGCACGGTTATGTTGGCATTGTAATTACCACTATTAATTGCCGCTGCCATCGTGAAGACTTTCATCGTCGACCCTGGTTCAAACGTATCTTCAACGAGCAAGTTTCGCCACATCTTAGATAAGCCGGACTGAGTTTGCGCATTGAAAGTTGGCCGTTGGCTGGTAGCCAAGATGGCCCCAGTTTTGGCATTCATCAACGTGGCTGTCATCGATTTGGGATGCACAAGGCTTTCAACCGTCGACATTTTCGTTTCTAAGAGTGTCTGTAACTTACTATCAATGGTCGTATAAACATTGTCGCCATTTTTAACCGCTTTACCAGTCGATGTCTGGCCTTGGTAACCACTCTTCGTCACCGTTTTATGGCCATCAGTCCCAGTTAATTGTTTATTAAACGCCAACTCAATACCCATTGACCCCGTCAAGCGAGTTCGTTCAGAATTTTTAACATTTTTCGAGGTCGTCAACCCGATCAAGTGGGAAGCAAACATGCCATTTGGATACAGACGAGCCGGTGATTCAATAAAATGAAGGCCAGTTATTTTAGTGGCTTCAATTTTTTTCTTCGTTGTTAACGAAATATTCTTACCGGCGGTACCAAATTCCACTTGGAAAGTGCCCGACTTGACTTGAAGCGTCTTCAAGGCCTTCTTATAACTAATTGGCAAATACTTGGCTAAAACTTTTGCAGTCTTAGTTGTACTTTGGACATTTTGAACTTTGCCCTGACTATTCTTCTGATTTTTAGCCACAATTGCATAGAGCGTATACGTACTCGTATCTTCGGCGATTGCATCGCCATTCGCACTATAAATTGTGCCTCGTTTTGCGGCGATCGTTTCATTTTCCGTATACAACTGCTTCGTCGCTTGTGTTAAATTCACTCCCGCCACATGATGACCAATGGCGATATACGAAAAACGAATGATCAAAACACCAAAAATCGCAATCGCGCCAAAGAATAGCCATTGGCCAAAGATCCGTCGATTTTGTTTTGGTGACCGTTTCGAAGTCATTCGTTGTTTGTTCTTATTCATTTGTAAACATTCCTTATACTGCTGTTGTTAAGCGATAAACCATACCGCTTAGCAACTTTGTTCAACCGCGTCCGGCTCGAAAGTTCACTGATTTGTTGCGAGGCTGAAGTGTTGCTAGCCTGAACCTTTGAGATCTTTGATTGGACAGTTTGCAATTGACTTTGTGCATTTCCAACAGCAATGTTGGTTGACACCAGCGCAAGGGCTAAGCCAAAAATAATCATACTAAAAGTGACACATAATACCTTTTCAAATGCTGAAAACGGAACCCGCTGAGTCTTGAGAGCAGGGTTCGGCGTTGCGACGGTTTTATGTACCGGGGTTGTCGAAACACCAGGGGTTTCACGAGGAAGCTCCCGCGCCAATCCATTTTGGGCCATTGTCATTCACTCCTTAATTAAAGCTAATTATGTTTAATATTTAAACGTTCGATCACACGCAATTTAGCACTCCGCGCCCGCCGGTTGGCTGTAACTTCAGCCTCACTTGGACTAATCGGTTTCCGATTAACTAAGCGATAATCTGGTTGCATCTCAGTCGGGATCACCGGTAAACCAGGCGGTAGTTCTGGTAAATCACTGTGTTCTTTAAAAATTGTTTTGACTAAGCGATCTTCCAATGACTGGAACGTGATCACACTCACCCGACCATGCACATCAATTAAATCAACGGCCTGTTCAAGTGACGTTTCTAACACACCCAATTCATTGTTAACCGCGATCCGAATCGCTTGAAAAACCTTTTTAGCCGGATGACCACCAGTCCGCCGTGCCCGCATAGGAATGGCGCTCTTAATCAAATCAACTAACTGACCAGTTGTTTCAATGGGTGCCGTTTCCCGTGCCCGCTCGATTGCTCGGGCCACTTGTTTGGAAAATTTTTCTTCACCATACCGGTAAAAGATGCGAACCAAATCAGCATATGGCCACGTATTGACCACCGTTTGAGCCGTTAATGGGGCGCTTTGGTCCATTCGCATATCCAACGGTGCATCATGTTGGTAAGAAAAACCTCGCTCTGCATTGTCAAATTGTGGTGATGAGACGCCCAAATCATAAACAATGCCATCAACTGCCGTAATGCCACGATCAACCAATTCCGCTTTTAAATTCGCAAAATTGCTTTTAATAAACGTCAACTGACCACTGGCTAAGTATGTCGCCAAATTGGTTTGATTATAATCAATTGCCGTTTGATCTTGGTCAAAGCTAAACAAATGACCCTCAGGCCCAAGTTGCTTTAAAATTTCACGTGAATGACCGCCACCGCCGAGGGTGCAATCCACGTAAATGCCATCCGGTTTAATGGCTAATGCCGCCACCGCTTCGTGTAATAACACGGTGGTATGTTCAAATTCAGCCACTTCAGGCCCCCCTTTCGTTATCAATCAGTTTAAAAATCTATTAAATTCTCAGCTAAGTCGTCAAAGTTAGTTGTGGTTTCCGCTTCAAAGGCTTGCCACTTATCGGCACTCCAAATTTCGAAACGATCAGAAACCCCCACAATGACACATTTTTTTGCTAAGTCCGCGTATTGACGTAATGAGGCAGGAATCATAATTCGCCCTTGCTTATCCAATTCACATTCTGCTGCCGCTGAGTAAAAGAAGCGGACAAAGGCCCGTGCATCCTTTTTCGTTAACGGCAACGCATCGAGCTGAGCCTGCAGTGTTGACCATCGAGCAGGTGGATAGCCAAAAATACAGCCGTCCATCCCACGGGTGATCACAAAGTTCGGGCCTAATAGCTCACGAAACTTAGCAGGGATGATTAAACGCCCCTTGGCATCTAAACTATGTTCAAATTCACCGAAGAACATCTTAGCAGCCACAGGCAATCAACCCCTTTCATTAAACATATTTAAGTCTACCACACCCCCCCACTTCCTACCACACCGATTTGTTACTTTTCGCAATTGTTATCAAATATTATAAAAAATCCCCACCGATTAACAATTTAATCGGTGGGGATTGGTGGGGGGATTTTTAAATTAAGGACCAACTTTGGCCACAATGTAACTCACAAGCGCAATCAAATAGACTAAAATGGTAATTAAATCACAGGTACGCCAGTATAATCGAAAGAACCGTCCATACAAGATTTCACCACGCTGTAGGACTTCTAACACGGTGATACCGATGCCTAAAATCATCAACGACAACATCTCATACGGCACAATCGAACTTTCCGTTGCTTGCATCGTCAAAAAATGCGTAAAAATAATTAATAGTGGTGGCCAAACATCGATTACTAGCAAGCCCGCGGGCCAATGTTGTTTCAATAAACGGTGCGCCCCACTCATCACAAGTGTCACAATCACTAGTAAGCTTAATTGGCCAAGCCAATTCGTAAACAAGACCTGCATCGTATCCTCCAATCGCTTATCGCTATTATTATAGGGATTCTTGCTAAACTTTTCAACGGGCCTTAACCGTTCTATAATAACTTAAACCACTTCATGGAGGATGCGCAAATGTTACAAACTTATACGGCTACCACTACTGGTCAACTCAAAATTGGTCGCCAAACAACCCAACAGCGCTGGTTAAACGTTGAACAACCAACCCAGGCTGAAATCGATCAATTAGTTCAGGAATTTAACTTTCCCCGTGATTACTTGACCGCCGTCTTAGATGATGACAGTGTCCCCAGAAGTGAACAGCTCGATCAAACAGTCAACGATCAAGCGGCCCTAATGGTCTTACAGTTTCCTAAATTAACAACTAGCGATTTAGGCTACTTGGAATATCAAGTTTATCCACTGGCCTTAATTTTAACGCCACATGCCGTCTTAACGGTTAGCAATTATCCCGCAAGCTTTATTCATGATTTCATTATGGATCCCGTGGCCTCAAAATTGAGCTTAGACAATCACGAGGACTTTATTTTAACCATCATGTGGTATATCGCTCACGCTTATATCACCGCACTGCATCAAATCACCGCCAAAACCAATCAACTTGAGCGCCATTTAACCCGGGCAACACGTAACGAAGAACTCTTTCGGATTATGGCTTATCAAAAATCATTGATTCGCTTTAATACCGCTCTAACTAAAAACGCTCCCGTTTTTCAGGCGGTAGCGGCTTCCAGTACGCATTTTACGGCACCAAATCATCAAGCTTTAACCGATGATATTCAGTTAGAAAACCAACAAGCCATCACGATGACGGCCACGACTAATCAAATCTTACAACAATACAGTCAATTAGTGGGAGCCGTTATTTCTAACAACTTGAATGATGTCATGAAAGTTTTAACCTCGTTAACTCTGATTTTAACGATTCCAACAATTATTGGTGGGATTTACGGGATGAACGTTCATTTGCCTGGCGCCGAAATTGCACATGCTTTCAGTTGGATTATGTTTGGGACGATCGTGCTTTGTATTGGCTGCATTGAATATTTACGAAATCATGACTATTTCTAAATAAGATTGAAAAAAAGCTGATTCCACGTTAAACTATGAAAGAATTACTTTGAAAAGTGTGGTGCAGATTAAACTAATGAAAAAGAAAAAGTCACCGTTTCAGATTATCACGATGATCGTCATCTGGTTGATGATTATTTCAACTGTTGGCGCTTTGGTTTTACAAGCCTTATCCGGTTTAGGTTTACTTGAATTTTAACTTGGCAATCGTCCCTTGATTGCACTAAAAAGCACGACTCGCAAAAACGAGTCGTGCTTTTTATGAGTAAACCTATTCTGTTGGTGGTTCTTCTGCACTAGCTTGCCGATAAACCTTGCGTGGCTTGCTACCTTCAGATGGGCCAACAACACCACGCTCTTCCATTTCATCAACAATCCGTGCCGCACGATTGTAACCAATCCGGAAACGACGTTGCAACATCGACACACTAGCCGATTGCTGTTCCGTCACTAATTCAACAGCTTCAGCGTAATACTCATCCTCACCGTCGCGTGGATCATCGCCACCACTCGTCTCATCATCTTTAACCAACATGGTATCATCATACTCAACCGTTTGTTGTGCTTTAATAAAGTTTACTACTTCTTCAACATCGTGATCAGAAATATACGCACCTTGCACCCGTAACGGCTTATTCATCCCCATTGGTTGATACAACATGTCCCCACGACCAAGTAACTTTTCAGCCCCATTACTATCAATAATGGTCCGCGAATCGGTCCCACTGGAAACGGCAAACGCCATCCGTGATGGCACGTTTGCTTTAATCAACCCGGTAATGACATCTACAGATGGGCGTTGCGTAGCCAAAATCATATGAATCCCGGCAGCCCGGGCCATTTGGCCTAACCGAATAATCGCATCTTCAACTTCACTCGAGGTGACCATCATCAAATCAGCCAATTCATCAACAATCACCACAATATAAGGTAACGTTGGTCGATCTTGACCATCCGCCGCATTTTGTTGCCGAATCGCCTGATTATAGCCTTGCATGTTACGTTGCTTGGAATCAGCAAACAACTCATAGCGACGTTCCATTTCAGCCACCACTTTGTGTAACGCTCGGGCGGCCTTTTTCGGTTCCGTCACGACCGGCGTTAATAAATGTGGAATCCCATTATAAACTCCTAATTCCACTTTCTTCGGATCAATCAACATGAATTTCACTTGGCTTGGTTTAGTGTTCATCAGTAAGCCCGTGATCATCACATTAATCGCCACCGATTTCCCACTCCCCGTCGAACCAGCAATCAGTAAATGTGGCATTTTAGCTAAGTCAGCCGTCACTAGATTCCCAGAAACGTCACGACCGAGCGGTACGGCCAATGGTTTAGTTGGATGTGCCGGTTGGGCCTCAACAATATCACGGAACGAGACCGTTGAAATTTGTTTATTCGGCACTTCAATCCCAATTAAAGATTTCCCAGGAATTGGGGCTTCAATCCGCAGATCTTTAGCTGCCAAAGCCAAGGCCAAGTCATCCGCTAAATTCACGACTTTACTGACCTTCACACCGACAGCCGGGTGTAACTCATACTTCGTCACTGAGGGGCCTAAGCTGACGTTTTTGACATCGACTTGCACTCCAAAACTAGCCAACGTTGTCTGTAATTTTTCAGAGTTAGCCTCAATCGTGGCGTATTCCGCACTTTGATCAGTTTTTGGAATCTTCGTCAACAATTCAGAAGTTGGTAACTGATAATCCGCGTCATCAGTCGTTTCATTCCCTTTAAATAAATCTATTTCCAAGCTACCTTGAATCGGTGCTGGAGCTTCTTGTTCACTCGCAACCACAATTTTAGGTGCCGTAGCGCTGCTAGTCGGCTGAGGGGCTGCCGATGGAGTGACCGGCACTGCTGAACTCGGCGTTGGTTCTGGCGTCGGTTTAGCCTCTGGTGCAGGCTCAGTTGAGGCCGCTTGATTTTCACGAACTTGACGATGGACTCGCCAACGGGCATATTGAATGCGCGCATAATGTTGTAGGCGTTCACCGGCCGCCCGCAATTGTTGGCCCACTTTAATTAGCCAATTGCGAATGACTAAGACGGTTTGTCTAAATGGCAAATTAAACGCCACAAAAATCCCGGCAATAATTAAAATAATGGCAATCAAAATCGTGCCAAAGTTGGCCATCAATGGATAAGTGATGCTATAACCAGCCGCACCAGCTAAGCCCCCACCTAAATTAATTGAAATGCCACCTTTGGCAAAATCATTTTTAATTAAATTCCAAGTAATCGACCAAAATTCCGTGTGCCGATTTAACTGGTTAAACATTGGAATTTCTAATAATAATAAATAACTGTATAAAATTAAGTTACCACCGGTCCACCAGCGCCAACCGATTCGTGGCCAACGTCCAAAAATCATGATGTAAATCATCACAATCAAGGTTAACCCGGCTAAAATCTGGTAAGCATTCCCGGCAACTAATCGAAAACATTCCGCAAAGAAATTGCCAATTAACCCCAGGTTTAACAACGCAAATACCGTGACTAAGACCCCGATTAGGCCAATCACGTTCCCCGTCATTTGATGTTGGGCTGCTGCTTTTGTCGGTCGCTTTTTACGAGCGGCTGGCTTTTTTTTAGTTGTTCGTCGCTTTTGCGCCACGCGTTAATCGTCCTTTCTAATCTAAAGCTACTGCTCTTATTGTACCAAACCCACGTTCGGATATGAACCGATTTCCATGAAAAAAGAACGCCCGCTTAATTATTGCGACCGTCCTTTCGACTTATTTCAATTTATCATTTTCGTAGTGATGCGACCGTTCCAAGCTCAAGAAGTTTTGTTGACGCAACGCTTCATAAATCACAATAGCAGCGGAGTTCGACAAGTTCAACGCCCGAATGTGAGAATCATCTTGTGGAATTCGAATGGCCTTTTCTGGATATTGCCGCATGAATGGTTCTGGCAACCCAGTCGTTTCCTTACCAAATAAGAAATAATGATCCTTACTGGTATCACTATAATCCACATCACTATAGTCATGTTCGGCGAATTTTGAGACTAAGTATAAGTTGTTTAAATCTGGAATGCTTTCCAAGAAAGCGGGTAAATCTGCATGATACGTGATATCAACGCTGTCCCAATAATCCAAGCCGGCACGTTTTAAATGCTTATCATCAATCTTAAAACCCAATGGTTCGATTAAATGCAAGGCCGTATCTGTACCGGCACAAGTCCGAGCGATATTCCCGGTATTCGCTGGCATCAATGGTTCAAATAACGCAATATGATTTGTCAAAATGATTTCCTCTTAACTCTAGTAATATTAAGCTCTATCATACCATGTCCATGGTCTCGCGCCCAGTTTTTCACTAGCCGCGACAAAATAGTCGCACGCTTACAAAACTTTCATTATACTGATCATGCTTGATTAGATTAATTATTTTTAGGAGGAAACGTTCATGAAAATTTTAATTATTGGCGCCACTGGCATGGCCGGTTCAGCAATTACCGCGGCTGCATTAGCCAACGGTCACACGGTAACTGCTTTAAGTCGATCAGCAGAAAAGTTAGCTCAATTGCCCGATCACACTAATTTAACTCGCATGGCTAAAGATGCTTTTTCGTTAACGGCGACTGATTTAGCAGCCGTTGATGTGGTGGTCGATGCCATGGCGACCCCACCCGCTCAAGCTTATTTACATGTCGACCTAGCAACCAAATTAGTTGCTGAGGTCCGAACCAAAACGAGCCCACGCTTAGTCTTCATCTTAGGCGCCGGCAGTTTGCACACAGGCGCTGATCATCACCTGCTCGTTGAAGATATTGCCGCTGATCCAGCCAATGCCGGCTTCTTAGCCATTCCACAAAATCAATTAAAAGAATTAACCTTCTTACAAACCGTTGACAACGTTGATTGGGTGGGCATTTCACCCGCCGCCGATTTTCATGCCGGACCAGCCACTACGGCATTAACCGGTACCGACGACCTCCTTGTCAACGCCGCTGGTCAATCCGTCACTACCGCTGGAACCATGGCACAGGCTGTCTTAGCTGAAATTGAACAGCCGGCTCACCATCAAATGCGATTCACCGTAGCTAACGCTGACTAACGACTTATCATAACCTTTTAATTTTTCCCCCACTAAAACATGCTATGCTGATTAGCAAGCGTACTTTTAGAGGGGGAATTTTTTGATGAAAACCCGCTTATCGGGACGAGAAACTTTATTTATCGGGGCCATGCTCTTTGGGCTATTCTTTGGTGCTGGTAACTTAATCTTTCCCATTTACTTAGGACAACAAGCAGGCCACCAGGTTGGCTGGGCCATTGTTGGCTTGCTGATCACTGGGATTGGCTTACCCTTGCTCGGTGTCATGGGGATTGGCCTCACTCGTAGTAATGGGGTCTTCGACTTAGCAACTAAAGTCAGTCGACCTTATGCCTATGGCTTTACGATTATGCTATATTTCACTTTAGGCCCACTGTTTGCGATGCCACGCTTAGCCACCACGGCATTTCAAATCGGACTAACCCCATTCATTTCATCGGCTCAGCAACCGATGGTACTACTGCTATTTTCGCTCCTTTTTTTCGGCGTGACGTGGTGGTTGGCACGCAATCCAGGCAAATTAATGACCTATGTTGGTAAATGGCTGACCCCGATTTTTCTAATTTTATTGGGTAGCCTCTTGGTCGTTGCTCTGATTAAACCACTAGGTGGCCTGCATGGTACTGCCCACGGGGCTTATGCCACTGCCCCACTACTCACCGGTTTTACGGAGGGGTACAACACGATGGATGCACTCGCCTCCTTGGCCTTTGGTATTGTCGTTGTTGATGCCATTAAAGGCTTAGGGGTCAAAGAACCTGCTCAGATTGCCAAAGACACCATCAAGGCCGGGATTATTAGTGTGAGTTTAATGGGGTTGATCTACGCATTACTCGCAATTGTCGGCACCATGAGTCGGGGTCAATTACCGCTAGCGTCAAACGGCGGGATCACCTTAGCTCAAATCGCAAAGACGTATTTTGGCGCTTTTGGTAACTTATTACTGGCGCTAATCGTGATCATTGCTTGTCTAAAAACTGCGGTTGGCCTGACCTCGGCGTTTGGTGATACCTTGCATGAGATGATGCCCAAATTGCCTTATCAAGGTCTCATCGTAGTTGCTTGTGTAATTCCGGCCGTTTTGGCCAATGTCGGCTTAACCCAATTAATTGCTTATTCCACACCAGTGCTAATGACACTTTACCCGCTGGCCATCGTTTTGATTTTACTCGCCAGCTTATCACCATGGTTAGGAACGTCACGCTGGTTATTTGCCATGACAACCGCTTGGACGATGATCCCAGCCCTGCTTGCTGGTGTTGCCGCCATGCCAAGTGCTTGGACGCAAGCCGCTTGGCTACAAACGTTGCAACACCTCAATAACCAGCTACCATTAGCATCATTAGGTCTCGGCTGGACGATCCCCGCATTATTCGGTTTGATGTTCGGTTTCATCGGTCAAACTTGGGCCCGCCACCGTATGCACTGACTTTTCATTCGGTTTCATTTAAAAAATAACGACCGCTAATCACCTCACATCAAGAGGACATTAGCGGTCGTTTTTAGACAACAAAAAAACGTAGTATTTCGGTGTGGGCACGGCGAAACGCTACGTTAATGAAGTACAACTCGGTAGTCACCAACGTGCTAAGACGATGTTAACTACCAAACGATTTCTCACAGGTAATCTTAACACCGCGGTTATAATCATGCAAGCACCCGTGCTGACTTTTACATGGTCACAGTTAACAAACTAACGTCAATTGTAATTTTAGCTAAACCTTCAATTCGCGCTTGAGCTAGACGTTCCGCCGTAGCACCCCAATGCAATGGCGTCATCACCATCAAATCATTGAAATCCACTGTACTGAGGTCAAACTCATACTGAATCCGTCGTTGCTCGGCTTGTGGATAGTGTTGACTAAATAAGTCCAACACCTTTTGGTTATCATATTGATATTGCCGCGCCGTTGGTTCAAATAACAAGTGGCGCAATTCCACTAAATAGTTGGCATTGGGCACGACCTTTAACAATTGACCACCCGGGGCTAACACCCGTTCAAACTCTTGATAAGCTGATGGTGAAAAAACATCCATAATCGCGGTAAACGCATTGTTAGTAAAAGGTAGCTGTGCTAAATCAGCGACACAATAATAAGCTGGTGACACTAACTGTGTGGCCAAATTAACACCGTCTTTACTAATATCAAAGCCAATCCCGACATCTTTTGGTTGTTGATGTAACGTCAATAAATCGGCTAATGGTGTGCCTTCTCCACTACCAATATCCAAAATTCGCTGCGGTTGCGCTGGCAATTGTTCATTAATTGCGGTCACAATCGGTTTGAAAAATCCCGCTTGTAAAATCCGCCGCCGAGCAGCTAACATCGCTGCGTCATATTCGCTTTGTACTTGATGCGTTAAGAAATAAAGGGTCCCCTTTTTAGAAAAGTCAAGCTGATGACCATTGGGACACTTGAGGGTATGGTCTTCGACAGCCGCATAGGGCATGTCACAAACTAAACACTTAAATAATGCTAAATGACGTTGGACAAACTGACTGCCCTGATCAATTTTCTTCACGATTTTCAACCTCTGATTTTAAAATAGTGTTTTAATCATACCACATTTGAACAATCGCGAACAAAATAGTAGCGATTACGATTTGAGTATGGTAATTTATAAGACGTTCTAAAAAACACATTGAAGTCATTTAAAAATTTGTGGCACGAATTGCAAGTCTACTTACATTGTAAAGGAGCCCAAATTAATGGCTAAGAAATCAAAAATTGCTAAAGAACGGCGCATTGAAGCGACCGTTGCCCGTTATGCTGCCAAGCGTGCTGAATTAAAAGCCGCTGGTGATTACGCTGGGTTAGCTCAGTTACCACGGAACGCATCACCCGTTCGCATCCATCGCCGCGACCATCTTGATGGCCGGCCGCACGCTTACTTACGTAAGTTTGGCATGTCACGGTTAAACTTCCGTCGCTTAGCACACGCTGGTCAAATTCCAGGTGTTCGTAAAGCTAGCTGGTAAATTTAATACCGATAAAAATGGTTCGCAAACAACGCGTTTGCGAACCATTTTTAGATATCTATGCAATTTCCAAAGATTGAACATTATATTTTTATGACAAGTGTTCAACAGCCGAAATTAGTCACACTTGCCGCCTGTCGTTCGCCCACATTGAGCCGGGACGCTGTGGGCGGACCGGTTCAGCCAAAAACCGCGTTTCAAAAGCGCCGAGCTCTAAGCGATAAATCGCTAAGAGCTCCCACGGCTGGGCTCAAGGTGGACTCACTTTCGGCTATAATGGTGCGTGATTACCTGCTTCAATTGTTAGCTGCGAACTAACCGGAGTCAGTCAGTGATGGCACTGGCCGTGCAAACATCGTTAGTCCGGTGATTGTCCCGGGCTTTACGATGTGGACAACTTTTAAGACTAGCGGTTTAGGCTAGGCTTAAAAGCGAGGTGGAAGCCCGATCTTTGGCTGGAGCCGGTCCCCACAGCCGGCAGAATCACTGACTGGCGTAGGTGACCAATTTAACATCGCTTAAGTCAATTCTGGCAAAGCTTTTACCGTCATATTTATCTTTCGCTTTTCTCATCAGCAGACGTGTCATCATTAGCCACTTCATCATCAGGATAACGTCCCGATTGTTCGCGATACCAGGCAAACAGATGACTGATCAGTACTTTCAAAATCGCATAACCTGGAATACCAAAAATCACACCCATCAGGCCAAAGATCTTGCCACTGGCCAATAACACGATCAAAATCGTCACCGGATGGATCTTCAAACTACTGCCTAAGACTAGCGGTGAAATCACCCGACCTTCAATCGTCTGTTCAATCACAAACACGATTAACACTTTCACTAGCATCCACGGCGAAATCACTAATGCAATCACGACCGACGGCACCATCGCTAGAAACGATCCTAGATATGGGATTAAATTTAAAATTCCGGCCGCAATCCCTAGCGTTAACGCAAATTTCAACCCGATAATCCAATAACCGATGGCAAACATCATCGCGACAAAGAACGCTACCGTCAATTGACCACGAATATAGTTACTAACTTGAGCATTAATTTCCGTCAAGACTTGTAAGAAACTTGCGCGGCCCTTAGTTGGGATAAACTTGGCTAGATACTTTGGCAGCTGATGCCCATCTTTTAACAAGTAAAACAGAATAAACGGCATCGTGATTAACCCAATAATTACCGTCGTCACCGTGCTCACCACACTGGTAATCGAGGAAACGGTTCCGGTCAAATATTTAGTCACTTTACCACTCAGCAACTTACTAGCATTAGTATTCCATTGGTCCACTTGATCACGCAAAGCCGATAACTTGGGATCATTCAACCAGTCATTGATTTCATTGCTGGCATGGTGCCAATATGACGGCCAATCATTGATAATGCCTAACGTTTGTGTCCGAATAATCGGAATTAACGCAACAATGCCCCAAACGAGTAATCCCGCGATTAGGACAAATAGGCCAATAATGGTCCACGTTCGCCGCACATGATACTTATGCTCCAGCCAGTCAACTAGCGGATTCATCAAGTAATATAGCACGCCCGCTAAAATAACTGGTAAGCCGACAATGCTAAATAGCTGACGAACTGGGGTTAATACCCAGTCGACTTGCTT
Source organism: Lactiplantibacillus mudanjiangensis (assembly GCF_005405385.1). GTDB lineage: Bacteria > Bacillota > Bacilli > Lactobacillales > Lactobacillaceae > Lactiplantibacillus > Lactiplantibacillus mudanjiangensis. Next base: position 783,647 of record NZ_BJDY01000002.1, read on the forward strand.
TCCTAAAAATAAGCTGACCAAAATTAAGACGATAATCACCAGGATACGAATCACTTTTTGACTCGTTACCTGGCGACTAACTGGTTTTGATTTCAATTAGCAGCACCCCCGTCAGTGTCTAATCCTTATGGTTGATACGTAATCACACTACCAACTTTAATCGTTGGTAAGGTGGCTGGACTGAGATAAAGTCCGTTTTGCATCGGTTTGTCAGGAACAGCCGTGAAATACATCGTTGCATGACCAATTGACGTTAAGTTGGCCTGGACTAAATCCCCGGCATAAGCCACCGTATACGTTTGATCGTCAATCTTAATCAGACTGCCTGGTTTCAACGTCAAATCAGTCATCGGTGTCGTGAAGTCTTGAATAATCGCCACATCTTGAATCGCACTCGTTGCGCCGGCGGCAAAGAAAATTAAAATGGGTTCGTTGGTCGAAATTGCTTGTTCTCCGATTGATTGTACTGTTGCTGTGATTGCCATTTTACAGAACTCCATTCTTTTAATTGATTGGTTTAATTGTAGCATAGCCGGAAAGCTCACCGCCAGTTTGTCATCGCTTTCAAACGATCCTTTTATGCTATACTTGAAAGAGATATGAAGGAGGATGTTTGTATGCTAGAAAACATTTTATTTGGCACTTACACTAAAAAAACCAGTCAGGGCATCTATGCCGGGGTCCTCGACACGACTGAAAAAACATTAACTAATACCGGCTTAGTCGCAAAAACAGCTAACCCAACCTACTTAGCACTATCTGCGAAAAATCGCTTATATAGCGTGGCTAAAGCGGATGATGAAGGTGGCGTGGCAGCGTGGCAATTAAACGCGGCGCAAACCAGTGCAACACCATTAAACATGGTTGTTGCTCCCGGTACACCACCCGCTTATGTGGCAGTTGACGAAGCTCGTCAGCTTGTCTATAGTGCTAACTACCATACCGGCGCGGCCACCGTTTTAAAGATCGAAGCCGATGGTGGCTTAACCTTGGCTGATGAACATATCCATACTGGTAATGGCCCACGTCCTGAACAAGATGGTTCCCATATTCATTATACGGACCTCACACCCGATAAACGTTTAGTGGCGATTGATCTTGGTAGTGACACGGTGTATGTTTACAACGTCAGTGATGCTGGCAAACTCAGCCGACAATCACAACTTGAACTGGCGGCTGGTTTTGGCCCACGGCACTTAGTCTTTGCCCCTGACGGCAAACATGCCTTTTTAGCTGGTGAATTATCCAGTCAAGTGGCTACATTAACCTACGACGCTGCTACGGGTACCTTGGCGCAAACACACACCATCGCCACTGTTCCTACCGATTACACGGACCATAATGGGGCCGCAGCCATTCGTCTCAGTCGTGACGGTCATTATCTATACGTCTCTAATCGTGGTTACAATTCGTTGGCCGTTTTCAAGATCAACGATGACGCCTCATTAACACTAATCCAACAAATTAGTACTGAAGGCGATTTTCCACGAGACTTTGACCTCGATCCAACCGAAGCTTTTGTGGTGGTCGTTAATCAGAATACTAACAACGCCACCTTGTATGATCGTGATTTAACAACTGGTCAATTAACGTTACGCCAAAAAGACATCACCGTTCCTGAAGGTGTTAGTGTCTTATTTACAAAGTAAAGGATGTCGAAGATGTTATTAAAAGAAGTCGCACTTGAAAACTACACCAACCTCCCTGCTGCTGTTGCCGCTGGCGCCCAACGGATTGAATTAAATGATAATCTAGCCGTGGGTGGGACGACCGTTAGTCGCGGCGTCATGAGCGAAGCAGCTAAGTACACCCAAGAACATGGCGTTAGCTTGATTACAATGATCCGCCCACGTGGGGGTAATTTCGTTTACAATGATACGGAATTAAAAATCATGGAAGCTGACCTCTTACAAGCCCAATCGCTTGGTGTTGACGGTGTGGCGTTAGGCGCCTTAACCGCTGACGGCAACCTAGATACCGAAGCCATGGAACTCTTAATTGGTGCGGCTGGTGGCATGAGCATTACTTTCCACATGGCATTTGATGCCTTAGCTGCTGACCAACAAGCAACGACTATTGATTGGCTCGTTGATCATCAAGTCGATCGAATTCTGACGCACGGTGGGCCACTCAGTCAATCGATTGACGACTGCTTACCACAATTAAAAGCCACAATTGAACAAGCTGCTGGTCGGATTCAAATTCTGCCCGGCGGTGGTATCACGGCCGCTAACGTGGCTCACATCACGACCGCGTTGAATGTGAACCAAGCGCACGGTACTAAAATTATTGATTATTAGGTTGCAACGAAAAACGTCCCTGGCAAATATGCCAAAGACGTTTTTTTAGTTAATTTCCTAAGATTTGTATTTTAATCACAATCACTGATACGACGAGTACACACTGATCAATAGTAGACTAACTTGCTACCTGACGTTCGCCCACATGGACTCACTCTCGGCTATAATCACAATCAATTCGTATGTGGCCCCATACAGTCGGAGCTAGCCAGTGATGGCGTCGGCCGTGAAAGCATCGTTAGTCCGGGTGATTTTTCCGGACTTTACGATGTGGACGCCTTTTGAGAATAGCGGTTTGGGCTAGGCTCAAAAGTGAAGTGGAAGCCCGACTTTTGGCTGTAACTGGTCCCACAGTCGGCAGAATCACTGGCTAGCGTAGAGGTTAACTTTAGCACAGCTTAAGCCAATGCTAGTAAGGTCTCTACCGCCAGTTTTTCAGGCCTTAGTGACTTTCGCTTTGAATTAATCGAACCAAATCTGGTGTTAGCGGCGCAAAGGTTGTTAACGTGTGATCAATAAATGGATCTTCAAACGATAATTGCATGCAGTGTAACGCCTGTCGATCAATCGCTGGATGACTTGGACCACCGTATAAGCTATCCCCTACCAAAGGATGTCCAGCGGCCGCAAAGTGGACGCGAATTTGATGAGTCCGCCCAGTGTGTAGGCGAACCCGTACGACCGTCATATTTTTAAGCCGTTTGACCACCCAATACTCCGTTAACGATGCGCGTCCCGTTGGGGTTACGGTTCGTTTAATAAACGAACCTTCCGCTCGACCAATCGGCTGATCAAACCAGCCGTGCGCATTTGGTAACGTGCCACTTACCACCGCCAGATACATTTTACGCATCGCATGAGTCTTTAATTCACGATCGATAATTGAATGGGCAAAATGGTGTTTCGCAAACAAAACAATCCCACTCGTATCGCGATCTAACCGCGTCGTAATGTGGACCACTTCATTTTGATAACCTTGGGCCCGATAGTAACCCTTTACCCGGTTAGCTAAGGTATTATCTGGCAAACGATGCGCTGGTACTGACGCCACCCCTGCCGGTTTATTGACAATGAGGTAATCTCGATCTTCATAAAGCACGTCAATCGGCAACTCAGAAACACCTAAGAAGTCATTACCCACTTCATCCGGCGTCACCATCGTGACAGATTCGCCACCAGTGAGCATATGGATCGCTAACACCGGTTGATCGTCAACTAAAATGGCGCCACCATGGAACTTCACTTTTTTTAATAAACTGCGCGTTACGCCATGCGCTGTCAGTAAAGTCTTCACCTTCATCGGCGTCGTTGACGTGTTTTCCCAAGTAAATTTCATTGCTCGTCCAACCCAATAAAGGAGCTGCCAACCCGTTGCCAAAACCGGTTATGCCGATGTTGTGCAAAGGCAATTCGCCGATTCGCAATTGAATAGCGAATTTGCTGAATTGGGCGTGGTTGGGTATCCATTTGATCAGCCGTAAAAACAAAGTGTGATTGTTGTTGCGGCTTAATCGTAATCGATTCATATGGCGCCACAATTACCGGCGAGCCTAACGTTCGGAACACCCGGTTATTAATCGAGGCAATTTCAGCCATCTGCAAGGCATCTAAACGCGGATGAATGACGGCGCCACCAACAGACTTGTTGTAGGCCGTTGACCCAGTTGGCGTTGACACACATAGGCCATCACCTCGGAAACGCTCAAACAATTCATCTTGAATATAAACATCAGCCACCATCGTACTGCCCAATTTTTTCAACGTTGATTCATTTAAGGCTAGATAATGATCCGTTTCGCCAGTATCCGCATACATGATTTCGACAGACAATAACGGATACGTGACACTTTGACCATTATCTTCTTTTAAGCCGGCTACTAATTGGTCGATTTCGTAATCACGCCAATCTGTATAAAAGCCCAAATGCCCCGTATGCACACCGACAAACCGGACTTGATCGACCATTTCACTATAATGATGAAAGGCCGACAATAACGTGCCGTCACCGCCGACTGAAAAAACCAAATCCGGCGTATAATCATCGATTTCAAACCCAGCAGCCACTAATTTAGTATGTAGTTCTTGCGCAACTTTTTTTGATTTAACATTCGAATTCGCAAATATTGTGACTTTCATTGGTCTTGATCTTCTTTCGTTGGCGATGTCGCCTCACCCTGGGTGCCCTTGCCATATGAAAATAGACTTTGGGCTTCTTGAATTTCTTCGCGAATTTCGGACATTTCTTTGTCCAAACTAAAGGCAGCTTCGGCGGCTCGTTGGAGTCGTTGGCTCAAATTTTCAGGAAAATCGCCTTGGTACTTGTAATTTAATGAGTGTTCAATGGTTGCCCAAAAATTCATTGCTAAGGTTCGAACTTGAATCTCTGCTAGAATCTTTTTAGGCCCACCGACCATCTGAACTGGGTATTCAATCACAATATGATAAGAGCGATACCCCGATGGCTTTTCATTGCTAATATAATCCCGTTCTTCCAAAATGGTCATGTCAGAACGTTTCCGTAATAAATCGACCACCTGATAAATATCCTCAACAAATTGACACATAATCCGCAAGCCAGCAATATCTTGCATATCTTGTTCAATTCGATCTTCTTGGACTTTGCGACGTGTCATTTTCTCTTTAATGCTATCAACCGGTTTTACCCGACCCGTCACAAATTCAATCGGTTCATGTTGATTTAAATCCCGGAATTGTTTGCGCATGCCGCGTAATTTCACTTTCAGCTCATCAACTGCTTGTTGATAAGGCAATAAGAAATGGTTCCAATCTTCCATCAAGGCACCTCCGTTGCAAATCCATACCCTAAAATTTTACCATATTTTCCAAGAATAAAAAGGGATCAGATCCCGGTTCGACAATTCACATTAACATCATGACAATTATGAAATTTAAGAGCAAAATACTTTACGGATTTACAAAATCGGTGCATGATGACAGTCGAAGGTTTCATGCAAATGAACACTTACTTACTGATAATGAAATTATTTATGAATTTAAAAACTTGCAAATACCTATGTACATTTGGTATTCTGCACTATGACGCGAAAAGAGAAAGTGGAGGAATTATGACGTGTTAGAAGTGTATTTATTTGTAAATCCGTTGGGAGAACAATGTGTCCGCGATGAACAAAATGTGTTACGCCTAGCCAATGATTCAGATAAACAAATTCAATTTCAATTCGTACCTTTATTGAATATCAACGTGATTCAAAAGGCCATGCAACGCCAAGGTTTCAAGCCTTCCGATTGGCAAGCCCAAAATCAACAATCACAGACGCTTTATCGGTTGATTCTGGATTACAAGGCCGCCCTATTTCAAGGCAAAAAGCGTGGTCTTAATTTCTTAATTGCCATGCAAGATGCACTCCTCAAAGCCGGTCAAAGTTACTCTGTCGCACTAGCACAAGATGTGGCGAAACAATGCAAGATTGATTTGGATATGTTTATGGAAGATCGTGATAGCGATTTAGCGAAACAAGCCTTCCATGCTGATCAACGCTTAGCTTCTGAAATGGCGATCACTGAGTCTTCTTCTGCGGTTGTTTTTGATTGTGATAATTATGATTATGGTGTGTTACTGGAACAATTTACGTACAATACCCTATTCGATTTAGTCAACGGTCAACTAGACCCTTTCCAAGCGCTCAATCAACACACGAAAAATTGTGTCAGCTTGGATAATACACAACTACACGTTTTATAAAAGTTATAGCCATTATTGTTAAGATCGTTACTCATCTGTAGCGATCTTTTTACTTGGCCACCCGATAAAAATACCGACCATTCAACTGCTGAATGGTCGGTATTTTTGATTATTTAGTTTTAACTAATTGTTCAAATTCATCAAGCCGTTGCTCGAAGACTTTAAAGGCATCTTCTAAATAAGTGGCTTTAGTCATATCAACACCCGCATTGCGCATCACGTCAATCGGAAAGTCTGAAGACCCCGCTTGTAAATAGCCGAGATATTTTTTAACCGCATCGGATTGGCCAGTCGAAATGCCTTGGGCTAACGTCGAGGCAGCCGCAAAACCGGTTGCGTACTGATAAACATAATAATTGTAATAGAAATGGGGAATGCGCGACCATTCATCGGCAATTTCAGGATCACTGACGACAGCATCGCCATAATAACGTTGGTTCAATTGTAAATAATGCTTCGACAATCGATCCGCCGTCAATGGTCGTCCAGCCGCGGCTTCTGTATGCAACCATTGTTCAAATTCAGCAAATTGCGTCTGCCGGAACAAGGTTCCTTTAAAACCATCCAAATAATAATTTAAGACATAAGCGCGGACCTTTGGATCAGTCGTTGTCGCTAAGAAGTAATTCGTCAATAAATTCTCATTAGTCGTTGACGCAATTTCCGCAACGAAGATTGAGTAATCGCCATATTGATATGGTTGATGATGCGTCGTCAAGTATGAATGCATGCTGTGACCCATTTCATGCACTAAGGTATACAGATTATCAATATTGTCTTGCCAATTCAATAACATATATGGCGCCGTATCATACATCCCTGATGAATAAGCCCCACTACGTTTACCTTGATTCTCCACCACATCAATCCAACGTGAACTAAAAGCTGTTTTGACATGTTTGACATAGTCTGGGCCTAAGACCTTAAGTGCCTTTAAGGCTGTCGCTTGCGCGGTTTCATAAGTGTAAGCTTGGGCCGGTTTAGCGGTCAACGGCGTATAAAGGTCATACATGTGTAAATCATCGACGCCGAGAATTGACTTTCGTAAGGCCACATAGCGATGCAACAAGTCAAGGTGTTGATCGACCGTATCGACCAACCGATCATAAACCGATGTCGGGATCTGATTGGCAGCTAATGCGGCTGTCCGGGCATCAGGATAGTGATGCGCAGTCGCGACAAAGTTATGCACTTTCACTTGACTGGCTAAGGTTGACGCCAAAGTCCGCCGAAATTGCGCATAAACTTGATAAAGCGCTTTGAATGCTGTCCGTCGGGTTGCTGGATCAACGGATTCCAATAAGACCCCGTACACACCTTGGGATAACTTAACGGGATTTCCGTGTTCATCGTTAACTACCGGGAAATCAAAGTCAGCATTATTTAACACACCGAACGTCTTAGCAGAAGCATCAAAAATGTCGCTAGCTCCAGCTAATAGTGCTTCTTCTGAAGTCGACAATACATGTCCCTTTTGCAATCGGATCGTATCAAATAAATGCCGGTAATCACGTAAACTCACATTTTCATCTAAATACGTATCCAATTGACTAGGCGTTAACGTCAACAAGGCGGGCTCAAACCAAGCGGTGGCCGCCGACACTTGAGCCGTTAGTGCACTGGCCTGCTCATCCAGAGCTTGATTAGTACTGTTACCAGTATCTTGATCACTCTTCAAACTAGCATATACGGCAACTTTTTCTAAGTGCCGATACAAGCCTAATACGCCTTGAACACCAGCTAACACAGTTTCAGCAGATGATGTAAATGACGCTGCTAACTCGGTGACCGTCTGAATATCGGCTTTAACTTGGATAACAGCTTGATCATAAGCAGCTTGATCCGCAAAAATCAATGTTAAATCCCACGTTAAGGCTTCTGGAACTTCCGAACGAGTGGGTAATTTTTTTGTTGCAACCATATCAATTTCGACTATACCACGTGTAGTCCATCATCCTAATGGGGAAAAGTCTTGGTATAGCCCTCCTTTCAAAGTTGATGGCTAAGTCTACCTTAGCCAGATTGGCGCCACTTACAATGCTACACGTTATGCTTCATTGCCAACGACCAATCAATCTCACTGTTATTTAGCGTACCACACTATTGAACTTTCGCCCATTTCATCGTCGCCAAGCTAATTGTCGTGAGTTTACTCGCCAGCCATTTGGCACGGCTATTAGCACATGCTGCGTCACTAGTTCAGTTAATAAAGCTTGAATTAATCGCAACTGCAATTGCCGCGGTTTCATGATACAACTAGTCACTGCTAAACAAGGTTGTAACGTCTGCCAGCCAAGCTGAACCAACTGCTTTAACGATAAAATGGTATCCGCCAGTTGCCGTAATTGAAAGAAGACTTGCATATACCAATCTAGAAATGGCGTGGTTAATATTGGCCATTTAGCTGTCATTGGATAGACCCACCTGGGCAAAGTAGCTAAAGTGCCACCTTGTTGATAACAGCGCGTTTGTAAGGCTACTAATCGAGGTTGCTGGGTCAAACGACCGACGAGTAGTCGGCGTTTTTGTCGTTGAAATTGCTTAGGCACTAATTGAGGTCGCAACAGTATGGGGTGATAGGCCAACAATTGCGCAACTGATTGATGCTGGCTGTGAAAGAATTGCCGTTGACTGGTAAGTGGATCACCGTCAAAACTCAATAAATTAAATTTTAATTGTAGGGCTTGTTGGTGGGTCTCCCAGAAAACCAAATAGCATCCCCATTGTGTGCTTAGTTGTAAAAATTTCATGGCTTTAGATGTCGGCCGCAATCGTGGCTGTTGATACGGTGACCCCAGCAACCACAACACCCGATAACCATGATTATGATAACCTTGAGTTCGCGCTTTGAGCCGAGTCACCGACAATGGTGAACATTGAAACTCTAAGGCTAACGGTGGCTGACCAGGTAGCTGTACCAAAACATCTGGCCGTTGATGTAGGGCTTTTAACGGCGCTTCCAGTTGGACCTGATAACCACTAGCTTTAAACCACGCGGCTAATTGTTGCTTGCCTAGCAAGTGTTCAGCGGTTTCCCCTTCTGAAAAGGTTTGGCAACTATGGTGCGCTTGATGTGCAAAGTGGGCGGTTACCACGGTTCCCCGCTTTAATTGCACCGGTGCACGACATCCCGGACATTGATAGTGTTGCTGTCGTTTAGCTGTTGCCGCATCAATCAATCGCTGCTGATCATCTTGTGCCATTAACATGAGCACCCCTCCTTTTTACGCCAGCTCCGTAAATCGTCACTTAACGGCACTAAAAAAGTCGCGACCAAATGAATTGGTTACGACTTCTAGGTGAAGCTATTTAAAATAGTGTCGAACAGTTTCTAACGCTGCATTCGACATGACCTTTTCACCGTGCTCTAACAACACATCGGCAGTCACTTTAGTTTTATTGGCATACTCTAACGCCACAGCAACATCGTCTTGAATGCCACCAGCTGAAGACTGGTCGACAAAGAAAACAAGTTCCAGATAATACTTATCACGATATTTGTATAAGTTAGATGCCAAACCGTCAGGCCGGAAAATTTGGGCTAACGCAATGACATCTTCAAAATTTGCAAACTGTAGCACAAATTCCTTTGTTGGTGTATCCGGATCTTCAATATAAGGATCCAAATCATTGGTATCCTTAGCCTGATTATGTTGTACCCCTTGGGCTTGATTAGTGCCATCAGTATCTGTTTGCATTAATTTACGTTTTAAATATTCAGAAACATCATCTTGCGAGCTATCACGATCATCATTATCCATTGCTGATTGTGTGGCTTTTGAAATGGTGTCTTGTAAATTTTCACTATTTTTACTAATAAATAACTCCAAGCCATTTCGGTTCGGTAGAACTTGGAAAGTTACTGCATCATTATCTTGAAATTGATGATCAACATCGACTTCTTCTAAGATACTATAAAAGAAACTTTCAATTTGCTTATGATTCCCTAGTAAATCCAATATGCGAATACCGCGTTCATTGAGATCATCGTTGCCGATTAGAACTCGAATCGTATCTTCATTGATTCGTTCCATCTCCATTACAGATCCACCCCTTTCTAAGTGTCAAGGGCCATAATCACTATCACAATTCTAACTTATTTCAGCGCTTTGTAAAGTAATCTATCTGAAAATTAAAAAATTGACTAATTAGATTGCCCAACTAGTCAATTTGTGGTTATAGATTTGCCAATTGTTGGGCCTTTAATAATTCTAACGTTCGAATCTGCCGCGGTAAGAACCGACGAATTTCATCTTCGTTATAGCCAACTTGTAGGCGTTTGTCATCTAATAAAATCGGTCGCCGCAAGATACTTGGATCACGAGTGATTAAGCCATACAGCTGGTTAAGTGACAATTCATTAATATCTAATTTTAACCGCTGGAAAGCTTTAGAACGCGTCGAAATAATTTCTTCCGTCCCATCTTCCGTCATTTTTAAAATGCCTTTAATTTCCGCAATAGATAACGGATCTGAAAAGATATTACGTTCAGTAAAATCAATCTCGTGGGTTTGGAGCCATAGTTTCGCCTTGCGACACGAGGTACAACTTGGTGAGGTATATAAAGTAACCATTGTTTTTCCTCCTTTTGCGCACTGACATCACCTGGTTAAGATAAGTTTTATTATACCCCCTTAACAATTATTTGTGAACCGATTTACGACAAATTGTTTAAACTGAATGGGTTAGTTTTCTAGACACTATACTAGTATATGTATTATTTTGTAAAAAATTAAGCTAAAAACACTATTTTCCGTCTTTAATTCAATGGTGTGCAATTTAGCGTTTGCTTATTGTTTTCATAAAACAGTCAGCGCACAAAAAAAGACTAAGTCAGTCACCCTTAGTCTTCTAAAACTCATTAAAGTTCTAATTGTAAATACTTTTGTGCCACCACCACGTTAACGCCAGTACCAGCAGCAGCCTGTGCTTCCTGACGTAATTGTTCAAATTCAACATCCTGTGGAAGATGCGTTAACAGCAGTTGCTTAACGTGGGCTTTCTTCGCAATATTGCCAGATTGTGTGGATGTCATATGCCACATCTTGCCAGTCTTATCAGCACCAAAGTTAGTATCGGTCATCAACAATTGTGAACCAGTCGCAAATTCAGCCAGCTCCGGTATAACGGCAGTATCTGCTGAGAAAGTCAGTTGTTGTCCGGTTGAACGTTCTACCAATTTCACGGCAAAGGCAGGTACTGGATGCTTGGTTTTTAAAAACGTCACGTCAAACGGCCCAATTTGCGTCACACCAGCTGGATCATAGGCTCGACCAACCGTTGCACCAGCCCAAGTAAGTGCCCCAAAGTTCAATGGGTCCTCTGTATGGCCATAGATGGGCAGAATTGGCGTTTTACGATCACCTTGACGTAATTGCCAGTAATATTGCAAAACGCCAACATCAGCCGTATGGTCGTGATGATAGTGTGTTAGTAAAACCGCATCTAGTTGCAATGGATCTAATATTTCTTCCAGCGCATTCAGCGCCCCAGAACCACAGTCTAATAAAAGTTGATAGTTACCTGCTGTCACTAAATAAGCACTGGTACCTACCCCATCATAAGGATAACCACCATAATAACCTAATACCGTTAATTTCATTAAGATCATTCCCTTCCAATCTATTTTAACCTAACTATAAAAATAATTGAAACCGTTCACCATCTTGTTTTCATTTATTTTCGAAAACACGTATAATGATAATTGTAATAATTAAGGAGTGATATTTAATGAGTGGAAAGATTTCAGCAACTTTTGGGACTCGCAAAATTTTAACCATGATTCAACAACAAAATGCCGATCGTGATTTATTATTGATGCAAGCCAATGCCACTGAAGATCGATACATGTTACTCGACCTCTCTGGTGAAAAAACAGTTTTCTCAAGTCCTGTCTCATATGATGTTTTAGTTTCTAAAGGCAGTGAAGACTGGCATGGTATGACTAGTTTTATTTTCATCGATCTACCTATTGAAGAACAAAAGGTCTTTAATTCAAAATTTAGTGCTTTCCGGGCTGAATATGAAAAGCCTAATGGTCTTAAACACTTCTGGATTCTTCGTGAAGCTAAAAATGACGCTGCCTTCGTTATTGTAACGAACTGGCACAGTGATTCTGAGTACGCGGTTTGGTTACGTAGCGCCTCATTCAAGCCATTTGCCAAATACTTATCGGCCGACTATGATTATCATGAAAGTCGTTATTCATTTGTTCGATCATTAAAATCATAATTCATCTACACCTTAAAGGAGACACTACTGATTTTCATCGGTAGCGCCTCTTTTTTTAGTTAACATTACTTTTATGTCCTCCCAATCACATTCACCGGTGATATCACTTAAAACTAGTCATTTTAGTATGGCTACTATTTCCATCACGCACTTGTCATGCCCTAAAACGTTGCACATGACCTTAACTGGGCGTCTGACCACCGACAATGCGAGTAAGAAGGAATTGAAAATCGTTTGATTAATGATAATAAAAAAGACGTCATTCAACTTAATGAATAACGCCTTTTTAAAGACGGTCCGTACGAGACTCGAACTCGTGATCTCCTGCGTGACAGGCAGGCGTCCTAAACCAACTAGACCAACGGACCAAATTGCGGGAGCAGGATTTGAACCTACGACCTTCGGGTTATGAGCCCGACGAGCTACCAGACTGCTCCATCCCGCGATAATATAATGACCCCTACGGGATTCGAACCCATGTTACTGCCGTGAAAGGGCAGTGTCTTAAACCACTTGACCAAGGGGTCATATTTGTAAAATAGAACTACGGAGAAGGAGGGATTCGAACCCTCGCACCGCTTGCGCGATCTATACCCTTAGCAGGGGCACCTCTTCAGCCACTTGAGTACTTCTCCAATGGGCCTAAATGGACTCGAACCATCGACCTCACGCTTATCAGGCGTGCGCTCTCACCAACTGAGCTATAGGCCCATAAAAAGCGGGTAACGAGAATCGGACTCGCGACAACAGCTTGGAAGGCTGTGGTTTTACCACTAAACTATACCCGCAGGAACTAATGCTATGGCGCGGGACAGAATCGAACTGCCGACACATGGAGCTTCAATCCATTGCTCTACCGACTGAGCTACCGAGCCATTTTAGCCATACTTCTATTTAATTAATGTAACGGTCCGTACGAGACTCGAACTCGTGATCTCCTGCGTGACAGGCAGGCGTCCTAAACCAACTAGACCAACGGACCATATAATTGCGGGAGCAGGATTTGAACCTACGACCTTCGGGTTATGAGCCCGACGAGCTACCAGACTGCTCCATCCCGCGATAATATAAGGAGGATGAGAGATTCGAACTCTCGCGTGGTTTGACCCACCTGACGGTTTTCAAGACCGTTCCCTTCAGCCAGACTTGGGTAATCCTCCATAAAATGTAACTAGGAACACGTCTACTATAATAGCAGATGGACCTTGTAGGACTCGAACCTACGACCGGACGGTTATGAGCCGTCTGCTCTAACCAACTGAGCTAAAGGTCCAAGTTCTTTATTCCTATCGCGGCAGGGGGAATCGAACCCTCGACCTCCCGGGTATGAACCGGACGCTCTAGCCAGCTGAGCTACACCGCGATCTGTTAAATAACCAAATTGATTACTTAATCGGGAAAACAGGATTCGAACCTGCGACCCCCTGGTCCCAAACCAGGTGCTCTACCAAGCTGAGCTATTTCCCGCTATATGCACCCAGTAGGAGTCGAACCTACAACCTTCTGATTCGTAGTCAGACACTCTATCCAATTGCGCTATGGGTGCTTCATAAAAGTGCCGAGGACCGGGATCGAACCGGTACGGTTATCACTAACCGCAGGATTTTAAGTCCTGTGCGTCTGCCAATTCCGCCACCCCGGCAGCACTTGATGAAAGCGGAAGACGGGATTCGAACCCGCGACCCCCACCATGGCAAGGTGATGTTCTACCACTGAACTACTTCCGCATAATATTCAGTTAATGCCGACTAGAGGATTCGAACCTCCGACCCCCTGTTTACAAGACAGATGCTCTGCCAGCTGAGCTAAGTCGGCATGACTTCACTGATTAACACAACTATAACATCATATCATGACAAGTCATATAAATCAATAACTAATTTAATTCTTTTTATTGGTGAACCAATGAGCCGTGACAGGTTCGAACTGTCGACCCTCTGATTAAAAGTCAGATGCTCTACCAACTGAGCTAACGGCTCAATGGAGGATACAGGGCTCGAACCTGTGACCCTCTGCTTGTAAGGCAGACGCTCTCCCAACTGAGCTAATCCTCCATGATGCATGGCAACGTCCTACCCTCGCAGGGAGCGATCCCCCAACTACTCTCGGCGCTAAGAAGCTTGACTTCTGTGTTCG
>NZ_BJDY01000003.1 GCF_005405385.1 Lactiplantibacillus mudanjiangensis
GCAAATGTTTGTTGTGCTAACCTAAGTTAGCAGACCCTACACATTTGATTTGTCGAAACTTTGTTCAGTTTTCAAAGGTCTAATTTGTTGGCTGATTACCTCAACGCAACTTAATCATCATAACATCTTAAGCATTTCATGTCAACATCTTTTTTTTGAGAAGTAACAACTTAATTTGTTTTGGTTGCCGTTGCGACAACAGGAATAATCATAACAATCAATGAAGAAGTTGTCAACAACTAATTTCAATAATTTATTTTTGAATTCCTTGCCTGCCGTAGCAGCAACGTATACAAATATATCAATTTCGGTTATCCATGTCAACAACTTTTCAAAACTTTTTTCACTTTTTCGAAAACAGTCTCGTCAATCAATAGTTTCTTTCATATAATAGGCAGTAATCAGTATCAAGGAGGATGACGAAATTTGCTTGCATGGTTGCCTTTCATCATTAGTTCAATCGGTACTGGCATTGGTCTTATTTATCTCAGTCGCCAGTCTGACTCTTTATTAATCAAGTTAAAGTGTTGCGCTTTGCTCGGCTTTATTTGGGTTTTAACTGGTATTTGTTATACCCCAACGGCTTATAATTTCAGTGGCACCGAGATCATTCACTATTTAGTATTTGGTCCGGTCAAGTTAACGCTAGTACCATTTCAACATCTCGACATTGAATTTTGGTTAAATGTGCTTTTAACCATGCCACTTGGTTTTTTGATTATTTGGAACTTTCCACACTGGTCGTGGCGACGACTCATTTTTATCGGACTGCTCACTGGTTTAACTTTAGAAACTGGGCAATTTATTTTAGATTGGCTTGTTCAAATTAATCGCTGGGTTGAAGTCGATGATGTGCTCACTAACTGGGCCGGCGTTATCATCGGTGGTGCCTTTAGTTATTGGCTAAATCGCCAAACCTGGTTTAAATGGTAACAAACTAAAGAAGTGACGCCTATTCGCAAATGCGAAACAGGCGTCACTTCTTTAGTTTTAGCCTTCTTCGTCAAAGAACAGATCAAAGACATGTGCGCGATCTTGATTCCAAACTTGATTATCACTCGTTGGGTAAACACGATTCGTTAATAAGACCAATCCAATCTGGCGATCTAAATCAAACGCAATCGCAGGACCCGTGTAACCGGTATGGAAGTACTGATGTTTTCCTGGCCGACGTTCCCAGCCCAACGTTCGACCGTCAACATCGTATTCCCCTAACCAATCAAAGACATTTTCATCCAGGACCCGTTTACCTTGGTATTCACCAAAGTTCAACATCATCTCAACAAAAACGGTCAAATCAGTTAGTGTTGAGAATAACCCTGCATGACCACTCTCACCATTCAATAAGAAAGCTTTGTAATCATGAACTTGACCTTGAATTTGTCCTCGACGTGGGTCAAACTCAGTCGGTACAAACCGAATCTTAGGCCGATTCAAATTGTAACCCGTATTGGTCATTGCCAATGGATAACAAACATGATCTTGAATACTTCGTGCGAGGGCGCCGTCAACCGTCCGGATGATCCAGCCTAGGATAATATAGCCTAAGTCAGAATATACAACTTTCTCACCCGGCTGATTGATTAATTTCGCCCCATAAACTGCAGTAATTAAATCCTCACGATTCATTGCGGTTAAATGTTCAATATCCGCAGGTAACCCACTATTATGAAGTAAAAGATGTTTAATCGTAATTTCTGGGTGTTGAAACCCTGGTAAAAAGCGCGTTACCGAGTCTTCTAAACGAATCGTATGATCAGACAACAATTGGAAAATCCGTGTTGTGGTGGCAACCACTTTCGTCACCGAAGCTAAGTCATAAATCATCGAGGCATCTAAACCAATGCCAAATTCATCATTACCTTGCTTACCATGATAATATTGATCAATTCCCCGCGGGGTAATCAGCGCAAACGAGGCCCCAAAAATATCGCCGGCATCGATGCAGCTATCAAGATACTGTGTTATTTTTTTAATCACTAGTCACGAGCCTACCTTTCATAATGGTCGATGACGTTACTAGTCATGCCGTTTTAATTATTAATTACCCTTTTATCATAACGAAAACTCCCATAAAAGCAACGTTAACATCTTTTTTAACATTTTAGCTCTTTATGTTGCAACCGCTTACATCGTGTGCTATTATACTAAGTGAGGAAAGGTAATAACCTCGTTAGCAAGCTTCTCAAATAAGTAGATATCGTGGCAACGTTAGATATCTAGCTTCAAAAGCATTGGTCGTTACTGAGACCAGTTCAGGCGTCGCTAAGCGTTATCGGTTTAAAGCAAGTTGTAAATTTCTTTGAATGGCTGAACGTTGATCCTTGAATAAACAGTAACCGCAAGACGATTTAACCGGAGTTATCAAGACTATCTAGATTTTAACGATTTGTTAGGAAACAGGTGTCGCCGATGACCAATTGTATGTTCCACTAGTACCAGGTTTTATCAGTTTCAATTGTTTCACAGTTCCATTGTAGCTTAGTATTAAAAGTTTAAACGGAGGTGCATGTCTGTTACGAAGACATTCCTAAGTTTTAAACGCGAGTTCGACTTTCGTTAAAACCCGTTTGATGAGTCACGAATCAAGTAATTGATTACTTTTGATCGACTAAAGCAGATAGATACAACAAGTACGGGTTAGTCCGTTAGAAGTTGGACGCACGTAAAATTGAATAGCATGAAGGTGTAACACATTAAGAACAATGAACAACGTGTTCTTGCTAACCAAGGTTATTCCTCATAAATGGGACTCAAGCACGAGAAGCCTTGAGTCCTATTTTTTTGCTTATTTTTAAATTCAATTCATCAAGGAGTTAAAAAAACCATGAAAATGATTACTTTAGGCCCAACGACACGGCAAGTTTCCGCTGTTGCGCTGGGCGTTATGCGCATGAATGCCCTCACCGCTGAACAAGCAACGACCATTTTAAAAACCGCCGTTGATCAGGGCATTAATTATATTGATACCGCCGATATTTATGGTGGTGGTCAGTCTTCAACGCTACTTGGAACCGCAATTAAGCAGTCCCACTTAGCACGTGACCAATTTTATTTGCAATCTAAAGGTGGCATCGTTCCTGGCAAACGTTACGACATTTCAAAAGAACATTTAATTGCTAGTGTTGACGCCGAATTACAGCGGTTAGGCGTCGATTATCTTGACACCTTCCTGCTCCATCGGCCGGACGCTTTAATGGACCCTGCTGAAGTTGCCGCAGCTTTTGATGACTTACAAGCAACTGGGAAAGTGCGCTACTTTGGGGTGTCCAACTTTAATCCTCAGCAAGTTGACTTACTGCAAGCAGCGGTTTCACAAAAACTCATCATTAATCAATTACAATTTGGCCTCATGCATACCGGCGCTATTGATTTTGGGTTCCATACTAATATGCAAGACGAACGTAGCATCAACCATGATGGTGGCATCATTGAATATTCACGTTTACACCAGATGACCATTCAAGCGTGGTCACCTTATCAATATGGCACCTTTGCTGGGATATTCTTGGATAATCCTAAGTTTCCTGAACTCAACGCCGCCTTGCAAACGTTAGCCGATACTTACAACACAACTAAAGGTGCCATTGCAACAGCTTGGATTCTACGACATCCGGCTCACTTCCAAGTTATCTTAGGGACCATGAATCCGACTCATTTAACTGAAAATGCTGCCGGAACTGAGGTAACGCTTAGTCGTCAAGACTGGTACGACTTATACTTAGCTGCCGGACATGACTTACCCTAATGAGCTAAAAACGGGTACAAAACAATATCATAGTTGTTACCACAAAAAAGTTTGGGCCTTGTCTCAAACTTTTTTTGATCAATTGACTCCTTCAACATCAATCACCCTAACCCACCAATTCTTAAATCTAAAGAAAGTTAGGCTTTTATATTTCGAGTTTGACCAAAAATGCGCTATCATTAAAGGTATAAAACTTAGCTATCATACAATTATAAAGTTAATCGTTAAGACCATGCTTAAAGGGAGCCCTGCCATGCCAAAATTCAACATTACACTCATCAGCCCTAAACGCGCTAAAGCGATGCTGACAGAATATAAAGAACAACGTAAAAATTCCGTCCCACACTTAGCTCATCCGGGTCGTTACATTTTACCGGACTACAAGCTAACCCGACGACGGGCAGCCTTTAAAATCGTTAAACATACCTTTTTAACGCCGCATTATAAATCTTACGTGGCTTTAGATTCTGATAACGGCCATACACTCTGGTTACATAACTTTGGTTCACTAACAGAAGCTTTGTTCTGGCTAGAGACTGGCTTAAAAATCAGTGATACTGATTCACATTCGAACTATAAAGAATGGGTGTCCAAGCACATTGATGAAATCGAAACCTTCAAAACGGCTTTGCGGGACCGTAAAAAAGCTAAATCTCAAAAAGCCACAAAATAACCAGCAAAAAAGACATGACCATTAGTGATCATGTCTTTTTTTATTCCCCATATCACGAACCTATATCCCTTTTGACCTTGAGCCAAACTGCAATGGCGTTACCCGCTTAAACATCCCCATGCGTACGCCAACTTGCCAACGCACTGGCATTTGCTTAGCAACTGTGGTCGGTTGCTCGAATTGCCATGACTGACCTAACGTTGGTAAGTCCCGCACGCTGCGTTCAGTTGAACCGCCTAAGACCAGGCTAAATCCTAAAACTACCATTGTTTTGGTTCCTAACCGCATCCCGATACCCACCTAACTATTCATTTGACTTACGCCTTGAGTATAGTGAGCCATTGTAAAGTTCCGGTATTGAAAACGTAAATTTCGAGTTTCATTTCTGTAAAGACTATCAAAAAAAGAGCCGCGACAAACGTCGCAGCTCTTTAGTGTCTCCAAATCATGATTAACTTAGTCAGTCTCTGAGGCCGACTTACCGACTGCCCGCCGTTCGCGCGCATAATCGGTCTTCGTCGAAATTTCAACATCTCGAGCCAACTGTTGCCGCCGAGCCTTGGCAGTGGCTTTAGCTTGCGCTTTAGCCGCTTCTTTGACTGGATCCGTCGATAAATCATGATAGATCGAGTACAACAAGACCAGACAAACCGCAATCAGTGGAAAACCTGACATTGCACAAATCGACTGAATGGCTTTAAAACCACCGACCGTCACTAACCCTAGCGAGAAGAGCAAGAAGATAACAACCCAGCTCATCCGATTAAAACGACTCGGTTGTTCACCCACTGCCAATTCTTTACTCGTAAATGATGACGTGATGAACGCAAATGATGACACCGTGGTGGCCAAAAAGATGAAACATGATAGACAATACAAAACCAACATAATCATCTTCAATGGCAATGTCGTTAAGACCGCTGCAATTACCGCAGCTTGACCTTGAGTGTTCAAAATGTGAACCAAATTAACAATCCCCATCTTTTGCAAGTACAAGGCATAACCACCTAAAACGGCATAGAAACTGACACAACCAAGCGAGCCCCATAAGAGCATCCCGCCTAAGACCTGACGAATCGTCCGACCGCGTGAGATCCGGGCAATAAATAAGCCCATCACTGGCATAAAGGATAACCACCAGCCCCAATAGAAGATCGTTTGACTTTGCATCGCGGTCATCGGACCATTAGCCGCCGTATTGAAACTCATGCTAACAAATTTATTAATAAACAGACCAATACTGTTGGTTTCTGAATTTAAAATATAAACGGTGGGACCTACTAGTAAAACGACCACTAAAAAGCCAATCGCCAACCAAATATGGGCCGAACTCAGCCGGCCAATCCCACGTTTGAGGCCATTAAAGACGGCCAACGCAAAGATCACAAATAAAATCGCGAATAAACCTAACTTCAAGGTCATCGTATCAGGAATCCCAGTGACAGTACTCAAAACTTTGGAAATGACTGGAATTTCCATACCGACAGAAGTTCCGACACCACCCATAATCCCAATAACGACTAAAAAGTCGACCAGATTACGAGCAACCCGCTTAGCCAAGCTTTGGCCTTCCAAGACTGAAATCGCCGCACTCAACCGTTGAACCTTGACGTGCTTAACATACATTGCATAGGCAATTCCAATGGTGGCCGGCGCAAACATCATCCACGCCATGGGTCCCCAGTTGAACTGGCCTAACATATGCGCATAATTATACGCTGTATTTGAAAACGGCTTAGCGCCGAATGATGGACTTTGTAAATAGCGTAAGGGGTCCACGATACTCAACATTAAAATGCTGGCATCAATCCCAGTGGCATAAACCATGCTCCCCCAATGGAACGTTGAGAATTCTGGCTTATCATTAGGGCCACCGAGTTTTGTTTTCCCAAACTTACTTAATCCTAAGTAAATGAAAAAGATAAAGTTGATGACATAGACCAACATGTACAACCAGCTCATATTACTGGTTAACCAGGTTAAGATTGACGTTAACCCCGTTTCTAACGACTTACCCCCGACGAGTAACACGACGGACGCGAGCGCGAAGAGCGCAATCGTTGGTAAATACACCCACCAATCAATATTCTTACTTTTTAAAATAGCAAACCTGCTACTGAAAATATCCTCTCGATATCAAAAAATTTCGTGGTTCACCCTCCCAGCTCAATCAACTGGGAGTCCCCACGCGTTAATTTCCGACTAGCAATCGGTACACCCCTGCGAAAAAGCTTCGCAGCACTCAGTACCCTTAGTTTTAATAAGGTAAACGGCTTGCAGTTCTAGCTCGGTTTGTGCTATCTCAAAATCAGTAGCAGAATTTCCTTCTTTCCGTTGGGTGAGCTAAAACTACGCCATACTGACAAAACTAGTTAAATTGCATCATCACCATTGGCAGTCGCCAATGCTTTAGCGCTGATAGCCGCATGTTGTGGTCAACTGACCGCTAACACACCATGTAACTATACATAGTTACCGTATCTTGCTAATGAAAAACCCCCTTGAATTCAGATACGTCATTTGTAAAGTGGGCGTCATGATCGGCCCCATAATACACAAAAAGTCGCACGACAGGGTAACAAGTTACCACCTGTACAGCGCGACGTCTTATACAAATGCTGATTTCAGTATTTTCTGATATATCTGAATGTTCACTTATAACTATACTAGCATTAGAAAATAATTCAAATTGCCGGTTTTTCGGGGTTTAAAGCCTATCATGAAAGGCCTGAGACCATTTTTCAGTCGTCAAAAAAGGCCAATCTTTCTGAAAATTAATCATCATTTGCGCAAATTATTAAAATTACTTTAGAATCATTATTATCTGTTTGAATTTCAATCGTTTCATGCTATCCTTGCTATAAGTATAAAGGAATCGGTTTCATGATGTAAAGGAGGAGACCACAATGAGACATTATTACAAATTAAGTTTGACGGTTGCCGTGGGGGTTATCGCGTTAATTTTACAATTTGGGCTGCACCAACCAGGCACGGCGCAAGTGATCATCACTATTCTGGGCTCATTGATGACCTTGTCAATGTTGATTGAAATGATTAAAACCTTGCGAACCGGTAAATACGGCGTCGATTTACTGGCAATTACTGCCATCGTCGCGACCTTAGCGGTTAGTGAATATTGGGCCAGTTTGATTGTGTTAATTATGTTAACTGGTGGTGACTCACTAGAAGATTACGCGGCTAAACGGGCCAACACTGAATTGAAGGCCTTGCTCGACAACTCACCTCAAATCGCCCATCGACAAGTCGACGGTCAATTAACTGATATTGCCGTTGAAGCCGCACAAATTGGCGATCAATTAGTCGTTAAACCAGGCGAACTGGTGCCCGTTGATGGTCATCTTATTCAAGGAACCGCACTTTTTGATGAAGCCTCATTAACTGGTGAATCTAAACCGGTTGAGAAAAAAGTGGGTGACGATGTCATGTCTGGTGCAGTCAATGGAGACAGTGCCATCACAATGGTCGTTGATAAAGTCGCCGCCGATAGTCAGTATCAACAACTAGTCAAGTTAGTTAAGGAATCCGAAGCCCGGCCAGCTAAGTTCGTCCGGCTAGCCGATCGATATGCGATTCCATTTACATTAGTGGCCTACCTCATCGCTGGTATCGCCTGGTGGTTGAGCGGCGATCCCCACCGCTTCGCAGAAGTCTTAGTGGTTGCGTCACCATGTCCACTGATTCTCGCGGCACCGGTAGCGTTAGTTTCTGGGATGAGTCGCACAAGTCGTAACGGGATTGTCGTTAAAACTGGTGACATGCTTGAAAAAATGGCGACCGCTAAATCCGCTGCGTTTGATAAAACGGGTACCATTACGAGTGGTCAATTAACGGTCAATCAAATCGTCCCACAACCCGGATTTACCGCAACACAAATCTTACATTTAGCAGCTAGTGCTGAACAAAATTCTAGTCACATTCTGGCACGTTCAATCGTTAAATATGCCAGTGACACACCGCTTAGTCCCGTTGATCAGTTAGACGAAGTCACCGGCAATGGGGTCACGGCACAAATCGATGACCACACTGTTAAAGTCGGTAAATTACGCTTTGTCGCACCTAATACTGACTTAACACCTCTGGCGCAAACGGCGATTTACGTTGCCGTTGATGGACAGTACGCCGGTCATATTACGTTTATCGATAATGTCCGTCCAGAAGCTGCGGCTACCTTACAAGCCTTACACGCTGAAGGCGTCCAAAATGTCATGATGCTGACTGGCGATCAACGGGCCATCGCCACCAAAATTGCCCAAGAAGTTGGTATTGATACCGTTCAAGCCGACCTGTTGCCAGCCGATAAGATTACGAATTTAAAAGCCATTGCTAAATCCGACAGACCAGTCATCATGGTGGGTGATGGCGTCAATGATGCGCCTTCACTTGCCGTGGCCGATGTCGGGATTGCTATGGGGGCTCATGGGTCAACTGCTGCGAGTGAATCTGCTGATGTGGTGATCTTAAAAGATGATCTCAGTCGCGTGGTCACCGCGATTCAAATCTCCAAAGACACGATGAATGTGGCAAAACAAGCGGTCTGGATTGGTATTGCCATCTGTACAATCCTAATGTTAATCGCTAGTTCCGGCATCATTCCAGCGCTCTTTGGCGCGATGCTTCAAGAAGTCGTCGATACCGTCTCCATCTTGTGGGCCTTGCGCGCCTTACGTGATCGTCCACGCGCCAATTCACAATTAACCCAATTGAATTCGCAACAAGTACATTAAAGCGTTGCCAAAACCCAATCACCAGTGCTATGCTTGCGAGAGAAACGGATGTGAGCGTATGCCTGATTGGGTTTTAAATTGGTCAAAAGAATCACTAATTTTTATTGCTATTCTGACCTCGATTGCCGTGTTCTTACTAAAAGTCCCGTTACGCCAAGCCATTCTCGTCGACTTTGGCTACATGATTGTGGCGTTACCGTTTGCCTGGTCTACTCGCAAACGTCCTCGCCAATAAAAAAATCCTGAGAAAAGATTCTCAGGATTTTTTATTATTTTGACTAAAGGTTGAACCTTACTTTTTAACAATTATCGTTGATGGGGCATTAAGCTTACTTGCCGCCTACCGTTCGCCCACATTGAGCCGGAACGCTGTGAGCGGACCGGTTCAGCCAAAAGGCGGTCTGAACCGTCGTTTTGAACCACCAAAATCGTGTTTCAAAAGCGCCAGTCTCTATCGCTAAGAGAACCCCACGGCTGGGCTCAATGTGGGCTCACTCTCGTCTAAGCTGGTGGGATGATCAAATTTAACTAGCAACAAGAAACTAACCGGAGTCAGCCAGTGATGGCGCCGGCCGTGACAACATCGTTAGTCCGGATGATTTTTCCGGGCTTACGATGTGGACGACTTTTGAGACTAGCGGTTTTGGCTAGGCTCAAAAGCGAGGTGGAAGCCCGCATTTTGGCTGGAGCCGGTCTCACAGCCGGCAGAATCACTGGCTGGCGGAGGTGGCTAATTTAGTACAGTTCAAACCAGTACTGGTACGGTTTCCATCGCCATGATTATCTTTTAACCTTTAGATTGTTCTACTGAAATAAAATCAAAGATTGTTTGATCAAACAAACCGCGATCAGTAAGTTTCAACGTTGGAATCACGGGTAACGTTAAAAATGACAACGTGATAAACGGATCAAATGGTAACGGCGTCTCACAAAGTTGATCGTAAGCCTGTTTAAGCGTTGTTAATCGTTGCGCCGTCGTTTGATAAGTGGTGGCAGACAATAAGCCACCAACTGCTAACGGCAAATCCGCCATGACTTGGTCGTCATCAACAACCGCTAGTCCCCCATCGGTAGCAGTAATTTGTTCAATCGCTCTTAGAATCGCCGCATCCGATGTTCCAACCGCGACAATGTTATGGGCATCATGCGCCACGGAACTGGCAATTGCCCCATGTTTTAATCGAAAGCCGTGTACTAATCCGACCCCAACCCGGCCGGTTTGATGATGACGTTCGACCACGACCATTTTTAAAATATCCTGGTCCAAGTCAGCGACAAATTGTCCGTCAACTACAGGTACCGTCTTCACCAAATGATCGGTTTCAATATGGTTAGGCTGCACTCCAATGACATTCACTCGGTCGTGTATTAATGGTAAGGCTAAATCGGCTAAAGTCGCGTGATGCTGAATCTTAGTCGCTGTAAATGGAAGCGGTTTGGACTTAACCACCGATTCAACCCACTGGCCGGTCTTCATCGTCTTCGCGATTTGGACCGTCTCA
Organism: Lactiplantibacillus mudanjiangensis; assembly: GCF_005405385.1. Classification (GTDB taxonomy): domain Bacteria; phylum Bacillota; class Bacilli; order Lactobacillales; family Lactobacillaceae; genus Lactiplantibacillus; species Lactiplantibacillus mudanjiangensis. The sequence goes on from NZ_BJDY01000003.1 coordinate 10,669, forward strand.
ACGTGATCTAATACCACCAGATCCGCTAATTGTCCTGGTGTTAGGCTACCACGGTCACTTAAGCGATGTGCGCAGGCCGCGTTATAGCTCGCTAGGGTATACGCCAATGCTGGACGCATGCCACTGGCAATCGCCAATTTCACGTTATAATCGATTGACCCTTCCGTCATCAGATCCGCAATCGTTTTGTCATCAGTACAAAAGGCAAACCGACTGGCATTAGCTTCGGTCACTGCCCCAATTGTGGCTTGCACATCGCGTTCGACCGTCCCCTCACGTAAAAAGACCATCATGCCAGCTTGCACTCGATCCAGCGCTTCTTGTACTGTTGTGCACTCATGATCAGTATCAAGCCCCGCGTTGCGCATGACTGCCAATTGTTGCGGCGTTAACCCAGCCGCATGTCCATCCGCGTGATAACCAAATGTCTGTGCATCATGAATCTTAGCCATCGTATCTTCATCACCGCGGGCTACCGCGCCGTAATCCATCACTTCAGCCAACCCGCGTACTTCCGGTTGCGCATAGAGTGGTCGTAAATCGGCTGCATGCAATGTGGCGCCATTATCATCAAATGGCACACACGGTACCGATGATGGCAACATGAAAAATACATCCAACGGTGTTTGCCGGGCATCGTCAATCAAATACTGAATACCCGCTGTTCCAGCCACATTAGCTAGTTCATGGGGATCGGTCGCAATCGCAGTCACGCCGTGCGCTAACAAGACTTTACCGAGTTCACTTGGCGCAACTAACGAGCTTTCCATATGCACATGCGCATCAATCATCCCTGGTACAATCCATTGCCCCGTCGCATCTACTCGCTGACGAGCGTCATAAGGCGCATCCACTAAATTACTGACCACGTACCCTTGATCGATCCAAAGACTCGTCTTTTCAAATTCACGCGTCAACGTATTTAAAACCTGAGCCCCTGTAATCACCATATCGACTGTCTTTTTCATATTCTTGGTTTCTCCTTCTGCCTATCCGGAGAAAAAAGCCGCCGGACCCCTCCCGGCAAATTGAGAGAGAGATCCAGCGGCTCAATTCGCTTATAGTCCAACCTTTACGGGGTTGGGTAGAAACTCGCCGTCCATATTACGGCATTATATAGGCAATTGTTGTTTAAGTTATTTTTTGGTTGTCAGTAACCTTAGCAAAATTTGCGCATAAATGCAAACCGTCACCTTTAACTTTCAGCCCTAAAAATTATCATCACCCAGTGCATGACTGCCATAGCCTAGTGACAATGAAAGCGATATAATGTTCATGAATAATTTAATAATTAAAGGAGCTGGACTTAACTATGATGATGATGAATAACCCCACCATGTTATCTTATATTCGTCGTGAACAATCTGTTTTAAATCAAATACTTGCCGCCTATCCCGAACAAATCGGCAATGCCATGGCCCAAGCGCCTGAGGATACCCACCACTGGTTGATCCTCACAACGGCTTCAAGTCTCAACGCCGCTAAAAGTGCGCGCCTTTATATGGAACACACCGCTAATATCCAAGTTGATGTCCAAGATGCGGAATACTACGCTAACTATGGCCACATTAATCCTGGTATTGACACGGTTATCGCCATTTCATTAAGCGGTGAAGATCCAGATACCATCGCCGCACTTAAAAAGGTCACGGCTGGTAGCCATGCCTATACCATTGCCATGACTAGCCAGGTCAAGAGTCAGTTACCAACATTAACGGATGCAACGGTCGATATTTTAACTGGTAAGGAAACCATTCCATATATCACCTTGAGTTACAGTGCCTTAATGCTTTCCTTAATGTTCTTAGGGTTACGCAGTGCCGCTAACCGCAATTTAATGACTGAATTAGCCGCAAATCAAGAACTCGATGAATTTGGTCTCTTGATCGAACACATCAATGAAACGATCCAACGGTCAAATGACTACTACCGGAAATTCACGATTGATTTTGGGTTAGCTGATCAATTTACGGCCATCGGACCAAGCGTCGTTGCGGGTACACTAGCCGAAATGGAGACTAAGTTCACTGAAATTGTCCGCGTCCCAACAAACGGCTACACAGTCGCTGACTTTACTCACGGGGCTTATCTCGGTGCCCATGAAAACCACCGTCAATTTTATATTGAATTAAATACCTTACCTAACGTGATGCAAAAACAGGCTGCCGTTAAAACTTTTGAATCTAATCTCACGCCACACATTTATACGATTAGTTTTACTGGTGAACAGCCAACTGAAAAAGATGAACAGACCTTGATCCTTCATCAAGTGGATGACGTCTTAAAAGCCCCATTACTTGCCATTATTCCGTTCCAAGTCTTAGCTTGGTTCATTGCCAAAGCCAAAGGGATTAATTTATCGCATTCAATTTTCACTAAATTTCAAACGGTCGTTGATGGCGTCGATCAACCCAAATAACCGTTCATTCAAAACAGCTTCCCCACAAGTTATCGTGGCGAAGCTGTTTTTTTGAGTTGAGCTATTTAATCGTTCCGTTAGACTAGCCAGCGTTCTGTGGGGGCCGATTCCAGCCTAAAAGCGGTCTGGAATCTCGCTTTAAAGCCTACAATTCAAGTCTTTAAAGTCGCCCCGCAACCTAAGATGACACAAAACGTCATCTAACGTTGCCGACACGGAACACTAGCTAGTCTAACTCCACTGAAATACTGCTTAACTACATTAGCTGGAGGTGGTTGCTGACGTAATTGGCTGTGAAAGTGGCGTTAATCCGGCGACTTACCGGATTAACGCCACGGACGATCTTGATCAACGGCGGCTTTTGCCGTTGATCAAGTCGAGGTTCAAGACCGCTCCTCAGGCTTGAACCGGTCCCCACAGCTGATGAAGCCACCAACCACCGCAAGTATCCAATACAATATAATCTAATTTAATTCAGTAGCTTGCGTTAATTTAGTTGTCGCTTTTTTTGACGCATGTAAGTGCGCTAACCCCAGGCCAGTAAAGCCACTGAGAATAGACATTACTGGGCAAAGTAGACTAAAGAAGACGAATGGTAAGTATTGAACGGTTGGAACACCTAACGTCGTGGTCAAGAAGACGCCACCAACACCCCACGGAACTAAGTAGTTAATAACGGTCCCACCATCTTCTAAGACGCGGCCTAAAGCTTGATCAGCTAAGCCACCATTATGAAAGGCTTGGCGGAAAGCACGCCCTGGCAAAATAATTGATAAAAACTGTTCACCAACGAAGACATTGACCCCAATACAGGTTACAACGCCAGCCGTAATAAGCTTGCCGTCACTATTTAAATGCTTAGCAATCGGTGTCATGATTTGACCAATCAAGCCGAATTTCATCAATAAACCACCTAATGACAACGTGACCACAATCAAAGCCACCATACTCATCATGCTGACAATACCACCGCGTGATAATAAGGTATCAACACTCGTGTTTCCCGTTTTTGAAACAAACCCGGTATTAATAATTGCTGTTAACTTGGTCATACTCATCTGAGGTTGTTCAAACAAAATCAAGCCAGCCGAAACAAAGATATTGAGTAGCATCGTTGGAATAGCTGGCATCTTGAACCCCGCGCAGACGAAGACTAACACGATTGGCAACAGTGACAATGCCGAAATACTAAAATGGCCATTTAAGACACTGACAGTTTGGTTAATCTTCGCTAAGCTTGTCCCATGGTCACCATGACCTAATAATGCGAATAAGCCTAATGAGATTGCGCCCGCTGGAATCGTACTCCACATTAAGTGTTTAATGTGGGCAAACAAATCAGTATCCACAACAGCTGAAGCTAAGTTATTTGTTTCAGATAGTGGCGATAATTTATCGCCAAAGATCCCACCACTAATGATGGCCCCAGCAACTAAAGCTGGGGTCAAATTCATCGTAACACCCATCCCGAAGAAGGCAATCCCGACAGTCGAGGTCACGGTAAAGGCACTCCCAACGGCAGCACCTACCAATGTGCAAACGATAAAGACTGATGGCAAGAACCATTGAATATTGATGAGTTTAAAACCAATCACCATTAACGTGGGAATCGTCCCTGCGGCAATCCAAGTGGAAATCATGGCGCCAATTAAAATAAAGATGAAAATGGGAATAATCCCTTGGTCGATCCCCTCTTTAATGCCAGCGTTCACCGCCGACCATGGAAAGCCACGTAGCATCGCCCACGCGGTAACGACACCCATTGCCAGTAATACCGGAACTTGAGGAGACAGACCGAAGCCGATCACACCTAAACTCATAATGCCTAGGACGACGAGCAACACAATCACAGCTTCTAAGGTGCTAATTTTAGGGGTACTTTTAGTTGTTTTCATTATTAATTCCTCTTTTTAAGTTGTCAAAGTAACGGTCAACTAAACTCACCTAATATCGAACTAAGCCACCACAAGTTTTCATCATCATTGTTCTCATCCTCTTCATAAAAAAATCGCCCCCATTGTTCGTTAAGAACAACAGGGACGATTAGACTAGTCGCGGTACCACCCAGGTTGCGGCTTTTATCATCAGACTAAAGCCACCACTCACTAGAAGATAACGGTTCTAGTTATTCCGTTCAATCGAAACTCGGTTACCGTATTTCAACAACAGCTCCTGATCGGTTCGCAGCAACCACCGACTTCCTGACACCCAGACCTGCTTCTACTTGATGTAACGTTTAACGTTCGCTTATTAACTTGTAGTCAACAATACCACCCTTGTTTTTAATCGTCAAGCCATTTTTTAATTTATTTTTAATTTAAAAAGAAAACACTACTATTCCAAACGATATGTAAGATCATCGATGGCCAGATGCTGTGACTTCGTTGGTAATTCCAACCGAACAGCAATCCTAACGGAAAGACACAGGCGATGTTGCCTAACCAAACTAACGGACTATAACCCATCACGAGGTACAGTGGAAAGTGGATTACCTGAAAAGCCAGTGCTTGCATCAAATTAACCCGCCAAAATGGACCGGTCTTTAACAAACAATTCAGCAAACAGCCGCGGAAAAACCATTCTTCAAAAAAGCCAGCCGCTAACGTGACATTAATCAGCTGCCCCATATCTAACTTGCCTACTGCAAATGGCGCCGGTCGCATCAGTTGACCTAATGTCTGAACAGCCAGTAGTCCTAACAGACTCAGCCAAAATGCCCACGGTAAACGGAATTGCCACAATTTGGCTGGCAGTTCTGTTAATTTCGCCCGATAATGTCCCAAACACCACCAAGTTAACCCACCCCACAACATGCCTTTAGCGGCGACCGTTAACCAATCATAACGCCATCCCGAGACTTGTTGCGGTAACCAACCATGAATCACGGGCGTTACGAGACACCATCCGAGCAGTAAGCAAATATAAGACCACCAGCCCACATTACATTTTTGCCATGACATTTCGAGCCACCTCCCTAATTATTTGTGACTTTATCATAAGAATAATTGAAAACCCTTGGAACTAGTTCAGAATGTAAGCTTATTGTAATCCAATTGCAACATTTCCCAGGTACACTGGGGATTTGTATAGTTCTCGCTACGGATTAATAGTGTTATTCTAAAATATAGACAAGTTTTAAGGACGGCGTTATCAGGGTTGCGCCGGACTGATATCAGAATGGAAGGTCGCAAATCAATGAAGTTAGCATCAACGGGGTCCCACATTTTACGAGCAATCGCTACTGGGGTAGCAGTTCTCGGCATCGGCGTGGCGGTACAGCACACTACCGCCCACGCTGAAAGCGTCAATAGTTACATCAGTAGTCAAAAAATTGGCCATGCCACTATCACTAAGTCTATCTGGAGTGGTTTTCCAAAGTATAAATATCGTAACGGTGTCGGTAAACCAGAAGGCGTCGTCGTTCACGAAACCGCCAATTCAACCTCAACGATTTACGGTGAAATCGCCTATATGAAGGCCCATTACAGCAATGCCTTTGTTCACAGTTTTGTTGACGCCTCACGAATCGTTAACATCGCCAACACCAACTATTTAAGTTGGGGCGCTGGCCCCGCTGCTAACCAACGTTTCGTTCAATTTGAACAAGTCGAAGTGCACAGTAAATCGGCCTTCGCACATCAAATCGCTAATGCCGCTTACTATACGGCTTACCTTTTAAAAGAATACAACTTAAAACCTAACGACGCCGCTTATGACGGTAAAGGAACCGTTTGGTCACACAACGCCGTTTCTAAATTTTTAGGCGGCACCACTCATACTGATCCCGTTGGTTATTATGCTTCGGCTGGTCGGAAGTATTTTGGTCAAGCCTATACGATGGCTCAATTTTATCAACAAGTTAAACGTCAATACAACTTATTGCATGGTTCATCAACCTCAACCTATGCCAAAGCAACTTATCAAAAGGGTTCTGGCAGTGAAACCGCTAAGTTGAGTAGCAGTTATACCAAGTACCGCCTCTATAATCACATTAAAGGCACGCGAGCAACTAAGAAATACACTTGGACGCGTTCAAAGGCTTATGCTGGTAAGCGCGTTTATATTGACGAAATCGGCACCAAAACGGCTAGCAAGTCGAAATGGTATCGTATCCGTTTCCGTAAATCAACTTCAGCACAAAAATACTGGGTTTACAAGAAGGCCTTGAACTTTGGGACGTTAACGTTCAACAAAGACTTAACGTTACAAAAGACGGTCAAAACCACCAGCAATACAGCAACGTATAACCATATTCCAAACACACATTACTTATCCAAATCAGTTGGGTCGACCGCTAGCTTACAAGGTCAAACCGTTAATATTAACTGTGAAGGTATCCGAACCATTGATGGTGTGCAAACTACTTGGTATCGCGTTGTTCCAACCACTGGTGACCCCTACTGGATTAATGCTACTGAATTTGATTAACAACTAACTAAAAAATCGTCCTTGGAAATTTTCTTTCCAAGGACGATTTTTTATACTGCGATAGATCATCGAAACGTTAATTACCACAAAAATGAAATCATCGACTTTGCCACTTGCGGATTCTGGTTCAACGCACAATGCGCCGCCGTAGTTCCGCTATAAAACGCTTCGCGATACTGTGCCAGTTGTCCACGCAATAAATAACTCACAGATCTGGCCGAAGCCACGCCAACATAACCGTCGTTGTTAAACCCTAGATTGGTATCACCAATCACATTTAACATTTTGACGTTAGCTGGGAAGTTTGCTCGCAACTTCAACATCGCCGCAAAGTGTCGCGTAAACCGTGTTGGCTTAGCCGCGACTGCTTGAACGTGCCGTTCAGTCGCCGTATTCAAATAACCGGTTAACCCATCAAACGGACCGGCAATCGTGACAATCTTCTTTAACGTAGGTAACGCTTGATCATCACCATAGGTTAACGCTTGATTGACAATGTCATTTGAACCAAGCGAATGACCCACGGCGTTATACTTGGTCACGCCGTACTTAGCCTTTAATTGCACCAAAACTTGATGCAACCAATAAATCTGTGTCTTTTGAGTCGCATGATTATCTTTAAACACGACTTGCACCATGGGATTCTTCAGCGACTTTTGCCAATACCCTTTGAAGGCCATGACCCCACTTTTATACACATTAACCACGAGTGCTTTTTGCGCAGCACCAGCTTGTTCTGCTTTTTTAATCAAATAATTCGTCGAATAAGCCCCGCCATTATAACCATGCAAAAAGACGGTCGCCGTTTTCGACTGCTGGTATTTTGGCTGAATAACTTTGGCCGTTGTAGGTGTTAGCTGACTCGTTACCCGCGTAATTTTAGTACTACTGCCACCGGCTCCTAACAAAATGACGGTTGCCCCAATCACGAAGGCCAGTAGTAACAACTGTCCAACCGTCCTGATTCGTTTCAACAACAGGTTTCACGTTCCCCTCTATGTAAAAGTGACCTAATGCCTTAGCAACAGGTTACGTTAACAATTATGCCATAACTTTTGAAATTTTTGTGGTTATTATCACCAAAATGGAACCCTTTAATACCGTTTTGTTTCTCAGATCAGTATAATGAGTTATGCAATCTAACTAATCAACTATGCTAAATTTGGAGGTTCCGTATGTATAACAAAACATTTAAATATCCGGATAAGGCGGCCTACACCTTCGTGATCGATGCGTTGGCTAAAAAGGGCATCACCTACAAAGAAATTGCACAAATTACGTTTAACTTACAAACAAAATATTTGTCAGGCTTAACACTAGCAGAATGTGAAACAGAAACGCAAGAAGTCCTTCACAAACGCGAATTGTTAAATAACGCGATGGTCGCCCTAGAGCTCGATCGCCTGGCAACCGAAAAACAACTCAGCGAACCTTTACAAACAATCGTCGCTAACGATGCTGGCGTGTTTGGCGTTGATGAAGGTTTGGCTTTAAACATGGCCAACATTTACGGCACAATCGGAGTCACTAACTATGGTTATGTCGACAAAGTCAAAGAAGGCGTCATTAAACAACTCGACACCGACAAATCCGGTGTGGTTAATACGTTTATTGACGATCTTGTTGGGGCCATTGCGGCCGCTGTCGCTGCTAAAATTGCCCATAAATATGCTTAATCACCTTAGAAAATGACAAAAAGGCACTAACTGCCGGCATCAGTTTTGCCGGGCAAGTTAGTGCCTTTAAATTTTTTTAACACCCCAAAGTGTTAACCTAAGCCATTTGATGTTCCGCTAACGACTTCATCTTCAAAACGCGTTGGTCGCGTGGAATAAACATCCGAATCTCATCTTGGTTAAACCCACATAATAAACGATGGTCATCAAAAATAATGGGCCGCCGTAAGAGTTGTGGTGTTTGACTTAAAACATGCACCGCTTCACTCAATGGCATGTCTTCAATCGGTGTGGTTTTGCTTAATTGCCGATACGCATTGGACTTGGTGCTGATTAAATCATCAATCCCGTCATACGTGTACTGGAGTAAATGCTTAATTTCGACTTCGGTCAAAGGCTGAGCATTCATATTCCGTTCATGGAATGGAATTCGATGCTCGAGTAACCAGCGATGGGCTTTGCGACAACTTGCGGTACTTGGTAACACACATAAGTTTATCATTTCATTATCCCCAATCTTGCTTGCCTAACAATGCAACCCCCATTATTGTGCACTGTAATAGTTGACGTCATTAATTAACATCCTAATCATAGCAAAATTAAGTTCTAATTGCTAGCGTTTTCAAAAAATAAATAAAATAATTTGACGATCACAGTTTATTAACCAATTAATCCCGGAATTGAATATTCCGGAATTAATATTTTTATCATATTAACTTGTCGGTAACTGACCACTTTGTTGTAAATACTCGGCTAATACCATAGCTTGGTTGTGTTGTTCGTCTTTAGCGCCGTATAATAAAATCACGTTCATCGTTTTTAATTGCGTGGCAACTTGCTGAACAAACTCAGTCGTAATTGGATTAGCCTCAAGTTCGGCTAAATAACGGGTTTTGAATTCAGGATACTTGGCTGGCTCATGATTAAACCATTTACGAAGTTCAGTTGACGGCCCGATTTCTTTTACCCAAGTGTCTAAATGCGCATTCACTTTGGAAATACCACGCGGCCATAAACGATCCACTAAAATACGATAGCCATCTAGATCAGCTGGCTTGGTATAGATACGTTCCACTTTTAATAACACATTACCATCTTCAATCTTTAGAATTCGAGGTCTTACTTTTGACAATGACTCATTTAGCCACCGCGGCCTTTTTCACTGGGCGGCCAACGACTGAAATTGCTCAAGCCTTATTAGGAACCACTTTATTATACCGCACGCCGACGACAACTGTCGGTGGCCTGATTGTTGAAACTGAAGCCTATCTCGGCACACATGATACGGCTGCGCATGCCTTTAATGGTCGGCGAACCGCTTTTAGCGAACCACTCTATCGCGATCCCGGGACGTTGTACATTTACCGTTTACGAGCCAACTTCTTGTTAGACATCGTCACCCAACCCGCTGAAACACCAGAAGGCGTCTTGATTCGCGCCATCGAACCCACCCTTAATATTCCGAAAATGGTCGCTAACCGTAGTAAAGATGGTGTTTTAGCGACCAACGGCCCCGGCAAATTAATGCAAGCCCTTGGCATTCAAGATCAACAAATGAACTTACAGCCCTTAGCCACTAGTGACCTCGCAATTGATTTAGCGCAAACCCGTCAACCAGTTAAAATCCAAGCTTTACCACGCGTTGGCGTCAATCCAGATGCAGCTAGTGGACAACTCCCGCTTCGTTTTGTAGTTGCGGGTAATCCCTATCAAAGTGATAGTCGTAAACGCGATTGGCGTGACGATCACGGTTGGCGACAATAAAAAAACGCCTGAGCACCAGCGCTCAAACGTTTTTAATCGCTATTCGCCAACCACTAATTCAACTTGGCCCCGCTTTGGGACAAAATTAATGTTATAGATTGGTTCGCGTAAGACTTTTTCATATTCATCTAGCACATCCGTTGGTAATGGCGTGTGGGTCGCCAGGGCTTCGGTCAGCTCATCAACGGAATAAATCTGATCCATGTTAATAAAGATCCGCATATTACCGACCACGTCGTTTAACAATTCAGTCAAAACGGCGTTTGGTTTGCCATTGCCATCAGTAACGACAACTTGGTTACTATCGACTTCTTTGTGGTCAATCTGGGTTAACTTAATAATGTCAAACACATTCAGCATACTTTTTCCTCCGTGACTTAGCCGGGCACCACCCGCACCAATTAGTAAACTAGTTTTCATTAGTTTACCACAAACACCTAGCTAATGGCCGACCAACCCCCTTAAATGACGACACGCTACCTTATCAAACTTAATTGATTTGACACAAAGGGACCGAATCCGCGCCCTGATTGGGTTTAATTAGATGTACATTAGGCGAATAAGCTTGTTTCAATGGCCTAATGAAGGTATGATTTAATTATCACTTACGGGTTAGGAGTTCAGACAAATGAAAAAACTAGCAACACTTTTGGGGACTGTCGGTACCTTGGCGGCAGTGGGGTTATTCATGCCAACCACGGCACACGCTTACGATACCATTTCCAAGCAAACTAATCAGAACTACACGGCACGATTCGTTAACCAGGCTAAAACCAATGACGGCATTTACAAGTATGGGATTTACAATACCAGCAGTTCAACTGCAACCCGTGATTTAAATGGGAAAAATTGGGAACATCGCTTTATCAAAGTCACCCAAGAGGCCACTACTGCAAGCGGCACCTGGGTTAAATTCAGTTACTATGGCGACACAATTGGCTGGGTCAAAAAAAGTGCGATTGAACCCTACTCAGTTAAACAAAATGCGATTGCTTTGATCGATAAGTATCATTATCGCGGTACAGCGATGCTTATCAAAAATTATGCCAGCAACAGTGTGACCGCCTCCACTGGTTACGCTTATTATGGTGGCCGTAAATTGAATACGAGCGACACCGTCTACCCAACCGCTTCACTGCAAAAAGTGATTACGGGGGCAATTATCGTCCAGTTGGTCAACGAACATAAGTTGACCCAGTACACGCGCTTGAGTAAATTTTATCCCAATATTAAAACCAGTGCCGACATCACGATTCGTCAATTATTAGACCACAACACTGGTCTCGAACAAACCAACGAAGAGATTGATCCCGGTAAAAATTTGACCGAAGCACAAGCCATTCAATATGCGATCAGCCAATTGAATGCCACCGGTGCCGGTAAGCATCACTATACCAACGCCAATTACATTTTGTTAGCGGGGATTATTCGCCAATTAACTGGTCAATCCTTAGAAGCCAATGTGCAATCACGGATCATCAATAAACTAGGTTTAAAAGAAACGTATTTCTACAATACAATTCCTAGCAACATTACGCCGGCCGCTAGTTATAAGTATGAAAATGGCAAAAATTATCAATATTATGCCTTAACCACGAACTTATTATCCTCTTTGACTGGTGCCGGTAACATGTATATGTCACCTCAAGATTACTACACCGTTCAAAAAGGCTTGCGCAATGGCAAGATTTTGAATAAGAGTGACTACTACTACTTGTCTAACAATTACAAGTACGCTTACGATGGCGGGATGTGGCACAATAAGAGCACCCATATGAAGTACAGTTCTGGGAGTTTACGGAACACCGGGATTACTACTCATATGTACTTATCCGAAGGCAACAAAACTGGGGTCATCTTCTTCTCTAATCAAAAAGGGACCGGCCGCAGTACCGCCGATCTTACTGAAAAAACGTTATATAATTTAGTTAAATATTACATGTAATCATTCTAAAAACGACCTCGTTCAGTTTTTGCTGAACGAGGTCGTTTTGTTTAGTCATCAGAATATTCAATTTCACCATTGTAGTAAGGTTTGTTGTTAATTTGATAATTCGTCCACGACGCCATGGCATTGTACGTGCCGTCTGACATGTCCAGATTAAGCTTACCAGTCGTTTTTAACTGCTTAATGGTTAACCGATAATGATTTTTGGCAATCTTTTTATTAGGTAACCCTTTCAATGGTTTTTTATAATCAACTATTGTCGTATTTCCAATCACCGTGACCTCGGTTACTTTAACGGATCGAGTTGGTTTATAATTTTGAGTATCCGTGGCTTGTTGTGAATCTACCAAATGCACGTCTTTAGCTAACGTTAAATAAAACCCACTGGTTGGAATAGCGTCAAAATTCTTTTCATCGGCTTTAAATCCCGTCCCTGGTCGAAAAATTAATGTTCGCATCGGTGCTTTTAGCTTAACTGCTTTAAAATTGGCCTTAGACAATAGGGTTGCCTGAGTTGTTAAACTATTTGCATACTTTATTTTCTGAGCACGCGCATAATGGATCGCCCCATACGTAAACAGTGCTGTCGTTTGATCACTATTACCGTTTTCTCTAACACTGGTAGCTGAAATTTTTAACAGCGTGTTTTTACGAACTTTAACTAATTTGTACTTAGACCCGACTTTTTCCTTAATCCCAACTGTCATTGCTTTTTTAGTTCGGACATAAGTTGTGTTACTTGGTAAATACTTGGATTGCTTAGCCGCCATCGCCGTGGTTAACCATTCCCCCAATGCTTACCGCACTAACCGTAACTAATAACACAACGTGCCATCTTCCAAGCATCCCGTTTCCCCCTTTTGTACTTTTAAGTATACGCATTAGAACTTTTAACTAACAAACATTCAGACTTGTAAATTTATAGTCTGTACTCAAAGTCGAAAGTTACTTTTTAGTCATAATCTTACTTGCCATCTGACGTTCGCGCACCTTGAGCTGGAACGCTGTGGATGGACCAGCAGAAGCACTGGCTGGCGTAGGTGCTGACTAATTCAAGCTAATATTAATATGACTGCTACCACTAGCTTCTACCCTTTTAGATGAGTACTCAAAATAAAGCGATGCAAAATCTTGTGAGATTTTGCATCGCTTTGTTTTTCCTATAATTAGTTATCGTGTTCAACTTCTTGATATCGATGCCAAATTTTTTCTTGTACCTTTGGCATCGGTAACTTGCTTAGTTGATCTGCCGACACTACCTTACCAGGAAAGTAAGCCAAATCAGTCGTTTCAACCTTTCCAGCCAACAACTGAATCGTCCACTTTTGGTGGGTAAACGTATGCGAAACTGCCTTTAATGACAATTTCTCACTCGTTACTTTCAACTGATATTCGTGCTTAAAGTAAGTCGAAACTGCTACTAATAAATCAGCCTCAGTTGCGTCATCCGCTAAGTCTAAGTCATCAACCTTAACTAACGGCACCGTCCATAGATTCGCCAACATCCCCGTACTTGGTCGTTGCGTCATCAACCACTCACCAGTCGGTACTTTTGCCATCACGGCAACATAATCGACTGGGACTGGTCGGGGTTTCTTGGTCTTCACCGGATAAGCCAATTCCTTACCATCCAAGTAAGCCTGATTGAATGCCTTGACTGGTGAGTGCTCACTATCCGGGTTGCGAGCGGTCATGTAACTTGAACCCAGATCCATAATCGCTTGATTAAAATCACCGGGTCGATCGACTGGGATAATCTTGGCAATCACTTGTTCAAATAATTGCCGCGTCTGTGGCTTAGCAATATCGGCATCAATTTCTAACAACCGACTAAACACGCGAAAGGCATTCCCATCAACAGCCGGCACGGGTTCATTAAAGGCGATACTGGCAATGGCACCCGCAGTGTATGGGCCAATCCCAATCAACTCAGTCAACTCGGTCGCCGTTTTCGGCCACTGACCGTCATAGTCGGCCAATAATTGCCGTGCACATCGTTGCATGTTTCGCACTCGTGAATAATAGCCTAGCCCTTCCCACGCTTTTAGCAAGCGATCTTCCGGCGCTGCGGCAAGTTCTTGAACCGTTGGAAACCAGTCCATAAACCGTTCATAGTACGGGATTACCGTCTGCACCTGGGTCTGCTGCAACATAATTTCAGACACCCAAATGTGATACGGTTCATGGTCCCGACGCCATGGTAAATCGCGACCCTCTTGATCAAACCACGTCAATAACGTCGTTTGAAACGCCTTAATGGTCGCTGGTGACCATTCAATCATACCTATTCCTCCTAACACAAAACCACGGCTTACCAAGTAACGGTAACCCGTGGTCATCACGCTAATCTAGCGTTTCGGCGAGATTAACTAACGTTTTTTCATAATGATCAGTCACACTAGCGTCTTGAAAATCGGCATTAAAGATCGCTAAAGTTAAAAATTCTGGATACTTCACAATCACTTCAGCTAATCGTGCGTTACTTTCTGGATACTTCTGATCTTCGTTATTTAAAATATCTAAACTTGCTTGATAGCAAACATTGGCTAAAAACAAATAATCGACAAAATAATTAAAGCCCAACTGATTTTTCAGTTGGAAATGCGCGTCAGCATCCACCGTTTCATAAATATTAGTCATATATTTTGAAACTACTTCTTGATATTGACGCAACAACTCGGCTTTCGCCTCGGCATGAACTTCGGCCGTCATTCTATCCCCACCTAACTTACGTTCTGTAGGCATTATAGCATATGACGTATTCCTAAATTAATATTCCGGGCTAAATCTGCTAGTTGTTGATACTGCCACTGTCGTTCAGCCGTCACCGCAACTGCATCATTGGGTTGAGTCAAGTTAACCAATTTGATTGCTTGATCTGCTGCCCGTAACGCATTATCGTCAACATACGCCGAAGCAATCGCCCAGCTAATACATTCTAAAGCGGCCGCACCAATTGAACTGGTACTTTTAGCGACCAAGGCCTCAACTTTGGCACTAGCCTGTCGAACTTGATAGACACTAGCCAAATTGACTTGCCATAATTCATTAGCATCAAGCGCTAATCGAATTTGGCGTTCATGCTGCTGGTCATCATCTACAAAAGCCATGGCCTTCTTAGCAATAATCAACGCCCATTTTGCGAGTTGTTGTTGTGAGAGCTCACCGGTTAAACTTTCGATTTGGGACCGTATTCCAGGGTCATCGTCAATCGATATTTTAGGGTGACTCGGTCTAAAACCTTCCGTCATCACGCATTCCTACTTTCCTTACTAATCCTACGACTTTGCCAAATACTACCTAGGGCGATACCTGCCAATAACAGTAACACCCAGTAATCAATGTGAGCACCAGCCGCGGTCGTTGTCTTGGCGGCACCAGGCATCAATTGGCAGGCCCCAATAATGGCAGCCAAGATCCCGGTCCCCAAAGAACCAGCATATTGTTGCGCCATATTAAAGGCTGCATTGATATCCGCTTTTTGGTGCATAGCCACTTGTTGGCTCGCGTTCGTAATCGTATTACCAAACGCAAAGGCAAACCCCACTCGTAAGATCAGGTAAAAACTCCCAATCAGGATCACTGTCAACTTCGCCTGCCACAAAACCAAGGCCAAACAACCAATCACCATCGCGACTAGTCCACTTAATATCGGTCGATAGGCACCAACCCGATCCAGTAAATGCCCTGCTACAGGCGCTAAACTGGCACCTAACAACGCACCGGGTAATAACATCAACCCAGCGGTAAAGGCATCCTGACCCAAAACCAATTGCGCCACGTTCGGGAGCACAAATGAACTACCGATATTAATGAATTGTAACAGAAAATAAGCTAATAAGTGCCAATCAACCACGAGATTTCGAAAAATTTTCAAATCTATCAAGTGAACCGTGCTCTGACGATTGTAATGAATCAAACCAAACATTAACCCTAGACTAACCAGCAACCCAATTCCAAAATTCACACTCAAAAAGCCATGCTGGCCGGCTTGATTAAACGTCAAATCTAGCCCAATTAATAAAGCCGCTAACCAGACGAAGCCTTGCCAATCAAAACGATCATGACGATCATTAGCCGGCAAGTCTAGATGCGTTTGCCCGATCAAGAAAACAATGACAATTAACGGTAATAGCCACCAAAAAATAGCTCGCCAAGTGACGTTAGTCGTTAGCAAACCGCCATAAGTTGGGCCAAGCGCTGGCGCTAATGAAATGATCATCGCCGCCATACCGTTATAGGTTCCCGTTTGGTGACGTGGAATCTGGGTCAAAATAATGTGAAACAATAGCGGTGTTGAAATTCCAGTCGACAATGCTTGAATGACCCGGGCCGTCATGAGAACCGGAAATGTCGTCGCACAAGCCGCTAAAACGGCGCCAACGGTAAAACAACTAATGGCGACTAAGAATAGTTGTTTGGCTGGATAGCGTTTTAATAAGTGGGCCGAGGCAATCATCATCATCGTCACGACTAATAAGTATCCTGTCGTGAGCCACTGAACGGTCGTCAACGGGACATGCATCGTCTGCATTAACTTAGGGAACGTGACATTCATTGAAGTTTCCACTAAAATCCCCATAAAACTAAGTAAACCGGCCGCTAAAATACTGTATAAGGTGTTCTTCGTTACTGATTGATTCTGCTGAGTCACTAGTCATCTTTCCTCTCTCAAAACAAAAAATAACGGCGGTCCTAGTCTAATTAAACTCGGACCACCGTCGTTACTCTTTTTCAATTATTGAATTTCAATGTGGTGTGTATCAGCCGCTGCTTTTTTCGGTAAAACCAACGCTAACACGCCGTTTTCATAGTGCGCTTCAATCTTGTCAGCCGCAACATCCGCTAACGAATATTGACGATTAAAGGTTCCTGTCGCGCGTTCATTAGCTAAAACGGTCACATCGGCATCATCGTCTAAGCCATTGCGCTTAACCCCAACGGACAAACGACCATCACGATACTTCAAGGTAATGTCTGACTTTTCAACCCCGGGAAGATCAATTTGGAGTTGATACTGATCATCCGTTTCTTGAATATCCGTCCGTAATAACGCCCCATCTCGGCCCGTCACAGCTGAGAGCGATTGACCTAAGTCATTGAAGACCGTCGCGGCCGTTTTAGAATCTAGCGGATTTAACCGTTCAAATAAATCTTTGTGCCAATTATCCATCATATCGTTTGCCATTGCTTAATCACCCTTTCAATTGTTACACACCATAAACTTGCATATCGACAGGTATCACCCGTACCACTTTGTGAATCGTGATGGTTAGCGCTTTAGCCGTTGCGTGCCTTGGCCATTGTGACTGGGGCTTTTCCATCAGTTCAATCCCAACTAATTGCCGAATTCGATCCAAAATATCTGCAACACCAAAAGCATTGGCACCTTGATTGAACGATGTCCGTAGACTTGGCATCTCAACTTGTAAATGTTGTTGCTGCCAACTGAATGTGACTGGGACATAGACCGTTGTTGGTGTCACTTGCGATTGTGCAAGCGTTTGATCTAACTGTTGAATAAATGTCGTAAAGGTATCCATTTTGATCACCCCTATCGATTTACTTAATATTATACAGCGTTTTCATTATTTTAAACAGCGTGACTCTTAGTTACAGGTTGAGTGTTATATTCTGACAACCATTGATGTTCAAAGGCCCACTACCTTGCCACCTACCGTTCGCCCACCTTGAGCCGGAACGCTGTGGGTGGACTGGTCGAGCCACAGAACGGTCTCGACCATTGTTTTGAACCGCCTAACCCGCGTTTCAAAAGCACCGAGCTCTAAGCGATAAATCGCTAAGTGCTCCCACGGCTGGGCTCAATGCGAGCTCACTCTCGGTTATGTTAGTAATTACTAATCAATTTGTATCCACAAGATAACCGGAGTCAGCCAGTGATGGCGCCGGCCGTGCAAACATCGTTAGTCCGGGTGATTTTCCCGGGCTTACGATGTGGACGACTTTTGAGACTAGCGGTTTTGGCTAGTCTCAAAAGCGAGGTGAAAGCCCGCATTTTGGCTGGAGCCGGTCCCACAGTCGGCAGAATCACTGGCTGACGGAGGTGGCTAATTTAGCCCATCTAATGTGGTAAAACTCTCAATCTAAAAAAGGTGCCTAGGCTAACGCCTAAACACCTTAATAACGGCTAAAAGTTAGTTATTGGATAACTTTTTAGCATCTTCGTCAATGGTTTCAAAACCGGAAACCCCACTCTTTGGCTTTGGATGCTTTGCACGTTCTTCTTCAGCTTTTTGGATCATAGCTTTCTTTTGTTCCTTGCTAAGCTTTTGTGCCATGATACTCGCCTCTTTTATGATGGAAACGAACCAATTGTTCGCTACAGGTTCATTATAGTGCTAATTTAAAAAAGTGGCGCATTTTTGTTCGAAAAAGTTTTAAAACTTCTCAGTTGCATTCTGTAATTATTAGATTTACAGTTAAGACATTCAGGAGGGGATTTATATGACAAAAGTCTTAATTCTCGGCGCTGCTGGTCAAATCGCCCGGTTAGCCGAACAACAATTCTTAGCAGATACGAACGTTGATTTAACACTTTACTTACGCAATGCCCAACGGGTTAACGATCTAAAATCAGCACGCGTTACGGTCATCGATGGCGACACCACCGATGAGGCTAAGCTTACCCAAGCCATGGCTGGTCAAGATGTCGTTTATGCCAACTTAGCTGGCCAGAATATTAAAACTCAAGCCGAAACGGTTTTAGCAGCTATGCACGCAGCAAATGTCAAACGACTCATTTGGATTTCCACCTTAGGGATTTACGATGAAGTTCCTGGAAAATTTGGTGCTTGGAACAATGCCACTTTAGGCAGTTACTTAACTCGTTACTACAGCGCTGCCGAAGTGCTGGAAAATTCTGATTTAGACTACACTATTATTCGACCCGCTTGGTTAACGAACAAACCAGAAGTGGCTTACGAAACTACCGGTCGCCACGATGCCTTCAAAGGAACCGAAGTCTCACGTCAAAGTATCGCAGCGTTAGTGGTCAAGCTTGCTACTCATCCTGATGAAGCTGTTCGGGCTTCACTGGGAGTCAATAAACCTGATACCGACGGCGATAAGCCTGCTTGGTACTAAATCAAACTTTAATCCGATGAATCTAGATACGCTTTTAATTCAGCTAAATCCGTAGTGACGATTGGTCGGATTTTTTTGAATCGGCGGCTATAAGAAGGATGATATAACGGCCAGATACAATAAGCTTCCTCGGTCCACTCAAAGCGTTGATGGTCGGATGACCAACGACGAATCGGTTGCGTCAATAACCGGCCATGGACTGCACTAATTTTGACTTTTGGCCCTAATAATCGTTGCAAACCCGTATTGCCTAAGGGCACCAATAATCGATTGACCAGCTGACTTAATTCCGCATCCAGTAACGGTGCACTCGCTGCAATTTCAGCTGGTGTCGGTTTACGATCCCGTTTTAAGCCAGTAGGTCCTAGCTGATATGGTCGCGAACGCACGGCACCAGTTAAATAAATCTCATCACGGATTAACCCCAATTGCGTTAACCATTGATCCAAAATGGTTCCCGCTGGTCCTTGAAACGGATGACCGACCCGAGCTTCGACCGCCCCCGGGGCTTCGGAGACCATCACTAACTTGGGTTCCAGTGACCCTTCGCCAGGGACAAAACCTTCCAACTGTGGAAATTGAGTCAATAAGTCTCGACCTAATGCTTGTTGTGTCGTTGTTAATAAAGTTGCCATTTTCAGTTAAATCCCCCTTTATGATTAACGTGCATTTCTACATTTGTTATCAAAAAATGATCATCAAATCTACAGAACTTCGGTATCATATTTACAGGTTAATAATCGCTAAAGTCTATTATAACAGCTTTTATACTGATTTTTAGCATTTTTGAAACCGCTTGAATCTAATTGTGACGTGTGTAACAATACAAATTGTAAGCGGTTTACATACTATTAAAAATCAAAGTGAGGGACCTGCATTATGAAAATTAAAGCAGCTGTTGTTGATCAAGTAAATGATCCATTTGTCATTAAAGATGATATCGAATTGGCCGAAATGGGCCCAACCGATTTACAAGTTAAATTAGTCGCTAGTGGGATTTGCCATTCTGATGAAGCCATCCGTAAAGGTGACGCTTCACTCGGCTACCCTGTTATTCTAGGCCATGAAGGCTCTGGGATTGTTGAAAAGGTCGGTCCACAAGTTAAAAACTTCAAACCCGGCGATCATATTGTCATGTCATTTTACGCCGATGGCACTTGTGACAACTGTTTGAAGGGCATGCCAACCAAATGTCGGAACTATGCCGATTACAACTTGAGCGGCACTCGTCCAGATGGCACCGATCATTTCCAAGAAGACGGTCATCATGTTAGTGACATGTTCGACCAATCTTCATTTACCACACATACTGTAGTTGACCAACGTAACGCCGTGAAAGTCGACAAAGACCTCGACTTACGCCGCTTAGGACCTTTAGGCTGTGGCTATGTGACTGGTAGTGGCACCGTTTTGAATAGCTTACAACCTCGCCCCGGCCAAACAATCGCCGTCTTTGGGACTGGTGCGGTCGGCTTGGCAGCCATGATGGCTGGTAAAATCTCAGGCTGTACCGAAGTCATTGCCGTGGATATCGTAGATTCTCGGTTGGAACTGGCCAAAGAACTTGGCGCCACCCATACCATCAATAGCAAGAACGAAGATCCAGTTGAAGCCATTAAGAAGTTAACGAATGGCTATGGTGTGGACTTCACTGTTGACACGACTGGTGTTGAACCCGTCATGATTTCAGCCATTCATGCTTTAGCACAAGGTGGGACCGCGGCCTTGATTGCCGTTACTGCTAAGAACATCACCATCAGTTCATGGAATGATCTTTGTGTTGATGACAAGAAAGTTATCGGCGTCAACATGGGTGATTCAATTCCTCAAGTTGATGTGCCACGTTTAATCGACTTCTACAAGCATGGGATGTTCCCATTTGAAAAGACTGAAAAGTTCTACAAGTTCGCTGACATTAACCAAGCCAATGCTGATTCAGTTAGTGGGAAGACGATTAAACCCGTCCTCATCATTGACGAAGACTATCAACCAGAAGCTTAATTTGATCTAAAAAAGCGTGTGCTCCCTCGGGAACACACGCTTTTTGGTTACTCTAGATCTGGATCACTACGATAATGTTGCAAGATATAAATCGCCAGGACAACTAACACCGAACCAATGATTTCAACAACACTGACCTTTAAGCCCAAGAAAATAATGCTTAACACGAAAGTGACCACTGGTTGGACCGCATCGACGATACTAACCACCGCCGATGGTGCGAATTGTAAACTGTGCAGTAGCGCTGAAAAGGCCCCAATCGTCCCGATTAACACAATTGCCCCAATCGAAATAATCAGTTTCGGCGTAATCGTTGGTGCACCAACCCATAACGGGTGATAGCCATTGAACAAGACCCCCGCAATTAAGGTCCCCCAACCAAGAATGACAATTGGTGAATTTTCGGACACAATTTTCCGTGGCAACACCACGTATAACGCAGCAGTCACCCCAGATAAAATACCCCAAATCAACGCATCAGTTGGAATCGCTAATTCATGAATATTTCCACGCGTAATCGCTAAGAAAACCCCAAACAGTGAGACACCAAAAGCCAGCATATCACTCCGCAATGGCAATTGACGTTTAAAAACTAGGGTGCCCAATACGATAAATAGTGGACTTAAATATTGTAAGATAGTCGCCGCTGCAGCGGTTCCCCGTTCAATACTAATATAGAATGTATACATGTTGGCCATGAGCCCTAACGTAGCATAGGCCACCAGTTGGCCAATCGACCGCCAAGAATGCCAGACTTTAAAAATGCCACGTCCCTGTTGAATAAAGCCGATCGTCAACAAGATAATCCCGGCTGACAATGTCCGGACTGATAAGAACCAATCGGCGGGAATCGCTTGATTTTGCGAGACAAACTGCATGACCGTCCCGGAAATCCCCCAGAGCGTCGAGGCCAGCATCGCCCACAAAATACCTTTCATATAACGATTAGTTGGAGTTTTCAATTTTCATTTACCTCAATTTAATTAATGGGCATATTATACCGGCCCTTGATTAAATTTTACTGAAAATGAGGTCGCTTTTTTGCAGAAAAAAATAACGTGAAATCGTCGTTTTGACGTCCACGTTATCAATAGGTCATACTTATCAACTAAAGGTTGAAAGTTAAGTCTAACGGTAAAGGCTTTACTAGAATTGACTTAAGTCATGCTAAATTGATCACCTACGCCAGCCAGCGATTCTGCCGGCTGTGGGGGCTCTTAGCGATTTATCGCTTAGAGCCAGGCGCTTTTGAAACACGGGTTAGGTGGTTCAAAACGACGGTTCAGACTGCTTTTGGGCTGAACCGGTCCGCCCACAGCGTTCCGGCTCAATGTGGGCGAACGGTAGGTGGCAAGTACGACTAGTTTTGATCGATGAATGCTTATCATATCAACGACCATTGCTAAAAAATAGCTTTCAACCTTTAGTTATTAATTGCACCATCTTTTAGAATAACGTCCCAATATAATAGTGAATAAACATCGTGATAATCCCAACGATGATGTTCCGGATAACGGCGGTTTTGACATTACCTTTACCGAGTACGGCTGATAAATAACCAGTCAATGCCACAGACAACGTGACCGCCATAATCGTTCCCGGCCACTTCATGGCATCTGGCAAAAAGGTCATGGCTACTAATGGAAAAATTCCCCCGGCTGATGCCGAAAACAAGGATGAAAACGCCGCATCCCACGGATTCATGTAATGCCCCAACTTAATGTCATACTTAATGCTGACCACCGTTTCAAGCGGCTTTTTCGCTAATAAATCTTTCGCAATTGCGATCGCCGTTTCTTCAGTGACACCCAATGTCATATAATGCCGCTTAACCGCCGCCACTTCGTCATCAAAATTTGTTTTTAATAATTGCCGTTCTTTTTCAACAACCGCTTTTTCGGTATCCTTTTGGGTGCTAACTGAGGCATATTCCCCAGAAGCCATCGAAAACGCGCACGCTAATAAATCCGACAAACCTGCAATAAAAATCGTAAATTGGTTCGTCGTTGCGGCCGCCACACTGAACAGTACCCCAACAACCGTTAAAATCCCATCATTAGACCCTAACACACCGGCCCGCAACGTGTTGAGTTTCTCATCCATTGTTTGATGGGTCTTTTTTGGCTTTACTTTTGACATCATCATATCGTCATTCCCCCTAGTTCAACCTTATGCAAATAAATGACCGATGAAATAGGTCACAACCATCGTTAACAGCCCTGAAACCACGTTACGGAAAATACCGTGACGACGATCTGCATTCCCTAAAATTGCCGCCGTATAACCCGTAATCGCTAATGCAATGGCGACAGCAATCACCGTAGCTAAGACTTTAATTTTAGCCGGGAAAAAGGTAATTGACACTAACGGTAAAATAGATCCGGTTGGAAATGAAATCATCGAGGCAATCCCCGCCGCATAAGGACTAATAAATTCCTTTGGATTAAACCCATAACGTTCACGTATCGTGGTCGTTAAGGCATCATCAGCCATCATTTCCTTAGTCGCTTGCGCAGCGAGTGGCTCGCTAATCCCCTGATTGACATACTTCTGCTTAACCATGGCAACTTCATCATCATAATTTTGTGCTAAAGCTGCTTTTTGATGCGTAATCGCCATCTTTTGCGCATCCTTTTGCGTATTGACCGAGACATATTCACCCATTGCCATCGAAATTGTCCCTGCTAACATCCCTGCTAGACCCGAAATCAAGATTGAGAAACTATTTGTCGTCGCACCAGCAACCCCAACAACAATCCCGGCAACTGACAAAATGCCATCATTAGCACCCATGACACTGGCCCGTAAAATATTGACCCGTTGCGCTAACGTCATCTTTTTTTTCATGTTATGACCCCCATCGAACACTTTGTAATCATTATTACGTAATACATATTATTCCTATTTACATTAAAATGCAACCCTAGGCCACAAGTTACATATTCATTAAAGTTATGTTAGCCTAAATCTAAGTATAGTTTAGCATTAATTGACAGTTACGGTTAGGTGAAACCAAACAAAAAACCAGCAATTCGAAAATTGCTGGTTTTTAATCTTAATTGACACGATTAAATTGTTGCGTCGTTGCTAAGGGAAATTCAGTTGGTTGACTAGCCGTCATTAAGTCGGCTGTTAATGCCACCCGCGTGATCGTTTGATCATCATAAGGTTGAATGTAGAAGGCTGGTTCATGCATACTCATGTACGCCCGATACTGCGTATAATCTGAAGAGCCATCTGCTTGTAATTTCACCCCTTTGGTAATTTCTACCGAATTCAACAAGTGCGATAGTGCATTGATGGCTTCGACATCGGTCTCAACCGGGTCGGCATATTGCCGCATAAAGACAGTGCGTACAAACCGTGATGGTGACGTGTAATCCCCAGGCATTCCTAGCGCACCTGTTCCTGGACCAAAAGGCTTTACTTCGAAGTCGCCATATTGCCGATCAGGTTGTGGCCCTGGTTGGAGTTGAACGTAATTACTTAAGTTCTTTAAGTGCCAACCAAAATCTGGTGTATTCGTCATCACACCAACCGGATTCACCATGTAATGCATCCCATCAGCTTCTTGTTCCAAGACATAAGTTGCACCACTACGATCACTAATGATCCAATGCAAAGGCACCACGATATTTAACAATGGTGCTGCCGCTTCCACAATCGCGAGTTCATTTAAGCGATCACCAAGTTCTTGTGCACTTTTAACGTTCCCTAAAATCCACATTAAAACCTCATGTGGGGCTAAATTCAATTTATCCGCCACAGCGGTTTGTGCATAGTGAGCTTGACCAGAAAAATATAAGGCCGCTACACTGACACCATACTCGTTGACACCATCCACAAAAATATACCCATTTAAATTGCGACCGGTCCCCACAAAACTATACGGTGTCTCAAAACCGGCTGTCGTCACCACACTATTAAAATGCTGTTGTCGTGGCATGGCAACTGGCCGACCACCTAGTTCAAAAGCAAAATCCATCGTTCGGGCTAAAAATTGATCGCCACCCGTAGTTTGTAACGTTAAACTCGTACACATGAGCGTCACTTCCTTGATTTGAATACTCTTATTTTAGCACCCAAATCAACTGACAACACGCATTCGCAACAATTAATTTACACTAATCAGTTTAATCTTTAAGCCGTAAGGTCATCGCATTAATCGCCACAATAATCGTACTTAGTGACATGACAACTGCCCCAACCATCGGGTTCAATAAGAAGCCCCATGGTGCTAAGATTCCAGCAGCTAGTGGGATTGTGATGACGTTATAGCCAGCCCCCCACCAAAGATTTTGAGTCATTTTCCGAGTGGTCTGCCGCGCTAACGCTAAGAAATCAACAACATCATCAGGATTACTCTTAACTAATACAACGTCAGCTGAATCAATCGCCACATCCGTACCAGACCCAATGGCAATCCCGATATCGGCTTGAGCTAAACTTGGCGCATCGTTAACGCCATCTCCAATCATCATGACGCGTTGACCCTGTGCTTGATATTGCGTGACTAACTTAACTTTGTCCTCTGGTAACAAACTCGCATGAACCTCAGTAATTCCTAGTTGTTTAGCAACGACCTGGGCACTTTGTTCATTATCGCCAGTCAACATAACTGGCGTAATGTGTTGTGCCTTCAAACTCGCAATTAAATGTTTGGCCGCTGGTTTCAATTGATCGCCTTGAGCCACGTAGCCTAAGACCTGTTGATCTTGTACCAAGAAGCTCACGGAATTACCGGCTGAAGCTAAGCGGTTAAACGTCGCTTGATCATAGGACAAGTGTTGTCGATCCAAATAGGCAGCGGAAACGACTTGATACACCTGACCATCAATAGACCCACTCAACCCAACACCCGTAATTTGGTGGACATCGGTTGCCTGAACGGTCGGCACTTGTTGCGCTTTAGCGGCTTTCAAGATACCAACAGCTAATGGATGACTGGCCCCTTTTTCCAAACCAGCCATCAAACTTAAAACTTGATCGGCCTGATATTGTGCATTCAGGCTTTGATAATCAGCCACTTTAAAGTCACCAGCGGTCAACGTCCCGGTCTTATCCATTAACGCATAGTTTAACTTTTTAACTTGTTCCATAGCATCCCGATTACGAATTAATAACCCATGACGAGCCGCTAAAGCCGTGCTGCGAGCAATGACTAATGGGACTGCTAAACCAAGTGCGTGCGGGCAGGCAATCACCAAAACCGTTACCGCAATCGACAACGCTAAGGCCAAATTACCGACCAACAACCAAACGATAAAAGCCACAATGGCTACCGTTAAGGCGGCATAGAACAATAAACCAGCAACTCGATCAGCTAAATTTTCTTGCGCTGATTTAGCCGCTTGCGCATCGCTAACCAGCTTCATAACCTGAGCTAAATAACCACTTTCACCGGTACCAGTTACTCGCATGTCAAATGTGCCTTCGCCATTGACAGAACCACCAACAACCTTGGCATCAACTTGCTTTTCAACTAACCGTGCTTCACCAGTGACCATCGCTTCGTTAACGCTCGTCGCGCCACTCACAATGACCCCGTCAGCGGGAATTTTTTCACCGGCACGAACTTGAACGTGATCAGCCGTCATTAAGGACTCAATAGCAACATCTTGCGTTTGTCCGTCAACGATTTTGTGAGCAGTGCTAGGTAATAACTTGGCTAACTTGTCCACCGCGGACCCGGCATTCATGACCGTATTCATTTCAATCCAATGCCCTAATAACATGATGTCAATCAACGTGACGAGCTCCCAGAAGAAGTCCGTTACCCGTGGCGTCACAGCTAACCAATCATTGGCAACGACCGCATAGATGCTATAAACAAAGGCAACGCCAATCCCCATCGTAATCAAGGTCATCATTGCGGGTTTTCGATTAGCCAGCTCTGCTTTGGCGCCACTAAAGAATGGTTGACCACCATAAACAAAAACAATCGTTCCTAAAATGGCAACTAAATAATCAGACCACGGTTGAAAAATCAATTGAAATGGCAACCGCATCCCCATCATGGGACTCATCAAAATAATCGGTAAAGTCAATACTAATGATACCCAGAATTTACGTTTCAGATTTCCCATATGCATCATTTGTCCGTTTCCCATATCCATGTCGTCATGCGCCATCATTTGATGATCATGATCCATGGTCATTGTTGTTTTCTTCATTTCAACTCGACCTCCCCAAATATCAGTGTTGTTTTTTATTTATGGCTAAAGTTTACAACTGTAAACTTTAAAAGTCAACTTAAACGCTGACACAAAAAAAGAGCTTGGATTTTGTCCCAAACTCTCGTAACTTTTAACAGTGTTGATCACCCGGCAAACAATCACAATCAACGGTGACTGGGGCTGTCGCTTGTTTTTGCGCTAACGTCGCTTGTAAATTTTCAATATCCGTTTGGCTTAACGTCAATTGAGTTACTAGATCAGTCAACGTTTGACCAACCCGCATTTGACAAAGATGACCAAACAACGTCGTCACGGCTTCATCCATTGATGGTTGTTCATCAACGGTTGGATAATACGTAAACGCTCGACCATGCTTTTCCGCTCGCAACGCACCTTTTTTAATTAACCGGCCTAACAATGTCTTAACCGTTGCGGTTTTCCAGCCCATCTTTTCAGCCATAATTTCAGCCATTTGGCTACTGGTCACATGACCTAATGTCCACGTCACCCGCATGACTTCCCATTCAGCATCACTAATTTCAATTTTGGTTTGTGCTTCCACTTTGATTAGCCACCCTTCTCAGCTCGCTAATAATTCTATATAGTCTACATCCGTAAACATTGAATTGCAATTTTTTTGTCGCTATTAATTACTCTGTCATTTTAGTTTACCACGTTTATCAACTAAAAATTAATTTATATTTACTAAGCGAATTCAATCAGTTAAATTGATAACACCTTGGTTCTATACTAAAATAAAGATAATTTGGTTTATAAACTAAACCAACAAAACTCAAACATAGGGAGGCGATTATCATCTATCGTTTTTTTGTACAGCCCCAAATTAATGGCCATGATCAATCCGTCTATGGATATGAAGTGCTTTTACGTAAACGTCAAAAAGACACTTGGACATTACCTAATAACTTTTCGGAAATTTCCATGGATGAACAGGCCACGTTGTTAGAGGAAACGGCGGACACGTTAAAAACATCCCTCACTAACAAAGTGATTGCTTTCAATCTAAATCGTGACCAAATCGACAATCCTTTCACCATTGGCACTATGGTGGCACTAAAGAAACGCATTAACCCAGCAGCCTTAACGATTGAATTGACCGAAGCGCCAACTTTAGACGAAATTCAAAAATATAGCCTCTTATTACATCAATACGACATGAAGTTAGTATTAGATGATGTTGGTACTGGTAGCAACACTTACGACAATATTAAGGACCTGTTACCCTACGTTGATCAGATTAAGTTCGCCATGCAAAATTTGCGAATGAGTGGTCAAGCTAATCAAATTCCTGAACAACTGGCTTTTTGGACTAAGATTGCCCAGCAGTATCGCTTAGAAATGGTCCTTGAGGGTGTCGAAACACCGCAAGATCAAAAGTTAGCCGCTAAATATGGCATTCAGATCAATCAAGGTTATCTCTATGGTAAGCCAACCATACCGCATGAAGGCAACTCGTAATGTGAGCTTAAACTGTCGATAGAAAGGAGTACTTATGACACTCACACATTGGTATGTCCCAGCTTTAGTGACGAGCGTTTTCTTCTTGCTAGGCATCATTACCCTCTACTGGACCTTGGCCGATCGCGCCATCAAATGGTGTACCGCCCACCACAAAGCTGTGGATAAAGAACAGATTCGCACCACCGTTGGCTTGGTTTACTTAGCCATTTTAATTTTAAGTTTACAATTAATTGTCAGCCATCAATCGATCTCATGGGTGTTTATTAACTTTCAGATTTTCGCGGTCGTCTTTGTCAGCTACTTTTTGCTATTAGGTATTAAAGTCTGGCATTGGGCGATTACCGCCATTCTATTCATGCTGATTGATGGGACCATTTCTCAAACTTTGTCTTGGTTGTATACGGTGGTTTTTGTCACCCTATTCTTCGTGATGAAATGGCTAAAACTCCATCGCCACTTCAACTACTGGGATTTTATTTAATATTTGGTTGTCGGCATGATTTTTTCAGCCGCGCTCTGGCAAATTGTCGCGATCCGCTTACAACTGCCTGAAGAACGCGTCACCTCTGAATTATTATTCATGGGGATTATGCTCGTGATTGTTTACTTCTATGTGAACGGACTATATCACGATGCCGCGACTTTAGCCCAATTAACACATAATACGAACTTCGATGAATTAACGCATGCCAAGAACTTCTTTGCCTTTCGAACCAACTACGGTCAGGCCTTCAAGCACAGTCGTAGTCATCAAATGCCGTTTACCATTATGTTATTTGATATTGATCACTTCAAACACATCAATGATACTTATGGTCATTTAGCTGGTGACTATGTGCTTGAACATTTAGCCTTACTAATCGAAAAATACTTACAAACCACTGATCGCGACTTGGTCCTTTATCGTACTGGTGGCGAAGAATTCACCATTCTTTTCATGGATTATGATTTAACTAAAGCTAAACAACATGCTCAAGCCATTACGACTATGATTCACCAAGCTGATTTTCAATATGACAACCAAAAGATTCAGCTCAGTATTTCAGTCGGAATGACCATGCAGCAAGCCGCCGATGAAGATAGCACGCATCTTTATCGACGAGCAGACGAATACTTGTATCACTCCAAGAACAATGGTCGCGATCAAATCACGGCTAAATAACCAAAAGAGACACACGTCAACTTTCAATGACGTGTGTCTCTTTTGGTTATTATTTCAATCTAGTTATGCCGCCGTTTCCGACCAATTCCAAACCAACTTACCACACCTGTTAAGGCCAGCAAAGTCAATCCTAACGCTGAAACATTATGCGTTTGATCTTCATCAGTTTGTGGTAACTGTGCAACCTTTTTTTTATTAGCAGTGACCACCGCAGCTGACACAACCGTGGTCTTCGCTAACACCGTTGGTTGTTGATTAGCACCATGACTTGCGGTTGTACCTGGATTGATCGTGTCACCATCACCATCGGGATTAACTAACGTGTTTTCATCAGTTCCCGGATTAATCGTGTCGCCATCACCGTCAGGATTGACAGTCGTGCCATCATCACCTTGGTTGACCGTGTCACCGTCACCATCAGAATTAGTGGTTGTGCCGCCATTATCATCAGTATCAGTTGCCGGTTGAACGGTAATCGCGGCGGTCTTCGTGTACGTGTTACCCGCAGCATCAACATAAGTGTACGTCACTTGGTAGCTACCAGCCGTTGTCGTATTGACTTGACCGCTGACGGTTACCGCGCTTAAAGTCAGGGTTTGACCTGTAGCATCAGTGGCTTGAACAAAATTATCTGCGGCCGTCCAAGTACCACCTGCTGTTAACGTACTGTCTTTAACCGTTAAACCAGCTTGGCTCTTAGTGACCGTCACCGTAATCGTTTGCTTAACGACGTTGCCTTGGTTGTCTGTATACGTATACGTGATTGGGTAACTACCCACTTTGGTGGTATCGACAGTCCCACTAACTTTGACTTGGCTCAGATCTAACGCTTGACCAGTCGCATCTTTTCCAGCCGTTAAATTATCCATCACAGTCCATTTCGTCGTAGGCCCGGCAATCAACGTACTATTTGTCGTGGTTAACCCAGCTTGGGTCGCGGCAACCGTAACAGCAATTGTTTTGGTGAAGACATTACCCGCGCCATCCGTGTAAGTATACGTGACGTGATAAACACCGGCCTTTGTCAAATCAACCGTATCGCCACCAACCGTGACAGTCGTTGCTGCCGTTGATTGACCGAATTCATCAGTGACGGTAACGGCCTTAGTCGCATTCCAAGACGCATTTGGCCCTTGAACAATCGTTTGATCATTGGCATTTAAAGCCGCTTGACTCGCCACCACTGCCACATTAGCAACTGAATTAGTCGTGTTACCTTGGCTATCAGTGTACGTATACGTAATCGTATTGTCGCCAATTTTACTCAAATCAACTTGACCACTAACTGTGACGGTCGTGCCATCAGCCCGCAAGTAACTGTACATAATGGACATTACCCGCGCACTATTGACTTGCACGTCATTTTTCAAAATCACATCATCAGCTGCAACCGTATCACCATTAGCTTGAATCACCGAAACCAAATTATCCTGTGCCTGCCAAGTGGCATTTGGCCCCATGATGATAGTGCCGTCCTTAACGTTTACATGTGCGACTGATTTAATCACATGAATCGTGGCCGTAGTCGTGGCCGTGTTACCGGCTGCATCAGTATAAGTCAGTGTCACTTCAGTATCGCCAACTTTCGTCAAATCCGGCGTTGCATTGGTCGTGACTTTAGCTAATTCAGCGGCCGTTAATGCATGACCATCGCTTCCAGTGGCACTGGCTAAACTATCTGAAACTTGCCAATTGGCGTTCGGTCCCATGATCACGGTGACATCTTTGCCGGCTAAGTTTACTTGACTGGCAATGACTTTGACACTAATCGTGTAAGTATGCGCATTGCCTTCGCCATCCGTGTAAGTTAATGTCATTGGATAATCGCCAACTGTGGTTAAATCAGGGGTAGTGCTAGTCGTTAATTGGAGTGTCTTCAAATCCGTCACAGCGTCGCCATTAAAATCAGTCGCGCTAATCACATTATCTAAGACGTTCCAAGTGGCATTTTGACCTTTAACGATTTCGATATTCTTAGTGACTAAACCGGCTTGACTCGCAATCACATTGACAACAACATCGGTCGTCACTGTATTACCAGCCGCATCAACGTAAGTTAACGTCACGGTTTGAGCGCCCGCTTTACTGGTATCTAACGTTGAACTCGTCACGCTCGCCAGTTCAGTCACATCTAAAGCTTGACCATCAGCATTTAAACTCTTAGTTTGATCAACACTATCACTTGCTTGCCAAGTTTTTGAGCCTTGGTTCACACTGACGGTTTGACCAACCAATACCGCCTGGCTATTCACTATCGTAACAGTGGCATCAGCTGTTCGGGTCACCCCTTTATCATCTGTGTAGGCTAAGATCACCTGGTAAGTTCCGGCTTTAGTTGTTTCGACCGTATCACCAGTTGCCGTAATGACATCTGTCGAAACGGTGCTTAAGTCAATCGCATTACCATCAACGTCTTTCAATGACGCAACACTATCTTTAGCCGTCCAAGTTGTCTTAGGACCCGCAATTAAGGTGATATTTTTCGCCGTTAAATCAGATTTTGACGTAATGACTTCCCAAGTATAGGTGATTGGTGCAGTAAAGTTGGTTGTCCGACCCTGATCATAAGCTGCCATTAATTCAGCGCTCGTGTAAGTCTTGCCATCGGTATCGATCCATGAACCCGTGTATTGATCGGTCACTTTGATTGCTGGTAACGTCACAGTATCTTGATAAGGATCACCAAAAATATTGACACCAGACGTTTGTAAATTAACCGTTGGACTTAAGGTCAAGGTGCTTAAACTCGTTGCCTTAAGCATGTCCGTCATTGACGCGACATTCGTCATATCAAAGCTCGATAAATCTAAGCTAGTCACCGCTGCGCCGCTAAACATCGCATACATATCGGTTACTTGGCTAGTATCAAAGCTGCTCAAATTAAGTTGTTTGATACTTGTATCACTGAACATGCTATTCATTGACGTCACATTATTAGTCTTAAAATGACTGAGGTCTAGCGACTCAAGTCCTTGCGTGCCGCTAAACATTGAAGCCATCAATTGGACTGCGCTCGTATCCAATTTAGACAAATTGACGCCCGCTAAATTGGTGTTTTGGAACATACTACTCATGTCCGTCACTTGGCTAGTGTCAAATGTGCTTAAGTCAATCCCAGCTAAAGTTGCGCCCGCAAACATACTACTCATGTCGGTCACAGCACTAGTCGTCAACGAACTAAGATCAATACCTGTTAAATCAGTCCCCGCAAACATCCCAGCCATGGTCGTGGCCTCACCCGTCTGGAATTGGGCTAGATTTAAGCTCCCTAAAATACCAGTGTTACTAAACGTATTGGTAAAATTCGTGACATTATCGGATTTCCAACCACTGAGATCCACAGTCTTTAAACTAGCTGTGTTTCGGAAAACATTCATCCAAGATGTGGCTTTCGTAAGTTGCCATCCGGTTAAATTCAACGTTGTTAAGCTGCTGTCACTCGCAAACAAGTTTGCAATTGAGATGACATTAGCCGTCTGCCAACCGCTCAGGTTTAAGCTTGTCAGACTCGTATCAGTCATGAACATACCACCCATGGTGATATTTTTGGTGGCATTGAGCGTCCAACCGCTTAAATCTAATGACGTTAAATTAACATTATTCGAAAACATCGTGTCAAAAGCAGTCACATTACTAACATTCCAGCCAGCAACCGGAATCGTCGTGGCCAAATTTGAGGAGAACATACCACCCATGTCGGTCACTTTGCTCGTATCCCAATTAGCAATTCCAGAAAAATCACTAATCTTAGCTCCGGAAAACATTCTGTCCATATCCGTGACATGGCTCGTATCAATATAATTAAGTCCAGAAATACTGGTTAAATTAGCAGCACCGAAGAACGTATAGGCCAAACTACTGCCGGCTGTTACAGGGCCCTCAATCACCACACTTTTAATTTTGGCCCGATTACTGTACCAGGAATTAGCCCCTTGCATTGCACCCCAAGTTCCGGCTGAAATCGTTAATAGACCATTACTATCTAAAGTCCAAGTGCTCCCACCGGTGACCTCTTTACTAAAGTCCCCACTAGCCACAACAGTTGCTGTCACTGTAGCAGCCCGAGCTAGCATTTTTTTCGATAGACTTCCTTGAACAACTGCTGCTTGCATCGCACCACTTAACGCATTAATTGCAGTGGTGTTGGTTGTCGTCAATGGTGCTGTCGTCAAAGTATCCGTCGTCTCTGCCGCTGTGACATTAGTTTCAGCATCAACGACATCGGCGGTTGGTGCCGTTGTATCCTGGGTCGTCTCGGCAGTTGGTTGCGTAACCGTTGATGTTGATTCAGTCACTTGGTTAGTACTTGTTGAAGTGGTGGTATCGGCATCTTTCGCCGTAGTTGTTGAGCTACTGCTCTCGTCGACTGTCACAGTTTTGTTTGATTGGCTTGTGCTTGTTTTATCCTGATCAGTAGCCGTTTGATGACTTTGCGTGGTCTCCTTTTGGCTACTAGTCTCATTAGTGGTCGTTTGATTCGTCGTCTTGCTGTCACTAGCCGTTACGGATGACTCGCTAGTCTCATTGATTTCACTGGTTGTATCATCAGCTTTAGTGACTGACGATGCCTGATCATCAGTCGTCGTTTGATCGGCCTTCGTTGTTGCTGTTTGACTGCCATCGGATGTTGCCGTGGTAACATCTGATTGATTTAAGGTAGTGGTCGAGCCACTCAGTTGGGTTGCGCTACTGCTGGTGACGCTACTAGTCGCATTTGTTTCATCGACCGTATCGGCTTGCCCGTTCAACAAATTAACATTCCAAGTCGTGACGGCGATTCCGGCAAAGACCCAAAAGCGTCCCTTTTTATACATTTTATAAATTATTTTTTCATTTTTTGTTGCTCGCATTCGAAATTCCCCATTTCTTAACTGAGTACCCACACCCATCATCACAACAAACCGCCACTCCCAATTGACGGTTGATTACAATTATTTATGATCTTTTTTAAGGCCCCTGATTCCATCGTCTTTTACCAACCAATTTTTAAAAACTATAATTAATTATAATAATTAAAGCTATTGATTAATAAGCGCCTTTCGTAATTATAATATAGCATAAATTAGTTTATTAAACCATTCTAATTTTCTAGATATTGGTTATTTATTTATTGTCTTTCAGACTTTAATTAAGCATCGATAAAAGGCGATGATTTGCGGCTTTTATTATTCTTTTTTAGATATCATTTTTTATTGAACCGATCTAACTCTCACACAACAATTATATAAAAGCCACTAATTATTTAAGTGAATTCACAATTATGGCAAACTGCCTTTATTTAAATAAAATAATGATATCCAACTAACTATCTACGCCCTAATTATCAATTATCAACCCAACCAATTTAGCTAAAACATCAAAAAAACACCAAGTTAGTTTTTGACTAACTTGGTGTTTACTATTTTCAATTAAGCTTGACGCAATTTACGGCTGATCCCCGCCGCACCAGTTAACGTGGTTAAAGCTAACAACACGCCTCCCGCGATCGACGTGGTATTCGTGGTCGCTGTATCACGACTTGGTAAACTGAACGCAACCGCTGATGTTAACTTGGTTGTCGTTGGCCGTTTAACAGTTGTTGGCACTTGTGTAATACTCGTGGTCTTGGCCTTAGTTGTCGTTGCTGACACTTTGACAGCTGGCTTAACCGTACTAGTCACAACCGCTTTAGTTGTACTAGGTGTTGTCTTGGCTGCCACACTGGCCGTAGCAGCAACTTTAGCCGTGGCTTTAACTGACACTGGTGTTGTAACCGTGGCTTTTGTCGCCGCTACTGCTGTTGCGGTCGTTGATTTAGCCGACGTTGCTGGTGTTACTGATTTCGTTGCCATTTTAGTGGTACTTGTCTTAGTAGCGGCAGTGGTTTTAGCCGTCGTTTGTGGCCGTGGTGTTAAATTAATTTTATCGGTAATTTCTTCGGTCGTCGTGCCATCTTCATACGTAGTGGTCGTCGTGCCATCTTTTTCAGTCACGTTAGTCTTAGCATTGGCGTCATAAGTTTGATCACTAGTATCAGTCGTTGTATCAGCACTTGAAGCTTCAGTGCTGGCCGTATCATCGGTCGTCGTTGAATCAGTCGTTGCCGTAACGGCGGTTGTTTCACCGGTCGTGGTTGTGTCATCAGCGTTAGCCAAAACCGTCCCAAAGCTGAGTGCAACTAACGTAGCTCCTGCTAGTAAGAAAAGTCGACTTTGTTGATGTAATTTTTTAAAAGTTGTCGTTTGACGCATTGCTGATACCCCCCAGAGCCGGTCAAAAACCGCTTTTCGACCATAAGCTTATGCCAGTTTCATTACATATATTTATACTGAAAAATCAAAATTTAACTTAAAGACTGATAAATCAGTCTTTTCAATTTTGGGTTTATTATTTAATTTAATCACATTCGTTAATGAATAAACCCTTTCTACATTTATAGAATAACACATATATCTAGTATAAATCAATAACAAATTATTAATATACCGATTTTAAAATCCGTTTTAAATAAGGCAATTAAAAGTCTAGGCTTTTACTTAATACCGGCTATTCAATTAAAACTATACCAATTTTGAAATTGCAGTGATCAGATGCTAATTATCGCTTTTTATTCATAATGTACTATCCTGACATGTGTGGGATATAGATAATCAAAAAAGCGTTACGCTCATTGCGTTAACGCCTAATTAACTACCTCAAATATTTAATTAATCCTGAGTTAGTTGTTTAACAAACTGAGCCAAAACCGCTGTCAGTGTGTTAACCGTCTCCGGATAAGTCGCTGGATGTTGTAATAAGTAGCTCATAATTCGACCTTGGTACAACACCGACGTTGATTGTTCCCCACTCGTCTGTAACAAAGTCCGTCGAAATTCATTTAATAATTGCTGTAACCCGGCTTGATTGTCATCAGTAACATCTAAAGTTAATGCTGCTCGACTAATGGCATCCAAAACCATCGTTTGAGTTGTTGCTTGTTTAATGGTCATTACCATCGCCCCACCTTTTTTCTAGGATAGCAATTAGTATACACTTAATTTGCGATTAACGACCAGTCAAAGTTCCTAATTGCAACACCAATAACGCTATGTTAGGGTAAACTATTCCCTTACCAAATATTTGGAGGTTTATCAGATGAAACCATCACCAAAATGGATCGCGCGTGTCCAACAATTTATGCGCGGCCGCTACGGTCAAAACGATACATTGAACCGGGTTTTAAACAATACTGCGTTGCTCTTAATTATCATTAGTCTATTTGGTCGTTGGCCATGGTTAGTCTTAATCGCATTCTTATTACTAATTGTGAGTTATTGGCGTTTATTTTCCAAAAAGATCTATCAACAAGTCGCCATCAACCGTCGTTTTCAACGATTATGGCAACCAATCATACGACCATTCACTTGGATCAAGCATCAACTCACCCAGCATTGGCGTTTTCGCTTCTTTCACTGCGCCCAGTGTCAACAACGCATTCGCATTCCACGCCATCACGGTCGAGTTCGGATCACTTGTCCAAAATGTGGGCATCAATTTGAGGCGCGCACTTAAGTTCTAAATTTCTGAAAAATTGACTTTTTTTCAGAAATCGCTTACGAAAAAGCGTTTTTTCTGCTACAGTGACCTATTGTGTTAACTGTACGGAAAAAGGAGAGAACGTGAATGCAAACAAAGTCACACACTAATCCAACTTTGATTATGATTGGATTATTATTAGGCGGGTTTGTCGGCATGTTCAGTGAAACCGCGTTGAACATTGCCCTCCCGCAATTGGAACAACAACTCAACGTGAACACCGGGACAATTCAATGGCTCGTGACCGGTTACTTATTGATGGTCGGAATCGTGCTGCCATTATCCAGTATGCTCACCAAACACTTTACAACTCGACAACTGATTATCTTTGCGCTGATTGATTTCATGGTCGGCGCTATTATCTCAGCCCTTGCCGGGAGCTTCTTAGTCTTACTCATCGGTCGGATGATTCAAGGAATTGCAACCGGTTTAATTTTACCGTTGATCTTTATTGTCTTATTAGCCGTTTACCCACCACAAAAACGCGGGGCCGCCATGGGACTAGTCGGTTTAGTTATTATGTTTGCCCCCGCAGTCGGGCCAACTTTAGCTGGCTTAATCTTGGGCTTGTTATCTTGGCATTGGATTTTCTGGTTATTCGTCCCACTCTTGGCGATTGCGTTAATTATTACCATCATCTTTATGCAAAATGTCGCCGAAGTGACCAAACCTAAGGTCGATGCCTTATCAATTGTCCTATCATCCTTCGGTTTTGGCGGACTCGTCGTTGGTGCTAGCTTAGCAGGTGACCGCGGTTGGGGAAATCCCTTAGTCTTAGGAGCGCTGATTATTGGCCTGGTTGCTTTATACTTCTATGGTTATCGGCAACTCCATCTCGAGACGCCTATTTTGAATCTTCGGGCATTTAGCTTCCGTAACTTCAGTATCGGGACAGTTTTAGTCATGATTGACTTCGGCATTATCATGTCTTCCATGTATTTATTACCCATGTATTGGCAAAAAGGCCTGGTTGTACCAGTCGCCTTAACTGGGGTCTTAATGTTACCTGGTGGTGTGATCAACGCGGTTGTTTCCGCGACTTCTGGACGTTTATTCGATAATTATGGTGCAAAATATTTAACACGAATCGGCTTTGGACTCAGCTTCATCGGGGCCTTGATGTTAATTTTTACCACCACACACAGTGGCTATTGGTATGTTGTCCTCGCACACGTCATCATTATGATTGGTGCTCCGCTAGCCATGTCACCTGCCCAAACTTACGGGTTAAATGCACTCCGGGGACCGGTTGCCGCCGATGGCAGTACAATTTTGAATACGCTACAACAAATTCTCGGCGCCTTAGCTACCGCGATTGCGACTAGTCTGTTAGGTATCGGTCAAAGTGCCAGCAATGCGACTGGGGCAACTGCCTTTGTCCATGGCGTTCATTATGGTTTCTGGTTCACTTTAGCATTAGCCGTCTTAGGTTCTTGCCTATCCTTTATGGTCGATGGCAAACCAGCTAAATCTGTTGATCCATTGGTAGAAAAACAGTCAGCCGCAACGGCTCATTAACCATGACTCATTTACAATCACGTTACGATCAAATAAATCGTGACGTGATTGTTTTTTCTAATTGCACTTTTGCCTGTTTTCCGCCACAATGGAAGTGAGTCATTACAAGGAGAATTCATTTAATGGAAACGACAGTTAATTTAATTATTGGGACTAGTGTTCTACTGGCTCTCATTTGTTTCTGGCAAGCGGTTGTCAGCTTTCGCCATGGTTCACAAAAATTAATGGCGTGGATCTGGTTAATTGTTGGCTTATTATTCGTTGGTTTGGCCGGATTTTTCATTTGGGTCATGGTGCCACTTTGGACCAGCCTCTAAGGGGGGACGACAATGCCTTCATCTGCATTGATCAATAAGTACTTAACGAAGTATCAGCTCACATTACAACATCCAGAACACGGCATGGTGTTACTGACATCATCGGTTTGGCTCGCCCATCCAGAATTGCAACAAGCAATATCTCAGGCAGTTCAAGGACTAAAAGGTATCCAACAAGTGACCGCCACAAGTCCTGAGCAACTGATATTGCGCTACGATTCCAGTCAGTTACGGCAGTTAAACCCACTGACTTTGCTATCATTGGAACGGCAACTCAGTCGGCAATACAAAAAAGCAGGTTATTAGCTAGGCTAACTTAGTCACCTACGTCAGCCAGTGATTCTGCCGGCTGTGGGACCGACTCCAGCCAAAGTGCGGGCTTCCGTCTCGCTTTTAAGACTAGCTCAAACCGCTAGTCTTAAAAGTCGTCCACGTCGTAAAGTCCGGCAAAATCATCCGGACTAACGATGTTTTCACGGCCGGCGCCATCACTGGCTGACTCCGGTTATCATACGGATACTAATTAATTATAATCACTATCATCTTCATATTGAGCCCAGCGCTTTTGAAACACGGGTTAGACCGCTCTTTGGTTAGGCCCGTTCCGGTTCAATGTAGGCGAACGGTAGGCGGCAAGCAAGACTTTCATAATACGTTATTAAAAAATGGTTGATTCAGAATGTTAAATTCCGAATCAACCATTTTTTGCATAATCATTTGTTTAAAGGCGCACCTGATAGCTCATAGCTAAAATTCAATCGCAGCAATAATTTTACCTTCTGGACCGGCAAAATCAATAATATTGCGTTTCAAGTTAGCCGTCCAAGTCTCACAGCCAGCCGCCGCGAGTGCTTTCACTGCTTCGGCCAAGCTTAACGTGCCTGCAATGTAAGCCGCACCTGCTTTTTCAACAGCGTCCACATTAACCTCACCGCCAGTAACCGGCGTGCCAAGGCCATTACTCAATCGTTCAACTAAATAGCCATTTTCGCCAAAATAAGTGGTCATCCCAGCATCAACATCATATTCTAAGTGTTGAATCCCTAAATCCGCTTCTTTTTTGGCAATTGTTGCAAAATCTGTATGGTCGCCCAAGTTTGCTAATAATTCATCAATCGTTGCTAATTTAAACATCGTCTTTATCTCCCTTAATTTAGTTTACTGTTCTATTGTAATCCAAATTAAGCTGCTTTAGGTTTTAAAGGGTAGAAAATCCGCATCAATAACATATAAATTAACGCAATTACGATCATATCGATAAAGGTTGCGCCAAAAACATTAGCGACAATCGTCACTTTCTTCAACAACAAGAAGATCCCAACGCCTAAGACCCAACAGATTAACGCAATCCAATTGACCCCATGATGATACCAATATTGTCCATGTGAGTTCGCTAATTCATTAACATCGTAATGTTGGTGATGACGCCAATAATAGTCCACTAGCAACACACTGATCATCGGCCCTAAAACCATCCCAATGTAATCTAAAAATGCCGTGAAGGCCGTCAAAAAGCTCCCAACGAACAATGGCACCAAGGTCACTAACGTTGCAATAATTGTCACTGCCCAAAGTGCGGGTCGTAACCGGATCTTAGGGAAAATATTCGACAATGCTGACCCCGCTGCCAGTAAGTTCACCGCATTGGCGGTCATACTCGTTAAAACAATGACGAGTAACGCCAACACACCTAATCCTAACCGACTAGCAATCGTACTAGGATCA
Organism: Lactiplantibacillus mudanjiangensis; assembly: GCF_005405385.1. Lineage (GTDB taxonomy): Bacteria > Bacillota > Bacilli > Lactobacillales > Lactobacillaceae > Lactiplantibacillus > Lactiplantibacillus mudanjiangensis. The sequence goes on from NZ_BJDY01000003.1 coordinate 51,943, forward strand.
GAGTTATTTGGATCATAGGTCCCCGACGTAATCGCAATACTAATGGTCGCCGCTAACCCAATAAAGGCGAACCAGAATAGCCCCGCAAAAGCGCCTAAGAATGGCATACCGGTAGCACCCGACCGTTTACGCGTGAATCGGGTAAAGTCCGCCCCAGCGGTCACCCACGACAAGTTAAAGGCTGCTAGTGTGTCCATCCCAGCCCCCGCTGTCATGTGTAACTTAGCTGGCGCGTGCCATGCTAATAATTGCGAAAACGAAACCGTTTTGAAAACAACGACGGTTTCCCATAAGACAAACAGAATCACTAAAATAATACCCAATCGTTCGATCATCTGAACAGACTTTTGTCCCACCGAAACACTCAACAAGTGTAAAACGCTCATGACAATAATTCCCAAAATCAGGCCCTTGGCACCACCTGGTTTTCCATAGACTGGCCAGCCCATAATATCGTGTAGCAGATAACTGACCGATGTCGCCGCAATAAAAGTATTCACCGCAGTCCAGCCAATATACTGGGTTAAATTAACAAACGATGGCACATAACTCCCACGAATCCCAAAGGAACCACGAATCAAACTCATCGTCGCCGCTCCCGTCCGATAACCCATGAAGCCAACTAACGATAAACATAAATATGACAGCGTTGAAGATGCCACAATCACTTTTAGTGCCGTTAATAGACCACAAGCGGCTAAAACACCGCCGACATACCACGTCCCATTATTGGCATTGGCCCCAATCCAGGTCGCAAACATGTCCCAGTTCGACATATGACGATGTTTGGTGGCAATAACTTCAATTTGATATTTAGGTTCCTGTTTCAAGCTGTTCACCCTTTCTACAATGTTATCCATTGTAGGTTTTTCTAACAAGTGAGGTCAAGCACGATTTTACAAATTATCTGATATTGCCGCAATTAAACTTTAGCCGTAAGATAAAAGTTAAGTTTATGACAGGTAAAGGTCGAAAGATAATTATTGCAATAGGAAGTGTACCCGTACTGATTTGAGTGATGCTAAATGGGTCACCTACGTCAGCCAGTGATTCTGCCGGCTGTGGGAGCACTTAGCGATTTATCGCTTAGAGCTCGGCGCTTTTGAAACACGCAGGTTTGGTGGTTCAAAACGACGGTCCAGACCGCTTTTTGGCCGGGCCGGGCCGACCACAGCGTTCCGGCTCAATGTGGGCGAACGGCAGGTGGCAAGCATCACTAGTTTCGATTGATAAGCACTTACCATATCAACGATGATTGCTAAATAAGTAACTTTCAACTTTTAGTCATGACAGGTTTAACTATAAAAAAAGGAAGTGACACACGTGCATGGTGCACTAGTGGGTTGGCGGCGTAATTTGGCCGTCCTATGGTTAGGAACTTTTATTGCTGGGATGGGCTTTTCAGAAGTCATGCCCTTTTTATCATTATACGTGAGCGAACTCGGACATTTTTCACACAGTCAATTAACAATGTACAGTGGTTTAACATACGCAGTCACTTTCTTCGTGGTCGCCGTGGTGTCGCCACTCTGGGGTAAATTGGCCGATCGCCGCGGTCGTAAAATTATGTTACTGCGCTCTTCGCTTGGGATGGCGATCGTCATTGGCTTAATGGGCTTCGTTCATAACATTTGGATGTTAATCTTTCTGCGTTTCCTGCAAGGCCTTTGTGCCGGCTACATTCCGAATGCCAGCGCGTTAATCGCCACCGAAACGCCGAAGGAAAGTAGTGGAACAGCGATTGGTATTTTAACTACCGGTTATGTCTCCGGTAATCTGATCGGCCCAATCCTAGGTGGGGTCTTAGCACAAGTCTTTTCGATTCGTTTAACCTTTATTATCACGGGTTGCTTATTACTCATCGTCTTTTTCTTGAGTCTGTTCTTAGTACATGAAAATTACCGGCCAGATCCACACGCGGTCGTTAAACAAACGGGCAGTTTGCTCAGCCAGTTCAAAAATCCAACATTAATCATCGTGTTGCTCGTTTCCACAATGATTATTCAAATGGGTAATAACTCAATTACTCCGATCATCAGTCTCTATGTTCAACAATTGATGCATAACGTCGGACCGATCACGGTCGTTGCCGGGATCATCGCCGCATTACCCGGAATTTCGACTTTATTGTCAGCACCACGTTTAGGACATTTAGGGGATACTCGTGGGACTGGCCGGATCTTAGTTTTTGGCTTTGTTTTTGCCATTTTAATGTATTTCCCACAAGGCTTTGTTTCCAGCATCTGGTTACTCGGTGTCTTTCGGTTTATGATCGGAATTTCGGACGGAGCCTTATTCCCAACCGTTCAAACATTGCTCTCTAAAAACACCCCGCGCCACTTAACTGGCACAATTTTTAGTTGGAATCAGTCGTTTCAAGCCCTTGGTAGTATGTTAGGTTCCCTAGCCGGTGGGGTCGTTTCCAACTGGTTCAGTTACAGTGGGGTCTTTATCTTCACCGCAATATCTTTACTGCTTAACTTCATCGTCGTGCTCTTTTTCATTCCTGAGTTACGACATCCATTTCAGAAAAAAGGATAACCTAAATGGTCGCTAAACAACACCCCGATAGTGTTGTTTAGCGACCATTTTGAATCTTTACAATAATAATACCAACTCTTTACGCATTCGCGATTAAGCACTGAGTAGACAACGTTAAACTAAGCTTATTAAATGATCATTAGGAGGCTTACGATGCCAACCATCACGTTAAAACACGTCCAAAAAACATATTTAAATCAACCCATTCTATCTGACTTAGATTTAACGTTGCCGAGGCATCAAATCACCACAATTACCGGAAAAGGCGCTGCCACGCTGCTCGGCTTAATTACCGGTTCACAACGCCCTGATGCCGGCCAAATTTGGTTTGATGATCGCTTGGTATTCAGCCATGCGACCCCACATCTAAACCACTCACCAGCACAACGCCAGATTGCTCAATGTGGTGATTTCGCCTTTTGGCCGCACTTAACCTTGCGCGAAAATATCGCCTTTCCATTACGCCATCAATTATCAGAACCGTTATTGACTCAACGAATCACTCGGGCCTTGGCGCAAGTCGACTTACTTGATGATCAAAATCGCTATCCGGGATCCCTTAGTGCCCATCAAAAACAAGCGTTGGCACTAGCCCGCAGTCTATCCCAACAACCAGCCGTCTTAATCTTTAATGACAGCTGGCAATTAGGCCACACGCTACTCGCAAACAGTTTGCGACAACAACTGGCAACACTAGCACGACAGCTAGCCCTGACCACGATCATCGTCACTGACGATCAGGTAGCGGCCACCCAACTGGCAGACTATGTCGTTCAACTCAAACATGGCCGGATACAACAAGCTGGCACTGCCAAAAAGCTCGTTCTAACGGCTAATTAGTCGTTAAAACGAGCTTCAAAAAACGTTATTTTAGATATCGCGCCATAAATGTCGTGACTTTTTTCGTATACAATTTTGGATGTTGCGGATAAGATTCCGCATGTCCGGCGCCCGGAACCACCCACAACTGCTTATCTTTGACCGTTGTTGCTCGATAGTTTTGGTAGACCATCTTGGTTGGGACAAAGGTATCTTTACTACCATGAATGAAGAAGATCGGTAACTTATTGTGATGCAACTGTGTCACTGAGCTCGCCGTTAAGAAATTAAAATGGGCTTTAGCTTGTGCGACCCAGCTCGCCGTATAGATTAATGGAAATTTCGGCAAATGATAAAGTTCTTTCAATTCATAGCTGAGCTCATCACCGACACTCGTATAGCCACAATCTTCAATAATCGCTTTGACTTGTGATGGTAATTTTTCACCACTCATCATCATCACGGTCGCGCCACCCATTGAGACACCAAATAAGCCGATTCGGCTCTTAGTGCCTTCTCGTTGAATCACTTGCTTCGTCCACTTCACATAGTCTAACCGATCTGGCCAGCCAAACCCATAATAATGACCTTGGCTTTTCCCATTACCACGATCATCTGGTGCTAAGACGTTATAGCCTTGACGATGCCATAGTCGAATATAGCTCGCCATCTGTTCTTTATTACCCATATAGCCGTGCGCGACCACAATCGTCCGATTCGTTTTTTTAGCCGCCGGTACAAAATCGGCCACGAGTTTCAGGTGATCAGTCGCCGATGTTTCATGCCAAGTTTGCTTTTTGACTGTTTTAAGCCACTTTTGGTTAGTGGCTAAGGTGCTTTTGCTTTTATGTGAACTGTGATTTAACACTTTAGGCGTCGGTTCAAAAGCAAAATGATACAAATAAAAGCTGCCCCCAGCAATACCGATACCGAGGATGATGACGATAGCTAAAGCCACCAGTCCCCATTTTTTTCGTTTACGCATGTTTCAATCCCTCTCTTAATGCCGCTTATGCCAAAGCTTGTTGTGTTAATAAATGATAGGCGACGGTTTGCGCCGCAAATTGAATGGCCTGACTCGTCGTGTCCGCAGTCGTTATCGTCACCGGCTGTGCCCGCAGCGCTTGTTCAAAAGCTACGACGAATTCTTGATAACGGGCCTCAATTTGCCGTGAATCACGAATCTTTAAGATTGCCTGACTAATCGTCGTCAAGTTAAAGTCCTGTTTTAATAAAGTCACAACTAATACTGCAACAACCTGGTTGCGCGTATATTGCCGACCGGTTGGACGACTAAAGAAATGTTGTTTCACATAACTATTGACCATTGTTTTGGTCACTTCGGGAACGCCCAGTGGTGCCAACGCTTGATTAACCAATTGACAGAGCTGTTCCATATATACCGGTACTCCAGGTAATTCAGCCCACGCCGGTAACTTAAATGTTGCTAAAGTTTGGGTCATCTACTTTCCTCCTGATTGCTTATTTAATTTACCGTAATTTAGAGTTAATTTCAAGAATAGCTATGGTATAAATTAGATTATATAGAATTATTATCTATGTAATTAATCACCATTATTGAGCGAAATTTACTTGAATCCAGCTGACGTTTTCCGCTAAAATAGAGAGGTTACTAATTATGGCACCTATAGAAAGGACTTTCCTATGAATAACGTGTATTTAGCGGCACCCTTTTTCGATGACGCTCAAAAAGAACGTATTGAACAAGTTAAGGCAGCTTTAATGGCCAACCCAACGATCAATGCTGATGGGATTTTCTTACCCCAAGAACATCAATTTGAGGACGAACCTTTTGGCAGTCGTGCTTGGCAACAATACGTTTACGCTTCTGACATGCGCCAAGTGCATCGCGCTGATTTAGTCGTTGCTTTACTCGACTTCGACATGACTAGCGATACTAACGAACCTGATTCTGGGACCATGTTTGAAATTGGCGCAGCAGTCGCCGAAAAGACCCCCGTCCTAGTTGTCCAATTCGATGCCGATAAGCAACTAAACTTGATGATTGCCCAAGGTTTAACAGCTTACTTCGATGCCAGCAAGACTGGCCTCCAAGAATTAGCAACTTACAATTGTGATGACTTAAAATCAAAACCAGCTAACCGTCCCGTATTCTAAGATGACTAGCTAAAAACGGCGTGACCCGCTTAATGGGCCACGCCGTTTTCTTTATTCATCCACAAAAACTTGTTGCGCATAGGCTGCTGGTAAACGCACAATCACAAACATCGCGTAACGCCCATACTTGGCATTCGCCACTGGTTGGGTTGCAATACCAACTTTGGCTTTACGATAGAAAGTGCCTTCCGGAATGCCCCAGTTTTCATCCACCTGAAACCGATTATAAAGATCCTGCGTTAATTGCGTCTTAGTCCCAATTGCCGCTACACACTTAGCCTTAGCCATCCCAAAACCTTCGACCAATTGATTAGCCTTTAACAATTTTTGATATTGTTGCGCATTGGCGTCTTTTTGACTGGCCGCAATCGCTGCCGTTTCAACAAAATTGTCATAGTCATTCCCAGTATTATTTACAAAATGGTATTTAGTACTCATCATTTGTGTCAATACAGTCTTCGCTTGAGCTATCGTGGTAGCATCCGCATGAGCGCCTTCAAGACCACCTAACTCATCGATTAACCGCAAAGCTAAAGTGTCTTGACTACTCGACCCAATCGTTGGTGTCAAATAGCCACGCCAAATCCAACCATTCATCGAATGATCCGCGTTTTTTACATGATAATAAATCGCACTTTTTTTCGTTGTCTTATTAAACAGCTTTTCGTGCGCATCGGTATACCAGGTCACTTGACCAGTCGTCGTATTGACCCCATACTTTGTCCCCAAGTGTTGCGAATACCGGGCCCCGCGTTGCTGATTATGATAAGCATGTCGCCCCATCGACTTACGCCAAACCAACCGTACATTTCGCGACCGTTTGGCCGAATATTGGCTAGTTGTTGCGGCCTGACTTCGAACAGACCCAAAGCTAAGACCCGCTAGCAGCAGTCCACAGCCAATTAACAAGTTACGCATCATGACGTCCCCCTTTTATTTACAAGGTCAGTGTACCACCCAAACCTTAAGCGACCTAGCGCAGTTTAAGGCCATCAAAAAAAGACCGCCAGCATTTCGCTAGCGATCTTTATTAAATCAAGTTTAGTTGATATCAAAGGCTGAAGCCCGAGTCCAATTACCATTTTCCATTTGATAATAAGTGGTAACCGCACCCTTAGAATCAGTCCGACGCGCCCGTTGGACAATCTTCACGTTCATCTGGCTAACATCACCAGTCGTCCCTTTATCCTTGGCCAAGTCTTCGGCATCAAAGACTTTGTCATAGACTGGGTAACGTTTGATTAAGTTCAACGTCTTGCTGTAGTCTTCATATGTGATCTTGTCAAAGACTAAGCCACTCTTACGAATCCAGAATTTGGTAGCATCCTTAGCAGTCGTGAAGCGAATCCGGTACCAAGTCCCAGAATCAGCTTCGGCCTTCATGTCAATGTAAGCCCGCGTGTAACCTAACTTCGTCCAATCAACCTTAGTGGTCTTCCAGTTAGCTGCACCCTTGATATGGTTATACAAGGCAAATTTTTTGGCTTGTAAATTAGTCGCTAATTCGGCATGTTGGGTGTTCAAACCGGCACGATACGTTTGTGTCTTATTGGTTTGCTTGTTTTTCTTCGTACTCCAACTGCTCAATGATTGTAAGTTGTTCTTCTTCTTGGCAGAAGCTGAAACCCCACCGATGCGAATCCAGTAGTGGGTTGCTTTGCTATCACTACTGAACGCAATCCGATACCATTGACCACTTGATGCCTTAGCATACTTATCAACATAGATCGTTGACCCAAGTTTCTTCCAGTCTGGAACCACATAGTTCCAGTTCTTATGGCCCTTCACATGGTTATATAAGGCATACTTCTTGCTAACCGCTTTAGCACTAACTTTAGCCGTTTGCACTTGCGTTCCATGGAAATAGCTTTCCACTTTATTAGTGGCCTTACGCTTCTTCGTTGGCATCGAGATCGTCAACTTACCAGAATCGGTAATTTGTGTGCCAGTTGGCACTTCTTCAACTTGCGTGGTTGGCAAAGCTTTCGAGTTGTTATTACTAATTTTTGCATCAGTCGTATCGAAGTTAGCCGTAACAAATGGCACACTACTTTTAGACGTTTGAATCGTGTTCCCAGTAATCGTAATGTTGGTCATCTTGGTGCCAGTGGCGGCATCCAAATAAACGTAACGGTTATCGGGACTCAAATTTGAGAAGGTATTGTTTTTAATGTTTAAATTGTCCATGGTAATCGTCTTTTCGGTATTGTATAGCCGAATGTAATTCCCTGAACCTAACGCATACTTGTTAACAAATTGGTTGTTTTGAATGTATAAATTCGACACATCGCGGAAATGAATATTAGCGTCATCTGCCGTTAACAGTGGTCGAACATCTTGAACATAGTTATTTTCAAAGTAAACATCATGAATAATACCGGCAGCACCATGGTTATAAAGCGCATGTTGACCAATTGGGTTAGGCGCAAAACTTTGGACATAGCCACTGGTCTTTTGGACTGGCAAGAATTTGTTGTTCGTCACATGGACATCATAGGTTGGTAAGTTATCATATTGATCGCCCGCATTTTTGTAAGACATCGCCTTAGCATTTGAGTAATCAATTTGAATCGCTTCTTTATACTGCTTATCCGTCCCATTAAAACCAGTAAACGTTGAGTTGGTAATCGTAATGTTATGACTACCATCTAAATCAATATAATGCCCAGTTGGTGATTCAGCATTATCAAAGGTACAGCCATCAAACGTCACAGCTGAAGCATGGTGCACACTTTGCGTGAAGATTGATTGTCCCGCTGACGTTTGACTACCCTTAAACGTGGCATTTTTCCAAGTGATGTTAGAAATCCCACCATCGTAACCTGCTTTAGGGCTTGGATAAACGAAGTTGACCCGACGCGCATTATCAACGATAAAATTAGCCCCATCTTCAAAATTAAAGGTAATATTTGAATGTAAGGTCACAATTTCAGTCCCAGTGTCACTCCCAAAGTGATAGTCACCCTTAGGCACATTGATCACGAGTGGCGCGTTTGTATGCGCATCAATAATGGCTTGTAAGTTCTTAACATTATCAATCGCATCGTTGTTACCTACTAAACCGGCCGTCTTTGCATTGACCGTTACCGTACTAGTAGCTGCCGCGGCAGGCACGCTTGGTTGAATCAACGTCATACTCCCCGCTGTCAACAACACACCCATCGTAACCATTCCAAGCCCGGCCACCCAATGGCGATGCCGGTTTATACTATGTTTCATGATTAAATTTCCTCCCCACAACCCTTTTTCATGGTTAATCCCAGTTTATCATGAATTGGAAACGGATAAACCCTTGATCCAATTTTGTAAAACAATCGACATATACAAATTTTTATACTTGCGACTATAATCACCGTATGATTATTTTAATGGGAAACTAATCTACAGCACCTATATCATAGCCAATTCACCCTCTCACTGTACAAAATATTAAATAGTTTGTTCGCTAGATTAACGACATTTAGCCGAATATTGTTATAATTAAACTATTAATCTAATTCTGAAGGAGTGGGCTTCATGCAAATCAAACTAATTTCAACCAGTGACGTTCACGGCTACTTAGCGCCCACTGATTATAGCCAACGTGATCACGTCGCTCCATTTGGGCTCAGTCGTGCCGCCACCATCATTCAACAACTCACACAAACAGATAACGATGCCGTTTGGCCGATCGTTGTGGATAACGGTGATTTTGTGCAAGGCTCACCATTAACGTATTTTATTGCCCGTCAACATCAAGAGGCCGCGCCTTTATACTCACGCTTAGCTAACCGTAACCAAGTTCAAGTCGGCGTGTTTGGCAATCATGAATTCAACTATGGTCTTGATTTCTTGGACTTATGTGAATCAGCCCGTCACTATCCCATGCTGGCTGCCAATATTGAAGATACTCATCACCGCACCTTATTTGCCAAGCCCTACACCATCCTAGAACGGGCTGGCGTCAAAGTCGCGATCCTTGGATTAACCACCCAATTCGTTGGCCGTTGGGAATTACCGGCGCACTTAGATGGCTTGAAATTCCATGATGTCGTTGAAACCGCCAAACATTATGTGCCTAAATTACGTGAATTAGCTGATGTCGTCGTAGTTGCTTACCACGGCGGGTTGGAACGTGATCCACAAACTAACCAACCGACTGAACGTTTAAACGGTGAAAACCGCGGGTCTGCCTTATTGAACGAAGTGCCTGGGATCGATGCTTTAATCACTGGTCATCAACATCGGCGTTTAGCCGTTAAAGTCAATGGTGTCCCTGTAACACAACCCGGTATGAAGGGCAGTAACGTTGGTTTGATTACATTGAACTTAAACGACCAACGCCAAATCATCGCCAGCCAAGCTGACACCATCAGTACCGCTGATGCCATTCCTGATGCAGCAACGATGGCGTTAATCAAACCGGTTAACCACCAAATGGAAGATTGGCTCGATACGCCACTAGGCACCATTAACGGCGATATGTTAGTCCACGACCACTTGCAGGCCCGGTTACATAACCATCCCTACCTCAACTTTATCAATCAGGTAGAAATGGCGGCAACTGGCACCGACATTGCGGCAACCGCACTTTTTAATGATGATGTCCCTGGGTTAAAACCAAACGTGACACTGCGTGAAGTCATGAATAGTTACGTTTATCCTAATAAACTCGCAGTTGAGACTATTACGGGTAAAGATTTACGCCACGCTTTAGAGCGTTGTGCCGGTTACTTTCTTTTAAAAGATGGGCACGTGATTGTTAATCCGGAGTTCTTGCATCCAAAACTACGACATTATATTTATGACGTTTACAGTGGCGTTGACTATACTTTCGATTTAACACGACCACTGGGGCAGCGTGTGGTTCAATTAGATTATCATGGTCAAGCGATCCAACCTGATCAACCATTAACGGTCACCTTGAATCATTACCGCGCTGGTGGCGGTGGCAATTATCCCATGTATAACACCACCAAAATTGATCGCCAGTTACCAACTGACATGACCGTACTAATCGCCGACTACTTTGCTAAACATCCAGTCGTCACGGCCACTCAACCGACTAACTTTAAGGTGATTTACTAACGGTTGAAAGTTACTTTTACCCATAATCGCCAATCAAAAATAGACTAACTTGCCACCTACCGTTCGCCCACATTGATCCGGAACACTGTGGGCGGACCGGTTCAGCCGAAAGGCGGTCTGAACCGTCGTTTTGAACCGCTAAACCCGCGTTTCAACAGCGCCAAGCTCTAAGCGATAAATCGCTAAGAGCTCCCACGGCTGGGCTCAATGTGAGCTCACTCTTGGTTACAATGGTTTCTGAATTAATTAGTGTCCGCAAGTAACCGGAGTCAACCAGTGATGGCGCCGGCAGAATCACTGGCTGACGGAGGTGGCTAATTTCGTTTTCAACTTTTATTAAGCCGCATAAAAAATGCGCGTCCAGTTTGTGTGGACGCGCATTTCGTTTATCAGCTGATTAAGTTTTAGAAATTAACCGTATCAGGGTCGTTGGCTAAACCAGCAACACCACGTAAGCCATCAATTGTCGTCATATCATCGGCACTGAGTTCAAAATCAAAAATTTCAGTATTTTGAGCAATCCGATCAGCATGAACAGACTTTGGCAATGGTAAGAAACCATGTTGAAGTGACCAGCGTAAAACCACTTGTGCCACTGACTTGTCATACTTTTGTGCCATCGTTTGTAATGCTGGCACATCAAAGATCTTACCGGTACCAAGTGGACTGTAAGCTTCAGACAAGATGTCATGCGCATCGTTGTAAGCCACGATTTCCGGTTCCAAATCGCTAGGATTCAAGAAAATTTGGTTTACCGCTGGAATAACTTTCGCCGTTTTAAGTAACGCATCTAAATGCTTAGGACGAAAGTTCGAAACGCCAATGGCACGAACTTTACGTTCAGCGTACAATTCTTCCATTGCCCGCCAAGTATCAGCATTTAATTGTTCCCAACTATCACGCATCGCCGCTGGATTAGGCCAATGGATCAAATAGAGATCAACATAATCTAACCCTAACTTTTCCAGTGAGGTGGCTAAGGCCGCTTTGGTTTGATCATAACCATGATCAGCGTTCCATAACTTAGTTGTGACAAATAAGTCTTTACGAGCAACGCCACTATCAGCGATCGCTTTACCAACACTTTCTTCGTTGCCATAAGCAGCGGCAGTATCAATGTGCCGGTAGCCGGCTTTCAAAGCAGCTAAAACAGAATCATACGCCACTTGACCATCTGGTGTTTGCCAAGTGCCAAAACCAACGATTGGAATCTGTGTGCCGTTATTGAGTTCATAAGTATCGGTTAGTTTAGTTAACTGTGTCATCTACAAAACCCTCCTGTTTTTAATTACACGCTAAGTTTACCGGTTATGCCGCGCCAATCACAAGTAAACTGTTTCAAACCACTGCTATTTTTTAGGTTTCGTGAGAAAATAAATCTATCTAAGGAGGCCGTTCTCGTGGAAAAAACCAATTTAGTCATGCAAACAACCTTATTAGCTGGCGCTATCCTGCTTGAAAATGGCGCAGAAATTGCTCGTGTTGAAGATACGATGCAACGAATCACCACCAACGCAGGCTATCCCGATGCCCAGATTTTCGTCTTGTTAACCGGGATTACGGTTGCACTGCCAGCAGTGCCTGCTAGTCAAGTTCGGGCAATTCATCGACGCGGGATGGATCTGGAAAAAGTCGATCAAGTAAATACGCTCTCACGCAAATTTGCGGCACATACGTTAACCTTATCAGAATTTTCTGCGGCCCTAACGCGCGTAAATCAGGCCGTCCCCACCTTTCCATTTAGTTGGCTCTTACTGGCGTCATTAGTCGTCAGCGTGACGTTAATGGTCGCTTTTACGGGTCATGCGTCACCGGCTAATCTCATCACGTGTGCGTTAGCTGGCGGCATAGGATTTAGTGCTTTTGACCGGCTCAATCATCACAGTCCGTTGCGATTCTTAAGTGAATTTGTGGGCGCCTTTCTCATCGGCTTAGTCACCCTTGCCGGCCACTATCTCGGACTCCCTGATTATCACGCCGATGCCATCATTATTGGCGCCATCATGCCGTTAGTGCCTGGCGTGGCGATTACCAATGCCGTTCGTGATACGATGACCGGTAATTTATTGAGCGGTCCTGCTCGCGCGATTGAGGCCATTCTCTCGGCCAGCGCGATCGGTCTCGGGATTGCATTAACATCATTTTTCTATTAAGGAGGTCGCCACATGGGACATTGGTTAGTCACCACCGGCTTACTGCAAACGCTACTCGCCTATTTAGCGACCGCTGGCTTTGGCGTCTTGTTAAACATTCCACGGCGCGCCGTTAATTTAAGCGGCTGGGTAGGTGCTGCCGGTTGGCTCACTTATGAAGTGCTCTTTCAGTTGTTACCGACGACTGTCGATATCAAACTCGCTATTGGTAATTTAGTAGCCGCGGTCGTCATCGGCGTTGCCAGTGGTTTAGCAGCTCGTTATAAACAGATGCCGATGATCATTTTTAATATTCCAAGTCTCGTGCCACTCGTCCCTGGGGGGCAAGCTTATCGCGTGGTCCGTAACCTCGTGACTGGACATCCACAACTTGCCACGCACTATTTGTCACAAGTCGTCATTATCGCCGGCGTCATTGCCATTGGGTTTTTAATTGCGGAGTTCTGCAATCATTTATTTTTACATTTCAGCCATTAAAAACAGCATGCTCGCTAACGGATTTCTGACACACGTTTTATTTGGAGACTAAAGGTTGAAAGCTACTTTCTAGCAATAATCGTTGATATGATAAGCATTCATCGATCAAAACTAGTCATACTTGCCGCCTACCATTCGCCCACATTGAGCCGGAACGCTTGTGGGTGGACTGGGCTCAATGTGGGCTCACTCTCGGTTATATTAGTGATTGATTAGTCTCTGCGATACAACCGGAGCCAGCCAGTGATGGCGCCGGCCGTGAAAATATCGTTAGTCTGGGTGATTTCCCCGGACTTTACGATATGGACGACTTTTGAGACTAGTGGTTTTGCTAGTCTCAAAAGCAAGGTGGATGCCCGCATTTTGGCTGGAGCCGGTCCCCACAGCCGGCAGAATCATTGGCTGGCGTAGGTGGGTGATCAATCTAGCATGGCTTAAGTCAATTCTAGTAAAGCTTTTACCATCATACTTAACTTTCAGCCTTTAGTTGGAGATCAAAAAAAGCGTCTGGGCTTGTCCCAAACGCTTTTGCTGTTTTTAATGAATGAAGGCGAAGTAGCCAATCACTAAGACCCCTAGGACAATTCGATACCAGCCGAACGCCTTAAAGTCGTTTTTCTTGATGTAGTCGAGTAAGAAACGAATCGACAAGTACGCCACCACGAAGGAAACAATGACCCCAACGGCTAAGACCATCCCTTGCAACCCCGCAAGTGAGTTGCCATGATCGAAATACTTGTAAAGTTTCAAGAGTGACGCCCCAAACATCGTTGGAATCGCCATAAAGAATGAGAATTCAGTTGCCACATACCGTGACGTCCCAATTAAGATCGCCCCTAAAATCGTTGCGCCTGAACGTGACGTCCCTGGAATCAATGATAATAGTTGGAAAACCCCGATGAATAAGGCAGTCGTATAAGGCAAGGTCCGCAAATCCCCAAATTTAGGGGTTAAGGTCTTATTGTGGTTTTCAATCACGATGAACAAGATCCCATAAATGATCAAGGTTGCTGAAACTACCGCCCAGTTCATCAAATGAGCATCCATCCAGTCATTTAACGGTAATCCGATAATGACCGATGGAATTACGGCCAAGATCACTTTACTCCATAACACCCATGTATCACGCTTTTCCACGTTACTCTTACGTGGTGACAATGGATTTAACTTATGGAAGTAGATGACGACCACCGCCATAATGGCCCCCAGTTGAATGACCACATTGAACATATCAGTAAATTGCGTGGATTGTTGCATCTTAATAAATTCATCCACTAACACCAAATGTCCTGTAGAACTAATCGGTAAGAATTCGGTAATCCCTTCAACAATCCCCAAGATTACCGCTTTAATAATATCTAACACAAGTTGAATTCCTTTCTGTTGACGTGATTACCAATCGCAATCACTAGTTTAAGCTCACAAACCCTTTTATTATAGCAATCCCAATGCAACGTGAATAGCACAATTAAGTAAGGATTCAGTAAAGATTAGGCCGATAAAGCCTGTAAAGCCGCTGTATAAATCGTTTTCGTCCGCTCATCAAAACAAACAATCTCAATGCGTTGAATCATCGTGGCTGTCGTTTGAGCCGTGGTGAACAAGGTCTGTACCGCGATGGCTGCCGCTAATGGCAATGGAAAGTGGTAAATCCCCGTACTGATAGACGGAAAGGCCACTGTTTGACAACCGTTCGTTGCCGCCAAATTAAGGCTATTGCGATAACTATTGGCTAGTAAGGTTAACTCTTGCTGGGTACCGCCATGCCAAACGGGACCTGGCGTATGCACCACAAATTTAGCCGGTAAGTTAAAACCCGGCGTGATTTTAGCCTCCCCCACTGCACAACCATGTAACGGCCGGCAAGCCGCGAGTAGCGCTGGTCCAGCGGCTCGATGAATGGCACCATCCACACCACCACCGCCTAATAAACTGGGATTAGCCGCATTGACGCTTGCATCGACTGCCATCGTGGTAATATCACCACGAATCACCTCAATGTTCACCATCCTTAGCCCTCCTGCAAAATCAGCTTCACGCTCACCATTGCTTGTTGCTTAAGTTGCAAGACGTTAACAGCTTGTTTCGCCAGTAATTGTAGCCCACTCCGAACCTGCATTAAGCTTGTCGCTGTTTCAGCAACGGTGGCTGGTAATTGTGACGCCACCGGACTCAATAGGCCCACCAAGCGGGTCTGCAGGGCCGCATAGATTGCTTGCGTTTGATTAGCAATTAACGTGTCATGACCGCCAATTTCAGCCATGGTATTTACCAGTAAACAGCCGCTGGGCCAACGATCACTTTGCGCGGGTAACAACAGACAATCTGCTAAAAGTGCCGCTAACGGAGTTCCCAACGCTTGATCACGTTGAATTAATTGCGTTAACAGCTCATCTAATACGAGTTGATATTGTTGTAAACTCCGCCGCAAAGCCACGGACTTATTGCGATATTGTCGATAGAACTGTGACCGCGATAGCTGACTAGCTGTCACCAAATCCGCAATGCTTGTCTGCGCATAGCCATTTTGCCAAAACTGAATCATAAGTTGTTCAGTTACTGCCGCTGCCGTTAATGTCGTTTTACCCATTACCGAAACCTCCTAATCACTAATCAAAATCTGAATACCGCGGACAATCGACCAAAGGTAGCTCGCTAAAGCCACTAGTCCGAGTAATGCGAGTAAGATCACGACTAACCAACCACTCTTACTTGCATCTTGCCAATAAAAGCCAGTCACACCAATCATGACCAACGCACCGATACCAAGAATGGCGGGAATGAGTTGTAACCAAAAGGCCCGTCCTGCTGTCCGTCGAATTTCTGGTTGATCCCCAGTTAATACCCAAACAATTAATGGAAATAATACCGGCAGGAACAAAACACTCAAGTAACTTAAACTATTAATTACACGATAGCGTGTCATCGTTAACCCCTCCTGTCATTTAGTTACCCCGAGTATAGCGAATCTCATCCGACACGGCAAATCTTAAAGAACCGCTTAAATTGTTTAGTAAACCGTCAAGTTTAAGCGCGGGACATAATGGTTCTTTGAAAATCTGCTATAATTCAAGGTGCATTAGTTAAACTGCGGAGGAAAAAACATGCATAAACAACGCCATTTTAAATTCAAATGGGTCGGCTTATTGGCCACCTTATTAATCAGTTTTGCTGGTTGGCAACTAACCTCACATGCTGATGACAGTTCCAGTGACACACCAATCGTCACGTTAGGCTCAAGTTTAACAAGCTCACAAAAACAAGGTACCATCGACACCTTAACAGCCAGTTTGGACGACAGTAGTAACTACCAAACGTTAACCGTTAACGGTGATACGTTGGTCAAATATCTAAACCCATCTGGTGAAAGTTTCACTAGTAGTTCAGGCGTCTGGTCTAGTGCCATGATTCAAAAGACGAGTTCTGGTTCTGGGATCAACGTCAAGATTTTAGACTACAACGGCAGTAATAACATCACCACCATTACCGCTAACCAATATAAAAACGCGGCTTTAACCGCTGGGATTGCTGATGCTAATATTTACATCACGTCGGCCACCCCGATTGATGGTTCCGGAGCTTTGGCCGGGATCTATGCCGCTTATGCTAAGAGTGGTAACAGTTTGAATACCAAGCAAGTTAGCGCCGCGCAAAATGAATTGAGTACCTTAAGCGGGATCACTCAAGCCAATAAAGGCAAGTCCGGTTATACCGATGCGCAATTAAATAATGCCGTTGCCGGTGCCAAACAAGCTATGGCGAAGAAAGGCAGTAACGTCACTAAGAGTGAAATTACCACCATCGTTAACAATCAAATTACCAATAATAACTTAACTAATGTGATCACCAATAACCAAAAGACACAAATCATTAACCTGTTAGTCAAAATTCGTGATTCTGGCGCTTTGAATTCATCAAGCTTCAAAACTCAAGCCAGTTCGTTAATGAAAAATATTCAGTCAAACGCTAAAGGTATTTTTAGTAAATTAAATACCCAAGAAAATCAAAACGCTTTGCAAAAGGTTTGGTCCTCAATTACCAATTTCTTTAGTTCTATTTTCAAATCAATTTTTGGTTAACTAAAACCTAAAATGGCCAGTCTGCTAATTGTAGACTGGCCATTTTAATTCTTAACTAAAGATTGAACATTAAATCGGCCGATCAGAAGTAGATCATCTTGCCGCCTACCGTTCACCCACATTGAGCCGGAACGCTGTAGGCGCAACTTCACTGAACACAAAAAGCGCCGTTATCCAAGACTCTTAACTTGGACAACAGCGCTTTTTAAAATGATAATCTAATTTAATTAGGCTTCGCGCTTAATTTCAGTAAAGTTTGGTTTTTCGACTTGCTTAGTATCAGTACCTTCATTGACAAACTTGTCCATGAATTCTTCAACTAAGTCTAACGTTTGATATTGTTTAGCTAAGTTGAAAGATTGGGCCCAAGCACGATTCCGTTGTAACAATTCAGAGAAGACCACGTGTTCAACCCGCGCACCTTCAGGTGTTAGCTTCAAAACTTTGTTACGACGATCATGATCTTCGGCTTCTTGGTATAAATAATCTTTCCGTAATAAGCGGCCGATTAACCGTGAAATAGCTGAACGCGTTACGCCATGAGTTTCCGCAATATCCATCAAACGAATCTTGCCTTTAGCTTCGGCAATATCATAAAGAATGTAAAATTCGTCTAACGTAATCCCGTGCTCCGTGGCTGGTTCCGCAAACATGTCAGATAAGTTCTTGAAGCCGTGTAAATACATGTGGCTAAATCGGTTGAAAAATTCCATATCTTCATTCATAATTAAAAATCTCCCTTTCAATCCAAAAGTCGAATTAGTCAGTTAAAATCTTCATAATTCGTTCCAAAGTTATTTTAAAATTAGTAAGCGTCTTTTATCATTTCCCCGATTTAAAGTGTACTAGTATATTTTACGAAATACAAGGATTTTAGGTTATCTTTTATATTAAATTTTTATTTCAGCGCTTAAGTCAATCGTGGCATGTGCATGCAAGTACGTGATGAACTGCTGGAAGTACCGATCGGTGTTATATTTTGCGGTACTTAGGTAAACACGGTCGATTTTTTGGCGATCTTCACCTATCAGTAGATAAAAGGCTTGCGCAATATTTTCCGCAATGCCTTCCACGCTAGCATGCAATAATTTGCGTTTAAAAAAGACTGCCATACCGCCTGATACAGCAAAGTTGATGGCATATCGAATCACTGACGTTTCACCGGCAACCCCGATAGATTCCAGCCAGTCCAGACTCACCAAAACCAGCTCCGTTGTCAACTCTGGATTTTCAAAAATATCCTTAATAAAGCTTTCCATTTTAGGATTTTCATCTAAAGTCCGCAGTAAAAAACTCATTTGAATCATCGTTCGTTGTTCTGGCAACAGATTAGTGAGCTGTTCATTACTATAAATAAAGGCACTCAACATTAGCTCATTGAGCATCGTACTTAATAAAACAATCTTCTTTGGAAAATAGTGTTGGAGTAATGATTTACTGATATCACAAGCTTCCGCGATATCTTTCATTTGAACATTGTCATACCGTTTCTCAGCAAATAATCGAAAAGCCGTATTCACAATCTCCATGCGTCGTTGCGTATTACGTTTCCGTGGCACTACTTTCACCCCTCTGTAACTTTAATGGTTAATCAAATTAACCAGCTAAACCATTCTAGCATACGAATGAGTTAAAACCGGCTAATTACCCGTTTTTCATACTTTATAAGCTATACTAATATAGTTTTCAATGCAAGCTGATTCGACATAGTTTAACTAAAAAAACAGGATATAACAGTGACTTAACAAATAATGCTCAATAATTATCATAATTTTCAAACGCCGTTTTTAATCCCTCACGGCAGTAAATCAACTGGTTTTTCAGCCAATCTACATCAATCGACAATAGTTGATATCATCATAAATAAAGCGCTTTCAATAACGACTTTTGTGGTAAAATTAAACTATTCAAAGTGATAGGGAGGCAGTCAATATGAGTACACAAAATGCATATCCATTAGCCGATATCGGGCGGAATAATCCGATTTTTTCACAAATTCGTTCTACTGTTGAAACCGCTTTTTACGCAAATAACATGACATCAATCCCAGACGTTGCCACTGCTTATAAATTAGCCGCTAAAGGTCCGGGTACCGTGAAAACGGATTTGCCAATTTATCGACCAACTGACATGGGCTTACCCGCCGATGCAACGATGCTCGTCGAGAATACTGGCAAAGTCGTTGGCCGGACCGCTCAAGCTCGTCGTATTTTAGGCGATGCTGGCGTTGATGAAGCCGATATGGCTGGTCGACTACGCGAAGCGATTTACCGGTCACAAACCGAATCCTTCATTAAGACCGATGTTGTCGTTGGACTCGACGAAGACTTCATCGTCCGAGCCCATTTAGCTATTCAAAGTAACTATGCGAATAATTTACTCTCTTACATGCTCAACTTCCAGCCCATTACACAACATTATCAAGACATGTTTGATCAATCCGTGGCGTACCCTGAAGGCGACATTTACATTTATGCTGACCCAACCTATCATGATCCTGATTATCCCGATGGATTAGCGATTTTTGATCCAAAACATAACGTCGCTGCCATTCTCGGGATGCCATATTTTGGTGAACTAAAGAAGTCAACACTAACTTTGGCTTGGTCGATTGCCCATCGCCATGGTTATGTGGCCTGCCATGGTGGTTTAAAGGCTTTCCACTTTAAGGACAAGTCCGATCAAGTCTTCGCCATGTTCGGTTTATCAGGTTCTGGCAAATCAACGTTGACCCATGCGAAACATGGTTATAAATATGATATTACGGTGTTGCATGATGACGCCTTCGTGATCAATCGACAAAATGGGAGCTCGGTTGCTTTGGAACCTTCCTATTTTGACAAAACTAATGACTATCCAATGAGTTCAACGGAACCAAAATACTTCATGACAATTCAAAATGTGGGCGTCACTTTAGACGACCAAGGTCGAAAAGTGCTCGTCACCGAAGACCTGCGCAACGGCAACGGTCGGACTATTAAGTCCCGTTACGCGTCAACCAATCGTGTGGACAAGGAAAATGCCCCAATCAATGCAATTTTCTGGATCATGAAAGATGATAGTTTACCACCAGTGATCAAAGTGGATGACCCCGTACTCGCGGCAACTTTTGGCGCAACCTTAGCCACTAAACGGAGTTCTGCTGAAAACCTCATTGGTGACGTTGATCGTAATGCTTTGGTTATTGAACCCTTCGCTAATCCATTCCGAGTTTACCCATTATCGGAAGATTACCATGATTTCAAAGCACTGTTTGAAGAACGCCATCTCGATTGCTACTTGTTAAATACCGGCTCATTCGGTACTCACAAAATTCCAAAGGAAATCACGCTCGGTGCCTTAGAAGCAATCGTTAACAATACCACTGAATGGGAATCTTTCGCTGGTTTGGATCATATGCAAAACTTAAAACTGGCTGATTTCCCCGTTGACTACAACGATCAAGCCTATCGCGATTTAGTGGCGACTCGATTAAATATTCGGTCAAACTTTATTGATCATTATCAACATACCCACAATGATCGATTACCTGATGAAACCACCAAAGCTTTACTGAAATTACAACAAGAATTAACAAAATAGGAAGTTGCCATTCATTCCAGCCCCGTTTTTTATGAATTAAGGTTATAATGAAGTTATCAGTTACAAGCACTGAACTTTTACGAATCTAATAATCGGGGTGAGGAGCATGGAACTACCATTAAGTCAGTTGTCCGAAAAAATCATTGCTTTTGAACGGGAACACCATTTAACCGACAATGATTTGGCCTTTGGCAGTCAACTATCAGTTGAACGCATTCACAATATTAAATCTGGTGAATTAACGCCAACACAAGAAGAAGTTCAACTGTTGAAAAAATTTATGAATAGCAAAGCTTAATCACACAAAAAGGCCCCCAATTGGGAGCCTTTTTTTGATCTCGATTTTAACGAATGTGGATCGCAAAACTTGGGGTGAAGTAGGCCGTACTCTTAACTGAGACGGTTTCACCATAGTCAGGTGATGCAATATACTTCCCATTACCTAAGTAAATCCCAACGTGATAAGGTGCTGAATCAGAACCCCAGAAAATCAAATCGCCAACTTGGGCTTTGCTAAATGAAATATGGGTCCCAGCAGTCGCTTGCGTATAGGTCGTGCGACCAATCGTAATGCCGGCTTTAGCATAGGCGGCTTGCGTAAAGGCAGAACAGTCCATTTCTTCATACGGCGTCCCTAAGTAAGAATAGGCCGCTGAAACAATCGCACTCGAACTAACCGTTCCAGTCGTTGCAGTTGTACTAGTTGAACTTGAACTACTAGTTGTTGAACTAGTCGCTGTTGAATTCGTGCTCGTTGAGGCACTTGAACTAGCCGTGCTAGCACTGCTTTGTGCGGTGCTAGTCGTTGAACTAGTTGCAGCGCTACTAGTTGCTTGGCTAGCAGTTGTGGTGCTTGACTGGCTAGCGGCAGTTGAACTAGCTTGACTAGTAGATTGCGTCGTTGTTTGACTCGCACTGCTACTACTTTGACTCACCGCACTGGTTGAACTTTGGCTAGCGGCACTACTGCTAGCACTCGTGGTACTTGTGGCCGCACTACTTGAGGTAGCACTGGCCGTTGACGTTGAGCTGACACTAGCAGCGCTCACACTACTTTGACTCGCCGTACTAGTCGTACTTTGACTAGCGGCACTCGTGGTTGAACTCGACTGACTCGCACTAGTGGTTGATGATGAAGTTGTCGCCGCTTTAGCGGTTGACGTGGTCGTCGTATCACCGGTTGGAATCGTAATTTTATGCCCAGCAATAATTAAGTTGGCATCGGTTAAATTATTTTCAGCAACAATTTTCTTAATTGAAACATGATACTTTTGTGAATAGTTCCAAACGGTGTCTCCCGATTGGATGGTAAAGGTATCGGCGTTGGCCACCCCTTGGCCGGCCACTAATAGGCCTGCTAAAGCGGCCGTTCCTAACATAACTGATTTTACTTTAATGATGATTCACTCCAAAACAAGAGAGTCACGCATATGTACTTCAAGCCACCTTCTATCCTACTCAGCTTGTGTTACATCGGCGTACCAGTTAAATAACAATATGTTACAAAAGATTAACAGTATGATGGAGTTCTCGATAAAAAAAGAGTCTGACGCCTTTAGTCAAACTCCACTTTTGCTATCGATTAATCAGTCGCCTGGTCAGCGTGATGACGGCGAACCCGTGGTAGCCCTAGTAGCCAACGAATATCATTTCCGGTAAAATTCAATTTTAAAACATCTGCTTCGGTTGCCCGTTGATACATTGATGCAATCACTTGGTCACCTAAGTCGATGACACGGGTGGCAATTGCAGGTTCAAATAAATATTGACGGGTCGCATCCACAACCGTGGTGACCATAAAAATCTTAGTCGCTTGATCAAAAATATCGGTCTTCGTTTGTGCTAATTGGTCAGTTTTAAACTGAGTGTAAGCTTGATCAAGGACTTGCGTTGCTTGTTGCGTCAATCGTGTTGGTTCGGTCATCATGAAGCCCCCTTTTTAGATTATCCTTATTTTAACGGGCCCGACTTCGTTTGGCTATTCTCAACCCTTTATTTCACGGATTAATTTGCTATACTGAGTTAAGTTAGGGAGGAAAATGAATTGACCAACGAAAATGATCGCTATTATCAACCAACCGACATCAAAGATGCCTTACAAACGATTCAAAAACTATTTAATTCTTATACCGATGCGCCCTTAACCCCAGAATTAATGGCTTATCATCAAAAGCTCAGTCAACAACTTCAAACCAACTTATTGCCCTTAGCCAAACAACAAAAAAATCAGCTGCGTGTCGACCAAATTAACAGCATGGTCACGGTCATGCAAGATTGGTTAAAGTTGCGGTTAAATGGCCAAGTATTTAACGGTAAGATGCAACACTTTAAATTTGTCAGCAACTCGAAAACGACCTTTAAGCGTCGTGTGCACAAAATCAAAGGTAGCCAGAATCACCGTTCTAGCCGCCATTAAGTTATTTGGGAACGCTTGCTAAAACTTAAATTTGTTGTATACTGAAATAGTACTCGGGCCCTTAGCTCAGTTGGGAGAGCGCCTGCTTCGCATGTAGGAGGTCGTCGGTTCAAATCCGGTAGGGTCCATCAAAAAAAGTCATTGTCCGTAAAAAACGGCGATGACTTTTTATTTGGATCTAACTAGATTATCCAACATTTCGATTGATCTCAATAATCGTACATCTTTGTATCTTTTCGTTTCGTGCCTTAAAATTATATTGAAAGTGATACTGTAGTCTGTACTAAAAGTTATCCACAGGATATTCATTAAAACTGGTCGATTTCGACCAGTTTAGAAAAGGACGTGTTTTCAATGCCCCGAGAACATGCATCAATTGACGTTCAAGGTACTACTATTGATTTATTTAATGACGGCACCAATAATAGTGACTTTATCAGCCTTACCGGTATTGCTAAATATAAATCTTCAGATGCTCCAGCAGATTTAATTAAAAATTGGCTTAGAAATAGAAGTACACTTGAATTCTTAGGAATTTGGGAACAAATGAATAATTCTAATTTCAATAATAAACTATTCACCCAAATCCTCTCTGAGGCCGGAGCCAATTCATTTATTATGTCTCCCAAAAAATGGATCACACTTACACAAGCAACTGGTATTACCTCACAACCTGGACGCTACGGCGGTACTTACGCACACTCAGATATCGCTTTTGAATTTGCATCCTGGATCTCTCCTGAATTTCGACTTTACCTGATTAAGGATTATCAACAGTTGAAGCGGAGTTCCGAAAGCCATTTCAATCTTGATTGGACATTAAATCGAGCACTTTCAAAAGCAAATTATCTTCTTCATACTGATGCGATTAGAGAAACACTTATCCCACAAAAATTAACATCCCAAGAAGTAAAATTTACCTATGCTAACGAAGCTGATCGTCTCAATATTGCATTATTTGGTGTTACAGCATCTGAATGGCGTACCGCACATCCAGACTCCAAAGGAAATATCCGTGACAACGCTACCATAGAACAACTTTTAGTTTTAACTAACCTTGAAAATCTAAATGCACAAATGATCTTAGACAAAGTTTCCAATGAAGTTAGAACAAAAAAACTCAATGATATTGCTCGGCATCAACTTCAGACGTTTATTCAAAATAAAACGACCACAGAAAACATTAGACGTATTGAAAAAAATAAATAACCCCTTGCCTTTTTTACTGTGAGTACAACCAATAGCACCTTTATATTTCTGTGAATTTGAGTCATCGTCCATAAAATGGGCACTAAAAATCTGTTGCCAGTAATCAAGATCGGTCTTGATTACTGGCAACAGATTTTTAGTGTTGATTTTTCTGATTGAAATAAGTCATAAATTGTTGCTGAAAGTGATTTAAAGTTTGTTTTTGGGTATAACATAAATTAATATCTGCAACAATCGTCGGTGTAATTGGCAAGACTACCAGCTCATCGTCCACCACCAATTTTTCCATTAGCAGTGAAACACCTAGCCCCTTTTTAACAAAGTTCAAAATATTTTCAACAATCCGATCGGCATAAATCACATTAGGCGTAAATCCATTTTCCTGACAAAGCTTGACACATAGGTCATATGGGCGTGAGTGTACTGGCTGAAAAATAAAGTCCTCTTGTGCTAGTTGTTTAATTTGAATACTCGTTTGTTGCGCTAACGGATGCTGACGTGGTAGTACCGCAACTAGATGATCTTCCATATAAGGAACTTGCGTCAAATCGGTCGTATTTTGCACATCCTTGATGAACGCAAAATCAATTGTTTGTGCCGCCAGCATCTGTTCCAATTCTTCCGACGGCGCCGTCTTCACCTGACACCGAATATGCGTCTTAGCAATAAACCCCGTAATTAAATCCAGAATGCCATATTCATTAATGGATGGAATCCCCCCGATAACTAGCCTCTCATCCTCTGCATGCCGCCGATTGATTTCATCTGTTGCTTGTTGAGACAAGGTATTAATTTTCAACGCATATTTTAAATAAATCTCACCATAAGCCGTTAAGTTAACCTGCCGCGTTGTTCGTTCAAATAGTGTGACCCCTAACTCTTGCTCTAAATGCATAATCCGTTTTGAAAATGATGATTGCGAGATATAACACGCTTCGGCTGCGGCTGAAAAGCTTTGATATTGTGCCAATGCTAGAAAGTTATCTAGGTATTTTAAATCCATTTTCTTCCGCTCCTAACTCATTTATTCACGTTGGGAATAAGTATAGTCAGACTTAGAATTGCTTGTCAACGGTTTCAGTCACATAATATTTAATAAAGAAAGCGATTTCAGTCAAACGAAAGGCGTGTTTTATTTTGAATGAATCTTTAAAAGCCGGCTTTGGTAAAGCCAGTATTGATTTTAACCAATCAGATCTACCGATTCGTGAATTTGCCGCTAAGATGGATGACCTATATGTCCGAGTTATGCTGATCCATGGTCACCAAGACTTTGCGTTAGTGTCATTCGATCTAACATCCTTAACCAATGCAGCAATTGATCAATTCAAGGCTCAGGTCATTGCCTTAACGGGGATTCCAACCGAGAACATTTGGATTACCGTTACCCATACTTTTGCCGCCCCACATTTACCTAGTCAACCGGATAAAGCCCCACAACCCTATAGGCTGATCTTTGATAAGTTAACCGCCAGCTTATCTGCTAGCTGTATCGCAGCACAACAAAACCAGCAACCCGTCCAGATCGGTTCGGCCACAGTTGATTGTTCCTTAAACGTTAATCGCAATCTATTAACTACGGATGGCTGGTGGCTCGGTCGTAACTTTCAGGCTTACTCAAATCATCAATTACGGGTGCTCGCCTTTAAACAAGCAACTGGTCAAACACATTTAATTGTTAATTATGATATTCAACAAAGTGTTTTAGATCACGTCACTGATGATCACAATCAACGCATGATTTCGAGTGATCTAATGGGCTATGGCCTAAAATCCTTTGAAACTAACGACCAAGTTGCCATCTTTTTACCTGGTGCTGCTGGTGATCAGCGCCCGCTATTCGTAGGTGACGCTGAGCAGCCATTTGCAGTGGCTAAAGCCTATGTCGCCGAGCAAGGGGCCATCGTAACTGAGCGATTACAGCATGCATGCCAGGCCATCGACAATTGGCAAGCTCTCACGCAACTAACCCTGGTCACTCAGGCAATCCAGGTGCCCACACAGGTTCAAGAACTAACCACTTTTGAACTTAAACCAACCCATCACTACAACTTTGAAGCGGCGGGACAGACCATGCCACTTAGCGTGACTGCGTTATGTCTCAACCAGCATCTGATTGCCGGCACACAACCGGAACTTAACAGTGCTTTTGCTAATCAATGTCGTGACGCTTTAAACACCAACGCGACAACAATGGTGGTCACTTTAATTAATGGTGGCGCAAAATATTTACCGACAGCTTTAGATTATCAACGGATCACGTATCAGGCCATGAACACACCACTGGCTCAAGGTGCTGATCAGTTAGTGCTCCAAACATTTGCGCAAGTTGGCGCTCAAATTCGAAAGGAGGTTGACCACTCATGTTAGTTGGCCATGCCCGCAAAGATATCACTCCTACTGAACCATTTTATTTATTAGGTTATAAAACCGATTTACGAAATCAACCGGCAAAAGGTGTTCACGATCACATCTTCATCAATGCACTACTCTTTTACGATGAAAAAGGCGATGAATGTTTTCTAGCTACTGGTGACTTACTAGAAATCGAAGATGTTGTTGCCGCTGATATTCGTCAAAAAATTAGCCGGCGCTTCGGAATTGCAATGGATCACGTTATTATTGGCGTCACTCACGACCATCATTCAGTCCGCGATTACCATCGGACTTGGGAATTTGGCAAATTCAGTCAAAGTTACTATGACTTTTTTATTAATAGTTTTGTCACGGCCTTTGAAGATTGTCGTGAAACCCTCACTGATGTCACGGTTCAATATGGACAACGGGAAGTTTTAGGCTTTTACAGCAACCGTAACCATGCCAATAAACCCGCCGACAACGCCGTCAGCGTCATTAAATTCTTGCAAGATGGCAAGCCCGTTGCCGGAATCGTGAATATGGCGGTCCATTCAACTGTACTAGGTCCAGATAATCAATACTTAACCGCAGATTTGGCGGGTAACACTTGTACTAAACTCGCTGATGACTGGGGATTCTTCCCCTTAATGTTGATTGGTTGTGCCGCCGATTCAAGTAACCGCTTCGAACGTCAAGGTCGTGATTTCGCTGAATTAGAACGAGCATCCAGTGGCCTAGCCGCTGCGATTTCACAAATTCAAACGCCTAAGACTTTGCAGCTAGGTAAAATTCGGACCTTGACGTTAAGCCATGAGGTTGTTAATGACAAGGCCAATTATGACCAAGACTTGCAGACCATGATTGCCAACTTACAAAATGGTGCCGTTAAGTCAGTCGGCTCGCAACCGATTGAAGCCGTTATCGAAAAGTGCACTGATCAATTAGCTCAGCCGCAATTCCACGACCTGCTCAGTCTACAGCTGTTAGATATTGGCGACTTACGCCTCTTCGTTTTTCCGGGTGAATTGGCATCGGCTGGTGCTAAGCTATTACGTGCCTCAACGGATAAGACCGTCTTAGTTGCCGGTTATTGCAATGGTTTCCACTACTATTTTCTGCAAGCACAAGATTACGGGCTATCTTTTGAAACCATTGGTAATCCGGTTCCTGCTGGGACCTTCGAAGAAATCATTGCCAAATTCGTTAGCGGTAGCTACTTATTAGATGCTTACGAACAAACTAAATAGGTCTTAACGAGTCATAATCGGGACTCCCTGGTAAATAAGTCGATTATTGGATGTCACTTTTAACCGATAAAAACAACAATTTAAGGGGTTGTCAAAAATGGATTATAAACCATTAGCCAAAGAAATATTAAGTCAGATTGGCTCAAAAAATAATGTCAAAAGCATCACCCACTGTGTGACTCGCGTTCGTTTCGTGCTAAAGGATGAAAGTTTAGCTCATGATGAGGCAATTAAAGCGCTAGATGGCGTTTTGGATGTTGTCAAACAAGGTGGGCAATATCAAGTTGTCATTGGCCCTAGTGTCGCTAAAGTTTATGATGCCATTTTAGACGTGGCTAAATTTTCAGACGATGTCATCAACGGTGGCGAAACTAGTACGTCCACTAATAATGACGAAGACGAACAAAAGGGTTGGCTCAGCAAAGCGCTAGGCCTAATTAGTTCCATCTTTATTCCAGTCCTTGGCCTCTTATCTGGGGCTGGGATGATCAAAGCCGTCGTTTCCTTATGTACCGTTACCGGGCTCATGTCGACAACCGGCGGGACCTACATTATTTTAAATGCGCTTGGCGATACACTCTTCTACTTTTTCCCCGTTATCATTGGTTGGAGTGCCGCTAAACGGTTCGGTCTTAAAGAAATCTATGGGGTAACTTTGGGTGCCTTCTTAGTTTATCCAACCCTAGTTTCCGCCGCCAGCAGTACAGCCGTTACAACGATTTTCAAAGGCACTATCTTTGCTTTGAAATATAAAATGACCTTTATGGGTATTCCAGTTGCCTTGCAATCATATTCAAGTACCGTTATTCCCATTATCATTATTGTCTGGTTTGCCAGTTACGTTTATAAATACTGCGACAAAGTTATTCCTGATGTTTTAAAAATGGTCTTCGTTCCCTTCTTTACCTTACTCATTGCAGGTGTTTTAAGCTTAATTATTATCGGCCCAATCGCCATGATTTTACAAAACATCTTAAGTGATACGGTGCTTTGGTTAGTTGGTCTGAACAAAGGTGTTGCTGGATTCTTCCTAGGTGCCTTCTGGAGTATTTTGGTGATGTTTGGTCTTCACTGGGCGGTTATTCCGTTCTTTGCCATCGATATCGCCCATTACGGTTATGATGTCATCAACCCGTTGATTTTCTCTGGTGCGCTAGCTGTCTTAGGGTCAACTTTAGGCGTGGCCATTCGCGCTCGTGAAGAAAGCGTTCGTAGTATGTCCGTTGCCGCTGCTATCTCAGCTTTCTTCGGTATTAATGAACCAGCGCTATACGGGGTTTTGATTCCACGTAAACGGATTATGATTACCTCCTTCTTGGGTGCTGGGATTGGTGGTGCCATCGCTGGATTCGCTGGTTCTAAATTATACGAATTCGGAGCTAATGGTCTTTTAGGCTTACCATGTTTTATTAATCCTAAAGGAATTGATGCTGGTTTTATCGGTTTATGTATTAGTGGCATTGTTGCTTTTGCCTTCACCCTAATTACTGCGCTTATTATTGGTGCTAATAAAGATGCTAAAACCAAGCCAGCCAAGATTAATCCGGCCGACCACAGTGACGTCTATGCCCCAGTTGCTGGTGAAAGCTTTGATTTAACCACCGTTAACGATGATGTTTTTTCTAAATTAACATTAGGTGATGGGATTGCCATTACCCCCTCTGAAGGCAAGGTCTATGCCCCAGTTTCCGGGATCATCCGAGTGGCTTATCCAACTGGTCACGCTGTTGGGCTCGCCAGTGATGATGGTGAAGAACTTTTAATCCATATTGGGATTGATACCGTTAACCTTGAAGGCAAACATTTCAACCTTCATGTTAATCAAGGCATGCGCGTTAAAAAGGGCGATTTACTGGTCGACTTTGATTTGCCAGCCATTCAAGCTGCTGGTTACGATCCAACCGTCATGCTGATTGTCACTAAATCAGCACAACTTAAAGATGTGATGCCGGTCCAATTCGGCCCCGTCACTAATACGACAAAAGTTCTAGCCGTTGACTTACAAGATCCAGCCACCATTACTGATACTGCAATGGTTAATGATTAAAAACAAGGAGTGTTTACTATGATTATCGATGCCAACGTCTACTGGCTACCAGCTGAATTATTCACTGATGAACAGCTACAACAACGATTCATCCAAGCGGTCGACAATGGCCACGATGCTAAAGCCACAGTTAGTACGCTAACCGATGGCACTAAAAAGATCGTCATTGAACAACCGATTGGACAAAGTAGCTTAGACTACTTCCAAAATGATTACCAACTAACGAAGCAATTAGCTGATATGGATGCCGGTCAGGTCGACCAAGCGATCTTAAAGCTACCAGGCTGTCAAGCTTGGTTACCACTTGATTTATGTAAGGTTTTCAACCGTGCCGTCGCTAAACACATTCAGGCAAGCCACGGTCGTATGTCGGCTTTAGCGACGGTACCACCCTATGCAACACCCGAAAACTTAGCCGAACTCGATTACTGTATTGATGAACTTGGTTTATCTGGACTACAATTATCAACGCATTATGCCGATGGTTATTTAGATGACCCTGCTTATCGGTCATTCTTCCGGCACGTGGCAAAACGGCATATTCCCGTATACGTCCATCACTCACCAGTACCAATTGAGTACGAAACCATTAAGGACTACGAAAACTTGCGACGATCGTATGGCCGTTGTGCTGATCAAATCATCGCCATTAGTCGTGAAGTTTTCAGTGATCTTTTCGCAGAACTTCCGGACTTAAAACTCATTCATTCCATGTTAGGCGGCGGCTTCTTCACTTATAAAACCATGCTGTTACCACATGATTCTGGCAATGGTCGTTTTGACACTGATAACTCAGCTGTTCAAACACGGTTTGAACAAAACATTTATTACGAATTATCGCACGCCCAACCATGGGGGCCTGACAATTTAGCAATTGCGATTAAAGTCTTGGGTGCTAAGAATGTTATCTACGGTTCATCTTATCCAGTCAAGGATGTTTGGATGACTGCAGGGCCGGCCATGATTCAAGACTTACCTATCGATCAAGCAGTTCGCCAACAAGTCCTGGGTCAAAACGCTCAGACTGTTTACCAACTTTAGTGTTCTATAAAATCTCGGCAGTAATTTTGCCGGGATTTTATGCGTCTCTTCTGCTATAGTAGCCTTAAAGCGCTTTAATTAAGGAGGCCATTTTCATGGCAAACCACTACTTACATAACGTTCAAGGGCTATTCGATACCATTGCCCCCAATTATGATCGGATGAACAATATCATTAGCTTAGGGACTCATCGACATTGGCGGCGTCAAACGATGGCACAAATCCACCTCCGCCCTACTGATCACGTCCTAGATCTTTGCTGTGGTACCGGTGACTGGACGATTGCCCTGGCCCAAGAGTTGACCGCGACCGATGGCGTCATCGGCTTAGATTTTTCCGCACCCATGCTAAAAATCGCGCAGCAAAAAGTGCATCAAGCCCACGTTGACAAGCAAGTCTGGCTACGTCGCGGCAACGCGATGCACTTACCGTTTCACGACAACCAATTCGATGTCGTCACCATTGGTTTTGGCTTGCGAAACTTACCAGACAAAGTGCAAGGATTAGCCGAGATTTATCGAGTGTTAAAACCTGGCGGCCAACTCATTTGCCTAGAAACATCACAACCAGATCAGCCACTCATCAAACCCGTTTGGCAATGGTACTTCACCCGTGTCGTCCCATGGTTTGGTCGTTTATTTGCCCATCAATATCAGGAATATGCTTATTTGCAAGAAACGACCCGGCACTTTGTCAGTTATCGCCAGCTCGTGACCTTATTCCAACAAACCGGCTTCACCCAAGTCCATTACCAACGCTTTAACTTCGGGGCGGCGGCCGCACACTTTGGCACCAAGCCGGCCACAACGGAGGTTCATCATGACTAGTTTAACTGATTTAAATCGTTGCTTAGCCTGGTTAACCGCCCCAGCAAAGCCTTTAGTGCACGTTGACGGCCTAGTGCTATGTGGTAATAGTTTACCGATTACCGCCACAACAGCGGCCAAAATCGCCATCCAAACGCAATTGCCAGCAGTTATCATTGCGGGAGGCATCGGACATGCAACCAAATATCTACGGCAAAATTTGCACGTTGACAATGACCTTAGCGAAGCCGAACTGATGGCACAATTAATGCGTGACGCTGGTTATCAAGGCGACCTATTACTTGATAAAACCTCAACCAATACCGGTGCCAATGCGCTAAATACCCGCGCGTTAGCACCCAAAAGTTGGCAACAGGTTTTACTGGTACAAGATCCATTATTGGCTTACCGAACGCAATTAACATTTGAGCAAGTTTGGGGACCCACGACGCGATTTAGCCGTGTCTTACCGCAAGATTTCCAGCTAACCCAACTTGATCCCCTTACTTTCGTTGACACGCCAGCTTATCAAAACGCTTGGCCACCTGCCTACTTTACCGAACTTTTATTAGGTGAACTTCAACGTTTGTGGGATACCCCCACTGGTTATGGGCCAGCCGGTGCCAATTACTTCCGACACGTTGATTTACCAGCACTCGTTTTAGCTGCCTATCAACGATTATTAGCGCAACCTTTAACTCGAGAACGTTAAAAAAGTGACTGCCAGAATTTGGCAATCACTTTTTTAGCTTAGGCTTTAAATAACGTTGGATACAGTTGTGTTAGTGTCGCTGCAACCTGTTGACCGGCTACTTTTGAGCCCGCCAAGTCTAAATGTGTCTGATCGGTCTTGGTTAACGACCAATCAGCGGTTTCGATAAGATCGATGTCGTTAAAGGTCGGCACAACTTGTCGAATCACACGGTCAAACCGTTGACTAAATGGAATCAAGACCGCCAGTCGACTATTAGGATACAACGCTTGAACTTGATTTAAGAATTGACTGAACGCTTTCGTAAATCCGGCTGCGCCCGCTAAACCATCGTTTGTCCCCACATTAATAACAACCACATCGGTTGGTGTTGGTTGCCAAGTTGTTTGCGCATCTAACATCGTCATTGCATCTGGTAATGTTGGCACACCACCTTTGCCCGCTCTCGTTAAGCCAATCGCACTATAGGCCACCCGAACATCACGCGCGTTCAACAAATCACTCGCAATGGCGGCATAGTTCGCTTCGCCACGATAATCTGTCGCTGGCGTCCGTCCTGCTACCCAACACCCGGCTGTAATTGAATCCCCCAGCCAAGTAATACTGTGCTGACCTGGTTTAATCGCGGCTAATTCACCGTCTGTTTGTAACGCCTTAATCGCAAAACCCGCATTTCCCGTCCAAACTTGATCATCATCGGTATTGCCACTCATGACGACCCGAATAATATGGCGCTGACCATCTAACATCAATCGGTATGGCAAGTCGGCCACTGCCACCCGTTGATAAGGCAAGCCATCAATTTGAATGGCTAACCAACTACTACTTGGCGTTGTCTTCAATACATCCACAATCACATAAGTCGCTTGTTGGACTTGAAACCAAAAGGCTGCTCCTAAATTTGTGGTATACATTACCGGCGTTTGACCAATCGTTTTGGCCACCCAGCGGCCTTGAAAATAAGCTGTCGTCACTGGATTGTTAGCCGTTGTTTGTGCATAATCCATTCACTTTTCCTCCAAGTTTTTAGTTAAAATCCGTAAACTTGATAGCCATCAAGTTCTAATCAATCTCCGCTCCTTATACTATAGACATCAACTCAAGTCAGGAGCGCTTAATATGAAATTTCAACAATTCTTAACGAAGCATACCACTCAAATCACCCTGATCACCGGGATTTTAATTATCCTCGGTTATCTCAGTCAATATCTCTTACAGTTTACCCGCGGCTATCAACTCAGCCTCATCGCGGCGTCAATTATCGCCGTCGTTCCCATTGCGAGTCGCGCTTGGAGCGCTTTGATCAATAAAGTTTTTAGTATCGAACTACTGGTCAGCATCGCTGTCATCGGTGCCTTTATCATTGGCGAATTCAACGAGTCGGCCATTGTGACCTTCTTATTCTTATTTGGATCTTACCTCGAAAGCAAGACTTTACAAAAAACACGAACGGCCATTAAAGGCCTGACGGAAATGGCCCCAACCACTGCGACTGTCGTGACGACGACTGGCACTAAAACGGTTGACGTTGATGACGTCGATGAAGGCGATCTCGTCCTCGTTAAAACCGGTGGGCAAATTCCCGTTGACGGTCTCGTTACTGAAGGTAATGGCTACCTTAATGAAGCTTCAATTACTGGCGAATCACGGCCAATCGTTAAAACGACCGGTGACCCTGTTTATGCAGGGACCTTGGTTGAAAACGGCTACGTTAAATTAACGGCGACCCAAGTTGGTGATGATACCACTTTCGCTAAAATCATTGAGCTGGTTGAAGAAGCACAAGATACCAAATCCAAAGCCGAAAAATTCATCGACCGCTTTGCCCAATATTATACCCCTGCTGTCTTAGTCTTATCCTCGCTGGTGTTCATTTTTTCACGTGATTTTCGCCTCGCCATTACCGTATTAGTGCTCGGCTGCCCAGGAGCCTTGGTCATTGGGGCCCCCGTCTCAAACGTCGCAGGGATCGGTAACGGCGCCAAACGCGGGATCCTCATCAAGGGCGGCGAAGTAATCGATACCTTCGCCAAAGTTGACACGTTAGTCTTTGATAAGACTGGTACCTTAACCCAAGGCAAAACAGCTGTCACGAGTTTCAAAGCTTATCAGCCAACAACCACCGCTATTCTGACAACCGCTGCGGCAATTGAAAGGCTTTCCGATCATCCCCTCGGTCAAGCAATCGTGACATATGCGCAACAACACCCAACGTCAATGAGTGCACCAACGCTAACCACAACTGAAACCGTTAAAGGTCAAGGTATCACTGCCCAAATTGCACAACAACAGGTGGTCATTGGAAATCAAAAATTACTTGCAGCCCACCATATTAAGCTCACTACTGCTCAATTGGCCGATCTAAATACGATGCAACAAGCTGGCCAATCAACGGTCATCATGGCCACTGATGGTCAAGTTCAAGCAATCTTTGGCATTGCTGACCAAATTCGACCACAAGTTAAAGCATCTTTGGCTGCTTTGAAAGCTCAAGGCATCAAGCGCCTAGTCATGCTCACTGGAGACAACCAACTGACAGCCAACGCCGTCGCTCATGAATTAGCCATTGATGACGTTCATGCTAATTTGATGCCCGCCGAAAAAGTCACCTACGTCCAACAACTGCAAGCAGCTGGGCATACCGTCGCCTTTATTGGAGACGGCATTAACGACAGTCCATCCATTGCCAACGCCGATATTGGGATTGCGATGGGCAGCGGCACCGACGTCACGATCGAAACGTCCGATGTCGTGTTGATGCAATCGAGTTTTCCCGCGCTCGTTCACGCCCATGGCTTAGCTAAGAAAACGGTACTGAATACACGTGAAAACATCTTTATTGCAATTGCGACTGTAGCCTTCTTATTAGTTGGCCTAATCTTTGGCTATATCTATATGGCTAGCGGTATGTTCGTCCACGAAGCCAGCATTTTGGTCGTTATCTTTAATGCCATGCGCTTGCTTAAATTCAAAACTAACTTCGATAAAACCCAAGCTCAATCACCAACAACGCCAGTAACGGCTTGAGTCAGGCTAAGTTTGCCAACTACGCCAGCCAGTGATTCTGCCGGCTGTGGGGACCGATTCCAGCCAAAAATCGGGCTTCCACCTCGCTTTTAAGCCTAGCTAAAACCGCTAGTCTCAAAAGTCGTCCACATCGTAAGCCAGGAAAAATCGTCCGGACTAACGATGTTTTCACGGCCGGCGCCATCACTAGCTGGCTCCGGTTATATCGTGGAATTAATCAATCTAGTAACTATCATAACCGAGAGCGAGCTCACATTGAGCCCAGCCGTGGGAATCTCTTAGCGATTTATCGCTTAGAGATTGGCGCTTTTGAAACGCGGTTTTAGCGGTTCAAAACGACGGTTCAGACCGCTTTTTGGCTGGGCCGGTCCGACCACAGCGTTCCGGCTCAATGTGGGCGAACGGCAGGTGGCAAGTAAGCACCGATCTACTTTCGATCTTTAGCAACAAACAAAATAGTTGCTTCTATATACCTATGGGGGTATATTTAAAATATTGTTTGACTACTTATGATAAAAAACGTTGGAGGTTACTTATTATGATTAAAGAAATTCACGATCAAGATTTTGCTGCTGAAACAGATACCGGGATTGCTGTTGTCGACTTTCGTGCCGACTGGTGCCCACCTTGTCGCATGATGGACCCTATCCTAAAATCACTCTCAGAAGATCCTGCTTACAAAGATCAAGTCAACTTCGTTTCATTAAATGTTGATAATGATCAAGAGGTCGCCAGCCAATTCCAAGTACAAGGTATTCCAACTTTCTTGATCAAGCGTGACGGTCAAGTTGTGAGCCACATGGTTGGTGCTCGGCCTAAAGGCGTCTTTGAAACTGAACTCAAAAAGGCGTTAGACTAATGACAGCCGCAAAAGCCTCCACAACCACCGATGAATATGTCACTAAAAAACAAATCACCACGCGTTTAAAACGTTCAGCAGGTCAATTAGATGGTGTCTTACGAATGATGGCTGAAGATCGGCCTTGTGAGGATGTCCTCGTCCAACTAGCCGCAGTTAAGTCTAGTGTCGATAAGGCGATGAAGCTCGTCATTGCGCGTAATATCAGTGGCTGTGTTGATCAAATGTCGACTGACGATGTTGAGAACCTAGCCCACTCTTTAGATTTGCTTTTAAAAACCAAATAACGAGACTAAAAAATCGAGTCGCTTATTCAAGTGGCTCGATTTTTTAATCTCGTTATTTATCCCAATTACCTTTTTTCCAATCATCATGCGCCCAATCGTCCTTTTTCCAAGGATCATCTTCGGGATCTTGCAAATTAGATGGCCGTTTTTTCGCCTGTCGCATCAACACGGCGGTGGTGACGATGGTGACAAAAGCCGTAAATAAAATAAAGATAAAGGTCCACACGACGATATCACTAACTGGCATACAACTACCCCCAATGTTAAGTTAGCGTTAGTATAGCGCAGCAGTTCTAAAAATGCCAGTTGGTCTCATCCTAAAAAGAGTGCGACAAAAGGCGGTTTGCTACCGAGCATAGTCTAGACAGTCAACTGATGGTGTGCTTTCAATCTTTTAGCGCACGTTTCGACTATAAATATTTGGCACAAAAAACGGTTGGGTTTCATCCCAATCGTTTTCGCTCAATGATCACCTTTAATCCTCATCGTCTTCTTCACCTAATCCAAAACGAGCCGTATGTCCTAAGAACGCTTGGAGTTGACGAATCTGCCGATTGTTACGACCACGATAGGCCACTAACCAAGCCGCTAAAGCCGGCCGATCTTCTTTTTCTGCCAATTTAATTGCACGATCAACGAATAAGTTTTCAGTATCAAAATCTTTAACCGTACCGGCCACTAAAGTCGCGGCATCTTGATACTTAAAAGCGCCATTTTCTTCTAACATCGCATACTTCACTAATTCCGCCGTTGTGGACGATGGTTGTTGATCTTCATCTAATAATAAGTCGGCCAATTCTGAAAAATGTTGTGTATTCAGGTCAATTAGTTGGGTATAGATTGGCTGTAACGCCACGCTTTGTGGCCCCTTAACATACCATTTCACTTGGTTTAACTTGACGTATTCGACCATCAAATTTGATAAAATATGATTCGTCATCGCACCCGCAGTTGGCACATGATGATCAATATCACTTTGCTTTAACTCAGCTGCATATTGGTCTTCAATTGTTAATTCGCTCATCTTAACACCCCTTATTTGACTTTGACGCTTTCAACGTCATATCCTAATCCAGTAACAACTTGGGACAATTGATCGGCACTTGTCGTGGTCTCATCAAAACTTGCTTTCACTTTGCTGGCATTAAACAAAACCTTGACCGTTTCAACGCCTGGTTGCTTAGCGACTGCTTTTTCAATTTTCGTCATGCATGAGGGACAGGTTAGCGTCCCTAATTGTAAGATTGCTTTACTCATCTTGAATAACCTCCATCACTCATTTGATGGTTCTAGCATACCGGCAATTCTCGTTTCAAAACTTGATCGCCATCAAGAAAAGTCATCTTTTTTTGTTGTATGCTTAATTTAATCAAAAATCTGTTATCGTTATGGTGAACTTCAAAGGAGGAAATTGTCATGTCGAACCACGCCACACATGAATGTGTACAGCTTGTCCCTATCTTTCAAGCCTTAGCGGACGAGCAACTAGATACGATTGAATCAATCGTGCAGCATCGTCATTACCAAGCTGGCGAAACCTTGTTCAGCGCAACTGACGATCTGGATAGTCTCATGATTGTTGCTAACGGTCAAGTCAAGGTCTATCAACTTGCCGCCAACGGTCGTGAACAGTTGCTTTACTTACTCCAAACTGGGGACATCGATGGTGAGGCCGCTTTATTTGAAAATCAGCAGCGAACTTCTTATGGTGAAGCACTCGTTCCAACTGACATTTGTCGGATTCGGCGCCAAGACTTTCAACAATTGATGCAATCTTACCCGAGCATCAGCATCAATGTCTTGAATGTTTTTGGTAAACGCCTCGCTCAGTTAGAAAAGCAAACGACCAGAACTGCCACTGAATCCGTCGAAGCCCGGTTAGCAACGTACTTAACCGAGACGGCCGCTAGTTTAAAAGTCTCAACTTTCAAATTACCCTTAAAGAAAAAAGACTTGGCGACCTTTTTAGGCACGACACCCGAAACCATCAGTCGCAAACTCACTCGTTTTGAACAGCAAGGCTTTATTACCCAAAAACCTGGCAAATTGATTCAAATTAATGATGCTGATCAACTCTTATTAGTTGACTAAAGGTTGAAAGCTAGGTTTTAGCAATAATCGTTGACATGATAAGTATTCATCGGTCAAAACTAGTCATACTTGCCACCTACCGTTCGCCCACATTGAGCCGGAACGCTGTGGGCGGACCGGTTCAGCCAAAAAGCGGTCTGAACCGTCGTTTTGAACCACCAACCCCGTGTTTCAAAAGCACCAGACTCTAAGCGATAAATCGCTAAGAGCTTCCCACGGCTGGGCTCAATGTGTGCTCACTCTCGGTTATGATGGTGATTACGAAATTGATTGGTAGTCGCAATACAACCGGAGCCAGCCAGTGATGGCGCCGGCCGTGAAAATATCGTTAGTCCGGGTGGCTTTCCCGGGCTTACGATGTGGACGACTTTTGAGACTAGCGATTTTATCTAGGCTCAAAAGCGAGGTGGCAGCCCGCACTTTGGCTGGAACCGGTCCCCACAGCCGGCAGAATCGCTGGCTGGCGTAGGTGACAAATTTAATCCAACTTAAGTCAATGTTGGTAAGGCTTCGACCAATACATTTAACTTTCAACCTTTAGTTAGTTGAATAAAAAAGCAATCGGCCCGATAGCCATGACGAATACGCCGTGGCTATCGGGCCGATCAGTGTTATATAAGCTTATGCCTGCCTAGGCGTTTCCCGCACCCCCGGTCACACATATCGCTTGGATCTACCTTACGAAAAATAACTGCCCACGTCAAACGACATCCCGAAAATAGTTCACATTGTAAATAAATGTTACAGGAATGCACGAGATACCCGTTACAATTGTGACAAGCCTGAACTCCACCACTTTAAGAACCATTGGTTAACCACCTCAGGCTAGATTAATATTCCGTTAAGGCTAAGTTACAAGCGATTTTCTGACGACAAGATTTGCGCAACTCACGATCATCTAAGGTATAATTAGGATTGAATTAGAAAATTTATTGAGGAGTGGATTTAATGGCAACAATCAGTCAAACCGCAGTAAAACAAGACTTATATGACGCCGTCAATGGCAACTGGCTCAAGACCGCCGAAATTCCTGACGATCATGCCTCAACCGGGGGCTTCATGGACCTCGTTGACGCGATTGAAAAGACGTTAATGCATGATTTTGACGCCATGGCTGCTGGTGAGGTAACTCCCGACAACCCACAATTAGCTGAATTCATTAAATTTTATCAATTAGCCAAAGACTTTAAACAACGCGATGCAGATGGTGCCAAACCACTTCAACCTTGCTTGAAGCAAATCGACAGTTTGAGTGATCTAGCCGACTTACAGCATCGGATGCCAGACTGGATCTATGATGGGTTACCATTACCATTCAGTTTAGATGTTGACGCCGATATGAAGAACACCAAGGTCAACACCTTATTTGTCCAAGCACCGGGCACGATTTTACCAGATAAGACTTACTACGATGAAGGTAATCAACAAGGACCCAAACTCCTCGCTGTTTATGCCCAAATGATGACCAAATTGCTACAAAAAGTCGGCTATGATGATATCTCCGCTCAAAAAATTGTTGATGATACGTTAGCCTTTGACCGTTTGATTGTGCCTTGGGTTAAAAGTGCCGAAGAAGCCGCTGACTACAGTAAAATGTATAATCCACGAGCTTTCAAAGACTTTGCCAATAACAGTCGCTACCTCGACTTAGCAGCGATTACGTATGCCGTTATTGATGGCAATCCAGATAAGGTGATCTTACCGGAACCAGCCTACTTTGATCATTTCAACGAGGTCGTTAATCCCGACAACTTCAACTTAATGAAGAACTGGATGAAAGCCAAACTTGTTCAACGGTTAAGTGGCTACCTGAGTGATGACTTGCGGACGCTTAGCACGACCTATTCACGGACACTTTCTGGTCAAAAAACACCCCGTAACCAAGCTAAGAGCGCCTATTACTTAGCCACCGGCACTTTCGATCAAGTCGTGGGCTTATACTACGGCCACAAATACTTCGGTGAAGCGGCTAAAGCTGATGTGCATCAAATGGTCGAAAAAATGATCGGTGTTTATAAGAAGCGACTCAAAGCCAACACCTGGTTAAGCGCCGATACTCGGGCTAAAGCCATTACAAAGTTAGATAATTTGGGTATTCAAGTCGGCTATCCTGACAAATTGGAAACCATCTATACTAAGTTTAAGACCCATACCGCTGAAGAAGGTGGCAATCTTCTCAGCAATGCCTTACACTTTGGCCGAGTTGCCCGCAAAGATATGTTTGCCAAATGGGGGCAGCCAACTGATCGTACTCGTTGGGAAATGAGTGCAAATACCGTCAATGCTTATTATCATCCATTCATGAACATCATTGTTTTCCCAGCAGCGATCTTGCAGGCACCATTCTACAGTCTGGACCAATCATCCAGCGCTAATTATGGTGGTATTGGGGCCGTGATTGCCCATGAAATTTCACATGCCTTTGATAACAATGGGGCCTTGTTTGATGAATTCGGGAACTTAAACAATTGGTGGACGGATGACGATTCGGCTCATTTCAAAGAACTTGCTAAAGCCATGATTACTGAATTCGATGGTTTGGACTTTGCTGGTGCTAAAGTTAACGGAACCCTGACCGTCTC
The DNA here is from genome assembly GCF_005405385.1 of Lactiplantibacillus mudanjiangensis. Taxonomy (GTDB): domain Bacteria; phylum Bacillota; class Bacilli; order Lactobacillales; family Lactobacillaceae; genus Lactiplantibacillus; species Lactiplantibacillus mudanjiangensis. The sequence goes on from NZ_BJDY01000003.1 coordinate 93,482, forward strand.
TGAAAATATCGCGGATGCTGGTGGGCTGAGCTGTGCCGAAGAAGCTGCTAAAAGCGAAACCGACGTTGACTTACACGCCTTTTTCACCAACTGGGCGATGATCTGGCGGATGAAAGCTACCAAACAATACATGCAACTCCTATTATCCATTGACGTTCATGCACCGGCTAAACTCCGGGCCAACGTTCAACCAAAGAACCTCGATGATTTTTACACCACATTTGACATTCAACCAACCGATCCAATGTATCTTGCACCTGATCAACGTGTCAAAATCTGGTAGTTCAATGCTGTTAAAAGTGTCGGGCATAGGCTCGGCACTTTTAGTTTAGAAAGGAGTCACTCATGGCCAAATTCGAAAAATATCATCCGATTTTGACGCCACACTACACGTTAGATTGGTTAACCCAAAGCCGTATGAATGCAATTTTAGCTTTTGATCAACTAACTGATCCAACCGCAACGCTATTGACGACTGCCGATGCGGTTAACCAAATCATGCGTGATATTTTCCATGATCAAAAGCTTGTCTGGGGGATCACTGATCGTCAAAATGACCAATTCATCGGCCAGGCCGGCTTTGATCATTTGGATAGTAGCCCTGATCAAGCGACACTAAAGGTTCGGTTAATTCCAAGTGCGCACACCGCCCCAGTCTTGACTGAACTCTATCCACGACTAACTGACTTTGCGACTGACGAACTTAAGCGACCACACCTGAGCATCACTTTGACCGCTACTGATCAAATCAGTGTCCCAATTTTAACGGCCTTAGGTTATCGAATTGATCCCACTATGCCAACGCACTTCAGCTTACAATAAGTTACCAAAACGCCGACTCAAGGATTGAGTCGGCGTTTTTTTATTAACATGATTAATCTCTCTTAGCCCTAGGGACAAAGCAGATTGACGCTCATTCATTCAATTACATCAAGCTGTAATTTAGTTATCACTTGATTAATCAAAGATGTTAACTTTTTACGGGTTTTTGGTTGCGTTTTCTTTTTAATTTAGTACAATGTAGTTGTTAACAAGTTTTTATAAATTCGAGCCAGTTTGTGAAATATCACACATTAACTAAGGAGTGTCCATCTATGAAAGTTATCGTTATTGGCTGTACCCATGCTGGGACCGCAGCTGTTAATCAGATTTTAGCAAGTGATCCGACCACCGAAGTAACCGTCTATGAACGGAATGATAATGTTTCCTTCCTATCCTGTGGGATCGCCTTATACTTAGGCGGTGAAGTCAAAGATCCTCAAGGGCTCTTCTATTCAAGTCCAGAAAAACTCGCTGAACTTGGTGCGACCGTCCATATGCAACATGATGTCACGGATATTGATACCACTGCTCATACCGTCACAGTTAAAGATTTAGTTAGCGGTGACGAAAAAACTGATCATTACGACAAATTAGTAGTAACAACTGGTTCATGGCCAATTATTCCGCCAATTGATGGTATTGATAACCCTAATGTTTACCTCTGCAAGAACTGGCAACATGCCCAAAAGCTCTGGGACGACGCCAAAGACGCCAAACGTGTCATCGTCATTGGCGGGGGCTACATCGGGACTGAACTCGTTGAAGCTTACCAACGTCAAGGTAAAGAAGTGACCTTGATTGATGGGTTACCACGCATTTTAAACAAATACTTAGATACCGAATTTACGGATCGCATTCAAAAAGACTTCACCGATCGTGGCATCAAGCTCGCACTTAATCAAATGGTTCAAAGTTTCAGCGATGCCGCTGATGGTGGCGTCACTGTCACAACTGATCAAGGCGACTATACTGCTGATATGGCGATCCTCTGTGTTGGTTTCCGACCAAATACTGGCTTGCTAAAAGGCAAAGTCGATATGAACAAAAATGGCTCAATCATGACTAATGATTACATGCAAACATCTGATCCTGACATTTACGGTGCTGGGGACTCGGTTGCGGTTCACTACAACCCAACTCATAAAGATGCTTATATTCCATTAGCGACAAATGCTGTTCGACAAGGAACATTAGTTGGGTTAAACATCTTCAAACCAACGCGGAAATACATGGGCACTCAGTCAACTTCTGGCTTAATGTTATTTGACACCACCATCGTGGCTTCCGGGATGACCCTCGAACATGCTAAATTGGAAAATATCCCAGCCGCAGCAGTGACCGTTGAAGACAACTACCGGCCAGAATTTATGCCAACGACGACACCAGTGCTCATGCAACTAGTCTACAACCCAGAAACTCGGGCAATTTTAGGCGCACAATTCATGAGCAAATATGATGTCTCGCAATCAGCGAATACTATTTCTGTGATGATTCAAAACGAAAACACCATCGATGATCTTGGTTTTGTCGATATGTTCTTCCAACCACAATTCGACCGGCCATTTAACTACTTGAACATTTTAGGTCAAGCCGCAATTGCTCAAGAAGCTAACAAAGTTACCAACTAACTTATCTGCACTAAAAAAGCTAACCCACGTGGTTAGCTTTTTTAGTGGTTATCTAGTTGCTTTAATACTTGCCACCTACCATTCGCTCGCGTAGGTGACTAATCGGCTAATTATTGATTAGCTTGGTGCATCTGATAACGTCCAGGTCACGGTCCCAGAATAGTTACCTGGCACGGCCCCGGCATTTGTATCAAAGAACATCCCGGTATCGCTCCCCCACTGTTTAGTGACATCATAGTCATCCGTATCACTGGTGGATTCATGGCTATCGATCTTAACCGCTTCATTGTTAATCTCGGTTGCTTTGCCATTTTGCTTGTAAACAAGTTGACCACGAACGGCTTGACCATCTTCATTCGTAAACGTTGTGGCACTAGCTTGTAATTGCCAGCTCGATCCCTTACCGCGTTCGTCACTGACTACCAAGGCCCAGTCATCAGCGCGATCAGCGGTTTGAGCCTTACCATTTAAGGTAACGGCACTAAAATTACTTTTGCTAGCAACCGTTTTAAACCCAAGTTCACCACTTTTAACAGTGATAGTTGCCGTAATTTCCTCAGATTCGTTTTCGTCATCATCCTCAACATAACCGACTAACGTATTCTTACCAACATTCAAGTCATCAGCAGCAATCGTATAATCAAACATACCGGATTCATCGTCATCACTCATCTTAAAATCATCAATTTTTTTACCATTTAAGGTTAGATGAACTGTGATTTTACTATTGGTCAGCTGTTCAGAGCCTTCACCGAAGACTAAGCCACGAACTTTAGCATCCGTTCCTTTATCAACCGTTTGCGTCCCTTTCATCCAATAGAAACTAATATCTTGTTTAACCGTAATAATATAGTCAGGAGCTGTCGTATCAGTTTCAAAATTATTACTCGTAAACGTGGCTTTAGTGGCCGTCGTTTGACTGTTGATCTTCACCGTATCAGCAGTCCCCGTCAAGGTAATCTTAGCTGTCGTATTTTCAGCCGTTAACGCTTGATTTAACGTAAAGCTCAGCGTCTCCGGGCTACCATCTGGAACAGTCACGGTTTGAGTGTCGCCATTCGCGTATTCAACCACCGCTTTCGTAAAGGTCACGTTTTTAGGTAGGTTAATTTTGGCTTCAACATTTTCCCAATCTTGCTGACTACTGGCATCATACGTTAACGTGTAGTCATATTTCAGACCGTCTTGGGCCTTCACTTTTGTATCAGTGGTCACAGTTTTATTTTTCGTCGTATCCGTGACTTTCACATCAGCTTCTGCCGACATCAAGTTCGGAATCTCTTCGAAAACGACGAAACTATTACCGGCGTTCCCAACAGTGTCGCCAATTAGTCCCCAACGAATCATCCCGTCACTAGTATTGAGCTTACTTTTATCAATCGTTTCCGTTTGCGTAATCGCGCTGGCATTTTCGGTACCGTCAGCATTAAGATCATTGTACGCATAGGTCATGGTGCTGGCACTAGCATCCCATTTCAAGGTCAAATGATGCCATTGCCCATCCGTCATACTCAAACTTGGCTTAGGATTTTGATGGTTCTGCGTAAAGAAATATCGGGTCACTAGCCCTAAACTCAATATTGAGCTGGCACTGTCAGACTGATATTGACTCGCTTCACCCGGATAACCAGAAGCGATGTGTTGACCCTTAATGCCAGAGTCAAATGACACCCCAGAACCCGCATCACTAAACGATGTTGACGTATTAGCATAAGTGTCAAATTCTAGTGCCCAACTGTTTTGAATAGCTGTGGCTGCGATTTCAGACGCCTCTTTTCGCTTCGTATCATTATCGACACCCCAAACCCCCATCGTTTCACCGATAATCGTTTGTTTCGTGTACGTTGAAGCGGCACCCGTCCCATTGGCATCGTTTTGCAGAACAAACGCTAAACCATCGCCAGCTTTACTCGTTGAAGCGCCATGATAGAGCCACATTTTAATCGTTGCATCTTCATTTAAATTTAAGCGATTAGCGTCCTTCGACCAGAAACCGCCTAGTTGTTTCTTGGCGCTCGTAAATTCAATGGCTTGCGTATTAGGAGCGGCCGAATTCGTGACCGTTTGGATATTAGCCGAATTGCTCACGCCATTCGTAAAGGTCGTGGGTAAATCAAATAATTTATCTAATTGATTGAGCCCAGCCGGAGCTGTCGTGATGGGGGCCGCCGTAGCGTCGGCAGCCAGTGCTCGCGTGATACCCGTTCCCACACCAGCCAGGGCTACAAGCCCTGCTAATAATAGTTGCGTCCGTTTGCGCATGGTTTACCGCTCCCTTCATCATGAGTTAACTTAATCCTGGTTCTTACGACGATTCTTAACTAGTAACCAAATTACAACACCCAGCAAGAGGACAATGACAATTCCGAAACCGACAAACCACCAGAAGTAATTAGTTGATTTTGGTTGATTAATTGCCGTGTTGTTCAATTGTTTAGCTTTCTGTTCACTAATGGTAAAGTTGCGCGTGAAGTTCCACTTATACTTGCCATCACTAGCGGTGGCGGTTAAATGCAACGTATAGTTACCAGCTTTGAGTTGTTTATTACCATCGCCAATTGCAAAATTAAAGCTACTGTTAGGCGCCATCGCCATATTTTCTTTTGTCGTTGAGAGAACCTTTTTATCTGAATTAACCGCCGTCACGTAACTCGTCACTTTCAACCCATGCATAATGACAGGTTGCGTATTTTGGAGTTTTGCCGTGACATAATTTTGATAATTGATCTGTTTAGCTTTAATATCGATTAACTTCATGACTGGCTTAGTCGTAATTTTTTTAGTTTCTCGTAATTGCAGTCCAATGACATAGGCATATTGATTACGAATTGAGACACCGCTTGTCTTCTTGGCCTTATCTAAAACTTGGGTGATATTGATGCCACCCAAGGCAATCCCCTTAAAGGATTTTTCTGGGACGATCAGTTTAATCTGAACCTTTTTTGTTGATTTAGCGGCCACCGTCACGGTTGATGCCTTTGAAACCGCATCATTCAAATTAAACGTCAATGATGAATCGGCCTTAGCCTTAGGTTGACTATAATCAATGACCCCATTACCATTCGTAACCGCCCGATTCGTTGAAATCCGGTATTGATGTTGTTTACTGTCACTATTCTTAATATGAATAGTTAGTGTCTGTTTTTGGCCGGGTTTCACTTTCAAATCAAAATACGTGGTTCCTTGCGTGATTTGATTCTTAGGCAAATCTGTCGTGACCTTGTAATTTAAACTATCTGCCTTAGCAACAATTCCTAAACAACCCCAAACAACACTCATTAACAACATTAATTGCCAGATTTTCTTTTTCATATAAGTTACCTTTCCTTTTTTCAAAAGTGACGAGCTATGTATTTGGGTAATTACGAATCGTAATTACCCCCTAAACTTACTATCTATGAACTGGGTGCATCAGTTAGCATCCAGGTCATCGTGCCTTGATAATCACCTGTGGTTAATTGAGTATCATGAATTGTCAGCTTGGTCGCTGGATTGCTTTGATTGAGTACCAACAACCATGTTCCAATCCCAGCATTTTTATCCGCTACCAACACATTATTGACTTGCCCAGCTGTTAGTTGACGAGAAACCAATTGCGGCGCCGCGCTCACGTTAGTACTGGCAGCCTTTATTTTTACCGCACCCAGGTCAATCGATGTGGCCAGTGTTTGCTTGCCATTCGACGGGGCTTCCGGTACGACCTGTAGTGTCCAACCAGCACCAGTGTCACGGCGATCCGTCACTTGGACCATTGCTAACTGATTTTTAGCGGCCACCGTTACTGGACCACTACTGACACTAGTTGCTTCAAAGGTCAAATTACTAATGAAGTCAATTGTCAGGCTACCTTTTGAGCCAGTGCCTGAATTTCCCGGATCAACCGAGTCCCCAGGATAAGGCTTGGATGGGTCATTCGGATCAACCGGTGTGACCGCAGTTTCATCATTATTAGGGGCTAGTTCAATTTGGACCGGCGACTGTTGAGCCGCTTGGACCGGTGTGACGAGCCCACTACCAATGACTGCTAAGCTCCCACAACTCAATAACCACCACGTCAAATGTTTAAACTTGCTCATGGTCGCACCTCAAGGTTAATACCGTTCTTAACCTAACGCTTACTTCGTATCTGGCGTATTCGTCAAACTCCAGGTGATGGTTGACGTGTAATTGTCGGCCACGTTACCAGCCGGAACGTAGAGTGACACATCACCTTTATCATGGGTCATGGTAAATTCACCGACCCCTTCGCCTTTAGTCGCAACCAAGATATTGCTATTTTCCGTGGTTATTTCAAAGTCTTGCGTAGTTGGTGTCTTTGAGGCATTGCCAGTATCTGTTGCAGCAACCGTCCCATTGGCGAAAGTAATCTTTTCACCCTTCATACTTGTATTTGAACCAGTAAACGCGGTCCGTTTAGCTTGAACGGCCCAACCATCTGAACTACCAGGGTTGGTTACTTGAACATTGCCACTCACACTTTCAGCGGTATAAGTCTTGGTTTCTTTTGAGTTCACATGTGATCCAAAGTTAACGCCGGGAACGGCATCCAAGGTCACATCCTTGTTATCTTCATCTTGCGTTAATTCAATATTAGCTTCTGTATCCTTTGTTGAGTCATCAGCATGGGCAGCCAAGGGTAGTGCAGTTAATAGTGAGAGACTGAAAACTAAAGTTCCTACATATTTCTTCATCACGATTGCTCCTTTATTTGTTGATGGCGATTCCACCATAGTTTGATTAGTAGCCCGACTAGACAAGTGATTAGCAAAGCAAAACCACATAATATCCATTGTTGCAATTCATTCATCTGTGGTAAAACACCGGATAGTGGTCCAGGATTAATTTGATCACCTGAGACCGTCGTACTACCAGGTGACGCGACTGTTACATGATATGTGCTTTGTTGGACATCGGCTGAAGCGGCTAAAGTTGTCCAACCACTTACAAGACCAAGTATCCCTAGCAACCAGCGCATATAACCCATCACTCCTTTCGCTTCGTTATACAATTATCTTAGTCACGCTATCTATCGACAACGACCGATAAGTTTCGACCAACCGGTCCCTATCAGCAACGAAAATATATCATGTAATCGGAATCATTGTCAATTGATGAAACGCCTTAACTAACGTTCTAAATGGCTATTTTAACGGCTTTTTTGGCAATCTCTCATATTCATAAAAACATAAAATGATTTATATAAACTACCGCAATCAGTTTAACATCAGTGTTTGTAAGTTATCAAAAAAATCTACGGCTTAGAATTTATTGACCCGCTTAACCAATGAAATTGTTAACATTATATTTTTGTTAGATTTTAATGTGAATATCTATTAGTTATTATTTTGAGTTTGTATAACTATTTAAAAAGCCCATTTTCTCAATGATATCGGATTCATTGTTTATATAAGTTGTTTTAAAAAAGCAACCATTCCTATTAAACCCGTAAAATAGCATCTATAACATTGACGTTTCTAACCTTTAGCTCACCGTTTAGATTAAAACTTACTATAAAAACAGCAAAATTAACTCAACCGTAATATCACCGTTATTAAGCTTAATCAAGCCTATGCTATACTAAAAGTACTTATTATACGAAAGCAGGAACGGATATGCCCGCCAAGAAAACTTTTGATAACACCCAAGTCATCGACCAGATCATGCGGTTGTTTTGGCAAAATGGTTACTATCATACGTCAATGGATGAAATTGTCGCCACTAGCGGCGTTAAAAAACAAAGTCTTTATAACGCTTTAGGCGACAAGCACACCCTTTATTTAAAGTCATTACAACATTATCACCAATTAATGCTAACTGCGACCACGCAAACGATGCAACAGCTTGAACAAAGTGGTGCTAGTCCCGTTGATATTTTGATGGCACTCTTAACTCAAGGTTTAACCGCCACTGATCAACCAACTGGTGACCTCATCAATAACGCTGTCGTCGAATTCGCTACTAGTGATGCTGAGGTTAAACAACTCACCGATCAATTTTACGCTGATTATTTAACTTTACTTGCCTCTGTCATCTTAAAAGGACAAGCCAGCCAAACGATTATTGCCAACCAAGCTAGCATGCCATTAGCACAAGGCCTACTTGAAGCTCGAATCGGCCTGCAAACCCAATTACGGCGAGGGGCACAACCGGATCTAGCTCAACGACAACAACTCTGGACGCGGTTGCTCTCAGTTTAACTAAAGGTGAAAGTTAAGCTTGAGTCAGGCTAAATTTCCACCTACGCCAGCCAGTGATTCTGCCAGCTGTGGGGACCGGCTCCAGCCAAAGACCGGGCTTCCACCTCGCTTTTGAGCCTAGCCAAAACCGCTAGTCTCAAAAGTCGTCCACATCGTAAGCCCGGCAAAACCATCCGGACTAACGATGTTTTCACGGCCGGCGCCATCACTGGCTGGCTCCGGTTATCTTGTAGTCGTTAATTGATTTAGTAACCATCATAGCCGAGAGTGAGCTCACATTGAGCCCAGCCGTGGGAGGCTCTTAGCGATTTATCGCTTATAGTCTGGCGCTTTTGAAACACGGGGTTGGTGGTTCAAAACGACGGTTCAGACCGCTTTTTGGCTGAACCGGTCCACCCACAGCGTTCCGGCTCAAGGTGGGCGAATGGTAGGCGGCAAGTCGCTTCTATTTTTAATCATCACAACCTTTAGTCAATTTAAAGTAAAATAGTGGGATAAAAGGCTATTCTTCGCCTTTTATCCCACTATTTTTCATTTGAAAATACCTTAGATCAGGCTAATTTTCTTTAACGACTATCATCAGTTATTCTTTATCTTTTAGCTGTTGTTCTAAAGCTTTAATCCGTTTCTGCTTGCGATGAATGTACCAAATCAGCAATAACAGTAGCAAGAGTAATAACAAGCCTAAGAGCAACCACCGTAACCAGTGTGATTGCGGTAAATTAGCCCGCTGGTTGAGCTTATTAGCTTCATCGCTAGTAATCGTAAAGTCTTTCGTAAACGTCCAATGTTGCTTTTTAGACGTCACTTTTACCTTAGCCGTATATTTTCCCGCTTTAAGTTTGGTTTGACCAACTTGTAACGGTAATTTATAAATCGAACTAGGGGCCATTTGACCATTGCTCGTTGTTTGTTGATAAACAACCTTTTGGCCACCGCGTTGATAAATCTTAACTTTAGTCTTCACTTGATTTAAAAAGGCGGCCGTGTGATTTTCCAAAAACAAACTAATCGCATTGTGACCATTGGTTTGGCTAGCCTTAACCTTGCCTAACGTTAGGTTATTTTTGGTTAAGTCTTTGGTCCCATGCAAAACTGTCGCAATCGTATATGAATACTGATTACGTACTGCCATTGCCGATTTTGATTTTTGCTGATCAGCTGGTTTCAAAAAGGTTAAGCCCCCAACCAGCACACCACTAAATCGTTTTTTAGGCATTTTAACTTGATAAGTGACTGTTTTGGTGGCGCCTTTAGCCAAATGTAGCTTGCGTGTCTTAGTTGTCACCACTTGTTCAAAATTCGCCGGCAAATCAACGCTCAAATCACTTTTAATTTTTTTATATTCAACCACACCATGATTATTAGTCGTGGCTTTGGACACCGCCGTATTAACCGTAATCACGTGATCGCTAGTATTTTTGACTTTAACTGCAATATTGGTCGTTTGACCGGGCTTGAGCTTAAGATCAAAGTATGACACTTGCTGATTGACCTGCCGACTTGAACGCACTGCCGCTACTTCAAAACCGACACCGCTGTTCGCAGCTTGGGCTCCGGTAACCATCGCCATTACGCCGATAATGACCGTCAATATTGTCAGTTTTACCCGACTAACCGTTAGTAACACCATCCGTTAGTTCCCAAGTTAAAGTCGTCGTATAGTTGCCTTGAACTTTAACCGTTGCACCTGGAACCGCTAATGTTGAACCGGAAATGTCGGCGATTGACTTCCCATTACCATTGCCTTCTGTGGCATACATCAACGTTGCTGACTGGTTGTCCGGCGTTAACGTTACCCCAGTCTTTACAGTTGACCCGACGCCCGTTGTTGAATCTGATCCTAATGTCCCATTTAACGTCATCGTCGCATTATCTAATGTATGCGTCTTACTGTTGCTATCAGTATAACTAAATTGGCCAGTTTGAGCGACACCTAATGTCCAACCAGCATTGCTCCCACGCAAATCGTTAACCGTTGCTTGCGCTGTGGTATTCGTATTGCTATAAGTTTTATCGGCATTGCTAATCTCATTTGAGCCAAAATCCAAATTAGCCGTACTCAAATCTGTCCCACCATCATCAATAATCAAACTCCCAGCTTCAAAGCCAATCGTACCTGTAGAGGTAGAGTCAGCATTAGCTGTTACCGTTAAACCAGTTAATAACGCTGTGGCGAGCATGCCGCTTAAAAGTGCTTTTTTCATTCGTATTTACCCCGTTTTCTTTTTTTGACAAGAATTAACAACAATAACAAAATCATGCCTAGCAACGCTGCCACGTAACCTATTTCTTCACCGGTTTGTGGCAACCACCGCCGCCAACTTGGCGGATCATTGATGGCCGCGTGACTAGTGGTCTTCTTAACTACCTTTGCCTGATGCTTGTGGGACTGTTTGTTGGTCTTGACTTGGTCATCCTGAATGTGAGCAGCCGACGATGCCTGCTCACTTTTTTTCTTTGGATGATAAGTGCCGTAAAAACCAACTTGCGCTTGACTATTAGTCGTATTTGCTTGACTAGTCAACGGCTGTCCATACCACCCCAACAAGGCCACTCCTATTAGCATTAACCGTCGCTTTTTCATCTCGTCTCCTATTCGTTGGCAACCGTATCTGACAAATTCCATTCAATCGTCGCACTGTAATTATCCTTAAGTGCACTCCCAGCAGGAACCGTTAATTTTAAGCCGGCACCGCTGCCTAACCAATCTTGTGACACATCAACTTGATCTTTGGAAGTAGACGTCGTTGTTATAACGGGTGTAAAACCAGTGGTCGTGATCCGTGTTTGTTGACCACTTTCATCTTGATAGTAAAGTTTGGCATTTAATGCTCGATTCGTGTCGGTACCTATAAAATCTTGGGTTAGTTGTGCTTGTAACGACCAACTTGAACCATTTTTGTGAGTACTTTGAACCGTCAAATCAGTATCTTGCGCCGTTAAATCATAAGTTTCGGTATCGGCACTAATCGTATGTGTACCGAAGTCAAACGTTGTTGGTGCCGATACTAATGTCAATTGTCCCGTGTATTGATACGTGACCGTAATTGGGGCATCTGTGTAGACCCCCGTGGCGTTGGACGGTGTTTCAGACAACGTATAACCAGTCAATGTTTTGGCAGTGGTCGTATAAGCATCCCCAATCGGCCCATTGAGGGTCGCGGTTGCCAGTTGATCACCATCTTCATTTAAATAAACCACGTTGACTGTTCCTTGCTTGGCCCAGTAATAGTCACCAGCCATGGTGGTGCCATCATAGGCACTAACCAATTCGGCCGCCGTGTAAGTCGAACCCTTAGTGCCATATTGCCACTTACCATAATAGGGTGCCGTTGTACTAGGCGTTGGTAACGCCATCGACGCACCTTTAAACCCAAAATTCGAGCCCAGCTTCACATGTGATAGCTTGGAACTACTGGCAAACATGTCAGTATAAGTCGTCACTTTTGCCGTTGACCAGCTACTAATATCTAAGTCGGTTAAATTAGCCATTGATTTAAACGTCGTAGCCATGGTTGTCACAAGATTGGTCTGCCAACCGGATAAATCTAAAGTGGACAGGCCACTGCCCTGGAACGTAGAGGACAGTATAGTCACTTTACTAGTATCCCAATTACTAATCGCTAAACTTGTTAGCGCAGTACAACCAAAAAAAGTACTAGCCATTGTGTTGACACTGCTAACATCCCAGTCACCGATATCTAAAGCTTTTAACTTTGAACAACCGTAAAATACAGACGCAAGTGACGATACTTTACTTGTCTTAAGATTTTTAACGTTCAGTGTTGTTAACGAGCTATCACCACGAAACATATAACTCATAATCGTCACACTATCCGTTTGCCAATTGTCAAGGGATAGACTCGTTAGGCTCGTACAACCAGAAAACAAGTTGTACATCGACGTCACCTTACTGACATTCCAATTGGTTACGCCAATCGTTGTTAGCGCGGCACAATTTATAAACGTCGACCCCAAATTAGTCAAGCTATTAGTTTGCCAGTTATCGGTATCCCCAATCGTTTTTAACGCAGCACAGCCAGAAAACATTAATATCATGGTTGTCACCTTACTGACGTCCCAAGCACCTAAGTCTAAACTCAACAATTTGCTACATGACGCAAACATATTACCAAGATCTGTGACTTGTCCAACCTTCCAATTAGCAACATCTAGTGTCGTCAAATTTTTACAACCATTAAACATGTCAGCCATGGTTGTCACACTACTAACATTCCAATTCGTCGTGGCGAGGGTTCCTAAACTGGTACAATTTTTAAACATTCCACTCATATCGGTGACATGGCTCAAGTCGTTTCCAGTAAAATCAACCGATGTTAAGGCCGTATCACCAAGAAACATACCTTGTAGACTGGTCACATTCGCTGTTTGTAATTGGCTCAGATTTTCGACACTCGTTAAAGCCGTTAGCCCAGCAAACAGACTTTTTAGTGACGTATTGGTTGAAACCGTGACGGCGCCATCAAAGACCACTTTTTTAATTTGACTCGCATAATTTGTACTCCAAGCAGAAGCCCACGGTGACTCCGCAGCACCTTGATGCACCTGCAAGTCAGTTCCAAAATCGCCGGCTGCCAAATGTAACTCACCAGCAGCGTTAATATACCACTCAACCGTGCCAACATTTCCCGAACCAATATTACTAGCATCATCCGCGGCAGCACTCTTCGTGGCTTTAGCCACACTTGATGCCGTCGCTGAACTATTGCTGGTACTTTCATTAGTGTCAGTACTATCACTACTACTTGTCGCGACGTCGCTTGAGCTATCAGTTGTCTGGCTTTCTTCAGTGGCTGTGGTCGTTTCAGTACTCGACTCATCATCACTAGCTGCATTATCTTGAGCCAAAACTTGGCTAGCAGTCGTTTCCGTATTCAACGTTGCAGCACTGCTACTAGTCGCGGTTGTCTCGCTAGCGGCTTGCGCGGTCACTAAAGTCGCAACTGGTTGACTAACGATACCAGCTACAAAACTAAAGATTAATAGCGCCACCGTGACCGGCCATTTGCGCATCGCTATCCCCTCCTTACTTTAAATTAATAGTGATCAATGATTAACTTGGTACACTATATAAGTGTACGATCTCTTATAATTTTGACTAAAACATATTATATTAAACCATGCGCCAATGATAAGTTGTCACATTTTCTTTGACGGCTATAGCCATTAATCACGCTACAAATTATTGCAATTTCCCTCAAAAAAATAAACAAATAAATTAATTATTAATAGTTAAGTCTAATCTATGGTATATTATCAAGAATCCGTTTTCAGGTCAAGGTTACACACCTACATTATTAATAATGTTATATATATTTAACTGCTTTATCATTACTTACTCATTACGATTGAAAGTATACTTACCGTTCATGATCATAAAAAAATAAAATGGTTCAAGACTTTTTGTCTTGGACCATTTTATTAGACATAAGGTTGGATTAATATACGCTGTGCAGCCGAACTAAGCTGATTGCCAAACTGTTGGCGTATCTTTTGGACACCCGCATAACTGCCAAAATCCCATCGGCTGGTTAACGCCCCACTTGCAACTAAAGCTTTAGCGAATTGTAAATCTTCGGGTTGAATTCGTTGGCGATCCAAACGGTCTTCATTGGCAACAACGTTCAACCACTGATCCTTCAAAATCGCCGCTGCCCGGACGTATCGCTGATCATGCGTCAATAATGACTGCATATCCGCTGGTGCTAATGGTTTAGTCATCGACATCATCTCCTAACGTCAACGGAACCACTTGACCAATCACCGGCTGCACCGACAACTTAGCCTGTGGTGTTGCCAATAACCAAATAACATTGGTAAAGTCATGCGAGTCAACCGTTGTTTCGCCTTGACCATCCGTCAAGATTAACGCGATGGTCTGCTGATTAGTCATGTGGCGCTGCTGTAGGTCATCAAACACCCTTTGATAAACCGTTCCCCCGCCACCAGTTCGTTTAAATTGTATTTGTTGCGGATCAGTCACTTGGTAGCGTTGACCAGTATGCACCTTGGCATCAAAGGCTTGCACCGTAATCGTGACCGTCATCACCTGCGTTAAGGTCGCGACTTGACCTAGCAGCTGCTGCAACGTTTGATCACTAATTGAACCAGAATGATCGACGTACACTTGAATTTGCAGCCGATAATCACTAACTTGTCCCGGTAATTCCATCCGGGCAGGTTGACGCCGATTAAACCGGGCCCGTGACGGCCGTCGACCAGCTGGCATTTGGCCCAAACGACGAGCTAACAGTTGCCGCCAATCAACAACTGCTGGTTGTCGCAATCGTTTTAAAGCAGCTTGAACACGTCCCGGAACTGTTCCTCGCGCGGCTGTCGGCGTTTGATTCCAAGCGGTTTGTACTAATTGTTGTAGTCGGGCTTGGGCGAGATTAGGATTCGATATCTGTCCAACATCCGCTGACCACTGATCAGGATTGTCAATCATCGTTGTTGGTTGTGAGCCAGTCGTTAGGTGCTGCCCATTGCCGGCAGTCGGTCCCGATTGTGATGCTGATTGGGACTGAGATTGCTGCTGTAGTAACCGTAAATAAACTTGCGAATCTGCATATCGCGGTAACGGCTGCGCAACCATCGGCTGCACAGTCGCAAGTTGTGGACTGTTGGCTGGTAAGCCAGTCACGTATTGATTGACTGCCAAATCCGTTGCCAAACGGACCAGTTCACCTTGAGATCGAACTTGCTGACGATAGCGCAAGGGATGTTGCCAAATGACATGTAAAGCCACGTGTTTTAGCCCCGCTTCTAATTCATCAAAACGGGTAAAGGTTTGGGCCAATCGTTGCGGTGCAAACTGCAACGTTAACCGATTGGCTTGCCACGTTAACGCTAATGGCGTTGTCAATTGAACCGCTACTTGTCGCGGCAATCGTAGCAAAACTTCACCATAAAACTGATCACTTGCCAACAAATCAATCAACGCCCGTTGTAACATGATCGTCCCAGTTGCTGTTTGTTCCGCGGCTGGCAACTGCAGCAGTTGTTCTCGCCACTGTGCATAGGCACTAGCATGATTAATCATGGTTGCCCCTCCCTACTGGTTCGACCAACTAGCCACTTGTTGTAAATACTGATAAAGAGCCGTTACATACGGACTTTGTTGCGCAATAGTTGCCGTGTAAAGTTGTTTCAATAAATCTTGCTGTTGACCAATTTGTTGAACCAACGCGAACTGACCATCTTGACTGATCGTCTGTAACAGTTGCAAGAAGCGCCCAGCATACTGATCCTGAACGAGCGGGTACTGACTGGTCAATTGTAAACAGCTACCTAGCACGGCACTTTTTTGCGGCTCACTCATGGCTTTGAATTGCCGTAAAACTGGTGCCGGGACCACCGCGCCGACTGGTTGACTCGCATAGAGTTGTGCCGGCGTAAGTTGAATCGCTTGTTGTTCCAGAAACTGTTGAAACGCTAATCCCAGTACTGGTCCAATGTCCCCTTGAAATATATCCAAAGCGACGATCGTTTGAGTATCAGCCGGCAACTTTTCCAATTCAAATAAGTTGCGTGAGACACGCTGCCACGCACGCGGCGTTGCCACAAGATCACCTTGGGCATCAGTTTGATTTAAGCGCGTCACATCCGCACCAATAAACTGTTGGATCAATGGGTGAATATTAGGCTGAGTCTGCCCAGTTGGTTTTTCAGCAGCCCACTTCAACCAATCACCGGCGTCGGCTCGCATAACCAATCGGACAGTTCGATCCTTAATCGCTGCATCTCCAGCCACCACCCCGTAATGACTATTTTCAAAACCAGTCATACTAGCATCCGGGTTTTCCGCTAAAATCAATTGGACTTGTGACGGCAAGGTTAGCGTATTGATCGTGCGTTGCAATACTAAATTCATTAACTCGCTTTGGACAGCCTGCGTCCCGCGATTGAATTCATCTAAAAACCAAATAATCGGCTGTTCTGGCTGAGCTTCGGCCGCCTGAATAATTTGGATCAACGTATGTGCATACCCAAACTGCACATCGGCCAATTGACCATAAGCTTGCGTTTGAATAAACGAGTCGCTGGTTAGCGGTGGCACCGGAATGGCAAGATCACCTTTTTCCGATAAACTCACCACCGTTGTAAACAACTTGGCATGCATCCGTTGTGCCACTTCAGCTACTAATGCAGATTTACCAATTCCTGCTTCACCTACAATATTTGGGACATTGCCGGCTTTTAAAACCACCGGTACTGCCGCCAATAACGCTTGATAGGATAACGCCATCCACTAAGACTCCTTTCATGACTGTTTCACGTGAAACACCCCGTTACGCTAAAACCAATGTTTCAATCGTCGCTAAATGATCAACCTCATAGGTCGGTTTTACGGCCGTTTCATTCGTTAAATGAGCCGGATTAAACCAAACACTCGGCAATTCAACTTGTTGCGCACCTAAAATATCCGACCGTAAGCCATCACCAATCATTAAGGTATTGGTTGAGTCTAAGCTTGGATTTTGCTTAAAAATCGGTTGAAAGAAGCGTGCATCGGGTTTAGCAAACCCAACATCCTCTGAAATATAGAGTTGGTCGAAGTAAACATCCAATCCTGACCCGGCCAAACGGCTTAACTGCGTGGCTTTTATCCCGTTGGTCCCCGCAATCAATGTCACCTGGGCCTTCTTCAAATGGGCCAACAACGCATGGGCGCCCGCTAAGGTATAGTAATTATGGTCTAAATGCCGACGATACTGTTGTTCCACGATCGGATCAGTCACCGTTAATCCCATACGTTGAAAGGTTTGTTCAAAGCGACGATTTAGTAACGGATCGCGCTCAGCACCTTGTTCAATCGCTTGCCACGCCCGTTGATTCACTTGATGATACACCTGTAATCCACGTTGTAAATCAGTTACGCCATATTTATGAAGGAAGTGGGTGACCCCCTCTGTCTCACCGCGCGTAAAATCTAATAACGTATTATCTAAATCAAAAATGGCATATTTTTTCACACACTAACCGCCTTTCTCACTGTTCTAGTCAAAGCCTAAAGGTTGAAAGCTATTTTTAGTAATAATCGTTGATATGATAAGCATTTATCGATCAAAACTAGTCATACTTGCCACCTACCGTTCGCCCACCTTGAGCCGGAACGCTGTGGGCGGACCGGTTCAGCCAAAAAACGGTCTGAACCGTCGTTTTTGAACCGCCTAAACCGCGTTTCAAAAACGCCTGGCTCTAAGCGATAAATCGCTAAGAGCCCCCACGGCTGGGCTCAATGTGCGCTCACTCTCGGTTATGATAGTGACCGCTATTGGTATTCGCAATACAACCGGAGCCAGCCAGTGATGGCGCCGGCCGTAAAAATATCGTTAGTCCGGGTGATTTTTCCGGACTTTACGATATGGACGACTTTTGAGACTAGTGGTTTTGGCTAGACTCAAAAGCGAGGTGGAAGCCCGTACTTTGGCTGGAGCCGGTCCCCACCCGGCAGAATCACTGACTGGCGTAGGTGATCAATTTAACATGACTTAAGTCAATTCTAGTAAAGCTTTTACCGTCATACTTAACTTTCAACCTTTAGTCAAAGCTCAACTGATACTCAATATGGCTTTCACCGTTGCCATTTGGTATTACTTGTAGTTGCGCGGGCAACTGTTCTTCCAATTCGCTCACATGACTAATAATGCCAATCATCCGTGATTGTCCTTCCACCGTTTGTAAGGCTTCCATGGCCATCGCTAAAGCCTCTTCATCTAAGGACCCAAACCCTTCATCAATAAATAACGCATCAATCTTGATACCACCGGCTTGGGCTTGAATCACTTCCGCTAAAGCTAACGCCAACGATAAAGCGGCAATAAAGCTTTCGCCTCCAGATAACGTATGCACACTACGAACCTTACCCGCATTATCATCGTAAACATTAATTTCCAGTCCGGTCCCGTTACGATGAGTCCCAACAGCCGCTTCTAATTGGAATTGATAGCGGCCGCCAGTTAATTGTTGTAATCGTGGGTTAGCCACAATTAACACCTTTTGCAAGTAAGTCTGTAAGACAAACCGTTCCAAACTAAGCTTTTGTTGTCCCGTCCCATTCGCTACCGCCGATAATTCAGCCAGTTGGGCTAAATCGGCTTGCTGCGTCTTCACCTGCGCTAAAGTTGCTTGCATCTGTTGGACCAACTGCTGGTTATGCTGCAACTGTTGCGTTAAATCATAATACTGTTGCTCAACTTGGGTAGCCGTCGCGCTGGCAGCCTGGGTAGCGGCAGCTAACTGGGCCAAATCAGGTGCGGGTTGATCGCCAATATTTTTTTGAATAGCCGCTAATTGCCCCGCTAATTGAGCCGTTCGTTGCTCATAAGTTTGCACTTGTTGCCGCAACTGGGCCAATTGATCATTCTGGTTGACTAATGTCGTGAGTCGGTCGAGATCTACTGCCTCCCATTGGGCTTGCATCGCGGTGGTTAAAGTCGCCATCGTCTCAGTAACCGTCGTCTGAGCCGTTGTTAAATATTGAGCTGTTGACGTTTGTTGCGCCTTCAAGGCAGCTTGTTGTTCACTTAACTGTTGCTGAGTTGCTTGGGCATCGGCGTGACCTTGTTCATATTGTTGTTGCGCTTGCTTTAAGTGTTGCAAATGGGTTTGCAATTCGGCCAATGTCGCAAATTCGGGAGATAAGCGTGCCTGTTGATCAGCTAATTGTTGTTTTAATTGCACCACTTTTTGTTGCGCGGTGGTCACTTGATCGGTTGCTTGTTGTTGCTGTTTAGTTAAGTCAGTTAGCTGCTGGGCCAATGCTGGTAATTGATCATGTGCCTGTTGTGCAACTGTTTGTGCGGTTTGATTGGTTGCTTGATCGGTTGCCACTTGCGTTTGTATTTGCGCTAAATCCGCCCGTACTTGCGACAAAGTCGTGCACGTCAACGCTAATTTGTCAGTGGCAACCGTCTTTAAAGTCGCCATCAACTCTTGTAATTGGGCCTGACCAGCTTCATATTGTGTCGTTAAACTAGTCAATTGACTCTCAGCAGCCGCCTGTTGTGCGGCAGCCGCAGTACTATCAGTTTGAGCCGTTTTGAGATCATCCTCGGTAATCGTCACTGCACTCGTGCTGGCGGGCTGCGGGTGACTAGTGGCACCACAAACTGGACAAGGCGTGCCTGGTTTTAGCCGCTGACTCAAAATGGCGATCTGTGCTTGGGCCCAGTCGCTATCCAATTGCTGATAATGTGCCAACGCCTGTTGGGCTTGAATCGTTTGGGTTGTGACCATGGTTGCTTGGGCTTGAACCGCAGCCTTTTGCTTAGCCACGACTTGCTGTTGTTGAACGACTGCTGCCACTTGAGTCGTTACGGCTTCCAGATCACGTGCACGACTAGTCAATTGGGCCGCCTGTTTAAGTAACGTCGGCAACGTAGCACTAGTTTGCGTTAACGTCGTTTGTTGCGTCGTTAATTGATCGATTTGCGCGGCTAACTTTGCTGGTAAAGCCTGGGCTTGTTGCGCAACAATCTCAGCTCGTTGTAGCGCTGCCTGGGTTTGGGCAACTTGCTCATAGACCGCTTGAGCAGTTGTTAATGTCGTGATCAAAGTCTGCCGTTCACTAGCACCATCGGCTTGAGCTTGGTATTGCTTGATTGTGACTTGTGCATCTTGCAACGCCGCTGTCACTTGCGCCATTTTCGTAGCTAATTGCTGTTGAGTAGCTGTTTGTTGTGTCACTTGCGTTTGTGCCGACGTCAATTGTTTCAGGGTAGGGGCAAGTTGTTGTGCCCATTCCAATGTCGCAATTTGATCACGTTGCTGATCAATCGTAGGCGCTTGCGCCATCAATTGATGCTGTTCTTCTTGTAGTCGGGTTAGCTCAATTTGCTGTTGTTCTAAGGCTTTCCCGGCTTGCTCATCAGCTTGGGCTTTTTCCAACGCAGTTTTAGCCGTTTTTAAGGCTATTGCTAACTCACTTTGTTGCTGAGTCTGGGCCGCTTGTTCAATCATTTTCTGATCAACTGCCGCTTGTGGCGCTAACGCTGCCGCATCATCAGCTGACAAATCAGCCCAAGTTAACTGATGTTGATACGTCTGTAAGGTTTGCGTTGCCGCCGCATTAGTCGCCTGAGCTTGCTTTAACTGTTGCCTTAATTGTAACGACCAACGACTATATAACCGCGTCCCAAAAATATCACGCAGAACTTTTTCCTTATCGTCACTATTGGCCATTAAGAATTGTCGAAATTGGCCCTGTGGTAATAGTACAATCTGAGCAAATTGTTCCCGGGTCAACTGTAGTAAGTCACGAATGTAGTTCTGGACCGCATTGACTTTAACAAATTGCTCAATTTCTTGACCAGCTTCATCAAAAACCGTTAATGATACTTTGGCAATCTGTTTATGCGTCCCCGTACCACGTTTTTTGGCGATGATCTGCTCAGGTTCTCGAACGATCTCATAAGTTCGTTGTTGATGTTCAAACGTAAAACTCACCTGAGTATTTTCATCGTCGGTGGCGAAGTCTGACCGCATTTGTTTAACTTCACGATCACCGCCAGAAGTGCCACCAAAAAGGGCAAAGCACATCGCATCAAAAATCGTTGTTTTACCAGCTCCCGTCTTGCCGCTAATTAGGAATACAGGGAAATCGTTGAATTTGGTAAAATCAATCGTTTGATGCCGATAAGGCCCAAAATAGTCTAAGGTTAAGGTTAAGGGTCGCATGGGTTTAGTCCTCCTTGGTCGCAGCAGTTAGCGCGTTTTGTGCCCAGTGCTGTTGCTGTTTCGTCAGTGTTTCATCTGTCGTTTGTTTGAAAAAATCTGCCATTAGTAACATTGGATCTAGACTCGGGTCGATTTCGGTAATCTGATTATCTGTCACAACCGGGCCATTGACCCGTTCTAGATTGATAATATTAGGGTAAATTTCCCGCAACACGGCCATCACATTAGGAATGACTTGCCGATCAGTTAACTGAATGGACAAGTAGTCATCCTGCGCCTGCTGCTGATAAAAAGCTGGCGTGGTTAAGTCATCAAAGCTGCCTTTTAAGATTCGAACATCTCGTAACGGCGTCAACGGTTTAAAAGTCGCTTCAAATGGATCGGTGTCGACAATCCAAACACCTTTGGTTTGCGTTGCTTCTGAAATTGAAAACTTCACTGGTGAGCCGCTATAACGAACGCGGTCCGCATGTAACGCATCTTTACCGTGCAAATGACCAAGTGCCACATAATCAAATGGCGCCAATAGATCAACGGGAATCGCATTGAGTCCCCCAACCGTAACTTGCGTTTCTGAATCCACATGGGTACTCCCCGCGGCAAAAAAATGCGCGATTAAAACCTGCTTTTTATCAAGATCGAATTGAGCCTGCATCGCCGTCACTAGCTTTTCCATCGCTTGTTGCACCGTGCGAATACTATCATCTTCAAAATAATGCCGCGCTTCAAATGGTTCAAAATAGGGTAACAAGAAAAACTGTGTATCGCCCAACACAACTGGTGTCAACGCTTGACTGACTTTCGTATTCAAATAAAAATCCGTGGCGGCAAACCAAGCACTCCCCGTTCGTAACCGTGGGGCACTGTCGTGATTCCCACTAATCGCTAACAACGGCAAATGATGTTTTAAGTTCAAATCCATCAACATGCTATTCAGTTGCTGCACCGCCGCTTCACTTGGCACCGCACGATCATATAAATCACCGGCAATGACAACGGCATCAACTTTTTCTTGTACCGCAAGTTGGACGATTTGTTCATAGGCCGCTTGCTGTTCCGCCTGTAAATTAAATCCATGGAGCTGTTTACCTAAATGCCAATCAGCTGTATGTAAAAACCGCATGTGATGGCCTCCTCAATAAAGTTGTTTGCTTTTCATTATAAAACATCGATGCTCGTTACGGGCAAGGTTAGTTCGTAATTAACTTAAACCTGACAACCATCCTCAAATTTGTTCAATTCATTCATTACTTGAGCATTTCTGTCCACATCAGATTAAAATTATCGTAGAATAGAAATGTAACTGCAATACTATTCTAAAAAGGGAGCGTGAATTTCATGCGCAAGTATTTCGCCGAATTTCTCGGCACCTTCATGCTAGTCTTTCTCGGGACTGGCGCCGTCGTCATTGGTAAAGGCGACGTGTTAACGATTGGGTTAGCCTTCGGGTTAGCGATCACTGTTTCAGCTTATGCCTTCGGTGGTATCTCAGGCGGTCACTTTAACCCGGCTGTAACCACGGCTATGTTGATTAATCGCCGGATTGGCATCCAAGATGCTTTAGGTTACATTGTTAGTCAAATCTTAGGTGCAATTGTCGCATCAGCTGCCATTCGCAGCTTCGTTAGTGCCTTGGGCTTAGCAACCAACTCATTAGGTCAAACTGATTTCACCAAGATTAACAGTGGGATGGCTTTCTTCATTGAAGCTTTAGTCACCTTCCTGTTCTTAATGGTGATCTTAAATGTCACTAGTGACGAACATGGGAATGGCCAATTTGCTGGCTTAACCATTGGGGTTACATTAGCTTTCCTCATTATCGTAGCCTTAAACCTAACTGGTGGGTCATTGAATCCTGCCCGTTCGATTGGTCCAGCTATCTTCGCTGGCGGCACCGCCATCTCACATCTTTGGGTCTACATCTTAGCACCCGAAGTTGGCGCAATTCTGGCCGCTTACTGCTCACGGTTTTTAGGTAGTGAATATTAAACGCTTCTAGTTAGACTTCTGGCCTCGGCTGGAAGTCTTTTTTTATCTCACGACTGACGGTCGTTGTGTTAAATGAGTCACCTACGCCAGCCAGCGATTCTGCCGGCTGTGGGACCAGCGCCATCACTGGCTGGCTCCGGTTGTATTGCGAATATCAATCAATTTCGTAATCACCATCATAACCGAGAATGAGTCCACATTGAGCCCAGCCGTGGGAATCTCTTAGCGACTTATCGCTTAGAGATTGGCGCTTTTGAAACACGGGCCTGGTGGTTCAAAACGACGGTTCAGACCGCATTTTGGCTGAACCGGTCCGCCCACAGCGTTCCGGCTCAAGGTGGGCGAACGGTAGGTGGCAAGTCGATCTAGTTTTAGTTGCTGGACACTTATCATATCAACGATTGTAAGCAAAAAAACGACTAACCACCGCTAGTCGTTTCCGCTTACTGTTTGTGTCGCCAATGCCGATACCACGAATGCAGTGTGCCAATGGCGAGACCAATAATCACGATCACCGCCGTGACATAACCAAAGATCCCAATGTTAGTAATCCAATTGTTGTCAGGATGACTCTGAACTAGCAACGAAGACCCGACAATCAATGCCGCTAAGATTACGGCCAATACCACTTTATTCACCATCGAATCAATCTGATCAATGAATTGTTTGCGATGAGAAAAAACAATATTCACTCGCGTTTGGCCATTTTCAAACGTATCTAAAGCCGATAATAACCGTGACGGTAACTTCGGCGTATCTCGTAGCCCTTGCAAGGTCGCTAATGCCCCATCCTCAAGCTCCTGACGTAAATCAAAATGTTCTCGCATATATTTACGTGCAAATGGGCGCGCCACATCCATCATCGACAAACTTGGATCAAGCATTTCAACGATCCCTTCAATGGTGCCAAAAGCTTTTCCCAGCATGGTAACAGCCGGATTAACTTGAATATTATTCGTTCGGCAAACTTTTACCATTTCAAATAGCAAGCCTTGAAAATCAATATCACCCAAACCAGAATTATAATATTGACTTAAAAACGGTGCTAATGCACTAAAGAACGCTTCTTCATCAACTTCACCAGTCCGGTTAGAGATCGCTAGAATCGCCCGCCCCACTTGGCGCGTATTCTCAGTAGTCACCGCAATGACCACATTGGCAATACCAGCCATTAAAGCCGGACTAATGGAACCCATCATGCCAAAATCCAAATAAACCAGCCGGTACGGTGGCAATGTTTCTCGATGAATATGCCCAGTTTTTCGCTTAGCTGGCGTATGATAACCCATATCTTGTGGTTTTAATTCCCGTAATAAAATATTCCCCGGATGAGGATCAGCATGAAAAAAACCATCCTCAAAAACTTGTTTTAAAAAGTTGGTCACCAAGGTATGGGCCAAATAACGCCGTTCATCATCGTATTGATGATCGTCATTTAAATCCGCATCATTAAGTGTCGCCATAAAATGTTGGATGCTCGTACCGGCCATGTATTGGTTAACTAAAACTTTTTGCGTACTATAATCGCCATAGACTTTGGGCACTTGAATAATATCTTGTCGATTATTTAACCGATAAAAGCGCGTCCCATTCTTCACTTCAATGCTAGTATCCAATTCATTAAACAGTGATCGCTTAATTTCAGCGACCATTTCGCGTAAATCAATCACGGAAGATTCTGGAATATAGCGTAACAATGGCAAGGCCCGTTCAAATAGCGAAATATCCAAGGCCACTTCAGCGTCAATACCGGGATGTTGGACTTTCACAACCACTTTTTGCCCATTGAGCAACGTCGCATGATGGGTCTGTCCCATCGATGCCGAGGCAAAAGGTTCCTCATCAAAACTGGCAAACATCTCGGCCATCGTTTTACCCGTTTGGGTTTCAATGGTTTGTTTAACGGTCTCAAAAGGATCACGTTTCACATTATCTTGTAATTTTTTGAACTCATTAGCAAATGCGGGCTTCACGATATCCGTCCGTGAAGACAAAATTTGACCGATTTTAATAAATGTCGGCCCCAATTCTTCAAAAGCCAGGCGGACTTGTTGCGGATGCTTTTGCCGCGCTAAATTACTGAGCACATTGTACTGTCGTAGCACACTAAGGATCGTGCGAAACCGTGTATGACGATTCTGGTTAGCCTGCCACGTTGGCGGCGTTGGTTCATTGGCATTCGTGGTCATCTCAATACCTGCTTTCTGCGCACATAATCTAATTCCATTATCTAACTTTCTGACTGAATACGCACTAGCAATTTTACTTTTTTCAAAAAAGTCGTTGACAAATTCTTTTTCCGGCGTTAAATTATAAACACATTAAAAACAGATTAACAAAGCGCGTTGAGAAACACAGTAAATTAACGATTCAGGGCTAAGCGAGTGTCAGATTGGTGAAAGGACATCCCAGAATCTTAATTGAAAATCAGTTTCGAGCGACTGTTGCGAAACCCTTCGGCTAGCGACAGGTGGGTGCTCCCATTATTGAGCCAGGGTATCGTTAGTGACCGGTCACTAGCCGTACCTGTGAGGTTGTTATTGTGAAATAGCAACAAAGCTAAGGTGGTAACGCGTTTTTAAACGTCCTGGTGAACTGAATGCAAATTCAGTTGCTAGGACGTTTTTTTGTTAATCGAGACTATTTTGGAGGTTTTACATATGCTAGATAAAGTTCAAAAACGACACTTAACCAAACGCGATTACGTCACGTTGAGCTCCATGATTTTCGCCCTATTCTTTGGCGCTGGAAATTTAATTTTCCCCTTACACCTCGGACAATTAGCCGGTAGCCACTGGGGCATGGCCGCCGTCGGGTTCTTAGTGACTGCCGTGTTACTGCCACTTCTTTCGGTCCTCGCCGTTTGTGTTACCAAATCAAAAGGCGTCTACGATATCGGTAAACCACTTGGCACCACTTTTGCGATCGTCTTCATGGTCCTGATCCACTTTACGATCGGCCCTTTCTTTGGAACGCCCCGGACGGCCACGGTTTCATTCACGGTTGGGTTAGCCCCCTTCTTCCCGGCTAAATATCAAACCGTCGCTTTACTTATTTTCTCAGCAGTCTTCTTCGGTTTAGCCTATTACTTATCATTGGAACAACACAAAATCATGAATCGTGTTGGTAAATTATTGAATCCATTATTCTTGCTCTTATTAGTCGTTATCTTCTTCGTTGCTTTCAGCAGTCCACTCGCGCATGCCGGCAATACCACCGCCACAGCTGCCTATCAAACGGCTGGGTTTACCAACGGGTTTTTGCAAGGTTACAACACGATGGACGCACTTGCCGGATTAGCGCTTGGTGTCACCATCGTTACTGCCGTTCAATTTATGGGGCAAAAAGATCCTAACAAGGCTGCTTGGGTCACTGCGCGCGCTGGCTTATTCTCGATGACTTTTGAAGGGCTTATCTACGTCTTATTAATCTTGTTAGGTGCCCAATCATTAGGCATGTTTAAGCTATCCGACAATGGTGGCGTGGCCTTCAACCAAATCGTCAATCATTACATGGGGACTTTTGGTCAAGCCGTTTTAGCGGTACTAATCATCACCACTTGTTTAACGACGGCAATCGGCTTAGTCGCTGCCTTCGCCCAAGATTTCCACAAACACTTTGGTTTCTTAAGTTATAAAGCATGGTTACGGATCACTTGTTTAGCCTCGTTTTTAACCGCCAATATCGGCTTGAACCAAATCATCGCCTGGTCAACGCCAGTCTTGATGTTCTTATACCCATTGGCAATGGCTTTAATCTTCTTATCCATCTTGTCGCCATTATTTCACCAAGCACCAGTCGTCTATCGTTGGGTCGTTGTCTTCACAGTGGTGCCAGCTGTCTTTGACATGGTCGCCGCTTTCCCAGCCGTTGTGAGTCAAAGCGCTTTAGGCTTAGCCATGGCCCACATTCAATCGTATATGCCACTTGCATCCAGCGGCATGGACTGGTTAGTTCCAGCCTTGGTTGGGGCAGTCTTAGGAACCGGACACTATTTACTCTTGCAACGTACCAAAAACCATGCCGTTAATCCCGTTGGTAATCATAATTAAGCCGTTTATTAAAAATGCACTTGTCAGCAATTGACGAGCGCATTTTTTTGGCGTTTAAACCTGTCCAATTTCTACCTCAACTAAGGTCACAATCGTTGGTGCACTTACCACTGGCAAATGCGTCTCGCTAGCCGGAACCTCTTTACCACGTACGATCAGTTCACTGGCCGCTAGTCCCATGTAAGTCCGAGCTTGGCGCATGCCATCGGCCACAGAACGACCTTGCGTTTCACCTTGAAAGGCTGGAATTTCGACTAAATAAGGTGTCGGCTGATTCGCCGGCACGTAACTCATAATTACGGGATAAACCCGCCATGTTTCCGTCATGATACTGTCTCCCAAATTAGGACACTATCCTACCCAACTTAACCATAGCAATCTTAGCCCCAAAAGACGATTAAAAGCGGTTATAATTTTATTGATATACCTACGTCAGTCAGTGATTCTACCAGCTATGGGGGACCGTGCCCAGCCGTGGGGGCGCTTAGCGATTTATCGCTTAGAGCCCGGCGCTTTTGAAACGCGGGTTGAGCGGTTCAAAACGACGGTTAAGACCGCCTTTTGGCTTAACCGGTCCACCCACAGCGTTCCGGCATTGAGTGGGCGAACGACAGGCGACAAGCTGGTCCAGCTAAAAAAAGCCGCCTCAGTTTACACTGAAAACGACTCTTCTAATGAACCAAATCTAATGAAGCCAAGCTTGCAAGCCAGCGGCCAAAATCCCCCCGACTAACGGGCCACACATCGGGACCCAAGCATAAGCCCAGTTAGCATCAGACTTATTTGGTACAGGTAAGATCGTATAAGCCAACCGTGGCGCCCAGTCACGCGCTGGATTAATCGCGAAGCCGGTTGTTCCGCCTAACGTTAACCCAACCACGACGATCAACAACCCCACAATCAACGGTTTCAATCCTTGCGTAAAGTTACCAAGATTCAATAGTGGGAAGATAAAGAAGAACGTCGCAATCACTTCGCTCAAAAAGTTAAATAACGGATTAGGGATCGCTGGACCTGTCGCAAAGATCCCAACACTATTACCATCTGCTGGACTTTTAGCCGCTTTAAAGTGTGGGTAGTATTGAATCATGATCACAACTGCCCCAACGAATGCGCCTAAAAACTGACCAACTAGATAAGGTAAAACTTGGGCCCAAGGAAAGAAACCAAATAACGCAAACGCAATTGTGACCGCTGGGTTCAGATGGCCTTGCGACCCAAATTGACCAGCAACATACACCCCAAACGTGACGGCTAAGCCCCAGGCTAACGCAATAAACGTCCAGTTTTGGCCTTTTGTGTACGTCTGTTTCAAATTAACGGCCGCACCACTCCCGACCCCAAAGACAATCAATACCAACGTGCCTAAAAATTCACCTAAAAATCCCTGCATCCCGCTCACCGTTCCTTACTTAATTTTAAGTGGGGCTAATTGTGCTTCGACCGCCGCCAAATCAACGCCAGCCTGTACTAATGACGCGGCTGTATACGCACTTTCGACCAATGCCGTATCGTATAAATGAACCGTTTTATCGCTCATTTCAATCGCCATTTCTAGGTTCATCTTGGCACTACCTAAGTCATAAAACGCTAATAATTCATCGGCGTCATTGGCGTCAAAAGCCGCGCTAATCTTGGCCATACTGGTCCCAACTTCTTGATCATCGGTTCCGCCAGCAAAAGTAATCGACACATCGGCGGCGACTTGTTTAATCAAGGTCGTGACACCAGCCGCAATTTCAGGGACATGTGAAACCACCACAATACCTAAACTCATGCTTGTGCCTCCGTTTCTAATAATGCTGTAAACAGATAACCACTAGAAACCGCACCAGGATCGAGATGACCAATCGCCCGTTCACCTAAGTAGGAAGCCCGACCTTTTTTCGCAATCATCGGTTTTGTGCTGTCAACGGCCGTGGCAATCAATGTCGCATCCAACTTGTCTGCTTGCACAGCGGCGACGACCGGTACCCAAACATCCAGCATGGTCTTGTCACCAGCTTGCGCACCACCACGTTTTTCAATCCCAGCTAAAGCCGCCGCAAGTAGTGTCGGTAAATCTGTCGTGCCGGCTTTGCTAGCTTTCGCCATCTCCAAAAAGGCCGTCCCATATAATGGCCCAGAAGCCCCGCCGACTTTACTAATCAACGCCATCGCTACCGTCTTAAAGACCGTTGTTAAATCCGCATCCGTTTGGGTGGCTAACGCGGCTTGCACCGCGGTCATCCCACGTGCCATATTATTGCCGTGATCGCCATCACCAATTGGGGTATCCAAGTCACTCAAATACGCCTTATTCGTCGCAATAGCATCACCAAATTTAGTTAACCAAGTTGTTGCTGCTTGTGCTGTAAACATTGTCGTCATCCTTTCTACCATGCAATTGTTTTAACCGGATAGGTCAAATAATCAAGCCATTTAGCATCCGTTAATTCAAAGATTGTTAATGAAATTCCCGCCATTTCAATGGACGTCATGTAGTTACCAACCTTCATAAAGGCTGGTTTAATCCCTTTTTCAGCTAAGGCATCGAGTAAGTCATGGCTAAAGATATATTGTTCCATCAATGGCGTAGCACCCATACCATTCACTAAAACAGCATATTGATGACTAGCATCTAAGTGCAAACGCTCATCAATCTTAGCCAACAATTCAGTGACTAATGCCTTAGATGGTTTGATTTTTTCACGTCGATAACCCGGTTCACTATGAATACCGACGCCATACTCGATTTCATCATCAGCTAATTCAAAACCTGGTTTGCCCACTTCAGGTACCGTGGCCGCCGATAAAGCTACCGCTACGGTATTGAGGTGTGGCAAAACGGCTTGGGCTAATTGAGAGAGTTCATCTAAGCTTGCGCCTTGATCAGCCGCTGCACCCAAGACTTTATGCATCAGGACAGTTCCAGCCACGCCACGGCGACCTTGCGTATAAAGACTGTCTTTTACAGCAATATCATCGTCAACCACAATTGATTGCACCTCGATATCATCCATCTCGGCCATATCTTTGGCCATGTCGAAGTTCATCACATCACCGGAATAATTCTTAACAACTAAGAAGACCCCTTGGCCTTGATCCACAGCTTTAATCGCTGCATAAATCTGATCAGGCGTTGGTGACGTAAAGACTTGGCCAGCTACTGCAGCACTCAACATGCCTTGACCAACAAAACCAGCATGAGCCGGTTCATGACCACTACCGCCACCACTGACGATCCCAACTTTGCCAACCATTGAGGCCGTATCACTACGGACCATCGCCAACGTATCGGGCACTTGTTTTAAATATTGTGGATACGCGCGGACGAGGCCATCGACCATTTCAGGAACCACATCTTGAGGAGCATTGATAATCTTTTTCATCTTGACTCACGATCCTTTCTGAATTTACTCTTTCATTGTATATGAATCCGCTTACAATTACGACGGACAAAATCACTAAATTGTCCGGTATTGCTTGGCAGGCTCTTAGATTAAGTGCGGTATAATAGCCGTAAACGCTTGAAAGCTGGTGTGCACATGCAAATTATTAATGAACCGGACCAAGCCCTCGCCCAAGCAGTGCAAGGTATTCAGTGGACCTATCCTGAGCTAGCTTGGGTTCCCGACACGTACGGTTGTTATGATCGTCATTTTGCTGACAACCAGATCCCACTATTGGCTGGTGGTGGTAGTGGACACGCCCCAGCTCATTGGGGCTATGTCGGCCACGGCATGTTGACTGGCGCCGTCATGGGCACAATTTTCACGCCACCAACCGCTGAACAAATTGTTAAGGTTGCGCAGGCGATGACCCATCAACGACGACTCTTTTTGATCGTTAAAAACTTTCCCGCCGATGTTAAGGCCTTTAAGACTGCCCAAACAACCCTACAAGACCAAGGTTGGGACGTGGGTATGGCCCTCGTGGCTGACGATATTTCCGTCGATAATGCCTCCTTAAAACAGCGACGTCGCGGCGTGGCCGGCACGGTTCTTATCCATAAGCTCTTAGGTGCGGCGGCCGCTAATGGGGCCACCATGGCCGAATTAACAACCCTCGCGCAACACGTCACCGCCGCCACCAAAACCATTGGGGTCGCGACTAGTGGTGCCCTGATTCCTGGTCAAGCCGACGCCTCATTCACCTTAAATCCTGGTGAAATTTATTATGGCATTGGAATTCACGGTGAGCCTGGCTATCGACAAGAACCATTCCAATCATCAGAACGACTTGCCCAAGAACTGATTAGTAAATTACGACTTAACTTTCAATGGCACGCCCACGATCATTACGCCGTCTTAGTCAATTCTTTGGGTGGCATTACCCCGTTGGAACTAATGGTCTTTAATCACGATGTGCATGAATTACTACAACTCGACCAGTTAGCGCTCGACTTTCATCAAGCGGGAACCTTCCTAACATCAAATGGAATGCATGGGCTTTCTTTAACATTGCTGCACCTCGAACAAACTGACTGGTTAGCTGCCCTGAACATGCCGGTTAAAACACCGGCATGGCCAAATCATTAAGTTAGTATCTAAAGGATAAAAATTGTTTTTTAGTGACAGGTACACGCTCAACTTGCCACCTACCGTTCGCCCACGTTGAGCCGGAGCCAGTCAGTGATGGCGCCGGCCGTGAAGACAGCGTTAGTCCGGATGATTTTTCCGGGATTACGCTGTGGACGACTTTTGAGACTAGCGGTTTTGGCTAGGCTTTAAAGCGAGGTTGAAGCCCGCACTGTGGCTGAAACCGGTCCCCACAGCCGGTAGAATCACTGGCTGGCGTAGGTGGCAAATTTAGCATGACTGAAGTCAAAACTAGTCAAGTTGCTGCCGCATCTTTATCTTTCAACCTTTAGCTAGCATCTTTAAGGTCATTTGAATGGCCGTTACAGCGGCCGTCGCTAATTCTTCATAATCTCGCGGATGATTGGTGAGTAAATTATGAATCAAGGACTGCGCAATGCCTAAGCACAGTAACCAAATTAACGTTGCCGCCGAGGCCACCACATCAGTTGGGCTAAGATGGGTCACTAATTCAGCTAAATGGTTGGCAATTAAAGCCGTCACGTCAATTTCGTGCTGTGTCTTGACGCTGGCGACATAAAATTGCCGATGCGCCTCTAGTTCATAGCAAACCAAGTTAATGATGGCCGGCCATTTTAAATAATTCAAATTATGCTCGACCGTTTCACTCAACGTGTCGTCAATAGACCAGGCCAGCAATTCATATTTATCTTGAAAATAATCATAAAACGTTTGCCGACGTAACCCCGCCGTATCCATGATGGCCGTCACTGACGTATGGTCAATGCCTTTAGTTGTGACAAGTTGCTGTAACCCTTGCGCCATTTTGCGTTGTGTAATATACGCCATTCGGCCACCTCCGTTCATCAGTATTGCTCCCAGTTTAATGCAAAACGTGTGGCGACACCACTCTGAAGTTAAGTTCAGGTGATGCCGCCACACGTTTTTAGTTGTCATGACTATTTAATCCAAACTTCGTTAACCAGATTGCCATCATAGGTATTGCCATCGGTTAACACCGAGTTGCCATCATAAGAGGTATACCCGTAATAAGTTTCATGCTCATTATCGCTATCCCAAACGACATCCACTTCAACGTTAGCATGAATTGTCTTCGTGTCATTGGTCCCCGTTGAAACATCGTAAGACAAAATGCCAGTCGCACTAGACGCCTTGATCGTGGCGGTGCCATAATAAGCTGAGCCATCATTGTTGTTTTGGGTCACCGTTCCATCGGAAGCAATCGACAAATCTGACTGTGGCCGATCACTATCGTAGTTATAGAAAGTATAGTCCCCAACAAACTTACTGTAGCCATCAAACCTGTGATTCGTGGCTGGTGTGGTTGTCTTAGACGATGCCGCAGCCGTACCACTCTTAGTCGTGCTAGCCGTCTTGCTTTGCTTATGCTTTTTCAGTAAGAATTTATCATTGCTCTTTTGTAACGCAAAGAATTCCGTTTTTAACGCGCCAAATCCCTTTTTACTCAAATCCGCTAAATCAATCGAACTCAACTGCTTATTAGACTGCTTATACTTGCCGTCCACATTCAATTGTTGCGCCTTTTTTAAGATTGCCTCATCCTTGGCTAACTTTGGATCAGTGCTGCTGGCGCTACTACTTGTCGCCATTTTTGTGGTTTTAGAACTCGTACTTGAGCTCGTTTGAGCTGCATTGCCACAACCGCTCAACATCCCCACGGCTAATACCCCGACTAATGCAATGACCCACTGTCGTTTTTTCATCAAATACCCCTCCAATTTACTTGAAACTTGCCTTGATAAGTTTAAGCCAATCGACAGGAGACTGCAATCGTTGTCATGACAGCTATTTAGCCAGTTATTTGTCCTTTAGTTTGAAATAGTTTCAAGTTCCCCCAAAATAATTGATTTTCAACCAATTAATCATGGTTAATTGGGCGCAAAAAAGGCCAGAAAAATTTTCTGGCCTTCATTCTACCTACTTTTTACCCCAATTGCCCATCGCGGTAATCCGTGGCTCGTCGTTACCCAATTGCCGTTCTTGTTCGACGGCTTGTTGGCCGACTAAATTCAAATAGTTAAATGGTTCATCAAAATTTGGTTGGAATAACATGTCCACATATGACAAATCATCAATGGTATTGCCATTTTGAATCATGACCGATATCGTGTTCGCTGATTGCGACACATCATGTTCGCTCCAAAACTGTGCCCCTAAGATTTGGCGCGTTTCATAATCATAAACCAAATCAATAATGATTTCAGTTGGATTGGGCATATATTTAGGTCGATAGGGGCCATCATAGATCGCATGCCGAACTGGCAAGTGATCACGTTGGGCTGCGCTATACGTCAAACCAGAAGTCGCTAACGTATAGTCGAACAACTTCATCGCCGAAGTGGCTTGGGTGCCAACATACGGCTGGATATCACCAAAAACATTAATCCCCGCTAACGCCCCTTGCCGCAACGCGTTAGTCGCTAATGGCGTATAGGCCGGCTTACCGGTCGGATTAAAATTAACCACACAAGAATCTCCAGCCGCATAAATATCTGGATTTGATGTTTGAACATAATCATTAATAATGATGGCGCCATGACGATCCATGTCCACTTGTCCGCGCAAAAGTTCTGTATTCGGCACAAAGCCAGTACAGACAATGGCTAGATCAACTTCATATTCTTGATCAGGCCCTTCAATGGATACCCGGTCATCTTCGGTATTTTCAAAACTCGTCACCCGTTGATTAAGGTGCACATGTACCCCATGATCCCGTAACAATTGAACGGCCCGATCGGATAATTCATTGCCGATATAGTTGTTTAAGATATGACCGTGCGACTGAAATAAGGACACTTCATGATTCGTTTCAGCGTAACTTTCGGCTAATTCTGTCCCCATATACCCGGCCCCGATCACCGCAATATGATGATGATCCTTAGCCGTTTTATAAATTTCTTGAGCTTGCTGATAGTTCTTGCATAACAAGACATTGGCTTGATCGATCCCAATAATTGGCGGCACCGCCACAGAAGAGCCGGTCGTCATAATCAACTTATCGTAATCATCTTCAAAAACCCGCCCCGTTTGCATGTCGGCAACTTGCATGGTTTTTTTGGCCGTATCAATTCGTAAAACGTTATGTTGGGTTCGAACCGTCGCGCCCATTTCACGCAGATCGTCAGGCGAAGAATAAAACATATCTTCCAAGCGTTTAATTTTCCCCGTAAGATATAAATAAATCCCACTAGAGACAAACGAAATATTATCATGCCGTTCATAGACCGTCACATCAGTTTCTGGATGACGAATCAAAATTTGTTTTGCGGCGGCCGTCCCCGCATGCGTACTCCCCACAATGATGACTTTCATCTGATAACTTCCATTCATTTTTAATCTCACTGATCTCACTAACCAGTACCGTTCCCCTAATCTAATAAGTAAGGTTTATTCACTTAAACTTCATAGTTTCGTTTAGTTTAACATCTTTCCTATTCCAAAACTATCTTTAGTACAACTTAATTTTTTGTTATTTTAATTTAACTACTACTAATGACTAAGGCCGAAAGTTACTTTTTGAGTATCATCGTTGATATATTAGAGATTCACCAATCAAAAGTGGCTCAATGTGAGCTCTGGTTATAATAGCTTGAATGAATTAATGTCCATAAAATAACCGAAGCCAGCCAGTGATGGCGCCGACCGTGAAAACATCGTAAGTCCGGATGATTTTTCCGGACTTACGATGTGGACGACTTTTGAGACTAGCGGTTTTGGCTAGGCTCAAAAGCGAGGTGGCAACCCGCACTTTGGCTGGAGCCGGTCCCCACAGCTGGCAGAATCACTGGCTGGCGTAGGTGGCTAATTTAATTACTCATCTAAAAAAGCGATGAAACTAACCACTAATTGGTCGTCTCATCGCTACTAAGTAAATCATTTATTTCGTACTATCGCGTGCTACTAAACGGGTGCCTAGCTCAATACGTTGCGGCACTTGCCGACCGGTTTGTAGCCGATTGACAATCAGGTCAACCGCGGTCGCCCCCATCAGCTCGGTTTCAACGTTCACTGAGCTGAGTTCTGGATACACAAAAGTCGCTAAGGACGTATTGTTAAAACTGAACACTTTGACTTGTTCTGGCACTTTAATATTTGCGGCTTGCAAGGCTTTTAAAGCACCAGCAGCCATCGGATCATTAGCCACGAAAAACGCCCGCGGCAAATCTTTGCCCAACGTATCAATCGCTTGCTTCATCATGACATAGCCCGATTGACTCGTATAATCGCCTTCAAAAACAAACTTCGGTTGATAGGCATGACGTTTCTCCATCGCCGTTTTGAAACTCAAGTAACGTTGATCAACCACCGTTTCAGCTTGATCGGTCGTCATTTCCTTAGCGTGAATCATCCCAATTGCTTGAATGCCTTGGTTCCAGAAATAATCAACGACATTTTCGGTGGCTAACTTAAAGTCGGTCAAGACACTGTCAAAACCAGCCGCAAATTGATCGTCATCCACAAAAACAATTTTATCCGTTAACGCGGCCATCGTTTGAACTTGTTGTGGACTGAACTTACCGACCGCAATTACCGCATCGACGTCGGCGTCTAATTGCCCCGTATCACTTTGAAAGATATTGGTCACTTCAAATTGTCGTGCTTGTCCTTGACGTTCAATGCCCATCCGAATAGACATGTAATATAAATCATCTTGTTCTTTAGATTCCGAATACCACTGCACGATGGCTAATTTTTTCTTAGCCGTTGGGGCATTGGTATGCCGTTTGTTCTTTGAATATTGCAAGTTTTCCGCCACGGTAAAAATCCGTTGGCGAGTTTCATCACCGACCGATAACGATTGGTCGTAGTTCAACACCCGTGAGACTGTCGCCAATGAAACCCCGACTTCTTTGGCAATATCTTTTAAAGTTGTCGCCATGGTATCGCCCCCTCTTTCATAAAAATCATTATAAGTCCCATTGTACGCATTAAACCCAGCTTTGACAAAGCTGGGTTTAATCACGCTATTTTAATCAGCATTTACGGTAGTTACAAAACGGTCAAATGCGGCTTCACCAGCATCATCCCACTTGAAGACCCCAGCATCGGCGAGCACCCGCGCAAAGACGTTGCCCACTTCACGCTGCACAATTTCGGTCACGTTATCAGCTGTAATCTTATTTTGAGCCTTGATTTCATCGGCCCAGGTTTGATGCATCGTAGCCATGTCATTAGCTTGGCCTAACAAATATTGTTCGACCTCATGCAATTCCGTCTTCAATCGTGCCGGTAAAATCGCACGACCCATCACTTCGATCAAACCAATATTTTCCTTCTTGATGTGTTGCACATCTTGATGTGGATGGAAGATCCCATCAGGAAATTCAGCTGACGTTTGATTGTCACGCAAGACCAAATCAATCACATATTGGTCGCCCACTTTGCGCGCAATCGGCGTCGTGGTGTGATGACGTTCGCCATCGGTATAAGCACGAACATCAACACTTTCATCAGAATAAGTCATCCAAATATTGTGAATCTTCGTGGCGGCATCTAACAAAGCCACTTGATCAGTACTCGATAAACGAATCGTTGACATTGGCCATTTAACAATGCCCGCCTCAACATTAGCGACACCCACATCAATCTTACGGGCAATCGGCGCTTTCATCATTGG
The DNA here is from genome assembly GCF_005405385.1 of Lactiplantibacillus mudanjiangensis. Taxonomy (GTDB): domain Bacteria; phylum Bacillota; class Bacilli; order Lactobacillales; family Lactobacillaceae; genus Lactiplantibacillus; species Lactiplantibacillus mudanjiangensis. Next base: position 131,054 of record NZ_BJDY01000003.1, read on the forward strand.
GAAGTCGTGACGACCACCTTGATAATGTTCATGCGTTAACATCGAGCCACCGACAATTGGCAAGTCCGCATTACTACCGACAAAGTAATGTGGAAATTGTTTAACAATTTCTAATAAATTACTGAACGTTTGACGATTAATCACCATTGGTCGATGAACTCGGTCTAAGAAGATCGAATGTTCATTGAAGTAAGCGTATGGGGAATATTGGAAGCCCCAAGTTTCACCACCTAAGGTTAAGCGAATAATCCGGTGGTTACTCCGAGCGGGATAGCCCAAGCGGCCCAAGTAGCCTTCATTTTCCATACATAATTGGCACAATGGATACCCATCTTGCGGTTGATTCCGCGCCGCCGCAATCGCTTTTGGATCTTTTTCAGGTTTGGATAAGTTAATGGTGATTTCCAAATCACCAAAGTCCGTCTTTGCGGGGAACACAACATTTTTCGCAATCGCGCGCGTTTTGATATAATCGTTGGCTTTGCTCAATTGGAAGAAGTAATCGGTCGCCGTTTGAGGACTTGTTTGATACTTGTTCCAAAATGTTTGGTTCAACGTTGATGGCAATGGTGTCACCAGATCCATCAATTGATCGGCTAAAATTTCTTTATCCGATGGCGTGTCATCAATCTTGCCGTTGTTAATCGCTGTTTGGACCAACGCATCGTTTAAACTCGTTAATTGGTCATCGACAGCTTCAACAGGATTGTCGTCACCAACTAACCCTAAAATGCGGTTGTGCACATAATATTCATCAAGTTCAGTATAAGGTGCGGCTGAGGCAATGACGGCCGCCGTAAATTGGTCGACACTCGTCATTAGGCTTGGCCTCCCCGATCATCGTAACCAGCTGGATGACTTTGTTTCCAGTTCCAAGCGGTCTTGATAATTTCTTTAACGTCATCATATTGTGGCGTCCAACCAAGAATGGTCCGAGCTTTATCACTAGCGGCGATTAAGGTGCTAGGATCACCAGCCCGACGTGGTGCCATGACGGCTGGAATTGGTTTACCGGTGACTTCACGAGCGGCGTCTAACATTTGCTTGTTAGAAAACCCGGTTGAAGACCCGAGATTAAAGGCATTACTATCATGACCTTGCTTCAAGTAGTCTAAGGCTAAGATATGCGCATCGGCTAAATCAACGACGTGGACATAGTCACGAACGTTGGTACCATCCGGCGTTGGATAATCATCGCCAAAGATTGACAATTGATCGCGTTCACCCGCCGCCACTTGGAGAATAATTGGGACCAAGTGGGTTTCAGGATGATGATCTTCACCGATACTGCCATCAGGCTTGGCACCAGCGACGTTAAAGTAACGTAGCGCCACAAATTTGATGCCATAAGCGACATCTGACCAATGCATGATCTTTTCCATTGCGAGTTTGCTTTCACCATAAGGATTCGTTGGCACTTGCGGATCAGTTTCTTTGATTGGGACTTGCTTAGGTTCACCATAAGTGGCGGCCGTTGATGAGAAGACAATCCGTTTCACGTCATGTTTAGCCATTACTTCAAGCAACTTCACCATCCCGGCGGTGTTGTTATCAAAATACTTCAATGGGTCTTTCATGGATTCAGGTACCACTGAAAAGGCCGCAAAGTGAATGACCCCTTCAATATCTTCTTGATCAAAAACCTTGTTCATGAAGTCGACATCACGAACGTCCCCTTCATAAAAACGGGCTTGATCATTGACAGCGGCGCGATGCCCCGTTACCAAATTATCGACAACGGCCACATCGTAACCTTTTGCAACTAACCGATCAACAGCGTGAGACCCAATATAACCAGCCCCACCTAAAACTAAAACTGCCATGCTAATTCCTCCAATTCAATTCTCAATCTTTGTTAACTGCCACTTTTTAAGCTAATTCTTTAGGACCATCAGCGATTTCAGCAATGTAGAAGTCCGCATCGTAACCGATCGTATCGCGATAAACTTTACCAACATTTTGTTTGAAGTTATCCACTTCGTCGCTCTTAACTAAAGCAATCCCACAACCACCAAAACCAGCACCGGTCATCCGGGCACCTAAGACACCTGGTTGAGCCCAAGCCGTTTCAGCTAACGTATCTAATTCTTTACCCGTCACTTCATAATCAAAGTGTAAGGACACGTGTGATGCTGTGACTAAGCTACCAAAGGTGGTTAAATCATCTTTAGCTAAGGCTTTAGTGGCCCGAATAGCCCGTTGGTTTTCGAAGACAGCATGGCGAGCACGCTTGATTAACGTTTCATCGTTAATGAGGTAAGCGGCTTCGTCAAATTCGTCTTCCGTTAAGTCACCTAATGACTTGATGTCAAGTTTCGTTTGTAAACGACGTAAGGCTTCTTCACATTCAGAGCGACGTTCATTATATTTAGAATCAGCTAATTCACGACGTTTGTTGGTGTTCATGATCACGATCACATAGTCGCCTAATTTAACTGGGGCGTATGAATAATCCATCGTGTTAGTGTCGAGTAAAATCGCTTGATCTTTTTTACCCATTCCAACAGCAAATTGATCCATGATCCCAGAATTAACGCCAACATAGTTGTTTTCACACTTTTGGCCAATCTTAACTAAGTCTAATTGGCTGATATCTAAATCAAACCCTGACTTCAACACAATCCCAGTTAATAATTCGATTGAGGCTGATGAAGATAAACCAGCGCCATCAGGCATATTCCCATGAATGTAAAGATCAAATCCATGGTCAAAACTGTAACCAGCTTTAACAAGTTCATCCATCATTCCTTTAGGATAGTTGGTCCAGCCAGCTTCCTTGCGATAAGTTAAATCATCCACGTCAAAGGTCACAATGCCTTGATCTGGAATATTAGCTGAATACATCCGCACCGTCTTATCGGTCCGCGCTTTGTAGACACCGTAAGTCCCAATCGTAATGGCACATGGGAAAACGTGACCACCATTGTAGTCGGTATGTTCACCAATTAAGTTAATCCGGCCAGGTGAGAAGAAGACACGTTCTGGTTCGCTTTCAAAGATGGCTTGGAATTCTTGTTTTAAATCGCTGGTTTTCATAGGTAGACCCTCCGTTAGTTGTTTTACTAAAACTTTATTAATTTGAATATAAGCCTTTTAAGTTGGTTTGTCAACCGCTTTCAAAATCCTGTTATTATCAGAATGGTAGCGGTTAACTTATTCTCATTTATAAAGCCTGATTTAATCCTATTATTGATTAGTTCGCTGGCGATTTCAGGAATAAAATTTTCATCATTTAGTTAAACTTTAACTAAATATTATATACAAGTACCATTTTTTGTTTTATGATAATAATTGAAAGCGTTTTATTTTTAGTGAACTTTGAAAGGAGCCGCAATCTATGCAAGCAGCACTCAATTGGTTAGATGACCCCGAAGTGTTCCGCGTGAACCAACTTCCGGCCCACAGTGACCATCACTTTTATCAAACGACGACCGAACTAAAGCAACAACAGAGCAGTCTCGTTCAATCTTTAAATGGGACATGGCGATTTAACTTTGCCAAAACCCCGGCAAAACGCCCTATTGACTTTTACCAACCAGACTTCGATGCAACCGACTTTGACACGATTCAGGTGCCTGGTCACATTGAATTGGCAGGTTATGGCCAAATTAACTACATTAATACCTTATATCCTTGGGATGGCCAAATCTATCGCCGCCCACCGTATACCTTAAATTCTGACAGTTTAGTCGACGGTCTCTTTAGTGATGCCGATGACAATACCGTTGGCTCTTACTTAAAAGACTTCGACTTACCTGACAGCTTCCAAAACAAACGGACGATTATTCAATTTCAAGGTGTCGAAGAAGCCCTCTACGTTTGGTTAAACGGCCATTTCGTCGGTTACGCCGAAGATAGTTTCACCCCATCTGAATTCGACTTAACCCCTTACTTACAAGCGGGTACGAACCACTTAGCGGTCCGCGTTTACAATCGCTCAACCGCCGCTTTTATTGAAGATCAAGATATGTTCCGCTTCTCCGGGATTTTCCGCGATGTCAACTTACTGGCGCTCCCGGCAGCGCATGTCGATGATTTAGATATTCGTCCAGTCGTCACGAACAATTATCAAAGTGGCGTCTTAAACGTCTCGGCTAAACTATCCGGTGACGCCACCGATAGTGCTACCATTAAGTTAACGGTTACCGATGCCAATGGTCAAACCCTCGCCACCCAAACGCAAGCTGGCCAGGAAAACGTGACTTTCGATACGCTTCACTTTGACCAAGTTGCGTTATGGTCACCTAAGCAACCAACGTTGTATCACCTGACGATTGAAACGTTAGCCGCAGATGGGCAACTATTAGAAATCGTGCCTTATGAGTTTGGCTTCCGATCAGTGGAACTCCGCGATGACAAAGTGATCTACGTCAATAACGAACGCTTAGTTATCAATGGCGTTAACCGCCATGAATGGAATGCCAAGACCGGCCGGGCAATTACGATGGCCGACATGCAAGCCGATATTCAAACGATGCTTGATAACAACATCAACGCTGATCGAACTTGTCACTACCCTGACCAATTACCTTGGTATACTTTATGTGATGAAGCTGGGATTTACTTAATGGCTGAAAACAACCTCGAATCTCACGGCTCATGGCAAAAGATGGGCGCCATTGAACCTTCTTACAATGTGCCTGGCGACAATCCGCATTGGTTAGCGGCCGTCATTGATCGGGCACGGTCAAACTACGAATGGTTCAAAAATCACGTCTCAATTATCTTCTGGTCACTTGGCAATGAATCTTACGCTGGCGAAGATATCGCTAAAATGCAAGAATTCTACAAAGAACATGATGACTCTCGGTTGGTCCACTACGAAGGCGTCGTGCACACCCCAGAACTCAAAGATCGCATTTCAGATGTTGAAAGTCGGATGTACGAAAAGCCTGATCAAATCGCGGCTTACTTGGATGATCATCCAGCTAAGCCATTCTTGAATTGCGAATACATGCATGACATGGGCAATTCACTTGGTGGAATGTCTTCTTACAATGATTTAATTGACCGTTACCCAATGTATCAAGGCGGGTTCATTTGGGACTTTATCGACCAAGCCCTCTGGGTTCACGATTCAATTACGGATCAAGACGTCTTACGTTATGGTGGCGACTTTGATGACCGTCATTCTGATTATGAATTCTCAGGTGATGGACTTATGTTTGCTGATCGGACACCAAAACCCGCAATGCAAGAGGTGAAATATTATTATGGCTTACACTAATGAAAAATTACATGTTGTCTTTGGCGATGGCACATTAGGCCTGCAAGGACCTAACTTCCATTACCTCTTTAGTTACGAACGCGGCGGTTTAGAATCACTCGTGGTTAATGACCGTGAATGGCTATACCGGACGCCAATACCAACTTTTTGGCGGGCGACAACCGATAATGATCACGGCAGTGGCTTCTCAGTAAAGTCGGCCCAATGGTTTGCTGCTGATCAATTCACGACTTGCCAACAAGTCAGTGTTACCGTTGATGGGCAACAATTACCCGAATTGCCAGTCGCACCAGTTAACAATCGTTATAGCAATCAAGAATTTGCTGATGAAGTCGCCTTAACGTTTACCTTCGCAACCAACACGGTGCCAAGTACGCCGGTAACGATGACTTACACCGTGAAGCCAAGTGGTCAAATCACGATCAATGCCCACTACACCGGGCATACTGATTTACCAGAATTGCCAACTTTTGGCGTCCGTTTCACAATGCCAACGACGGCCACTGGCTTTGATTACACCGGTTTATCTGGTGAAACTTATCCTGATCGCTTGGCTGGCGGTGTACCTGGGACGTATCACGTTGATGGCATGCCCGTAACGCCATACTTGGTGCCACAAGAATGCGGCATGCACATGCAAACCAAACAAGTGACCGTGCATCGCAACACGACACAAAATAATGCTGATCAAGTGGCTAAGCCAATGGCCTTAACATTTACCCAAGTTGACCAACCATTCGCATTCAGTTGCTTGCCATACACTGCAATTGAACTTGAAAGTGCCACCCATCTTGAAGAATTGCCGTTAGCTCGCCGCACTGTTTTAGGGATCTTCGGCGCTGTACGTGGGGTCGGTGGGATTGATAGTTGGGGAACAGATGTTGAAGCTCAGTACCACATTCCGGCCGATAAAGATATTGATTTGAGCTTTACGATTGATGTACCAGAAAACTAAATCGTATCAGAAATTAAGGGAGATTGCGCATTCATCGCAGTCTCCTTTTTCGTATTGTTAACTAAGAAAGGTGCGATTAGCTCCAAAAGCCAATCGCACCTTTTTCTGTTAATCTAACACTTTAAAATAATTAATCTGGGCCATAAAATCACTCGTTTGAACCGGTGTCGTATAAAGACCCACGTTCATTAACTCATCGCCACCATAAACTTGTTCACTACCCGTATCCAAGTACTGTGCTTGTGGCTTTAGCCCGGCTAATTTGGTAATGTGCGGTTCAGGCTGTACCATGCCCTGCACAACAAACCGATACAATAAGGCTTCGCTTTGATCAGGACTGACAAATAGCCAAGCTACAGTATTAGACGTAAATGGACTTTCTAACCGATAAAAAGTGCCATATTGAATCAAATGCCGATGCTCTTTGTAAAACTTAATCTGGCCAATCACAGCCTGCTTATCTGCATCGCTCAAGGCCGAAGCATCCAGTTCATAGCCCAACGTGCCACTCATCGCAACTGCACCACGCATATCCATGCTTGTTGATCGACCTAATAACTCATCAGGACTCGTACCCACATGCGCTGTAATTGATGAGATCGGATAAACTAATGACGTCCCATATTGAATTTTTAACCGTTCAATGGGGTCATTATTATCTGATGGCCAACTTTGTGGCATATAGTACAACAAACCGGCATCAAAACGACCGCCACCGCCTGAACAACCTTCAAATAGGATCTGTGGGTAACGTTTCGTCAACCGTTCCATCAAGTCATAAACACCTAAAATATAGCGATGACTGACTTCACCTTGTTGCGCGGGGGCTAACGCTGCCGAATAAACTTCTGTCAAGTTTCGATTCATGTCCCATTTGATATAATCAACTGGCACTTCATCTAGTACCACCGTCATCTGTTCATACAAATTATCAACAACCAATGGATTACTAAAATCTAGCACATATTCATTGCGTGATAACGTCCGCCCACGGTTAGGAACGCCTAAGGCCCAATCAGGATGCTGTCTGAACAGATCCGAATCCTCAGAAATATTTTCCGGTTCAAACCACAAGCCAAAACGCATCTTCTTCGCATGCGTTTGAGCCGCAATTTGACTTAAACCACCAGGTAACTTATCTCGATTAACCACCCAATCCCCTAGCGAACTGTTGTCATCATTACGATGGCCAAACCAGCCATCATCTAACACGAACATTTCAATGCCTAAAGGTGCCGCCGCATCTAAAATCTGTTGAATCTTACCCGCGTCAAAATCAAAGTAAGTCGCCTCCCAATTATTAATCAAAATGGGCCGATCAGCATTGCGATACTGACCGCGAGCGACACGCTCTCTTAATAGACTATGATAACTTTGTGACATACCATTCAGGCCAGTATTCGAGTAAACCATTGCGACTTCTGGCGTTTGAAACGACTGTTCCGGAGCTAATTGCCAGTCAAAATTGTATTCATTGATGCCAGCCATCACCCGTGTTTGCCCAATGGCGTCTTTTTCCAAACTTAGCTGATGATTTCCAGAATAAATCAATAGGACTCCAAGTGCCGCGCCACTGAACTCCGTTGTTTGTGGTGTGACTAAGGCCATGAAGGGATTCATATGATGCGAACTGCCACCGCGACGACTTTCGAATTGGGTCAAACCACGAGGAATTGGTTGCCGCGTCAATTGACGTTCACGCGCATAACTACCAGGTAGTGAGATGACCTCTAAAGGTTCCGTTGGTAAATCTAATTGCATTGACGCTAGCTTTTCAATATTAACCGCGGATTCGCCTCGATTAATCACACGGGCACTACGGGTAATTACCGGACGATCACGATAAATCGTATAGTTTAATTCTAATTGTAAATTTAACGTTGCTTCGCTTAATAACACGGTTAAAGTCTGGGCTTCATTGTCAGCTTCAACATAAGTTTGTGGTAAGCCAGTTAGGTCTGGTTTACCGTCACTAACTCGATAAGTTTGATACCGAAAGTCAACCGTCCGTGCACCATTCTCAGCGCGAATCACCGCCGCCGGTAACCGATAATCCCCAGTATTATTGCCGGCATATTCTTGTGGGACATCATCCTTTGAATACGTCCGATCCAGCGACTGTGGCAAATTGCCAGAAAACCCCCGATCAATCCGGGGATACTGGCGTTCACCATGATATTGTTCAATCCGAGGGCCAAAGTACAAGTGCGCTAAGACGTCGCCGGTTTCGACGCCTAAAACATAGGATATGTCATTGTTTTGTAAGTGAAAGACCTGTTGGTGGTCGTCGACTTGAATCAAATCGGTTGTCTTTGTTAAATGTTGAAGTGCCATTTTTGTGAGCTCCTTTAGGTTGTTTTTGCAAAAAGAGAGGCCAAATCCCCCTACATTAGTGGACTTAGTCTCTCTTCAACGCTTATTACGCTTTTGACCCTGGATTTGAAAGTTGCAAAGCATCGTCACCATGCGCGACATTGCCAGTTTCCTTCAAGAACTTAAAGTCATCGATATCTTTGTAGTTTGAAACAACAACCATCACGGTGTCATCCAAGCCAGCTTTCACAATTGCTGGGTTCCAGAATTCAATCAATTCTTGACCTTGAGTGACATGATCACCCTTTTCAACGTATTGAACAAAACCAGTCCCACGCATATTAACAGTGCCAACCCCAATATGAATCAAGGTTAAAATACCATTGTCCGAACGTAACCCAATCGCATGACGTGATGGGAAGGTCGCTTCAACAACCCCATCAAATGGCGCATAAACACCACCATCAGCTGGTTTGATCGCGAACCCTTTACCCATTGTCCCATTAGCAAAGTTGGCATCTGAAACATCAGCTAAACTGATCATCGTCCCAGTAACTGGCACTTGATAAGTCGTTGTCTTAGCAGCAACTTCAGCTTCAACTTGGGCCATTGGTTCGTCGGTATCCAAGTGTTCGTGCCAAGTCTTTTCAAGTTCATCAACGATTTCAGCATGCATCTTTTCATCCAATTTAACTTTCTTAAAGAAAATGAACGTCCCAATTAAGACCATGGCAGCTGGAATCCCAAACATCATTAACTTGAAGATCATTTGGCCATGAGCGGTAATATCACCAGAGGTTGCCCCGGCAGTCATCCCAGCCCAAACGGCAGTTAAACCAACGATCCCGTTAGAAATGGCACCACCAAGTTTGTCCAAAAGTGGACGAACAGATAACGTCAATGATTCGTCACGGTGACCAAACTTCAATTGACCATATTCAACAGAATCACTCAAGACCATCAAGACAACTAAGAAAATAAGTGGTTGTGGAATGTAGAATAAAACGGCTGAAGTTAAGACCATTGGTAAAGAATCACCAGAGATGGCAAATAAGATTAAAGCCACAATCATCACTGCAATGGCTAAGAAGAACACTTTCCGCCGGCTAAATTTCTTAGCTAATGGTGGGAAGGCCAAAACAGAGAAGATCCCGATAATGGCGTTCAAGGTTGCCAACAATGAGTATTGTGCGGCATTCCCCATAATATACGTAAAGTAGTAAAGTTCCAATGAGTTGGTGATCGCAATCCCGGCCGTGTAAATCCCGTAAGTTAACGATAACCACATTAATTGATCATTACGGCCCAATACTTTGAAGACATCTTTGAAAGTTGTCTTTTCAGCATTTTGACGTAATTCAGAATCATTTTCTTTAGTCCCAAATCCAACGGCAACCGCTGAGATCCAAGAGATCAACGCAATGATTAGCCCGAAAGCAAACCACCCTTTGGTATCCCCTTGGCCACTATTAGCGTTCGTTGAGAAGTAAAGCACGATTGGCATAACAACAACCCCAACCAAGTTAGCCCCAATGTTAGAACCAACCCGGGCAAAAGTCGCCGTCTTTTCACGTTCTGCCGAATCAAATGAAATGGCAGGAATCATTGACCAAAAACCAACGTCTTTAAACGAATAGAAAATATCCATCGTGATGTATAAAATAGCAAAAATAATTAAATATAGAATTGGGCTAGACGTATTTAAACCACCCATATTCGTGAATAAAATAGCTAAAACAATTGAACCGATCGTCCCACCGGCAAGAATCCATGGCTTGAAATGGCCCCAGCGAGAATTTGTATTATCAATCGCATTCCCAATTAGTGGATCGATTGCCAATTCAACGAACCGTAAAGCCGCGATGATTAATGTAATGTAAGCAATCATCTTGGCACCTTGACTCCCACTACTCTTATCAAACAAATGCGATGTCACAAACATAATAAAGTAGGTGGATAAGGTTGCATAAAACGCATCATGTCCAAAAGCACCAAATGAATACGCCAAACGAGATTTTACTTGTTGGCCTTTGGTTTCAGCAGCTGATTTTGTATCAGTCATAGTATCGCCTCACATCTTCCTTGTTGTAAATTACAGTTACTAATGTAATCGTTTTCAAGAAAGATGTCAACGCTTTTTAGTAAAACTTGCGTAATTATTTTATTAAAACATTGTTTTCTTCTCTACTTTTTCGAGGTTATACATTGATCTGTTTAATTACAGAATACGTGTTTATGTCAGCGATTACACGGCGTTGTCGTGTACGTTAATAACAAATTAATTTGCATAATAAATTTAATTTAATTGTTTTAGTAAATTAATAAAACATTACTGTTTTTACCCAGCATTTGATGGCACACTATTTCGAGATTTACTTTTCAATCACACTTACGCTCATAGTATGTTATGATTAACTTGATTATTAGGTACAGTAAGGGCCCCATCATCTGATGGGGCCCTTACTTTTTTGGTTAGGCTAAATGTTCATATTGGTAACTAATCGTGTGGGTCACAGCTTGATCAGGTCGTAAAACAATATCTCCAAAGCCATCATGGTTAATGGCATCAGGTAACGTTTGCGCCTCAGTCGCTAACGCATTATATTGATGAGCGGTTTCTTTAGCCGGATCAAACGGATTGGCCGTATAAATAATCAAACTATTTCGATCTGAGTAAATCTTTACTTGACGATGACCGTCAGTATCACCGACAACAGCGATTGGTTCAGTGGTACTTGGCGTTACTTCGTAAGCATCATCGAATTCAATGCCATCACTTTCAACTTTCAATTGATCTAGTGCACTTTGAACAGGTTGTGGGTAGTTGAAATCATAGGCCGTATCTTTAACCGCTAGCCGCTTACCCGTTGGCACTTTTTCGCCATCAAATTCTAGTCGTTGATCACTATGAATTTGTAACGTTTGGTTGACTAACGAAGTGCGATCGTTCGTAACATTCCAATAAACATGGTTCGTTGGGTTAAAGAGGGTTGCGGCATCCGTATCACCTGTAAAGGCAATGCTGACACGATCTTGATTGTCCAGCGTGAACTTAATTTGTACGTCTAAGTTACCAGGATAATCATCTTCAGTTGATTCAATATGGCGGCTCAACGTTACACTGGCGCTATCAGTTGTTTGACTAAAGTCACCATCAAAGAGCAAAGTATTGAAGCCATGGGCACCACCATGCAAGGAATGAGTTTGTTCATTCATGTCGACGTTGTAAGTTTGACCATCGATATCGAATTTGGCACCACCAATCCGACCGGCTACCCGACCGATTGATTGACAAAGGCAATAGCCAACACGTTGGTAATCTGCCATGCTGTCGAGACCCCAGATGAGTGGCCGTTCCGTACCGTTTTCGTTAACGACAAACTCTTGCCAAGTTCCACCATAACTTAAGACTGAGATCCGAGTTTTACGGTCATTTACCAAAGTATACTTGATGACATCTTGACCATCTAATTGACCAAATACTGATTTTTTAGTTTCCAAATTAACGCACCTCCATGATTTAAAACGCTTTCATGGATATTATAGCAAAACTCACCTAATCATTGGTAAAATTTTACCTAAATTATTAGTATTTTCAATTCAGTTGATCGTAAAACACATAATTACCTGCATCATAAGCCTTTTCATCTTGATGACCAAAAACAAATGGCACAGGGCTTGTTACATCAATACGATATTTTTTAGGCGAAATTTGTTTCCAATAAACTTCAATAGTCCCTGCAGCCACTTTTAACTTTGTTTCAACCCAAGTAAGCCGCTGATCAAATTCTGGCCTAATAGCAATTTTACTTAATCCCGGGTGATCATCTAGTACTCGAATTCCACCAACATTTTCATACATCCAATCTGCCACTGCTCCATAAGCATAATGATTGTACGAATTCATATCCGGACTCCAGAATGACCCATCCTCTTTAATACCATCCCAGTGTTCCCAGATAGTTGTGGCACCTTTGCTAACTGGATATAACCATGAGGGATATGTTTTTTGCAATAACAAATCATAAGCAACTTGACTATATCCGGATTCACTCAGGGCATGCAACAAATATGGCGTTCCAACAAACCCTGTTGTTAAATGATTATTGTTTTGCCGAATTAATTCAACTAATTTTTTAGCTGCAGAATCACTGTCCGATACTAATTTGAAATGTAGCCCTAATGCTAATTCCGTTTGTGTTTTCAATTCGGAAAAACGTTGATTAAACGCTTGTTTTATCTCATGATACAATTCAACATAACTAGCAACATCTTTATTTAATACTCGACCGGCTTTAATTAATAACCACGTTGAATGCGCATAAAATGCGGTTGCAATTAAATCTTCACGGCTACTGCCCTTATAAGAACCCTTTGGGGCATCCAACCCAAGCCAATCGCCTAAATGATCTGTACCCGTCCACAGCGCTGGTTCATCTGTTGTCTTTGTAATATAATCTACCCACCGTTTCATACTATCAAATTGCCGTTTTAGCAACGGTAATTTGTTATAAAACAAGTAAATACGCCATGGAATAATCGTTGCGGCATCTCCCCACGCAGCACTGCTTAACCGATTACCACAATTAGGGATAATCTGTGGGACACCACCATTTTCATATTGATCAAGATTTAAGTCAGCTAACCATTTATCAAAAAATTGACTGACATTATAGTTGTAACTAGCGGCGTTAATAAAGACCTGTGCATCTCCTGTCCAACCTGCTCGTTCATCACGTTGAGGACAATCAGTTGGTATATCTAAAAAGTTACTACGCTGTCCCCAAATAACATTGTCATACAATTGATTGACTTTATCATTAGAAGTTCGAAATGATCCAGTTCGTTGCATCTTCGAGTAAACAACTTTTGCAACCAGACTTTGCATTAACTCGTTCGCTGAAGTTTCAGGATAATGATCCAATCGAATGTACCGAAACCCAAAAAACGTAAATTTAGGCTTTAACGTATGCACTTCAGCAGACGTAACATATGATAGTTGTGATTTGGCTCCTCGATAATTAGCATTGTAGAAATTGCCATCAACATCTAATACCTCCGCATGTGAAATATCAATATGCTGTCCATCGACAAAATCACCATTAATTTCAACATATCCAGTTAAATTCTGACCAAAGTCAATCACACATTCACCTTTAGGTGTTGTTATAATTTGTCGAGAAAATACAGTAATCATTTCAGTAACATCAGGACCAGTCTGAGGAACTAATTGATCATATGGAAACTTAATTTTTTCTGCATTACCTAATAACTGCACTGGCCGTGAATAATCTGTGACTTCACCACCATATAAATCTGCAACTTCCGTTTGACTGGTCGAAACTTGCCAAGTTTCATCACTCATCAACTGCACAACATGATCCGCATAATTCAAGCTCAAATCACAATACACCGATTCAGACAATTGCTCCTTTTCGAGCCAATGAATATCCATATCTAATTTAGTTAGCTGCCAACCACCACCAACTTCAATTACTAATTTATTAGCTCCTTTTACCAAAGCGTTTACAATATCAATTGTTTGATATTGTAAACGCTTTCTGAAAGATGTATACCCTGGCGTTAGTACCATATCTGTCACAGACTGGCCATTGACAGTAATCACATAATTACCGATTGAAGATATTTTAGCTATTGCAGTATTCGGCAAGCTTTCTAAAGTGAATGTTTTTTCAAATTGTAAAGGATGTCGTTGTTCCTGCTGCTTTGTAATCCAACTCATTTTTAATTTCCTCCAAATGTCCTAATTTTGTTTTTCCTGGTAAACTTCAGCTGAAATTTCAGTTAAATCTTTGCCACGCGTCTTTGGTGTCCAGATTGTACCAACAACCAATGAAATCGTTAAGAAAAAGATCATCATATAACCGGCAAACTGAAACCCAATTGATGCAATGATGATCGGAAAAGCGATTGACATCACACCACTACTGGCACGCACTAAGAAAAACATTAAACCTTGCGCGGCCCCACGATATCGCGTTTGAAAGAGCTCAGTCGACCACAAAGCATAAAAAGCTTGTGGTCCAAAAGCACCGCAGCCATTCCAAAGAATAACGTAGGTCCACAAACCTAATTGATTAAAGCCAAAGAATGTCAAACTAATCCAAGAAATAACCGATCCAATCGCACTAATAAAAAACATTAAGCGATGGCTCGTTTTGTCAACAAACATTGTAAAAATAAAGTAGGCTGCCAGTGCATTGACAATTCCAGCGATAGCTGAAATAACTTGTGTATAGCTATATGAAATATGCCCAACTGAGCTGTATACAAACGGCATAAAGAAACCCGATGAGCTCGCGACTAAATTCCAAAATAGATAAACCGAAACCAAGAACAGTATGTTTTTTAAATTGATTTTATTGGTTAAGAGTTCTCGATAACTATCATGTTTAATCGCCTGGCCTTTATTATCATCTTGCCACGCTTGTGACTCCTGTAATTGTCGCTGCAATAGCCAAGCAACAAAAGCGACAATCAGCAACATTAAGAAGACAATCCTGTTTCCTAGTAGTCCCAGTGGCGACGTTATCGTTGCAACAATGAATACAAATGTTGGCCCCAACGCCCAGAACAGTTGTGACAGCCCAATGTTACTACCTCGATTTTTAGAATCAGAGGTTTCTGAAATATAGCTCCAACTCGCTGGAACCCCAGCTCCGACTGAGATACCTAAAGTAATAAATCCAATGAAAAGCATTATCGGATTAAATGCTAGTATCACGATCAAGCACCCTAACATATAGAGCAACATATTGTAGGTGTAAATCAACTTTCGGCCAAATCGGTCTGTTAAATAACCACCAATTAGTGCCCCAATTGCTGCCCCAACTGCGTTGGCACTCAGCGCACCAAGTAATCCGACTAAAAAACTACTCATGTGAAAAGCTTTAGCCCAAAGTGCTAACCCGCTTGCTCCAGCTACAATGCAACCAGAATCCAAAAAATTATTTAATGAAACCGCTATTACTTTTTTGATTTTTTTTGAGGCCATAATGGTCACTCCTTCAAGCTAGGATTTACTGATTAGCCGATACAGTTGAGCCTTCGTTTGCTTCAGACTTTGCCGTAACTTGATGATATTTATGTTGCAGATGCATCATTGTTGTACCAGCAATAATAACGACCACAACAATTCCAGAAAAACCAAACATCGACATTTTAATATGGGATGGCATTACTAAGAATGGGGTAACTAACGCAAACAAACCACAAACCATCCGCGATGATCCATTAATAATCCCTTGCAGAGAAGCCCTAGCTTGCATCGGAAATGATTCTTGTGTCCAGACTTTATAGATTGATTCTCCTGCTAGTGGACTTCCAACATTATATAGTCCAATCGTAATTGCTAATGGCATAAAGCCAGCACTACCACCAATAAATGCCATACCAACTAACGCACCTAATTGAATAAATGCACCTACAAAGAAAGCCACATTACGCCATTTACCACCTGCTACGGAAGCAAATGCAATAGTTGTTAGTAAAGCAACTAAATTTAAGATAATGCCTAATCCTGTTGCCTGCGTTTGACTGGCCCCAGCATTAGTTAATGCGTATGTTTGAAACTGTCCCCAAGTATTCGCAATTAAATTCCAAAAAACGTAAAACGTTAAAATAGCAACAAAGTACTTTAGATATTTACGACCATTTGTACCATCGAATAACTCCCTCAGTGAAATCTTTTGTGCAGAAGCTGTGGTAGTCTTGGCAGCTTGACGAGCTGCATCATCTTCATGAAATTGCCGAAATTGTTTTGAAAGCGTCCGCCATAACCACGTAATAATAGCAAATACTAATAAAATACCAAATACTAATCTAGCACCCAAAACACCCTTCACACCTGATAATAGGAATGAACAAATATAAGAAATGAAAACTCCAATCATCCAAAAAATTTGAGTTGACGAGATCAATTCAGCTGAAGTTGCCTCATCTGGTGCATCGTGTGAAACAACCGTTAAACTAATCGGCAAATCACAGCCTGAAGCCAGTCCAATAACGATCACGCCGACAAACAAAGCAATAAAATTAGTTGCCGCAATACATAATCCAGCACCTACTGCATAAATAAGATTTAGCCAGTTAAAAGCTCGAATCAACCCAAACCATTTTGTAATTTGACCAGCCAGTAATGAACCAAAAGCAATCGCAAAGGTTAACGATCCTGAAATTATGCCGATTTCAGCAACCGATAAATTTAAACCAGCTTTCCAAACAGGTAACGTAGCTGAAAGTCCGATAATACACCCAGACCCCAACATTGAACCAATTCCTGCTGCAGTCGCCAATGGTGAATACTTTTTAACTAAACTTCCCTTACCATTTTTACTACTCACATCACTCGCATCCTTTCTTATCCAACCTCTACGTTCTAAATTTAACCGCTTTCATATCTTTTAACAATAACCTCAATACATACATTAACTATTTAAATTACATATTTTTTTAAAGATAGTCCTATTACTATAGATTTGATTTACAATAAAGATATCAGTCTTACAGTTCATCCAAATTGGGAGGCATATTATGTTTTCGTTAGATCAAAAGTTACATCAGATTGATACAATCGAACATCAACAGTTAAAAAACGGACAGGATTTCAATGAATTAAATATTAACTATACTCAATCAAATACTCCTAAGCTCCCTGAAGCTCAATTTTTCTCCGAAGGTAATATCTATATTCTGAAACATCATCGGTTCGCTTACACAGCCGCACATACTCATAACTTTATTGAACTAAACTATATGTATTCTGGTCAGTGCCAACAAAATATTAACGGCCAACACATCACCTTACAAGAGCACCAATTATTAATGATGGACCAAGGTGTTACCCATAGTTTGGACTACACTAATGAACAAGATATTTTAATTAATATCTTAATTCAGGACAGTTCCATTATGGCTGATATTCTGACAAACCTATCTCACTCTAACGACTTAATTACCAATTTTATTATGACGGCATCAAAAAAAGCCGCTACGCACAACGACTTCATCATTTTCGATATTAGTCAAAATACGATTGCACGTAATCTGATCAATAGTTTAATTGAAAAAAATTATCAGCATACCAAATTTAAAGGACGCTCCATGAATCTAATACTATCGGCGTTCTTGACAGAATTATCTAACTCTAAAAAGATTCAAGCATCTGGCCTACCAAAAAAGAAAAACGATTTTCTAAAAGTACTACAATACATCGATGAACATTATACAAATACCAACTTAACCACGGTTGCTAAGTATTTTGGCTACAATAGCAATTATCTCAGTAATAAAATAAAGCTTGAAACTGGACATACTTTTCAAGCTTTAATTGAACAAAAACGACTAGTTGAATCACAAAAATTGCTTATCGAATCCACCCAAACTATTACAACCATCGCAAATCAAATGGGCTATCAAAATGCAGCGCCCCTTTTTAGAATTTATAAAAAGCATTTACAACTCACACCTGAGATGTATCGACAAAAGTATACCGACAAGGCCTAAAAAGAGACCATAACGACGATTTCAATAAATCAACGTTATGGTCTCTTTTTAGCTGTTCACGTTAGCAACAAATGACAAAACACCAAGTCATCCATTTCTTTCAAATTAAATCCCACTTCTCGATTAAATTTATCTAACCGATATAACAACGTATTGCGATGAATATAGAGATGTTCAGCCGTTGACTTTAAATTACCTTGTTGTTGATAAAGCATTAATATCATTTCAACATTTTGTTGATTATCTTTAATCTGAGCTTTCAATGCAACAAAAACCGGTTGTTGCCGAACTTTCTTAGTAAACAAATACTCAAAAATTGTATTCGTAATATGATTAACCTTTTGTGGCGGATTGCTTTTAAACAGCCGTCGCTCATCCTTAAAGATAACCGGCAACATAGAATCAACAGTCCAAACATGTCCTATAAATACCGTCGTATCAGTAAAAAAATCAGCATCAACCGTGTGCAACATAGCCATCAAATCATCGTCGCTCACTAAATCAGACTGATTAGGCTCAATTAAGATAAACATCGTTGCATTAAGCCAAAACCCTTCAACTGACTGTGCAAACATGCTCAGTAGTGCCGCTTGCCACGCATCAGGCGTACTCTCAAAATCAGTAAAATGCACATTAAATTGTAACAGTCTAACAGGTGAGTCATAATCAATAAGATCACCTTGCTCAAATAGAAATGAATACCAACGATTGTTTGGTTTAATCATTTCTTTCGGTTGACTCATCAAGTCTAGCAAGACTAATTCCCGTTGATTGAATGATGTTTTTTCTAAGCTGCACCACGTCTGCGATGCAATTTTAAATTCAACTAAGCTTGAGTCAAGTCGTGGCGCATGACTAAAATTAGCCTCTGGAAAAATTTGCTTAATTTCTGCCGGCGTAATCATCCCACTCACCTCGTTTCAACCATTACTTAAATAACTGATTGTCTAAAAACGCCATCGCTGAATCTAAGGATCGATTCCAAACAGACCAGGTATGTGCTCCAGGCAGTGTTAAATAAGTTGTCTGGAATTGATGTAAGATCAATTGTTTATGAAATTCTGCATTCATCTTATTAAACGGATCAGATTGACCACAGAATTGCCAAACAATCGGTTTTCGTTTATTTTGCGGCCAATTAGCAGCCAATCCTGATAAATCATCTATCGTTTCCAACATCTTAGCTTGTGTACCATACATACTTTTAAACCAGTCATCACGATCTGGATTCAATTGCCACTGCTTGATTAAATCTGTGACACCAGAAAAGCTCAGTACACCAGCGAAATCATCTGGCTTATTTAGGGCCACTTTTAAGGCACCAAACCCCCCCATAGAAACCCCACCGACAAAAGTTTGACTTGCTAAAGACGACAATGAAAACACTTGTCGGCATCGCCCTAGCAACTCTTGACTAACAAATTTAAAGTAGCCTGACGCCACAGTATCAGTATAATAGCTACGATCTACTCGGGGCATAATAACCGCTAATTGTCGCTCACCAATGACAGCTGTTAACCTGGTCTGTTCAAGCCAGGTATTTTCATCATCCCCTAAGCCATGTAGTAATAGTAAAATGGGCAAATTAGGTTGCGGATAATCTGGTAACAAAACATTAACACTCGTTTGCATCCCTAAAGCCCGCGAACCCATTCGCATGTGATTTATAATCATCTCAACACTCCGTTTCACCAAGTGAACCACGATGAATAACTTTAGTCTTAAGAACCTGATTTTTGACCGTTTGTTTTCCTTCAATCATATTGATTAATGTTTTAGCCGTTAATTCACCCCAGCCATGTTTCGAATAATCAATAGTCGTTAACGCTGGCGTTAAATATGGACCTAAAGAATCATTATCAAACCCAACAATTTTGACATCAACACCGGGTTTCAAACCTAATTCTGGTAAACGCTCGTACAACCCAATAGCCATCTCATCATTCAAGGCAAACACCCCCACGTTTCTATGACCCATTTTAGCAATCATATCCGCGGCATGATGACCACTATCAACAGTGAAATCTCCATGAATAACAAGTACTGGTTTGTCAGAACATTGATCCATTCTCGTTAACCCGGCCTGCAGGCGCAATTGGGAATCATTTGAATCTGACGGACCGGTAATAAAGACAACGGCATCCGGATTAGCAGTTAACAACGTGTCAACTGCTTGAATAGCCCCCGCCTGGTTTCCCAATAGTACTTGTCGAACATTTGGAACTTTAATTTCACGGTCCATCACGACAATTTGATTACCTGCATTGGCATAACGTTCAATCAAACTCGTTGGAAAATCCGAATCTAAAACAATCGCACCATCTACTAAGTGTTGCGGAATAAACTCACGTGAATGACTTCCGCCGGAACCAATAATCAATTCATAGTTGTTCTCTCGCAAGACCTGCGCAACACCATCAATCATGTGGTGATAAAAATAACCACCAAAACTTGCAATATACATCCCAATCATATTGGTTTTTTGCTTTTTTAACATTCGACCCGCTAAATTAGGGGTATAGTGCAATTTATCTGCAATTTCTAAAATGCGTTTTTTCGTTTCAGCGGTCACTTTATCACTATCGTTTAAAGCATAAGAAACCGTCGAAATGGAAACACCAGCTTTATCAGCTATATCACGTATTCCTACCAATTTAGTTCCTCCTTGTCGTTATCGGTCGACTACTAACAGAATACTAATCGCAGCGAATAATAACTAAGTTCTTCTATTATTGATAATACGCCATTATATCTGAAAAAGTCCTGCCTTATATTCAAGTTAAATTAAATTTTTTAGTTACTATATACGATTTGACCTTGCCGTTCAACGACCAATCGACCGACTGCTTTAGGATGTATACTCATCGTTTCACCTTTAATTTCAGCCCATGCTGCCTGACTGGGTAAAAACTGTCCATCAGTTATCGTTAACTGGATAACACTATCCACATGATGCACATCAAATACTAATTGCTGTTTATCAATGGCACTCAACTCTACTGTCGCAAAATCCAACTGCCAGTCAAAATACTGTACATCTGTTGGCAATATCAAACCATCCTTGGCTGGCACATGAATCCACTGATCGTTAAATAAGCTTCCAGTCAGATCACTAATTTTAAATTGTGTTTCGCTATTATCCGTATTCAAAATATGAATAAAATTACCAAAACACCCGCCAGTTGCTAATACCAATATTTGTGATTGCCGTGGCAATAACTCAAATTGTGGTTTAATACCAAAATGCGCCAACAATTTAAGATAAAACATAGGTTCAAATCGCCAATCAGCTCCTAAGATCGCAGCTTCACCATGATCTCGCCTGATAAATGCACCTACTGGTTGTCGGGTCATTAACTCACGCCAGAAAACCGTACCATTAGTTACGGCAAAGGATTGCAAAAAGGTTACTCGCACCTCCGGAACACCTTCTAGAAAATTTTCACCAATAATGGTTGGAAAGTAGTCCCATCGTTCCGTCTTAACTGGTTCTGGTCGTACGCCCAAATAGTCAATTAATTGTGTTGCCGGTTGACCGACTAGATTTTGGATAGGCAACTCACCAGTAAGGATTAAACGTCCCCCAGCTTTAACATAAGCAACCAACTTTTTTTGACACAATTCATGCATTGCCTTACCCGTCGCCATAATTAACACCGGTACCTTATTTATGTCCAACGACTGACTTTGAATATCATAGGCATCATAATTCAGTTTAGTTGCCAACAACGCGCGCAATAAACTATTCCAAGGACGCTGTGCACGATTAATAGCCTGATTATCGGCCTGTGCTTGGGCCAACTGACTATTTGGATAAACCGATTCCGTCATAAATAGATCTGGATAAAAGCCAACTTTAATTGGCAAGTTGTCTGCTCTTAAGTCACCCATTAAAGTCTGCAAATGATTTAGCTTTTGCGTCACATCCTTAATTGTCGGTAATGATGATGCTGGTACACCTTCAGGGTTTAACAATGAGCCAAAACCGTGGCGCCAACCGTGGATTCCAACTCTTGAATTGCCGTCATTAACAGGAACCGCTAGTTTACGGTTATAACCACCTCGAAATAGATAGTTATTAATAACTTTCGTTCCTTGTGCAACTTGCAACCGTGTTTTCAGCGCCAGTGCCGAGGCGTCTGTTTCTAATGGCACATGGTCCGTGTTGTTACCTGAACTTGCATTAAATTCTAATGTACTCAATGGCCAATGACCATCAACCGCTTGCATAAATCGATTCAACGTATACAGATGCGTTGCACTCATCATGGTAAAATCGCCAAAATAGATGTCTGTACCAATCAATACATCCTTCAATTGAAATAAGTCGTATAGCTGACTAATCCCTATCGGAAAAGTTTCGCCACGTTCTTGATCTGTACCATGAACATTAATAAAATATGGCACGTCGCTGAGACCAGCAGATTTAGCCGCATCTATTAAATTGTTAATATAATCTTTAAATCGAATTCGGTTAAAGTAACCCAGATCGTACTCTAATTGCAACACGTAATCGTCCGTTGGTTTAGCCATCAAACCTAGTGCCTGAATTGGGTCTACAATAGCTTTCGGATATACCATTGGAAGTTGATCACCATAGTTATTCACCAACCAATTAGCAAATAGTCGACTAGTCGTGGGCGTTATATCAGGTGAATTACTGACCCAACTCAACATGCCAACTTCATTATCTAATTGCACCCCAATAATTGGCCCACCATTAGGCTGTAAGTATGGCTTCAGTACACCACTAACTTTTTGAAACCAGTGCCGGGTTTCCTGTTGAAAACCGGGATGGCTATAATCAAGTGTCCCAGTCATAACCGATTGTGCATTCCACGTACGACTTATTGCCTCTGGATATTTTTCTCTGACCCAATAAGGAATGCCTTCGTTCTTTAATTCGGCCATCACAAATGGTCCTGGGCGTGCAATCAGATACAGGTCCATCGCCTGTACTAACTCAATAAATGAAATTAGATCATTTTCCGCATGTTGTTTACCGGAAAAATCATATTGACCTTCAATTTCTTCATGAATCAACCATGGAATATACGTCGATACGGTATTCATCCCAGTCGCTTTGAGTGCTTCTAAGGTCGGACGCCAAGCATGTTTAGGTAATCTAAAATAATGTACTTCTCCTGACAAGATCGTTATCGGCCGACCATCGATCAAGAAATTACTATCTGTTAATGAAATCATCTTTAATCCTCATCATCTAAGTTAATTAGACTAGTCATCGACTTTACTTTTCGGCCTGGACACTAAATCCTTGCAAAATATATTTTTGGAAAACCAGGAAGATAATAATAATTGGAATAACCATGAAGGACGATCCGGCCATCTGCAACCCATAATCAGTCGTATGCTGACCCTGAAGCAATTGCAAACCAACTGACAACGTATAATACTTTTGGTCGTTAGCAATGATCAATGGCCATAAGAATGAATTCCAACCACCAATGAAAGTTAGAATTCCTTGAACGGCTAAAACTGGTCCTGACATTGGAATAATTAAATGCCAAAAAATATACCATTCACCAGCACCATCCAGCCGTGCCGCTTCGATAATTGAATCGGAAATATTCGACATAAACTGACGAAATAGAAAAATCGCAAAGGCACCAACCAAGCTCGGCAAAATAATTCCCAACAACGTATTCGTTAAATGCATCTTATATAAGATCAAGTATACTGGGATCATCGTGACTTGGCCTGGGATCATCATCGTTGATAGAACTGCGATGAATAACACACCACGACCTTTAAAATGGAACTTAGCAAAACCATAGCCTGCCATTGCATTCAGAAACATACCGATGAATGTAAATGCCGTAATAATCAACGTATTTTTCAAATAAACGCCGAAGTTACCATCAATAAATAAATTCCGATAATTATCTAACGTCCAATGTTGTGGCCAAAATGATTGTGTCATTTGTGAAATCTCGATATTGGTTTTAAATGACGTTAAGAACATCCAGACAAATGGTAATACGGTTACAAAACCCCACAAAGCCAGAATCAGTCCAGAAGTAAGCTTGCCAGTTTTACTGGCACTATGAATTCCTTGTGTATCCATATTGTCTCCCCCTATCTACCTTGTTGCTTTTTTTGTAGCCTAAATTGAATTAAGGTTGCAATGATAATGGCCGCAAACATGATGAAAGAACCGGCCGCAGCATAACCAAAGTTACTGTTTTGGAAACCATTTTGGTAAACAAACAGGGCGACTGAGTTCGTACTGTTCAATGGTCCACCTTTAGTCATCACAAATGGTTCATCAAAGAATTGGAACCAACCGATTAAGGTCGTTACTGTAACAAAGAAAATTGAAAAACGTACTGATGGCAACGTGATGTACCAAGTTTGTTGCCACCAATTAGCGCCATCTAATTCAGCTGCTTCATATAGTGAGCGTGGAATACCTTGTAAGGCGGCCAAAAAGATCAACATATTCAACCCAATGGCTTTCCAAACCGCTAGAATTATCAGCGCGTACTTTGCAACATTAGGATCCGTTAACCAGCCAATTTCACTAATTCCTAACTTACCTAAAAAATTATTAATCATGCCCATGCTTGGGTTATACATATAAGTCCAAACAACCGCAACTGCAACCGTATTCGTAATTGAGGGTGTGTAGAAAATTAATCGCATAAATTTGAAGAATCGATTTTGCCCCGAATTAATCAGAATAGCTACCGTCAACGATAGAATAACAACCAATGGCACCCCAATAATGACATAGAAGCCTGTATTAAAAATTGATTGTAAGAAAGTAGGATCTTTAAATAATTGAGTATAATTCTGAAAACCAATAAATTTAACTTGTGATAAATCGCCAAGCCCCGTAATATCCATACCAGTAAAACTAATCACTAACGCAATTACAATTGGTATTAATGAAAACAATGCTAATAAGATCAGTGCCGGTAATACAAATGTATATGGTATCAGTTTTTCACGAAATGATTTTCCCATTAGTACAGCCCCTCTCAATTAGCAAAAATGAGTTCCATTGTTTCACCAACAGAACTCATCAATGCTACTTATTCAATAATTGCTCAGTTTGTTGATTAAATGTATCCATCGTTTTTTGTACGCTAGCATTATTTAGAGCAATTTGTTCCCAAGCTTTAAGATAGTTTTGACCAATTTGATCCCATTGCTTAATCAATGGCATTGGTTGAGAACTATTTAATTGTTTCCGGAAGACTTGAATATTTGTATCACTCAAAGCCTTATCTTGCCAAGCAGCTTTTAAAGTTGGCATTGAAGTACTGGTCTTATAATATTTCAGTTGATTTTCTTTATTAGACATAAACTTCAATAACTTCATCGCATTCTTCTTGTTCTTGGTATAACGGAAGATTGATAAGTTACCGCCACCAGTATTAGACATGTTGTTTGCTTTACCTTTTGGTAGTTCAGCGACACCCCATTGACTAGATTTCAAACCGGCATCAGTTTTAACAGATTGCATCATCCATGGCCCTGAGATAAACATTGGTACACGACCATTGCCACCAAATGATTGACCAATTGACAATTTTAGATCTTGTTTTGGTGAAGCCCCATTTTGAACAAACTTGTTAAGATATTTCAGCGCACCAACCATTGGCGCTTGATTGAATTGTGTTTTTTTACCACTAAGCAAGGTTGCCCCATTTTGACGAGCAAACATGAACCCAAATGTTGGTTCAGCAGCATCCACATTGAACCCGTACATGTCCTTACCACGTTTTGAAAGCTTAGTAGCAGCGTCATATAATTGCGCCCAAGTCTTAGGCGCATGGTTGTAACCAACCTTCTTTAATAAATCTTTTCGGTAATACAAGACTCGAGTTTCAACATACCAAGGAACCGCATAATACTTGCCATTAAACTTAGTTGTGGCTTCCGATCCTGCAAAGAACTTATTTGGATTCAATGCCTGATCACTTTTAACCGTTGATGTAATATCCATCAGTGATTTAGAGGCTACTGAATTTGGCATAGTTGTTGTTCCTGTTACCATCAAATCTGGACCAGACTTAGATGCTGTAGCCGTCAATGTTTTATCGATATATTGGCTCCAAGGAATACTTTGAACTTTAACTTTAATCCCGGTCTTCTTAGTAAACGCTTTAATAATTGGCTTAACTGCTGTATCAGCATCCCCGCCATACCAAAAACTTAACGTTTCACTATTGCCTGAACTGGAACTCTTAGTTGAACTATTACCACATCCTGCAAGTAATAAGACACTTGCCGCAGCAACCATTCCGTACCCCATTGCCTTTTTTAACTTCATTTGTAGCCCCTCCTAAAATGTTAAAAAGTTTAATCGAAACGTTTTCATTGCTATTATATCTCATTTGAAACCGATTACAATACTTTTTTAGTTTTATTTCCACTTTCTAATTTTTACAAAAATTAGTTAAAATACTGTAAAACAGCTATTTGTCTAGTCCAATACGAATATTTAATTCTGGATCAAAATCAACTTGACAAGTTTTTCTTCCATGGTTAAACGTTTCTTTTTGTAGCTGTAAAATATCATTCAATAAAGTTCCAGTATAAATACCTGGCCCACTACTGTACAACCGCCAACCACCTTTGACCTTGACCTGCTGCGTCCGTAACAAATCAAACTGTTGCTGGGCTTGGTAACGATTATCAAAACCGCCATCTGAACTTGAAAAATAAGTATTTGCTTGCCGCAAATCAGCGTTTTTAACTCGATCGGACAATTTGATTGGGTTTACTAGTTGTAGCAGTTTCCATGCTTGCTGATAGTCGCCCGTCGTTGCCATTGCAGCCGCATAGCGAATATGGGCATGAACATACAGCAGTCCAATTTCGCGTCCAAAGTTAGCCGACTGCTCAGCACGCTTAAAGATGACACTGACCCCGCCATGATAAGTCGATGGTTGATCCATTAACCGAACACCATCTGGGAATAATAGTTGCTCTTTAATCACCTTCAGAGCTTGTGGAACCTCTTGATCCACCAATATGTGACTCAGCACGCCTTGAGATAAAGGTAACAGTCGATAATTAACTTTGGTAATCGGATCTCCTGGATAAATCAGTGGTGTGACCTTATGATGAGTATCCATCCTAATAAACCCTGGCAGAACTTCCCCTTGCATGAAGTACTTCCTAAAATCAGCCATCATCGCAGTGGCTAACTTCTCAAATTGACTAGCCAGTGCTGGTATTGATTCAAAAGCTCGAGCCGCGGTTCTGAAAGTTTCAATGGTTAATTCTTCAGTCCAAGTACTGGCCATTTGTTTTTTCTGCAACGGGTCTGCCGGCTGTAAAGTATCATCCCAATCACCATCACCGTATGCAGATACAGCCGTATCATAAAGAAAATGAGTTTCAATATAGGCAATTTCACGTTGAACATGTTCAGCAAGTGTTTCTTGTTCAATCGTTAATGCCTTAGTCTCAAATGACATATACGGCAACATTTCTGTCAA
Source organism: Lactiplantibacillus mudanjiangensis (assembly GCF_005405385.1). Taxonomy (GTDB): domain Bacteria; phylum Bacillota; class Bacilli; order Lactobacillales; family Lactobacillaceae; genus Lactiplantibacillus; species Lactiplantibacillus mudanjiangensis. The sequence goes on from NZ_BJDY01000003.1 coordinate 158,547, forward strand.
AATACTCGTATCATGACTGGCAACTAAATAGTCTGACAATGCCTTTAACGGCCAAACAACGACATCACCATGTGATTCATCAGCGAAATTATCCGCATATTCGTCAAACATAAACCATTGTGCCCAATTGCCATTTTCAATAAATTGATGCGAAAATAATTGTACTAAAATTGCACGAACTGCCTGATATTGATGGGTTGCCAAGAAGAATTCAGTTGGTCCTTGAGATACGTCACGAGTTCCCCAGGCCGCACCACCATACTGTTCCAAGCCATGTGGTGACATCAAATGCACCATGGCATCATGGGTATACCAGCGTAAGATCAAATTTGTCTGCTCAACAAGGTCCTGTTTAATCGGATTGGTCGTTGACAGTTCAAAACCTTGTAACAAGTTTTCAATATGTTGCTGGTGGGCCATTCGAATTGTCGCTACTTCAAAATCAGCAACCTTTTCTGTTGCTAATCCAGTTAAAATACTGAATTGAGTTGTCTCGGCATACATAGCAACTAGTTGATTTGTTGGTCTTGCAATATTAGCTCCAAATAAAATTTTTTCAGTACCAAGCGTTCGCAATTGACCATCATAATGTCGATAATCTAACACATAGCCTAAGCTTGGATTGCGCAGTCCCATCAGTGTATTTTTTTCAGGTGAAACGACAATCTGACGTGCGTCAAACTGTAGATCAGGATTCAACCCAAGCGAATCCGTTTGCAACTGTGTGGTCACTAAAATATCGTAAACTCGATGCTTTTCTGATTGAAAACTAAGCTTCAAGCTTTGCGCGGTTGCACCGGCATCACTGGTAATATGAATAACATCATCAGCTAGTTGATAGTACCAGTCAGCACCATCATATGCCATTACAAACGCACTCGGCATTCCTAGCAAGTGATATTTAGACCCCCGCTTAATATAAATTCTAGTTCCGTTAACTTTAAAATAGTTCAACGCATCCCGTGTAAAACTAGACAGGACATTCATATTTGTATTGCCATAAACCATGTGTGCCTGAAAGACACCTGGCATAAATTGAGTCGCCGCCATTAGTTTAGTTCCCGGAACGCTCTCAGTCGTTGCCAAAACGATATTTCCAGTTTGACGCGTTTGTTGTCGTTCTTTCACAGGTAAAACAACATGATCACCATTTTCGGTAAAAAACGACAGCGTTTCACCATTTCGTTTTTCAACTTGTCTCGTTTTTGGGAATCGATTTCGAAGTTCATTATCATCCCATGTTTGACCCGCTAAGACATTGCCAATTTGAACCGCCGGTTTTAATAAATTGAACGATGCCTCTTTAAATACATCAATCTCTGCTAGCAAAGACTGAATCGTTGTTTCCGAAATTAGAACTCGTTGATTTCCGTGAGGTTGATTGGCTACAAAACTACCATAAAAAACAACTTCTTGTGACTTGGCTCCGATAACAATTTCTGATGTCCTCAACCCCGTCAACGCGCATTCATATTGTAAATTCTTATTTTCCAGATCAGCCGATAATAATCCAACCGGAATTTGGGTTTGTTTAAACATTGAACCAAAGAATTGAAAGCCATCCGTCGAAAAACTTTTAATGGGACTTAATGACCCTTCTTGCATATATGGATACTGCCCATTCTGAGCTTGATTTTGACGTGAGGCAATCACGATTTGCTGGTTTTTCTGCTCAACATAATGGTCTAAGTATTGGCAAGCAAATGCCTCATTCGATTGAACAAATTCCGGCATACCCAAACCCAAATCTTGAGTGTACGTAATATCGGCCTTAATATCCGTTTCAGAGTCAACGTTTACCGTCCAAAACCAAGTCGTGTCATTCAATAATAATCGTAACCGATATCGTATGGTTTTAAAGCGCCCCGACCAACTAACACTACGTTCACTATAGTTAACCTTGCTGGTACTATGCGGTCCCATCAAAGGCTGACTAAAGTACTGATCATCTTCTTTTATCCGTAAATAAATATTACTCATACTACCATCTAGGTTATTACCTACAACCTGATTAATCATTACGCCGTCAGCTAAGATTTGGCCAATAGCCCCATTATCAAGTAATTCGAACCGCAAATGTTCGTTTTGAATAACCGGCATTATTCTTGCCCCCTTTTATTATTAGCCCGTATTTCAAACGGTTGTTGTAACACATTGTCCGAGTCAAGGCCTACCATCACTGTATAATCACCATCTTCAACCTGCCATTGCAAATTCGATTGCATGCTTCTAAACGTCGTAAGCGGCAACGTTACTAAAATATCTCGTGTTTCTAACGGTGCCAATGATAGTCGTTCAAAGTATTTTAATTCTTTAACCGGACGAACCGTCTGACCAACCAATTGGTGACTATAAACTTGCATTACCGTTGTCGCGCTGATTGTCGAATGATTAGTTATCGTGACCTCTACTTGCAGGTTCTGACTATCATTCACTATTGGGTTCAACACCTTTAGCTGCTCAACAGCCAAATCCGCATAACTCAATCCATAGCCGAAAGGATATAACGGTTCACTCTTCGCATCGACATATTTTGATAAATACTTATTTTCATCGTCATCAGCAGTCTGACTAATAGGTCTACCTGTATTGTAGTGATTGTAATAAATCGGTACTTGTCCGACATGACGCGGAAAACTCATCGGTAACTTACCACTAGGATTAACCTCACCAGTCAAAATATTGGTTAGCGCTGCAGCACCTCGACTACCCGGGTACCAGGCTAATACTATCGCTGAAGAAACAGCTGCTACTGCTGTTAAATCAAGTGGTCTCCCGGTTAAAACAACCGTAATCAATGGTTTGTTTAAAGCTGCCAATTGCTTCAACAAAGTTAATTGTTCAGTTGGCAATGTCAATTGAGTTAGACTTGTTGCTTCCCCGGTTTCGCTACTTGGCAACCCAACAACGGCAACAATTACATCACTGTCTCGACCAATCATTACCGCCTGATCCAGTTCCTGGTAGTTAAGCGCATGAAACCCACACCCTTTAGCATACTCAACCGATTTGAATCGTGATTTAAACTCATCATAAATACTAGATGTTTTTTGAGGATCACCTTGCCAAGACCAACTACCTAGCAAGTCACCCGTATGAGCACCTGGTCCCACTAAGGCCACCTTCGCATCTGTCGCCAAAGGTAACACTGATTCATTTTTTAGTAATACCATCGACTTTTCAGCCGCTTGTTCCGCAACATGTAAATTGTCTGACGATAAGATCGTCGTGGCCTCTCGTTCAACACTTAAACCACGATAGGGATCTTCAAATAGCCCTAACGCAACTTTTAAGTCCAAAATACGTACTACCGCTTCATCAATTAACAATTTGGTGTGTTCGTCTAAATTGGCCGCTTTTTCAAGATATTTAGCATAAGCAAACGACATCATATCAATATCGACACCGGCCTTAAGACTCAAATCAGCCGCTGCTTCAAGGTTACCAGCTACACCATGAGCAATAGTTTCACCAATAGCATCCCAGTCTGAAATTAGGACACCTTTAAAATCTAATTCTTGTCGCAGAATATCTCGCATTAATTTTTGATTGGCTGTTGCCGGAATCCCAAAAAGTGTATTGAAAGAGGTCATCACTAATAATGATTCAGCCTCAATTGCCGCTGCATATGCAGGTAAATACTGTTCGCGAAAACGCCATTCAGATATATCGACAGTATTATACTCACGACCTGCTTCCGGCGCACCATAGGCTGCAAAGTGTTTCACACAAGCAGCAATATGATTGGCATCCAATGGCAGCTTCCCCTGAAACCCATTAACCGCCGCTTTAGCCATTACAGAATTCAAATATGGATCTTCACCCGTTGATTCCATAACACGACCCCAACGTGGATCTCTCACTAGGTCAACCATTGGTGCAAAGGTCACATGAACACCGCCAGCAGCGGATTCTTTAGCCGCGACTGCTGCCGTATCATGCATGGTCTGCGGATCAAAAGTAGCGCCCAACGCTAGCGGGATTGGAAAAATAGTTTGATAGCCATGTACAACATCGGCCATAAATAATAGTGGAATCTTCAATCGACTGTGCTTCAAGAAATCAGTTTGAACTTGCCGAACGCGTTCAGCTCCTGATATTCCAAGCACTGAGCCAGCTGTATAGATAGTTTCCAGTGAAAGGTGGTGTTCCTTTAGCGGTCCGGTAATTGCTGCCGTACCATTTTGAAAAAAATCACCACTCAGTTGAATTAATTGACCGATTTTTTCTTGAATCGTCATTTCCTCTAAGATTGTTTTTGCTGTTTGCGATGCCATTAATTAAGCCTCCTGTTCTCCTTTTCGAAACGTTTCAATGAAATTATATAGCGCTTTCATATCTAAATCAATCTCTTTTTTATGTCTTTACACTTTTTAATAGTGGTTTTTACTTATTCCACAATTCTTACAATCGTTAATCGAAACGTTTTTGTAAAAACAACCAAATATTCAATACTTTTCTTGGACATTCGTCCATGGTTATATAAAGCGCTATCATTTACACTTTACTTATTAAATCACCCGGGGGTTAGTAATATGGTTGAAATTGACTTAGAACATTTATACAAAAAGTATCCCAACGCAACTGATTATTCAGTCAAGGACTTTGATTTACACATTAAAGATAAAGAGTTCATTGTTTTTGTTGGCCCTTCTGGCTGTGGTAAGACAACGACCTTAAGAATGATTGCTGGATTAGATGACATCACTAAAGGTGACCTAAAAATTGATGGCGAAGTCATGAATAACGTTGCTCCAAAAGAACGTGATATTGCAATGGTCTTCCAAAACTATGCCTTATATCCACATCTCAGTGTCTTTAAAAATATGGCCTTTGGGCTCAAACTACGTAAATATGAAGCTGCCGATATCAAAAAGCGAGTTAACTACGCTGCTGAAATTTTAGGATTATCAGACTTTCTCAATCGCAAGCCAGCCGATCTATCCGGTGGTCAACGCCAACGAGTCGCCTTAGGCCGAGCAATTGTTCGAGATGCCCCTATCTTTTTAATGGACGAGCCCTTATCAAACCTAGATGCCAAGTTGCGGGTATCAATGCGCGCCGAAATTGCCAAGTTACACCAACGTTTAAATACAACGACCATCTATGTCACACATGATCAAACCGAAGCCATGACTATGGCAGATCGTGTTGTCGTTATGTCAGTTGGTCAAGTTCAGCAGATTGGATCACCAGCCGAAATCTATGATCATCCTCGCAACCAATTCGTTGCTGGTTTCATTGGATCCCCGGCCATGAACTTCTTTGATGTGACCTATAAAGATGGGTTCATTTCTGATCATCAAGGTATTCAGATTAAAATACCAACTGGTCGCGCTCAAATTCTCAATGACCGTGGCTACAATGGCAAAGAACTTGTCTTCGGCATTCGACCCGAAGATATTCATACCGAAAATGTCTTCCTCGAGACTTGGCCTGACTCAGTCGTTACCGCTAAAATCGTAGTTTCCGAATTACTTGGTGCTACAAGTCAACTCTATAGCCAAGTCGATGATACCGAGTTTGTCGCAACCGTTGACTCTCGTGATTTCCATAACCCTGGTGATACCGTTAAAATGGGCTTTGACATTAACAAAGCTCACTTCTTTGATAAAGACACCACCGAATCCATTGTCACTAAAGAGGCCGAAGCTGCTATGAATAAGGAACAGGCAGAGGCTTAATATCTCATCCATCCCACTTGAGGTACTAAAAAAGAGGAGCTAAGCTCCTCTTTTTATGTTGCTCAATGTTAGAGCAACTGATTAACAGTTTGTCCAAAATCAATAATACTCTGACGAATATTATCCCAACCACGAACTTTTAATCGTGAAGTTGGTCCAGATACACTAGCTGCCGCAATAATTTTGCCATCATGATACAGCGGTACAGCCATACAAGACAGTCCGTATTCATATTCCTCATTATCATAGGCCAATTTTGTTTCAGCCGCTTGAGTAACTGCTGCTTTCAATTCCGTTACACTAGTAATCGTATTAATCGTTCGTTGTCGTAACTCGACATGTTTTAAATAATCATCTAATTGTGTTGATGTAAAATCACTCAAAAAAATCTTACCAGAACTACTACAATAGAGTGGCGCTACTGGTAAAAGATTTACCTGAAGGCTAAACTTCTCACCTTGTTCAGCATGTAAATATAATACTTGATTATCATATAGCACGCCTAAATTGATATTCTCTTTTGTCTCTTTGGTAAAGTCCTGCATGTATGGCAGAGCAACGTTTACCAGTGTATTCTGATGTTCGGCTGCTTTACCATAAGCAATAATCTTAGACCCGATTCGATACTGTTGATAAGTATCTTTATTGATTGCACCAATCTGTTCAAGCGTATTTAACAACCTAAAAACTGTGGTTTTCGGTAACGCGGTTTGGTGGGCTAACTCACTAACGCCAATTGGACTATCGGTTGCCGCAATCATATCTAGAATTTTAAAAACATGCAATACAGTTTTATTTAACTTACCATCATCTGTCATAGATACCAGTCTCCTTAATCGGTAGTATAACGGAATCTCAAGCCAAATAAAAGCATCGGCCGGCTCAGTTAATTAACCGCATTTCTACTCTTACCACCAGTAATGATCATTTTCGCATCATTTAATGCAATTTCCATGCTGTTCTTAATCGCTAACTTTGTAAAGAAAGCAACATGTGGCGTTACTAATACATTAGGCATCTGACTCAATCGTTGGTAATCAGCTGGTAATTTCGTTACTTGGTCTTGACCGTAAAATTCAAATTCATCTGCCAAAGTATCCAAGCCAGCACCCGCAATCTCATGATTTTCAAGTGCTGTAATCAATGCCTCGGTATCCACTAATTCTCCTCGAGCCATATTAATCAAAATACTACTACGCTTCATTTTCTTTAAGGACGATGCACTAATAATCCCCTTAGTCGTTGGTAGTAATGGTGTGTGTAATGAAACAATATCTGCTTGTTCTAAAACAGTATCCAGATCAGCATATGTTGTAAAAGGTTCCAGTGAAGCATCATAAAATGGATCATACGTTAACACTTTTGCACCTAAGGCACTATAAATTTGTGCAGTGGCGCCACCGATATGACCCGCACCAACTAAGCCAACTGTACAATTAAAGATTTCCGTACTAATCGTTTTTTCATCGAAAGTAAAATCACCATGAGCCATCCGATCTTGATAAATACCAACTTTTCGTAACAAATACATCGCTTGCGTGACGCCCATTTCTGCGATAGCTCGTGGTGAATACGCGGCTACATTAGTTAACGTAATACCGTGAGCACTTGCAGCAGCGACATCTTGATTGTCAAAACCAACCTGTCGAATCGCTAACTGCTTAATTCCGTATTGTTCAAAAGCTGCGTAGACGCGTTCATCTACTGGGGTAATTCCTTCTGACGAAACGCCATCAAAACCGGCTGCCAAATCTGCATTAGTCGCGCTCAATTCTTCGCGAATTAATTTGACTTCAACATCATTCTTATTAGCCCAATCTTTGATGTATGGTACTTCTAATGGCAATACCGCGTAACAAATAATTTTCATTTTAAGTTCCTCCAAAGTTATTTACTTAGATCAATTTTCCAATCGTTCTCATCATATAATTTAGGCATCTTTCTAAAGATGACATAAGCAATCAGTGAGTAAATAATTGGTAAGATAAAGTAAATTAATGCTAAAACAATAACATTTACTATCGTTGAACCACTCATATACGTAAATGAATTAATCGGACCCACTGGTTGACCAAATCCAGCATAAGCAGCCCCTGCTTTAATACCCAAGAAAGCATCCGTAAAGCCGGTCATAGCGCCAACAATTGCAATCGGCAATAACATTCGTGGGTGTTTAACAAAGTTAGCCAACATCATTTTTACAGAACCCCAAAACATTGCAAAAGCCACGCCTTTACCATTCACTTTATACGTTGCAACCGCTACCATCATAAAGCAGGCTGTTGCACCAACTGAGGCTGCGCCACCAGCAATTCCACTAATCCCAATCGCATAAGCTAAGCCGACTGTTGATAGTGGCGTTGCAATAATTACTGCAAACGACATGGCGATCAATGTACATAATAAGATTGGTTGTAGTGTCGTAAAAGCATTTAAAATATTGCCGACACCCATTGAAATCATGTGTACATATTGATATGACCACATGCCGAACGCACCGATAACTGAACCACATAGGATTGGTTCCCAAATAATTGAAAAACTTCCCACATAGGGCCGTACAAGAAAAATCGTTACAATTGCAATTGCAATAACTAAAATCGTATTGATCAAGTCACCCATACCAACTAATGTCCATGTATTATGCGCATAAACTACTGCACCACTACCCGCAATAGCAGCTAAAGAGACACTTGCCTTTTCGATCATTGTAAAGCCAAATTGATCCGCTGCTAAAACTCCCGCCGCTACTGGAACAATGTAAATTCCCATATTAGTCGCGGTATTGATTGCAGCCCAAAAGGCACTGCTCTTAGCCAATCCGCCAATGAATGGTGAGATAATCGCACCTGGTGTTACTGCTACAACAATTGCCATCGCAATTCCAGACAGCAATTTGTTCCAAAATTCACCAACTTTATATTGCCTTAATTCTTGCATTAAACTAGCCGCCTAACTCTTTTTTATTTGAAATGGAACGGTGTTCCATTTCAAAAGATATCATAATCCTTTGTGATTATTTTTTCAATGTTTTTTTGATTAATAATTTAGTCACTATTTTTTACAGCAAAAAAGACCTCAAACCTAAACTAAGATTTGAGACCTTTTTCAATACTGCTAATGTTCAGTTATGCTTTTAGATCGGATACCATAATGCTTCAAATTCCGAAAAGCATATCGATCAAAGAATCCAATAAACGTGCCCTGAAAGAACAAACAAATCAAAGTGCCAATATTAACTGCCCATAATTGTCCGCTAACCAGATATGTGCCCACCATGATAATGACCGGCGGAATATAATGCACCATTTGTGCAATTGTCGCATTACCATGAACGTATCTAAATCGAATAATCTGCATAAGGTCATCATTTGGATGCAAAATCAGATTTGCACGTTGATAAATCGATGTTGCTAACGCTACACACAGAATCCCTAATATATCAATCAGGATTCGCCAACCAAGTGACAACATCTCAATTCCGGTTATCTGAATCAAGGCTGTAAAACATTGAATCAAATAGCTAAATGGCAGTGTTAATAATAGATTACCAATAATTCTGGACCAGTTAACTTGGCGAATTAACACGGTATTCATGATGACCACGACCACGCCGCAACTAAACAACGTGGTCCGCAAATCCAGTGGCCATAGATGATACAAGTTAACTGCCGAAGCGGTCCAAACCGCGCTACCAAGATTCATCACAACCGTCAACGCATGACCAGTTGCATTAATTAGGAGTGATAAGCCTAGATAAGCCCAACGTTTTAGCCAATCTTGACTAAGCGGTAAATGATGATCTTGTAGCATGGTAACCCTCTTTTCAACTAACCTATTTGGCAGTTATCGTTTCACCATCATTTAAAAAATCCGCATTAGGGGTTAAATCAAACCGTTCACACAAATCATGTAAGTCTTTATCAGTGATCGACTGTAAGATCTTACCACCTTGAGCTTGGATGGTTGTGTAAATCAAAGCCGATTTTTCAACGGTTTCAACTAAGCCATAGGTTTCATCTAAAGAATCACCGGCAGCGAAGACGCCATGATGTGGCCATAAAACAACACGATAATCTTGCATCTTATTAGCTGTCTTTTCGCCAATCGCATTAGTCCCTGGACACATGTAAGGAATCACACCAACACCTTCTGGGAAGACGACTATTGATTCAGGATGCATCTGCCATAATGTCCGACTAAACACTTTAGATTCAAGTGGTAAGGTAAAGCTCATGGCAACTAAATTCGTTGGATGGCAATGCATGATCACCCGTTGATCAGGATCTTTCTTTAGTCGTTCGATATGACTCATCAAATGCGCTGGAAATTCACTGGTTGGTTCGCCACCATCGTTGAAGCCCCACATGAGGTCAACACTATTACCAGCTTCGCTAATCCGTACCAAGCCCATATCACGTTCTGGATATTCCACCATGTTCTTAAAATACCGACCCGTTCCAGTAACGAGGTAGTATTTACCAGCCAATTCACTAGCATCAAATTTGATTGTAATTTGACGTAAGACTTTGTCAGTCCCAGCGTAAGCTGCCACTTCGTCTTTGGTTAAACGAAGACTAACATTACCACCATTACGTTCATCCCAACCATGCCGATATAAGTTTTCTGTCGTTTTCGCCATATTTTTAACATATGGTGAGTCAATAAAGTCTGTCATAATTTGCCAACCTCTTTTAAATTTTTTGTTATCACAACCTGAATGCGTTATTTAGCGTCACGTGGGAATTGAACCGTTTGTTCATAATTGTGAATTTCGTCCAACCAGTCAGTCCCAACTGGAGTATTATTCTTCAAACAGAATTCATCCCAAACTGCGCCAAATGGATATGATTTCAATTCTTCAGTTACGGCTAAACACTTCGTAAAGTCATAATTTAATTCAGCTTGCTTCAAGTCATCGATTGGGGCCAACATTGCTTGTAACAACGCTTTTTGGGTGGCACGAGCACCAACAACCCAAGCAGCAACCCGATTAATCGTGGCATCGAAGAAGTCTAAGCCAATATTAGTCCGACTTAATTCATTATCACGAACCAATGAACGGGTAATCCGTTGCAAGGCTTCGTCGAAGATAACCACGTGATCACTATCCCAACGAACTGGACGTGAGACGTGTAACATCAAGCCTTTGCCAAACGGCATAAATGCTGAAAACTTATCCGAGACATCTTCAGTTGGGTGCCAATGACCAGCATCAATCGTCCATAACTTGCCACGACTGATCGCGTAATTGTTGTAAAATAAGTGCGAACCAACGGTATATGATTCAATCCCAGTCCCAAACAATTTTCCTTCAACAGCTTCAATCGTATTCTTTTCGTCATATTGCTTAGCAAAGACTTCATCCAGTGATTCGATCAAGCGTGTCCGAGGAGTTTGCTTGTCAATTGGGTTATCTTTGAAACCATCTGGAATCCAGAAATTGTTAACTGATTGTTGCCCTAGTTCTTGACCAAAATAATTGGCAATTTCACGTGATTTCTTACCGACTTCAATCCAGTAATCACGCACTGATTTTTCTGGACTAGCCAGCGTAAAGTTATGTTTAACCATAGGATGTGAGAAGAACGTTGGATTCATATCCAATCCGATTTTTTCTTGTTTAGCCCAATCGACCCAATACTTGAAGTCTTCAGGACCCACTTCATTGAAGTCCTTCTTCTTATCTGTAACCGCATACAATGTATGTAATTGCACTTTATGACTCCCAGGAATCAACGATAAAGCCTCATGTAAATCACCGGTCAATTGATCAGGTGTCCGCGCAATCCCAGGATAGTCCCCAGAAACGCCAATCCCACCAGTTAATTCAGCATCGGGATTTAAGAACCCATGAATATCGTCACCTTGCCAGCAATGAATCGACAATTTAACTTGTTTGAGTTGTTCCATGACCTTTTCTGTATCCACACCAAGTTCAGCGTAACGTTCTTTAGCGACTTGATAAGCTTTTTCGACTTCGTCAGTTTTAACCATTAGTAATTCCTCCTAATTAATCTAAATGAAAGACTTCTGTAAGATCCGTCGTAACCGGACTGTTATCTTCGTTCGTATCCATTAGTGGTTCCATATATGCCCACCATTTTTTGCAAATATCGGTATCCGCAATCTTGTTATAGGTCGCTTCGTCCGGCACTTCGAGGTAAGCGAATGTTTGACCCGTCAATTTATTCAAAAAAATTGAATAATTAGTGGCACCATATTCCTTCAATGCTTGTTGCATTTCTGGCCATAATGCGGCATGCCGTTTTTGATATTCATCAAAAGCATCTTTATGCAAATACATCACTTGTCCCAATCTAACCATTTAAACCATCTCCTTAATTTGTTTACTTAGAAAGGCTTGATACTGACTTAAAACTTCACCATATTGACTAGCTTCAGGATGATAACGTTTCAAATCGAATGAATCCGCAATCAATTGCCGGCCAGCATCAAGGTTGTTAACTTCCGTTGCGGCCACCATTTGTACCATGATATTCCCAACAGCTGTCGCTTCACTTGGCCCAGCAATCACGTCAACTTGGGCTAACGTACTGGTTAACTGGTTCATTAAACCAACGTTACTACCACCACCGACGATATTTAGCGTGTCGATGTGATAACCCAAAATTTCATCTAGCTTCGACAACTCGTTGGCATAAAATAATGACAAATTTGAGTAGATTGCTTGGAATAATTCACCCGGAGTTTCAGGAACTTGCTGGCCATTTTCCCGACAGTAATCCTGGAGTTCTTTAATCATATTGTCAGGGTTAGTAAAGCGATCATCATTAATATCAATAAATTGTGCAAACGGCTTTACTTCAGTAGCAAGTTTAGCTAACTCGCCAAAACTATATTTATCATTCAATTCATGACGGACGCATTGGGCAATCCACAACCCCATGATATTTTTCAAGAAACGATAGGTCCCATAAGCACCCCATTCATTGGTGTAGTTTTCATGGAAAGCTTGCAACCCATTCTCAGGCACGTTGAGTTCAGTACCTAACAATGACCAAGTACCGGAACTCAGAAACGCCCAACGGTCACCTTGACCTGGCGTCCCAACCACAGCCGAAGCCGTATCGTGAGTGGCTACGGTGATCACTTCTACCTCTGGTAAATCATATTTTTCGTGCCATTTATGGCTAACATTGCCTAGAATCGTTCCGGCTTCAACTAATCGTGGGAACTGATCTTGCGACACATTGACTTTACCAAGTAAATCTTTATCGAAGAGACCAACTCGTAAATTCAACATTTGCGTTGTCGACGCATTAGTGATTTCAGTGACTGCATTTCCCGTCAGGACATACCCCAGATAATCCGGCATCATCATGATCTTGTCAGCTTGTGACAACAATTGCCGGTTTTCTTTATATAACTGATAAAGCGTATTAAAATCTTGGAATTGAATCCCAGTCTTTTCGTAGATATATTCGCGTGGCAAATCGCTCGTTAATTCTTCAATCGCATTATGTGTGCGCTTATCACGATAACTAATCGGGTCTTCGAGCTTTTGACCATCATTACCCACTAAAACATAATCAACGGCCCAAGTATCAATCCCTAATTTCACAGCGTTGATCCCCATCTTCTTAACTTTTTCCAAACCTAAAAAGATTTCATGGACGAGATGGTCAACATCCCAACGATCATGTCCATCCGCCATGGCAAAACCATTTGAGAATCGATGGACTTCTTGCAACGTTAGTTTTCCTTGTTGAACTTGGCCCAACATTAGACGCCCACTAGAGGCCCCAATATCAACTGCAATATATGACTTCATCTATTTCACACTCCCATTGGCTGAGGTGTCAGTATGAGTCATTTCCGCTGAATCATCCTTGCCATAACGTTCATCGGTGATTTGTTCTAGTGACTTTCCACGTGTTTGTGGTGTCCAGATTGTCCCAATAACTAACGAAATAACCAATAAGGCAATCATAAACGTCCCAGCAGCTTTGAAGCCCATGGTGCTAAGGATGGTTGGGAAGATAATTGACCAAATCCCCGCGGAACCCCGAACAACGAAGAACATCACACCTTGGGAACCAGCCCGGTACTTCGTTGGAAACAGTTCTGTCGCCCATAAGGCATACCATGCTTGCGCACCAATCCCGGCGGAAATGCCCCAAACCGTGACGAAAATCCAAAGACTCGTCCAGTTCATGCCGGCATATGATAAAACGACCCATGAAACAACGGCCATTGCCGCACCGACAAAGAAGAAAATCCGATGATTGGCTTTGTCACCATACTTGGCAAATCCAAAGTAAGTCGCAGCAGCAGTAAAGATCCAAAGAACAGCTTGCAATAGATTCGCTTGCATATTCGTCAAACCACCAGCCGTTTCATAAACAAATGGCATGAAGAAGCCCATGGCCCCAGCAACTAAGTTCCAGAACATATAAACCCCAATCAAGAACAACAACGTCTTAATATTGACCACGTTTGAGAATAAATCCCGGTATGGATGTGGTTTTTCGCCAGTCGCTTTTTCAAGTTGTTTTTGTTCAACCCAGACTGGTGATTCATCCAACTTACTTTGTAGCCGCCAAGCGATGAAGGCGACAATTGTTAAGAAGATGAATAAGAGTCGATTACCCATTAATCCGATTGGTGCTAACAAAGTCCCAGCAATAAAGATAATTGCTGGTCCTAATGACCAGGCGAATTGAGAGATCCCAATATTTTTGGCCCGATCATCCGATTGCGAAGTTTCTGAAATATAGGTCCATGAAGCCGGTACCCCAGCTCCAACGGCGATCCCTGTAATTAAGAACCCAGCCAATAGCATCGGAAAGTTAACTGATAAAGCAACAATTGCAGTTCCTAACATGTAAACCACCATGTCATACGTATAAATCACTTTCCGGCCATATTTATCTGATAAATGTCCACCAATCAAAGCCCCAATCGCTGAACCAAACGCATTGGCACTCAAAGCTCCCAATAAACCGACTTGAAAACTTGATAAACCTAGTGCTTTAGTCCATAGAGTCAGTCCACTAGCACCGGCAACGATTGAGCCTGAATCTAAAAAGTTTGTGATGGATACGGCAATCGTCGAACCGACTGATTCTTTCTTTTCTTTACTCATTTCAACACCCTCTCTTTTTATTAGTAAGCGGTTTCATTTATTTACAAGCACATTGTAACTATCGATTAGGCTGTGCTACAATGTCACTTACGGATTAGGTGTGTACCATATTTACAGGAGGGATTGTGAATGAAAGCACGTATTTTGGACCTTTTAGAACAGCCGACCTTAATTGAAAAAGATCAGAAAAAGTTGCAACACTTTGTCGAAGACCTGCCTCCTTATGCTATTAATAAAGAGCTTTCACAGGCAGAACATGCGCGCGTGCTCAGCAACTACTTTTTCCGCAGCAAAGACATTTACATTAGTCGTCATAATCGTTACGCTGACTATCCCACCCATACGCATACTTTTATTGAACTCAATTACATGCTTCGTGGTACTGCGCATGAAGTTGTTGATGGTCGGCCCATAATACTAAATACTGGTGACTTACTGCTACTTGACAGTGGCTCGACTCATTCCATTGATGCACTTGGTGATGATGATCTACTAATTAACGTTTTGTTTCGCAGTAAAAATATCAGTATCAACTTACTGAATGATTTACGACGTAGTAATAGTATTTTCTATGATTTTTTGCTAAATCGAGTAGTGGGCGAAAATGCAAAGAAACAAGATTATTTACTTTTTCAAAAACGTAAAAGTAATGAAATTCAAGACACACTCGATCGCATTATCGAGGAATACTATTTAAAAAATGATTTTTCTAACACCATTATCAAGTCCTATCTGTCAATATTGCTTGTCCAATTGGTTCGCGAATATCCATTAACTGGCCCTCACCATGCCAATAAGAGTCGACTACTAGTCATTAAGATTCTAAAGGACATCGCAACTGAATATCGAACTGTCAGCTTAAGTGAGCTAGCCGATCGTTATAATTACAACAAAAATTATCTAAGTAACTTATTTAAAACCGAAGTCGGAACCACGTTCAGTGAAGCGCTGACCCGTCAACGCCTAATTCAAGCACGTACGCTAGTAACATCAACATCGCTATCGATTGCCGCTATCATGGATCAAGTTGGAATTTCCAATAAAAGTTTCTTTTATCAAAAATATAAGTCCTACTATCATTCGACCCCCAGCATCGATCGGTAAGTCTGATTTACAAGTTCGTTAATTTTTGATATAGCACTGCTTAAGTAAGCGATTTCACCACAATGAGGTGAAACTATGGATTTTCATAATGCACCACTTGATCCCCGTCTACAAAATGCACTATTTGGCCTACCTTTATTGCGACCAGACGAACAGCATCGTTATCTAGGAACTTTTCGTGAACGCGTTGATGTTTGTATCTCGTTTACTCAAGCTTGGCAACGCGATTTCGTCACTGAACTTCAGATAGAATTAGCCAAAGTTCCTAATGCGCAATTACTGTTACATGGTAAATTGGATGCTGATTTGCTGAGCCACTATCTCCATTTCGCACAGCAACAGCAGCTGCCGTTCAGTATTAAAACAGACCTTTATTACCATCACGAGCATGACGATGCTGCAATTATTTTATGTGCAGATTGTCCATTAAATTATGCTGACATTAATATCGTGACCCGCTTTCCAGAACCAATAGAACAGATCCAACGGCAATCAACAAAGTCTTGGTTACCCAATTTATTCAATCGAAAAAAATCTTAAAAGAACAACTAACCGGTCTAAGCAATTGCTTAGACCGGTTAGTTGTTCTTTTAGTTATGCTTGCGGATAGAGCACTTTCACACCCATTTGTCGCATACCGTATAAAAACGGATCGGCAGGACGACGATCCGTAACAATCGTTGACCAAGCTGGAAACTTCGCCAACTGAATATAATCTGAATTATCAACTTGAAACTTCGTATGATCAGCTAACAAAATGCTTTCCCTCGCATTGGCCATCATTTGCCGTTTGACATTAGCCTGTTCGATATCGGCAATGTAAGCACCTGATTGATCTAACGTGCTACACGACATAATGGCTAATTGCGGTCGAAACAAGGTAATATCTTGAATCGTATGACTGCCTAAAATCGAATCTGAATTCGGGCGTAGTGATCCGCCTGTTAAAAAAACATTTAAGTTCGTCATCTGATTGGCCGCTACTGCAAACTGCAAATTATCCGTAATCACTTTTAAATTGAGTCGCTCCGCTAAATAACTCGGCAAATAGGCTGCAGTTGTACTTGGATCAATGAACATCGCCTGATTATCTTTAATAATCTTGCGTGCTAACAATTGACAAATGAGCTTTTTTTCCGTTACCCGTTCGCGATAACGATAAGGCGATGCAAATTCAACATTTGTATCTGCAAGTAACGATACCATGCCAAAGGTACGCTTTACCCGCCCAGATTGCTCCAAAATAATTAGATCCCGACGCATTGTAGAAATACTTTCACCAGTTAATTCAATTAACCGTTTCACACTGATTCGTGGATGTTTATCCAATACTTTCAGTATGTGTAATACTCGATCGTCCCGATTAGTCATAAATACCCTCCAGATGAATATTTCTGAACTTTTTCCGCTCAATTTGAACATTTGATGAGAAAAAATTTGAATGAGTTTCAGCTTATGTCGAATTGGTTATTAATCAACATAACGCCAGCATATACTGCATGTTGAAGGGCGATAGGTCATGATCATGTGAATAAGGTTCAAACTATTTTAATTAATTACTAACATATTATCACATCGGTTCCGCCAATGAATATTTTTCATGACGGTCGTAATTTTTAGCAATATATCTTCTTGAATCTTGTTTTACACGAAAATGAATGCGCTTTCAATAATTTTATAGGAGGGTTCACTATGAACTATGAAAACATGCTAAAACCCGATTTGGTTTTTCTCAATGTTAATGCTGAGAATCGGACTGATCTATATCAGCAAGTGGCTGCTAAACTCTTGGCTTTAGGTTACGTCAAAGACACGTACGAAACTGCCTTAAACAAGCGCGAAGACGAGTTTCCAACTGGCGTTGTCAGTGATTACATCTCGATTGCGCTACCTCATGCTGATCCTGAAAATATTCATCAACCATTTGTTTGTGTCGTCACCACTCAGAAACCAATTCAAATGCTACAGATGGGTTATAACACCGAAGAAAAAGCCAAGACATTCTTCTTTCTCGGTATTACCCACTCAGATGATCAATTAGTACTCTTACAAAAGTTCATGTCCTTGATTCAAGATAAAGATTTCGTTACGCAATTTGAGCAAATCACTGATACCAATGAAATGTTCAATTACTTACTTAAAAAGTTCAAATAACCAACTAAAAAGGAGTGTTTTATTATGGCAAAAATTATTGTGGCTTGTGGTAGTGGTGTCGCATCTAGTGAGTTAGTCGTTAAACATATCGTTGATTTCTTTGATGATCATCACATCACGGGCGTTGAGGTTGAAGCAACTGATTTCAAAAAATTACCAGATATTTTAGCTAATTACGATGTTTACGTCTGGATTGCCCGTCCTAATGAAGAAATTCAACAAATCGTTGATCAACATCGCATTGCTTCCGTCAACGGATTACCCATTTTCACTGGTCAGAACCCGGAGATCGCCTATATGGAAATCATTACGGCCCTTAAGAAAATGCAAGCTTAGTTGTGATTATTAATTCGTTGATTACTTAGGAGGAACTAATCATGGACGTCTTAAAAACTATCGTTAATTATGTTCTAAACCTTGGTGCGCCTGTTTTCGTACCTTTAATCATGTTTATTATTGCAACTATTGCTGGCCTAAAGCTCAAGAAGTCCGTCATGGCTGCCTTAACGTTGGGGGTCGCCTTTAGTGGGATGACCTTAGTTGTTAATTATATGATGGATTCAATCTCACCAGCCGCTAAAGCGATGTCAAAGATTTTCCATTTAAGTCTTAATGCCATTGATGCTGGCTGGACCGGAGTTGCCGCTATTACTTGGTCATATAAATCAGCATTCCTATTCTTCCCGTTATTATTAGCCATTAATTTCGTCATGTTAAGTTTCAATTGGACTAAAACATTAAACGTTGATATGTGGAATGTTTGGAACAAGATTTTCACTTATGTCGTTGTACTGTATTTTACGCATAATGCCTTTTATGGCTTTCTCGTTGCTGGGATTCAAATTGTCCTCGAACTAAAAGCCGGTGATATGTGGCAACGGCATATTGAGGATCTTACTGGAATGCCTGGTGTCACGGTTCCACATTTCATCACCCTTTTTGCGGTGCTACTACAACCACTGAACAAGTTACTGGACTTCATTCCTGCCATGAATCGTCCCTTTGACTCTGCCGCTTTACAGAAAAAGATCGGGATCTTTGGTGACAATACTGTCATGGGTGCCATTATTGGGGTTCTACTTGGATTCGGTGCCGGTTATTCGGTCTCCAAATCATTAAATCTGGCTGTCCAGGCGGCAACAGCAATGACTTTATTCCCAATGATTTCAAAATTATTTATGCAAGCACTTTCGCCAATTGCTGATGCGATGAGCGATTTTATGAAGAAACATTTCAATGGTCGTGAAGTCTATATTGGCTTGGATTGGCCAATTTTAGCCGGTCGTAATGAACTTTGGGTAACTGTAGTTATCTTAGTCCCAATCATGCTTATTTTTGCCATGATTTTACCAGGAAATACGGTGTTACCATTTGCCGGCATTATTAACTTATCCTTTGTTGTGGCTGCACTATTACTTACTGGTGCTAACCTACTCCGGATGCTCGTCTTAGGTATCATTACGACACCGATCTTTCTCTATGGTGCGACTTACTTTGCACCGATTATCACGAATCTTGCCAAAACAACTGGCACAGTTAAGGTTCGTGCTGGACAACAACTTTCTTGGTCGACTTTCGAAGGTCCCGATTTCCGGCTATTCTTCGCCAAAGCTTTCACTGGTGAATGGTGGGCAATTGGATTATCAGTACTCTGGTTATTAGGTTTCGTTTGGTTATATCTCGATCAGAACAAAGCCAAATTACCAAGCCAGCGATACACCGCCAGCAATGCCACTATCGCTGCAACGCCTGCAACCAAACAGCCACAACCAACTACTGATACGACCACTGACACCTCACTTGATGATCTAGACGGTCTTGATTTTGGGCAAACAACTAAAGACAAGGTTTCAACGAAAAACACTACTAACATCGATGCACTTGATGGCATGGACTTTGGCCAAGTTTCGAAAAATAAAAAGTAGGTGATCTTTGATGAAATTTACTAAGCGGCAACATCGACAAAAACTATTTTGGTCCCTACTTCTTTTCGTTGATGTTCTCCTCTTTGTTGAAGCACTGAGTACTAATAGTGTTTGGGCTTGTATCGTGGTTATGATTCTCAGCGAGATCATTTACTTCAAAGGCAACCACGCTTTATTTGGCACCTATGATACTAAACGTAAAGCTCGTTGGGCCGCGCGACAACAAGCCTATCTTAAAAGAAAAACTTTAAAAACCAATAAATAATTGGAGCGATTAATAATGACAGAAGCATATGTATTTGAACCTGAACGACGCGATCTCGCAATGGTTGCGCGCGAAATGTTTAATCGAAAGAACACGAATGTCGCCGGTGGTAATATTTCCGTTAAAATCACGGCACCTGAGACCATCGATTTTGGTAACGTTCATATAAAAAAAGGCCATGATTATATCATCATGACACCAACCTTTATGTCTGAAGCTTGGTATGGCAAGTTATCCGGCGCGCAAATTCTCGTTGTCGATCTGGCTACAGGTGAACAAATAGATGGCGTTGGTCGCTTAACACGTGAAATTAACATGCATATCGAAGCTTATGAAGCCAATCCTGGCATTAAAGTGGTTTATCATTCACATGCCGAGGAATCAATGTTTTGGGCAACAATTGGGCAAGATATGCCTAACGTCACTGAAATTACCGCGGTCAATCAGGACTTAGGTAAGATCAAATGTCTCCCTTACCGCGAAGCCTGTTCAAAAGAACTTGCAGACCAAGTTCACAGCAGTTTAAGTGCGCTTGGTAACCAAGCGCTAACTAATATCTTTTTACTGAACAGTCATGGTGTTTTGATTACTTGTACTGACCTGCATGAAGCCACTCGAATTCTAGAAACAGTTGAATGGAATGCTAAAATTGCTTACCAAGAAACCATCTTTAAATCACTAGGATTGATTAAAGACTATCAATCCTGTGGTACATCAACGACGGCCTTTCTGGATTAAACTCAAAATAACCGATTCCGTAAATTGCGGAATCGGTTATTTTTATTTAAACCACTAGTCTATGCATCGACTACAACCGTTTCACCAGCTGGTAAAACTTGTCGTTGTCCGGCAACGATCACATTACCACCATCACGAGAAGCCGTTAACGATAGTCTACCATCTTTTTTATCAAAGGTTACTGTGCCACCTTTGACCGGCATTACTGCATGTAAATCATCGAAAGCTGCTAAGTGTGGCGTCACTTCAAACGTTTCATAACCTGGCTTAGTTGGCCGTAAACCTAAGAAGTGCCGACCCAACAAGTAAATTGGGCTAGCTCCCCAAGCGTGACAGAGACTCTTGCCATAACGATCACCATACATCGCGTACATCTCTTTGCCATGTTGCTTAGGATCAAACTCTTCCCAGAAAGTAACGGCTCCTCTATCTAACATACCACCCCAATAGTCCAGTAAAACTTGATAAACACGCTGTTGTTGTCCTAATTTACACAACGCATCTTGTTCGAAGAATTTGAAGTATGGCGTTGTTAATTGAGTGATCTCATCATTCAACAAAACGTTATTGAGAATTAATTGTTGCTTATCCGCATCAACCACGTCAAATAAAATCGCAAAGATATTGGCATGACGCGTGACATGCCGTCTGCCTGATTCATAACTATCAATAAAGGCCCCTTTGCCATCATCCCAGAAATACTTCATGACATTCGTTAACAATTGGTCATACTTGGCTTGATACGTGTCCACCGTCTTATCTAAGACCCGACCACATGCCAAAATAGTCTTGTAGGTTTCCAATAGAAGCAATTGTTCGGCCGCAACGGTTCCTTCCTTGTCTATTTCTGACCAATCAACAAAGATCCAATCATTTTCACGACCATAGATAAATCCCAATTCATTGGTCTGAGCAATAAAGTATTGCACCATACTTTCAAGTTTAGGATAGATAATCTCGAGAAATTCCTTATCCCCAGTCATTTGATAATGATTCAGCACCCCAATAACCCATAGCATGGAGTAATCCACGATGGTATCAATATGTTGCTTAATATCATTTTGACCACGCAGTGCCAGCAAAGTCCGTTTATCAAGATCTTCATTGAAAAACGAGTACTGATTCATAAAGTTGGCCTGGTAAGCATCACCCGCCCAGATCCAACGATCACGCTTAATCCCATCAATAAAGAATAAATCACTGCATAAGTTCAATGTTTCGGTTGAAACATTCCAGATTTGATTAATTAATTTATTATTTGACTGGAATACCGAAATATTATCTTTCGGTAAATACTCATGCATCGCTGTAATTTCAACGTCGCCAACTTGACTATCAGGTACAAAGATATACCGGAAAGCTCGCTTACGAACTGTCGTTGTCGCTGTGACACCATCTTGCTTGTAGTAGCACATTTCCACATCTTTAGCTTCGGTTTCTGACTCACCATAACAAAGTGTAATAGGATGATTGCAATTGAAGTTCAAGACCACTGAACCATTAACTGCTCGGCCGAAATCAAACAGTATCCCATCATTTAATGCCTTCACGGTTTTAGCGGTAATTGGCAGCTTATGATAAACAATCACATTTGGGTTTTGATGCTTGTCGGTAAACAATTGATCATGACCAGCTGGTAAGCTGGTCACAAAATTACTGGCTAACCAACCTTGATCAGATTGAATCACATCGCCTTCAATATAAATTGCCGGTAGGGCTGTTGTATTACCAACAAAGACTTGGATCGTCACGTCGCCAGCAGCACAAGCGATTGGCTGATTTAACCGATACTTCGTCCCATTGACATCAACATAACCGGTGCCTTGCGCATAAACCGTAAAGCTTGTGGGTGTTGTTAATGTGTAACTTCTCTTAAAATTAACATTCCGATGGCAATCATCAATATACCAATAGGCTGGCCATCCCATACCACGTTCCTCACGTTGAAAGTTTTGCAACATGCCCTGATGAATTTCAAAATCACCAGGATACCATAACCACACTGCTTGTTTTGTCATATCAATTTCCTTTCTGATTGTGTTTAAATAAGTCAGACATCATTAGCCTGACTTACTTAGACACACACTCTTAAATTAAGCATTCATCGTTGGATCTTTTAAGCCCCACTTCTTGATCAGAGCCACAATAATCAAGGCACATGACCCGAACAAGACGGTACAGCCAACCATAATCCAGAGTAATAGTTTTGGTGAGAACGCCATCAACGTTGGTGTAACCAATGAGAATACCGCGGTGAAGACACGAACCAATCCATACGAAAAACCAGTCATGGTTGCGCGAGCTTCTACTGGATAAAAGGTCTGGCTCCAAATCTTATACAGCGCTTCTCCACATAGAACCGTGCTACCTGAGTAACAAATGTAGGCTACTGTGAAGACTTGCCATTGATCACTGAAACTGCCAGCAGCAACAAAAGCAATTAATGCAACAGCAATCCCAAGATACATTGCCTTATACCGGTATTTTGTATCGGACACTTTAAGGTAAACCACATTTACTAGCAAACAAACAATATTGGCAACCAAGGCAATCACTGTTGAGAAAGATTGCGTTTGACCATCAATCGTTACTAAAAAGTAATTCACGAATGAACCCCATGTATTAGCTGGCAAGTTCCAAAAAAGATAGAACACGGTCAGTAAAACTAATGGGCCTAAAAATGTTCCCGTCTTTAGCAGCTGACCTAGCCGAAGCTTTTTAGCCGGTTTATCAGTACTGGAATCGATTACATTATCAGGCACCACTGAATCTTCTTCAATGGCTTTAAACCGTTTGGAGAAGACGCGGACAAACCAATTAAGCAAGGCAACTAACCCGATCCAACCAAATAATGCCGTTGGACTGCCCATCCCAGCATTAGCCGTAATAAATCCAATGAACTGAGAAAGTAAAATGCCAATTGTCCAAAATATTTGTGTCGTTGCAATAGCTCGACCATACACTTTATTCGACATCCGTTCCGAAATAACGGCTAATGAAGTCGGCAAATCCGCACCAGACGCCAGTCCAGCAATTACAACACCAATAATTAGCAACGTTAAATTACGAGACATCGCAATAATGGCTGATCCTAAGAAAACGAAGAAAATATCAGCATTGAACACTCGAACTCGACCGAATTTATCTGATAACCAACCACCAATAAATGACCCAACTGCAACGGCGACCGTCAATAACGTACTGATTAATCCAACCATCCAACTATTCAAACTTAAATATTTAGTCCAAATCGGTAGAGCAACACCGAGACTAACTAGTAATGCTGCATCCATATACGACGCTAAACCGGCCACAACGATCAGTAAAATATTGGCGCGACTGAGCTTAACTTTTTCGCTTGACATCCCAATTCCTCCTCTTTAAACGAGGTACTTTTCAATTAAGTAAACTGGTGTACAACTCCAGGCATGGCAGTAACTATTCAAAATTGGACTGCCATATGGCGAATAATCAGGCTTGTCTGGATCAAACGCTTCCCAGTACGTATCGGCACCAAGGTCAATCATCTTGCCCCAATATGCTTTCATTAGCTTAACCGCTTCATCAGTTAAACCAGCCTCAAATAGAGCTTCAGTGACATGATGATACATATATGGTGTCGCAATCCCTTTAATTGGGAATAATTGTTGGACTGTTTTTGTCATTAACTCACGTGTTGCTGACGAGTCTAGTACATGCGCTAGCGTCATCCATACTTGGCTGGCAACATTTATTTCACGATCAGGTCCTGAAACAAATAAGCCAGCTTCTGGATCAAATAAGGTCGTTTTGGCAAAGTCTTCTAACTTCGCTAATTGCGCTTTATATTGTTCAATTTCGGTATCATGAGTCATTTTAGCTAAGGTTATAAATTGCTTAAGAGTATAGATTAAAATGGCTTGTCCAGCAGTTGCCTTGTCAAAATCATTAGACCAATCAACAAAGACTGGGTAGTCCTCATCTAATTGCAACGCCCCACGATCATCGACTTTAGTTAACGCCAAATCCATTTGTCGCTTAGCAATTGCATATAGATCATCTAAAACCATCTGATCTGTGTTGAAGGCCTCATAATCGGCTAAGATTGAAACAAAGAATAAACTATAGTCAAACAAGAAAGTGTCATCTGGTGTTTCAGTTGGCTGCGTAAAGACATTAGCTGGAATACGGCCATCATCTGCGGGCATGGCCCCGAATAGATAAAGACAACGCTTGATCAAATCAGTATTTTTGAAAGTGGCATAATCCGCCAAAGCTTGTAAACGCAAATCACCAATCCACAATCGGCGATCACGCTTAGGCCCATCTTCAAAGACATCCTGCATGCAATCTTCTAGCGTTTTTAAACCAACCTGATAAATCTTGGTTAACT
This sequence comes from Lactiplantibacillus mudanjiangensis, assembly GCF_005405385.1. GTDB lineage: Bacteria > Bacillota > Bacilli > Lactobacillales > Lactobacillaceae > Lactiplantibacillus > Lactiplantibacillus mudanjiangensis. The sequence goes on from NZ_BJDY01000003.1 coordinate 183,898, forward strand.
GCTGATCTTCTAGCTTAGGCACCGCAACTGTTGCTAAATCAGCAGAGCTATCGGTTATGACCGTTGGATTAGTAAAAACGGCCTGCCATTTAGGTGAAGTATCAATTACCGTAATTTCTACATACCGGAAACTATAACGCCGTGGTAGTGATAACTTAGCAGGTAACGTATCCAAATGGACATATTCTTCTTGAATCCAAGATCGACTTAACCAACCAGTATAATCTTCGCTCTTCCGTGCCAATTCGGCCGGCATCTCAGCAAACTTCAATTTGACATAGAGCGGCGCATCCATTGGTGACCCAACTGACGCAATATCCATACTAAAACGACCAACTTGATGATTTCCAAAATCCAAGATTAACTTTTCATCACGCTTAAGTTGATAGTTGGACAAATCACTAATCGGTGCTAATTGCTTAACACCCCACCCCTCAAGGCCATGCGCATCTTTTACCAGTTCAACTAGTCGCGTTGGGGTTAGCGTTTGGTGGTGTAATTGTGGCCGATTAGCAGTTGATTTTGCGAGTAACTGTTGATTATGTTCAAAATGAACATCGTCGTTAATTTGAAAAGTAAATCCCATTTTTGCTCACTTCCTGTTTTGACTTATCGTTCTAAAAATCGTTAACATGATGTTTCTTTTCTAACCGCATCATGATGACCCCAGCAACGAAGCTGATGAATACAATGGCAGCAAACCCAAACATCGTGTTCCGAATCGCTGATGGTACTACCAAGGCTGGAGTGATTAGGGCAAACAATCCACAGCAAACTCGAGAAAATCCATTAATAAAGCCTTGTACAGATGCCCGTACTTCGACTGGGAAAGCTTCTTGTGTCCAAACCTTATACATCGCTTCACCAGCAATATTATTCCCAATATTGTAGCAACCGATCGTAATCACAATTGGCCATAATGAATGACTGCTCATCGCTAAACCTAACATCGCTAAGAATTGAACCGTAATCCCAACTAAAAAGAATCTATTCCGATATTTCCCACCAGCAACCGAAGCGAATGCCATCGTTGCTAACAATGAAATGAAGTTCAAGACGATCCCAGCACCAGTCGCAAAACTTTGACTAGCATGTGCTTGAACTAAAGTAAAGGTTTGGAACTGGCCGAACGTATTGGCTAACAAATTCCAACAAACATAGAAAATTAGAATACTGAAGAAGAAACTCATGAACCGACCTTTATTACTACCTGCAAACACCGTTTTAATTGAAACCTTTTCAGTTTGTTGACTAGCCGCTTCGTTAGCCAAACGACGTCGTTCGCCTGCTTCATGGAAAGTCTTGAATTGAGTTGAAAATGTTCGCCATGCCCAAGTAATTAACGCAAAAATAGCAAGAATCGTGAAGACAATCCGCGCACCAGAAGCACCGGCCATCTTCGAAACAATAAAGGCACAAACGTATGACATAAAGACCCCAATTTGCCAAAAGATCTGAGTTGAAGAAACTAAACTCGCTGATGTTTTATCATCTGGCGCATCATGAGAAACCACCGTTAAACTAATTGGTAAATCCGCGCCAGAGGCTAGACCAGTGATGATTACACCAACTAAGAGAACTACATAGCTTTGTGAGAAAACACAAATTAACGCACCTACTGCATAAATCAAGTTCAACCAATTGAACGATTTAATCAGCCCAAATGACTTTGTAATTTGTCCAGCGAATAATGAGCCAATCGCGATTGCAAAAGTTAAGGCCCCTGAAATGATGCCGACCTGACTATTGGTTAATCCTAATCCATTTTGCCAGACCGTAATTGTTGCTGATAAGCCGACAATGATACCCGATCCCAAAATCGACCCAATACCAGCTGCAACCGCTAAAGGACGATACTTTTTCACCATCGATTCAGATGTATTCCCGTTATCCATTTGAATAACCTCCTTTAATTTATAAATCAATTGTAAACGGTTGCTGAAAGGGGTACCATATCTGTATCACATAGATTATCATGCAAAATCACAGTTTTGCTAATTAAACGAGGTGTCTTTTAATGGCAGCGCCCTTTTTGAACGAAATATTGGCAAAAATAAATCCAGTTGAACAAGTTCAACTGGATACCAAGCGAAATTATAACTATACCAATTTCGATTATTTAAATGATCCAATCCCACAAATGCCACAATCTGATTTCTTTAAAAATGGTGATGTGGCCATCACTAAGAATAATCGTTTCTCTTATGTCCCTGCCCATACTCACAGTTTTATTGAAATTAACTATATGTACTCTGGTAGTTGTACCCAATATATTAACGGGGAAAAGATTGTCCTTCATCAACACAATTTAATTTTAATGGACAAAGATATCGTGCAACAAATTGACTACACTGACAAAAATGATCTATTAGTCAACATTTTAATTAAAGACGATTCTGCTATGGACCAATTATTTGACTACATTCCAATTGAAGAAAATAAAATCACACAATTTTTATATAATGCCTCACGGGTTAACACAATGCATAACAATTTCATTCTGTTCAATCTTAACAATCATGACGTTGCCATCAATGCCGTTGAAAGTTTAATTATCAAGGGCTTAACTGATGATCGACAGCGTAATCGCTCAATGGGACTCCTACTATCTACACTGATTATTGAATTATCACAATCAATCGAACAAGAATATACCAATTTTTCCAATGCGACTGATGATCGAATGCTGGCGATTACCCAATATATTAACACCAATTTCAATCATACTTCACTTGCTGAGGTTAGTGAGAAATTCTCCTACAACCCCAATTACTTAGGTAATAAAATTAAAGAGTCAACTGGCCATACGTTCAAGGAATTATTAGACCATCGCCGACTCTCAGTAGCACAGAATTTCATGATCAAAACAAACTGTACTTTAAGTCAAATTTGCGAAAATATTGGCTATGAAAACACGTCGTCATTATTTCGATTATTCAAGAAATACTTACAGACTACCCCTTCTGCTTATAAGAAAAAGGTTAGTGGTCGTTAGTTATTAATTCCCACTTAATCTCGGAGGTCTCTTATGGAAAGAAAGCTTTTAGAACAACTGAGTCAACTAACACCAATCGAACATCGGCAACAACAAACTCATCAATTTATTGAGGATCTAGATGCCGCTGCTATCGATCAGCAGGCCCAATTACGAACGCTAACTGATTACTTTTTCAATAGTCAAGATATCTACATCAGTCGCCATAACCGCTATGCTGACTACCCTGAACACACGCATACTTTTTTAGAAATCAACTATGTTCTCAAAGGTATTGCTCATGAAGTTGTCGACCAACAATCGGTTACGCTACACACTGGCGATCTTATTTTATTGGATAGTGGCTCAACACATTCAATTCAAGCCCTAGGTGACCACGACCTCCTAATTAATATCTTATTTCGAACCAAAAACATTAGTTTGGAATTATTAAATGATCTTCGCCATAGCGATAACATCTTATATGATTTTTTAGTCAGCCATATCACGGGTGATCAATCGCATCCACAAAACTATTTGGTATTTAATCAGCATCCAAACCATCAAGTACAGACGACTTTAAATCGAATTATTGAAGAATATTACCAACACCATGAATTTGCTAACAGTATTATTAAAGCCTACCTCTCAGCTTTAATCGTTCAACTGATTCGAGAATATCCACTTAATCGGGTGTCCCAAGCGAACAAACCACAACAACTCGCCATGCAATTATTAACAGATATTACGACCAACTATCGAACGATTAATTTGACTCAATTGGCGCATAAATATAACTATAATAGAAACTATCTAAGTAATCTATTCAAAACAGAAGTCGGTAAAACATTTAGTACCGTTGTCACCCAACAGCGCTTAATTCAAGCCCATCTCCTACTGGCTTCAACATCTTTACCAATCAGTCAAATCATGCGTCGAGTGGGCCTAACTAACAAAACTTTCTTCTATCAAAAATATCAAGCTTATTATCACACGACCCCACAAAAAGACCGTTAAAAAAAGCTCAGCATCGCCAAAATGGCAGTGTTGAGCTTTCGCTTAATCTAAGTTTAATGCCGTTAAATCAAGCTTAGGCTTATCCTCTTTTGATTTCTTTGGTTCTAACCCATTATTATCAATCACATCTTTGTACCAGTAGAATGACTTCTTCCGATAACGTTTCATGGTCCCATGGCCTTCGTCATCGAGATCAACATAGATGAAGCCATAACGTTTACTCATTTCACCAGTAGAGGCACTGACTAAGTCAATGCAGCCCCATGGCGTGTAGCCCATCAAGTCTACGCCATCATCAATAGCCCCGGCCATCGCTTTAATATGCTGTTTCAAGTAATCAATCCGATAATCATCTTCAACATAGAAATCTTTATCGGGTTTATCAATAGCCCCTAGGCCATTTTCAACAACAAAGAGTGGCTTCTGATAACGGTCATAGAGCTCATTTAACGCAATCCGAAGACCAGTTGGATCAATCTGCCAGCCCCAGTCACTCGCCTGTAGGAATGGGTTCTTAACTCCACCCATCAAGTTACCATTAACCGTTTCGTTCGTCTTACCGGTCGTTTCGACCGCTGACGACATGTAGTAACTAAAGCCAATATAATCAACTGGATATTGTTTAAGTAAGGCCAATTCACCATCATTGGTTTCTAGGTCATCAAACTTCAAGCCATACTTCGCCAAAACTCGGTCAGTATACGCTGGATAGGCCCCACGAACTTGCACATCACTACAGAAGAAGTTCAACTCCTGGTTATCCTGCAAGTTAGCTAACTGGTTAACGGGATTAGCGTCATAGCTATAACTAGTTGCGTAAAGAATCATGCATCCAACTTGTAAGCCTTGCTTCAATTCATGTGCAACCTTAACGGCTTTAGCACTCGCCACAAACTGATTGTGCCAAGCTTGGAAGACATTCTGCTTGTCGTTAGCACCAGTTGATGGTACTAAGCCTTGACCCATGACTGGGAAATGCGCCGCACTATTGATTTCGTTAAAGGTCATCCAATATTTAACACGATCAGCGTAGCGAGTTAAAACAGTCCGTGCAAAAGTTTCATAGAATTCAATTAAGTAATGGTTCTTCCAACCGCCGTACTTTTTCGCTAAGTTCAATGGTAATTCGTAATGTGAAATCGTAATAACCGGTTCAATCTCATGAGCCAAGCATTCATTAATCACATCATCATAAAACTTCAAGCCTTCTTCGTTAGGCTGCGTTTCATCACCATTTGGAAAAATCCGTGACCACGCAATTGAGAAGCGATAACACTTGAAGCCCATTTCAGCGAACAACGCGATATCTTCTTTATAATGATGGTAAAAATCGATACCTAAATGATTAGGATACGTATATTTATCTTCATCAATCGTCCAATCAAAATCAGGTTGAGCCACGATCTTAAAACGATCCTTACCACCTGGCAATGCATCGGCAATCGATAGGCCGCGGCCACCTTCTTGGTAGCCACCTTCTAATTGGTTAGCAGCAGTCGCGCCGCCCCATAGGAATCCTTTTGGAAATGTTGACATTTATTCTCTTCCCTTCATTGTTAGATTAAATTAGCAATTAAACTTAATCTAATATGTAATACTTTTATGCTAACAACGGATGCAAGCGCTGTCAATATCATAGTTATTAGTTTAGTAAAACTCAAAAGGAGCTGCCAACTATCCGACAACTCCTTTTGAGTACATAGCACAATCTCATTTTTATCTTTATCATTAAAACCAAGTATATGCTATTTCTGAACTTATTAATTTAAATTCCATCCTCATCATCAGAAGGTTCTACAATGGCATGATGATGAAAGACCTTAGTTTGAGCTTTACTAGTTGTAACTAACTGTTCTGCCAATGTGGTTGCATTAGCTTTATAATCACCAAGTTGCAATCCTATTTCTAATAGCGACCCAATATTACATCCAGTGATAACTGCAATATCTTTTCCTAACTGATTACTAAGCTTAACCGCTTCTTTAAAGGGTGTTCCGCCTAACAAGTCACAAAAGAAAACTGCTTGATCAGTGTCCGCTAACACTTGTTTAAATCGGTCGCTGAGTGAACCATCATTCATATCACCGGTGAAATCAATAAACGCCACATTGGGCAATTCACCAGCAAGTAGTTTGACGGTAGATTGTAAACCTGTCGCAAAGTTACCATGACCTGTAACAATAATCTTCATCTTAAAGAACTCCTAACCATGAAAGTACAATCGCCAAAACGAAAGTTGCTAGGATTAAAATAACTGGACTAACATTCTTTTTCTTCAATAACCAATAAAGTAAGAACGTATAACCTAATGGCAAAATATTAGGAAAAATCCGATCAAAGAATTGACTTTGAATAGAGATCGTATGACCAGCTGAAACTGGGATCTTCGTTTTAACAGAGATTTGAACATAGGTCGCGATTAAACCACCAATGACTGTACAGCCTAAAATACTGGCCGCATGGGACACAATCGCCGAGTTTTCACGAATTTTAGAAATAGCTTTAGTCCCAGCATTATAACCAAGTTGTGCGATTGGAATTCGTGCAAAGAATAAGGCAACGTAAACTAGGAAAAACACTAACGGTCCTAAAATACTACCTTGTTTGGCAAATGAAGCGGTAATCCCAGCAACAATTGGTAAAATGGTAAACCAAGTAATCGCATCGCCAATTCCGGCCAAAGGTCCGAATAATGCAATCCGTAGACCATCAATCGTTGAACGTTTTTCACCGTGTTCTTCTAAAGATGCTTCCAAACCTAACAACAATGGCGCTGCATAATTATTCGTATTGATGAACTGTAGGTTGGCACCCATAGCATTGGCCAAACCTTCTTTGTCATCTTTGTAAATCTTTTTTAAAGCCGGTAGCATCGCTAACGTCCAACCGTCTGCTTGCATCCGTTCATAGTTCATCGCGGATTGGTTAAAAAGTGAACGCATTCCTAAACGACTGATATCGCGTTTGGTTAATTTACCACGTTCTTTAGTTTCAGGTGCATTAGATGCCATCACTATCATCCCCATTTCCGCTAGCATTGTCGATCATAGTCTTAATTTTCTTTTCGTTATCTTGATTACGTTTATTGTGATAATACTCGATGAAAGCCAAAGCAACCCCAATAACCGCGACTGGCATCAAATTACCGAACTTAATGAAGCAGGCAGCAGTAAAACCTAATAACAAGTATGGAACGTATTCGGCCTTAAGCATACTCTTGAGTAAAAGCCCAAACCCAACAGCCGGTAAAATACTACCTGCAATTTCAAATCCATGGCTTAGCCAAACTGGCATGGAGTTAACCAAAACTTTCATTGGTTCCTGTGCACCATAAACACATAAAAACGCAATTAACCCATATGAAAGTGCCACAATCCAAGTTGGCAACAATGCTAACTGCGTGAACTTTTTGGTTTCACCGTTAGCAGCGTACGTATCTAGTTTTTTAGTTAAAACTGAAAAAGCTGAGTAATAGAATAAAATAATGTATTGCATTAAAATACTAAATGGCAATGCTAAACCAATTGCAGTCGCCGGAGTTTTGCCGGTTGTATAAGCTAATACAACGGTCATAATCCCAGCCATAATTGGGTTCGGTGGCTGCGTCCCACCAACTGGTGTCAAACCAGCAAAGGCTAATTCTGTTAGCCCACCAGCAATAATCCCCAAGGTCAGATTACCTAAAATTGCACCCGTTACGGTACAAACAATCATCGGCCGGAAAATATAAAAACCTTCCAACCAAAAATCAATCCCCGCAATGATCGCAAACAAGGCAATTAATAGACCTTGAATAAGCGTGACTTGCATCTAGATCACTTCTTCCAAAGGTTGTTTTTTGTCTTCTGGAACTTCTTGAACATAAACGTTAACACCAGCATCAGCACAGGCTTTTAAATCCGCCTTATCCTGATCGTCCATGTAAGTATACTTAGTGACTTGGGTTTTACCTTGTGAAAAGTGCATATTACCAATGTTTAGATCCTTAATTGGCACACCACCTTCAACTAGACGCCTTGCATCCTGTGGATTGCGCACAATTAGAAAGATTTTTTGACGCGCGCTTGCTTTACTAATCGTGCTGACAGTTTTATCAATCGTCCAAAAACGAATTCCAACACCAGACGTTTCGGCAGTTGCCGCCATGAGTTCTTGTTGTAATTGATCATTGGCTGTTTCATCATTAGCAACAAGTAGTAAGTTAGCGCCCGCTGAAGATGTCCAAACAACCCCAACTTGACCATGCACTAATCGATTATCAATTCTCGTCAATACAATATTTGGTTCACCCATATCTATCCCTCTATTCCAATTAATCCGTCAATAGTCACTTAACCAACGATATACATGATCAAGTCTCCTACCACGGTTGCTCTGCTGTAATACATAACCTCACGACTCTCAATGCCACTAGTTTGTACATTTACCAGAGGATCTCCAACATTTAGTTCAAAAGTCTGCCGATTTTCTTTTGTAATTAAGCCTGCTTGAGTGTGGGTAAAGAATTCAGCTTTAAGCCCATACTTTTTGACTAAAAATGGCACTAAGTCATTATGACTGATCTCACTATTGTAAATGTGTGGAAAACGAGTAAATGGCAAATAAACTGTCTCATGAAAGACCGGGTGTTCACCAGCATAGAACATGTACCGCATCTGATATAAATAATCATCGGTATTCAATCCCAATACTTTACGCACCTCAGATTCGCTACCATCAACTATTAACTTGAATGATTCCAATTTAACTAGTGGAACTGCATCCATATTACTAATAGCTTCTCTAACATTTAAATAACGAACCCCTAAGTCAGTATCATCTTTCTTTAAAACAAACGATCCTTGTCCTTGCTTCTTGTAAATATATTGTTTCCGTTCCAATTCAGCTAGTGCGCGTCTAACCGTAATTCTAGAAACATGATACATTTCGCCAAGCTTTTGTTCTGAAGGTAGCTTACTATTCTCAGTAAGTTCTCCAGCTTCAATCTGTCGAATTAATTCATTTAGCATGCTTTGATAAAGTGGAACAATATTAGCCATTAGGTTTTTCTCCCTAACTTGTTATGTTGTTATAACAACCACACCAATATTAAAACACCATTCAGTTGCAATGTCAACGCTTTCATCGTTAACCATCGGCGTTTCTTCATTTCAAATGATTATTACAATGCGATTGTATAAATTAACAAGTTTTCTTTTTAATTAGTATAAAATAAAAAGCCATATTCATTATATGAATAATGACTCTTGTATTATGAATAGTTTATGACTTTATTATAACAGCTATCTTAACTTTGAGAACTGCGACTATCTTAGAACTAAATCGTCGTTAAAAATCTGAGCATTGCCTGATTAAACGCATCTGCTTGTTCCGCCATCACAATATGCCCAGCTTCCGGAACCACTACTGATTGTCCTCTAACCGCCAGCTTAGCCGTTACAGCTGCAAATTCCGGATTAAAATATGGTGACTGTCCTCCAGCAATAATTAACAAAGGAACGGTTAATTGGGCCACAACATCGCGCCAATCCTGAAAAGCATGATCAATCAACAATGGTTGCGTCAACTCATTATCAAAAGGTTCTATTTTTGCAATTCGCTTAACTGCTTGATACGTCAAATTATCAATATGCTGATAAGTCGCTGAGCCAAGTGGCTGATAAAAGAACTCCGGAAAGTCTGCCCAAGTTACATCTTTAAAGCCATACGACCAATCAGGTGTATTGAGCATCTTAGGTGACTGGTCAACATCAATTACTGCTTTTAACCCGTCATCTCCGAATAATGACACATAGGCAAACCAGATTGCAGCCCCCATCGAGTTTCCCATCACAATTGGTTGCTGTAATTGCAATGCCTGCATCAGTTCATAGACATCCATTGCCAATCGACTGATTCGCAAACCTTTATCCGTATGCATTGATAAGCCGTGGTTACGACTATCAACATTAATAACACGATATCCAGCTGCGATTAATACGCTCACTTGCGACCGCCAAATTACTTTTGCCCCACCGAATCCTGTTAAAATAACAATCGGTTGGCCTTGACCCTCATCTGTATAATCTAATACCACATGATCTGAAGTTTCAAATTCCATCACTTAATTTCCTCCTTATACGCAGAAAAGAGCCAACTGAATTAGAAACTTCAGTAAGCTCAGTTCTTTTAGACATTAAATTTAATTCGTATTTGTTCAATGAAATCACGCTGTTCAACATCCTGAACGGTAAATGGGGCAACACTAATTGGCTTTAAATCTGCGTTAACAGCCACGAAAACAAAGATTCCTGTCCCAATAACTTCCGATTTACTCTCAAACGTTTGCCGCCAAGCTTCCACATAAAAAGTCATTGTATGATGGCCCGTTTTTAATAGCGTCACACTAAAGCTAATGTGATCACCAACCCGCGCTGGTTGCATAAAATTAAATGTCTTGATTGCCACTGTCAGAACTCGCGACTGCGTGTAGCGATTTGCAATTAGCCCAACGGTTGAATCACAATGTTTCACTAAGACCCCACCATGCAAAATATTTAAATGATTTAGCATATCGGGTCCCACAAAAAAGTCACCAGCTTCAACTTGATAAAACGCATTCTCCGCCATCTTTATCGACCTCTTTTAATTTAAACTTAGCGTCCCCAGCCATTATCGCCACTGACGTGCTGAAGAACCGGTTTAACATCATTTAAGCAGCCATGTTCAACCATTTTAATCAACAAGTGTTTTTTAATTTTTCCCGAACTAGTCATAGGAAAATCAGTGACAACTACAACTTTTTCTGGCCAAAACTTCTTAGCCATGTGGTTTTCTGCAAAAAACTTTTTTATCTGGTCTAAAGATAATGGTACATAGTCTGGTTGCATGATAATAAAGGCACCGATGATTTCTCCTAGCCGACGATTCTTTAACCCAACAACAGCAGCTTCCTTAATTCCTGGATGACGTCGCAATTCACGTTCGACAATATACGTAGAAACATTTTCGCCACCCCGAATGATCATGTCTTTACTCCGACCATCTATCTCTAATGCCGAATCATGATTCCAATGCCCCAAGTCCCCCGTCTGAAACCACCCGTCAGCATTTAACGCTTTTTGTGTTTCAACCGTATCACGATAATAACCTTGAAAAACAACCGGACCACGCACAATAATTTGACCAATGCGATCGGTTTGTTTGATCTCACGCTGTTGCTCATCGATCAATTTCACCTGGACACCATCAATCGGATAACCAGCCGTTGTTTCAGCTTGTTTCATTTTAAAATAAGCAGGCGAGGTACATAAGAATGGCGCACTCTCTGTTAACCCATAAATATTATAAATCGGTAGCTGCACGGCTTTAGCCGCCATCATTAAGTCATCATCCAGTCGAGCGCCGCCAGAGATAACTCTAGTTAAAGAACTTGGTCGCTGATACCAATTTAAAACATCGTAAATAACCGTCGGCACGGTTACTAGATAAGTACAGTGGTAACGATCAATTAATCGATGTAGCCCTGCCACTGAATAATGCTGCATCAACACCATTGAACTCCCTGCCAAAATCGTTGAGACTAAGCCATGATGAAACCCAATCGCGTGATAAAATCCCGAAGGCAAAACCAAGACATCCGTTGCTGTTATGCCATATATCCGATTAAACTGTAACTCACTGTATAGTACATTTTGGTTAGACAACATCACACCCTTAGCAAAGCTTGTGGTTCCAGATGTACAAAGAATAACAACTGGTTGAACCTGGTCAGCCGAGTGGTTGGTTTGCCGTTGAGCTGACGACAATGTAATCAGCGGTACAGATGTTAGCTTAGTGTGATTGGCCATATAACCGATCTGGCTAATATTTTCAAAACTTAATGAGTTACGACCATCTGCTTGAGTCACAATCAAATTTGGTTGAAATCGTCCAATTAATGCCAATGCTTCCTCTTGATCCAGATGTGGATTCAACGGTAAGATTGTAAGCTGCCGTTTTAGGCACGCAATCATCAACTGAACTGAGGTCAGACAAGTCGCCATTTGGATCGCCACGACATCTCCAGCAACCAATTGCTGTTGATCCAAAAAGGCTACCGCTTGATCACTTAATTGGTCAAACTCATGATAAGTTAATTGCTGGTCAGCTTGGGCTACAAAAATATGATCAGGCGTTTTTTCACAACGCTCTCGCCAAACTTCTGCAATTGTCAGTGGGAAGGCATTGGCTCCGAGTAATTCATCTGAACTAATCATCATGCCGACCTCCTTTTAACTTGGAACCGGTGTTGACAGTTCACTTAATAATCGCTTAACAACAGTCTCGCCGTCACCAATAATCCCGTAATCGGCTAACTTAAAGATTGGTGCGGTTGGATCAGTGTTAATCGCAATGATGCACTTTGACTGATCCATGCCAACCGTATGTTGTAACGCACCCGAAATGCCAACAGCAATATATAAATCTGGTGCCACGACTTTACCCGTTTGACCGACCATTGTACTTTCATCGACCCAACCGTTATTCACGGCGACCCGTGATGCACCTAAAGCGCCATGCAGTTGATCGGCCAACTTTTGTAAGAGTTCAAAGCCCGCTGGTCCTTGCATACCACGACCACCAGCCACCACAATTTTAGCGTTTTCTAAATCATTCGCTTTAACTGGTAAATCTGCATACGTCACATCATCAGCAACGACTAATTCACCTGCTGTCTTCACCGTAATCGTTGCAGTTGTATTAGTCGTAATCCGATCATTAATTCCTGTCACATCACAAGTAATCACGGCTTTAGCAGCAGCTGTTAACACAGTTTGTTGTAACATTGTTCCAGCTTGGACTTTCTTTTGCGCTTGAAGTCCAGTTGTTGTCATCGTTAATTGATTGGCCTGCGTAATCACGTTCTCTTTCAAGGCTGCACCCAAACGTGTTGCAATACTTGTAGTTCCTTTATCATTGGCAAATAAAATTAATGAGTGTGCTTGACTCACAAAGTAGTCACTCAAGACACTCGCAGTTTGCGCTAGATTAATTTTTGAAAATTGTGAATAAGCTAAAATATCTATTTCATTTAATCCAGTTTCACCGTACTTTTCTTCAATGCCTTGATCCGATGGCGCTACCACCACTGCATTCAAGTCTTCATTTTCAAAATTAATTTGAGCAAAGTGAATCAAATTTAAATTTTTATCTTCAAACTCAGGATCAGCTAATAATACTAAATAAATTGATTTTTTCATGGTAAACACCACCTTCTATAAAATACTCTGTGCCTTTAGCGTTGTAATTAACTTGGTCACTGCCGCTTCATCATCAGCTAATTGATATACAACCGATTTCTTTTTTTGAACTGGTAACGGTGCCAAACGACTTGTTGGGGCTTGCTTATTAAGATCATCCCAAGCAGATTGATCAATAACCGTAATACTATCAATCGTTAGCTGTTCTAGCTCCGCACGTTTGGCCATCATCTTAGTTTTAAAACTCGGTAACCGTGGTTTATTAATCGAGTCAGTCACAGAAATCACGGCTGGTTCTTGGACTTTACCCGTAATCGTCCCCTTTTCCCATAACGTCGTATATACCAATTCATCATCAACAGTAGCCAACGCGTTGACATTATCGAAATATGGTAGATTTAAACTATTTGCAACCAAAGCACCAACATACCCTTGTGGCATATCTAGAGCTTGACTCCCTGTTAAAATCAAATCAAATTGACCTAACTTTCTGGCAGCTTCCGCTAATACCACACCAATCGCACTATCATTATCCTTATCAGTCGCAACTAATGGGCTATCAATCGCGACCGCTTTTGTGGCACCTAAAGCTAGTCCTGCTCGTAAAGCTGGTTCAGTTGTAGTTGCTACTCCATATGAGGCTACCGTAACATCGCCATTATGATCATCAACTAACTGTAAAGCTGCTTCAATGGCGTTCTTATCATAAGGATTCAAAATTGCTGTACTTGTTTCAGCAGTCAATTGCCCTTTTTCATCAAAAGCTGGTTTTTGTGTGGGGACAATCACCCCTTTAATTAAGACTAGAATATCCATAACAGTCATCTCCTAATCGCGATATTCATGATTCAATTCATTTGCGATGGTTACGCGTTGAATTTGGTTTGTACCCTCAAAGATTTGGAAAACTTTACAATCTCGCATTAATTTTTCAACTGGATAATCTTTTGAAACCCCATAACCACCAAAGATTTGAACCGCATCAGAAGTCGCCTTTTGAACAGCATCAGTAACAAACAGCTTGGTCATCGCTCCTTCTTTACGGACTAGGCTTCCGGCATCCATCATCTTCATGGTATTGTTGACCATTAAGCGGGCAGCTTCAGTTTGAGTCGCCATGTCAGCTAACATTTCTTGCACTGCTTCAAACTTAATAATTGGTCGATTGAATTGTTGCCGTAACCTAGCGTACTTCACGGATTCATCCAAAGCCCGTTGCATAATACCAACAGCCAAAGTTGCCACAAAAGCACGTGATAAGTTCAAGCTATTTAGGGCCACTTTTAAGCCATGACCCTCATCACCAATTCGGTTAGCGGCTGGTACTTTTACATGATCAAAAGCAACATCCGTTGTATTCGACAAACGTAACCCCATCTTATCTTCATGCTTGCCGGCCGTAATACCGCCACGCGATTTTTCAACAATAAACGCACTTAAGCCCTTATTACCATCATCAGTGGTCCGGAAAATACCGACAAAAACGTCCGCCAAGCTCCCGTTAGTGATAAACGTCTTATCACCATTTAAGATATAATAATCACCTTCACGCGTTGCTGTCGCTTTGACGGAACCAGCATCAGTCCCGGCATCAGGTTCGCTTAACGCAAAAGCCGCAAACTTGCCAGGGGCAATAATATCGGCAAAATGCTGAACTTGTTCATCGGTTCCGGCAATCATCACCGACCGTAAAGCCACAAAAGTTGAGACCAACGTAATCGCATAACCAGGATCATAACTGGCCAGCTTTTCAAAGATCATCGCGGTTGTTTCATAAGATAAACCCGCACCGCCAAACTTTTCGGGGATTTCCAACATGTGTAATCCCATATCAAATGCTGGCTTAAACAACTCTTCTGGACAGCTTCCTGCTTCATCGCAGGCTTTGACGACTGATGGTGTCAAAGTTTCATCAGCAAATTCTGTAACCATTTTTAAAAAGTCTTTTTGTTCATCTGTATATTGCAGTGCCATTATGACTCACACCCTTCTATTTAACGGGGTCGCCAATATGTCTCGTGGTAGCGGCCGCACCGTCTGCTAATAACTGGTTAATTTTTTCATCTGAATATCCGAGTTCACTCAGAACGTTCCTAGTATCTGCACCTTGTGGCCGTGATACTTTCAACTCTGGGTTCCCCATAGATTCAAACCGAACCGGATTGGTTGGAATCATCCGTTCATTTCCAGATGGAAACTTAATTTGCCGTATTTCATCGTTATCTAACGCTTCCGCGTCCTTGTAGATTTCTGTTGGCACATAACAAGCCTCTAATGGCAAATCATTTTCTTTGAAAATATCGACCCAATGTTGTAATGGCTGTTGCTTAAATTGGGTATCCAAGATATTGATAAATTCTTGATTCAGCTGCTCAGCATTAATATGATCAATGTTGTTATAGCGTGGGTCATCAACTAAATCTTCGCGACCAATTAACGTCATGACCTTGTCATAATCTCGATTGAAGACTGGCACACACATGACAAACCAACGATCATCGCTTGTCTTGAAACAATCGTTAAATGGATTAGCAACATTTAACCGACTCTTGGGATATTCATTGCCATATTGTGCCGAAACCATCGCCACATTTTGCATGAAGATCGCGGCATGATGCAAACTGACCGTTAATTTATCGCCCTTGCCTTCACGTGCTTGCTTCAACAACGCACCACAAATACCAGCAGCTAAACACATAGAAACCTGAAAATCACCATAACCATTAGCTGGATTCATTGGACTTTGACCAGCTTCTAACGTGGTTCCTAAGACTCCACCACGAGCCATATAAGCAGTTGCATCAAACCCTGCAGCGTCCTTTTGCGGACCATGTTCACCGTACCCTAGAACTTGAGCGAAAATTAATTTGGGGAACTTTTGCTTCAATGTTTCATAATCAATACCTAAGTGTTCCAAGGACTTTGTCCGCACGTTAGTAACAAAGACATTGGCATCTTTTAACAAGTCGTAAAAAGCTTGTCGACCATCATCTTTTCGCAAGTTCAATGTCACAAAACGCTTGTTTAAGTTTGAAATATCAAACCCTAAATTTTCATCATCTGAATAGTGCATGTTGAAAACGGCGCCTTGGGTCCGTTCAGCATCCCCTTTAGGGGGTTCAACCTTAATGACATCTGCTCCCCATTCACCTAATACTCGTGTAACCGTAGGAGCTGCCAGGAACGTTGTCATGTCAACAATACGTACACCATCTAAAGTCTTACTCATGAAAACTTCCTCCTAAGTAAACATGCCGATAGCATGTGTTATTCACCTATACTATCGGCATGTTATGTGTGTTTATTATTCGATAATACCGTCGTTAGCAATTAACTTACGAGCAGCGGTTAAGCGTTGAACTGAACGAGGGCCTTCTTCAAGCCACATCGCACGGCAGTCACGATACATCCGTTCAACCGGACCATAAGGGTTATCTTCAAAGTAACCAATGCCACCAAAGATTTCGAGGCAGTAGTCAGAAACTAATTTAACCGTATTAATACTGAACAACTTGCACATAGCTGCTTTTTCTTCAATATCTTCACCACGATCATATTGATCAGCTAAGTTATGAAGCATTGTGCGCAAAGCAAAGATCTCAGTCCCCATGTCAGCAATTTCCTGTTGAATAGCTTGACGTTTTGCTAATGGTTTACCAAAAGTTACCCGGTCTTTAGCTCGAGCGATTGCCATTTCAAGCATCCGTTGACTCATTCCTAAGTTACTTGATGCGATATGAGCCCGTGAGATTGATAATGACGCAATCGCAACGTGTAAACCGTCGCCTTCTTCACCAAGCAAATACTTCTTGTTAACCCGCATGTTGGTGAACTTCAAACCGGCATGACCAGCACCACGGCAACCCATCATGTGAGGCATTGGTACAATTTCGTATCCTGGAGTGTCAACAGGTACATAGAAGGCGCTCAAACGCTTATCACCTTCAGCATCTGGATCGGTGACAGCGATTACATATGCAGCATCCGAACAGTCGGTATGTGAAATCAACGTCTTTTCACCGTTTAAGATGTAATCATCACCATCTTTAACAGCGGTCGTATGCAAATCAGCACCAGTCCCACCAGTTTCTTCAGTTAACGCGAAACAAGTAAAGATACTTTTATCTTGTAATTTTGGCATCACATCAGCTTTTAATTCTGGTTGGCCAAATTCATCCAAAATCCGCCAGTTTAAATCAGCAGCATAGTGTAAATGCATCCGCATACCACCAGGGCCACGAGAAAACATCTCTTGAACTTGAAAGATTTGACTACAACTAAGGCCGAAGCCACCATACTTCAATGGTAAAGCGAACCGATACAGGTCATTATCAATGGCTAATTCAAAGAATTTCTTTGGAAAACGATTTGTTACTTCAACTTCGCCTTGTAAATAATCAAATTCATTTTCTGCCAAATGCTTGATTTGCTGTAAGTACAATGCGAATTCTTCATTCGTCATCTTGGTACCTGGCTTAGTATGCACTAACTTTTTAGTTGGTTCGTAAGGTAATTTTTCTGTTGTTGCTTCCATTATTTTGCACGCTCCTTAGTTTGTGATGCTCCTACGCCTTTCGACATTAAGAACAAATCAATTAATAGACCGACTACTGCTACACCAATGGCCACCATATAAGCGGGATAATATGCCGCTGTCCCCGCGCTCTTATTAATAAACAAGGCCGCAATTTGGGGACCAACTAGTGAACCAATCGCATAACCGAAAAACATTAACCCATAATTTATACCTGAATGCGTCGTTCCAAAGGTATTTCCCGTCAAAGTCGGGTAGACCACGAGCACGCCACCGAACGAAGCTCCTAGGAGAATCAAGAAGATCGTAAAGCTAACCAAGCCAGTTGAAAATCTCAAACCAGCTAAACCAATAATCGTTAACGCTAAAATACCAGCTAGCGTCTTACTTTGCCCTAGCTTATCGGTAATCGTTCCCGTAAGAATTCGACCGCCAAAATTAGCTAAAGTGTTAACGACAACCATGTTTGCTGCAACAATCGGCGTCATGCTTAGTTGCACTTGCGCAATCATTGATAACGATCCGATCAACATGATCCCAGCCGTACAAGCAATTGAGAATAGTAACAATAATAGCCAGAATTGCCACGTTTTAAGCATTGCTTGCGGCGTATAATCATTGTCTTGTACGGCTGTTACCGTCACAGCACTTTGATCCTGCTCCGTTGGGGTATCCATCATCCAACCAACTGCCCAACAAATGATGAGGTATGCCAGGCCGATTGGAATAAACCCATTCATCCCATATTGATCACATAGAATTGCGCCAGCTTTAGCCAAAACCAATGGTCCTAATGAGGCGGCGGCTAATAAGAATCCAGAAATTGTCCCCCGTTTTTCAGGGAACCATTTCAAAGCTGTTAGTAAGGCAGGGTTATACATAACCCCATTCCCAGCACCAGCCATTAGCCCAACAGTGAGATATAGGAAAAATAAATTATGCACGAAAGCGGTCAACAACCAGCCCAGCCCGAAGATTAATCCACCAAAATACATTAACTTCTTAGCACCAAATTTATCCATAATATGTCCGGAGGCAACTCCGAAGCACGCCATGAAAAATTCATATAAGGTTAACGTCAACGCCACTTGTGACTCAGTGCCACCGGTGGCTTTTTGTAACGGAACTGAAAATACCGAAAACGCTGAAGATGCTGCACAACAAAAGATAATTAGGAACGCGGCGGTAAACACATGCGAGCGTCGAACTACTTTTGCATTGGTTGTTTCCATCACGAACCTCCTTCCTTTCGGGGTGATTTGGTATCGCTTTCTTACAAGTTCTAGTGTAGGTTGCCAACTCATAAAATAAAAATTCTTAAAATAGTGAAATTCATAACTTTCGTGAATAGTGTTGAAATCTAGGCATTTAAAACAAATGTTGACCTATTCAATCATCTACATTTTTTGTGATTTTAATATCAATATGACCTTATTTGAACGTTATTTATGAAGGGCTTTTGCTTGACATAGCGTGAAACTATATATTTATAGATAAAGCCTATTTTTACTTGGTAGCGGTTTCATCTATGATATAGATGATAATTGTCAACCAAATTATGACATTATTAGGAGGGGTTTTTGTTGAACTTAAATCAACTCTATTATTTTCGAACCTTAGCAGAATACCAACATTACACTAAAGCGGCGGCAAAGCTTTACATTAGTCAGCCTAGTTTAAGTAATGCAATGAAATCTTTAGAGAAAGAATTAGGATGCGTTTTATTTAAAAAATCGGGTCGTAATGTCCAGTTAACCGAATACGGACGCATGTTTTATAACACTACATGCTCAACCCTTAACATATTAGAAGATGGCAAACGTGAACTTCAGCAAAAGATTAAAAGCGATGCTGGCATTATCAATGTCGCTTGTATTCCAACCTCTATCGGTACACGCTTGCCCAAATTTATTAAACACTTTCAAACCGATAATACGAGCTCGCCTTACTTTATTTTGCACGATGAGTTTTCTATTCCAATTTTAGAAGGCTTAACTAATGGAAATTATGACGTCGGCATTTGTTCTCGAGATGCAACATATAAAGATTTATCTTTTATCCCGTTCTTCTCAGAACCAATCACCGTCGTCGTTCGACCAGACCATCCTCTAGCTAATGAAGAACGAATTGATCCAAATTCATTACGTCCGTATGACTTAATGACCTATAACGAACAGACACCAATTGGGCAAGTTATCCGTAACGCCCTCAATGCTCGCTGCCCCAACCTTAAT
This sequence comes from Lactiplantibacillus mudanjiangensis, assembly GCF_005405385.1. Lineage (GTDB taxonomy): Bacteria > Bacillota > Bacilli > Lactobacillales > Lactobacillaceae > Lactiplantibacillus > Lactiplantibacillus mudanjiangensis. The sequence continues at coordinate 203,878 of NZ_BJDY01000003.1, forward strand.
ATTGCAGAATCATTGGATAGTGAACTAACTATTGCCGGTCAAATTATTGAAAATAATTCCGTTGGTATTGTAGCTAACACGATTCTTTTAGATTCATTTAACTTGAAGAAGATCCCTCTGGATGTTCCAAGTGATACACGCGTTGTTTATATCGTCTATAACCATACGCGGCAACTTTCACCGGTAGTCCAACATTTTATTGATTATCTTAAAGAGACTAAAGCCGAAGCAACTGGAAAGAAGGATTAGAAATGACAACAATAACAACTACCTATCAACCCATATATCAACAATTGGTCAGCCATTTAGACCCATCATTGGTACTGATTGGCAAACAGATTAACACTGAACTCGGTCACGATGAACTGAATACTTTTCAACATTTACCAGACTTAGTCGTCAAACCCCAGTCTACCGAACAAGTTGCCTTAGTGATGCGACTCGCCACCCAATACCAAGTACCAGTCACAGCCCGCGGTGCTGGCACTGGTCTAGTTGGGGGTTGTGTTCCCATTGAAGGCGGTTTGTTGATCGATCTAACTTCCATGAATCAGATTATTGAGTTAGACACAGAAAATTTAACGTTAACTACCCAAGCTGGGGCACTATTAAAAGATGTCGCCGCTTACGCAACTAATCAAGGTTACTTATATGCTCCCGATCCTGGTGAAAAAGCCGCAACTATTGGTGGTAACATTGCCACAAATGCTGGTGGCATGCGTGCCGTCAAGTATGGCACCACTCGCGACTCTGTTCGTGCATTGACCGTTGTCACTGCGCAAGGTAAGATTCTAGAACTTGGTAGCAAAGTGGTTAAAAATAGTTCAGGTTTAGATTTAAAAGATTTGTTTATTGGTTCTGAAGGGGTTCTAGGGATCATTACTGAAGCAACTTTACAGATTCGATCGTTACCTAAAGCTAGTGCTAGCTTACTGATTCCCTTCGACAATTTCGAAACTGCTTTGTCTGCAGTTCCTAAAATCTTACGGTCTGGCACACAACCAACGGCAGTTGAATTCTTTGAAGCCGACACCATTAAATGTTGGGAAGCATTTGCCAATCAATCATTTCCACAAGCTGGTGCAGCGGTTTATCTACTGCTGACAGTCGATGGTCAACAATCTGACGTGGTCACCACCGATTACGAAAAAATTGCTGAACTCTGCCTAGATCAAGGTGCAATTGATGTCTATGTTTTAGATACTGATGTTTTAAAAAAACAAATTTGGTCGGCACGTGATGCTTTCTTAGAAGCAATCAAGGCATCGACTACAACCATGGATGAAGCCGATGCTGTAGTGCCTCGTAGTGCCACCACTGAGTTTGTCGCCTTTACTCATCAACTTGCTGCCGAAGAACATGTTCGTATTCCTAGTTTTGGCCATGTTGGTGATGGTAATCTTCATCTCTATATTTGCCAAGATGATTACGACGATGACACATGGAAATTCAAACTAACCACAATTTTCAAGGCGTTATATGATAAGGCCATCGCGCTAAATGGCAAAATTTCTGGTGAACATGGCATTGGTTATGCTAAGCGTCCTTATTTACAGGCCGCCAGTTCACCGGCTGAACTAGCAATTATGCAGGCAATTAAAGCCGCATTAGATCCTGATAGCCTATTAAATCCCGATAAAATCTTTTAACATTAAAATAACGCTCAGTACAATCTTTAATTCGATTGTACTGAGCGTTATTTGTTTATTGAGCAATAATTTTAACCAATTATCACCAAAATGTCACCGATCAAGTGACAAAGTTGATATTAACGATGTAAGCGTTGCCATATATACTGAACTTGTAAATTAAACAAGGGAGGCATTACCCATGGCAATGTTTGAAATCAGTCATATGAATATGACTTTAACTGGAACCACTCAAGATGAAATTCTCAAAGATCTCGCCCATTTAGCAAAATCACTCGACCTCGTTACTGACGAAGCAGAACTCGTTAACGATTATCACGAACGTGAAAAAGAATCCACGACCGGTTTTGGTAACGGCGTAGCTATTCCACATGCTAAATCTAATAATGTTAAAACAGCCACGATTCTCTTTGGCCGTAGTCAAGCAGCTATCGAATGGGACTCATTGGATGGCAAGCCCGTCAACACATTCATTAGCTTACTCGTACCCGCAGATGCTGGTGACGTTCATTTGAAGTTATTAGCTAGTTTGAGCCGCAAGCTAGTTCACAAAGACTTTGTTGAAATTCTAAAAACCGGTGATCAACAAGCCGTATTAAACGCGATCAACGAAGCCATTAGTTAGCAAAGGAGAGATTCAAAATGGCAGAAACTAAAATTGTTGCCGTAACGAATTGCCCCGCTGGGATTGCCCACACCTATATGGTTGCCGAAGCGATTGAAGAAAAAGCAAAATCATTAGGCTATGAAGTCCACGTTGAAACACAAGGGGCCAGCGGGATTGAGAATAAATTAACACCAGATCAAATTGCTGCCGCTAATTACGTCATTTTAGCCCTTGGTAAAGGGATGACCGATGAAGACAAGCAACGCTTCAATGGCAAAAAGGTGGTCGAACTACCCGTTTCTGAAGCGCTCAAAGAAGTCGATACCTTGTTCGACGATATTGATGATAAAGCTAAAGTCTTCACCGCTTCAAAGGTTAAACTCGGTAGCGAACAAGATGCCGTCACTGATGGGGTCATGAGTTACCTCATGGCTGGTGTCTCAGCCGCCCTACCATTTGTGATTGGCGGTGGGTTATTAATTGCCATCGGGAGCATGATGGTACAATTTGGGATGCCTAATACGGCCTTAGCCAAAGGTGTGACGCCTTCACTAGCTTGGGTCATTACCAGCATCGGGAACTTAGGTTTCCAATTCATGATTCCAATCATGGGGGCTTACATCGCCTTTGCAATTGGTGACAAACCAGCCTTTGCACCAGCTTTCTTAGTCACTTACTTGGCTAATGATACGGACTTATTGGGTACCCAATCTGGGGCCGGCTTCTTAGGTGCGATTGTTGTTGGGCTTTCCATTGGATACTTCGTTAAGTACTTCAAGAAAGTTAAATTGGGCAAAAATTTCCAATCTATCTTAGGATTCATGATTATTCCATTTGTCACGTTACTCGTTTTTGGCCTTTTGACCTATTACTTGTTAGGCCCATTCATGGGTTGGATCATGAGTATTTTGCTCGTCTTCTTGAAGAACATTCCAACATCAATGAAACTCGTTGGTGGCTTCCTAGTCGGCTGTATGTTGGCTTTCGATATGGGCGGTCCAATCAACAAAACTGCTTGGTTCTTTAGTTTTTCACTACTCAGTTCTGGTGTTTACAACTGGTATGGAATTGTTGGCGTTGTAACCTTGTTACCACCAATGGCTGCTGCCATCGCCACTTGGATCAAGCCATCACTCTTCTCTAAACAAGAACGCGCTGCTAGTTGGAGTGCCTTCATTGTTGGGATGACCGTTGCTACTGAACCAGCGATTCCCTACGCCTTAGCCGCACCATTACCAATGATCGCCGCTAACACTTTAGCTGGTGGGATTACTGGTGCTATCACGATTATGTTAAATGTGGAACGGATGGCACCCGGGATTGGGATTTTCGATCCGCTAATCGGTCTTGAAAAACCATGGTACTGGTTCTATCTCTGTGTCGCCATTGGCCTTTTCTTAAACGTCTTCTTTATCATCACCTTCAAGAGTGCTTGGTTAAAGCGTCGTGAAAAAAAAGAACAAGCTAAATTAGCACAAGTTGAAAACCACTAATAATTAAATTATTGCAGTACGACCAAAGGCAGTTAAGCATTCGCGACTGCCTTTTGTTGCATGATCACTTAAATTAACGATTGCGAGGTATAGATGATGAACTATGATTTTGATCGAGTAATTAATCGCAAAGGTACTTACAGCACGCAGTGGGACTACATTCAGGATCGTTTTGGTCGTGACGACATTATCCCATTTTCAATTTCAGATACTGACTTCCCAGTACCAGCAGGCGTACAGGCGGCTTTAGAAAAACGTATCCAGCACCCAATCTATGGCTATACGCGCTGGAATCATGCTGACTATAAAAATAGCATCATCAATTGGTTCCAACAACAGAATAATTACACCGTTAATGGGGACTGGATCTTATACAGTCCTAGTGTTGTCTTTTCAATCGCCACATTTATTCGCTTGAAGTCTGAGCCGGGCGATGGGGTTGCCGTCTTCACCCCGATGTATGATGCGTTTTACAATGTCATTCAGGCCAATGACCGCCAACTAATGCCAGTTCGACTTGGCAGTGCACAACAGGGTTATCAAATTGACTGGGATTCTTTAGAGACAATCCTAGCGCAAAAGAACACCAAAATTTTGCTACTCACTAACCCACATAATCCGACTGGGAAAGTCTTTTCAAAAGCCGAACTCAAACAATTGGTGACCCTCTGTCAGCATTATCATGTGTTTATCATTTCAGATGACATTCATAAAGATATCGTCTATGCGCCCAACAGCTACACGCCCGTGACGACCTATACCCAAACCGATGTCGTCCTTTGTTGCTCGGCAACTAAAACGTTTAATACTCCCGGACTAATTGGCTCCTACTTATTTGTCCCGGAAGAAACGTTACGAGACGCTTTTCTACTTGAACTAAAACAAAAAAACGCCCTATCGTCCGCCAGTATTTTCGGAATTGAGAGCCAAATCGCCGCGTATGACACCGGGAATGACTATTTGGTACAATTAACAGATTACCTACAAAACAATTTCGACTATTTAGGACATTTTTTACAAGATAACTTGCCAGAAGTTGGGTTCAAACAACCACAAGCGACCTATCTCGCTTGGATGGATATTTCCAAGCTGGGTCTAACATCTGATCAACTTCAAGACAGATTAATCAACACTGGTCGTGTCGGTATTATGCCAGGTAAAACTTATGGTGATCGTCACTATTTACGCATGAATATTGCCTGTCCACTTTCGAAATTACAGGAAGGACTGAAAAGAATGGAGCACGGGATCCGTTCGTAACTTATGCTAAATTCACGAGAATTAAGAATCATTTTGTTACTACAAGAACATGATCTATCGGGGGAAGAATTAGCCACCTTACTCGCAACTTCGCGTCGCACCATTATTCGTGATATTGCACGTATTAATGCCTTGTTAGCAGATGAAAAGATTGGTTCGATTGAAAGCATTAAAAAGTATCACTTGCTCATTTTGAATACCGCTAATTTCAATCAATTACTGACTAAATTTAATAACGAGAGCAACTTAGTCTTATTTTACTTACTCATTCATCCCAATATTACGTTGGCGGAACTCATGGAAAAAACCTTTTTATCACGACAAAACATTTTGAACTGTGTTGAAAAGATTAATCGTCAATTTCAACGAGTTTTAAAAATTAGCCTACGACCACGTATTGGGACTACTGTTAAGGTTCAGCATATTTCCAAAGTTGACGTTTTAGCGGCCTTGATTTTGGACAATCGTCCCCTGATTACTAGTCAGCTTAAGCAACTAGATTGGCAACTTGATCCACTGCTACCTGCAAAATTGGTTCGAGACGCACTGCCTGAACGATTGTTTGACTATCTCACCGAAGCTCAATTTAATGCACAAATTTTAGCTTGTCTGCTCGTTGCGCCACAATCCATTGCGACAACAACCAATGCATTAGCCACGCAATTGATGTCGACTGGCCTTGATGCATCAGTAGTCACAACCCTAGCTTTATTCTTTGATGCAAAAATCACGTTGCTAAATGACCTAACGATGCGCCAAGTGCATGCGACCATTGAAGCCACCAAAATCCACTATACGTTAGATAGTCTCAATCATGATTTTACCGAAGAAATTTTTAATCATCTCTGCCGCAGTTCTATGTTTCCAACCTTTGTCCCGGCTTCACTTTCGGAACAAATTCGTTACTTAAAGATTCAAAACCCATTTGCATTCGATTTTGCATTTGATTTAGCACAAAAGTTACAACAAGATTTTGATGCGATCCAAATCGACGCTGACTACATTGCCTTATATGTCTTACACGCCGTTGAAACACCAGCGGCCCGCAATGTTCGAACTTTAATGTATGCAACACGACAATCAGTCGCCAACATTAACAAGATGATTATCACCGAACAAGTCCCAAATATGACGATCGAGATGGTTTTTTCAAAGGAACAATTAACGACTCGACTAGACTATACCGACTATGATTTAATCATTGGCAATGGTCTACATCCAAACGATTTACACTTGCCAGTGCACTTTGACAGCACCTTCAATGGCGTTATCAATCAGGACGAATTAGATCGCTTAAAAAATCTAAGTAGCGAAAGCTATATCCAAGAAAACCTTGTTAACTTCTTTCCGGCTAGTCACTTTATTCATTTGGATGGTCACTATCACCATGCTAATCAAGTCCTACAAGCTGGTTTGGATAGCTTCGAATCACAAGGTTTGCTCACTCATGAGGCAGTGACTGCACTAATTGCTCGTGAAGCCGCTGGAAATCAATTGATTTTGAATCATGTTTCGATTCCACACGCATCAGCACGACTTGTCGATGCCTATGAGGTTTTCGCCATTGCATTTGATGATGAACTCAAAATTGATGATCGCCAAATCTACTTGATGTTGATCGTTTTAGCTAATCAAAACCGACCCGATAGTGGACAGGTGTTTGGTTATATCTACACCAAGCTAAAAAATCTCAAACCGGTTCAATTAAAGCAGCTCAATACACATCAGAGTTTGCTAACTGAATTGACCGAAAACTAAGCTAATAATCCCCGCAATTAAGCCTGACGGCCGACTTAATTGCGGGGATTATTTTTCATTTATTTTTGTGTAACCAAGGTTTCATCTGGTTGTTGATCATAAATAATATGGTCGACAATATCACAGCTATATGGATAAAGTGGGTTTAGATGAACAGAATCTTCAAAGTATAAATCAGCTTTATCATCGCTACTGAACAACCGCATCTTCTCACGAACAACAGCCTTTTGGGCTTCATCCGCATCCGGTGTCATCATCCATGGTTCATAGTCCTTAGGCCGGTTGATAACCGTGTCTTTAATCGTATGATAAAATGGCATCTTAATATCGGTTGAAATATTCACTTTGGCAATGCCATGGGCCACCGCTTCGCGGATCTTATCATCAGGATTGTTAGAACCACCGTGTAAAACTAACGGCATGTGCAGCGCATCGTTTAAGGCATCTAAACGATCAATTTTAATGTCATTATCACCACTTGGATATGGCCCATGAACCGTTCCAATGGCGACGGCTAAGTCATCAACACCGGTAGCGTCAACAAATTGCTTGGCACTTCCTGGAGCAGTGTAAACTCGCCCCATATTCTCGGCAGCACTGGCATTTCGATTGCCAATACTCCCTAATTCCGCTTCAACCGCTACCCCAATCCGATGACACAAGCCAACCGTTTGCTTCGTAATGGCCAGATTATCTTCAAAGGATAAACCCGACGTATCAATCATCACCGAATTCATTTGATCACGAACAGCGCGCATGACATCATTCAGATCCCGACCATGATCCAGATGAATGGCCACCGGGACATTGGCAGTTAGTGCCATTTCACGCGCATATGACACAATGCCACTACCCATTAAATCATATTCATAAGGGTGAATTTGTAAGATCACCGGTGCACGCAGTTCTTCAGCTACACTAATAATATTTTTAACAAATTCACTATTACCAACGTTAAACGCCCCAATGGCGAAATGATGTTGGTAAGCTTTATCGACTAAATACTTTGAAGATACTAGAACCATAATTAACACCTCAATATGACAGAAATGGGAAGGCATGAACAGCCAAGAGAATAATAAAGATTCCCATACCAACGCTTAATGAATCGGTTTTACCACGTTTCTTCTTATTAAGATATCCTGCAAAAATTAGTAGGATGCCAATCATAATGGCAAACGTACGCTCATTCATTTTCATGCCCTCCTCAAGAATTATTATTTAAGCCAACCCAAGCCGTATCCAAGAATACCAACACCAAACAAAGCAAAAATCAAAATAATCGGATTAACCTTCTTACGTAATAAATACATCATTAGTAATGTTAAACCTAAGGCCGGCAACCCTGGGCAAAGTTCATCAAGAATCGTTTGAATAGTTGTTACAACCTCTTTGCCACCATTCTGCGTTTTTGAAACGACTAGTGGAATATTGATTGTTGTCCACTTTGTAACCAACACACCCATTACAAAGAGTCCTAGGACTGTCGCACCTTCCGTCAACTTAGGCAACAGGTTGCCAGACACATCTTTAACTAGCGCCAAACCACGATTTAAACCAAGCTTCAACCCATACCACTTTAATGCCAACCGAATTGCATTAAAGGCAAAGAAGAATAAGAAAGGTCCCATCCAAGAACCCTTAACGGCCAGCGAAGCGCCTAATGCTGCTAAAATTGGTCGTAGTGTCCCCCACATTACCGGATCACCAACTCCGGCCAGTGGTCCCATTAAGCCGACTTTAAAACTTTGAATAGTCCCAGCATCGATATTTTCACCTTGTGCCTTACCTTCTTCAAGGGCCATCGTGACGCCAACAATTGGCCCACAAACACCCGGTGTTACGTTAAAAAAGGTTAAATGCCGCTTTAACGCCTCTGCTTGGTCTTCTTTAGTCTTATAAACTCGTCGAATCGTTGGAATCATATCTACACAAAATGCTAAGCCATGAATCGTTTCATAATTGAATGAGGCTTGTTGAAAGTTTTCAAATACAAAAGTTTGGAAAATATCACGTTTGGTCAAAGTACTGACAATTTCTTCCGCTGAACTCATACTCATCACCCCACTAGTCTTCTAATTCGTCTTCGGCCAGATCATTTTCAACTGCCGTATTACTTACCGGTGTCGCACTCATTTGTTTACTAAACTTAGGATTCAATTGAACATATACCAAAGCCAAAATTAATCCAACACCACCAAAAGCTAGTAGACTAAGTTTTAAATAGCCACCCAGAATAAAACCTAAATAGAAGAATGGCATTAAATATTTAACACTCATCATATTCATAACCATCGCATATCCAACGACTACAATGAAGCCACCAGCAACCGTCAAACCACCAGTGACCACGTCAGGCAAAGCGTTCAACATTGACTGTACCATTGTTGGACTGACAAAAATCGCCACAAGTGTTGTTGGAATTGAGACCCGAAGTGCTTGTACAAATAGTGCTGAAAAATGTAGCCACTCTATTGCTTTAAAATTTGCTTTTGCGGCCTGTCGATTAGCAGCGTGTTGAAAGGCCACTGTAATTGTTCGAGCAAAAACCGTTAAAACTTGTCCCGCAGCGGCAACTGGTAATGCAATCGCAATTCCTTTTTGAATACTTTGACTACCTACAATAACTAAAATAGTAGAGATCGTACTTGCTAAAGCCGAATCAGGAGACTGGGCCGCACCAATATTCATCCAACCCAATGCGATTAATTCCAAGGTTCCCCCTAAAATAATCCCTTTAACCGGGTCACCTAAAATTAATCCAGTCACACTACAAGCAATCAATGGCCGATGAGTTTGAAATTCATCGAGTACACTACCAGCACCTGTAATTGATGACCAAATAAAAATCAGGATTAATTGAAAAATTGTAATCTTCATAATAGCTTTCCCCCTTACTTATCAAAGGTTTCATCAATCTTCTTTAAAATATCAGTATGCGGATCAGTCTTAACAACTTGAAGATCCAACTTCACACCCAATTGACCTAGATGTCGAAAAGCATCAACATCCACTTGAGTTAAAGAAACCGACTTTGTTATTTGGGTTCGTCCTTCTGAATATTGCATCCCACCAATATTCAAAGTTTCAAGCGGTACACCGCCCTGAACTAAAGCTAATACCTCGCTCGGATTGGTAAATAAATAGAAAACCTTGTCATCTTTGTACTTTGGATTATTGAACACAGCAATTGCTTTAGGTACATCAACAATATTTACCTTCATACCGGGAGGACAGGCTTGCTTTAACAAGGTTTTGCGAATTGTATCTTGAAAAACATCTTTACTTACAATAATGATTCGGTCTGCATGTGATTCCTTCGACCAAACTGTCGTTACTTGACCGTGAATCAGACGATCATCGATTCTAGCTAACGTAATAATCATTAGAAGTCCTCCTCTGCTGCTTGTTCTTGATTTATAATGCTAAGTGCTTTGGTATAATCGCGACTATTTTTCATGATATAAGTAACTAATTCAGTAACCGATAATTGATTCATTTGACTAGCTATTTCTAAACAAATCGGTAATGACATGCCTGCAATCACATCCTGAACTTCATGTTGTAACGCTAAAGTCGCTGCAGCATTGTAAGGTGTACCCGCAAATAAATCAGCAATCACTAAAGTGTCTTTCGCTTCAAAATCGTCAGTAACCGTTTTCATTTTAGTGATAAGCTCTTGTAATCCTTCTTTAGGAAGAAAAGCTACTGGGTAGAAATCAGCCACTTCACCAAAAATCATTTCAACTGCGCCTTTCATCGCTTCGGCAGTATGACCATGTCCAATAAGTACAACTTTCATATTTCTTACCTCACTAACATTTAGCCTCTAGACTTACCACCTGCAACATTAATAGTGACGCCCGTAATATAACTTGCACGATCAGATAAAAGATAACTAACAAGATCTGCCACTTCGCTCAACTTACCGGAACGACCCATTGGCGTTGTACTAGTACTCTTATAACCTGCACGTAGTGTATCCACACTAATATTGCGAGTGTAAGCTAAGGCTTCCTCATAGCTAGGTGTTCGTAAACCGGTTGCTTCCATAATTCCTGGAGCCACGCCTACTACTCGTACATTACTAGATCCTAATTCTTTAGCCCAAGAACGGGTAAAACCATTGATTGCACCTTTAGTTGCAGAATAGGCACTTTGACCTTGCGAACCTTCCAAACCCGCTTCTGATGACATATTAACAATGACACCAGCATGATTTTTAACTAGCTCATGTCCAACAGCTTGCGACATGAGATACATGCTTTTAACATTGACTGCAAACATTTTATTAAATTCAGTTTCACCTAATTCATATTGCCCCTCTGGATGTTGGGCATCCACTAACAATCTTGGTAAATTAATGCCAGCATTATTTACTAAACCATCTATTTGGCCAAATTCAGTTGTAACAGTTTGAATCAATGCCTTAATTTGTTCATGTGACGTCACATCAGTCTGAATGAAAGTCAATTTATCAGCTTTCAACTCACCTTCTTTTAAGTCAGCATTTACAACTTGGGCACCATTATTGATTAATTCGTTAACAATGGCTGCACCTATCCCCGAAGAACCACCTGTAACTACATACGTTTTATTTGTTAAATTCAACCAATCCATTTCGAATTCCTCCGTTTCACATTTGTGTTATTGATGAATGTTATTTATTTCACTTGCTATATTATCACCATAAAAAGCTTTTTCAATATCGATAAACGGTTTTGCACATTTGTGATAGCATCTGGTATTTTTTCTAAAAAAGGATTACAATCAATTTATTAAGATATTAGAGGTGACTAACTATGTCTAAATTTGATATTGAACGCGTCAATCAACTAATAGAAATATCCAAGCTTTATTACGAAGACGGTTTAAATCAAACAGATATTTCAAAACAAGTTCATATCCATCGAACCGAGATCAGTCGATTACTCAAAGAAGCTCGTGAACTCGGAATTGTTAAAATAAACATTGATTCTTCTTTTGGTGCCAGTGAAAAGCTTTCTGCAGAATTCCAATCAATTTTCCATTTAAAAAAAGCAATCATTGTCCCCACAACACCTGGCAGTAGTTATAGTGATGACTTAAGTTCTATCGGTATGTATGCTGGCAACTACTTGCAGCAGCAACTAAATTCAAATAATATCGTTGGTCTCTCTTGGGGACGCACTTTGGCTACTGTTATTAATTCGGTTAATGAACTAAACAATATTTCAAATATCACAACAGTGCCTCTAATCGGTGGTCCAATTGGCAAGCTTGATGTTGATTATCAAGCGAATAATTTAGTACACACACTTGCTAATCGTGTTAAAGCTTCCACTTCTTACACACTAGATTCACCCGTAATGATTAGCAGTCCTGCTTTAAGAAAAGAATTATTAGATAATCCCAACAATAAAGCTGTTACTAACTTCTGGAAAAAACTAGATATTGCAATCTTCGGTATTGGTAGTTCTAGAATCACCAACAACTTAACTTGGCGTGGGTTTTACAAAGGAACCGGATTTGAAGACGTTTTACAAGGTTCAGCCGTTGGTGATATTCTTTCCCAACCATTTACAATCGATGGTCGGCTAATCAAAGAGGCCAATGGTAGTCTGGTTGGTATGGAATTGTCCGCGCTCAAAAACATTCCGTTGCGTATCGGTGTTGCAACTGGTGAAAATAAAGCCGAGGCAACTCTAGGTGCCTTACGTTCTGGGACATTGAATGTTCTGATAACCTCCGACAAAACTGCCGTGGCAGTCAAAAAACTAATCAATTAAGCAAAGCAGTCAATATGCACGCGCCATTTTCACATTTGTGAGTAATGGCGCGTGCGTATTGACTGCTTTTAAAGTGCCGTTTATTATTGGTCTTGTAAATGAAATCACACATTTTAAACACATTTGTGAGGAGGAACAAGTAATGAACAGTATTGGATTACGAATTCACGGTAAAAAGGATCTGCGAGTTGAACAATTTGAATTACCAGAAATTAAAGACGATGAAATCTTAGCAACGGTGGTCAGCGATACCATGTGTATGTCGTCTTGGAAACTTGCCCAAGAAGGTGAAGACCATAAAAAAACGCCAGATAATCTGGATAAAAACCCGGCACTAGTTGGTCATGAATTTTCAGGCAAAATTTTAAAAGTCGGTAAAAAGTGGGCTGATAAGTATCAAGCTGGTGATGATTATGCCATTCAGCCAAATTTGGCACGTGATGACACACCGTTTGTACCTGGCTATTCATACCCCTACATCGGCGGCGATGCCACGGCTATTATCATTCCAAACGAAGTAATGGCATTAGATTGTCTAGTGCCTTTTCACGGTCAAGCTTACTACGAAGGTTCGCTTTGTGAGCCACTTAGCTGTGTCATTGCAGCGTTTGAGGCACAATTTCACCTCATTCCACACACCTATAATCACAAAATGGGTATCAAAGCTAATGGGAATATCTTAATGCTTGGTGGTACTGGTCCAATGGGACTATTGGCAATCGATTACGCTTTACATGCTGGCGTAAAACCTAAGAACTTAGTCGTTACGGATATTGACCAAAGCAAACTAGATCGTGCTAAAGAGTTGTATCCTTCTGACGAAGTTAACGTTTCTTTCGTAAATGTAAACGGTTTATCAGTTGATGAACAAAAAGCAAAATTAAAGGCGACGGTGGATGGTGCTGGCTTTGACGACATTTTCTGCATGATTAGCGTACCAGCTTTAGTGACAATGTCTGGCGAACTTCTCAATCCTGATGGCTGCCTTAATCAATTTGCCGGTCCAATGCACAAAGACTTCACAGCACAGCTGAATTTCTATGATGTACACTACAACTTTACTCACGTTGCTGGTACCTCTGGCGGTAATGCTCAGAATGAGGCAACCGCTGCACAGTTAATCGCCGAGCGTAAGGTCAACGTTGCTAAAGTAATCACCCATGTGTTAGGTCTCAACGCTGCTGCAGAAACCACTTTGACACAGCCCGAAATTGGCGGTGGTAAGAAGCTTGTTTATTCCCAAAAGAAATTCGACCGTATTGAATTAGCCAAAGTTGATCCAGAATCTGGTTTAGGTAAAGTCTTAGCAAAACATAATGGCTTATGGTCACCAGAAGCTGAACAATGGATTATGACTAATATGCCGGACATTTCAGCTGAAGATACAGCAAACATCTAGCTATCAGAAATCACTGCAAACAATCAAAACTGATCCTTAAATTGATAAACAATCAATTTAAGGATCAGTTTATTTTCTTCCAAGGATATCGTTCATAATAAAAAACACCTACATTTTCAGTAGGCGTTTTAGGTTAATTTACTCTGCCACTTGAACGCTGACCCGACTCCCTACCCTAATATGTGGATATGGTTTATCTTCAACATACATGGTTCCCGCTAATCCGGCCTTAGTTTCACCAGTGAAACTAACGGCAATATGGCCAAGGTTTTGTAGATTCCGTTCAACTTCTTTGCCTACAGCCGTGATCTGATAGCTTTCATCATCAATAACTAAAAACATTCCTGGTTTAATATCACCAGCGATCGAATTAACATCCACAATATAACAGGACGGCCGTAAAGCCTCCGGTGCTTCATCACCAAAGAAAATCACCATTTTAATTTCGGCAAAATCTAATGCTTCATTGCCAATTTCTTTGACCACTGTTTGATATGCTATATGTTTATCAATTTCCATCATTCAAATTCACCTACTCAATAATTTTCAACATTATTTGCCAGGATATAAACCGAAACTGGCAATCCAAGCAACAAATACTCGAGGTACCCCGTTAAAGAACCGCGAATACAGAACTGACGGCACCCCAACTTCAACTGTTTTAGATTCGGCTTCTTCCAAACCTAAACCAACTGGAATAAAGTCACAGGCATTCTGCGTATTAATCGCAAACAATGCTGGTAATGCATACTGTGGCGAAATATTACCTTTACCGATTTCAACACCAATTAACGTCCCAATCACTTGGCCAATAACTGCTCCGGGTCCTAATAATGGCGATAAAAACGGTAAAGAGCAGATAAAGCCCATAATCATCAGTCCCCAGACATTTCCGGCCAGTGGCGTCATTAACTTGGCAAAAACCTTACCGATACCAGACCCCTGAATAATCCCAATTAGCAATGCGACAAAGGCCATAAATGGAATAATGGTATTGATTACGGTTTGTACCGAATCCTTAGCCGCCTGATTGAACGTGGCAACAACTTTACCAGCACCAACCCCAATCTTTGCAATAAAACTTTTATGTTCCATCTGTTGGGTAATTGTCTTGCTATTATCGTATTTGGCTTCGCTATCACTAGTTTCAGCAGGCGCTTCGTTCTTCGCCATATCATCAACTGACTGTGCTTGTTCTGCAACGGCATCAGTTAACTTAATCTGATTAACACCGACATTTGAAACATACAATTCAGGTGTAATATATTTCGCTAGTGGACCACTCTTCCCAGTTGGTAACACATTAATCGTCAAAATACCTTTTTTAGGATAAATACCACATCGAAGCGTACCACCACAGTCGATAATGGCTACGGCAATTTCATTATCTGGAATTGAGGTCTTAAACCCATCAATAGCCTCCATACCCGTTAACTCGGCAATCTTATCGACTATTGCCGGTTTGTTTCCACCAGTCACATAAATAAACTTATGCTTCTCAGCTGTTGGTGTAATTGTGAGTGGGCCACCCCAGCCACCAGTTCCGTGTTCAACTTGAATACTTTTCCATGACATGATTAGACCCCTCCTTAAGCATTAGTGACAACATTGACATCCTTAGATAATTTAACGCCACTGGTTCGACAAACGTAAGCGGTCGTATAATCGGTTACCCAACCCCCAATAAAATTCATCACCAATCCAACTAATAAGTAGCGCATGGCTAAGTCCATCGTATTTAGGCCAAGTTTTTCAACCCCTTGGGCAATCCCCAACCAGATGAACAACTCCCCAGGATTAATGTGTGGAAAAACCCCATTACTAGTATGACAAAATTGTGCTTGCGCCGCGTAGTAACTTGGTTTGTAAAATTCTGGCAAGAACCGTCCCATGGTAAATGACATCGGATTGCCTAACATAAACGCTGATAAAAATGGCAAAATCATATAACGAGTTAACACATTTCGCGAAGATGCTCGCGCTAACTTGTTCATTCGTTCTTCCCCAAGATAAGCAATAATCGTATTCATTAAAACCAATAAAAGTAATACTACGGGGACGATTGAACTCATCCAACCGATAAACGTCTTAGCACCGGTCTGGAACAAGCCCATAAAACCCGAGGCAAATGCTGTAATATATTTCATAGTTCATTTCTCCTAACTTTATTGAGTTGGTGGCCGATAAGCCGATTCAGTTGATGATATAGCTGCTTGATTTTTTCGAATAGTGGCATTGAGAAGATATTGACATTCGTATTGAGATCATCGTATGCCAATTGTCCTGTCTTAAAGTTAACAAAGTTACGATAAGCATTTAGAATACAACCACGAGTTAATTTATCAACTTGTTGCATCATCTCGTTATCTGCAGCAACTACCACGATATTATGCTGCTTTAACAACGGTAGTTGCTTAAAATGAGCAAATATCGTAACCCCTTTCATTATTCGAGCCTCTTTAATGTTGCCATCAAGATCAATCGCTAATAATAATAAGCTTCCAGCCTGGAGTCGCTTAGGATTTTTACCAATCAATACTCGGCCATGCTGTCGTAATTCACGATAGTTTTGCGAAAAATTTTTAATCTGAATAAATCCTAATAATCCCTGTAAAAGGAAAGCAGCGACAAGCCCGATACCAAGATATAACGTTAATGTCATTTAAATGCCCTCCGTAATTTGAGTTAAGGGTTGTTGCTGATCATAATTCAATAACCCTTGATAAATATTGCTGTTACTTGCAATTAAGAAAATCAAGTCATACACCTGTGACAGAACTTTGTTTAGCTCATGATTCAGTTTTTGGGGAATTCCAATCAAAAAGACAAACTGAACATCTCGATCTTGATATTTCGTTCGCCGATCAAAAACACCTAATTGCAATAAAATCCGTTGATGCCCAGAATTATCAATCACATGCGGAATCGCAATACCATTCTCAAAAACGCTTGACCCTTGTTGTTCACGCTGCTGCCATGACTTCATAAAACTAGTATTTAGGCTACCATCATCAATCCGTGCTTCAATCATCGTTTTAACGGCATCAAGATATGGTGTCTGATGCTTTAAGTTCCAAAAATCAAACTCACAGTTACTGTTCAAGATCGCCCTTTCGACTAATGAGACTTGTAATTTCACACGTAGTTCATTAGCCCGAAAGGCGGCACTAATTCGTACAACTGGAGTGGTAGTATCGCCATATTCAATTGGCCGATCGGAAAAGATAAGCAAGTAATGACCATAATTCATATTCAGTTGTTTAGCATTTGCAAAAACCGTCACCACCACTTCATCTTCAAAAATCTCATCCAATTGATGTTGAATAAATTTGATAACACTAGCGCCTACTTGTCCAACAATCGCCACTTCAAAACTTGGTTGCCCTTTATTCTGACGATCCTCTAATTCCATTTCAAAATAGAGCACCAAGTAACCCATTTCGGCAGGATCAACTGGGACACCTAGATGTCCCTCTAGTACTTTCAACATTGTTTGTGCCAAGTCATAAGCAATTGGGTATTTCTCTAATAAGTTACTCGGTAATAATTGATTGGTTTGCACATGAAAGATCGTCCGATTAATTAAAAATAAACAATGATATTTAATTTGGTCGTACATATGCTCAAAGTTCAAAGCGCTAGACAACTCACTTTGTTGTCTAATTCTTTCAAAAATGATGCCATTTTGAGTCAACTGACTGTCAATCAACGCTTCTGATAACAGTCCATTCGCTTTAAATGCCAGCGGTGCCATCAAATAGTCGAGTTCATTATCGCTGAGTTCAGTCTTAAAACCTATTGATAAAACCGTTGCTAACTGGAGTGGATTCTCTGATAATTGCCACAATCGATGGAAATTTGGAATCTGAGATGTTATTCGATAACCACTATTAATCGAAAAATTTAAAACAATCAGATGACGACGAAGCAATTTACTCATTGACGCCTCTAATCCCAATCGATAACAACATTGCCGTACGCGATCTAACCATTCTGATGTGACCATTGCTTGCAAGTCAAAGTAGTCGTATACAAAATGGTCAACAATAATCGGTGCCTCATAATCATCGTAAATCATTAACTTAATACCATTGTTAGTCATTGCATAAATCTCAGCATCATAGCTAGCCAAGGCTTGCCTTAACTGCTTCAAGTCACGATTCAATGTTGTTTTACTAATCGTTAGCTCATCTGCCAAGTCATCCAAAGTTATATAATCAGTACTTTGAAATAACCGTTTTACAATATAGGCATAGCGTTTATTTGCATCATTGAAATCCAAACTCTTTTTTAAGTGTCCAGTTTGTAACTTAGCCAATCGCTGGTAATCATTAACCTGTAAATAATATCGCCGCCGCTTTTCATGAACTTGAGCGGCCCCAGCTAGCTCTTCATTCAATTGTTGAATGTATTTGTTCATCGTTCGTTCGGAAACATGTTCGACTGCCAATAATTCATTTATCGTTACTGAATCATTAACGATAAAAAAGCTTAGCAACCGCAGATATTGACTATTCAACGACATCATTCCTTTTTAGCCGCGCGATTTACCTCCGGCTACATTAGTGGTTACGCCAGTAATATAACTTGCTCGTTTCGATAAAAAGTAACTAACTAAATCAGCCACTTCATATAAGTGCCCGCTACGACCTAGTGGTGTGGTTGTTGTACTCTTATATCCTGCTCTTAAATCAGCTACCGTTTTGTGACGTGAATAAGCTAATGCTTCTTCATAAGCAGGTGTACGTAAACCAGTTGCTTCCATAATGCCGGGTGCCACACCAACGACACGAATATTGTACTCACCTAGTTCTTTGGCCCATGAACGAGTTAATCCATTAATTGCACCCTTAGTTCCTGAATAAATGCTCTGGCCCTGTGAACCCTCTAATCCGGCTTCAGATGACATATTCACAATAACGCCATCCTGTTGTTTAGCCATATACCGCCCGACTGCTTGCGAAAGCAGGAACGTACTTTTGACATTAACGGCAAACATCTTATCAAAAGCCGCCTCATTGAGTTCATATTGGCCACGTGGTGTCTGACTATCAACTAATAAACGTGGCATGTTAATTCCAGCGTTATTTACTAAACCATCAATATGACCAAACTTAGTTGCTACTCTATCTACCGCTTCATCAACGGCCGTCCCCGATATTACATCACATTTAATAAAAGTTAATTGCTCATCGTCACGTTCACTTGGGTTAAGATCCAAATCAATAACATTAGCACCATGTTTCAAAAGCTCTGATACAATGGCATCGCCAATTCCTGATGATCCCCCTGTAACAATAATGACGCGATCTTCTAACGCTAACCAATCTGTTGACATAATTAATACGCTCCTCACAACTTATATTTAATTTCTATGATTACATCATAATGTAAGCGCCTACATTAATTAATATCGTTAATTTCCAACATCCCTGACAAAGTGGTTTACTAATGAGACATAGCTCCTTGATATCATTAATGAATTCAGTTGCCAACGCTTTACAACTAAAACTCCATTTTTGTTCGTTAACAAAATAAAAGAACAATTATTAGCCTTGCTAATGATTGTTCTCCTAGTCTTTAAATTAATTTTAATAAAACATCTGGTCGTGCCAACTGATACTTAGCATAATTACATTCGATATCTGGCAATGCACCCCAATCAGCGCTTGCAAAGTCCATCCGCGCTGCTTGAGCCGCCTGCATATCATAAACACTATCTCCGACATATAACGTCTGTTCTAGATCTAGTTGATGCATCTTTACAGTATATAGTAACGGCTCTGCACTAGGTTTAGACTTCGTTGTCAGATCTGAGGTTGTGACAATTTTAGCAGCCGCAATTAGTGGAAAATACTTCGTCTCCCTGGCAAACTGCACTTGATCCTTAGATGTCACTACACCAGTTTGAATCCCCAACTCATTTAAATTCGACAATAATACTTCGATACCAGGGAAATAGGTTAACTGATCCATATTTCGCTCAAATTCAACCATATAATCCGCTAAAACTTGCTTCCAATTCGTTACCCCAAATTCCTTTAAAATCTCATCACCAGGTCGGCCAATTCGTTTACGATATTCAGACACGGGAACATTAACCCCAGTTGCTGCAGCACCTTTCTGCAACGTCTCGGCAATTAGGTCGGCAGAATTAATCAAGGTATTATCAATATCAAATAAAATCGTTTGATAGGTCATTAACTATCTCCTTAATCTCCAAAAAAGGTGCCCAGCCATCGTAGCTGTAGCACCTTTACAAGGAGGTTTGTCATTCTAGTAATTACTTAATATATTCATTGCCAAGCCAGTGATTATTCAGCTAAATCTGGATCATCAGGATTTGATGCAATCATGACTTTCAATTCTTTGCCGGCCATCATGGCATCAAAAGCATCACGCCAGTGTTCCAAATCAAAGACTTTTGTAATCATGGCATCTTGGTTGATAGCACCTTTACTTTCAAGGTGTAACGCAATTGGCCAATCATATGGGTTTTGTGAACGTGAACCACGATAAGTGATTTCATGTTGAATGATTGAACGTTCGTCCAATTCATTCATTGGTTTAGCAAACAGTCCAACTTGTTGGAAAGTTCCACCTTTACGAATTAATGGCAAAGCAGCGTTAACAGCTGGGGTGGCACCAGAGCAATCATAAACTTTTGTAACACCAACACCATCAGTAGCATCCATAATGATCTTTTCAAGGTCTTCTTTTTGCGTATCAATAACAATATCAGCACCAAGTTCTTTAGCAATTTGGAGACGGTCAGCATCTTTAGTAATCCCAGAAACAAAGACCCGTGCACCAATTTCCTTGGCAATCTGTAATGAAAGTAAGCCCATTGGTCCTGGTCCGATGATAAGTAACGTATCATGTAACGTGAATGGTGTCTTTTGATACATCGCATGAACACATGAAGCAAGTGGTTCAGACATTGCAGCCATCTTGTATGACACATTGTCTGGCAGGATATGGGCACTTTCTTCACGAGTTAACACGTAGTTGGCCATCGAGCCATTAGCCTTAGTCCCAATCCCTTCACGGTTAGGACATAAGTTGTATTCCTTGTCTTGGCAATAAATACAAGTTTCATCAGTAGCAAAAGTCGTTTCACTAGTAACTCGATCGCCAGGCTTTAATGTTGTAACGTCTGGGCCTACTTTAACAACTTTCCCTGAGAATTCATGACCTAAAACCAATGGGGTGACAGCGTTTGCATATTGACCTTTAAAAGTATGGATATCCGTCCCACAAATTCCAGTATAAGCAACTTTTAATAACACCTTGTCCCCAGTAACTTCGGGTACAGGGATTTGTTTTAATTCCATATTGTCATAACCAGCTTCGGTCTTAACAACAGCTTCCATTGTTTCTTCATTAAATTCTTCAGCAGACATAATTCATGTTCCTTTCTGAGTATCTAAAAATTTTTTTAGTTAAATAAAGGTTGGACCAATTGTGAAACTTTCAAAATAATCCAGTTCAAAATGTTACCACCGGTATCCAAGTTAGTAACTTCGGATGCGCCTTTAGGGAATGAAACAATCCCATGCATCATTGAAGTTAAAGTTGGACCAAAGTCCGTTGCCATTAACAAAGCAAAGGTCATAACAATCGTTGCTGAAATGACAGAATGAACGATATTCCCTTTACGACTAGGTACAATCAAGGCCGCAAAGAATGGAATTGTTGCTAAATCACCGAAAGGCAAAACTCGGTTACCAGGTAAAATAATTGCTAAGAATAACGTAATCGGAACCATCAGCAACCCAGTTGCCAACGTAGCTGGTGAACCAGTTGAAAGTGCAGCATCCATCCCTAAGTAAATCTTCCGATTGCCATATTTTTCTTGAAGTAATTTTTGGGCACCTTCTTGAATTGGAATTAAACCTTCCATCAAGATCTTAACCATCCGTGGCATTAAGAACATAACACCACCCATAGACATCCCAAGTTTGAGGATATTTGGTACGGAATAGCCACCTAAAGCAGCTAATAACATCCCAATCACAATCCCCATAACCATTGGTTCGCCGAACACACCGAAGCGCTTCTGAATCGTTTGTGGATCAACATCCCACTTCTTAATACCAGGAATCTTGCTAACAACCCAACCAATTGGAATACCAAGTAATCCATAAGCTGCAGCAGAACCAGTTGGAAAACTGATCCCCTCTAATCCATAAAATTCCTCGACCATCGGTGCTGTCTTATCAGCAATAATTAAGACTGCAACTTCATAAATAATTCCGGCAAGAATTGCAAACCACCAGTTCTTAGTTACAACATAAGCTGTAGCAGAAGCGGCAATCATATGCCAATAGTTCCAAATATCGATATCCAAAGTCTTGGTCCAATTTAAAAGAATCAAGGCAACGTTTACGACTAAGATAATTGGAATCATAATAGCTGAAATCGGTTGCGCCCAGGTTCCGGCTGAGACGGCTGGCCAACCAGCATCAATAATCGTCAAGTGGAAGCCAAACCGTTTAACCATGGCTTGGGCAGCCGGACCAACACTCGTGGTCAATAAATTAATAACTAAGTTGATCCCGATCATCCCAATACCAACCGTAATCCCAGCGGTGAGTGCTTTTCCAGGTTTCACTCGGAAAATTAACCCAACGATAAAGATAATAATTGGTAGCATTACGCTAGGGCCAACGTTGATGACGCTTTGAACCACGTCAGATAAGACTTTCATAATGTTTCCTCCTACTAAGTGAATCTAAAAACTTTTCAAAGTATTAATTATTGTGCTTGAATTTCATGAACTTTAGTAATGATCTCATCCTTTAACTTATCAACGCCAATTCCTGTTAAGAATCCCATGGCTTTAATGGCTGGAATCTTGTATTCAGTAGGTAAAACCGTTGTTGAGATCAACATGTCTGCGTCATCTTGCTTACCAGCTGCTTCAGCAATTTTAATTTGAATTAAATTAGCATCAATGTTATTTTCAGCAAATAAATCTTCAACCTTCTTCATAACAACCGTTGACGTTGCAATACCAGCACCACATGCGACTAAGACGTTTAATTTTTTCATAATAAGTTCCCCTTTTCTTTCTATATAAATAGATCTTAATTTTTATTTACTTAATAATTGATGAATTGTTTCATTACTGTTAGCGCTTTCAATTTCAGTTATCAACGAATCATCCTGAATAATAGCCATTAATGCTTGTAGCATGTCCAATTGTGCATGTGGCTTGTTCAGTCCTAAAACAAAGACTAGTTTTGCACCAACCTTTTGTTCCGGATCATCCATGCGACTAAAGTTGATTGGCTCATCATTAACAATAACTGCAACGAATTCCTTTTTAATAGTGTCAGCATCAGTATGCGGAATCGCAACGCCTCGCTTCTCTAATTGCAAACCAGTTGGAAAAGTTGCCTCACGTTTAATGATCTTTGGTAAAAACTGATCGGTAACGAAGCCGCCAGCTTCTGCCTTGGCATTAACTGCCGTAAATAATTCCTCTGATGATTTAAAAGAAGTATGTAAGAGAATTAATTGATCTCTTAGGTAATCGCTAACTTCTACAACATTCTCACTCAAAATATGTCTCTCCTTTCGTGGATCGATAAAATGTAATCGCTTTCAATGATTAAATTGTATCATTTTGCAATTCTTTTGCAAGACTTTTCTTTTAAAAACTTTTGTTCCCGTATTTGCAAAATGCAGTTGGCAAGACATAGTGGTTGGCAACCAGCAAGTAAATGAATTCACAATGTTGTTTAATTAATGATGTAAGCGGTTGCTAAATCAGTGTTTATCTTATTCTTTTTTTCACTTGGTCAAAACATGTTGCAAACAATTGCCAAAAGTGTGCTATGATAATAGCGAAAATTTAATTAATCTACCTATCTAATTAAAAGGAGATGAACTTTATGGACGTCATGCAGCGACAAAAATATATCTTAGATCAACTAAATCAACAAGGAACTATTAGAATTGCTGATATTAGTAAACAAATCGATGTCTCACGCGAAACGATTCGTAAAGATATTTATAATCTAGATAAACAAGGCCTCGTTCAGGCTATTCGTGGAGGGGCAACATTACCACAAAGTGTTAGTGAAACCAAATACGGTCGTCGTCAACATGAAGCAGTCAGTGAAAAAAATCAAATTGCCGTCAATGCATTACGGTTAATTCATGATGGGGAATCAATCTTTTTAGACTATGGTACAACCTCATTTCAAGTTGCCGAAGAGATTAAGCACAGCCATCTGCACAATTTAACGGTAATTACCAATTCAACTTTTGTCTTAAACTCACTACAATTTGTCAAAGACATCCAGATCGTCCTATTAGGCGGTACCATGCGTACTAGTGAAGGTTCCCTTTCCGGCCCAATTACGCTAAGTAATATCCATAATATCTATGCAGATATCGGTTTCTTTGGTTGCGGTGGGGTTAATTTACAAGCCGGTATCACAAACCACTATATAGAAGAGGTTGAAGTTTCCAAAAAGATGATGGCACATTGCCGCATGAAAGTTGTTTTGGCTGATCACACCAAATTCGAAAAAAATGCGCTTTATAAAACTGCTAGTGTCGATGATATTGATGTCATTATTACAGATGATCAATTAGATCAACGAATTGCCAAGCAAATTCGCTTGACTGACATCTCTTTAATCAGTGGAAAATAACAAATCAAAAATCTGACAGAATCCCTATTTAGCAAGCTTTAGTGGCATTCGCATAATATCCATTCCCTATGAATGCCAAAATTTGCTTGACTTTATTTTTGAAACCGCTATCATAATAACCGTAATGATAAATAAAACAAAGATTTGCAAAGGAGTTGCAAAACGATGAGCGAAACAATTACCAAAGATACTTCTGTTGATTACTCTTCAGATGAATACTTAAATCGTGTTGACGAATATTGGCGGGCTGCCAACTACGTATCAGTTGGTCAACTCTACCTATTAAATAATCCTCTATTAAGAGAACCCTTAAAGGCAACGGATGTTAAAGTCCATCCAATTGGCCATTGGGGCACCATTGCTGGTCAAAACTTTATTTATGCCCACTTAAACCGGGTTATTAATAAGTATGGTTTGAACATGTTCTACATCGAAGGCCCAGGTCATGGTGGTCAAGTCATGGTTTCAAACTCCTACTTAGATGGAACCTACACCGAAACTTATCCAAAAATCACCCAAGATACTGCCGGGATGAAACGTTTATTCAAACAATTCTCATTCCCAGGTGGTGTGGCTTCTCATGCTGATCCTAAGACACCAGGTTCAATCCACGAAGGTGGCGAACTTGGTTACTCAATCTTGCATGGCGCTGGTGCCGTTCTTGATAATCCTGGCTTAATCGCCGCTACGGTTGTTGGTGATGGGGAATCTGAAACTGGTCCATTGGCAACTTCTTGGCAAGTTAACAAGTTCATCAACCCAATCAGTGATGGGACTGTCTTACCAATCTTGAACTTAAATGGCTTCAAGATTTCTAACCCAACAGTGCTTTCACGTGAATCACACGAAGAACTTGAAGATTACTTCAAGGGCCTTGGTTGGGATCCTCACTTTGTTGAAGGTACTGACCCTGCTGAAATGCACAAATTAATGGCAGCCGAATTGGACAAAGTTATCGAAGAAATCCATGCTATTCGTAAGAATGCCAAGGATAACAACGATGAATCACGTCCCAAGTGGCCAATGATTGTCTTCCGCGCACCTAAGGGCTGGACAGGTCCTAAGACTTGGGACGGCGAACCAATTGAAGGATCATTCCGGGCTCACCAAATTCCAATTCCTGTTGACCGTAATCATATGGAACATGCCGATAAATTGGAAGCTTGGCTCAAATCATACAAACCAGAAGAATTATTCGACGAAAATGGGACTTTGAAACCAGAAATTGCATCACTAGTACCAACTGGTGATGCTCGAATGGCTGCTAACCCTGTAACCAACGGTGGGAAGTTAACCAAAGATTTAATCACACCAAATGTCGATGACTATGCTCTAGATAACAAGGAACATGGTAAAGCAGACGGTTCAGATATGACTGAACTTGGGAAGTATATCCGTGACTTGATTAAATTAAACGAACATAACAAGAACTTCCGTGGTTGGGGTCCTGATGAAACCTTATCTAACAAGTTAGGTGCGGCTTTTGAAGACACTAAACGTCAATGGATGGAACCAATTCACGAACCTAACGATGCTTTATTGGCACCTAAAGGTCGGATCATTGACTCCATGTTGTCAGAACACATGGACGAAGGAATGTTGGAAGCATACAACTTAACTGGTCGTTATGGTTTCTTTGCAAGTTATGAATCATTCTTGCGCGTTGTGGACTCAATGTTAACCCAACACTTCAAGTGGTTACGGAACTCACACGAAGAAACCCCTTGGCGGGCTGATGTGCCTTCACTTAACGTGATTGCCTCATCAACAGCTTTCCAACAAGATCACAATGGGTACTCACACCAAGATCCAGGTATCATCTCACATTTGGCTGAAAAGAAGACTGAATATATTCGGACTTACTTGCCAGGTGATGCCAATACTTTGATTGCCACCTTTGATAAAGCTATTCAAAGTAAGCAATTGATCAACTTGATCATTGCCAGCAAGCATCCACGTCCACAATGGTTCACCATGGATGAAGCTAAACACTTAGTTCGTGATGGTCTCGGTGTGATCGACTGGGCAAGTACCGATAACGGTGAAGAACCTGATGTTGTCTTTGCAACGGCTGGTTCAGAACCAACGACTGAAAGTTTAGCTGCGGTCTCAATCTTGCATGCGGCGTTCCCAGAAATGAAGATTCGTTTCGTCAATGTCGTTGACCTCTTGAAGTTGAAAAAAGACGATCCTCGCGGCTTAACGGACGCTGAATTCGATTCAATCTTCACGAAGGACAAGCCAGTCATCTTCGCTTATCACGCTTACGATGACCTTGTAAAGACCCTCTTCTTCGATCGTCATAACCATAACTTACACGTTCATGGCTATCGTGAAGAAGGCGACATTACTACCCCATTCGATATGCGGGTCCGTAATGAACTCGACCGCTTCCACTTAGTTAAGGCTGCCATCTTGGCAACACCAGCTTACGCTGAAAAAGGTGCTCATTTGGTTCAAGAAATGAATACGACGCTTGATAAGCATCATGACTTCATTCGGGCCGAAGGAACTGATCTTCCTGAAGTTGAAAACTGGAAATGGTCACCACTTAAATAGCTCATCTAAGTTTTGCTAATTCCTTAATTTGGTACTAAAAAGACTCATCTAACCGTATGGCTGGATGAGTCTTTTTTTGTGCTAGTATCGCCAAATCAAGCGCATCGTCATCAAATCATGCGCATACCACCGCAGATCCACTTGGTCACCCACTTGTAACTGCATTTGTGCTACAACTGATTGCGGAATCACATAAGGATACGGCATCCCGCTGTCATCCACCAAGGTTGTCTTGTTATTATGAGTTACAATCAGACGTTCTGGCATACCTAGCATGTCGCCACTCTCAATGAATGCTCGTGTTAGCGTCATCAGTTCACTTTCAATATTAACATGATCAAGTTTTCGAATATCGCTAACTTGTTTTGCATCGTTAATTTTGGCCGAAACTATATCTCCACCGATTAATGCTTTTTGCCGAAGCTCGATTTCTGATAACAGTCCTTTTTTGATGGTCTTATCACCATTTGACCAAACCAAATCTACGCCGCCTTCAACTCGTGGCCATAACGTATAATGGCTTTGAGGAATCACTGATGGTGCTGACCCATTCACGATTTCAGCACGTAACGCCGAATCAGACAACTGTAAACCGTAAGTTAGTGCCGTGGTTAACTTTTTTGCATCAAACTTCACGATTCGATCTTTACTTTCTACTTGAGCAGCCACCAGCAATTTCGTTAACTGCTGCCACTGCTGATAAGCTTTTAAATCAATTTGAACGGTTCCATTAGTACTTGGCATAATTGGTTTAGACATGATTAACCTACCTTCTGAATAATATCTATGCTATAAATGAACGTATATATCCATACCATTAAACTTTACACTTGATTTCTGAGGAGGAAAACATGAATTTCACTCGCCTTCATTATTTCTGTGATGTAGCTAGACTCCACAGCTTTTCTCAAGCTGCGGAAGAAAATTTCATTTCTCAAACAGCCATTAGTCAGCAAATCGCTAAACTGGAATCAGAGTTAGATGTTACGTTGATTGACCGAACTAAGCTTCCTATCGAGTTGACTAGAATTGGTGAGGTGGTAAATAAACGTTCATTGATCATCCTTGGACAATACAATGTTCTTAAAGGCGAAATCGCCCAATTAAAGCAAACTCCTAAATTACTAACAATTGCTTATCCCAATGGCGCTGTTGAGCCTGTCGAAAAATTCGTATTACCGATTGTTAAGCCAATCAGCGATTTAGAACTCTTTTTGGTCAAAAGTGACCTAAACGACATTCAAGATAAACTATTAAACAAAACAGTTGATTTAGCTGTTAGCTTTGATTCAGAAATCACTGCTACTGATCAATTATCTACACTAGTTTTAGCTCAAGGCAATTACGATATTGTCGTTGGCCCAAGCCATCCCTGGTACCAACTGACTACGATTACACCAGAACAATTGCTGAATCAAGCTGTGATTTATGTCGCAAACCGGCCCAATACTAACTCTTATCTCAAGATGAAAGACCATTCAAAAGCAGATAGTGTGCCGTTAAAAATTACTGCCACAGTTTCCGATATTGATACTGCCTTACTATTGGTTCAACTCAACAAAGGCATCACCTTCATTCCAGACTATAAGCGCCTAACCCATGAATTTACAACCTTACATCGTGTCAAAGTCGTTGGTAGTCAACACAAGTATCAGGTTTGTTTAGCTTGGCAGAAAAATGATACGAACCCAGAATTAAGACGTATCCTTCAATTATTTCAAAGGTAGAAGCGTTTACTTATGTGGCACTTAAATTCGATGTTGGCAATTGTTAACTAATTCACATAGAATTAAATTAACAATTAATAAAGGTGGTCTACTCTCATGGATAAATATGTCTTTACTGGTGTTGACGGTAACTTTGGCGGTCAAGCAGCCACAGTGGCCTTAAAACTTCTTGATAAATCGCAATTAATCTTTACCGCACCTACGGAAAAAGGTCTCGCTAAATATCAGAATCAAGGGATCACAACCAAAGTCACTGATTTTAATGATCCTGATGGCTTGGCCCAAGCCTTTACTGGTGCAAAAAAGGTCTTATTGATTTCAATGCCTTTTGTTGGCAAGAAACGCCGTCAGGCCCATAAAAACGTCATCGATGCCTGTTTAGCTAGCGGCGTTGAACAACTCGTCTACACATCCTTAGTAAACGCCGCCGACCCAACTAATCCAAGTATTGAAAAATTGGATCACGCCTGGACGGAGTCTTATGTCGAGAATACTAACTTAGATTATATTTTCTTGCGTAACTCCCAATACGCTGAAGCGATGATTTCTAACTATTTCGCCATGGCAAAAACCGGCGTTCTAGCTAACAACCAGGCCGATGGTAAAATGGCCTATATTTCCCGGCAAGATTGCGCAACGGCTGCTGCCTACGCAATGGCTTCTGATTTAAAACATTCAATTTTAAATATCAATGGACCAGAATTAATGACGATTAGTGACTTCATTAAGATTGGTAATGAAGTCACTGGCAATAATGTTCGCTACCAAGAAGTTAGTGATGAAGAAGATTACGCCATTTTTGATAAAATGGGCGTTCCTCGCAATACAGACGGCCACTTTAAAAAGGGTAGCTCAGCGCCATTCTCGTCCGACGGTATGGTTACTTTCGGTAAAGCAATTCGTGAAGGTAAAATGGCTACTTATTCTGACGACTACTTTAAACTAACTGGTCAAAAAGGACGCACCGTTCAGGCTATGTTTGAAAACTCCGCCGACTATCAAATCGGTGAACGCCATTCGGTCGACGCTTAGAACGGAGGCTACCAAAATGACACAATTAAACACAGATATTGTGGTTGTCGGGGCTGGCGCCTCTGGCATTGGTGCCGCATTAAGTGCCGTTGAAAACGGTGTACAAGTAATTCTCTTAGAAAAAGGCACCAAATTTGGCGGTGCTGGCATGTTTGGTGCACAAGGATTATTTGCTGCTGGTAGTCATCTGCAACAAGCCGCTCACATTGATTATTCACCAACTGCTGCTTATCAAGAGATGATGGCTTATACTCACTATCGATCCAATACTCGGTTAACAAAAGCGATTATTGACAAGTCTGCCGATACGATTGATTGGCTAGCCAAGAATGGGTTAAAAACAGAATTGGTGAACAATACTCAAGAGGTGCACCAAGATCATCCCCGCGTGTATCACCAATACCTTGATAAATTTGCTGGTTTTCAACGATTAATGGAACGTTTTATTAGTTTCGGTGGCCAATTGTTCACTCAAACTTCAATTATTTCGTTAGATTATCAAGATGGCACAATTAAGCAAGTTTTAATTGACCATAATGGTATCCAACAACCAATTAACTGTACTAAAGTTATTTTTGCTGACGGTGGATTTGTCGGCAATACCAAAATGGTTGATCATTACTTGAAAATAAATAGCGAGAACCTTTATAGTATGGGTGAACGAAAAGCAACTGGTGATGGCATTCAGCTTTTAAACCAACTAAACGCTGATACTAGTGGTTTAGGAACGTTTGAAAATCATGCTGCCTCAGTTATTTCTAAAGCTGATCCCAAATGGCACAATAACACTATTTTCTCATTGACTAATCTCCCATTTCTCTGGATTAATCGTCGCGGTCAACGATTTGTGAATGAAGACATCGTCTATGATTTTGCACTTTGGGGTAACAGCACTTATACCAATGGTGGGTACTATTATTTTGTGCTGGATCAAGCAACCATTAGTTACCTTAAAACCAATCAATTAAATTGGACTGACTCATTTGAACGGACGTTTAAAACACTTTCCCATGACCCAATGACTCATACGGTTGGACCCTTTTCAGAAATAGAAAGTGATCTTAAGGAAGCTATTGACCAAGGTGCCGCAGTTAAATCAGAAACACCTGAACAATTAGCCTCCGCTTTAAAGATTGACTCTAAAACGTTGAAAAACACTTTTGAACAATACAACCAGATGATCAATAATGGTCATGATTTGGAATTCAATAAAGATGACTCATTTCTCCGGTTCAAGGTTGCTGATGGACCCTTCTACGCAATTAAAGCACAATCAACAACTCTAGGTACCATCGGCGGCGTGGCAGTTGATGACCATTTACATGTACTCGATAAGGATGGTCTAATTATGACTAATCTTTATGCCACTGGTAACAATGCCAGTGGCATGTATGACACCTCATATCCTACGCTAGAAGGTATTAGCTGTGCTTTTGCCTGGAACTCTGGCCGGATTGCTGGTGAAGACGCTGCAAAACACTAATCATTAAACCCAAAGATTCTTTTTAATAAAATTAAAGCGTCGTTCCGAGAAGACAACACATTCTTTCTCGGAACGACGCTTTAATTTTTATGTGCTTCACTCAATCCGCTTATCAATAATCGATCGCAAAACACGTTCCCGCAAGGCCACCGCATCGACCTGGTTACGCTGTTCATAGCCTTTAACGAGGACCTCACCAATATACAACTGTGAAATCCGGCCAGCTACGGAACCCCCGTTTAACAATTCTTCAATAGCCGTTTGTAAGACAACTTCGCCTAACTGTGCCACCGGGCTATTGAGATTATTCGTCACCGCGATAATACGCGCACCATTGTCGGCAGCAATCTTCAATGAGGCATACGTATCTTTGGTTCGGCCAGTCAATGACAAGCCAATCACTAAATCACGCGGTGTCAATAATGACGCAACTTGCGCTTGTAGATGTGGGTCACTAATCGAAGTCGTTTGAACACCAGCCCGCAACAGCATCGCACTAAACGCATCACCGGTCTGCCCACTACCACCAACGCCAAAGAGGTAAATATGGCGTGCTTGGCTCAATAAATCAATCGCTTGATTCAGCTTAGTTGGTTCAATTAACTTGGCAGTAGCCGTTAACGCTTCTTGCAAATGACGACTAATATCATCATAATAATCAGCTGGCCGCGTTTCTGCCTGTTGCGTAAAATCTTCCTTGGCCAGCTCGATCTTAAAATCAGAAAAGCCGTTATAACCTAATTTCTGACAAAATCGAATAATGGTGGCATCGCCAACTTTAGTTGCGGCTTTAATGTCGCTCATCGTGGCATACATCAACTGACTACCAACTTTTAACACGTAGTCGGCCACCTTTTTTTCCGAACGCGTTAAACTTTCATACTGCTCATGAATCGCGTAATCATATCGCATGCCCGTCACCATCCTTTTGGATAATATTATACCGTTTTTTCGTTCTTTTTGGAGAAATTCTCCCAAATCGTTTGAAAACGGTTTATTTATCTGTTAAATTGTAATTGGAGATATTTTCCAACAAATAACAGTTTTGGAGGATTAACGGATGATGAAAAAAATAGACTTTTTAAAACAAATCAAAAACGGCCTGATCGTCTCTTGTCAGGCATTGCCGAACGAGCCCTTATACAGTCCCACCGGTGGCGTCATGCCGCTCATGGCTAAAGCTGCGGCTCAAGCCGGTGCCGTTGGTATTCGCGCCAACTCCATCCGTGATATCACAGAAATTCAAGCGGCCGTTGACTTACCAATTATTGGGATTATTAAAAAGGATTATCCACCAGAAGCCCCATTTATCACGGCAACCATGCAAGAAGTTGACGCGCTAGTCACCACTGGTGTTGCCGTCATTGCTTTAGACTGTACGGATCGACCACGTCATGATGGCTTAGCCTTAAATGACTTCATCCATCAGATCAAAACAAAATATCCAAATCAGCTTTTCATGGCCGATAGTTCTACCTTGGCTGAAGGTCTCAACGCTTGGGAACAAGGTATCGACTTTGTTGGCACAACGCTCAGTGGCTATACCGCTGAAAGTCCGCAACTAGCTGGACCAGACATTGAACTCATTAAAGGGTTAATCGCGCACAATGTTGATGTTATTGCGGAAGGTCGCATTCACACACCTGAACAGGCGAAAGAAGTTCATGATTTACACCCAGCTGGCATGGTTGTTGGCGGCGCGATTACACGACCTTTGGAGATCGCCAGTCGGTTTGTCACTGCTATTCAATAATCTTGACACGACTCGGTCAGCTAGTATAATGACGATATAAGGTGTTTGCGGCTTAAACCGCAAAAAAAGCCGAGGTAATTGTCGTTACCTCGACCTTTGGCTTCAATTAATGCTTGCAACGTGCTTGACTTGATTGAAACGCGCCCTAAGAAGTTTTTGCGAAACTTTGATTCAAAAACCACTAAGGCCCGTTGGTGCGAACAACGGACTTTTTTGTGGTCTGGTTTAGTTAGTCATGAACCAACGCGACAACACTAATAATGACAATTGACCCAAAAAACATCAAAATTAGTATCCGTTGAACGTCGTGTGGTAGCTTGCGAAATTGTTTCAAAACTTTCGCGACGTCGAACTTGATCATAAACAAGTCGAAAAAGCCGTCTCCTAAATAAATTACCTAGCAAATAATCATCCACTGGCAACACCTCCTGTATTTAGGACGCGTCACCAGCAACTCAGCACAAGAATTGTCACCGATTTAATTGTATCATTGCAGTTTAGTCCTGCCCACTATTTCCGTTTACATACAAAATCGCCCGATCAACTGGCTGCCCACTAGCCAGTTGATCGGGCGATTCAATTTATACCGTTCAATTCACAAGGAGGAATTGTGACGTCTTATTTTTCAACACCTTTGCCATCCCATTCACGTTCCAAAATGGCTTTTAATTCACTAATCAAAGGTTCACGAGGGTTAGCGGTCGTGCATTGATCTTCATACGCTAATTCGGCTAATTCATCAACGGTCGCGTCAAAGTGTTTCTTTTCAACGCGGTTAGCTTTCAAGGATAACGTCACATCCATTGAGTGTGCTAGGTCGATATACGCCTTAACCAAGCTTTCCTTCAATTCTTCATCGGTCTTGCCTGGTAAGCCCAAAGCCCGCGCGATGTTCGCATAGTCTTCTAGCGCCGTATTGTGATTATACTTCGGCCACATTGCTAACTTCGTTGGAATTTCAGCGTTGTAACGCACCACTTGTGGATACGTGATCGCAATTGCTAATCCGTGTGGTAAATTAAATTCCCCACCAAGTTTATGCGCGATCGAATGATTAATCCCAAGGAACGCATTGGCAAACGCCATCCCTGCTAAAGTTGACGCATTATGCATCTTTTCACGGGCCAATTTATCGCCATCAAATGAGGCTTTCAAGTATTTGAAGGCCAATTGTAAGGCCTGGATTGACCAGCCACGAGTATAGTCTGAAGCCATCGTGGAGACATAAGCTTCCGTTGCATGGGTAATCACGTCTAACCCCGTCCAAGCCGTTGTCCGAGCTGGAACGGTTTCAACAAACTGCGGATCAATGATTGCAATATCCGGTTGCATCGCATAGTCGGTGATTGGGTATTTAACATGCGTTTCAGAGTCCGTGATAACCGCATATGGTGTCACTTCAGAACCCGTCCCAGAAGTCGTTGGAATCCCAATATAAGTCACTTTATTAGCAACTGGTACTTTGTAAGTCCGTTTCCGAATATCTAAGAATTTTTGTTTAGCGCCTAAGAACGAGGCTTCTGGATGTTCGTAGAATAACCACATCCCCTTAGCCGCATCCATCGCGGAACCCCCACCTAACGCAATAATCGTATCAGGTTGGAAGGCCTTCATCCGGGCAACCCCTTTATAAACGGTGTCCGTTGACGGGTTCGGTTCAACCTCAGAGAAGATATCAATATCCACTGGATCAGTCCGTTTATTTAAGACGGCCGTAACACGATCAGCATAACCGAATTGCACCATCCCAGGATCACAAACGAGAAAGACTTTTTTGATGCCATCCATATGTTCAAGATACCGCACCGCGTTACGTTCAAAGTAAACCTTAGGTGGCATCTTTACCCATTGCATGTTGTTCCGGCGTTTCGCAACTGTTTTGATATTAATCAGATCCATATCTGTAACGTTATGAGAAATCGAGTTGCCCCCATATGAGCCCGTGCCCAAGGTCAATGATGGCGTCATGTTATTGTAGATATTCCCTAAACCGCCCACTGAAGATGGCGTGTTAATTAAAATGCGGCAAGCTGGCATTTGAAGACCAAATTCTTTGATCAACTCGTCATCGGTCGTATGCAACCCAGCCGTGTGACCTAAGCCACCGTAATGCAACAATTCATTGGCCCGTTTGAAGGCTGCTTCATGTGAAGTTGCCTTGTAAACCGTCAAAACAGGTGATAATTTTTCACCGGATAGTGGGTACTTCACCCCAACACCATTGATTTCGGCGATCAAGACCCGGCAATCAACCGGCACATCTTTTAAACCGGCCATTTGGGCGATTTGATAAGCGGTCTTCCCGGCAACTGGCCCGCGAACCGTATGACGATTAGGATCAATCACGGCGTCACTCAAGGCTTGAACATCTTTTGGCTTAACAAAGTAGCAGCCCAAACGACTGAATTCAGCTTTAACTTCCGCGTAGATTTCAGCATCCACAATCGCACTATTTTCAGATGCACAAATCATCCCATTATCAAACGTCTTAGATAAGACAATATCGTTAACGGCTTGCTTAATATCTGCTGTCTTTTCAACATAAGTTGGGCCATTACCAGGGCCAACACCTAAAGCTGGTTTACCTGATGAGTAAGCCGCCGTCACCATGCTGGGACCACCAGTCGCTAAAATCGTCGCAACATCGGGATGATGCATTAAATCATTCGTCGCTTCAATACTTGGATGTTCAATATAGAGAATAGCATCAGCTGGACCACCAGCAGCTTCAATCGCGTCGCGCATGACTTTCGCTGCTTCAGCACTGGCTTTTTGCGCTTGTGGATGGAACCCAAAGACGATCGTGTTACGACCTTTTAACGAGATCAAGGCTTTAAAGACTACCGTTGACGTTGGGTTCGTCACTGGAGTGACCCCGGCAACAATCCCAACGGGTTCAGCAATTTCCATCAATTGTTCTTCGTCGTCATCTTTAATGATGCCAACCGTTTTATCATGGCGAATACTGTTCCAAATATATTCACTGGCGTAAATATTTTTGATGGCTTTGTCTTCAACCACACCCCGGCCGGTTTCTTCAACGGCCATCTTGGCTAACTTCATGTGTTTGTCTAATGCTGCGACCGCAACTTGTTCACATAAAGCATCGATTTGTTCTTGGGTGTAGTCTTTCAAGACTGCGAGGGCCTTCTTTGACCGTTTCACTAATTGGTCAACTTCAGTTTCAACAGTAGTGGTTTTTTCCTTGATCATGATGGGTTCCTCCGTTTCAATCCCCTTGTGAATTATTTTACAAACATCATTATACATGCTCGTTTTATTTTTGCAAGCGTTTTCTAAATAAAAATTTAAACCGTTTCATATCAATGTTTCTAAAGCCCTTACCCGGTGGGCTTTTACGTGTCCCAGTAAATTTTAAACAAAGTGCATTAATTAACAAGAATGGCCGGTCGATGTCACGTGTGGGACATCAGTAGTCCCGATGGTCATATTAAAAAAGTGCCACCTGTTTTAGGTGACACTTCGTTAAGTTCAATTATTTACCGCACCACAATTACAGAAATCGGTGCTTTCCGTGCTAACCGTGGACCAATGGCACCGGCAATTTTAGAATGCGAAAATTCCGTATCGGCCCCCGTCACTAATAGATCCGGGTTAAAGTCGGGAATCACTTGTTCCAAAATCACATCGTCAACGTCGCCACCTTCATAAACCAGTGGTTCGACCTTTTTAGCGCCATTCTGCTCGGCTAGGTCAACGTATTCTCGAACTACTTGCTCAACATGAGCTCGTTTTTCAGCAATTTTTGATGGGGTTAACGAATCAAAGATATTGATATCTTCACTTTCCATTACTGATGCAATCCCTAAAGTCACGTCATAATCCCGTGCTAACGTTAACGCATAACGAAAGGCGCGTTCTGACGAGGTATTATCATCTTCGTCCACCGTTAATAAGACCCGACGATAGACTAGTGGATCACTAACTGCTTGATTTTCCATATTGTTGCCCTCCTCATTAGGATGAATTGGTCAGTCCATGGTTATTATAACAGTTTCAATGCCGAATCGGTATCGTCATCAACGCTTGGGTAATGCCGATAATGTTTGGTTAAGCCAATTTACATAATAATCCTCGCGGCCTAACGCGTGTTGCAAGATCAAATAATGACCATAATTGGCCGTTTGACTCGCTTTGGTTGGAAAGACCGTCGCTAACCGCTGTTGCAGATGAGTGAGCTTATCGGTATGCAATTGTAATTGTTCTTGCACCATCGCCTTCAATCGTGGATCACGATTAGTTTGGATAAAGTACAATTTTAAAATAAATTCGTCTTTAGTTGCGGTTAAATCTGGCGTTCCATCACTAATCCAACTGCCAAGTAACGTCTGTCCGATCGCCGTAATGTGATAGAGCTTCTTTTCAAGTTTTTCGCCACTGATGGTAATTTCATGTGTGATATAGCCTTGTTCTT
Source organism: Lactiplantibacillus mudanjiangensis (assembly GCF_005405385.1). Classification (GTDB taxonomy): domain Bacteria; phylum Bacillota; class Bacilli; order Lactobacillales; family Lactobacillaceae; genus Lactiplantibacillus; species Lactiplantibacillus mudanjiangensis. The sequence goes on from NZ_BJDY01000003.1 coordinate 241,468, forward strand.
CTAATCGTTTGAGCTGCGGATAAATCTGACTGTGCTGGGCTTGCCAAAATTCACCGATCTCGGTATCAAAGGCTTTCGTTAAATCATAACCCGTTAATGGTTGCTGATTTAAGAGCCCTAAAATGATAAATTGTAGCTTATTTTTTTGCGCCATTGGAAGTTCCCCCTTGACGAATGTTTAACATCAGTATACACTAACCTTGTTGATTAAAACATGTAATTTATTACACGTTTTAATTTACCTAATTTAAACAAAGAAGGCTTTTTATTATGACCAAAACTTTTAAAACATTAGATGATTTTTTAGGCACCCACTTTATTTACACTTACGACAATGGCTGGGAATACGAATGGTATGCAAAGAATGACCATACTGTTGACTACCGAATTCATGGTGGGATGGTTGCCGGTCGCTGGGTTAAAGACCAAGAAGCCAACATTGTCATGTTAACCGAAGGCATCTACAAGGTTGCCTGGACGGAACCAACTGGGACCGACGTGGCTTTAGACTTCTTACCTAACGAAAACAAAGTTAACGGGACGATTTTCTTCCCAAAATGGGTTCAAGAACATCCAGAAATCACGGTTACTTTCCAAAATGATCATATCGATGTAATGGAAGCTGCTCGCGAAAAGTACGCCACTTATCCTAAGATGGTCGTGCCTGAATTTGCCACGATCACTTACAAAGGTGATGCTGGTCAAAATAACGATGACGTTATCGCCGAAGCCCCTTATGAAGGCTTACCAGACGACATTCGTAACGGTAAGTACTTTGACGAAAACTACCACCGCTTGAATAAATAATTGTTTCACGTGAAACAAGTCAAAAATGCCACCGACGACTTTTTAGTCATCGATGGCATTTTTACGTTGAAGTTATACTTGAATTTTACTATTGATTAATCGTTAGTTACGTCTAAATCGACTTGACCGAGTTGTTGATCAAAGGTTGCTTGCCAATGTCCCGCCGTTAAATGTGGTGGTAACACGAAGGTCCCGGATGATACCCGTTGACCTTTTGTTAACACCCGCCCTTGTTCTGCTAGCTTGCCCACCAGCCAGTGTAACGAATTCAACGGATTACCTAATACCTCACTTGCGACACCGGATTTAAGAGTCTCACCATCATGTGTTAACTCACATTTTACAGTTGCCACGGCATCAACTGAATCAAACTGTTGATCAGTATCGCGTTCCTCACCATAGACGACCAAGCCCCCGACCGCCGCATCCGCGACGACTAAGTTCTTCGCTAAACTTGGGAACCAATCGGCAAAACGTGAATCAGGCAATTCAAGGCCTGGTGCAACCGTAGTCTTATGCCATAAATCGGTTAAAGAATCCTCCGGTGACAACGTTTCTTTCGCCTTAAAGACCAATTCAACTTCCACGAGTGGATCCATTAATTGGCCTAGCCGAACCTTCGCTGGTGCAGCTAAAAAATGATCTTGCACTTGCGCACCGTACAACGGATTATGCGCATCAAACATCTTTTGCGTTTCTTCACTCGTCAATGAAACTTTATAACCGCCAACCGGCTGATTCTTTAAAGTTGTTAAATGATCTTGGACGCGATACGCAGCGTCTTCATCTGCGACGACATCTGCAAAGTCGGCCGCATTTAATGGATGTTGTGTCCGTAACGCGTCAAATAATTGAGTGGCAAATTTTGTTTCAGTTTCAGTAGGTGTTGTTGTGGTGGTATTCGTCATAAGCAAGATCTCCATTTCTATGTGTAACGTACTAGTTAAACTAACCTTATGTGTGTGGCGCTATTATGTGTTGTGTATCTATATATGTGTCACGCCTGCGCGTGGTTCATGTGACTATGTGTCCCCTATGGCCGATTGCCGCCGGTTGCCAGGACGATTTGTCCCAGTACCGTCGTTGTGCGACTAGTTATCGTTGGCCAGACCTCTCGATAGCTAGCCACCTGAATGTCCGATTTCATCGTCCTCACCACCTTTCATGACTTCAAAAAAAGACGTCCTTCACCAACTCCACTGAGTTAGTTAAAGGACGTCGATAACGGGTTACCACCTTTGATTCATGTTCATCTCACGATAAACACCTTAGCGCGTACAGCAATTGCGATACGCCGGTACACTAATGGGTACCATCCAGAACCGCCTCCATTAACTTTCGGGGTTCAACTCAAAGGTGATCTGTCCTAAAACGTCGTGACTGCCTTGCACCAATCTACAGCTCGCTAACTTGACGATATTTAGGATCGTTCCTTCTCAAAGTCTCTAATCTAAATTTAATTAATGATTAGAGTTTAGCGCCAGTTTTTTGGCCTGTCAACCCAAATCATTAAAAAAAAGTGAGAGTATTTTCAAATTTCGTTTAAGCTATCATGAAACTAATAGGGTCAGTTAGGGGGACTATGATACAATAGGCTGAAAAGTTGAGGTGGAGATTTAAATGAAAAACAAGCGTCAATGGACGATTATTGGGACAATCGTCGTCATTGCAGCCGTCATTATCGGGGGCTGGTTGGCCACGAATCAAACTGGTTCAAAATCGGCTAAGTCATCGTCAGCAACGACCACACAAGCGGCCTTAAAACCGGCTTATGTGAAGAAAACTGTCCAAGTCACCAACCGATTATGGTATGTTGCTGGTAGCATTAAGAATCCTAATAGTGGCAACGGGATGGAAGCTTATGACTTCAAGTCTAACGGCAAAGTTGTTATTTATAACATTCCTAAGTTCTATGCTGACAAGGCCGCTGCGAAAAAGGCTGGTAAACTAATCGTTTCTGGTACTGTGAAATACACGGTTAGTCAAAATAAGAAAAATCAAACAGTTATTAAATTAAAAGGGAAATTATCTGGCATTGATTTTGCTCAGACTCTGACATTGAAAAAGACAGTTAGTGGGACACATGGTAAGCTCAGCTTAACTGGTTATCACGTTGCTCGCAATGTTGACAATGATGTCACCCAAGCTGTTTTTGTCCGCGTTAAATAACTTAATTTGTTAGTAAAAGCGATGATCTTACCGATCATCGCTTTGTTATTCTCACAAAAATTCAGTTTTCTAAACATCATTGCTACAATCCAGGAATTGGTTCGGCCAACAAGACTCGCTGTTGCGCGTCATAGTAACTCACGGTTTTTGTGCGCAGATCACTCGTCCAGACCGGTACTCCCGCCTGACCCGCTAATTCGCAAAACCGCGTAAAATCAAACGTCCCCGCTTGCGCACCTTTAACGGCCGCTTTAATCAAGGTCGCATCTCCAGTTGTCGCGACCGGTTGCGGTATCCCATTCATTCGTAACTCGACATAGCTATCCGCATCATAATAGCGATATAGACCGTCCGCGACCAAGTAGTCATAGCGGGTCACGCCTAGCTGACGAAAGGCCTGCATTAACTTGGCAAAGCCACTAGCATCGCCTTCTGCATTCACAGCTTGTTCAATTGCATGATAATCTAATGTCATCTCAAAGCCACTCCTCTAAAGTTTAGTTACACTTAGCTTACGCAAAAAAGCGTGCTAAGACAATTGGTTTAACATGGTCGTACAAAGCGTGGTAATCGCCGTAATCAATTCAGCTGGCGCTTGGGTTAATTGTGCCGTAGGACCTAAGAAAGTCACCCACGCTGCAAAATCCGTGACGAGCTGTGACTGCCGCACATCCAAGTAACAGGTAAACCGAGCCGTCTGTTGAAACGGATCTAAAAACTCTAAGACACTCGTCGGATGTGGCTGTTGCCGGAACCGTTGAATCGCTTCAGTCTTTAGCTGCAACTGCACATTAGGCGTTGGTTGCGCCGCTTTGATCGCAGCGGTAATCGTCGCATCATCCATTTCAGCAGCGTGATCAAGCGGTACTGCTTGCAAAATATCACTAACCGTTAATTCAAGCGCCACTTGGTCGTTAAGATCCCAAGCCTCGAGTAGCCAAGTGGCCTGGCGTGTGTAAAAATGCTGAACCCACACGCGATAATCTCGCTCGGCTAACGTAACGATCAACTGTCGACTCGTTAAACACATATTCAGTAATTGTTTGAGCATTGGCGGTGCAAAATCTGTCAGCTCCGTTAGTTTCGGATTACGCGGATTTGTCTGATCAAAAATTAATAGCTCCTGCAACGTTAGTAGATCATCTTGTTGGGTTTGCGAGGCAATCGCCACTAGCTTTTCCGTTAAAGTATTTCGGTTCTGCAAATAGGGTAATTGTGTATTTAACGTCGCTAAAAAACTCACGAAAAGGGCTTTTAACTCTTCACTATTAAATTGCACAGCCGGCAATAATTGATTTTGCATCACTGCGTAACCACCATCGCGTCCCACACTTGCAGTTAATGGCATCCCTAACTCTTGAATGTTATTTAAATCCCGAATGACCGTGCTGCGAGAGACTTTAAATTGGGTCATCAATTCTCGAATCGTGAAATATTGTCGATTATTGATATAACGCATCATTGTATTGATGCGAGCCGTTTTTGTCATTATTTTCTCCAAACAGTGTCAGTTTTTGGTACTATTAGTCGCTATACTGAGTCTATCATATTTAAGGAGGCCATCACACATGGCAAATTATCAAATTGAAACCAAACCCGCTTTCGCAGTATTAGGTTTAGAAACAACGTTAACTGGAGATTATCTTAAAATGGGGCAACAAAAGGCTGCCTTCTGGGACCAAATCAACGCCGCTCATTCATTGGCCGCACTTGCCGGTGTCAATGACTTTGAATTCGCCGTCAACGAATCGATTAATGGTGTTTTACACTATTATGCTGGCCGACAAATTGATCCCGCAACGGTGGCGACAACCGGTCAACGCTTAATTGAATTTCCAGCTGGTAACTATTTAGTGATCACCGCTACAGCAGATGATCAAATGGCCTTATATAACGCCTTGGAAGGACTCGCTTTTGGCCAGATTCTACCAACTTTAACCGACTATGCTTATGTTGGTGGTCCGAATACAGCTGTAAAAACGACGACAACTTCAACCGGCGTGAGTGGTGAAATGTGGGTGCCATTGGTCGAAAAATAAGTAAACAAAAAAACGACAGGACGATCGTCCTGTCGTTTTTGTCTACACGATAATTCAGTTATCCAAACTATCGATTCACTTGTACATATTGATGCACCTGCGTATCTTTCAAAGTATAGTTTGCCGGCAAAGCATCACGATTGGCCGCCACAATTTGAAACCCTACCTTGGCATAAAAACGTAACGCCGCTTCGTTATCCATGACACATTTTAAAGTCAGTGGCGCCGTCGCATATTGCCGTAACTCCGTTAACAATGCTAACCCGACCCCTTGTTGGCGGGCTGTGGGGGCAACAAATAGCAAGTGTACGAAATTAGCTGGCCGGTAAAAAGACGCAAAACCGGCCCGTTGATCGCCCTGCCAAGCAACCAAAACGAGTTCGCCTTGACTATCGGTGTCAAAATCTTCCAGCGTTGGGTTGGTCACCCATGGAAAGTCTTGCTGGCGATCTACTAAATAAAGCTGTGCCAGTGCTGCTTGATCTGCTGGTGTTGCGGGTCGAATTTGAATTGTACTCATGAGCCCCACCCTTTCTAATATTTGCTCTTATTATCTATTTTTTTGAGAACGATTACAATTAAATTCATAAAATAAAAGCCACAATTATAGTGGCTTTCTACTAGTACTGATCAATTTAGTAAATCTGCAACATCAAGAAACTGAACATTTCGAAACTCTTCCTTAAAGTAATTTTCATAAGTCTCATTATAATCTTTGACCCGTTTAAAAGTACTAACCATAAATTCATCTTTTGTTTGTTTCTCCTGAGCAACCGGAAAAACCAAATGATATGGATCAAACAGTACTACAACCAGCCAATTCTTAGCCTTATCACTACCTGGATTACTAATTGCATAGATCAAAAAAGCCCTAAAAGCTCCTCGTCTCGTTAATTGCATCGCATAATTATCCATATCAGCCTCACGAATACCATCTCGATACTCATGTACTAAGTCAACTGGTAGATGTTATAACAATATCTTTTCAATGCGCTGATTCATTCTTACAGGCGTTGTTCTTCTCTTAATAAGTGCTGGTTCTCGGCAAATAGCTTGCACATCTTTTTCAATACGATCACCGTTGAGCCACATATCATTAGGAATGTAATTGGAAAATGACAAATCAGTTATTTTTAGACACTTTCGACAAATTTCTAAAAATGCTACTTGAGCATCAGCATTATGCACATTCAGTGCGAGTGGCCGATTGCTACTCATTAATCTGATTCCAGCATTTAATCGCGGTGCATTTTTCGGTTTGTTCGAAGACCCACTGCCTAATAATCGTGGTCTAAAACTCGGCTTGTTGTTTGACATAGCCAATATAATCCTGTTTTATTTGTTTATTATCCATTTTACAATGGTCCTCACCTTTAAATGCTATTTTCCAAGCGTGATCTTGATGCGAACGCTCTACTAAGCCAAAATCGTTTACGCCATTAATTTGAACAAGTAAATCATCAATAAAAGAATAAATTTCTTTTTCATTAGCTGTGGTAGGAACCCATGTATCCTTTAAATCATCAAATTGACCACTCTTATTTTCAGCATATACTTTATTCAAAACCGGGCCATAACGCCAAGCCTCAAACTCAGCTTTAAATAATTCTTTTGGATAACGCGTCCCTTGTGCGAATTCATTTTCTGAAACATCATAATCAATATTGCCATAGGTCGCTGTGTAAAATGCCCATAAAAAATACAAGCTCTTTTGAATTTTTAATGGTGTCGGATTGTCCAATTTATTCATTAAATGTGCAATTAACTCATTAACATCGTTAAAAACATACTGATTCAGCATACTTAGATCCCCCCTCCAATAATTCAACATATCATGTATCTTCATATTATATTGTTGCAGTAATCTTAACACAATACAACTACCTAGTACTAAACTTCAAGCAAACAATACCAAAGATTTACAATTCACGTTTCGCCGTGAACTAGCTTCATCCCCGCGGTAGCGTTATAATACAACTTAAATCTTTCAGTATGGAAGTAGGGAAAAAATGAGAACAGCAATTGTTACCGATAGTGCGAGTTACTTGTCCGCCGCGGATATTCAAAAATACGACATCCACGTCGTGCCGATCACCGTCATTTTCGGCCAACAAACTTATCTAGAAAACGTCGAAATCACATCGAAAGAATTTTACGAACGGATGCGAACTGCGGCGAAACTGCCAACCACGACTCAAGTCACGCTGGGACAAATGCAACAAATGTATGATCAACTAGCAGCTGACGGGTATGACGCGGTCATTAGTATTCATCTGTCTTCTGGGATCACTAGCTTCATCCCAAACTTAGAAAGCTATTTACCAAACGTCACCAACATTAAAGTTTACCCATTTGATTCCTTAATCACCGCGGGTGGTGAAGCCAATATGGTCTTACTAGCAGCAAAACTCGTTGCAGCCGGCTATTCACCAGAACAAGTACTCCAAGAGTTAACCAAGCTGCGCGCCACAACACAAGTTTTCTTCATTGTCGATAACCTTAGTCATCTGGTTCGTACTGGTCGTTTGTCGAATGCCTCCGGGCTAGTTGGGAACCTCTTACGGATTAAACCTATTTTGACTTTTGACGATGCTGGTAAGATTATCGCAATTGAAAAAGAACGGACCATGCGGCGCGCCTATCAAGGCATCAAAGCCAAACTAGCGCACGCCCTGGCAACCACGAAAGAGCCATTACGTGCCATGGTCGTTAATGGAAACAATCCTAAGCTCCAAGCTGAATGGGTCGCAGATTTACATGCCAGTTTTCCAAATTTGATCATTGACGAAAGCGAAATCGGCCCAGTTGTCGGTGTTCATGTCGGTGAAGGTGTCATGGGACTCTTTTGGGCCCAAGACTGGGAAAAATGGCCGATTACTAAAAATTAATCATAAAAAATAGTCAACCATTAACGGCTGACTATCGACATGAAGTCGAGTTAGCGTGATGCTTTCTTCGACTTTTTCTTTTTGCTTTTTTTAGTGGGCTTTTTGGTCGGTTCACTAGCTTTAGCAACCAGCTTATGACCCTTTTTCAAGAGCTTCGCGCGACCAATGACATCCAATTGTTCCCAAACGGCTAACAACTCAGGATCAATCGTTGGTTCACTAGCAACTGGTTCAGTTACCTCGGCACCAATTAACCACTCAGGTTCAACTTGCAAGGCTTGGGCCAAGACAACCACCTTATCATGTTTAGCCACATACTTACTGCTCAACCACTGACTGATAGATGAACGACCAATCCCCGTTTGTTTCGCTAATTGCGCTGATGTGATTGGTACTTGTTGCATGGCTGCTTTCAATCGTTCGGCAAAGATACTCATATTAATAGCCTCCTTTAATATTTAAACAGACGCGATCACGCCGGCAATTATAGTTAGTACGGTTTCCGTTCTAAGGCCCCATTTAAGGGCTGTTACTCATTATTCTAACCTGCTTCTAATCAGAATTCAACTTTGAGTTCGTTTTTCTGAACGATTAGTCAAAAAAACGTAGTTGAACTGAATTTTCAGCTCAACCACGTTCATTTATTGACCTAACGCATTCACATTATGCCGCTTTGTGGCATCCGTATCCCAGAATGGTACTTTAACCACACCAATCACTTTCTTTTGGGGCACAAAACCCCAGTAACGCCCGTCATTAGACACTGAACGATGGTCGCCTAGCACAAAATAATCATGCTTGGGGACTTTAGTCGTCTTCACATGCCAACTGTATTTATTGGATAACGACCACAAGTTCCAATTACCCGTTCCTTGAGTTCGTTCATATTGACTGATAAAGTTTTGTGAGATTTTTTTACCATTCACGTAAAGCTGGCCGTTCTTGGAACTGACCGTGTCGCCCGGCATCCCAATCACCCGTTTGACATACTTCACATTGGCTGACGTCGCATCTGGATCAACATGATAGGCATTAAAGACTACCACGCTCAACCGTTTAACTTTAGCGGTTTTAACCACCGCCACCCGTTCATTATTTTCTAAATTTGGTTCCATCGATGGACCATCAACTCGCACCATCGAAAAAACAAAGTGGCGAATCACCATTGCGATCAGTAACCCCACAATAATTGGCAAGACCCAACTCATGACATTCTTAAACGTTTTCATCCCACGAACTCCCTCTACCCAGCTAATTCTAAATCATTATAATCCAATTATAGGCGTGTGTCCGTTAATCCTGCCAGGTTACTATAAATTTAAAGAATCCGCGAATAAAAAAGCGAGCCGAGAATTTATCTCCAGCTCGCTAATCATTAATTCAGTTTAGTTAAAGGTTGAAAGCTACTTTTTAGCAATGATCGTTGATCGATATGATAAGCATTCATCGATCAAAACTAGTCATACTTGCCACCTACCGTTCACCCACCTTGAGCCGGAACGCTGTGGGCGGACCGGTTCAGCCAAAAAGCGGTCTGAACCGTCGTTTTGAACCACCCAAACCGTGTTTCAAAAGCGCCAAGCTCTAAGCGATAAATCGCTAAGAGCCTCCCACGGCTGGGCTCAATGTGAGCTCACTCTCGGTTATAGTAGTGATGACTCGATTGATTAACGTCCACAAGACAACCGGAGCCAGTCAGTGATGACGCCGGCAGTGAAAATATCGTTAGTCCGGTGATTTCCCCGGGCTTTACGATATGGACGACTTTTGAGCCTAGCGTTTTTTTGCTAGGCTCAAAAGCGAGGTGGCAGCCCGCACTTTGGCTGGAGCCGGTCCCCACAGCCGGCAGAATCATTGGCTGGCGTAGGTGGCTAATTTAGAGCCAATATCTTTCAACCTTTAATTAGTCAGCAACTTTTGCAATACGCCCTTGTTGAATGTAAACACTCAAAATAGCGATATCAGCGGGGTTAACGCCACTAATTCGTGACGCCTGTGCAATCGTTGTCGGTTGAATCTTCTTAAGTTTTTGATGGGCTTCGGTTGCAAGGCCATCAATTGCGTCATAATCAATCCGGTCAGGAATTTGCTTAGCTTCCATCTTCTTCAAGTGAGCCACCCGTTCTTCGGCCTTCTTGATATATCCTGCATACTTAATTTGAATTTCAACTTGTTCGACAATGTGTCGTTCCAATGGTGCTGGCGCAGCAGGAATAAATTGCGCTAGGTCCGCATAACGAACTTCAGGCCGTTTCAAAAAGTCAGCTGCCAAAACACCATCTTTTAATTCACCCGAATGCCGGTCGCGTAAGAATTGATTAACCTCATCCGTTGGTTTAATTCTTATTTTGCCTAATCGGTCAAGTTCATTCTTAATTGCTTCACGTTTAGCTTCAAAAGCCGTATAACGATCATCATCGATCAATCCAAGTTCATGTCCCTTGTCGGTTAACCGTAAATCAGCATTATCATGACGCAAGATTAAGCGGTATTCAGCCCGGCTGGTCAATAAGCGATATGGTTCTTTAGTTCCCTTAGTGACCAAATCATCGATCATCACACCGATATAGGCATCGCTACGCTTCAACGTCATTTGACCACGATCAAGTGCTCGTAAACCGGCATTAATCCCGGCGATTAACCCTTGACCCGCAGCTTCTTCATAACCAGAAGTCCCATTGGTTTGTCCGGCCGTATATAAGTTCTTAACCAGCTTGGTTTCCAAGGTAGCTTTTAGTTGGTAAGGGGCCACAACATCATATTCAATCGCATAACCTGGCCGCATCATCGCAGCATTTTCAAGCCCAGCAATAGAATGCAAGATCTCTTGTTGCACTTCTTCTGGCATCGATGTCGATAACCCTTGAACATACCATTCGTCGGTATTACGGCCTTCAGGTTCGAGGAACAATTGATGGCGCTTCTTGTCTGCAAAGCGCACAATCTTGTCTTCGATTGATGGACAATAACGAGGGCCAACACCTTCAATGACACCAGTAAACATTGGTGCACGATCAAGATTATCGCGAATAATCTTATGCGTGGTTTCGTTGGTGTACGTTAACCAGCAAGACAATTGATGCTTTAAATCTAAATAGGCTTCATCATCTGTTTCAAAGCTAAAATGATGGGGTTCTGGATCGCCCGGTTGTTCTTCGGTGACACTATAGTCAATGGTTGTCCCATCAACTCGTGGCGGCGTCCCAGTCTTGAATCGTTCCAAGTCAAAGCCAAGCTTTTCAAGATCACCAGATAGCTTCATCGCTGGCTGCGAGTTGTTAGGACCTGATGAATACATTAATTCACCGATAATAATCTTCCCACGAGCAGCGGTCCCAGTGGTTAAGACCACACTCTTGGCACTGTAACGCGCCCCAGTGTTGGTAATGACCCCTTTACAAATCCCATCTTCCACGATCAACCCATCGACAATCCCTTGGCGCAAAGTCAAATTAGGTTCACGTTCAATGGTATGCTTCATTTCTGCATGATAAGCATGCTTGTCCGCTTGGGCCCGTAATGCCCGCACAGCTGGGCCTTTACCCGTGTTGAGCATCCGCATTTGAACATAGGTCTTATCAATATTGCGGCCCATTTCGCCCCCTAAGGCGTCAATCTCACGGACCACGATCCCTTTAGCCGGACCCCCAACTGATGGGTTACAAGGCATAAAAGCGACCATATCTAAGTTAATGGTCATGAGTAAGGTCCGGTTACCCATGCGCGCAGCGGCTAACGCGGCTTCAGAACCGGCATGGCCGGCACCGACTACGATCACGTCGTAGTCTTGACCCGCGTATTGCTTTACTTTTGTCATAATTAACGATTTCCTCCATGCTAACGCTATTTACCCAAACAGAATTGACTAAATAGTTGATCTAATAGTTCGTCTTCATAACTATCCCCGGTAATTTGTCCAAGGAATTCCCAACAACGGGTCATGTCAATCTGTACTAAATCGACTGGCATCCCAGCAGCCAAACCGGTTTGCACATCTTGCAAGGCCTGTTTAGCTTGATTAAGCAACCCAATATGGCGCGCATTGGTTACCATCACACTGTTTTGGCTACTTTCAATCCCTTCGTCAAAGAAGAGTTTAGCAATCCGTTGCTCAAGTTGTTCAACACCAGCTTGTTTCAAGACCGACATTTTTAAGACATCGGCCATCTCCACGTGGTTGGCAAGCTTAGCTTGATCCAATTGTGCTGGTAAATCGGTCTTGTTTAAAATCACAATCCGTTTTGTCTCTTCAGTCGCGTTTAACAATTCCAGATCAGCATCCGTCAACGGTTGGCTGTTATCTAAGACTAGTAAGACCAAGTCAGCCGCGCCAATCGCCTTGCGACTACGTTCGACCCCGATCTTTTCAACTTTGTCTTCGGTATCCCGAATGCCCGCAGTATCAACTAGCTTCAACGGTACCCCGCGCACATTAACGTATTCTTCAATCACGTCACGTGTGGTACCGGCCACATCCGTCACAATGGCTTTATCTTCATGCAATAAATGGTTCAGCAAACTGGATTTACCCACATTTGGTCGACCAATAATCGCGGTAGCAAGCCCTTCACGCAACACTTTTCCTTGTTTGGCACTCGCCAACAATTGATTGATACTTTGACTCACTTCAGCGGCTTTTTCGGTTAGCATCTTGGTGGTCATCGCTTCAACCGCATCATATTCCGGATAATCAATGTTAACTTCGACTTGGGCTAAGACGTCCAAAATGTCTTGGCGCAAGTGTCGAATCAACGTTGATAAGTTCCCGTCCAATTGATTGAGGGCAACCTTCATTGACTTATCCGTTTTTGCTCGAATCAAGTCCATCACGGCTTCGGCTTGTGATAAATCCAAACGACCATTTAAAAAGGCCCGTTTCGTAAACTCACCTGGTTCAGCCATCCGTGCGCCGTGGCTCAAAATCAACTGTAAGATCTCATTAGTGGCAACTAGACCACCATGACAGTTAATTTCAATCACGTCTTCACGTGTATAGGTTTTCGGTGCCCGCATGACTGAAGCCATCACTTCATCGACTTCTTGGTGCGTCTCCGGGTCAACAATGTGGCCATAGTTAATCGTATGGCTAGCCACTTGTTTCAAGTCTTTACCTTTAAACAGTTGGGTAACGACTTCAAAAGTCTGCTCCCCACTAATCCGAATAATTGAAATTCCACCTTCACCAGGTGGTGTCGAGATAGCCGCAATCGTATCAAATTCCGTGGTCGTCGGCATGTCATCATCATTTCCTTTCTAACCATGTCACAGCGTTTTAACGCCTAATACTATACCAAGCTTCTTAACTAATTAGTTAATGATATGTCCTAAAATGCAGAAAAAAAGCGCCTAGTCCACGCCACCTTAAAGCGTGGATAAAGCACTTTGACTACTTTATCTAAAAGATAAGAATGATTACCACTTACTATAATAGCTCAATTGATGTTTGTCAAACGCCTGTTTGCGTTAATTTAAATGAGCTATTTACGACTCGCAACAACCACGGCCCGGTGCGGATCGCGGCCCTCTGAGAAGGTCGTCACGTGATTATTATCAGCAAGTTCTGCATGGATCAACTTTCGTTCAAACGATGGCATTGGATCTAAAAAGACTTGCTTGCCGGTCGCAACGGCTTCGCGCGCCGTACTTTCCGCTAATCGTTTTAACGTTTCTGCCCGCCGTTCTCGATAGTCATCGACATCTAAAACCACATTCACATGCGACGCCCCATGATGATTCATATAAACTTGCGCCAAATCTTGTAACGCATTAATTGTCCGACCATGCTTCCCAATAAGTAAGCCTTGTTTAGCCGTGTCAAAATTAAGTGTCGCATAGCGATTGCCAAAGTCTACATCCAAATCAGCTGGAATACCTAGTTGTTTAACCACTTCCAACAAGTACGCACTTAAATCCCGCACAGCTTGTTCGTTGGCTGCTTGACGTTCAGCAATTTCTGCATCCGTCCGTTGCGGTGTTTCAACCACTTTAGCTGGTTTTGGACTTGCCTTAACCGCAGCTTTGGGTTTTACTGGCGCTTTAGCTTTTGGCTTTGATGATTGTGGCATTTTCGGTTTAACCACAGCCTTTTTCGATACCGCTGCTGGTTGGCTAGGTGCCACTGGTGTTGCGACCGGCTTAACCGTGATTTCCACTTGAGCCAAGCGTTTCCCCAATCCTAAAAATCCCTTTTTAGGGTTAGCGATAACTTTAGTGTTCACTTGATCGCGAGTTGTTTGTAATTGTTTAAGTCCCGCGGCAATTGCTGCTTCGACGGTATGACCTTCAAATACTGTCATCATAATCCTCCTCGATAAAATACCTGTGCTTATTATAGCATTTCATGGTTATCGATGGGGTCGGAACCTCACAAGATCATTATTGACTATTCAGTAAAAATAAATTCAATTTGATATAAACCACTAAAGATTGACTATTGTTTTAGCAATTATCGCTGATATGGGCAAGTATATCCATCAATCAAAAATAGATCGGCTTGCCACCTACCGTTCGCTCACCTTGAGCCGGAACGCTGTGGGCGGACCGGTTCAGCCAAAAGGCGGTCTGAACCATCGTTGTGAACCACTAACCCCGTGTTTCAAAAGCGCCAGGATCTAAGCGATAAATCGCTAAGATGCCTCCCACGGCTGGGCTCAATATGAGCTCACTCTCGGTTATGTCGGTTGATTAACATCTGTAATTTAACCGGAGCCAGCCGGTGATGGCGCCGGCCGTGAAAACATCGTTGGTCCGGATGATCTTTTCCGGGCTTACGATGTGGACGACTTTTGAGACTAGCGGTTTTGGCTAGGCTTAAAAGCGAGGTGGAAGCCCGCACTTTGGCTGAAGCCGGTCCCACAGCTGGCAGAATCACTGGCTGACGTAGGTGGCATAGTTTATTAAATAGACAACAAAAAAAGACCCACCACATGGCAGGTCTCATTGTATTTAACGTTTATGATTTCTAATCGCACGCTTCTTGGCACGTTCAATCGCACGTTGACGATCTTTAGCCGCTTGTTGCTTTTCAGCACGTTGACGGTTGATCTTAAATGGGTTTTGCAACAACATTGTCTGACCAACTTGGAACGCGTTGGAAATCACCCAGTAAAGTGACAAGGCAGATGGGACATTGATGGCGGTAACCAAAATGACTAACGGCATCAAGTAGGTCATCCACTGTGTCATCCCATTTTGTTCTGGTTGCGACTTCATCGCTAACCAGGAACTAGCGAACGTAAATAACGCTGCTAGAATTGGCAAAATGTAATATGGATCTTTACTACCAAGTTGTAACCATAAGAACGTCCCTGATTTTAAGACTTGCGTCCGCCAGATGGCCTGGTACAACGCAATCAAAATTGGTAACTGAACTAATAATGGTAACATGCTGGCCATTGGATGGACCCCATGTTTGCTATAAAGCTTCTTCATCTCGGCTTGTAGCTTTTGCTGAGTTTCCATATCGCGTGATGAATATTGCTTTTGTAAAGCCTTCATCTGCGGTTGAATTTCCTGCATTGCTAACATGCTACGAGTTTGGAAGATCATTAATGGCAAAATGATAATCCGGATAATCAACGTAAACGCGATAATCCCAAGTCCATAACTCTGACCGAACAAGTGTGACAACCAAATAATCGCCCGTGAGAAGTTTAGGATGATACCGCCATCCCAAAATCCGGTACTCTTATCCGTAATCGGGGTATTACTACACCCGGTCAGTACTAACGCAATGGCTAGCACGGAAAGCATTGCCAGTATTTTTCTATACTTTTTCAAACGAATATCCTCACTTAATCATTGTCCAGCAGGTGCGCTAGCTTTAGCGCATGGCTTAGATAAGCTTTGGTCTCGGCTTGCGACTTACCGGCAACGGTTGGTCGAGCGATCACAAGAAAGTCAGCATCTGGTTTCAGTTGCGGCTTTAACTCTGTAATTGATTGCCGAATCCGGCGTTTCACCCAATTACGGGCAACAGCATTCCCAATTTTTTTACCAACTGAGATACCGACCCGAAAATGAGGTTGCGCTGGCTTGTCCAAAACGTAAATGACAAATTGACGATTGGCATACGAGTTGCGGGTCTCAAAAACCTGCTGAAACTCAGCTTCTTTTTTTACCCGATATGATTTTCGCATAATCCATCTCCATGTGTGCGCTCAAGCTCACCTGAGCGAATTGCTACACAACTTTACAGCCCTCAATGACCGAAGTCACTCAGGACTGTAAAGAAAAAGCCACTGATTATCAGTGGCCTATGCAGACAATACTTTTCTGCCCCGTTGGCGTCGACGAGCTAACACTTTACGGCCGTTGCTGGTGCTCATCCGTTTGCGGAAGCCATGGACACGTTGACGATGCCGCTTCTTTGGTTGGTAAGTTCTCTTCATCATGACACCTCCTTCTCTATAATGACATGAATCAATTAGATTAAGTCGTTATTTTCAAAACGCAGTCTATATCTAAACGCATTTCCTAGATACTATAGCATAAATTATCTGATTTGAAAACCTCCAAATAAATAATCGCTGCGCTTTTCAAGCCTAAGTTCCGCACAACATCCGTTGATGATCTTGTGGATTACTCAAATTGTGCTTTTGACTATCCCCAAGTTACTCACCGACTTGTCGACAGATTGACAAGGTGTGATTTAGTTTTCCACAAGCAATCCATTTGATGTGCATAACTCAATCAATCCTTGATCTATCAAGGCCACTTTTAACCATCTTTTTGTGGACAACTCACTTTTATGGAGAAATACTCCGATTTTTACCGTCCTGTGCATAACTTGTCTAACAGCACGTTCTTTGTGTGACTTTATAGCTGTGGAAAACTTTTATTGTTCATGCTAAAATAGACTTACGTTTTTTTAAGAAAAGGGGTATCCAAGTGCTGGAACGAAATGATTTATGGAATATCATTAAGTTCTCTCTGAAGAGTGATCTATCACCCATGACTTTTCAAACGTTTGTTGAACCGGCTAATCCACTACAACTCAATCAGTCCCAAATGACGATTGAGGTACCGACCAAACTACACCGCGATTATTGGGAAAATAATCTAGCGGACAAGTTTCGTGACTATGCCTTTCAAGCAACTAACGAAGAGATCAGTCCCGTGATGATCACCGAAGAAGAACGTCAGCAGCTCACCAAAAAATCGCAAGCTGCGACCGGTAACGTTGCAAGTGCCGAAACTGCCACGGCAACTACCCCCACATTTATGCGGGAAACGAAACTCAACCCGAAATATACATTCGAAAGCTTCGTCATTGGTAAAGGGAACCAAATGGCGCATGCTGCCGCTTTAGTTGTGTCCGAAGAACCGGGCACCATGTATAATCCGTTGTTTTTCTATGGTGGTGTGGGCTTAGGCAAGACTCATTTAATGCACGCCATCGGTAACAAATTATTGGAAAGTAATCCTAATTACCGGGTCAAATATGTGACCAGTGAGGCCTTCACAAATGACTTGATTACCGCCATTCAAACTGGGCGCCAAAAAGCCTTTCGTGAAACTTACCGCGACGTCGATTTACTACTAGTCGATGATATTCAATTTTTTGCGAATAAAGAAGCGACACAGGAAGAATTCTTCCATACATTTAATGCTTTATATGAAGACGATAAACAAATCGTGTTAACATCTGATCGGTTACCAAACGAAATTCCACAACTCCAAGATCGTTTAGTGTCGCGGTTTAAGTGGGGCTTATCGGTTGATATTACGCCGCCAGATCTCGAAACCCGGATCGCCATTTTGCGGAACAAAGCTGATCTAGAAGGCATTGCGATTCCTGATGACACGCTGAGTTATATCGCGGGTCAAATCGATTCGAATGTGCGAGAATTGGAAGGGGCTTTAGCCCGAGTTCAAGCTTATTCCCGGCTGAACAACTCCCCAATCAGTACCAGTTTAGTCGCTGATGCGTTGAAGAGTCTCAACCTTAGTAATAAATTATCCGAAGTGTCAATTCCCGTCATTCAGGAAAAGGTTGCCAAGTACTATCACCTCACGATGGCCGACCTTAAAGGGAAGAAACGCAACAAACAAATTGTCACGCCACGACAAATTGCGATGTACTTATCGCGGGAATTAACCGACAGTTCATTGCCACGAATCGGGAATGAATTTGGTGGGAAAGATCATACAACGGTCATTCACGCCTACGATAAAATTTCGGCAGCGCTTAAAACTGACATTGAATTGCAACAAGCCATCGGCGATTTAAAGAGTCAGCTCAAAGCGTAGTGTGGATAAAACCGGAAAAGTCTAAAAGTTTTCCACAGCTTATGCACATGTGGAAAACTCGATGGTTAGTAGGGTTTCAAAACTTTTCCACATTACCCACTGCCCTACTGTTACTACGACCTTATCTTTACTAATATATATTAAACCGTGTCACCAAGAAGAGAGGATTTACGATATGAAGTTCACGATCAATCGCGCTGCTTTTATTAAAGAATTAAACAACGTTCAACGAGCTATTTCATCAAAGACGACGATTCCCATATTAACGGGGTTAAAAATTGATGTTTCTACTGATGGCATTACCTTAACCGGTAGTGACGCTGATATTTCAATTGAAACCACCATTCCAGCTGACGATGACAACAATACGTTAGTTGTTGAAGAACCGGGTTCAGTTGTCTTAACTGCTCGTTTCTTTAGTGAAATTGTTAAAAAATTGCCTGAAGAAACGATGACGGTCGCCTTAGTAGATGGGTTCCAAACACAAATTACCTCAGGCGCAGCTTCATTTACCATCAATGGGTTAGATCCTGATAATTATCCGCATCTACCCGAAATTGATACAACCAATACCATCACCTTGGCAGGCGATGTGTTCAAAGAATTGATCGGTCAAACGGTTATTGCCGTATCAAATCAAGAAAGTCGTCCGATTTTAACCGGGATTCACTTTATTTTGAAAGATGGTGAATTTTTGGCCGTCGCTACCGATTCTCATCGGTTAAGTCAACGGAAAATCAAGTTACCAGAAGCCAACAATGCGGACTACGATGTGATCATTCCTGGGAAAAGCTTAACGGAATTGTCACGTATGATTGGTGATGATAATCCAGACGTCCAAATGCGGTTGTCAGAAAATCAAGTGCTCTTCATGCTTGGTCACACAGCTTTTTACTCACGCTTGTTAGAAGGTAATTACCCAGATACGTCACGGTTAATTCCAAAAGAATCTAACACAACCGTTGAAATTGAAGCACCAGCATTATCGGCCGCAATTGAACGGGCATCGTTGTTATCACATGCAAGTCGGAATAACGTGGTTCGCTTCTCGGTTAATCCAACGGACAAGACCATTACCATTTTTGGGAATTCACCAGATGTCGGTGAAGTTACCGAACAGTTGCAACCAGCTGAATTAAGTGGGGATGAATTAGAAATTTCATTTAACCCTGATTACATGAAAGAAGCTCTGCGTTCATTCGGCCAAGCTATGATCAAGATTTCATTCACGATGGCATTACGACCATTTACGTTAGTGCCAACTGAAGAAGGCGAAAACTTTATTCAATTAATTACGCCGGTTCGGACGTTCTAATTAGCTGAATAATTATTCAAATCAACTGAAACGCGCGACAATCTCAACTAGATTGTCGCGCGTTTTTTTGTGGTTATCTAGGTCTAGAAGACGTGTTAAATAGGGGACTAAACGTTCTTGTGATTTTTGAAGTTACACATAAACTGACGCTAGCATTAGTTTATGCAGTGAGACTGATTATTACGCTGAATCCCATAATTGTCGGCTAAAACAGCCAGAGGTGTCAGTTAACTTCAAGTAACATCGTGTTAGCAAGAACCGTTTTCATCAGCGTTTCGGTAAAAAAATAAAGGTAATTTTAACGAAATCGGCATATTTTTAAATTTTTAGCGAATTTACCCCCGGGTTGGTACCCCGACATTAGTTTTGCTTAAATCGGCTTAAAATGGCTCTGAACGCGGTAATAAATTGAATTTTCATAAAAAAAACGGTATAATATAACTTGTTGAGAAGTGCGCTAGAGTCCTAGGAGCACGCGTTTTTAAGTCAATTTGGAAGGTTAGGCAGGTGACAATGTCATGCAAACAGTACGAATCAATGCCTTATTTATTACGTTAGGCCAATTATTGAAAGAAGAATCAATTATTGAATCCGGCGGCCAAGCAAAGTGGTTCTTACGAGAAAACACGGTGCTGGTTAACGATGAACCAGAAGATCGTCGTGGACGTAAATTATATTCTGACGATACGGTAACCGTTACCGGTGAAGGCACTTATGTGGTGCAGTCCCAGTTAGAAACGACTGATTAGATGTATTTAGAGAATTTAGCGTTACATGATTTTCGGAATTATGCCGATTTAACGGTCAATTTTAGTTCTGGCGTTAATGTGTTGCTCGGACAAAATGCACAAGGTAAGACGAACTTGCTTGAAGCGATTTATGTGCTGGCCTTAACGCGTAGTCATCGAACGGCTAATGATAAAGAACTAATTCGTTGGCAAACAACGACCGCGACATTGAAAGGTCGATTGCACAAGACCAC
Source organism: Lactiplantibacillus mudanjiangensis (assembly GCF_005405385.1). Taxonomy (GTDB): domain Bacteria; phylum Bacillota; class Bacilli; order Lactobacillales; family Lactobacillaceae; genus Lactiplantibacillus; species Lactiplantibacillus mudanjiangensis. Next base: position 261,919 of record NZ_BJDY01000003.1, read on the forward strand.
TGGCAGTGTCCCACTGGAACTAGAATTAGGACGTCATGGTAAACGTGCGCGAGTTAATCATTTGGAACAGGCGAAATTGTCGCAATATATTGGCAATTTAAACGTGATCGTGTTTGCCCCAGAAGATCTTGCGATTGTGAAAGGGGCGCCCGCGGTTCGTCGTCGGTTTATGGATATGGAATTTGGTCAGATGAGTCCCAAGTATCTCTATAACCTGAGCCAGTATCGGACCATTTTGAAACAACGCAATCAATACTTGCGGCAATTGAACCGTCAGCAAGCTAAAGATAAGGTCTACTTAGGGGTCCTATCTGATCAGCTGGCGGCATTTGGTGCCGAAATCATTGCGAAACGCTTAGAATTATTACAACAATTGCAGACCTGGGCGCAACAAGTCCATGCGACGATTACCCAAGAACAAGAAACCTTGACGTTTCATTATGTGACTCAGGTTGATACGACACAAACGACTACAGCTGCTGAGTTATATCCGGCGTTGCAAGCCTTGTATCAACAACAGCAGGCTAAAGAAATCTTTCAAGGGACAACGTTACTCGGACCACACCGTGACGATCTGCAATTCAGTGTGAATGATAAAAATGTTCAAACTTTTGGGTCGCAGGGACAACAACGCACCACGGCCCTATCGGTGAAATTAGCCGAAATTGACTTAATGAAGGCGGAGACCGGTGAATATCCGGTCTTGCTCTTAGATGACGTGCTTTCGGAATTAGATGCAGCCCGGCAGACGCATTTACTGACGGCGATTCAAGATAAAGTCCAAACTTTCTTGACGACGCCTAGTCTGGATGGGGTTGCCCGTAAATTAATCAAAGCGCCAAAGGTATTTGAAGTAAACCAAGGCAGTTTACATGAGGAGGAACCGCAGTGACCGAAAATGAAAAAGAAACCAAGCTAGAACGGGCACGTGAATATGATGCCAGTCAGATTCAAGTCTTGGAAGGCTTAGAAGCTGTTCGTAAACGGCCCGGAATGTATATTGGGACAACTAGTAGCCAAGGACTCCACCATTTAGTTTGGGAAATTGTCGATAATGGGATCGATGAAGCCTTGGCCGGTTTTGCCAATGAAATTCACGTCACGGTCGAAAAAGATAACAGTATCACCGTTACCGATAATGGGCGTGGGATTCCAGTTGATATTCAAAAGAAGACAGGCAAGCCAGCGCTAGAAACGGTTTATACGATTCTGCATGCCGGTGGTAAATTCGGCGGTGGCGGCTATAAAGTTTCCGGTGGGTTACATGGGGTTGGGGCTTCAGTTGTGAATGCCTTATCCGAAACCTTAGACGTTAAAGTTACTCGAAACGGCAAAGTCTATTACATGGACTTTGAACGTGGGAAAGTTAAGACTCAGATGAAGGTCATCGGGACGGCGCCAGAAGATGCCCATGGGACTGCTGTTCATTTTGTACCCGATCCAGATATTTTCCGAGAAACCACCACTTACGATATTAATATTTTAACGACACGAATTCGCGAATTGGCTTTCTTGAATAAAGGGCTACAAATTTCGATTCGTGATAATCGTCTTGACGAGCCAACCGAACAAGACTTCTTGTATGAAGGCGGGATTCGGCATTATGTCGAATACTTGGACAAAAATAAGACGGTCCTATTCCCCGAACCAATTTACGTTGAAGGGGAACAAAATGGAATCACCGTGGAAGTCGCGTTACAATATACCGACGATTATCACAGCAACTTATTAACCTTTACGAATAACATTCATACCTACGAAGGTGGGACCCATGAAGAAGGGTTCAAACGAGCCTTAACCCGGGTTATTAATGATTATGCCCGTAAGAATAATTTGTTGAAAGATAACGATGCTAATTTGTCCGGTGAAGATGTCCGTGAAGGGATGACGGCGGTTGTCAGTGTCAAGCATCCCGATCCTCAATTTGAAGGGCAAACCAAGACCAAATTAGGAAATTCCGATGCGCGGGCAGCGGTTGATCGGTTGTTCTCAGAACACTTCAATAAGTATTTGTTAGAAAATCCTAGCATCGGTCGTAAAGTGGTCGACAAAGGGATGCTAGCTTCTAAAGCCCGCGTAGCAGCGAAACGCGCGCGGGAAGTCACTCGGAAAAAGAGTGGTCTTGAAATTAGTAATTTACCTGGTAAGTTAGCCGATAACTCCAGCAAAGACCCTGAAATCAGTGAATTATTCATTGTTGAAGGGGATTCCGCCGGTGGGTCTGCAAAACAAGGCCGGTCGCGGTTAACGCAAGCGATCTTGCCAATCCGGGGGAAAATCTTGAACGTGGAAAAGGCCAGCATCGATAAGATTTTGGCGAATGAAGAAATTCGGTCACTCTTTACGGCGATGGGCACTGGTTTTGGTGGTGACTTTGACTTGAGCAAAGCCAACTACCACAAGTTAATCATCATGACCGATGCCGATGTCGATGGGGCCCATATTCGGACCTTGTTATTGACCTTGTTCTACCGCTACATGCGGCCATTAGTGGATGCTGGATTCGTTTACATTGCTCAGCCACCACTGTATCAAGTCCGTCAAGGTAAGTTCGTACGTTATATTGATTCCGATGAAGAATTAAGTGAAGTCATGGGTCAATTGGCGCCATCACCAAAACCAGTTGTCCAACGATACAAAGGGTTAGGTGAAATGGATGCTGAACAATTGTGGGAAACCACAATGGATCCTGAAAAGCGCCGCTTACTACGGGTGCGTGATGAAGATGCGGCCGATGCCGATGACGTGTTCTCGATGTTAATGGGGGATCAAGTCAAACCCCGGCGGCAATTTATTGAGGATAACGCGGTGTTTGTTAAGGATCTCGATGTTTAATGTGTAGCTGAAAAGCTGGTTAAAACATCGATAAAGGAGGATACAAGACTTGGCTGAATCAGATTTACCAACGCGAATAACCGATGTGAATTTGTCGAAGACGATGCGAACATCGTTCTTAAGTTATGCCATGAGTGTCATCGTGGCGCGGGCATTACCTGATGTTCGTGATGGGTTAAAACCCGTCCATCGGCGGATTCTATATGGGATGAGTGAACTAGGGGTCACCCCTGAAAAACCTTACAAGAAATCGGCCAGAATTGTCGGCGATGTCATGGGGAAATATCATCCCCATGGGGACTCGGCAATTTATGAATCAATGGTCCGGATGGCGCAGGACTTCAGTTATCGCTACATGCTAGTTGATGGTCATGGGAACTTTGGGTCCGTCGATGGTGACGGTGCCGCGGCCATGCGGTATACCGAAGCTCGAATGAGCAAAATTGCGGTTGAAATGTTACGCGATATCAATAAGGATACCGTTAACTGGCAACCAAACTATGATGATACTGAACGCGAACCAGAAGTTTTACCAGCACGTTTCCCGAACCTGCTAGTTAATGGGGCGACTGGGATTGCGGTTGGGATGACGACCAATATTCCACCACATAATTTGTCGGAAGTCATTTCTGCTATTCACTTGTTGATGGATAATCCTGACGTGACGACGGCTGATTTGATGGAAGCCGTCCCAGGTCCTGATTTCCCAACTGGTGGGATTGTGATGGGTAAGTCCGGTATTCGGAAAGCTTACGAAACTGGTCGGGGTAATATCATTATCCGGGCAAAAGTTGACATTCAAGAACAAAAGAATGGTAAGCAACGGATTATTGTCACTGAATTACCATATATGGTCAACAAAGCTAAATTAATCGAACGGATTGCATCGTTAGCTCGTGATAAAGAAATCGAAGGGATCACCGACATCAATGATGAAAGTGACCGTGAAGGGATGCGGGTCGTGATTGACGTGCGTCGTGATGCGAGTGCTTCAGTGATCTTGAACAACTTGTACAAGATGACCTTGATGCAAACGAACTTTGGGTTCAACATGTTGGCGATCGTCAAAGGTGCGCCAAAAGTCTTGAGCTTGAAACAAATTTTGACCTACTACTTGGAACATCAAGAAGATGTCATCCGGCGGCGGACTGAATTTGATTTGAAGAAAGCTCAAGCACGGGCACACATCTTAGAAGGCTTACGGATTGCCTTAGATCACATCGATGAAATCATCTCAATTATTCGTCATTCACAGACGAGTGAAATTGCGAAGAATCAATTGATGGATAACTATGGGTTGTCTGATAAACAAGCCCAAGCAATCTTGGATATGCGGCTCGTTCGGTTGACCGGTTTGGAACGTGAAAAGATCGAAAGTGAATACCAAGATCTTTTGAAAGCTATTGCGGATTACAAAGTGATCTTGGGTAGCAAAGAACGGCTAAACCAAATCATTTACGAAGAATTGCTTGAAATTCAACGTAAGTTTGGCGATGAACGTCGGACTGAATTGATGATCGGGGAAGTCTTGAGCCTTGAAGACGAAGACTTAATCGAAGAAGAAGAAGTTGCCGTTACCTTAACGCACAATGGCTACATCAAACGCTTGCCAACGACTGAATTCAAGTCGCAGCATCGTGGTGGTCGTGGGATTCAAGGGATGGATGTTCATGATGATGACTTTATTGAGCATCTCTTGACGACCTCAACGCATGACGTGCTCTTGTTCTTCACCAATGCCGGTAAAGTTTATCGGATGAAAGCCTATGAGATTCCAGAATACGGTCGCACGGCCAAAGGAATCCCAGTCATTAACTTGTTAGGCGTTAATTCCGGTGAAACAATTCAAGCGGTCGTTAATGTGCGCGGCGATGCCAACACCAGCGATGACTTCTTGTTCTTCACCACCTTGAATGGGGTCGTGAAACGGACGCCTGTCCAAGAATTTGCCAATATCCGCAGTAATGGATTAAAGGCAATCACGTTGAAGGATGACGATGAATTAATCGGTGTCACGATTACTGATGGTCATCAAAATATGATTATCGGGACGCATGCTGGTTATGCCGTTAGCTTTGACGAAGGCACGGTTCGGTCAATGGGTCGGACCGCTGCTGGGGTTCGTGGGATTCGGTTACGCGATGACGATTATGTTGTCGGTTTTGATATCTTGAAGCCTGACAGTAAGGTCTTTATCATTACTGAAAAAGGTTATGGTAAACAAACCCCAGCCGCTGATTACCCAATTAAGGGTCGTGGTGGTAAAGGGATCAAGACAGCTAATGTCACCGATAAGAACGGCTCATTAGCCGGCTTAACGACCGTGACTGGTGCTGAAGATATTATGGTGATGACTGACCAAGGGGTGATGATTCGCTTTAATATCGCAACCGTTTCGCAAACGGGTCGGGCGACTTTAGGGGTTCGCCTGATTCGGATTGATGACAACGGTAAAGTGGCCACGATGGCCAAAGTTGATCCAGAAACGATCGATGAAGCCGATGGTGAAACACCTGATACTGAAGCCACAAATTCGGATTCAGTTGATGAATCGGTAGACGCGACGTCAACTGATTCAACCACACCAGAAGATCAAGCTTAACTAGAATTTTAAAAAAGTTGTTCACTAATTTGATTAGTGGCAACTTTTTTATTGCCCGGGAAATTAAATTGGCGCTGATCGTTTTACGTAGTTGTAAGACGTATCGAAGCTTAGGATTTTTTTGTTTTGTCGGCTGCGTCAACCCTTGCAACAAATTGACTTAGATGCTATACTTGTAATTCGTGAGTATCTAAGTCTCACTTAGATTACTTTCCTTGCTCTTTCAAAGGAAAGGGCCTGAAGTCCATAAGGAGGTGCAAATTTCATGAGTGAATCAAAGAAATATGAAATTACTTACATCGTACGCCCAGACATCGACGATGCTGCTAAGACAGCCGTTGTTGATCGTTTTGACAAAATCTTAACTGATAACGGTGCTGAAGTAATTGATTCAAAAGATTGGTCAAAACGCCGTTTCGCATACGAAATCGGTGGTTACAATGAAGGTACGTATCATATCGTTAACTTAACTGCTACCGATGATGCTGCTTTAAACGAATTCGACCGTCTTTCAAAGATCAATGATGACATTTTACGTCACATGATCGTTCGTCGCGAAGACTAATTACAACAAACTTGAAATAAATTGAGAGAGGAGCACTTCTGTTATGATTAACCGTACAGTTCTTGTTGGCCGACTAACAAGAGATCCTGAGTTACGATACACTTCTGGTGGTGCGGCTGTAGCGACATTTTCGCTAGCTGTTAACCGGAATTTCACTAACCAAAATGGGGAACGTGAAGCTGATTTCATCAACTGCGTCATCTGGCGTAAAGCTGCTGAAAATTTTGCGAACTTTACCCATAAAGGATCCCTGGTTGGGATTGATGGCCGGATTCAAACCCGGAATTATGAAAACCAACAGGGCCAACGGGTCTATGTAACTGAAGTGGTCGCTGAAAACTTCTCACTATTGGAATCGCGGGCAGAATCCGAACGCTATCGGGCTGCTAACGGCGGTGGCAATACCAACACGAATAATGGTGGTAACAGCTACGGCAATAATAACAATGGTGGTTATCAAGGTGGCCAAAATAACGCTCCTCAACAATCATCGGCGGCAAATAACAATCCCTTTGGTAATGGTAATAGCGGCAACGCTAATGCTAATAATGGGGCAGCTAGTGGCAGCAATGCTAGTCAAGCTGATCCATTTGCTAACAGTGGGGATCAAATTGATATTTCCGATGATGATTTACCATTCTAAGCAGGTTACCTGCAGTTATTAGAGGAGGGAAATAATCATGGCTCAACAAAGAAGAGGTGGCCGTCGTCGTCGTAAAGTCGACTTCATCGCCGCAAACCATATCGAATACATCGATTATAAAGATACTGACTTATTACGTCGTTTCATTTCTGAACGTGGGAAGATCTTGCCACGTCGTGTGACTGGGACGAGTGCTAAGAACCAACGTTCTTTAACAATCGCGATCAAACGTGCTCGGATTATGGGCTTATTAGCCTTCGTTTCCGAAGACTAAAACTGATCATTTAAAACCACGGAATTTATTTCCGTGGTTTTTATTTGGTTATTTTTAGTAATGATTGCTGATCAGAAGTAACTTGCCACCTACCGTTCGCCCACATTGAGCCGGAACGCTGTGGGCGGACCGGCTCAGCCAAAAAAGCGGTCTGAGCCGTCGTTTTGAACCACTAAAACCGTGTTTCAAAAGCGCCAGTCTCTAAGCGATAAATCGCTAAGAGCCCCCCACGGCTTGGCCCAATGTGGACTCGCTCTCGGTTATGACGATGACTAAATTGATTAATTGTCCGCAATATAACCGGAGTCAGCCAGTGATGGCGCCGGCCATGAAAACATCGTTAGTCCGGATGAGTTTTCCGGGCTTACGATGTGGACGTCTTTTGAGACTAGTGATTTTCTAGGCTTAAAAGCGAGACGGAAGCCCGCATTTTGGCTGCAGTCGGTCCCACAGCCGGCAGAATCACTGGCTGGCGTAGGTGACTAATTTAGGTGATACTAGTAAGATTTCTACGACTATATTTCATACAATCTTTAAAGCAAAACGGCCGTTTGGTTAGACAACGTAGCGTTAGTTCGATGGATTTTGCGTGTTGTCAGACGAACGACACTGAAATGCTAACGTGGTTTGTGATAAAATATAATTATTACTATAGAACTTTTGAGGGAATTTCAAATGAAAAAATTTTTTTCGCGCGAAAACATTCCATTTTTCTTACAAAATCAACAATTGCGATTGTTGGCGTTAGTTATCTTTGGCTTATCGCTGATTACGCTAGTGACGGGCTTTTTAATGAATTGGATATTCGGAACGGTGGTTCTAATTCTAATCATTTTAGCTAGCATTATGTCATATAACACGTTGATTGAGTTAAGTTCAAGCGCTAATGAGTATATTTCAGATTTATCATACCGGATTAAGCGAGGCGAACAAGCGGCGTTAATTCAAATGCCGATTGGGGTACTCTTGTTTAATGCGGACCAAACGATCGAATGGATCAATCCGTACTTACAACGGTACTTTGGTGATCGGGATGTGATCGGTTATCGCTTGGAAGAATTAGACCCAGAGCTAGCGGCGGCTGTCGCGGAACATGGTGATCAGCCAGCCACGATTTGTTGGCAAGATTATCAATTTGATTTACGGGTTCAGGATAGTACGCGAACGTTATATTTAATGGACGTGACTAAGTACGCTGAATTGGCTGATCAATTTGAAGATGAAAAACTGGTGATTGGGCAGATCTTCTTGGATAACTATGATGAAATTACCCAATCAATGGCGGATACAGATATCTCGAATCTGAATAATTACGTCACTAATGAGTTATCGAAGTGGACGCAAACCTTTGGGATGTATTTGAAACGTCTGGATGATGACCATTTCTTCTTACTCGGCTATGCCAATAGTTTGCGGCGGGTTGAAGAAAATAAATTCCGAATTCTTGATCGGATTCGGGAATCAACGTCGAAGCAAAACTTCCCATTAACGTTGAGTATTGGGATCGCCTATGGTGAACGCAATATGAATAACTTAGCGGACTTGGCTCAAAGTAACATGGACTTAGCCTTAGGTCGTGGTGGCGATCAAGTTGTCGTTAAAGCTGAAGATGAGCCGGCCCGCTTTTATGGTGGCAAGACGAATCCAATGGAAAAGCGGACTCGGGTTCGGGCCCGGATGATTAGTCAGACCCTGATTGAATTGATGAATCAGTCTGATCAAGTCTTCGTTCAGGGGCATCATCAACCAGATATGGATGCCGTTGGGGCTTGTTTAGGGATTCGGCGGATTGCGGAAATGAATGGCAAGCAATGCTGGATTGTTTTAGATGAGCAAAACCTGCATTCCGACATTCAACGGTTATTAGACCAATTAAAATTAGACGAAAACATTTCGGCATCCATTATTTCACCAGCTGAAGCTTTGGAAAAAGCGACGGACCAGAGTTTGCTAGTCATGGCTGACCATTCTAAGGCTAGCATCTCGATGTCAAAAGCCTTGTATGAACGGTTGGAAAATCGCGTGATGATTATTGACCATCACCGGCGAGGCGAAGAATTTCCAGAAAATCCCGTTTTGGTTTATATTGAACCATATGCCTCATCAACTTGTGAGTTAATTACCGAAATGTTTGAGTATCAATCACATGATGCGGAACCAATTAATAAGATTGAGGCCACGGCAATGTTGACGGGGATCGTCATTGATACGAAGTCCTTCTCACTACGGACCGGTTCACGGACCTTTGATGCGGCCAGTTATTTGCGCTCGGCTGGTGCCGACAGTCTGCTCGTGCAACAGTTCATGAAGGAAAATGTCGATAGTTACTTACAACGGAATCATTTGATTGAATCCGTTGAATTTGTGAATCAAGATATGGCGCTATGTGTGGGCGAAAATGACCAGGCTTATGATCCAGTCACGGCTGCCCAAGCTGCCGATTCATTGTTAGCCATGTCCGGTGTGGACGCTTCCTTTGTCATTACCCGTCGTGAAGATGGTCGAGTTGGAATTTCAGCGCGATCACTTGGCGAGATTAATGTGCAAGTCTACATGGAACAACTCGGTGGGGGTGGGCATTTATCAAATGCGGCGACTCAAATCGAAGGGCAATCAGTGGAAGAAGTTAAGCAAGCGTTGATTGATATCTTGACGGCACCAGATACACAACAATCAGAATCTAATTAGGAGTGATCAGACATGCAAGTTATTTTTCTTAGTGATGTTCGTGGTAAAGGTAAACGGGGCCAAGTGAAGAACGTGCCCGATGGTTATGCACAAAACTTTTTAATCAAAAAAGGATTGGCTAAAGAAGCCACTAAAGCTGCCATTAACACCTTAAAGGCAGAACAAAAGTCAGAAGCTGCTCGGGCTGCGGAAGAATTAGCTGAAGCTAAGACGGTTAAGACGACTTTAGAGGCCGATAGCACGGTCGTTGAACTTACTGCTAAGGCTGGGACTGATGGCCGCTTATTCGGTTCAATTCCTAGCAAGCAAATTGCCAAGGCATTAGCCGATCAATACCAAGTTAAATTAGATAAACGTAAGATTGAATTACCTGATCCAATTCGGGTTTTAGGCTATACCAACGTGCCCGTTAAGCTGCACCCAGAAGTGACAGCTAAGATTCGTGTGCACGTGGTGGAAAAGTAAAAGGACGGACCGCACATGAACAACGATGGGTTAATTGATCAAACCCCGCCACAAAACCTTGAAGCTGAAAAAGCGGTGCTAGGGGCTATTTTCTTAAATAGCGATGCTTTGGTAGAAGCGATGGAATTCGTGGAAGCCCCCGACTTTTATCGCCGGGCCCATCAGATTATTTTTGCCGCCATGGTTATTTTAAATGACCGTGATGAGGCGATTGATGCGGTGACAGTCAGTGACTTGTTGACGGCGCAAAATCAATTAGAAGATGTCGGTGGGATGAGTTATATTGCCGAACTAGCTGGCTCGGTCCCAACGGCAGCTAATGCAGGTTATTATGCTAAAATCGTGGCGCAAAAAGCAACGGTGCGGCGGTTAATTAAGACCGCGACCGAAATTACGACTAAAGCGTATACCGAAAATGACGATGTCACCACGTTACTTGATGACGCTGAACGAGAAATCATGAATGTTTCTGAACAGCGGAATCAAAGTGGGTTTAAGTCAATTGCCGATGTGTTGAATTCGTCAATTGAAGAGATTGATCGTTTGTATCAAAATGATGATGATATTACCGGTTTACCAACTGGCTTTGCGGAATTGGATAAAATGACCGCTGGACTACAACCTGATAACTTGATCATTTTAGCCGCGCGACCGGCCGTCGGGAAGACCGCCTTTGCGTTAAACATTGCGCAAAATGTGGCAACCAAGACCGATTCTACAGTAGCCATTTTCAGTTTGGAAATGGGGGCTGAGTCACTAGTTAATCGGATGCTCTGTGCCGAAGGTAGTATTGACGCTGGTCATCTGCGAACTGGGCAATTAGATGAAGAAGAGTGGGAACACTTGGTGGTCGCCATGGGGAGTTTGTCCAAGGCAAGCATCTTTATCGATGATACCCCAGGGATTAAGATGTCTGAAATCCGGGCCAAGAGTCGCCGGTTAGCGAAAGAACAAGGCGGCCTCGGCTTAATCGTGGTCGATTACTTGCAGCTGATTGAAGGTAGTAATACGGAAAGTCGGCAACAAGAAGTGTCTGAAATTTCACGGCAAATGAAAAAGTTAGCTAAGGAATTAGGCATTCCAGTTATTGCGTTGTCCCAGTTATCACGTGGTGTTGAACAACGGCAGGATAAACGACCGGTGCTATCTGATATTCGTGAATCTGGGTCAATCGAACAAGATGCCGATATCGTCGCTTTCCTCTATCGGGAAGATTATTATGATCGGGCCGATGGTGAAGACGACGATGGCGGTGGTGGTAACTTTGGTGGTGGCGGAGGCGACTTTAACGGTGGCGATCCACGTGATCAAGATGCTTCCGAAGATGTCGGTGAAGTTGAAGTTATTATTGAAAAGAACCGAGCTGGGGCGCGGGGGACGGTTAAGTTATTGTTTGTCAAACCATTCAATAAATTCTCGTCAGTTTCCTACGCGCAAGACCCGCAAAATCCATAGTGAATTCAGAAGTCTGGGATATGATCTCAGGCTTTTTTATTTGGTTTCTAAAGGACAGCTGTTATCTTTTGTTACATAAAATTAGAATTGGCTGTGATATGATAGACTTAATTCCCGATGCTAGGGCTAGCAATCAAAAAAGGACGGTGAGCGCATGGTAAAAAAGTCAGCAATCGGGATTCCGTGGTTAATTGCTGGGCAATTTATGAATAATATTGGCATGAGCTTCATTTGGCCGTTAACGACGATTTATATGCATAATGTGCTAGGAAAATCACTCACCGAAACTGGCGTGGTGTTAATGCTCAACTCGATTGCTAACGTTTGCGCCAGTACGATTGGTGGTCGTATCTTTGATCGGCACAATCCTTATACGTTGCTTTTGCTGGGAATCGGGCTGAATGGGGCGGCTAACTTTTCGTTGATCTGGATGCATGGTTGGCCGTGGTACCCAATCTTGCTGGTGATTACCGGCTTTGCTAGTGGGTGGCTAAATACCATGTTTAATGCGTTAGCGGCTAGTGTGCCCCGGCAAAAAGTACGCCGGACGTTTACGCTGATGTATTTAGCAGCTAATCTGGGTGTGGTGTTTGGCACGTTATTTGTCGGAATCGTGTATCAAATGGGAATGGCTAAGCTATTCTCAATGACGACGAGTCTCTTCGTGATCTTCTTAGTCATTGCGATTTTTAAATACAATGTGGATGCCAGTCAAGTTACTGGCGTTGATCCGCGACAAGCAACGGCTAGTCGACTACCGAAAGCTAATGGCCGCATGATTTGGACGTTCTTTATTAGTCTCTTTATGATTTGGCTGGTTTACGAGCAATGGGTGAGCAATTTATCGGTTTACATGACCAATCTGGGGTTGCCATTACGCAATTATAGTTTATTATGGACGGTTAATGCGGGACTGTTAGTCGTGATTCAAAGTGTGCTAAGTTTATTGGGTGATCGAATTAAGAGTCTTTATCATCAATTCTTCTTTGGCATGTTATTTGTCGGATTATCATTTCTGTCACTGATTAGTGCGCATGATTATGCTCATTTTATTTTTGCAATGGTGTTATTGACGATTGGTGAGGCGACCTGGTCACCGGCCATGCCAACCTTAGTTAGCCAATTGTCTCCCTTAAAAGCTAAAGGGCGGTATCAAGGCCTAGTTCAGGCGTTTAGTGCGCTAGGTCGGTCGTTAGGGCCATTATTTGGCGGGGTCATTATTGACAATTGGTCCTATAAAAGTCTGTTCTTAGTGGCGTTTATGATATTGATGGTCGTGCTTGCTGTTAATGTGGGTGTCGTTCATTGGAATCAGAAACGCGCAGTTAATTATTTGCAGGAACCACTTAAAAAATAAACAATGTTTCACGTGAAACAATTAAATAATGAAGAAGTTGGTGGCAATAGTGGGAGTAAAACGACAGTTATCAGCAAAACGCGTCGTCATTAAAGTCGGGACGAGTACGTTAGTTTATCCCGATGGGTCAATTAATTTACGGGCCATTGATCAATTGGCATTTGTCATTAGTGCGATGCGGCATCGGGGTCGCGAAGTCGTGCTCGTTTCATCCGGGGCGATTGGGGTCGGATTGAACTATATCGGGTTAACCCAACGGCCAAAAGCTATCCCAGAACAACAGGCGATTGCGGCGATTGGGCAGTCTGAATTAATTTCAATTTATAAAGAACGATTTGCCGTTTATGAACAAAAGATCGGGCAACTTTTATTGACCCGCGATATTTTTATCTATCCGAAGAGTCATCAAAATGTGTTGAATACCTTTGAAGCGTTACTCGCGCAAAAAATTGTGCCAATCGTTAATGAAAATGATACCGTTGCGGTTGATGAATTGGATCATGAAACCAAATTTGGTGATAATGATCAGTTGTCGGCGGTCGTTGCAACCAATATTGGGGCTGATCTGTTGATTATGCTATCTGATATTGATGGCTTTTACGATGGTAATCCGCATGCGGATACGGCCGCCAATTTATTGGCGCATGTTCCAGCGGTGACCGATGATACTTATGCATTAGCCGGTGGTAGTGGCAGTCGTTTTGGCACTGGTGGAATGGTGACCAAGCTCAAGGCTGCAGAACGGATGATACAAGCAGATGGGCAAATGATTTTAGCAAATGGCGCCGATCCCACCATTATTTTTGATATTTTGGCTGGTGAATCAGTCGGTACGTTGTTTGGATAGTGTTAGGAGGAAACGTTATGGATGCAGCAACAACGGCTTTAACGACATTAGGGCAGCAGGCGCAACAAGCTAGCTACACGTTAGGGTTATTATCAACGAAACAAAAGAATGCCATTTTATTGGCAATGGCGCAGGCCTTAATTGACCAACAGGCACCGATTTTAGCGGCTAACGCCAAGGATTTAGCGAATCCACAAATTCCGGCTAAATTTGTTGACCGCTTAACGTTAACGTCAGCGCGTTTGACTGAAATGGCCACTGGCTTACGTCAAGTGGCGGCATTACCTGATCCGATTGGCAATGTTGATCGGGCTTGGCGCAACGATGCTGGACTATTGATTGCGAAAGAACGAGTCCCATTAGGGGTCATTGGGATGATCTTTGAAGCTCGGCCTAATGTCACCGTGGATGCGGCGGGATTATGTTTTAAGACGGGTAACGCCGTGATTTTGCGCGGGGGGAAGGAAGCCTTGCATTCTAATCAAGCCCTAGTTAACGTGTTGCAGGATGTCTTACAAGCTGCTGATGTGGATCGTCATGCGATTCAGCTCATTCAAGATACGTCGCACGAAACGGCGGCAGCTTTTATGCGACTGACAGATTATGTTGATGTCTTAATTCCACGCGGGAGTGCGCGCTTGATTCAAGCGGTGTTAACCCAAGCAACAGTACCTGTCATTGAGACTGGTGCGGGTAACTGTCATGTTTATGTCGATCAAGCCGCACAATTAGACATGGCGACGAAGATTATTGTGAACGGAAAAGTACAACGGCCCTCAGTTTGCAACGCAACGGAAAAAGTTTTAATTCATCGTGCAGTTGCGGCCGACTATTTACCAACGATTATCCAAGCACTGCGCGATCAAGGCGTAGAGGTTCGCGGTGATACGGCGACTCAGGCGATTGTGCCTGATGTGGTACCGGCTACGGCTGCGGATTGGGCGACAGAATATAATGATCTCATTATAGCGATTAAGGTGGTCGATTCTGAAGCTGACGCGATTGCACATATTAATCGCTATAACACGCAACATTCAGAAGCCATCGTGACGGATAACTACCAAGCCGGGAAGGTTTTCCAGCAACGTGTTAATGCAGCCTGTGTTTATATTAATGCGTCGACGCGCTTTACGGATGGGTTTGAATTTGGATTTGGAGCCGAAATTGGTATTTCCACGCAAAAATTACATGCACGGGGGCCAATGGGCTTGAATGAATTAACGGCCTACAAGTACGTGATTGATGGTAACGGCCAAGTTCGGCAATAGCCAACAATTGTTTAGCAAAGTTACTGATGACGATGCGTTGTCAGTGACTTTTTTTGTTAATTTGGTAAGTGTTTAAATTAATAAACTCAATTATTTGGCGTTTTTTTGAAATTAATGGCGATTGCGAGCCAAATGCGATTAGAACGCAATTCCTGGAAACTGTTATCAATAGACAGTTTCCAGCTTTTTGCGTGGCCAAAGTTACCGAATGATTGGTAGCACAACGTTTTGGGTCAATAAGTTCGACATAATAAGGCCAACTTATCAAGTCTGGGCAATAATGGCACTGGTTCGTATAATGAAGCCAGTTTTAGTCGGTTAGTCAGACACCTATTTGGGGGTGACCACGGTTGGAAAAAGTCGCGGCAACGCAAAGTTATTTATTTAATACCGGAGCACAATATCAAAGTCAACAATATTTGGGCTGTCACTGGGAATCAGCGACACAAGTTAGCTTTCGGGTTTGGGCACCGCATGCCCAACTCGTTCAAGTCATCGGGAGTTTTAACGATTGGCAACCGATCCCATTGATGTTACTCCCAAAAACCGGAATTTGGGTCGGGGCGGTCGCCAGCGTTCAAGTTGGCGACTTGTATAAATTTCAAGTGACGGACGCAGCGGGACACGTTCAGGCTAAAATTGACCCGTTTGCCCGTCAGTTTGAAAAAAAGCCCGGCGATGCTGGTGTGGTTCCGGATCCCACGCCGATGCAATGGCATGACAGTTTATGGTTAGCTCGTCGTAAAAAATCACGGTCAGCTAACCGACCAATCAATATTTATGAAGTCCATTTAGGGTCGTGGCGGCGTCATTCGGATGGTCGCTATTATACTTACAAGGAACTTTCAGAAACCTTAATTCCATACGTCAAAAAGTTAGGTTATACCCACATCGAGCTCATGCCAGTCATGGAACATTTATTAGATGCGTCATGGGGCTATCAACAATTGGGGTATTTCGCACCGACAAGTCGATTTGGAACACCGCTAGACTTTTTAAAGTTAGTCGATCAATGCCATCAAGCTAATATTGGTGTGATTGTTGATTGGGTACCCGGACACTTTATCCGCAATTACGATGCGTTATATCAATATGATGGGACGCCAACCTTTGAATATCAAGACCCGGATCGTGCCAATAATCGGCGTTGGGGGGCTTGGAATTTTGATCTTGGTAAAGCCCAAGTCCAAAGCTTTCTCATTTCCAGCGCGTTATTCTGGTTAACAGATTGTCATCTGGATGGGTTACGTGTCGATGCGGTATCGAATATGCTCTATCTTGATTACGACGAAGGGCGTGCGGGGCAGCGTAATCAATTTGGTGATAATCGAAATCTAGAAGGGATCGCCTTCTTAAAACGATTGAACACACTCATTTTTGAACAACATCCTGATGTCTTAATGATCGCTGAAGAATCATCAGCGTATCCGCAAGTCACCGCATCAGTTGATCAAGGCGGTCTCGGGTTTAATTACAAATGGAACATGGGCTGGATGCATGATACGTTGGCCTTTTTTCAATTAGATCCGTGGCAACGACGTGATCATTTCGAGTTACTCACCTTTGCATTTGTCTATCTTTATGATGAACAATTTATCTTACCGTTTTCCCATGATGAAGTCGTGCATGGCAAAAAGTCACTCATGCATAAAATGCCGGGTGACCGGTATAATCAATTCGCCAATTTACGGACGATGCTGACTTACATGCTGGCTTTTCCAGGCAAAGTCTTGAATTTTATGGGCTCGGAGTGGGGGCAATTTTTAGAATGGCGTGATTGGAGTCAGCTAGAGTGGGTGGATCTAAAAGATCCGTTAAACCATGGCATGCAACAGTTCACCCAAACGTTGAATCAGGTTTATCGTGAGAATCGACCATTATGGGAATTGGATCATGATCCAGCTGGTCTCATTTATACGTATACGGATGATCCTGCTAGCGCAACGATGGGTTTTATTCGCCAAGCTAAGCGGAAGTATAGTTTTGTGGTGGCCGCGTTTAATTTTATGCCAATTGAACGGCGGCACTATCAAATCGGTGTACCGTATCCAGGACAATATGAGTTGTTACTAAATACTGAAGCGCAAGCCTTTGGGGGTACTTGGACCAAACTCGAGACGACCTTTACGGCGATTGAACAACCGTATCATGGCCAACCCGCTAGCTTTGAGGTCACACTGCCTGCGATGGGGGCGCTATTAATTCGGTCACAGCGTGTTGAAAAAAGGAGTCGGTGACAGATGACTGATGAAATGTTGGGAATCATTTTAGCCGGGGGTCAGGGGACCCGATTAGGCAAACTTACCAAGGATACCGCGAAACCCGCAGTACCATTTGGAGGTCGCTACCGCATTATTGATTTTACGTTGAGTAATTGCGCTAACTCAGGGGTTAACACGGTTGGAGTGATTACGCAATACCAACCGTTGGAACTAAATGCCCATATTGGTAATGGCGCAAGTTGGGGACTAGATGATTCAAGTGGTGGGGTGACGGTGTTACAACCCTATTCGTCAACGGAAGGTGAAAAGTTTTTTGAAGGCACCGCCCATGCGATTTATCAAAATATTGAATACATCGACCAACATCATCCGAAGTATTTACTGGTCTTGTCAGGAGATCACATTTACAAAATGGATTACGCAGCGATGCTAGCTTATCATAAGGCCAAAAAAGCCGCGTTAACGGTTGGCGTCATTCCAGTAACTAAAGAAGAAGCGAAGCGTTTTGGGATGATGAATACCGATGAAACGGATCGAATTATCGAATTTGAAGAGAAGCCGGTTCATCCGAAGAGTGACAAGGCCTCAATGGGCATCTATATTTTTAACTGGCCGACGTTACGCGATTACTTGGTTAAAAGCTATGCAACGGATAAGTCATTGGAAGATTTTGGGAAGAATGTCATTCCCGCCTATTTAACGCATAACGAGTCGGTTTATGCGTACGCTTTTGAAGGCTATTGGCGTGATGTTGGGACGATTCAGAGTTTGTGGCAAGCAAATATGGAATTTTTATCGCCGCATAATCGCTTAAATATTGGTGATCAACATTGGCGGATTTACTCGAAAGCACAAGTCTTGCCGCCAATGTTTTTGACGGCAACCAGCCAAGTGAATGACGCCATGATCGTCGATAGTTGTTATGTAGCTGGTGAAATCAATCATTCCATTTTGTCACAACGCGTGTCAGTTGGCATGGGCAGCCGGATTGTCGACAGTATGATTATGTCGGGCGCCACAATTGGTAAGAACGTGGTTATTGACCATGCGTTGGTTGGAGAAGACGCCATCATTGGCGATGATGCTACTGTCAAAGGGACGACGGCGGACATTGCGGTGGTGGGTTATCACGAAACTGTGGGGGTGCAGCAACCATGAAAAGAGGCAGTGTTAGTGCAATTGTGAATTTGGTTGAACCGTGGGCGGCGTTAGAACCGTTAACGACGCAACGGCCAGTTGGGACGTTGCCGTTTGGTGGGCGGTATCGCCTATTAGACTTCCCATTGTCCAGTGCGACGAATGCCGGCATTCAAAATGTCATGGTGGCGGCGCCACGGTCAGGACGCTCAGTGATGGATCATTTACGTAGTGGTCGTGACTGGAACTTAGACTCGATTCGTGGGGGGCTCTTTATGTATCCATACAATGATTTACAACTTGTTTCAGTGGAGAAGAAGGCCACGCTACTTCATCACTATTATGACAACGCGATGCTTTTCTTAAAACGTAGTCAGAGTGAGTATACGGTGGTGATGGGCACGCGTAATGTCAGTAATATTGATTTACGGGCGTTGACGCGTTATCACGAAGAACGGGATAATCCGATTACGACGGTTTACAAGAGTATTGATCCCAACACGTTAGCGCCGGACCATACCATTTTGCAGCTGACGGCTAAAGGTATGGCCACTGCGGTGGTGCCGGCCGATAAAGCGAAACTAAAAAAAACCGCTAAAACGGTCGCAAAAAACTTAGGCATTTACTTGTTGAGCACCGTTGATTTGATTGATATTTTACAAGAGGCTAATCGTCGTGGGGTCTTGATTAGTTTAGAAGAGTTGATGATGCAAGCCGTGATGCAGCAAAATGCGAATGCTTTTGAATACACTGGCTTTTACGCCAATATTCATGATGTTTCGAGCTACTATGCGGCGAATATGGCGATTTTGGATGAAACCAACTTCCGAGCGTTGTTTTACAGTTCGCGTCAGATTTATACCAAGGTTAAAAATGAAGTCCCTACCTTCTTTGCGCAAGGTTCCCAATTCCGGGCGAGTTTATGTGGTACTGGGGGCTACATCGAGGGGCAAGTCGAACATTCAGTGATTTTTCGCAATGTGTTGATTAATCGTGATAGTCAGATAAAAGATGCCGTGATCATGCAAGGGACGCGAATCGGTGCGGGGACACAGATCGAAAATGCGGTGATTGATAAGAATGTGGTCATTGGGCCGAACTTAGTCTTGAAAGGCCAACCCAACCAGCCACTGGTTATTCGCAAGGGGGCCCACATTTTTAAGCAAACGGAGGTGGTGGCTAGTGACTAAGGTTTTATTTGCAACTGCCGAAGCGGCGCCATTTTATAAAACGGGCGGTTTAGGCGATGTCAGTGATGCTCTACCACGGGCACTACACCAAGCCGGGACGACGATTCGAGTCGTCTTACCTTACTATGCACAGTTGATGCCAATGAGGTTTCAACGGCAATTAACCGATTTATGTCACTTTGATGTTCAAGTGGGTGATCATTGGGCTTATTGTGGGGTCAAAACCCTTACCTTAACAGGGATGACGTACTATCTGATTGATAACTTGGATTATTTTGGTCGTCCTGGCATGTATGGCTATTGGGATGATGGTGAGCGCTTTGCCTTTTTTCAACTGGCGATTTGTGAATTGATGACGCATGTCGACTATATCCCAGATGTGCTGCATTTAAACGACTGGCATACGGCTTTCATTCCAGTATTGCTAGCTGAAAAATATTATTGGGTTAGTGCGTACCGAAAGATCAAAACCGTGCTAACTATTCATAATCTTCAATTTCAAGGGATTTATGACCCCATTATTTTGGATAGTCTATTTCGAATTGGCTGCCAGACGTTTACTGAAACGGGTATTGAATTTTACGGTCAGGTGAATTTCTTAAAGGGCGGCATTAACTTTGCGGATGCGGTGAATACAGTGTCGCCAAGCTATGCAGCTGAGATTCAGACCCCGGCTTTTGGGGAACGTTTAGATGGCGTGTTACGGGCAAATGCGGGGAAGCTGCATGGCATTATGAATGGGATCGATATGAAGCGATATGATCCAGCGACTGCCCCCGACTTAGTTGCGGCTTATTCGGCGCAAGACTTAACGCCGAAAGCCATTGATAAAGTCGCCTTGCAACAGGCAGTTGGTTTGCCGGTTGCGAAAGTTCCGGTATTAGCGGTGGTTTCGCGGCTAACGCGACAAAAAGGGATGGATTTGTTATTAGATGCGTTAGATGATTTCTTGAAAATGAGCTCGGCACAAGTCATTGTGTTAGGAACCGGTGATCCAGTGTTAGAAGCAGCCTTCAAGACGTTTCAAACGGCCTATCCACAGCAAGTGGCAGCTCAAATTAAGTTTGATGTGCAATTAGCACAACAGCTGTATGCGGGCAGTGATCTGTTCTTGATGCCATCGGCGTTTGAACCGTCGGGCCTATCGCAAATGATGGCGATGCGCTATGGCACGTTGCCATTGGTGCATCTTGTCGGTGGGTTAAAAGATACGGTACAACCTTACAATCACTATACTGGGGCAGGCACCGGGTTTGGGTTTGATGATTATCGACCAGCGGTATTGCGAAAAGTGATGTGCCAAGCGTTGCGTGTTTATCAAGAACAACCAGCGATTTGGCAGCACTTGCAGCAACAAGCCATGACGCAAGATTTCGGTTGGGCACAATCGGCTGCCAAGTATCAAGCGCTTTATCAACAACTATGCGGGTTAGATGGAGGTGCCTTGTGAAATTAACAACTGCCAAATTCAAACAGGATTTTCTAACAGAAATCAAAACGTTATATGCGACGGAACTTAGTGATACGTCAGCGTTGGATCAATTATTGGCTTTAGGTCATTTAGTCCGGTGCTATGATGGGCCAAACTGGACCAAGACGTCAGCGCGCTATTGTCAACAGGATCAAAAACAAGTGTACTATTTTTCGATTGAATTTTTACCAGGACGTTTGCTTAAGTCCAATTTATTGAATTTGCAACTGCTGACAACGGTACGTCAAGGGTTGACCGAACTTGGCCTGGATTTTGACAAAATTAGTGCGACTGAACCTGACCCCGGTCTTGGTAATGGCGGGTTAGGCCGTTTAGCAGCCTGTTATTTGGATTCAATGGCTAGTCTGGGCATCGCCGGACATGGCAATGGCATTCGCTATCGCTATGGGTTGTTTAAACAAGTTTTTATGGATGGCTATCAAGTAGAATTACCCGATGATTGGTTACGCAATGGCAATGTCTGGGAAATTCGGCGTGAAAATAAAGCTTGTTTAGTGCATTTTGGTGGTCAGGTTTGGTTGAAACCGACCGCTGAAGGCCAATTGACCCCCGTTTATACCAACACGGAGGATGTCTTAGCTGTTCCCTACGATACTGGGATCGTTGGTTATCATAATGACGTGACCAATACGTTACGATTGTGGTCGGCTGAGTTGCCACCAAATGCGGATCAAATTGGCACGTCTCAAGCACAACGTGATCGGGTTGATGAAATTACAAAAGTCCTTTATCCAGATGACTCGAATTCAGCCGGACAAGCCTTACGTTTACGCCAAGAATACTTTTTCACATCGGCAGGCGTTCAAAGCATTCTACGTCACTATCAGCGGTGTCACCATGGGTTAAAGGATTTAGGTCAAAAGATTGCGTTGCATATTAACGATACGCACCCGACCTTGGTGATTCCTGAGTTAATGCGGCTTTTAATGGATGATCATCATGATACTTGGGAGCAGGCGTGGGCCTTAACCACCCAAATTGTGAGCTATACGAATCATACGGTTTTACAAGAAGCCTTAGAAACGTGGCCAATTGACCTATTTAAAGACTTATTACCCCGAATCTATCAAATTGTGGTGGAGATTGATCGGCGTTATCGATTAACTAAGACACCTCTATTTGGAAGCGAGTTGGTTAATCGAACAGCGCCATTGGGTGATGGTCAAGTGCGGATGGCTTATTTAGCGGTGATTGGTAGCCACAGTGTCAACGGTGTCGCGCCACTACACACGCAACTGTTGAAAAATGACGTCTTACGTGACTTGTATCAAGTTTATCCAGCGCGTTTTAATAATAAGACCAATGGTATCGCCATGCGTCGCTGGTTACAATTGGCCAATGAGCCTTTATCCACGTTAATTGATCAGCATATTGGCACTAAATGGCGGCAGCAACCACAGTTACTACAACGATTAATCGCTGAACGCGAGAATCCTAAATTTTTGGCGCAGTTAGCTGCCGTGAAACAGCAAAATAAGCAGGCATTAGCGCAGTATATCCAACAAAATTTAGGTATCACGATTAGAACCGATGCGATTTTTGATGTTCAAATTAAGCGGCTTCATGCCTATAAACGCCAATTATTGCATGTGCTAGAGATCTTACGAGAATATGTGGCGTTAAAGGCCAATCCGCACCTTAAAACGCCGCCAAGAGTGCATATTTTTGGCGCTAAAGCCGCGCCTAGCTATCACTATGCCAAAGCGATTATCAAGTTGATTAATGCCGTCGCTGAGCTTGTTAATCATGATCCGGCGATTGGTGATCGACTAAAAGTGGTCTTTATTCCTAATTATGGCGTTTCTCTAGGTGAATTAATCATTCCGGCCGCTGATGTAAGTGAACAGATTTCAACGGCCTCTAAGGAAGCTTCTGGGACGAGTAACATGAAATTAATGGCTAACGGGGCGTTGTCATTAGCGACTTATGATGGGGCCAACATTGATATCATTCAAGCGGCGGGGACTGCTAATGAGTATCCGTTCGGGTTAACGGCGCAGGCCGTCTATGACTATTATGCGCGCGGGGACTATCGGGCAAACGACTATTATCAAAGTAATGCCGAACTCAAACAAGTGCTAGATATGTTAGTTGACGGATCGATTCCCGGCATTTCAACAGAAGGCCGTGAAATTTATGAGTCATTATTACGTTACAATGATGAGTTCTTTGTTCTAGCCGACTATGAAAGTTATGTGCAGCAGCAACAACAACTTAGTCGTGATTTTCGAGATCCCGTCAAATGGCAACAAAAATCATTAGCCAATATTGCCGCAGCTGGTAGCTTTTCGGCTGATCTGTCGGTCATGCGATATGCTGATGATATTTGGCACTTACGTCATCCAGGGATACAGCTGTAAATGAAATGAGGTGCGGTGATGCAAATTGACTATAATTCGTTTCAAACAGCCGATCGTTCACCATTTGGGGCGGTCATGCCACAAACGCCAGTCCAGTTTAGACTCACCGTCACTGCTAGTGAGCCCATTTCTCAAGTGAATTTTCGGGTGGCCCATGATGGCCAGTGGGACGCTGAGATCGTTCAACCAATGCACGCAATGGCTGGCGGGGCTTATACGACTAGTTTTATCCCCACTCAAGCGGGATTGTATTTTTATTATTTTGAAGTGCAACTGGCTCATGAGGTGGTCTACTACGGCTGTCGTGATGGTGGTTATGGGGGGACTGGCGTTCAATATGCTCGTCGTGAACAAGTGCAAATGTATCAACTCACGACGCTAGCGGCCAAAGAAAGCCTGCCACAATGGTATCGTGAAGGCGTGGCCTATCAGATCTTTATTGATCGGTTCTACAACGGCAATTCGGATGGTCATGTTAATGCCCCTAAAGCAAACAGCTTCTTGTATGGTCGTTTGAGTGATCGACCGCTGTACATTCGTGATGCGCAACAAGCGATTTTACGGTGGGATTTTTATGGTGGTAATTTACGTGGCGTAACTGCCAAGGTGCCTTATTTGAAGCAGTTAGGTGTGACGAGCATTTATTTAACGCCGATCTTTCAAGCTGATAGCAATCATCGTTATGATACCGGCGATTACTATCAAATTGATCCAGTTTTAGGCGACCTAAGTGATTTTGACCAACTAGTCACGACATTGCATCAAGCCGGGATGCGTTTAATTCTGGATGGTGTGTTTAATCATGTGGGTGTCGAATCACGGTACTTTAATCGGAGCGGCCATTATGAGTCGCTCGGCGCCGCGCAAGCGCGGACAAGCCCATATTACAGTTGGTTCACGTTCATCAATTATCCGACTGAATATGATAGCTGGTGGGGCATTAATGATTTGCCAACCGTTGACAAACAAAATCAATCTTATCGCGATTTCATTTATGCCAAGCCAGGGTCGGTCATCGATTATTGGACCGCGCGTGGCGTTGATGGTTGGCGATTAGATGTGGCCGATGAGTTACCGGACGACTTTATTGCGGGGATTCGACAAGCCTTGGATCGTTATCCTGATAAGGTGCTTATTGGTGAAGTTTGGGAAGATGCGTCGCACAAATTAGCGTATGGTCAGCGCCGGCACTATTTAGAAGGTGGTCGGTTACAAGCGGTGATGAATTACCCGCTAAGACGGTTGATTATCCACGTCTTGACTGGCACACTAGCCCCGAGTGATTGGTGGCGTGAGCTGATGACGCTTAAAGAAAATTATCCGGCGACCGCGTTTAACTATAATTTTAATAATATTGGCTCGCACGATACGCCCAGAATTTTAACGATGCTACAAAATGATCAGGCTCGATTGTCTTTGGCGATGGGATTATTGCTGACGCTACCGGGGGTACCATGTTTATATTATGGTGATGAAGCCAAGATGACCGGTGGTAAGGATCCAGACAATCGTGCGTTTTATCCTTGGAATCAAGTGGATCAGCCGTTGCAACAAGTGGTACAGCAATGGGTTCAGTGGCGACGGGCTCATCCAATGCTCAACACATGGACGTTTGCCCCATTTTATATGGCTGATTATGGGATTGGTTATGTTTATTGGGAAATCGATCAACTGAAAGTTTTAGTGACCCTTAACGTGACTGATATGGTACGAGTGGTGACGGCAAATGACTTACAGTTAGCTTGTTTACCGACAACGATTGCGGCTCAAGTCCGCTCGCAATTAGTGGGTCACTCGTTAAAGGTCAATCAGTTGCAACTTAGTGAAAACTTTACCTGAATTTTACGCAATTGCGATAGTGATTAAGTCGGGGGATCGCTATAGTATTAACTGTACTTCTTAATCAGCACCCCGCGATTATGTCATTAAGAAGTATCCCCGTCGATCCTTAAAAGACGTAGAAGAAGGTCGTAGCTTTCCTTGATTGGCTGCGGCCTTTTGCTACGCCTTTTTTTGATGGTTTTGGGTTGAGTTAAATTTGCCACCTACGCCAGCCAGTGGTTCTGCCGGCTGTGGGACCGACTGCAGTCAAAGAGCAGGCTTCCGTCTCGCTTTAAAGCCTAGCCAAAACCGCTAGTCTCAAAAGACGTCCACATCGTAAGCCCGGCAAAATCGTCCGGACTAACGATGTTTTCACGGCCGGCGCCATCACTGGCTGACTTCGGTTATATCGCGGATGTTAATTAAGTTTGTGATCACCACTATAACCGAGAGTGAGCTCACCTTGAGCCCAGCCGTGGGAAGCTCTTAGCGATTTATCGCTTAGAGCTCGGCGCTTTTGAAACACGGGGTTGGTGGTTCAAAACGAAGGTTCGGACCGCTTTTTGGCTGAACCGGTCCGCCCACAGCGTTCCGGCTCAAGGTGGGCGAGCGGCAGGTGGCAAGCATACTCATTCTTGCTAAATATTCAATCTAACTTAAAGCGGCTATCAAACTCGTCAATTGAGTTTGATAGCCGCTTTTTTTATTTGCCAATTAAGCGAGTGAGGCACTAGTCATGGCTTGTTGAATGTTGGCTAAAGTGAGTTGCGTGGTATCGGTAAAGTTAATATCGGCCGCCGCTAAGACTTTAGGATCACCAATTCCGATGGAGGTTTCGCCAGCGCCATTGATTGATTGCACGCCAGCTGCCGCATCTTCAACCCCGATACATTGAGCGGGATCAAGATTTAGGATTTCGGCGCCACGACGGAAGATTTCAGGATCGGGCTTGCCGTGTTTTAAGCTGGCCGGATCAACTGATTTGGTAAAGTAGTCGGCTAACCCTAGATGGTCTAAGACTCGTGGCGAATTTTTTGAAGCTGAAGCCAATGATAATAAGTAACCGTTGGCCTTTAAGTCGGCTAAAAAGTCGTTAATTCCGGGCAAAATATTGTCAGGCGTCATTTGATTGACGAGTGTTAAATAATTGTCGTTTTTTTCAGTTGCTAAGGCGGTCTTTTCAGCTGGGGTAAACTCATTTTCCTTGTGATCCCGAGCGAGAATCAAGTTTAAGGAATCCATCCGGCTGATCCCCTTTAACGCATCGGCTAACGTGTCATCCCAAGCAACGCCGACCTTATCAGCGACTTGATGCCAAGCCTGACTATGAAAGATTGACGTGTCAGTAATGACCCCATCTAAATCAAAAACAAATCCTTTAATATCTGAAAATTGTGCCATCGAAAAAAACCTCCTATTGTTTGTAGATCACCGTTAGTGGTTGATCTGCTTTTAAGTGATACGTTTTACCAACAATGCTTAACGGCTGATCATGATCGGCGTTGACCGTAATCGTCGTGTGGTCCATGGAGAAGCTATATTGAGTGCCGCGGAACTGTTGCTTGAACTTTAATGTGTGCCAATGTGTTGGCAATTGAGGGGTAACTTGTAAGTAATTCCCCAAAACGCTAACGCCACCAAAATTACGAGTGGCTAACAAAAGAGTGGCACACATGACCCCTAAATGAATCCCTTCAGCAGTTGTCCCACCTTGGATATCGTCATAATCTGAAATCAACGCTTCAGAGAACAGCGTCCAGGCTTGCTCACGATGACCAGCCAGCTGGTCTAAGACCGCGTAAACAATTCGTGATAACGTTGAGCCATGCGTGGTGCGGGCCAAATAGTATTGAATGTTACGGGTCAAGTAATCCTTGGGAAGCTGATAGCCTAGCTGATGTAACAACTTTTCAACCGTTGGGACGTCGAAGTTGTAAAAGGCCATTAGGGCGTCAGCTTGCTTGGCGACTTGATAAGCGTCGGGGGTTTGCCCCGTAGCTTTTAAAATCCGATCAATTCGAGCAATATTCCCGTATTTTTGACGATAAGCGGCGAGATCTAAAGTTGGTAAGTCAAAGTAGCCATCAAATTGTGCAATGATCCCTTGCTGATCAATGTTTAGACTCAATTTTTGGCGAATGAGCCGCATTTGTTCAGTCAAAGCGTGGTCGAAATGAGCAGCTTTAGCGGCCTTTTGGTAAGCGTCCGCCGAAATCTTGGTCCGCAAATGCTCAATAATCGTGAATAACCAAGTGACCATGATATTGGTGTAGGCGTTATTCGTGAGCCCGGGTGTGGGACTGTTTGGATAGCTTTCGTGAAATTCATCCGGTCCCATAACCCCACTGATATCATAACGATCAGTTGCGGCGTTGTAATGGGTCTTACTTAACCAAAAGGCCGCGATAGACAGCATCATTTCTATCCCGTAATCGGCTAAAAAGTCGCAGTCGTGGGTCACGTGATAGTAGGACCAGACATTATAAGCAATGTCTAACGAGACATGCCGCTGTAACCGACTGTTATCCGCATCCCAAGTGTCAGTTAATGGATTCAGATGAACGAGTTGGGCCTGTTCGTCACCAAATTGAGCCGACTGCCAAGGATACATCGCACCGGCATGACCAGCGTCCGCTGCATTTTGACGAGCCGCTGGTAAGCGACGATAACGATAACGTAAGAGTTGTTTGGCTAGTTCAGGTGCTTGTAAGGCGTAATACGGCAACATGAACATTTCATCCCAAAAGACGTGTCCACGATAGGCTTCGCCGTGTAATCCACGAGCACCGACAGAAGCATCCAACTGCCCACTAGTTAAGGCTTCGGCCGCACTGAAACTATGGAATAGATTCACCCGTAGCAAGCGTTGACTCATAATATCACCTTTGATACGAATATCAGCGTTGTGCCAGCGATGATGCCAATAAGCCTGACTCTGAGTAACCGTCGTGTCAAAACTGGCCTGAGCAAGCTCCTGGTTAGCATCGACCGTTGTGTCTTGAACATGGCTAGTGGTGATCACGACATTTTTATCAAAGGTATACGTTTGATGAGCCTGGACCGGAATTGACACTTGTTGCTGAATACTTTGCGTGGGTTCCGTTACCGTCAACAAAGGGATTAGGTCCAAATTCGGACTACTTAATGAGGCCCCAATGGTGTAATGAAGATGCGACGTTTTGGTATGACCGGTTAAATAAATGGCGTTACCTTGCGAGGCACTACCATCAGCATGCAAGTGATGCTGGTCAAAGACATTATACCGACTTACATTGCTATTGACAACGCTTCCATCGATTTTTGAATAGACTTGGACGGTCCCAGTGAAATTTAACGGGGTAATTTGATAACGAATGGCATAACGATGCCAGTGCTTGAGATTAGCGAGTTTTTGCGATTGAACTTGTAGTTGATGACCGGAAGCAAGTTGAATCAAAGTAGTGACAGTCAGAATACCAGTTTTAAGATCAAGGCTGTGATAGACATCTTGAATTTCAGTGGGGGCTAGATCAAATGGGGGTTGATGATCAACACCAAACGTGATGAATTGGGCATTAGGTAGGTTAACTAAGTCTTCATTGACAATCGGTCGATCTTTGAGTTGGGTCGTCTCTTGATCGAAACCACCGGCCACATAGGTGCCAGGATAATGATCGTCGTCGGCGTGGCTTTCGACATCAGCGCCCCGTAGACCGAAATAACCATTGCCAACGGTGAGCATGGCTTCTTGACCATGGCTACGACTAGCTTGTGCTTGACCATAATAGTCCAAATGCCAATCTAAATAGGCCGTTTTAGCTTTGACCGCTTTAATAAGGCCATCACGATCAACGGCCGTTTGGCTCACTACTGGAATGTTCAGACAGTCAGTTAATGCCAGACCCGCATCGACTCGGGTGCCGTTGAAGCTAATAATAGTGTCGGAAAACGGATAAGTGAGACTGCTTTCTAAAATCGCAGCCGTGACTTTTAACCCGGCTAAGCGCGCCTTGAGATGATCCAGATTTTCACTGAAACTGTGCTGCGGATCTAAAGTAAGGGAAAAGCGAGCGGTTGCCGTTTGGTCGTCAACTGGGTAGTAGGCGACGATAATGGTGTCGTGATTAATGGTTAATCGAATTAATTGCATGATTGATCACTCCTTAAATGTTAAAAAAGTGCGCGATCGGTTGAGGGTTGATTACATTTTTAGGTTAAGCGCTTTGGGGGTGACTCGCAAATAATGCGATAGGGAAAGCCCTAGTTTTCGGGATTTTAAGGGACTTGATAATGAAAGTGAACTAAAGAAGCAAGTGTTCATTTTTGCAATCAAAAAAGACGCTTGGCTCTTAAACCAAACATCTTTTAATGGGGTGTTTTCGGTAATCGTTCCAGATGATCAATCGTGGTCATCGGTCGGACTTTCATTGCGAGGGTTTTAAACTGTAAGATAATCGGTTGTTGATAATCGAGTTGTTGTTGAAAGGGAGTCAGTTGTTGCACCCAGTCAACCGGCAACTGGGTACTACCCACTTCAGTTAAGTAACCTTTTAACATTAAAGAGGCATGTGTCGTTTCATCGAAACAAAAGATGGTCGCCCGAGATTGGTGCCGCATATTTTGAACCGTCATGGTTTGGCGACTAGTATAGAAGAAAAGGGCTTCTAATGAGCGCTGTTGAGGCAATGCACTTAAGGCCACGGTTGTTGGAAAGCCCTGGGAATCGACCGTTGCGACTGTAAAAGTTGTTTGTTGTTGCAACAACTGCTGGGCCACGTGACGGGTGGTATGTTGCATGTCAGTCACCTCGTTTCTATCCAGTATGCGGGAGAAACAAGTGCTTGTCATGTTTTTTGCTCAAAATAACGACACAAAAAAATCAGCCTTCACGGTGGATGATCACGGCGTGAAAACTGATTAGTGTGGTTATATGATGGGCAGTCAGGGGATCGAACCCTGGACCCACGGATTAAGAGTCCGTTGCTCTGCCAGCTGAGCTAACTGCCCATAACTCAACAAAAAATATAATATCATGAATCTGGACTTCTGACAATAGGTTTTTGAAATTTTTTTTGAAAAAGATCATTTTATCAGCATAATCATGATAAATGGGTCCGCGTTTTCAAAAATCATTTCCCGGGAAATACCTTTAAATGGCGGGATTAGCAAACAAAGAAAGCAAGTTATATTTGTGATATACTTAAAACAGTGCTGAAAGAAACTTTTTTAGCCACCTGACGTAACGGAGCCTTTTAAGGCTGAAAAACCGTTACAACTATTCGAGAATTTAAAAAAGACCGTTTGTTTTCCCCTAAGGAGGAAGAATCGTAATGAAAAAAATCTTAGTCGTTGATGACGAAAAACCAATCTCAGATATTATGAAGTTTAACTTAACCAAAGAAGGTTATGAAGTCCATGTGGCCGCTGATGGTGAAGAAGCGCTACAAAAAGTTGATGAAGTCCATCCAGACCTGATCCTCTTAGACTTAATGTTACCAAAAATGGATGGGCTCGAAGTTGCCCGGCAAGTCCGCAAAAACTATGACATGCCAATTATTATGGTCACCGCTAAAGATTCTGAACTCGACAAAGTACTTGGGTTGGAACTTGGCGCAGATGACTATGTCACGAAACCATTCTCAAACCGGGAATTAGTGGCCCGGGTCAAGGCTAATTTACGTCGTCAAGGGGCGCCAGCTGCGCAAGCTGTTGAAGAAGAAACCAATTCTGACATTGAAATCGGTGATTTAGTGATCCATC
The DNA here is from genome assembly GCF_005405385.1 of Lactiplantibacillus mudanjiangensis. Lineage (GTDB taxonomy): Bacteria > Bacillota > Bacilli > Lactobacillales > Lactobacillaceae > Lactiplantibacillus > Lactiplantibacillus mudanjiangensis. Next base: position 292,879 of record NZ_BJDY01000003.1, read on the forward strand.
CCGATGCCTACATGGTTTCTAAGCGGGGCGATAATATTGAATTAACGCACCGAGAATTTGAATTACTCCACTATTTAGCCCAACATATTGGGCAAGTGATGACACGGGAACACTTACTCCAAACGGTTTGGGGCTATGACTACTTCGGTGATGTTCGGACAGTCGACGTCACGGTACGGCGTTTACGTGAAAAAGTTGAAGACAACCCCAGTCATCCGCAATGGTTAGTGACGCGGCGGGGCGTTGGGTATTATCTCCGCAATCCAGAAAATGAGTAGAGGGTATTGAACCGTGTTTAGATTTAAACGGAGAAATTTTTTAAAGTCGATTAATTTTAAAATTGCGCTCGTTTTTGCGTTATTACTATTAATTACCTTGGAAATTGTTGGGGCGATTTTTGTGCGGCAGTTGGAAGATACCAACTTGCGGCAGTTTAAGAGTCAGGTCCAAATTCAGTCGTATGTGGATAATTCGATTGCGGAACAACTGGCGACTAGCAACACAAGTAAGGCCAATTCGCAGATTAAGTCGATTTTATCGGATATCAATAATTCCAATATTGATGAAGTTCAAGTGATTGATAATAAAGGGATTATTCGCGGAACTAACGACATTAACGATCAAGCGGTGATTGGTCAAAAGACTACGGACCGTAACGTTAAGAATGCCATTTATAATAACCGGTCGTATACGAAAAATACCTATGATACGCAAAATAATAGTCGGTACTATATTTCGGTGGTGCCATTGTATAACTCCAGTACAACGGGAAATAATAGTCAGTTAGTCGGGGTTTTATACGTGCGGGCCAATATGAAGTCCGTCTATAACACGATTAATAATATTATGGTGATCTTTGCGGGGGCGTCACTAGTTGCGATTGTGCTTGGTTTAGCGATTGCGATTGTGATTGCCAGAGCGATTACCAAACCGATTGAAGAAATGAAGCAACAGACGCAACGAATTGCGCGTGGCGATTACGCGGGTCAAGTGCGCGTTTATAGCGATGATGAACTCGGTCAATTGGCTGGCGCGATTAATAACTTGTCGATTCGGGTGGAAGAGGCCCAGGAATCGACCGAAGCGGAACGACGGCGGCTGGATAGTGTCCTGGCGCATATGAGTGATGGTGTCATTGCTACCGATCGTCGCGGGAACATTACGATTATTAACGAGACTGCGTCGGACTTTATGGATGTCAGTGCTGAAAAAGCAATCGGTAATTCCATTTTAGACATGCTTCAGATTCGCGATGACTATTCGTTACGGGATTTGATCGAAAACCAAGATGAATTAACCTTGGATTTTTCGTCAAATGATCGTGACCTTATTTTGAATGCATATTTCTCACTGATTCAACGGGAATCCGGGTTTATTAGTGGGTTGGTCTGTGTCTTGCATGATGTCACGGAACAACAAAAGATCGACAATGATCGTAAACAATTCGTTTCAAACGTGTCACATGAATTGCGGACACCGTTAACGAGTTTGCGGAGTTATATTGAAGCCTTGAGTGATGGGGCTTGGCAAGATCCCGAAGTCGCACCGGGCTTTTTAAAGGTGACGCAAGAAGAAACGGACCGAATGATTCGGATGATCAATGAACTGTTGAGCTTGTCACGAATGGATTCTGGGACAACGCGAGTTGATATGGAGTTGGTCAATATCAATGAAATGTTTAACTATGTCTTGAATCGTTTCGATATGATTTTGAAAAAAGATGATAACCCAGCTAAGTATTACACGATCAAACGAGAATTTACCAAACGTGACTTGTGGGTTGAAATTGATACCGATAAGTTTACGCAAGTCTTAGATAATATTATGAATAATGCGATCAAGTACTCACCTGATGGTGGGGTCATTACGTGTCGCTTGTTAGAGACGCATAATCAGGTCATCATCAGTATTACTGACCAAGGCTTAGGAATTCCACGGGCCGATTTAGCACATGTCTTTGACCGGTTCTTCCGGGTAGACAAGGCGCGGTCACGGGCTCAAGGTGGGACTGGTCTTGGTTTGGCAATTTCTAAAGAAGTTGTCCAAATGCTAGGTGGTCGAATCTGGGTTGATAGTGTGGAAGGACATGGCTCAACATTCTACATTTCCTTGCCATATGAACCTTATGAAGAGGAGGATCTTTGGGATGATGACTCGCAAGCTTAGCCGGTTAATCTTACCGATCGTCTTAGGATTCTTGATCCTACTTAGTGTCGGTTTGTCAGTGTATATTTGGACTAATCCGTCGCGTTATGGTCGTGAGAGTAAAGTTAGTACCGCCAGTTCCGACTCGACGTTAGCAACGCGGACCATGGACGATATCTATTTGCCAACCCAGCTTGTTTATACTGATACGCAAGGTAAACAGACATTGCTGATCAATAAAAATGTTAGCCTAGTTAGTCAATTTAAAACGCAAATCAGTAAGTGGCAAGCGGATAGTATTTCAAAGGTCCATATTACGTCGTCTAAAAGTTATACGGCACTACTGAACGGGCAAGATTCCTATATTTTGAACTTCCCAGATAGTGTCACGATCAGCTTATTTAACACGATTTTTAATCAGAATTTGCAGCATTATAAGGCGTCGGAATTTAGCCGAATTGTCATTCCAATCAATGATACCGACCATCTCTATTTGTTGAATGATAGCAAACATCAGATTTATAGTGTGCATTTGAAGAAAAAAACATTAACAACGATGGACAAAACCTTGAATACGGCCAGTGTGAAGTCGATTCCGGTGAAAATGGTCTATCATAACAATTCAACGTATTTGGACTATACGCGACCGGTTAAAATGCAGCAATATAGTTATTTGTTGAATAAACTATCGGCTAGCCAATTGGCGAACCGGTTGTTGGATGCTGATGGGACATCGTCAGTTTCGGTGCATAATCGCAAGCATGAACAGGAATATACGATCGGATCATACAAGCAAATGACCGTTAATACGACATCTAACACGGTGAAGTATGAAGATTATAGCGATATGGGGACAAAACGTCAGTTGTCGTTGACGCAACAATTGCATAAAAGTTATAACCATTTGGTCAGCATTGGCTTGCCAATGGATAATATTCGGTACTATGGTTATGATTCAGTTAGCAATAGTGTGATTTATCGGAGTTATGTCGAAGGGTTCCCAATCTTTAATCAAACGGAAAATGGTGACGTTCGGATTCAAATGACGTCCAATAGTCTAGACCGTTATTTCTTCTCACTGGAAAGTTTACAAGTTCCAGTGCCAACAACGGGTAAGCAACAATCTGTGACGTTACCAAGCTCAACGACGGTGCTAAAACAATTGTTAGCAGCTGGGTATAAGCAAAGTAAACTCGGTAGCATCGAACTTGGCTATCATTGGTCTCGCAACACATCATCCAAGTTGGTCATTGACCTCAATCCGACGTACTACGTCTACTACAATAATAAGTGGCGGACCTACACGTCGATGCTTAGTGGATCGTAAGGGGGCCGTAAAATGAACTTTCGAAGAATTGAATGGATCTTTTTAGTCGCCTTCGTGGTGCTAGATGTTTTCTTAGCCTATATGTTTGTTCAAACGAGTTCGAGTACGTCGAATACAAAATCGACGAGTGGTACTACGGCCACCATTATTCACGAAATGCGCGATGATAATATTAGTTTTAGTAATCCAAGTAGTAAGGAAAATACGGGTTATTATATCGCGGGGAATAACGATAGTGGCTTAAAAGCCCACTTAAGTCAGTTGAGTGGTCAAGCAACGCGGTTACTCAGTAATGGCAAAGTCTCCAGTACGTTGCGAACGACGGTGGCGGTGAATGCAGATCATCCGGAAAAATCACTTGATCAGTTTATTGCGCAATCGACCAATGTGATTCATGGGACGGAGTACGTTTATAGTGAAGATTTGTCGTCTAGTGGTGATTACGTTTACGTGCAAAAAGTGGCCGATGGCAAGATCTTGACGGGTACTGGTCAAATTCACTTTACGGTTAACCGAAATCATCAATTGATTGGTTACACGCAAGGTTATTTGAATAATGTCAAAACGTTGCGTGAAAAAGCCGTCACGATTAGTGAAAAGAAAGCTTTAGTGGCGTTGTATCAATATAACCAAGTGTCAAATAACTCGCGAATCGTTTGGGGCAAGCTCGGGTATTCACGACTGCTGAAACTAACAGACAGTAGCGTGTATGTGCCGACGTGGGTCTTTGCGGTGCGGAGTAAGAATAGTTCCAATATCAGTCTGCGGCGAATTAACGCCTTTACTGGTGCGGCGATGAAGACGAGTACGAATGGCGATTCATCCAGTGCCGATAGTGCGAGTTCAGTCGCTACCGGGATGATTTGGAATGCTGAATAGTGTCATGATAAAGGGCTTGAGACTTTTGTCTCGGGCCCTTTAGTGTTGTGATCTTTGTTTAGGCACAACCGGACTTTGATCGCACGTTTTGGTTTAGTGGCGGGAAACTTTTCAAGCCTCATAAAAGCGTGTATCATTGATCATGTAAACAGCTGATTTTTTCAGAGATAGGAAGAACCTAAAAGATGGTATTGAAATTAGCAACAGATCAAATGCAAATCAGCGTGTTAGCTTCCGGCAGTACTGGGAACGTCACGTATATTGAAACGCCGGAACATAAAGTCCTCGTCGATGCCGGGTTGAGTGGCAAGAAGATTACCAACTTGATGGCCTCCATTGGTCGTGATATCAATGAAGTCGACAGTTTGTTTGTGACTCATGAACATACCGATCATTGTCATTCGGCTGGGATTTTAGCCCGTAAATATGGGTTAGATGTGTATGCCAATCAAGGAACTTGGGATGCGATGGCGCATAAAATTGGTAAAGTACCACCAGAATTATGCCATGTCTTTGACCCCGATACGACGTTAGATCTAGGGGACCTCGACGTGGAGTCGTTCAGTGTGTCACACGATGCGGCCCAACCACAGTTTTATGAATTGCACCATGCCGGTAAGTCGTTTGTGATCTTGACCGACACTGGTTATGTTTCTGAACACGTCGAAGGTGTCATTAAAGATGCGGATGGTTACTTGTTTGAATGTAATCATGACTTAGAGATGTTGCGGATGGGTCGGTATCCATGGCCGCTTAAACAACGCATTTTAGGTGATGAAGGACATTTATCCAATGAAGATGGCGCTAATGCGTTGATGGATGTGATTGGTAATCGGACCAAGCAGATTTATTTAGGTCACCGTAGTCAAGATAATAACTTGAAAACGTTGGCGCATTTAACGGTCGCATCGATGATGACGGAACATGATTTTGGTGTTGATCACGATTTTCAACTGTACGACACTGAACCAGAACAGGCGACGAAATTAGTGACGCTATGATCACGAATTAATAATTCCACAATTGTTCAGTCATAGAAAAATCACAAAATTTCGCTAAAATAGTCTTTAAAATAGAAGATTTAGTTGGGAGGGAACGCGTTTCGACGCGAAATTATGGCAAATAATTCATTAGTTAAAGTCGCTGTAACGGCCTTAGTAGCCGGATTACTCGGTGGTGGGATTGCTTATGGTGGGATTACCTACTTTAGTAATAATAATGTCACCACGTCTTCAACCAGTGTACCGACCGGTTCAAATAAGTCGGGCTCAACTTCAACGACCAATGTGAAAGTTAATGTGAGCTCGCAAGCCACGAAAGTCTTTAAGAACAACAAGGCAGCTGTGGTCTCTGTTATTAATCTCCAAAAGCAAAGTAGTTCAAGTAGCTGGAGTGGAATTTTAGGTGGCGATGATGGCTCATCTGATAGTAGTGGGTCGAGTTCAAGCTCCTCTAGCAGCAGTAGCAGTAAGCTACAGGAATATAGCGAAGGCTCAGGGCTTATCTACAAGAAGAGTGGTAACGTGGCTTATATCGTCACGAATAACCATGTGGTGAGTGGGTCCAATGCCGTCCGGGTCATTATGAGTAATGGGACGAAGTTAACTGCTAAAATCGTTGGGACTGATTCAGTAACCGACTTGGCTGTTTTGAAGATTAATTCAGCGAAAGTGACCAAGACTGCTAGTTTCGGGAACTCCGACAATATCGAAGTTGGGGAAACTGCCTTAGCCATTGGGTCGCCATTAGGCTCAAACTATGCCACGACCTTGACTGAAGGGATCATTTCTGCGAAGAAACGGACCATTGCCACGACTAATACGTCTGGTCAACAAACGGGGTATGCAACGGTTATCCAAACCGATGCTGCAATCAACCCTGGGAACTCTGGTGGGCCACTCTTTAACTTGGCGGGTCAAGTTGTTGGGATTAACTCAATGAAGTTATCATCTGATAGTTCTGGGACTAGCGTTGAAGGGATGGGCTTTGCAATTCCAAGTAATGAAGTTGTGAAGATCATCAATGAGTTGGTTAAGAATGGTGAAGTGGTTCGACCAGCCTTAGGGGTTGCGACCTATAACTTATCAAGCATTCAAGCCAGTGATCGTAAATCCGTCTTGAAGTTACCAACGAGTGTGACCAAAGGGGTCGTTATCATGAAGACCTACTCTGGTTCACCAGCGAAGAAAGCCGGGCTGACTAAGTATGATGTGATTACCGAATTAGGTGGTAAAAAGATCACGAGCTTAGCAACCTTACGGACAGCGTTGTATGAACACAGTGTCAACGATACGGTTAGCGTGAAGTACTATCATAATGGGAAGCTGAAGAGCACCACGATGAAGTTAACTGAAACCACCAAAACGTTGACTAAACAATCGAATTAATAAATGAGAATTTCATAAGCGCGGTGTCAGGAAAATGTCCTGGCACCGCGTTTTTTAGTGATTTTGACGTTAATTCGTGAAAAGCCGAAAATTCGCTTTTCAAAAAAGCGGTTGCGGGCGATGAAACCGGTCTAATTATGAAAGAATCCGAACGAACGCAGGTGATGGTTCGATAACCATTTTTAACCGGTCACGGCGTTAGGGTAAAAGTGTGGACAACTTCGGGAAAAACTTTGGCGACGAACGTGGTAAAATAAAATAGCGCCGTCAGACGGGCAATTGACGTTGTTTAAAAGTTATCCACAGATGCAATTCTGGGCTGTGGATTAAAAAATAATCGATGTTTTTAAATCGCTGTAATCGCTGGCAATACTGAATTGTTGACGTTGCCAGGCGAACAAATGTTGCGGTGGATAACTGTGGATAAGTCGACGCGGTATTGACAAACGATAAATAAATAAATATTGTGGCGAACATACGTTTAACACAATATATAGAAAGACTAGTTATCCACTTGTGGATAACTATGTTGATAACTTGTGTAAAGGTGGTTAATTATGAACATCAAAATTATCTGTGTCGGGAAATTAAAGGAGAAATATTTTAAACAGGGGATCGCGGAATATGCGAAACGGATGAGTAAATTTGCAAAATTCCAAATCGTCGAGGTGCCCGATGAAAAAGCCCCCGAGTCATTAAGTAACGCAGAGATGACTAATGTGATGGCTAAAGAAGGCGAACGGATCTTAGATAAGATCAAAGATCGCGATTACGTGTACGCGTTGGCGATTAAAGGTAAGGAACGGACGAGTGAAGAATTCGCTGCCGAAATCGACAAGTTGACGACGTATGGTCACAGCGACATTGATTTTGTGATTGGTGGGTCATTAGGGTTGGCGCCGGAAGTGTTGAAGCGCGCGGACACGCAGATTTCGTTTGGGCGGTTTACGTTGCCTCATCAGTTGATGCGGTTGGTGCTGTCGGAGCAGGTTTATCGGGCGTTTATGATTAATATTGGTAGTCCTTATCATAAGTGACGCTATTGATGTAGCAATTATGATAGCCAAGGGGCCATATATGACCTTTTAGATGAGAATGGCAGTATGGAGTAGTTAAATCATTTAACGTGTAGTTCAACGTTGCTCAGTAAATACAATATGTTTAGAGCCGCACCTCGGACATAGTTTGGTGAATTTACTTAATGGATAAAAATATACAAAAGCCACTTTATCAGGAAAGCAAGTAATCGACGATAATTAGATGGTGTTATCACCTGTATTAGTGTATTTATGATTTTGTGATATTTTTAGGGAAAATGGGAGTAGTTACGATAAGTTCAAGAAATTTTTTGTCTGAAAGAGGCGAGATGGTAGTATGAATAATGATTCTTTAACATCAGCATTGAAAGAACTAGACGGTTTAACTAAAGAGGGATTCTTTGGAAATAAATCTCAGGAACTATTAGCACAGCGGAGTGATGATAGTACAGTGAAATCAAATTATAATTCTCTTCTGGCAATGTTTGACGAAGCCGAAGATGTACATCGACTAGCGGAAGTCACGGCAGTCTTTATTCGACTCTTTGACGCTGGATTTAAAAGAAATTCACAAGCAGTAGCAGATCTAATATCTACCAGTATTACTGGTAATAGTGAGCATCCAGAACTAGAAACACTCAGTTCATATTTGCGGTATCAAGAAAGTAATCAGATATTTAAAAATAAAGTACACAAGTTAGAGGGATCACGACTTTCAAGTGACAGATTGGAAGTTGCTCAGGCAGCGTTGAGAGTTTTTTCAGATGGCTTTGAATACGATATGAAACTATTGGCTTTTTTAATAGCGATTTTAAGAATTGCAAATGGAAAAGACTATGATTTATTAGAGCTTTCGTCTTTAACGAGCTCACAAAAATTGCAAAGTTTTCGAGATCAGGACTATGATGAACAATTTTTACTATTAAGTGAAGGATGGAATAGTATTTTAAGAAATGCCGATAGTCATGCGGATATTCACTTTAATTTAGGAAAAGGGGTATTTGAAGGAAAAAACCATCATAAAATAAAGGTAAAAGGAAAAAAGAAACGTTTATCTGTAGTAGATTCGATAAGAATAACACCAGAGGAGTTACTTATTGAAATATTACCAAAGGTTAGTTTCTTTTTACAAGGGTATCTGAGTGCAGGAATGATAGCATATCTCACGGCTGAAGATAAAGGTTTGCTAAGTAGCGCAATGGATCATATTAATACATTGGTAAGTAGTAATTAAGGGTATTATTCTTATGTTTTAACGTGTTAAAGAGGCCCTTGTCACAAATAAGATGATCATAACTAAAAATGTGAATCTCTTCAAACTAAAACCCTGATCAATCTAGCTCACACAATGAGACAGGATTAATCAGGGTTATTTTTAGCCGCTTACTGAACCTAATGGGTGTAGTAAGTTTTGCTGGTGATCGTATAGAGATGGACCATCGTCACTGTCGTCAAATGGTTGTACGCGGTATTAACGGTGACACGTTAAATTTTTACGGAACTGTCTGGTTGACGATAATAACTAACACTATTGGCCTGGGCAGTGTTTTTGTAGACCTCAAGATAGCCATCGAATGTAATTTGAATGCTACGTGGGACAATTTGGCTAGTAAATTGTTGATTGCTGTGTTGCCACTAGAATAAAAAGTACCGTAATTAAAATTAACCAGATATTGTGGTTGTTTAATCTTTTCAGGGCACCAGCAGGGGTGATTTGCTATGCACCACCGGTTGCGACTAGCCCAGCTTGATAATCCGATTTCAGGATTCGTGAACTAAGGATATTCGTCTGTAATGTGGCGACTTTAGTTGTTCAAAGCTACCATTTTGTAGCTGGTAAAAATAATTTTTAATTTTAATACTTTTCTTAGTTTTGAAGACTAGTTTACCATGGTTTAGATATTTTTAAGACAGAATGAAAAGATAAATTGTTTGAAATGGGGGAGTCATGAGTTGAGGCGTTATAGGATAAGATTGGGATGCGATGCTTTTTATTTTTTTTAATGAGATTTGGGATATATTTAAAATGCAAGCTTATGTAAATCGATGGCTTTACTCAGCGATGGTGATGCACCGTATTCCCTATGTATGTAGGATGATCCCGATTGAAAAGCTAGTGGCTACATCAGTACTTTTGAAATGCTACGTTAAAACTTATTTTTTAGACTTTGATTAACTTAATATTGTATACTGAAAAAGCGAAAATAGTTTTATGATCCTTGAATACTTATACTTGAGGGTTGGCGTGGTGAATCCTTTCTTGTATTAATAACTAAGCCATATAAAAGCGATAATCAGTTTTTCCCTACGTATGTAGGGATGATCCTCATATCATGTATTGAAAGTATCTTTATTTAGTAGTGTTCCCTACATACGTAGGGGTGATTCTTGCATAACCATGGTTCTGCAGTTACTGTATATATATAATATGTGTAAAATGTTTTTTGTTTAATGAGTTGACATCTGAAATTATTTTTTATTATAACCATATAATGTATTGTAAAAAATAAAACACCATATTATAGTAACAGAAGAGAGAAGCTATTACCTAATTTAAAACGTGGAATGTTTTTTCTGAAAGAACTTTATTGCCCACAAGAACAGATTAAAATGGAACGCAATGTAAGCGTGTACAAATCTTGCCAAACCTAAATATAAGGAATGTGAAAGACATGGAAGCAATTGCTGCAATTGAAATTATGATTAAACTAAAAGAGGTCAAACCAGCTGTTTCACGCAAACTAATTGTACCCAGTACTATTCGGTATGATCAGCTGCATGTCTTGATTCAATTGACCTTTGGCTGGATGAATTATCATTTGTACAGCTTTCGACTAGCACATCGGCCGAATTTAGAATACAGTGCCTATAATAATGATATGACTTATTTTGCCAAACGTATTCCTGCCGACCAAGCCTACGTTTACCCTGATTTACAACATGATAAGGTTATTTATACTTACGATTTTGGTGCAGATTGGCAACATGAAATCACTTTAAAACGGACACTAACATTTGATGATGTGACAACGATTCAAGTGCCTAGTTGTAACTGGAGCCGAGGTGCTAATTGTGCCGAAGATGGCGGGTCTGCCAAGTTGGCATTGCCATTTGATCGGCGTGAATTAAATGCGCGCCTGGCGTTGTGGTCACAGGCCGGGGAACAGTTAATTTGTGCTGATGATTTAGGCTTGATGCCAAAACCTAACTTATGAAACTAAGCAACTTTAATGAACGGTTGACTTTTTCTAGTTAATTAAATGGACTAGACACTGTCAATGTATTAATTTTGTAAAGTGTGTATTGATTACATATAGATAGCGTATTATCTGCGATTTTAATGCTACATTATGAGTAGATGAATGCCGATAGGAGGCACAAAATGAGATTGGAAGTATCACGTCAAGCGGCGGCTTTGTGGGCTAAAAAACGTTCAGAAAATGGACATCAATATTGGTTAACTTTGATTACACATTTAACCGACACGCAAAACGTCATCAATTGGTTGTTCGATCACTGGCTAAGTCCAGGGCAACGTCAGCTATTATGTGGGGAGTTATCAAAAACAGAAACTCAAAAATTAGTAAGTCTAGTTGGATTCTTACACGACTTGGGAAAAGCCACGCCGGTCTTTCAGGTTAAAAAGTCGCGTGATGGAGACACCTCATTGGACAAAAAAATGAAAGCGCAATTATTAGAAGCTGGTTTTTGTGACTTGGATGAGAAGTACTTAGCTTCACCTGATGAGACACTACATGCAAAAGCTGGTGAGGCACTTGTTGAAAATTTTGAACTTCCAGTTTCGATTGGCGCCATTATTGGTGGGCATCATGGTAGGCCAGAGAGCACTGCACAAAATACACGATCACACAATCCGATTGAACAGTATCCCGCAAATTTTTATCAGGCTCCAGATAATACAGAAATACAAAAACCATGGCGACATGTTCAGCGTGAGTTATTCGAGTATGGGTTGGCTTCTGCTGGCTATCAGGCAGCTAATGAAGTACCAGAGATTAAGCAACCACAAGCGATTGTTTTAGAAGGATTGCTGATCATGGCTGATTGGTTAGCTTCCAGTGAATATTTGGATTCAGACCAGACAGTACCACTTTTTCCGTTGATTGATTTAGATCAAACTTGGGACGAAGATAATTCGATGATACGTTTACAGAACGCTATGACTAACTGGCGATCAGATGATCAATGGAGACCAAGCCCTATCGATATTAGCAAGATAGATCCGTATCAAGCGCGTTGGGGATTTATGGAACGGTTGATTCAAAAAATAATGACGGCGGCCATTGATAAGACGCTTGATCCAGGCATGATCATTATTGAGGCTCCTATGGGAAGTGGCAAGACAGAAACAGCCTTACTGTCAGCTGAAAAACTCGCTCAAAAAACGGGACGGGATGGTATTTTTATGGGGTTACCCACACAAGCGACAACCAATGCAATGTTTGAGCGTGTTGTGCAGTGGATGACGTACATAGCGCAACAGCAAAATGCAACATTTGCTGCTGGGTTGAGCCATGGAAAATCAGAATTCAATCTTAAATATTTACAATTACCTGATTGGAATAGCGATGCTAGTGTAACCAGAGAAAGTCCTTGGTTTTCGGGTAAGAAAAAGAATTTAATAAAATTTGACGTTGGGACCATTGATAATTTATTACTAATGGGACTGGAGCAGAAACACTTGTTTTTACGGCACTTGGGCTTTAGCGGGAAAGTTGTCATCATTGATGAAGCTCATGCTTATGATACTTATATGAATCAATATCTCTATAAGGTGATCGAATGGCTAGGGGCGTATCATGTACCAATTATTATTTTGTCGGCGACGCTTCCTAAGGCTAAGCGTAAAGCGTTGATAGACGCATATGTTGAAGGAAAATACGGTAAAAAATGTAGAAAACAATTAGATACACAGCAGGATTGGCAAGAAACACAGGCTTACCCGTTGCTTAGTATTTTAGATGGCTGTGAAATTAAGCAAACTAAACCAATCATCAATCAAAAATCAGTAAGCGTTCAAGTTGAGCGGTTAAGTCTTTCAAATAACGGACTCATGGATCAGGTTGTCCAACAACTCGATGGTGGTGGCGTTGCTGGTATTATTGTCAATACAGTTCGCCGAGCTCAAGAGTTAGCACAACTAGTACCAGATAATGTGCCACTAATACTTTTACATTCGGCCTTTTTAGCAACTGATCGTGGAAAATATGAAGCTGAATTGCTGGCTGCAATTGGTAAAAATGATGATCGGCCTGAAAAACTAATCGTGATCGGAACACAAGTGTTGGAACAATCCTTGGATATTGATTTTGATGTCCTTTATACCGATATAGCACCGATGGATCTTATCTTACAACGGATTGGGCGTTTGCATCGACATTCATTAGTTCGTCCGGCTGCCTTAAAGCAACCCCGAGTCTACATTATGGGTATTCAAGATGCTAACAATTATGGTGGAGGCAATGAAGCTGTTTATGGTAAATACTTGCTGATGAAGACGGTCCACTTTTTGCCTGAGACAATCGATTTACCAGCAGATATTTCGCCACTTATTCAAAAAGTTTATGATGAGAATACTGATACTGAAATATCAGGAATTGAGCCGATACGAGCAGATTTTGATAAAAAAGTTAGGCAGAAAGAAGATCGAGCTGGCAAATTTCAAATTAGTGAACCAAGTTTGAAGGCGGGAAAGACCATTCATGATTGGTTGGATCGTGAATTTATTGTTAGTCGTAAGGATGCTCAAAGGGTAAACGCAGCAGTGCGGGATATCCAGGAAACATTAGAAGTCATTCTGATACAACAGACTGAGAATGGTAATTTCTTACTAGATGGTCAGCGCTTAAATGATGTATCGTCGTATAAAATTGCACAACAGGTTGTTAGACTTCCGGCTGCGATAACACCAAAAGGTAAGTGCATTGATAAAGCAATCAATGAATTAGAAAAAATAATCGAAGGACAGTTTCCAGAATGGCAACATGATACTTGGCTCAAGGAATCATTAGTATTACCGTTAGATGAGAACTTAGAAGTAAGTTTTATGAATTGGAGATTGTCGTATTCTTCAGAACTTGGGTTACAGTATGTAAAGGAGGGTAAAGATGACTAGTAAACAGTTTAATTTAACGACGGATCCATGGATTAAAGTTATTGACCGTCAAACTAATCATGAAAAGATGGTCTCTTTGATTAAGTTGTTTGAGTATGCAGCCGATTATCGACAATTAGCTGGTGAAATGCATAGTCAAGACTTAGCTGTTTTTCGATTGTTATTAGCGATTTTGACGACCGTATACTCACGGGTTGATGCCGATAATCAGCCATATGAATGGATAAAGGCTGATTCAAAATTGTCACGGAATTGGGAAATCGACCAAGAAGAGATTGATCTGGATGATAGCAAAGATGATTTAATGAATACTTGGGAGACGCTTTATCAAGGTGGTCGTTTTACAGCAGCAGTGACGCAATACTTAAAAGATAATGCAGATTGTTTTGACTTTTTTGGTGACCGGCCTTTTTATCAAGTGACTAAGATGGATTATGATGCGGTGGTTCCAGCTGGTAAAAGGATTGATACGCACACAGGGCAAGTGGCTGTAAGACAAATTAATCGGCAAATTTCACAAAGTGGTAATACGCCAGCTATTTTTGCGCCCAAGTCTGAAAGCACCAAAGATGATCTTCCCTTAGATGAATTAGTACGATGGGTGATTACTTATCAAAATTTCACTGGTGTGACGGATAAAACTAAAATTGTCACTAAAGAAGCATTTTCAAAATCGGCGGGTTGGATTTACCATATTAATCCAGTTTTTGCCAAAGGCCAGTCATTATTTGAAACGTTAATGTTGAATCTTATTTTGGATGATTCAATTTTAAATAAGGCTAATTGGGAGCCAAAGTTACAAAAGCCGGTCTGGGAGTATCACAGCATCAATGAGTACGTTCAATATCGAATTGACGAAATCCTACCAAATAATTTGGCCGAATTGTATACGAGCTGGTCGCGGCTTTTGCATATTGAATGGCGTGATACTGGACAGCCGACGATATATAGTGCTGGAATGCCGATGTTTGATCGTAATAATGCTTTTATTGAACCGATGACAACGTGGAAAAGAGATAAAAAAACGGGTGATTATCAACCGGTAATTAAGAGTTTGTCGTCACTTGGGACTTCAATGTGGCAAAAATTTGGTCAATACGTCAATGTTTATCATGATGACAAAGTACGCACACCTGGCATTGTAAAATGGTTGTGGAAATTACAAGATCAAGACTTGATCAAGCCTGAGAAGCAGTTGGTTTTAAATTCAATTGTACTGGTTAGCGGTGATAATCAATCATCACAAATGCCAGCGATTGAGATTATGGATGATATGCAAATGCAGACAGGGATTCTCTTTGATTCAGCGTTAACTGAAAGTTGGCCGATTCGAATTGAGGATGCGATTAAAGTGACACAAGTTGTAGGCGCTGATTACCGGCACTTTGTCAGTGAAATCAGTCAGATTCGTAATATTGACGTGCGTTCATTTGCTACTGATATGAGTGCCAAGTTTTATGAACGTTTGAATGAGCCATTTAAAAAGTGGTTGCTTAAACTAAACTATAAGGACAAGAACAAGCAAGATCAGCGACTTATTGAATGGAAAAGAGAACTTAACGGTATTGTTTTAAATGCAGCTGATGAAGTTATGCAAACAAGCTCACTTAGAGATATTAAAGGAATCCCTGGTAAGCAGGGGCTGATCAATGTTTTTACAGCTAAAAGGGACCTAATGTATAATTTGAAAATACATCTTAAGCTACCAGAGGAGTGAAAATATCGATGGAGTATGAAATTAAGAAAGCTACTGATCAAATTATCAAGGCAATTAATTGTGATCACGATGGAAAGCCAAATAAAGCCGTATTGGCAGGGCTAAGGAAGGCAGCAAGTATAACGAGTCCGCATGCACAGATTGCGTGGCCATTGATTTTAGCACACTTAAATGAAAAGGATATTAGTCATACTGGTGCCCCAACTTCAGGTGAGATCGCCGTGTATACAGCCATTCATTTCTATGCCATTCATCAACAGGGGTTAGAACAATCAGTCTATGTGTTGGATAAGGATGCGCAAGATAAGGATGTACAAGATAGCAGACTGTCTTTTTTCAAAGCTTTAGCAGAACTGAGTAAAGAAAAAAACAGACAAACTTCGGTAAATAGTCGCGTTCAATTGGTATTAGCAACAACCGACACAGCTAGAGTGATTAATATTTTGTCGCAGTTAGTCAGACTTTTAAGGTCAGCAAAAAAGCAACGAAAAATTGATTATGCAATGCTAGCGCAAGATATCTATGGTCTGCAGGGGAATCGTAGCCAGGCCGATCGGATTCGCTGGCATTGGGGAGAGCAATATTTCAGAAACAACCAAGTCACTTCTAAAGATAAAGGAGATCAAAACAATGACTAAACAAGTATATATTGATTTACATATCTTACAAACGGTGCCATCGTCTAACATTAATCGAGATGATACAGGAGCACCTAAGACAGCGATGTATGGCGGTGTCATGCGCTTGCGTGTTTCATCACAGAGCTGGAAAAGAGTGGTGCGACAAGTCTTTAAAGCGGACAATATTAATATTGGGACGCGGACCAAAAAAGTTGCAACGTTATTAAAAGAAGCGCTAAAGGAACGTGATTCAGCTTTAGATGATGAAATGGCGATGAGTAAAGCAAAAGCCGTCCTTGAAATGGCCAAGATTAAGTTTAAAGATGATGAAACAAAAGCTTTGCTACTAGTTAGTCGAGGTCAAATTAATAAATTAGCGCAGTATGTTATTGATAACGAAGAACCAGACAAAGCAGAAGTTAAAAAGTTATTAAAGGGTGATCAGTCGCTAGACTTAGCCTTATTTGGTCGGATGGTTGCAGATAACCCTGAATTAAACGTTGATGCTTCTGCACAAGTGGCCCATGCAATTTCGACTCATGAAGTTGTTCCAGAATATGATTACTTTACAGCGCTGGATGAGAAGCAAGGTGATGAAGAGTCTGGTGCGGCGATGCTCGGGACAATCGATTTCAACTCAGCCACGTTATATCGTTATGCCAACGTTAATATGCGTGAATTGGTCGAAAATCTCGATACTGAAGATGCGATTCATGGTGCGATAGATTTTATTAAGGATTTTGTTTTATCGATGCCAACTGGGAAACAAAATACGTTTGCCAATAAGACTTTACCAAGTTATGTGATGGTCACAATTCGCACCGATACCCCCGTTAATTTGGTGTCGGCTTTTGAAAATCCAGTAGTGTCTGATAATGGCTACATGACGCCGTCAATTAAACGTCTGGAAGCAGAATATAAGGCAACACTAGGTTTAGTGGATCAGCCACTTTTAAATGTGATTGTCAGTAAAACTGATGCCCAGGTTGGTGATCAAATGGCTAACCTGACTGAACTTTTAGAAAAAGTCTCAGCGACTTTGTCAGAGGTGGTTCAGGATGAAAAT
The DNA here is from genome assembly GCF_005405385.1 of Lactiplantibacillus mudanjiangensis. Lineage (GTDB taxonomy): Bacteria > Bacillota > Bacilli > Lactobacillales > Lactobacillaceae > Lactiplantibacillus > Lactiplantibacillus mudanjiangensis. Next base: position 310,193 of record NZ_BJDY01000003.1, read on the forward strand.
ACTAACAATTAAATTAGCAGCACCATTACAATCTTACGGCAATGAAGCGACTTTTGAACGCCGTACGACCGCACGTTATCCGACCAAGAGTGCTGTGATTGGGATGGTAGCCGCCGCCTTAGGTTATCGGCGCACCGATTCACGAATTCTAGCGCTCAATGACTTAAGCTTTGCGGTTAGAATTGATCAGGCGGGTACGGTATTAACAGATTACCAAACAGTTGAATGGAAAAAGAATACCCGCAAGATTACTTATCGTGAATATTTACAGGACGCCAAATTTATGGTGGCGTTGGGTAGTGACGATGATCAATTTATTGAGCAGATTGAGTTAGCGCTAAAACATCCTAAATTTCAACTATTTTTAGGGCGGCTATCAAATGCGCCAGCTGGAGTATTGCGACTCAACTTGTTTGAGGCAGAATCACCAGTTACTGTTTTAAAAAGGTTAAAATGTCAGGCAATTAATCGGTACAAGCGAAAAACGATTGAAATCATTGCTGATGCTGATTTAATGCCAGATAAACCCAGTTCCTTTGTGAAAGACAAGGTACAATCGTTTGATCAACGAAATCGTCGTTATGGTTTTCGAGCGGTTGCCCAGACGGAAGTTAGCGTAGATAAATTATACTTAGACATAGATCAACCTAAACAGCCAGTAAGTACGCAGCATGATGCGATGAGTCAGCTAGATTAGAAAGGAGCCGTTATGTATTTATCAAGAGTTGAAATTGATACAAAGAATCGTTATAAAACTAGAGATTTAACACATTTGGGGGCCTTTCATAATTGGGTGGAGCAAAGCTTCCCAAAGGAGCTTGCAACCGGTATTCGGCATCGACATTTGTGGCGGCTAGATACTTTGGCAGGTAAACAATATTTATTAGTTTTAAGTGAAACTGCGCCTGATGCGGACTTACTATTAACGTATGGTGTCCCCGGTACAGCAGTTACTAAGTCATACGATCCGTTTTTGTCACGATTACAAGATGGACAGCTTATGCAGTTCCGCTTAACCGCTAATCCAACGCATACGATTAGTCGGCCCGGGCAAAAACAAGGTCGCGTAGTGCCGCACGTGACAATTGCACAACAACGGCAGTGGTTAGCGGATCGCGCTGAAAAGTCAGGTTTTCAATTAGTTGAGCAAAGTATTGTGGGTACTGACGAAGACGTGAAGCAAGCTTTTGACATTGTCAGTCGTGATTGGCCAATGTTGCATCGTAAAACGGGTCGTGGTGTCCGTCTTAGTCGGGTGACCTTTGAAGGCCTGTTACGGATTAGTGATGTTGCTGTATTTAAGCAAACGTTGACGACTGGTCTTGGTCGTGAAAAGGCGTTTGGTATGGGACTCATGACGGTTATTTCGGAGAATGCGTGATTCTTAGTGTGTGCCATTCGTAGAGATGACTTGAAAATTTATTGTTCCGTGTCTGTAATAAAATCACAAAAATCAGCAGTTGTACCATGAAAAAAGATGGACGTGATCCACGATGGAAAAGGTACTTGTTGGTTCAGATTTTTCATTCAAGTTTATTGAGCGTGGTTGCAATGTCAGATAAAATCCTCTTTATGTGGACAAGCAAATAATCAAGGCTTGTCCACATAAAGAGGAGTTTTTGTATGAGCCAAAATTGTGCATACTATACAATTCCGGAAAAGCTCTATTATATTGAATTAGTAAACCAAAGAGAAATAAATCTTAACATAATATAAAGGACCTATGTGCATTAATGCCACGTGTTTTTATGCATATTTCAAGAGCTGCATACTATAAAGGGACCCATTATAGGTTTAGTAAGCGTGAGACCATGGAAGACGCTTGGAACCATGCCAAGATAAATTTTTCTGTTCCGAGTATGTGTTGAATAGTGATCAAATGATTTCATTGATTGAACGGGTGTATTTAATTAGCAGTACGATAATAAACGTCGCCAAAAACACTAAATGGTATATCCTCGAAAGAAATTCAAGACCATACCATTCTAAAACTGCATAGTGAATTTTGATTATTTGAACTGTCTTCTTGACTCGGAGTAGCCCCAGCCCTGTGTTGAATAGTACTTATTGGAGATTTTTATTGTGATTAAGTGCCATCGAAGAAGAACATTAATATGTTTTTCCATGTTGAATACGAATAGTTATCTTCAGCTGTTGGAAATAACAGAATATAGATTTATTTAGCTTTCCAATAGTATTGTTAGAGACTCAGATTTTTATCAAATGAATCATAGGGGGATGATGCGGATTTTTAAGAAATATTATATTTTTAGTATAGACATTAAAAAAACTATGATCTATTTATTTTTTTACCAATAAATGCTTTATACTCCTTGTAGCAAATACTATAAAAGTCAAGATCAGGTATTATGTCTAGTAAAAGACTATCATTAATTGAACCACTATGCAGCAGCCAATCAATATTTTCTTTACACTGATCAACAATTTCGGGATTACTGGATTCCATAAATATCACTGAGATATTAAAGATATCATCAATGTTTTCTTCGCTTTTTTCTAAATTGAAGAAGAAGGACTTTAAAGAATTAGCAAGATTATTTAGTCTTAATTTCTTTGGGTTTTCAAGATAACTAATAAAAATATTTTTCCAAGTGATTCCCCATTTATTTCCCTTTGAAGATTCTAGCGTACTGGAGTCTAGTCCTTTGAATTTCTCAGGCATATTTAAAAACACACTGATTGTTGCGACAGGTGGTTTTAAATAATGTTCAGCAATTTCCAGGTACTCAGAATCCCATGTACTTATTTCAAAAAAATTTCCAATTAATTTTTTTAACAAATAACGTAGCATATCTATTTCTGTAAATTTGTTCGAAATATTAAAAAAAGGTGTTACAGGCCAACGAAATACAGGCTGAAATAAAATTCTTCCGTGTGCAATTCCATTCCTGATTTTTACAATTGATTCGGCAAAGTACATTTCATTTTCTGAAGTGATACCATTTTTTGAAAGCAGATACTTTATTTTAGTTGCAAAACTTAAGTTGTCTGAATCTAAGACTTTTGAGATAAGCTTCAAGTTTTGATCGGCAAAATTTTTTATTTCGCTATCTCTAATTAGCATAAGAGAAGCATACTCCTCTAGATCTTCTTGTATCTTTTGTTTTGCTTTTTCTTGTAATTCAAATGCGTAGTTGTTGCTGAGTAATTCCAAAATCTGAAACAAGCCAAGCAAAACTTCGTCACGATACAGATGACCATCCATATCTTCATTTTCTAAGCTGAGATTTTTTCGCCATCGATCTAGTAGAGAGATGGCTAACTTACTATCTTTCGAATCATAAATTTTACTCGTTACTTTGTTTAAATCGCTTGAATAATCATTTTTACCAACCTTAAAGGTTGTTTTATTAGTTTTGTTTTTATCTTCGGGATTATCATCATCTTTAGTACAACTATTATCAACATGGTTGCCTGACTCTGTAATATCATAAACCGTAACTGGGTAGTCTAAAAAAAGTGACAGTATTCCATGAATGATTAGTAGCCATGGACGGGTTAATCTTGCTACGTCAAATCGTGAGTAAATAGAATCCATGTCCATAGTACCTTTTATTTCTATTCTAATTTCTTCCTTTCTTTCAGCAGTTATTGATTGAACTGTTATATCTTTGAGTTGAAAGTATATTTCAATGTCATTCGAATTCAAAAAATTAAAGTTAATATCATGGTGTTCGTAAAAATAAATTTTTATAATATTGTCCTCGTTTCGCTATTGCTATTATTGATGAATAAATTATACCATCAAGATCCACAATGTTAAGAAAATGGGATACTTGTTTTATTTTCTATGATGAAAGAGAATGATCAGTCTAATGCTAGTTCTTGTTATTATGAACCCTTTATGATTTTAAAATAAAATAATTTAATTCATCTGATGTTTTATAAGACAACTTTTACATTTTGGAGTGAAATTGAAAACTAATTGCGGGATTTTTAAAAAGTAACTACAAGATGCTTCTTTGTTAGGTTGGAATAGTTTTAGCTAACTGTTTAGTTATTGATTGTGAGTATAAAATGTTGTTAACAAATGCCAAGCTTTGTGCAGATAATGATGTGTTATTATTACTCTTTGATAGTTAAAGTAATAGGATATAGCGAAAAAACGATGAATTAGTAAATTAGAATGTTTCACGTGGAACATTTGAAATGATTATGATCAAATAAAAGATGTTCGCTAAAAGCCAGGCTAGCTTAGATAAGTTTTGTGATATAAATATAGTTAACAGTTAGAATATTGGTTATGAAAAGGGGAATACATGTTGAATTTGAACCAGCTAATTAATTATGTTCTAGATAATTATCCACAAAGAATGGCGGCTGACTTTAGAAACCATCAGTTTAAAGGAAATCAATTGTCAAAATTACTGAACCCCGGATTGAACAGTATTAATAATAATCAATTAGTTTTAACAGAGGGCTTTGTTTCTAATGGCTCGGCCGGAAAGGGAAATTGGGCAACTATTCCTTGGATTGGACTATTTGATAGTGAAATATCAGTTAGTGCTGAAGCGGGTTTTGATATTGTATATTTGTTTTCAGCAGATCTACAATGCGTCTATTTATCGCTTAATCAAGGATGGAGTTTCTATAAAGATAGGTTTAAACCGAAAGCGAGATTGAAAAATATTCAACGGGTAGCAGATTATTGGCGAAGTAATTTGGCTGTTCAGTCAGATAGAATTACAGGTGATGATATTGATTTACACGCTGCTCAATACCAGGGAACAAAGCTACCAACTGGATATGAACGTGGCAATATTTTAAGCATCAAGTATGAAAAAGGATCTATTCCTAGTGATGTTAAGCTAATGCAGGATCTGTTAGAAATGAAGTCACTCTTAGTTAGTCTAAAAGCGCAATTATATTTACCAGAAAATCTGGCGTATTCTATTTCATTTATTTTAAAGCAGTATAATTCAAGTATTGCTGAAGAAAGTACTGGTTACAGCATAAATAAGGCACACCAGAACTCGGTGCTTAAGAAAAAACTGAAGTTAACGGCTGGCCCTAAGTTAAAGTCGAAAACCAGCTCAAAAAGGGTAAGTATCAATAAGCCAGATTATGAAAAAAAAGAGCGAGAAAATTCAAAAATAGGATTTTCTGGTGAACTATTAATGCTAGCCTATGAGAAAAAACAATTAGTGGATGCCAATCGACCAGATTTAGCCGATAAGGTACAACAAGTTTCTGAAACTAAAGGTGATGGATTGGGTTATGATGTTATTTCATATTCGATAGAAGGTGAGCCTAAATATATTGAGGTTAAAACGACTGCGAACGGGATTAATGCGCCATTTTATGTGACACCTAATGAAATTAGAATATCTCAGAAATACCAAGAAGCATATGAACTGGTTCGTATCTATGATCTTAATGGGGACTGTAAATTTTATCGAATTATCGGAGATTTAAGTAAAAAATTAAGATTAACTGCCCAAAGCTATCAAGCAATGCCCAATTTTGAATGAAAGCGTGAACAACATTTGAAATGTAATTAGTTGTTTAAACTAATTGAATTTATCTTATCTGTGAACTAAGCTAAAACTAACTCAAAAGCGAGTGAATTTATTTTGGAGGGGTTAAACATGCGAGTGAAACGATTATTACTAATGGTCATGCTAGGGGTAGCGATGACTATTATCAGTGTCGGAACAACATCAATGAACCAACCAGCACAGGCGGCGTCAAAGTACACAATTAAGACATTTCCAAAGCGGTTGCGGGGAACTTGGTACTGGTATGATAATTACGATCATAAAGTTGTCCGAATTAAGATTTCAGCTAAAAAGATGATCAATGGAAAATATACGTCGAGATTACATCAACGTAAAGAAAGCCAATATCCTAAACAAGGGGCTAAGATGAAGCATCCTAGTTGGATTATTGGTCGTAACTTCACGTATAAAGGTGAGAAGTGGACCCAAACTTATGGCTGGTATCAAAGCGCTGGTGCTGGTGATTATTATCGCCGTGTGAGTCACACGATTCACGGTAAAAAATATGCAACCTTACAAATGGCTAGCGGTGCTGGTATCTGGACAGATGGTTACGGGTATCATACGAAAAAAGCGGCTAAGGCCAATGCTAATCGGTGGTTCAAAGGCGACCGTCATAATGCCTATTAATTAACAAAAAAGCTGACAATTTCGCAATTGAAATTGTCAGCTTTTTATTAGCAAAATTAAGTTTACTTCAACAATCGATCCAACATCGCATCGCCATTAGTCAAATCTTCACCCAAATAATGTTTCGAACGAATACGCATTGGATCTCCGCCGTGATAGTATTCATACATCAATTGACGTTGTCCAAAACCAGAACTGGTTAAGTCAAACGCTAGGTTCAATAATTTCGAGCGTTCTTCGGCGGTTGCGCGTGAAGTCGCCAACGCTTGTTGTAAAATTGGGCCATTGTCGCCATTAAACTCGCCAAAACCAGGCACGCCGACCATCGAGCCCGCAGCCAAGTGTTGGGTGACTTTTAAGGCGTCTTCAAAGTAACCGGGTAAACTAGCTCGGACAGCCAGTAGCGCTTGCTGACTAGGCGTATAGATACCAAATTCATCAAGCTGGCCATTTTCTTCGGAACGCGTGATGGCCCCTTTGATTAATTCAAGATTAGCCGTTAACCGACCAAGCTGTTCTTGCACACCTAAAAAGCCATCTAGTCCTAAAACGTGCGCGACCCGAATGGCTAAACTCGTGGCGAATTCGAGTTTGGTAATTCCACGGACCTCATCTTGGTGAGACGTCTGGATAAAAATCCCTGAGTCAATAAAGAAGCGATTACTCATTTGATAATCATTTTCAACGAAGACGTTTTCCCAAGGCACAAAGACGTGATCAAAAACAACATACGCGTCGATCTCGTCTAATGAATTACTTAATGGATAGTCATCTTCGGTATAGCCAGGATGATCAAGCAATTTACGACAAATGATCTTAACGCCTGGGGTAGTCAATGGGGTGGCAAAAGCGACCGCGTAGCTGGTATCGCCTTTTTCTAACAGTAACTCTGGTGGATTGAACACGAGTAAATCGTCAGCGATTGGCGCCATCGTGTTGACCATTTTAGCGCCAGAGACGACGATACCATCGGCACGGCGTTCAATGGTGTGCACGCCAGCATAGCCACTTGGAATCCCGTTAATCGGTTGGCTGCGGTCCAGCTGTGGATTTTGCAAGGCATGACTAATAAAGGTATCGTGAGCTTTAACTTGTTCAGCATAACGTTTCGCATTAGCCGCAAAGTCGGTCCAGTCGTTATGGCCCAAAAAGGCACTTCGTTCAGCGAGCACGGCCATGCCGCTATTGAGAAAGTCGGGCGTTCGACCGAGCATGCCGTTATTTGTTTGGGCAATTTCTTGATAGGCGCGGTGCTTTTGCCGTAAATCGGCCACATTGCGTGGCACTTTAAAGGCAATGTCATAGGTCTGACCGTCTTCTTGATACGTGTGGACGGTCGGATGTGTTTGTTGCAAGGCGTAGTACTGATTGTTCAGTGCCAAGGTTTTGCGGAAAATAGGAATAGTTGCAACGTTAATGCGCTGACCGTTGAGATAAACTGCGCGGCCATCGTCTAGTTGATCAATGGTGTGCATGTAAAAGCCCCCTTAGTGATTAATTTCACTATAACAGACTCGTCAGTTAAATAAAGCGCTTTTATATAATTTCTCATTTCTGCGACTCGAATCAGCGCATGGGCTTGATTATCTGATAACATAGAACCTAACAAGCAAGATTGAAAGGAAGTGCTGAAATGTCAGCAATCACAGCTGGAATTGTCGCGCATGTCGATGCCGGCAAGACCACGTTATCCGAAGCGTTACTTTACCGCGCCGGAACGTTACGGCAATTAGGACGAGTGGATAAAGGCGATGCCTTTTTAGATCCCGATGACTTAGAAAAGCAACGCGGGATTACAATTTTCTCGCATCAAGCCCATTTAAAACTGGAAAATTTGGATTTGACGTTACTTGATACCCCTGGACACGTTGATTTTGCGGCACAAACGGAACAAGTGCTAAGCGTGTTAGATTACGCGATTCTAGTCGTGTCAGCGACCGATGGGGTTCAAGGCTACACGCGCACGCTTTGGCGGCTATTGGCCCACTATCAAGTGCCAACGTTTATCTTTGTGAACAAAATGGATGTCAATGGTGTCGACCAGGCTAAGGTGTTAACCCAATTCCAAACCGAATTAAGTCCGGGGTGTATTGCCTTTACCGCGCCATTAACTGAATCGGCAATGGAAGCCATTGCGATGCAAGATGACGATGTGTTAGCACAATACTTAGAAAACGAATCGTTAGACGAAACCACGATTGCCAACCTGATTCAACAACGGGCCGTCTTTCCGTGTTACTTTGGCTCGGCCTTAAAAATCGACGGTATCGATGACTTACTGGCCGGGTTACAACAATGGACGCAAACGCCAGCACCCACCGATGACTTTGGGGCTAAGGTCTTTAAAATTTCCTATGATGCGGGCGAGCGATTGACGTGGCTACGCCTAACAGGTGGCACGTTAGCGGCGAAAGCCGAACTATTGCCGGAGCAAAAAATCAATCAGATTCGCGTTTACAATGGTGCGAAGTATACGATTCAACCGACACTAACTGCCGGAGAAGTTGGGGCAATTCCTAATTTGACGGGAACGTATCCAGGCCAAGGTTTAGGTGTCGTGCCAGACGACGGTCAGCCGCTAATGCAGCCTGTATTGAATTATACGGTCGATCCCAAAGCCAATGATGTTCATGATTGTTTAACGATTTTTCGGCAACTCGCCGATGAAGACCCACAATTACATGTGGTTTGGTCAGAAGAGCTGCAAGAAATTCGGTTACAAGTCATGGGGAGTGTTCAGCTAGAAATCTTACAACAACGCTTGCAAGATCAGTTTCATTTAGATGTAGGTTTTGGTGAGGGCAGCATTTTATATCAAGAAACGATTACCCAAGCGGTTGAAGGTGTCGGGCATTTTGAGCCCTTACGGCATTATGCTGAAGTCCATGTTTTACTGCAACCAACGGCGCCGGGAAGTGGGCTGACGTTTGCGGCGGACTGTAATTTAGACGTGTTAGGCCGTAATTGGCAACATCAGGTGCTGTCTAATTTACAAGCTAAAGTTCAACGAGGGGTGTTGGTTGGCGCACCATTGACTGATGTGCGATTAACCTTAGTCGGCGGTCGGGCCAGCAACGTGCATTCGGTTGGTGGCGACTTTCGGGAAGCCACGTGGCGCGCGGTGCGCCAAGGGCTAATGATGCTGCGGGAACAACAGAAGTGTCAGCTACTGGAACCATGGTATCGTTTCCGATTAGTGGTCGGTCAAGACCAAGTTGGGCGTGCGATGACTGATATTCAACGGATGAGTGGCGAATTTGAGGCGCCCGAAACCAATGCAATGACAGGCATGACTGTTTTAACGGGAACCGCGCCAGTAGCGGAGATGCAAGATTATTCACAGGCTGTGAATGCCTATACCCACGGGCAAGGCGAGTTAGAATGTCTGATTGATGGTTATCGGCCGTGCCACAATGCTGAAACAGTGATTACGGCGACTGACTATCAGCCAGTTAGTGACCTACCCAATACGCCGGATTCTGTTTTTTGTGCCCATGGTGCCGGCTATCCGGTTCCGTGGGATCAAGTCCCACAGATGGCCCATTGCGATTATCGCTATACAGCCGCTGAGCTGGCTGCTTTAACTGCGGATTAGATTGCGCTATAATAACTATATTCTGGGCAGTTGCAGGCGATCCCCATGACAAACATTGCCGTTGACGAAAGGATTTATCATGCGTATTAATGTGTTGCAACATACCCCAAACGAAGGCCCTGGAATGATCGAAGACTGGGCCAATTTACATGGACATCTGATGTACACGTATCATCCGTATCAGTTTGGCACGTTACCGACAGCCGCCGAGACGGATATGTTGGTCATTTTGGGTGGACCGATGAGTCCTAATGATGAGTTGCCGTGGATTGCCCAAGAACGAGAGTTAATTCGGGTCCTTTTAGCTAAAAAGACGCCGATCTTTGGGGCTTGCTATGGTGCGCAACAAATTGTCAAAGCGTTAGGATATGCGGTAACTAAAGCGCCGGCCAAAGAAGTGGGTTGGGCGCCGGTCTATCGGCAAACAGCGTTGATTCCAAATTTGCCAACGCAACTTAATGTGTTGCACTGGCATGAAGAAATGTTCACGGTGCCAGATGACGCGACTTTGCTATTTTCCAGTGATCGCGTGACGAATCAGGGGTTCGTGCTCAATCATCAGGTGGTCGGGTTACAATTCCACTTTGAACCAAAGGCCAACAATGTGCGCGAAATGGTGGTCAACGATTATCCATATATTGAAGGCTCAGTTTTAGGCCAAAATGCGGCCGACATTTTAGCAACACCGGTCCCTGATGAAAATCAAACAACACTATTTAAAATTTTAGATTATATTACCGCTGAATAGCACAAACGCCGTTAGCCCAGATTGGGTTAGCGGCGTTTTATTTTTGATAAATAAAGACTAATTCGGTAGCGGTGGAGCGTTCAGAATCAAACTGATAATCAGGGTGATCGAAGGTCTTGATTTGATCTAGTTCAGAAACCTGATTTTCAGCTAAGTAGCGGACCATCGCGCCACGCGCCATTTTAGCCAAAGTAGCTTTGACCTTCAAACGACCAGCTACCAAACTGCCAAACACAATGGTCACAAAGGGCTGTGTGGGTGCTAAATAAGGGGTGATGGCTTTGGCGTATTCTTGTGAGGCTAAGTTAATAATTGGTTCATCAGGTGTGGCAAGGGCGTCATAGAGACGGGAGGCCCAAAAGTCATACAAGTTAGAATGATCGGCGACGGCTAGTTTAGCTTGCATTTCCAAGCGGTAAGGCACAATGCCATCGAAGGGACGTAAAATACCATAAAAGCCAGATAAAATGCGCAAGTTAGCTTGAATATAGGCTAAAGCTGGTTCGGTAAAAATATCTGGGGCCATGTATTGGTATTGTAATCCGCGATAACTCAAAATGGCAGGGGTTAAGTGGGCATGCAAGTCGAGTTTCTGGAGCCAGTCGTAGTTCGGCTGCGCCAATTTGTCACTACAATGCCATAATGCTTTAGCCGCTGGATAACTGAGTTGGCGTAATGTGGCTAAAAGCTGTTCCGTCTGGGCTAAGTATTGTGGTAAAGCTGTATAAGGAAAGTCGTCAGGGGCGACGACCATCTTTTTAGCGGGCGCAATGATGATTTTCATAGTCAATCTACCGGCTTTCTTCAAACGTGATAGGTCCATTTTAGCATGGCGGCTGGTTTATTCGGTGAACTTGTGAAATTAAATTCTAATAATCTTTGTGACATTTATACAGTGTGATCCCTATTTTTATGTAGCTTTTCGCCATTTACCAGTATTTATGTAAGCGCTACAATGAAGTCGTAAATGCGAATGGTTGTCGACAACCCACATGATTAGATTAAATTGAGTGTTAATTCACAATGATGAAGGAGCATATAGATCATGACAGAATTTAAAGATCGGGTAATGTTAATTACGGGTGCGGCTCATGGTTTTGGTCACGTGATCGCCCTTGGTGGGGCCAAGCGTGGCATGCGGTTAGCGATTGTAGATATTGATGAGGACGCCTTAAAGGCAACCTATGACGAATTAGTGGCAACGGGGGCTGACGTTGAAATGATCGTGGCCGATGTGACTAAAGAAGCCGATGTTGATGCGATGGTTAAACAAACCATGGCTAAATTCGGCCAGATTGATTTACTCATCAACAACGCTGGGATCGCCCTACCTGGCCGGATGTGGGAATTACCAAGTCGCGATTGGGAATGGATCATGCATGTTAATGTCATGAGCCAAGTCTACGCGATGCAACAAGTGATTCCAATTATGATGAAACAAAAGACGCACGCCGATATTTTAAATGTCGCTTCAATTGCTGGGTTAGTTGACACCCCCGGAATGCCCGCTTACCATGCTAGCAAGTTTGCCTCCGTTGGGATGACTGAAGCCACGGCTTATGATCTACAGCGTGCCGGTGCGGATATTGACATGCATGTGATGTGTCCAGGCTTTGTTCAAACGGATCTCTATCACACTGAACAACATCGGCCAGCTCAATATAGTGATCCAAGTGATCCTTATTATCAAAGTGAAGCATTCTTAAAGGGTCAGCAATTTGCCAAGTATGTTATTACCAATGGGAAACCAATCGATACGATTGCCGATACCGTATTTGACGCGTTAGCAAATAACCGCTTCTACATTTTGACACATCCAGAATTTAATCCGCTGATCTCGGATCGGGTTCATCGGATTGTCAGTGATGGTGCCCCAGATGTTCACGTCATGGATGGGATTATGTAAGTTATCTTGATTGAAAAAGGAGTGTTAAATCATGGGAAGTTATGTCGTTAGCAATGATGATGTTAAAAATTTCTTGAATTTACCAAGTATGAACGATCAAGAAGGGATTGGCTTTGCTTATGCAACCGATGAAGCGGTTCTTAAAAGCTTAATTCCAGCGCCATTGAAGTTGATGGCACCAGTCGTTTGTGGGTACGTGGTTCACATGGGCAAGCCAACCTTTGGCGGACCTTACTTGGAGTTGAACCTGTTTGCGATGGTTAGTTATCAAGATAAAATGATGGGCGCTTATCCGATCTCATTATTACTGCATGGCCCTGGTGCCGAAAACGGGATGATTGCGGGTCGTGAAGGTGCGGGGATTCCTAAGAAGCTCGCAGATATGATTGACTTACGCCGCAATGATAATTCGGCAACCGCCACAGTAGAACGTCATGGTAAGACGTTATTGAAAGTTGATTGGACTGCTGGTGAATTGAACGATCCGTCAATTATGCAACAATTCGCTGGGGCATTGGCATTAAACAAAGAAGCTGAAATGAATAGTTTCTTCTACACCTATGATTTGGATCAACATTCAGATGGCTCAAACCACTTTACTAATGTGGAATTAGTGGCGACCCAGTTACGGTCCTTAGCTGATCGGGTGGAACCTGGGAACTTATCGATTGAACTACAATCAACCGATGATGATCCATTTGGTGAATTAAAAGTTTTGAAACCATTGGGGGCTGCTTGGTTCCACTTTGATACCTCGGTGATGTTCAATACATTGAAACTGGAAAAGGTTGACGCCGATAGCACGATGCCAAAATTATTAACAGGTCGTTATGACCGGGGATTCTTCAATCCTAAAGCCACGTCATATCGGATTTAAGGAGGAACCTAACATGTCAGAAGCAACTAAAACAATGGTCAATAATGATTTTAGTGATGTCGTTTTCAATCGGCACTCTGTTCGGAAGTTCGATCCAACGGTTAAAATTTCACGAGACGAAATTCAAGCGATGCTGACAGAAGCTGCTAAAGCCCCATCAGCTTGCAACTTACAATCCTGGCATTTCGTTGTTATTGATACGCCAGAAGCTAAAGAAAAATTCAAAAAGGCAGTCATGCCATTCAATTATCCGCAAGTTGATAGCGCGTCAGCCATTGTCTTTATCGCTGGTGATACGCAATCACACTTGGTTTATCGGGATGTTTGGAATCAAGTTTACCAAGCGGGCAACATCACCAAGGAACGGTTAGATCAGATTCTAGGCACCTTCTTACCGTTATATGAAAAGGCAACGCCTGAATTTCTACAACTTGATGCAACAATGGATTGCTCAATTGTGGGGATGCAACTCTTATTAATGGCTCGGGCGCATGGCTACGATGCCAATGCCTTTTCTGGGATTGATTTTGCCAACATGATTCCAACTTTAGGCTTAGACCCTAAGCGTTATGTCCCAGTGATGGGCGTGGCCATTGGGAAGGCCGCGGAAGAACCGTTACACACGGAACGGTACGCGACGACCACCCAGACGGAATTTTTATAAATTTGTAAATTAGTAGCGTCTAGCGATCATTTCGCCAAAACGATTATGGACTACTGATTGAAAGCGTTGCGCACGTTGCAACGCTTTTTTGGTAGCCTTTACAAGCGCGTAGAAATTCTCTAAAGTAAACAGTGAAGACCAGATGGGGGTGGCAAGATGCAATTACAGCAACTATTAAACCAACTTAATGCGCAGTTTCCAGTGAGTCACGTGATGCCGAATGTCGGCAATCCTGAAATCACCGAAGCGCAGTTAGATAATCAATCAATGCGGCCGTTACCAAGCCAAGTCTTACTGTTAAAACTAGTGGCACCATCGCAAGTACGGCTGAGTTATTATCGTCAAGGCCAGTTATGTGAAGTCGGTCTAGTCACGTTGGGGGCGATTGTGGCTAATGCGGTTTATACGCAAAATCAGTTATTGAAATTATTGTTTCACTTAGGGCGATTATTGCATCAGCAAGCGACGACGTTAACCACGATTAGCCAATTAGCAATGACCGCCATTACGGCCGATTTTGATACAGTTTTGACCAAAACGGTGACCATCTTGCAAAATCCGGTGGCGATTATTGATCTTAATGGGCAAATTTTGTCGCGATCCCACACGACCGCTATCGGTGGGGAACAGATTCGAGCCGCGATTGATCAAAATCAAGTGGGAAAATGGTTACTCGAACATGGTTTTGCGCCAGATAATCCTGATTTTTTAACGCAAATCTATGTTGCGCAGGACAATATCTCGTATGTCCCAATGTTAATTACACCGCTTGCTAGCCATGATGAGCCGTTGGGTTATTTAGTGATGTCAGCGTTAACCACCCCGTTGAACACGAAGCATGCCTTATTAATTAATGATTTAGGTAAAATCATTGCGGGATCTTTAAGCAAAAACCAAATTTTACCGACTGCGACATCACAACGCGACTTGTTATTAAATCGACTGTTAACGGAACGGCGAAGTGCTACATTTGAAGATCAGTTTGCTGAACAAAAAGCTGAATTGCCACGATCAATGGTGATGGTGACTTGTGAACCTTTGGCCGGACAGTCGGCATCGGTTTTGCAACAACGACTACGCTATTTGTTAACACCGCAATTTAAACAAGTCTTGGTTTCGGTGTACCAGCAACAATGTGTCGCACTGATTACAATCGACTTAGCCGCCTACAATCAAGCCACTTTTAAAACGCAGTTGGGCAAAGTAGCCGCGCAAGCCGACTGTCGATTAGTTGTATCGAACTATTATAGCCATCCAGAAGATACGTTTGCGGCGTATACGGTTTGTCAGCGGACGGCTAAATTGAAAACCGTTCAGCAACAGGTCGTTTTTTGTGAAGATGAATTTTTCAATTTATCGCTTGCCCGCGTCAACCATTTAGAAATTTTGCCATTCTTTATTAATCCCGCCTTACAGGGGCTAATGGCCTATGATGTCGCCAATCAAACGGATTTGACGCCGACGCTAGATGCCTATTTGAAGGCAACGTGTCAGTTAACCCGTACGGCACAGGACTTGTATGTGCATCCGAATACGTTACGCAATCGGTTAAAACAGATCACTAAGATTACTGGGTGTGATTTACGTGATGCCGAGACTTGTTTTAAATTAGCGGCGGGATTCAAATTGTATCGGTTTTTAGGTCAAAATCACTATCAACCAACGGCATTAGTGCCAGATCATGATGTCCAGCCAGACTCAGAATAGGGGAATTGTGAATGCAAGTTAGAACGGGCTATTTGCCATTTGGACAGTATCAAACGTATTACCGAATTGTCGGTGATTTAACTAGTGGGGTCACGCCATTGTTGTTGCTACATGGTGGTCCCGGATCAACCCACAATTATTTTGAAAGCTTTGATCAGTTTGCTGAACGGGCTGGGCGGCCGCTGGTGATGTATGATCAATTAGGCTGTGGGCAGTCATCAATGCCCACCGATCCGAGCGTCTTTTGTGCCGAAACTTGGGTCAAAGAACTTCAGAATTTACGAACACAATTGGGATTAACGAAAGTTCATCTGTTAGGTCAATCCTGGGGTGGAATGTTGGCGCTTATCTACCTTTGTGACACGCACCCGAAAGGTGTTCAGAGTTTGATTTTAGCCAGTACGTTGTCATCGGCGGCACTTTGGGCCCAAGAACAGCACCGGTTGATCAATTCATTGTTACCCGTTGATCAGGCCGCTATTGCCCAAGCTGAAGCCAGTGGTGATTTTACGCAACCGGCTTATCTTAAAGCCAATGATCACTTTATGCTCCGGCATGCCGCGGGTCCGATAACGGGGACATCGCCAGAATACTTACGACGTCCAAAACGAGCAGGGACGTTGGCATATCAAACCGCTTGGGGACCGAATGAATATGGACCTAATGGTAATTTAAAGGCCTATGACTATACGGATAAATTGGCGCAATTAACGTTACCGACGCTCATCACTAGCGGGGTGGATGATCTCTGTACGCCACTGATTGCCAAAACGATGGTGGATCACTTACCAAATGCGACTTGGACGTTATTCGCCCATAGTCGGCATATGGCGTTTATTGATGAGTCGGCGGCATATTTTGAGCGATTGACGACTTGGTTTGCGGATCGAGCTTAAAAAAGGCGATAAAAAAAGACATTTCCGCGTTCTACTCGGAAATGTCGTGGTAAGGTGCGGCGACCTTCTGAATGCTTGCGCACCGATCGCGTACCCTTACCATGGTTTGGCACCAGACTTAGTGTCGCATAGCTGGCCTATGAAAGTCAATTAAAAAACCTGATTTAAGCGTGGGCTTAGATCAGGTTTTTTTAGTTAGTCAAAGGTATGGTAACCAGCTTGATATAAATGATAGAACCGTTTTGGTGTAATCATGAATAAATAATGCGTGGTTTTCTTCCCATAACTTAAGTAGTTTTCACTCTTAGGAAAGTCCCATTTGGCTAGATTCGTTTGTTTGGTGGCAAAGGCCTTTTTGACGGTGACCGTATGATGTGGCTGCACAATCACAGCACGATGCCGATTCGTGAGTTTGTACGTAAAGCCATCGAATTCACCGCCACTCGTGTCGGCCACAATTTTAGTGAAGCGGAATCGGAATGGGTGATTGGTCCGATTCGTAATTTTCATATTGAAGTAGTTTTGTGATTGTTTGCCGGTGACGTAATGGCCGTGTTTGGTTTTATAAAGTTGTAGTTTGGTGATGGCGTTATCGCTATCCCAATTTTTTTTCACATTGCTAAAATCGCGAACGGTAGCGGCATGTGATGCTAGTGGTGCCGTCAGTGTGATACCAGCGAGCACCGCCGCGCCGATTAGGCCCAGTTTTGATAATAATTTCATAAGAAATCCCCCCTCGAAACCTTAGTATACCTAAGTTTGCGTCTGCTAACAATTGCTGATCGGCAATAATTTAAATTGGTTTGACCAAGTTTAAGTCAATCATTGATTGCGCGGTAGCAAGAATCGCCGTTTTAGCTGAGCGGGGGTGCCAGCCTAATAGTTTTACAGCTTTGGCATTGCTAGTTTCAGCGTAGCCACCAACTAATGTTGCCAACATGCGTAATTGTGGTTTCACTAACGCAGCTGCTTTAACGGCCGCATTTGGTAAGACTTTTTGTGGTAACCGGTCCGCATATTGTGAGTAAGCAGCTCGCAAAAGGTTGGCAACATCAAGCATCGACAAGGTTTCACCAGTCGTAGCTAAAAAGCGTTCACCAGCCGCCTGTGGTTGCGTCATGGCTAATAAATGTAAACTGGCAACATCACGCACATCGATATACCCAGAATCGACTTGTGGCACAGCCTTAACGTCGCCATCTAATAATTGTTGAATTTGGACATTGGAATGTGAGTAGTCACTGGCTAAGACCGGCCCCATGACACCAACTGGATTAACGGCTGCCAGTTCTAAGCCATCACCTTCACGCTTAATGAAGTCCCAAGCAGCTCGTTCGGCGAGTGTTTTAGATTTTTGGTAAGGGTGAATGTTTTTGGCGTCTAAATTCGACCAATCGGCTTCAGTGTAGGGCGTGGTCCGATGGGGATGACCTGCAAAGATCGCGCCGTAAGCCGATGTAAGGACAACGCGTTTAACGTGTGCATCGCGGGCGGCAGTCAAGACGCGCAACACGCCGTCAACAGCTGGTTGAATCATTTCGGCTTCGTTTTTGAAGTTCAATTTAGGTGTTGGTGAGGCAACGTGCATCACATAAGTGGCGTCTTGCATCGCGTTTGCCCAATGTGTGTCATGGGTTAAATCGGCTTCAATTAAGGATAGGTCTTGGAAATCGGTTAAACCGCCTTGTCGGAGCATGGCTTCAATGACGGGGCGTTTCTTGAGTGAACGGACCGTTGCCCGAACAGCGTAGCCTTGTTGTAAGAGTTGTAAGATGATGTGAATAGCGATAAAGCCGCTGCCGCCGGTAACGACGACTAAAGGTTTTGCGTTTTGATTGTTCATTTTTTAAATTCCTCCATTTGTCTGTGACATTTGTAACGTCTGTGGAGATAGCTTACAATGAAAACTAGGGTTAAACAAGCAAGATCAACGCATCTGTGACAAAAAGGAGAAAGTGTAATGGCAGCGACAAATCATGCGCAAGCAATCAAACAAGATTCACAGACTTACTTAGCAACGGCGTTATTACAATTACTACAAACCAAGGATTTGAGTGACATCACGGTTACGCAAGTCGTCAAACGTGCGGGAGTTAGCCGGATGGCGTTTTATCGGAATTTTGAGACCTTAGCTGATATCCTAACAGCTTATTTCAAGCCGGCCATCGATGCCCGCTTTGATGATATTCGGCAACAGGTTGACGTCGCGCAAAAGCAAGCAGCGATTAGCCAGTTTTTTAAAGATTACGCGGATTTGTTGCGATTGGCTAGTGAACGCGGGTTTGAGCTGGTGATTCAACAGTTGTTTGCAGCGAATATGCAACAACTCTATGCGGAATTGCTGGCACCGTTGGCGTTAACCGAGAGCCAACGGAAGTATTGGCCGGAGTTTATGAGTGCTGGCGTGTATGCCATCTGGCGGACATGGTTAATTAGCGATCAACCTGAAACATTGGCCACGATTCATCAGTTACTCGCCACATTCCAGACCAGTACCTTACAAGCCTTATTGAAAGGATGAGTGCTTTGAAAAGATTAGCGCCAATTATGGTGGCGCTGGGGGCCATCAGCTATGGTGTCCCAGCCACTTTATTTAAATTAGCTAACCGTGCTGGCGTAGAAAATGGGCCACTTTTGTTTTGGTCCTTCTTGAGTTCAGCGATTGTCTTAACCGTTATTCAACTGGTTCATGGTCAGCCATTACATCAACAAACGGCTGACCGACGGCAAATTGGTTGGGTGCTGCTAGCAGGAACGGCATCAGGCTTTACCAACACGTTTTATATGTTGGCGCTACAAACCATTCCAGTGGCGGTAGCCGCCGTAATGCTGATGCAGTCGGTCTGGTTATCTGTTTTACTTGGTGCCTTAGTTCAGCATCGTCGACCAACGCGGATGCAAGTGTTGAGTATTATTGTCGTATTGATTGGAACGGTGTTAGCGGCTGATTTATTGCCGGTTACGGCGCCAATTGCTTGGTCCGGTCTTGGGTTGAGCTTTTTAGCGGCAGTAGCGTACGCCGTCACGATTCAAGCCACTGCCAGTTTAGGTAATCAACTACAACCATTGACTAAGACGTGGTTACTAGGATTAGGTGCTCTAGGCTTAATTACGGTTGTTTGGGGACCCCAGTTGTTAACAACGCCTGTTACTTTGGCTGCCATCAAGTGGGGTGGGATCACAGCATTCTTTTCACTAGTTTTGCCGTTAGCCTGCTACTCATTTTTTATGCCGCAATTGGCATTAGGCGTGGGGCCAATCTTGTCATCACTGGAATTGCCCGCTTCAATTGTGGTGGCTTACTTGGTTTTACGAGAACCAGTTAGTGGTTGGCAGTTAGTTGGTGTTGGGTTGATTATTTTAGCGGTGATTGTTAGTAATCGGTGGTCAGCTAAGCGTGTGTCGCGGTAATGTTTCACGTGAAACATTACTATAAAAGTGATTCAACGTTGGTTAAGAATATGGTTAAATACGGTTTAGAAGAATAAATCATTAGCAAAATAAATCCCCTTATAGAATCTAAATTTGATTCTATAAGGGGATTTATTCGTAGTTTTTAAATGAGTTTCTAAAATGAAATAATATCCTAAAATTTTTGACAGTTATGATAACGCTTTGAATTTTTGATTATAGTACAGTAATCCAATAACGAATAAAAAGGCAGTGATTGTCAGGCTTGAAAAAGTGTTGGTGTCATTGATTGATAGAATATTCTTACCTTGAAATAGGTCAATTACTGACAAAATCACCTGTATGATGACGATATATTTTAATGTAGTTGCCGCAGTTTTATCAAGAATCATCTTTCGACGTTCATCTCCACCGCGTGCAATCACTACCAACATGATGCCGATACAAATTGTAAAAATTGCCAATAAACCAATTGCTATAACTGCTGCTAATAGCATCCCCATATGCCCCCTTATTGTATAAATAATTCATCCACCGTAGTATGCAAACTGCTAGCTAAAGCAAATGCTAATTTTAAGGTGGGATCGTATTTATCGTTCTCAATTGCGTTAATCGTTTGACGCGACACACCGCAATTTTTTGCTAATTCTTGTTGCGTAAGGTGAGCCTGAATACGCTTTGTATTAATTCTATTTTGCATTAGTTCATCATCCGTTCCAAAAAGTCAAATTGTTTTGACATTCGTAGGATATCAGTAAATAAATTTGATGTCAAATCCTTTTTACACTATTGGCTGTTGCCAGCTTGAACATGACAGGTTAAATGAAATTACACGGTAATTAGTATTTCCTGAGTGTGTTCATCACGGATACTTTAGGGGAGGGAACGTTTGTTTGCTTTGACGCTGATTTGCGGTATAATCAAGTTATGAGTTAACTAACGAAGGGATGGAATCAATTATGGATCTTGCAGGTTTCAAACAAGTTAAAGCAACTACGAATAAAATTGCGCTGAGCACGGCAGTTAATGGTGAGGCCGATGTCAAAATCGTTAATATCGTTTGGCGAGAAGCACAGCCAGATACGTTGTACTTTTCATCCGTGAAAGATAGTCCAGCCTTGGCCGTCTATGATCAAAATCCGGATGTGGCCTTTATTACGGTGCCCAATGACGGGACACCAGGCAATCCATACATGCGGGCACAACATGTGCAGTTAAAGCGTTCTGACTTAACGATGGCAGATGACTTGTTGCCACTATATTTGGAAACGGTGCCCCATTATCAAACCGTTTGGGACATGATTGGGCCATCCCTAGTTGTTTTTGAATTGAAATTAAAAGATGTTTATGTCGATCCTGGTTTAGGACAAAACAAAGGAACACTCCATTTTAACTAAACTAAAAGCCAACGATTGCCTTATTGAGGGCAGTCGTTGGCTTTTGATTGAGTTATTTTACATAGGCTGTTCGGAAGTTCATATCACCACTGAATTGGTTATAAACCACACCTTTTAAGTGGGATTTCACTAAAATATGTGATCGACCTTCATAGAGTGGGGTCACTGCTTGATCTTGCATTGCCGTTTTAGCTGCTTTAACCAGATCTTGATAGCGTGCCGTCGTGTTCATAGCATCGGAGCCATCCGCTTTGGCCAATGCTTGGTCATAGGTTTTGTTCGTATAATGGCCCATATTAGAATTACTATGAGTCGTCAAAATCGTTAAGACCTGTGCTGGATCAGCAAAATCAATGCCCCAGCTTGTTAAATTAAGCTGGAAGTCACCTTGGGAAACTTTAGTGAGCATCGATGTAAATGGCATTGCCCGGACGTTAACCTTTACCCCAGATAAATGGCTGGTCAATTGTCCTTGGATAAATTCGGCTGCTTGATGACTGGTATCGTCATCCGCACATGTAATGGTTAAAGTTAATTGTGAGCGATGCAGTTGTTTCTTCGCCGTTGCTAGTAATTTTTTAGCTTCAGTTAAATTGTAATCGACCGTATTTTTGACTTTAGCATCGGTGACAAAATCAGTCCCAGTCTTAGGATTCTTCAACATATTGCTAACGCCAAAGCTTTTGGCCGCAACTGAGCCGTTTTCAAGGACTTTGTTAACTAATTGTTTACGGTTGATAGCGAGTGAAATCGCCGTTCGTAAGTCGCGATTAGCCGCGGTTTTGTCTTTCTGGTTGTATTGAATAAAGCCCACTCGACCAGCGGGTAAGGTCTTTAGCGCCGTGTTAGCTTTATTTTGAACGTTTTGTTCACCGGTTAACGTTACCATATCAAGTTTATTGGCTTGGTAAAGGTTGTAAGCCGTGGTCCCAGACTTAATGACCTGATAGCTGATTGACTTGAGTTTGACCACGTTTTTAGCGCGATAGGTTGGATTCTTTTTCAACGTCCAGCTATCGTTAGTCCCAGTCCAGCCAGTGACGATGAAGGGACCATTATAGACCGTTTTGCTAGCGGTGGTACCGTACTTAGTGCCATATTTCTGAACAGCGGTCTTGTTCAACGGATAGAACGTGGTATTAGCAAGTAGCTTCTTAAAGTAGGCCGCGGGTTTACTTAATGTAATCGTTAATTGATACTTACCAGTTGCTTTGACGCCGAGGCTATTGGCTGATTTTTTACCGGCTGCGATGGCATCGGCATTTTTAATGTTGGTAAACAAATAAGTGAATTCTGACTTAGTTTTAGGGTTAAGCGTCCGTTTCCATGAGTAAACAAAGTCTTGAGCCGTCACTTTTTGACCGTTACTCCAGCGACCATTGTGATGTAAGTCGATTGTGTAGGTCTTGCCATGATTGGTAATTGTGGTCTTAGTGGCTAGGGCGTTGACGGGTTGGCTGTTTTTATTTAACCGATAGAGGCCTTCGTCAACTTGACTGAGTTGTGCGCTAGAAACACCGTCGGTAATCTTAGATGTGTCGAGACTAGTTAAATTGGTGCTTTCGTATAAATTGATTTTTTGAACTGCGGCAGTTTTGGTTGCGTGTGAGTTCGCTTTAACGGTAAACGCAATGCCGCCGATAATAATAATGCCGCCTAAAACTAATAATGATTTTTTGTGTGCCATTAAGCTCATGATAAATGTCCTCCAAAATAAGTTGTTTGTTGGTTTAGTTCATCATTAAGCTTTGCCATCGTTGTTGCATGTGGTTCACCCCGTTTTAAAAGTCAAAAAAACCGTCCTTTATCAGCCAATGCTGGTATAAGGACGGTTAAAAACCGCGGTGCCACCTTAATTGCGCCCACTTTAGCCACTAATTGACTAAATATGCACGCCAACTCCATAGAGAACTAACATTCTCCTGACAACTCACGTATGTCACACGTCTTTTCGTACTCTCGTAATTTCGGAAAAGCCCTCGGTGGTCCATTTAATTATCTGCGTTCGGTCATACTCTCAGCAACGATGACTCTCTGGGCGGGCACGATAATCTTGATCTCCACGTCATTGGTTTAAAAGGACGGATATTTAAGTTGGGACTAGTGTACAGCTTAGGGAAATCGTTTGTCAACATAAAATTCTATTTGATGGTTTTCTAAACAAGCTTAATTTAAACTAGCATATATGAGATAAGGGGGGAATTCATGCTAATCGAAACTTTTCAAAAACAGCGATTTTTAAAACAGTCTGGGGATATTTTGACGACTAGCCGACAATGTGAAATGGGGATTGTGTATCCAGATGTAAAGTTTCAACAGGCTTATGATTGGTTACGCGACCAATATGTTAAAAGACGTGGTCCACTAGATACAAGACAAGCCTTGATTTGGGGTTGGCCCAGTCCGTATCCAATCGAGGCTTATCAATTAAATCCACCTATGGATAAACGTGTGGCCGCCGTCCATTTATGGGTAGAGGTACCGGATGAGCTAATTCTTGAAACTAACTTTGAAAGTTGGTCAATTGTTTTAAATCGCCTACTTTTTGATGAGGATAGCGGTTTGACTCTGGAAAAAGACTGGGAGAAATTGTTTGATACGAAATGGTTAGAACAACATGAATATGCTTATGAGTTAGACGCTAACTCAGCACAAACGGTTTTTCTTTATATTAAGCAGGAGTGGATTAAAAAAGTTAAGTATATAAGAGGCCTTCCTTTAATTTTGACTATTCGGTCAAATTAGATGCTATAAGTATGACTGTCAAAGTGATATAAAAAGGTAAGCAGGGAACCGATTCCTTGCTTACCTTTTTATATCAAGCTTAAATCATTTTCCCAACATTCGTATAATGTTGCCAACAATAACTACGCACAAACTCGACAAACCGATGCACAGATGGTGTCATAAACCGGTTTTGTTTGACGACTAAATACATCTGATGGTTCAAGTCGTTATCAGCGAGATGGCGTAAACGGATCTTCTTTTGATCTAATAATGGTAAATAAGGCATCAAAGCGACCCCTAAACCGTACTGTACAAAGCCAGCCATTGTATGATCTTCTTCAACTTCATACAAGATTTGTGGCTCGACCGTGGCGGTTTGGATAATTTGATCAATTAAGGGGCGTAGACCACTATTCTTAGAGAACATAATTAACGGATAAGCGAGTAAGTCATCTAAAGTAAGCTTTTCAAGTCGCGCTAACTCACTATCAGCGGGAACGGCGCCCATGATTTCTTGTTGGACGATCGGAATGAACTGAAAGCGATTGTCCGTTTCATAGTCGCCCAATTTATCGACGTAAGAGGCAATCACAACATCATACTTTTCGCGATCGAGATCCTGTAAAAGGTGCGCTGAATTACTTTGTCCCATGGTAAATGTGATGGCGTGGTTATTTTCTTCAGCTTTGAAATGGGTAACCAGCTCTGGGACGAGCTGCTGGCCCATCGTATAAGTGAATCCAAAATTGACATGTCCTTGATTCGGGTCCATCAACTGACTGATGAGTTCATTACCTTGTGATAAATCGTTTAAACTGGCGGTAACGTATTTTAAGTAGACCTCACCAAGTTGAGTAAGCTTAATGTTGCGGCCATCGGGTTCGAACAACGGCACACCCAATTCATCTTCGAGTTTTTTAATGGCGTAACTGAGTGATGGTTGCGAAATACCAAGGTTTTCCGCGGCTTGAGACATATGTTGTGTCCGTGCGAGTTCTTTGAAGAAAAGCAAGTGCCGTAAGTTCATGAGCGCAACTCCTTTTGACTAATAGAATTTTTTAATAAATTAAACGACGTATCCCTATTTAATATAATAAATGAAACTGCTAACATAGCAAGTGAATTAAGTAACAATTTAAAAAATAATCAGAAATTTAGGAGTGATTTGAAATGACGGAACGAATCGATGGACACACAATTTTAATTGGCCTGATGGCGTACCCAATCAGACATTCAATGTCACCAACCATGCACAACAACGCGTTCGCAAAGTTGGGATTAAACTACGCATACTTGGCATTTGAAGTGACTAACGAGACGTTGCCGGCCGCGATTCAATCCATTCGGACCCTTGATATGCGCGGTTCTAACATTTCAATGCCTAACAAACAAAAAGTTATCCCATTATTGGATAAATTAGATCCAGCCGCTGAAATGATTGGCGCGGTGAATACGATTGTTAACGACGACGGAATTTTAACCGGTTACACGACTGATGGGATCGGGTTTATGAAGTCTTTGGATGACGAAGGGATTAACATCCGTGGCCATAAGATGACCTTAGCTGGTGCTGGTGGTGCTGGTACCGCAATTGCGGTTCAGGCTGCCTTAGATGGCGTTACTGAAATGTCGATTTTTAACTTGCATGATGATTCTTGGGACAATGCCAAGCGCAATGTTGAGTTATTGAATGAAAAGACTGATTGCAAGGCCACGTTACATGAACTTGAAGATCGCGATGATTTAAAGGCTGAAATTGCTGATTCGTTTATTTATACTGATGCTACGGGGGTTGGGATGAAACCCTTAGAAAATGAAACGTTGGTCACTGATCCAAGTTGGTTCCGTGAAGATTTAGTCGTTTTTGATACCGTTTATGCACCACGGAATACGAAACTCATGCAAGTCGCTGAACAAGCGGGTGTTAAACATGTTTTCAACGGTTTAGGTATGATGCTTGAACAAGGTGCCGCGGCCTTTAAACTTTGGACAGGTGAAGATATGCCAGTTGACTATATTCGCCAAATTCTCTTTGATGATGACCAACAGTAGTTTCACGAGAGGAGTCATTTAACATGACACAAGCAGTAAAAGTTCGCAATATTTTCTTAGGTCAAGATCGGCCCAAACTGGCTGTGCCAATTACTGGACGTACAACGGCAGCCTTATTAAAACAATTAAAACCAATCGTCGCTGAAAAGCCTGATTTAGTGGAATGGCGGATTGATTATTTCGCCGATGTGACGAATGCGGAAAAATTAGTCGCTGCCGGACAACAAATTCGGCAAGCTTTGGGTGATATTGCCTTATTAACGACATTTCGGACCCAAGGCGAAGGCGGGGCATTGTTATTACCGTCTGAGCAGGCTTACTTTGACATCTGCCAAGCGGTGATTAACGGTCAATTCACCGATGCCTTAGATGTTGAACGTTATCACGATGAAACGGCTGTTAAGGCAACCGTTGCCGCGGCTCATGATCAACATGTCGTTATTGTGATGAGTAATCATGATTTTCAAGCGACCCCCAGCGCGGCTGAAATTGTGTCACGCTTAACTAGTATGGCTGAATTCGGCGCGGACGTACCTAAGATTGCGGTGATGCCACAGTCCGTGGATGATGTGTTGACGTTATTGACGGCGACTAATCAAGCGCGGCAAACGTTATCTCAACCAGTGATTACGATGTCAATGGGTGATCTAGGGAAAGTTTCGCGACTTGCCGGCGAAGTCTTTGGGTCGTGTTTATCGTTTGCGACAGTTGGGGCCGGGTCGGCACCTGGTCAAATGGCGCTGACCCAATTACGCCCAATGTTACAAGCATTGAAATTGAGTTAGGTTTTTAACCGATAGGGAGGTGATGGTGATGACGCAAAAAAAATATATTTCCCAATTTACGATGATGGGAACTGTCATCACCATTACGCTCTTTACGCCCAATCAACCGTTAGTCGAGGCACTTTACGACTATTTAACAAAAATGGATCAAACGTTTTCGATGAACCGCCCAGATTCAGAGCTGATGGCGATTAATCGCCAAGCTGGCGTACGACCAGTCGTGGTAAGCCCCACGTGTTTTGATTTAGTCCAGCGGGCAGTCAAAGCGTCACAGGTCTACTCACAGAGCTTCAACGTGTTGATGGGACCAGTCGTCAAGCTTTGGCAGATTGGTTTTGGTGGGCAAACGGTGCCGGCATCCACGCAAATTCAGCGGTGCTTAGCGTTAACGAATCCGCAAGACGTGGTCCTTGATGCGCAGGCACACAGTGTTTACTTAACGAAACCTGGGATGCAACTCGATTTAGGGGCGATCGCGAAAGGTTATTTTGCCGATCAACTGATTGAACGCTTGCAACAAGCTGGGGTGACCCAAGCTATCGTTAATCTAGGTGGCAACGTAAAGGTATTGGGCGTTAACCCGACAACCGATACCGGGCTTTGGGCAGTAGGCATTCAGGCACCTAAAGCCCCTCGTGGGACGCCAGTTTTGCAAGTGGTGACGCCGGCTAAAACGGTCGTCACTTCCGGGATTTTTGAGCGGTATTTTCGGATTGGATCAAAACTCTATCATCATATTTTAGATCCACAAACCGGCTATCCGGTGGCTAATCCGATCGAGCAAGTATCGATCTTGACTGATCAGTCCGAATACGCTGAAATTTTATCAACCGTAAGTTTTTTTAAAGGCGCCGTGGCTGGCGTCCGATGGCTGAATCAATTACCTAATGTCGAGGCCATCTTTATCGATCGCCAGCAGCACGTTCATGTGACGGCTGGGTTACAGCATTTGAGTGAAGGAGTGTATTGCTATGAGTAATGTCAAACAAATTAAGGGTCAAGCTCAAGGTCACAATGGCATCATTAGTTACGAAGTCGATGTCGATGATAACCAAATTGAAGATTTAAAGATTCTGAAGCATTCTGAAACATCGGGAATTTTTAACCAAGTAATTGATAAGTTAAAAAAGAGCGTGATTACCGCGCAATCTTTTAACGTTGATACCATTAGTGGCGCGACGGTCATGACCCAAGCATTACTCGATTCGGCGAAAAAAGCAGTGGCGGCTAACGATGTCAAATTGACGCCGAAACCCATGGCTGCTAAGTCGACCAATACGCAACACTTAAGTGCTGACGTCGTGGTGATTGGTGGTGGAGAAGCTGGGTTAGTCGCTGGGAGTCGCGCTTTAACGAAGGGGCAATCAGTCATCTTAGTTGAAAAGAACGGCTACTTAGGTGGCGCCACTATTTTAAACGGCTCAAATGTAACCGGAACTGGGTCTAAAGTGGCCGCTAAGATTTTTGGCGATAATCATGATACGCCGGCAACGTTAGCGGCGGATGTGGCTCGCGAAAGTAAGCACACTAATTATCCGGCGATGACCGATTTAATGGCAGCCAACATTGGTCCAGCGATTGATTTCATTAGTGACTTTGCTGATTTGCACTATCAAAAAGCGCAAACTCAAACGCCAGAACATTCGATTAATCGTCAAATTGAACTACCCACGGCTAGCAGTTACGAATTTATTCAAAAAGTCTCAAAAGCCTTTAATGCGCATGGTGGCAAGACGTTGTTAGATACGCGGGTGGAGGAATTAACGTTTAACCGCCATGGCGAAGTTAATGGCCTCGTTGCTTATCAACATTCAACGCCAGTTAAAATCAAAGCCCGTTCAATCGTGTTGGCTACCGGTGGTCACGGTGCCAGTCAAAAGATGCGTGGCGCTGAAAGCCAAGGCCTCGACTATTATGGCCCGATGACATCCACCGGCGATGCTTATGATTTCAATGCGAAATTAAACTTGCAAACGCATGATTTAGGTTGGTATAAAGTTTACCCACATGGGGTCGAAGTTGAACCAGGCGTTGCGAAGTTAACGACGTATGCCTCGAAGCAAGCGACTGATATGGGCGCCTTGTATGTGAATACCAAAGGCCATCGGATCGTTAATGAATCGGCCGTTTACAGCGATTTTCGGGATGCGATTTTGGCACAACCAGATAAAGTAGCTTATTTGTTGATGGACGAGCGGACTTGGAAACAAGTTTACGATTTACTTGTGTTACATGACTTTACACCAAAAGAAATTCAAGGCTTCTTTGATAATCCCGATCAAACACCGATCTTTACAAAAGGTAGCTTAACGGATGTTGCTAAAGCTGCAGGTATCGATGTTGAACAATTACAACAAACTGTCACGACTTATCAAGGCTATGCACAAGCTGGTCAGGATCCTGAATTCAAACGGGATGCCCAATATTTGCACACCTTTGACGGTGACACGTATTACTTAATTGAACAGCGTGGCCGGTTTGCCACTACGTTAGGTGGCTATTCGGTGACGACACCTGACTTGGAACTGATCACTAAAGATACCGTTCCCGTGGCGAATTACTATGCAGCCGGCGAAGTGGCCGGCGGCGCTAATGGTCATGACTCAATGCCAAGTATGATGAATACTTGGGGCATTTCATCCGGGTATGTCGCTGGTGCGGCAGCCAGCGACAATGCTGAGGCCCAAAAAGCGACCGGCGATACTGAGTTAAATATCGTCGCCTTGATGGGTACTAATGCTAGCAAGTCTTATAACCGGGATTTGTTAAGTGCGATGCAGGATTTATTTGACGCTAAAGTTGATTTTAGTATTGAAGAAATCAAAGATTTACCACTATTCTGCGAAGACTGTGTTGATGAGGCACCGGCATCGGTTACCGATCTGAGCGCTAAGATTGATGCAGCTGATGGGGTTGTGATTGCGGTCCCTGAATACGATCACGCAGTTCCAGCGGCGCTCAAGAGTGCGTTAGAATGGTTATCTTGCAAGGAACATCCATTTAAAGGCAAACCAGTCATGATTGTCGGGACCTCTTTAGGGATTCAAGGCACGGTTCGTGCGCAAATGAACTTACGGCAAATTTTGGATTCACCCGGTGTTGATGCTAAAGTATTACCTGGCAATGAATTCATGTTGCCACAAGCAGCGAAACAGTTTGATGATCGCGGCCAATTAATGGATCAAGGGAGCGTTGATTTCTTAAAGCAATGCTTTGACAACTTCTTAATGTTTATTGAAACTGACGAATCAACACCAGTTTTGGCTTAAGTGCCTAAAAAGATGAGCAACCAAACTCAAATTTGAGTGGTTGCCCATCTTTTTTTATTATCTAAAGACTGAAAGTTGCTTATTTAGTAATAATCGGTTGATATGGTAAGTATTCACCACTTACTTGCCACCTATCGTTCGCCCACATTGAGCCGGAACGCTGTGGGTGGACCGGTTCAGCCAAAAAGCGGTCTGAACCGTCGTTTTGAACCGCCTAACCCGCGTTTCAAAAGCGCCAGGCTCTAAGCGATAAATCACTAAGAGCTTCCCACGGCTGGGCTCAATGTGGACTCGCTCTGGTTATGATGGTGATTACGAAATTGATTGCTATTCGCAATACAACCGGAGCCAGTCAGTGATGGCGCCGGCCGTGAAAATATCGTTAGTCCGGGTGGTTTCCCCGGACTTTACGATATGGACGACTTTTGAGACTAGTGATTTTGGCTAGGCTCAAAAGCGAGGTGGAAGCCTGCGCTTTGGCTGGAACCGGTCCCCACAGCCGGCAGAATCGCTAGCTGGCGTAGGTGATCAATTTAGCATGACTTAAGGCAATTCTAGTAAAGCTTTTACCGTCATACTTAACTTTCAACCTTTAGATTTTTTGCTAGTTATCTGTTTGATCGGCGTCAAAAATAGTTGGCCCAATAATCAACGATTCTGCCAGTAACGTTTCGTTATAAAGTTTAAACACATAAGTCTGATATTTAACTTCTCGTTGTGAAACCATGTCGAGATATTGCCGTTCTTGGTCGAGCGCGTTCATGAAGGCGCGCATTTCTAGTTCTTTTTCCGCGCCTGTAAATTCTGGACGGCGCACGACGCTTACCCAAGCGCGGGTAAAATCACGTGTGCGGGTGCGTTGCTTTTGGGTCATTAAATCGAAAATAACGGATTCCTTGACGTTAGGCGGTAGATACATTTTTTGTACCGTTTCAATCGCCCGATGCACCATTTCGACCCGCAATTTATCGATTTCAGTTGTTGCTTGTTCATCGGTGACAGCCGGCTTAAGTAGCCACCGAAAAACGATGGTGGGGACTAACATGCTTAAAATAATGAGCGTACTAGCAGCCATTAAGACTAAACGGAAATCGGCAGTTTTAATGGCAGTTTCCGTCAAGGTGTAGGCTAGCGCCAACGTGACGGCGCCATGCACACCGCCTAACGCAAAAATCCAAGCGGCCCGTTGGTTGAATTTTAAGCGGAGACGACTATAGCCAAACCGGACGACTAGATTGGCGAAGTAGAGGACGACTCCAATGAGCAGAAAGTTCCAAGAGCCGATGCCTAAGTGTTCGGTAGCGGTGATCTTAACGAACATGAAGCCCAGAATAACAAACACGATGCTGTTGAAAATTTCGGTGATCATGCCGACTAGATCAAAAGCGAAGTGCACTTGTTGCGGATTAATCAGGCGACTACGCTGCGCTTCAGCGTTATGCACTAATCCAGCGACCACAACGGCGATGATCCCAGAAACATGAATCGCTTCTGCCGTGTAGTAGAGGACAAACGGTGTCGCTAAGTAGACTAACAGTGAGGCGTTCAAGGCATTATAGGAAGAACGCAATAAGACCTGGCGAAATAAAACGATGATCCAAGCCATAACGGCGCCAAATAGCACCCCGCCGCCAGCCGATACTAGAAAGTCAATCAAGGTTTGCCCATAATTAATGCGCCCATTGACCGTCCACAAAACGGCCATATTCAACAAAATGATTCCGGAAGCATCGTTGAAGAGCGACTCCATTTTCAGAAAGGTACCTTCGGTTGGTGGCATCGTTAGGCCGTTAGTGACGGATTCCATGGCAGTGGCATCAGTGGGGGTACTTACCGCGGCTAAAATAAAGGCCAGTGGTAAACTAACCATGCCTAGTAACCGGATGCTGAAACCAGCCACAATAGTTGCAAGAATGACTAAGACCACCGTGGTTTGAATAATGTGTTTAAGCTCTTTACCAACGGCATTTAATCGGGTTGCTTGGCCTTCAAAAAAGAGCAATGGTGCCACAATTAGGCCAATAAAAATTTCTGAATCAAACTTCTCAATGTGATGACTCAATACTGGAATCAGATAGAGTCCGACCCCAACGAGCATGCTAATATAGTTGACCGAAATCTTGGTTAAGACGCGTGAAGCGAAAATACTGATAATAGCGGCTAAAACCAGAATGAACGTCGAAAGCATCAGATGCATCAGTCAACACCCCCTCTGTTTTTTAATGATCAACTTATTGTACCTGTTGTGTGCGAAAGGCTGAATTAAAGAGTCCTTAAATTAAAACCCAGCAAGCTAAAATTGCGGTGATCGCAACCTTAGCTAGCTGGGTTTTAAAATGTTTCACGTGAAACAAAGGGGGCTATAAAGTCATTAATTGTGCTTGTAAATCAGGGAGTGTCGCTAACTCGCTGGCAGTGACATCAGCGGTGACCTGGTGATCGGCATTAAAAATTAGGAATCGCTGACCCACCGGTTGAACTTGTTGAAAGTTGTGACTGGCCATAATGATGGTTTTACCAGCAGCTTGTAATTGTTGCAGCAAGGTTAACATCTGCTGTTGAGCCGCGATGGTGAGGCCGTTAAGTGGTTCGTCTAACAATAAAACTTGCGGATTTAGTGCCAGCACACTCGCTAAGGCGACCCGTTTCTTTTCCCCACCAGAAAGTTGGTAGGGGACACGATCGCGTAAATCAGCACTGCGCGTTAAGGCCAAACAATCGTTAATGCGCTTAGTCACTTCACTCGGTGATAGTCCAAGTTGTTGGGGACCAAAGGCGACTTCTTCAGCAACCGTTGGATTAAATAATTGCACATCGGTATTTTGAAAAACCATCCCAATTTGTTGATGAAGTTGTTGGCGTTTTACCGCATCCGCTAAGTAGCCTGAATCAACTAACTGTTGATTAAAATGGTAAGTCCCTTGAGTAGCCGTTGCTAGGCCGCTTAACAAGCGTAGTAAAGTTGATTTGCCAGAACCATTTGGCCCCATTAAACAGACGAATTCACCGGGATTGATGGTTAAGCTTAAAGACGCTAGGCCGCAAGTATTGGGGTAGTCATAACTTAGATCCGTTAAGTCAATTAATGCCAAAATAATGTCCTCCAAACAGCCACAAGCCCATTAATAGCAAACTAGGACTGACGGCCAAGTAGTCACGCCAACGATTGGTGGCAGTGGCTTTAACGTATTGTCCGTTGAAGCCGCGAGCCTCCATTGCAGCGTAAAGTTCCAAGGCATAGGTGTAGCTTTTTAAATAAAGATTGCCGAATAAGGCCCCGATTAAGTGATAAGGATGTCGCGCTGGCGCCACCAAACGCAAATCCATGGCTTCAGTGGTTTGCAATAAATATTGACCAAGCATTCGTAAATAAATCATGGCAATTGCCAACGTCATGATGATGACATTGGGACAATGCCAAGCTTTTAATCCAGTCAAAATAGCTGCAAAAGGCGTTGTTAAACGAAAATGCAGGGCCTGCGCCAGCATTAAGCTGGTTTTGAGTCCAAAGAAGAGCACCGTTGTGGGTCCTGCCAACCAATAACTTGGTAAGACGACCAGGCCAGCAACTAGGCAATCCAGTAGCCAATGACGACCAAAATAACGGAGTTGGCGTGGCGGCAATAGCATGAGTTGTATGCCGAGCATTAGGCCTAATAGCCATAACCAACTTGGACTTTGAACGCTGGCAATCAGTCCAAGCATTAAACCTAAACGTAAAAGTTTAGCTTGAGCTGACAAGTGCCAGTTGCTGGTGACAACTGGTGCTGGTTGGGCTAATCGTCGTAATAAATGGCGTAACCGGCGTTGATTATGTGCTAAAAATTGTCGGGAATAGCGTCGTCGAATTTTAGTCGGCGGCGTTGGCCGTTGTAGCCAGTTTGGTAGTTCAGTTTTTGGGTTGGGGATCATGTTGTAAACCTCGAATCAATAAGCCGAAAATCACGATCGCAGTTAAGGCCGATAAAATGTAGCCTAAGCTCACCGGTAAGCCGGCAATCGCATAATCACTAAATAACGCTTGGAAATGAAAACCGTGGGCCATCCCTTGTGGGACTTGAGCAGCCAAATGTTGTTGTGCCAGTAAGTGTTTCAACTCACTAGGTCCCCATTCCCCCCAAGCAGTATTGCTAGCCAGTAAACCAAGTGGTGTCAAGATGGCTAGCCCGAGTAATAGGCCCAGCCACCGGCGTTGACTCGTTTTAGGTGCCGTTTGATAGAGGCTAGTTGGCGCCACTTTTTGGACAAATTGATAAACTAACAAGGTGAAGCCGACCTCAACCCAACCAGCAACGAGTAAGTGCGCGCCAAGCATGGCGGGAACGGCAATGTTCAAGCCATAGGGGCAATAAAGGGGGGCGCCACTAGCTGTATGCGCAATTAAGGGCTGTAAACCGAGCTCAATACCGGCAACCAGTGCTGCGGTATTGATGCCAAGGTAAGCACCGATGGCTAAACCTACTTTTGGATGATGCCACTTTTGTCCAAGGCGATAGCAAGCATAGCCGACAAATGGCATGATGACCGCCATATTGAGCGCATTGGCGCCAAAGGCCAAAATACCGCCATCACCAAAGAGTAGTGCCTGTAGGAATAAGGTGACGGTCAAAGCTAAACATGCCGCCCAAGGGCCAATGAGTACGGCTAACAAAGTACCACCGACCGCATGAGCAGTAGTGCCACCAGGAATCGGTAAATTAAACATCATGATTAAAAACGCCAGTGAAGCGGCGATCCCCAACATGGGTAATGTTTCACGCTGACGTTTGAGTTGAACTTTAACTTTTAAAACCGCCACAGTCCAAATGGGGACCATCGCGGTAACCAGCGTCCCACAAGTAGCGGGGCTTAAATAATTATCCGGAATATGCACGGATGAGCACCTCTTTAATTTGCAATTTGATCTAAGAGGTAGCTAATATCTTGAATAACAAATTTGTGATTTTTGACTGAGAGCACGCCGTCTTCACGTAGTTCTTTGAGCATCCGATTGACACTGCTTCGGGAACTAATGCCACAGAATCCGGCAATATCATCGTTAGTCACCACGAAATCAATTAAAATGCCATCTTTAATTTTGCGGCCGAATAGGTCCACAAGACTATAAATAAACGCACAAATAGCGCCTTTCTTCCCATTCATAACCATTCGTTGTAGGCGAAAAATATTTTCAGACAACTTTTTTCGATAGTAGTTTTTAACGTAGTTTTGTAATTCTGGTGTTCGATTAACGTACTTCCAGAAATCCACGCGATTCACTTGATAAAAAGTCGCATAGTCAGATTCAATTCGGACGTTGAATGGTTGATCCGTTGACCGGGAGACTTCGTCACGCAATAACGAGATCACATCGGGTTTGGCAATATAGGATAAGTTAAACTCGCGACCATCTTGCAAGATGATGCTGTTTTTAATGATGCCATCTTTTAAAACATACGTATAATGTTCGGCCAAACCGTGATACGTCAAATACGTATGACGCTTTTTTTGAATGGTCGGCACGTGGTGCGCCTCTAAATAGCTTAATAAGTATTCAATATCTGTTAGTACCATCTTAGATTCAGTTCTTTCATTTATGAGATTAGGGCGGCGATTGACCGAAAACTAATCACTCTGCCCATCATACCGTTTTTTGAAATCGAGACAATCGCATTTAAAGTATACATTTGTTAACACGTTTTGAACACTTTAAATGTCACGGACAAGTTGATTAGAAACGCGTATAACCAGAGCTACGTGTTAAAAAATTAATTGATGAAAGAGGATGCCCAATACCATGGTTGCAATCAAGCTACCTTATGACAAAACCACGTTGACCGCTGAAATACCAGCTGCAAATTTTGCTGGTAAATTAGTTTCGCAAGCGGCAACATATCATAACAAACTCTCTGAAAGTGAAACAGTTGAAAAATCGTTAGACAACCCGATCGGGACGCCTAGCTTAGAAAGTCTCGCAAAAGGCAAAACCAATATCGTGATTATCAGTTCAGATCACACACGGCCAGTACCGTCACACATTATCACGCCGATTTTGTTACGGCGGTTACGATCGGTGGCACCAGATGCACGGATTCGGATTTTAGTGGCGACTGGTTTTCACCGGCCATCAACCCATGAAGAATTAGTTAACAAATATGGTGAAGATATTGTGGCTAATGAAGAGATCGTGATGCATGTGTCTACCGATGATGACAGTATGGTCAAAATTGGCCAATTACCTTCTGGTGGTGATTGCATTATTAATAAAGTTGCGGCGGAAGCCGACTTACTTATTTCTGAAGGGTTCATCGAATCGCATTTCTTTGCCGGTTTTTCCGGTGGTCGAAAATCGGTCTTGCCAGGGATTGCGTCTTATAAAACGATTATGGCTAACCATTCTGGGGAATTTATTAACTCACCAAAAGCGCGGACCGGGAATTTAATGCATAATCCGATCCATCATGACATGGTCTATGCGGCGCGGACCGCGAAGTTGGCGTTTATCGTTAATGTTGTTTTAGACGAAGATAAAAAGATCATCGGCTCATTTGCTGGTGATATGGAAGCTGCCCACAAGGTCGGATGTGATTTTGTCAAAGACTTGTCTAGTGTCCCCGCAATTCCTTGCGACATCGCCATTTCAACTAATGGGGGCTACCCATTAGATCAAAACATTTATCAAGCCGTTAAAGGGATGACAGCGGCGGAAGCGACTAACAAAGAAGGTGGCACGATTGTGATGGTTGCTGGGGCTCGTGATGGTCACGGTGGTGAAGGGTTCTACCATAATCTAGCTGATGTTGATGATCCTAAAGACTTTTTAGATCAAGCCATTAATACGCCACGACTAAAGACAATTCCTGATCAATGGACGGCGCAAATTTTTGCCCGGATCTTGGTTCATCATCATGTCATTTTTGTGTCAGATTTAGTTGATCCAGACTTAATTACAGGGATGCATATGGAATTAGCTAAAACCTTGGATGAAGCCATGACAAAAGCCTATGAGCGTGAAGGTCAGGATGCTAAAGTTACCGTTGTGCCTGATGGGCTTGGCGTGATCGTCAAGTAAGATGACGACGTTAGATATTTTACAGGCAGTGGCGGCTGGGCAACTAACGCCCACCGCGGCTAGCGCACAACTAGAAGCCAGTCAAACTGCCGACTTGGGTTTTGCCAACGTTGATTTAAGTCGTCAACAGCGCAATGGTGTGCCGGAAGTCGTTTACGGTGCCGGTAAAACGGCCACTCAAATTGTTGGGATCATTCAAGCGATGCCCAAACAAATCACGCCGATTTTGACGACGCGATTGTCGGCCGAAAAATTTGCAGCGCTGCAACCCGCATTACCACAAGCGGTGTATCATGCGGCAGCCCAATGTATGACGGTGGGGACCTTACCAACGCCAGCCACGGACGATTACATCGCTGTCGTGACGGCCGGAACCTCTGATCAACCGGTGGCCGAAGAAGCAGCCATTACAGCTCAAGCTTTTGGCAATCATGTTGAACGGGTCTACGATGTCGGTGTGGCAGGGATTCATCGTTTGTTTGCCAAGCTGGATGTCATCCGCGGTGCCAAAGTGGTCATCGTTATTGCTGGCATGGAGGGCGCGCTGGCTAGTGTGGTTGGTGGTTTGATTGATAAACCACTAATTGCGGTGCCCACGAGTGTTGGCTATGGGACGAACTTTCAAGGCATGACAGCGTTACTTACGATGCTCAATAGCTGTGCTTCTGGGATTACCGTTGTCAATATTGATAATGGGTTTGGTGCCGCTTATTCAGCAAGTATGATTAATCAATTGTAGAAAAATTCAGTTAACTGAACAAAGGAGGTACTTGACGTGCGATTATTGTATTTGGATGCTTTTTCTGGCATTAGCGGTGATATGTTTTTAGGTGCAATGCTAGATTTAGGCTTGGATTTTGAGGCCTTAAAACAAGAACTAGCTAAATTACCAGTCTCTGGCTATCAGTTGACTCACGAACGGCTGGCTAAAAGCAGCATTTATGGGACCAGTTTTGACGTTCAAGTCGCTGGCGGAAAAGATCACGGCTTTGTGGAACATCATCACCACGATCATTCGGAAGCAACGCCACATCAGCAGGTTGCCGAACATGCGCATCATCATGATCATGAGGCTCGGCATTTAAATGACATTTTAGCGTTGATTAATGGCAGTGACTTATCAGCAACGGTTAAGCAACGCGCTATCGCCATTTTTACGGAGATCGCCAAAGCCGAAGCGACGGTTCACCAAATGCCATTGGCCGAGGTGCACTTTCATGAGGTTGGGGCATTAGATTCAATTGTCGATATTGTCGGTTGTTGTGTGGCCCTGGAACTAATGAAAATTGATGACGTTCAAGCGTCACCGCTCACTGACGGCAGTGGCTTTATCAATGTCGCTCACGGTCAAATGCCAGTGCCGGTGCCCGCAGTCATGCAGATGCGAGTCGGGACAGACATTCCGATTC
Source organism: Lactiplantibacillus mudanjiangensis (assembly GCF_005405385.1). GTDB lineage: Bacteria > Bacillota > Bacilli > Lactobacillales > Lactobacillaceae > Lactiplantibacillus > Lactiplantibacillus mudanjiangensis. Next base: position 348,836 of record NZ_BJDY01000003.1, read on the forward strand.
ATCAACGATTGGATGTGAAGACGGAATTGATTACCCCAACTGGGATGGGGATTGTCAAAACGTTGGTCACCGCATTTGGACCACTACCAACGAGTACGCCAACCAAAGTCGGCTATGGTTTTGGTCAGCGTGAAACGGGTAGCTTGAATGGCTTACGGGCCGTTTTATTCGAAAAAAAAAACTAAGTCAACAAGTTGTTGATCAAACTAAAGATGCCGTCATTTTGATGGAAGCGAATTTAGATGATCAGGCTGGCGAAGGTCTGGGCTATGTGATGACGCAGTTGTTAGCTGCCGGGGCCTATGACGTGTATTTTACGTCGATTCAAATGAAAAAGAATCGACCGGCAATTAAGTTGTCAGTGTTAAGTGCACCGAGTGATCGGCTGGCTTTAACCAAGTTGATTTTAGCCGAGACCAGTACCATCGGCGTGCGTTATCAAACGTGGCACCGAACGATCATGCGGCGGCATTTCGTAACGGCCACTACGCCGTATGGACCGGTCAAAATAAAGGTTGCCACATATGATGGCATCATTAAAAAAACACCGGAATATGCGGATTGTGCTAGCTTGGCACGAATACAGCAAGTGCCATTGATGATGGTCTATCAAGCGGCTTTAGCAGCATTAGAACAACTAGATGAGGAGGGCTAATCGGTGTTACACGCATTAGTAGCAGAATTTATGGGCACTGCCTTGATGATTATCTTCGGGGTTGGGGTGCATTGTAGTACGGTACTCAAGGGGACAAAATATCGTGGCTCAGGACACATCTTTGCGATTACGACTTGGGGATTTGGGATTAGTATTGCGTTATTTATTTTTGGCAATGTGTGCATTAACCCGGCGATGGTTTTAGCACAATGTTTGTTAGGCAATTTACCTTGGACGAGCTTTATCCCCTATTCACTAGCCGATCTGTTTGGTGGGGTGATTGGATCGGTGATCGTGTGGGTCATGTATGCCGATCACTTTAAAGCTTCAGAGGGTGAAATTTCCCCAATTACGATTCGCAATTTATTTTGTACGTCACCAGCGGTTCGTCATTTACCGCGGAACTTTTTTGTGGAATTTTTCGATACGTTTATTTTTATTTCTGGGATTTTAGCCATTTCGACAGTCAAAACGCCTGGAGTCGTGCCGATTGGTGTCGGTTTACTGGTTTGGGCAATTGGGATGGGTCTGGGTGGCCCAACTGGATTTGCGATGAATTTGGCGCGAGATATGGGACCACGGATCGCACACGCTATTTTACCGATTGCGAATAAAGCGGATAGCGACTGGCAATATGGAATTGTTGTCCCTGGAATTGCGCCGTTTATTGGCGCGGCCTGTGCGGCTTGGTTCATGCACGGATTTTTTGGAATTAACTAATTAAAATGAAGAAGGCAATTATAATGACAACTTTAGCAACGAAGAAAGCAACATTAACTGATTTATTGAAAGGTTTAGGCCGCGTGACGGTCGCCTTTTCTGGTGGGATTGACAGTACGGTCATCTTAAAAATGGCCTTGGATGTTTTAGGCGCTGATCATGTGACGGCGGTCGTGGCTAACTCTGAATTATTTACCGATGAAGAATTCGATAAAGCAGTTAGTTTGGCCCAAGAAATCGGCGCACCGATTGAAACTACGATTTTGGATTACTTGAGTGATGATCATATTGAACATAACACGCCAGATAGCTGGTACTATGCGAAGAAGATGTTCTACACGCGTTTGACAGCAATGGCTGCCGAAAACGGAAGTACGGCAGTTTTAGATGGGATGATCAAAAACGATGAGCAAGATTATCGTCCCGGTTTAAAGGCACGGACCGAAGCTGGTGCCCGGAGTTTATTACAAGAAGCTGGTTTTTACAAAGTTGATGTTCGGGCCTTAGCTCAAGAATTAAACTTAAACAACTGGAATAAAGTAGCTTCATGCTCGGTTTCATCACGCTTCCCATATGGCACGACCTTAACGTCTGAAAACATTGCTCAAGTAATGGCTGCTGAAAGTTACTTACGTGGCTTAGGTTTTCCAACCGTCCGGGTTCGTTATCACGATGATATTGCGCGGATCGAATTACCTGAAGCACGTATCGGTGACTTCTTAGTCTTTAACGATCGCGTCAATCGTCAATTACAATCATTAGGCTTCCGGTATGTGACTTTAGATTTAGGTGGCTTCCGTAGTGGTCGGATGAACGATACATTAACGAAACAACAATTAGCAACATTCGCTTAAATTAGAGTGAGACAGAAGTCGGGGAGTTAATGCTCACTAACTGACTTCTGTCACGTTTCGACAATAAATATTTAGAGATTGAAATGAGTTTGGGGTTTTTGTCCTAAACTCATTTTTTATGTTTCACGTGAAACATAGTTAAAATCTATGGTTGACGATAACGGTTACAACCGCTACACTGAATGCATACAAATAGTTATCTTAAACACTAGGGGTGTCCGTAGTCGGGCTGAGACGGTGCAAGTGCGCACCGATCCCTTCGAACCTGTAAGTTCAGACTTGCGTAGGGAAAGTGTCACTGCAGCTTTATTTAGCGGCCCTAGGTTCAATGTGTCATTGAACTGGGACCGCTTTTTGAGTTGGCGTGATACGAGGCTTAAAAGGAGGAATTTCAAATGAAGTTAGACTTATTAACCACGTTGCGCCAACAAAATCCGGTGGTCTTTAATATTGCCAATTTCGTGACTGTTCAAGATGTTGCTAATGGGTTAAATGCGGTTGGGGCATCGCCAATTATGTCAGCCGAAGTTGCCGAAGCCGATCAAATGATTGCCATTGCTGGTGCTGTTTGTCTTAACCTGGGGACGTTAACAACCACCCAAGTTAACCAAATGCAAATAGTCGGCCGGTTGGCAAATGAGCGGCAGTTACCGATTGTTTTTGATCCAGTCGCGGTTGGGGCCGTACCGTATCGCTTACAAGTGGCACAGGACTTGTTGGCAACGATCCAAATGACGGTGATTCGTGGGAATGCCGGAGAGATTGCCGCGTTAGCTGGTGTGGATTGGCAAGCCAAGGGTATTGATGCCGGGAACGGGTCGGGCGATGTGGTAGCTATTGCTAAAGCTTGTGCGCAAAAATATCATTGTGTGATCGTCCTGTCAGGGCCAACGGATGTCATTACCGATGGCACGCAAGTCGCTAAAGTCCACAACGGCACTGAGTTATTTCAATTGCATGTCGGTTCTGGCGATTTGCTATCGAGTATTGTGGCGGCATTTACAGCCGTACAATCCGATGCACCATTTGATGCGGCGCAAACGGCGTGCTTAGTTTTGGCCGGTACCGGTGAGTTGGTGGCTAAACAATTTACGGCACCAAGACCAGGCACATTTGCGGCTGACTTAATTGATAAATTACATTTGGTGACCGTATCGGAATTAACTGAGGTGGCTGATTATGAGGATTAATGGAGGTAAAGCAAATGGCAAATGAATTTCCACAAGTGGTAACCATTGCAGGGACTGATAGTGGCGGTGGCGCTGGTGTGATGGCGGATCTAAAGACATTACAAGCTCGGCATGTTTTCGGGCAGGCTGTGATTGTGGCAGTGACGGCGCAAAATACGTTAGGGGTTCAAGATTTTATGGCCTTACCGACCAAACTAATTGATGAACAGTTTGCATCATTAGCTGCGGATTTAAAACCACGGGCTTGCAAGACGGGTATGTTGGCAGATGCTGAACATGTGCATGCGGTTGTCGAGAATTTGAAAAAAGTGGATTTTGGGCCATTGATAGTTGATCCGGTCATGATTGCCAAAGGTGGTGCGGCTTTGTTAGCAGCGGATGCCATTCAAACGGTGCGCGAGGAACTCGTACCATTGGCCACCTTAGTAACGCCGAATTTGCCGGAAGCCGTGGCACTCACGGATCGACCGATTGAAAGCACGGCTGACATGATCGAGGCGGCTAAGCTGATTCAACAATTAGGAGCTAAAAATGTGATGATCAAAGGTGGTCATGGTGATAACCCTGAGTTAGCAAGTGATTTTGTCCTGTTGGCTGATGGGTCACATTTCTGGTTGAGTGCGCCACGGATTGCGACGAAGCGAACCCATGGCACGGGCGATACGTTGTCAGCTTGCATTGCCGCAGAACTTGCAAAAGGGGCTGATTTATCAATTTCGATTGAAACGGGTAAAGCTTTTGTGGCCGCGGCCATTAAAGCTACGATCCAAGTTGGCCACGGTCATGGACCCTTGAATCATTGGGTGACACCTAGTACGGAGGTGAGCCGCGATGACCATTAACTTTAATCCGGCACAATTACAAGTTTATTTAGTTGCTGGCACTCAAGATGTACCAGGTCGCTCATTGGTCACCGTTGTTCAACAAGCCTTAGCTGCGGGGATTACAGCGTTTCAGTTTCGCGATAAAGGGGCCAGCCAACTAACAGCAACTGAACGATTAGCGTTGGGACGTCAATTGAAAGCGTTGTGTACAGCTAAAGGTGTGCCGTTTATTGTGGATGATGATGTGGACTTGGCGTTGGCGATTGGCGCGGATGGCATTCATGTTGGTCAAAGCGATGATCAAATTCAACACGTCTTGCAACGCGTTCAAGGTCGACTGTTCGTTGGTTTATCTTGTTCGACCTTAACGGAAATTCAGCAGGCTAATCGATTAACTGGTTTGGCTTATATCGGTAGTGGTCCGATCTTTCCGACGACATCTAAAGCCGATGCTGATCCAGTGGTCGGTCTCAAGCAACTTAAACAGTTGGTGCAGACCGCTCGAGTGCCAATTGTGGCGATTGGTGGCATCACTGAATCGCAATTACCGGCAATTAGACGGACCGGAGCAGCCGGTAGTGCGGTTATTTCGATGGTGACCCAAAGCCCAAATATTCAACGAACGGTGCGGGCGATGCTCAGCACGGGGGTGACCGATGACAAAATTATATAGGAGCCAATTTTTATTGTGGCTCGGCGCTGCGATTTCGATTGCAGAAATCGTGACCGGGACACTACTAGCCCCATTAGGCTTATCGCGTGGGATCGCAGCTATTTTACTCGGTCATCTGATTGGTGGGGGCTTGTTCTTGTTTCCGGCTGGTTATTTAGGTGCCAAGTTGCAGCGCTCAGCCCTTGGTACCGCTAAATTAGCCTTTGGTAAGTTGGGCGTCACCTTGGCTTCCGGGTTAAATGCCTTGCAATTGATCGGCTGGACAGCCGTGATGATTGTCAATGCGCAACTGGCAATGAATGCAGTTAGTCGTCAGCTTATTCATTTCCAAAGCCCGTTAGTGATGGCATTGATTGTTACTGGGTTGATTTTAATTTGGCTACGGTTAGATGCTCAGCGGTTATTCCAATTAAACAATGTCATTGTTGGATTATTGGTGATCGGGGTAATCGTCATGCTTGGCTTGGTTTTTGCCACGCCGGCAAGCGCTGGTGTACCGACGACCAGTTCACTATCTTTTGGGCAAGCGGTGGAATTGAATGTCACGATGGCTTTGTCATGGTTACCAGTCATTGGGGATTACACCCAACGCGTTGATCGACCGGCGCCGATTGCATTAGTTAGTGCTGGGGGGTATTGTCTAGGCAGCATCGTGATGTTTATGACTGGCTTGTTGGTTGTCTTGCGGACTGGGCAAACGGATATCACGACGGTTTTAACGCAGTCGGGATTAGGATTGGTCGCGTTACTCATTATCGTTTTTTCAACCGTGACGACAACCTTCTTGGATGCCTATTCAGCCGCGACCAGCTTAGCTAATATTACTGGCAGTCGAGCGATTAACCGGGTGGCGATGGTCGTGACGGTGATGGGATTCATCATTGCAGTGACCTTATCGATGCGCTATTATGAAAACTTTTTATACTTAATTGGATCAGTGTTTACGCCACTTTATACCATTATTTTCGTCACTTACTTTGTACGGCAAGCGAGTTTGCCATTATGGGCGAACTTTAGTTGGTGGTTAATTGGGGCCGTGGGTTATTACCCGCTACAACAATTAGATTTCCCGGGTGGGACAACACTGTTAGTGCTAGTTGGCTTAGGCGGCTTAGTATGGCTGTCAGGGCAAGCTTTACCGCTGAAACGATTAGCTTAAAAAACGTCGGAAACGACGTTTTTTTGTTTACTTTAAAGACACATTATTTCCCGGGGAATATTTCTAGTTTCACCGAGTAATCTAACCGGTGTTTTCTGCGCATTAGGCGTAAAATAAAGCTAGTTAAACAAACCATATTAAAAGGGGGGACTGATGATGAAAATGCGTCAGTTAAAGATCTATGGGTTAAGTTTGTTAGTGGTTATCGGCGGTTTGGGGAGTGCTGGGTTGCCAGCACAGGCTGCCAGTCAGTCAAAGACTGTTACGTTTGGTCAATTAACCAATCAAAATCCGCATCGGTTAGCCGCAATTCGGGAAGTTGCCCGCCAAGCGATTTTAACGAAAACACACGCTAAAGCTAGTCGGGTGCCGGCAGTTTATCAAGTGAAGTTGCCAACGCATATGACGAAAAAGGCGACCTTAACGACTAGTGGCCTACGGATGAACCTGTTACCAAATAAATTTAACGTTAAACAGGTCACTTTGCCGTACGCCCAACTTACTGGTAAGATTTTGAACCGCTATTTACCAAAATCAGCGCGGACTAGTCCGTTGAAATACAAGAAAGTGGTGGCGTTGACGTTCGATGATGGTCCTGATCCAACTTTGACACCGCGGTTACTAAAAACGTTAAAAGCCAACCATGTGCATGCAACGTTCTTTGAAGTAGGTCAAAGCGTGAGTCGTTATCCAAAAATCACGCGAGCCGTCTTGGCGGCTGGCAATGAAGTGGGGAACCATTCCTGGAATCATCCTGACTTTAGTCGAATTGGCACTAGCGCCAGTGTGAACCAAGTGATTCGGACTGATCAGGCGATTTATGCGGCAACCGGCAAATTACCACAGTACATGCGACCACCATATGGCAATATTACCGCTGCTGAAGGACGGCAAATTCAGCATCCAATTATTCGTTGGTCGGTTGACTCGCGTGACTGGGCACTGCTGAATACACAAAAAGATATTCAGTCCGTGTTAAGCGCGACCCGGTCAGGAAGTATTGTGTTGATGCATGACATTCATGCACCATCAGTCGCCGCGGTCCCAACGATTATTAAACGATTAAAAGCGAAGGGGTACCATTTTGTCACGGTCAGTCAGTTATTGAATCAACAAGCCTTACCAGGCTTACAATACTTTGCGGCTGGTAATTATCGGACGGCTGGTAAATAAGTTTTTAAGGCTAGCCAACTTTTCGGTTGACAATTGTAATCAATAAATTTAATCTATAACTAACCAAACAACCATTTAATTTTAATTATTAATAACAATGATGAGCAGAGTACGTGTGGCGGGCTAGACTAGCGACTGTCGACAGTGAAAGGGCAGCTAGACCAAATACGGAAGATGGGCTCGGAGTATTACTAGTGTGAGCTAGTGCGCATGGTCGCGATAGGAACCAGCTGAGGTGACGAATTGTCACAAGTCAGGGTGGTACCGCGAAACCAATCGTCCCTGCAGGCAAGTTGATGCCTGTAGGGATTTTTCTTGGCAAAAAAGAGAGGGAGTCGTGTTTAAAATGAGTAAACCAATTATTGGGATTGCGCCGGGTGTCATTACCGTCAATAGTCAAATCTTTCCTGGACGGCAACGAGACTATGTCAATCGCGTCTATTTGCGGTCGATTTCAGATAATGGTGGGATACCGTTGATGTTGCCAGTGACTGATGATGCTGACACGATTGCCCGCTACGTCGGCTTAATCGATGGGTTATTACTATGTGGTGGCGACGATATTGATCCGCTAACTTATGGCGAAGAACCATTAGCCAAGTTAAGCCAGATCGATCCAGAACGAGATGCCTATGAACAAGCCTTGGTTCAAGCCACGCATGCACAGCACAAGCCGATTTTGGGCATTTGTCGCGGCGTGCAACTCTTGAATGCGTGTTATGGCGGGACGTTGTACCAAGATACCAGTTATATGCCGGCCGGTCAGGGGACCTTAAAGCATATGCAATTACAACATCCCGATTATGGGATGCACCATATTGACGTTGAAGCTGATTCGATATTAGCTGAGTGGCTGGGACAAACTAAACTGACAGTCAATTCATTTCATCATCAGACATTAAAACAAGTGGCATCGGGATTTAAAGCCGTTGCTAGTGCACCCGATCAAGTCATCGAAGCGATTGAATCAACCGCAGGCGGCTTACAATTAGGGGTGCAATGGCATCCTGAAGAAATGCAGGCAGTTAATCCCGTGATGGCGCAATTATTTAAACATTTTATTCAAGTAACTAAAGGTTGAAAGTTAACTATGTCACCTACGCCAGCCAGCGATTCTGCCGGCTGTGGGACCGGTTCCAGCCAAAGTGCGGGCTTTCCACCTCGCTTTTGAGCCTAGCTAAAACCGCTAGTCTTAAAAGTCGTCCATATCGTAAGTCCGGGAAAATCATCCGGACTAACGATATTTTCACGGCCAGCGCCATCACTGGCTGACTTCGGTTATTTCGCGAACACAAACTGATCTAGTCACCACTATCATAACCGAGAGTGAGCTCACATTGAGCCCAGCCATGGGAGTCTCTTAGCGATTTATCGCTTAGAGCTCGGCGCTTTTGAAACGTGGGTTTGACGGTTCAAAACGATGGTCGAGACCGTTTTGTGGCTCGACCAGTTCGTCCACAGCGTTCCGGCTCGATGTGGGTGAATGGCAGGTGGCAAGCATAACTATTTTTGATTGGTAAACACTTGCCATATCAATGATAGTTGCTAAAATACACCTTTCAACCTTTAGTCAAGCAACTACATTAAAATAATGGGTTTTAAGTTAGGGGTAAATATATGCAAACATCAAAAAAGTGGCTCAGTGGGTTGGGCCTGGTTGCACTAGGCTTAGTTTTAGCCAGCTGTGGTCAAAATAAATCAACGAGTTCAACAACCAACAAGACTTTAACGGTGACGGCTTCCCAAGCGATTGCCACAGCTGATCCAAATAAAGCCGACGATATTGCTAGTCAGGCTGCCATTGCCCAGTTCATGGAAGGGTTGTATACGACTAATCAAAAAGGGAAGATCGTTCCGGCGATTGCCACAAAGATTGTGAAACCAACTAATGGCGGCAAAACGTACACCTTTAATTTACGGCACAATGCGAAATGGTCGAACGGTCAAGCCGTAACGGCAGCGGATTTTGTTTATTCATTACAACGACAAGTGAACCCCAAGACGAAGTCACAAGAAGTCGGTCATGTGGCGGAGATTAAGAATGCCACCGCGATTACGAGTGGCAAAAAAGCCGTCAGCAGTCTAGGGGCCAAAGCGATCGGCAAATACAAGCTACAGATTACTTTGAAACAAAAAGTACCGTATTTTAATTATCGGTTAGCAACCGAAATTTATCCGTTAAAACAGAGTTTTACTGAAAAGTATGGTAACAAGTATGGAACGACTGCGACTAAGACGTTGTCAAATGGACCATACGTCTTAAAGGACTGGGATGGTACGAGTGATACGTGGCGGTATGCCAAGAATACGCATTACTATGCAGCCAAATCGGTTAAGATCAAAAATGTAAAAGTTCAAACGGTTAAGACGAATACGACGGCACAAAATTTATTTGAAAGTAATGCGGTGCAAGTCACTCAAATTACTGGGACTCAAGTGGCCAGTGCCCAACAAGGCAAGCTTAACAAGAATCTGACCATCACTAAGCTCAATCAGTTATATTTCATGCCATGGAACCAAAAACGGACGCTCACCAAGAATGCTGATTTACGGCGTGCGGTGAGTTACGCTTTGAATCGCCAGTCATTAGTGAAGAATGTCTTGAAGGATGGATCGGTAGCGGCCACGTCGTTAGTTCCAACGGGAAATACCAAGAACCCAACGACGGGTAAAGACTTCAACACTGACACCGGTAATCTATATACGTACAGTCCAGCCAAGGCTAAGAAATATTGGCGTCGGGCTCAAGCTAGTTTGGGCAAAAAGAAGATTACCTTGCAGTTGTTGACCAATGACAATGATGTTAACAAGTCGGTTGCCGAATTTATTCAAGCCGCGATTGAAAAGAACTTGTCGGGGGTCACAGTTAATGTGAAGTCCGTGCCATTGACCAATGAAATCTCAACGTTGAGTAAAGGTAACTTTGACTTTGCCACCTTATCTTGGTCAAGTGATTTCCAAGATCCAATTGATTTCTTGAACAAAGCTTCGGTTACGAATTCGGTTGATTTTGGGAAGTTTAAGAATACGCAATATGAAAGCTTGATTGCTAAAATTACGGCTGGCACGCAGTCAAAGCCTGCGCGTTATCAGACCATGCAACAAGCGGCTAAACTCGTTGCTGAAAAACAAGGGGTTACACCGTTGTATCAAACGGCCGCAGCACATTTGATCAGTAGTAAAGTCGGTGGTGTCCACTTTACGTTGTTGCGGGATGCCCTTTATCGTTACGCTTATTGGAAGTAAACGAGTTGTTAATCGTTCAGTCTGAGATGACTGAGCGATTTTTTTGTCCTCAGAGGTATTTTATACAGTATATTTCGAATAAAATGCATAAAAATACTTTTATTTCAAAAAATATTGTATTAATAATCATTAACGCTTATACTTGGTTTAATTTTGTAACGGAGGCAAGCGGGATGAAAAAAGGACAGTTAGGCGTTTGGTTGCTGGGAATAGTGAGCTTAATCATGCTGATGGGCGGATTAAACTTGTCAGTCCATGCAGCAACTAGCGATCAATCATTGGCACGTGTCAAAGCCAAAGGGACGTTGGTTATGGGAACATCACCGAATTACCCACCATATGAATTTCAGATCAATGAGCATGGACAAGCTAAGATTGTGGGGATGGATGTCGAATTGGGCAAACAGATTGCTCATGATCTAGGCGTTAAGTTGGTCGTTAAGAAGCTGGCATTTGACTCATTACTGCCGGCTTTAACGACTGGTAAAGTAGATATGATTTTATCTGGCATGAGCCCAACACCAGCCCGACGTAAGAGTGTTGATTTTACCAACATTTACTATACCGAAGGCGAGGCGTTGCTGGTTAATCGGGCAGACCAGGCTAAGTATGCGAATAAAAAAGCTTTAGCGGGTCAAAAAGTCGCTGCCGAAACTGGCACGCTACAATATAATTTAATCAAACAACAGCTTCCAGCTGCCAAATTAACCGGGATGAGTAGTGCGGCTAATTTAATTTTGGCGTTAAAGACCCATAAAGTGGCGGCCGTGGTTAAAGGAACAGCCTCAGCGACGGCGTATGCTAAAAATGATCCAAGTTTAGTGGCGATTAATGGTCACTTTAAAACCAGTACGGCCCAAGCGGGGAATGCGATTGCCTTGAAAAAAGGATCAACTAGCTTGAAGCAAGCGATTAATCGATCGTTAGCTAAGGTTAAACGGCATGGCTGGATTCAAAAGCGGTATTTAAAAACGGCCGGAAAATACTTAAAGGTGAATACGGCTAATACGTCAATGTGGCATTATCGTGATTATTTCATTAAGGGTTTGCAATATACGTTATTGATTGCTGTAGTGGGGATTATTACGGGGAGTATCTTAGGCTTGTTATTAACCTTATTACGGGTGAGTGCCGGTCGACCACTGCGCTGGTTAGCAACGGCCTATGTTGAATTCGTTCGTGGGACACCACTTATGGTTCAAATTATGTTCGTCTACTTTGGCATTGGGATGTTTGTCGATGTCTCGGCCTTAACAGCCGGGATGATTGCGATTGGCTTGAATAGCGCGGCCTATTTGAGCGAGATTATCCGGGGCGGTATTCAAGCCGTGGATAAAGGGCAAACCGAAGCCGCTGCCAGTCTCGGATTATCGCAATGGGCCACGTTACGTTATGTGGTTTTACCACAAACTTTGAAAATCATTTGGCCATCACTGGGTAACCAATTCATTAACCTGATCAAAGATACGTCAATGGTCTCGATCATTGGGGTCACAGAATTGATTTATCAATTAGGTATTGTGCAAGCTGATACGTATCGGGGCGTGGCACCAATTGGGGTAGCGATGGTGATTTACTTTGTTATCTGTTGGCTATTGACACGGGTATTGCGGTATTATGAACGACGGATTAATCATGGTCAAACCGTTTAGCATGCGCCTACCGATTTTAAACGAATGGTGGTAGGATAAAAGCAAGGTTACAAATAAAAAACGGGGTGATCGAATGAAGTGGCGCATTGGGTTGTTGACACTTATTGCAGGTTTGGCACTGGGGAGTGTCGGTGGTCAGGCGGCGAGTCGACCTAAGAGTGACTGGTTGCATGCAAAGGGTAATCGAATTGTGGATGCACGGGGCAAAACGGTTCGGATTACGGGGTTAAATTGGTTTTGGTATAACACTGGGACCAATACGTTTGATGGACTATGGACCGCGAACTTAGATAAGACGGTTAAATCGGTGGCTAATCATGGATTTAATACGATTCGGGTGCCATTTTCTGTTCAATTGGTAAAAGCTTGGTCACAGAAAAAGTATCCCAAGGCGAACATTAATTTAAGTACCAATGCCGCTTTGAAGGGCAAAAATAGTTTACAGATCTGGCAACGGTTCTTGGCTGATTGCCAGAAAAATGGGATTAAAGTCATCATTGATATGCATAGTGCCAAGAGTGATCCACAAGGCCACAATGCACCATTATGGAAATCCGGTAAATATACCACTAAAGACTATTATGCGGCGTTAACTTGGTTAGCTAAGCGTTACAAGAAGAATGATACGATCATTGGTTATGACTTGAAGAATGAACCACATGGCCTCGTGACTGATGCCAGCTATGCGAAATGGGACGGCTCCAAAGCAAGTAACAACTGGCGCTATATCGCCGCTCAAGCGGGTAAGAAAGTGTTGAAAGCTAATCCGCATGCGTTGATCTTCGTCGAAGGGGTTCAAAGCACCCCGAAGAGTTGGAAGACTGGCTATAAGAAGTCAGCGCAATACAACTACACGTTGTGGGGTGCCAACTTACGTGGGGTCGCTAAATATCCAGTCAAGGTGAAGAAGTCACAACTGGTCTATTCGATTCATGATTACGGTCCTAGTGTGGCACCAGGGAGCTCATGGTTACAAGGTAACTTTACTTACAATTCATTGATGAAGAACTACTGGCGGCCGAACTGGTACTTTATTCATGCGAAGAAGACCGCACCATTGTACATTGGTGAATGGGGCGGCTACTTAACCGGTAGCAATCTGAAATGGATGAAAGCTGAACGTAAGTTGATTACGACGCATAAGTTGAACTTTACGTTCTGGTGCTTGAATAACAACTCCGGTGATACTGGTGGCTTGTTGAATAGCGACTGGACGACTTGGAATAGCAAGTTATACAAGTTCGTGAAACCGACTCTTTGGCAATCGAAGAAGGGTCAATTCTACAGTCTAGACGGTCAAGTTAAATTAGGGACCAAAGGTTTACGGAAACCATAAATTTCAAAGAGGATGTCCAGTTAAAATGACTGAACATCCTCTTTTTATGTTTATTTTTTAATAAATTCAGCGGCTGCCGCTAACATATCGGCTGTTTGTTGGTTCATTAATGGGGGTAAGTTGTCAAAGTCAAAGTAATCTAGGCGCACCGTTTCGTCAGTGGCCTCGTCTAACACATGACCACCAACGGCGCGAACCAAGAAGAGTCGTGAGATGGTCTGGGTGACGTCCCCATTGGGATAGACGGTTTCGCCACGATCAAAGAGTCCAATGGGGGCGACAATTTCAACATCAACGCCGCTATCTTCACGATATTCACGAACACAGGCTTCGGCGAAGGTTTCCCCATATTCGAGATAGCCACCTGGTAGGCTCCAGTCATGAGTGTCGGTCCGTAAGTTCAATAAAACTTGTTGCTGATCATTCACTAGAATGCCGGCGGCCGTATTTAACAGTAACGGTTTGTGCCCAACTAAAGCGCGAATTTCTTGGATATAATTTGCCATCGAATCACAACTTTCTTCATAGGATAAGTCCATTATACGCGAAAATAAGTCGGGGTTGATTTGTAAATTAAATTTTACTAAGAATGACTAAAGCCGCAGTGTGGCGCATTTATCAGCTTTTAAAGTGAAAATACCGAGTTGCGTATCAGTATTTTTTTAGTTAACATGGAAGTTATAGCTTATTTGGGCTAGTGTTCTTTATTAACGAAAAGAGAGAAGTTTATGCAAAGAAAATTAAGTACGGGCCAGATGCAGATGATTGCACTGGGCGGCACGATCGGGGTGGGACTCTTCATGGGGTCGAGCTCGACGATCAAATGGACGGGGCCGTCGGTGTTAATTGCGTATCTCATTTCAGGCGCCTTTTTGTATCTGATTATGCGGGCCCTCGGGGAAATGCTGTATGTCGATCCCAATACCGGTTCATTTGCGAAGTTTGCTTCCGAGTATATTCATCCAGTTTTTGGCTTTTTGACGGCATGGAGTAATGTTTTCCAATTTGTCGTGGTTGGGATGAGTGAAATGATCGCCCTGGGTGGTTATTGTCGCTACTGGTGGCCTAACTTGCCGGACTGGGTTCCAGGACTCATTGCGATTGTTTTCCTATGTTTAGCTAATTTGATTTCGGTCAAAATGTTTGGGACGTTGGAAACCTGGTTCTCACTTATTAAAGTGGTCACGATTATCTTAATGATTATTGCCGGCTTAGGGTTAATTCTCTTTGGGTTTGGGAATAATGGTCATGCGATTGGGATTAGTAACTTATGGTCACATGGGTTCTTTACCGGTGGGGTCAAAGGGTTTGTCTTCGCACTGTCAATTGTGTTGGCCTCCTATCAAGGTATCGAATTGATTGGGGTCACCGCTGGGGAAGCTGAAAATCCACAAAGTACCTTGGTTAAAGCGATTCGTTCAACGGTTGCCCGCATTTTGATCTTTTATGTCGGCGCAATCTTCGTGATTGTCAGCATTTATCCATGGGACAAATTAAGTCAAATTGGCTCACCATTCGTTCAAACGTTTGCCAAGATTGGGATTACCGCTGCCGCTTCGATTATTAACTTCGTGGTGATTACGGCGTCCTTATCCGGGACGAATTCCGGGATCTATAGTGCGAGTCGGATGACATACACGTTGGCTGAAAATCGCCAATTACCAAAAAAGATGACCTTGTTAAACCGGCATGGGGTGCCATTTTATGCCGTGATCGCTATTTCGGTCGGTATCTTGATCGGGGTTGTCTTAAACGTTATTTTGCCGATGTTTTTCAAAGATGCCAGTGAAATCTTCGTGATGGTTTATAGTTCTAGTGTCTTGCCGGGGATGGTCCCGTGGTTTGTGATCTTGGTTAGTCAAATTGCGTTTCGTAAACAAAATGCAGATAAAATGGCCAATCATCCGTTTAAAATGCCATTATCACCTTACTCAAACTATTTAACGTTAGCATTTTTGGCGTTAACGTTGGTCTTCATGTTCATCAATCCAGAAACACGGTACTCAATCTTAGTTGGGGTCGTTTTCTTAGCGATTATGACGTTGATCTATTTCCGAAAATATCATCACCGAACCATTAGTGAGGATTAATCAAAAGCCGTGTCGATTAACGATGCGGCTTTTTTATTTGGCTTTTAGGCGTTAAAATGGAAACTATTCAATTAACGGAGGACATCGGGATGGTTAAACAAGGACATTATGCGAAAGCTAGTCGTAAAAAAGTGGTGCGGCAGTTTAAACAACATCACGCGGCGCATGAAGATCAAGCAATTGATGACCGTAAAGTGAAAGACTATTTATTGGTCCGCTACCATTTGACGCAATCCAAGCATCAACGGGTCGTGATTCAAAAGACGATGCAACAATTCTTTGGTCAGTGGTTAGATTTTGCGACAACGAATGATGAGGCACCTGCTTGGGACGTAGCGGCACTCACCGAACGCACCTTGCAATTAACCAATTGGCAATTGCCGTGGCAATATTATGCGGTGCTCGACCAACAGTTTGCAACGTGGCAAGCCTTTTTAGTTAAGGAAGCACCGGCCGTACCGTTGACCACTCGGTTACGTGTGACGACCACGTTGACACCGGCAGCTTGGCAGCAGTTATTAACCCAGCAATTGGCGATTAATGGATTGTTAGGATCGCTAGGTGGCGATGCCCAAAAGCTGCCACAATTGACCACAGCGCAAGTTGAGCAATTACAAACATCGCTGCAGACTGATGATCAAGTGAACTGGGCCCAAGTTGCCGCTTTATGTGGGCCGATTAAAATTGACATGGCGGCTTTTGATCAAGGGATGCAAGGGCTGTTGCGACGCTTAGCAAAATTAACGGCGGCCGACTTTGGTAAAGATTAGTGTGATTTAAAATGACCTGAACAACGCGTTCAGGTCATTTTTTACTAGTTTCTAAAGCCACCTGTGGGGACCAGCTCCAGCCAAAAATCGGGCTTCCACCTCGCTTTTAAGCCTAGCCAACACCGCTAAGTCTTAAAAGTCATCCATATCGTAAAATCCGGATGGTTTTGCCGGACTTTACGATATTTTCACGGCCGGTGCCATCACTAACTGGCTCCGGTTATATCGCGGATGTTAATTAAGTTTGTGCTTACTAATAAGGTAACTTTCAACCTTTAGTTCATTTTATCCAGTTGTTGACCGACAAAAATTGTCGCTAACATAAAGCCACCTAGTACAAAGAGTGCTGGTAGCCAGCTGTGCATCAAACTTTGGCCCTGACCGATTAGAATCGGACCAACAGCGGCTAATAAATAACCGAGCGATTGGGCTAGAGCTGACCGACTGGTAATGACGTCGGGGTGTGAGCTACTAGTGGCAATCTGGTTTAAAGCGATGCTAAACATTAAAGCACAAGTGAACCCTAAGATGCCCGCCGATAGCCACCAACCGATTCCAGACCAGGCCATGCTAGTTAAACCGAGTGTGTAACCGGCAAGTAGTAACCACCATTTTTGGCGTGAATTTGGTAAAATTGTTAACAATAATGCCGCTGGAACCCCGACCAATTGAAAAATAGAAGCAAGCATGCCAGCAGTTGCAGCGGTAGCGCCACTAGCTTGATAAATGGCAGGTAACCAAGTTGCTAACGTATAAAAAGTGAGTGATTGTAGACCCATTAGTAAAGCCAGATGTCGAGCGATGCGGTCATGGGTAAATACGATCCATAAGTTAGGCGTCGTTGACGTCTTTTGATGTGGTGTCGCCGCTGTAGTTGGTGATAACCAGAAAGTACTTAACCAGGCGATAACAGCAGGAATTGCAAAGAAACAAATGACGAGTCGCCAACCGAGCCAAGTGGCTAATGGAATGGCTAACGCTGTACCAATCGCGGCCACGATATTCATCGTGGCTGAGTAATAGCTGGTTAGCTGTGTGACCTTAGTCTTAGTAGATTGTGCAATCATTGTGGGTACGGTAATGTTTAAAATCGCAATGGCTAGACCAGTTAATAACGTGCCACCTAGTAAGATACTGGTATTGTAAGGACGAATTAGGCTGGCAATAGTTAATAGACCAGTCATGACTTGTAAGACGGTTTTAAGTCGGTGCGTTTGCAAGTAATGTGGCGCAAATAAAGCACCGCCAGCAAAGCAAAGTAGTGGAATCGTGATCAGTAGGGACATGATCGCGTTATTGAGGCCTAGTTGTTGCTGGATCAAGGTAAATAATGGGGTAATCGCGGTTACGGCCAAGCGTAGATTCATGGCAACGATTAATAGTAAGCTAGTTGATTTTTTCATCAAAAAAACACTCCTTTAGGCATTTCCAGCCTAGTAGCAGTGTTTACTAGTAACATGACGAGTGTGAACTCGCTATCGGAATTAAGATTTATCCATAGCTTATCGTAAAAAGTGAAATTTGACAAGCATTATAAAAAACATCGAACTAGACTAAACAGTCAAAATAAAAAACTAGCCTCAACTAGACTAGTTTTTTATTTAATCTTGGTAGTCATATACCGCCGCAATCGCGTTGCTAACTGTCGGCGTAATTGGTAAATAGGTGAATGGCAAGCCGGCAGCCATAACGGCTTGTTTGAGGATGTCACGATAATAAGTATTTTTCTCAAGAACGGAGCCAGTTACCGCAATCTTAACAGTGTCGGTATCGGACCAATCCCCTTTACGCCGGGCTTGGATGATTTTAGTGGCTAGGCCTTGAGCGGATTTTTTGACGATGCCAATCGCGGTTGGATCGCCAGCTTCAGCTTGGGCTAAGACGAATGGTGCGAGTTTAGCCACGCGGGCTTTATCCCACTGATAAAAATGATCGATCAGTTCAAAGACTGAGCGCAAATTCAAGTGAGCTAATAAGGCCTGCCCAAAAGCGGTCGCTTGGCGGTCATCAGCTTCCATAGTGACTTGTTGGACGGCTAATAAACTGAGATGATAGCCACTACCTTCGTCACCAAGTAAATGACCCCAGCCGCCAGCACTGAATTGTCGTTGATCAGCCGTACCAATGACAATGGCTCCAGTCCCGGCAATCACGACCAAACCATCTTGACCATGTAGTTTGGCAATAAGGGCTAATTGCGCGTCATTGATTAATTGGATATTTTCAGTTGGTAAATTAAGTTGTTGACGGAACCGTTCTTTAAATTGATAAGCTCGTAAGCCGGCTAAGCCAACAGTAATGGCTTGGCAAGTGCCATCAACGCTGGCTAACAATTTCCGCAAGGCGTTGCGGACGTTGTTTAAGGCACGCGAGTCATCCACCATTAAGTTGGCTGGCCCGGTTACGGTGGTTTTTATTGGTGTGCCATCCAAGTTATAGGCAATTGCGGTGGTATTGGTACCGCCGCAATCAACCCCGATCACATAATCCATGTGTCCCATCTCCCTGAGTTATAGTGCATCACGAACGACGCCATCAGCTTGTTGGAGGCGTTGTTGTGCCGTAGTTACGTCTACATCGGCTAAAGCCATCACAATGGCAGTTTTAACATCTTGATTGGCGGCGTCAAAAAGACTAGCCGCGGTAACCGCATCGACCCCGGTCGCGAGTTCAATGATGTGTTTTGCACGAATGACGAGTTTTTCGTTCGTGGGTTTCACATCGACCATTAAATTATGATACACTTTGCCAATTTTTACCATGGCGATTGTCGATAACATATTAAGGACCATCTTTTCGGCGGTGCCGGCCTTTAGACGAGTTGAACCGGATAAAACTTCGGGACCGGGAGCGACTTCAATGGCGACGTCGGCTAGCTCACTAATGACAGCCTGTTCGTTGCAGGCGAGACTAATCGTTGTTGCCCCGACTTGGTTAGCGTATTTTAGGGCGCCGATGACGTAAGGGGTACGACCACTAGCGGCTAGCCCAACGACGGCATCGTGTTCAGTTAAGTGCAAGGCCGTTAAGTCTTGTTCACCAAGCGTTAACGAATCTTCAGCGCCTTCGACGGCAACAGTCATGGCTTGGTCACCACCAGCAATAATGCCCCGAACCATTGCGGGATCAGTGCCAAACGTCGGCACACATTCGGCGGCGTCTAGCACACCCAAACGTCCACTAGTGCCAGCACCCATATAAATGAGGCGACCACCAGCTTTAAAGACTGTCACAATCCGATCAACGGCTTGGGCAATTGCTGGAATTTGTGACTGGATACTTTGGCTGACTTTGGCATCTTCTTGATTCATTAACGTGACAATGTCGGCGGTTGCCATGTCGTCCAAATGGGCACTGGCCGGATTACGACTTTCAGTGGTGAGTTGATTGATATCAGTTTTCAAAATAAATTCCTCCTTAAGCTAAGGTTAAGTCAAAAGAGAGCCACGGCAATTGCCGCAGCTCCCCCAGCTGACTGTCATTGAATTGGATGGGCATCTTCAAACCGGAATTTCATCCATGGTTGAATGTACGGAATTAAGAATTGTTCATCAGGAACTAAATGACCGACAACGTTTTTGTGTTGATCAATGTTTGGCATCGGTTGTTTCACAATGTTGACTTCACCTTTGTATTGGCCAAAGGAGTCATTGCCAATAACCACATCGCCGGGTTGCAAGGCCGCGCCAGCATGGTTAACAGGAATGGACTGATCTTTATATTGCAATTTGACAAAGGTAGAGCGAACACTGTAACTATTGACGTCGCCGCGATTGAAGTGTTGATGAGCTAACAAGATCTCTTTTTCAAGTGGTGTGGCGGTTGGTTCAAAGTCAACGGCTAAGCTGAGTTGTGATTGATTTAATTGACTGAGCTGTTGTAGTTCAGCTTCACTAGCAAATTGATTGCTGATGAGGACATCATCAATTAAGCCCGTCGCAAATAAGTGCTTGGCTTGGACCACGATTGGTAAGTCACGATGGATTTCCAACGTTGGCAAGCCATCGTTAAATGGATGTGGTCCAGTTGTCGCGACTTGTGACGTCACAAAGGCCGCGGTTTTAAGCCCCATTTGCCGATACTTTTCGGTGCACTTGGTAAAGAAATCTAAATCAAGACCGGTAAAGCGTTGTGGGTAGAAATTGTGACAGCCACTCAGTCGTTGTTTATTGGGGAGGTAAGACATGATATTGCCAATATTTCCCGTGTCGACTGACAGATTCAATTCGATATCTAAACCAGAGTCTTCGTAACTCATCATCGATTCGGTTAAGCCATCGAAGTTGGCATCTAGGCGAATTGCGCTGGCACCAAGATCTTTGAACAAGCCGAGGTGATGATAATCAACGCCTAACGTGTCGAATAACCGTGGATTGGCATCAATTGTGACGTACATGCCGAGCTCGTTAGCTACCGTAAAGACGGTTTTAAATTGTGCTAAAATGGCGTCTTTATTTTCAGGTGTCACATCAAGCAAACTCGCAAAGACGCGTTTAAACCCATAGTGCGCCGCTAGTTTAAGATAAGCGATGCTTTCTTCAGTCGGATAAACCGAAATTCCTAACATAATTATTAACCTTCTTATTCAGCGGGTACAGCTTCGATACCAGCAGCTTTAGCGGCATCTTCAGCAGCCGCTTTTTGTTCGTTCTTTAATTGGTTCCGATCCCAAATCTTGAAGAATGGGTAGTAAATGAAGACAGCAACCACGATATTAACGGTACATAAGACGGCTGCACGCCAATCCCAAGCAGTGGTCATTAAGGCCCCAATAGGTCCAGGTAAGGTCCATGGTACCAGAGCAACTGTACGACTGACCATATGGGTAACCATGGCGAACCAAGTTAAGACCCCCATGGCTAATGGTGCCACGACGAATGGAATCGCAAAGTAAGGGTTCATGACAATTGGCACCCCGAAGATAACGGGCTCGTTAATGTTAAAGATCCCAGGAATAATGGTGACTTTCCCGATGGTTTTCCCGTAACTAGATTTTGAGAAGAATGCCAATAAAATACAGAGTGACAAGGTTGCCCCGGCCCCACCAACATAGACGAACCATTGGAAAAATTGTTCGGTCATGAAGTGAGGGGCATTGGCAGAAGTTACTGAACCGTTAGCAACGGCTGCCATGTTGGCATTTAGGTTTGGATACCAGAGTGGCCAGAAGATTGGTGTGGCTAAGGCCGCCCCGTGAATCCCAAATAACCAAGCGATATCGGTTAACAAGATTGGCACAAGAACTGAAGCTAAATTGTCTTTACCGAAGTAAGCTAATGGGCTAAAAATCCATTGCAAGAAGGCGTTTACATCAAAGCCAAAACCAACATGGATCACCCATGCGGCCACGATCAAGAAAGTGGCCGGAATTAATGCTGAAAATGATGCAGAAACAGCAGGCGGTACCCCATCGGGCATTTTAATGACCATGTTATGCGTGCGACAGAAGCGGGTCACTTCGGCGGTTGCAATCCCAGCTAGCATCGCAGTAAATAGACCTGCAGCGCCAAAATTGGTCAATGGGACAACCGTTGCTGCTGCCTTTAAGCCCAGCGCTTTAATCGCTGCTGGTGTAGATGCTGCAATTGGTTTAGCAGCAAGTAGTAAGAACACCATGACAGAAACGACCCCAGTTGAAATGCGGTCAAAATCATACTCCTCGGCTAAACGCCCCGCAATTGCGAAGGCCGCATAAATGGCCATAAACCCCATTGAAAAATTAATTGGAATAGCTAAACCAGCAGCATAGGGTTTAATGAAATTAGTCCAAGCAGTGATTGGAAATTGCGTGACAACTGTAAAGAAAGAGCCCACGATCGCGACCGGAATAATAACGGCCATCCCGTCACGAATTGCCCGTAAATAACGGTTAGCGGCAATTTTACCCATGACGGCGACAGTGTTGTCTTTCCATGAACTTGATTGATCCATCAGAACTTCATCTCCTTAAAAAAATAAATCACTCAAGTTAACACATTAACTTGAATTCACCACCGAGTATAGCATATGATATTAGTGAAGTTAACGCTTACAACGCTGAAAAGTCACCAGATACATGAATAGTCGATATAAGTATATACATTTAATGGGTTAACTTGTTAATTGAGGAGATGCGATCATGAGTCGAAAAGAACCAATCTATCAAACCATTCTAAATGCGCTCATCACAGAACTAAATTCGAGTCATTTTAAAAAGAATGATCCGTTTTATAGTGAAAGTGATTTGCGGCAAAAGTATCAAGTCAGTTCGACCACGGTCGTCCGTGTGTTGAATACGTTGGCCGATCAGGGTTTTATTCATCGCATTCAAGGGAAGGGGAGCTTTGTGTCCAAGTTTAATCGCGGCACAGCCGTTAAAATTACGGATACCCACACTTATGATGTCGATGCCGAAGAAGTGGCAATATTAGTCGTCAACGATCAGACCCCCGTTAGTGCGGTGAGTCAGTTTGATCCAGCCACGCCGACTTGGTATTTTGAACGGTTACGTGAAATTAAAGGGGTGCCCTTTGAATTTTCGCAATCATGGTACTTGAAAGACTTGTTGTCGGCTGCGAGTGTGCAGCATCCCCGTCAATTACATTCGTTGTATGCGTTGATTCGGCAACAAGCGCATTTAGACTTGGCGCGCCAGCCGTTTGAGCAAAACTATGCGGTGACGATGGTGCCTAATCAGCGAGTGGCCGATTATTTGCATGTGAGCGCAACCACGATGGTCGTGAAAGTCGAGCGCTGGGTCTTACAAGCTGGTGCGCCATTAGAATATACCTTGAGTTATTTATTGCCAAACTACTTTGGGTTACACTTAACGAGTGAATCACAACCGGTCATGGCTAGTGATATTCGTTAATGACGGAGGATGCGTAAATGTCGATTCATCAAAATAATTTTTATTCAAATGTGCTAAAACGTCCAACTAACGTGACGGTGATCTTGCCAGAACCGATGACGGCGTCCGGGTCGGTGGCGACTGATTATGTGAGTGGGTCACGTTTATTACCCACGATTTGGTTGTTACACGGTCTCGGTGGTGATGCGACGAGTTGGGTGCGGCGTACGAGTATTGAGTTGCTAGCGACTCAGTATCGTGTTGCGGTGGTGATGCCGGAAACGGATCGTGGCTTCTATACCGATATGGTCGCTGGCCCTAAGTATTGGACGTATTTAACCACGGAACTCATGGCTCGAATGCGATTTATCTTTCCGTTAGCTAGTGAGCGGGCTCAAAACTTTGTGATGGGAAACTCCATGGGCGGGTACGGTGCGTTACGCTGGGCCCTTAATTTTCCGGAAAAATTTGCCGCCGTGGCGGCGTTATCACCAGTGACAGATCTCGCTAAATTTCAACAAGAACAAGCTGCCTTAATGCCCGATTTTGAGTTGGCGTTTTCGCCAGAACAATTGGCAACTGGTCCTGCAAACTTGCCATATTTATTAGCACACTACCAAGCGCCAACGCCCGCGTTACGTGTCTTGATGACCGCGGGTGATGCTGATATTTTGCGTGATATGGACGAACAGTTTCGCCCGCAGTTGGCAGTCAAACTGGGGTCAGACTTTACTTGGCAACAGCAAGCTGGACGTCATGACTGGACACTATGGAATCAACAATTACCAGCAGCGATGCACTGGTTAATTAAAGGAGGTTGGCGAATTGTCTAACTTTACACCGAAATTACGTCATTATAATTTATGGAAACAAACCGGGTTAGCCGGTATCCCGCTATTGCTGGCGGTGATTGCTTATCCCGTCTTACCGGCAAAGATTTTTGTGCCGACTTCGATTGCCGGCATGACATCGTGGGGGATTCGGAGCAATATCTTTATTTATCCATTGTTTTGTTTAGCCCTATGGTTTATGGCCTGGTTATTTATCTTTTTTAATCGACTCTATGAGAAAAACTTGCAGACAACCCGGCAAGCTTATAAACCGTTAGAAAACTATTATATCTGGGGCAGTTGGGTATTGGATGCTTTAGCAGGATTAATGGTGCTGATTCAAATTTTTGTCACGATCATCCATTAATAAAAGGTGACGATGAATGCGGACTTGCGTTCATCGTCATTTTTGTTTCACGTGAAACATTTAGTGATCGAAAAATTAGCGACCAATGTTTCAATAATTGGCGTTATACTAAAATAAAACCAATTCTGAAAGGTTCATATATATGATCAAAACGGGTACTAAAATTATTACGCTCAATAACGGTTATCATCTCTGGACGCGGACAGATGGCACCGGTCCGATTAACTTATTATGCTTACATGGTGGTCCTGGGGGGACACATGAAGTCTTCGAAAATTTTGCGCAGCGGTTGCGAGATTATCACGTTCAAGTCAGTTTTTATGATCAACTAGGGTCGTATTTTTCAGAATCGCCAGATTGGACCGATGTGACTAACCGAAAGGCGTACCTGAATATTGATTACTATGTTGACGAAGTGGAAGCGGTTCGCCAAGCATTGGGGCTAGATCAGTTCTACTTGCTTGGTCAGTCGTGGGGTGGCATTTTAGCCCAGGAATATGCGTTGAAATACGTTCAACATCTCAAAGGTCTAATCCTATCGAGTATGATCGACAACTTACCCGAATACATCACGCATATTAATGACTTGCGGGCGCAACAGTTCTCGAAACGGGCTGTGATTTACATGCAAGATGTCGAACGCCGGCAAGCGTTTCGTGAGCCGCGCTATCAAAAGCTCATCATGGAGTTAGGCCATCATCACTTACATCGGGCCGATGCGCCACATCCACAACATTTAGTTTCAACCTTGGCAACGGATATTTATCGTTATTTTCAAGGTAATAATGAGTTCGTCATGGTCGGGGCGCTAAAAGATTGGGATTTTCGCGCGAAGCTCAGTCAAATTAACGTTCCGACTTACTTAACGGTCGGTGAGAATGATACGATGCCACTGTCGGCGATTCAACGGATGACGAAGACGCTACCAAATGCCACGATGCACGTCACGCCAGGTGCGGGTCATGGACAAATGCTCGACAATCCACTCGATTATTTTAAACATCTAGGTGACTTTTTAACACAGGGGTGAACGCAAAAGCCGCGCTGCTAAAATTAGCAACGCGGCTTTTGATTTACCCGTTATTCGGTAATGCCATTTGGATTAATGAAGCGATTCCGAATGAATTTTCCGATCTCAGTGACGATTAAAACGATAATTCCGGCAATGATTGGAATGCCCCAACCATACCAGAAGTTGACGTTAGTCGTGTGGAACACGTCTTGCATGAATGGAAGATAGATGATCCCCAATTGTAAGACGATTAGAATCCCGATGATGTAAAACGCCATCTTGTTTTGGAAGAAGTACTTGGAAATAACGGGATGTTCATTCCGTAAGTTGAACAAGTAAAAGATCTTCCCAAAAATGATGATGTTTAGGGACATGGTACTCCCAACGACGTTTGGTAAGCCCATTGCGGTTAACATATCGTAAGCAAAGATCCCTAAACCAGATATCAGCAAGGAAACGTAGACGATTTCAAACGAATCGAGTTTCGACAGCAGTCCGGCTTTCACATTCCGTGGTCCCCGTGACATAATACCAGCCTCGGGTGGCTCGAAGATAAAGGCGAACTGGATCGTTAATGCTGAAACCATATTGATCCAAAGTAACTGTGTTGGGTAGAGCGGCAAATCGTGTCCCATCAAGATACTGATGATGACGACTAAGCCTTCCGCAAAACTAGTTGGCAGTAAGAAGCGAATCGTTTTGCGAATATTGTCGAAGACGTGACGGCCTTCACGTACCGCGGCCACGATATCGGCAAAGTCATCATCGGCTAACACCATATCGGCCGATTCTTTAGCAACTTCGGTCCCTTTAATCCCCATAGCAACGCCAATATCAGCTTGTTTTAGGGCGGGAGCATCGTTAACCCCATCACCCGTCATGGAAACAACGTGATCATTGGCCTGTTGAGCACGAACGATCCGCAATTTATTAGCGGGGGTTGCACGCGCAAAGACATTGTAATCATCGATCTTGGCCTTTAATTGATCGTCATCTAAGGCATCAATTTCTGGACCAGTAATGGCTTTCACTTGCGGTGCTAAATTCAGTTTGTTGGCAATCGCCATGGCGGTATCGGGATGGTCCCCAGTAATCATTTTAACTTGCACACCGGCTTGACGTAGCTCTTGAATCGCGGTAGCCGCTTCTTCACGTGGTGGATCAATGATCCCAACCATCCCGGCTAAGGTTAACCCACCGATGGCTTTAGCATCAATTTCGGTCATGGTATCAGGAACGGCTTGATAGGCGAGCGCGACAACTCGTAAGCCGTCAGCGGTTAAGTCATCTAAGCGCGTATCCCATTGCTTTTCATCGGCAGCTTGATCGGTTAAACGTAGTACTGTCGCTGGAGAGCCTTTGACCATTAAGACGCGTTGACCGTCTAAGTCCGCTAAGCGGGCCGAAAAACGGAATGCTGAATCGAATGGTAACGAATCAACTTCTTGGACTTCGGGATCATGTCCGGTCATCTTCCGATAGAGGGTGGTTAACGCCCCATCGGTTGGTTCACCGTTTAATTCCCATTTGCCGTTTTCAAAGTGCAATTCGGCATCGGTTGTTTGACCAGCGACATTAATTAGCCAAGCTAAGTGGTCATCTTGTTGCCAATCAAAGTTTTTGCCTTTGAATTTTAAATTCCCGTCAAAGTTGACGCCACCGTTGTTATCATAACCAACCCCGGTCACATCATAGTCGTGATCGTGCGTCAGAATTTTAGTGACCGTCATTTCATTTTTGGTTAAGGTCCCGGTTTTATCGGTGTTAACGATATCTACGGCCCCTAAAGTTTCAACTGCGGGTAATGATTTCACAATGACGTTTTTCTTCGTCATTTGCCGTGTGCCCATCGCTAATACGACAGACGTACTAGCGGGTAACCCTTCTGGCATTGACCCCACAACCATCGTGATGACGGCGATTAGCAAGGTCGGCAGGCTGTAAGTGTCCATGAAAATCCCTAAGATAAACAGTAAGACTGCAGCGACCACAATTGCGATCGAGAGCCCGAACCCTAGCGAATTTAAGTTTCGCATCAGTGGGGTTGGCTTAGATTTAACTTCACCAACGGATTGTTGGATATGCCCAATTTCAGTATCTTCGGCAGTCGCGACGACAATCCCATACCCGGAACCACTAGTTACGGCAGTTGAGGCATAGACCATGTTTCGACGGTCGGCCAAGGCTAAATCAGTGGCGGTCATAGATTCTTCAATCTTTTCAACGGCGTTGGTTTCACCCGTCAACGTTGATTCTTGAACACCCATGTTATCCGCGCTAATCAAGCGCATATCGGCTGGTACAGCATCTCCAGCTTCAAGGTTGACTAAATCCCCAACGACGAGATCGCGGGCATCTAGCTCGAGTTTTTGACCGTCACGAATGACGAAGTTTTTAGAAATCAGCATTTCCCGAATACGTTCCAACGCATTACCAGCTTGGCGTTCTTGAATATAACCAATGATGGCATTGGCGATGATGACTAAGCCAATAACGATGGAATCGGAATAGCGTTGCATGAAGAAAGTTAAGACGGCGGCCGCCGCCAAGATGTAGATGATACTATTATTAAACTGCTTGATGAACTGAATGAAGCGGGATTGCCGTTTGGTTTCCAGTTCATTACGCCCATCTTGTTGGAGACGGCGAGCGGCTTCGGCTTCACTTAGTCCTTTTTCAGGATCAGTGTCGAATT
The DNA here is from genome assembly GCF_005405385.1 of Lactiplantibacillus mudanjiangensis. GTDB lineage: Bacteria > Bacillota > Bacilli > Lactobacillales > Lactobacillaceae > Lactiplantibacillus > Lactiplantibacillus mudanjiangensis. The sequence continues at coordinate 376,911 of NZ_BJDY01000003.1, forward strand.
GTTTAGCCAAAGTCGGTTCATCAAGCTGCCACAAGTGGGTGGCGTCGGGAGGCATACTGTCTTTATCTGAGGTGTTTTCGGAAGTTACTTGCTGCGCATCATTATCAATCATTAAATCCACTCCTAAATTTCAATTTATCTGTTTGGTTCGGTAAAGTCGCGTCGTTTATTACGAGTTAAGTAGGCCAATTTCGCCACATCCTTTCCAGCTTTTTTGTATGATTAACTAATATTATATATGAATATCATTATAGATAGTTACAGAAATGTTTGACATTTTCATAACAAAAAATTACATTGGTTGCATTATAATACCAAATTTGCATGGCCTTGTCGCTAGTTGAGACGTATTGGAGGAAATTTATGAATAAAATAAGTTATCGTTGGTCAAAAGTAACTGACTTACCTGCATTATTTGCGATTGATCAGACCATTTGGAATGCGACTAATACACCCGTACCAATGATCGACACCACGCTTGATGATTATGTTGATCGGTATCCAGTTGGTAGTCAGTTGGTTGCTGTTCAAGGTAATCAGGTCGTCGGGATGATTTCGTGGAATGCGTTACCGCCATATCCGGCCTTTAACCAAACGTGGGACATTGGTATTGGTGTGGCTCAAACCGCCCAGCATCAGGGTATTGGTCAAGGATTAATGACCGCTTTAAAAGCCGCTGCACGTGAACAGCATATTCACCGGATTCAATTGCAAGTCTTAGGAACCAATTGGTCGGCGCGACAATTTTATGCGCAACAAGGCTTTCAAGTTGAAGGGGTGGCTCGAGAAGCGTTCTGGTTACAAGGTCAATTTGTGGACGATTATCGATTGGCGTATCTGGTTTAAAAAAACCGAGCTTGGGTTTTATCCCAGACTCGGTTTTAAGTTAGTTTTCAATTGGATCTTTCATTAATAGCCATAAAATAAGGTAAATAATCAGGCCGGGAAGTGGCGTAAGTGACAATAGCACATAAATCAAACGGGTTAAGTTTGCGTTCCAGTCATAATGTTCCGCAATGCCCCCGATAACGCCAGCAATGACGCGATCATTGTTAGAACGATGAATATTAATCTTCATAGAAAATCTCCTCCTTACAAGGCTAAGTGTAAGCGCCTAACTAAAAGAAGTCCACTAATATTAACGGTGTCGGCGTAATTCATCAACTAATAGGTTAAAGATGGTTAAGCCCGCCCCAGCCACGACTAAAATGAGCCAGCTAAAACGCCAATTACTGAATTGCCAACTGACACTTAACCACAATAAAATAATTAATGGCCAATATAGCCAATGTGCTAAGCGACTGAGGTAAAGTTCAGGATCGGTTGCCCCACCAAGTTGACGTAACCGTTGATATTGACCACTGTTTTCAAACTCACGAGTGGTAGTCGCAAAGGCCGCGTATTCGTGAGTGCCTGTGCGAACTAACGTATGATAGCGTTGCGTGAGTTGCTGCGTCAGTTGTCGCCGTAAGCGCCGTTTATAGGCGGAGCTGGCGACGTGGCTGAGTGAACGGTCAACGTAATGTTTAATGGCTTGCATGGGGAATCCCTCCAATTGCTGTATTCGTTTTATCTGATTGTAACGATAATTTATTATATAAAAATTAAGCGGGCTTGCCTAGCGATTCGCTCAATGATCAGCTGGAAACGGATTAGCGGTTAAGACGGTTGTATAATAGGTAATTTCAGCCAAGACCTGTTGTAAGCCTTTAGTGTAGCGGGCCTTTTGTGGTGCGTCTGATTTGAAGTCACCGTTGGGTTGTAAATTATCTTGAACGAAGCCAACGGGGGTTGGTTTTGGTAAAACAAGCATTCCCAATCGCTGTAAGACAGGTACTAAGGCAGCCGCTCCAAATTGACCACCCCGACCGTTGTCGGAATAGCTGACCAGTTTGACCGGTTTGCGTTGGGTTTCCCAAGCGATATAATCGAGCGCATTTTTTAGACTACCTGGAATTGAGTGATTGTATTCTGGGGTTAAGATCACGTAACCATCGGCTGTTGCTAGATCTGTTAACCATTGTTGTTGATTAGTTGGAAGCTGGCGATCAGTATTTGCCATGGGTGGCAAAGCTTCATCAAAAAGTGGCAGTTGATAGTCAGCTAGATCGAGAAAAGTAAACGTTGTTGTCGGATTAGTCGTGGTTAATTGTTTGAGTTGGTTGAATAGTGCCCGTCCTAATGCTGCTTGACGGGTACTACCGAGAATAATTGCAATAGTTGTCATATGTTTAAGACCTCATTTATTATTTTTTGATTCACATGAATACAAAATGGTATTATAGGCGTAAGAAAATGAAATGGCAAACATTTATTCATGTGAATAAAAAGGAGGGCCAATGCATGACTTCGAATATTCAACAACTTATGGCTGAATTAAATGGGTTTATTGCCCAAGATGGTGTTAATGATGCTGAGAAACAGTGGGCGCAACAGCAAACAACTGATCCTGACTTGCGACAAGCCTTAAAACAGCTTTCAACAGCCGATATCAAGCTAATTACGCAATTAACGTTAGCGCCAGCAACGCACGCTAAAGACTTACCGATCCCAACGGGGTTGTCGCAAGCCACGGTTTCTCGTGGGTTAACGAAACTGGCTAAATTAGCATTAGCAGAAAAATTTCGTAGTTTACAAAATAATAAAGAAGTTTTAGTCCGGCTAACGACTAAGGGGCAAGCGATTGCGCAGTTGCATACACAGCTAGATGACGCCTTGGCAGCACAAATTACCACAATTGCGGCTGATTATACACCCGCTGAGTTGGCTCGGTTTACAACCTTGATGCGCCGAATTCGCGAAATCAAGCCCTAATTTAGCACTCGATGGCATAGAGTGCTAAATCCTTGCATCCCTGAATAAAGGTGTTAAGATATTAATTGAAGGTCAGGAAAGGTCAAACAAATTATTGACCAACCAAACCTTAGATTGAAGCCACTTAATTTTTGAAAGGGGATTGTGAGTTATGGCTAATGAAATGATGAACCGCAATGATTTTGGGATGTTTGATCCATTTGCACGGATGGCAGAACAGTTCTGGGCACCGTTTGACAAGACGGCGCAAGTTTTGAAAACAGATATTAGTGAAACAGACGATCACTATCAAGTAAAAGTGGATGTGCCAGGTGTTGATAAGCAGGATGTTAAGTTGACTTATCGAGATGGCATGTTGACGATCAAAGTGCAAAAAGATACTTTTGAAGATCATAGTGATCAAGATCAAAATGTTGTGATGAGCGAACGTCGCTCGGGCACGGTACAACGTCAATATCAATTGCCTAATGTCGCTGCTGACCAGATTAAAGCCGTTCAAACAGATGGGGTATTGAGTATCACCTTGCCAAAGACTAAGGCGGCTGGCGATAGCCAAATTGAAATTCAATAATGACGTTTAATTGAAAAAGGACATCAAGCCAGCGCTTGATGTCCTTTTTGTGTTGAACCAAGAATGGGAACTTAGCTAACTATTTGTCTGAATTGTTGGCGGCGGCTCGCTTATTGGCATCGCGCTTGTCACGCCACCAGTGTAAGGCAATCGTAGCGCCAAATGCGAGAATGACAAAGATACTGAAGAGGGTATTGGAGATTTCGATATCAATCATCGGTAGGCTTAACGCCAGTTTTAGGGCGATAAAGCCGATTAAGACATAGGCCATAAATAAGAGCTCTGGAATTTTAGCTAATAAGACGATCATGGCCTGAGCCACAAAACGCATTGCTAAGATCCCAATCAAACCACCAAGTAAGACGATCACGGGATTATTATCTAACGCCAAAGCGGTTAGAATCGAGTCGATCGAGAAGACGATATCTAACAAGATGATCGTTGCCACGGTGCCCCAAAATGAACGCACTTTAACTTTTGGTTTTTCACCTTTATTTTTAGTCCGTTTTTGATGATGTTGTTCGTAGAAGAAGTGAATCGACATGTAAAGCAAATAACCGGCACCGACTGCTTTGACGATCCAGAATTTAATGAGGTAAGCCCCGAGACCAATGGCAATGAACCGGAAGAGATAGGAGCCCCATAGTCCCCACATCAAGGCGTGATGTTCTTTCTTGGGGTCTTTTAGGGTAGCTGTTTGGGCGGCCAGGACGACGGCGTTATCGACCGACAGCAGGCATTCCATAATGGCCAGCGTCAAAATGGTCATTAGCCCAGCACTAGTCATGATGGCAGCGTGCCAATCGCTGGCTTCAAAGAACGGGGTGTAAAGACTGATAAGTTTAGTCATAAGTTAAGGTCTCCTTAGGGTAGCTGACAATCATATCGAGGAGCATAACGGCTTAATCGTTAGCTAATCAAGGTAAACGTCTCGATTTGAATCGTTAAATATTAAATGTTCTGATGTCATGGAAATGAGTGTTACAAATAACGTTGTGATTTAATAGATCGTTACCGTAATTCATTTCAATATTAAACGCTTTGTTCGCTATCGTCAATTTACTTTGGGACAGGTACTCAAGGTAAAAATAGAGGTATGAGAGACTAATTTAGCTTTAGGTAAGGATATTTGCTAGTTTATTAAAAAGGCAGTCTTCTTTGTCCGTTACGATAAAATAAGGTGAATCCAATAACGTTCTTTGTCCCAACTATCTTGAAAGATATTTATGAGGTTGGCCAGGTACGGTGGCTGCTAACTGGGTGAAATAAATTCTTAAACTAGAAGCGTGTCTTATGACTATGCATTGAGCAGCAACGCGGGCTTTGAAACTAATTAAGTAAGATGGGTAAGCGACTACAACAGCTAAGATATTGAGCTTGACCATAAGTGACTAATCATTTATTATTGACTCATGCGAACAATAGATAAAGCTAAGATCAGAAACCGTCAAGCTGCGGTGTTGGATTTTGTCGATAAGATCGGTATTGCCAATTTTATCACGGCTAAAGTGGTTAAGACTGCTGGTGTTAGCCCGGCACTCTATGCACCTACTATAAAGACAAAACAGGCATGCTTAGTCGTACCTACGAAAATGTGAAAGTCAAACTTCACTCAAGAAATGATATTGATTTCAGCAAAAATTCGGATTTCCTTGAATAAGTATTGCGGCAGCTTCTTCATTACTCAGCTGATACATTTAAGCAACCCTTCAAAGAATGTCCAGACCCTTTGGAATAACCCTGAGCAACTAGATGAACATACTTGTACTAATGAGGATAAAGTAGACACAATTACGCCTATAGCATTACTGCTCCGTGAACCAAATTCAACTGATCGATTTGATCATAAAGGCAATTCTACCTTGATTGCTATTATTTTTATTTTTAAAAAACTGAACGGTCACTTATTATAAAAGGAGAATTTTCTATGCAAAAAACAGTTCTAATTACCGGCGCAACAGATGGTATTGGCAAAGTTACTGCCCTGGCTCTGGCTAAGAAGCAATACCACGTTATTATTCACGGTCGCAAAGCTGATAAGGCCGCCATGGTTCAGGCAGAAATAATCAAATTATCTGGTAATCCCAACATTGAAATCGAAATTGCTGATCTCTTCGATCTTAACGCTGTCCGTAACATGGCTAATCGGTTACTTACCCGACTTGATCACCTTGATGTTTTAATCAACAACGCTGGTGGGTATTTAGGAAAAGAGCGTCGCATTAATACAGAGGGGCTTGAGCATACGTTGACGCTGAACGTCTTAGCGCCTTTTTTACTAACGCAATTACTTTTACCATTAATTGCTAAAAGTCTTGCTGGGCGTATCGTTAATACAAGTTCTGGCATGCACCGTCGAGCACCTGAACCAAACTTCGATGATTTTCAGTTTAAGAAGCATTTCGAAGCATCTAGCGCTTACGCATCAACAAAATTATACGTTATCTGGCTAACTAGGCACTGGGTTAAGGAATTACAAAGTCGCGGTATCAAAAACGTCACAGTTAATGCTTCTCATCCGGGGGCAGTAGCGACTAACTTTGGCAAGGACGATGATAAAGGATTCCTCCCAAATCTCATCTTTCGAATTGCGCCAATCTTTGAGAGCACTCCAGAAAAAGGTGCCCAAACAACGATCTTTCTAGCTGATTCCGCCAGTGTTACGACTACTACTGGTCAGTTTTTTAACAACAAGAAAAAACTTGAAAAGCCGGAAGACAAATACTATACAATAGCTCGTGAACAAGAGCTGTGGGATCGTTGTTTAACACTGGTCAAACCATATATGAATGCCCATGGCTAATTTCTATCGATTACAAAATGAGGCTAACAAGTTTGCAATGCGTCCTTTTGACGCAATAACTACTCCTGAGACTCCGATTATTCGATATTCGCCGCAATGGTAGCAATGTGAAACTTGGAAGTTAGTTGGAGATGTGGGTAACGTCCTTGCGATTCATAATCTTTACACAGATTTGTTTCTCGCACCGATGGCTGGCAATTATCTTACACAACTCGATTTATCACTAAGAAAGGTGACAAGCTGGCGCCTAGTTCAAGCATCTAAAGAAACTGAATTTCACGACATAAAGCTCTGGGTCACCAGCGTTTCTACCAACAAAAATGACACCTTACGCTAATGCTTTCGAGCAACGTTGGCGACTTCGCGCACAGTATCCTTGGTTCTAACTCAAAGACCATCTAAAATATAAAAAATATTTTGTGAGTTCGACATACCCGGTACAGCCACCAGGTATTAATAAATGAGCGTCTCAATATCTATAAAGGCTAACTTAAAACGTCCAAAAGAAACTCCACTTGAGGAATAATTATTGGAAGATTTTGCCGAACCAGGTCGCCTTAAAAAACTTGCTCTGGTCACCGAAAAAGTTGTTTATCTCGAATTCTTCATTGAAAATGGGCGTCTTGCCACTACCATTACTTCCCTTTCTATAGCTGATAAGATGGTGTTATATCAGTATTACTATTCTGAACTGAACGATGTAGAGATCGGTAGCTGCAACGGTAAAACTAGTCAGGGAGTGAAAGAGCATTGGCGCGGATCAAGAAAGCATGCGAAAAGATATAAAAAGCCAAGAAAATCTGATGAAAACATATTTCCAACAAATAAAATCACTAAAGTAACGATAGTCTTACTCGTTTGGATTGGCATCTAAGTAGCACATGGCACCTTCATTTTATGTTTTATTTGTCAGTCGCTACGCTGCGAAAGGAGAGTTAGCATAAGATTCCGCAAGTTAAGCATTCAATAATATTATTTCCCGGGAAATATGTCGAAATAGCCGAAAAGTGTGTTAAGCTAGTTGACATGACAATAACTTATTTTAAGTTAGTTGATCTTAGATTTGGAGATGACAATCATGGATGACGCGGAGCGTGAGCGCGGACCATGGCATCGCAATTTAATCGTGCTTTGGTTTTGTACGTTTGTCGCGGGGATGGCGTTTAGTGAAATTATGCCATTCTTATCATTATTTGTTAGTCAGTTAGGTGATTTTAGTAAACAACAGGTCACGTTTTATAGTGGGTTAGCTTATGCCGCCGACTATGCCATTTCGGCGATTTCAGCGCCGTTATGGGGCATTATTGCGGATAAAAAGGGTCGTAAGATCATGTTATTGCGCGCCTCATTAGGAATGGCCGTGGCCATGGGACTCATGGGATTCGTGACCAACGTTTGGCAATTAGTTGCTTTGCGCGCCTTACAAGGGGTTTTTGCGGGCTTTATTTCTAATGCCCAAGCATTGGTTGCTTCGCAAACACCACGGAAGTATAGTGGTCGCGCCTTAAGTACTTTAATTACAGGTGCGGTTAGTGGGAACTTGTTTGGTCCGGTTATCGGTGGGATCTTAGCCCAGTTATTCTCGATTCGAAACACGTTCTTTATTACGGCTGGTTTACTGGTAGGGGCCTTCTTGTTGAGTTTGTTCTTTGTTCAAGAACACTTCAAGCCAGTGGAACATCACCGCGAACCAGGGGCGAGTCGCAATCCGTTAGCGGCGTTCCCAAATCCGACCTTAATTATCGTGATGCTATGTTCAACGATGATTGTGCAGCTAGGTAATGCGTCAATTGCGCCGATTATTAGTTTGTACGTCCAAGAATTGATGCATCACACTGGCCCAATCACCGTGATTGCTGGGATTATCGCGGCTTTGCCCGGGGTGTCCAACATTTTAGCGGCACCACGATTAGGGCGTTATGGGGATGAACATGGCTCTGGAAAAGTGCTTTTATTTGGATATATCTTTGCCGTTGTCATGTATTTCCCACAAGGTGTCGTTTCAGGGGTCATTACGTTAGGTATTTTGCGGTTTGCGATCGGAATTTCAGATGGAGCCTTGTTCCCTGAAATTCAGACGTTGATTACCAAGAATACGCCAGTCCATTTAACCTCGACTGTCTTTAGTTATAATCAGTCGTTTCAAGCGATTGGGAATATGCTAGGCGCGATGATTGGTGGGATGATCGCCGGGGCCTTCAATTATAATGCCGTCTTTATTTTTACGGCCATGATGCTATTAGTTAACTTAGGGTTAATTTTGTGGCTGGTTCCTGGCATTTGGAAGAACAACCGTAGTATGGCGGAATAGTTAGTTTAGTGATTAATGTCAACCTGGCATTGATCACTTTTTATTTAGTCAAATAGTTGCAATTTTTGAATAGCGCGTCTATCCTTAGTTCTATGGATATCGAATTAAATCAAGTCGCGGCGGATCAGCAACGAGTTGCTATTTTTAAAGCGTTAGCTGAACCTAATCGCCTTCGGATTATCCGTGTGCTTTATCATGAACACCGTGAAATGACCTGCAGTGAAGTGGGGGCGCAATTACAAATTAGCAAGTCCACGGTCTCGTATCATTTTAAAGCGTTACGGTTGGTCGGATTAACGAATACTCGTCAAGTCGCGCAAACCAAATATTTGTCGTTACAATTAGCCACGTTTGACCGTTACTTACCAGGGTTCTTAGCAACCCTGTAATTTTTGAACTACTAGTTCGATGGCTATCGAATCAAGAGAGAAAGAAGCTTAACTAATGATGACCAAGACACATGCACACAGTCGCTACTTAACGCTTGGGATGATCTTGGTGGCCGCCAATATGCGGTTACCGATTACGATGATGCCGGGATTAATTAGTAGCTTAAAACATACCCTCGGCTTGCCGAGTTCAATGGCCGGTCTGTTAACGACAATTCCTTTGTTAACTTTTGCGGTAATGTCACCTTTGATTGCTTACTGGGGTCGCCGTTTTGGGAACGAGTGGACGATTTATGGCTTACTCGTGATTTTAGCTATTGGGAGTTATTTACGCCTATTGCCAGCCATTGGGTTACTACTTTTTGGCACATTACTGGTTGGCATTGGCGTTGATGGTGGCAATGTCTTAATTCCCGCCATCATTAAAGATAATTTTCCAACGAAGATTGGGATTGCAACTAGTGAATATACCGTTTCGATGTTATTGGTTGGGGCGATTGGAACCGGCGTTTCGGGTGTCTTAGCCGCGCATTGGTCACTGCCGATCGTGATGGCTGTCTTATCAGTTTTGAGTGTGATTAACTTGATCGTTTGGGTACCTAATTTAGCTTATAATCATCGTGAGGGACAACCTGTGCATCAGGATAAAACGACTGAAAACACGGTTAATGTTTGGCATTTGCCGGTAGCTTGGCTGGTGACTGCGTTCTTTGGTCTTCAGGCTTTAGTCTACTATTCCATGTTAACGTGGTTACCAACAATTTTAGTCGCCCATGGGTTTACGGCTATCGCGGCGGGAAATTTAGTGACCGTTATGCAATTAGGTGGGTTGCCATTAGCGTTTTTAGTGCCGATTACGGCAGAGAAACGCTATGGTGTGCCAGTGATGGTGGCGACGGTTGGGATTGGCTTTATTGGTGGCATTGCGGGGATATTATTGCCCGGGTTATCTTTAGGCGTCGCGACCTTTCTATGCCTAATTTTAGGGTTTGGCTCAGGGGCGGCATTTAATCTAGCCGTGGTATTCTTTACCCAAAAGACCAATAATGGCTTTGATACCGCTGCGCTATCTGGCATGGCGCAATCAGCCGGTTACTTATTGGCTGCAGTGGGACCGGTTTTGTTTGGCTGGTTAGGGAGTCATTTGGGCTGGACCTTGGTCATTTGTTTGGCGGTGATTTTATCAGTGCTGTTAACCTTAACCGGTGTGATCATTAATCGTCACGACAGTATCTATGAATAAGTTTGACTAGCAAAAAATGAGCTCGATCAAGTCGTAACGGCTGATCGAGCTCATTTTAGTTATTCAGTTTCAGTAGGTGTTGATTGTTCGGAAGCTAGCATTTGTTTTTCGGCAACTTTGAAGAATGGATAGTAGGCCGCGCCGGCAATGAGTAATTCGGCCGCTGACCAAACCGCTGCTCGCCAATCCCAACCAGTCGCCATTAATGGGCCAATGATTGGAGGCATCGTCCAAGGCACCATGGCCACGGGTGCTGAGATCCAGCCGAGCGTAATGAATAGGTAGGAAAGGGTGGCTAAGACCAATGGCACGACGATAAATGGAATCATCGTAATGGCATTCATGACAATTGGAAAACCGAAGATAACAGGTTCGTTAATTTCAAAGAGGGCACTTGGAAAGGCCACTTTACCTAAATCTCGATAAGTGCGACTCTTCGAGAAGAGCATTAACGCAACTAATGTAATGGTAGCCCCGGTCCCACCAACGTTAACGTAAAGGCTAGAGAACCCAGCGGCGGTCACGTATGGTAGTGGTTGATGATGTGCTAAGGCGGTCCCGTTGGCTGCTAAGAATTGCAAGAAGATTGGATCGGCAATCCCTTCGAGCGTCATGTCGCCATGAATCCCACAGACCCAAAGTAAACTAACCAGCAACGTGTAAACTAGAATCCCTGGTAAGGTGTTCATTGCAAACAATAGTGGATGGAAGATTGTTTGAACGACTTGATTGATGTCGACGTGTAGTGGCATCCGTACGAACCAGAACAATAATAGAATGACGAAGCCTGGGAAGAGGGCAACGAAGGAATTTGAAACGGCGTCTGGCACCCCAGCTGGTAATTTGATGACAATGTTTCGTTTAACAAAGAAGTTAAAAATTGAAACGGCAATAAACGCGGTAATAATAGCTGTAAACAAACCGGATGAAGCGAAATTGTCGGTATTCAATTTAAACTTATTGTCGAATGAACTAATCACAAAGGCCATAGTGGCTAACCCGGCCCCCGATAACGGGTCGATCTCTAAGGCTTTGGATAATTCATAACCAATCCCAATAACTGCTAGTAGCGAAATAATCCCAAATGACCCGTTGACCGCGACCCCAATCATATCCATATAGGGTGCAATAAATGTCGTCCACGCTTTGATCGGAATGTTCCCGATGATTAAGAAGACACTCCCACTAATGATGGCGGGTAAGGTCAAAACTAATCCATTCCGGACCGAAACGAGGTATTTATTATTCCCGACTCTGGCCATCGGGGGCATTAAGGTATTTTGAAGCCAATCCATAAATTTGTGCATATCATAACTCCTCCTTGGTTTTGATAGGCCTAGAATAGGCTTTATGGCGCACTTTGTAAACCCTTACAAAACGTGATATGACTATACTTATTGTTCGATACGACCAACCGATACCCTCAAATGCTATTTGTACCAACAAATTATGGGCTAGACCAGATTATGAGAATTCGCTTAAAAAAGGTGCGAAAAAATTTTTGGATTCTTCAAACTAAATTAAAAACGCTTGAGCAATTGCCCAAGCGTTTTAGGTGATACGACTTGATCTTATTTGTTGAAACGTGCGCTCACAACCTGCGCCTTCCGCTTAGCTACGAAACACGACGGATTGAAACTCACAATCAGCCGTGTTTCTAGGCTATGCTCAGTCACAACCCGGCTGTGAGCCCACTCTACTAATTATAATAACTAGCAGCCATTTGACGCATCATTTTCTTAAAGCGGCGTTTTCGGAACCAACCAAGTAAGGCAGCACCAATCCGGTTATTCGCCTGGGTGCGAGCGTCTTTACCGAGCATCGTTTCCGCATAAGTGAGTTGGGTTTCATGATCAGCGTTTTTGATGAACTGGTAATCGACACCGTAATGATCACGGGGCGTTTCGAGTTCATAAGCGTAACGTTGGCCAGGTTCGGCGTGGGTGATCGTTAGATGACCTTCCATGCCGTTAGCCCACTTTTTGGTGTAACGGTAGCCGGCTAAGCCTTGCTTAGGGGCTGGTTTCCCAGTTTGTTGTTGAATATCGACACGAGCTGAGCCAATCAATTGCTGGTAAAGATAATCTACAGGTGCATTTAAGGTTAAGCTAATCTGCATGTTTTTGGCTCCTTTCCAAGTGGACAACGCGCCGATAGACCCCAAAGAGCGCAGCACAGCCCACTAATCCTAATCCGAGCGTGACCCACTGACCAGTGGTGCCCGCCAACGGACTCAAAACGACGGCTAATAAGGTAAGGTTCATCCCGATAAGTAAACTCTGCTTTAAGGTTTTCATACGTTAATTAAGCTCCAATCGAATCTGGTTTAATCTTGTTTGCGGCTTTAACAAATGGAATGTAAATCGCAAAGGCAATTAAGCCGTTGACAACTTGCAAGACAACTGAACGCCAGTCCATTGTGGCAACTAAGGCATTCATGATAGGTGGCATTGACCAAACAATGTTGTTGGTAATTGGTGAAACTAAGCCGGCAGAAATTGCACCGTAGGCAATAGAAACGGTTACAACTGGTGCTAAAATAAATGGAATAAAGTAAATTGGATCTAAGACGATTGGTAACCCAAACATAACAGGTTCGTTGATGTTGAAGAAGCCAGGTCCAATAGCTAATTTGGCCACTGAACGTTGATCGTCTCGTTTACTGAACATTAAAATGGCAATTAATAAGAGTAATGTTGAACCGGCACCACCGATCCAAGCATATAAGTCAAAACAGTTCCGAGTCCAAAGATATGGTAAAGCCTTGTGTGCTTGGAAAGCATTGACGTTGGCTAATTGAGCAGTCAACCAAATCCCATCCAAGATTGGGGCTAAGACGTTGGAACCGTGAATCCCAAAGAACCAGAAAACTTGAACTAAGAGGGTCATCAATAAGACGGCGCCATAACCTTGGCTCATGCTTAAAAGTGGTTCTTGGATCACTTTAGCGATCCATTCGATAACGGTCGTTTGACCAAAGTTGCTGACAAGCCAGTTGATAATCCCAACAACGTAGAAGGCAGCGGCGGCTGGAATAACCCCGGTGAAGGCGTTTGCAACAGCCGGTGGCACTGAGTCAGGCATTTTAATCGTAATGTGTTTCTTCATTAAGAAAATATAGCAAGTGCTGGCAATGGCGCCTAAAATCATGACGGTAAAGAACCCGTAGGAACCAAAGTAAGTATTAAAGTTAAAATAACCCCAAGCAGTGACTTTTTTGCCAGCCACAGCCATGCCTGAATCCGTTAAGATTTTAGTAGCGCCGGCACTGAGGCTTTTCGTCAAGGTGCCAGTGAAGCTTTGTGGCAAGCTCATGATGAACGTCCCTAAAGTGACGATCCCACCAGTGACTGGTTCAACTTTGTATTGAATTGCTAATTGGTAGCCAAAAGTGAATGAGAAGATTAACCCTAAGATGGCTAACGTCCCGGTCCAAACCATGGCATTGATCCCAATCAGCCATTGCATTGAGTTAACAAAGCCCATCCAACCAAATTTTGTTGGAATATCGCGGACTAAGGCATTTAAAACCGTGGCAATTGACCCAGCCATCATGGCTGGCATCATTGCAATAAAGGCGTCCCGTAATGCGACTAACCAACGAACGGCGCCGATTTTAGCGGCGACTGGTACTAAGTGTTTATTGAGCCATTCAATAAATGAATTCATGATACCCTCACTCCTAATGATTTAAATTCGTTGTCGATCAATTTCCCCTGATCGACTCCCGTACTAGTTTTGTAGGTCGATGTTTTCCGTGTGGTAATACAGTTCTAAATCTGGATAAACGAAGTAGGTTTGTGAAAAGTTAAAAACACTTCCGTTAGCCAAATAGTTAATGCCGTCTAAACACAACGTTTTATCACCGACCGGTTCATTCATCAACTGCGCCCGCGTCGCAGTCAAGCGAACTTGATGCACGTAGTTTTCCGTTGTACTCCCGTAAATATCATAAGCTTCCCGTAAAAAAGCGAAGATTGAATGCTTAACCCCATCTTCGGATAAAAATGGCACGATTGCTTTCGGGAAATAAGATTCTTCCAAACTATATAAACGATCTTTGAGGTAACGTAATCGGATAACGCGATGTAACTCGGTGCTAACTTCAATATTGCCTTGGTTGGCCAGTCTTTCATCGGCTAAGATCTTATCAAAAGTGACAATCTTTGACGTTAGTGGTCCCCCTTCGACCATGGCGGCTTGATCGAAACCAATGGATAAGTTCAGAATCGTCCCGGAGTTTTCGGGTTGCTTAATAATAAAGTACCCACTACCTTGGACGCGCCGAAGTAGGCCATGGCGAAAGACGACATCGATCGCTTTGCGAATTGTACTGCGACTGGCATCAAATCGGACCATTAATGCTTTTTCGGTCGGTAGCTTGGTCACGTATTCGTCTGCCATTATTGATTTAATAATCGCTTGCGCAATTGTATGATACATGTTCACACCTCCTAACTTTTCAAAATTGGTACGCACCTATAAAATTTGTGGCCACCATTAGGATAGCATAATTTTTATGAAAGCGCTTCAAGATAACGAAATTTATACCAAAGAATTTATAAGTTAATACAAGGCCGGCCGGCTGGGGTTATGAAGAAGTCGACCGGTTAAAATCGGGCGAGAAAGTTGTCATTTAGCTGTTTAAACTGATTACCTCAGTGAGTTTTTAGCATTTTTTGACGATTTTAGCTTGCCTTCGAGCAACTCGAAGGTCGTAAACTAACGCTATTGATTTTAAAACAAGGGGGCCATTGAAATGGCAATTTTACAAATTTTAGCAGTCGTACTCGTGGCAACAGGACTCTTAACACTAGTTGGCGACCCAACTCAATCACGGGTTAAGCATCCGAAGCGCGGATCAAATGTTTGACCGGACCTAGTGGTTTAGGCTTACACTAATCATGTAAATTTGAAATGAATTAAGGAGTGATTAGATGGCAACGATTAATGCGGCGAATGCCGGGACGTATGCTTTTGATGAGAACTTTAAGGTAAATCGTTTGGGCTATGGGACGATGCAATTAACGGGTCCTGGGACTTGGGGCCCTTACGCTGATCCGGCTAATGGGGTTAAAGTGATCCAAAAGGCATTGGACTATGGAGTGAACTTCTTTGATACGGCCGATTCTTATGGCCCATGGTTTGCGGATCGTTACTTAGCTGCTGGACTAAAAGATGCGGCCAATCGCAATCAAATTTTTATTTCTGATAAAGTGGGTCAAACGCGGCAAGGGCCTAACATTTGGACGCCGCATGGTGAACCACATTATTTGCGGCAACAAGTGGAAGTATCGATGATGACGTTAGGAATCGATCACGAAGACTTGGTCTTTTTGCATCGAATTGATGATCATTTTTCAATTGAGGACCAAGTAGGGGAACTCAAACAACTACAAACTGAAGGTAAGATTAAGCACATCGGATTGAGCCAAGTGTCGGTTGAACAAATCAAGGCGGCGCAAAAGGTGGCTAACATCGATGCGATTGAGAATCTATATAACGTGGCTAACCACCAAGATGATGATGTGTTGGACTACGCTGCTGATCAAGGGATGGCGTTCTTGCCATGGTTCCCATTAGCTACTGGCAAACTAGCTGAAGCAGGTGGTGCGCTGAGTGCGATGGCGCAAAAGTATCAAGTCAGTCCAGCTCAAATTGCGTTAGCTTGGTTACTCAAACGGTCACCAAATGTGTTACCAATTCCTGGTACTAGTTCGGTTGATCATTTGGCAGATAACGTTGCGGCGGCCAATGTCCAACTCTCAACGGCTGATTTTAATGAACTCAGTCAATTGAGTGCTAAATAAACTGATGAACGAGTTTGGGATAAAACCCAGATTCGTTTTTAATTTGATTTGGCATTTGGTGGCAATTTCACGTAAAATAGATAACTATCGAATTGAGAAAGAGGATTGAGTGTCTATGAGTACCCGAATTAAGAGTGACAACCCAACCGTTTATTTAGCCGGCCCTTGGTTTACGGAAGGCCAGCCTGAACGGTTAGCGAAGATTGAACAATTGATGGACGAGTTGAAAATGACGTACTATAGTCCTCGACTAGATGGGATTGACTTAACGCCAGACGCCACCGATGCCGATCGGAACGCGGTTTTTGCGGATAATGTTGACCATTTAAAAGCGGCTAAGTTAGTTGTTGCCGTGATTGATGGTTTTGATACCGGCACTATCTGGGAAACCGGGACGGCCTATGGCTTGGATATTCCAGTCGCTTATTACTTGGAAACTTTGGGTGATGGGACATTTAACGTGATGCTAGCTAAATCAGGCAAGGCCACGATTCAAAATATGGCTGACTTAAAGACCTTCTTACAAGATCCCACGAGTGATGACTTCCAATATACGGGCGCGATTCGCTAAAAAAATAAACGGTTAGCCACAATGGGCTAGCCGTTTATTTTTTTACTTTGAAATTATGCACAAGCTTAGGAAAAACGAGACGATCAGCTGTTGCGATCAAAATGCCGTTCATCAAGAAAGAGTAAAATGTCCCGACATTCACAGCCAAGACTTGATGGGTGATGGTGAACGTGATAATCATGATGATGATTGGTGGCACAAAGTCAATCAACTGTGAGGCCGTGGCGTTACCTTTCAAATACATAAATCGCAAGATATTGGTCGTATCATCGTTAGGATGCATGAAGATGTTGGCTCGTTGATAAATGGAGATTGCGACACAAAAAGTTGAGACGCCGACCATCGACAAAATCATGCGAATAACCCAAGGTAGTTGCGACACGCCTAGCATGGTGAAGCCAGCCGTAAATAGATCGACAAAATAGCTAAAACAAAGGACGAACAAGACTTCCCCAATAAATCGTGGAAGATCCAGTCGGCGAATGAGCAATTGATTGGTAATGGCATTGACTAGACCGATCAAAAAGAGCAGTAAGCCGACATCTAACCCAAAGGCCGCGTGCATATTTACGGCCGAAGCGGTCCAGATACCACTACCAAAGTTTGAGGTGATCGATAAGGCGTTTCCACAAGCATTGAGTACTAAACTAAAAATTAAGGCGGCAATTCGAGCGATCATTGAATTGCCTGATTGCGTTGGTGTTGACAAAAAAATAGCCCCCTATAAATGATTCGGAGGCTATCATAACGCGCCAGTCTTAGTAAAATCAATGCTAAAACCGGCATTTTAGCTAAATTAATTAACAAAGTGCTAAGTTGTTTAAAGGGGTTTTAAGCTTCGGGGTAATCGAAGGTCTTTGCTAGCCATGCGCTCTGTTTTCGTTTAAGTTGAAGAAGTCTTGAAGGAAAACGGCAATTCCGTCTTGATCGTTAGCTAGGGTGACATCAGTGGCAGCTTGTTTGAGTGCAAGGTTGGCGTTACCCATGGCGACGCTATGATCGGCCAACTTAAACATACCAAGATCGTCTAAAGTACTGCCGAAAACAATGGTGTGTGCTCGATCGATGCCAGTGACCCGTTGAATCGCGGCTAAAGCAGTGGCCCGGTCAATATGAGCGGGGACAACTTCTAAATGGTGATCAGCACTAGTTAGATTCAAGTTTGTCAGATCAACTAAAAGTTGACGGACTAAAGCAAGGTTCGTTGGTTCACCGTAAACAATTGCGTTGGTGATGTGATCACCTAGGTTGGTTAAAAATTCGGGTCCAATCAACGGCATTGTACTGAGTTCCGCCGGTAAGTTCATATGAGCTTGCGTCGCGGCAGCTTCGTAAGGTACTTTGTCACCGGTGTAATAGATACGATTGGTTTCAAAGAAGTAGACACGACAATGGTTACTCAAGGTGATTTGGTAAATCGTTTTGAGTTGTTTGTTGGTTAAATGTGCGTTGACCAAGTTGTTGCCTTGTTCGTAAGTTGCACCATCTGCGGCAATGACTTTAACCGCTGGATCAATATTATTAGCGGCTTGACGGGCTAATGGTAACATCCGGCCACTAACGAGATAGACCTGATGTCCTTGGGCGATGACTTGTTTGAGCGTTTGGTGCGTGTTGGGTGTCAGCATGGTATGGTTGACCATCAAGGCGCCATCGACATCCGAACAAATTAAATATGTCATTAAACTGGCCTCCTAAGATAAATCTATTATACGCGTCTTTGCCGTGCGAGCGCACTTTTTAGACATATTTCGTTGGTAAAAATTAATCAACGAATAAGTCGATATTATGAAAATTGTTAGTTGATTTCAGTTCAAACTAGACAATCAGTATCCAAGTTGTATAATATATCTGTAAGCGTTAACAAATCCTAATTTTTGGGGGCGTTATTTATGGTTAAAAGTAAAGCAATTATGATTGGTGCTGGGCTATCTAATATGGCCGCAGCGGTATATTTGATTCAAGATGGGCATTGGGACGGTAAGGATATTACCTTCTATGGTGTCGATATGCATGGGGCTAATGATGGTGGATCAACCACGGACTTTAGCAACGAGTATTGGAACAAGAATCACCCAATGGAAAACACGACCGGTTATGTCGCTCGTGGTGGTCGGATGTTAAACTATCGGACCTACGTTGATTTAATGGACTTGCTTGATCGGATTCCATCCGTGACTGAACCTGGGATGACTGCAGCCGAAGATACCCGTGATTTTGATGCCAAGCATCGGACCTTTGATAAAGCACGGTTATTGCAAGGTGGTAAAGGCATTATTAATGCCAGCAAGATGGGCTTTAATAACAAAGACCGCGCCTTAATGACCAAGTTAATTATGATGCCTGATAGTGAAGAAGAGAAGCTCGACAATGTTACGATTGCCGAATACTTCGCTGACGATCCGCACATGTTCCAGACCAACTTCTGGTACATGTGGGAAACCACATTCGCGTTCCGGACACAAAGCTCCGCACAAGAACTACGGCGTTACATGCATCAAATGATTTATGAATTTACGCAAATTGAACATTTGGTTGGGGTTAACCGGACCCGTTACAACCAATTTGAAAGTATGATTGAACCATTGATCAAGTACTTACAAGGTCAAAATGTGACCTTCATTAGTAACAAGATCGTGGAAGATTGGAAATTTAAAGACACGGCGATGCAAGATGAAATCACCGTTACTGGTTTAGTTGTCAAAGATGTTGACACTGGTGAAGTTGAAAATGTCGAAGTCGATGATGATACCGGTGTGATCTTTACCAATGGGTCAATTACTGATTCGGCAACCATGGGTGATTACAATACCCCCGCACCTGAAAATATGGAATATGGGGTTAGTGCTTCACTTTGGAAGAAAGCCACGGAACGGTTCTATAACTTAGGGACACCAGATAAGTTCTTTGACGATCGGAATGCCAGTGAATGGGTCAGCTTCACGTTGACGACCAAGGATCATTTATTCTTAAATGAAATTGTTCGGATTACCACTCAAGAACCCGGCAATGCCTTGAATTCCTTCTTATCAACGACGCCAATTACGCCATTGAATCAAAAGGATATCAATATGTCGATTGTGGTTCATCATCAACCACATTTCACCACTCAAAATCCTAATGAAACCGTGCTTTGGGGCTACTTCCTCTATCCACGGCGTAAGGGTGAATTCATCCACAAACCATATATTGAAATGACTGGGAAAGAAATGGCCCAAGAACTGATTGGTCAATTATCAAAGGTTGATCCAGGTCCTGGTAATATCAAGGATAAAGAAAAGGAAATTCTTGATAGCATTATCAACAATATTCCAGTTTACATGCCATACGCATCAGCCTTGTTCAACAACCGGGCCAAGAGCGATCGGCCAGAAGTCTTACCAAAGCATTCCACCAACTTAGCCTTCACTGGTGAATTTGCGGAACAACCTTATCAGATGATCTTCACGGAACAAAGTGCGGTTCGTTCTGGTGAGATTGCAGCTTATCACTTTGCCGGTGTCCCAATGGATAACTTAGTTAAGACACCACGTTATGACAAGGATCCAAAGACCTTGTTGAAAGCTACTAAGAAGTTATTTGAATAAAATGTACGAACAAAAGCATCGTCAATCGAATGAGATTGACGATGCTTTTTTAATTGGTATTAATGGGATAACTAGCTATTTATCAGCTAAAGCCCCTTTAGTCATTTCACTGGCTTTGACCCAACCAGCGTATTGACCGGCGCCATTCTTTAAATGCAAGTAGGTGACGGTTTTAGCGCCCTTTTTGCCAGTGGTTAATTCGATCTTCTTAGTACTGATGTAGGTCTTCTTTGTTGAAAGCTTCGTCTTAGATTTTTCGACGGTTGCTTTAGCCCGATCAGCGGCGAAGGTGATCTTGTACTTGTCTCCGGCTTTGGTAGCGTGATAGGCCGTCTTCTTAGTCGAAGTGGCTTTCTTCAACGTATACGTTGTTCCTTTAGCCTTAGTCGTGATCTTAGCCTTGTAGGTTGATGCCCCTTTGGTTAATTGGCTGGCTTTAACCCAGCCAGCGTACTTGCCTTCGTTGTTCTTTAAATGCAAGTAGGTGACGGTTTTGGCACCTTTTTTACCAGTGGTTAATTCGATCTTCTTGGCACTGGTATAGGTTTTTTTAGTGGAAAGTTTAGTTTTAGACTTTTCAACGGTCGCTTTAGCCCGGTCAGCGGCAAACAAGATCTTATACTTGTCACCAGTTTTCTTGGCATGATAAGCCGTCTTCTTAGTAGAGATGGCTTTCTTCAACGTATAAGTGGTCGAGGTGGCTTTCTTAGCAGTAGCCGCGTTGGCCACCAAAGTGGTGCTTGCCGATAATGGTGCAACGGCCAATGGTAAAGCTAATGCTGCGGTTGCGAATAAGACATTAAGTTTTTTCATAAATAAAATCCCCCTTAAATGTAGATATACCTTTTCGTTGAAACAAATACAGTTTAGCACCTTAATTTTATCAAGACAATCATTTCATTGAATAAACTGCCTATTGAAACGGAGATTGTGAGTTAAAGAAATTAGGATAATTAACAATAAGTTGGGGGCGCTTTTGATTGACAATGCGTAAAAATATATAAACTTACGATTAGCAGTGGTGTACAAGCGGAAGCATTATCGACCTTGTCGATAACGGTTTTATGCTATGCTATGAGAGCTAGTTTTAAATGAAAGGAGGGGTTGGATGCCAAAGCCAACAACCTTAATTACCCCTGCTGAAAATCGATTTTTTCGATTAAGTGAACATGCTCGGCGACAAACCACGTTAAATCAAATTAGCCGATTATTAAATGAGCACGTCACTGTTAAGGCAGATAGTGACTTTTTACCATCAACGGTACGAAACCTGATCGTTCATGACCATGGCGACTGGTTGAGTGCGTGTAGCCAAGAATGGCAATTGTTAGCTAGTTTGCCTTATGTCGTCAATCAGAGTGCTGACCGCCAAGCGTGGCATCACTGTGAACTGTGTCATAAGCCAGTGCGATATGAATATCATGTTCAAAACAAACAGAATCATCGCGAATTAATTGTGGGTTCGGAATGTGTGAAGAAGTTTATGAACGCGGAAACGCGCTTCTTGATGGTGATCACCACGGAGGACAACTTTTATGCGGTGGCTCAGTATCAACGACTAACGGCAAAAGCGCCAACGGTTCCGAACATTATGTTTACGAAGCCGTTATTGCCACAATTACCAAGTCAGTGGCAACCACAAGTGCGTGAGGTCCAAACCCACACGCAGACGACAGTGACGACCTACTTGCGTCGACGTACGAGCCAATTGCCATTAACCGAACTCAAACCAAGTTTAACGACCTACGATCAACTAGTGGATCGCGAAAAGCAAACCATTGCGGATTGCATCGCAGCAACTAAAGCCCAAGTGGAACAGGCGCATGAGCAGGCGCAACAAGCGGCTCAAACTGCCGCAGTAACGGCAGAACACGCGTTGCGCACGAGTGCGACCTATCGACGTTACTTGAGTCAATTGGCACATGTCATTGTACGACGACCTGATCGCCAAGTGGCTCGTGATGAATTCAGCAAACTGAACGCCCCACAAACTGGTCGGGCGTTACTGAATGCGTATCAATTTGGCATTATTGTCGCCGAATACGCGCAGACTGGTCAAATTCAAGTGCGCCGATTAGCGATGCTAAAACGCGACTTTGTGGCTGATTTGAATCAGATGACCCAAACGTTAGATCAACAGCAGACGACGCGATTTTATGATGATGTCTTCAATAGTTGCTGGGGTTGGGACTATCATCAAACCAGCACGCAATTGGCCGATTGGCAACGCTTGTTAGGCACTCGTTGGGCCAGGCAACTCAACTTGACTGATTTTCAAGCCCTAGCAGCGTTGACATCGGTTGAGGCGATTCAACAATGGTTGTCGCAACATGCCGCTAAAGCTTTGGCGGCAGCATTAAATAAGCGTTTAGCCGCGCAACCAGAATTCACGCCAGTTCCACGCACACGCTTGACGCGACGGGAACTGCGGACATTTTGTGATCGTGAGTTAGCGGCCAGTGTGACGGCGGCGGCTTTAACGGCGACGTTTGATCGGTATTATCAACTCAAACCTAGCCAACAAGCACTGTATCATGAAACGTTGACTTACTATTATGTCGCCAAGCAAAGTGATGCTGATCACCAGGCGGCTTTGACACAACTACAATGGTTATTAAAAGGTTAAATGTAAGTATTTCTGCAATGCCGGGTTTTGATTATCGGCCCGCCACAATTCGATTAACTGGTAGTTTTGATTGGCGCCAGCTAACGGGACTAACTTGATCTGTTGGCGTGGATTTAACAAAGGATCATAAATGTCGGCTGGATAAAACGCCACGGCTTGATCTAAGGCGACTAACAGCTCCATTTGTTCCACACTAGTAACGCGTTGAATCTGATCAGGAGCTAGATCGGGATTGCGTTGACTAAAGCTTTGCTGTAAGTAGGCCGAGTTTTCAGCACTATAATAAAGAATTTTAGTATCCGCTAAGTCGCGTGCCGCAATGGTGGGCTGTTGACTGAGCGGATTTTGTGCACTCAAGCCTAAAACCATTTGTCGTTTGGCGACGGTCTTGATGTTGAGTTGGTTGTCAGGAATGAGGGCTTGTGGCCCATAACTAATGATGAACGCCAAATCGAGTTCACCATTTAAAACACTCTGATGAAGATGTTCAATACTGGCTTGGCGAAAGATCAAGTTAATGGCTGGATGAGCGTGCTTGAACGTTTGAAACCGGTCTTGCATAAGCTGGCTTTCAAAAATGGAGAAGTAACCAATACTTAAGACCTCTTGGGTGTCACGACTTAATGTTTGAATCTCGCGTAATGCTTCACTGAATTGATTAGTCATCGTTTGACTAGCCGTATAGAAAAAATGACCGGCCTGCGTTAGGGTAATCCGGTTCGCCTGACGTTTGAATAGTGCAACACCTAATGCCATCTCTAGTGTACCGATCTTTTTAGAAACCGCGCGTTGAGAAAGTAAATGGTGTTCAGCGACCTTTTTAAAACTACCGGACTCAACAACTTCTAAAAAGAGTTGGATTAAGTCAATGTTCATACAGTACCTCCGATTTAGGCGAACGTTTAACTTCGCCTCTAGAAGTATTTTACCGGTTTCAAAAATAAATGACAGGGTTACAATGATCTTGAGAAAATAATCACAAAATAGAAAGCGACGTGATTGGGTATGAAATTTATCGGATTAGTTGGCACTAATGCCAGCAAATCGTACAATCGTCAATTGTTACAGTTTATGCAACGCCATTTTAAAACCGAAGCGACTATTGAAGTTCGTGAAATTAAAGATTTACCTTTATTCAATGAAGATGCTCTCAGTAATCCACCAGCCAGCGTTTTGGATTTAAATGACGCGATTAAAGCGGCCGATGGGGTCATTTTAGCAACACCGGAATACGATCATGCGATTCCAGCAGCGTTAAAGAGTGTGATTGAATGGTTATCATGTGTCGATCACCCATTCCAAAATAAGCCGATCATGATTGTCGGTGCATCTTTGGGCGCTCAAGGGACGTCACGAGCCCAGATTCAATTGCGTGAAACGTTAGATGCGCCTGGAATTGGCGGTTACGTCTTACCGGGTAACGAATTTCTATTGAGTCACGCGACGACCGCTTTCGATGACAATGGGTGGTTGAAGGATACCAAGACGGTGGCCTTTTTGGAAGAATGTTTCGCGCATTTTTCAGCTTATACTGACATGATCAATGCTAAGTTTTCACCTAAAACAACCAGTACCTCACAACTTAAGTGGAGTGCCAGTTACGATGTGATCGTCTTAGGATTTGGCGCCGCTGGGGCTAGTGCTGCGCGGTTTGCCGCCGATAATCATGCCAAGACCTTGCTTGTTGATGCGGCACCAAACGGTCACGAAGGTGGCAATGTGCGTTATGCCGGACAAGTCGTGGCGACAGGGACTGATTATGACCAACTATTAGCTTATTATCGTGCGATGCTTGGCACGACCAAGTTGGACGAAGATTTATTACAGACGTATGTTCATGGCATGGTCAACATGCGTGATTACTTCAAGGATTATTTGGATGTTAAGGAACCGGTTAGTTATAACGATACCTATAAATATGGGCCTAAGACTGGGCCTTCGGATGCGTTGGCGCCAGAATATCCAGAACTACCAGGGGCTAAGGCATTTGATTTGACCTTGGTTCACGAAGGCTTCTTTGATGC
This sequence comes from Lactiplantibacillus mudanjiangensis, assembly GCF_005405385.1. Classification (GTDB taxonomy): domain Bacteria; phylum Bacillota; class Bacilli; order Lactobacillales; family Lactobacillaceae; genus Lactiplantibacillus; species Lactiplantibacillus mudanjiangensis. The sequence continues at coordinate 401,660 of NZ_BJDY01000003.1, forward strand.
GGCGCTTTGGAAGAACTTACGGCAACACGTTTTGGATCGTTCTGATCAGATCGATGTTTGGCTAGATTCACCTGCTGAAAAATTGATTCAAGATCCAGAAACGAAGGCCATTCTAGGGGTTCAAATCAAACGGCATGGTGTTAGTGTAAATATTCGTGCTCGTAACGGGGTCGTCATGAGTATGGGTGGTTTTGAAACCAATAATCAGTATATCCAAGACTACCTAGGTGCGCCACATCTGGCCCCAATTGGCAGTTTATATAACCGTGGTGACGGGATTCGGATGGCTGAAGAAGTTGGCGCCGACTTGTGGCACATGCACAGCTACGAAGGCTTAGGCATCCTCGCTGGGATGACTTTTGCACCGAAACCGGGTGAACGCGGCAAGTTAATCTTGGCCCCATGGCCTGACTTATATACCGGATCAATCTTAGTTGCCGGTGATGATGGCAGTCGTTACTTCCGTGAAGACGAACCAAATCGGCATGGTCGGTTATATGATCATGGCACTTGGCGGATTCCAACGGCGCAAGATCATGCTTACTTAATCTTTGACCAAGCGCAATATGAGCAATTTAAAGCGGCTGATAATCCCGATGATAGCTTCTTAGATCAATTGGTTAAGGCTGATACCTTGGCTGATTTGGCTGCAGCAACCGATTTGCAACCAACTATCTTAATGAAGACAGTTCAAGATTTCAATCAATTTGCTGAAAATGGTGAAGACTTTAGTCAACATCGGGCACCAGAAACGATGCGGGCATTTGATGATGGTCCATACTACGCGGCACGCCTAGAAGCGGGGATGTTAAATACGCAAGGTGGGCCACGTCGCAATGCTAAAGCCGAAATCTTGGATGTCCATGCGCAACCCATTCCACATCTTTATGGTGCAGGTGAATTGGGCGGCGCTAATGCCAATCAATATGCCGGTGGGAGCAACTTAGCCGAATGCTTGATCTTTGGGAAGATTGCCGGTGAAAATGCCGCACAACAAACCCCATTGGCTGCAACAGCACCTGTTGATGGCCCGGCTGAAGCGACCGTTGATCTTGGTGGCAATGATGTTGTTGAAGCTGATGCTTTAGCTAACATTACGGTGGGTCCTAATCAATATTTAGGGGTTAGTGAAGCCGGAATTGGTGGTCAAGTGGTTGTGCGGATCACGTATACCGATGCAACATTACAAAATGTTGAAATTGTTCAACAGAGTGAAAGCGAAGATGTTGGTCAAGCGGCGGTTGAGCAATTACCAGCAGCCATGGTTCAAGCGAATAGCGCTGATGTCGACAGTATTTCAGGTGCTTCCGCTTCTAGTCGCGCCATTAAGAGTGCGGTTAAGAATGCGTTGAGTAAAGTTAAAACGACGGTTCAATAAAAAAGCGTGTGAAAGTAGCGGCACTCTGGTTTTAACCGGGGTGCCGCTACTTTTTTCATAGTAATGGTAATAGCTTCGTCATCGTCAACTGCACTAATTGTGTTAAAACCGCACTGTGATGGTGGGCTGGATACGTGATACCCATATCCAGGGCCACTTGATTGGTTGGAATGGGATAAATTCGAATTTGATCAGGATGGTTTTTTAGCGCTGTTTTGGAGGTGTCCCAACCGGTGACCATGCTCCCTAGTTGCGCGGTTGCCAATGCCAGAGCAATGCGTGAGTCTGGCACTTCTAGACGATTAATGACGGTAATGCCATTGTCTTGGAAGTAATGATCAACGACTTCTTGAAAACGTGATGGGGCGGCGATACGAATAAACGGTTGATTCGTAAGGGCAGCTAATGGTTGTTCAGCTTGTGGCTGAATGTCACTATTGGCGGGAACAACCAGGGCCAGTTTTAGGCGGCCAAGTGGTTGAAAAGCAAGTCGATGGTCATAGATCGCTTTACCGATAAACACATCGATTTTCCCCGTGGGTAATCGTTGCTCGGCCTCACTCGTGGTCAGTTCTTGAATATTGAGATGCAACTGTGGAAATTGGGCATATAACGCCGGTAAAATCTCTGGCAACCAAAGGGCGGCTAACGGCTGATTAATGGCCAAAGTTAAGGAACCAGCAGCATGGTTCGTTAGTTGTTTGAGTTCTTGTTGCATTGCGGTTTGAAGCTGATGCTGGGCTTGTAAATAGGTTAAAACGCGTTGGCCAGCATAAGTGAGGGTGAGCGGTTGATGATCACGAGTCACTAAAACCACGTTCAGCTCATTTTCAGCGCGGCGGACGGTTTGACTAATATAAGGTTGAGTGACGAATAAACTTTGTGCGGCTTTAGTCATGTTGCCAGTAGTGGCAATCGCGGCTAAGAAGTCACCGAGTCGTTGATCCATGGTTAAGGCTCCTTAATAACTCACGTTAATTTGTGGCGGTTTAATTAATAATAAATTTATTATCATCATACCAGTCGAAAGTAATTTTACAACCTTGGTAAGCGATTGCATAATAGAGGCGACCCTTTGATTGTGATTCTTAACACAATTAATTTAAGGAGGATGATACAGATGGTTGATGTTGAAAAGATTAAATGGGACGCCACTTATGACACAGTGGTTTTAGGCTTTGGTGGTGCCGGGGCAACCGCCGCACGGTTTGCTGCTGATGCAGGAGCTAAAGTTTTACTAACTGATGTCGCGCCAAATGGTCATGAAGGTGGGAATACCCGTTATTCCGCGCAATTAATCGGGACTGGTGATAACTTTGATGAACTAAAAACGTATTATCAAAATTTAACAGCGCCGATGCAATTGGATGAAACCATGGTGAATACTTATGTTAAAGGCATGGCAAATATGCGGCAATATGTCCGCGATTATTTGGATGTTGAGCCATTCAGTTTTAAAAAGAATTTTGATTTGGACTCAACTGATGTCAATATTAAGGATGCGATTTTTGAATATCCAGAGTATGATGGCGTGAAAAGTTATGACTTTACGACTGTCCACGGCGGGTTCTTCGATGCGGCATTGTGGAAGATTTTACGGCAAAAGGTCGTTGATCGATCCGACAAGATCGATGTCTGGTTGGAAGCACCAGCTAAACATCTTATTCAAGATCCGATTACTAAAGCGGTAGTCGGTGTGCAAATTGAGCGTCATGAAAAACGGGTCAATGTCCGGGCCTTAAATGGCGTTGTCATGGCGATGGGTGGTTTTGAAAACAACCCTGAACAAGTTCAAGACTACTTAGGTGCTGCACGCTTAGCGCCATTAGGGACGCTCTATAATCGTGGTGACGGGATTCGGATGGCTGAAGAAGTCGGGGCTGATTTGTGGCACATGCAGAACTATGAAGCGCTAGGGATGTTACATGGCTTAGCCTTTGATGTACCCGCCGGTGAACGGGCCCGTTTGATTGTCAATGCTTGGCCAGAACTGTCACACGGCAGCATTATCACAGTTGGTGATGACGGCAGCCGGTATTTCAAAGAAGACGAACAAAATCGTCATGGTCATATTTACGATCATGGGACTTGGCGAGTACCTCGGACGAATGTCCATCCTTATCTGGTGTTTGATCAGGCCCAATTGGATCGCTTCAATCAAGCTGAAAACTTGCCATATGCGGATTTTCTAAAGACGTTGCTAAAGGCAGACACCTTAGCTGATTTAGCCACTCAAATGGGTGCTGATGGGGAGATCTTAACGCAAACAATCACTGATTTTAATACGTTTGCTGCTCAAGGACGTGATTATGCTTATGGTCGTCAAGCCGATAGTATGACAGCCTTTGGTGATGGACCATATTATGCGGCTGCATTAACGCATGATATCTTGAATACCCAAGGTGGTCCTCGGCGTAATGCCCAAGCTGAAATTCTCGATAGTGATCAACGGCCAATCCCACACTTGTATGGTGCCGGTGAACTCGGTGGGATTTGTGCGAACCAATATCAGGGTGGTGGTAACTTAGCCGAATGCTTGATCTTTGGGAAGATTGCTGGTGAAAATGCGGCTAAACCTAAGGCCGATTCACCACAAGCCATGGTCAATGACGCGACCACCTCGGCCAGTCAAAAAACAACGACTTTAGGTGGCGATAATTTAGCTGCCGCAGACGATTTAAGCACGATTGAGCTTGGGTCTAATCAATATTTAGGAACTAGTGCCAATGGCATTGGTGGTCAAATTGTGGTACGAATCACCTATGCTAATGACAAGCTACAACAAGTTGAGGTTGTCCGGCAAAGTGAAAGTGCCGATGTCGGTCAAGCAGCGTTAGATGAATTGCCAGCTCAGATGGTACAAGCTAATAGTGCCGATGTTGATGTGGTTTCTGGCGCCTCGACCACGAGTCGAGCATTGAAGTCAGCCGTTCAAGATGCGCTTAGTAAGGTGACTGCTTAATTGTGAACGTAAAAAGAACCACCCGCAAAATTAATTGCGGGTGGTTCTTTTGTCCTATGTGTCAAAATGTTTCACGTGAAACTTAACTAAGCGTCACCTAACATTTTTTCAGCAGTCTTTAAGACGTTTTCACCATTCATCATGCCATAATCGCTCATGTTAATGATGTCCATTGGAATACCGACTTTATCGGTCTTCTTCTTAACATCGTTAGCCATGTAACGAATTTGTGGTCCGAGTAACAAAACGTCTGGTTTTTCATCAGAAGCTAATTGATGGTCGATGTCAGCTGAAGAAGTGGCGAAGATCTTGTAATCAACACCGTCGGCTTTAGCGGCAGCTTGCATCTTTGAAACGAGTAGTGAGGTTGACATGCCGGCTGAACAAGCCAACATAATAATTTTTTCAGCCATAATCAATTCATCCTTTCAAACAAAACGAGTAACTATTAAGCTTTTTCAGCAGCAGCATTTCCAGCAGCGGCTTCGGCAGCAGCTTTAGCATCTTCTTGGCCCTTCAAGATCCGGTCATACTTCTTAGCAAATGGGAAGTAGATTGCAGTTGACATAACCAAGGTAAGTGTTTGCCAGATTGCCATCTTCCAACCACCAATAAGGAAACCAGAGATAATCGCTGGTGTCGTCCAAGGCGCAGCAACCCCGTTCAATGGTGGGATAATTCCGAAGTAGATAACCAAGTAGGTTGATAAGGCAACCAAAACAGGGGTTAAGAAGAATGGAATTGCCAAGAATGGGTTCATAACTAATGGCAAACCGAACAAGAATGGTTCGTTAATGTTAAACAAAGCAGGGACTAATTCAATCTTCCCAATAGTCTTCAATTGGACAGAACGCGCGGCGAAGACCGTAAAGATAACTAACCCAATGGTAATCCCAGAACCAGTTAAGTTAATGAAGTTGTTGTAGAATTCGTTGGTAACAATGTGGGCACCTTGAGCAACAGTCAATTTGCCTGCTTTATATAAAGCGGCGTTATCGGCAGTGTTAGGAATTAATAACCCACTGGTGATGGCACCCATGATTAACCCACCATGGACCCCAAAGAACCAGAAGAATGGAACTAAGAATGCGATAACTAAGGCACCACCAAGTGAATCAGATAATCCTTGCAATGGTGTTTGTAACATTGTATAGATTAATTGCAATAAGTCGGTGTTACCAAAGGCACTGAAAGCAGCGTAAAGTAACATTGAAACGGTGATAATAACCCCAGCAGGGATCATAGCGGTAAATTGACCAGCAACACTAGCTGGGACTTGTTCTGGTAAAGTAATCTTCCAACCGGCACGGATCATTGCAGAATATGCCCAACCAACTAAGATACCAATAATGATCGCAGCAACCATCCCTTGACCACCAAGCCAAGTTAAGTTGATAACGCCGCTAACAGGAGTGGTTAGGAATCCTTGCAATGCTTTTGGTAATTTGTCGATGTTTTGACTAACGGCAGTCCCTGACATCACAACATTGCCGGCAGCATTGGTGATCCCGGTACCAGCTTTGCCCATCGCACCAGCTAATGGGCTGGCGATGTTAAGCGTTTGCAAAAGTAAGAAAGTGGCTAATGAAGTTAACCCAGCAGGGAGGGCTTCATAACCTTCGTTGCGGACGTACACATAAGCAATCCCAACCGCGGCCCAAACTGACATAATCGCGAACGTAGCGGTGTAAGCTTGGTTAAAGAATGCTGACCAACCAGAAGCTTTTAAGATCGCGGCAAGCGCTGGAATTGGGATATTTGACAAAATCAAGAATACGGAACCGATAATGATAAATGGTAAGGCGTAAACCATCCCATCTTGTAAGGCTTTGACCGGTTTCGTGTTAACGAATTTCATGACCGGTGGCAAAATTTTATCGTTAATGAATTTACTAAAAGCACTGTTACTGCTATTGCTATTTTCCATTACAATTCATCTCCATTTTTTGCTAAAACTGACTTAAGCCAGTAATAGGACTTCTTTGGGACACGTTGCATGTCCTTTAAATCATGGTTACTGCGATTGACATAGACGACCCCGTAACGTTTTTCAATGTCGGCGTGTGAACTTGGGATATCAATGAGCCCCCAGCCCAAGTAACCCAAGACTTTTGCACCGTCTAAAAACATCGCGTCTTTCATCGCTGAGATGTGTTCTTCATGATATTGGATGCGCAAGTCATCTTCAATCATATTTTGACCATCCCAATGTTCTTCCAAGCCGATCCCATTTTCAATTGGGAAGACTGGAACCTCATAGCGGTTGTACAGATCAGTGATCATATTACGGAATCCAAGTGGATCAATCGTCCAGCCCCACTTGTTGGCTTTAAGGAAGCGGTTTGACTCCATGCCATAATCCAAATAATGATTAGGTGCCGTTCCCGCAGGAACCTTATCGGCATTGATCGTCGTTGTACGATAATAGCTGAATGCTAAGAAGTCTGCGTGCATGTTCGCAATAATATCATCATCGCCAGCCTGATGGTCATAATCAATATCGTTGTTCTTGATATAGGTTAGAACTTCATGGGCGTAATGACCGTGAACAAACGCATCGTTCAAATTATTATTTAAAAATTGATCTAATTGTCGAGCGGCGAAAACATCATTTGGTTTAGACGTGGCTGGGTAGACTGGTGTGTAGGCAATCATCCCACCGAATTTCACATCATCGTAGTCGGCATGAACAAATGCATCAAGTTGTGCGTGAGCCAACATGGTATGATGGAAAATGGTGTAGAGATCGTTTAGTGACCGGTCGCCATGGTCATAACCTGAAATGTTGAAAACTTCATTCGTAAAATACAAATTGTGTTCGTTGAACGTGATCCAATATTTGACCCGATCAGCGAAGTGTTCAATCATCTTTTTCCCAAAACGGACAAATGCATCAACAGTATGTCGTGACATGAATCCGTTTTCTTTTTGGGCTAGCGCTAATGGCATATCGAAATGGTACAAGCAGATCATTGGCGTAATCCCACGTTTGAGCATCCCATCAACTAAGCGGTCGTAAAAGTCGATCCCAGCTTGGTTGAAGTCACCATCGCCATCGGGAACCACTCGTGACCAAGAGATTTGAATTCGATACATGTTCATGTGCATCGATTGCATTAAGTCTAAATCCTCGTCATAGCGGTGATATTCATCAATGGCATCATGCCAATCCGCAGTGTGCTCAGTGGCTGGGCGCACATCATAAACTGATTTGCCCTTACCATCAATATTCCAGGCGCCTTCAGTTTGCATACTCGAAACTGAGTTACCCCAGAAAAAATCTTTGGGCATTCTACGTGAAAGGTCCATAATTTCCTCCAATCTAATCATGTTTTTCAGGAAGCGCTTTCCTTAACACCTTTGTAGTATAAACTCAATCGGTATTAAAAACAATCCTTTTGATTAAATTTGTATAGTCTTTTAGATAATTCAAAATATAAATTCAGTTATATCAAGGGTTTTGAACGATCCTAAAATGCAAAAAAATTAGTACCAACCGGATTGGTTGGTACTAATTTAACCAGTAAATCATTAGTGGTCTTAGTTTTTAGGCCGGTTATTTTTGGCTTTTATGAGCTAAATAATAAGCGCCCCATTCAGCCAATTGACCTTTGGAAATAGCTTTGGCATACCCTGTTTCCAATAACTTTTCAAAGGTTGCCGTGAACTGTTTGGTCGTTTCTTGAGCCAAAATACGGGCTTCTTCTTGATTAGAGACTTTGGAAAAATCAACGTTAATTTCTGGTTTGAAATTAGCTAGGGTTTTGATCGCTGCTGAATAAATAACGGCATCTTGATCGAGCTTTAGCGAATGGACTTCCATGCTTTTCACCTCATTAAATGATCGAATTGTAGGTTTATTATACCGACTTCGTGATCGTTGGGAAAATAATCAGTTTTGAAATGAAATTAAACATTCATTTAAAAAGTATATACAAATTATTCACTTTGTTAACGAAATGGGTTAAACTATGTGACAAGATGTTATTGAGGAAAGAATGTGAGAAAATTGGCTTACAAATACGAGGCCATCGCCGACAGTTTACGTCAAGATATCAAGTCGGGGAAATATGCGCCCGGTGAATTAATGCCGGATCAAAACAAATTAGCCGCGACTTTCGATACAACGCGGATTACGATTCATAAAGCCATTCAGCTATTGATTATTGAAGGGATGGTTTATTCTAAACGTGGTGCGGGGACGTTTGTACGTAAAGATTTTGGCATCACTGAAGATCATCAAGAGACATTGATGGACAAACCACTAGGGACAACGCGGACCAATGCTGGAAAGAAAGTTACGAGTAAAGTGTTGGAATTACAAGCACGCCTACCAACGACTCGTGAAGCTGAACAATTAATGATTGACGACATGGACCCGGTCTATGTTATTCGGCGAACCCGGTATGTGGACGGGAAAGTCTGGGCTTATGAACATACGATTATGCCAACCAGCATTGTGACGTTGACGAAGAGTGTACTGATGGGGTCGATTTATGGCTACTTGGAAAAAGAACGAGGGATGTCGATTGCCGGTTCTCATCGAATTATTTCGGCGGCCAAAGCCAATGATGAAGATATTGAAGGCTTAGGCTCTCAAGTAGGTGACCCAGTTTTGGTCATTAACCAAGTCAGTTACACAGATGACGGGCAACCATTCGAAATCTCAGAAGCACATTTACCATACGCGACTAGTACGGTCGTGGCCGATATTCAAATCCATTAATTAAAGGTGAAATGACAACTGTCGTTAATGTAGCAAGTGTTTGTTCAACGATCAAAAGTCCTCACTCTTGCCACCTGCCGTTCGCCCACATTGAGCCGGAACGCTGTGGGCGGACCGGTTCAGCCAAAAAGCGGTCTGAACCGTCGTTTTGAACCACAAAAATCGTGTTTCAAAAACGCCAGGCTCTAAGCGATAAATCGCTAAAAGCCTCCCACGGCTGGGCTCAATGTGAACTCACTCTCGGTTATAATGATGATGAGATTGAGTTGTATTCACAATACAGCCGGCTGAATCACTGGCTGACGTAGGTGACTCCTGTTAATGTACTAACTAATTATGATAGTCAAACGACAACTGAGCGTTGCTTGGTTGTCGTTTTAGTTTGCTTTTAAATTGGTGGAGGTTCATAATTTTAATTAAAGTAAACGGTTTCTTTGAAGGGATGAGCGAAATGGCAGCGGGATTATATCAACGATTAATTGACAAGTATGTACCGTTAACCGAAGCGACGTTTTTAACTTTGGTGAGTGTGGCACAACCGATACGAAATATGGATATCCCAACTAAAATTGCGACATTGACGAATCATCAGCTACAAATTGGTTTGGGAACGTTGTATACAACTTTACATATGTTGACGCAAGATTATCTGATTAAAGATCAAATAACCGCTGATGATCAGCATATTTATGAATTAACCGGGAGTGGACTCGCGGTGCTAGCGGCGGAACGAGATCGTTTGGGGCTACTGAACCAGATTATCAATCAGCTCGACTTACCAACTGACGACTAGGGATCGTATTTTTGGGGGTGTTTTAATGCAACGTTATCGAAATGTGATTAAGGGGTCAGCGGCCGAACTAAACTGGCTGAATGCGATGGTCAAAAAGGGGTGGTTGTTAGCTGACGTGCATGGGTCACGGTATGACTTTACACCGACAACGACCAACTACCGTCTTTTTACGGAATATGTCCCAGTTGATGTGGAAACCACGGCTACAACCAATGCCGTATTTACGGTTTTAGCTACGGCCACGTTAAAGCAACCGGCCATTAAAGTACTTTATACTGGGACGACCGATCCGAAGCTTTTAGCTGGAATTGGTACGGTAACAAAAGATGATCCACTGCAACTTAAAGTTGCGCTAGGCTTACGGAACCATCTTTGGAATTTAGTTAATGTGTGGACGCTCGGATGGGTCGTGGCATTCACCGTGATGCTCATGGTGTTAGTCGGCATCCAAGCGCCAGGATGGGCTTTTGAAGTGGGTCCCATCATTTGGCTTATTGGCGTGGTGCTCGGAATCAGTCAGATTGTGCCGATTCATCGGCAAGTGCGGCAATTACGTCGTCAATTACAAGATTATGACGATGCTTGGCGCCCAACTTGGCATATCTTTTTATACAAAATGCCCGCAGCCCCCGATTTAACGCCGATTGAAGATCTGGGTGCTTGGCGTTTGGTTGGACAAGACCATCATGGCACGTATTGGTATGATCTACAGACAATGGGCAATGAAGCCACGATTCGTGAGGCGTTACAGCCATTATTGCCACCACATACGGAAATACGTATTTTGAGTAATCTAGGATTATGGCCACTTTAAACAACTAAAGGTTGAAAGTTACTTTTTAGAAATACTTGCCACCTGCCGTTCGCCCACATTGAGCCGGAACGCTGTGGGCGGCCCGGTTCAGCCAAAAAGCGGTCTGAACCGTCGTTTTGAACCACCAACCCCGTGTTTCAAAAGCGCCAGTCTCTAAGCGATAAATCGCTAAGAGACTCCCACGGCTGGGCTCAATGTGAGCTCACTCTCGGTTATGTTAGTGATCTGAAACTAATTTAGCATGACTTAAACCAATACTAGTAAGGTTCCTAATCGTAAAGAAATAATATCACGTGCTCGGTGAGCAGAATCACTGTCAGCACGTTTTTTTTATGGACGATTTTACAAACACGTGCTAGGCTGGTAATGATGAGATCATCGAGTTTGATTTATACAATATATAAAAATATTCATATTTACATGACACCTCGGATAGATAGTAGTATTATATTTAAAGGCCAAAGCTGGGATGTGTGATTTACCCCTTTTGCTTGCCTAAATAAAAATATCTATAAATAATACTATGAATGTTTTGGTATTCGTCATACTTATTTCATAAAATCAGTATAGATTAGAAACTAAGTTCAATTGGTATAGGGTGCTGCCGCATCGATTGGACATAAAATTATCGAGGTGATTTTGATGCGACTAAAAGATTTAACAGGAGAGACATTTAGCCGATTGACCGTCATTAAACGAGCTAAGAGTGCCCCTAATGGGAATGCCCGTTGGTTGTGTCAATGTTCATGTGGTCGGCAGGTCGTTGTGGATAGCTATCGCTTACGCAAAGGCATTACCAAGAGTTGCGGATGTTTACGTGCTGATGTCAGCCGGAAAAATATTTTTGAAAATCCCCAAACACGAAAAAATATGGGCCGCAGTGACAACTTACCGTTGTATCAAGGAACGTCCGTTGATCGTTTGAAGCCGAATAGTCGGAATCGAAGCGGGGTCATTGGCGTGTCTTTTGATCGTTGTTCACAAAAATGGGTCGCGCGTTTAATGTATCGTGGACGCTTAGTGTTGAACCAACAATTTGCGGATATGGATGATGCCATTATGGCGCGCAAACAAGCTGAGGAACGCTATGTGGTCCCAGTCTTAGAAGAATATGCTAAAACCAGCATGGAATAAAACACGTACATAACGAGTTTGATCGACCTAGTTTGAAGCTAGGTCGATTTTTTTGGATGAATTTGACTGAAGTGACCCAAATTTTTCCGGGAATAGCGTATAATTAAAAATGGTAATTACCGTTGAGTAATTACGTTGACAATAAGGTGTGAGACTGTCTCAGATTATTTTATTGTCCTCAACGTGAGTGCTGGTCAAGCTGATCAGTGCTATTTTTTTGCCCTTTTTTAGGGGGAATTTGGTTTGGAAGGGAACTATCCAATCAAGTGCGTTAAATATTGACTCACGAGTCAATCTGGCTTATGATAACGTCAAAATTAGCGATGATCGCTAAAGGGGGCGTTCGATATGACGCAAGCCACACCAGTTTTAAAAATTTCACATTTACAAAAACGCTTCGGTAAGTTTAACGCATTGACAGATATTGATTTTGCGATTTATCCGGGCGAGGTTTTTGGCTTTATTGGCCCCAACGGTGCCGGTAAGTCGACAACGATTCGAATTTTACTGGGCTTATTGAAGGCCAATGGTGGTACTGCGACCATTTTTGGTCAAGATGTTTGGCAACACAGTGTCGCGATTCATCAGCGGTTGGCCTATGTGCCTGGTGACGTCAACTTGTGGCCTAACTTGAGTGGTGGCGAAATTATCGACTTGTTGCTGAAGTTGAATGGTGATCAACATACGGCTAAAACCGATGCCTTGATCAAAGCATTTAGTTTAGATCCACGGAAAAAAGCGCGGACTTATTCAAAGGGCAATCGGCAAAAAGTGGCGTTAATAGCGGCCTTTTCAACTGATGCCGACTTTTATATATTTGATGAGCCAACATCTGGGTTGGACCCATTGAATGAACAATTGTTCCAAACGCAAGTGTTACAGCTTAAACAGGCCGGTAAAAGTGTTTTGTTATCTAGTCATATTTTGTCGGAAGTTGAAAAAATGTGTGATCGGATCGGGATTATTCGCGAAGGGACGATTGTGGAAACCGGGACGTTAGCGGATATGCGGCACTTAACGCGGACCACGATTGACGTGCAGACGGTCCAATCGTTGGCTCATGTGGCCGAATTGCCGGGTGTCCACGGGTTGACGGTTAAAGCCGGTCAAAATCATGTCAGTTTTGCAGTGGATGCCGATCAATTGACGGCGGTGATGCAATATTTGAGTGCGCAACAGTTAGTTGCAATCACTAGTACGCCGCCGACGTTAGAGGATTTGTTCATGCGTTACTATACAGCGGCAACACCGGATCGGAAGTGAGTCCAATGCTTAAATCACTAGTAGCACGCACCGGGATATTATGTCGACTTAATTTAAAACGGGATGGCCTAAAGTTACTGATTTGGATGGTAGGTTTAGCAGGGCTGTTTACCGCAATTGCGGCTAAATTTGAAGGCATCTATGGAACGCAAACGGCGCTTAATACCATTGCAAAAACGTTGAAAACACCGGCCATGGTTTCGTTATTTGGTGAATTTACAGCCAAAATGCCCTACACAACTGCCACGATTTTTGCGACCGAGATGGTTGTTTTTATGGCAATCATGATGATCATTATGAATATTATGATTGCAGTCGCGGCGACACGTGGCGAAGAAGACACTGGCGTACTAGAGTTAGTTCGTGCCCACACGGTTGGCCGCTTAGCACCGCTATTGGCAACGGCTATTGAATTGACTAGTCTTAACTTTATTATCGGCTTGTTGTTTGGTGCGGGCCTACAACTGGCCCAACTGCCGGGAGCAAATACTACTGGTAATTGGTTAATTGGGATGGGGTTAGCTGCCAGTGGTTGGTTATTCGGCATGTTAACGTTGTGTTTAGCACAGATTGCAACGACAGCTAGTGAGACCACGATGTTAAGCTATGCAATTTTTGGTGGTTCCTATGTTGCCCGAATGGTGACTGATGTTCAGCATCCTAAGCTGACTTGGTGGGTGCCCTTTGGCTGGATTGAAAAGCTAGACGCCTATCAAACGAATCGGTGGTTACCCGTTGTTTGCATGTTGTTATTAGGCTTAGGTTGCTTAATTGGGGCCGCTTTAATGAGTTATCAACGTGATTTGGGGGCCGGATTAATCGCACCCAAGCAAGGTCGTTTACGAGCATCGGCAAGTTTGATGGGACCAACGACCTTGTTACTGCGACAATTGCGAGGAACGTTGAGTGCATGGGTCATTGGGAGTGCCGTATTGGGGGCGGCCTATGGCTCGATCTTTAATACGATTGGTGACCTGGCTAAGAGTAATCCGATGATTAAGCAATTATTGGGGACGTCAGCGTTAGTCGCGGCCAACCGGCTAATCGTGAAACAATTTATTGCCGTATTGGCGATTGTTTTAGTGGTGGTGGCGTTGATTCCGGCCATTCAAATCATGTTAAAGTTAGTCAGTGATGAACAAAAGGGAATTTTGCATCAGCTATATGCTACGGCAACTTCACGTTGGCATGTTTGGGCCAGTTATACTGGTGTGGCTGTCGTGACAGCTGGAATTGTCTTGTTAGCCGGTGTGGGTGGCATGTATGCAGCTGGTCACGCGGTCATGACAACGCCGGTTGTGTGGACGACTTATCGTCAGGTCTGGTTGGCCTATTTGCCAGCGATGTTGGTGATGGTTGCTGCGGCCAGTGTGTTAGTAGGCTGGGTACCAAAATGGCGTTATTTAGCTTGGGGCTGGACTTTTTATGGTTTTTTGTCGCTATATTTAGGCCGATTGATTGATCTACCAAAATGGGCCCGGCAGTTAACGCCACTAGGGTTTGTTAATCAGGTCCCTGTGCATGCCTTAGATTGGTCAACGAACTGGTGGTGCCTTGGACTGACGGTCTTGTTATTAGGCCTAGCAAGTTGGGGCTATCGGCGTCGTGATTTGGCACAATAGCGTATTGGAGAGGAAGAGACAGATGGCGGTAACCGTATTAAAGGATCCTAAAAAGGTGACGCGCATGCTTAAGGCCGCCACGCAGGTGTTTGCGGACGATGGATATCAACGGGCCAAGACGGATCAAATCGCAATCAAAGCCCAAGTCTCAAAAGGCTTGATTTTTCACTACTATGGCAGTAAAGCGGGGTTATATTTGGCTGTGGTTAAAGCGGCGATGGCAACAATTACGGCTAATGTTAGCCAACAAGCGTTGGCCGTGCCTCCAGATTTAGTGACGCTAGTGGTGCAAAGTACGCAAGCCAAAGCGGCTTTTGGGCAACAGTATCCAAATGAGTTTGCAGTGATGATGCAAGCTTATGGTGATGCCAAAAAGTTACCCGGACCGATTCAAAACCAGCTAATGACGATGTATCAGCAAGCGGTTCAAGGACTGCGTCAACAGTTTGATCAGGTCTTAGATCAGATGTCGTTACGACCTGATGTGGATCGTGAGTTAGTTCTTAACCTAGTTGTTGGGGTTTACAATCAATTGTTCGCGGAGTTTCAAGCCGAACAGTCGCAACATGCGGGCATGAAGACGATGTCGGATGCTGATTGGATTGTGAAACGAGCACGGGCCTATATGGAAATTTTACAGAGTGGTTTTGTAAAATCACTGACATAATTCGAAATGACTGGCTTAGGAGCCGATTCCTAAGCCATTTTTAGTGGAATTGATAACCTGTGGCTATTGATTTAATGCCTAGCCGTCATTAGACAGGGGCGCGGCGAGTGCTAGAATCAAAGTTGTAAAGATGATTGTGAAAAAATATTCAAATATTTATCATTAACCTCGGTACCTGCATCAGTTGCATGGTATCATTGATAACCGTAGACTATGATTTAGCTATTATTTGATTTTGTAAGCGGTTCAAATTGATTGGCTGGTGATAAGTATCACGTTGAGAGCGAAAGGGTGACCGTCATGGAATTCAAAGCAAAGCGGGTCGGAACAATGAAGCAGAAACAATATTTACCATTGGCCTTAGGCATTTATATCAATTATGCCATTTTAGGAATGGCGACCATTGTGGTTTCGCAATATGGAACGCAATTTCAAGCGCTGTGGCACACTGATCTAAAAGGGATCTCAACGGTTATTGCGATGATTGGGATCGGTCGATTGATCACGATCCTAGTCGCCGGGTATCTTTCTGATCGTTTGGGTCGTAAAGGGACGATGCTCATTGGGATGGTTGCACAGATCATCTTCTTGTTAGGACTATTCTTTAGTACGAATTTGATCAGTGCCTGTGTTGCGGCGCTATTTATGGGGGCGACGAATTCTTTTGGAGATACAGCCAGCTATCCGGCCTTAACCGATGCGTTTCAAGACCAAGCTGCTAGCATGAATTCATTGGTTAAAGCCGCCATGTCGTTGGCCCAATTTGTCTTGCCATTTATCGTCGCGGCCGAACCAAGTTCTAAGTTTACGTTGCTAGCGATGGTATTGATTATGGTCTTTGATATCGTGTTGATTGCGATGGCGGCTTTTGCACCGCAACCAGTCATTACTAAGGCTACCAAGGCTACGACGACAACTGTTGCCACGCCAACTGATGGTCCCCGGCCATCGATGCTTATTGACGGGAGCTTGTTAATTTTAATCGGCTTTACGTTGTCCTTCACGTTTTATATCTTTTCACAATATGCGCCAAACTTTGGGAGTGCCGTGGTTAAATTAGGAGCGAATAATGCGAAATCGTTAATCTCATGGTATGCCAGTGCCTCGTTGATCTCAGTTTTCATTACGTCATCATTGGTGACGAAAGTAAAACCGATTAAATTGATTTTTGTTTATACGTTAGTGTCTTTCTTAGCATTATTGCAAATGGTTTTAGTCCCAAGTGCAGCTGGTGCGCGGTTAACCGCCATTGCGATTGGGTTCTTCGCTGCTGGGGGTATCTGGCAATTAGGATTGACGTTACTCAGTCAATATTTCCCAGCTCAAAAGGGGAAAGTAACGGGGTACTATAGTTTTGCAACGGCATTAACGTTCTTTGTTGGGCCGTTAGTTTCAAGCTTTATCATTAATGACACGGCAGTTAGTGTCTTACATGTTTTCCAAATTGATACTGCGGTCACTTTATTAAGTCTACTTATTGTGATTATCCTAATGATTCGGAATCGGCGTTTTCAAATTTAAAACACAGCTAAACGGGCTAGCTATCAAGGCTAACTCGTTTTTTGTTAGTTCTATTCTTAATGAATTGTGGTAAATTAGAGATATCTTTATAAGCAGACGAAAAAGAGGATACCATTTATGGAAAAAAATTTAACCGCCGACCAAAAGGCGATGGTCAAACAGTTGACCGCTTTCGCTGAACAGCATTTAGCGCCTTTGGATCATCAGATTGATCAAACAGGCGAGTTTTCGCAAGCCGCCTATGACTTGCTTATCCAGCAAAATATACCGCAATTAGGGCTGGCTAAGCCATATGGTGCGGGGCTAAGTACCAAGTCACGAGCTTTAGTTCTATCAATTATTGCTCGGGCATCTGCCAGCTTAGCGGTTGTGCTAGAAGGGTTATGGAAAGCTGCTGAGCAAATTGATCATTACGGTACCCCGGAACAAAAAAAACAGTATTTAACGCGTGGTCATGACCAATTGATGGGGTTTGCAATTACGGAGCCTAGTGGTGGGAGTTTGCGTGGTGTGCAGACACTTGCGGCTAAAACCGAGACTGGTTGGACCTTAAATGGTGAAAAGGCTTTTGTGACTAATGGTGGTCAAGCCGGCACTTATGTTGTGTTAACACGTGAAGAAAATGGTGAGTTTGCCACGTTTATTATTGATGCCGATATGCCTGGGGTGACGATCACGGCTAAACAAACCACCATGGGCTTGCGCGGCGTTTCAGTTGCGGGTATCCATATGCAAGATGTGCAGGTGACGGCGGCGAATATGCTTGGTCGTCCGGGACAAGGTTTAGATATTGCTCGCCGCAACCAAGCAATTGCGCGAATCTTTATGGGCGCGATTGCAGCTGGTGTGATGGAACATGCGCTCGATTGTGTCAAGATGTATGCGGCTAAACGTGAAGTTGTGGATGGTACTTTGAATACCATTCCAGCTGTTCAAACTAAAGTTGCTCAGATGACGATCCAAAAACGCGCCGGCGAATTATTGGCGTTTGATGCGGCCGACCAAGTTGATCAGCATGTCGATTTTGAAGCAGCAGCCACGATGGCTAAGTTGTATGGTGGGCAACATGGTTTTGATGTGACCAACCAAGCGATTCAAATTGTTGGTGGGTTAGCTTATACGCATGAATTTCCACTGGAACAATTACTGCGTGATGTTCGGGCTTTAGACTTAGCCGAAGGTTCTGCTGAATGGCTGTTGCAAGATTTAGGGGCTATCGAACTTGGCGTTGCTGATCATCAAAATACGGTCGACAATCGACCAGTGCCAATGGCCAAACGAATTGCGGTTTCAGATTTGCATCGGATCGTCAAACAACTTCATTTAACTGAAGATGTCCCCGTTAATGTGGGTAATGTTAAAACGGCTAAGCGGATTATTGCGCTAGGTCGTGGGGCACTTGATCCAGCCGTGGTATTACAGGCCCAACAATTAGCGAAGTGGATTGGCGCAACGATTGCGGTCACCCGACCATTAACGACCCTAGAACAATTTAGTGTTGATCAACAGATTGGACTTAGCGGGGCAACGGTCACACCAGAAGTGATCATTACGATTGGTATTTCTGGTGCGGATCAATTTGTGATCGGCATGGTTGGTGCTGAACATATTGTGGCAGTTAACCAAGACGAAACGGCGCCAATTTTTAAGGTGGCACAACATGCGTTTGTTGGTCAGGCAATTGACTTTTTAACAGGGATGTTATCGGCGTTGAACTAGTTATTAGCATCGTGTATTTTCTGATATGATTAATTTGATTGTATAAAACAATTGGCTTGAATATACGGGGATTGATCAAAGAGGAAATGGTGATTGATAATGAAATCAGGACTACGATCCAAACCCTGGCTAATCGGTGGCATCCTTATTGTGGTATTGGCGATTGTTGGTGGTAGTGTTTACTGGCAACAATCGCGGGCCACGCCCGTTAAAGATGTGGCGCGGCATGCCAATCAAGTGGAAAAACAAGGTGGATTATCCACGGCCACGATAAAGAAGCGACTTCAACCCACGTTATCGACAACAGGAATTAAGTCAACGCAAGCATTAACGAAAACCTACACGCAACAACTTGAATCCCTTTCAGCGGGTGCGGCCGCTAAAGTGATCACCAATCCGTATCAGACTAGCCCATTATCGGCATTGATCTTGGTGAAGACCAAAGCAGCAACGCAAGTGACGACCGAAGTTGTGGGTGATTCCAAGGCAACGACGATCACTCATACGATTAAAGGATATCAGACGAGTCATCAGATTGGGGTACTTGGTTTGTATGCGGGTCGGACCAATCAAGTTAAGGTGACCTATACAACTAAGGCCGGTAAAAAGACGACCAAGACTTATGCTATTAAAACGGCCAAGGCACCAGCCGAGATTGGCACTAACACGCTTAAAACCAGTACGCCTAGCAAAATGTCGTTAGGCACTGGCAATACGAAGCTCACATTTGCGGTTAGTAGCCAAGGCCTAACTTATGGTCTGGACGCCCAGGGACAAATTCGCTGGTATGCGACGAATAAAATTTCACATGTCTTTAAGACCCTAAAAAATGGGCACTTGTTGATTTTAACTAAAAAAACAACTAGTGATTCGAAATATAATGCGTTACGGATTACCGATTACTATGGTCGGGTCTATAAGCAATATGACTTTAGTGGAGTGTTCCCAACTAAAGCGGACCCGAAAAAGACCGCCGTTAATACGGTGATTCACCATGATGTCATCGAAATGCCGAATGGCGACTTCTTGTTAACGGTTGATGATGGTAGTGCGAAGTATGTGGAAGACACGATGATTCAAATTGATCACCAGACTGGTAAGATTAAAAAGGTGATTGATTTGAAACGGGTCTTGTTCAAGAGTGCCTATACGAAGTACGATGCGACTAGTCGCTCAGATGGTAAATTAGATTGGTTCCATCAAAATTCTATGGCTTACGATCAGAAGCATAACTTATTGTTAGTTTCTGGTCGAAACCAGTCGATGATTTTAGGCTTAAATTATCGGACTGGAAAGCTTAAATGGATCTTAGGGGCGGATCAAAAGATTCCCGCTAGTTATCAAAAATACTTGATCAAGCCAGCTAAAGGCACTCATTTCCAATATAACGGTGGTCAACATGCCATCAATATTGTTGGTGAAAGTGACAGTGGCAATGTGTTGCAACTGGAATATTACGACAATAATGTCGCGGTCACACGTGGTGATCTGACAACGTCTAAGCAATATTCTATTGGTACTGAAGTGCGTTTGAATCAAAAGCAAAAGACGGTTAAAACCACGTGGTCATACGGCAAGTCACGTGGAACTAAGAACTTTACCAATATTGTTGGGAGTAGCTATCAAGTTGGTCAAGGGAATACGTTGATAGGTTTTGGCTATGCCGATAGTGGTAAGCGTAGTGAATTTGTTGAAGTTAACCGCAAGACCAATCAGGTGGTCTTTGATGTGAACCGGACCAACTTTAGTGCGGGAGATTGGTCATATCGGGCTGAACGGTTATCGTTATATCCAACTTATTAATTTTATGAACGTCATCATTTAGTTGATGGCGTTTTTTGTATTAAAAATAGCGTAAATAGCGCCAGGCGATGTTGGGTTCCACTAATGGAATATCAGCAGCTAAATTAGCGGCCACAAGTTGAGTTAATAGTTCAGTGGGTGCTTGGGTTTGGAGGTGTTCGAGAATTAGGACAAAGACTTCAAAGTCAGCGTGTGTCTGGGTTGTGAGTGGTCGACTAACGCTGATTTCTTCGGCCAAGTAAGTGAGCAAGTTATCGTGGATAATTCGGTCCAGTGGACTAGGATCAGTCAATACAACTTTGTTCAAGCAGTGGTGGATTTGTTTCAAATAAGTAGCGATTGGATGAAATTGGCTGTTTGTGGTTAATTTATAGGTCATGCCAGTTGAACTAATTGCTAAGCAATCGATGGTATTGGCATTGAGTGACCAGTGTGCAAGACACGCAGATAGTTGTTGGGATAATGACGGTGCTGGATCGGTGACAATGGCGTTACGTGAGGCTTTTAGTGATTGATCAGGTTGCGAAGCAGGCCAATTTTTTAGCCACGCTGCTAAGACGGCTGCAAATGGTGCCCGGTAAAGCTGAGATTCGTTTGGTGTTAAGACAATAGTCAGTGGCTCAGTCATAGTCATGTTAAGCTCCTTTAAGATGATAAACGGGTCGTGAGATGATTGAGTAGTGGGAGCTTGAAGAGCGCACTGAGACTCACGGTGTAGATTAACATGGTGATGATTTCTTGAATGAGTCGAGTGGTGAATAGAATTGGCCAAGGGGTTTGATATAACCAATGTAGCCATAGACTATTGAGACCAAGATTCAGCACAAAAGTGACAATGAAGGTTGCCAGCATAATTCGCGGTAAAGTTGGTCGTTGATGAAAGGCATAGCCGAAAACGAGACCGGTTAAGAAGGCTGTTAGAATGAAGCCCGGGAAGAAAGTGAATTTAGGAAAGAGGAGCATGCCTAGTAAGTAAGCTAATGCGGTACTTCCAGCGGTTATTAGCGGTGAGAATAAACGGGCGGTTACGGCGACAATAATAAAAGCAAACGCGATTTTAGTCGTTAGAAATTGAATAGATAATAAGCTACCTAAAATAAGTTGCATGGCAGTTAAACTACCCAAGATAGTTATCGTTTTGGCGGAAGTAGTGGTGGTCATGACATCATGCTCCTTTAGTTGTTGTAATCGCAGTATAACGATGATTGTTCCAGAAAACTAGAGGGGTAATGGGTCGTGAAACGTTGACATAACAATATTTATGAGCTTGAAGCATAAATGATGATTTGATCTTAGCAGGTAAATTATTTTAGATTTAAGAAACATAAATGGTAAATATAAAAAAGAAAATATTCCGAATTCGATGTTATGCGCGCTAGAAGTCTTGAATTATTTTTAACTTGGATTTGCAAACGCTTTATTTTACACTGAGAGAGATAGTTTGAAAGAGGAGGTTGGTGAGAATGCTAACTAATCGCGAAAGGGTCATCCAGTTGCTATTGACCACAAGTCAAGATTTAGCACCGAATACTTTGGGGGTTTCCGCACAATTTATTTCAAAGAAATTAGCGATTCAACGTAGTACGGTTAGTTTATATTTAAATGAATTAGTTCGTAATGGGGAAGCGTTAAAAACGAGCACTCGGCCAGTCTATTTTATTGCTCAGTCAGTTTATGAAGCCAATCCACAACGGTTTATTCATTTGAATGAGCACTTAGAGCAGCAGAAAACTGCGCAAACGGCCAAGGTGGATCCGTTTAAGCAGTTAATCGGGGCGGAATCTAGTTTAAAGAACGTTGTTAATCAGATCAAATCAGCGGTTATTTATCCGCCTAACGGGATGTCTTGCCTATTAGTGGGAGATTCGGGGGTCGGTAAAAGTTATTTGGCGCAATTAGCGTATGAGTTTGCTAAACGTGAAGGTTTTGTTACAGGCAAATTCACTGTACTTAATTGTGCAGAATATGCGGATAATCCAGAATTATTATCGAGTATTTTATTTGGTCACGTAAAAGGTGCTTTTACCGGTGCCGAGGCCACGCGTGAAGGCTTACTAGCAACTGCTAAGGATGGTTACTTATTTCTTGATGAAGTGCATCGTTTAGCGCCAGAAAGTCAGGAAAAGTTATTCCAGTATATGGATAAGGGGACTTATCGGCCGGTTGGTGAAACGAAAGCGGTCTATGAATCCAATGCTCGGCTGATCTTTGCCACAACCGAAAAACAGAATATTGATTTCTTGCAAACCTTTTTGCGACGAATTCCAATGGTGATTCAAATTCCTAGCTTTCATCATCGGACCAAACAAGAAAAATTAGATCTGATTGCAAATTTGTTTTTGAACGAAGCGCACGTTATGCATCGAAATATCAAGATTAGTGCTGCTGTGGCAGCCTTATTAGTGAACGCAGAATTGCCAGGAAATGTTGGTAAGTTACAAAGTATTGTAAAGCTAACTTGTGCTGAATCACTACTAAAGCAACGAGATACCACGACTAGTTTGTTAATCAAAGTGGCTGATTTACCTTTAGATTTTATGACTAATAAGTCACAACCAAGCGTTACTGGTAATCCAATCTTGATTAATTATCATGATTCTGAAATCAAAGAGGTTGCCATTAAAGAACGGACCAAGCTGTTTGAATTTGCTACCGAGATCATCGAGATTACCCAGCAAGTGGGTAGTGATGATGTTAGTCGGCAACAGTATTTTGAAGTGACTGCCAGAATTGCCAATAAAATCGCTGATTTTGTGTCGTTTGATTTACGTCGTCATCGTGATGGGTCCATTTTAGAATTCTTAGAGACCACCATTAAGGGTATTTTGGGCAATTTCTATTTGGACTTTGGGATTAATCGGTTTAATAGCAATTCACATTTGCTAGCATTGATTGTTTTATTCTTAAATGATTTTGAAGATGACCGTCAAGTCGCCGATTTAACGACAACCCTTGTTCAATTGCAGCAACAATTTGGTCGTCGGTATAATTTGAGTACACAGTTGGTCCAAGCGATTGCGGTGCAATTAAATCTGCAAAATCCAGAGTTATATACGCTGTTTATTTTTAACTTTATCTTTGCACAGCAAGAGCAATTAATTCCAATTAAAACGAATGCTGTTATTGTGACTCACGGTTATTCGACTGCTTCTAGTATTGCGACCACTGTCAATCGGTTGTTGAACGGTTCGGTATACGAAGGCGTTGATATGCCGTTAGATGCAAGCATCAGTGAGGTGGTTAGTGAGTTAAAACGGTATTTTAGAACGATTAACACCGAAAGTGACTTATTACTGCTAGTGGATATGGGGTCATTAACACAATTGGCGGCGATGTTGGAGCCACATTATGATGGCAAAATTGCCATGATGACCAATGTTTCAACAGCGATGGCCTTAGTCATTGGCCAAGATATTTTGAAGAATCAGCTAACTACGGATCGACTAAAGAAAATTGCCGTACAACAGCAACCACAAACCAAAGTCGTGATACCGGTTCAAAAAGCAAAGGTTATTTTAACAACGTGTATTACTGGTATTGGGGCGGCCAAGTATTTACAACGAATTGTCACTGATAGTACGAATGGTAGTATTAAAATTGTGACTAAAGATTTTTATCAGTTAAAACAAAATGGTTTGCAAGATCCGATTTTTGACCAATATAACGTTAAGTTAATTATTGGCACTGATGATCCCAACGTCAAAGAAATACCTTATTTGTCAGTTGAAGAGTTAATTAACCCAGAAGTGGGAAATCGCATTTTCTTAAATGCCTTTCCTGATATGTTTAGTCAGCAGCAATTAACTAAGATGAATCAAGCCATGGTCCGGGCGTTTACTTTAGATAATATTGCGGCTAATTTAGCAGTTTTAGATCCACAAATAACCGTGGGGCAAGTTGAGCAAACTGTTTTAATTTTAGAACGCAGTTTAGGACGAAAAATGGATGTTTATTTGCGAATCAGCTTGTACATGCATCTATGTTTCATGGTTGAGCGGATTGTTCAACGAGAGCCCAATCTGGATTACCACCAGGTGCAACAGTTCCAAAAAACACATCAACACTTTATTCAAATCACTACAGATGCGCTTAGTGATATACAACACTATTATAAAATTACCATTCCGGTTTCGGAAATTGGGTTTATCTATGATATCTTGAACAGCCGTTTAGACTTGGCTAACCTTGATTAGTTCAGTCTCAACGAGTGTGTCAGCTAACTGTTTAATGGTGTGCTAAACAGTAGTTGGCACACTTTTTGCATGTATATAAATGAAAGGACGTGGAAGTTTGACAACTGAAACAGCAAACGTCGTGGTACGAGTTGATAATCGGTTAATTCATGGTCAAATTGCGGTGACTTGGAAGCAGGCACTTGAATTCGATGCAGTGGTGGTACCCGATGATCAATTGGTTAACGACCAACTCAATAAAACCATTATGAATATGGCCCTACAATCGGCCAATTTAACAGGTTATTTTGTAAGCGTTAGCAACGGCGCAAAAATGATTGCCAGATTAAAACGTGAACATATTAGTCTCTTAGGAAAGCCTTTTCGAATTTTTGTCGTTTGTCGGACACCAGCAGCAGTTAGAGCATTAGTTGAGGCTGGCACCGAGGCTGAGACAGTCACTCTATGGAATATGTTTAAGCAGCCTGGCAAACAAAAAATCGCTGGGACAGTTTACATGGACCAGGCCGATCTAGATGATGCCGCAGTGATTAAACAACACGTTCCGGATACAAGTATTCAAGGAAGTCCCTATGCGAAGAAAATAGAGATTCCAACCACATTAGAGGAGTGAGTAAGTTATGACAGTAGTTTTAGGCAGAATCGATCAACGGTTAATTCACGGGATTGTGGTCAATCAATGGGCTGCAGAAACACAAGCTAAACGCTATATGGTGGTGGATGATGAAGTCAGTCAAAATGAAGATTTAAAGGCAAGTATGCGACTCAGCAAGCCTACCGGTACGGGGATGTCGATTATCAACACCGAAAAAGCAATTCACAATTTTCAGAATGGTAATTATGATGCCCAACGAGTTTTTCTCATCGCTAAGGAACCAAGTACAATGCTTAAATTGATGGATGCGGGTGTTGAGATTCCAAAACTAGATATTGGGATTGTTTTTGCAGAAGATGGTCGAACCTTAATTAGCAAATTTGTTTCTTTAAATGCACAAGAAGTTGCAGACTTAAAGACGATTGAACAACGGGGCGTGCCAGTAGATATTAAGTACGTGCCAACAGATATACCAGAATCATTTGATAAAGCAATTACTGGGAAAACGTTTAATTAAAAGAAAGTAGGTTAATGCAATGCCTGATATTGTCCAAAATATTTTAATTTTGATTTTAGCCTCCTATGCGACTTTAGATAATCAAGGAATTACGATTATTAATTATTGGCCTGTAACCGTTGGGTTAATTGCTGGTCTGATTATGGGAGATATGCACACCGCTATGGTTATTGCTGGGACCTTCCAATTGATGTCATTGGGGGTCGCTGGTTTAGGTGGCGCGTCAGTTCCCGATTATGGGCTAGCGACGATTGTTGGTTCATTCTTGGCTATTCGGACTGGTTCTGGGATTGCCACGGCGGTTGCCGTTGGTTTACCAGTTGGATTATTAGCGATTCAATTTGATGTCATTATTAAACTTGCTAACAACTTTATTGCCCACAAAGCTCAAGCTTATGCGCATCAAAAAGAATTTGATAAGATGCGGATGATTAATTGGCTTGGACCGTTCTTCTTTGCACTGAAGAATTTTATTCCAATGATTGTTGTCGTCACCGTTGGCCCTACTGCAGTTAAAGCTATTTTAAGTATTATTCCACAATGGATTATGAACGGATTAACGATTGCTGGCGGTATGTTACCAGTTGTTGGGTTAGGGATGTTGATGCATTATATGCCAACAAAGAAGTACGTGTCATACATTATTGTTGGGTTCGTCTTTGCGGCCTATTTGAAAGTTCCTGTATTTGGGGTAGCGCTACTTGGTTTAGCCGCTGCAATTGTGATTTTCCAACAGGGGATGAAAACAGCCAATGCTAAGAAGGCCCAAGTGGACGCGATGACCGTTACAAATGATCAACCACAAGGAGACGATTACGATGAGTAAAGAAGTTGTGAAGACGGATCAACCAACTAAATTAACCAAGCGTGAACGACATAGTGCGATTTTAAGATATATGACGATGGGCGTTAACAATTTCAATTACGAAACGCAACAAGGACCATCTGTTGTTTGGGCGTTCTCAAAAGTTTT
This sequence comes from Lactiplantibacillus mudanjiangensis, assembly GCF_005405385.1. Classification (GTDB taxonomy): domain Bacteria; phylum Bacillota; class Bacilli; order Lactobacillales; family Lactobacillaceae; genus Lactiplantibacillus; species Lactiplantibacillus mudanjiangensis. Next base: position 428,340 of record NZ_BJDY01000003.1, read on the forward strand.
ACGTAAGATCTATCCTAAAGATGATGAATATGTTGAAGCTTTAGATAATCATTTTAAATATTTTAATACGACAACTGTCATGGCAAACATCATTCTAGGTGCGACCTTAGCCATGGAAGAAAAAGATGGGATCAAGTCTAAAGATGCGGTGCAATCATTAAAGACATCTTTAATGGGGCCATTTGCTGGTATCGGCGATACATTAATTTGGGTTTTGTTGCCAACAATTATGGGGTCAATTGCAGGTTATATGGCGTTGCAAGGTAATCCAACTGGAGCGATTGCATGGATCTTAGTCGACATTGTCCTGTTCTGGTTGCGGTTAAAGCTTTTTGATTTAGGTTATGATTCTGGGGTTAAGTTAGTAACGACCTTGGGTGATCGGCTGTCAGTCTTTACCGAAGCTAGTTCGGTGATGGGGTTAACTGTCGTAGGTGCTTTAGTAGCGACCGCAGTTAAGGTTCAAACGCCATTGACCTTTATGACTGGGAAAGTTAAATTGGCCATGCAAACTGGCGTGTTAGATAAGATCATGCCGGCACTCTTGCCAGCTGCTGTTGCTTATTTAGTCTACCGGTTATTAGGTAGCAAGAAATGGACGCCAACACGAGTCATCGTTTTACTGTTAGTGCTTTCTTTGTTGGGTGCATTCACCGGTATTTTAGGCGTTGCGAATTAAAAAGGGAGGCCGCCATTGAGACGGCCTCTTTAGTTCAAATGGGATAGTTGAAAGGAATTGATTAAGATGAAAAGACAGATTGTCATCGCTTCACATGGAAAGCTCGCTGCTGGAATGGCCCATACATTAGCCTTTATTAGTGGCGAACACGATAATATTCAGATCATGACAGCTTATACAGATAATCAACCGATTGAAGAACAAGTGACTAAGATTATGACTAGTTTTAGTACCGAAGATGAAGTCTTAATTTTTACGGATTTATTAGCTGGCAGTGTTAATCAGAAGTTTTTCCCTTACCATACTCGTGAACATACTCATCTTTTTACGGGAATGAATTTGCCGTTAATTATGGCATTGGTGATGGAGCCTGACCAAAATTATTTAACAACGGACCGAATTCATACATTAGTGCAGGAGGCAAAAGATCAACTGGCTTACGTTAATGATATTAGTGTCGAGGCAGATGATGATGATGAATAATCAACGTGATTGGTGGAAAAAAGCCGTTGTTTATCAAGTTTATCCAAAGAGTTTTCAAGATAGTAACGGTGATGGCATCGGTGATCTAAATGGGATCACGCAGAAGTTAGCGTATATTAAATCGTTAGGGGCCGATGTTGTTTGGCTAAATCCAATTTACCAATCGCCGCATGTGGATAATGGTTATGATATTGCCGATTATTATCAAATTGATGCTGATTTAGGGTCAATGGCTGATTTTGATCGGCTATTGACGACAGCACATCAACTTGGGTTGAAACTCATTTTGGATTTGGTGGTTAATCATACGTCCGATCAACATCGCTGGTTTCAAGAAGCCAAATCATCACGAGATAATCCGTATCATGATTATTATATCTGGCAAGATGCGGTTTCAGGTCAAGTGCCGAATAACTGGGGCTCTAGTTTTGGGGGCTCTACTTGGGAATATGTCCCAGCGGTGGATCAGTACTATTTACATCTATTCGCCAAAGAACAACCTGATTTGAATTGGCGCAATCCTCAAGTCAGACAAGCCGTTTATGACATCATGCGATTTTGGTTAGATAAAGGTATTGATGGCTTCCGGATGGATGTCATTAATTTGATTTCTAAAGTGGCCGGCTTCCCAGATGGTCCGATTATTCAAAATAAACAATATGGTGACTATTATGTTGGGACAGCAAACGGTCCCCATGTGCATGAATATTTACAAGAAATGAATGAACAAGTATTATCGCATTACTCAGTGATGACAGTCGGCGAAACGCCACATACCGGTGTTCAAGATGCGGTGCCTTATGTCGATGCGCGCCGACATGAATTGGATATGGTTTTTCATTTTGATCATATGCATTTAGATTACGGTAAGTATGGTAAATTTTCGACGAACCGGTTTAAGCTCACAGATTTAAAACGGGTTTTATCTGAGTGGCAAACTACGATTGCCGAACATCAAGGGTGGAATAGTTTGTATTGGAGTAATCATGATCAGGCCAGGGCCGTTTCAAGGTTCGGTAATGATAGCGTCTATCGTGTTGCCTCTGCAAAAATGTTGGGGACGCTACTGCATATGCTGCAAGGAACCCCTTATATTTATGAGGGTGAAGAAATCGGTATGACGAATGTCAATTATCGAGATATTCAATCCTATGATGATATTGAAACGCAAGATGTTTTTAAACGATTGACACAAATTGAAAATTTACCGGTTCAAAAAGTGATGGAGATGATTCATTGCAAGTCACGTGATAATGCTCGGACACCGATGCAATGGAATCGCAGCACTAATGCTGGTTTTTCTATCAAACAGCCGTGGCTTAAAGTTAATCCTAATTATACGGTGGTGAATGTGGCGACAGCACAAGCCGATCCACAATCTATTTGGTATTACTATCAACGGTTAATTAAATTACGTCACCAGTATGACATTGTGACCACTGGAACATATCAATTATTAGATCCAGACAATCCGCTTGTTTTTGCGTACACACGAACGACGGCGACTCAGCAGTTGCTGGTTGTATGTAGTTTTGCGACGCACATTAGTGATTGGGCGATTCCAGTGTCACTACAGTCAAAAAAATGGCAGCCATTGATTGATAATTATCCGATAGTGGCTGATAATGAAACCGCTAACTTAACGTTGCAGCCGTATGAAGCAAAAGTCTTTTTACGGGCACTTTAATGGAGGAACTGACATGCAAGTCAATGAAAATGTGATTCAAGATCAACATGTTCGATTTACTGTTTTAACTGAAAAATTATTACGGATTGAATATTCTGAAACGGGAGTTTTTGAAGATCGTTTAACTCAAGCTGTTCAAAATCGAGATTTTCCTAAGCCAGACTTAACCGTTTATCAGCAAACACATGGACATCAATTGGAGATTAAAACGGCGGGCTTTCATTTGTATTATGAAGGCGGTCCGTTAGATGCTGGCAGCTTGTTTATTGATGCTGCTTCAAATTATGGGACGCATTATAGCCGTTGGTATTTTGGTGAAACGAACGAAAAGAATCTCAAAGGCACCGCGCGGACACTTGATCGGGCGGATGGTGCGATTCCGTTAGCGGAAGGTTTGATGTCTAAAGATGGATTTAGCGTCTTGGATGATTCGGACTCATTTATCTTAGATGGTGAAACGGTGGTTGCACGTGATCAACCAGAAATGGATTACTATTACTTTGCTTACGGTCGTGATTATCGCGCGACGTTGCGAGCGTACTATCAATTGACCGGCTTACCACCATTGGTACCGCGTTATGCACTGGGTAATTGGTGGAGTCGCTTCTATCCTTACACGCAAACAGAATACTTAAAATTGATGCAACGTTTTGATGAACAGCAAGTGCCGATTGCGGTAACGGTCTTTGATATGAATTGGCATACGACTGATATTCCCGCGAAGTATGGGAGTGGTTGGACCGGTTATACGTGGAATAAGGATTACTTCCCTGATCCTGCTAAGATGATGAGTCAGTTGCATCAACAAGGTCGAAAGGTCACGTTAAACGTGCATCCAGCATCAGGAATTCGCCCAAGTGAGGCTTGTTATCCAACCGTTGCTAAACAATTAAACCTTGATACAGCCAATGAACAACCGGCATTATTTGATTTACAAAATGCGGCATTCAAAAAAGCTTATACAGACGTTCATCATCAATTGGAGCAACAAGGTGTTGATTTCTGGTGGATTGATTGGCAACAAGGCGGTGCTCGTGGCCGCAGTAAGATCGATCCATTATGGTTACTGAACATTGCTCATTATGCCGATAATGAACGTCAACATCCAGGTGAAGGCTTGATCTTGTCACGATATGCCGGTCCGGGTAGTCATCGTTATCCGATTGGTTTTTCGGGTGATACCGTTGCCTCATGGGCTTCACTACAATTTCAGCCATACTTTACCGCCACGGCCAGCAACATTGGTTACACTTGGTGGAGTCATGATATTGGCGGTCATATGCGGGGGACTTATGATGGTGAATTGGCCTTACGCTGGTTGCAATTAGGCGTCTTTAGTCCTATTTTACGGCTGCACAGTTCGAATAATATCTTTATGGGGAAAGAACCCTGGAATTATGATCAAACGATTGCGCCCGTTATGGTGAACTTTTTACAATTACGAAGTCAACTCGTCCCATATTTAGACAGTGCCAACGACCAAACTCATACAAATGGGGTGCCGTTGGTACAGCCAATGTATTATGGCTATCCAGACGAAAAAACGGCGTATGACGTGCCTAATGAATTTCAATTTGGCCCATCAATGGTCGTTGCGCCAATTACCACGCCAGCAGATGCCACGGCTAATCTAGGTAGCACTAAAGTCTGGTTACCAGCTGGAACGTGGTATGATTTCTTCACTGGGTTACGTTATCAAGGTGATCGGGTCTTCAACGCTTATCGGGAAAAAGCCACTTATCCAGTCTTTGTTAAGGCCGGTGGGATAGTACCATTGAATCCAGATTATATGGCGCCAATTGATCAATTGCCAACCAAACTCGTTATCAAAGTCTTCACGGGGACTGACGGAACGTATACATTAGTTGAACATCATGGTGATCAATTGGCGAAGACCGAATTCAGTTGGGATGAACAGCATCAACAATTTAGCTGGCACGTTGTCGCTGGAGCGGACTTAATTCCTGAGGACCGCCACTATCAAGTTGTGCTTGTTGGGGCAGTCGCCAAAGTCGCTAGTCAAACGGCCACTCAGATCACGTATACCCAGTATCAAAGCGTTGATCAGACGACGTTAGTCACGCAACTTGTTAAGCAACGATTGCAATTCGCTAAGTTAGATTTTGAAACGAAGGCAGCAATTTGGCAGGCTTATCACGAAACGACCGATACGACGAAAGTGGTCAGTTATTTATCAACCGTTACTGATCCTGCGATTAAAGGCATGCTGATGGAATTATTGATGCGTTAGGAAAATTAGAATTGGCCGATTATGGCTGATTCTTTTTTTGTGCAATTTTCCTGCAACCGATTGCACTAGCTTCGTAAAACGCTTACAATGTAGCTATGAAAATGAAACAATGGAGGTAATCATATGGCGACGATTAAAGATGTAGCTAAGCTCGCTAAAGTCTCGCCCTCGACCGCATCCCGGGCCATGCACGATAATCCAGCAATTACGCAAAAAACGAAGGCACGTGTCTGGAAAGCCATGCAAACGTTGCACTATGCACCAGATTTTAATGCACAGAGTCTTGCCAATAAGCGTAGTAATGCAATTGGTGTGATTCTACCAGTTGATCATCATGAAATTTTTACCAATCCGTTCTTTTTAAAGGTCTTACGGGGTATTAGTGAGGCTTGTTACCAAGCCCAAGCGATGGTTAATTTGGCGACGGGGTCATCCCAAGCAGAATTACTGAATAGTATCGATATTATGGTGACTCAAGGGATGATTCGTCGGTTTATCGTCCTGTATTCTGAAAAAGATGATCCAATTTTAACGAAGCTACGGCAGTTAGATGCGCAATATGTCATGATTGGTAAACCTTACCAATTAGTGAATGAAACACCGTATGTCGATAACGATAATATTTTAGCAGGGTCGGATGCGGCGCAATTTTTAGTCGATCATGGTCATAAAAATATTTGTTTCGTCTATAATGATTTAAAGAAGATGGTTCAAAATGATCGCATGCTAGGATATCAACGGGTCATGATGGACAATCAATTGTTGATTAATTCGTTTGAGTTACCAGCACAAGAATATCCAGGTGGTCGGCAACTGGTGATCCAATATTTGACGCAACATCCTGAAATTACAGCATTTATCACGGTTGATGATATGTTAGGGTTACGAATTCAACAAGTCTTAAAATCATCAACGATGGTGGCAGATCGTGAAGCGTCAATTATTGGTTTTAATAATTCGGTCTTTTCAGAAGCTGCCCATCCCGCCTTAACGTCAGTTGAAATTTTTCCACGTCGCTTGGGGCATGAAGCGGCTAAGATTGCGGTTGGACTTCAAAGCGATGATCATCTATCAACGAAATTGATTGTCCCACATCAGATTATTGAACGCCATTCAGTGGCAACGGTATAACATAGTTAACTTGGGGGTGTAAGGGTGACAACATTAACAGATGTAGCCAAACGGGCTAATGTGTCTAAAATGACTGTCTCACGGGTGATTAATCATCCAGAACAAGTTCGTGATGAGTTAAAACAAAGTGTTTTTACGGCGATGCATGAATTGAATTATCGTCCCAATGTGGCGGCAAAAGCATTAGTGAATAATCGGACCCAAATTATTAAGTTATTTATTTTAGAAGATATGGATACCACGGAGCCTTACTATATGAATCTGTTGGCAGGGATCTCTAAGGAACTAGGTAAGGAGCAATACTCGTTACAATTAGTGACGAATCATAGCTTTGATATTGGCGGTTGTGATGGGTATATTGTGACGGGAATGCGACATACAGATTTTGAATGGGTGCAACGGTTGACTCGACCAGTCGTCTTATTCGGGGAAAATCGCTTGGAGCTTGACTATTGCGATACTAATAATACGTTGGGAACGCAAATGGCAACTGAATATGCACTCAAACAAGGCTATACCAACATTGAATTTATTGGCATTAACGTTAAGGAGCCTTTTGAATACTCTCGTGAGGCGGGTTACTTAATGAGTATGCAAAATCATCAATTACCGACGACGATTCATCGTTTTAGCAATCATAGCCACCTGGCAATGGAATATATTGAAGCTAACTGGTCGGATCTGAAGGCCAATACGTGTTACGTATGTGCTAGTGATCGGTTAGCTTTCGGTATTGAAAAAGGATTGACGATTTTTAATGCCCGAGTTCCAGCTGATTTTGGTATTATCGGATTTGACGGTGTCTTCTTAAATCAAGTGGCAACGCCAAAGCTCACGACGGTACAACAACCGATTTTTGAGTTAGGGGTCCGTTGTGCGCGGATGTTATTAACTAAGATTGAAAAAGATGGTCAATCACAAGGAATTGAACAATTATTGCCGACATTGTCGATTGCGGGGTCGACTCGTAATGACCAGGGAGATTAAAATTAACGGGGTAAGGGCGTTTATGAGAACGCCTTTTTTGTGCTGAATTGCCAAACTAAAAGAGATTCTTTACCAAATGAAATCTCTTTTTCCATAGAAAGGCTGGACGAAATAATAATCTATTGCTGTTAATATCTATGAGCAATGCGAAGTTGATATTAACATTGATATTCTACAAAGACTGTTATTTTCAATAAGTCCATTCTGGGAATATCAATCAATAACTAAGTATTTTAGTACCATAGTACCTTGGTACTAAAATATCATAGTACTAAAGTACTGTTTCATCAAAGGATTGAGTGGTAGTTGCTAATATGTTTTTGCCTTAGTCATAATTTGGATGTCTTCTATGTCCGGGATACTTTATTTTCAAAAACAATTGATATCAGCCTGATTTTTTATACATAAACAAAACTGTTACCGTTAACACGCCAGACCCCCTTGTTTCCCAGTCAGATAATCGGTAGGCTAAAGTTATTGATATGAAAACGCTTTATTAATTGGGCTGAGGGGGGTGGTGATCATGCCAAAATGGTATGACCAACAAGTGATTTATCAAATTTATCCTAAGAGTTTTCAAGATACGAATAGTGATGGCATCGGGGATTTACAAGGGGTGATTCAGCACATTCCATATTTAAAAAAGCTGGGGATTACGACGGTGTGGCTGAATCCAATTTATGTCTCGCCACAAGTTGATAATGGGTATGATGTCTCAAATTATTACGCCATTGATCCGTCATTGGGGACGATGGCGGATGTCCATGAGCTGATTAAGACATTGCATCAAAACGGCATGTACTTATTGTTGGACTTTGTGATGAATCATACGTCGGATCAGCATCCTTGGTTCCAAGATGCAATTACGCATCCACAAGGTCTGTATCGAGATTACTATTTGTGGTCGGATGCACCCAAAGCTGGGCAGTTGCCGAATAATTGGGGGTCATTTTTTGGTGGCAGTGTCTGGGAGCCAGATCCTGGGGAGACCGATCAATATTATTTCCATCTATTTGATCGGCACATGCCAGATTTGAATTGGCAGAACCCAGAAGTCCGTCATTCGATGCTAGAAATCGCAAAGTTTTGGGTAAACCAAGGCATTGATGGTTTGCGGTTAGATGCATTTATTCACATTGATAAAGCTAATTTTAAACAAAACGTGCCGAATCAATCTGCAGAGCCAACGATTGCGGAAGCTTTTTATGCCCATTTACCGAAAGTCCAACCCTATTTAAGTAAATTTTGCGGGGCATTGCGACAAATTAAGCCAGACTTATTCATCATTGGTGAAGCCGCTTCGGCGAGCCCAGAGTTGCTCATTGACTATAGTCGTCCGGCCAACAATGAATGTGATGCAGTCATTACGTTCCGTTCATTAGTTGATCAAGAAGATCAATTAGATCCTAAGATTCCGGCTGAATTCCAACCAAAACCGTTAGATATCGAAGGCATGAAAGCACAACTAACGACAATTCAAACCAAGTTAGCAGGCGTCAGTTTACCGGTCCTATATTGGAGTAATCACGATATGGCTCGTTTGGCAACGCGGTATGCCAGTCCTAAATATTATTGGCGAAGCTTGAAGTGTTTGGCAACAATGCTGTATTTGCAACGGGGGTTACCCATCATTTATTATGGCGAAGAATTGGGGTTAGAGAACTTAAACTTTACGAAGTTAGACACGTTCAACGATCGAACTGTGGCGCCATTTTATCAGGCCGCTTTGACGGCCGGTTATTCAGCTGAACAGACAATGACAATGTTAAATCATACGCATAAAATGGCAGCGCGTGGGCCAATGCAGTGGACAACAGCACAGCCGGCAAACGGTTTTTCAACAACAACACCATGGCTATCGGGGATGACGACCAAGGTTGATGCGGCAACGGAACAAGCTGATCCTGCTAGTTTACTGAACTTTTATCGCCAACTTTTAAAATTGAAGCAAACATCGCTTTTTACGCAAGGTGATGAAGTTATTCAAGACACGCCAGCGGGGATTTTCCAATATACACGGACACTAGGGTCAAAGACGGCTACGGTGACCTGTAACTTGACGGATCAACCGATTAGTATGGCTAGTCCAATAATGACAGCAGTAAAACTACTAGAAGGTGAAGTTACTCATACTGGCGAAAATGCCACCTATCAACCATGGTCCTTAACGGTGACCGAAACAAAAGGAGACTAACAAATGGCTAAAACAACTAACGTTGCATTACGTTCGCAACTCATTTATTCCATCTTTCCACGCAACTATACTGAACAAGGTGGTTTTAAAGCAATTCAAGCTGATTTACCAAGAATCAAAGCTTTAGGAACCGATATTATCTGGTTAATGCCAATCTATCCGGTTGGTGAAAAAAATCGTAAGGGGGCATTAGGTTCACCTTACGCCATTAAAGATTATCGTGGCATCAATCCAGAACTTGGGACACGGGCTGATTTTGAGGCGTTAACGCAAGCAATTCATGAGCAAGGGATGCGCGTGATTTTGGATATTGTTTATAATCACACGTCACCAGATTCGTTGCTCGTGCAACAACATCCAGATTGGTTCTTTAAAAAGCCGAATGGCCAGTTTGGTAATCGCGTCGCCGATTGGTCAGATATTATCGACTTAGATTATGCTAATCATGAGTTGTGGGATTATCAGATCGAAACGCTCAAACAATGGGCGCAATTTGTGGATGGCTTCCGTTGTGATGTCGCGCCATTAGTGCCGCTTGAGTTTTGGCTAGCTGCCCGCCAAGCGCTGGCAGCTGTTAAGCCAAATTTGATTTGGTTAGCGGAAAGTAACGACCCACAATTCTTAAAACAAGTGCGTGATCAAGGTTTTGAAGACTTGTCCGATAGTGAACTGTATCAGGCTTTTGACATGGTTTACGATTATGATGTGATTGATGATTTACATGACACGGCTGCTGGCAAACGCTCACTAGCAGAATTTGCCCGGATTTTGATGAAACAAGATGTCACATTTCCACGTAATTACGTGAAAATGCGATTCCTAGAAAATCACGATGTGCCACGAGCAACTAGTTACTTGACCGATCCACAAACGTTACGCAATTGGCTGGCCTTTAATTTGTTTGAAAAAGGTAGTGGGCTAATTTATGCAGGTCAAGAGTTTGGTCAAGCTCACTTGCCAAGTCTGTTTGATGCCGATCCAGTGGCGCTAACTGGCCCACTAGATCTTAGTGATTTGATTCAACGAGTGGCCACACTTAAACATCAAGAGTTACTCACTCAAGGCGCGTATACGGTGACGGCGATTAATGACCAAGTTATGCAAGTGCAATATCGCTTAGGTGATCAATTGATCGTGGGACTCTTTGCCTTGCGACCATTCACTGGAACTGTTGCTTGTGAATTAACCGACGGCAAGTATCTTAACCAACTAACGGATACGATGGTTACAGTTAAAAATCATCAAGTATTATTAACAAATGCCCCAATTATCTTACAAAAATAGTCTCGATTATTCCCGTAAATAAAGCCCGATTTATCGGCTTTGTTTACGGGTTTTTTATGATTAAAATGTGGCGAAGATATGAATTCCTGCAACCGATTGCACACAAATTAGGGCCAATCAGCGTTGATTTAACGGCCTTTTTAATTTCGGTATAAATCTTGTTATCGGTAACATTGTGAAAAGGGTTGCGAAACCGCTTCCAAAAAGCCATAATTGAATTTGTCATAAAGGTTATGGATCTTAATAAAATTAAGTAGGGGGTAACATCATGACAATGGGTTGGAAAAAGTTAGGCGTTTCAGTAATGGCTGGCGCAATGGCATTAACATTGGTCGGCTGTGGTAATAGCAATTCTTCAAGTTCGTCTAACAAGAAAGTCAAGATTACGATCTTGCAAGGTAAGGTCGAATCAAACAAGCAATTTAAACAAATTGCGGCACGGTATCACAAGTTACATCCAAATGTTTCAATTACTGTTTCTTCAATCGGTGGGGGTACCGATTATGATCCAGTGCTTAAAACCCGGATTTCTTCTGGGAATGCACCAACGATCTTTAGTTTAGCGGGTCCTGCGGATGTTAAACAATTTGCTTCTCAAGAAGCTGACTTGTCAAACACCAAGGCTGCTAAAGCAGCTCAACCAGGAACCTTGGATGCGGTTAAATCAAACGGTAAGACCGTTGGGTTACCATTCAACGTTGAAGGTTATGGGTTGGTTTACAACAAGAAGATCTTCAAGAAGGCTGGCGTGGATGCGACTAAGTTAACCACGATGGCAAAATTAACCGCTGCGGTTAAGAAGATTAACTCACAAAAGACTAAGCTTGGTATTAAGGGCGTCTTCTGTTTACCTGGTAAGGAAACTTGGATTCTTTCTGATCATTTAGCTAACTTATATGTTGGCCAAGAATTCGGTGGCAATGCCTTGAAGATGTACAACTCTAAGAGCATGAAGTTCACGGCTAACAAAGAAATGAAGGCCATGATCGACTTACAAAAGAACTACTCTGTTGGTCCTGTCATGCAACAAGATTACTCATCACAAGTTAACCAAAACTTCTCACAAGGTAAAGTTGCGATGATTCAACAAGGGGACTGGATTTACTCAACTGTTGAACAAATCGATAAGAAATTTGCTCAAAATGACATGGGTATGATTCCAATTCCTGTTAAAGGCTACGAAAACAAGTTACCTGTTGGGACTTCACTCTACTGGGGTGTTAACAAGAACAAGTCAACTGCTGAACAAACGGCTGCTAAGAACTTCTTAGACTGGTTATACACATCTAAAGAAGGTAAGAAGTTAGTTGTTAACAAGTTACACTTTGTTCCTGCCTACAAAGGTTACAACGATGCTAAGATGCCAGATGCTTTGACTCAAGTTGTCTTCAAGTACTCACAAGCTCACAAGACAATTGGCTGGGCCTTCCCTGCTTACACCGGGACATCATGGGATCCAAACACTTTCCAACCAAACTTGCAAAAGTATCTCTCAGGCAAGCAAAGTTGGGACACAACAGTTAAGAATTCTATTAAAGGTTGGAACCAACAACAAGCCTCGAAATAGTGTGGATTAACTGAATTTCGAACAGTATTTCAGAAGAGGGGATTTATTATGAAGAATCGAAGCTTATCGTTCTGGCTCTTTTTGACGCCAACCCTCGTTGCGTTAGCATTAGTCGTCTTTATTCCAGCAATCATGGGTGTCTTTTATTCATTCACTAACTGGGATGGCTTAGGCTATACTGAGATGCTCGGTTTTAAAAATTACATCACACTTTTCCATGATAGCGGCTTTTTAGCCGCTTTATGGTTTACGATCAAATTTGTAATTGTAACCGTAATCTTACTCAACGTGATTGGCTTGGCATTAGCGTTACTTGTAACGCAAAAGTTCAAGGGAAACAATTTATTACGGACCGTCTTCTTTATGCCAAACCTTATTGGTGGGTTGATCTTAGGATTCATTTGGCAATTTATTTTCACACAAGCATTTGATGCGTTAGGCAAGGCGCTCCATATGGCCTGGCTGACGGGATGGCTGACAGATGGCAAGACCGGTTTCTGGGGCTTAGTTATCGTGACAGTTTGGCAAATGAGTGGGTATATCATGATTATCTATATCGCTTACTTGCAAAACATCCCGAGTGAAGTGATTGAAGCTGCTGAAATGGACGGAGCCTCACCATGGCAACGATTCGTGCATATTACGTTCCCAATGATTGCACCAGCGTTCACAGTATGTATGTTTTTAACCCTTTCTAATGGGTTCAAGATTTATGATCAAAACTTGTCATTGACCAATGGTGGTCCTTACAAGTCAACCGAAATGTTAGCGATGAACATTGTTAATACGGCTTATTCAGAAAACAACTTCGCGATGGCTGAAGCTAAAGCGTTGATCTTCTTCTTAATCGTTGCCGCAATTTCATTGTTGCAAGTTTACTATAACCGTAAGCGGGAGGTGGATCTGTAATGAAAAAAACGAGTCGCTTCTTCTTAGGAATCTTAGGTCTCATTTTAGGCATTCTCTGGATCTTCCCGTTCTACATGATTTTGACGAACTCCTTTAAAACGCCAAAAGGGATCTTCGCTTCAGTTTTGAGCTTACCCGGTAACGGACAAGCGACAACGGCGAACTACCATAATTCATTTAAGGCGTTGGATTTCATCTCATCACTAGGGCATTCATTACTCATTACGGTTGTTTCTGTCTTGATCTTAGTTTTGTTTTCATCAATGGCGGCTTACGCCTTACAACGAAACAAGAGTAAGTTAAGCGGTGCGATTTTGATGTTATTCGTTTCTGCGATGTTGATTCCGTTCCAAACGGTTATGATTCCATTGACAGCTAACTTTGGACAAGTTCACATGCTCAACATGTGGGGCTTAATGTTCATGTATTTAGGCTTTGATGCCAGTCTTTCGATCTTCTTATATCAAGGGACGATGGGCAGTATTCCAATTGCGATGGATGAATCTGCCGAATTGGAAGGGGCCAACCGGTTCCAAATCTTCTTTAAGATTATCTTCCCAATGCTGACACCAATTACCGTGACTGTTGGGATCTTGAATATTATCGCCATTTGGAATGATTACCTGTTACCATCACTGGTCTTACCACAAAATCAATACACGATTCCGCTACAAATGTTCTTCTTCTTCGGTCAATATACGAAGCAATGGCATTTAGCGTTAGCTGGATTGACCTTGTCGATTATCCCAGTTATTCTCTTCTACATCTTTGCACAACGTTACATTATCAAAGGTGTTACCGATGGTGCGGTTAAGTAATTAAAGTCTTTTGAATGAAAGGAGGATGCTAATGTTAAATTTACAATCAAAGTTTGGTCAAAAGTTACTCACGATTAGTAATTGGATTGCGGCATTAGTTACCATTAACTTGGTCTGGTTTCTGATTAACTTGCCTGTATTGGTGATGTTAATCTTAGCCATCAGTCTACCATTGAATCAATTATTTGCGATGACCATGGTGATTGTGACGGTGATGTTAGCAACCTTCACTGTACCAGCTACAACCGCCGCTTATCAGACGGTTAGAACGTGGCAAATGACCGATAGTGGGTCGTTTCTCCGCGCAACTGGGATGGCCTATCTAAAAGCTTTGATGCACTGGCAGCCTAATGCGTTGATTGCAGTGTTGGCAAGTGGTTGGTTGATCTTATTACGGGTCACGACCGCCAATATTATGTGGCATGTAGCGACACTAGTTGTGGGCCTCGTGTTACTAACGCTTTGGAATGGTTGGAATTACAGTCAGTTCACCACCACGTCGATGGTTGAATTAGTGGTCGCTCACCCTGTTAAGTTAATCCTTTCCGCGGTGACAACAATTATCTTATTCGCTATTAATTTTGAACTCCGATTAATCTTTTGCATCTTGTTGTTCAGCATGTCATTATCAGCGCTAGCAACTTATCGCATTTTTAATCCGCGGGTCAAAGTAACCGAAGACAAGCAAGTGACGAACTGATTAAAGTGAAATGAATAATGGAAATGAAGGAGCGTTTGCGCAATGGCAGAAATAAAATTAGAACATATTTATAAACGTTATCCTGGCAACGACACGGATTCGGTAACGGATTTTAACTTAGATATTAAAGATAATGAATTTATCGTGTTCGTTGGCCCATCTGGTTGTGGGAAGTCTACCACGTTACGGATGATTGCCGGGCTAGAAGATATTACTAAAGGTGATTTAAAGATTGATGATCAAGTGATGAATGATGTTCATCCTAAAGATCGGAATATCGCGATGGTTTTCCAAAACTACGCTCTTTATCCACAAATGACTGTTTTTGATAATATGGCTTTCGGATTGAAAATTCGGAAAATGCCAAAGGATGAGATTCAAAAACGGGTTGACAATGCTGCCGAGATCTTAGGTTTGACGGATTACTTACAACGTAAACCAGGCGCTTTATCTGGTGGGCAACGGCAACGGGTTGCGTTAGGTCGGGCCATCGTTCGGGATGCGAAACTATTCTTGCTTGATGAACCATTATCTAACTTGGATGCCAAGTTGCGGGTCCAAATGCGGACCCAAATCGCCCAATTGCATCAACGGTTGAAGACGAACATGATATATGTGACTCATGACCAAGTTGAAGCGATGACGATGGCTGATCGGATTGTCATTATGAATGATGGGAAGGTCCAACAAGTTGGGACTCCTGATGATTTGTATAACAAACCGGCCAACAAGTTTGTCGCTGGCTTTATGGGATCACCTTCGATGAACTTCTTCGATGCGAAGTTAGAAAATGGTCGGGTCTCTAATGGCAAAGGTTTGGATGTCGCTGTTCCTGAAGGCCGTCTAAAGGTCTTACGGGATAAAGGCTACGAAGGTAAGAAGATTACCGTCGGGGTTCGGCCTGAAGATATTCATACGGAACAAGTCGCACTAGAAGCAATGTCAGACGCTGTTGTAGACGCTAAAGTCGAAGTTTCCGAATTCTTAGGGACTGATTCAATGCTCTATTCACGGACTGGCGACACGGAATTCGTGGCCCAAGTTAATGCGCGTGATTATCATAAACCAGGCGAAGAAGTCAAAATGGCGTTTGAAATGAGCAAGGCTCATTTCTTCGATGACGATACCCAAGTCACGATTGAGTAAGTTAAGTGGCCAGTGGTCGCGTTAGTACTGCTGAAAAGAGTCTGGTGACAGGAATGTCTCAGGCTCTTTTTATTAGGGCCAATTAGGAGGACGTAAAACATGAAACGAATTTTTGAAGTTGATCCGTGGCACGTCATTAGTCATGAATTAGTACCAACGGATAAACGTTTGCAAGAAAGTATGACAAGTATTGGTAATGGCTACATGGGCATGCGGGGAATGTTTGAGGAGCATTATTCCAATGACACCTTAAAAGGCATCTACTTGGGGGGCGTCTGGTACCCTGATAAGACTCGGGTTGGTTGGTGGAAAAATGGTTATCCAGCTTACTTTGGGAAGGTCATCAATGCGGTAAACTTCATCAAAGTTAACTTGACCATTGATGGCGATCAAGTGGATTTAGCTAAAGATGAGATTAGTGACTTTACGTTAGATTTGGATATGCATACTGGAATCCTACACCGGTCGTTTATCGTTAATAAAAATGGTAAGCGGATTCAATTTGATATCGATCGGTTTGTCAGTGTTGCACAAAAGGAATTATTTGATGTCCATTACAATGTGCATAATCTGAGTGAAGAACCAGTTCAAATTGGCTTTATTTCACAAATTGATGCGGATGTTTTCAACGAAGATGCCAACTATGATGAACAATTCTGGCAAGTCTTGGACAAGAGCCATGCGGTGACTGGTGGCAGTATGATTGCTGAAACGAAGCCAAATGACTTTGGCACACCACGGTTCACATTGGGCATGCAAATGTTGCATAAAACTGAACTACAAGGGGCCAATGCACCAGAAACGGAAAAGGCTGTCACTAATATTTTCCGCGGAACTTTGGCACCAGATGAAACCACGACTTTTGAAAAACGGGTCATCGTTGTGACATCTCGGGATTATGAGGATGTGCCAGCATTACGTAACGGTTTAGCTCAAATTAGTGAACAGGTGACAGCTCAAAGTTATGCAGATTTGCGCCAAGCTCATGCTGATTTATGGGCCAAACGATGGGAACTAGCAGATGTTGCCATCGGTGGTGACGATGCCGCACAACAAGGTATTCGGTTCAATTTATTCCAGTTATTCTCTACTTATTACGGCGAAGACAGTCGGTTGAACTTAGGACCTAAAGGCTTCACCGGTGAAAAGTACGGTGGGGCGACTTATTGGGATACCGAAGCGTTCGGGGTACCGTTCTACCTCTCATTAGCCAAACCTAAAGTGACCGAAAACTTGCTTGAATATCGGTACAATCAATTGGATGGCGCTTACCATAATGCTCAAATGCAAGGCTTAGATGGCGCGTTATTCCCAATGGTGACCTTTAATGGGATTGAATGTCACAATGAATGGGAAATTACCTTTGAGGAAATTCATCGGAATGGGTCGATGGCCTATGCGATCTTCAACTATACCCGCTACACCGGGGATGACACTTACTTGAAGACCAAAGGGATCGATGTTTTAACCGGGATTTCACGTTTCTGGGCTGACCGGGTACATTTCTCTGAACGCAAGCAACAATATATGATTCATGGGGTCACTGGTCCCAATGAATACGAAAATAACGTCAATAACAACTGGTACACCAACTTCATGGCCCGCTGGACATTAGCGTATACGTTGGCAAGTTTGAAGTTAGTTGATGCGGACAAACGAGCAGCGCTAGGTGTTTCAGCGGCTGAATTGGCTAAGTGGCAAGACATTGTGGATCGGATGTACTTCCCACATGATGATGATCTAGGCATCTTTGTGCAAAACGATACGTATTTGGATAAAGATTTGAAGCCTGTTTCATCCATTCCGGCTGACCAACGACCAATTAATCAAAACTGGTCATGGGATAAGATTTTACGGTCACCATACATCAAGCAAGCCGATGTCCTGCAAGGAATCTACTACTTCATGGATGACTTTACCCATGATCAAAAGAAGGCCAACTTTGACTTCTACGAACCATTAACGGTTCATGAATCTAGCTTGTCGCCAGCTGTGCATGCGATCTTAGCAGCCGACTTGCATTATGAAGACAAAGCGGTTGAAATGTATGCACGGACGGCCCGGTTAGACTTGGATAACTACAACAATGACACGGTCGATGGCTTGCACATTACGTCAATGACGGGTTCTTGGTTAGCGATCGTCCAAGGCTTCGCGGGCATGCGGGTACGTGATGATACCTTATCATTTGCGCCATTCGTGCCTAAACAATGGGAACACTATCAATTCCACGTCAACTTTCGTGGGCGGCTGTTAAAAGTTACCGTGGACCAACAAGGCTCAACAGTGGACTTGATTAGTGGTAAACCATTAACGATTGAATTAAATGGTCAACCAGTGGCATTAACGTCACCAGTGACCGCTTAAGATTTTGCCTAACTGAACTTGATCGCGACGTGTCCGAAACTTGTTACGGTCAAGTCCCAAAACCCTAGAATGATGCTGACTCATTCTAACCTACTCCGAGAGACCTAGCGTTTAGCTGGGTCTCTTTTTTTGCTAGAGAGTGGGACAGAAGTCGGGTAGTTAGCGAGCATTAACATTGATAGCCGAACAATCCTGGTTTTGGATTGCTTGGCTATCAGGGTTAAGCGGAACTAACTGACTTCTGGCGCACGTTTCGGCTATGATTGATGAAAGGGTATTAAGATGATCAACAAGAAAGTTCAAAGAAACCGTTTACAAAAATTGAAAATTCTGATAAGCTATAGTCATTCGAATGAGTAGTCGTTCGAATGACTATGTTTTTTTAAGGAGGACTGAATCATGACGTCGACATCCAGTAAGGAAAAACTGAGTTTAACCAGTATGAATTTCAACCGTTTTTTGATTTTTCGTTATGTAACCGCTATTTTCTTTTTTACGAATTTGTACTGGTTGGTGATGGCAGCGACCACATCTACCGTGGGATGGATCGTGCCGCTGGTGTTAATGGTGGGTGCCAGCATTGTAATGGTCGAACAAGTCAGCAAATATTGGCGGCCATCACATCGTTTGGCTTGGACCAAACGGTATTATTGGGCACAACTTGGCCTGAACGTTGGCTTAATCAGTACCATTTTGCTTGGTCATCGACAGTTTGCTTATGCGTTTATGACCGCACAAAGCGAACCATGGCTGATGGGGTGTTTAGGACTAGGCATGATCGTCAGTGGCCTGATGTTACGACGCGTTTATGTCATTGAACACGATCAAGATCGTTATTTACAACAGATTAAAAAGTTTGCGGCAAGTTTATAAAAAAGACTGGATGTGAAATCTGATGGATAATAGTAATAACAAGTTATTTCAATTTTTAAATAATCATTTAATGGGACCGATGGGAAAATTAGCCCAGTTTCGAATTGTACGAGGGGTTATGGCTGCCGGGATGGCGACTATTCCGTTTACGGTTGTCGGCTCGATGTTTTTGATCATTAGCGTGTTGCCACAAAGCTTTCCCTTCTTAAAGGGATTCTTTGCTGCATCATTTGATAAGATTGCGCCATTATACATGTTAGCCAATACGGCCACGATGGGTGTGTTATCGCTTTACTTCTGTTTGGTCTTTGGTTATGAATACACCAAGATTCAAGCACAAGAAGAACATATCGATGTGAATCCTTTGAACGGGGCTTTGATTTCCATGATGGCATTCTTCATGTGTGTGCCTGAATTAGCCTTCAAGGGTGGCATGGTCACGTTAATCAACGTTTTCAATGATAAATCTAAGATTATTGATGGTTGGGAAATGGGTGGTGGCGTGACGCGTTTAGGGGCGACCGGGATTTTTACGGCCATCATTATGTCCATTCTCGCGGTCAAGATTTACGCACTCTGTGTGAAGAAACAATGGACGATTAAGATGCCAGATACGGTGCCAACCGGCGTTTCGCGGTCATTTACCGCTTTGATTCCAACCGCTTTAATTGCCTTAACGGTCATGGTTATCAACGGCGCTTTAATTGCGTTGAACACTGATATTTATAAAGTGGTGGCAGTACCATTTAGCTTTGTCACTAACTTAACGAATACTTGGGCTGGTTTACTGGTGATCTACTTCTTGATGCATGCATTATGGATTGTTGGGATTCATGGGGCCACAATTGTGACGTCATTCTTAACGCCGATCGTGTTATCTAACATGGTCACTAACCAACATGGTGGTAACATTCCGTTTGCGGGTGAATTTAACAACTGTTTTGTGACTATCGGGGGTTCCGGTGCCACACTTGGTTTAGTTATCTTTATCGCCTTTTTTGCCAAATCAGCGCAATTAGGTGCACTAGGTAAAGTTTGCTTGGTTCCGGCTTTCTTCAATATTAATGAACCAATCTTGTTTGGGATGCCAGTCGTTTATAATCCATACACAGCGATACCTTTCTTCTTAGCACCGATGTCATCAATGTCAGTGGCTTACTTCTCCATTAAGTATCATCTAGTTAATCCACCAAAATTCCAAGTGGCTTGGCCAACTCCCGGCGGGTTATCTGGTTTCGTAGGTTCTGGCGGTGACTGGCGGGCGTTTGTTTTAGCGTTAGTTTGTGTCTTAGTGGCGTTTGCCATCTGGTACCCATTCATCAAGTTCTATGACAACAAGTTGTTTGTTCAAGAACAACAAAGTGAATCGGCAGCAGCTTAGTTAACGGCAAATTAGAGGAGGAATTGAACATGACAAAATTTCCAAAAGGTTTCTTATGGGGCGGCGCGGTTGCTGCTCATCAATTAGAAGGCGGCTGGCAAGCTGACGGTAAAGGTATCAGTATTGCCGACGTCATGACGGCAGGTGACAATAACACCGCTCGTGAAATTACCGATGGTGTCATTCCTGGCAAAAATTATCCCAATCATGATGCGATTGATTTCTATGGTCATTATCGCGACGACGTGAAACTATTTGCAGAATTAGGCCTGAAATGTTTTCGGACCAGTATCGCCTGGACGCGGATCTTTCCAAACGGCGATGAAGACGAACCAAACGAAGCTGGGTTGCAGTTCTATGATGACTTATTCGATGAATTACTGAAATATGGCATTGAACCCGTGATTACGTTATCTCACTTTGAGATGCCGTATCATTTAGTAACGGAATACGGTGGTTGGCGCAATAGTCGCATGATTGAATTTTTTGAAAGATTCGCCGAAGTCGTCTTCAAACGTTATCGTGACAAAGTTAAGTATTGGATGACGTTTAACGAAATTAACAATCAAACCGGCTTGAACGAATGGGGCTTATTCACCAATTCTGGAATTTTAGTTAAAGATGATGAAGACGCTGAAAAGTTGATGTATCAAGCTGCCCATTATGAAACAGTCGCCAGTGCTTTAGCCGTTAAGATTGGCCATCAAATCAATCCAGATTTTCAAATTGGGGCGATGTTTGCGATGGGGCCAACTTATCCCGCCACGTCGAATCCCAAAGATGTGATGAAGGCCGAACGCGCCATGCAAGCGAACTACTGGTTAGCGGATGTGCAATGCAAAGGGAAGTATCCAAACTGGTTATTACGGTACTTTGATCGGAAACACTTTGATTTAGATATCTCAGCATCTGATTTACAGATCATTAAAGAGGGTACCGTGGATTATATTGGCTTCTCTTACTATGCGTCACATGTTATTAAGGCCGATGACCAAGAGCCAGTCGACTTCATGACACCAACTAAGAATCATGAAGTACAGAATCCTTCTTTGACTCGTTCTGATTGGGGCTGGGAGATTGATCCAATCGGCTTGCGCTATGCATTGAACTGGTTTAGTGATCGTTACGACCTGCCATTATTTATCGTGGAAAATGGTTTAGGGGCCTTTGATAAAAAAAACGCTGACGGCAAGATTCATGATGATTATCGGATCGACTATTTACGGCAACATATTGAACAAATGGCCTTAGCCGTTGATATTGATGGCGTTGACCTAATGGGGTATACGCCATGGGGATTCATTGATTTGGTTTCTGCGGGGACGGGTCAGATGGACAAACGTTATGGGGTCATCTATGTGGATAAAAATGATGCCGGTGAAGGCACTTTGAAACGTGGGAAAAAAGATTCCTTCGATTGGTTCCAAAAAGTTATTGCAACTAATGGCTCAGACCTCAGTTAGTACGGTATAATTTGAATAACTAAGCACGAGTAAACACTCAAACGCTAGTAGTTTGGGTGTTTTTTGACGAAGAAATTGAGGAAGGACACATAAAAATGGCGCGATTAAGTAATGATGAATTAGTACAAGCGATCATGGCCGATATTCGTCGCGGGGAACTGGCCGATGCTCATCGGAAGTTACCCGCAGAACCGGAACTCATGGCCCGCTACGATGTTACCCGTTATGCGCTACGTCAAGCATTACAGGCACTTGGCACGATGGGCTATACGTATCAGATGCATGGGGTCGGGACGTTTGTACGAACACAACAAGCGGGTGATTCGATTGCTTTGGAACACAGTGGCGGACTGTCCGCCGAGGCTGCTCGGATTGGTCGCCAATTGACGACTGCGACAGCGAGTAAACGAGAATGTCGAGTCGATCAAGCTGAATTTCGGCCAAATAATTATCAATTTGAGCCAGACGAACGGTTACTAGCGCTTGAACGATTTCGGGCGATGGATCAACAACCATACGTGGTGGAACATTCGTATTATTTGAAATCGGTCATTGAAGAGATTCCAGATAGTGCCTTATATGGCTCGTTATTTGAATTCTGCGAAGCCCAACAACATATCAAAATTGGCTTTATTGATCAGATTATTATGAGTGAACCACTGCCCAAAGTAGCTGCTGACTATTTGCAATTGCCAGTTGGGGCACCATGTTTGGTGGTTCAAGATGAAACGTATTTGAGTACTGGGCAGTTATTGGCTTTTTCGAAGCAATACTATGATTACCGGCAGGCTAAGATGTTTATGGTGAAGAAGATTCATTAGGTTGTCGTTTGGCTTGCCACCTGCCGTTCGCCCACATTGAGCCGGAACGCTGTGGGCGGACCGGTTCAGCCAAAAAGCGGTCTGAACCGTCGTTTTGAACCACCCAACCCGTGTTTCAAAAGCGCCGGCCTCTAAGCGATAAATCGCTAAGAGTCTCCCACGGCTGGGCTCAATGTGAGCTCACTCTCGGTTATATGAGTGATCACAAACTTAATTAGTATCCGCAAACTAACCGGAGTCAGCCAGTGATGGCGTCGGCCGTGAGAACAGCGTTAGTCCGGATGCTTTTGCCGGACTTTACGATGTGGACGACTTTTAAGACTAGCGGTTTTGGCTAGGCTTAAAAGCGAGGTGGAAGCCCGCACTTTGGCTGGAACCGGTCCCCACAGCCGGCAGAATCACTGGCTGACGTAGGTGACAACCCAATTCTAACTAGAAAGGCCCCACCATCACGAGTTAAGTCGCGATGATGGGGCCTTTCAAATACGATTTAAGCCTCACTAAGGGCGAGTTTGGCGAGTAATAACCCACCAACAACACCAGAGTTGTCACCTAAACCAGCTGGGACAATGTACTGGTCTAGTGCTGGTACTTCTTCGTAACCGTTTAAGTAAGCGGCGAATTTTTCACGAATAATTGGAAAGAGTTGCTTTTGCTTCATGACCCCACCATTTAAGATGATCGTGTCGGGAGCAAAAGAAACTGTCAAGTTCACACAAGCTTGGGCAATATAGTCGGCGACCGTAGCCCAAACTGGATCATCTTCGGCAACGTCTTTGCCGGCTTTACCAGTCCGTTTCCCAACAGCGGGACCCGCAGCCATGCCTTCTAAACAGATGTCATGGTAGGGGCAATTGTTTTCAAAATCATCGCCAGGTAAACGATTTAATCGCATGTGTCCAAGTTCAGTGTGGGTGCGGCCATTGAAGATTTCATTGTGACTGATGACCCCGGCACCAACACCGGTCCCAATAGTGACATAAATACTGTTAGGCACGTCCTTGGCAATGCCCATTTTAGCTTCACCATAGGCGGCTTCGTTGACATCGGTTGTCCAATAAAGCGGCACGTCGACGTGTTGTTTCAAGTGACCTAAAAAGTCAAAATCACCCCAGCCGGGTTTGGGTGTGGTTGTGATGTAGCCGTATTTTGGATCGTCAGGGTTAACCCCAATTGGGCCAAATGAGCCAATCCCAATCGCATCGACGGGATGTGCCTTAAAATACGCATCCACCGCCGCCATCGTTTCAGCAGGGGTCGTTGTTGGAATCGAAACCCGATCGAAAACGTTGCCCGTTTCATCACCTGTTGCACAGACGAATTTAGTGCCGCCTGCTTCAATTGCACCTAAAATCATATTAAAAATCCTCCCAAAGTCAATTAAAAGTATATACATTTTAATAACAGTATACACTTTTTGAACGCTACTGTGAACGGTTACATTCAAGTTTTAGAAAACGTTTTTATGGTTCCAATTATAGATATTTTATTTAAAATGTCAAACGTATGACATTTATATAAATTGCTATAAATTAGCATTTTTAAAAATAAATCAAGTTTAATAATGACTAACGATTGACATTTTAGCTAATAACTTTTAAGATAACCATAAATGATAACGGATACATTTAGGAGGATGCAACATGGTAACCACGACTTGGACCACCGCTGAACGTTATCGGCCATATGATCAGTGGCCGACTGAACAACTGACAACTTTACGACAACAGATTGCGCAATCACATTGGCGCTTTGGCTATCACATTCAGCCAACAACGGGATTATTGAATGATCCCAATGGTTTTTCGTATTTTAATGGGCAATGGCATTTATTTTATCAGGCCTTTCCTTATGGTCCTGTACACGGTTTGAAGAGTTGGGAACACCTAGTCAGTGATGATTTAATGCATTGGGAAAAGTTGGGGCCAGCCTTAATTCCTGATACGCCATTGGATCAGCAAGGGGTCTATTCGGGTTCAGCGATTGCGGTCAAAGATCGACTCTTCCTAATGTACACCGGTAACGTTCGGGATCAAGAATGGGAACGACATCCAAAACAAAATGGCGCTTGGTTAACGACGACTAATCAAGTCACTAAGCTGACGACACCGTTGATTAGTAATCCGCCTAAAACGGTGACTGAACATTTTCGTGATCCCCAAATTATCGAACATGATGGCCAATACTATGCCTTCATTGGGGCACAAACGACGGATTTAACTGGACATGTGATGGTTTATCAAGCGCCAGCAGTGACTGGACCATGGACATTAAACGGTGACTTACAGTTTAGCGATCAGCCGATGGGTTATATGGTGGAATGTCCTAATTTGGTCTTTATTGATGACCGTCCAGTGTTAATTTTTTGTCCGCAAGGCGTGTCCGCAGATGTTTTAGCGAGTGAAAATATTTATCCGAATGCTTATGTTGTCGGTCAAGCGTTTGATTGGGAGACGTTTAGCTTTATCGATCCTAGTCCATTGCAAAACTTAGATGCTGGTTTTGATGTTTATGCCACGCAAGCCTTTAACGCGCCGGATAGTCGAGCCTTAGCGGTGAGCTGGATTGGGTTACCAGATATTGCTTATCCAAGTGACCGTGAAGGCTGGGCAAACGGGTTAAGTGTGATCAAAGACTTACACTTAAAAAATGATCGCTTAGTTCAACAGCCAGTTGGCGTGAGCACCATTCGTCAGCAGGTGTTACAGGTAACCATGCCGCATCCAGTAATCCCACAGCAAAGTGAGCTGCACTTTACAGTGCCCGCCGATCAACAAGGTCAGGTGACGATTGTGACCGATATTACGACAAATCAAGGATTAATCTTGAATATTGATACCGCTCACGGCGAATTAGTCGTTGATCGTGCTGGTACTGGTGAAGCCGTTGCCGCGACTTATGGCATGACCCGTACGGCCAATCTGAATGCCCATCAACCATTGACTGGGCAGCTATTACTTGATCACAGCGTGTTTGAGTTGTATTTAAATGATGGTGCGACAGTGTTAACGGGGCGGATGTTTCCAGCAACTAATGCTGACTTTAGTCTGAGCCAAACTGGCTTTACGACGGCACTAGGTTGGCAAGGCTGGCAACTTGAATCAGTAAATTAGATTGATAGGCGCAATTAACAAGTTATTACCGATCATGGCTCCGGATCAACTATCACTGAGGTTAGCCTCTTTGTAGTAAGGCGAAAATTGAATTTTAGTGAAAAGATTAATGGGGTTTTACCCGTCAATTTTTAACCTGGGAAGAGTTTGGGACGAAAACCAAACTCTTTTTTGCATCTCCGAATAGGTATAGTCGAAACGTGTGACAAAAGGCGATGCTCGGTAGCAAACCGCTTTTGTCTTACTCCCGTATTTTTTGTAAATAGATTATCCTTTTTACTCGGATTTATACAAATCATTCTTTTTGTAATTAGTTAAGTGTTACGATAGCTATTAATATTTCAAGGATATGATCGTTAATCGGGTTTTGAAAGTTAAAAGTACTAGTTATGGTTAAATACAGAGGCTCGGGGGGGTGTTTAGTATATTAGACATACAGTATACAGATTATTTAGATTTTTTACAGTCGTATACGACCAGCGATCAAACAACCAAAGCTTTAATTTTAATTGGTTATGTTGAACGTGATTTTATTCGATTTTATCGTGCTGGACGTATTGAAGAGGGCTTAAAATTTGCACGCGATAATTTACAACGGTCACGAACGTTACTCAATCAATTGTCACCAACTGAAAAGGTCGTTCAATTAAACGCATTTGTGGATATTTTGTCATTTGAAGGAATTCAAAATCACGTGAATATTTATCAGTTTATTGAATTGCAGCTTGCTTACCATCAACGGTTAAAGACGCTACCGGTGACAACCAAAAAATATATGCCATTAGTCTATGAGATTGTTCGAGACTTTGGTCATCTCGCTCAGAAGGATGGATTATCGTATACGAGCCATCTGGAAGCAACCTTGGATGTTATTTATTATATTCATGCGCATTTACATCGTAAGGTAACAGTCAAAAAAGTTTTAGAGCATGTGAACAAACGTTACAATCCACTGACGATTCAACGTGTGTTTACTAAAGAAATGAATATGTCGATTCGCGATTATATCAATATGGAAAAGATACGTGAGGCTGAACGTTTATTGTTAGCCAGTAAGACACCAATTCAGAAGATTGCACATGAACTTAACTTTTATGATGCTGCTGATTTTTCTAAAAGATTTAAACGTGAAATTGGAATGACTCCCCTAGAGTATCGTCAGCAGAATAGTCAAATTGATTAGCAGCAACCCAACATTATTGTGGGTTGTATTTTTTTATATTGTTTATTGTTTTCTAGTACAAATTGCGTATTTAAACGAAAAATCGTTAGTATACTCATTAATAATTAAACGCAAGGATTAATAGGCTTAACTATAAAGGGATGAGGATATGAATACGAGAACCGTTTATCAACGTATTTTTTTGTTTTCTGGAATAGTCCTACTGGGAGTGGGATTAACAACAACAATCAGTCAAGCTGACACTGATGAGCAGCAGCCGACTGTAAAGGCGATAACGTCATCATCAGAATTGGTTGAAACTGATCATTCAACCAGTGCCACATCTAGCACTAATTCTCAGAGTTCATCGACATCAGCAACCAGTGCCACATCTGACACTAGTTCTCAGAGTTCATCAGCATCAGCAACCAGTGCCACATCTAGCACTAATTCTCAGAGTTCATCGGTATCAGCAACTAGTGCCACATCTGACACCAGTTATCAGAGTTCATCGGCATCAGCAACCAGTGCCACATCCGGCACTAGTTCTCAGAACTCACCAGCATCAACAGCCGGTGCGACATCGGCCGTCAAACAACCAGCGAGTCGCATTGTTAGTCAGGCTAAACCAACAGTGGCACAACGCCAAAGGGTAATGACAACTGAAATGCCTAAAGTCAAAGCGTATTCACATGTTGATAAAACCAATTTTGACCAATATTTTAAGTTAAATGGGGCCGCAACCTATGATTCACAAACGGGGATTGTCACAATTACACCGGATTTAAATAACCAAGTTGGTAATTTTTCCTTAAAAAATAAAATCAATATGCAGACAAGTTTTACTTTAGTTGGGCAAGTCAATTTAGGTAGTCGTACATCATCCCAAGGTGGAGCAGACGGTATTGGATTTGCCTTTCATCGCGGCAATGTCACGGATATTGGCAATGCTGGTGGTAATCTTGGAATTGGTGGCCTAATGGATGCCTTGGGTTTTAAACTAGACACTTGGCATAATGGGGCAGCCATACCAACAGCAAATGTACCAGGAGCACAAGTTGATGCCACGGATTCTAACGGTTACGGTTGGGCGGCTGACCCAGATGATGTTGCCCAATTCGGTAGTTTCATCACGACCGAATTGAGAACGGTTAAAACTAATCAGGGAGACGATGTTGATCGCTGGTGGGCCACAACCGATTTGAGTTCAGTTCAAGAACTATCAGCAAAAGATTTAGATGGGCAGTTTCATAAATTTGTTGTTGATTATAATGGCTCAACGCGGCAATTACGGATCTCGTATCATCAGAGTGATGGCAACCAATTAACTTGGACCAGATTGGTGCCAACAGATGATGATACAATGGCGATGATTGTGAGTGCCTCAACGGGTGGTGCCAAGAATTTACAACAATTCAAATTAATCAGTTTTGACTATCAACAGGCCGCAACAGTTAATGTTAAATATGTTGATTTGAATGGCAATCAATTGGCTCAAGCCCAAGTCACATATCCAGGTGGCGCCGTGGTATCTGGCAGCTACACGACACAAAGCCTGGATATTCCAGGGTACCGTTTTGTCCGATTAGATGATGGTAGTGTGACGGGAAGTGTGAGTCTGCCGACTAGTGGCACGTTAGTCAGTGATGGCGATAATGGGACCGTGGTTTATGTATACGCACCAGATTATCAAGTCAGCCAGCAACAAGTAACTGAAACCATTAATTACGTAGACGAACAAGGCGTTTCAGTAGCGACAGCTTACAAGGCGCAACCGATAGTGTTTGTGACCATTGAAAATCCAGTAACCCAAGAGACTCATGTTTACTACGCGATTGGTCAAGTAGGTACTCCTGAAATTAGTGAAACAGGTGTGCCAATTAATCAAGCTGGTATTGAGTGGCAACTTGGTGATACAGCTAGCTTTGCAGCGGTGGCCCATCCACAAGTTGATGGGTACCAAGTTATCACTAACAGCGCACCGGATGGTGACTTGATACAAGTGACACCGCAGGCAATCAGTAAAATGAGCCAAGATTTGCAGTTTACAGTGGTTTATCGACCAGTAAAGCCCGAAGAACCAACGAAGCCCGAGGAACCCACAAAGCCCGAAGAACCAACGAAGCCCGAAGAACCGACGAAGCCCGAGGAACCGACGAAGCCCGAGGAACCAACGAAGCCCGAGGAACCAACGAAGCCCGAGGAACCAACGAGACCCGAGGAACCAACGAAACCCGAGGAACCAGCAAAGCCCGAAGAACCGACGAAACCAGAGGAACCAACGAAACCCGAGGAACCGACGAAGCCCGAGGAACCAACGAAGCCCGAAGAACCAACGAAGCCCGAGGAACCAACGAAACCCGAGGAACCGACGAAACCCGAGGAACCGACGAAACCTGAAGAACCCACAAAGCCCGAGGAACCGACAAATTCTGATAAATCAACGAATTCTAAAAGGACAGTGAAGTTGAACGACGACTCAGCTATAATAGATCAGCGTGCACCTAAACTGATCGGTACGATTACAAATAAACCATCGCTACCTTTAACACCGGACAAGTCAAAGTCGGCGAAGTCAAAAGAACAAGTTGATCATCATGCATTACCACAGACCTCAGAACGCTCGACCAGCTGGGGAACCATAGTGGGTATTTTGGTACTATTTATTTTAAGCTATGGTCAACAGTGGATTCGTCATCGCGATTAAGAATAGTCGCTGTTGTCAGGAAATAAGCGTGTAAAAAAATGCCACTCAAGATGTCACCATGACTAAGCATGGTAAACACCTTGAGCGGCACTTTTTTAGTTAAATGGATTCCAGAAACGACCACCATTAACTTTGAATAAGCCGATTCCAATTAAGATGATGACAAGAACACATAGTAATGCCAAATAATCATTTGATTTAAACTTTTGAGCCATATACCAGGTCCGTTTTTTACCCTTACCAAAACGTCGGAGCTCCATCGCTTGGCTAATCACTTCAATGCGATCGAGACTAGAAAAAATCAACGGTAATAAAATCTGTATACTACCGCGCACCCGGGTCATAAAGGGTGCTTTTTTAGACATTTCAAAGCCCCGCGCTTGTTGCGCTAAACTAATGGTGCGGTAATCATTTTGAACATCAGGAATATAACGTAACGCAATGGCAACCGAGTAACTAATGCGATAGGAGATGCCAATTTTATTTAAACTGGCCGCAAATTCACTAGGATTAGTCGTCATTAGGAAGATTAACGCTAACGGCACGGCAAACGTATATTTTAAAAGAAGGTTA
The DNA here is from genome assembly GCF_005405385.1 of Lactiplantibacillus mudanjiangensis. Classification (GTDB taxonomy): domain Bacteria; phylum Bacillota; class Bacilli; order Lactobacillales; family Lactobacillaceae; genus Lactiplantibacillus; species Lactiplantibacillus mudanjiangensis. Next base: position 458,636 of record NZ_BJDY01000003.1, read on the forward strand.
AATTCATAAAATAACTGTTCGGTTGTTAGATTGAAATAGTGTTGGCTAGAGCCCAGTAGTAAATGCTCGGTACCATAAATCGTGACTCCATAATGTGGGGCAAAGACATACACCATGACTAAATTCAAAACGGAAAACCCAATAATGACATTAACGACGAATTTGATATCACGATAGTTGATTTTTGAAAAATGAAAGATGATTAAAGAGAAAACCATCACACCGATCAAATAGCGGGTATCATAAGTCATCATTCCGATAATGGATAAGCCGACAAAGCAGAGTAGTTTCGTGCTACCACTGAGCCGATTCAAAAAAGTATGTCGATTATCGTAGCCAATCAATAATTGATTTTGCATTAGCGGGCCTCCCGTTCGGCTTGGACAAACTTGGCAACGAATTCAGTTGGATTGAGCTGATGTTGTTCAGCTAATTCATATAAGCTAGTCTTCGCCAGTGACGCTTGATCGATAATTGCATCATTGGTCAAGACGTCGGCCGGGCTGGCATCCATCAAGATTGTCCCGTTGCCTAAAACAATGGTCCGATCGGTGTACTCTAACATTAAATGCATGTCGTGGGTGATCAGCATAATCGTGATCCCCTGTTCCCGATTGATCTTGGTTAAGAAAGTCATCATTTCAGTGTAGTGCTGTAAATCTTGGCCAGCTGTTGGTTCATCTAAAATAATCATGGCTGGTTGTAAGACCAGAATTGCCGCAATGGTGACCCGCTTTTTTTGCCCAAAACTCAGCGCGGAGATTGGCCAGTGTCGAAATTCATAGAGGCCACAGACTTTTAAAGTGGCTAAGACCCGTTGTTCAATTTCATCGGGATCAACACCGCGCAATGTTAGGCCAGCGGCGACTTCATCGAAAATCAACGTCTTAGATATCATTTGATTCGGATCTTGCAAGATGTAGCCAATCTGGTCGGCGCGTTCTTTAACGGATTGATCTAATAATGACTGACCGTTAAATAAGAGCTTGCCACTTTGCGGTGTTAAGAAGCCGGTGATCAAATTGCTTAACGTTGATTTGCCAGTCCCATTTTGGCCGACTAGACTGATCATTTCGCCACGATTCAAGGTGACTGAAAGGTTATGAATGATTGGTCGTTGCGGGTCGTAGCCAAAATTAAGCTGATCAATTTCTAACAATGGGTCCGCGTGAACTTGAGGGACTTTTAAGTCAACACCCGCGGTCCACTGTTGCAAGGTTGCTGTTAAGTTAGGGACGGCTAAGTCTGCTAAACGATCTAAATGGGTACAATCAGCGAGATCAACGCCGGCCAGTTTTAATGCCGACAAGTAGAGTGGTTCACGTAAGCCTAATTGGGCCATTAATGAGGCCCGTAAAATGGCTTCAGGTTTGTCGTTAGCGACAATGGCCCCATCTTGCATCACGATGAGTCGGTCGATCGGTTGTTGTAAGACATCTTCGATTCGGTGTTCAATAATCACGACGGTCAAATCTTCATCATGGGTTAACTGGTCGATTAAAGCCATGGATGCTTTGCCTGAAGCTGGGTCTAGACTGGCTAAAGGTTCATCGAATAATAGAATTTTACTGTTATCTATTAAGACCCCAGCCATCGAGACGCGTTGTTTTTGTCCACCAGATAGTTCTTGGGGCCGATGGGTTAATAAGTCGGTTAAATCGAGCGTTTGAGCCCACTTAGTGGTAGCTGCCTGCATGTCAGGCTGCGTTTGTTGGTCATTTTCCAATGAAAAGGCCATGTCTTCCACAACGGTCAAGCCAACAAACTGACTATCAGGGTCTTGTAAGACCGTCCCAATGTCCATCGAGAGCTCGAAAATGGAGCTGGCGCTGATGTCGTGGCCATTGACAGTGGCACTGCCGGTCATGGTTCCTTGGTATGATTGTGGAATCAAGCCGTTTAAACACCGACCTAATGTTGATTTACCAGAACCAGACGGGCCCGCAATGAGAACCTTCTCGCCGGGATAAATAGCCAGGTTAAGGTGTTGCAATGTGGGCTCAGTTTGACTGTTATATTGAAATGAAAAGTCTTTAAAGCTAATGATTGGTGCGGTCATCATAGATTAACGTTCCTTTTTTAGGCTACCACGTTGGGTTCGCGTCCGAGCATAGAGGACTAATAAGATAGACCCAATGATGGCAACCGAGATTGAGTTGACCAACCAAGTGGTAATGCCTTGTAAATAGACTTTAGTGGCTGGTTCATGATACACAATGATATCACCAGTTGGCGCTAAAAGCACCCAGCCGATGAAGTTGACAATGACTTGATAAATGTTGAACCAAACTAGCTTGGCGGTCCCTAAAACACCGTCTTCAATTTTTAGCCGATTTTTAGCGAATCCAAAGGCGACCCCGATTAAGCCATCGACGATGATCCAGGTCCACCAAGGAGAACCGTAAGTGACGAAGTCGTTTAAGGCATGTCCAATAAAGACGGCCAAGCCAGCGGCAACGGGGCCAAAAATGGCACCTAACAAAGCTAAGAAACCAGCAGCAACATTGACTTGAGTATTGGGAATCCCGGTTGGAATGGCCACAAATTTCATGAGGACAAAGATGATCGCCGCGCCGATCCCGGTGGCGACCACGGTACGAATGGAAGTTGATTGTTTATTTTGCATAAGAACACTCCTTAATAAAGTATGAACGAATAATAGCGAGCACGACAATTAAAAAACAGACAACAAAAAACGCGCCTGAAAGCCAATTGCTTTCAAGGACGCGTTTGCGTGTTACCACCTAGATTTCCCCACTGGGGCTTCTCTTGATTGTAACGAATCGCTCCGACAAAGGGCACCTAATACGGCGACCTTTGTAGCTTCTTCAAGACCATATTCAACGGTAATCGTCATCGTTTTACACCATCCACGACTCTCTTTGGACGACCGTTCGCTTACTCATCTCGTCACAGCTTTTTCTCATCTGAATTTAACTTATTAAATCATACGCCTAACCCCAATCGGGCGCAAGCCAGAATATGACAATGAATTCGATTACATTGAAATAATTCGAAATTTAAAGGTGATGATTGCGATAGGAACCCTGAGTCCTATAGATAAGTCACCTCCGTCAGTCAGCGATTCTGCTGGCTGTGGGGACCGGTTCCAGCCAAAGATCGGGCTGCTACCTCGCTTTTAAGCCTAGCCCAAACCGCTAGTCTCAAAAGTCGTCCACATCGTAAGGTCCGGCCAAAAGCATCCGGACTAACGCTGTTCTCACGGCCAGCGCCATCACTGGTTGAGTGGTTCAGACCGCCTTTTGGCTGAGCCGGTCCGCCCACCGCGTTCCGGCTCAAGGTGGGCGAACGGCAGGTGGTAAGTCAAGTCTAACGTTGATTTTACAATTTAGTTAAGCTGCACCTAAATGGCGCTTTTTAGGGGCCCGTTTAACAGTTTGCGCATCTTCATCTTTGAAGCCGAAGAGCCACGTTAAGGTGAATGAAACGACAATAGTCGCAATTGAAGCAATCCAGAAACCGGTAAAACTGAAATCCATGCCTTTCGGGTTGACGAACGAGGTGAACCCAATCAATGAGCCGGTAAAGCCCCACATGTTCACATGCATCAGTCCGGTTAAGAAGCCGCCAACTGCCGCTCCGATACTGGCGGTAATGAAAGCCCGACCGTATTTCAAGTTAATCCCATACATAGCCGGTTCGGTGACGCCAGCAAATGCAGAGATCGTCGCTGGCCAAGCAAGTTCTTGAATGTTGGCGAGTTTTGACTTTAAGGCAATTGCTAAGACGGCGCCACCTTGGGCCACCATAGTTGCTGAAACAATAGCATTTAAATAACTGTGACCGGTTGTTGCAATATCGTTGGCCACAATTGGAATAACGGCCCAGTGTAAGCCAAAGATCACTAGAACTTGATAGAACCCACCGATGAGCAATCCAGAAATGGCGGGACTGAGGTTATAAACAGTCACGATTAAGTTGGCCAATCCAGTTGAAAGCACGGTAATGATTGGTCCTAAGAAAAGTAAGATGACGCCAGAAACGATCACAACTTCAAATAATGGCAAGAAAATCATTCGTAAGACCGTTGGAATAACACGTTTAAGCCAAGGTTCTAACTTGCTAGCTAACCAAGCCCCAGCAATCATTGGGAAGATGGAATAAGTATATGAGGCTAAATGAACGGGTAACCCGAAAAAGCTCGCGTTAATCGACATACCCATAAACGTGCTAATGGTTTTGCCACTAGCGGCGATGCTGACGAGTGATGGGTAGGTGAGTACCCCACCAACAATTCCCATGATAACGGGGTCGGCACCTAGTTTTTTAGCGGCAGTGAAGCCAACAAAGATCGGCAAGAAGTAAAAGACTGAATCGCTCATCGCATTAATGATGACGTAGGTCGATGCGGTGGCGCTCACTAGTTTATAAGTCGTTAATAGGGCCAAGATTCCCTTTAAAATCCCGGAAGCCGCCAACAACCCAATCACTGGAATCATAGAGCCGGTGATGACCCCGATTAAACTACTGAAACCATGTTTGATTTTACCGCCGAAAGTCGTCGGTTGTTGTGCGGCGGCATTCGTATCGGCGACAACCTTGGCTGTTGCGGCATCGTTGGTGTATTCAGGCCCAATGAGTTTGACGACTGCGTCATACACATCGGTTACCGCTGCCCCGATGACGACTTGATACTGTCCACCAGCTTTAGCGACATCGATGACGCCTTTTAAGTCGGCAATGACATCATCATTAGCTAAACTTTCATCTTTCAAATAAAAACGTAAGCGAGTGATACAGTGAATCAAACTATTGATATTTTCAACGCCACCAACATTTTCGACAATGGCCGTAGCCAGTTCATCATAGTGATCAACTGGTTTTAAACGACCTTGACGTTTGGCATTGAAGGTGGCTGCATTCAACCGTCCCTTAGCGACTGTTTGACCAGCCGTTGCCTTGCCAGGAGTCACGTCGAGGTGAGCGAGTTTGTCAGTTGCATTGGTGACGGCTAACACGACCGTTGTTTGCTTGTTGCTAGCTTTAATCGCGTCCAAATCCATGGTCGCGACAACATCGCCAGCTTGAACCGTATCGCCGGCTTCAACATTGAGGGTAAAGGGTGCGCCACCTAAAGCGACGGTATCAATGCCAAGATGGACTAATACTTCAAGATGATTATCGGGGGTCGTGAAACCCAAAGCGTGTTTCGTTGCGGCGATCATAGTGACCGTGCCGCTAACCGGGGCGAGAACTTGACCGGAAGTGGGTTGAACCCCAAAGCCCAGACCCATCATACCGGTTGAAAAGACAGGATCATCGACTTGATTTAATGGAATCACCTCGCCTGTAATGGGTGTTGTGATTGTTACCGCTTGCATTTTAGCCATTAGAAAAACCTCCTTTAAGGTTTTGCGAGTAATAGTGCGACAGATTGATAAGGGTGTAAGACTAATGATGACTGGACATGAACGTCATCATAATTTGATAACAGTACTTGCGCTGTTAGGGCCTCGTCTGGCAAATCAACGGTCGTGGCTGTATCGTAGAAGTTATTTAAAACTAGCAGTTTCTGGTCACCTAATGTGCGCCAATAACCAAAGACTTGATCATGATCGAGCCGCCAAGTCTGATAATCGCCGTCCGCGATAATTGGGTACGTCTTACGTAAGTGGATCAGTTGTTGATAGTAAGCAAAGATCTCACCATGATTGACTTCGTCCGCGACGTTGATTTGGGCTTGATTGGTGGGGCGCAGCCAAGGACGACCGGTGGTAAAGCCGGCTTTCTGACTGGCATCCCATTGCATCGGTGTCCGCGAATTGTCACGGGCCTTGGTTTTGACAATGGTAAAGGCATCTTGATGGCTGTAGCCGCTATGCAACAAGGCTCGATAAGCATTTAATGCTTCAATATCAACGTAATCGGCCATGCTGGTGTAGTTAGGGTCAGTCATGCCAATCTCTTCACCCATGTAGATAAATGGGGTGCCGCGCATCAAGTGAATCACCGTTGCCAACATTTCCGCGGATTTAGCCCGGTAGCGGATTGGATCACCAAAACGATCGATGGCCCGTGGTTGATCGTGATTATTCCAGAACAATGCTTGCCAGCCATTCCCAGCTGACATCCCGGTGGCCCAACCATCTAGCAGATGCTTCAAACGAGGGAAGTTGAACGGCATTCGTGACCATTTACGGCCATCGACGTAGTCGGTTTTCAGATGGTGGAAGTTAAAAACCATTGATAGTTCATGGTTATCAGGATTAGAGTAACCAATACTATTTTTAATCGTTGTAGAAGACATTTCGCCCACGGTAATACTGTCAGGATCTTGTCCAAAACTGGCTTGGTTAAGTTCTTTCAAATAATCTTGGACTACGGGTGTATCAGTGTAGAGTGTCTTGCTAGCAACCCCAGTTGGCGCATCCACAAGGTCAGTCGCTTTACCCGTCACGTTAATGACGTCAAAGCGGAATCCTTGAACCCCTTTAGCGCGCCAGAAGTTGACGACCTCGGCACAAGCAGTGCGCACTTCAGGGTTATGCCAATCAAGATCGGCCTGAGTGGGATCGAAGAGGTGCAAGTAGTACAAGTCGGTATCACCAAATGGGGCCCAAGCTGGACCGCCAAATTTGGATTCCCAGTTGGTTGGCAAGCTACCGTCCGCTTTGGCGGGACGTAAATAGTAGAAGGCTTGATACTTAGGATCGCCAGCTAAAGCTTTTTGAAACCAAGCGTGTTGCGTTGACGTGTGGTTAAACACCATATCAAGCATTACCCCAATTCCGACTGCTTTTAATTCGGCGACCAAGTTGTCAAAGTCTTGCATTGTCCCAAAAGTGGGATCAATGCGGTAATAGTCTTCAATATCGTAACCGTTGTCGTTTTGTGGTGAGACGAAAAATGGGTTAAACCAGATCATGTCGATATTCAGTGATTTTAAATAAGGAATCTTTTGGATGATGCCTTTTAAATCGCCGATACCATCACCGTCACTGTCATAAAAAGATTTAGGATAAACTTGATAGATCACTTGTTCAGATAATTTCATGTTTTTAAACCTCTCAATGTTTAAGGTTGAACGCGGCGAGCAAAATCACGGAAACGAAACTTGTCGGCACGATGGCGTGATTCCGTAAATTGGAACGGCGTGGCATCTGCCAAGCTAGTCACACTACGAACGACGGCGACATAAGCTCCAACTGGTAAGTCTAAGTGGGCTTGATCTTCGGCAGTCGCTGGTTCCATCGTGATTTCTTTAGTTGCATAGGCAATTTGCAGACCGAGTGTTTGCTCAAAGTAAGCGTAGAGTGACTTTTCGGCCGCTGCTCGCGGTAAATCGGGAACCACCGCTTGTAAGATATAATCTTTATCAATAATGTCAGGTTCGCCATCGATTAAGCGCACCCGCTTGATCGCGGTAACTGGTGCGGCGGTCATTTCGACGCCCAATGAGGTAAACATTTGGACGGGTAGGGGAACTTTGGTTTCAAAACCGTAGACGATATTTTCGGTTTTGATTTTTAATTTTTGAGCTAATTCTTGATAACTCACAATCCCAGAAACGGGAAATTCGTATTGGCGATGTTCGATGACAATCGAGCCTTTGCCACGAATCTTTTGAATGTAGCCGGCTTCGGCTAATGCGGATAAGGCTTTGCGGCCAGTCTCGCGAGAAATGCCATAGAGATCGCAAAGTTGGTGCTCACTTGGCAAGTAAGTGCCTAGTTTGTAAACTTCCCGATCAATCTTCTGCTTTAAATCTTCATAAATTAACGCGGATTTGTTCGGCATGCGGTGCCGCCTCCTAAATTAGAAATCGTTTTCAAGAATGACTATATCACTTGTCTAGACATCTTGTCAATAAGTGACTTAACAAACTTTATAAATGCTGCTTAATCAGTGATCGTTACTTGAATTTGGAATGTCTATCAAGTCTAGACAAGATAAAAACACCGCCGATAACTAACGATTATCGGCGGTGCTTTTGACGGTTATTCAGTTTTAGCCACGACAATGCGGCCATTGTGTTCAACTGTTAATAACTCTTGAGCTTGGGTGAATCCAGCTAACGTGAACGGTAACTGGTAACCCACTTGCGTTTGAATTTGTTTGGTTTGCAATAGTTTGAATAATGTTTGCAGGACCGCTGTGTCTGAAATGGTATCCGTTGGCTGGACGGTTTTGAACACGATTGCCTTGCTCGTTGCGGGTAAACTTGGGGCCATTGACACGATCGTTGCATCAAACTTGGCCATCGCGAGATCGGTTTTACCATCGAGGCCATTAGGAGCGACGTTGATGACGACATCACCGCGATTTGCCAGCACGTGCGCTGGATTTTGCTGATCATAGGCGACGATTTGCTGAACACCCAAAGCTTGTAACAAGCGGGTGTGACGTTGTTCTGCGACCGCTAAGACTGTGGCGCCGAGACGTTTTGCTAATTGGACGACGAGTCGGCCCACACTACCGGCAGCACCTTTGACGATGACTGTTTGACCGGGCTGAACATCCGCAAAGTAGTGCACAATTTTATAAGCCGTAATCCCTGGTGTAATCACACTGACAGCCTCTAAAGCCGGTAACTCATCCGGTAATGGGACGAGCTTATCTTCGTCAACGATGACTTGTTCCGCGTAAGTCTGCGTGGTGTACGCAGCGACTAACGTGCCTAGCGGTAGGCCGGTCACTGAACTGCCGATTTGGCTAATTCGACCGACAACGTCATGTCCAGGAATTAAGGGTAATGTTAAGTGCCCCGTTAAATTAAGGTGATCGGCACGATTAATATTCACGGCTAAAGTTGTTAAGACAATCTGATCGGATGCTGGCATGAGATCTGGTTGTTCAATTGCGATAAGTGGTGCCGCGCCCCCTGAGTTGGCATAACCATAAGCAAGCATCAAAATCCCCCCTTGATTGGTACTAGTTACTAACGATTACCTCAATTGTAGCGAGAGCTGGGGGTAAATCACAAGTTAGAACCATTACTTTCGGGAGTTGGTTTGGTTACTGATTAATCAGTAACGGTTTTTTGATGTTTGAGCCCCCAACCGGTGAACCCACTAATGATCGAAAAGACCGGTGACAAGAGACTGAAGAAGCAAAATGGCAAGTAAGCTAACGTTGGGACACCTAACGTGTTAGCGGCGAAGGCCCCAGCGACGCCCCAAGGAATCAAGTAGTTGATCACAGTCCCACCATCTTCGAGCACGCGACTCAAAGCAAGGTTAGCTAAGCCACGGTCATTAAAGGTTTTCTTGAAGGCTTTACCCGGTAAAATAACGGATAGGTATTGTTCACCGACAAAGATATTGACCCCAATCCCGGCTAAAATTGCGGCGGTGACAGTGGCACCGTTACCGTGCAAGCGATTAGCTAATGGGATCATAACCGTTTGAATTAAGTTGAATTTCATCAATAATCCACCAAGTGCGAGGGTTAACAGAATCAACGAAACGGTGCTCATCATCGCACTAATGCCACCACGCGATAAGAGCTGATCGACACCTTGATTACCAGTTTTAGCGACAAAACCACTTTCGATCATCGTGGCAATTTTTGCAAGTGACGTGTGTGGTTGTTCAATAAAGATCATCACAATGGCGAGACCAATGTTTAAGAAGAGGGTTGGAATTGCTGGAATCTTCATGAAAGCACAGACAAACATCACTAGTAATGGTAAAACAGCCCACCAAGAAATGGAGAAGTTTTGATTTAAAACCGTTAAAGTTGTTTGAATTTTACCTAAATGTGACTCTGTTGCGGCCCCAGCCCCGATGACAGCGTATAGTCCAAGTGAGACGACAAAAGCCGGAATCGTCGACCACATTAAGTTACGGATATGATCGAATAAGTCACTTTCAGCGATCGCTGAAGCTAAGTTGGTTGAATCAGATAATGGTGACGTTTTGTCTCCAAAGATCGCGCCAGAAATAATCGCGCCAGCAATTAAGGCTGGATTGATCCCCATCGTGGTTCCAATCCCGAATAGGGCGATCCCGATGGTCGAGATAATGGTAAAAGCACTCCCAATTGAGGTCCCGATAATGGCACAGACTAAGAAGACTGATGGCACGAACCATTGTGCCGAGATTAAATGGAACCCAAAGACCATCATCGATGGAATAATGCCGGCGGCGATCCAGACACTGATTAATGCGCCGATAAGTAAGAAAATGAAAATTGGCACAATCCCAGTTTTGATACCATCAATAATGCCATCATGAATACTGTCCCAGTTGTGACCGCGAATCCGGGCCCATAAAATAACTAAGGCGATGACCAGCATGACTGGTGTTTGTGGGGATAATCCGAATTTGATGACGCCGAGTCCCATAATAGCTAACATTACGAGTAAGACGAGCAGTGCTTCGCCGAATTTGACCGTTGGGGCCGTTGAGTTTTTTTGCATAATTGCAACCTCCAAAATAAATTTAACTAAAAAAATCGTCCCTGTTGTTAATTAAAACAACAGGGACGATTGATTAAACCGTGGTACCACCCAGCTTGAACCCAACTGGCAAAAAGCCAGTTAGTTCCGCTCACTAGAAGGTAACGGTTCTAGTTATTATCCGCCGAGCGCACCCGGACGTGGGTCACCGTATTTCATTCGTGTTAGCCTGATCGGTTCGCAGCAACCACCGACTTCCTGACGCACAGCTAAACGACTACTTGGGAGTGACCTTCTCGTTCGTTCATTAAGTTATCTGTGATCATAGCATGTTCTGAAAAAAGCGTCAAGCGTGGACTAATGGATTTTCGTTACCGGTAACATCAATACTGATGAACGCTAAGTTGCGAGATCATGGTAGAATACAATTAATGAAAGCGTAAACAGCAAAGGGGTGTCAAGCAAATGGCAGATAGTCAGTGGTGGCAACAAGCCGTCGTTTATCAAATCTATCCACGGTCGTTTCAAGATTCAAATGGTGACGGGATTGGAGATTTAGTGGGGATCACCCAGCGATTAGATTACTTGAAACAACTCGGGGTCGATGTGCTCTGGTTGAATCCGATTTATCGCTCGCCGGGCGTCGATAATGGCTACGATATTAGTGATTATGAGGACATCAATCCAGAATTTGGTACGATGGCGGATTTTGAAAGGCTACTAACACAGGCCCATCAACGCGGGTTGAAGATTATGATGGATATGGTGGTTAATCACTCGTCTGATCAGCATCCATGGTTCATCGAGAGCGCCAAGAGTCGTGACAATCCGTATTCAGATTATTATATTTGGCGTGATCCAGTTGATGGTCATGCGCCGACTAACTGGGGCTCATTCTTTAGTGGCTCAGCTTGGACCTATGTGCCAGCGCGAAAGCAATATTATTTGCATTCGTTTGCGGTTGAACAACCAGATTTAAATTGGGAAAATTCGGACTTACGGCAAGCAATCTATGACATGATGTCTGGCTGGGTGGCGAAGGGGGTCGATGGTTTTCGGCTAGATGTGATCAACTTAATCTCAAAACCCACTGGATTTGTTGACGGTCAACCGAATCCTGGTGAACCGTATGCGGATATCGGCCCGATTATTGCCAATGGTCACCGGCTCAGTGAATTCTTACAAGCGTTGAATACTAACGTTTTTGCTGGCCATGATTTAATCACGGTTGGTGAGACGCCGGCTGCAACGATTGAAGATGCCCAGCAATCGGCCGGACTAACAACGCATGAATTAAACATGGTCTTTGAATTTGAACATATGGGCTTGGATGGCAATCCTGATCCAGCCATGGGTAAGTGGGATGACCAACCCGTGAAACTGGTCGACCTCAAGCAGAGTTTGAGTAAGTGGCAAACGGGGTTGCAGGGCATGGCGTGGAACAGTTTGTATTGGAATAATCATGATCAACCGCGAATTGTGTCGCGGTTTGGTAATGACAGCCCACAATATCGTGAAAAGTCCGCGATGATGCTAGCCACGATGCTACATGGCCTGCAAGGCACGCCATACCTTTATGAAGGTGAAGAAATTGGCATGACCAATGCGAATTTCACGCAATTAAGTGATTATCAAGATTTGGAGTCATTGAATGCCTATCATCACTTGGTTGATGAGGAACAGCGGGTACCGGCGGCTAAAATGATGACGTATTTAGCGAAAATGTCGCGGGATAACGCGCGGACACCGATGCAATGGGATGCAAGTATCAATGCGGGATTCACAACTGGTCAACCGTGGCTAGCGGTGAATGCTAATTACACTAATATTAATGTGGAACAAGCCTTAGCTCAACCAAAGTCAGTCTTCACATACTATCAACGCTTGATCCGGTTACGACATGACGTGCCGATCTTTACGACCGGGGCGTATCAATTATTGGACGCTGATGATGATGCGGTTTACGCTTATTTACGAGTAACCGGTGATCAACGGTTGCTAGTCGTTTGCAACTTTACTGATCAAGTCCAACAACGAGACTATGCTGACTTACCAACGGATGCGGCCTTATTGATTAGTAATTATGAAGACGATCAAAGGGCTGTGTTACGGCCGTATGAAGCGAAGATTTACGAATTTACAACAGAAAATTAATTAAAACGCTTGCATTCATTTTATGAACCGGTTACAATGTATAACATTAACTAGGATTGTTACCGCTGCCAAGGTAGTGGGCAAAACCTGATAATTTTGTTTACCGTGATATACTAGAACTATCACTGGTTGCAAAATTATTGGGTTTTTATTTTTGGACCAAGAGTCGAGGGGCGTGAGGCATGCGAATTAAGAAAGTGTTCAACAACAATGTGTTGCTAGCAGAACAAGCCGGACATGAAGTCGTTTTAATCGGTAAGGGATTGGGCTTTCAGAAGAAGACTGGCGATACCGTGGATGAGCAATTGGTCACCAAAACGTATGCACCGACTCAGGATAATTGGATTGCGAACTTTCAGGCCTTGATGGCGGATATTGAGCCAGAGTATTTTGAACTGGCTTCGCAAATTATTGTCTTGGCTGAAAAGCAACTGCAAACGACGTTTAATGGGTACTTATTAATTTCGTTAACGGATCACATTCATTTTGCGGTCTATCGACAGCAACATCAAATGGATATCAAAAATGAAATTCTTTGGGAAATTAAACGTATCTATCATCAAGAATATCAGGTTGGTCGTCAAGCGTTAACCTTAATTAAAAATCAATTCGATGAGCAATTGCCGGAAGATGAAGCTGGGTTTATTGCCATGAAGTTTGTGGAAAATAGTCTGGCAGATTCTAATCCTGATCAAACCTTGGCGATGACTAAGTTAATCAACGATGTTTTAAATATTGTGAAGTATCAATTATCATTGACCATGTCCGATGACAGTCTTAGTTTACAACGCTTCCTAGTTCATCTGCGGTTCTTTGCTGAACGACTAACGCTCAAAAAAGATGATCGGTCACAAGGCGAAGATGATGAATTTTTGTATCAACATGTTTCACAAAAATATCCACGTGCGTTCGATTGTGTTCAAAAGATCGTGGCATTTATCGAGAAAACGGCCCAACAACCAGTTTCTTTGAACGAACAAGTTTATTTAACGATGCACATTCAGCGAATATTGAATGAAGCATCCTAATATTAGGGATTGTAACTATTTAATTAGGCAAAACCCAAGTCACTAATACCTACTTTAGGGGGTGGTAGCGACTTGGGTTTTTATTTTTAAGGAGGAACTACTATGGATTATCAAGACTTAGCTCAACAAATCTTAGACAAGATTGGCGGCAAGGAAAATATTCAGAAAGCTTGGCATTGTGCCACGCGGTTACGGTTTAATTTGAAAGCGGTTGATCAAGCGGATACTGAAGGTATTGAAAATCTGGACGGTGTGATTACGGTGGTTCAAAGTGCCGGTCAATACCAAGTCGTGATTGGTAACTCGGTTGCCAAAGTTTATGCGGCTTTAGCTGATCTAGCTGGGATTGCGAATGCTGATAGTGCCACTGAAGAAAAAGACGAAGATGGGCCTAAACAAAATATTGTTAATCGCTTTATTGCCTTTATTTCAGGCATCTTTACCCCATTTTTAGGCGCATTGGCGGGTGCCGGGATCTTGAAAGGGCTACTGGCTTTGTTTGTCGCCCTGAACTGGATGACAACGACTAGTGGGGCTTACAAAATCTGGTATTCAGCGGGTGATGCGATCTTCTATTTCCTACCGATTTTCTTGGCATTTACAGCGTCAAAACAATTACATGTTAATCAATTCGTAGGGGTTTCATTGGGGGCAGCATTGTTATATCCGACGTTAGTCACTGTGATGTCGAATTCGACCACGTTACGATTCTTCGGCATTCCAGTGATGCCAACGACTTATACGTCAACGGTTATTCCGATCTTGCTGGCAATTTGGGTATTGTCATACTTAGAACCATGGTTTGATAAGTTGTTCCCTGAATCGATGCGTAATATTTTTTCACCACTTCTATCCTTAATCGTGATGACGCCATTAACATTGTTAGTGGTCGGACCAGTGGGTGGTGTTATCAGTAATGCCTTGGCCAACGGTATGATGGCGATTTATAACTTTATGCCATTAGGTGCTGGTTTAATTATGGGAGCTTTCTGGCAAGTCTTTGTTATTTTCGGCGTTCACTGGACGTTTGTGCCATTGATGATGAATAACATTGCCAAGATGGGCTATGATCCATTGTTGCCAATTTTGAGTGCGGCTGTTTTATCACAAGCCGGTGCGGCACTTGGGGTCTTTTTAAAGAGTAAAGATACTAAGATGAAAGCTTTAGCTGGTTCATCGGTGATTACGGCGTTCTTTGGGATTACTGAACCCACTATTTATGGGGTCACTTTAAAACTCAAACGACCATTTTACTGTGCTGTTGCTGCCGGCGCGGTCGGGGGCGGTATTGCAGGCTTCTTCCAAGTACATGCCAGTTCCTTTACGTTGCCAAGTCTGTTAGCATTGCCAACGTATCTTGGTCAAGGCTTTATTGGTGAAGTCATTGGGTTGTTAGTTGCCTTTATTGCGGCGGCTGTCTTAACCTACTTTTTGGGGGTTAAAGAGGACCCATCAGTAGATGAAACGAGTACCTCTAAGTTAGATGACGATACGATCATGGCACCTGTTGAAGGCACCATTATCCCATTGAAAAATGTTAACGATGAAGTGTTTGCATCAGAAGCGATGGGTCAAGGGTTAGCAATCGTCCCAAGCAAAGGTGAAATTCATGCGCCAGTTGACGGAACGGTTACCGCCGTTTACCCAACGGGACATGCGATTGGTATTACGTCAACAAATGGCGCTGAAATTCTGATTCATATCGGGATTAATACGGTGCAATTAGACGGTCAATATTTTGAAACGATGGTTGAACAAAATGCGACGGTTAAGTGCGGTGATCTATTAACGACATTTGATGTGGCTAAGATTAAAGCGGCGGGTTATGACACTACCGTGATGGTCATTGTGACGAATACTAATGACTATCAAGCAGTGCAACCAACCACGGCGACTGAAGCCAATAAAAATATGATTTTAACGTTAGAACCACAATCCACAACTAATGAAGGAGTGCCAGCAAATGTATAAATCAACTTATCCAAAGCAATTTCCAGCTAACTTTTTATGGGGTGGCGCTACAGCCGCTAACCAAGTTGAAGGGGCTTGGAATATTGACGGTAAAGGTTTGACGACAGCCGAAGTTGTTCAAAAAACGACTGACCGTAAGCATATGTCGATGGGCGATGTCACTTCGGAATCAATTAAAATCGCGATGGCAGATACTACGGATGCCATGTACCCTAAGCGACGTGGGGTTGATTTTTATCATCATTACAAAGAAGATATTAAGCTCTTTGCGGAAATGGGTTTTAAAGTCTATCGTTTCTCAATGGCCTGGGCTCGCATTTTTCCCAAGGGGACGGAAACTGAACCTAATGAAGCTGGCTTAGCTTTTTATGACCGCGTGTTGGCGGAGTTAAAAAAGTACAATATTGAACCGTTGGTGACCTTATCACATTATGAAATGCCGATTAACTTGACGGTTGAACAAAATGGCTGGGCCAGTCGGCAGACAATCGCGGCGTTCAATCGCTTTACCGAAACAGTCTTTAAACGCTATCATGGCCAGGTCCATTATTGGTTAACGTTTAATGAAATTAATACGGGCACTTGGGGTTTTCATGAAACGGGTGCGATTGATAAGGATTTGAGTCAGACTGAACAATTACAAATTCGTTATCAGGCGTTACATCATCAATTTGTCGCTAGTGCGATTGCGACTAAACAACTACATGAGATTGATCCAAACGCTAAGATTGGCTCGATGCTGGCTCGGATGCAAACTTATCCAGCCACGCCTAATCCCGTCGATGTGCAAGCCGCACAATTAGAAGATCAAAAGAATTTGTTCTTTACAGATGTGCAAGCTCGTGGTGAATATCCTGAATACATGAATCGTTATTTTGCAGAAAATGACATTCAACTTGAGATGGCACCAGATGATCAGGCTATTTTAGCTAAGTATCCAGTCGATTTTATTAGTTTTAGTTATTATATGACGACAGTGACGGCGGCTGATGAAGGTGAACAGGTCAATGGGAATATGGCAACGGGTGGTCGTAATCCTTATTTGGAGGCTTCCGATTGGGGTTGGCAGATTGATCCCGTTGGGTTACGCGTCACGTTAAACGAAATGTGGGATCGTTATCGGAAACCACTATTTATCGTTGAAAATGGCCTCGGCGCAGTTGATGAATTGGCGGCGGATGGCCACGTTCATGATGATTATCGGATTGACTATTTACGTAAACATATCATTCAGATGCGTGAGGCGATTTCAGATGGTGTTGAATTGATGGGCTACACGATGTGGGGACCAATTGATTTAATTAGTTTTTCCACGTCTGAAATGTCAAAACGTTATGGTTTCATTTATGTCGATCAAGATGATGCTGGTCAAGGCAGTTTGAAGCGGATTAAGAAAGATTCGTTTGCTTGGTATCAAAAAGTCATTGCCTCAAATGGTGATGATTTAGCTTAATTGCTGGGTTACCTACGCCAGCCAGTGATTCTGCCGACTGTGGGGACCGGCTTCAGCAAAGGTGCGGGCGTCCACCTCGCTTTTAAGTCTAGCTCAAATCGCTAGTCTTAAAAGTCGTCCACATCGTAAAGTCCGGCGCCATCACTGGCTGGCTTCGGTTATCTTGCTAATCAGTGATTACCAGTATAGCCGAGAAGAGTGTGGCCACCGCATTTCGGTTCAAGGCGATCTAGTTTTGATCGGTGAATACTTGTCATATCAATGACTGATGCTAAAAGACAATTTAGTTAGTCAAAAAACGGCGATCCTCTAAAAAAGGATCGTCGTTTTTATGTCTAAAAGTTATTAGTCGTTGCTTTCAAGACTTCTGCCCCCCGATTAACGAGAAGATAAGCGCCGCCATTGGTTGTAAAGCTCAGCCCTTCGAATTCACGCGTTGTTTGAAACATCGTCGATTCGATGGCACTGCTCTTGAGGTGGCCGAGATGATTGACTGGTAATGAGGTGATACTGCCGTTAGAGACTAAATAAAGTTGGTTGCGTTGCGGGTTGTAACTCATTGCTTGAGCAATGGTTCCCGGACTATACCGTAACCCTTGCATCACGAGATGGAACCGCACCGTGGTTTTGCCAATCTTACCAGCGAATAATTTAACTGATCCTTTCGGTGCCGACCCAACTTTGGGTGCCGAACTATAAAAGTAGGCCGTCCCATGATTATCAAAGGTTAAAACACTCCCCATGCTGATTTTGGAATTCAATTTAAAGCTAATCTTTTTAATCGGCTTCAAGGCTTTTTTTGATAATTGTTGTAGGTTGGCGTGCTTGCCGCCATGTCCAATAAACCATAGCTGGTGGTTATGGGGATTATACGCTAATGATTGCCCATGACCGGTCTTAAATTGTGGGCCAATTTTGACATGTTTTAATATAGCCCGATCTGTCGCGGTCAGCTTATTAACGGCTTTGTCGTGACTGGCACGCCGTAACCGAGCCATGTGATCATGAGTGATGCCGTAAGCTTTTAAGGCGGCAAGATCGTAATAGACCACTCGTCCGGTAGTGGCATAACTGTGGGTCGTTTGCATAATGTACATGCCTTGACCGTGTGGTGTCATCACCACACTTTGTGGATTACTGTAATCACCACTGGTCTTCATCGTAATGGGCAAGTAAGCCAGGGTCTTAAAGTCGGCTAAATGATTCCCAGCGACGGCTTTAATGGTTGTGGCTGTTTTCTGGTAAGCCGAAGCTTGATAATCGCTACTACGGGCAAAGGGATAAGTGGTGACGTAATAATCGGCATTGCGCAATGTTTTAAAATGTTTTGGATTAAACCAATCCAAGGCATTGCCATGTTGTTGATAGTGGCCTTTAGCTGTGCGTGTGGCCCGAATTCGATTGGGGTTCTTACCGATTCTTAAATAGGATTTGTTAATCCAGACAACGGTTGCCTTAGAACTCGTTCGAACCCCCAGCAAAGTCGTGGTCTTTTTCCCACGTTTCAGCTTAAGTTGTTTGACACTCGTATAAGTCGTTCGAGTGGCTTTGGTTAAGCCGGCCGCCTTGGTTAACGTGGCCTTTTTTCCGTGCAAGCCTAAATACCAGCTAACATGGTGATATGCATGACTAGGCACGTAATAGTCCTGATGCTTAGTGGCTTTTAGCTTGCTGACATGATAAGTGGTCGTGGCTGCTTGTCCCGCCAATGGTGACAAGGCCACGTTTAATAATAGGCTACATCCAAGGAGTAGCCCGATAACTTTAATTTGTTTCAAAAATAAAACCCCCGCGAAAAGTGAAAACTACAATATCCATTGTAGCCGATTTTCAGCGGAGGAACAGGTTTTTATTTAGATTGAATCATCTTTAAAGGTCTCTTCGACAATATCCATGACATCTTTGAATAAGCCAATTGGGAATTGATGAGCCCGGCGAATCATATTAATGTGCACACTTGGTGCTTGCACGTCGGTAATTGGAATTTCAACTAATCCTTTTTCAGGTTCAGCGCCAATATCAGAAATGAATCCTAAAGCTAAGTTTTCACGAACTAACCCGTTAATTAGGGTGCCGTTATCCGATTCAAACATCACTTGTGGTTCAATTGACAATTGTTCGGCTAGTTGATGGAAAACGAGCTTGCTTAAGTAAGTAGCGTTCAAAATAACGAACGGATGTTGAAGCGCGTCTTTGAAAGTTGGATGGTCCAACTTAGTCAGCTCGTGATCGGGACTGCAAAGAATCTTAAAGGTGAAAGGTCGCAGAGGGGTCACGGCTAGACGCTCGTCAAGTGTTTGATCAAGATTACAGCTAACGGCGATATCTAGTTGGCCATTCAAAACTTGTTTGACTAACTGGTTAGCGCCCATTTCAACTGTATGAATACTGCTAAGTAAGTCTTTTTCGACGATTGGTTTAGTTAAAGCGGGCAGATAGCGTTCGCTCACAGATGGTTCAATACCTAGTCGAAGCGTGTGTTGACGCAAATGACCGATTGATTCGTTAACATGTTGCCAATTAGCAATGATATCGTTAGCGGCTAACAAGAGTTGTTGTCCACTTGGCGTTAAGACTAAAGCTTTAGTTTTGGCTTGCCGAAAGAAAAGCGTCGTTTGAAAATGCCGTTCCAACCGTTTGATGGCTTGTGAGATGGTTGGTTGGCTGACATGGAAATCGGCGGCCGTTTGCGTATAGCTTTGTGTACTAATTAAGCGTTGAAAGTAGTACAAATCCTTAATATTCATTGAAATGCAGCCTCCATAAAAGTTGTTGTTAAACATTAACCGTTAGAGTTCGCTTCCCAGGAACTTTTAGCTGCCGGTTATAAAAAAACATTATCAGTTAAGGGATTGTTGGATTGCGGTCGTTGATTAATAAAATTAGTAATTGACAGATTAATCATACCACGATTAAGCCCCTAAGTGCGGGATTTATGACACTAGGTGTCCCATTTTACCCCTTAAATTAGCAAATAGTTTAACCCGTTAAGTCATAACCAAAGTTTATAGCGTGATAATTGAAATTGGTCTAAAACAGTATTTTGCAACAAATCGGTTAAATCACTATGATAATCACTTATTGATTAAGGTGCTGTTTTAACTGGTCTGACCTAAGCAAAAAAATAAATTGTTTTGCCCACAATAATAATCATTACTTGTCGGTTTAGTGATTAAGATTGATCAGTTGTTAAGGGGGTTAACCTATTAATGAACTAAATAACGCCGGCTTTTTTAGTGTGTTTTGCGTAACTAACTAATCGAATCAGTTTTTGTTAAGTGTCTAAGCTGATAGATTAATTGGCCTTACGTATTGATTAAGGGGTCAAAGTTATAACTGATTTTAATAGCGCTACCAAAAACAGCCTAATAAATAGGAATTTTCCAAAAAATCGATAAGTATGAACTATCACTTAAAGGGGTGTTGGAATGAAGCCCCGCAGTTTGCTTACTTCTAGTGAAACTATAAGTAATTATAATACTGCACCACATGATTGTCATGGAAAACGGCATTTAAAAGGATGTTTGTAAATCTGATATAACAAATATTAATAATTATCTAAAGACTAAAAATTGTTTTTTTAGCAATAATTATTGATAGGACGAGTATTCATTGATCAAAAGTAGCCTTACTTGTCATCTATCGTTCCAGCTCCCACGGGTGGACTCATTCTCGGCTATATTAGTGACTACTAATTAATTAGTATCTGCATGATAACCGGAGTCAGCCAGCGATAGCGCCGGTCCCCACAGCCGGCAGAATCGCTGGCTGACGGAGGTGACTGTTTAGCAAACAATGCTAGTAGGTTCTCACCACCATAATTAGCTCTCAATCGCTAGTTAAATATTATTAACTGAAAGTTGTTTGCTCTGTGTGCGGACGAAGGTAATAAACTGATTAACTGCCGGTTGTGGTGTCGCTGTTTTTAGTGCGGCCATGTAAAGAATTCGTTGCCAGTTTGGGAAAGATAAAGGAATGATTTTAACTGGCATCGTCTGCAAGATGGACATGTTTGGGACCACCGCGATGCCAAAGCCATTGGCGACGAGGCCAGCAATCGCTTGATCTTCTTCGACCGAATAGGCACTAATCGGTTGGCCGCCACAGTCATTAAATAATTTAGTCATGATCGGATGCAAGCCACTGCGTTCAGAGAATGTAATTTGCGGATAGGCTAGGGTCTCTGTCAGGTTAATGCTTGAACGATTGGCCAAAGCGTGGTCGGTTGGGGTGATACAGACCATGGTCTGTTCAGCTACTGGGAAGAAATCCAAGTCGCTGTAGTTGTCGAGTTTGGAACAAAAAGCGACATCATATTGCTTCGTACGCAACCCATTTAAAATGTCAGGTGATAAGCCGGTATCGGTGTTGAATTGAAACCGAATCGCCGAATTTTGTGTTGCTTGTAAGAAACGTTGGGCCATGTCTGGCAGCCATTTGATGCTTAATGTGCGTAGGGACGCCACGCGAATAACGGCCTTTTGTTGATTGAAGCTTTTAATGTCAGCAATGCTTTTATCAAGGGTAATTAATGAAGATTCCACACCGTTAGCAAAGAGCTTTCCGGCGGGGGTTAGTTCAACGTTACGACCAATTCGCTTAAATAATGGCAGATTTAATTCGTTTTCCAGCGAGTGAATGGCTTTCGTTAAACTTGGTTGTGTAATATGTAACAGTTTTGCAGTTTGAGTGTAGTTTTCAGTACGTGATAAGGCGACAAAATAGCGTAAATGATCTAGGTTCATGATGCACAGATACCTCCTGTTAAGGCTAGCTGTAGTAGCCCTGCTAGCGCTTACTATAGCTAATATACCAGAATTAATAACTTTTAGCTATGGGTCACTGCGGTTAAAAGCAATTGGACGCCAATTTCAAAAGCGCTTACATTAGACTTGTAAAATAAATTATGTGAATTAAAGAGCATGCATGTTGAAAATCCACAATTTGGAGGAATCAATTATGACGAAGACACATCCAATTACCATTAGTTCCTGGACTTTAGGTGACAAATGCAGTTTCGAAGATCGCTGCAAGGCTGCTAGTGAAGCTGGCTACGATGGGATCGGGTTACGAGCTGAAACCTACGTTGATGCGCTAAATGAAGGCCTAACGGATCAAGATATTTTGGACATCTTAGCAAAATACAACATTCGGTGTACTGAAGTCGAATATATTGTGCAATGGTGTGAACCAGAACGGTCATATGAACAAAAATATAAGGAACAAACTTGTTTCCATATGTGTGACTTATTTGGCGTCAAACATATCAATACTGGGTTAATGGAAGATTATTCAATTGACTATACCGCTGAAAAATTACAAGAATTAGCGGCTCGGGCTGGTCAATACATTATTGCCTTGGAACCAATGCCATATAGTGGGTTACCAAATTTGGATAAAACATGGAAGATCATGCAAAAAGCCAATTGCGACAATGTCTACATGTTACTTGATATGTGGCACTGGGTTCGCGCCAACCAATCTTATGATTTATTGACGAAAGAACAAGCGAAACGCGTGATTTCTATTCAAATCGACGATGCTTACACCCGGCCATATGCTGACTCAATCTTGCGTGACGAATCAATGCATGATCGTTTAGCCCCTGGTGCTGGTGATTTAGATACTGCTGGCTTTGTGAAGATGATCAAAGATGCGGGCGTTGATCCTAAAGTCATTGGGGTTGAAGTGATCTCTGATGGCTACATGGCGAAGGGCATTGACTACGTGGCTGATTATACTTACAAACAAACGGTTGCCACGATTCAAAAAGCTTGGCCTGAAATTTTAAAAGAACCTGCAAATGCGTAATTATTGATTAGGAGGAACTAAAAATGAGTGATAGTTGGTTAGGATTAAACGGTAAAGTTGTTGTTGTCACCGGTGCTGTTGGTGGCATGGGAACAAAGTTCTGTGAAGAATTTGCTAAACAAGGTGCAAATTTGGCTTTAGTCGACATGATTGAAGATAAGACCGAGGCAGCTGCTAAGAAGTTAGCTGATCAATACGGGATTAAAACGGTGGCCGTTGTTTGCAACACCACAAATGAAGCCGAAGTTGATGCGGCGGTTAAAAAAGTCGTCGATACCTTTGGTCAAGTCGATGTGCTAGTTAACACGGCTGCAATTTTACGCTTCTCACCATTGGAAGACTTACGTTTAGATGAATGGCAAGCCGCCGTTAACGTCAACTTAACCGGTTACTTCTTGATGTCACAACGGTTTGGCCGCGTGATGATTCAACAAAAGCACGGGAACATGGTGCATATCTCAACCGTTGCCTCCCGCTATCCTGAAACTTACAGTGGCGCCTATAGTACCACTAAAGCCGGCGTTAACATGATGTCGAAGCAAATGG
Organism: Lactiplantibacillus mudanjiangensis; assembly: GCF_005405385.1. Lineage (GTDB taxonomy): Bacteria > Bacillota > Bacilli > Lactobacillales > Lactobacillaceae > Lactiplantibacillus > Lactiplantibacillus mudanjiangensis. Next base: position 481,959 of record NZ_BJDY01000003.1, read on the forward strand.
CCGCTGAATGGGGTCAATATGGCGTTCGCAGTAACTGTGTTCTCCCATGTTTAGTGAAGACACCTCTTTCAGAAAACTTCTATAGTGATCCTAAAGTTGAAGATGGTCGGAAACGCTTAGTTGCTAGCAAGCGGATTGGGAACTTAGATGATATCGCCAACACCGTTTTATGGTTAGCTAGTGACCGTTCTGATTACACCAATGGTGGTGAAGTCACCGTCGATGGTGGCTTGAACATGATGATTTCTGACATGATTCCAAAGCCCGGTGGTCGTCGTCAATATGCCATCGATCATCATCAACCTGCTAAAAAATAACGATTTGCGTGAGTCGAAAGGAGACTGGGACAGCTGTCTCGGTCTCTTTTCTACATAAATGAAGGAGTGTCTTAACATGGAAAAACGAATTTCAGGAACGACTGGTTTATTTACCTTACTCGGCTCACCGGTAGGTCATTCGGGCTCGCCAGCGATGTATAACTTTAGCTTTCAACAACAAGGACTGGATTACGCGTACTTAGCGTTCGATGTCAAAAAGGATCAAATGGCTGAAGCGATGGATATGTTGCGGTTATTCAAGGTTCGTGGCAGTAATGTCACCATGCCTTGCAAGACCGTTGCGGCGACATTAGTCGATGACTTGTCACCAGCCGCCAAGATTGTTGGCGCGATTAATGTGATCGTCAACGATGACGGCAAATTAACGGGGCACATTACCGATGGACTTGGATTTGTTCGGAACTTAAAGGAAACCGGTGTGACTATTCAAGGTAAGAAACTCGTGGTTTTAGGTGCGGGTGGTGCGGCCACCGCGTTGCAAGTCCAATGTGCATTAGATGGTGCCGCATCGATCTCGATTTTTAATCAAGACGATGATTTTTACGCCAATGCCGAAGCAACCCAAGCCAAACTGAAAACGGCGACACCAAATGTAGACGTCACCGTTTATCCCTTAGCGGATCAAGCCAAATTAAAGGCCGAAATCGCTGCGGCTGATATTTTGGTAAATGCAACGGTGGTCGGAATGAAACCATTGGATGGGCAATCATTGATTGATCCTAGTTGGTTGCAGTCTGATTTAGTCGTGGCCGATACGGTTTATAACCCATTGAAGACGAAGCTGATTGAAGATGCCGAAGCCACTGGTTGTACCGTCGCGCCGGGTAAAGGGATGTTGTTGTGGCAAGGTGCCGCGGCTTATACGTTGTTTACGGGCAAAGACATGCCGACTGACGAGTATCAAGCTTATGAAGCCAAACAGGCAGTTAAGCAGCACTAAAGAGAGGATGAACGATTATGGAATCACGAATTGATGGACATACAACGATGTTAGGGTTATTTGGTTCGCCAGTCGGCCATTCGGGCTCGCCGGCGATGTATAACTACAGTTTCGAACAAGCGGGAATCAATGACGCCTACTTAGCGTTCGATATTCAAGCTGATGAAATGGCGAGTGCCTTGTCGAAGATGCGGCTGTTAAATATGCGCGGTGCGAATGTTACGATGCCTTGTAAAAAGGTGGCGGCTGAATTGGTTGATGAATTATCTCCTGCGGCCGAATTAATTGGTGCGGTTAACACGATTGTTAACAATGACGGTGTCTTAGTCGGTCATAATACCGATGGTGCTGGTTATGTTGAAAATTTGCGGCATCATGGTGTCGACCCAACCGGTAAAACGATGACGATTTTGGGCGCTGGTGGTGCTGGCACAGCCATTGCGGTACAAATGGCGTTAGAAGGGGCCGCGGCTATTCGCATTTTTAATCCGAAAGATCCTTTCTTTGAAAATGCCGAATTAACCGCCCAAAAGATCATGGCGAAAGTCCCAGCTTGTCACGTTGAAGTTGGCGATTTGAACGATCAGGCTGCCATGGCTGCCTCAATTAAAACCAGTGATATTTTAGCGAATGCGACTAAAGTAGGGATGAATCCCCATCCTGATCAAAGTAATATCAAAGATTTGAGCGTTTTGCGGCCTGACTTAGTGGTGACGGATACGGTTTATAGCCCAGCGGTCACTAAACTACTTGCCGATGCTAAAGCACAAGGGTGCACCACGATTGGTGGTAAAGGAATGCTCGTTTGGCAAGGGGCTGCCGCCTTCAAGCTGTATACCGGTCGAGAAATGCCGGTCGATGATGTCAAACGACTTTTCTTTAGTGATACTGGGGGTAAGTAAATATGGCCACAACGACTTCAAATAAAAAATATTATCCAACCGCGTTATCGCTATATTTTGCTTATGTTATTCTCGGAATTGCCTCGTCAATTATGGGCCAATATAAAACGGAATTTGCGAAAGCTTGGGGTGCCACGACATTATCTAATGGGACACTCGATGTGAGTATGGTGGTTTCAGTCATTGCGGCGTATGGCTTAGGGCGCTTGATTGCTTATCCATTTGCTGGGCCAATCTCCGATAAAGTGGGCCGCCGGTTCAGTGGCTTCATTGGGATTGCACTCTATGCGGCATTTTTCTTTGGAATGATCTCGGTACACAGTATGTGGTTTGCCTATGCCATTGGGATTATGAATGGGATTGCCAATTCGTTTTTGGATACGTGTGTGTCACCAACTGTCATGGAAATCTTTCCGAATGCGGCGTCAATTGCCAATCTGTTTACAAAATTTTCAGTAACGGTCGCGCAATTTATCTTACCGTTTTTGATTGGTTGGGTCGCGGCAGCTAACTTGTCTTATCAAGTGATCTTCATTGCTTGTGGGATTTTGATGGTGATTGATGCTATTTTAGTATTGATTTTACCTTTTCCAAAAGCGAACAAAGTTGCCAAGTCGGCAGCTGTTAAGGGACAGCATCATTTTTCTGGCGCTGCCTTAGCGTCCATTCTCATCGGGTTTACGAGTTCCGCCACGTTTATGATTTGGTTGAACTGTAACCAAGAATTGGGCACGAGCTATGGCATTAAAGATCCAAGTATTTTGCAATCATTTTATGCGGTTGGGGCAATGATTGCGGTGCTATTAACCGCGCAATTCATTCGCATGGGACTCAAAGAAACAACCGTGTTGGTACTCTATCCAAGTATTTCAGTCGTCATGTTGTTACTTTGCTACGTCATCACGAGTCCATTTATTCTGTATGTTGGTAGCTTTGTGCTAGGTTACGCAGCGGCCGGTGGGGTCTTACAACTGGCCGTTTCAACCACAGTGACCTTTATGCCAGATAGTAAAGGGTTAGCGACCTCATTAGTCATGATTGCTTCCAGTGTGGCTAACTATGCGGTCTTATCACTGGCGGCCTATTTGACCAAGACGATGGGCGGTAGTGCACCACGGACTATTATCTTGTTGAATATCGTGATTACAGTAATCGGAATTGGCTTAGCATTAGTTGTAAAGCATCATGATCGACCGACGACCAAGACGGTCGCGGCTAAAGCCTAATTAATAATAAGTTTGACCCTAACTATTATCGAAATAAAAATAATACCACCGACATTTTGGGAGTTTCCTTAAACGTTGGTGGTATTTTTTGATTACAGCGATTAATGGGTTGATTTAATCATCAGTTGAGTTGCTTGTAGCCAGCTTAATCCGGCCAAAGATATCGAGACCGATGCCTAAAATAACCATGCCAGTGAAATAAGTCCGTAAAGTTGGATAAAGGACAGCGGGGCTAACCTGTAACGTGATTAATGCGGCCCCAATCATGCTAATTAACGCGAAGATTAAGCGGCCATTCATCATGATGAATTTTTGATCCAATGTTCAGTTCCTCTCTTGGTAATGCTGATAAACTTACAACTAATTTTGCCCATAGTATAAAGGCGATAACGGTTACAAGTCAAATTGTTTGACAGCATGCAAAAAAAATATTAACTACGTTAATGATCATTTACAATAATCGTTGTCGTTTGCGTATAATGTGGATTATAATAAGGTGTATCGTTAGTTTATATATCTATTAAACTAATCGACAAATTTTAAAGAAAGGAGGAATAATGATGCGATTAAAAAATTTTTTAGTTGGAACGGCGACTTTGTTAACGTTACTGGCAGCCAATACGGCGAAAGCTGATACGACGAGTAATACCGCCACAACCGCGACGACCGATGCAGATACCGCGACAACTAGTGCGAAATCTGTGACGGCGGCCAAACAAGTGACGTTACAAAGTGGATCAACAACCGATGAATCAACGTCCACTGATACTGATTCAACGAGTGGTAGTGGTCAAAGTACCAATACAAGCTCGGCGACAGATAGTAGCAGTAACGCGGATTCATCAACTAGTAGTCAAGATAATGTGTCTTCTTCAACTAATAATAGTAGTCATACTAGTTCATCAGTTGATGAAACACAAAGTAGTGATTCGACAAGTAACAGTAGTAATGATGGCACTAAGTCTAATGCGACTGATACGAGTTCGACCACTAACCAGGACACTAGTTCAAATGATAGCAGTTCAAACACTAACCAGGCCAACACTTCAAATAATCAAGGCACCACTGGAATTCAAGCAACCGATACGACGGTAGCTGATTCTGATGTGGACGTTGATCAATCAGCAAGTGATGTGCAAGCAGCTGCGACTGCTAGTCAAGTGCAGGCTAAGTCAAGTGAAGCTGAAACATCAAACCAACAATCCAATATAACGATGTATAGTGCCGTGGTTACCAGTTTAGATGGTCTTGGATCATTAAGTAATGGGACGATGTCATTTAAGAATTTGAAACTGGCCTTAAGTCGTTCAACGGTGGTTGTTAATGGCTTAGGTGCTGATGATGCAACGATTTCAGATGGTACCAATATTTATACAAGTTCAGATAGTTTGGACTATTACTCGACCTACTTTGTCCGTTACTACTGGTCAATTCCAGATGGTGAAGTAATTAATGACGGTGATACAGCCACAGTGACCTTACCAAGTAATGTTTTAACTACAGGGGCGACTGCCGGGACAACTTTTGATGTGACAGATATGCATACGAATCAAGTGATCGGGACAGCAACAGTTATGGCTGATGGGACAACGGCACTACTAACATTTAATGATTACTATGCCAAAAATCCAGCTGATAGTCGTCAAGGCACATTATCGTTTAATGTTCGTGGGACGACTAAATCTAGTGGTGACAGTAGTTTTGTCATGAACAAGGTTGGTTGGCTTGATAATAGCTCGACTAGTGATGGTCACACAGGCTATTGGCAAATTATCATTAATCCGAATGCTGAGACGTGGACGAATGTTTCGATTACTGATAATATCGGGCTTTATCAAACTTACAAGAATGATTTGTGGGTTGAGTCAGGTACGTATGTTAATGGTGGTATTACAAATACAACGAGGCTAACGGCTGGCGTGGATTACACATTAACGGCTACCGGTAATGAATTAAAAATTACGTTCACTAATCCGATCACTACGGCGATTAATATTGAGTATTCTGTGGCATTAGAAGACAATCATGTTTATACCAATAATGCTACTATGGCTTATAAGCCAGCTGATGGTGAGAAAGATCCAGGAACTGGTGAAATCAAGACGACCACCGCAAATTCAACCGGTAGTTTTGCATCTGGTGGTAACGGAACAGCAACGTCCATTGATAACATGGCGATTTTAACAAAAACTGATTCTGAAACCGGTGTTCCGGTTGCTGGGGCTGTTTATAGTCTGTATACTGCAGACAGTAATTCAAGATTATTGCGAAGTGGTATAACCACTGGTAAAACGGGTCAGGCTACGATTAATAAGTTAGTTTCCGGTAGTTACATCTTACGTGAAACTCAGGCGCCTGACGGTTATGCCTTGAATACTGATTCAATTAGTTTTGTCGTCTCATCACCAACCGCTAATTCTGATGGGACGTATACCCCAGTAACGGTTCAATTAACCACTACTGATACGCCAGTTGAACGGACGTCATTAAATGTGACGAAAGTTTGGACGGATGTGCCTACTGGTACATCGACACCTGCTGTGATAGTGACGTTGTATCGTAACGGTGACAAGACTGATCAAACGTTGACTTTGGACAGTACGAACAGTTATCAAGGGTCTTTCAGTAATCTAGCGGTTACGGATAACTTTGGTAAGGACTATACGTACACAGTTCAAGAAACGGTTCCTGATGGTTATACCAGCAGTCAAACGACGACTGGTGATACCGTGACGATTACCAATACGTATCAGTACGGTCAGATTACGTTGACGAAGGTTGGTAGTGATGATGCAAACGCCGGTTTAGCGGGCGCCACTTTTGAACTACGTCAAGCTGATGGAACTGTTGTCGATACACAAACGACGGGAACTGATGGGACGGCCACGTTCACTAAGGTTGCTCAAGGAACTTATACGTTAGTTGAAACGCAAGCACCAACTGGTTATCAATTAGCTAAGTCACAAACGGTCACGATTGGTGGTGCGGCTAATGTTTCGACAAATTATCAAGTTGCAACGACGATTATGGATACCAAAATTGCGACAACCAACATTACGGTCAACAAAGTTTGGGCTGGCGTGGCAAGTGATGCGACGACACCCGATGTGACGGTGACATTATATGCTGGTGGTCAGGCAACTGATCAAACCTTGACTTTAACTAAAGCCGATGGTTATACCGGTCAATTTACCAACTTGGCCACAACTGATACGACTGGTCATTCAATTACTTACACGGTTGTTGAAACACCAGTTGCAGGTTATACCACAAGCGGTGGTGACATCGTTGACGGTGTGGCAACATTTACCAATACGCTACAAACAAATAGCTTAAAGGTTACCAAAGTTGACAGCGAATCTGGTGCAGTTTTAGCCGGTGCCACTTTTGAATTAAAGAATGGGACGACGGTTATTGCTACTGCAACGACTGATGATCAAGGTGTCGCAACCTTTACTGGTTTAACTTCTGGCACTTACACGTTACATGAAGCAACGGCCCCAACGGGTTACAGTTTGGCAACTGATCAAGCCGTAACGGTTGATGCCACGAGTACCACGGCAGCGACAATTACGGTTGAAGATGTCAAAACGACCACGCCAGTTACCCCAACCACCACGATTACCGTGAACAAACACTGGGCGAATACGGCAGCTAATGCCAAGACTCCTGATGTTACGGTTACGTTGGTTGCGAATGGTGAAAGTACTGGTAAGACGTTGACCTTAACCACGGCTAACGGCTATACTGGTCAATTCACTGATTTGGCAACTGAAGATAGTGATGGTACGGCGATTAACTACACGGTTGTTGAAACGCCAGTTGCGGGTTATACGTTGACGGGTAACACCATGAGTAATGGTGTGATCACGTTAACCAATACCGCCGATGACGTTCCGGTAACGCCAGTCACACCAACTGGTAGCATTACGGTTACTAAAGTTGACAGTCAAACGAAAGCCATTTTGGCGGGTGCGACCTTCAAGTTGGTGAACGCTACTGGTGAAACGGTTACGACTGGCACGACGGACGCTAAGGGTCAAGTTACCTTTAGTGATTTGGCACTAGGGACTTACCAAGTGATCGAAACGAGTGCACCAACTGGGTATACCTTAAATACCACGGCGCAAAACGTGACGGTCTTAGCTGATCAAACGAGCACGGTGACGATTGAAGATACCGCAATACCAACTACACCGGTCACGCCTGATACGCCGAAAAAACCTAACGTGCCAACCACACCAACGAAGCCGAGTGTCCCAACGACCCCGACAACGCCAAGTGTGCCAACTGTACCACCAGTTAAGGTTGTCCCAACGAAGCCTGGTGATACTTTTGGGGAATATGAAGGTGGGATTACACCAAACACTCCAACTTCAAAGACCAACAAGCCAACGACACCAACCACAACTGTTAAGACAACCACTACGACAATTAGTCAAGGTGCGACCTTACAGCCAAGTGTTGGTCAGTCAGAATCAGCGAACACAGCTACGAAGTCAACTTTGCCACAAACTGATGAACAAGCTTCTTCAGTTTGGACCTGGTTAGGCTTACTCAGCTTAGTATTAGTTGGTTTAGGCTATGGTTATGTGCGTAAGCAACAAGCTTAAGCTTAAAAAATAACACGTTCGACATCCCAATGATGGGGTGCTGAACGTGTTATTTTTGGTTATTGTCAGTTTAAATGATTACCGGCGATTCTGGCGCGACGAGTCATCATGCCGAACACGTACTGGTTGGGCAGCGGGCACGCGATTACCAGCGACCACTCCTGCAACAGCGGCTAAACCAGCCGCAGCTAATAAACCTGCTAAAATCATATCCAGCGCCTCCTAATCGTCTTAACATCTTCTTGATACTTGCAGTTTAGGTGATTTGAAGGCAGATTGCAATCAATAAGCTAGTGATTAGCGCGAATTTGAGTAATTCGTAATTTTCTTAAGCAATTGTTGATTATTGTTGATCCGAGCAAAGGCGGTGGCATCATTTAATAAGTCTTGAACTTGCTGTGCATCGGTACTGAGCCGCGCTTGTAAGAACTTGATTTTGGCCACATAGAAGGTCACATGTGATTCGGCACAGATCTTGATCGCGTAAGCAAGCAAACGCTCGCTAATCGCATTTTCGCCAATTTCGGCGTAAAAGTTCCCAGTGTAGTAGGCGAGATTAACCACACGCCAAACACTCGCGGTAGTTTCTAATGATAAGCTGGGCAGTGCTTGGCGGACTTTTTCAAAGTAGTATTTTGCTTTGTCCGGTTCATGATTATTTTGATAAGCGATCCCGGTGCCACAGTAAGCGAGTTGTGTATAAATCGTGGCATGTTGCTCGTCTAGATCCGTGATGATTTGGTCGAAATTAAACAAAACGTCACTGATGGGGTGTTGATTCAACGCCGCGACATAACCTTTTAAAAAACAGTATTGAAGCTTGGTTTCCAAATCGTGCCGGGGTTTGTCGGTGATGCGGTTTAAGCGAGTTTCCGCATCATCGAATTCACTGGTGATTAAGTCGAATTCGATTTGGCCGAGTTCTTTTAAAACGGCCGCATCCGCGACACGTTCTGTTGGAAAGACATCTTCTAATTGAAGATGAAGTCGTTGACAGAGTTGCGCTACGATCCGAATCGCGGGCGCTTTCCCGTTGTTTTCAAATTTACTTAAAGTTGCTTGGGTACAGATGCCGTCAGAAAGGGCTTTTTGTGAGAGGCCGAGAGCCTTCCGGCGGGCAATGAATAATTCGATATTCATTTATGTTTTCCTCCCTTGAAAGGTAATTACACTGACCATGCTGCCAAGCTTCGACGGCACTTCCACTTCTAATTAAACAATGTTTATATAATTTTGTCAATATCTGGAAAGTATACTTAATATTCTGAAAATATATGAATAATTGTGCTTGATTTTCCATAAAAATGGCACTAAAAATAGAGTGGGTTTAAAGACGATTTGGCTATAACTATTCGGAGATGCAAAAAAGAGTTTGGATTTTATCCCAAACTCTTTTGAGCTTATTTCGTCATATAAGCCGATTTAAAGTTGTAGTTGATCCCAGCAGTGTTGTAAACCAAGCCTTTAAGCTTTGGATTGACCATTTGGGCGATCACGTTTTGTGACAATGGGGCAACCCCTTGATCGGTACCAATCGTCTTTTCGGCGGTGGCTAAAGCGGCCCAGCGTTTCTTGGTGCTAGTCGTGCTGTTAGCGGTCTTGATGGCGGCATCAAAGGTTTTGTTTTGCCATTTCCCGAAATTGTAATCGTTAGTTGACGTCATGATTCCTAAGTCAGAGATTGGATCAGCGAAGTCTGCTTGCCATGCGGAGATAACCAATTGGAAGTTACCAGCAACTTCACGTGAGATCCGTGTCTTGTAAGGGACGGTGACACTCTTAACGGTTAAGCCAGGCAGTTCTTTTTCAAGTTGACCTTGAACGTATTCGGACAGAGCCTTCATTTGGTCGGTGTCATCATGCGTTAATGTCAAAGTGAGTTTCTTCTTGCCGACTTCTTTTAACCCTTGCTTCCAAAGTTTTTTAGCTTTGGCAGTATCTTGAGTGACGGAAGATTTGACCTCGTTTTGAGTCGCGAAGTCTTTACCAGTTGTTGGATCGTTGGCTAAACCAGCGGTGACAAAACCTTTAGGTGTCACTGAACCATCGCCCAAGACATCGTTAACGAGTTCTTTACGGTTCAATGATAAGGACATGGCTTGCCGCAATTTCTTGTTGGCTAAAGCTTTAACTTTCTTTTGGTTGAATTCCAAGTAGTTCAAACGTGACGACTTACGGATTTTAAGTTTTGAATTGTTCTTTTCATTCTTAACTTGTTGTCCAGATAAGGTGGCCATGTCGAGTTTGCCACTTTGGAATAAATTGAAGGCAGTGGTTGTAGATTTGACCACTTGATCGTGAATCTTGGTCAGATGTACGTGCTTTTTGTCCCAGTATTGGTTGTTTTTAACCAAGGTCCAAGTTGAGTTGGTCCCATTCCAACCGGTCATCTTGAATGGACCGTTGTAAACCATCTTGCTAGAACTAGTCCCATAATCTTTCCCATACTTTTCAACGGCATGTTGATTTTGTGGGAAGAACACGACAAAGCCCATCAATAGTTTGAAGTATTGCATTGGTTTTTCCAAAGTAACCGTTAGTTTGTATTTACCATCAGCTTTGATCCCTAAAGTTGACGCCTTAGCTTTACCGTTAGTGATCTTGTCGGCATTTTTGATGCCAGAATACAAGTAAGCGTATTGTGAGGCAGTCTTAGGATTAACCGTCCGGCGCCAGCCGTAAACAAAGTCTTGCGCTGTTACTTGATCACCGTTACTCCACTTGGCATTTTTACGTAGGGTGAAGGTATAAGTTAACTTGTTTTTAGAAACGGTGGTACTTTTAGCGATCCCCGGTGTCACTTTACTGTTGTTGCCTAAACGGTAGAGACCTTCTTGTGAGTTATTAATCATCGTCCCACTGATAACATCAATCGCAAGTGAAGGGTCCAAAGTTGATAAATCTTGGCCATTTTCCGACCAATTAAGCACTTGAGTCTTGGCTAACTTACCGCTAGTGGCGCTACTACTCGAACTAGATGAGCTTTGATTTCCACAGGCGGTTAATAAAAGTCCGGCAGCGGCTGTGACGGTTACTGCGGCTGAAACTGTTTTCCATTGCATATATGTATCCCCCTAAATCTTTTTTATGATATGACAATGAGGATACATTAAATTTAGATTAAAATCAATAGTTAGTTTCTAATCTTTAACGTTCAGTAGACACAAACCGCCCAACTTAGCGATGGATAACTAAGTTGAGCGGTTTGTTAATAATTGGCATTATCGATGCCAGCGCATCGTATATTCAGGTTGGTTGGTGTCTTTATCAATTGCTTGAGCGTGCACGTGAAAGTCACTATGGTGATAAAAAGCAACGGCGACACGGTTGGCGACATAGACAGATAGTTCTAGTTTCGATTGTTGCTGTTTAGCCGTGGTTAACAAGGCCGAACCGAGCCCTTGTTGGCGCGCGCCGGCAGCGATAAAAATACCAGCAATGTAGTAGTCTTGTAGACCTAAAAAGCCTTGAATTTGGTCTCGATCCGTAGCAACTAGGAGTTTGGCTTGTGGCAAAGCCTCACGAACGGCCGGCGCTTGTTTGCGCCAGTAATCTGGACGGACGAACGGATGCGCGTCCAGATTGCCTTGTAGCCAAATCGCCATTAATCGGTCTAATTGAGATTCGGTTGGGGCGGTTAATAAATTGATAGCCATTGATTGGTTTCCTTAATGATGGATTAACAGTCGGACGCGGGCGACTGCTGGAATTTGGTTTAACGCGTCGATAAGTTGCTGACTCTGAGCATGATCTAGGTCGTCGACATCAATGATGGTATAGGCGGTACCAGCTTTAGCCGCATTAGCCATGGTCGCGATGTTCAAATTAGCTGCGGCCAATTTTTGGGTGATTTGGCTGACCATATTAGGCACATTTTCATGAATCACCGTAAAGCGGTAAGCGGCATTGAATGGCACGGTTAAGGTTGGCAAGTTGATGGCATATTGCACGTTACCGGTTTCTAGGTAAGTCATGATGGTTTGAGCTGCTTGGGTGGCCCCATTAACTTCAGCTTCCAATGTCGACCCACCAATATGTGGTGTGACGGTGACAGCGGCTTGATTGGCTAATTGGGGTTCGCCAAAGTCTGTGTAGTAATGGGCGATGTGACCAGTCTTGATGGCAGCTAAAACGGCAGTGTTATCGACAATGCCGCCACGTGCGTAGTTGAAAAGTTGCGCATTTTCTGGCATTGCGGCGATTTCTTTAGCACCTAAGAGGTTCAACGTGTCTTCATTTTTAGGTACGTGAACGGTGACGTAATCTGCGTGTTTAACAGCCATTTCAATACTACTTGCCCGTTGAACTTGTTTGGCAATGTTCCAAGCGGCATCGGCTGACAAGTAAGGATCGTAACCGATGACGTTCATGCCAAGGTTTAACGCAGCATTGGCCACCAGTGACCCGACGTGACCTAAACCGATGACGGCTAAGGTTTTGCCTAATAATTCAGTGCCATTGAATTGCGTTTTATCATGTTCAGTTCGTTGTGAGACATCAGCCTCGGTATGTTGGGCTGAGTAATTAGCCGCGGCCATCAAGTTGCGTGACGCTACAATCAGTAAGCCAATGACGAGTTCTTTGACAGCATTGGCATTACTACCAGGGGTGTTGAACACCGCCGTCCCATTGGCAGTCGCAACGCCTAATGGAATGTTATTGACACCAGCCCCCGCCCGCGCGATGACTTTGAGTGACTGTGGCAAGGCTTCTTGATGCAAATCAACGGAGCGAATCAGGTAGGCGTCAGGTTGATCAGATTCATTGAGTTGATAATCATTAGTGAATTGCGCAAGTCCGGCTGGGGCAATAGCGTTATAAGTCTTAACTTGATACATTAGGCATTCTCCTTTTTATAAATAGCTTCGAAATCAGCGAGATAGTCAACGAGGGCTTGCACGCCCGCTTTAGGCATGGCGTTGTATAGACTAGCACGCATGCCGCCAACCAAGCGATGTCCTTTTAAGTTTAAGAGGTTATGATCAGTAGCGCCGGCAATGACGCGTGCATCGATTGCGGGGTTGCCGGTAACAAATGGCACGTTCATTAACGAGCGATCAGCTGGTTTAACGGGATTGTTGAATAAAGTTGATTGATCCAAAAAGTCGTAAAGTAGGGCCGCTTTGTCATGATTACGTTTTGCCATGACGGTTAAGCCACCTTGCGCTTTGAGCCATTTTAAAACGAGTCCAGCGGCGTAAATTGCAAAGACCGGTGGGGTATTAAACATGGACCGTTTGTCGGCAAATAGCTGATAGTCAAGCATACTTGGTAAATCCTTAGCGTGACCGATCAAGTCATCGCGAACAATCACGATTGTAAGACCAGCAGGGCCAAGGTTCTTTTGCGCACCGGCGAAGATCATGCCGAAGTCTTGAACGTTGTAAGGTTGACCCAAAAAGTTAGATGACATGTCGGCCACTAATGGGACGTTACCCGTGTCTGGGAGTTTGGTGTAAGTCGTGCCTTCAATCGTATTGTTGGTAGTTAAATGCACATAATCGAGTGCTTGGTTAACGGGTTGATCAGGGTAAGGCAAGGCAGTGAACTGATTGGTTGCACCTGTTCCTAAAATGTCGACTTGGGTATGGACACGTTGGGCTTCTTCAGCGGCGCGACTGGCCCAGTGCCCGCTATCTAACAAGCCGATATGGTGATGATTGGTGGCCAAGTTCAATGGTGCGGCAGTAAATTGTAAGGTCCCACCACCTTGAAAAAAGAGGACACGATAGTTGTCGGGAATCTGCATTAAGTCGCGTAGATCGGCTTCAGCGTCATTAATGACTTGATCGAATAACGCGGACCGATGGGACAGTTCCATAATGCTCATGCCAGACCCTTGAAATGAAGGTAATTCGGCTTGGATTTGTTGGATCACGGGTTGTGGCATCACGGCCGGCCCGGCTGAAAAATTATAAGTTGTCATTAAAAATCCCCACTTTCAAAACTAAAAATTTACAATAAAAAAAGTCCTAGTAGTCGAATTAGACCACGAGGACTGTTAAAGTCAGTAGATTAATCGCCCTCGCATGAAATGTTGGTTTAAACATCCATGTTTAGGCTTGATGTACACAAAACTAGGCCAACACAGATGAATGTGTAGACCAGGAGGAGACGATTAAGTTAGCATTACGATTGATTGTCATATCATAAGCACTCCTTACTTTCGTTATGAGATAAATTTACCAAGTTGTTTTCACTTTGTCAATACAGAAATATGAGAAAAATTGTGGCATAATTAAAATTAAGTGATGTTTTTTAATAATAGTTTTATGGCTAAAGTGTGCTAATTAGCCACCTTCGTCAGCCAGTGATTCTGCCAGCTGTGGGGACCGGCGTCAGCCAAAAAGCGGTCTGACACCTCGCCTAAGCGCCTAGCAAAAGCCACTAGTCTCTCAGGTCGTCCACGTTGATTTACCCGAACTAACAACGTCTTCACGGCTGGCGCCATCACGGGCTGACTGCGGTTAATTGGTTGTAAAATAAGTGACACTTAATTTTGTATAACGGTGAGTTAGTTAGTCGAGAGTGAGTCCATGATGGGCCCAGCCGTGGGAATCTCTTGGCGGTTTACCGCCTAGAGATCGGTACTTTTGAAACGCGGGTTGGGCGGTTCAAAACGAAGGGCAAGACCGCTGTTTGGCTTGACCTGTCCGTCCACAGCGTTCCGGCTCAGCAGGGGCGAACGGCAGACGGCAAGTTTTAGCATTAGTCAATCTTTTAAATAACATAAAAAATCCGCTAAAGGAGCTTTTTACATGACAACTTTTTATATTGTTCGCCATGGTCAAACCACGGCGAATGCGCAGAACTTAAAACAAGGCACGATTAATACGGCGATTACCCATTTGAATGCGGTTGGTGAACAGCAAGCACAGGCTTTACATGCGGCGTTTGATATTAGTTTTGCCGACCGTTTAATTTGTAGTCCATTAGACCGAACCAAAGCGACAGCGGCTTTGTTAAATCATGGTCGCGAGTTACCGATGACTACCGATGATCGATTATTGGAAATCTCATATGGTCAATGGGATGGGCAAAAAAATGATGAGTTAAAAGCACGCTATCCACAATATTTTGATCAGGCGTTAAATGATGTCTTACCAACTTACGTTGAGGCTGCGACCGATGGGGAAACATTTGACCAGGTGATTGCGCGTGTGACGGCCTTTTTAACGGATACGGCAGCTAAGTATCCTGATGATCAAGTTATTGTCGTTACGCATGGCTTTACGGTCAAGGCGATGGTCTTAGCGGTGTTACAACCGACTGATCCGATGACGTTACCAGAACCAGAAAATACGAGTGTTACCAAGATTACAATCGATTCAAAGACCCAACATCAATATTTGAGCTACTATAATCGTCAGATTGGTTTTTAGGAGGACAACTTGATGAAATATGAATGGCGTAAACAGGATAAAGTCCTCTATCTACCCAAAGCCGTGGCGACGCCAATAACGGTGCCCATGTTCAACTACTATACGATTAGTGGTCACGGGGACCCTAATGATACTGAGTTTAGCGAGCGCACGGCAGCATTGTACGCCGCAGCCTATGGGATTCGAATGATGCCTAAAAGTGGGGTCACTCCGGACGGCTACTATGAATATACCGTTTTTCCATTAGAAGGGATTTGGACACTTGATCCGGCTGATGTTCATGATGATGGCAGCTTTGATAAGGCTGATCTGCAATATAAAATCATGCTACGACAACCAGATTTTGTCACGCCTAAACTCGCTGCCAGTAATTTAACGGCAGTGCAAGCTAAGAAACCGAATCCGTTTAATGCTGACGTACAATTTGAAATGTTAACTGATGGTGACTGTTTACAAGTTTTACATGTTGGGTCGTATGATGATGAACCGGCAAGTTTTCAAAAATTAGCGGCCTATGCGGAAACGCATGACCTAAAAAGACGAACATTAGCACATAAAGAAATTTATTTATCAGACCCCCGGCGGGCCGTTGCGGCTAAGCGCAAGACGGTTTTACGCTGGTTTGTATAGGTAACAAGTGCGAACAATTAACTTGACCAATTTTTAATTGGGGCTACAATAGTCATAATGCTAATCAAACCGCAGTAAAACTTGGACTTCGCTAGTCACTGTTGCTCTCAGGTCCAAGGTGTGACACAACGTTAGACAGCAACAGCCGGAATGTATAATTCTAGGTCTCCTAAGTAGAGCAATCCTTACCTAAAGTGAGGACTGCTCTTTTCGTTTGGGCTATAATTAAGGATGAGATAAAAAATTGTTAAAAAGGGTGACTTGAATGACATATTCAGCAGCTGAAACACGTTATCAAGATTTACCGATTCGCCGTGTTGGTCGGACCGGCTTACAATTACCTGCCGTTTCCTTAGGGTTATGGCGTCACTTTGGTGATGAGGCGCCGCTTGCTAATTCACGTGAAGTGGTCTTAGATGCTTTCGACCACGGGGTATTTAGTTTTGATTTGGCCGATAATTATGGTCCATCGAAAGGGTCTGCCGAACAGACCTTTGCCCAAATTTTAAAACGTGATTTAAAGCCTTATCGTGAAGAATTAGTGATTACGACAAAAGCCGGTTATCCAGCATGGCCGGGACCTTATGGGGCATTTGGGTCACGAAAAGCCTTAGTCGGTGCTTTAGATCGAAGTTTGCGGCGGATGGATTTAGACTATGTTGATATTTTCTATTCCCATCGTCCCGACCCTAACATTGATTTACAGGAGACGGCTCAAGCGTTGGACTTATTAGTCCGGCAGGGTAAGGCCTTGTATGTGGGAATTTCAAACTACGACCAAAAGCAAACCGCTGAAATGGTCAGTTATTTTGAAGACATGCACACCCCATTTACGGTGAACCAATACTCATATAATATGTTGAACCGCCAAGCTGAAACCAATGGTTTGTTGAAGTTTCTTGGTAAACACAACGCTGGCTTAGTGGCGTATGGTCCGTTATCCGAAGGTTTGTTATCGGATCGTTATTTGAAAGGTATTCCGGCTGATTTTCCGATTCATCGGACTAACAAATATGTCCTCGAAAATGGCACTGAAAAAGTTGTTTCACAGCTGAATGCGCTGAATGTGATTGCCCAACAGCGTGGTCAAACGCTGGCGCAAATGGCCTTAGCGTGGTTGTTGCGGACGGATACGGTTGCTAGTGTGATTATTGGGACGACGAGCGTGGCTCATTTGCATGCGGATCTTGCAGCGACCGAACAGTTAGATTTTAGTGCAGACGAACTTGCAGCAATTGACAAAATTTTGAATTAATTGACTTTAATTAACGACCAGTATCGCATTAGACGGGTACCGGTCGTTATTTTCATAGAAATGAGGATTGGTATGGAAACTTATAGCATTGGTGAAGTTGCCAAAATGTTAAACTTGTCGGTTGAAGCGATCCGATATTACGATCATGAAGGATTGTTACCATTTGTGAAGCGTGACTCGGGTGGTCGTCGGCGCTTTACCACGGATAATATTCAATTAATGCAGATGATTTTGGACCTAAAGGCGGCTGGGGTGCCTATTAAAGATATTGCCTACTTTGTGTCATGGCGTTTAGATGGTGATGAATCGCTGACCACACGATACGACTTTTTAGATGAACACGAACAAGTCCTTGAACAAAAGATTCAACAATTGCAGGCTTCGTTAGGTTATTTACGATTTAAAAAGTGGTATTACAAGACTGCCGCTGCGGCGGGCACTGAAGCTATTCACCTTTTGCCAGATTCCAAGCAGGTTGATCCCAAGACGTATCAAGAATACGATCAATTATTGCAACAGGGTCAAACGGCGAAAGACTTAGGTAATATTTCGGAATAAAGTACTTGACCTGTAGCTAACTATAGCTTGTAAGCTAGCCTCATAACTTATTTAAAATAAGCAATTGAGGAGTGGTTAAACATGATTATTTTGGCATTAATTCCCATTTTAATGGGTAGTGGTTTAGCGATGCAAACGGCGGTTAATTCAAAATTACGTCAATATGTCGGGTCACCTTATTTGGCATCAACGGTGTCATTCACTATTGGGGCGTTATTTCTAGTTATCTTGACTTTAGCGACTGGTGTTAATCCGCTAGTTGCTTGGTCAACGTTTACACAAAATCCATGGTGGATCTGGCTAGGCGGTCTCTTGGGCGTGCTGGGGATGACGGTTAACTTATTATTATTTCCTAAGCTAGGCAGTATTCAAACTGCTGTTTTGCCATTGTTCGGTCAGATCATCATGGGTGTCTTGATTGATCAATGGGGGCTATTTGGGTCGCCCAAGTCAGGATTAACGGTGGTTAAAGCAATTGGTGTGTTATTAGTCGCGGTTGGCATGGTCGTGGCCACGGGCATGGTAACGCGACAATCGACAGCCAAGTCACAACCAAAGCAATCACATTTGTTTTTACAATTACTCGGGATTGGTTCAGGTTTCTTGATGGCGAGTCAGACTGCCATCAATGGGCATTTAGGTGTGGTGTTAGGGTCGTCTGTTCATGCGGCGATGATTTCTTTTACAGTTGGTGCGGTTCTGCTTTTTATCTTGTTGGCCGGTTTACACTTGCCATTAACGCAATTGACGCCAGCTTTTAAAGCGGGTACTCACTATTGGTGGTTATGGATTGGCGGCTTTCTAGGTGCGCTTTATGTCTTTGGTAGTGCTTGGTTAGTGCCACAAATTGGGACCGGTCAAGTGGTGGTGATTGCACTATTTGGGCAATTGTTCTTTAGCGCTTTGATCGATCAATTCGGTTTGTTTGAATCTTTAACAAACCGGGTGGTGTTGACACGAATTATAGGCTTAGTGACGATGTTTGTTGGGGTTGCTGGCATTCATTTTCTTTAGGCTGGTTATTTTCTGAAAATTTGAAACAAATTTTAACCCTTTTTCTAAAAGGACCCTATAATTAGGGTGTACCAAAAATTAGAAGGGAAGTTGTTTTAGTATGGCTACAGCAGTTGAAATGAACAGTATGTTAGACGAAAAGATGACGGACGTGTTTGATTGGAGCGATTCCAAGTTACCCGTACGGGATGCGATCTGGAATCACTTTATGGACGCCGATAGTCATGATACTGACAAGACGGCTGATGAGGTAGCGCCTTATATGAGTATGGATCAAGCTAAGCTAAAGAGCGAAGTTGAAAAACTCCTAAAGGCTTAACTAAAATAACGACCGGAACGGCCTAATTTTTGAAAAGTACGAATTGCCAGCTAGGTAATCCGTATTTTTTTACATAAATTTTCATTTAAATGAACGAACACTTGTTCTGGAAACTGTGCTATAATCGAGATACTTATTTGCGATGAGGTGATCGAGGATGGAACAGTTGAAGACAATTGAAGCGTCGTTGTTACAGGCCTATGAGATGAATTGCGTGGTGCAATTAACCTTGACGAATGGCTATCGGCCTAGTGGATTAATTGCGGCCGTTAATGGGACGTCGCTGTTGCTGAATCAAAAAGCTGGGGTTGTTAATCAAATCAAAATCAGCGAGGTCACCGAAATTACTTTCTTGAAAGAGAGTTGGTGGCAACGCTAAAAACGAGGTCGTGACTTCACAGCACGGCCTCGTTTTTTTCAATCTTTGAATTTAGTGGCAACTTCTTGCTTTCGAAATCGCGTGATTTTTTGAATCAAGGCCACCGGAACTGGTTGATCTAGTGGCAGTTGAATGGCACCCTTACTAGTCGGATAATCGGCGAGTTCATCAGAAAAAGCCGTGATCGCACTAGGGGTTGGGTAGAGGCCAATGTGTTTTTTAAATAGCGCAAAATGAATGATGTTTTCGTGCCAATAAAAGGTCGGCATTTGATACTTAATCCGTTCTTCAGCTTGCGGTAATTCAGTCTTAATCGTGTGATAAATGGTGGTCAAGGCCGATTGACGTTCAGTTGGTTGTGCGTGAATATAAGTTTCAATGGGGGTCATGATTTTCTTCCTCGCGTAATTGACGAACTAACTCAACATCAGGGCGAACGGTAATGGTCGCGGCTTTGCCACTAAACGTGACGAGACCGGACTTAGCCCCTTTGGGTTTGTGTAATTGACTGACCTTTAACACATCGACAGGGACGCGGGGATACTTGCGGCCCTTACTATAATAGGCCGTTAATACGGCGGCTTCTTGTAACGTTTGTTGGCTCGGATGATTACTGTGAATAACCACATGAGAACCGGCCAATTCACTGACATGCATCCAGTAGTAATCTTTCCGCGCCGTTAAAGTTAAATGATCGTTTTGATCACTGTTCTTACCAATTTCGACCAAGACATGATCGGTTGTATAAAAGCGTCGTGGATGCGCCGGTTCGGGTAACTTAGAAGAGTGTAAAACTTTGGTTTTTAACGCCCCTTCGGCGATTAATTGCTGCTTCACTTTGGTGACTTGTGACACGTCTAATGGGTTAAAATTAGTTTGACGCGCAAGTTGTTGTGTTAAAGTTTTTTGGGCTTGAGCCAGGTTGGCTTCAACGGTGTCTAAACCGCGCTTGTGCTTACGATATTGATGGAAGTATTCCTCGGCGTTAGCCATGATCGACTTGCTAACGTCTAATTGAATAGTTAGTTGCTGGCCCGGTTGGCGATAGTCGGGCAGCTCAACATAATTGTGATGACCGTCAATTTGACTGGCATACGTTTTTAACAAAGTCCCTTTAACTTGGAGGTCGGAAAAATCTTCGACACGATCAATGGCGCGTTTTAAAGCGTCGATTTGTTTGCGGGTACGATAGAGTTGCCGGTCAATGGCTTGACTGACTAGTGTCGCATCGTCTAATTCGGTTGGTGTTGACATGAGTGACCGTCCTTTATTTCGAATTCGTTAAAGTTATTATACCGCGTGGAAAATAATTCAGCACTTTTCATGAAAATTCGGTATGCTATTAGGTAGGAGTGTGATAAATCGTGCAAAAAACATTAATTATTAACGCTGGGAGCTCATCATTGAAGTGGCAATTATTTGAAATGCCTGCTGAAACGGTGCTGGCCAGTGGTTTAGTTGAACGAATTAGTATGCCAGGATCGATTTTTACGATCAAGTATGGCGATCACCAAAAATTTGAAACAATCGTGGATAATTTAGATCAAGCCCATGCCGCGCAAATGATGTTGGATGAACTTCAACGCTTAGCGATTATTAAGGATTTAACGGAAATTACCGCTGTTGCGCATCGCGTGGTTGCCGGTGGTGAAACTTTCAAACAAGCTGTTGAAGTTACGCCAAGCGTTTTAGAACAAATTCGCGAGTTAAGTAGCTTTGCCCCCTTACACAATCCAATGGAAGCTCAAGGGATTGAAACAATGGCCCAAACGTTGCCTAACGTGAAACAATACGCCGTTTTTGACAGTCAATTTTTTACGGATTTGCCAGAAATGAATGCTATTTATAGCTTACCTTATAAATTAACCAAGAAATATCATATCCGTCGTTATGGCGAACATGGCATTTCGCATGGTTACTTAACTGGTCGGGCTGCGGAATTATTAAAGCGACCTAAAGACACGGTCAATTTGGTCACGATGCACTTAGGTAGTGGTGCTTCATTAGCTGCGGTTAAAGATGGCAAAGCCTTCGACACGTCAATGGGCTTTACGCCATTAACAGGGGTTACCATGGGGACACGGGCTGGCGATGTTGACCCATCAATCTTGCCATTTTTAATGGATCAATTAAATATCAGCGATCCCAATGAAATCATGATGATGCTTAATAATGATTCCGGGTTACTGGGTGTTTCTGAGATTTCACCAGATATGCGTGAAATCAAAGCCCAAGAAAAGACGAATCCACAAGCTCAATTAGCCGTGGATATCTTTGTTAATCGGATTTCAAAATATGCCGGGAGTTACTTAACGGAACTTCACGGTGCCGATGCATTGATTTTTGCTGGTGGGATTGGCGAACATAATGTCCAATTGCGGCAACAAATTATTGATGAATTGCAAATCTTTGGCGTGAAGTTAGATGCTGATTTAAATGCAGCCGGCCAAGAAGGCGTGATTAGTAGCGCTGATTCTAAGATCAAAGTGTTGTTAATTCCAACTAACGAAGAGTTAGCGATGGTGCGCCAAGTGGCAGCGATTCAGTAATTAAGCTTTTCGTAATTTCAGATCAATGATGACGGGGTTATCGTCAATTCGTGCTACACTGCTTACCAAGAACAAAGCAAAGTTCAACCAGCGGTCGTGACGACCGTAAGGAGGGAAGCTCGAGTTCGAGCGGATAGATGATCGGTTTATTGATTGCTTTAGTAATTGGTCTATGGTTACTCAAAGTCTTCTTTAAAATTGGTTTTAAATTAATTGGATTGGTATTTATGGTTTTCATCGGGTTATTTTTAATCCGAGTGGCCTTGTGGTTAGGCGCCGCGGTGTTAGTCATCGGTGGCCTACTATTTTTCGCCAGTCCATTTAGCAATTAGGTTAAAAATTGAAATGAGTCTCGAGTTTGATGAAACTTGAGGCTCATTTTTAATGGTATTAAACGCTACGGTCGGCTGAAATCTGGTTCTGTGGGGAACGGCTCCAGCCATAAAGCGGTCTGGGGCCTCGCTTCGAAGACTAAAAACCAGTCTTCAAAGACGTCCCACAACGTAAGGTGGCAAAAAAACGCCACCCAACGTTGTTGACACGGAACCTGATTTCAACCGGCCTTCGCTAAACTAAATTTGTTTTTGTTTGGAGGAGATTATATGGACTTAGCACAGATTAGTCAGCGTGTTAGTTATACCGAATTAGTTTATCAACGGGTGAATAAGAAGCTTAATATTGAGTTATCTAAACCGGCCATTGAGGCGCTGGTACAAGCTGTGTTAAGTGATGCCACAACGACAATTGAACGGCATGGTAAGAATTATTACGTGAGTAGTGTGACGCGACAAGTACAATTGGTCGTTAATGCCGGTAATTTTCGTCTAATCACCGTTAATAAACTATGAAAAAGCGAGGTACTAACTAACGTTTGAACGTTGGTTAGTACCTCGCTTTTTAGATGATTATTTTTCAAGTTTCAACTGTTGGCGAATCCGTTTTTCTTCCCCAACCGCAATGATGGCGAGCATGATAATACTCAACACGACCGCAATGTAGAAGACGATAAACGTATCGTTCCAACCATGTAGGTTCATCCCTAAGAAGGATAACCCGTTGGCCTTAGGATCAGCGATGGCAGCAAAGCCGACTTGTGCCATCAAGTCCCCAAAGATATAGGCAAACGTCCCAGTTAACCCATCGGAAACGTTTAGCGCATTCTTTGGCACGAAGCTGATTACGGCAACCCCAATTAAAAGTTGTGGGCCATAGATGAGCATCCCTAAGAAGAATAAGGACGTGTTAATCATCATCGGCGTGGTGCCGTAACGGTATCCCAGCACGACAAAGGCAGTTAAGGCCAAGCAAATGATGGAAACGACTGCCCGCCGACCTTTTAAGACGTCAGAGAACCAACCCCAAACAACACTCCCGATAATGCCCCCAAGCTGGAAGAGCAACAAGGTATTGGCGCCTTGAGCAACGGTAAAATGAAGCTGTTGAACCGTGTAGAGCGGTGCCCAGTTAACGATTCCAATCCGTACCACGTAGACAAAGACATTGGCGATACAGAGTAACCAAACCCAAGGACTCTTCATGACAAAGGTCTTGAAGATTTCCCATTTACTCATACTAGAAGCGGTTTGGTCCGCAGCGGAAATCTCTTCACCAAAGATCACTTCACTGGAATCCCAACCAAGTTCTTGCGGGTCATCGGCGCCATAAAACAGTCCCCAGAATCCAATAATGAGACCAATAATAGCAGGAAAAATAAACATACCGCCGACGTTACCAGCAAATAAATGATTGGCCCCCCAGAGCGCAATGACCCCAGCAACTGCGCCACCAAATTCATGGGAGATATTCCAAATCCCAATGTAGCGACCACGCGACGTGGTGGTTGTCCACCGTGAAATTGTGGAGAGCGAGGCTGAACCACCCGGAGATTGGAAGACCCCGTTCAATGACCAGAGCACTAAGATTAAGCCTACTGGGGCGTTGTTCATTAACAACGCCACCCCGATGATTAAGGTCATTAAAGCGGCCAAAATCAACAGGAAGGACATGAAGCGCTTAGTGTTCTTGCCATCAACCACGTAACCGAGAACCGTTTTCCCAATCCCATAGGCGAGTGAGAAACCATAACCGATCCAGCCTAACGCGGTAGTTGAAATGCCATCCTTAACGAGCAATGGTTGTGCCGCGGAGAGGTTGTTACGGATCAGGTACATACTGAAATAAACAAAGAAAACGACCAAAAAAGCTTTTAGAAATTCCCGTAACCAACGTTGACGTTGATCAGCGATGGAAAGTCCCAGCTTCTTAGGGCGTTTTAGGTCAAAATAATGCCACATAAATACCCCTTCTTCGAATGTAAAAATTTATCGACCAATTTCAGTATAGCACAGAAACTGAAAACGGTTGCTTTGCTTTCAAAGTAGGGTTCCTAACCAGACCATCGCTAGCCCACCAATTAGGCTTAAGCCTAAGTAGCTACCAGCAGTTTTCAAACGTCCATTACGAGCCAATAGCACAATTTCGTTAATCATTGTTGAAAAGGTCGTTAGGCCACCCATAATACCGGTACCTAAGAATAGTTGCCAGTTGGCGGATAACGAACTCGTCATATCCCAGCCTAGCAATAATGCCCCAACGAGATTAATGCCAAGCGTGGCTACGGGTAAGGCTAGTCGCTGGTTTAAAGGTCTGGCGAGCCGCATAACACTGTATCGAGTAAGCGCCCCTAAAGTAGCACCACTACTCACTAATCCGATCAATTCCCACATCAGCGTCCCTCCTCAGGTAACCAATATTGACTCAATAAGTTACCTGCGAGTCCGGCTAACAAGCCGAGGCCTAAACTAGCGCTAACGTAGGCTAATACTAGTCCGGTTTGGCCTTGTTGCCACAAGGTGAGGGTTTCTAATGTAAAGGTCGAGAAGGTGGTGAAACTACCGATTAAGCCAACACTTAGGCCAGTAACGACGGCTTCACTAACTGGTAACCGCGCTGGTAATAGGGTGGTCGTTAAGCTTAACAAAAATGCCCCAGTAACGTTAATGATGACGGTGATCCAGAAATGTTGTGGCCAACTAACAAGTAAGCCGAGTGCTTCACGACAACCCCCACCGATAGCCGCGAATAATGCAATGTAAATGATTTTTCTCATAGTCTGCCTCTTTGATTTCAGAAAATACTTTAATTTTACTGAAAATTGGCTGGAGTTGCAAAATAAGTTGAAGCATGCTAATGTATAAAACAACTTATGAAAGTACGGAGGATTTCAGCCAATGCGCAACTAATTAATGCCAGTAATTGAACAGTGACACCTGATGAAACAAGGGGTGGACTGTCGTTTTTGGGATTAATTAGGGGCGCTGGTGGAATCTAAAACCAGCGGTCTCGCTCAATGTGAGGACGCTTTTTTTGTGCCCAAATTTAATCCCTGCCAACAAGGGGGAATTTTAAATGTCTGAAATTAAAATCAAGCAAGTTGAAAAATTAGTGAATGGTCAACGTTTATTTGAAGTGGACCAGCTAACAGCGACAACTGGTGATAAGATCGGTATCGTGGGTCGTAATGGCGCCGGTAAATCAACGTTAGCACGATTGTTAACTGGTGAAGATATAGATTATACCGGTCAAGTGAGTGTGGATAGTCCGATAATCGATGTCGCGCAAATTGCACCGACCCAAGATCGTAGTGGTGGTCAAGCGATGATGGCACGAGTTCGGGCAGCGTTAAGTACGCGGCCCGAAATCTTGATTTTGGATGAACCGTCATCAAACTTGGATGAATCCCATCAAGCCTGGTTAATTAAGCAGTTGCGTCACTATCAGGGGTTATTATTGTTAATTTCCCATGATCGGCACTTGTTAAATGCCGTCACAACCCAAACTTGGGCCGTGCGCCATCAAGCATTTACGGCGTATGCTGGCAATTATGCCGACTATATTGCCATGCGCGATCAACAGATTGCCAGTCAACAAGCCGCCTATGTCCGGCAGCAACGGCATCAACATGATTTGAAATTAGCGGTCCAAGCGCGTCATGAAAAGGCACAACGGATTCGTAAAGGGAAACGAAGCATGAGTGCTGGTGAATGGGCTAATTCTAAATCATTACGTGAAGCAACTGCGGCTAAAATGGATCGTAGTGCCAAAAAACTCATTGAACGTGGTGATCGTGAGGCCAACTTGACTAAGCCATTTACGCAAGTTGGGTTTAAGTTAGTCGCGACGGATTTTCCAAATTTAATCGGTAAGACGGTTGCCACGGCAACGAACTTGACGTTACGTCGAGATCAAAAAGTATTGTTAAAGCACGTGAGTTTTCAGATCAAACCGGGTGATCGGGTGGCCTTAGTTGGGCCAAATGGGAGTGGTAAGACAACGTTACTACAAGCCATTTTAGCTGGTCAATCTGGTTTGACAACCGCGCCAACTGCTAAGATCGGGGTATTCCAGCAAGATATGACAGTCTTGGATGGTCATTTGACGGTCTGGCAAACGGTGCGGGCGGCCAGTCAGTTGCCTGATCAAACGTTACGAAATGTGATGGGGGCATTAGGGTTAGCCGCACGTTTCTATGATCAATCCGTCGCTGTTTTAAGTGGCGGCGAACTAGTGAAACTACAGCTAGTCGTGATTTTAGTGGGTAACTATAATGTGTTGATGTTAGATGAACCAACGAATTATTTGGACGTCGATGCGTTGGATGCCTTAGCGGATTATTTACGTGATTATCCAGGAACCGTGATCTTTGTTTCACATGATGCGACCTTTAGTGAGCAAGTGGCCACGCGTCAGTTAATTTTGAAAGACCAAGACTTAACCGATCCTGATCAAGTGGCTGTCAAAGCGCCGGCTACGTCAGACTTACCATTGTTACAATTCAAGTATGATCAATTAATGGCTGATCCCATGGCTAAAACGGCTGATATTCAAGCCTTACGTGATCAGATTGAGGCGGCAAAAGGTTAATAAAGCTCATTTTTTGAGCAAAATATATCCCGAAACGCTTGATTTGTGCTTTACTTTAAGTAGTACTTAGCGCATCAATTGAGATGAGTGGAGGGAATGCTGATGGCATCAATTTATGATTTTAACGTCACTGAAATGAGTGGCGAAGAATTGCCCTTAGAACAATATCGTGGGCAAGTTTTATTGATTGTGAATACCGCTAGTAATTGTGGCTTGGCGCCGCAATTCAAAGGCTTAGAAGACTTATATAAGAAATATCATGATGAAGGCTTAGTCGTGCTCGGGTTACCATCAAACCAATTCCATCAGGAAAAAGCCGATGATGAAGCGACCCATGATTATTGTCAACGCCACTATGGAGTGACGTTCCCAATGACCAAACGGGTGCTGGTGAATGGCGATGAAGAAGATCCGTTATTTACCTATCTGAAACAAACCGCCGGTCATGGCCGAATTAAGTGGAACTTTACGAAGTTTCTAATTGGGCGTGATGGGCGTGTGTTGAATCGGTTTGCACCAGTCACACGACCAGAAACATTTGAAGCTGAGATTCGTGATGCGTTAGCTGATCGTTAGAGAAAGGGGTTCATGAAGTTTGGAAACATATACATTACGTGATGGCTTAACTTTACCAAAAGTTGGATTTGGGACATTCAGGTTAAACGGTGCCGCTGGTGTGCAAGTGATTGATTCAGCGATTGATCGTGGCTATCGGCTACTGGATACGGCGTTTAATTATGAAAATGAAGGTGTTGTTGGTGAAGCGGTTCGTCGTTCGCGAGTACCGCGGTCGGAATTAGTAATTTCTTCTAAACTCCCTGGTCGGCATCATGCTTACCATGAAGCGATTGCGACGATTGAAGAATCACTGTTTCGGGCTGGTTTGGACTACTATGATTTGTATTTGATTCATTGGCCAAACCCAAAGGAAGATCACTATGTTGAAGCTTGGCAGGCGTTAATCGATGCACAAAAGTTTGGTTTAGTGCGATCCATCGGTGTCTCCAACTTCTTACCTGAACATTTAGATCGCTTGGAAAAGGAAACTGGTGTTTTACCGGTCATTAATCAAGTGGAATTGCATCCATACTTTAATCAGCAAGCGCAACGTGAGTACAATCAAGCTCATGGGATTTTGACACAAGATTGGAGTCCACTCGGTCGGGCCAGTGAAATGCTCGGCAATCCGACGCTAAAAACGATTGCGGCCCGTTATCATAAGAACGTTGGTCAATTGATTTTACGTTGGGAATTACAATTAGGGACGTTACCGATTCCAAAGTCATCAACGCCTAGTCGTCAAGCAGGCAATTTAGACTTATTTGACTTTGAAATCAACGCCGAAGATATGGCGACGATTAATGGGTTAAGTCGTCCAGATGGTCGCTTGAAAGATCAAGATCCAGCTGTTTATCAAGAATTTTAATCTAAAAGTTGAAAGTTAAGTATGGCGGTAAAAACTTTACTAGAATTGACTTAAGTCATGCTAAATTGATCACCTACGCCAACCAGCGATTCTGCCGGCGGTGGGGACCGGCTCCAGCCAAAGTGCGGGCTTCCACCTCGCTTTTAAGCCTAGCCTAAACCGCTAGTCTTAAAAGTCGTCCACAGCGTAAGCTCGGAAAAATCATCCGGACTAACGCTGCTTTCACGGCCGGCGCCATCACTGGCTGACTCCGGTTGTATTGTAAATACCAATCAATTTTGTAATCACCATCATAACCGAGAATGAGTCCACATTGAGCCCAGCCGTGGGAAGCTCTTAGCGATTTATCGCTTAGCGCTTGGCGTTTTTGAAACACGGACTTGGTGGCTCAAAACGATGGTTCAGACCGCTTTTTGGCTGAACCCGGTCCGCCCACAGCGTTCCGGCTCAAGGTGGGCGAACGGTAGGTGGCAAGTAGGTGGTGAATACTTGCCATATCAACGATTATTGCTAAAAAGTAGCTTTCAACCGTTAGTTTTAATTAAAAAAATGAGGTCGCTAGGATAAAATTCCCAGTGACCTCATTTTTTAATGACGATGAATATCGATAATTTTTACTTGATAGTTGCCATTGGGCGCAGTGACCGTGACGATATCGTTGGTCGTATGACCGGTTAAGGCTTTGCCGATTGGTGATGTAAATGAAATCTTTTGATCAGCTAAATTAGCTTCTTGTTTACCGACTAATTGGTACGTTACTTGGTCGTGATCATCTAAAAATTCCAGCGTCACCGATTTGCCAATATCTAGTTGATCGTTATCGGCGGGTTCGACGACTTGGGCATATTGAAGTTGTTTATTTAAGAAACGTAACCGACTTTCCAAGCGACCAAGATCACGTTTGGCGTTAGTGTATTCAGCATTTTCAGAACGGTCACCTAACGCCGCCGCTGCCGCCAAGACTTTAATCCGGTGAGGGCGTTGTTGTTTTAAGTCTTCGATTTCTTGCTCGATGGCGTGGTAGCCTGCGGGCGTCATTTTATTAAAGGTTGGTTCCATTGATAAAACCTCGCATCTTGATTGGATTTTACTGGGAATAGGTTACCACATCGGGATTGATTTTGGAATGGGATGATAAAGACATCGTAGCAGGTTGATCGTTAAACTACTCCGTATAGACACGGTAAAAAAGTGGTGGTATCGTTTAGACTAATCAAAGGGGGAGTTTGAAATGAACAAAATGAGTAAGTTAAGTACCTTATTGGGGTTAGTCGTCTTAACGCCGTTAGTGACGACACCAGTTTTTGCGCAGTCACGTGTTAATCAGATGACAGTTGGTAAGTTGCAAGTGAGTCAGATCAGTAGCGTCAAGCAATCCGCACACCAACTAGCAGTTAAGATGACGGTTCACAATCGTGGCGCCCAAACGGTTGTCTTGGCGAGTCCAAACTTTCAATTGATAATTAATGGTAAAAAATATGCGGCACAAAATGTGGCGACGATACAAAAGAATCGTGCCATGGGGCATTTCCTCTTGCAAACGTTAAAGCCCCAAGCACGTTTAACGGGAACAATTATTTTTGAGCGGCCCCGTCACTTACCAACTGGCACCAAAGTGAGACTGCAAGTTAGCGAAGGCGTTTGGGGAACCCATCAACAAGTTATCACGTTATGAGCGCAAAAAAATAGCCAATAGCTTTGCAGCCTTGGCTAGTCGTAGAGTTTCTCACGCTCTACGGAGTTACGAACACTTTTAAGTATAGGCAACCCGAGGATAAATTACAATCATAATAGCGGTTAATAATAGTTATAAAATTAACATTGGTAACGGTTACGGAAAAGTTTTTTAAGTTTTTACGGCAAAACCCTTGAATTTCTGTCTAGACCAATATATAATTGGCCTATACCAAATAAAGAGGGAGTCAGTTAAAATGAAAGTTATCGTAGTAAAGGATCAAGCTGCTGGCGGCAAAGAAGGATTTAAAGTATTTAAGAACGCTTTAGACAATGGGGCTAAAGTCTTTGGGTTGGCGACTGGTTCTACGCCCGTAACGACTTATCAAGAAATCGTAAAGAGTGATTTAGATTTCAGTAACTGTACATCTGTTAATTTGGATGAATATGTTGGGATCGCACCTGACAATGACCAAAGTTACAAATACTTCATGCAATCACACTTGTTTAACGAAAAGCCATTCAAAGAATCATTCTTACCAAATGGTTTAGCTGCTGATCCAGCTGAAGAAGTTAAACGTTATGACAAAGTTATTGACGAACATCCAATTGATTTACAAATCTTAGGGATTGGCCGTAATGGTCATATTGGTTTCAACGAACCTGGGACGTCACGCGATGTGACAACTCATGTTGTTGACTTAACCCCATCAACTATCGAAGCTAATGCACGCTTCTTTGCTAGCGAAAATGATGTGCCTAAGCAAGCCTTCTCAATGGGCTTAGCTTCAATCATGAAGAGCAAGCACTTAATCTTAGAAGCCTTTGGCGAAAACAAGGCTGATGCCGTTAAGGGTATGATCGAAGGTCCAGATACCCCTGATTTGCCAGCTTCAATTTTGCAAAACCATCCAGACGTTACCGTTATTATTGACGAAGCGGCTGCTAGCAAGTTAAGCAAAAAATACTAAACACAATTAAAAAGACAAGCGCGTCGTTGATCAGTTTTTGACTGATTAACGACGCGCTTTTTTCGACTGATTTAAAGGTTTTGGCCTTTTTCCCAAGCAGTTTTTGATAAATTCAAACCGTGTTTGACGATGGTATCAAAGAGTTGATGAGTCCGTTTAGAGATTTCACCAGCAGTTTGCGCATTAGCTTGGGTTAAGGCAGTCGTGATATCGCCACTAACATTATTGTCAGTAATAGCCACGCGACCACGCGCATAAGCTTGGCAATCGGCCTTAAAGGCATTGACGGCCTCGGCATAATCATGCCAATGTGGTTCGATTAGAACGGATAGTGTCTTGTTTAACCAGTAGACATTATCCACATCAACGTCAGCCGTGGTGTTTCGATAGTCAACGGGAGTGTCATTGATATTGGTAAAGAATGGCATGTAAGGCGCGTAGGCGAAAAAGCCCATGGCGACCCATTGAATAGCCGCATGATCAGCCGGCACATCGTTACGGATCTGCAAAATCGATGAACATTGATTTCGATCCATCGCAATTGGCCGGTATTTTTGTTGGTCAACTTCAGAACCGGAAGCATAAGTGCCAAATGGATCATATGGCGTGCCATTATAATGTGACGACAAGAAGGCTTGTACATCTTCAATCGCGAGTTGATGACTAGGCTTGCGACACATTGGCATGTCTTGATCAGTCGGCTGTTGGTCAATCTCAGGGTTGAACAACTTTTGCCCATACCAAGTTCGTGGTGTGTTGTAATATGCATCGGCTTCATCTTGCGTCCCAAAGATCGTGCGGAAGTTAAAGGTGTCAGGATTAGGGTTTAAATGGTAGGTTTCGACAAATTCGGCTAAGTCGGTTGCCCCTAAGAAGTTGTCTGAATCACTTAAATCAAGGTTTTGTACCACGGTTTGGTTAGGCACAATCGCATACACATCATCTGGTAAGCGCATTGCCCCCCAATGATGACCACCAGCCGTCTCTAAAATCCAAACGTTATCATGATCGTTGAAGGCGATACTGTTGCTTTCACCAGTGCCGTATTTTTCGAGCAAGGCACCTAAACGTTGAACGCCTTCTTTAGCGGTTTTAATGTAAGGCAACACGAGTGACACCATTGCTTCTTCATTGATCCCGTCATCAACTAATGGATCATATGCTAAAACGCGCGTATTGGTCGCCGTCGTTTCGGTGGCACTCATACCGACATTCAATTCGTTAATTCCGGCTTCTTCATATTGGCCATCGCTTTGATCCGCTTGTGGTGTGGCCGTATAACGATAAGCGTGATCGGGTAATGGCACCGTGACACCGGTGGTCACTGAGGTATAAGTGGCTTGAGTTTGGTCCTTAGCCTCGTGGACGATAAACTTGATCGGATTAATCGGGCCATAGCCATCCTCGTTACGTGCCACAATGGTTGACCCATCGATGGTGGCATTTTTACCAACTAATATTTCAGTACAATCAGAACCTTTTTTCATGTTAGTTCTGCCCCCTTTGTACTTTTAAGTATAGGAGTCTGGGAACAGAAAACAATGGACTAGATCAAATTACTTATGAAAGGTTGGAAGCAGTTTTTAGTGACAATTACTGGCGTGACGAGTGTTTACTGATCAAACATAGACTTGCCACCTACCGTTCGCCCACCTTGAGCCGAAAAGCTGTGGGCGGACCGGTTCAGCCAAAAAGCGGTCTGAACCGTCGTTTTGAACCACCCAACCCGTGTTTCAAAAGCGCCAAGCTCTAAGCGATAAATCGCTAAGAGATTCCCACGGCTGGGCTCAATATGAGCTCACTCTCGATTATATTAGTGATTGATTAGTCTTTGCGATACAACCGGAGCCAGTCAGTGATGGCGCTGGCCGTGAAAATATCGTTAGTCCGGGTGTTTTTTCCGGACTTTACGATATGGACGACTTTTGAGACTAGCGGTTTTGGCTAGACTCAAAAGCGAGGTGGAAGCCCGGTCTTTGGCTGGAGCCGGTCCCCACAGCCGGCAGAATCACTAGCTGGCGTAGGTGGCTAATTTAGCATAACTCAAGTCAATACTGCTAACACTATAGTGATCTAGTTATTTAGGTAAATGATAATCGAGCCAATTAACAACATTTAGTGCTAGTAACTTTAGACCATGAATGACGTAAAGAATCAGAACAGTGAGCGGAATGACAATCAGGGTTAAGCTTAATGGCTGTGGATGATGGCTGGTGATCGAAAAAATAATGTCCACTAACGCGCAGGCGATACTGGTTAATAGATAACGAAACCAACGATGTTTGAACATGCTGGCGCCTCTTTTCTAGTTGTGATCAATTGAAATTAGGTTGTTTTTTGAGACAAATCCGGTAATTTTATTTGTGAAACCGTAATCATTATATCAAGTCATGCCAATTTAGAAAAGGCTACCATTGCTGATTAATCAACTTTTGTAGTGGCCTATGCCAGTTTTTCCGATTGTGAATCGCTGAGTTTAATTGTGGCACACTCAGTTGTGCCACCGGTCTGCCTAGAATTCCTTGAAACCGTTTTCTGTGCCCGCTATGATATAAGAGTAAAGAAAAGGAAGGAGCTTGTATCTAATGAGTGAAAATAATACAGCAACCCAATCCGCTCCTGTTGCAAAGAAAAAAGTGGGCGTTAAAGCCCGCGTGCAAAAGTTCGGAAGTGCCTTAAGTAACATGGTTATGCCGAACATCGGAGCGTTTATTGCTTGGGGGTTAATTACCGCGATCTTTATGGCCGGTGGTTGGTTCCCAAATGCCGATTTAGCCAAAATGATTCAACCAATGGTCCATTATTTATTGCCATTATTGATAGCGTTTACCGGTGGTAACATGATTGCCGGTCACCGTGGTGGGGTCGTTGGTGCGATTGCCACTATGGGTGTGATTGTTGGGTCAACCATCCCAATGTTTATTGGGGCCATGATTATGGGGCCTTTAGGTGGCTGGTGCATTAAGAAATGGGACGATGCCATTTCTGATAAAGTCCGTAGCGGGTTTGAAATGTTGGTTAACAACTTCTCCGCTGGGATTATGGGCATGTTACTTGCCATCCTTGGTTACTTTGGGATCGGCCCATTGGTTTCAGTTGCCAGTGCCGGAATGGCCATTGGTGTTAACTGGATTATCAAAGCCAACCTCTTACCATTAGCCAATGTCTTCATTGAACCAGCCAAGATTTTGTTCTTGAACAATGCGATTAACCAAGGTATTTTGACCCCACTTGGAATTCAAGCGGCAGCCAGTGCTGGTAAATCAATTCTGTTCTTACTTGAACCAGATCCAGGTCCAGGTCTTGGGATCTTGTTAGCCTTCGCCTTATTTGGTAAAGGTAGTGCTAAAGCTTCAGCACCAAGTGCCATGATTATTCATTTCCTTGGTGGGATTCATGAAATTTACTTCCCATACGTTTTAATGAAACCAGCGTTGTTCTTAGCTGTTATCGCTGGTGGGGTTACTGGGACGGCCACATTTAGTCTTTTGAATGTTGGTTTACGGTCAACGCCATCACCTGGTTCAATCATTATGTTGTTCGCGATGGCACCACGGAGCGTTTCAAACTATATCGGTTTGATCGTCGGTGTGACGTTAGCGACCTTAGCTTCCTTCTTGGTTGCCGCGGTTATCTTGAAACGTGACAAATCTATGACTGATGATTCATTAGCTGCTGCTAAAGGTCAAATGAGTGACATGAAAGCCGCTAAGAATGGCGAAGCCGTTTCAACTGAAGATGCAGCCGATGTCATTGCTTCTTATAAAGATGTTGATCACATTATCTTCGCTTGTGATGCCGGAATGGGTTCATCCGCAATGGGTGCTTCCTTATTACGGGACAAAGTGAAGAAGGCTGGTATCGATATGTCAGTCACGAACACAGCCATTAGTAATTTGAAAGATGAACCCGGTTTATTAGTCATTACACAAGATGAATTGGCTGATCGGGCGAACCAAAAAGCACCACATGCCTTACGTATTGCCGTTGATAACTTCTTGAGCAGTCCTAAGTATGACCAAATCGTGGTTAACTTAAAAGCTCGTGATCAAGTTAGTGATGAACCAGCTGCACCTGCTTCAGAAGCTGCTGAAACGCAAGCTGATCCAAGTGAATTACCAACTGATTTAGCACTAGACAGTGTTGAAGAAGTCGTCTTTGTTCATCATGACAGTCATTTAGGGACAGCCACCATGGCCACTTCCTTGATGAAAGATCGGTTGAAGAAGGCTAACAAACAGGCCGTTGTGAAGAATTTAGGGATTGATGAATTGCAGGATAATAACAGTCTCTTAGTCGTTTCAACTTCTGAAGCAGCTAAGAACTTGAAGACTCGCTACACGCACGTCCAAGTGCTGGTTACCGATGATCTTCTGAACTCACCTAAATATGATAAGATGGTATTAGGATTAAAATAAACCGTTATCATATGAGGTGGCCCCATGGTAAAGTTCACAAAACGTCAAGATGATCTACTACAATTATTGTTGGATAGTCCAACTGGTTTGACCATGAATCAGATTGAAACCGCCCTCAATAGTAGTCGTCGGACAATCTATCGTGAATTCAGCAATTTAGAGTTAGTGTTAGCCAACGCCGAGTTGGAAATCGTCAATCAAGACCATCGCTTCCAGTTAAGTGGAACGACGGCCGCTTTGGCGGCTTTCAAGGGCGAGCTAACCACTAGTCAAGGTCTCACGCCGGCTTTCGATACGCAAACGCGACAAAATGCGTTGGCTTGTCGATTGTTGATGGCAGAGACCGCCACTAAATTGAAAGCGTTAGCGTTAGACTTCAATGTGAGTATTGCCACGATTTCAAACGATTTAACCGTATTAGCCGTCCCGTTTCGGGATTATGACTTAACGATTGAACGGTTGAAATCACGGGGGATTCAAGTTGCTGGGACGGAAGCCAATATTCGCAGCCTCTTTGCAACGATCTTAAACAATGCCATCAATGACTATGAGTTCTTTAGAACGATTGCCAAGTTAAAACGTGGCTTGGCAGTCACCGCCATTGATGAGCAATCGTACTTTTTAAATCAATTGGACGCCGAAACCTTACTGCATTGTTATGAAGCGGTGCGGAATTTAAAAAAGCGCTACTTTGCGTCAGTGCCAGATGGGCAACTGCAACAATTGATTATTACGTTGACAACCGCTGTGATGCGATTGCAACACGATCATCAAGTGACAAATTTACATGGGATTAATCGTGATGACTTTCTTAAGTATCAACAGATTGCGTTAGCGGTTTTGACGCAACTACCGACAGCGATTAAAGCCCAAGTGACAGGGGCTGAGA
Source organism: Lactiplantibacillus mudanjiangensis (assembly GCF_005405385.1). GTDB lineage: Bacteria > Bacillota > Bacilli > Lactobacillales > Lactobacillaceae > Lactiplantibacillus > Lactiplantibacillus mudanjiangensis. The sequence continues at coordinate 518,365 of NZ_BJDY01000003.1, forward strand.
TTGATTTTCTAGCCCAGCAGATCAAAGGACTAACGTTCCGCATTGATCAAGATGCCTCGTTATCTAACTATGATTTGCAGCTCACTTATCGCGTCAAACAATTTATTGATGCGGTTGCGGATTACTTTAACTGGTCGTTTGGAACCGATGATCGGTTATTGAATAACTTGACGGCGCACATGCAGATTGCCTTGCAACGTAATGGGATGCCGGGGCCGATGCCTTCTAGTTCTGAGTTACAAGCAGTCCGTGACCAGTACCCACGGTTATACGCCGCGGTGGTCCATGGCTTTGCCGCCACGTTCCCTGATCAGAACTTCCAAATTGACGAGTTGACATATTTGTTGATTCACTTTGCCAGTACGTATGAGCAACAGTTGAGTCATCAAGCACTAAAGGCGTTGGTGTTGTGTCCTAACGGGATGACAACGGCGCGCATCTTGAAAACGCGGTTAACACGGTTGGTCCCAGAAATTACAACCATTGATGTGGCGCGTATTGGCAACTTAGGTCAGATTGAGTTAAAACAATTTGACTTGATTCTGTCGACAACCCAATTGCCAGGATTCAAGCTGAACTACCGGGTTGTTAGTCCGTTGTTGTTGGAAAATGAAGTCAGTGCGCTACGTGAGTATTTACATCAATATTTTCCAAGGACAAAGGTGGTTGATCCGCAGCCGCCGGTGGCACCAACACCGGAATTAGATTTCGATACGGTGTACGATCAGCTCACGATTGCCAAGCGCATTTTGGATCGATTTGAAATTACCGCTATCGATAATCATGACGAAACGGTAGCCGAAACGTTGGTCCAGATTACCCGGCAGATTGATCCGGTGATCGTGCAAGCTCCACTAGAAGTCGCCGGTAAGTTATTGCATCGGATTGGCTTAGCACCAGTTGGCATTCCTGAGACCAACTTGGCATTAGTTCACACGTTAAGTATGCAAGTGACCGCACCATACTGTGCGATCTTTGAATTGGCCAAGCCGGTACCGTTTAAAAGTATGGGTGATCAAAAAATCCAACTACAACGGATCGTGTTAATGTTAGGCCCCACCACCATCAGTGATTATGAAAATCGGTTGATGGGAAAGTTGAGTGCGTTAGTCATTGAGAGTCAGGCCAATACCCAGACCTTCATGACCGGCAGTCGCCAACAGCTTTATCAGTTAATTAGCAAGGCATTTTTGAACGAACTAACGAAATAGAGTAGGTGAATAGAATGGAAGCTTTAGATAAAAAGATGATTGCGTTAAACCAACAAGTGGCAACGCAAGCAGAAGGCATCCGCTTAGCCGGTCAGTTATTGGTCGATGGCGGTTGTGTCGAACCTGAATACATTGACGCCATGCAAGCTCGGAATCAAGACGTCTCCGTTTATATGGGTAACTTTATTGCCATCCCTCATGGCACTGAGGATGGGATGAAATATATTAAAAAGACCGGGATTTCCGTGGTCCAAGTGCCAATGGGTGTGAGCTGGGGTGATCCGGCCAATGACGATGATGATAAAACCGTCACGGTCATTTTCGGGATTGCTGGTTTGAACGGCGAGCATTTGAATCTCTTATCACAGATTGCGATCTACTGTAGCGACGTTGCCAATGTCGCGAAGTTAGCAGATGCACAATCAGAAGATGAAATTATTAATCTATTAAAGGAAGTTGATTAGCATGTTAGACGTACATTTTGGTGCAGGTAATATTGGTCGAGGCTTCATTGGTGAAACGTTGGCTGACAATGGGTTTAAAATCACATTTGTCGACGTTAACGAAACGTTGATCGATGAATTGAACAAACGCAATGGTTATACGATTGAACTCGCCGCAGAAGGTCAAGAACATATTGACGTTCACGACGTTAAGGGGATTAACAATGGTAAAGATCCTAAAGCCGTTGCTGAAGAAATCGCGCAAGCTGACTTAGTTACCACAGCGATCGGTCCTAAGATTTTGAAGTTCATTGCGCCATTAATTGCTGACGGGATTAAGTTACGCCAAGCTAATAACAACACCACGCCAATCGACGTGATCGCTTGTGAAAACATGATTGGTGGGAGCCAATCATTGAAGAAGTCGGTTTATGAAGCCTTAAACGATGACGAACAAGCTTGGGCTGACCAATATATTGGGTTCCCAAATGCCGCCGTTGACCGGATTGTGCCACTTCAAAAACATGATGATCCTTTGTTTGTTTCCGTTGAACCATTCAAAGAATGGGTGATCGACAAGTCACAAATGAAGAATGCTGACATCCAATTAAAGGGTGTGGACTACGCTGACGACTTGGAACCTTACATTGAACGGAAGTTATTCTCCGTTAACACCGGTCATGCCACCGTTGCTTATACCGGTAACATGAAGGGCTACAAGACCATTGGCGAAGCCGTTAAAGATGACAGTGTTGTGGAACAAGCCAAACGCGTCTTAGGCGAAACCGGGGACTTGCTCATTCAAAAATGGGGCTTTGATCCAGAAGTTCACCATACTTATCAAGAAAAGATCTTGAGTCGGTTCGAAAACCCATATATCTCAGATGATATCGAACGGGTTGGCCGGACCCCAATTCGGAAGTTAGGTTTTGACGAACGTTTCATTCGCCCAATCCGTGAATTGAAAGAACGCAACCGTGACTACAGTGCTTTAGTGGATACGGCTGGTATGATGTTCTTCTTCAACTTCCCTAACGATGCCGAAAGCGTTAAGTTACAACAAATGCTTAAGGACGAACCAATCGAACAAGTGATTCGCGAAACCACTAGTTTGAAGGATGAAGATTTAATTAACGAAATTAAAGCCGCTTACGAAAAGCATTTAGCTGAAAAGTAAAGCTGGTTGAATAAAAAGACCTAGTTACTAGCCGCCTGAGTAACTGGGTCTTTTTGTATGGATTGTGAGACCGGCGTGGTATGATAAATGGTAAATTGTGCTTGCTGGCCGCCTTACCGGTGGACAGCCACAATGCTGGAACGCTCTGGGGCATTTTCGAGCCAAAAGGCGGTCTCGAAAAGTGCCCTTAGCCTAAACGCCATAGTTCGGCGCTAAGGCTAACGAAAGGGCTGAGCATTGTGACTATCCACCTCACGGCTAGTTAAACTATGGTATTTAGTAAAAGTGAGGGAACAAATATGTTAGAACCAATTACTGGTGCGGATTTTGATACTGTCGCCGCTGGGACCGATTTGACCGTCGTTGATTTTTGGGCGGACTGGTGTGGGCCTTGCAAGATGCAAACGCCGGCGCTAGAAGCACTCGATGAAGAATACGATGGCAAGATCAAGTTCGCATCGTTAGACGTTGATGAAAATAAAGATATTGCGGAAAAGTTTGAAATTATGAGCATCCCCGCATTGGTCATTTTTAAGCACGGTAAGGCCGCTGAAAAAGTCGTGGGCTTTCATCCGCAAGGCGCCTTAAAAAAGTACCTAGATCAAAAATTAGCCGAAGTCACGGCAGAATAAGGCAATGATTGCTTTGACAAACTAGGCGATTGGAAGGGTGTTAAGTCATGTTCGACAAATTAAAATTACCCGGTAACATTTTAATTGGGACGGTCACTATTTTAATAATTGGCTCGACACAACTGTGGGTTAACTTTGTGAAACTTGGTCGTGGTGTCCGTTATCAAACGCTTAAACCGGAATTGTGGTCATCACTTGGAATGGTGATTGCTGGTAGTGCGCTGCTACTGATTACATTAGTTGTGGCTATCTGGCAACATTATCGGCACTAACAAAATAACGAGCTTAGTCATCATGACTAGGCTCGTTATTTTTATTAAGTGTTATTTTTTATTCTTTTTAAGATCTTTACGGGCGGAAACGGCGAGTTCTGGGAACCAAATCGCAATTTCGTGATGGGCGTTTTCGCGGCTGTCCGAAGTATGGATAATATTCCGTAAAATACCATCTGGATATTCGTGGGCAAAGTCACCCCGAATGGTGCCTGGTTGGGCGTCACTTGGGCGGGTATTACCGGCCAAGCGATGAACGGCTTTAACAACACCAGTCCCACTCACGATAATCGCAACTAATGGACCTTCTTCCATATACGTCTCGATTTCGTTGAAGTAAGGTTTTTCAATCTTTTCGCGATAATGTTGAGATAATTGTTCTTCGGTGGCTTTAATAACTTTTAATGCCGCGATGCGATAATTTTTTTGTTCGAACCGCGTGATAATTTCACCAATATGACCTTCCGCCACCCCGTCAGGTTTAACTAGTACTAAGGTTTTTTCAGAATTTGCCATGATAAAGTCCTCCTCAAAAAAGCTTTAAATAAAGCGCTTCCATTAGCCGCTAACCTAATGGTAACCCAAGTCCGACACGGCGTCAACGATGATTATGAATCGATTTAAGTTGATATCAAAATTTCGTTTTCATGCGATAAATCGGTATAATAGAGACAGCTCAAAATAAAGGATTGATGTCCATGCCACCATTAGATTTAACGCACATTCGTCAGCACCACACCGTTGCAGAATTGATCGCAATTGGTAAGGCGCGGCGTAGTGTGACGTCGTTTGATCAGTTAGGGACGTTTGTGCCCGTCAAACGCGATGCAGCGGCTTATTTAAAACATGTACGAGAAATGTTAGTTCCTGAACTCTTACCCTTACGGCGTGAGCGAATGAGCGCTTCGGCGTTTGCTTTCTTTCGTGGTTCGGTCGAACTAATGGATTATGATTTAGATTATCAACACTCAACTGAAATTCCAGCGGTCGTTTGCGGCGATGCCCATCTCGGTAATTTTGGGTTCTATGCGTCACCTGAACGGCGGTTAGTTTTTGATTTGAATGACTTTGATGAAGCCGGCGTCCACCCATGGGAATGGGACTTACGGCGTCTGCTCGTCAGTATCATTTTAGCCGCTCGGAACAATGACTTTAAACCGAAAAAAGTTGAAAAGCTCGTTCGTGAAGCTAGTGCTAGTTATCGCGAAGGGATTAAACGAATGTTTGATCAGACCACGCTGAATCGGTTTTATCGTGATAACGAAGTTCAAGCTGTGTTGAATTTTGGCGGAGAGCCAGAAGATACGGCGAACTTTATTGCGGATTTGGTGAAGAAAGCTAGCAAACGGAATTCCGAACAAGTCGTGCGCAAGTTTACCTGGACGAATAGTCAAGGTGAACGCCAATTCAAAGATAATGCGCCACGTTCCGTCCACGTGAATAAGAAAACGTATCGTAATTTGAAACGCGGTATTAAGCAGTATCTACAAACGGTCCGAACCGATGTCGCGCTGCTGTTGTCGCAATATGAAGTTACTGATATCATTCGTCATAGTGTGGGAGTTGGGAGTTTTGGGTCACTATGCTATCTGGTTTTATTGACGAGTACTGATGGTAGTCACATGGTTTTGCAAATTAAAGAAGCCTTGCCGACGCGGAAAGTCGGTAGTCAGAGTCGGCCAGAGTTAACGGCGGCACTGGAATTAACCGAAGGCCAACGGATTGTGAGTTCACAACGGATTTTGCAATCAACATCGGATGTCTTCTTAGGTTATTTCCAAATGGCGGATAAGAGTTTTTATGTCCGACAATTCCGTGATATGAAAGAATCGATTGATATTGCGACGTTGGATTGGGGCCAATTTAAAGCCTATGCCAATACGTGTGCGATGATCTTAGCCCAAGCCCATGCGCAAAGTCCGACTGCCGCAATGATTCGCGGTTATGTTGGGAGTTCAGATAAGTTCGATGAGGCGATGGAACAGTGGGCGACCGCTTATGTGAGCCAAGTTGAGGATGATTATCAAACATTTTTAGAATTAGTGTAAGTCAAATGAGACGGTCAGACGATTGAGTCACCGTCTTTTTATTTGGTTGGGTAATTGAGATGAACTAAGATACAATATCGTTAAGAAGTCTTGATAACGGAGGAAGTAAAATGAAAAATAAAGCGGTGACGATTAAAGATGTCGCGCGGCGTTCAGGGGTTTCAATCGCAACGGTATCACAAATTCTAAACGGGAATGGGGATAAATTCAGCCCAACGACGGTCGAAAAAGTCGAAGCGGCTAAAGCAGATCTGCACTATGAACCAGATTATTTTGCGCAACGAATGATTAATAAAAAGAGCAAAACGATTGGTGTATTGGTGCCAGATATCACGAATCCATTTTTTAGCGAATTGATTCGTGGGATTGAAGATGTGTTGTATCAGGCCAACTTCATTACAATGTTGTGTAACGCTGATTTGAATGAGGCTAAGGAACAAGTCTATTTGTCCGAACTAAGTCGACGTGGTGTTGATGGTTTTATTATTGCGAGTTCAGCAGTTTCGAATCAAGCCATTACGGATATTTTACGTCGTAAACAACATCCGTTTATTGTACTAGATCAAAAAAAAGCTGAAGGCGTTAGTGATGCTGTATTAACTGACGATTATGCCGGTGGCCGGCAAGCTGCGCAACATCTGCAATCATTAGGTCATCAAGAGGTCGCGGTACTCATGCCCGCGCATGCCGCGGCTAATATTCAAAAGCGTTTAGCTGGTTTTTATAGTGTTTACGATCAAGCCAATGTGCATGTGATTGCAACCGCCTTATCCAAAAAAGCGGGTCGTGAAGCCGTACCAGCCGTCATGGCAACACCAGCAACGGCTATTTTTGCGGTAAGTGACCAGATCGCTTTTGGCGTTTATTTAGGACTCGCCGAAAATGGCCGGCAGATTCCACAAGATTATAGTGTGATTGGGTATGATGATGTGGAGATGTGTCAATATGTGGTTCCACAGTTAACAACGATTGCACAGCCGATTTTTGAATTAGGCCAGACGACAGCCAAACAATTATTGGCGCGTATCGCTGAACCAACGCTACCTTGGCAAGAACAACAGCTCGCCGTCAAATTGGTAGAAAGGGCTTCCACAAATAATTTGAAATAAGCTTCTAAATGTGATATATTCTTGGTGTTCCTTATTAAAACGTTTTCATAAAACGTTTTAATAAATAAATTGACCAGTTTAGTCGGCCATATGGAGGGTACGCATATGAATACAGTAACGATGATCGGTAGTATCAATTTAGATCGGACAATTCGAGTTAAACAGATGCCTAAACCAGGTGAAACCATGCATACGAAAGAAATTTTTTCGGCAGGTGGTGGTAAGGGTGCAAATCAAGCCGTAGCTGCACAACGCTCTGGCGCTAAGACGAATTTCATAGGTGCCGTTGGTGATGACGATGCTGGTCGGGCCATGTTGGACTTATTGGAACAAGAAAAAATCGATTTAACTGGCGTGACAACGCTGACCAAAGTCTCAACTGGACAAGCCTATGTGGTTGTTGATGATGCCGGTGAAAACCAGATCATGATTCATGGTGGGGCAAATATGGCGTTTGATCCCGCTTATGTGGATGACCATAAAGCGTTGATTGAAGCGAGCGATTTTGTGGTTGCCCAATTTGAAAGTTCAGTTGATAGTACGATCGAAGCCTTCAAATTGGCCCAACATGCGGGCGTTAAAACGGTCTTAAATCCCGCACCGGCGATGGAAAAGGTGCCCGCTGAATTGTTGGCAGTTACAGATATGATTATTCCTAATGAAACGGAAACTGAAATTTTAACGGGAATTAAGATTACCGATGAAGCCAGCATGTTACAAGCAGCTGCCGATTTACATGCTCTAGGGATTGCCGTGGTCATCATTACGATCGGGAGCAAGGGTGCCTTTTATGATGTCGATGGTCGACATGGTGTTATTCCAGCTTTCAAGGTGGAAGCAGTTGATACGACGTCTGCTGGAGATACTTTTATCGGTGCGATGAGTAGTGTGTTAAAGCCAGATTTTAGTAATTTAGAAGCGGCTATTCGATATGGTAATCGGGCATCATCTCTAACCGTTCAACGGTTTGGCGCACAACCATCGATTCCTTACAAAAATGAAATTGCAGCAGCGGAGGCTGAATAATTATGAAAAAAACGAAAATGATTAATTCGGATATGTCACGGGTCATTGCACAAATGGGCCATTTTGATAAGTTAAGCATTGGCGATGCCGGAATGCCAGTACCAGCCGGCACTGAAAAAATTGACTTGGCCGTCGACAACGGTATTCCAAGCTTTATGCAAGTTCTAAATAATGTTTTAGAAGAATTAGAAGTTCAACGCATCTATTTAGCCGATGAAATCCGGACACAGAATCCTGAAATGTTAACAGCGATTAAGAAACGGTTACCAGACATGCCAATCACTTTCATGCCACATGAGGACATGAAACGCTCATTGTCTGATTGTAAAGCCTTTGTTCGAACAGGTGAAATGACCCCATATGCCAATATCTTATTGGAAAGTGGCGTCACGTTCTAAAGCACTAATTAAAGCATGGGAGGAATTGAGATGAACACAACTGCATTACTGATTGGTCTTGGGCCGTTACTAGGTTGGGGATTATACCCCACGATTGCCTCTAAATTCGGCGGTCGCCCAGTTAATCAAATTCTTGGATCAACGGTCGGTACCTTAATCTTTGCCATTATTTTTGCCAATATAAAAGGCTTAGCGATGCCAAGTGGGATGAACTTATGGTTCTCAATCTTATCTGGGATTGGTTGGGCTAGTGCGCAAATTATCACGTTTAAAGCTTTCACCATGGTTGGCTCATCACGGGCCATGCCAATTACTACGGCTTTTCAATTGTTGGGCGCGTCACTTTGGGGCGTTTTTGCTTTAGGTGATTGGCCAGGGGTTAGTGATAAAGTCTTTGGTGGCTTAGCTTTGGTTTTAATTATTATTGGTGCCAGCTTGACAGTATGGTCAGAACATAAAGACGCCGGTAATGCACGACTTTTACGTAATGCAGTTCTATGGTTAGCCGTTGGTGAGATTGGTTATTGGGCCTACTCAGCAGCACCACAAGCGACCAATATCAGTGGGATGCAAGCCTTCGTGCCGCAAGCCATTGGGATGGTGATTGTGTCAGTCATTTATGCCATCGTTTTAGCTGCTCGTGGTGAAAAGTTAGCTCTAGTAGAGGGCATTTCTTACAAGCATATTATTTCTGGGTTCTTCTTTGCTTTCGCAGCTTTAACTTACTTGATCTCGGCGCAACCAAACATGAATGGGCTAGCGACCGGGTTTATCTTATCGCAAACTTCGGTAGTCCTAGCGACCTTGACGGGTATCTGGTTCTTAGGTCAAAAGAAGACGGCTAAAGAAATGGGCATTACAATATTAGGGTTAGTCCTCATTTTAGCGGCCGCAACCGTTACGGTTCTTATTTAAGCGCTCATAAAAAAATGGTAACCGCATTTTTGCGATTACCATTTTTGTTTACTTCAATAAATATTTAGCATCAAAGTCATTATCGAATGATGATAAGATCTTAGGACCATCATCAGTTACGACTAAAGTGTGTTCATATTGGCAACTAAGGCTACCATCAAGCGTCTTAACGGTCCAACCGTCATCAGCGGTTTCGCCAGAACGCCAATCGCCAATGTTGACCATAGGTTCGATCGTGATAGTCATTCCGGCCTTTAAACGTGTGCCGTGACCAGCTTCACCGTAATGAGGAACGTCTGGCTTTTCGTGCATCGTGGGTCCAATACCATGGCCGATATATTCGCGAACGACGCCGTAACCCATTTGGTTTTCAGCGTAATCTTGAATAGCCCAACCAATATCACCAATCCGATTACCAACAACGGCTTGGTCAATCCCACGATAGAGGGCTTCATGCGTGACTTCCATAAGCTTCTTTACTTCTGGTGAGGGCGTGCCGGCAACAAATGCGTGACATGAATCACTCAAGTAACCATGGTAGTTGATAACGGTGTCGACTTTTAAGAGGTCACCATCTTTAACTAAAATATCTTTGCTTGGACAACCATGACAAATCATGTCATTAACGCTGACACAAGTTGAATACTTGTAGCCTTCAAAGTTTAATTCGCCGGGAGTGGCGTCATGAGCCGTAATATAGTTGTAAGCGAAGTGATCAACGTCCCAAGTGGTAATGCCAGGCTTGATGTAATCTTCCAAAGCATGGAACAACCCGACCATAATGTCGCCAGCTGCTTGCATGCCCTTAATCTCACGATCTGATTTAAGTGTTATCATAGTGCCTCCATAAAAATTTAACTATTTTGATGTGACTTGCTTTCCATTACTAAGTATACCCCAGCGAGTGAAATCCGACAAAAGGCTAGTCTGAATATGGATAAAACGCCTGATTTAACAGTGTTTGTCTATGGATTAGCTGGTTATGTCGCTCGCAGTTAATTAACCCCTTAGCATGAAAAAAATATAAAAAAATTGGTCGACTAAAAACGCTAGTCTACCAGTTAAATGAGCGGATCGATTGTGTACAATTGATAGGGTGAACTAAAATTACCCCTTTTCATCGTCAAAGATAATGATACAATATATAGTGTTGTTTCGAACGGAGATACCACATGTGGTGGTATCGATTAAAGTTAGTTGGCCAACTAAGACGTTTTAACGGCAGATACTGAATGACGGAAAGAGGATTTTGATTTTGAGTAATTATTTTAAATTTTTATCGCACCAACTAAAAGGTTGGCCACAACAAAACTACTATTTATTTTACTTTAGCTTGGGTTGCCAAGTGATGACCTTGGTGAGCGCCCCAATTACGCCACTAACTATCTTAACATTTATTGGGACAACTTTGGGTGTTTTATGTGTGTTGGCAATCAACGCAGCCAAATCAGTTAATGGGTTACTAGGGGTTATCTCGGCAATCTGTTTTATTGTTGTTGGTTTTTCAGCTAAGAACTACTTAAGTATTGGTGAACAATTGGCTTACGTGGTGACGTTGGATATTCCGGTCTTGTTGAGTGCAAACTGGAATGTGAACATGGTTTCTAAGATTCGGAAGTTTACGGGTCGGACCTGGGTTGTCGCAATCGTTGCAACCCTGGTTGTTTATGCCCTTTCAGGTTACCTCATTGGTGCTTTGACTGATGATCCTCGGCCTTGGATTGATGCGATTAGTTTTGCCATCTGTTTAACGGCTGGTGTCATTTGTTTCTTGCGTTACAACAACCAATATTTCTGGTGGATTGCTTCTGGTTTAGCTCAAATGGTCCTTTGGTTCATTTCCTTCCGCCAAGGCTCAGCCACTTTAGCGATGTTCATCAATAGTTCTGTTTACTTGATGAACGATGTCTTAGCCTTCACCGTTTCACCTTGGTACAACAAGCATGAACGGGCACGGTTAATGGCTGAAGAAAAAGCCGCCGCTGAAGCAAATAACGATGATCAACATGCCTTTGGTTTAGATCACTAAATTTAAATTAACGGAAATTGTCTTTCCGGCAAGTAGGACCAAGCCAAGGCGGCTTGGTCCTTTTAGCATTAAAAATCGTTGTGCTCAAGATCATTCTTGAGCACAACGATTTTTAATTAGCCATTGAGACTTGAGCCTGTTGCCGAATCGCTTCCACACTGACACGAACAAAATCCGTACCATAAGCCGCCGCCAGTTGCGTGGTTAACTGCGGGGTAGGTGGTAAAACTTGCAAAAGAGGTCGAATCCATTGATTGGTTGGTAGTAGTCGCAATAAACGATGACTGGTAAATTGTGAGAATAATAAATTTCGGCCGAAATACTGACCTAATCGCTGCTGAAATAGCGGTTGGTTAACAGGCACGAGTTGTAAACTGCTGTTATTCATATTACCCAATAATAACTTAGCCGACAAAAAGTCAGCCTGTAAGTCGAGCTGTTGATTCTTGTAAGCCTTGGCGATTGTTGGTGACAATTGAACAAGCCAGATGAGTTGGTGTTGTTCAAGATGCAGAATCAATCGTAGGGTTACGATATCAATGGTTGTTAGTGAAAAACTGTAATGTTGTAGCGCAGCAGGCGTCAATTGCGCGCGCAACGTTTGCTGAACAGTTTGAAAGTCACCTGCTTGCCAAGTAATGGCCAATTGGTCATGATTTGCTAACCAAAGAGTATGGTCAGCGATTCGTAAGGTTAAAAAGCGTGGTGCTTGACCGGCTGGTTGATCGAGCATTAGTAGCCAATATGAACTGGCGCTGGAGCGGGCAAAATTGCGAGCTAAGACGTGGGCATTCGCTGGCAGGGCCACTTGAACAGCAAGTTGGAGTTGGCGACGATGGTCAGCAGTGTTGATGAATTGATGAGGATCGTGTGTGGTACGTCGATTAGCCATTGACCAGGCCTCCTATCATCATAAACTACCTCGAGTATAAGCCTAAATAGGCTTTGCGGCACACAATTAGTTCATTAATTAAAGGTTGAAAGTTAAATATGGCAGCCATATTGATGTTGGCTTAAATTAGTCACCTACGCCAGCCAGTGATTCTGCCGGCTGTGGGGACCGGCTCCAGCCAAAGTGCGGGCTTTCACCTCGCTTTTGAGCCTAGCCAAACCACTAGTCTCAAAAGTCGTCCATATCGTAAAGTCCGGGGAAAACACCCAGACTTTACGATATTTTCACGGCCGGCGCCATCACTGGCTGACTCCGGTTTTATTGCGAATACCAATCAATTTCGTAATCACCATCATAACCGAGAGTGAGCTCACATTGAGCCCAGCCGTGGGAGGCTCTTAGCGATTTATCGCTTAGAGACTGGCGTTTTTGAAGCACGGGTTTAGTGGTTCAAAAACGACGGTTCAGACCGAATTTTGGCTGAACTGGTCCGCCCACAGCGTTCCGGCTCAAGATGGGCGAACGGTAGGTGGCAAGTATGACTGTTTTTGAAGGTTGAATATTAATTGTGTAAACGTGTACACTAAGAAGTAATTGAGAACGAGAGTAGGGGTTAAAATGAAAAAATGGGGTTGGGGATTATGCGGTCTATTGGTACTTTTAGGACTAATCTATGGTGGTTATTGGTGGTATCAACGGCAACAAACGATTGCGACGGGAAACTTACGGGCCACGACGTTTGCGTTAGTTTCAAGTGCTGAGAACTCATCGTTAAACTATCATCAGCAATATCGATATATTGAAGACATTGGGGATGGTCGGGGCTATACCGCCGGAATTATTGGTTTTACTTCGGGAACTGGTGATTTGTTGCAGGTCGTACGTAAGTACCAAAAGTTGCGGCCACATAATCGATTGGTGCGCTATTTGCCGGCTTTGAAACGGGTGAATGGGACTGCGAGTCATCAAGGATTAGGCCCCAAGTTTGTACGGGCTTGGCGGCAAGCTGCTCGTGATCAGCGGTTGATTCAAGCACAAGACGCGATTGTTGATCGGCTCTATTTAAGACCAGCCATTCGGGCCGCTCAACAGGATGGTCTTACCCCGTTAGGACAATATATTTATTACGATGCCATGGTGGTACATGGACCGGGTGCCTCGGCTGATAGTTTTGGTGGTATTCGGCGCGTCGCTAAGCAACGCGCAAAGACACCAAGACAAGGTGGTCAGGCGACAACTTATTTACGGACGTTTTTGACCGTGCGCGCAAAAATCATGCGCCAAGAAAAAGCCCATCATGATTTGTCGCGGTTAAAGGCCCAATGGCAATTTGTGCAAGAACATAAGGATCGACTACAATTACCGTTAACATGGACCATGTATCAGCAAAAATTTCGATTAACCGCTACTAAGTTGAAACAACTCAGTGCGGATACTCAATCAAATAGATAAGTTATTAGGTCTGACGAAAATTGTCGGGCCTTTTATTATTCTTAAATTGAATATCAGTTAGTCAAAACTTGATTTGTTCGTGGCGGTGGAAGCAGGTAAGATAAATAGCGTAGGAATTAAACGGTTGAAAAGAAGTTAAACAAAAGGAGTTGAATGTGATGAAACGAATTGTAGTTGGGATTACGGGTGCCTCTGGGACCATTTATGCGGTCGACTTATTACAAAAACTACAGGCGATTCCAGATGTTGAGACGCATTTGGTGATGAGTACGTGGGCTAAGAAAAACTTAGCGTTAGAAACAGATTATTCGTTAGCGCAACTCAATGCATTGGCGGACTATACGTATAATATCAACGATCAAGGTGCAACAATTGCAAGTGGTTCGTTCTTAAACGATGGGATGGTTATTGTGCCGGCTAGCATGAAGACCGTTTCTGCCATTGCGTATGGTTTTGGCGATAATTTGATTGCGCGGGCGGCCGATGTGACAATCAAAGAGCAACGAAAGCTCGTGATTGTTCCACGTGAAACACCATTGAGCGTAATTCATTTAGAGAACTTGACTAAGTTAGCCAAATTGGGTGCTCAAATCATTCCACCGATTCCAGCTTTTTATAATCACCCAAAAACGATTCAAGATTTAGTCAATCATCAGACGATGAAAGTATTAGACGCGTTCCAAATTCATAATGAAACGGATCGTCGTTGGGAAGGAGATTAGTTATGCCAACTTTTACGACGACACAAGCAGGTTATCAGATGACGGCCAGCTTACAAGTTGTTGGGTTCGACTTACTGATTGTAGTGACCGGGGGCGATAATCCACATATTGGTGATGTGACGACTTTAACCAAAACAACCGCACCACAAACAGTCAAATTTCCAAGTCATGATGGTCGTTTCCACAAGGATAACTTTATTTCAGAGCGACTGGCTAAACAACTGCAACCAGTATTAGTTGGTAGCTGTACAATTACTGCTGGTATTCATGTTAATCAAATTAGTAAAGCGCAGATTGCGGCGGCAGCACCGATGACGACCGCTTTAGGTGAGCAGATCATTGCTTGGCTAACGGCACATCCCATTCAGGCGGCTCAACCCGAATATTATCGAAATGATGAACGACCAAAATAAGTCAAAGAACCATCCATCCCGGAGAAACTAGCCGAGATGGATGGTTCTTTTTCGCTGATAGTGAATTAGGTTATTTTAAATAAAGTTGTTGTAGTTTTTTTATGTCGTGATTCGTTAAACCAATCCCTTTGATCAGAAAATTATGCATTGAGCCGTAATCTTTTTTGATTAAATGATATGACGTATTGAGATAAGCCACTTTAACATCATTCATCTCTTTGGCCCGTTGATAAGTTAACGACCCTTTCTTTATCCCTTTGGCAGATAAGGCAGCGAGGGCTTTTTTATTCGTGGTGGCACGAAACTTGTTAGAAAGTAGGAAGTCCTTGTTGATGGTTTTACGATCAACACCTAAAGCCGATAAAACTAGGACTGATCCCATGCCGGCACGATCTTTCCCGGCGGAACAATGCCAGAGCACGGCCTTGTTTTTAGGATTGGTGAGCAGAAATTTGAACAATTGATGATAAGCTTTGCGCGACGTTTTGGTCGTTACGAATTGACTGTAGGTCGTTTCCATGACTTTAGTGCCAGACTCGGTTTTACCAATTTTTGAAAATTGATGCATGACCGGATCAAAAACGTATTTAACACCTTTGATCTTAACATCAGGTGATTTTTTCGCTTCAGCATCGGTGCGTAGATCAATATCGGTGGCTAAGTGATAAGTTTTAACCAACTTCTGCGCATCTTTTTTGGTTAGGGTGTTCAAAGCGGCCGAACGTAATAACTTGTGCTTCTTGATAGTCTTACCGGATTTAGTCCGATAACCACCTAAATCACGGACGTTAATGGCACCTTGTAACTTAATCTGTTTTGCTTTTGGTTGCTTCGCGGTCTTAACCGTCGTCGCTTTTTTGGTCGCCGCGTTAGCCATTAATGGCGTAATGGCACTAGTTCCGGTTGTAATACCGGATAAAGCAAGCATGGCAATAATCACTGATCTTTTCAATGGATTCCCCTCCAATTAAAGAATAGCTAAAGCATAACAGTTACATGTAAAGCTCATATATCTATTTGGTAAAGATTATGTAAGGGGATTAGACCGGGTAAGTTAAAAAACGCGCCAAATGTTGTGATATCAACATTTGGCGCGATTCTCGTGAGCTTTGATTAAGATAAAGCTTCTTTTTTAGCTTGTTCGACTAAGAGATTGTCAACGATATCTTGCAAACTGGTTTTGGCTAGTCGAGCCTCGGCTGCAGTTTGGGCATCCTGATAATATTGTCGTAAGACCGTTTGAATGTTACCACCGACAATGCAGTCTGGATTCGTTTTAGGATCAACTGAGAAAAGCGGCTTGTCTCCTTCAACGGCATAAAAGATAGCCAGTAGCGAAATTTGATCAAGTGGTTTAGCCAAAGTGGGTTGAGCCGAACCAGGGACTGTTTTGATTAGTCCAGCCTGTCGTAGTTTACCCATTAAACGGCGAACGACGACGGGACTGGTTTCAATGCTACTGGCGATGAGATCACTCGTTAGATGTTGTTGATCGTAAATCTTGAGAAATGCCAATAGATGAATGGCATCGCTGAAACGTGTTGAAACCCGCATTTGATCACTTCCTGTAACTGTATTAATTACTGTGATTATACGATATCCAGCTATTTAAAGCAATTGTCAGGACTAATCAAAAAAATCATGTAACTTTTCAAAAAAACTTGTCGCTTATTATCAGTAAATCAGTTATGATGTGGGTAATAAATTGAGCAGTTACTGCAAAAAGGAGTTCGAACATGAGTGAAATTGAAACCATCCAAGCCTATTATGCGGCCTCGTTGGGAAAGGATGGTCAGATTACCAAAACCCAACGCAAGATTCTATCTGCAGCGTTAGCCTTGTTTGCCGAGAAAAGTTACGAAGAAGTGGGGACCCGTGAAATTGCTGATCGAGCAGGGGTTGCCGAAGGAACTTTGTTTCATAATTTTACTAATAAAAATGGGATCTTGAAGGCCATTATGCAGCCAATCGTTCAGAATATTTTGCCAGCCATGCTCAATGATCTGGATGAAGCCGTTCTGGCTAGCAAGACGCAAACGTTGAATGCGTTTGTTGTTGCCTTAGTGACTGATCGCGTGAAATTCGTGGCTCAGAATCGCGCGTCACTAGAAGTGATTTTATCGCAATTTTTCAATAACGCAGCTGACCGGGCAGCGGTGCTCGGGATGGTGTCGCCGAGTGTTTTACAACAAGCCGAGGTCGTGATGGATCGGTTGAAAGCGACGGGCGAATTAGTCGATTGGCCGAACACGATGATTTTGCAATTATTATTCTCAACGTTGGGCGGTTATTTGGTGAAACGAGTTTTGTATACCGAGACAGCGCCAACGGATGATGAGACGACGATTCGGTATCTCAGTGATTTCTTAGTTAATGGTCTCAGCCCACGCCGAATGCCGCTATTACTAGAATAGCCGCACTGAAAAGGCGTTTTAGGAAAGCCGAAAAAATAAATGAAAATAGTTGACTAATTTATTAATGATGCTATACTACCTAGTGGAATTAAAGTGACCGCTCAATATGTAACTGAGCAGTCACTGTTGAGGATCACAGTAGTCCACAACCTGAATTCTAAACCAATAGAAGCGAGGGTGTCATCATGAAAAAACTAGCAAAAACGAAGGATCGTTCAGCGATGGTTGCCACTAAGGGTAGTACCGGCATTCATTCGTCTGGGTCTGATAGTAAGAGTTTGGACGAAGTTAATGGGAGTATCCGTGTTCCCAAGGATGCCAATTTCTGGCGTACCTTAGTGGCCTATACGGGGCCAGGGGCGTTAGTTGCGGTTGGTTATATGGACCCTGGTAATTGGATTACGTCAATTGCCGGTGGGTCACAATATAAATATGCGCTGTTATCAGTTATTTTACTTTCAAGTTTAATTGCGATGTTATTACAAGCAATGGCTGCCCGGTTGGGGATTGTGACGGGGAAAGATTTAGCACAACTAACCCGTGAACGGACATCTAAAGGGATGGGTATTTTTCTTTGGGTCGTGACAGAATTAGCCATTATAGCGACTGATGTGGCCGAAATTATTGGGTCCGGGATCGCGTTGAAGTTATTATTTGGATTTCCACTGGTCGTCGGGATTTTAATTACGACCGCTGATGTTTTGATCTTATTACTCTTAATGAAATTAGGCTTCCGTAAAATCGAAGCAATTGTCGCCACTTTAGTCGCTGTGATCTTGTTCGTCTTCTTATACGAAGTCATCATTTCACAGCCAAACGTCCCTGAAATGTTAAAAGGGTATGTGCCAACAACCAGAATTGTCAGCAATCAATCCATGCTATATCTGGCTTTAGGGATTGTTGGGGCCACGGTTATGCCACATAACTTGTATCTAGGGTCATCAATTTCGCAAACGCGGGCCGTTGATCGTAGTGATGAAAAAGAAGTGGCTAAGGCCGTTAAGTTCACGACGATTGACTCTAACATTCAATTATCAGTGGCCTTCGTGGTTAACAGTTTGCTCTTAATCTTAGGGGCAGCGTTATTCTTTGGGACTAAGGGTGACTTAGGCCGATTCGTTGATTTATATAACGCATTAGGTAATAGCAAGATTGTTGGTTCCATCGCCAGTCCAGTGCTTAGTATGTTGTTTGCGATTGCGTTGTTATCTTCAGGCCAAAGTTCCACGATTACCGGGACGCTTTCCGGGCAAATCATCATGGAAGGGTTCATTCGGTTGAAGATGCCACTCTGGGCTCAACGGTTATTAACTCGGTTAATCTCCGTTACACCAGTGCTGGTTTTCGCCATTTACTATCATGGTAACGAAGCAAAAATTGAAAACCTCTTGACGTTGTCTCAAGTCTTCTTAAGTATCGCGTTACCATTCGCGATGATTCCACTAGTGATGTTTACAAGTGATAAGAAGCTGATGGGAAACTTCAAGAACCGCGAGTGGGTTAAATGGACGGCTTGGGTTATCACCGCGATCTTAATTGTCTTGAATATTTACTTGATTTTGCAGACCGTTGGGATTGTGCACTAATTAAAATTTAAAAATTAACGTCAAAGATGTCATTTGAAATTGAATGGCA
The DNA here is from genome assembly GCF_005405385.1 of Lactiplantibacillus mudanjiangensis. GTDB lineage: Bacteria > Bacillota > Bacilli > Lactobacillales > Lactobacillaceae > Lactiplantibacillus > Lactiplantibacillus mudanjiangensis. The sequence continues at coordinate 537,153 of NZ_BJDY01000003.1, forward strand.
TCTTTTTTTATGTAAACCAAGCTAAGGCCTGATTAGCGAGCGTGGTAATCTTCCAAATCTGTTATCCAGCCCAAGCGAGCGCTACCGGCGTCGGCTGCAGTAGATTAGCAAGTAGTGGTAGAATGCCACGATCAAGATCGTAGAGGTCCGTAATTTTAGCGGGTGGTGTCAATTGTTGTGCGCGTTGCAAGAGCGTTGATTGCGTGTAAACGGTATGATGACCCGCAATCGTGAGGGTAGCTTCAGGCGTTTGTACGAGACTAGGGGCTAGGTCTTGCACTAAATAAGCAAAGTTAGGCGCTGTGTTAAGAATTAGGGTCAACAGACTGACCTGTTGTGGATCGAGTTGAGTGGCTAACTGCTGTGTTGAAGTTGGTGTATAAACCATGGCGGTGTAGTGGTCGTTAACTAGTGATGGTTTGGTTGTTGGTGCCGCCAAGGTGATATTAATGCCTAACTCCCAACTTGCGAGTAAGACGATCGGGAGGGCTGCTGAATTATCGAGACTGACGAGCATGTTTTGACCAGCAGTAACGGCTTGTTGTTGTAGACTGCTTTTACATAAGGCGATGTCTTCTAAGAGATCGGCACCGGTATACCAAATACCTTGTGTCCGACTCTTAATCAACGCTTCTTGACGATGTAATTGAAGTTGGGTGGTGATTTGATTGGTTAATTCGGACATAAGCACGACCTCCTAAGAAATTGGTTTAAACAGTAGGTTGGTATTTGCTCTTATTTAAACTTTGAGCACTAGTATCAACAGTTGCGAGAATTTGGCTTTGGGTCGTCTTGGTGATTAACCGAGTTGGTTTAGGGGTCAAGTTGTGTCGGCTAGGCGTCGTGCTACTAGTAGCTAAGTTAGTGTCGCGGTTGACTTTGTTAACAAGGGTCGTTGATGTTTGGTTAGGGGTCGTATTAGTGGTGGTATCGGCTAAGGCAGTCCCCGTGGTAGCAAATAAGGTCCCGGCAGTTAATAAGGTTAATGTCACTTTAGCAAATAAATTTTTCATAATGATCGAACTCCTTTTAGTTGGTTGATTTAAGTTAGTTTTTTAAGTTAAGCAGTTGGTAAAATCCAGTCGTTAGAGAGTAGTTGGTGGAACTTACGACCCATCGGCACCCATAATTGGTTCTTACATAAGTCACGAGCGCTTTCCCAGAAGAGCGGGTCGCTAAGTTGGTCGTCACTCAATTTAATTTGAATGTAGTCACCTTGTTCAGTCTTAGCAATGATTAATGGGTAAACCACTTTAACGAGGTTGACTGCGGTGATATTTTTAATTTTTGGATCGGTATCAAGTAACATTTGATTAGCTCCTTGCTTTATTGAATGACTTTAGTTTACCGACTATTGGGTCTTTCAACTACCGAGTTATCGTAAGCATTAAATAAGAATTTCTTAGAAACCAACTTATGTTTAGACAAAACGACCGTTAAACCTGATTAGATCAAGGTTTAACGGTCGTTTATCTTTTTTAGAAAGTTATTTTTCACCAAAAACTAGTTATTGACTTGCCACCTACTGTTCACCCACATTGAGCCGGAACGCTGTGGGTGGACCGGTTCAGCCAAAAAGCGGTCTGAACCGTCGTTTTGAACCACCCAACCCGTGTTTCAAAAGCGCCGAGCTCTAAACGATAAATCGCTAAGAGCCCCCCACGGCTGGGCTCAATGTGAGCTCACTCTCGGTTAAACTAGTGGGTTAACTAGCAATAAGAAACTAACCGGAGCCAGCCAGTGATGGCGCCGGCCGTGACGACATCGTTAGTCCGGTGATTTTTCCGGGCTTACGATGTGGACGACTTTTGAGACTAGCGGTTTAAGCTAGTCTCAAAAGCGAGGTGGAAGCCCGAACTTTGGCTGGAGCCGGTCCCACCGCTGGCAGAATCACTGACTGGCGTAGGTGGCTAAATTAACCTAACACTTACCAATAGTTGCAAGACGCTTACCATCATCGTTATCTCGTAACCTGTATTTTTTATGTGGAAGATTGAGATTAACAAGGGTTACTTTTTAAGTTCCCAGCGAACAGTAAAGATACTCCCACGTGGTTGGTTGTTGGTAATCTTGATGGTGGCTTGATTAAGGGCCACTAGCTGTTGCACGATGGCCAAGCCAAGGCCACTACCTTCAATGGCCTGTGAACGTGACTGATCAACGCGATAGAACCGTTGGAAAACGGCGGTTTTTTGATCATCAGGAATCCCTTCGCCATGATCAGCGACGGCGAGTTCGATCGCATCGTCAGTCTGGTGTAAGCGTAACGTGATCGGTTGATCCACCGGTGAATATTTATGGGCATTGTCTAATAAGGCTACGACAATTTGTTGTAACATATCGGCGTTGCCTTTAACGTGAATGTTTTGGTCAATCTCTAATTGTAGCTTTTGCGGAGCGAGTGATGGCTGATAATGTTCACCAAGTTGTAGGACTAAATAAGATAAGTCTTGATCGCTGAGTTCAATTTTGGCGCGATCAGCCCGTGATAAGTGAAGTAAATTTTCAATTAAATGCTGCATCCGCAATGATTCTTCATCAATGAACGCTAATGATTCGGGAATAACCTCTGGATGTGAGTCACCACGGCGACGAATAAGGCTTAAGTTACCGCGAATCGCCGCAATCGGTGTTCGCAATTCATGTGAGGCATCCGAAATAAATTGTCGCTCATGTTGCAGTCGTTGATTTTGAGCCAACAATAAGTTATTAAAAGCACGGCCTAAGTCATTAATTTCACGTGGACTTTCGGGGATCGTTAATGTTGGTTGATCGGCTTCGGGGTCATTGGAGGTATACTCAGTTTCGCGTAATAAGGTCACCGTTGGCGTACTTAATCTAAGCGCCAAACGATGAGCCCACCAAGTGCCTAATGCCGAAGCGGCAAGCATGACGATAATAATGAGCGCAATCAAGACCAGCAGACTGTTGATTAATCGTCGCAAGCTCACCCATAGTTGGTACGTATTTTGTCCGTCTTTTTGCGTATAAGCTAAGAAAAGGCCAAAACCGCGTACATAGACCAGACTACCAACGAGTTTCGTTTGGCGTTTGGCAAAAAAAGCTTTTGACGAGGGTGACGTCAAAATAGTGCGCTTAGATTTTGTCGTCGTGGTTAGGGTTGTTTTGTTAGTAGTGACGCGAATAAAGGCCGGTTGCTTCGTATTACGGGTAGTCGAGTTATTCCAATGAATAAAACTAGGCACATCTTTGATGTTGGCTTGATTCAAGCTAGTCATCAAGTCACGAGCTTCGCGGCTGGTGCTCAAGGTTTGCTGTGTCCCGACAATAACGAGAATGACGACACTAATGATTAACGTAATCAGTAAGACGAGCCGGCGAATCTCTTGATTAATCAAGCGTTCATAGGTTGGTGCAGTTGCGTTATTTTTCGCCATTGGCAATCGACTCCCTTAATTTATAGCCGACCCCGCGAACTGTTTCAATTAATGGCACGTCGTTATCGGGATCAACTTTATTACGTAAGTAACCAACATAAACATCGACCACATTTTGCTGTCCGAGAAAATCTGCACCCCAGACTTGATCGAGGAGCTCATCACGGGTGAAGACTTGGTCGGGATGGGCTAAAAAGAATTGGAGTAAATCATATTCACGATGGGTGAGCTGAACGTCCTCATCGTTACACGTGACCCGATGTGCTTTGGTATCCAAGACCACTTGATCTAATTGGTAGACTTGGCTAACCGCAGTCTGATTTTCAGCGCGCCGTTGGATGACCCGGATACGCGCCAATAATTCTTCGATTTCAAATGGTTTAGTAATGTAGTCATCGGCGCCGTTATCTAAACCGGCGACCTTATCACCGACATAATCACGGGCAGTCATAATGATAACGGGGACTTGATCATGTTTGCGAATGCGGCGTAAGACCTCCATCCCGTCTAATTTGGGCAACATCCAGTCCAGCAGGATCAGTAGTAGGTCGTTTTTGTGGGCGTCGTAAGTCTCAAGGGCGGCGAGACCATCATTAGCGACCACAACGTTAAAATCTTCAAACTGAAGCTCTTTCGTTAAATAGCCTGACAAACTCAGTTCGTCTTCAACAATTAAAATGGTGTTTTGCATGGGGAACCTCCTGGTGACGTTATAATTATCCTTATTATAGCTAAAAAAGGCGAGTAACTGCGTTAAAGCCCATTATTTTCAAAAAAATGTCAAAATTAAAACTGGTATCAATGAGACAAATACCAGTTGTTCAAACTAATGCGTATGAAATTGTGGATGCAACATTTTGGGATGATTGTGATCATGGCCATGGTATTGAATGAGCCAGTAATCATTCTGCGGTAGTGAATATCGAGCGATAATATGCGCTACCGTGAAGCGAACAACGTCAGCGTTGGCATTTGTCCATAAACGCCATGTTGGTAGTTTGGCTGAATAGACCCGTTCCCAGGAACCCAGATTTTGTTCGGCGGCCGATAAGGCGATCATTAGATCAGTTTGCACATTGCCAGTGAGTTCAATTAGATAACAATATTTTTGATGATGAACGGGTTCGGTCTTGATCATGTTGGCAACTCCTTTACTTCCGGCGCTAGTTTGAACATCATACCGGATAATCTTTTATCAATATAGTACATCGGTTTGACTAATAAACCTAGCATTTTAAAGCCGCTGTTACTAAAATGTAATAATTCTAGTTGCAATTAAAAAAGTTCAATAAAAATCCTTGACCTGAAACGCGTTTCAGCGCTTATAGTTAGACTATCAGCTGAGAGAGGAGCTGTTTGAAATGGAGACAGGCATTTTAAAACAAATTGATTTGAAAACCCGATTCGCACAGTATTTTTTTGTGGCGGTTGAACGCCAAGCTGATCAATTGAAAATTTGGTCAACACAAGCTTTTAAGCCACTAATGTTAACGGTTAATATGCATGACTTACAAGTTCATCAGGAACATGCTGAAGCAGCACTAGCTAATAAGAAATATGAATTCAACGACAATACTGGCGGTCTAATTTCACAATTGGCGACTTGGCAACAAGCGATGACTTACTAATGAATTAGATTTATGAAGCGCTATTTAATGAATGTAAAGTGAACGAACAAACTAAAACCCACAGACAACAGTTATCAGTCGTTGTCCGTGGGTTTTAGTTTTATTCTGTATACGTAATAGTGTCGAGGCCATTAGTATCGTAATTCAAATTGGTGGTGCCATCATAACTACTATTTAAGGCGTTCAATTTGGTTTCAATATTACTTATTTTTTCAGCTTTAAGCCCTAATTGGCTGCGAATGGCATTGGAAGTTGTTTGTAACTTTGCCGTGCTGGCAATCTGATAGGAGCTGGTATTGATCCAGGCAGGTGTCTCGATCAATTGGTGTGACACAATGTGCTTGGTATTTTCGTGATCTTTAGTGGCCAAAGCGACTAGATCATTAAAACTCAAATCGGTACGTAAATTATTGCTTAATGAGGACAATAATTGATTGTAGCGGGCTAACGTCTTGGTATTAGCTAACTTAGCTAGAACGGCTTTCATGACTTGTTGTTGACGTAATTGTCGACCATAGTCACCACGAGGATCTTGATAACGCATTCGGGTGTAAGTTAACGCTTGCTTGCCATTCAAATGATGTCGCCCCTTGGTAATCGTGATGTGATCATAGCTGACTTTCATTGGGCTGGTGATGGTTACGCCACCAACGGCATCAACAATTTGTTTCAAACCACCCATATTTAAAGTTGCGTAATAATCAATCGGAATGTTTAACAGCTTGCTGACGCTCGCTTTAGCCATCGTCGAGCCACCAATGTTGTAAGCAGCATTGAGTTTTTGAACGTTGGTCGTTTTAGTGCCGACCATTTCAGCTAAGGTATCGCGAGGAATACTCGTGATCACGGTCTTTTTAGTTTTAGGGTTGATGGTGACAACCATAATGGTATCTGAATTACCTTTCGTGATTCGACCATCCGCGCCAGTATCGGTCCCTAATAATAGAAGACTAATTGGTTTACTGGTATTGACATTATCGGCACTGGTGCCGGTGTAGATTTTAGTTTGATAGCGATTCTGTGCTTGATGAACTTGGACCCCGATGGCAATGGCTAGCGTAACTAGTGCTAACCCAATAATCAGCCACAGTAGTCCGTGTCGTGAACGTCCCATATGTTGCATGATGCACCCCTCTTTTTTTAAAACTAAGATTTAGCATACTGTTAAAATGGGTGGCTGGAAAATACTAAAATTAAGTGTAGGCAATTAAAAAATAAAATACCAATGCTCGTATTCAATAGGTCAGTATCTAAACACTTGCTTAAGATTGTGGGTCGAATAATAGTTAGCGCTTTATTTTTGGCTTATACTGGTATTGTCTAGTTAAACAAATCAGTTATTAATAAAGTGAGGTCTTGAAGTTGACAGTTTTTAAAGCTTTTTCAGATGACGATATCATTGCAGATTTAAAGGCCAACGTCACGGATGGTCAAGTCTTGACGGATGCTGACACCTTGCAAAAGTTTTCTTTTAGCAAGAATTTAAGTGATGATGACAGTGGGTTGGCATTAGCTTATATTGAAGCTCATTCAACCAAAGATATTCAAGGTACCTTAAAAACGGCACGGAAATTCCATTTGCCAGTGGTGCCACAAGCACAAACAACGAGTACCGTTATTGGTTCCGATGGTATTGCTGGTGGCTTAATCCTATCTACGGCTAAAATGAATCGAATTTTAGAGATTAGTAAAGAAGATTCTTTAGCCGTTGTTGAACCTGGGGTCGTTAATGGCGATCTTGATAAGGAAGCTCGGAAACAAGGCATGTTTTATGCGCCAGATCCTGGTTCAAAACCAATATCTGGGATCGGTGGTAACGTGGCGACCAATGCTGGTGGCATGAGTACGGTTAAGTATGGCGCGACTAAAGACAATGTCTTAGGCGTTAAAGTTGTTTTAGCTGATGGTCGCGAAGTACAATTCGGCGGTCGGACGTTAAAGCAGGCCTTTGGCTATGATTTAACGCAATTAATGGTCGGTTCAGAAGGCACACTAGGGATTATTACCCAAGTAATCGTTAAATTATTACCAATTCCACTTGGGACCCCAGTGATGGGGATGGCGTTCTTTGATAATATGACGGCCTTAGCTAAAGCGGTCACTGCCATTCGAATCTCGGGCGTTTATCCAACGATGCTAGAAGCTTTGGACGGTAACACGGTAATTGCCTTGGATCGTTATGAAAAGACGCATTATGCTGATAATAGTGGGGCCATGTTGATCTTTAAGTTAGACAATGGTGGCGAAGCAAGCATGCATGTGGTTGAAGACCTATTAGCTAAGCATCAAGCCAATCATGTGACGGTAACAACTGAACCAAAAGAACAAGCTGACTTGGAACAATTACGGCGAGACATGTTACCGGCCGTCTTTGCCGGTCAAAACCATATTATGGAAGATATGGCCGTACCGTTGTCACAATTGGCACCCTTAATGGATTATATTCAAGCGATGGGGCAAGACTTAGGCGTGAAGATTTATACTGCCGGCCATGCTGGTGATGGTAATGTGCATCCAACTTTAGTTTGGCCAAAAGAGGAAACTGAAGTCCCAGAGGCGATTATTAAAGCGTTACAATTAATGTTCCATAAGACGTTGGCGCTTGGCGGGACGATTTCTGGTGAACATGCGATCGGGATGTTGAAGAATCAGTGGAATAACGCTGAACTAGGCGAAGATGTTGATCAGATTCAGCATCAGATTAAAGCCCTCTTTGACCCAATGGGATTGTTGAATCCAAAACGTAAAATTAACTAGCTAGGTTATGATTTGCACCGATGTTTTATAACCGTTATGATTAATTAGTGAGCTACTTTTGAAATTTAGGAGGAGATTACTTGGCACCAAAGACAACCAATATTCGCCTTGAATTTGACGCTGAGGTCTTACGTAATGAGATTTTTGACGTGATTGATTTTGCGAGTTTTCAACGTTTTTGGCAGCGCTTTGACCACTTCTTAGCTGATCGCATGGTTTGGGGACACCTGAATGTGTTAGACGGCCACGGGTTAATTCCTAGTGAATTCGAAGACGTCGATGGTCAATTATCGTATCAAGCCGGCGAGCAGACGTATCAGATTGCTTATGATCAGTTGGTACGTGAGTGGGTAATTTCGGTCCAATAACTAAAGCTAAACTGGCATTTGAGAGCAAGTGTTTATTATAGGAGCGAAAAAATAAGTGAGTAAATCAACAGCGCAACCAGCTGGCGACGATCCGTTTCTACCGGCACCGCCCGAGTTATTACAAGCAGTTGATCAACTCCGGGCGTATTCCTTACGATACGAAGTCGCGATGAAGTTGGTTTTAGACAAGTTAGATTATATTAGTCAGGAATATGCATTGCGCTATGGCTATGCGTTAATTGATAGTAAACAGTCACGGATCAAGTCTCCCGATAGTATTGTGGGAAAGTTACGTCGTAAAAAGCTACCATTGACATTTGAAGCTGTTTTTAACAATTTACATGATATTGCTGGTATTCGGTTAATTGTGCGATTTGTGAGTGATATCAAGATTGTTGAAGACTTATTAGCGACACAAGCTGATATCAAGGTTTTGAAAGTGAAGGATTATGTGCATCATCCCAAAGCCAATGGTTACCAAAGCTTGCACCTCATCTTGGGCGTGCCGGTGTACACCGTTGATGGTCCTAATATTATTGAAGTCGAATTACAAATTCGGACGATTGCCATGAATTTTTGGGCATCGCTAGAGCATGAGTTAAATTATAAGAAGAATGTGCCTGATCAAGTGACGCTTCAGCGGTCCTTGACGAAAAAGGCGCGGTTGATTACGAAGTTAGATCAAGAAATGGATGATATTAAGACGCGGATGTATCAACAACCACCGACGCCTGAGTCCTAATAAAAAGCGCCAGTCAGCGACGAACTTGTCACTGACTGGCGCTTTTGATGAATAACGGTTGAAGTAGTTTAATATTTTAAGGCGTAAATACTTTCACTAAGAACCAACTCATGTTAGGTTTAAAATGTTGGTTATGATTAATTGAAATATTTTAGGTTTAATAACTAACAATTATTTATTTGATTGTGATTCTGGTGGTAAGTCAGCAATTGCTTTAAAGGGTTTACCGCGATACCACCAGTCATTAATGAAGGCTGCAAGGGTTTCTGGTGATTCTTGAAGATCCGTTTTTAGCCAGTATCGGACAACGCCAACGATGCCGTTCAAATAGTACTCGAACATATACTGACCTTCACGAGCACTGATATTACCAATAAGTGATTGATTATGTTCGAGAATTTCACGTTTGGTAGTGGCGATGAAGTGCATGAGAAAGTCTTGGTCTGTTGTTAGGATGAACGATGTTACGGCATGGCGTTTTTTGACGATTTCAAAGATCCCCGTTAAAATCGCGCGTAATGAATCAGGATGCAAATGTTCGTTAATGACGGCTAAAAGTTCCTTAGTCGCATCTTGTTCCATGGTGTGCATACAGTCTTTGACGTCATCATAATGGGCATAGAACGTCCCCCGGTTAATGTCGGCCATTTTACAAACGGCCGTCACTGTAATCTCATTCAACTCTTGATGTTGTAAGAGTTGAATAAGGCTATCTTGAATTAATCGTTCGGTCATTTGTGCTCGACGATTGTTTTTTGTACCTACCACTTTAATTTCACCTCATTATTTGAACAATACGCCATTAATTGTTTATTTAATGACGAAATTATGAAAATTGTTGGTTGATATTTCATTCGCTTTCAACTAACATATTGTTATTATTTAAACATATTGTTGATTAAATGTCACGATGTCGTTTTAGAATCTGAATTAGGGAAGGGATATAGATTGAAAGGGAGCCGTAGACGCTTTAGTATACAGGCGGCGATTTGGTTAGTGATTATGGTGGCGGCCATTTTCCTATTACCAAACGTTAGCACACTGGTTCGTGATAAGGGCCAGACGCAACTACCAAGTAGTGCGAAGAGTCAAGTTGCGCAAGTGATTCAAAACCATTGGGGGCGTAATCAAAATAATACGCGTCAAGTGGTTGTTGTCTTTAGCAATGGCAACTCACCATTAACTGCTGCACAAAAGGAACAGATCGATGGGACGATCCAACGTTTCAAAGTGCAAAAGTCGAAGTATCATGTGAAGTCCATGACGGCCGCCAGCGATAATGCGGCCGCTAAGAAACAATTGATTTCAAAAGATAAGTCAACTGAATTACTACAGTTAATGGTTGGTAAAAACCAAACAGTCGAAAATATGACGACCAACATTACTGAAGGGGCCAAGACGAGTGGGGTTAAAACCTACATTACTGGGAGTGACATCTTAAATGATGACTTTACCCAGGAAACGGAAGCCGGGATTCAGAAGACCGAAATTATTACGGTTATCTTTATCTTTATCGTTTTAACGTTAGTCTTCCGGTCACCAATTACACCGTTAGTGTCATTATTGTCAGTTGGGGTCTCGTTCATTATTTCGTTGAGTATCGTAATGAACTTAGTTGATAAGTTTAATTTCCCACTGTCAAACTTTACGCAAGTCTTCATGGTCGTGGTCCTCTTTGGGATTGGGACTGACTACAATATTTTACTGTTTGATCAATTCAAAGAAGAACTCAGTCATGGCGATAGTCCAGTCGCCGCGACTGGGCGTGCATTAAAGATTGCTGGGCGGACAATCCTCTATAGTGGGTCTTCACTATTAATCGGGTTCTCAGCATTAGGATTAGCAAACTTTTCAATTTATCGTTCAGCCGTTGGGGTTGCGGTCGCCGTGGCGATCTTATTGTTAGTTTTATTAACTTTAAATCCATTCTTCATGGCGTTACTCGGACCACGGTTGTTCTGGCCAAGTAAGAAGTTTGCTGGTGGTAGCACGAGCAAGATGTGGCACGGTATTTCAATGGGGTCAGTTCGTTATCCCTTGATTGCCTTGCTTGTTGTCTTTGGGGTGTCATTACCATTTATTCTTACTTATAATAGTGAATTAAACTATGATACGTTGGCTGAATTAAATGATACGATTCCAGCCAAACAAGGGTTTAAAGTCGTTCAAAAGCATTTCTCTAAAGGGACGGCGGAACCATCAACGTTATATATCAAGACGGATCATGCCTTGAATAACGAGAAAGACTTGAAAGTCATTGATAACTTGACCAAGCAATTGAAGAAGGTCAAAGGTGTCAAAACGGTGGCATCTGTCACCCAACCAGGTGGTTCAGAAATTAGTGCACTTTACTTGAAGAGTCAATTAGGCACTGTGACTAGCGGGATGAAGACCGCTGGGAGCGGGTTAAGCAAGATTAGTAGTGGCTTGGATAGTGCTAATTCTAAGTTGAAGAGCTCAAATATGTCTTCTGGGGTTAGTGGTGCGAAGAAGTTAGCTACTGGTGCTAAGAGTTTGAAGGCTGGGATCGTTACTTATGCTAATGGTGTTTATACCGTTAACAATGGTTTAGATCAGTTGAATAGTAAGACCGGAACGTTATCTAGTGGGGTTAATAAACTAGCAAGTGGTGCTAGTCAAGTTAGCACCGGGTTGAATACGTTGAACAGTAAAACTGGAACATTGGCAAGTGGTGCTAGTCAACTGTCTAGTGGTGCCAGTCAATTATCCAGTGGTACTGGTCAATTAGTTACTGGTTCAAGTCAGTTAAAATCTGGATTAGTTACGTATACTAATGGTGTTTACACGGTTAATAGCGGTTTGAATCAGCTTAATAGCAAGACTAGTTCTTTAACTTCAGGAATTAGTGAACTATCTAGTGGAACGAGTACGTTATTTAGTGGTACTCAATCCTTAACTTCTGGTTTGGACACATTAAACAGCAAGAAATCAGCGTTAACTTCTGGAACATCAACGTTAACTTCTAGTGTTGCTCAATTACAAACTGGAGCTTCACAAGTTGCTAGTGGATTATCTCAATTAGAAGCACAAGTTAAATCAGCAACTAGTTCAGCAGATACGTCACAACTAGCTACATTAACATCGAGCTTAAATAAACTGAATACAGAAATGCAAAAATTAGTAGATGCTTCTGGTACAGTTAGTTCTAGTGTGTCATCGATCAATACTGCAGCTGAAACTTTCAGTAATTCACAAAGTGCAATGACGACTGATATGGGCACGATTAAGAGTGCTTTGATGAGTGCGTCTAGTGCCGATGCGGCTGGGACTACTTCAACCAGCACAACTAGTACAAGTGTTAATGCTAATGCAGTTGCTTCGGCAGCCATTGCGGCAGCTGGATCTTCAGCAACATCTGAAGAAAAAGCAGCGATTTCTTCAGCAGTTACATCACAAGTCAATGCGCAAAATAGTGCCAATGCTAGTTCAACTAGCTCAACTGCAACAACCCGTGCAAATTCATCTACCACAAATGCGGCGGCTGGTTTGCAAGCGTTGAGTGATTTACAAACACAATTAAGCAGTTTGTCATCAGCTACGACTCAATTGAAGAGTTTGAGCACTAGTTTAAGTAGTTTATCTAGTCTCAGTACTTTAGCTCAAGGCTCAATTACGGCAAATAACGCTTCCTTACAAGCAATTAGTAAGTTAGAAGAAGCAATTACTGGGATGCAACAAATTGAAGCTGCTTTAACAGGTAGTGGGTCACAAACTGGTTTAGTTAGTGGTTCTAGCCAAGTATCTGAAGGCTTAACTAAACTACAAACTGGGACACAATCAATGGCTAGTTCGTTGAATGAATACACTAATGGTGTTGCAAGCGCTGCTTCTGGTGCCAACAAACTTAATACTGGTGCTTCAAAATTAAATAGCGGTGTTAATACTTTGAGTTCACAGGTGCCAACATTAACAAGTGCTATCAGTGCTTTAGCAACCGGTACTAATAAATTAGCCAATAATTCTGCTTCTTTAAATAGTGGTGCAGGACAAATAAATAGCGGTGCTGTTAAATTAAATAGTGGTGCGGCTCAATTGGCCAGTGGTACTAGCAAGTTAAACGCACAGGTGCCATCATTAGTTAGTGGTGTTAGCAAGTTAGCAAGCGGTGCTAGCCAAGTTTCAACTGGAATGACTAGCTTACAAAGTCAAATTCCTACGTTAACAAGTGCTATCAGTGCTTTGGATGCAGGAACTAATAAGTTAGTTGCTAGTTCAAGCAAGTTAACGAGTGGTGCAAGTCAATTAGCTACTGGTAACCAAACGATGTACACGACGTTACAAAGTCTGGTTAAGCAAATGTCAACCTTACAAAAGGGCTTGGCTTCTGCAAGCACTGGGACGAAGAAAGTTAATAAGGGTGTCAAATCAGCCAATAGTTACTTAACTGGCGTGAAAAATTCTGATGCTGCGAAGACTTACTACGTACCTAAGAGCACGTTGAAGGGCAAGACTTATGCGTCAGCGTTGAAGGCTTACATGTCTGGTAACAACCATGCCACGAAGTTGACGATTGTCTTAAACGATAATCCAAGTTCGAAGACGGCGATGAACCGGATTTCAGCTATTCAAACGCAAGCCACGAATACCTTGAAAGGGACTGTCTTAGACGGTGCCACGATTGCTATTGGGGGCCAAACTTCGGAAACGAATGATACCCAATCAATCGCTTCAAGTGACTTCATTCGGACGGCCGCGATTATGTTAGTCGGGATCTTAATTGCTTTGATGTTCATCACGCGTTCGGTCTTACAACCGTTCTACATCTTAGGAACATTATTGTTAGCCTACATTATGTCCTTAAGTATTACGCGGATGTTGAGTAACTGGTTCTTAGGTCAAAGCATGTTAACCTGGAATACACCATTCTTCGGATTCATCATGTTAATTGCCCTTGGGGTCGATTACAGTATCTTCCTGATGATGAAGTATCGTGAATTCGATAATTCTGCTGCAACGCCAAGCACACGAATTGTTCGTGCGGCTGGTGTGATCGGGGCGGTTGTCTTATCCGCTGCCTTGATCTTGAGTGGGACTTTTGCCGCCTTGATGCCATCGGGTGTCTTGACCTTGATTCAAGTGGCAATGGTCGTCATTATTGGATTGGTGATCTTAGTCTTTGCCATTCCAGCGATTATTCCTAGTTTGATTCGCTTAACCTACCCGTTAACGGATCGGATGGAGAATGAAACAACTGCAGATAAAAAAACGAAGCGTAGTCGCAACTAAAAATTAAAGTAACTTTCAGTAGTATGTTATTGTTAAGTTAACTGGCGGTGCCGGTCGTAATCATCAGATTGCGGCGGGCACCGTTTTCTTTTAGAGAGGGTGACCAAAATGCAACGATGTGACTGGGTTGGCGACAATGAACTCATGCAGGCTTACCATGATCAAGAATGGGGTCGGCCACAACATGAGCCACAAAAACTATTTGAATTATTGTGCCTAGAAACGTACCAGGCTGGGTTGAGCTGGCAAACGGTACTCAATAAACGCGCGGCCTTTCGCGAAGACTTTTATCAATATGATATTGATAAAGTGGCGGCAATGACTGATGAGGATGTTGAACGTTTGTTAGGCGATGCGCGGATTATTCGGCATCGGCAAAAGTTAGTGGCAACGATCAATAATGCCCAAATGATTCAAACTTGGTCGACACCGCAGTCCTTTAGTGACTGGGTATGGTCATTTGTGGATGGTCAGCCGATTCGTCAAGCTTGGGCGACTGCGGCTGAAATACCGTCGACTGATGAGCGGGCCAAACAGTTGTCAAAGGCGCTTAAACAGCATGGATTTAAATTTGTGGGTCCAACAACTATCTATTCATTCATGCAAGGTGCTGGGTTAGTCAATGATCACTTACAAAGTTGCGATTGGGTCTAAATTATAAAATTAATATTAAAAAAAGTCTGTCCGATTGGTCAGGCTTTTTTTGTGCGATGAAATAGGAATGAGAGCGATTTTATAAAAATCGGTCTATCCGTTAGGGGCAACCTAATTAGGGCTATTTAATAAATTCGATGATATGGGCATTGCTTAATAATTTATTGAGAATAATCAAGGCGATGATAACTGGTCTTGTATAAATTTATACTTATGAAATATATAGGATTTTAAATTGAAATGATTGAAAAAATTTGCTAAGATACTGTCGTTGAGCTAGTGCCGGTGACGTATGGAAAATAGTTAGGAGAAAAATCATGCAGAAAGTGTATTGGAAGTGGTTACTGTTTATTATTGCTAGTCTGGGCATTCTAAAGGCAATGACACCGGCACAAGCAGCGGTAAAGACGCCCAATGGGTTATCGATGGAGAATCTATTTGCTCCCGCGACATTTAATAATAATAGCGCTCAGTTACTACCGGGGCCTGTTCATGGTTCGGAAACCACACAAATCATTCAATTGACGAATGCAAAAGATCAAGTTGGTGGCGTTTGGTCATTACCGGGTAATGAGTTTGACTTAAATCAAGATAATCACATTTCAATGTGGATCAAGATGGCGGATGCAGTCAAGAATGCTGGTGAAGGGATGGCCTTTGTGCTGCATAACGATCCGCGTGGTCGGTCGGCCGTTGCTCAGGATGAAAACGGTAAAGGTAAAGGTGAGTCGCTAGGCGTTTGGGGAATTGATAATGATAAACGTGAAGATGATGTTCGTGAGATTGCCAAAACGGCTATTCAAAATAGTTGGGCATTGGAATTTGATAACCATTTGAATCAGAGTAAAAAGAATGGTCGGGGTGACTCGTTTGACCGACAATTGAAAGGACAACATATTGCCTCAGATTATCCAGGCGATTATCATGCCTATGTGCAACAGGAAAATGAGCACATAATCCTTTCAGATAAATTCCGTTACGAAATGCGCCATCAAACGAACGTGGATCGAATTTACTTTACAAATGGTCAATGGCGGCATGTTAGTTTAGATTGGCGTGCTGAAACTCATGAAATGACCTATGAGTTTGATGATATTGATGTGAATGGCAATCTTGGTCAATCGCACTTTAAACAAGTCGAAACGATTGATACTAATCAATTTGCAAGTAAGGATGGCAAACTAACCTGGGGTATGATTGGGACAACTAGTGAAGTTTTTCAACCGCAACAAGTGATTTTTGATGCGGTACCCAATCTGATTAAAGCCAAAACGACCTTAGCGATCACCAATGAAACGCAAAAAAAAGAAGTTAATACCGGCGCACGTGTGCGGGCGACTGATCACTTGAAGTATGCTTATACCGTTAAGTATCGTAGTGGGTTACAAAGTTGGTCAGATATTGAGGCTGATCTTAATTTGCCGACAACTGTTGATTGGTCAAGTGCTGAGATTAAATATACGAACGGTAAGACGCAAAAATTGGATAAACCGACTGATCAAAATGTTAAAGTGAAACTTGACCAGCCATTATCTAAAGATAATCAGTTGGCAGTTATCATCTTTCGGGGTCAGGCGCAAGCGGTGACCGCCGTAACACCGATTACATCAATGAATAATGTGGTACAAACGCATAAGCTTAAGACCGAAGTGACAGCGCCAAGCTACGACTTGATTCCGGCGCGTGGTTTGGAAGTCACCCCGGCTAAGATAACTTATCGTCAAAAGAAAGGCCAATCACTGACGATCGGCGGTCAAGTCAAAGATACTTTACAGCATACGCCGTTAGCTGTAGATGATGTTAAGGTGACAGCATATTTAAAAGATCAAGAAATCGGACACACTGTTTTGAAAACGGTCGATGGTCACCAAGGTGACTTTGAGATGAAGTTAGATACGCGTGAATTAGTGGTTGGTCAGCACACGTTATCATTACAAGCAGTGGATCGCGATCAACATGAATCGGAAGTGGCAAAAGTGACGATTGAGGTCATTGGCGGTGAGTTAGCGTTTCAAACGGTCGGGTCTTCGGGAACTTTTGCGCCAGTCAAATTAACCGGTAAAACGCAAGCCGCGATTCGGCAAGCTGATTGGCAATTAAAAATCCGCGACGAGCGTGGCAGTGGCTCGCGCTGGCAATTAAAAGCGACCGCGTCAGAATTCGTGAACGAAAAAAAGCAGGCGCTACGTGGAAATGTCTATTATCGTCATCAGAACCATGATCAAAAGATCGGGAGTGAAGCGATCATTGTCGATGAACATGCCACTAAAAATGATGAAGAGACGCATGACGTGATTGATTGTTGGGAACATGAAGGATTAATCATGAAGACAAATGCGGGAGCTGTTTCAGGTAATTATACTGGGACTATTAAGTGGACATTAGCTGATGCCCCGTAAAAACCGTATCCAGGCTGTTCGGGAAGGTAATGACTCCGAACGGCCTTTTTGGTGTCAGTTTAACCCAATAACCACGCTGTTAGCTGGATTATCTAGCGAATAGCGAAATGTTCTTTAACAGAACGTGAAAATATCCTAAGAATTTCACATTAAAGTAGTTTTTTCTCGGTATCTTGATAAGTGTTCAAGAGGCAACACGTCGAATACTTATATCTTAAGGAGGTCAAACCGTGAATTTCTTTAAACGGGCATGGCTTAATCTGACGGCCAAGAAAGGTCGTTCGATTTTATTAATTCTAGTTACATCAGCTATTATGTTGTTTGTCTTAGCCGGACTACTGATTCGTAACGCCGCGGATACCGCGACGAGTAATGCGAAGAAGAGTGTCGGGGCGACAGTGACCCTTTCCGCTAATCGGGAAGCTGCATTTAAGAAGATGCGAAGCAGTACCTCGACGAAAAAGTCGAGCAAACCTAAGCTGACCACGTCACCAGTTAAACTGAGCGATGCTAAAAAGATCGCGAAGTTAAGTAATGTGTCAAGTTACAGTGCCACGGTATCAACATCGGCTAACGCCAAAGGTTTTGATGCCATTTCAACGTCTAGCAGTAGTAGTACCGGTGGCGGTATGGGCATGAAAGGCGGCATGAGTAGTAGTTCTAGTTCTGGCGATATTGCCATTTCTGGGGTGACTTCAACCGCATCAACATCGGCTTTTGAAGAAAAGTCGAGCAAGATCACTAAAGGTCGTGGGATCACGACCTCAGATGAAGGCACAAATAATGTCGTCATCGAAAGCGAATTGGCCAAAGAGGATAGTTTAAGCGTCGGTGATACGATTAAGTTGAAAGCGACGACTGGGAGCAAGAAGACTTATACAATGAAGATTGTTGGGATTTATAAGGCTTCTTCAAGTACAAGTACGCAACAAGGACCAGGTGCCACTGATCCATCAAACAGTGTTTATACGTCATATACCTTTGCCAATACGGTTAAGGGTTCGAAATATAAGAACACTGCGGATTCGGTTACCTCTAATGTTTCTGATCCAGCTAAGGTTAGTTCCGTTAAAACTGCTGGTAAGAAGTTAATCAATACCTCAAAATACTCATTGTCTACCAATGATAGTAGTTATCAAACGGTTAAAGCGTCCATGGACAACGTCAAATCCTTCGCGGATAAGATTGTTTGGTTAGTGGCGATTGCTGGGACGATTATCTTAGCCTTGATCGTGATTTTGATGATTCGCGAACGTCGTTACGAAATTGGGGTCTTGTTATCCCTCGGTGAAGCGCGTTGGAAGATTGTGGCCCAATTCTTTGTTGAAATGGTCATGGTCTTGATTGTCTCAATCGTGATTGCTGGTGCTGGTGGGAAGTTTGTTGGGAATAAATTGGGACAACAATTAGTGTCACAACAAACGACCACGGCGACAACGAGTTCAACCAGTACCCAGACCCAAGGTGGTCAACCAGGCGGTAGTGGTGGTGCCCCAAGTGGTAACAGCAAGCCAAGCGGTAATATGGGTGGCGGCGGTGCTCCTGACGACAGTAGCAGTAGTAGTACGTCGTCAACGAAACAAGCTGAATTGGATGTCAGCGTGACGGTCTTAGACTTAGTTGAACTCGGTGGTTTCGGGTTAGCGATTATGTTCTTATCGATCATGTTAGCATCTGGTGGGATTCTTCGACTACAGCCGAAGAAAGTCTTAATCGATTAATTGGAGGTGTTGGATATGTTAAAAACAAATGACTTAGGTTATTGGTATGATCGGCAGGAGAATAGCTTGTTCGAACATGTCGACTTGGAATTTAAATCCGGCACTTCGTATGCGATTGTCGGTCAAAGTGGTTCTGGTAAGACAACCTTCTTGTCTTTATTGGCTGGTTTAGATAAACCGCGTGCCGGGCAAATCGAATTAAACGGACAACCGATTAATAAGATTGGCTTAACGAACTATCGGAAATCACACGTGGCGATTGTATTCCAGTCGTATAACTTGTTCAATTACATGTCACCGTTGAATAACTTGTTAACCGCGATGGCAGTGACGGAATCCAGTCACAAAGGTGATAAAGCATTTGCCGCTGATATGTTGCGTAAACTAGGGTTAACTGATGAACAGATGAAGAAAAACGTTCAGAAGCTTTCCGGTGGGCAACAACAACGGGTCGCGATTGCGCGGACGATGTGTTGTGATGCGAAGTTAGTCGTTGCCGATGAACCAACCGGTAACTTGGACGAAGAAAATACAAAATTTATGATTGATCAATTCCAAAAAATTGCCCATGAACAAAATAAATGTGTGATTATCGTGACCCATGAATCAGACGTGGCCAAAGCGTGTGATCATTCGTACCGATTAGCTAAACATGAATTTGCGTTAGAAAGTTAATCACAACTTATCCCCAACTGGTGTTAGTCACTGGTTGGGGATTTTTTTATGCGAGTGATTTTGTGGATAAAACAAGTGGTGATGAGGTGGAAATTAGTAGTTAAGGACAAGTTATCCACGTGATGGGTAATTCTGGGGACAAATTGGGGAAAAATACGCAAAAATCAGAGTTAATAAACAGTTATCCCCAAGTGGATAACTGTGGTCAGAACCGCAGTGTGTTATTAGTAGTTAGGTATAATCTGAAATGATATTGAATTTATTAATGAACGGAACTATTGTGTTGATAGTAATTAAGTGTAATAAGGAAATTTTAATTATAAAAATTAGGCCGATTGCAGTCAAATAGAGGGAAGAAATATAATGGATAAAGTGACGATAATTCTGTGGATTGTTGTGATAATTAGCACGGTTTTTCAATATATTGAAGGTTATTTTTATCAGAAAATGCTTAGCTGGGTTTTACCAATAATATATAGTGCATCACTTGCGTGGCTTTATTTTAATGGCAAGCATATGACTATCTTTCCATTGTTGTTAGCGTTTGTTATTGGCAATATTTGGTTCTATGCTTATTATGTATCAGGAAGAAATAAACATGATAAAAAGTTGATCAAGTAGTTGATAGTTAGTCTTGGGGGATTGTTTTTGTGAAGAAAATTTTGATTTCGTGTTTAATCGTATTAATGGCAATATATTTGGGGATTACAGGTGCAGCATCAACCTTAAATGATATTTACACTCGAGTTACCTATGTAACAGCGATTTATTGGTTAGTCATAACTATAATTATTTGGTTGCCAGATAAATTCAAGCAATTAGTGATCCAGCCGGTGCTGATTATTGGAGCGATGCTAATCATTGAAAATTATCTTCTTTTAGGTGGCGGACCTGATTTAGTATTAATACCGCTACAACTTATCTTACTGGGATTGTTTTGGTGGCTGAATCACCAATTAGTAAGCAAATAACAACTCAAAAAGACGCCGATTTCAGCATTTTCGCTGAAATCGGCGTCTTTAATTAATTGGTTAATTTTAAATTTTAGTACCAGCCGTTAGCCATCCAGAAGGCTTTGGCCTTAGTCCATGAGCCGTAACGTGAAGCGACATAAGCGTTAGCAACCTTTTCTTGGTTAGCAGCAGATAAATCGCCACCTAAGAGGGACTTAGTTAATTGGTATTTACCATAATAGTTCCCATTTGAAGCGGTGTATGAGCCACCAGATTCCTTGTTGGCAATCCAAGCTTTAGCGGCTGAGTCACTAGTACTGGTTGTTGAAGTTGACGTCGTTGAAGCAGTGGTTGACGTTGTAGTGCTAGTTGAAGCCGTTGTCGCTGCTTTAGTAGTGGTTGAGCTCGTCCCGTTAACCGTCAATTGGTCGCCAACGTAGATCATGTTAACGTTACTTAATTGGTTCGCTTGCTTGATTGCTGAAACGGAGGTATTGTGCGCTTTAGCAATCTTAGCGACTGTGTCACCGGATTTAACAGTAACCGTGTCGGCGTTAGCAGCAGTGGTGGTAACAGCGAATAAACCTAAAGTGGCGATAGTTGATAAAACAAGATTTTTGATTTTCATAAAATTAAGACACTCCTATACTTTGCGTCGTTTCTATTCCTAACTTACCGAAGCAAGTTTTCTAAATTGATTAGCGAATTGCTAACCAAGCAACAGAGACTAGTATAGCGAGTGAGTATTGCAGGTGGGTAAATAGCAGGTTACGGTTTATCCAAATAAATGTAATAAATGCTGATTTTTGTAATGTTTTGTAACATCCATGCGAATTTTTCAGAAAATAAACGTAACGATACTTAAGATTTTTAAATGGTCTTGAGTGTTTTATGTTTTAAGACAAACCAAGTGAGTACTTGGAATTCCCAGATCCAAAATAAAAAAGACACCGCCATAGCGATGCCTTTCATTGAAGTTAAATTTAGTTTAGTACCAGCCGTTAGCTTCCCAATGAGCTTTGGCAGCTGACCATGAACCATAACGAGAGTTCACGTAGTTGTTAGCGACTTTTTCTTGGTTAGCAGCTGAGTAATCACCGTTTAAGTATGAGGCGCTTAATTGGTATTTCCCAACATATTGACCATTACGAGCGCTATATGAACCACCAGATTCTTTGTTGGCAATCCAAGCTTTAGCTGAACTGTCAGAACTGTTGGTAGTGCTAGTCGTTGTTGATGCCGTGTTTTGACTAGTCGTCGTGGTTGTATTGTTAGTCGTTGCTTGAGTTGTTGATGAAGCACTTACCGCCGTGTTACTAGTAGTGGTTGTTTGTGTATCAGCACCATTGACCGTTAACTTTTGACCAACATAAATCAAGTTAACATTCTTCATGTGGTTCGCTTTTTCAATGGCAGAAATGGTTGTTTGATGGGCACGTGCAATCTTAGAAACAGTATCGCCGCTTTTAACGGTAACAGTGGCTGCGCTAGCGGTCGCTCCTAAAGCTAAAAGACCAGACGCCGCTGCAACGGTTGATAATAAGGCACTCTTAATTTTCAAAGTAATGTACACTCCTGTTTTTTTGATTTCCGATTCGCTTAGCCCCCTTGGTGTCTGCTAAGCTTCATAACAGGGAATAGTATAACCGCGCAGTGTGACAAACGAATAGCAGTTATTTTACGAAATTGGTGACTTTTTGTAATATAAGCTGATTTCTGTAACATTTTGTAATAATTGATCAAAAAATTGATTTTAATGCTGGAAAAGCGAAGACAAAGTTTCGATTAATTATAAAAAAATAACGTGAATCCCTGATTTAATTGGGTTTATAAAAAGCCTCACTGACGGCTTTTTTAACCGTAAGTGGGGCTGCTGATGGCAAATAGGAATGAACTAATCATTAAATGACTAATATTTAATCGAGATGAAAACGATTACACTTCGCTTAAATCGCTTATTTTTAGTAATTAACGGACTCAAGGATTAATCGGCTTTAAGTTTGACGATCCAGTTCTTAGCAAACTTATTTTGCGCAATTTGGGCAGGATTTGTTCGTAAGTCATCATTATATTCAACAATCGTGCCGTTGACTGGGGCTTTGAACGTTTCGACCGCTTTACCGCCTTCGATATCGATTAATGGATCGCCCGCTTTAAGTTGAGTGCCCTTGGTCGGGTATTCGATGAAGGTGATTTCACCAATATCGGCTTTAGCTTCATCGGTAAGCCCCAAGGTAATTCGACCGTGTGACTGGGTTTGTAACCAGATGCCGTCATAAGTCGTGGTTACTTTAGAATGACGTGTAAGCCAATCATTTTTAAAATAATTCCAAGTTGATCTCCATACTGAAGCCATGGCTAAACGCCTCCTTTAACTAGGGATTAAGTATAGCACATAAAGCGCTCTCAATTAGGATTGTTTTTGTGATGGTAACGCTTTATCATAGAACTAATCTTAAAAAAGTTAGAGGTGCTTGCGATGTTTTTTATTGATACGTCCCGCAATGGTCAACCGGTTTATGATCCAATTGTGAATCAATCGCTTGATAATTATTTAGTCAATGATCTACGGTTACCGGGCCATGGGTTAATCATGTATGTAAATCAGCCGGCCGTCATCGTCGGGGTGAACCAAAATGCCTACGCGGAAGTCGATTTACCCTATTTGAAACAACATGATATCAAGTTAGTTCGACGTACCTCTGGCGGTGGTGCGGTTTATCATGATTTTGGCAATATTATCTTTGAAAACATCGTCATTGATGATGACCAGTATTTTGGTGATTTCAAGCACTTCGCTCAACCGATTATCGAGGCACTCCATGACATGGGCGCGACTAACGCGGAGATGCGTGGCCGCAATGATATGGTCATTGGCGATCAAAAATTCTCCGGGATGACGATGTTTAAAGTCGGCCAGTCTTACGCAGCTGGTGGGACATTGATGTTTGACTTGAATATGGATGCGGCCAATGAAGTCCTGACGCCGGATAAAGAAAAGTTAGCCTCTAAAGGTGTTCAGTCGGTTAACAGTCGGGTGACGAATGTGAAACCATTCTTAGATGCGGCCTATCAAAACTTGGATATTGAAGGCTTTAAAGAGGCACTCTTATTACGCTTATTTAACGTTGATCGGTTAGACCAAATCGAAACATATCATTTGAATGACCATGATTGGGCCGTGATTGATGAACGTTTGCAAGGTAAGTATGATACGGAAGCGTGGAACTATGGTCGTAATCCAGGTTATGATCACTATGTTTCTAAACATTATCCAATTGGGACCGTTAGTTTTAACTTTACGGTTGTCGATGGGGCCATTAGTGAATTGAAGCTTTACGGTGATTTTATTACTGGTGGTGATATTCACTTGGTTGAACAGGCTTTAATTGGCGCGAAATTTAATCGTGATGCCTTGATTCAAGCCTTGAGCCAGGTTGATTTAGCGGCTAACTTAGGGGCGATCACGGCAGATGAAGTGGCCGATTTGTTATTGGCTATTTAACTTAAAAATCGAGAATCAGTTAGGTGGATAATTTTTAAAAGGTGGTTTATAGCCGCCTGCGTCAGCCAGTGATTCTGCCGGCTGTGGGGACCGGTTCCAGCCCAAAGTCGGGCTTTCACCTCGCTTTTGAGCCTAGCCAAAATCGCTAGTCTCAAAAGGCGTCCACATCGTAAAGTCCGGCAAAAGCATCCGGACTTTACGATGTTTTCACGGCCGGCGCCATCACAGGCTGACTTCGACTATATGTTGATTTATATTTCAATTTGGTTGATGTTTGATCATCATTTGAATAGTCTTAACAGCGTTTCAGTTCTGATTGGCGAACAGGTAGGCCGAGCATAAATAGTATTAGAAAAAAATCGAGATTCTAAGCACAGTTGCTTAGGATCTCGATTTTAGTTCAAGTACTAAAGGTCGAAAGATAATTATTGGCGATAGAAATTATATCAGTACAGGCCGGCGTTCGATTGCATTGTGGCCGTTAAATAGTTTAACAATCATCATAACCGAGAGTGAGCCCATATTGAGCCCAGCCGTGGGAGCTCTTAGCGATTTATCGCTTAGAGATTGGCGCTTTTGAAACGCGGATTAAGCGGTTCAAAACGACGGTTCAGACCGCTTTTTGGCTGAACCGGTCCGCCCACAGCGTTCCAGCTCAAGGTGGGCGAACGGTAGGTGGCAAGCATGACTATTTTTGCTCGATGAATACTTACCTCGTTAACGATTATTGCTAAAAAGGAAGGTTCAACTTTAAGTCAGGGATAATAACCGGTGCATTAATTGAAAGTGATGCATCAAAGCTAACTTTTTAACGGCACCGAGGCCGGGAAATTTCGGACTATCTTGATAAGCCAATAAGTCTTGTAGTGCCGGTGTTTGATTTAGTCCGGTTAAATGTACGGGAGCCCAAGCAACCAGCTTTTGTAAGGCTTCGAAAAACTTGTTTTTTTGACCACGCATACTGTCATTGCTATCTGAAACAAAATGATGCAGGCGCAAGCTGCCATCAGCCGTCACGTAAACTAGATGAATGGCGATCGCTCGTGAGGGCATGCCTTTATCAAAGTAGTGGTGTCCCACGATGCTGTAATCACCGAACCCTTGGCTGCCATCAAGTTGGTAGGACCAGTTAGCGGGAGCAAAAAATTCATCGGTTAACTGAGCGTATTCAGCGATATGTGGCAAGAACGGCATGGGATCAGTTAACGCAATGGCGCGCGTTCCAGCGATTGCCCGTAAACGCGCTTCGTTAGGAACTAAGATTCCGTTGACCGTTTTAAACATGGTTGTCTGCTGATAGGCCTTGAGTAACGGATAATTAGGCGCAATGAGTAGACTTGATTGTTGTGCATTTTTGGTCAACCAGTCGGCCCGAAAATCTGGCGCTAAAATGGCACTTGGGTGATAAAACGGTAACTCAGTGAGATCCGGTAATGGGTATAACTTGGTATCATTTAGGCCGTAGACGCTGACTTGAGGATTGGCAACGACACTAAACGGTTGTTCCGCTGTGATTAAAGCCTGAACAGTGGTCACGAGTTCCTTAGAATCGCGAACTGGTTCAATAATTGGGACAATATTTGGCCCTAATTGGTGTTGTTCGGCCAATGCTTTTAGTGCCAACAGATCGTACATGCGGCCGCGCAAGTAGGGATAATAAGTCGTCATAATTGATCCTCCAAGTCAGGATGGACCAAGGCCCGATACTTAAGCTGCAAGGCCTGATACTCAGCGTTGCGCGCATCTAATTCAATTTGTAATGCGGTGATAGCCTCATTTTGGATGTCATCAACGAAGCGGTCGTAGAGATTATGATCTGGTTGATAGATGTCGTAACCAACTTTGGCCCGTTTTTTGAGAGCTTTAAATAACTGATCGTCGGAATAGAGTTGTAGCCCTTTTTTGACGCGCTTGGCCTTATCGACTTCACGGAATAAGGACGCGACAAAGTGTCCGGTTAAGGCGGTTTCGTCCACTTGTAAGTCTTGATGTTGGGCCTTTTTTGCTACAGTTAAAAAGCCGGGTGCTCGCAAGGGTTGCGGTGCTAAGTCAACGGCCTGTTGATCAAAGGGGCGATAAATCAAGACGCCAATCTGGGTTGGAATCTCATCAGCGACTTCCTCGTATAGGGCCTGTGGTAAGACGAAATAGTTATAGTGGCCGATGAAAGATAACTGTGCTTTGGAATGGAAGTCGGCTTTAGTGACTTTCAATTCATAACAACGCCATTCGACCTGATTGTCTGGGCCCAGTTGATAACTTAACGTATCGACAATGCCTTTTTTTGCGGGCATGGATACTTCTTCAACAACGTAGGCACCTTGTTCAAGGCAATATTGATAGAGGGTACTTTCTAATTGTTTGGTTAATTTAGTCTTCATGATTTTCCTCCACTTGGTGCCAAAAGTTGTCAATTGTGGCGGTGAGTTGGGGTACGGATTGAATCGTTTGGTAGTATTGCCAATGTTCCGGGAACAGGGCCGTGTAGCGGCGACTGGCGAATCGCTGGTCGAGTAATAAAACGATACCGACATCTTTGGTACTGCGAATGAGGCGACCGGCCGCTTGCAACACGTTATTCATACCGGGTAATTGATAGGCGTACGCAAAACCTTGCCCATTCTCATGATTATAGTAGTCACGAATGAGGTCGGTTTCCGGATTGATCCCCGGCAGCCCTACACTAACAATCGCCACACCGATTAAACGGTCCCCACGCAAGTCGATTCCTTCTGAAAAGATACCACCAAGCACACAGAAACCGACCAATGTTTGGTCTGGTTCGGCTTGAAATTGGTCCAAAAAGGCTTGGCGGGCAGTAGCATCCATCGCATTTTCTTGGGCGATGGTGGCAATGTCTGGGTAAGCCAATTCAAAGGCTGCTTTAATTTGCGTTAAGTAACCGTATGACGGAAAGAAAAGCAGATAATTGCCAGTTTTGGCAGTAACTAATGCGTGTAAACTGGCGATGATAGCGGCCTCACTATGGGGGCGTTCGTGATAAGTGGTCTGAATATATTGTGTGACTAAAATCGCTTGATGCTTAGGCGGAAACGGTGAGGGCAATTGATAAGCCAAACTATTGTCAGCACTGCCAAGCACATTTTGATAGTACGACATTGGCGATAGCGTCGCTGAAAATAAGACAGCACCTGCGCCCAAACTCAATGAACGATTCAAAAAGTCACTTGGGTCTAAACATAACTCTTTAACGATCACATGATGGCCGTCTGAAACGATCCGCGTTTGATAGCTCCCGTCGTAAAGATCGCCGATTTTAACAAAAGTTAGGCTATTGAAAAAGTAGTCACGGGCTGCATCGTAGAGCGTTGAAGGCGCTTGTTGAGCCAACCAATCACTCATGAACTCGTTAAAAGTACGCATCGTTTGTAATAATTTTTCGGGTGGCTCGGGCGCTATTAAGGTCGTTTGACCATCATCGGTTAAGACGCGTCGAAGCCGGTTGAAGCTACGCCGAACTTTCTTAAGGGCTTGTTGTAAGTCGTCACTTGGTTGTGATTTATCCGGTTTAGCTAGTTTTAAAATCGCCGCAATTGGGTCGTCACCGATTTCAGCGGAATACATATCACGCGCTCGACTGACTAAGTTATGGACTTCATCGACTAAGAAAAAGTTTTCATCATCAGCTTCACTGAAAAATCGTTGTAAGTAAACTAACGGATCAAATAAATAATTGTAATCGCAAATAATCACATCACAAAATAACGACGCGTCTAAGGAAAATTCAAACGGGTCGACAGTATGTTTGCGAGCATATTGTTCAATGACCGCGCGGGTGAGTTGATCTTCATGAGTCAATAAATCTTTTAAAGCCGGTTTCAAGCGATCGTAGTAACCGATCATAAACGGATTCTCTTCTGGTCGGACGTCTTGTTCTTCTGGAAAGCGAATCTGGTCTTTCGCTGTTAAGGTGATACTTTTAAGCCGTAAACCGTCCGCGCTCATTAAGGTGATGCCGCCTTCAGCCACGTGTCGCGTGCTCTGTTTGGCAGTTAAATAGAAGATCCGTTCAATGACATCTTCACCCATGGCTTTGACTGCTGGAAATAGTGTAGAAATGGTTTTCCCAGTCCCAGTTGGTGCTTCAACAAACAATCGTTTTTGAAAACGGATCGTTTTATAAACCGCGGCCGCTAGTTCTCGTTGCCCATTGCGATAAGCTGGAAACGGGAAGGGCAAGTCGATGATTGAGGCATTGCGTTGCTGGCGCAAGTCGGCCCGTAACGTGAGCCAATACTCGTATTCCGTAATTAGCGTTTTGAAGAAGTCGTCTAGTTCAGACCGTGTGAGGATTTTTTGTGTTTTAGTGATTTTGTCGGCATTCGTCTGAACGTAAGTCAGTTGGAGCGTCACTTGGTCCACGTCGTCATGATCTTTTAATAATAAGTAGCCATAGACTTTAACTTGGCCCCAATAGAGATCATGCGTGTTTTCGGTTAAGTCTTCAAAGGCTTGATCCGAGGTTTTAATCTCTTCAATTAACAGACCATCGTCAGTGGTTTGAATGCCATCCGCACGCCCGGCAATCACATAATCGGCACCGTTCATGGTGACTGTGGTTTTTAAGTAAACTTCACTTTGGTAGGCGTCCGAGCGGCTACTTTGCAATTGCCGATGAATCTTGGCCCCCATCTGCGCGGTGTTTTGACTGTTTTTCGTTTCAATCAAATCACCTTTCCGCAAGACAAATTCAACGAGTTGGCGAATCCCAATTTTAGTAGCCACGTGGCGTCCCTCCTTTAATCGTAAATTCAAATCGGTTTTAATTATAAAACAGATGTTCGGGATTGTCTGTAAGGGATACTAAAAATCAGCCCAAATAAAAAGCCGACCGCTAACTAGCGGTCGGTGGTTATTAACTGATTTATTGCCATTGAGAATGACGACGACGTAGGGCCTGACGTAAGTTGAACCCATAGCTTAAGATGCCGGCCATCATCACGATGGCGAGAATGGCGCTACCCCAAGCAACGGTGTTGGTACTAAAGAAAGTGGCATAACCCGCACTCAAACTAATAATTGCAATGGTGGGTGCGAGCACGCTGAGCGGTGCCGGTTGAAGAAAAGCGAGGGCTGCAATGCCAAGTACCCCGGCAGTGACAGTGGCCTCAACGCTTAATAAGGTGCCAAAGCTAGTGAGTAGCGCCCAAAGAATTAGACCACTACCAATGACGAGCAAACTGGTGGCAAAGTAACGATTCAAAGTCCAAAAACGGTTCGTTGAACGCATGCTAATCGCCTCCCTAATTTACCTTAATTATACTACCGACAAGGGTAACGAAAGAAATGATATGCGCTTGTGGCGCTTATGAATCATAAAGAATCTTGATTGGTTTCAAGAAAAAAATAAGCTTTTTTAGCCAATCCTTGAAAGCGCATTCAATATTAGTTACACTTACAGTATGCACGTGAGAAATTGGAGGGAAAGAACATGGCAAAAGTATTAGCAATTAACGCCGGCAGCTCGACGTTGAAGTGGAAATTATTCAGTTTACCCGAAGAAACAGTGATCGCCTCAGGAATGGTGGATCGTTTAGGCTTACCACAATCAAAATTTGTGATAAAAAAAGCTGACGGTGAAAAGTACACGGAAACTAAGGATACTATTGATGCTCAAGAAGCGGCTGCAATGGTGTTAACCCGTTTAAAGAGTGATGGTATTCTGGCTCATTTGAGTGAAATTACTGGCGTTGGACATCGGGTCGTGGCTGGTGGGGAAGATTTTAAAGATTCTGTGGTCATTACCCCAACCACGTTGAAGCAAATCAAAGACTTATCAGAATACGCGCCGCTACATAATCCGACGCAGGCTTACTACATCGAAGTCTTTCAACAATTATTACCAAAGGCGGTTCAAGTGGCGGTCTTTGATACATCTTTGTACGCGACGATGCCGGAAGCTAATTACTTATACAGCCTCCCTTACGATTATTACAAACAATTTGGTGCCCGGAAATATGGCGCTCACGGAACGAGTCATCGTTACGTTGCCAATCGCACCGCTGAAATTTTAGGCAAAGACTTAAAAGACTTGAAGTTAATTACCTTGCATTTAGGTTCAGGGGCCTCCATTACGGCGTTTGATCACGGTCAAGCGATCGATACGTCAATGGGCTTTACACCATTAGCCGGAATTACGATGAGTACGCGTTCAGGAGATATTGATGCGTCCTTGATCCCATTCTTAATGCGGCATTTGGGAATTTCAGACGTGCAAGACTTTATCAATATTTTGAATAACAAATCTGGGTTACTTGGGATCTCAGGCGTATCACCAGATATGCGTGACTTAGATAAAGCGGCGGCCGAAGATAACCATCAAGCTGAATTGGCGCTTGAAATCTTTGCGAACCGTGTTGTGAAGTATATTGGGAGTTACATCGCTGAAATGGGTGGCTTAGATGCCCTCGTCTTTACGGCGGGTGTCGGTGAGAATTCAGTGGCGATGCGTGCTCGGATTACAAAACAATTAGGCTACTTTGGCATTACCATTGATGACGAAAAGAATAACGTTCATGGTCAAGAACGTTTGATTAGTCAAGATGGCGGTAAGGTCGATGTTTTAGTTGTGCCAACTAACGAAGAATTAATGATTGTGCGTGACGTTGAACGGTTGACTGAAAAGTCCCCAATTTAAAGCGACTATGAATAAACGGATTGTTAGCTGGTTTGTCAGTTAACGATCCGTTTTTATTAGGCTAGAAAATTTGTTCTGCGATAGCAAATTCGCTACCATCAAAGAATAACACCTATATTTGAGTAAGAAGGATGGACAAGTGAGCAAAATCGATGAGTATGCGGTTGAAAGAAGTGCAACACGCCCGACTTTTTCAGGACTTTTAGAACAGGAACATGTTAACTTAGAAGTTGCCGTTAAAGTGTGTGAACTTCGTGACCAGTTAGGAATGAGCCAACGTGAATTTGCTGATTTGGTTGGTAAACCTCAATCAACGATTGCACGCATCGAGAATGGCTCGATGAATGCTTCAACAAAGAAATCGCGCTGGCGACTAATCAACGGTTAACGATCCAATTTAGTCCTACGCATTAGCTAATTAAAAGCTACTACTAGACATCAAACTTGTGATTGATAGTCTAATAGTAGCTTTTATTATACCAAGTTAGCGGTACGAATCATTTTCAGATAGGGCGTTTGATTGAAAATCAACGGTTCACCACGCGTTGTGCTAGGGAGTGTCTTCAAATTACTTTGTGTGCAGGAAAATGGTCGCAACATGGACAATGCTAAAAACGACTCGGCTAGTTTATCGAAGCGAGTCGCTATATGTCTAAAGTGTTTTAATTTATTGAAGTAACACCTTGTTCTTTTTTAGGAAAATAAGATTTAATTTGCAACCGTTGTTCAGCAGTTAACTCATAGCGATGGCTTATCATTGTCACCAGTCCTTTG
This sequence comes from Lactiplantibacillus mudanjiangensis, assembly GCF_005405385.1. GTDB lineage: Bacteria > Bacillota > Bacilli > Lactobacillales > Lactobacillaceae > Lactiplantibacillus > Lactiplantibacillus mudanjiangensis. Next base: position 568,632 of record NZ_BJDY01000003.1, read on the forward strand.
TTTTTATCTTAACAGATTTAATGACCATTAAGCGACTTTTATGATTTGAATACAGACCATAGTACAACGCGTGTTATTAATTATTTTCTAAACCAATTGAATGTTTTATTTTTTGTAAGTGTAGAAATGTTTTCGTTATCTTTTGATTTTGTATTTTGACGACTGGTCGATAAATTAAGTTGCTGTTGTTGATCCAGTAAGATTTGAAAATTATCTATTTCCTTTTCCCTTTGCCTTAATTCTATTTTGAGCTCATCCACTTGTGTTCTTAAAGTATCGATTAACTCTTGCTCGTACTTTCGGTTAGTTGTTCTATGAATATTATTCTTTTTAATTCCTTTCAAAATAGCTCTTTTAGAGTACTCATCGTATAGTAAAACGTTGCCTCTTTTAGAACGTTCTTGAATGCTTTTGTCACGAATATAACGCCATACTTTAGTTTTATCAACGCCTGCTGCGATTGCTATTTCACTCATTTTGTACAAATGCTCATTTGTATTCATTTACCGGTCCTCTTTGAATGTTTTATATGCTGTATTGAAAAAGTATATCATAGTCTACTAATGCTACGTTCAGAGTATTTTTAATAGTACTTTGACTTTACGTTTAATTAATAAGGCCATGTAAACTAAACGTTTCCCTAGGTAAACGTTGCCGTTCTTATGAATTAAAAATCAAGACTATAACCTCGAATCAGGAGGTCATAGTCTTGAAAAAATTTATCTTATCAATTGTCACTTTTGTTCTTTTGTTTGCTTTTCCAGCTTCTGTGAATGGTGCCACTTTCAACGTTACACATACATCAGCCTTATCATGGAATGCCAGCTACCATGTTACAACTTCTGGAAATACTATAAAAAAGGTATCTCACATTAAGACTCACGCCCTAATCGGCAGGATAAAACATCAATCATTAATTAGGGATTCTAGCAGTAAAGTAACTTTAAAAATGACCAGATCTGTTGGTGTTATTACCTATTATTCGTATCTCTCTGCAAAGATACGCAACCATAAATTATATGTCACTGCTAGTTGATTTTATAAACGGTTGTTTGTGACGGTTGAATCCAATTGTCGTTAATAATCACGTAACAATTAAGTATACTTAAAATAATTACTAAAATGGACACTAAAATAATTGTCTTATACAAACTATTGTACTTTGTATTTCTCCAAATCGTATAACCTGGCATAAATAGACCTATTGGTGGAATAATCGCCGAAATTATTACTAGTATAATTAATAATAGCCCTTCATCTTTGTTCTGATAGGGTTGTGTGTCTACTGGTTTTAAATTTTTTTTGTTTCGTTATCAGACTCAAATTGTGATTGAAGATCAGGATTCTGTCGTAAAAGTTTATCTAGGGACATTTTATATACATTACTCAACAATATTAAATTGTCAATGTCTGGGTACCCTCTTCCATTTTCCTACTTAGAAATTGACTGTCGTGAGATATGTAAAATTGTCGCAATTTCGTTTTGAGAATATCCTTGTTGTGTTCGGGCTTCTTTTAATTGACTAGCTATCGTAGTGATATGAACGCACTCCTTGCTTAATTAAGTGTTTACACGCATATTGGCACACTTCATCAGGCCATGTGCAACTTGTAAGTTCCTCATGTAAACCCTTGGTTCCTTCAATTATTCAGTATACATTATGTAAAATAATATTTGTTAACAAATATAAGGTATCAATGCGCATTGGTAAGAATCGAGCTTTTAAAAGATGAAAAAAAACAGCAAAAGCACTTGTTCTAGCTACAATTACGTTATCTGTCATTGCCTCGACAGGATTTAATGTGAATGCCGACACGAATTCCACTAATTTAACAGTAGCTTCATATAAAGATTATTTGAAAAATTATGATACTCAGGATGCGGAAAAGGCAGGTGTTCAATCTCAATACATTAGTAGCGCAGTTTCTGGTGCAGCGACAGAATTAAACAACTTCAATAAGATGTCCCCTGATAGTCAGAAGAAATTCGTCAACTCTATGTCAAATCCAAAACAACAGAATTATACAGAGAGTGATTCAAATGATACACTAAGTACTGTCGCTACAATGTCCCTATTAAGAAGTTCTGCTAGTTCATCAACTTCCAGAAGTACCCAATACACGTATTCAAGAAAACCTGGGAAATATTGGCCTGCCATCACAACTGTTCGTATCAAAGTTAACTATAAAACAAAAGGTAAAAAGGTTCTTAAAACTACCAGTAGTGATGCTTACGTAGTTAAAAATTACAATCCAATGGTAAGCTTGAATAAAGATGGACAAAAGAGATATGTTACAAATAATCAAGCGTATGCTTGGGGCAGATGGTCATATACTATTGGAATTGGTAAGTATGGTATAACGACTGGTCACATCAATGCTTCTGTGAAGGGAAATTATAAGGGTACGCGTACTTTCTACCATGGTTGGGCAAATTAGATTAGGAGGAAAGCATGACAAAATTCTTTAAATGGACTTTAGCAACCTTAATCGTTTTAATAATATTTGGCATTTTATTAGGGCTTATTTATTTTATATTTTAAGAAAAATAAGATAATTAATAGATATTTGGTTGTGTTATTGTCAATTTAGACTTATAGATCGTTTTCATACTTTTAGAGATGGCTTCGGCTGTCTCTTTTTATTTTATGCAAATTATATGAATAAACGGATCGTTAATGGTTACCAGTTAACGATACGTTTTTATTATGGCAGCTCAGCGACGCAAATCATTTTCAGATGGGGTGTTTGGTTGAAAATAAACGGTTTACCGACTGCATGGAAGTTGTAACGCTCGTAAAACGCTTGAACTTGAATTTGGGCTTCAATCTGAATCGGTTCCACGGGAAAGCGGTCTTTGGCAACTGCTAAGATCTGAGTCATCAGGGCGGCCCCTAAATGTTGCCCGCGCTGACTGGCATCGACGACGACCCGGCCAAAGGATAAATGATCGTCTTCTTGAAAAACTCGTGCATATGCAATTATTTTACCGTTGTGCATCTTAAAAATATGTATCGCGGTTAGATCAATTTCATCGACTTCTTGATAAATACGTTGTTGCTCAACAACGAACGTTTTGACGCGTAAGTTATAAATGGCGTATAATTCAGAAGTGGTTAATTCAGTGAATGTTTTGCTTTGCCACATGTTGCCACGTCCTTTCAATGTCAATTAGTTTATCACTTAATGATTGCATATGCAATAAAATGGAGGCTTTTAAGATGATCCCAACTTTAAGGTTAATGGGGACGATTTCGCGGATGATAATGAATGAAGGCAATCAACGCTTTGCACAATACGGTCTCAACAATAATCAATTTATTTATTTAATCCGAATTTGTGAACAACCAGGGCTGTTTTTTGGTCAACTGGCCGATCAAATGAAGATGGATCGGACCACCAATTATCGCGCAGTTCAGAATTTAATAAAAAAAGGCTATGTTGTAAAAACGACGCAACCAGATAACAAAAAAGTTCGATGCTTGTATCCAACTGAAGCCGGTCAGGCGCTTTACCCTCAGTTGCATGAGTATGAACAGTGGTGCGCTGAACTAGTGGCCGAAAACTTAACGCCAGGGCAACGCCAAGTTTTATTTGAAGATCTGTCCTTAGTGGCCGAACAAGTACAGCATGCTATTGAAGCGCCAGTTAAGTAACTAACGTTTTTGCTAGGTGTTGGTTATCAACTTCTCGTAAACTAAGTATCATAAAAGGAGTTGGTGATCATGGCAAAAGCAACGACAATGAATCTGCTCAGAGGTGGATTCCTCAGTTTAGTTGGCATCTGGTTACTGCTTAGTGTGGTTAGCGTTAATCAGTGGTTGATGGGTGGTTTGGCTTTCAGTGCGTTGATTATTTTGAATGGACACTTCTTAATTTTTCCAGACACGGCGGCTCGTGGAGTAAGCAGAGTCAGCTTAATTGGGTCAATCGCGTTAGTTGTGATTGGTGTGATTAAGTTCTTTATTTTGTCAGCACTATAAAAAACGTGGGGTCTCAATTTTTGAGGCCCCACGTTTTAAGTTAGTCGTTTAATTCGGTTTGAATGGTGATACCTTTAACTTGGCGTTTAGCCACGACAATCGCAATGATGAAGATGACGAGATAGATACCAGCGACAGCTAAAGAAATAGCCGGTGACATCGTGAAATTACTAAAGTCAGCGGCATGGTTAACTAGTTGAGTGATCAGTGAGACGTCGGTAATGGCATGCAAGGCAATAGTTAGCATGAGATTGTTGGTGCTCACGTAGAGACTGGCGAAAAAAGTTCCTAAAGCCATCGCAAATAAGATTTGCGGTAAGACATAAGTCCAAGAAATCTGGGTCGTGTTGATCAAGTGTAAACCACCAAATAAAACACTTGATAATAAGACCGTTGCGAGTGGTTTACCGGGTAGTGATCGTGCCAAGAGGGGAATTATTAAGCCACGAAAGACAAATTCTTCTGTTAACCCAATGAGGATGACATAGCAGAGATAAAAAGCCATGACCGGTTGAAAGGGCGTCTGAAATAGCTGAACGAGTTTAGCGACCGCTAGAAAGGCGACTAAAATCATCGCTGGGATGGCCAAATGAAACTGCTGATCAAAATTTTTAAAGTTTCCCCAATGAACCGGGACCTTAGCAACGTAGTGATTATAAGTCCAAGCGCCTAATAAAACGAGCGTGTCTTGTAGTGGGCCAGAAAGTCGGCTGGACATGCCGGTTAGCTTAACAATCCAAGCCGCCGCAAACATCATAACGGGGACCAGAATGAATAACAGTAACGCTGAACCCCAACCGCGTTTGAAAGTTTTCATAGATTTTTTGCTCCTTAGTTTGGTAGATCTAGTGTAGCACGCATCTAATCAAAATTGGATGACTAACTTTGGTTAGGTGAGTAATTGAACCAAAGATCATCCGGACTAACGATGTTTGCACGGCTGTTTCTGGTTAATCTTGTGGATATTAATTAGTAACCAGTATAACCGAGAGTGAGTCCACATTGAGCCCAGCCGTGGGAGCTCTTAGCGATTTATCGCTTAGAGCCTGGCGTTTTTGAAACACGGGTTTGGTGGTTCAAAACGATGGTTCAGACCGCTTTTTGGCTGAACCAGTCCGCCCACAGCGTTCCGGCTCAATGTGGGCGAACGTTAGGTGGCAAGCAGATCTATTTTTAACCTTTAGCTAGCGATATTTCGAGACAAAAGAGGCCGCGACAAAAGTCACAGCCTCTAAGTGGTTAAGTGTTAATGATGCATTTTAAATTCAAGATAACGATCATTATAAAGGCCAACTTTAGCCGGTGATAGGTCTTGGTAAATCTGTAAATGACGAATCGTGTTGTTATCCGGATAGAATTGCCGATCGTTACGCACAGCCTTTGGTAATAAGGCTTTAGCTTTCAAGTTCGGTGTCGCATAGCCGATGTATTCGGCATTTTGGGCCGCGTTTTTCGGTTCGCTCATGAAGTTTAAGAACGCATAAATGGCTTTGAAATGCTTAGCCGTCTTGGGGATAACCAAATTGTCAAACCACAAGTTACTCCCTTCGGATGGGACGACATAGTGGAGATGCGAATTACCGGCCAACATTTCAGATGCTTCACCCGACCAATCGACAGCGACGGCCGCTTCATTTTGAATCATATACATCTTGATTTCATCAGCGACAACAGCTTTGACGTTGGGTGCTAAGCGGTTGAGCTTATTGCGTGCCGCGAGTAATGTGGCCGGATCGGTCGTGTTCATCGACTGATTCATCGAGGCCAACGCCATCCCCATGACGTCACGGGCACTATCAATGAGCATGATATTATTGCGGTACTTTTTAGTCCACAAGTCATTCCAATGCTTGATGCTACCAGGTTTGACGTACTTGTCATTGTAAACAATCCCTAACGTACCCCAAAAATAAGGCACGGAATAGCGATTATGTTTATCAAAGGCTAGATTCATAAAGCGCGGATCATAATTTTGCATCCCGGTTAGGCGCTTTTTGTCGAGTGGTAATAGTAACTTGGCAGCTTTCATCTTTTCGATCATGTAATCGCTGGGCACCGTTAAATCATAGCTGGTCCCGCCTTGTTTGATCTTGGTGAACATTGCTTCGTTGCTATCAAATGTTTCAACGTTGACGTGATAGCCGGTTTGTTTTTGAAACTTGGTCAGCAGACTTGGATCGATGTAATCGCCCCAGGTGTATAGGTTTAACACTTTTTTACCGGTACTACCGGCACTCGTTTGTAAGTGTTGTGCGCCCAAGGCTAACAAGCCACAAACCAACAATAGGCCAATAATGGCACTGATTAATTTTTTCATCAATGCCGCCCCCTAACCGTTTTGCGATGGCGACTGCTGTATTGATTAATGAAGTAGTAACCGATGACTAACACTAGGGCCATTAAGAACATTAAACCTGATAAAGCGTTAATTTCGAGGTTGATGCCTTGCCGAGCCCGTGAATAGATTTCAACTGATAAGGTGGTAAAGCCATTCCCGGTAACGAAGAAAGTGACCGCAAAATCATCCAGCGAGTAGGTTAAAGCCATGAAAAATCCTGAAAAGATGCCAGGCATGATGTAAGGCACGATGACTTGGCTCAATAGTTGCCAGTTGTTAGCCCCTAAATCCGCCGCGGCATCGAGCAAACTCGTGCCCATTTCTTGAATTTTCGGTAAGACCATTAAGACCACAATCGGAATCGAAAAGGCGATATGACTGAGTAAGACTGAGCCGAAACCAAGTGGAATCTTTAAGGCCGTGAAGAAGATTAAGAAACTGGCCCCGATAATAACATCAGGGGACACCATCAAAATATTGTTCAAGGCTAGCAAGGTATTCTTGGTAACGGGACGAGTCGTATTGTTAATGCCTAATGCGCCCAAGGTTCCCACCGCAGTGGCGATGATTGAAGACAGTAGGGCGATTAACAAGGTATCTAAGAAGATAGCAATCAGCCGGCTATCGGCAAACAAGGCTTGATAATGAGCCCACGTGAAACCGTGATAATTGGTCATGGTTGTGCCTTGACTGAAAGAGTAGACAATTAAAAACAGAATCGGCGCGTAAAGCACAATAAAGACTAACCAAAGGTAAAGGTTGCGCCATTTAAAACGGGTTTTCATTTCGTCAACCCCTTTCGTGGCTGGCGACCACTAGTGAGCCACATGATAATGACCATGGCGATGATGAGAACCACGCCAATGGTTGACCCCATTCCCCAATTCATGGTGGTTAAGAAGTGTTCTTCAATCGCCGTCCCTAAGGTGATCACCTTGTTACCACCAATCAGTCGTGTCAACATGAAGAGTGACAACGATGGAATAAAGACAGCTTGAATCCCAGCTTTGACGCCTGGCAAGGTCAGTGGAAAAATCACACGACTGAAAGTTTGCCAGTTAGTAGCGCCTAAGTCCCGACTCGCATTGACATAGGATGGCTTGAGTTCGCTAATCGAGTTATAGATCGGCAATACCATGAATGGAATCTGAATATAAGCCGCCACAAAGATGAAGCTGAAATTCGTAAAGAGCAGTTGCTTAGGGCCGATACCAATAAAGCTCAAAAATTGATTGGCGATCCCAGCTTGACTGAAAATGCCAATGAACGCGTAGGCTTTCAGTAATAGGTTGATCCAAGTTGGCATAATGATCAGTAACAGCCAGAGCTGTGGATGCTTGGTTTCATTTAACAAATAGGCCGTTGGATAGCTGATCAGTAATGTTGCTAATGTAATCAAAAAGGCATACCAGACTGAGTTAACGGTCATCATTAAATAAGTGCTGGAAGCAAAATAAGTTTGATAATTGGCAAAGGTAAATTGGCCATCAATGTTAAAGAATGATTGATAGATCAACAATAAGACCGGTGCAATGACGAAAAGCACGATCCATAAGGTATACGGGATAAAGTAGGCCGTACTGCGAGTTAATCGTTGTTTTTGTTGCATCTGCTTGCCCCCTAATCGTCTTCGTATTGTTCGAGGCGGGCATCAAAGGCCGCTTCGGATTCATGGAGACGCATGACGTGAATATCTTGGGGGTCAAAGGTTAAACCGATTGGCGTCCCTTCATCGGCCGGATTAGTCGAGTGAACTAGCCATTCATTCTGATCCGCGTCAAAAGCCACGATTTCAAAGTAATTGCCGCGGAAAAGCTGGGAATCAACAGTGACGACTAATTTACCTTGATCGGCTGCAACGATATCTAAGTCTTCTGGACGTAAAACAACTTCAACGTCTTCATTTGGTCGCATACCGGCATCGGCACATTCAAACCGCTTGCCAACGAATTCAACTTCGTAATCTTGTTTCATTTGGCCGGGGATAATATTACTTTCGCCGATAAAGTTAGCCACGAAATGATTGATCGGTTCATCGTAAATATCAACCGGTGTGCCACCTTGCAAAATCTCGCCACTATTCATGACAAAGATTTCATCACTCATGGCTAAGGCTTCTTCTTGGTCATGGGTGACAAAGAGGAAGGTGATCCCGAGGCGCTGTTGCAAGTCCCGCAATTCATATTGCATGTCTTTACGTAGTTTAGCATCTAGCGCCGATAATGGTTCATCAAGTAATAAGACTTTTGGCCGCATGACTAAGGCGCGAGCAATCGCGACCCGTTGTTGTTGCCCACCAGAAATCTCGCTGATTTCACGATCACCGAAATCGGCTAGTTGGACTAAAGCCAAGGCTTCTTGGACGCGTTGGTTGATTTCAGTTTTAGCAACTTTTTGCAATTTCAGGCCAAACGCCACATTTTCAGCCACGGTTAGATGGGGAAAGAGAGCGTAGTCTTGAAAGACTGTATTGAGTTGTCGTTGGTTAGCAGGCAACGTATTGATAACTTGGCCATCAAATTCGACTTGGCCTGAAGTTGCATCGGTAAAACCTGCAATGGTTCGCAGAATCGTGGTTTTACCACAACCCGATGGCCCGAGTAACGTATAAAATTTACCGGCTTCGAGTTCGAGATTAATATTTTTGAGGATTTGATGATCCCCATAACTTTTACAAACGTTGGTTAAACGAATAATTGGTTGTGCATTGACCGCCAATTGAAACCCCTCCTTTTAACAGCTAGTTATAAGTAGGACTCGGTCGTGACTAAGGTAAATGTACATGGACCGGTCCCGGCATTGTGAATTTGATGCCGTTTGGTAGCGTGGAAATACACCGTATCGCCCGCGGTTGCCGTATATTGTTGCGACCCGAGATGTAAAATTAAGGTGCCAGCTTGAACCATCATAAAGGTCTCAGCCGGCGAGGGCTCAAAAGATTTGAAACACCCGTGTGGTGCTAAGGTGATGGTGACCGGTTCCAAAGCATTTTCGTTGGAAGCGGGTACTAACCATTTTAACTGATAGCCCAGGTTTTCATCGTCATAGGTCATTTGTTCTGTCGGATGATAAACAATCTGATGTGTCGGGGTTTCTGGCTTAAAAAAAGCAGCCGGCGTTTCACCGAGTACCGCCAAAATATGGAAAAAAGTTTCCATTGAAGGCGATGATTGATTATGTTCTAATTGCGAGATATACCCCTTGGAAAGGTCGGTGCGTTCACCGAGTTCCTCTTGGGTCAATTGCTTTTGCATCCGTAGATTGCGGAGACGTTGACCAATATCCATGACTTTCACCTTCTTTAATGTGTGTTTTGTGTGAGTAAACTAAAAGTTTAGCTCGATTTATTATTATAATGAAAATGACACGACTGGCAAGTGTTTCTGAATATTTATAGCTGAAACCTAGGATAAAAGCCTACTCCTCCGCATCGCTTAGGAATGTCCCATTCTCGCTAATAAAAAAAGCCCAAGACTAGGTCTCAGGCAGTTGTGACAATGAGCTTAATCGGCACGGTAAACCACTTCAAAAACTTCGCTGACCATTGGGGTGTCAGGGCCTAATTGATGACCGTGTTCTTCCAAAGTTGGGGTGAATTCTTCGGTTTTAAGTTCACGCCAGTTACTGATTGAGCGGTCGCCATCACCTTCGTGATAAGCATGTTCCGCTGAAATCCGGTAAAACGGAATTAATTCAGAGACAACAGTCTTTAAAACCGCGACTGGTTTCATGTCACCATTTAATAAGACGTTATAATCGCCCACTTGGGGAATGGCGACTTGTTCGGCCGTATAACTATCCAGTGGGGTGGTTGTGGCCGTTTTATGACCAGCCAAAATCGCGTCGGTTAACGCTTGAACTTGTTCCGGTTGACCTTGGTCACCGAACCAACGAGTTTGATATGAGGCTCCGTTGGTATCGGTTGTTTCATTATAAGCTTTCCATAATTGTTCGGCAGATTGTGCTGGCATGGTCGTCACCTAATTTCTTTAAGATTACTGAATTCATTCACTTGTAAACGAATTCACAACTTAAGTATAGCATGTCGGTGGCAAAAGCGACATGTCGTTGACCATTTTTTCAGTTACTGATGAAGTTTGGCTACTTTGAAAGGAAACTAACCAATCAAGCGAGGTATAATGAGTGTACGTTGTTACGATAGAATTGACTGAAGGTTGAAAGTTAATGATCACAATGAATGTAAGACTAACAGCGATTTAGACAACGCTAAATTAGTCACGATTGCCAGCCAGCACTATTACCGGCTAATATTGGTTCTGTAAAGCTTTTTTACACTATAGTTATAGCCGAAAGTGAGCCCATATTGAGCCAAGCCGTGGAAGTCTCTTAGCGATTTATCGCTTAGAGACTGGCGCTTTTGAAACGCGGTATTGGCGGTTCAAAACGATGGGCGAGACCGTCCTTTGGCTCGACCAGTCCGTCCACAGCGTTCCGGCTCAATGTGGGCGAACGTTAGGCGGCAAGCATGACCGTTATATCAGTGATTGTTGACCTAAAATATCTTTCAACTTTTAGAGAATTGAGGAAAAATAAATGAAATTATCGACTTTACAAGCTGAATTGCCTAATTTTAAAGTTAAAGTCTTAACTGCGGCGGATCTGGCTGACTTACTGGCGTTGGAACAAAGCAATCCAGCCTATCGACAGTCATTGGGGGCGGGTGAAATCACCCTAGCAGAAATTCAAGCAGATCTAGTGGCCCATCCTGAGACGGTAACGGCCGAACAAAAACAAGTCTTCGGGTTTTATTTGGCAGGACACTTAGTGGCGATGGTGGATGTGCTCAGCCGGTATCCCAAAGCCGATTTCATGTTTATTGGATTGTTGATGGTTGGTGCCGATTATCAACGACGTTCAGTGGGAACGGTGGTCATGATGGGTCTAATGCAGGCAGCTCTAAAGAGCAATATTCATTGCTTGCAGTTAACCCGAGTGACTGCGGATGCTGGTGTGGCCGCGTTTTGGCGTAAGCTGGGCTTTGAAGACGGTGATCAGTTATTTTTACCGTTAGCGCCAAGTGGTCGCTTAGCGGTGACGACCATGACTCGTGTACTGGTTTAATTGAAATGAACCGGTTACAAACATTAAAATAATTCTAATGGAATTCTTAAGTGGTCGCCCTTTAACCAGGATTACCAGGTGTTACACTCGTTACGATAAATAAATCGAAACGGGGTTGTACCGATGATTAAACACTGGGCGAAAGTGGATACCGGAATGTTGATTGTGGCGGTTATTTTATTAGCTGGCATCTTTGCTTTCTTTGGCATCACCGCCGACTTAATGGTAAGCGCAATTGCATTTCCAATTAGTTTGGGCATTTTAATGGCCGTGATGGAATACGCGGCTCGTGAATTGCGTCGTAAATAGATATTCAGAAACATCAAGCGTTTGAGGGTAAAACCTCAAGCGCTTTTTTTGTGCCAAATTAAAAGTAGCTCAACTTGCTAGCTGAGGTTATGCTAGTGATTACTGATTAATTAACATCCGCATGATAACCGAAGCCAGTCAGTGATGGCACCGGTCCTCACAGCTGGCAGAATCACTGACTGGCTTCTGTGGCAAATTTAGCAGCTGATATTGCCGAAACTGTCCTACCCTGATATAATACACCGTAATACAGTGTAGTACAGTTTGGAGATGACGAAATGGTTGTAATTGATCGGCAAAGTGGGCAACCATATTATGCTCAACTAGTAACAGGGATTCAACAAGACATCGCCCACGGCCTTTGGCAACCGGGCGAACAATTGCCATCAGTTAGAGAGTTAGCCAAGCAACATCTACTAAATCCCAATACGGTGAGTAAAGCCTATAAGCAACTGGAGCAGCTACAAGTGATTCAAACTGTCCCGGGAAAAGGCAGCTATGTCACAGCAGCAACCACTAAAACAGCGCAATCCGAGATTCAGCAACAGTTAGTCCAGTTAGTGCAACAAGCAGCACAAGTTGGGATTTCAATTAGTCTCCTACAAACTTGGCTGACACAAATGGAGGAACAGTAGTCATGAGCTTAAAGATCACAAATTTGAATAAACAAATCGATCACCATGCGACCTTGATTGATCTTGATTTTACAGTTGAACCCGGCCAGATTGTCGGGATTATCGGTCGAAATGGGGTTGGAAAAACCACCTTATTTCGAACGATTAATGGTCAGTATTTACCGGATACTGGTCAAGTGCTAGTGGATGATCAAGCGGTATCCGCGCAACCTGAATTACGGCAACGGTTAAGCTTTGTTGATCCGCAAGCGAATTTCTTTAAAGGCGTCACTGCTAAACAAATTGCTTGGTATTATCGCGCGACTTATCCGGAATTTGACCAAGCGAAGTTTGATCAATTAATGACACGCTATCAACTACCGGTTGACCAGAAGTTACGCCATTTTTCAAAAGGCATGTTTGGCCTATTTACGATTATTCTAAGTGTCTCAACGAAGGCGACTTATCTCTTTTTAGATGAGCCGTTAGATGGTCTCGATGTGATTATTCGGAAAAATGTCCTTAATATTTTAATCGATGAAGTGGCTAACGGGGATCATGCGATTCTAATTGCGTCACACAACTTGAGTGAATTAGAGGGCATCATTGATCGGGTATTGATGCTAAAAGATGGTCGAATTAAACATGATTATCAATTAGAAACGATGCGGGCTCAAGCACGTAAAATGCAGGTGGTTTATCGCGATAAGACTATTCCGGCCGTATTACGTGAACAAGGACATATTATTAGCGTGTCTGGTCGAGTCATTGTCGTCGTTTTTGAAAACTTTACGCCAGCTTTGGCTGATCAACTGACGGCAACTAAACCGGTCTTTCAAGAAGCACTACCGTTGTCGTTAACTGATCTATTTGTGGCGAATTTAACGGATGAACATGACTATGAGTTACTATCTTAGGAGGACGGGGCAATGACAAACACAACTTTATGGCGGTTATTATGGCGCCGTTATCGAGTCTTATTGGGAACGGCTTTAGTGGTGATGGGGCTAGTCGGTATTAAGGCCGCAACTGATTTAGTTGGGACCGTTGGTAATTTATTTACAAAGCACGGTTATATTACAGGCAATGCAGACAGTTTATTAATGTTCATGACTTTTGTAGTCGTGACTGTCTTAGGCTGGGCGATATTTGCTTGGGATCATCATACGGATTTTAACCATTATCTATTCGCGCTGCCAGTGACCCGGCGTCGGATTTATCGGCAAAAGCTACAACTGTTATTGACCACTGTGGCCGGTAGTTATGTCTTGATGCATGGCCTTTTTTTAGGCGTATTGGGGTTAATTAAACGGTCGACGATGACTTATAATTTGAACTGGGCCAACGATTTACGCTATTGTGTGAGTCAGTTGATGTTCTTATTGGCGGTTTTGATGGTGGCGATGACTTGTGGGTTGTGGCTGGGCCAAATTTTTGCCAGTGCGCTCACAACGGTTATCTTTATGGCAAGTTGGCTCTTTGCAATTAATGGGTTTAGCACGATTTTAATGGATTTGACGGGCATTCAATTGTGGCGAGTTCATTGGATTTATTACTTTGATCAGTCGACCTGGTCGGGTTTTAGCATTCTAGTACTCGGTAGTTTAGCCGTTATTGTTGCGCTATATTATTTAGATCGTTGGGCTTTTGAACATCTGTCTTTGGAAGAAACTGGCGAATATTTCTTGTTGCCGCAATTCCGACAAACGTTACTTTGGTTAGTTATCGTATATTTGACGGTGGCAGTTAGTTTCTCAAGCTTTGGTCATTTAATTATTCAAATGGTCACCAATCACTATGTTGCAGATTTACCACTCTATCAAAACGTGCTGTTAGCAGTGGTCGTGGCCTACTTAACTTGGAGTATTGGTCGCTTAATCTTGTATCGACCAGACCAAGTTCGAACGGCATTTAAATTCAAAAAAATTGCGTAGCACCTAAAAGGCGCCGTTACTAGCAAGCTTAACTTGCTCAGTAGCGGCGCCTGTTTTTGGCGGCAATTCTAATTTATCTTTGAAAAAAGGGTATTAACGAATTTTGCTTAAGCGTTTGGCAACGGTCTTGATATTCAAGAGGTCCCAATCTTCCAAGTTGTGCGAAATTGAGTTATGGCCCCAAGTGCCACAGCCCAAAGTCAAGGATGGCGCAACATTGTCATATTTGAAACCGATGGCACCTTGTGAGGAAGGTACGTTGATTAAAGCCCGACAAGCGGTCATTTCGAGTGCAAATTGAGTCATGACAGCTTCATCAGTGGTGTGGAGCACTGCGGTATGGCCTAAACCACCCAAAGCGAGGCTCCGCTTCATCAAATTAAAGCCAACTTGTGTATTCTTTGCATGAATAACGGCGAGTACGGGTGATAACTTTTCACGTGAAAGTGGTTGGTCACCACCGATGCCGTCTAATTCAACCGCTAAGACTTTCGTGTCGACTGGAATATCGAATCCGGCCCACTGCGCGATTTGCCAAGGCGTTTGTCCAGCAACTTTTGGATCAACGGCCTGTTTCTTGAGGTTCATGACGGTTTTTTCTAAAGCTGAAACTTGTTCAGGCTTAGTGAAGTAAACGCCATTGGCACTTAATTCGGTTTTAACTTGATCGTAGATGCTATCGTCAACGATTAAGTTAGATTCAGACGCGCAAATCATGCCGTTATCGAACGACTTAGAGGTAATGACGTCGTCAACTGCTTGCTTAACGTCAGCAGTCTTTTCGATGAAACAAGGCACATTACCAGGACCCACTCCTAACGCTGGTTTCCCAGTTGAGTAGGCCGATTTGACCATGGCTGAACCACCAGTCGCGATAATGGTGGCAACGCCTTTGTGATTCATCAAAGCTTCGGTGGCCGCTAAACTAGGTTGCTTAATCCATTGCATCCAGTTTTTAGGTGCGCCGGCTGCAATGGCGGCATCACGAATAATTCGACCAGTTTCAACACAAGTCTTTTGGGCAAAAGGATGAAAACCAAAGATGATAGGGTTCCGGGTCTTTAAGGCTAACATTGCATTGAAAATCACCGTAGATGTTGGGTTGGTTACAGGCGTTACGCCGGCAATAATCCCAACGGGTTCGGCAACTTTCATCACGCCACTGACTGGATCGTCATTAATGATTCCGACAGTTTTGTCATCTTTAATAAAATCGTAGACGTTTTTAGCAGCAAAGTCATTTTTTGCGACCTTATCACGGTAGTTCCCACGGCCGGTTTCTTCAACAGCCATAGCTGCTAACATTCCACGCGCTGCATGCGCCGCGTGAGCAAGTGCGGTTACGGCCGCATCAATCTGTTCTTGGTCCATAACTTCTAGCCGGTTCGCCGCTAATGACGCATTGAAGACTAAGCGATCGGTTGACTGTTGAACATCGGTTTTTTCATCAATTTCTTTCAACATCGCACAATTCCTCCTAAGCCAAACAAAACTTGTTGTTTATTTCACAAGACTTATTATAATCACTTCTTCACAAATGTAAATAGGCAATTTTAAATCACAAAATAAAAAATAAAGCGGGACTAATAGACTGATATATAGGCATTTTATTTTGAAAATAAAGTAAGCGTTTACAACGTGATTAAACCAATAAACTGTTACTAAATTCACAATCTTTACAAACTAATTGGACTTAACCTTAAAAGTCAGCGGCATAAATTAAATTATACGAAAGAAACCGATTACATGTTTAAATTCCAAGTCAAACCAGCCAAATCTTGGTTTTGACAGCATAATAAATATCGCAAAACGGTTATCACTCCTAGGCAAAGTGTGCTAAAATGAATGTGATTCAAAAATCGTATCTCTTAATTAACCTAGGAGGGTTATTTTTATGTCATTTGTAAATGCTGTTGATATGACACAAGACGCATACAAGAACCATTACGCTATTGGTGCGTTCAACACTAACAACCTTGAATGGACTCGTTGCATCTTAAAGGGTGCCCAAGATACTAACACCCCTGTTATTATCCAAGTTTCAATGGGTGCTGCTAAATACATGGGCGGCTACAAATTAGTTAAGCATTTAGTTGCTGATACTATGGAAAGCATGAACATCACTGTTCCTGTTGTTATGCACTTAGACCATGGTAACTACGAAGCAGCTAAAGAATGTATCGAAGCTGGTTACTCATCAGTTATGTTCGATGGTCATGACTTGCCATTTGCCGAAAACTTAGAAAAGACTAAGGAAATCGTCAAATTAGCACATGCTAAGGGCATCTCTGTTGAAGCCGAAGTTGGTTCAATCGGTGGTGAAGAAGACGGTATCATCGGTGAAGGTGAATTAGCATCTGTTGAAGAAGCTAAACAATTAGCTGACACTGGTATCGACATCTTGGCTGCTGGGATTGGTAACATTCATGGTAAGTACCCAGAAAACTGGACTGGCTTACATTTCGAACGTTTACAAGAAATCTCAGATGCTGTTAAGATGCCAATGGTATTACACGGTGGTTCTGGTATTCCTAAGGACCAAATCGTTAAGGCCGTTAAGATGGGTATCAGCAAGGTTAACGTTAACACTGAAAACCAAGTTGCATTTGCTAATGCTACTCGTGCTTACATCGAATCTGGCGCAGACCAAATCGGTAAGGGCTACGACCCTCGTAAATTATTAGCACCTGGTAAGAAAGCTATCGTTGATGTTGTTTCATCACGTATTGGCTGGTTCATGACTCCAGAAGCTAAATAATTAGATTCTTGAATCTCGAAAAGTCGACGCTGAGTCGGCTTTTCTTATGATCTTGTAAATAAAACAAAGTCGCCATCGAATTCAGTTTCGATGGCGACTTTTTAATTGCGCACATTGTCAAAATGCTGATTAACGGCGGTCAGCAATTGCGTTTCGTTGTAGAATAACAAGACGATAAACATTAAAATGTAGAGACCTAACGGTAACCAAGCGTAATTTAGCGTAATCATGTGTTGCGTGGCCACGTTTTGCGGATGGTTAGCAACGTAACCAGATAGGTGGAATAAGCCAGCCGTAATTAATCCACCTAAGCCTAACCCAACGTTGACCCCGAAGTCATCGGTTGACGCTAAGATACCTTCAGCTTGAATCCCCATTGTCATCCCATAACGGATGGTGTCCGCGATCATGATTGACACGAGGCCAATGATCAGGCCATTTCCAATCGAGTTGATGAATGTTCCCGCAAAGATGATGGGGAGTTGTTGTACCAGGGTGCCACTAGCTAGAATGAGTTGGCCAATGGCGGCGATGGCAATCCCCGTTAACATCGTCCGCTTTTTACCGAGGCGTTTAGCAGCACTGACAATAAGAACGACGCCAATCAATGCCGCGAAGGTAAAGCCGTTGACGAGTGGCACTAAACTTTCGCTGTGTTGCAAATATTTAAAGTAGTAGATGGTTGTTTGATTCTTAATGGCGGTTGTTAACCAATACAATAGAATCACAATTGAAATCACGAACCACGGTTGATTCTTTTTTAACATCTGCCAGACTTCGCTTAATGGTTGGTGATCGGCTTCTGGTTGACTAAAGCGTTCTTTGATTTGGAAGAAGGTATTCCAAATTAACGCTAACGAAATGATGCCAAACAAAATGATCGTATATAAGAATCCGTGTTGTTGATTACCCCGACCGAGTAAGGCGACCAATGGTAAGGTGAAAACGGCGACGATAATTTGAACGGCACTACCAGAGAACTGCCGAATCACACCAAGTAACGTGAGTTCTTGATCATTTTTTGATAGCGTCGGTAAAATAGACGTAATCGGTAAGTTTACCGCGGTGTAGAAGAATCCCAGTCCTAGATAGGTTACGTAGGCCCAGATGAGTTTACCAGTATCACCAAAGTTGGGCGTCACAAAGGTCAAAACCGCAAACAAGACATAAGGCAAGGCGTACCATAAGAAGAAGGGACGACTTTTACCAAAGCGTGAGTGTGTATGATCGATCATGATGCCGATAATTAAACTTTCAACGACATCTGCTAAGCGCGCCACGATGAATAAAATTGCGGCCGCGCTAGCCGATAACCCGTAGACGTCAGTATAGAAAAATAGCAGGTACGTGGTCATCATTTGGAAAACCAAGTTATCGGCCGCATCGCTTAAACCGTAACTGATTCGTTCTGGCCAAGCGGTTTGCCAAGGTTGCTGCAAAAAGATCGCCTCCAAAATGATTATAAATTTTAGCTAAAGCACAGTTTAATTGTACCCTAACCAGATTTGAAATCGAAGTAGAGCGCCTTGGACGTGAAAAAACGGCCATTTATCGTAGCTGCTGCTAACGACCTTATCTTTCGGTATGAACGAAGAAAGCACTGCCAACGGCCAATAGACTGACAATTAACAGTAGGCCATAAGTGATGACATCACCAACCGTGGCGTAAGTCCGGGGATAACCTGCGAAGACGATCCAAATGAATAGGCCACCTAGCCAAAAACGACCAGTTTTATAAAAAATCATCGGCTTAATTAAATGCATAATTAACGCCCCCAAGTCTTTAGATTGATTTGAGTTTAATCGGGCGGCTAGTTAAAGCCAACTGGAAACGACTGGTTAGTTAACCGATCAAAATCGCTTGGCTTACATAACGGGGGTATAACGCGTATGATGAAATCTGAAACTAATTTGAAATGAGAGGTAATATGATGACAACAGGTTCACAGCCGACAACCGTGCCACGAAAGAACCTATTGGCCGTTTTTGCGGTTGCAATCATGGCTTTTTTAGGTATTTTGGTAGAAACGTCAATGAACGTGACGTTCCCTACACTAATGAAAACGATGCACGTGT
This sequence comes from Lactiplantibacillus mudanjiangensis, assembly GCF_005405385.1. Taxonomy (GTDB): domain Bacteria; phylum Bacillota; class Bacilli; order Lactobacillales; family Lactobacillaceae; genus Lactiplantibacillus; species Lactiplantibacillus mudanjiangensis. The sequence continues at coordinate 587,726 of NZ_BJDY01000003.1, forward strand.
CATTGAGCACGGTGCAATGGATTACGACGGGGTATTTATTAACAGTAGCGTTATTGATGATCACGTCGGCATTCTTAAAACAACGATTTACTAATAAGCAATTATTCGTGACGGCTGCCCTGGCATTCATTGTCGGCGACTTAGTTTGTGCGCTAGCTACGACTTTTCCAATTTTATTGATTGGTCGGGTGATTCAAGCTGGTTGTGCTGGAATTGCGATTCCGTTGATGTTTAACATTGTGGCAGAGAGTGTGCCGCGAGCACGTCTAGGATTTTACATGGGAATGGCTGGCTTAATCTTGATGATTGCGCCGGCGAGTGGTCCAACGTTTGGTGGTGTAATGGTTGCCATGGCTAATTGGCGTTGGATATTTTGGAGTACGATGCCAGTTGAAGGCTTAATCTTATTACTCGGAAGTGGTGCGATTAAACAATTTATTCCCGTTCGTGCGGTGCGGTTCAATTGGGGTCAATTTTTATTATTGGCGGTGGCCTTTGTGAGTTTCACCGTGGGACTGGACCAAATCAGTACCGTTGGCTGGTTAAGTTGGCAATTCTTAGGAGGCATTGGGTTAGCGCTGATTAGTTTGATTGGCTATATTCAATTAGCTAAACATAGTCAGACGCAATTATTGAAACTCGCTATTTTTAAGAATCCAGTTTTTACGTACAGTTTTCTAGCGTATATCATTCTACAATTCTGTAATATCGGGATTAACTTTGCACTACCGAATTACGCGCAAATTGTGGTTGGTGCGAGTTCATTAATTGGCGGCTTGATGCTATTACCTGGTAGCTTGATTACGGCGGTGTTGCAACCTTGGTTTGGTCATTTATTAGATGAACACGGCGCACGATTGCCGATTTTAACAGGGAGTGGGTTATTCTTACTTGCTGCGACTGGATTTACCGTTTTTGGTCGGGCGTTACCTATTCTGATGATTACGATTTTATACATTGTATTCAGTATCGGCCGGTCGATGGCGTTTAGCAATACGTTGACGAATGGGTTAAAAGAAGTTGACTTGGATCAACGGGCTGATGCCAATGCGATCTATAATACGGGTCAACAGTTTGCCGGTTCGATTGGGACTACCATTTTAGCAGCGCTAATGTCGGCAGTGCCCACTGGAAAGCTATCCTATGCGCATGCAACGGCAATTGGAAGTCAATTGGCTTTTGGGTTAATCATGGTCTTGGCTGTGGTGAACTTTGGACTGTATTATTTAGTCTTCCATTATCAAAAAACAGATAAATAAGTAAAAATCGCTCGCCAGCGGACTGGTGAGCGATTTTTTCATAGGACAGATTAATTTGTTTTAGTCACTTTTCCGAGCTTGGTTAAAGCGGGAATTAGTCCCAAACTATCCAAGGTCTGGTTTGGTAAGACCACGGTATTGGCGTCACCTTTAGCCAAAGCTTTAACAGCTTCGGTGTTTTGGAAAATAAAGTAATTTTCGGAAGACTCAGCTAAGGCACCATTTAAAATCCGTGTCCGGTACGCATCGGCATCGGCTTCGGTTTGAACGGCAGTTGCCTTGGCCTTGGCACTGTTCACCAGGGCTTCGTTTTGAGCCTTGTTAGTGGCAAGCAAGGCTTGGTTATTGGCCTCGTTTTCCAAAGTGATTGACTTACTTTTCCCTTCGGCGGTGGCGATGGTAGCGTCTCGTTCCCGGGTAGCTTGCAACAGTTTGTTCATCGATGCTTGAATATCTGCGGAAGGGTTAACCGAGTCAATATTGACCCGATCGACATTGAGACCATAACCAGCGGTGACTGATGAGATTTCCTTGAATAAGGCGGCGTTGATTTCTTGCGTCCCATTTAAGACTTCATTCAGTTCTTTATTCCCGATAATCCCCCGTAAAGAGGCCCGAGTATCTTGAATCATACTGCGAACCGAATCTTCGTTTTTGAAAACAAAGTCTTCGATATCAGTGACATGATACTTCAGCGAAATTTTGACCGAGATTTCAGCGTTATCTTTGGTGATCACAACTTGTTGATCTAAGTCGACAGGCGTTTGAGCCGTATTCACGGTAATCACCCGTGAAATAAATGGCTTGATGAAGTGAAAACCAGAACTGATTACCCGTTCGAATTTCCCAAATGTTAGGACAACGCCTTGATTTGGTTGTGTGATAATCCGAATGGATGCCGCGAGTGTCGAGATCACAAGTAAAATAACGATAAACCCAATAATAAGTCCGAGCATTAGATTGAATCCCCCTATTGGCGGGGCGTAACAACGGTGACGGTTAAGCCATGCGCATCTGCATGCGTGACTTCAACCAAATCCCCAACATGTAACGACGTCGTTGCGCGCAAATGATAAAAGATGCCGAAGAACGTGACCCCGTCAAGCAGCTGACTGGCAGTTAGGGTGAAGCGTTGGCCGATTAAACGTTGATCTAAGTATCCTTCCATTTGAAGTCCCACCTTTATTTATTTAATAAACTAATTATAAGCGGTTTGATACTAGATTGATAGGTTTTAATCTGGAAGTTAGTGACTAAAATTGTTGTCAAAATAGATTGACAAATAGCTATATCGGCGTAAACTGAGTGCAGTTTTAAGTTAAGACGCTATGGGGGGAACGACAATGACTGATAATGAAGAAACGACTTTAAAGGCCACGTTAATGCAACAAATGAGTGCGGCTTATGATGATCCAAAGGTCATGGCAGATCCAGAATTGAAAGCCATTTTGGTCACAGCCGCAACTGGTTTGAATTCAGACGATCAAACGTATACGGCGGTAGTTAGTGAGCTTTCACATAGTATTTCAGAGTATTATGTCGGTCACGGGCATCATAAAGTGCCAGAGTCCTTTTCAGCAATCTATCACCAGATTCAAGCTGATGTCGAAGCTGGCAAGTTAGATGATTCGGTTTTGCGTCAACAAGAATGGTCCGGTTTGGTGTTTGGCCCAATCATGTTTTGATAGGAATTTTAAGTCTTATTGAGTTGGTGTTTCAGCTAGCTTAATAAGACTTTTTTAGTGGATTCCTTTAGGTTGAAAAATAAGTATGACGATAAAACCTTTACTATCCCTGTTTTAGGTCATGCTAAATTAACCACCTACGTCAGTCAGTGATTCTGGTTAGTTTGCGGATGCTAATTAGGTTTGTGATCACTAATTTAGGCGAACGTCAGATGGCAAGCTGATCCAATAAATTTAAAAAAGCGCACAAAAAACCTTCGTACGGGAATACGAAGGTCAAAAGGAGTAGGTCATCAGATGACGGGGAATCATCTGACGAGCACTTAATGAGCGTTTATTCATATAAGCGGGGGGACGTTCACATGCCGCTCATTAAGCTTTGTCAAAGTTATTCGCTTCGACTGATTTCATTACTTTGGAGGAGTAAATGAAAAGAATGTTAATTGTTATAGTAGCAACTTCGGAGGGGAATCCTTAATTGCTATGAATAGATCATAACAACGAATTGTGAAGAAAGTGTGTCGATGATTTTTTGAAAATAAGAATAATTCATTAAAAAAATAAAATATCCTTATTTCGTCAGTTAAATCAGATTTATATTAACGGCGATTCGGGCAATGAGAATTATGTAAGAATTTATTGATAACGCTGTCATCGTGGTAGTAATTTTAAATAGACGGTGTAAAATTGAACTTGTAAAATGGATTGATAACTTAAATAAGGAGTTGTTTGCATGTACGAACAAGCTTGTACCACTATTCTGGTGGGGAAAAAGGCCACGGTTGATGGCTCGACGATGATTGCGCGTAATGATGATACGTTTATGCCGATTACCCCACAAAAATTTATCGTGCATCCGGCCGTTCATGGTCGCCACGAAACGTTAACTTCTGGTAAGAATGGCTTTACAGCACCATTACCCGCTGATGGCTACCGTTACCAAGCGGTACCTAACATTGAAGTTGCGGAAAAAGGAGTTTTTGAAGAAAACGGCTTTAACGAAAAGAACGTTGGGGTTTCTTCAACGGAAAGTGTTTATGGTAACGAACATACTTTAACTTTCGATCCTTTCGTTAAAAATGGGTTGGCGGAAGATTCCTTACCAACCATGGTGACCCCATTTATTGACTCCGCTCGTGATGGAGTGACTTATTTAGGCCAATTAATTGCCAAATATGGGTCACCAGAAGGTAACGGCGTCCTCTTCAATGATAAAGATGACGTTTGGTATATGGAAATTGTCACTGGTCATCACTGGGTTGCACAACGGATTCCTGATGATGCCTATGCAGTTGCGGCCAACCAAGTTGCCATTCAATGGGTTGATTTTGATGATCCTGATAACTTCATGTGGTCTGATGGCATCCAAGAATTTGTTGCTGAACATCATTTGAATCCTGATAAAGAAGGGTTTAACTTCCGGCATATCTTTGGGACTGATAATGAAAAGGATCGCCATTACAATACGCCACGGGTTTGGTATGGTCAACGCTATTTTAACCCTGAGATTGAACAAGATCCACAATCTAGTGAATTGCCATTCATTTGTCATGCTGCTAAGAAAATCTCTGTGGCTGATGTCGAATACGTTTTAGGTTCACACTACAATGAAACTAAGTATGATCCATTTACGGATTCACCAGAAGCCAAGAAGTTCCGGCCAATTGCGATGAATCGGACGCAAAATTCACACGTGATGCAAATTCGTAATGACGTACCAGCTGAACAAAGCGCCATCATGTGGATGACGTTTGGGATGCCTGCTTTTGCCCCTTACTTGCCATTCCACGCGAATGTGTCAGAAACGGACGAAAGTTTTGCCAATACGCCATTAACCTACGACCGTAAGAGTGCTTATTGGTTGTACCGGACCTTATCGATGATTGTTGAATCGCACTATGCAGATTTTGTACAAGAAGATATCGATTATTTGAAGGAATGCCGGATCGAATTAGCACAATTTGTGGCTCAAACGGACGCCGAAGCCGCTAAGTTAACTGGTGATGACTTGACTGCTTATTTAACTGCTCAAGATAAAGCTATGGTTGCTCAAATGCGTGATAAAGCGGAAGACTTAATTGGCCGCTTGATTACCAAAGGGTTAACGTTGTCGAAACTCACTTATAACGTCGACATCAATCTTTAAACTTTTAGTTTTGATGGTGACGTGTGTATAATGAAGTTACCAAACCAAAGGATGTGATCAACAATGGATGAAAATGTTTTATTTAATCCAGGCGATGCGATTTCAGAATCCCATGATTACAATGAAGCGTTACGGAGTGCGGATATCTATAATGCACGCCAAGGTCGTAAGCGCGGCATTTTAATTGCCAAGCCGTTGAATGAGGATCATGGTTATTCGATTTTTTATGCGGATGATCTCATTCCCGCGGAAAAAGCACAGACCGAAAGTCAGTCGTATCACGTTGAAAAACGATACGATGATGACGACAAGACAAAATGAAGTTGACCTACACAAAAACGCCTGGACAATTACGTCTAGGCGTTTTTGTGTGGGGTAATGTATTAGTAATGGAAAAAATAGTACCTCCGCCAGGCAGTGATTCTGCCAGCTGTGGGGACCGGTTCCAGCCAAAGATCGGGCTTCCACCTCGCTTTTAAGCCTAGCCCAAATCGCTAGTCTCAAAAGTCGTCCACATCGTAAGCCCGGAAAAAATCATCCGAACTAACGATGTTTTCACGGCCGGCGCCATCACTGCCTGACTCCGGTTGTATCGTGTTTTAGTAATCATGATATCAGCTCTACAGCCGAGAGTGAGTCCACTTTGAGCTCAGCCGTGGGAGTCACTTAACGATTTATCGCTTAGTGACTGGCGCTTTTGAAACACGGGCTTGGTGGTTCAAAACGACGACCTAGACCGCTTTTTGGCTAGGCCGGTCCACCCACAGCGTTCCGGCTCAATGTGGACGAACGGCAGGCGGCAAGATTCAATTTTTAGTTATAAGCTACCAGCATCTTTTAATCGTTTTTCGAGTAAATAAGCGTCCATATAACCGAAGGATAATTCGACGACTTGATCGAGTTCAACTAACGTGCCAACACGATTGAGTTGGTGATCATCTTCAACGTTATAGAAGATGAAGTGTCCGTTATTAATCGGGCCTGGATAGCCTGTCATCGTTGGCAGGAGCGCATTCTTGGTTGTGAGATGCAACAAGTTGTGAAAATTGCCAGCCTGACGAATTTGACTTTCAAATAGGTCGGTGGTGCCATCAAAGAGGCGCTCGTCGTTTAAGACGGGTTGAACATTCAATTCATACTGTTGATTCAATTCGATAAAGCCACGGACGGTTTGCAAGTAATCTGATTGAATCGAAACTGATTCAATTAATGACCGCCGGCAAAGGGTATAACCACCGAATTGACCGGTCATATCAACGAGATTAATGACCAAGCTGTCAGCGTTTAGTGTATTCACGAAACCGACAAAAAACATGCCGGACCCATCCGCTGAATCGACAGCCACCAATTGATGATGCGCTTGTGCATGGACTAAAGTATCGTTGATGGCCCGTTTGCCGGTTGCTTTAATGTCATCTTGATGGCGATAGTCTGTTTGAACATAAGCACTTTCGAGTAATAGTTCGTTACCTTGGAATTCAATAATACTAATAGCCGCAATGTCGAGCGTTTCAGTATCATGATTGCGATAGTTAAATTTGTCAAAAATCTGGAAGGTGACTTGATCATCCGTAAAACCTTGGACTTGGCCTTCAAGATAATTCTCATTATCAGCTAACACTAACAAGATGATTTGTTGTGTCGTGCGAGCTTGAGCTAGGATTTGTGGTAATCCGGATTGTTTAGCATCGAGTTGTACCGATGTTTGTGGCACCGTGCTTAAGCCAGCTTGATCGGCATTAGCGATGCGAAACGCCATGTTATCCAAATCTTCACTCATGGTTTCCACTTCATCGACAACATCATAACGCATGAAGACGGCACCATCTTGCAGCCCAGCATCGTCATAGGTATTCACGACGACGCCATCGGGTGCCAGACTATCGATATAGCCAGTATAAACAACCTCGCTGTCGGCTTGATAAAGATTGATGAGATCGGCTTGGTGTTGGGCCAATTGTAAAGCTGCCATAATTTCACTCATCGGTCTAACCCCCTTTTACTATAATATTCCTCCATGATAGCACGTTTTAGGGAACCCCCGGTGATTTTTGGTGCAAGTTTTGCTTGTAATATATCGAATAGATACATATAATATAAAACGCACTAAAAGTAAGGTGGTTAAGGATGTACGAATTATTTATTTTAGGTCAATTAATGGATCGACCGATGACGGGCTATCAATTACGGAAAGCCCTGTCGTCAGTAGTCGGTCAAGAATTGACGATTAGCTTTGGGGCGTTATATCCGTTGATGGATAAGCTGGCCGTAGCGGGGGAACTCACGTTGGCTTTTGCGCCTGGTGAAACCAAGCGGCCTCAAAAAGTGGCGACAATCACGGAAGCTGGCCGTGACCGTTTTATGAAGTTAGCTTTAGCCCCAGTGACATTGAATAAGCAGACACAGTTAACTTTTCAAATGAAGCTTAATTTTTTGCATTTATTCAGTCAGGACCAACGAGTGACTGTTTTGACTGCATATCAGAAGTTTGCGATCGGGCAATTAGATCGATTAGCGACGCATCGGCAATACCTTGAGCATAATCCGCACATGGTAGCCGAGGACGTTCAAGATGCCTTATTGGTTAATCAATTACAACAAGTTCGGGCGCAAGCCCAAGCAGATTGGGTGACAGCATTATTGCAACATGTTCAACAAGAGAGGGAGTCAGAATCATGAAACAATCAGCATTTGCGGCTGACCCGCAGATTCAAAAACACCGCTGGTGGATTTTAGTCGCGGTGTGTTTATTTACGTTTATGTCAACACTAGACGGGAGTATCGTTAATATTGCCTTGCCCGTCATGAGTAAGTCATTAGCCATTCCGATGAATCAAGCGGAATGGGTAGTTTCGATTTATTTGATCGTGATTTGTGCGTTGCTGCTATTATTTGGTAAATTAGGCGATAAGTATGGTAAGATCCGCATTTTTAAAGTGGGTTCATTATTCTTTATTATTGGGTCACTGTTATGTGGGTTTAATTCAGGCTTAGCGATGTTACTTGGTGCGCGGGTTTTACAAGCAGTTGGCGCGGCGATGACCATGAGTACCAATAATGGGATCATCACCGAAGTCTTTCCGTTTCAAGAACGTGGCCGAGCCTTGGGGATGATTGGATCATTTGTGGCGTTAGGCAGTATTGCCGGACCTGGGATCGGTGGGCTGATCTTAGCCCATTTAAGTTGGGGGTATATTTTCTGGATCAATGTTCCCGTTGGAATTATTGCGTTAATCCTTGGTCAAGCGATCTTGCCTAAGGATGTGACGACAACTGATAGTCCGATTGATAAATTAGGGGCGGGGCTGTTTGCGATTGTGATGGTCACGTTATTTGCCGGTGTCTTTGTCGGCCAAGAGATTGGTTTTACGAAACCAGCCATTTTAGCCCTATTTGCCGTGGCTTTGGTTGCCATTATTGGCTTTGTGATGTGGGAATTACGCATTGAACAACCGATTTTAGCATTACATCTGTTTAAAAACTCGCGATTTTCCATCAGTATCTTATGTGCCTTTTTGATTTTTGTAGTGAACTTCTTCTTTAATGTGATTTCACCATTTTACTTGGAAAATGCGCGTGGTTTAGCGGCTAATTATGCCGGGTATGCGTTGATGACGTTCCCAATTGTGCAAGTGATTGTGGCGCCGATTGCCGGTTCGATTTCGGATAAGATTGGCCCAGAACTATTGACGTTTATTGGGTTAGTGGTGATTTCGATTAGCCAAGTGGGTTACTTGATGTCTAACTTAACGACACCATTGTGGTTGTTCATGAGTTTTATTGGCTTGGTTGGGTTAGGCAATGGGATCTTTCAAGCACCGAATAACTCAATTGTCATGAGTTCGGTCGCCGTTAAGGATCTCGGCGTTGCCGGCGGGATTAATGCCTTGGCGCGTGAACTCGGCATGGTGATCGGAATTTCGGTGGCAACGACCGTTTTGTTCAGTGCCATGAGTCAAGCAGCCGGCTATCAAGTCACGGCTTACTTACCAGCGCATCCTGAAATTTTTATTGCGGGGATGCGAGTGGCCTTTAGCGTGGCGTTAGTGATTTGCTTGATTGCCACGGTAATTACAGGCGTTCGGTTATTAAAACGGCCAACGACTGCTAAATAGGATAAGCAAAAAGGATCACAACGGAAAAGTTGCGATCCTTTTTGGTTACCCCCGAAAATAGCCATAGCTACCCAAAATGGTCAAGATATAACTAGCAGCCACCACGAGTGACAATAACATCCCGTTTGTTTGGCTAAAGCCCCGGGCCTTGCAAAACCGGAGACTGTTACTAGTTAAAGCGGCCAACGTAAGTCCCATCAAAATGGTACTCAACGCCCGGCCCCAGCGCCCCAGCAGGGCACAGCCAACACCAAGGATGGTAAAAACAATGATAATAAGCCATTGTTGGCGTGTTGTTGGTTGTCGCATAAAAATCATCCCATCAAAATAATAGTGAACACCTTAAATAATACTCTAGGTGACATTCTAGCATTTTTTTGGATAAATGGGGACTAAAATGCAATTTTTTTAATAAATTTGATAAAATAACCCTTTCAATTGCATATTTAATGACAATGAATTGTTATTTTAACTCGGATGCCCGGTCGGCCCACTGTGCTAGTTCAGTATGAGTTTGATCAATGGCCGTTTGAGTGCTGTCCGCTAAGACTTGGTCCCAGAGTTGTTGCATTAAGGCATTGATCGTTGTACAAGCAGCTTGCCCGGTCGGCGTAATTTGGACCCAAGATGTGCGATGATCCTGCTGATCGGTGGTCCGATCAATATAACCGGCAGTATCTAAACGGGTCAACTCACGGCTAACTAGGCCTTTATTGATGGCTAGCGTCGTGGCAATTTGTTTGGCAGTGACGCGATCGTGTTCACTGATGAATAATAAAAAGTTGGCGTTTGTCGCATTTAAGGCTGGCAACGTTAGTTCTCGATTGATAACGATTTGAAATCGGCGATGCAACACACCGACATATTTTCCTAAATCATTAGTTCGCATAGTGGTCACGTCCTTATGTTCATTAGGATTATTGTAGCATAGTTTGCTAATTAGTTGACAATTAAACTATTTTGCTTATAATTAATAGTTGACTTATCAACTATTAGGAGATTAATTTTATGCCATTAAAACAAAGATTAGTATTTACATTAATGATGTGTATTGGAATGGGCAGTATTATGAGTTGGTTGGGAATGGTCACGAGCACAGGGCTCTCAGCAACGGTCATGCATCAATTCTGGTTACAAGTATTGCCGACGATTGCGTTTGCGTACGTGTTTAATTTGCTGATTGCGACTAATCTAGCCGCGTTAGCGATTAAGCTGGGGACCCGGCGATTAACGGACACGGTAGCGATTATGAAACGCGCTCAGACGATTCGTGGTTGGGTGATGATTGTGGTGATGTGTTTGACAATGAGCACACGGGCCTTAATAATGACTGGCGCACTTTATCAGATGACGCCGTTGCAATTTGGCTTGGGTTTCATTGAGTCATTGATCATGGCTTTAATCGTACGTGATTTTTTCGTCAAACCAGTGACGCGTAGGCTTACCGCATCGTTGGCCAATTAAAAAGACAACCTAAAACGTCCATCAAACCGTGATTGTTTGATGGACGTTTTAGATTGGAAGTTACTTAAGCTAACTTTTGTAGGGGAGCTTGTGGCTGAGTTAAGGCATCGTCGAAAGCATGGAACTTCTCGATAATGGTATTCGCCGAGTTTTGGAATTTAGCAGTTTCGTCAGCGGTTAAAGCTAAGGTGGTGACACTTTCAACCCCATTTTTACCAATGATCGCAGGTTGCCCCACATAGGTGTCGAAGGTTTCGCTATAAGCTGAAACCGGGCAAGCTAACCGAGCGTTAGCAAAGACTGCTTCACTTAATTTAACGGCACAAGTCGCAATTGCAAAGCTGGTATAGCCTTTCCCAGAATGTACGGCCCAACCACCATGGCGAGCTTCAGCTTCTAGCGCATCGAGATCGAGGTGATGACTGTCAACTAAGTCAGTGATTGGGACACCGTTAACTTGAACGGTTGACCATGCGGTGAATTGAGATTCACCGTGTTCGCCATAGACATAGCCACTGATATTTTTAGGATCACAATCAAAAACTTCGGCGACAACCTTTTGCATCCGTGCGGTATCCAAGAAGGTGCCTGTCCCGAAGACTTGAGCCCGAGATAGGCCAGTGGCACGTTGGAAGTAGTGAGTAATGGCATCGCAAGGGTTCATCGTATCGATAGCAACCCCGTTAAAGCCGGATGCTTTCACTTTTGGCGCAATGGCCTGCACGATTTCTTTCGTATAGTCAAATTCTGCCCAACGATTACCCGAAGCGTGGTCTAAGGCATGGATGTTGCCGCTGGTAATGAAGAGAATATCAGTATCAGCTAGTTCATGGTAATCATTAATTTTAATAATGGTCCGACTATCTAAACGGGCTTGAGCGTCTTGCAAATCAAGTTGTTCCGCCCGTGCTTTGGCTGTATTCGTATCAATTAAAATCAATTCATCCGCAATTCCCTTACAAACCAGGGTGTACGCAATGGTAGCGCCGACGTGGCCGACACCGATAATGGCATATTTTCGCATAATTATGTATCCTCCGTTTAATTATTAAGAACTAAGTAGTTGAAATTTAATTATTTTATAATGTAACGATGCTTAGCTTAACGACAATTTATCGTGATGTCAATTTGGAAAACGGTTTCGTGATCAGTAACTTATTATCTTAAGTCAGATAACAACTAGGCTGCGTAGAAATGGATTGTTGAGTTAAGATAATTAAACGATGTAAGAAAATGTGACATTTCTTTTGGCAAAAGATACCAAATTAACATTTAAGCTCAGTTAATTTGACTAAAATCATCGTTTTTTACAAAAAAATGCCCCACTCATCAAAAGTTAATGTTATAATTTCTAACATCAAATGGTATGGATAGGGGTTATGATTATGAATGCTGCAAATTCAACGTTCTTAGTTCTGTCTAGTATATTGGTATTGTTTATGACACCAGGGTTAGCCTTTTTTTATGGCGGGTTAGTATCGAAACGAAACGTTGTGAATACGATGCTGTCAGTGTTTATGATTTGCGGATTGGCAATCTTACTATGGATCGCGGTGGGATATTCGTTATCTTTTTCTGGAAACTTAGGTGGCGTTGTTGGTGATTTACATGTACTTTGGCTGCATGGCGCGCGTTTAACGGCCTTAACGGCAACTAAAATTCCAAACGGACTCTACATGATCTTTCAGATGATGTTTGCCATTATTACGCCGGCGTTGTTTGTGGGGGCGGTTGTTGGTCGAATTCGCTTTAACTTCTTATTAGGGTTCATCGTCTTTTGGTCAGTCTTGATTTATTATCCGATGGTCCACATGGTATGGGACAATGGCTTGTTAGCTCAGCTTGGCGTGATTGATTTTGCTGGTGGGACCGTGGTTCATATTAATGCGGGGATTACGGCGTTAGTGTTATCGGCGTTTCTAGGGCCACGTTACAATTATGGCAAGCGTGAGATGCAACATTATAATATTTTATGGGTTTTACTTGGAACCGCCATTTTGTGGATCGGCTGGTACGGATTTAACGCTGGTTCAGCTTTAGCGATGAATAACATTGCGATTCAAGCATTTTTAACCACAACGGTGGCCACGGCGACATCTATGATGACTTGGATGATCTTAGATATGGTCACCAAAGGTAAACCGACCTTAGTTGGTGTTTGTACGGGGACCCTTTGCGGCTTGGTTGGAATAACGCCAGCTTGTGGTTACGTAACCGTGAGTGGGGCCTTCTTCATTGGCTTGATTGCCACGTTAACCAGCTATGCTTTTATTACCTTGCTTAAACCTCGGTTGGGCATTGACGATGCCTTGGATGCGTTTGGCTGCCATGGGGTGTCTGGCATTGTAGGAAGTGTTTTAACTGGATTGTTTGCCACTAAGACCGTCAATTCGACAATTACGCTTAATGGGCTATTTTATGGCGGTGGCTTTAAATTATTTGGACTACAATTGCTAGCGACTGGGTTCACGATTGTTTTTACCACCCTGATGTGTATTGTCATTATCATGATTCTGAAGCGATTTGTTAAAATGCGAGTAGATGTTGCTGAAGAAAAATTAGGGTTAGATCAAGGCGAACATGGTGAGGTTGCTGATTACACAGTGCCAATGAGTTCACAATTGAGTGAAATTGAACGTCACAGTGATGAGTTTAAAGGACAATTGTCACGCTTACTAGACGGACATCAACGATTTAGATAGTAATTATCAAAATAACCACCGATTAATCGTTAATCGGTGGTTATTTTTTTGTTATTGATATATAACTTTTGAATGTAATTCCGTTATTGCTGATATTATGATTATTTATATACCTTATGGCGCTAAATCCCGACATATCAATTCTGATATCGTAAGTTTATCACGTGATTGATAATTTGAATTTCTAATGATGATGAAGACTATTAAGAATGCTAAATTCATGTTTATGCAAACACTGAATGGTTGCTGGATACTGGCAGCATTGGTTAACAAGACGACTTGAAATAAACTAATCCGAGCAATTAGTGAAAGACGATGACTGTTAGTTGTAAGCGCTAACCAACTTGTTTCGTTTGCTTGAAAATCATGTCGATGAAATGCGACTAATCAATTGAACGAAAAAACTATGCTAAGTCAGCAGTATTATAAGCAATGATAATAGCAATGGATGAGTGAAAAACGCTGTATCTAAATTGATCGTCTCAGGCTTTATATTATTAATTATTATAAACTTTTATGATGATTGCTTGAACAATATTGTTGATAAAAGCCATATAACCCTTATAAATAAAGAGTTTATATGGCTTATTGATAAAAACTGCGATTCACAGTCTTTTACATACTAAATAAGTATCGATAATAGAAAAAGACGTTTTATTCGAATTAATTTTTATTGAAAATTCGAAAATAAACATCATATATATTAAAATTTACTTCTGTAAACAAAATTTAATATAAGTAATTTATTGCTCCAGTTATGGGTGAACCAATGATGGCATTGGTTACCAAATGGTCGAAATAAGACGTCTCAACCACTCCAGCTAATGCTGACAACTGCTGGTTTATATTTGGTAGACTTTGATAGCTTGGAAAGTGGCAATCAATGATCAAATTACCATTGTCAGTTAACGTCATACCATCGCGATTACTGGCCGTACGCACGGTCGGTTGACCACCTAATCTTGCAACTTTATGCATAACTAATGCAAAAGCTTGCGGTAGGACTTCTAAGACTAAAGGATCTTTAGTGTCAAATTCGTTGACTAGCTTAGTTTCTGGCGCTAAAAGCCAATATTCGTCTGCCAACGTTGCGATTATTTTCTCATTCGAATGAATACCGCCACCGCTTTTTAAGGCTGAGTGATGGTGGTCTAATTGGTCACACCCATCGAATGCCAGATCGATGCGATCACAATATTGAGCGTCAATAACGGTGTAACCTAGGACGGTTGCTAACTGGCGTGTTGTTGGTGAAGGGGTTAAAACTTGAACTTCGTTAACTAGGTTAGCAGCGGCCTTTACCAATAGCCCAACGGTAGTTCCACCCCCGAAACCAATGGTCATTCCCGGTTTGATAAGTAAAAGCGCCTGTTGTACGATATTTTCGCTGATAGACATATTAGGTTCCACTTCCAATTTTTTAAAGATAATTCCATATTACCACTTGCATGAGTAAGCGAATTAAAAAACTTGGATTAACTAATTAACTAACACGAGAAATGAAAAAAATCGAATCGGTTGGGTCAATCTCAAACCGTAAACCAAAAATAATCGGTAGCTAGCCTTAAAATAAAGGTACATTGATAGCTACCTTCAGTGAAGCGAAAGAAGGTACCAATGATGAGAAAGAGAATGCGGTTGGTTTTAGTGATGCTGGCAATGCTCCTAACGTTAAACTTAGGGAGCGTGGCACAAGCATCCTCAGCAGCCACCCCTTTCAGTAGTCACCGCTGGCGGCATCCAGAAGTGACGTATGTTTACAATACCAAGTCAACTTATTACCGGAGTATTTACCAAAAGGCGATCAAGGCTTGGAATAAGACTGGCGACTTTAAGTTTGTTGCGGGCACCGCGAAAAGTCATGATATTGTTTTGACAACGAGTACGGCGACAACTGGTAAATACAACATGTTGGCTGGGATCACGTTTACAAAAGCTGATTCGGTGGGCTATTTTACTAGTGCGACAGTCAAACTGCTTCGGAAGAATCTCGCCACTTACAAGTACTCAAAATCCGATCGGGTGCATGTGGCCGAACATGAATTAGGTCATGTGATTGGGTTACAACACAGCTCGAACTCGCACAGTGTCATGATGGCGAACAACCGTTATAACGCGATTGCGGGTGTCGATAAGTCGGCCGTGGCTAAACGCGACTTGATGCCGGTTGGTAAGAGTTCTTTAAGTGCACAATAAAAGTAGAGCTGTTGGTAGCGATCAATGGCAAGACTCACCGTGTTTTGATTAACCCCCGCGAAGCTGCTTGCCCCAATCGGCAGCTAGGTGAGCTTTGGGCCTCGGCTGTAAGCAACCGAGGTTGATGGGAAACTTAATAAGGATAAATAACGAAGCAACTAACGCCCCTAGTTAGTTGCTTTTTTGCATCCTACTGTATAGAAGAAAAGATTGGAAAGTGATTATGCGGCCGGTAGCGGCCTTATGACCTAAAGTTGTGTACCTCCGCCAGCCAGTGATTCTGCCGGCTGTGGGGAACGGTTCCAGCCAAAGTGCGGGACTCCATCTCGCTTCTAAGCCTAGCCAAAACCACTAGTCTTAAAAGTCGTCCACATCGTAAGTCCGGAAAAACCATCCGAACTAACGATGTTTGCACGGCCGGCGCCATCACTGGCTGGCTCCGGACAGTTCACTATGTGTCAATCTAGCGATCACTATTATAACCGAGAGCGAGTCCACATTGAGCCCAGCCGTGGGGGTTCTTAGCGATTTCGCTTAGCCTGGCGCTTTTGAAACGCGGGTTTAGCGGTTCGAAACGACGGATCAGACCGTTTTTTGGCTGAGCCGGTCCATCCACAGCGTTCCGGTTCAAGGTGGGCGAACGGTTGGTGGCAAGCATGACTATTTTCGATAGGTGAATACTTAACCTAGCAAAAAAATATGGTTAAAAAGTGATTTTCAACCTTTAATTATAGAAGAAAACGGTTGCTTAATAATCGTTGACACTCAATTGAAACAATTCTAAACTGGACGTAGAGTTAACGGTTGCTAACTCCGGTTATCAATATAGGATGTTTAGAATTTTAGAGGGGATGTCACAATGACCAAGAAAGTCTATACGGATTATTTTTTTGATGAACCAGCTTATAACACGCATGATGGCGGTTATATTCCACTGAAGACGCCAACGGTTGAGCCACAACCATTGGCAGTACCACCATTGTTGAAGCCCGATAAACAAACGGCGACAGATGATTATTACACCGTAACGGCTGAAACGAGTGAAACGCAATTTCTGCCAGGAAAAAAGACTAAGACTTGGGGCTACAATGCAGGCTTTTTAGGTCAAACGTTAGTTTTTCGCAACGGAAAACACACACATATTGATTTAGAGAACAAGTTACCTGAATTAACGACTTTCCATTGGCACGGGTTAGATGTTTCGGGGCCAATTACGGATGGTGGTTGTCATGCGCCGGTTTATCCGGGGCAAACCAACCACATTGACTTTGATGTCATGCAACCAGCCGCTACGACTTGGCTACATGCTCATCCATGTCCATCAACGGCTACTCAAGTTTGGAAAGGCTTGGCAGCGATGGTCATTATTAAAGATGACGTCGAAGATCAATTACCATTCCCACGCAATTATGGGGTCGATGATATTCCATTAGTCTTACAGGACCGGGAATTCCATGCGGATAATCAATTCGATTATCGCGCGGACTATGATCCTGATGGCGTGCAAGGACATACCGCATTGATCAATGGGACAATTAATCCTTATTTTGATGTCACGACACAACGGGTTCGCTTACGAATCTTGAATGGGTCCAACCGGCGTGAATGGCGGTTACACTTTAATGATGATCTTGAATTTGCCCAAGTGGGTTCTGACGGTGGTATTATGCCAGCGCCAGTTTACATGAACAAAGTCATGATGACTTGTGCTGAACGGGATGAAATTATTGTGGACTTTGGTGCTTACAAGCCGGGTGATGAAGTCGCTTTGATGACTGATGAGACGCCATTAGTACATTTCCGGATCAAAGCATTTGAACCTGACGATACCCAACTGCCAGATCATTTAGTGGATTTGCCAGCAGAAACACCGACACCAGGCTTACCAGTTCGAACAATTACGATGGACGGTATGGACGAAGAAGTGGCGATGGACGGTAAGAAGTTCGACATGCAACGGATTGATGCACGACAAAAAGTGCACGATGTCGCGATTTGGGACATTAATAATACGAACAGTACGGAAAACGGGATGGTTCATCCGTTCCACGTGCATGGCACCCAATTTAGAGTGTTATCACGTAATGGTGGGCCCGTTTATCCTAATGAACATGGTTTGAAAGATACCGTTGGGGTTAACCCGGGTGAAACGGTACGGATTCAAGTTCGGTTTGATTTGACCGGGGTTTACATGTATCACTGTCACATCATTGAACATGAAGATGGTGGGATGATGGCTCAGATCGAATCTTATGATCCAGATCATCCAAAGACATATCATTTAATGGATATGGACACGCTGCGCAATGCCTTTGCGGAAGAGCAAGGGGTTAAACCCGAGGATGTTTGGATGCCAGGTATGTAAAAAAAGTTGTGGTGATCGCGTTGCCATTACTAGTAGTAAATAGATGTTGATAAAAGAGCGACCTGCCATTGCTGACGGGGCGCTCTTTTATGTCACGATTATCTTAATGATAAGCCGTTCGGGTTTATTCAATGAACGCCCTTTGTTACACTAGAATTAGTTAAATAAAGGGGTTGAGTATAATGGCAATTGCAGCAATGATTATGGCCATTTTAGTGGCAGTCGAGCATTTCTTTATTCTATGGTTGGAAATGTTTAATGCGGATAGTGAGATGGCAGCTAAGGCCTTTGGGGTTCCACGGAAATTATTGAAAATGCCAGAAGTTAAAACGTTGTTCGGCAATCAAGGCCTGTACAATGGATTCTTAGCGGTTGGTATTTTATATAGTTTATGGGTTGTGCCTGCAGCTGCTAGCACGGGTGTCACCTTGTTTTTCTTAGCATGCGTGATGGTTGCAGCGGTTTACGGTAGTGCGACCGCCAGCAAGTCGATTATCGTGGTTCAAGGGTTACCAGCCTTGATTGCGTTTGTCTTGTTCTTGTTAGTCTAGCGAATAAAAAAAGTTTGTGCCTAATATTGGCGCAAACTTTTTTTATGATCCATTTTCGGAAGCCCAACTGAGTCGATTCATGACTTGTTTGTACAAATAGACCGTACCTAAAAAGAAAATCGCCGCTAAGCTAGCCGTTAGCGGTAAGCCAAGAAACATGTTAGTGGGTAAGACTAGTGCTAGCAGTGGAAAGGCATAAGCCGCGGGCAACTTGAGGTTTAAGAGGCTTAGCATGATAAAAACCAGAGGTAAGCTAACCAAAGTTGCTAGCAACCAAGTACCCAATAAATAATAGCTCACAACACCTAATGTGGCAGCGCCACTCAATGCAATGATGTGTTTAATGGCTAACTTACCGCTATAGGTAGGCAATTGTGCAACCTCGAAGAAAACGACCAGTACCGGTGGAATACCGGCCATCTGGGGTTGATCAATCCTCCAAACAACACCGATCCACAGGGTCGCGGCTAACATAAAGCCTAACATTGTGGGCCATTGTAGTTTAGGTGCCGGGGCTGTTTGACGATAGGTACCTTGTAAAAAGACCCCGATCATTAGGCTGGCGGTGAAGACCACAATCGCCACGATAAATACCCAATGTGTCGCATTAACGATGATGGGTAATAAG
This sequence comes from Lactiplantibacillus mudanjiangensis, assembly GCF_005405385.1. Taxonomy (GTDB): domain Bacteria; phylum Bacillota; class Bacilli; order Lactobacillales; family Lactobacillaceae; genus Lactiplantibacillus; species Lactiplantibacillus mudanjiangensis. The sequence goes on from NZ_BJDY01000003.1 coordinate 606,837, forward strand.
CCAGTCGCAAATGATGGGGCTAACGTTGAACGTAAAATGCTAAGCAACACGAGAATTAGTAACAAGGTTAAGTAGACTTTAACGGCGTAACCTAGTGCTAATTGGTTGACCAAAAAGCCAATAATAGCTGTACCAGCGGGGGCTAGAAAGATTTTGACGGGTTGGTTAATCCAGGTGGCCTTACGATAAATCCAAGTGCCTGTCGTGAGGGCACCGATTTCTGGCAAAATGATCTCGTAATCTTGCTGATAAGTGGCAAGACCAACCATGATGAGAATGAATGCAAAGCCGATGAGATAATCGCGACCCGGTCGAGTGGTGAATAAGTGGCGCATACAAAAAACTCCTTAATCTAGTTTTAATATAAAAAAATAATATTATTTGAAACGACTGTTGACGATTATAACATACTTATTTTAATCTTTCAGGCCTATATAAAGGCAATTTGTTAAATAATAAACCTAAATCATTTACATTTAAATTCCATTTGGATATTAAAAAGAGCTTGGAACAAATGTCCAAACTCTTTTTAAATCTCCGAATATTTATAGTCGAAACGTGCGACAAAAGACTGCTCCCTCCGCTTAGCTACGAAATACGAACGATTGAAATGCACAATCATTCGTATTCCTAGGCTATGCTCGGTAGCAAACCGTCTTTTGTCTCACTCTCTTTCAATAATCTTTAGTGCCGACCAACGACAATTGCTTTAGCTGTAGCTAAAACATGGCCTTCGCTTAATTTGTAAAAATCATTTAACCAGTAACCAGGTTTGACTGGTAGGGTGGTATCCAAGGCATAGAGTTTGAACGTATAGTCGTGATCGCCATTAGGTGGATAAGGCCCAACGTAATGTTGGGTGACTTTCAGATCGGTTTCACCGGTATAGCCCCCAGCACTAGAATTGTTACCTTGTACCATGGAGACAGCGCCACTTTGGCTGGCATTTTCTGGTAGGCTGGTCGTATCAGCTGGTAAGTTCGCAGCAATCCAGTGAATCCAAGTGAAGCCACTAACTGGGATCGCATCGTGATCATAAAAGACGAACGCTAAACTTTCAGTACCAGCGGGGACGTCTTGAATGTCAACTGGAAACGAGATAATCGGATGGCCCTTGTATTGTTGATCGGGAGCGGCGTGTTTGCTGTATTTGTCAGCTAACAGACCGTTAACCGTTGGGATCGAGACTTGCATAAAAATGCCTCCTTAAAATTGAGTAACTTTATTATAACGCTAATAGGTGTTGTCGTAGGACCGGATCGCAGGCATAAAGATATAAGCCGTAACGACCACGTTTCATTAACACATTGATTGAATTGAAGATAATCTGGGCTTTTAATGGTGCAAGTTCGCCTAAATCATCACGATTTTTAAACGCTTCTTGATCTTCGTAACGATCAGGACGCACGATGACGTGGTTTGTTTTTGGATCATAACCAACCGATGGCCCTAAAATAACGCCTGCATAGTTCAAGTCAAATCCTTGAATGGTATAAATTGAGCCGACTTCATTTAACGTTTCCGGTCGTAAGGCCCACGGATCATCGGTTAAATTAACCTTATCCCAAGGTAACTTTAAGGAACCAGCGGTCACATACCACGTGCCGTGATTCACAACGTATGGAAAGTCAGCAGTAGCGACAACTCGTGATAATTGGGACTTGGCGTCACGTCGACGAATCAGGTCGTATAGTGGTTGCCCATCATCGAAAATTTGAAAGTCGAATTGTGGACTGTGTGGTTTGGCGAGAAGCTTGCCGTGGGTGAAACCGTCGATCCAGTTGACGACCTCAGCATTACCAGTCACACGAAACTGTTCATCGAGATTGAAGATCTCGTGCGGGTAATGAGCCAAAAATGGCGCTAGTTGGTCGGCTTGCCAGTAACTTTTGAGCTTTAAAACTTGGTGTGGATCAAAGACTAATACGACAACGCGACTGTGCTTGATAATCTCGTGTAGCTGATTTTGTTGGTCAAACCGATTGTAGCGATCGGGCTGTGTGAGCAGTAAATGGGCCTCGTCAACAAAGACGACATCGGCTTTGTGATCGGACTTGGCGAGTCGATTAATTAAGGGTGTCGGTTTTTGAAAGTCCTTTTTACGCAAATCGGGATCGTCACCGGCTAAACGTTTGTAAATTTTGAGCATTTCATTGTGATTGACGACCAAGTAATTGTCCGTGTGTTGCAACGGGTTGGCTGCTGCTTGACGGCTCAAAGCTTGAAGCTTAGTGAAAGCTGCTGCTAAGACTGCACTTTTACCGGTACCGGCATCGCCTTGAATGACGAAGAGGCCAGTAGTTGGTGTTGTTAAATGTTGTTGGATAAAGTTGAGTAGTTGATGCTCTAATTGTTGTTGGGCCGGGGATAGTGCGGCCGCATCCGCGAGCTTGAAAGTCGCGGCACTTAGTTCAGTTGTCATACATAAAGCCCCCTGAGCGCATTATAACGTAACTTTTAGTTTAATTGAAATGAGAATCATTACAATTGGTGGTAAACTTAGCTTAGTCAACTAAATGATGGGAGGGATTTTTGTGAAGCTTGATTTTTCAGTGGCGGTGCACAGCTTGCTATACTTAGATGAGCATCGACCAAATAAAATATCTAGTCGGGAACTTGCACAATCATTGCATTTAAATCCAGTGATGATTCGCAATATTTTATCAATTTTACATAAGCAGGGATATTTGGTGGGGACAGTTGGAAAAAATGGTGGCTATCAACTGGAACAGTCGCTAGCAGCGATGAATCTGGGTGATCTGTATGATTTAACGATTCCACCGACCTTGAGTTATGCTCGCTTTATCACCGGGCCATCGCAAACGGAGACGTCGGCCGATCAGTCGGCAATTGCGGCCAATATTAGTGAGACGTTAACGGATTTGTTTACGGTTGCGGATCGTGAGTATCGGGCTTATTACCACCAATTTACGATGGCAGATTTAAAACGCGATATTCAGCATCATGGGTATTTTTTACAACGTGAAGCAGATTTAGATTCTTAATTAAAGGCTGAAAGTTGGTTTTGACGGTAAAAAATTTAGCAGCATTAATTTGAGTTATACTAAATTGGTCACCTCCGTCAGCCAGTGATTCTACCAGCTGTGGGGACCGGTTCCAGCCAAAGTACGGGCTTCCACCTCGCTTTTGAGACTAGCCCAAACCGCTAGTCTCAAAAGTCGTCCACATCGTAAAGTCCGGAAAATCCATCCGGACTAACGATGTTATCACGGCCGGCGCCATCACTGGTTGACTCCGGTTATCACGTGGATGCTAATCAATTAGTGATCACTATTATAACCGAGAGTGAGCCCGCATTGAGCCCAGCCGTGGGCCTCTCTTAGCGATTCATCGCTTAGAGACTGGCGCTTTTGAAACACGGGTTGGGTGGTTCAAAACGACGGTTCAGACCGCTTTTGGGCTGAAGCGGTCCGCCCACAGCGTTCCGGCTCAATGTGGGCGAACGGTAGGTGGCAAGTATGACTATTTTTTTGATCGGTGAACACTTGACCTATCAACAACTGTTATTGAAAGCAACTTTTTGACCTTTAGATTCTTAACTAAAATAGCGGACTTGTTTGTAATTTAAGGTGACTTGATTTAAGAACCTTAATTTAAAACGAGTTCGCTGTTTTTGATTGTCAGCGCCTAAGTGACGTGGTATCTTTGTTCACATATTCAATGAGGGGGCCTGGCCATGACCAGCTGTTTAGCAATCGTTCATGAAGAAAGACGTTATCAAGAATTGGCAGAAGATCGATATTGGGTGGAATCAGCCGCCTTTTGGGGCGTTGATGGCCGCGGAAATACGGTAAATGAAGCAATCGGTGATTTTTTGACGCATCTGGTGCAATATTGTCATGATTATTATCAACGGGACCTCTGGCAGCTTGACAATCGGTTATTACAATTGGATCAAGTCGATGCGGTATTGGCCTATGTTAAAGCCGGTAAATCGCCGGCACCGTTGCTACAATTTAAGGTTGTACCTGCAACCGCTACGGCTTAATTTTGAAAAATTCTTAATGAAGCATTCACACTTCCATAATAATCCTGCGGTACACTTAGCATTATAATAAGACGTGTCAATTATTGGAGGGTTGTTTGATGGATTTAGATAAGATTTACCAGTTAATGGATAAGTTTGAACAAAGTAACTTAACGAGTTTTGAATATCGCGATCAAGAATTTGAGATCCAGTTGGGTAAGAAGAGTAAAGCTGCAGTAGCTAGCGGTCCGGTTGTGACCCCAGCACCTGCGACACCCCAACCGGCACCAATTCCCAATGCCCCAGTTAGTGAGGCGCCCATTGTGACGCCTCAACCAACGGTCACGACACCAGTAGCGCCCACTGCGGCACCAACGCCAGTATCGGCAGCTTCAGCGCCGGTTATGGATGAAATCGATCCAAAAGAATGTGTGACGGCTCCGGTAGTGGGGATTTATTATCCAGCACATTCCGCTGAAGAACCACCTTATGTTAAAGTTGGCGACCATGTTAGTGTTGGTCAACAGGTGGGGTTGATTCAAGCGATGCAAATGATGCGGCCGGTAGTTGCAAAACAAGCCGGACAAGTAAAACGGATTTTAGTGAAAAATGGTGACGAAGTGAACTTCGGCCAACCATTGATTCAATTGGCACTAGATAATCCTAGTGATATTTAATGATAATGAAAGGCTAGTCTCGCCAATGAATAGGTGAGACTAGCCTTATTTTTGTGTTTAAGCGCGATTGCGCCACCAATGGATGGCTTGTTCAATGAGTTCGGAAAGACTAAAGAAGATCAGGGCGCCTAAAAGGCTGGTGGCTAACAGTTTGAGATAGGTAAGCAACTCATACTGACCATTGGTAATGAGATCAATTAAGCCCTTAATGATAAGGACAACCGGAATTAAAATCACCATTAGGATTTCAACGGACCCCCAAATATCTAACCATGCTGCTTTTAACTGTTTCATCATTACCAACCTCCATCACAGTTTGTCTGCCGAACGCCGTGTGCTCTCGATAAATTAAGCTTAGCATAATGAAGTGGCTTATTAGAAATAATGACATAAAGTCATGAAAATCCGCCTTAAACGTTAGGGATACCTTAAATTGGCCCACTTGCCATCTGCCGTAGGTGACCAATTTAACCTAGCCCAAGACGTCTCTGATAAAGTTTCGCTCGCAATTATTAACGTACAGTCTTTAGAACTTAACTAAAAAATGGTGCTGAGATTAAGCGTGTTTATACTGCCGCATCATTTCCGCCAAATGCACTTCGTGAGTGACGAATTCATGGACCCGACAAACATAGTCGTGTTCGCGACCGAGTTTGGCGATGTAGCCGTTGATGTAATCGACTTCGGTTGGCCGACCGTTTGAAAAGTCTTGGTACATTGATGGATAGTGGTACTTGTAAGCGTGGCTGACCGTTTCAACAGAATCAATCTCGGCTTGGCGGGTTTCGATTAACTTAATGCCGGCGCGCTCGCAAGCATCGTACGCTTCATTGAAGAGTTGGGTCGCCATAGCCTTGACGCCGGGATATTCAATGAATTGCCCCATTTGTAACTCAAACATGGTACAAAGACTATTAGTTACGGCGTTGAAAACGACTTTAGACAGGCACATACCCATAAAATTATCTGACCAAATGGGATTTAGTTGTGCTGCTTTGAAATCAGCCATGACGGCTGTAGTTGTGTCATCGATTTTGCCAGCATATTTACTCATATGCATTGCCTCACTACCTTTGGGTCCCATAAAATCAACGTCACCGGGACCATTTAGGACCGTTGCGATCATGGCAGTTCCCCCAATAATATGGTCAGCAGGGAAGTAGGCCGCGATTTTTTCAAAATGACCCATGCCGTTCATGGCTGAAAAGACGTATTGATCGTCATGAAATAATGGGGCATCACGTTTCAATTCGTCGGCCAGCTGCATCTGCTTTTTGAAAACAATCCAGACGTCGGGATGACCGGTGTAGTCTTCTGGGGTATAGATGTTAATCGGGACGATGTGTTGATTTGCATGATCACGGGCAACTTTTACGCCACCTTGGTCGTGAACCATTTGGATATTAGGAGTCCAAGTTTCGATAAAATCAACCTCGACCGCCGCGTTCTCTTGCAACATGACCCCGTAACGATACCCCATCGCGCCTGCACCAATAATGCCGTATTTCATAAATTAAAACTTCCTTTCAACTATTTAATATATGTGAATAATTTATAATATGATGAATCTATATGTAACGACTATGTGTGTTGGAATTGGTATGACTTATGTTTGATAAAACGAGATGACAAAAACGCCCTTTGGATCTAAAATCCAAAGGACGTTTTCACGGGTTACCACCTTAATTTGATTAGTGTTCACACACTAATCCTCAACACGTTCAGTAAACTAAACGCTGCACGGTAATGGGTGCACCCAGCGAACCTCGAAAAGTTCGCGCCAACTTTGCCCTTTAATTCAATTGCCAAGGCACCTTCCCAACAAGCGGTACTTTCTAAGCATGTCAATTGAACGACTCCTTCAAAGTATTTGGCTTTTCATCAAGTTTTAATGTTATAACCATAATGTCATTTTTAGGAAATGTCAACTATTTTTCGGTAAACTAAAGAATCTTAACCTGAGTGACCCCAGATTAAGATTCAATCGTTGATTTTAATTAAAAAACTAAAGGTTATCTCTAACCAATTGCTTCAACAGCAGTTAAGAACCAGGTATTGAAAGCAGCAGCGTCAATATCGACACAAACCGTTGCATTCGTTTTGCCCTCATGGTAAGCGCCACGAATATCGCCGACCGTTTCGCCAATTGCGGGACCGTCAGTTTGGACATCAATCCACATCTTTTCGGTTGTAAAGGCCTCAGGATGTAAGAGATAGAACAACGTGTTAACATCGTGCATCGGAATCCCTGCTTGGTCACCATCGTTGTAATGATTGAAGAGGGCATGTAACATTGTCCCAGTTTTGCCGAGTGTTGGGAGTTTGGTCATTGTATCAGGTGTCAACAAAGCCTTCATCGTGACATCTAAGCCAACCATGGTAATTGGCACACCAGCGGCATACATGATAGCGGCTGCATGTGGATCGGTGAAGACGTTGAATTCAGCGGCACTAGTCATGTTACCTTTACCTAAAGCCCCACCCATGGCGATGATTTCTTTAATATGTGGAATCACTTCGGGATAAGTCTTGAATAACAAGGCAATGTTGGTATAGGCACCAGTTGGGACGAGTGTGATGGGTTCTTTGGCAGCCATGATGTGATCACGTAACGCTTCAATTGCCGTCATCGACATTGGTTGGTCTAAATCAGTTGGAAAATCATAGCCGGGCATACCAGATTCGCCGTGGATGCGAGCAGCATCTTCAAATGGCTTGATCAGTGGTTGTGCGGCACCGCCCGCAACGGGGACGTTTTTATGAAAAAACTTAGTCAGTTTTAAAGCATTTAATGTGGTTTTATCGACCGTGACATTCCCAGCCACCGTGGTAATGAGTTGTAGGTCAAAATCTGGGTGGTTCAACGCAATCGTGATTGCAGCGGCGTCATCGATACCAGGATCCGTATCCATAATAATTTTAGTTGGCATAGTCATTTCCTCCTATTATATAAGCAGTGACGCTAGCCAGCGTCGTTAATAACTATCATTAGTGTACCATTTTTAGGCATAGTTCGCGCTATTGAATCCGATTGCAATTCCCAGCGTTAAGGCGTAGCATGGCATTAATCATTAAGGATAATTGGAGGCAACTTTTATGACAGAGCCACGGGTGATTTTGATTACAGGGGCGTCATCAGGAATTGGGAAGGCCACGGCGTTGAAGCTAAAAGCGCAAGGCAATATTGTGTATGGCGCTGCTCGTCGAGTTGAGAAAATGACCGATTTAGCGGCGGCTGGTGTGCATGTGTTAAAACTGGATGTGACTGATGAGCAAACATTAGTGGTAGCAGTAGCGACGATTAAGGCCGAACAGCAGCGACTTGATGTATTAATCAACAATGCGGGGTATGGCTCATATGGCGCGTTGGAAGATGTACCGTTAGCCGAAGGTGAGTATCAATTCAAAGTGAATGTCTTTGGTGTCATGCGGCTAACCCAATTGGTGTTACCGATGATGCGGGCGCAAGGTGCTGGCCGCATTATCAACGTGTCATCAATTGGTGGCAAAATCTATCAACCGTTAAGTGCGTGGTACATGGGGACGAAACATGCGATTGAAGGTATGAGTGATGCGTTGCGAATGGAATTAGCGCCATTGGGCATTGATGTAATCATGATTGAACCTGGTGGTATTAAGACCGAATGGGCCGGTATTGCGGAGCAAAAACTCTTAGCTGTTTCTGGTGAAACTGCCTATGGAAAGCAAGCTAAAGAAGTTGGTGCGATGTTATCATTATTTGATCAATTTGCCTCACAACCGGGTGTCATTGCGAAGTTGATGGTGCGTGCGGTCAACGATGACCGGCCGAAAACTCGTTATCATGCGGGCATGGGTGCGGGCGTTTCACTCGCGGCGCGGAAGTGGCTATCGGATCGTCAGTTCGATTACTTAATGAACCAAGCTGTTCACGGCGCCGCTAAGTTAGCAAAAGTGATGCATAAAAAGACGCAGCGAGCTAGTAGTCGTCATTATCGGCGTGAAAGTTAAGCGTACCGATTAATTAAAAATAGCGTTGCTTGCCACCTACCGTTCGCCCACATTGAGCCGGAACGCTGTGGGCGGATCGGTTCATCCAAAAAGCGGTCTGAACCGTCGTTTTGAACCACCCAACCCGTGTTTCAAAAGCGCCAAGCTCTAAGCGATAAGAGCTTCCCACGGCTGGGCTCAATGTGGAGGCACTCTCGGTTATAATGATGACTAGATTGATCAACGTTATAACCGGAGTCAGCCAGTGATGGCGCCGGCCGTGAAGACATCGTTAGTCCGGATGGTTCTGCCGGACTTTACGATGTGGACGACTTTTGCGACTAGCGATTTGGGCTAGGCTCAAAAGCGAGGTGGAAGCCCGAACTTTGGCTGGAGCCGGTCCCACAGCCGGCAGAATCACTGGCTGACGTAGGTGGTCAATTTAGCATAGCTCAAATCAGTACTAGTAAGGACTTTACTGCATATTGACTAATAAATTAAGCATAATCAATGCTTTTAGGTCGTTTTCATTTGTATATTGGTTGCTTTTTATGACGGTAACGGTAAAATGAAAATTATCTGTCTAATTAAGCTAGAACTAAAACTGAAATTAATAAAACAACCATGTTAAGGTGCGAAATGAGGTGAGGGCTGACATGACATGGTTCCATTGGCAAGTGCCGCCATTTGTCACGGGCGTCTTTTTCATCTTAGGTGTCGTCACCCTTTACTGGGCAACTGTTAATACCTTAAAAATCTGGATTCACGAATGGCATTTACCATGGTCGGATGATCAGTTCGAAGCCTGGTATGGCTTGGGCTATATGATTGTCTTCGTATTCGGCTTACAAGCTCTGGTTGTAGGGGCGAACTATTCGTGGCAATTTATGAACTTTCAATTAATGGCCGTGATTTTTTGCGGTTATTTTGTCAATTTACGTGTGCCTTATTATACATTAGCCCCATTGTTGATTATGTTTATGTGGTTTAACCACTCTTGGGGGTCGTGGGAATCATGGGCGCATGGTTTTGCGATGTTGGCTTTCTTCGGTGTTCTCAACTATATCCAACGGCGTCATCAGACGGTTAGACAACCGATTATTGGTTATTTACTAGTTACGATCCCATTTGGTGGGGTATTCTGGGTACTAATGCAGATTAAGTTCAATTTTACTTGGCGAATCTTTTGGGAAGAATGGCTGTATCTGGTTATTTTCGAAATTCTGATCTATCTGTATGTGTCGATGTTGTCGCATAACAGTGAGTTGCGTCAGCAATTGGAATGGTCCGCTGAACATGATGAGTTGACCCACGCTGAAAACTTTGCGGCTTATACTGAAGCTTTGAATGGGTGGTTTAAACGGCATCATCAGCATCAACAGCCGTTAACGATGATGATGTTTGATATTGATCACTTCAAGCATATTAATGATACCTATGGGCATTTAGCGGGTGATCAAGTCTTGAAGCAAGTGGTGGTCGTTGCCCAAACCGTGATTGAAGCTAATCACGCGCAAATGCGGTTGTATCGAACTGGTGGTGAGGAATTCAACGTGCTCATGCCAGTTGAACCAGAAGTAGCGAAAAAAACGATTCAGCAAATCTTTTTGGCCATCAATCATACGCAAGTTGTGACGGGTGACGGGATAATCGAACTCTCGATCTCAGTCGGAAGTGCCGCCTTAGCCGCTGATGTGTCGCCGACTGTCTTCTATGATCGCGTGGATAAAAATTTATATCATTCGAAACAAAATGGTCGGATGCAAATTACGAGTGATTAAAGGAACTGCCGTGGGGTGGTTCTTTTTTATTACCCAAACGGGCAGTTAAATATGTCCCAACGTTCGATGACAAGCATTTCAGGACGCGTTAAACTTAGCTCACTAATTTAAGAGAGAACTAGGTGATAACGCGTGAGTTATTTAGAGTTAAAAGACATTCATAAAGCCTATTACTTAGGCAAAGAAGCTTTCCCAGTATTAAATGGGATTGATTTAACCTTTGAACGTGGCGAATTCGTCGCGATTTTAGGTGAGTCTGGTGGTGGTAAATCCACCTTGATGAACATTATTGGGGGATTAGACCGGCAATTCGATGGGCAAGTCTTGCTCCAAGGTCAAGCCATTGATCATCATCAAGAAAAACAAATGGACCGTTACCGGCGCGAAACGATCGGGTATATTTATCAGTCATATAATCTAATTAGTCATTTGTCGGTTTTAGACAATGTCTTAATTTCATTAGATATGACCAAGCTCTCACGATCGCAACGGGAACAACGGGCGCATGAGTTATTGGCGCAAGTCGGCCTCAGTGATCAGGTGAAAAAATATCCGAACCAATTATCTGGTGGTCAGAAACAACGGGTTGCCATTGCGCGGGCATTGGCAAGTGATCCTAAGATTATTATTGCCGATGAACCAACGGGTGCCTTGGATTCTCAAAACACAGCCGAAGTTTTACAGCTTTTAGATCAAATTGCTGCCGAAGGTCGGTTAGTTATTTGTGTGACGCATTCACAGGCAGTTGCGGATGCGGGTACGCGGATTGTCCGGTTAGCTGATGGGAAGATTACGGCTGATGAGCGGTTGAAGACGGCTTATCCCGTTGACGAACAGGCTCAACAAATTGCGGCCCGTAAGTTACCATGGTACGTGCCATTAACAACGGCTTTCAAGCATCTCAAATATACGTGGAGCTGGAATTTACTCATTGTGATTGGGACGGCAATTGGGTTATTTGCGGTCATGTTATTTAACGGTCTAGGCAATGGACTGAAGGGCTATATTAATCAACAGATTAATGATATGGTGAACCCACAAGTTGTGACGGTGGCTCGTTATACGAAGACGAGTCAGTCTAAGCGTGGCGGCAGTCAGAGCAACCAACAAGCGCAAGCACAACAGGCCCAAGGTAGCGGTAGCCCAAGTGCTGCTGGCAGTGCGACCGCCACGGCCAGCGCTAGTGATACTAGTAGTGTTAAGACATTTTCAACGGCGCAGATTAAGCGATTAAGTCAATTAAAGCACGTTTCCAGTGCCCAAGGTGGCTTAACTGCCAGCAATGCCACTATCAAAATTGGCAAAAAAGACTATACGGCTAGTTCATTGACGACCTGGTCCGCCAATGATCGCAAGTCAACGATTAAAGTGGGACATCAAGCTGGCAAAAATGAAATTGTCCTCGATAAGAGTACGATCGCTAAAAAGTGGTCTAGCAAAAACTGGCGTAAGTTAGTCGGTAAAAAAGTCACGGTTTCTTATCAGACAACGAATAAGTCAGGTAAGACGGTGACAATCAAACGGAAGTTAACAGTTGCTGGGATTACTAATGGGAGTACTGGTAGTGGCGCCAATGCAGTTACTTATGCAACGATGCAATCGATGCAGGCTAGCAAAAAGGCCAACACGAAAGCTACTTCAGTCACGGTTAAAGTCGATTCACGGCAACACAATAAAAGTGTCACCAAACAAATCAATAAGTTGAAGACGAGTGGTAAACGCCAATTTATGGCGACGAGTATTGCCAGCATGTTGACCACAGTTAATACGTACGTGAACTTAGCCACAACTGTCTTAGCGGCAATTGCGGGAATCTCGTTACTTGTTTCAGCCTTGATGATTATTGTCACGATGTTTATGTCGGTTAGTGCGCGTAAAAAAGAAATTGGCATTTTGCGGGCTTTAGGTGAAAGTCGCCGGGATATTCGTCGATTGTTTACGAGTGAATCGTTGATTATTGGTGTGGTCAGTGCGGCTCTAGCAACGGGGTTAGCCTATGGAATTGGCGCTGTCTTGAACAAAGCCCTCTATAGTATTGCCAGTTATAACCTGATTCAAATTCAAGTTGATAATATTGTCTTCACCTTTGTCATTGCGTTAGCGATTGCCTTGTTGGCGGCGATCTTACCAGCTTGGCGGGCCGCTCGTTTGAATCCAATCGATGCGTTAGCCGCTGATTAGTAGTGGTGTTATCGGGATAAATAGTGTAAAGTCGTCCTCAGTAAGTCGGGGACGACTTTTTAATGAAAGGAAGCATGACTAATGCCACCAAAACCACCTAGACCCAAACCAGTGCGGCGGGCCGTTCAAAAAGAAATTTTAACCAAGGGCCGACCTGCTAGCATCGCGTGGCTATTAATTGTCGCCTTTTTAACGTTGGGCATGCATAATGCGACGCTGATTGCGACGGGGCAAGTCACGAAACCAGGGCCGAGTGTGACTTGGCTAGCTTGGTTAGTAATCGTGGCGTTTGTCGTCCTAGTCGGTGGCTTGATTTGGTTGTTGCCACGACTGATGACGGTTTGGCTGTGGCAATGGGGTGTGATTATTGCGCAGTTGGCGCTGACGGTTGGCGTTGGCACTTGGTTACATGGTGGTCAAGAGCTGCTTTATATGGGGATGTTGCCGCTGATGCTGATTGAAGGATTGAATTTGGTTAGTGATCGTTGGTGGGTGATAGTCTTGATCTGGCTAACCTATGGCGCAGTTTGGGTATCGTATGGCTTAAATACGAACTGGACCCGAATGGCAGTGATGATTCAAGCTAGCCTGTTTACAGCGGTCGTGGTGATTTACTATTGGCGGTTTTACAGTCATCAAGTTGATGAACGGTTAAAAAGTGAAAAAGTGTTGGCGGAGTTACGATTGGCGTACAAGCAATTAGAAGCCTCAACTGCTCGTAATGAACGTGAACGAATGGCGCGCGAATTGCACGATACGTTGACCCAAGGACTAGCGGGTGTCGTGATGCAATTGGAAGCGGCTGATGATTTATTAGATAACGATCAAGTTGATCGTGCCAAGCCAATCATTAAACGGAGTGTGACGATCGCCCGTAAAACATTGCAAGAGTCACGGTTAACGATCACTGATTTACGAAGTGCCAGTGAAGGCGATCTGGCTGGACGGGTACAGTTATTAACTGAGACGTTTCAAAAAAATTATGGCTTAACGGTGCAGACGAAGTTACCAGATTTGCCGGTCTTTTCCCCAAATGTGCTGACAGAAGTGTCGCGGTGTCTCTCGGAAGCCTTAACGAATGTGGTGAAGCACGCGCAAACAGATACGGTGATTATTCGCGGACAACGGCAAGCGGATCAGTATCAAGTCCAGGTTGTTGATTTCGGCCAAGGGTTTAAGTTGAGTTTGCGTCAACCGGCGGGACATTTTGGTTTGGTCGGATTGCGAGAACGAATGGCCGCAATTAATGGGCAAGTCCAGTTAACAAGTGAACCAGGTGAAGGCACAACAGTGACCTTTTTAATCCCAATTAAGGAAGGCATATCTCATGATAAAAGTGATGTTAGTCGATGATCATCAATTGCTACGTGAAGGGTTGAAGACTATTTTGGAAAATACCAATGAATTTGAAGTGGTCGCTGAAGCCACGGATGGTCAAAACGGGCTGCAACAGTTGGAGACGATCACACCGGATATTATTATTTTAGACATTCGCATGCAGCCAATGGACGGGATCACGATGTTGCAGCAATTAGCCAATCAGCATAGTCAACTTCCAGTGGTCGTACTGACCACCTTTGATGATCAAGAACCGATTCAAATGGCATTGAAATTAGGTGCAAAAGGTTACTTGTTGAAAGACGCAACGCGTGAAACAATTATTCAAACCTTGCATCAAGCGTTAAACGGTCAAGTGGCGTTAGAAGCCGAAATTGCGGCCAAGGCCTTTCAACCGGCGACGCCGGCGGTAGCGCCGTTGAGCCCACAGAATCAAGCGATTTTAACGGCCGTGGCGCAAGGTTATCATAGTAAAGAAATTGCTCAAACGATGCATTTGAGTGAACGGACGATTAAGGCGCATTTGACGCAAATCTATACGGATTTTGGCGTCTTTACTCGGGCCGAAGCAGTGGCCTACGCCTTGAAACATCACTTGATTGAAATTTAAATGGTTAGGCTAAAAGGCACCCGGAAAAATTCCGGGTGCCTTTTGTTTATCGCTAAAAATCTTCCGCAACGATATCGATGACACGATAGGTTGCGAGTTGACCTAGCACTTGTAAGAATGTGTCTAAGTCTTGATTGTCAAAAAATGCCGCTTCAATCAAGTAATTCAGCTCACCGGTCGTGTGATAATGATGGCGAATGGCATTGTGATGTGCCTGGATAAACGCAAAGTATGCAGCGTGTTGTGGTTTTTTAAGGCCAGCTTGGATGAAAACCTGTCGCTGAAGGCCCATTTTGACTAAATCAATCTCAATCGTATAGTTTTTAATCACCCCGGTTGTTTCCAAACGTTCAATACGCGCCGCGACAGCCGGTGCCGTTAGGTGGACCTGCTTAGCTAGATGGCTGACTTTGAGGCGACAATTCTTATTTAGCGCTTTGATAATAGCGAGGTCAGTTGGATCGGTCATATCGTAACACCTTATTTTTTAAAGTTTTAGGGGGTTAACCCTTTAGTTTTAATCTTAACAGGGTCGTCAAGCAGGTGTAGACTGTTAAATGTTGAACTTTTAAAGTTACAGGTGAAGCAAAAATCGTGAAGCGTTTTACTGCGATTTTAAAAGTGGTTATGCTACGATAAAAGACATTAGAGATAAGGATGGGGAGGTTATTATGCAGACCTTGATACAAACATTTATAGAGCGACGCGGGGATTTGTTGACGGCGCTTTGGCAACATTTAGGTATTTCATTAGCCGCGTTAGTGATCGCGATGGTGATTGCCATTCCGTTAGCCATTTGGGCCGTTAGACGACCTAAGCTGGCCGAGGGATTGTTACAGCTAACCAGTGTTTTACAGACAATTCCTTCCTTAGCGTTATTGGGACTGTTAATTCCATTAGTAGGGATTGGGACGGTGCCGGCCGTGATTGCCCTGGTGATTTACGCGCTGCTACCGATCTTCCAAAATACGTATCTGGGGATTGATGAAATCGATGACTCAATCGAAGAAGCTGCCGATGCGTTTGGGATGTCGCGGATGCGTAAGTTATTCAAGGTCGAACTGCCGATTGCAATGCCGCAAATCATCGCCGGTATTCGGACCGCGGTTGTCCTGATTATTGGGACCGCGACGTTAGCCGCTTTGATTGGTGCTGGTGGTCTCGGGACATTCATTATGTTAGGGATTGACCGTAACAACACCTCGTTACTTTTAATTGGTGCGATTTCGTCCGCTTTACTTGCGATTGTGCTCAGTGCGCTCATTCGTTGGTTCCAAACGGCAAAACCGAAACGCGCGTTAACCGTATTTGGGGTGATCGTTGCGTTGCTAGCTGGTGGTGGGGCGTACAGCGTTTACGCTAACCGGACTGAAACCATTACGATTGCTGGGAAGCTAGGTTCCGAACCAGAAATTTTGATTAATATGTATAAGCAATTAATTGAGGCCAACGATAGTCATGTCAAAGTGACGTTGAAGCCTAACTTTGGGAAAACCACGTTCTTGTTCAGTGCGTTAAAACATGATCAGATTGATATTTATCCAGAATTCACCGGTTCAGTATTGGAAACGTTAGTGAGTGGGAGTCATGCGAAGAATTTAACCGCTAATCAAACGTATCAATTGGCGAAGAAGCGACTAGCTAGCCAAGATGAGATGACGTTACTAAAGCCAATGGCCTACAACAATACGTATGCCTTGGCGGTTACTAAGAAGTTCAAGCGGCAACACCACTTAAAGACAATTAGTGATTTGAATCAAGTTGAATCGATCTTAAAGCCTGGGATGACACTTGAATTTATTGATCGTGACGATGGCTTGAAAGGTTTAAAGAAGGCATATGGCTTAGATATTACAGCGAAATCAATGGAACCGGCGTTGCGTTATGAAGCCATTAGTAAGGGCCGGATCAACTTGGTCGATGCCTACTCAACGGATAGTGAGTTGCGGCAATATAACTTGGCAATTTTGAAGGATGATAAACACTTCTTCCCAACTTACCAAGGGGCGCCGTTGATGAAACAATCCTTTGCTAAGAAGCATCCTAAGGTGGTCAAAGCTTTGAATAAGCTGGCTGGGCGGATTTCCGAAACGGATATGCAAGAAATGAACTATGAAGTCAATGTTAAGAATGAGTCGGCGGCAACCGTTGCGCATCACTATTTGGTTAAACACGGCTTATTGAAAGGGGGCAACTAAGATGACAACTGCCATTGAATTTCAACATGTTCAAAAATCATTTAACGGTAACGAAGTCATTCCAGACCTCAATTTAACGGTGGCTAAGGGTGAACTTTTCGTCTTAGTTGGGACCTCAGGAAGTGGTAAGACCACGTCACTCAAGATGATCAATCGGTTAGAACCGTTAACCGGTGGCAAAATCTTAGTGAATGGTCAAGATACCACAACGGTACCGTTACGAGAATTACGTTGGGACATGGGCTATGTCTTGCAACAAATTGCCCTGTTCCCAACGATGACGGTGGCCCAAAATATTGCGGTTATCCCTGAAATGAAGGGGACTCCCAAAAAAGAAATTAATGCCACGATTGATGATTTGTTAACAGAAGTCGGCTTAGACCCAGCAGTTTATCGTGATCGAATGCCGGATGAATTATCCGGTGGGGAACAGCAACGGATCGGCATTTTGCGGGCCATCGCCTCACAACCCACGACTGTATTGATGGATGAACCATTCAGTGCGTTGGACCCGATCTCGCGTCAACAGTTGCAAGATCTAGTCTTAAAGCTCCATCAACGTTATGACAATACGATTGTGTTTGTGACCCATGATATGAATGAAGCCTTGAAATTAGGCGATCGGATCGGGATTATGCGGCATGGTGAGTTGTTGCAAGTCGATACGCCGAGTGCGATTGCGCAACATCCGGTCAATGATTTTGTGCGGGACTTCTTCGGTGCTAGTCGAGCGAAAAAGATTTACGATGTGTATGTTGGTCGGGTCGGCCTGGTTCAAGGTTATTTGCCAAAAAAGCCGGCAGTTGCTGATGGTGAAATCCAAGCAATTGATTCTCAAGCAACGTTACGAACGGCTTTTGAAGCATTGGCGACGCACCAATATTTAGCAATCACTGAGGAGACGCAGGTCAAGGGATACTTAGATCGTCAGACGGTGATGACTTATTTGAGTACGCATGAACCAGATTAGAGTGTGAGGTCAACCGGGTTGGAGATGAGCATTGCCTAGCTAAAGCAATTAGCCGGTGGTCTATCCGGTTAGTTGCTTTAGCGTAGCAAGCGGAATCTCCAGGTTGACCGAACACGTTTCAGACTAGAGTGAGATACCAACCGGGTTGGGAGTGAGCATGACCTAGCAAAGCCAATGATCCGATGAACCTGCCGGATTGTTGGGCTTGCGTAGTCAGCGCAGCTCCCAGGTTGACCGAACACGTTTCAGACTAGAGTGAGAGACCAACCGGGTTGGGAGTGAGCATGACCTAGCAAAGCCAATGATCCGATGAACCTGCCGGATTGTTGGGCTTGCGTAGTCAGCGCAGCTCCCAGGTTGACCGAACACGTTTCAGAAAAGCAAACGAGGAGGACCCAAAAATGACAAAAGAATACGATATCGTTGTAATCGGTGGCGGCCCAGCTGGAACGGCGGTTGCCGGTGGGCTTAAAGCGCAAGGTAAGTCTGTATTGATTGTTGAAGCGGACTTGTGGGGTGGTACTTGTCCTAATCGGGGGTGTGATCCGAAGAAGATTTTGCTTAGTGCGGTTGAAGCTCAGCAACGTGCTAAAAACTTACAAGGCCATGGCTTAACCGGTGTGCCAACGGTTGATTGGCCAGCTTTGATGACGACAAAACGCGGTTATACTGATGGTATTAATGATGGAACCTTGAGCGGCTTACAAGGCCAAAAGATTGCAACACTACATGGTCAGGCGACCTTTAACGCCGATGGCACGTTGCAAGTTGGTGACGAAACGGTTAGTGGGACCGATTATGTGATTGCGACCGGTCAACGGCCAACCATCTTACCCGTTGAGGGGCAGGAATACTTTAAGACGAGTACGGATTTCTTAGATCTCGATACGATGCCAAAACGGGTCACCTTTGTTGGCGGTGGCTATGTAGGGTTTGAACTCGCAACCATTGCTCGGGCGGCAGGGGCCGAAGTTCACTTGATTCATCATAATGAGCGGCCATTAAAAGCGTTTGACACTGAACATGTCCAAGCATTGATGGGGCAACTGACTGAACAGGGGATCACGTTTGATTTGAATGTTGACTTACAACGGATTACCAAGCAACCGGATGGCCTGCATTTGACGGCGGCCGATGGGTTCGACCTCACCACGGACTTAGTAATTTGTTCGGCAGGTCGACAACCAAATGTTGATTATTTGGGGTTGGCAAACGTGGGCGTTACGGTTAACCGCGGTGGCGTGCAAGTCAATGATCATCTTCAAACCGCCAATCCACATATTTATGCGATTGGTGATGTGAGCGATACACCAGTGCCAAAGTTAACGCCAGTCGCGGGATATGAAGCGCGTTACTTGGTTGGAGAATTAACGCAACCGGCTGCAGCAATCACGTATCCGGTGATTCCAACCGAAGTTTATGCAGAACCCAAGTTGGCTGAGGTGGGGCTCACTACGGCTAAAGCCAGAGAAGATTCAGCTCGGTATCAAGTGAACACGTTAGATATGACACACTGGTTCACCTATTATCGGTTGCAGACGCCCAAAGCTTTAGCGAAGGTCGTCGTTGATCGGCAAAGTGGGTTGGTCGTTGGCGCTAGCTTCTTGAGTGAAATTGCCGATGAAATGATTAACTATGTCATGACGTTAATTCAACAAAAAGTGACGTTGGCTGAGTTACAGAAACTTATCTGGGCTTATCCAACACCGGCTAGTGATTTACAATATTTAGTTTAATCATCACGGTCGGTAGTTCCTTATTTACAGCTGTTTAATCAAGATTCAGGTCTAATGAAAAGGGCCCGAATCTTTTTTTATTTGAAAAATAAGGTTGACTTCCGATATGTAAGGGTTTACATTATCAATATAGAAATTAAATAAAATTAGACATGTAACTGGTAAAGCAGGCAGGATCTAAAAAAGTAACGGGCATTCCCCGGCTACTTTTTAGATCCTGTTTTTTGTCGTTAGGAGTGACTATTATGGATTTTGATGCAAGTGCAAAAGCAATTATTGCTGGTGTTGGTGGTAAGCAGAATATTGTTTCTTTGATTCATTGTTCAACCCGGCTACGGTTTTCATTGAGTGATTTTGATCAAGCTGATTTGGATGAATTAAAAGCGATTGATGGCGTTTTAGGTGCGGTTATCGCCGGTGGCCAATGTCAGGTGATTATTGGTAATGATGTCGTGGATATGTTTGATGCTGTGCAAAATGAATTAGGTGAAGTTACAGGACAAGCGACTAAAGGCCCCAAGCAATCCTGGGGTAAAGTTGTCCTTGATTTTATTATTAGTGTCTTTCAACCTTTAGTACCAGCTATTGCGGGTGGTGGGATTCTTAAAGCGCTACTGATGCTACTTGCGATGTTCGGCTGGATTAGTGATAGTAGTCAAACGTATCAAATTTTAACCTTAGTTGGTGGGGCGCCGCTTTACTTCTTACCAATTCTGGTGGCAATTACAACCGCTCAGAAATTGAAAGTCAATCCGTTAGTGGCTGTTTCAACAGTGGGTGTTTTGATCTTACCTGATTTAGTCACAATGATGACTAAAGGGACGCAATTGTTTGGTATGAATGTGATGAACGTGACTTATAGTTCACAAGTTTTTCCAGCAATTTTAAGTGTGTTGTTCTATGCGGTGATGGAACGGTTCTTTACGAAGTACTCACCAAAGCCCATTCGGATCTTCTTTGTGCCAATGATGGCGATGCTCATTACCGCGCCAATTACGCTCTTATTCTTAGGACCTTTGGGTTATGTGGTTGGTGAAGGCTTTGTCAGTGTGATCTTGTTCTTGAATACACATCTTGGCTGGGTTGCGACCGCTTTGTTAGCTGGTGCTTTGCCATTTATGGTTGCAACTGGGATGCACAAACCAATGATTCCTTATGTCGTTTCAACTTTTAGTACGGTTGGGAAAGAAACGTTGTATCTACCTGCTTCCTTGGCACATAATATTTCAGAAAGTGGAACGTGTTTTGCCATTGCCATTCGGACTAAAGACACGAAGATGCGTGGGGTTGCGTTATCCGCAGCGATTTCAGCTTTGTTTGGCATTACGGAACCCGCGCTTTACGGGGTCACTTTACAACACAAACGGGCATTAACGAGTGTTGTGATTGGGAGTGTCATTGGTGGTGCCTACGTTGGTATTGTTGGGTTAGCCGGATTTACGATTGTGGGACCTGGGTTAGCCAGTTTACCAATGTTTGTGGATAAGAGTAATCCTGCCAACTTAATTCATGCGTTGATTGGCTTTGGACTTTCATTTGTCGTTTCATTTGTGGCAAGTTTGTTACTATGGAAGAATGAAACTAACAATGAAGCAGTCAAGGCCGATGCAACAACGACAACCAGTGTGGCTGCTGAAGATTTAACGGCACCGATTGCTGGTCAAGTCCTACCATTATCCGCAGTTCCTGACGATGTTTTTTCACAAGGGTTAATCGGTCAAGGTATTGCGGTCGATCCAAGTGAAGGTCGTTTAGTTGCCCCAACCGATGGGACGATTGAAATGGTCTATGAAACGAAACATGCACTAGGCATGAAGACCGATAATGGTGCTGAAATTTTATTCCATATTGGGTTAGATACCGTTCAATTGAATGGGCAGTATTTTGAATCTGATGTTCAGGTCGGTCAACATGTCACGGCGGGTGAAGTCTTAGAAACATTTGATTTAGACAAGATTAAAGCGGCTGGCTATAATCCAATTACGATGATGGTAGTCACCAATCAAGACAATTATGCAGTTGCTGTAGATGAAGTGACTGATGACCAAGAGACGCAATCAGTGATGAACATTGCGAAGTTAGGAGTTTAATCATGGGATTAAGAAAAGACTTTTTATGGGGCGGCGCGGTTGCTGCCAATCAAGTTGAAGGTGCTTGGAATGATGATGGTAAGGGATTGTCAGTTGCTGACGTTGCGACTTATAAACCAAAAGTTGATGTCAAAGATTATCGCAAGCAAGTCGGTGTGAGCTCCGCAGATATTGATGCGGCCATTAAGGCTACGGATACGACTGATTATCCCAAACGTCGTGGCATTGATTTTTATCATCGCTACCCAGAAGATTTAGCATTGTTCAATGAAATGGGCTTTAAAACGTTACGCTTATCGATCGCGTGGACGCGAATTTTTCCAACCGGTGAAGAAACTGAACCTAATCAAGCCGGATTAGCTTATTATCGAGAACTATTTGCGAAGATGCATGAGTATCAGATTGAACCAATTGTCACGTTATCACATTATGAGATGCCGTTAGCTTTAGCCACGAAATATAATGGTTGGGCTGATCGACATGTCATTGACTTGTTTGTGCGTTTTTGTCAGGCGTGCTTTACCGCGTTTAAAGATGATGTGAAGTATTGGTTGACCTTTAATGAAATCGATAGTGTGACGCGT
This sequence comes from Lactiplantibacillus mudanjiangensis, assembly GCF_005405385.1. Taxonomy (GTDB): domain Bacteria; phylum Bacillota; class Bacilli; order Lactobacillales; family Lactobacillaceae; genus Lactiplantibacillus; species Lactiplantibacillus mudanjiangensis. The sequence goes on from NZ_BJDY01000003.1 coordinate 628,959, forward strand.
CACCCATTTACGTCGGCAGGAATTATTCCTGATCAAACGGATAACTTGTTACAAACCGAATATCAGGCTTTTCATCATCAATTTGTGGCCTCAGCGTTAGTAACGAAAGCTTGTCATGAGATGATTCCGGGCAGTCAGATCGGTTGTATGTTGACGAAATTAACCGATTATCCAAATTCTTCTGATCCGCGGGATGTGTTAGCGTCATTTAATAAAAACACAATGAATTATTTCCCAGCCGATGTTCAAGTTTTCGGTGAATATCCAGCCTTAATCCTGAACTACTTTAAGGAACATGACTTGGATATTGAGATGACATCGGAAGATTTGGCAATTTTGAAAGCTAATCCAGTCGACTTTGTTTCGTTTAGTTATTACATGTCAATGGTCTCATCTTATGACGAGAATAATTTAACTTTAACAACAGGGAATACTGTCGTTGGTGGCAAGAATCCACATTTGCCAGCAACAGAATGGGGTTGGACCGTGGACCCAGTTGGGTTACGGATTTCACTATTACAACTCTATGATCGGTATCATAAACCATTGATGATTGTTGAAAACGGAATGGGTGCTAAAGATGACTTGACGGCGGATCATCACGTGCATGATGATTATCGGATTAAGTATTTCAAAGCGCACTTTGCGGAAATGATTAAAGCGGTCGATGCCGGCGTCGACTTGTTAGGCTATACAAGTTGGGCACCAATTGATTTGGTTAGTGCCTCCACGTCACAGATGTCGAAACGATATGGCTTCATTTATGTTGATGAAGATGATTTGGGACAGGGGTCGTTAAACCGGTACAAGAAAGATTCATTCACTTGGTATCAAAAAGTAATTGCCACGAATGGTGCTGACTTAGGCTAACGATAATTGGATTGGAGGGGTAGACGTGCTACGAATCAAGAAAGTGCTAAATTCGAGCGTGGTGCTCGCGACCAATGAGCGTGACCAAGAGTTTGTATTATTAGGCAAAGGGTTAGGTTACGGTAAACATCCTGGAACAGTGGTAACCGAACATGACTTTAATCAAGTGTTTGTCGCGACTCAGAATCCTAATGTTGAACAGTTGTTAACGACAATTGCGTCATCGTCCCCACATTTACTAGAAATTACGCAAGAAATTGTGACCCAGGCGCAACAACGGATAACTGCAAAGTTGAGTGAGACATTATATGTTGCTTTGCTAGATCATTTGAAGTTTGCATTGGAACGAGCGGAAAAAGGCATTGTGATTACTAATCGGGTTTATTGGGAAATCAAAACGTACTACGCCAGTGAGTTTGAGTTGGGACAATTAGCAGTTAAGCTGGTCAACGAGCAAATGGGAACTGAGTTTTCGGAACAAGAAGCGGCGAATATTGCGGCTCACATTATTAATGCCGAAAATGGAACTGATGAACGTAAAGATGCTTTGAAGGCGGGCCAATTAATTGGCAGGATCATCAATATTATCAAATATCAGGCCGGTGGCAAGCTAGATGAGCAAGGAATGAATTATCAGCGTTGTGTCGTTCATGTCAAGTTCTTGGTTGAACGGGCCATTGCCGGAAGCTTGTTAGCAAATGCTGATCCAGCTATGGTGGCATTAGTTAAAAGTCAAAATCCACGGGCTTTCCAGATTGCACAAAAGGTGGCGGCCTATTTGAATATGAAATTCAAGACGCCGTTACCAGATGAAGAAGTGATGTTGATGGCATTGCAAATACAACGATTAATATAAAAACGCGTAAGTTGTGGTGTCTTATTTTTAAGCTATTAAAAAGCTGGTGAGATGAAATCAGAAGATTCCGGCTCACCAGCTTTAATTATATGTCAGTCTTATAGTGCTTTCAGAAAAGCTAATCTAAGAAAAGTCGACAATTAATCGTTTTCCAAGTGCAAATGCAATTTTAGATAGTGTATCGAAACTTGTATTAGCACCACTTTCTATCCGCGCCACTGTTGATTGCGGTACAGATGCCTTGACTGCGAGTTCTTGTTGCGTTAATCCGGCAGTTTCGCGAGCTTTCATTAATGCGGCCGCACTGGCGAGTTTGCTGTAGTCACTATTATAAGAAGCTTTGAATGATGGGTTCTTTAAGGATTCTTGCAAATAATCATTAAATTTAATACTAGTCATTTTTATGTTCCTCCCAGTATTCGTCTCTGATCTTCATAGCGTGTTTGATTTCATAGGGTGGTGTTTTTTGTGCCTTTTTGCTAAATCCATGAGTGACTTGATAATTGGTGTCGGTTACATGAAAATATAGTCCACGTTGAATGTTATTGCCAGTTTTTGATCGTAGCTCAAATAGGTTATCGTCTAATTTCTTAATCCATTTCATCTTTCTAGCAACAATCAATCCTTGATCTTGTACGTTGGCAATGGTGGCTACTAGTTTTGAACGATCCTTATCAGGTAAAGATTGTAAAAACTCAATAAATTCGATGTGCCCATTGGGACGTTGATAAAATTCAAATTCTGGTTTTTTCATACCTTGAATTATAGCACATATTGATAAAAATACCATTATATGCTATTGACGGCTTACTTGATTCTTTTTTGCATCTCCGAATATTTACAGTCGAAACGTGCGACAAAAGACTGCTCCCTCCGCATAGCCTAGGCATATAAACGATTGAAAATGCATAATCATTCGTATGCCTAGGCTATATTCAGTAGCAAACCGTCTTTTGTCCCACTCTCTTCAGCAGCTAATTCAATTGTGCTAAAGCTTGCGCCGCTTTACGTCCTTGATGCACGATTCCAGAAATTGCGGTTCCAGAACCAGGATAGTAAGGGCCAAGCCAACCGCCGGCATTCAAACCAGCGGCGTACAGGCCGGTAATCGGTTGATCGAAGTTGTCGAGGACTTGGCCGTCAACATTGATCGTTAACCCACCAATGGCACCTAAGTTCGTGGCTTGATTATGATAAGCATAGAATGGCGCTTGCAATGGTTTCAAACCGGTGCGGCGACCAAATTCTAAGTCATTACCTTGGGTCATATTTTCGTTCCAAGTGGCGATCGTGGCATGTAAGTTTGCTACCGGCACATCGATTAAGTCGGCCAATTCTGCGATACTGTCGGCTCGTTTAACGACACCTTTTTTAACGTCTGCGGCTAAAGATTCAGTTGCCCAAACACTACCGGGTTCGCTAATTGACCGTTGATCAAAGATCATATAAGTTGGTTTCTCGAATTGTTTTTCTTGTTGGAAAATAGCGCGATATTGATAAGCGTAAGTCGCATCTTCGCAAACAAACCGTTTCCCAGCACCATTGACAAAGATTAATGGGATCGTTGGAACTTGATTGCTGGTCCCGTTCCCAGTCTTGCCACAAAAATCAATGGTACCACCCATGCCACTGACGGCACCGCCAGCGGATAAGCCCATCATTAAACCGTCACCAGTGTCCGACTTAGCGGATAAGCACGTATTGAACATCAAATCGTTATAATGTTGAGCGTTGTAAGCTTTAGCTAAGGCCGGATTATGATCGATGCTGGCGGTGGCTAAAATGACCCCACGGTTAGCTTTGATTAAATGGTCTTGGCCGTCATGACTGACTTTAACGCCGTAAACGTTGTGGTTGTTAGTATCTTGAACTAAAGCCACGGCTGGAGTTTCGTAATCAATAGTAGCCCCAGCAGCTAAGGCCGCTTTAAGTAACGTTTGGGTTAAGACTAAGCCATCTCCCATGCCACCACCTTTACCGGTGCCATTGTCGTAAATGTGAATTCGATCGGCAAAGTTAGCATCGTCCACATAAGGAATGTGGCAATGACCGTAGACACTAATCCAGTTGATACCAAGTGATGCCAACCAATCAATATTTTGGGGTGCACCTTGAGCTAAATCCTTAACGAGTTCAGGTTTAACCATGTTTTCGCCCGCTTGTAGCCACAATTTCGCATGTTTTTCGGGCGTGTCATTAGGATAGTCAGTTGTTGTCTGTTGTAGTTTTGTCCCCGCTGCTTGAATAACCCCACCGGAGTAGTTGGTGGTCCCACCAGGAATACCACTTTTTTCACTAATATAAACGGAAAGACCAGATCGTGCGGCTTCGGCGGCCGCAGCTAACCCAGCACCACCAGCACCGACAATCACAACGTCATAACTGGCATCAAAGTTGAGATCGGGCTTGTAAGCGACGGCCGGCATGACGGGTGATGGATTGTCTGGAGTGGCATCTGGATGAACCGATGCACTAGTGGTCGCATCGGTGGTTGATTGTTTGGGATTAGGAACTGTCACATCAAGGGCATCTTTGGCAGATAGTTGGCCGTCACTGACTGCTAGGGCTTTTTGCACGGCGTTCTTAAAACTGGTCGAGCTTACCGAAGCACCAGAAACCGCATCGACATCGGCACTATGAACCGCTTTCATTTTTTGCTGCATTTGTTCAATCCCTAAGGCACCGACTGTACCAGCTTGGGCGTCTGCTTCGACATCGATGAGTTCATGTTGATCGTTAACGGTAACCGTGGCCGTAATAACGCTATGAAACCCTTGTACGGCACCGATAAATTTTTGTGACATCTTCAACAACTTCCTTTCAATTACCAAGACTATGTTCATTGATTAACAATATCATAGCACATTTTTTATTACTCGGGTAAGATTTTTAACAAACCTTTAAATGTTATAATAAATTGTGTGATGCGGGAGGATGAACGATGACAAAAGCAACGGATCAAAGTATTATGACGACGGCTATTAAGCTCTTTAAAGCAACACAATTTGAACAGGTTACGATCAATGATATTTGTCGGGCCTGCGATATTACGAAACCCACGTTTTACTATCATTTCAACAGTAAGGATCAATTGATTAGTACCTATTTTCGAAGTCTAGTCGTCAAACTACCGGCACAACTACAACGTCAGGATGGGCCACAAGATCCACTCGAGCGGATCTATGATTTTTATCAACAGACCATCGACATTATTGCGACTTTGGGACCAGATTTGTATAGCCAATTGTATATTGCTAACTTAAAAATCAATCAGCATACGTTTGATCTTAGTGAATCAACTAACAAGTATGTGACGGACTTAATTCAGCAAGCACAACAGGCCGGTTCCATTAAAAATCACGCGCCAGCTGCCGAGATGTATCGCAGTTCAGTGATGTTGTTTGAAGGTGTCGAAATTAACTGGTGTTTTCAAAAAGGGGATTTTGACGCATTTGTGGCGACTAAACAGGCGTTGGCTGTATTATTCATGGTTTCGGATAGATAGTTCTAATATAGAAAGAATAAAAAATCACTTAGCCGTCGTTTAAGGCTAAGTGATTTTTTAGTCATTGAATTTTTTGCGCTTCATCTAAAATGTTATTAAAAATAGCGGTCCACTTTGGCATGCCTAGTTGTTGAGTCATCTGAATAGCCGTGGTGCACTTGGCCATTGTTAAATCTGACTTTGACAGATAGTCATCTAGGCCTTCGCAGAACTGTAAGATGATCCGTTCTAAAGCGGCATCTGGTTGTAAGGTTAATTGTTTAAGGTTCATAACACGATCGTGAACTTGATGGGGTTGATGGCGTTGGACACCCAGAATAACCAAGTTAGTCGTAAACATGAAGATCTCAGAAATCAATGCCGGATAGTCTTGATAATTGTCTTTATTCTTGAAGACACTGTGTAAAAGACTCGTTTGAATCGCATCAGGAATCGCGAACATTGTGTTACTGAACAACACAATGTCGTAATGAGTCCACGTATTCACCTTGGCTAAATATTTGCTGATCTCAGCGGCCTCTTTCTTTAGCGCCGGTCCCATTGGGCTAGCTTGTAACCGATTCATAAAGAGATCGACCATGATGACTAAATGCCGAAACTTGGTGATATGGCTTTCCTCATATTCGGCTTGTGCTTGTTGTTTAATTTGTTGAAGTGCCATGACTTTATCGGTTGTTGAAAACTTAGGATTATTAAAAGCTTGTTGCATGTCTCTAGTCCAACGTTCGAATGGCGGTAATTGATTATGAGCTTTGATGTATTCAAACTCATCTAGGGTTACAGTCAATTGATCTAACATCGCAAAGAACGTTTTGGTCATCATATCCGCGTCATTAGTACGGATGAGTTTGTAATAATTGGTTCGCGAGTAGTTCGAACCTTTAGCGATACTAGTGACGGTAATCCCCTTCATTATCCGAATCTGTTCAAGTGTGGCACCGATATCATTCAAAATAAGTTATCCTCCAAAAAGATGTGGCAAAAGTGTCTTAATGGCAAGACACTTCCAGATTAATAATCCTGACAAAATTACACTGACCTAAACAGTAATTGTTTAGGGGGTGTAACTATGTGGGCTTGGATTATTTTAGCATTCTAACCGGTTATTTATAGGTACTGTCGATTTATGATGGTACCTTTTTTGTTAAGTAAACGGCAGACATATTAATATAACAGGCGTGAATAGTTAACGTCAAGAAAATTTATTGGATAACGGGGCGATTAATCGCATTAGCGACTGATCGATTATTTTAGGAGGGGTTATTTTTGAATAAGTTGCCAACGGAACAAGTTAGTTTACATTATAAAATGTACAAAAAAGGTCGCTTTTGGGTTTTTGCGGGGATGACGATGTTTGGGGCTAGTCTAGGGTTAAGCCTATTGCCGAACCAAACTGTTAGTGCAGCCACGGCAGCGACCGATAGCACGGTCGTAGCCAAACAAGCGACGACTGATAGTAGTCAACCAGCAGCCGATAAACAAGCCGGAAATGACAAAGATCAAAATGCCACAACTGATCAAACCACCACGACTAGTGATGCAGTACAGACACCAGCCGCAACTACGCCAGCCAAAACTGATGGTACGACGGATGCAACTGATCAATCAACGAACCAAGACAAACAACAATCAGCGATCAAACCAGCCAGTGCGGACATCAATGATGACGATGCTGATAGCACCGATGATAGTGGCACAACCGATACGAATGATGATTCGACCACAACCAACGATGATAACAGTGATGACACTACTAACACTAACGATGAATCAACTGGTAAAACCAATACCAACACTGATACAAAAGCCAATCAAGATACGACCACGGGGACTGGTGTAGGCGATTACGATAACGCAAAACCAATTACGGACAATCCTAAAGCGGTGGTGCCAAAGACTGATGATAAGTTAAGTGGCAAGTATGCCTTCATTCCGAAGTTTAATGGTAGCGGTACCACAACCGCTTCGGTTATCGGGACTGAAATGTCGACGGATAAGCCAAATACGATTGCGACTGATCTGGTGACCGCAACCAAGGGCCAAGTTGGCTTTAAGTACACAAATGTTGGCTATGACGCCGATGGTAATGGGATGGATATGAACATTCTCTTTACCGATTGGGGCCGCTTGTCTGATATCAGTGATGCGTATGTCGAAACCTATACGAATATGATTTATACCAACTTCCCAGGTGCCGGTTGGGTTGATGTGAAGTATCAATTCGTTCGTAGTGATACCGGTAAAGAAGAAGCCGTGTCCGGAATTATGACGTTGACGGATATTGATGGTGCTCAAACGGTCGCAATCTCAGGTGATCAATGGAATAAGCTAGATACGGCTTATGTGCCAACGAGTGAAGATCCAACGACTGGTCAAGTCGATAACTGGTTACGCTATTCTAACAAAAACGACTATACAATCATCTCATCACCTAAAGTGAATAGTGATGCTAGTGATGAATATGCGATGTTGACGTTCACGTATTCGAATCAAGGGTCATTAACGTTCCGTTACAGTAATGGGAAAGATACCCCAACTAAGATGACCGTCTGGGGCGTTAACTACGTGCCTCAAAAGCCATTGGCAACCGCAGTAATTGCGCCAACTGCAACGACTACGGATAGTGATCAAACCAATGTTAAGCAAAACAGTCTTAAAGATGGTGAAACCACTTATCAATATAACTTTAAGCAAACGATTCCTGATGAATGGGAACAATTCTATTACAAGAACGTCACCTTCACAGGAAACTTGCCAACTAATGTCACTTTGAAAAACATCAAAGTCACTAATGAAACCGGTCAAGATGTGACGCAGTACTTCACGAATCAATCAAGCGGGTCCAACTTGAAATTAACGGTGAACGCCGATTACTTGGGTAATGCAGATTTTTATGGACATTATTATACGATTACCGCCCAAGTTAATGCCGATCAAACCGATAGTGTGCAAACTCTTAAAATGTCAATCTTAACGACAATTGATGGGGATAGTCAGGCGTCTAATACCGTAACGACCACGGCTGATCAAAAGCACTATGTAACAACGCACTATTACATTCAAGGAACAACCACGAAGTTGGCCGCTGATACGAAGACGCGGGTGATTGCGGGGAGTAAGTATCAGACTAAGGCGCAACAAGTTACCGGTTATACGTTAGCTAAGCAAACGAACACTAGTGGGACGATGACAACTGGCAATATTGAGGCAATGTACGACTATGCGCCAATCATCATTGATATTCCAGTGACTTACGTGGACCAAAATGGCAAACAAATTGCGCCAAGTGCAACGCTTACAGGGCAATATGGCACTGGCTATGATGCCACCAATAGTCAATTAACGTTAACGGGTTATAACTTGGTTAATAGTGACAATCCGACTGGTGTTTATAGCTTTATCAATAGCCCAGTGGTCTTCCATTACCAAGCTAAGCAGATCACGTTACGGGTTAAAGATATTGATAATTACAAGAATAATCTTGATGACGAACTGGGACTAGGTAAGTACCGGACGATTACAGGCTATTACAATGATAGCTTCCAAATTAAACCGTTGGATCTGCCACAATGGACAGAAATTTATTCAGGGTCATCTAGTGTATTACAAGGAAACTTCCCGTTAGATGACACGACAATTACGTTGCACTACAAACAACCTTGGAATCAGAATTATGATAACTATGATGGTTCACACACGATTCCAGTCTTTAACGGGTTGGATAAACTCATTGGTGTGATGCAAGTACATCCAGATGTTAATGAGGATATGACGGTTGTGCAAGTGAAGCCGGATGGTCAATATTTAGTCGGGACGATGGATGATGATATTGATATTAGTACGTTCCATCAACAAGCTACAGTAGGCAAAGGACAATCCGTGACGATTACAACTAATACTGGCGAAAAGGTACGGGTATCAATTTCTAAAGCTGGAGCGATTACTATTGCTCATCTAAACAGTAACAAGGTGCCGGTTGCTGATCGTGCCACCATCAGTGCCGATGGTGAAACAATCAAGCAATATATTGATACGAATACCGCGGTTAAGGGCTTATCAACCAGTGTTTATGCCTTAGATGGTGAGTACAGTTATCGAAAAGCAACGCAGACTTGGCCTAATGGCTATACCACAGTTTATGACGATACTGATCCAGATAATGTCATTATCAAGGTCATGAACGCCAAAGGAAAAGTCGTTTATAGTAAACAGAACTTCAAGTTAACCAAAGCAGCAACAATTAAAATTGGTCAGTCAAAGTGGACGTTTACGGGAACAAAATATGGTGCATTGACTAGTGAAGAAGTTGTCGTTAATAAACTGGGCAACGGCAAAGCTTATGCTCAAAGCCTAACGATTGGCGGGACCTTAGCAAGCACGACGGTTGCGACAGTTAAACATCATAAAGTGGTTAGTGCTGAAACGTTACTTTATGGACAATATCGGGATCAAAACTATGATGATGAACCAGCCGCTAGCGCAGCTGAAAGTGGCAAGGTCATTGGTAGAAAAGTGTTGACCAGAGTTAACGGGAATCATTGGCAAGTAGCAAGCTATAATCGACAAGGAAAATTAGTGAAGACGACTTATTATCAATTGCGTCAAAACGTCTCCATTCCAACTAGTTTCGCGGGCTTGTCAGTTAAGAAACAAGCGGAATGGTTAACTGAACATAGTGTGTCAGTTAGTCAATCTGATAATAATCATACGAAATTGGCATCTTCAACTGCCACAAGTAATACAGGGTCAAAAGGACAAAACTTATCAACAACTAATGCAAACTCAAAGAAACAAAGTTTAACGAATTTGCCACAAACTGGGGAAAGTCATAGTCGGGAAATGACATTTTTAGGGGCCCTTGGTTTGTTGTTAAGTTGGATGTTGAGTTTTGTCATGAAACGCGGAGGGGAAAATAATGATTAACAAGCAATGGATGAAGGTGGCTGCCTTAACAATGGTGGGGATCACGCTATTACCGTTGGGGGCCGAGGCAACTACGGTCAATATACAGGCAAAAACACCAAAAAAGGTGAACACGATTTCTATTACTAAGAAATGGTTTCGACCACGGGGAAAGCATTATGATTCAGTACCTGTAAATGGAACAAAAGCAAACTATTTAGGAACAACTGAAAAAGGAATTCATTATATGTTTTCAAGATATGGATTTTTAGCTGATGGTAAACCTGTTAATGGTACTCATAAATATAAGTATAATAAGATTAAATATATTGGTAAGTACGGTGAGCCACAGGGGGTGGTTATTTACAAGAAATATATGTATGTACAAATGTCTTTCCGACATAATGGTAATAAACGCAAGGGTCGAATCGTTAGGTATGATCTATCTAAATTAGATAAGTTGATCAATAAAAATGGTAAATATGATAAAGTAGTTCGAGGGTTGCAAAAGGCACGTAAATATATATATCCATTGTCTAATTCGAAGAGTGGACAGAAAAAACGAGGAAAACTACAACGTGCTGCCCATAAGCATTTAAGTAGCTATAACTATAAAATTTATTCAGCCGTTACGTTAGGGCCAAAATTTTATACAGGACACGGTCAAAGTTTCTCGTTTAATCCACATGATAAGCATTTATATAATGCCGCTTATAGTTTGAAAAAAGATAATAATAAGACTTCGCATCCTTTTAAATTTCAAAAGATCAGTTTGACAAAATTAAAACCAGTAAAAACTTGGACACTTAATATTAGAGAAAGAAAAACGAAAATATGGTTTTGGTTCTTCCCTAAAACGTATACGAAAGCATATCTACAAATGCATGATTTGACGTTTGATAAAGCTGGAAATTTTTATTTTTCACGAGCTTACAAGGATAAAGTAGCTACAAATAAAAAGGATATCAAAAAAAGAATGGGGGAGTATACTAAAAAAGGATATAAACCAGGTTCTAAGTTCGGTGCATATAAAAATTCTTATGGACGAAATACGATTATATATCGTGGAAAATTCAATAAAAAAGGTACTAAAATTTCTTCCATCTCAATGGTACAGAGAGTAACTCGGGCAATTGGATCACAAAATCAAGGGTTAGCTTATAGTGGATCTAAAAATAAATTATTTTTAATTTATGATAATGCATTCATGTCAATTCCTGTTAAAAAGTTAAACCATAAAATGAAGCTTAAAGAGTTAAATTTTACGGTCTTAAAGTCAAATGTTTATCGTGAATCAGAGGGGATGGGAATTCGAAGTGGTGGTAAAGGGTATTTAGTTATGAATAGGTTTGCTGAGGTAGCGAAATCGAATAAAGCTGTAAGGTAGTAGGGGGACGTAAATATGTCAAAAAGGATGTTTTTAATATTAGCCGTTGTTACGGGTATTATGTCTGCAGGGTGTTCCACTAGTAAACAGAACAATAATGTAAAAGCCAGCTCAACAACACATTCAAGTTCGAATGTTGTTGAAAATATTAACCCATTGGTCGGAAAAACTTTATCAACAGAAAAAGGTAATTTAGATGTTGCTTACAGAATGGCAAATAAAAAGGTTAAGTTTTATCGTAATTTAAAAGAGTTTGGGAAAAAATCTGGGCAAATTTCTGAGTATGAAACCGAGAAGGGACATACTTTTGGAATTGCAGAAAAGTATACGACGGAAAAAGGAACATATTATCGTCTTGTTTTATATCAGTCAAATGGTTTAAATAATAGTCGTTATCCTTCTAATTCGGATTTTATTAAATTTTGGGGCGATAGCGGTTATGTTAAAGCAAGTGACATGAAACGCTTTAAGCCAATTACATCTGAGTGGACCTATCAAAAAAAGCAACCGTATTATATAGCGAAACCATATGGTCATCGTATTTGGAATCGGCCATCTTATACAGTACATTACACGTATATCAATCATGTTCTTGATCGGTTAACGACAACACAACTCTATGCAACTAAAGAAGCTATAAAATATAATGGGTCACACTATATCTATTTGGAAACCGCTAAGGGTAGAAAATTAGGTTGGATTTACAAATCACCTAAAGTACTTGTTTCTGGTAAGTATCAGAATATTAGCAAACGGTTGCTAAATCTAAGAAATGGTGAAACTAAGAAATCTCATATTCAAAGTAAAAAGTCAACGGGCAACCGTGTGTCTAGAAATGGTAGTGCGTCATTACAACAACGTGCCTATATTGTTCGTAATAAAAAACATCAAATTGTTCGAGTACTGGTTATTGGAAACGATAATCGACCGACTAAAATAATGTTTAAACATGGTCAGTCAACACAACTAATTAATTATTCATATTTTGGAAAACCGTGGAAAACAATAACGAATAAAAAGAAGCTACGCACACATTATACGGCCGATAACATATATAATAATGACGCTTATACAGAAACCAAATTTTACTCAACTAAGAGTAAAAAGTTGGTTCAGGTTATGACTGTTGGTATAGATGCAAATGCGACAACTACAATTTACAGGAATGGTCGTGTTAAGTTTGCAACTAATATGCCAAAAGATTTAAATACGTATCCAATTTCTGATTTTGATTAGTATTTGCTTGAAATGAAATAAGCTTTAAAAACTAAGTATAGGTTCGTATTGCTTGTTGGATGGTAAGTTCTCAATCGCTGTTTGTTGAGAACTCACCATCCTATTTTGTTGATGAAGAGGGATGGGGATATGTCAAAAAGAGCATTGCTAATATTAGCGCTAGTTACGGGGATTGTTTCTGCGGGATGTTCTACTAATAAACAGAGTAATCAAATCAAAGCTAGTTCGAAGGTTTCACAATCAAGTTCAAAAGTTGCGGAAAAAGTTAATCCATTAGTTGGAAAAACTTTGTCCACGAAAAAAGGTGATTTAGATGTTGCCTATAAAATGGCTAATAAGAAAGTCAAATTTTATCGAAATTTAAAGCAGTTTGGAACAAAATCGGGACAAATTTCTGAGTATGTAACAGAAAAGGGAAGTACCTTTGGTGTTGCAGAAAAATATACAACGGAAAAAGGCACGTACTATCACCTTGTTGAATATCAATCAAATGGATTTGATAACAAAAAATACCCTTCCGATTCGAATTTTATAAAATTCTGGGGTGATCTGGGTTATGTGAAAGCAAGTGATATGAAACAGTTTAATCCGATTACTTCTGAATGGAGTTATCAAAAGAAACAACCGTATTATGTTGCCAATCCATATCTGCATCATATTTGGAACAAACCAGAGTATACGGTGCACTATACGTATATTACCCATGTTTTTGATCGGCTTTCAACAACCCAATTATATGCAACTAAAGAAGCGGTAAAACATAATGGCTTACACTATGTTTATCTAGAAACGGCCAAAGGCAGAAAGTTAGGCTGGGTTTATAAATCGCCAAAATCACTTATTGCCGGCAAGTATCGAGATGCCAGCAAGCAATTGCTAAAGTTGAAAAAAGGTGAGACTAAAAAGTCTTACAAACAAAGCAAGAATTCCACAACTAATCGCGTATCAACAAACGATAGTGTTTCGTTACAGCAACGTGCCTATATTGTTCGTAATAAGAAGCATAAGATTATTCGTGTGTTAATAATTGGAAGTGATAACCGGCCGACTAAGATTACATTTAAAAATGGCCAGGCGACAAAGGTAATGAGTTACACGTATTCTCGTAAACCGTGGATGTCAACTACGAATAAAAAGAAATTGCGTACGCATTATACGGCCAATTATATAGATAATGACGATAATTACCCAATTACAAAGTTCTATTCGGCTAAGAGTAAGAAGTTAGTGCGGGTAATGACCGTTGGCGTTGATACAGAAGCGACAACGATGATTTATCGCAATGGTCGTGCTAAATTTTCTACTAATGTTCCTAAAGACTTAATGACGTATCCAATTTCCGATTTTGATTAGTGTTTGTTTGAAATGAAATAAGCCTCAAAAGATAAATATAGGTTCGTATTACTTGTTGGATGGCAAGCTCTCAATCGCTGTTTGCCGAGAACTTACCATCCTATTTTGTTAGTAAAGAGGGACGGGAATATGTCAAAGAGAGCATTATTAATATTAGCACTAGTTACGGGGATAGTTTCTGCGGGGTGTTCCAGTAATAACCAAAGCAGTCAAGTAAAAGCTAGTTCAAAGTCTTCGCAATCAAGTTCAAAAGTTGTTGAAAAGGTTAATCCATTAGTTGGGAAAACCTTGTCCACCGAAAAAGGTGATTTAGACATTGCTTATAAAATGGCTAATAAGAAAGTCAAATTTTATCGCAATTTAAATCAATTTGGGAAAAAATCCGGGAAAATTTCGGATTATATAAACGAAAAGGCGGATACCTTTGGTATTTCAGAAAAATATACAACGGAAAAAGGTACGTTTTATCACGTCGTTGAATATCAATCAAATGGGCTTGATAATAAAAGACACCCTTCTAATTCAAAATTCATTAAGTTTTGGGGAGACCTGGGCTACGTTAAAGCAAGTGATATGAAACGCTTTAACCCAATCACCTCGGAATGGACTTATCAAAAAAAGCAACCGTACTATATAGCAAAGCCATATAGTCATCGTATTTGGAATCGACCTCCTTATACAGTACATTACACGTATATTAGTCACGTATTGGATCGGTTGACAACAACACAACTTTATGCGACTAAAGAAGCTGTTAAACATAATGGGTCACACTATATTTATTTGGAAACCGCTAAGGGTAGAAAATTAGGGTGGATTTACAAATCGCCGAAGGTCCTTGTTGCTGGTAAGTATCGTGATGTTAGCAAACAATTACTAACGTTGAAAAAGGGCGAAACGAAGAAGACTCATGTTCAGAGCAAGAAATCAACAAACAACCTTGTCTCAAAAAATGACAGTATCTCGATGCAGCAACGTGCTTATATTGTTCGTAATAAGAAACATAAAATTATTCGGGTATTGGTAATCGGAAATGATAATCGACCGACCAAAATTACGTTCAAAAATGGTCAGGCAACAAAATTAATTAATTATTCGTATTTCCGGAAACCTTGGAAAACGATTACGAATAAAAAGAAATTGCGGACACATTATACTGCTGACAACACTTATAATAATGATGATAATACAAGCACGAAATTTTATTCAACTAAAAGTAAAAAGTTAGTTCAAGTTATGACTGTTGGTTGGGATGCGTATGCGACAACAACGATTTATCGCAATGGTAATGTAAAGTTTGCGACAGTTATTCCAAAGCAACTAAATACGTATCCAATTTCTGACTTTGATTAGTGTTACTGAACCTAAAATATTAAGAGAATAATGTTTAATTAATCAATGCTATGTGTGGACTCGAAAGCTTACACATAGCATTGTTTTTTGTGATTAATTGCCATAGCTGATCTTAAACGATGCTTAACTATTACGCTAGTGTTTTAAGTCTATAATAAAATTTATAAAGTAAAGGTATTAGATTCAAAAGTATCAGCGGGGGGCTGAAAGATGAAACAGGGGACTATTTTGACTGCAATGTTAGTCGCATTGTTAGTTTCGGGATGTGGACAGAATAATCATTCGGCTAAGGTTTCAGCCAGTTCAAGTACCACTAAAAAAGTTGTGAAAAAGAAGACGACTAAGAAAAAACCGAAATACAATCCGAAGGTCGGAAAAGTCATTTCTAGCACTAAAGGTAATCTAGATGGCGCCACATTCAAGTTCACCAACAAAAAAGGTAAATTTTATCGCACCTTGCAAGGATATGGTAAGAAGTCCTCAATTGTTTCAGACTATCCTACCGATAAACATAGTACTTTAGCGATTTTTAGAACTTATAAAACGACTAAGGGGATCTTTTATCATGTCATGATTTATCAAGATGATGGCTTTCTTAATAAAATCTCCAAGGATCGCATGGCTGAATATAAGTGGTATTCCAATGGTGGCTATGTAAAGCCAAGTGATCTTACACGATTTTACCCAGTTAAACAACAATGGCAGCTTAACAACGTGCCCTATTATGTGGCTAATCCATGGTTGCATGCTATTTGGAATGCACCAGTCATGACGAAGCATCGGACTTATGTAACACATGTTTTTGATCGCTATACGAGGACGCAACTTTATGCGACTAAAGAACTTGTTAGATATAATGGTGCTCATTATTTATATCTACGGACGGCAAATAAAAATTTGGGTTGGGTCTATAAAGGACAGCGTAACTTGGTGCAAGGAACTTATACTGATCCGGGAACTCAATTATTAAATCCTCAGTCAACTGAAAAGATGACTGAACAAGAACAAAGTACGAAGTCAACGGGTAACCGGGTTGGGGTTAATGACAGTTTATCAACGTAGCAGCGACTTTATGTTGTTCGTAATGCGCAGGGACAGATTGTTCGGTTGTTAGCAATGACGATGGACAATCGGCCTATCCAAATTAACTTTCAAAATGGTAAACCTGCAAAGCTAATTAACTATAGCTATCGCCGTAATGCTTGGAAAGTTATTACTGATTCTAAAAAGTTAACGACTAGCTATACTGCACGCAATGGCAAAGTTGGAGTTGAAGCACGGCAATTAAAACAACTTTTTATCCAAAGAGTCAGACTAAATTAGTAACTATCAAAGCCACTGGTTATGATGGTGCTGCCTCAATTGTCATTCATCGTGATGGAACTGCTGATTTTGAGACTCATGCTTATAAAAATGTGATTACTTATTCGTTGAGTCATTATTAAAAGGAATTTTTAAGGGGAAAAGTATGAAAACTAAATTAGCTACCGTCTTTGTAGTATTTTTAAGTTGCATGATGCTCCTAACCGTTGTTGATGCGAAAGCTGCCATGGTTGACGGGCATGTCTCGATCTACGGGGTCGAAGTATTTAAGAAGAGTCAGCTCTCGAAAAAACAACTCACAGAAATGCGTCAAATGGCCACTGGGTTCTCAAGAATAACAGTCACAGAAACCAAGCAAACGATTACTAATACTGTTAACTTTAATGCAAGTGCTGGTTATGTTGTGGGTAATGGGAAAAAGGCCAAGATTAAGCATGGTTATTTTAAATTGAGAACGAAACATCGGCCAACAAAATTAACCTTGTATTCTACGGCCCACGAAAAATTAAAAGTCTTCAAAATTAATAAGGCTAAGCACCTCAAGTTAGTTTATAAATTCAGCCTGGCTGATTATTTAGACAAAATGTAAAGTCACGATAAAAAAGGTTGGTGGGGGCTGAAAGATGAAAAAGGGGACTATTTTGGTTGCAATGTTAGTCGCATTGCTAGTTTCGGGGTGCAACTCACCGTCAGCGGCAAAGCAAAAGGCGACTGCAAATAGCATTAGCAAAAAACGTGCTAAACCTAAAGTGAATCCGCGTATTGGTAAGATCATTTCTAGCAAGAAACATGATTACAATATGCCCTATCAGATGGTGAATAAGAAGATGAAATTCTATCGGAGCCTTAAAGAATTTGGCACTACCGGTGGTGAGTATTCGGATTATTCAACCGAAGAAGGTCATATATTTGGTGTTGATAAGGTTTATCAAACTAGCAAAGGCGGTACAATTTATCATTTGCGATTGTATCAATCGGGTGGTTTGGGAGAATTAGATGCTAAAGACGATTCGGATTTTGATTACTACGATAATGCGGGTTACGTTAAGGCAACTGATATGCAACAGAAAAGTCCAATTAAGTCTGAGCGGACGCTACCGAAAGTGCCGTATTACATTGCTAAGCCGTATATTCGTTCGGCTTGGAATCGTCCGTACAATACTGCTTACTATACGTATGTCGTACATGTGTTAGACAAGTTTGTTAACGAGCAGTTGTATGCAACTAAGGAAATTATTAAGACCAATGGTGAGCGCTACGTTTATTTGGAATCTAAAACACGTAAGTTAGGTTGGGTATATGCAAGTGATCAAGATTTAGTTCAAGGAAACTATGTTGATCCGGGCAAAAAGTTACTAAAGCCTAAATCTTCGGAAAAAATGGCACAACAAGTTCAGAAGAGCAGTTTACTACCGAAAAAACGTAATAAAGATGATTCGGTGTTACTACAACAACGTGTATATACGGTTACAAATAAGCAGGGAGAATTAGTTCGTTTATTAGCAATTGGAATGGATAACCGAGCCGTGCAAATTAATTTGCACAATGGAAGGCCTATTAAGTTGGTTGTTTACAGTTACCTGCAAAAACCATGGAAGGTAATCACTGATCAGCATAAATTGAAAACTCATTATCGTGCAAAGCACATTGTTGCTAATGTACCATGGGCAACAATTTATTTTTATCCGAGGAGTAAGGAGAAGCTAGTTAGATTACGGATAGATAATATTGCTGCATTTTCTGTAATTACAATTAGACGAGATGGTAAAGCCCAATTTAAAACTGATCTTGGTAAAGATATCTACGGTTATTCAGTCAAACGACTGCAATAGTCTTGAATGGTAACTAGTCAATCAAAAAATAAGGTGATTAAAGATGCGGAAAATAGTCAATTCAGTAATTTGCCTACTTGTCTGGCTTGGACTATTAATCGGTTGGGGATATCGTAATTATATTTTTAATGAATCTAATGCAGAAGTTCCCCTTGAAGTTATTTGGATAATCTTGCCATATATTGGGATTGTTATCGCTGGGATAGCTTGGCTAGTAAGTGAACGACGGTGGTTATTTGGTTGGATTACACTAACGCTATTAATTGCTAGCGTTGCCATGGCACCATTTTGGTGGGGTTACTGGATCGTTTTTGGCTGGCCGGCAATTATCGGCAACAGTTGTCTAGTTGCGGGGGCCTTGTATCAACATCTTTATCCCGAAATCAAATTGAAGCGATTGTATCAAGTTTTAATGGTACTGCTGGTGTTATTTGGGTTAGGTCTAACGAATAGTCAATGGACGAGTCGCTGGGTTTACGCGGCCATAAGCGACCCTATCAAAGCTATGCAAGCATCGGTGACCGTACAGGATGATACGGCCGCCGCCACACATCCTAAGATTTATTCGATGGCCGATGAATTAGGGACCAAGCCGGCAAGTTTGGATTTAGACAAGTTTGGGCCAATTTATTTGTATCATTTTTTCAGGATGGATTAGGTCATTAAATCGAATAGAGGAAACCATTAATGAAATTAACCAAAAAGCAACTCGGCTGGCGCATCGGCGGTCCAATCTTAGTTCTTATATTATTACTAACCTGTTCACCCAAAACAACGGTACGGATGCGGATGTTAGCGGCTGGACAGGTGACGATGGCAGTTAAAGCACATCCGGTATTTGACCAACAACAACGCCAAGGACTAATCATTGGCGAAGCCACCTATACAATTTATCCCAAGCGTTATATGTCATCGGATAGCAGTTACTATGTCAACACGTTCACCGTTTATCGGTTCTTGATTTTTCACTTAGCTGTAAACGATGTTCCAAGTGCCTGACCACGAAAATGCCCCCGCTAGCAAGTTAACTAGTGGGGGCATTTTAGCGTTAATCTTCGTTAAATGACATCGTTCGGGGTTAGTCAGAATAGAGTCACCTTTTGAAAACCACTAATGTTTATTTTCAGATGTCGAGTAGTAGTATGAGATGACTTCTGCAAAGCAATATAAAATTGTTCGATTGTCGACCATATGCACTGTCTGCCGATTATTGTGGACATAAGTCGAAGGCAAGATAAATTGATGATTGGTCAATGATAGTAATTTTGAATCCTGATTCATTGTAATCAAATAGACCGTAATTTGCTTTTCCTTGGCGGCTTGCATGAGTTTTAAGTAGGTGGTAGTTGATCCAGTTACAGAGAATATAATTAGTAACATTCCAGGCTTTAGTGCGTTCACTAAATAGTCAATTTTGATATCTGAATCAACGACTTCAATAAATTTATCTTCAGAATACATTGAATAAGTTAATTGTTCAGCTGATAGGGCAGTATTACCAATCCCTAGTGACTTAATTATTTCGGTTTGATGCATATCGGCAACTAGTTTATCCATCTCAGTTTCAATGTCTACTTGACTCAGTAAATTGAGTGTTGTGGTATAAGCGCCTACAATTTGTTGAAGTTTAGACTGGGAATGCTGGTTAGGTTCAGTATCTTGCTCATGGAGCCATTCTTCAACGGCTAACCTAAATTCAGGAAAGCCGCGGTAATCAATTTTTTTAATAAATCGCTGGATTGAGGCTACAGAAACATCGTAAGCAGTTGCGACCTCTTGAATTGTTTCGGATAGAATAACTTGGGGATTATTTAGAACGGCTTGGTAGACTTTCTTTTCACTTTTGGTGAGAGTCGTATAGTAAATCCCAATTTTTTTCTCTAAATCCATATTGTTTCACTCCAAACGTAATCTCAACCAATTATAATCAAAAAAATGGACTGGATAAACATCTAGTCCATTTTTTTATTTATTCTGCAGTATTAACTGTACTTTCTTTTTTAGTTTCTTCCGCATTTTGTTTTAATAAATTGCGGTCGTATGCGATCATAAATGGCGCAATGATGATTAAATCAATAATAAATTCTACTAGCCAGACGATCCCAGCATGCCAGTCAAGCGTTGAGATGATGGCATATAGTGGTGCTGGTAAGGTCCAAGGAATACTCATAGCAGTTTTTCCCATAAAGCCCCAAACGGTGGCGTAGTAAGCGATTGGCATATCAATGAGCAGGCAGATAAAACTTGGAATAAAGGTGAACAGGTTCATCACTGTCGGTACCCCGAAAACTTGCGGTTCATTAATATTGAACAAAGTTGCCGGCCAAGCAAAATGTGATAACGATTTAAGTTGTGGCGATTTGGCAAAGAGTAACATGCTGACCATAATGCAGAAGTAAACAATAGCCTCACCAAAAATAAAGGTAAAGTTACCAGCATAAATATTAGTTAAAGGTTCGTGGTTAGAATATTCTTGTAGGTTTTGGACAAGTGCTGCAGTCCAAATTGGCGTGGTGACTGCACTAATCATGTTGTCGCCGTGAATCCCAAAGAACCAGAATATTAAGGCAATTTCAACTAATATTGTCATTGATAATAGTGAAGAGCCGGCCTTCATCAGAGGCTGGAAGATAGCAAATATGGCATTTGCCAGCCCAGTATGTAAGGTTGCCTCTAAAGCCCCATTAATTCCTAGAAATAAAATTAAGTTAACTAATAATGGCAATAGAACCTGGAAAGGTGCGGCCACAGCCGGTGGGACACTATTAGGCATCTTAATTGTCATATTATGCGTAATTAAAAAACGATTCACTTCAATGACTAGCAATGCCACAATAATTGCCGCAAACATGGTATTTGATCCCAAACCAGCCGTATCAATAATCAATTTTTTACCAAGCGTTGCCGGTGGTGTGGCAATTGCAAAGAAAGTCATCAAAGCGACTAACGCATTTGGTAAAGCAGCCATTTTATATGATTGAGCTAAACGGTAAGAAACGCCTAAAACGACATAAACTGAAATAATACCGATTGATAAGTTGAATGGGATAGTTAATAAGTTGTAATTAGTCTTAGCCCAACTCATCCACATTAACAAAAAATCATTAAACCAGTTTGTTGGTTTCACCAACTGATTGTTAACTGGCGGATTGGCTAACATTAAGGCAATCCCACCAATAACGGTAAATGGCACTAAGTTAGTCAAACCATCCCGCAAAGCAGCCAGGTGACGTTGATTAGAAATTTTATTAGCGACTGGAACAATTTTCGCGGTCATAAAATTTTCGAATCCCTCAAAGAATTTATTGTTCTTCATTTTTAACCCTCCTTATTGAATACGGTTACATTATGACACGTGATGATATAAATATCAAATTTATTTTTAAATTAAATAAATTTATCAAAATGGTTTTTTTGTGCTATGATGAATTTGAATATTTTTAAAGGGGGCTTATATAATGGAATACGGATTTGGAATGGCAAAAATAACACCGACCGTTGGTGTCCAAATGGAAGGCTACCAGTCCAGATATGCCCAAAGTATTCATGACGATTTGTACGTTGCTGCTAGTGTCATCAAACACGCATCGACAACGGTGGTATTGATTTCAATGGATATTGTGGTAGTGCCTGGTTTTCGTGCTGATCGGATTAAACGGCGTTTAAGTGAAATTTATCAATTACCAGCATCGCAGATTATTATTTCAGCTAATCATACGCATTCAGGCCCAGTCGTATCTGATTTATTACTAGATAATGCAGAAGTTTCAGAAACATACTGGCAATTAATAACGCAGCAGGCCTTGCAAGCAGTAGCCCAAGCAATGACGATGTTGCAGGGAGTTACGGCCGTTTTGACTAAATCACCGGTAGCTGATAAGGTCTATGGTAACCGGAACAACCCAATGTTTGCCTATAATAATCAGTTAGTCGAAGTACGTTTTTTACACGCAAATCAGTTATATGGCAGTATCTTTCTATTAGCTAGCCATCCAACGGTTTTAAACGCACAGAATTTGGCAATCTCTGGTGATTTGATCAGTCAGCTGCGACGTGATTATCAACAGACTTTTGGGATAACGCCATTTATTGCTTTAACCGATTGTGGTGATACAAGTACGCGTTATACGCGACAGGCTAGTACATTTGCAGAAGTTGAGCGCTTGGCAAAGTTAATCGTTAAGTCAGTTCGAAAGCCGGTATTAGAGCTGCCAATTTGTTTTAATAATTTTAGCTTGAAACAAATTTCCTATGAGTGTGCATATGATCCAATGACTAACCCACAAGCGACTGCATTGTATCATCATTTAACAAGCAGATATGAGCAAGCCGTTGGGTCAGACAAAGAAAAATATGCTGGGTTTGTTTCAACATATACGCATATTCGGTATTTAGGACATACCCATTTTCAAACGAAGGCATTTATTTGGGACTTTGATGACTTGCGCGTGATTACTTATCCTGGTGAACTTGTTTATGCACTTGGTCAACGGCTCCGTAATATTGACTCTAAGCCAACTTTGTTAATCACTTTGGCCAACGATTATCGGGGCTACTCGGTTGATGAAAAGAAATTTGGTCAATATTTTGAAAGCTCAAACAGCGTCTTTTTAAAGGGTATGGCCGACGAGTTTGTTAATAGAATTATTGCTGGAGTTACGACTAAATAAACCAGTCATCACAAGTTAGTCAGCGATATGAATAGCTTTAAGATGTGTTTATCCGTGATTCAGCTATTTTCATTTTTCTAGAAATTTAATCGTCTAAAGGCTGAAAATTAAATATGGTGACATAATCCATATCAATATTGGTCTGAGTACGGGCTTCCACCTAGCTTTCGGACCTAGCATCGCTAGTTTCAAAAATCATCTGGACTAACGATGTTTTTATAGCCGACACCATCGTTGGCTGACTCCGATTAGATTACGGATATCAATCAAGTTTGTAATCATTAATATAACCGAGAGTGAGCACACATTGAGCCCAGCCGTGGGAGTCTCTTAGCAATTTATCGCTTAGAGACTGGCGCTTTTGAAACACGGTTTGGGTGGTTCAAAACGATGGTTCAGACTGCCTTTTTGGCTGAACCGGTCCACCCACAGCGTTCCGGCTCAATGTGGGTGAATGGCAGGTGGCAAGTCAGTCTATTTTAAATTATGATATGCTTGCCATATTAACGATTAGTGCTAATTTAGGTAATCATAATAAAAAGTCCTATATATAGTTATTTGTTGCTTTAACTATATATAGGACTTTTAGCATACCTAGCGTTAATCTTCGTTAAACAAAGCCGGATCAATCTTCCGATCCTTAAAGTAATATTCGCGATCATGTTCGCCAACGGTTCTTAAGACGTGACAAGGGTTCCCAACCGCCACAACGTTATCTGGCAAGTCTTTCGTGACGATACTCCCGGCGCCAATGACGACGTTATCGCCAACCGTCACGCCAGGTAAAACGACAACGCTAGCACCGAGCCAACAGTTTCGACCGATGTGGACGGGCATATTGTATTGATAATTTTGTTCCCGCAAGCTGGGCCAGATCGGATGTCCAGCCGTCGCTAAGGTAACGTTCGGGCCAATCATGGTATGATCGCCAATATAGATATGCGTATCATCGACCATTGTTAAGTTAAAGTTGGCATACACATTTGCGCCAAAGTGGACGTGATGCGCCCCCATGTTAGCGTGAAATGGCGGTTCCAAGTAACAGTTGGGGCCGATTTCAGCGAACATTTCTTGCAACAAAGCTTGTTGTTTTTCCGGTTCACTAGGACGTGTGTGGTTGTAATCATAGAGCTGATCTAAATAGTGTTTTTGCTGGACTTCAATTTCGGGATCATCGGGTAAATAGAGATCACCGGTATGCATTTTTTCAAGATTTGACATGAGTTAAGTGTCCTTTCGAGGTTTGCCAGGCCCAAAGCCCGGTCAACAGTGTAAGTAACGATAAACTGCCCGCAATCCAACCTAAGACATTTGTCGTCAACGTGGCACCGCCTAATTGTCCAAGCCCGTTCCAGACAAGTGGGGCGAAGAAGGCACTGATGATGGTCGCAATCGTGATGCGACTACTCATCGTGTCAATTTGATTACCGGTTAAGTTGGCTTGGCTCGTAAACACGAGATACGGGCCGGTGTACGAGTAGATGAAGTTGAAGAAAATGGCAGCGACAATGCCGAGCAAGGGTTGTTGCGTCCGCCACAAGATGAGTACCGACACGGCGGCACCGGCGTAACCGAGCATTAAGGTATAGCGATGCAAGTGGTGGTGCAGTCGGCCAAAGGTGAACCCAGCCACGAGACCGCCGAGATTCATTGCAGCCAAGGTGAGGTTCATCACGCTGGCATTGCCAAAGTGGCGTTCAGTGAACAAAGTTGGTAATTTCAGTTGAACGCCCCAAATCAACAAATAGGTGACAAAGGTTAACGCTAATAAGACCCAACGCGAAGCTGGTAAACTAGCAGCTTGATGTGCCACGGGTTCAGCGTCTTTAGTTGCAGGTAAGGCGGGAATGGCCAACAAAGCGACCGCGCCTAACAATAAGTAAAGCAAGAAGACGGCCCGCCAACTGATCACCACTAACCAACCCGCTAAGACGAGTAATACCGCATTGCCCAGCGCGGACAACCCCGTTTGATAACCGAGCAACCGGGCGCGCAAGTCGCCTTGATACGTATGGGCAATCAGGCCAATGGCGTGAGGTGAAAACAAGCCAATCCCGAAGCCGAGAATAATACGACTGAGCATGAGTAACGCAAAGTTCGTTAAGACTAACGGGATGACCCCGGCAATGGCACCGAGTAACAGACCACTGATCACCACTTGTCGACTGCCAAATCGTTGCGTTAAGCGGGGATTCAAGAGCAACGTTAATAAGGCACTCAAGTTAGCACTCGTGACGACCCATTCAATTAAGGTCGGGGTCACGTTGGGAAACTGCTGACTCAATTGGGGGATAATCCCCGTAATCACGGTGGTAACGCCACTCACAAAGGAGAGACTTAAAATGCTGGCCGTGGTGAGTTTACTGGGCGTGCTCATTGTGGTGCGACCAGCAAGTCGGCCATAAAGGCTAAGACGCCTTGGCTTTCATTATCGGTGGTTTGATCGTCAGCGACTGCTTTAACGTCTGGTTGGGCATTTTGCATCGCGACACCTAAGCCGACTTCACGAATCATTTCAAGATCGTTACCACCATCGCCAAAGGCACACATCTCATTGAGGCCAATGCCTAAAATATCCCCGAGTTCTTGCAACCCAGCGGCTTTGTGTGTGCCAATCTGGATCACATCAATGTCACCATGACCACTACTAGTTGGAACTGCTAAACCAACGAGTTCTTCACGGAGTTGGTCCACAATTTCCATGGTCCGTTCGACTGGGCAAGTGATCGCAAATTTTAGCACTTTATCATCGATATCATCAAAGCTGTCAACGGCGGCTAATTCTGGATAGTAGCGATTGACGTCAGCCACATGGACAGGATCTTCAGTGGTTAGGACATACGCGCGCCGCAAGCCACAAACCGTGAGTTGCAGATCTGGAATCGCTTGCAATTTCGGTAAAATTTGCGCGACCACCGCCGGGTTAAACGTATGTGCAGCATAAGTTTGTTTTAAGTCGCGAATGTAGGCGCCGTTTTCAGCGACATAAATGGTATCTGGATATTTGGTGAAGAAGGATTTCAATTGGTAATATTGATTCCCGCTAGCGACCACCCAACGAATGCCTTGTTGTTTGAGTTGGTCATGAATCGCGGCGAACTTGTCTTCATCATAAGTCATGTCGTGGCGTAAAAAGGTCCCATCCATATCGGTTGCAATTAATTTAATCATCAGTAAAACTCCTTTATTTTTCAAACTAAAAACGCTTAGTTCGGATTAACTGAGCGTAGTTTAGCATGCGTAAAAGTGTTTTAGGGGACAATTTTAAAGGCAACTGGTATCAATTTTGTGATAGCGTTGATAGGCCTGACGGTAATCGGTTGGTGTGAGGCCTTTCCATGCCTTGAAGTTGCGATTCAACGTTTTAGCGTTGGTGAACCCACATTGCACAGCGATATAATCAACCTTGGTGTCCGTGGATAAAAGTAAACGCCGTGCATTCATTAACCGGACTAAACGCAAATAGCGATTGACTGACATTTGGAGATTCGTGTTGAACTGCTGATTCAAGGTGGTCAGTGAAACGTGATATTGTTCGGCCAAGGTGGCGCCAGTAATGGGTTCAGCATAGTGGTCATTAATCGTCGTCATGATCAGATCGGTCAATGACTGGTTGGGATTAACACTTTGATCATCGCTCGCAATGGTAAAGTGTTGATCGAGTTCCACTAGTAGTTGAAAAAAGTGGCTCAGCACTAGCAAGCGAATATCATCGGTGACGCCTTGATGAAGTAAGTCGTGAATCGCAATTAACTGATCGCGCACGCGGGCATAACTAGTTGGTTGTGGCGTTTGCTCGGCTGGCGCGGTTAATGTTAACTGCCAATTGGCACTGGCTGGTAATTGACTGAGCAAGTAGTCGTCATCAATGATAAGGCCAAACTCATCCCAAGCTTGATCGGGATCACCGCTGGCGCTGTGCACGCTGCGCCGATTAGTGGCCCAAACGTCGCCAGGCTGGTATTCGGTCGTTTGTCCATCGGTAACGAACTTTAGCGGCCCGCCAGCGACTAAGTAGTTTAGTTCGATCCCTTGATGCCAATGCGGCGCGACATCGATCGATGTTTTGGGATCATGTTCATAATATTTAAACGGTAGGCGGGGCATGGACTGCACCGTTTCGTGTTGGATTTGCAAAGTTGTCACCTCAAAATCAGGGTGTGAAAAATGACCCTAATTGCTTTTAATATTGACCCATAGTTTGGGTGGTAAACTGATAAACTTAATTGTAACCGTTTTTAGAGAGGAAGGTCAAAAGATAATGTCAATTCAATTAGTTGCCATCGATGTCGATGATACGTTATTAAATTCAAAGGGAAAATTAAGTTCGAGTACCATTACCGCGGTTAAAGCGGCGTTAGCGCAAGGCGTGAAGGTTGTGCTATGTTCTGGTCGGCCACTAGCTGGAGTCCAACCATTCTTAGATCAATTAGGAATTAGTGGTGACGATCAATACGTAATCACTTACAATGGTGCGATTACGGCCACCGTTGCCGGTGAAGTTTTGGCAAAACACCTCGTGACTAATCAACAATACCGAGAATTGACCACGTTTGCGCAAGCGCATCAGGCCGGTTTTAACGTCTTGGATACGCATAGCGTGATTTATACGGCGGATCGAGATGTGAATCCGATCACGGTGGTCCAAGCTTGGGAAAATTCGGCCGGGCTATTGATTCGGACGCCGGATGAATTGCCCGCTGACTTTGAAATTACCAAAGGCGTTTTTGGTGGTACGGCCGAAGAACTTGATGCCATTGAACCGACTGTTCGGTCAACGTTTGGGGATGACCTATACGTTGTGCGGGCCGCGGCCAATTTCTTAGAAGTATTGAATCCGGTCGTGAATAAGGGGCAAGCCTTACGCGAGTTAGCCAAGAAACTAAATTTACCAGCCAGTGATATTATGGCGATTGGCGATGAACGTAATGATTTACCGATGTTTGCCTTTGCAGGCACTGCGGTCGCCATGGGCAATGGTAACCCAGTGGCTAAGGGACAAGCCGATTATGTGACGGCGACAAATGATGAAGGTGGGATTGCTCAAGCCTTTACTGAATTTAAGTTAATTCCCGCACCGGTCAAATAAAAGGTTGACAGTTATTTAAAATGAGTTTATGATTACAAACATTAAAAATAAATGAGATCAAATCGTGATGATCGGAAGAGTAAAGCAGACAAATTGTTTAGAAAGCTGACGGCCGCTGCAAGTCAGTCAAGGCGTCTGGTTGAAAGTAATCCGTGAACGGTTAATGCGAACGTAAGTCAGTGTTAACTGGTGGCACCCATTATCGTGCAAACGTATCGTAGAGTGTGATTAATACCGGGTAGTTACCCGTGCGTTGCCTAGGATTAGGCCTAATGCGGGTTTGACATTGGGGCTAATTCGTAGCAAGCACCGGTAACTGGTATTAATCACACGTTTCGGCAAGCTAAATCAAACCTGCCGATCTACCGTACGCGATGAGGTGATGTGACGTGAGTCCATCACGAACTAAGGTGGTACCACGCGAGCGCGTCCTTTGAAATTAATTTTTCAGAGGACGCGTTTTTTATTTGGCATGAAGGGAGTTGAAGGGTGTGCAGTTAGCAACGAGTAATGGTGGGTTAAGTCGAGTGACGTTGAGATTAGATCAATGGCGACAGTTACGCACAATTCTGAGGAGGAACCACTTATGCAAACACAAAAATTATCTTTCAAACATTATCTCATCATCGGCTCAATGCTATTCGGCATGTTCTTTGGTGCCGGTAATCTGATCTTTCCGATTCATTTAGGTCAATTAGCCGGGGCCCATTGGTTAACGGCGGGGGTCGGCTTCTTGTTGACGGGGACGTTATTACCGTTGCTCGGTATTATTGCGATTAGTGTCACCCGCAGTTCCGGCATTTATGAGTTAGCGCGACCAATCGGTAAACGATACGCAACTATCTTTATGGTCTTAACTTGTGCCACCCTTGGCCCATTGTTTGCAACGCCACGGACGGCCACAACCCCATTTCAAATTGGAATTGCTAGCCATGTGAGTGCCAGTCAAGCACCGTTATTCTTGCTTATCTACTCCTTGATCTTCTTTGCGATCACGTACTGGGTATCGCGCAAACCTACCAAGATCATTGATACGATTGGTAAATTACTCAATCCAGCATTCTTAATCTTATTAGCCATTATTTTCGGGATTGCGTTTACCCACCCATTAGGTTCGGCGCACGCGACGGCGACGACTGCGGCGTATCAAAGCGATGCGTTCTTAAATGGCTTCTTGCAAGGGTACAATACGATGGATGCATTAGCGGCATTGCTCTTTGGGATTGCGGTGGTCACCACCATTCGAAGTCTCGGCCAACATGATGCCAATGATATTGCCAAAACTGCGGCTAAATCAAGTTTGTTAAGTATTACGTTAGAAGCTGCGATTTATCTTGGTTTGATCTGGCTAGGGGCCACGTCATTGACTCATTTTAAGATCTCAACTGATGGCGGGATTGCCTTTTCACAGATTGCCAATGCGTTTATGGGGGTTCCCGGAGCGATCATTTTAGCGATTATGGCGACGTTAACTTGTTTAACCACTTCAGTTGGTTTAGCGTCATCGTTTTCAGAAGCATTACATGCGAAGTTTCCTAAGATTAGTTATCTGGCCTGGAATCGCTTGGCTTGTGGGGCGTCATTCTTAATTGCCAATATTGGCTTAGATGCGATTATTGCATGGTCAACACCGATGTTAATGTTCCTTTATCCACTAGCAATTACCTTGATTATCTTGTCGATTGCTTCGCCGTTATTTCAAAAGGACCCGATTGTTTATCGGTGGACGACAGCGTTAACGTTAATTCCAGCCGCTTTTGATGCGTTAGGCGCCGCGCCAGCTGTGATTACCCGTCAAGGTTGGGCGCAATGGTTGTTAGTCCTTGATGCCAAGTATTTACCAATGGCCAAGTTAGGCATGGATTGGGTGGTACCGGCGTTGATCGGCTTAATGATTGGGCTAAGCTGGTATGCGATTCGCCGGTTTATCTTAGGTCGGCAGTTAAAAGGCGACCAGGCGTAGAAGGTGTATCATAGAAAGCACATAACTTTTTAAAGGATGATGTTTGTGAATTTCTTAGGGCCATTATGTTTATTGATTATTGCCACCACTTTGGCAGGGCACTTCGCTCATCGGCTGGGGATACCGGCGGTGATTGGTGAAATCTTAGTTGGTGTTTTGTTAGGACCAGCCGTCTTCAATGTGATTCAGCTCAATCATTTGGTGCAAACATTCGCTGATATTGGCGTGGTGGTCTTAATGTTTATCGGTGGTTTAGAAAGTAATCTGACGCTTTTGCGTAAATATTTAAGACCAGCCATTATTGTGGCAATTATCGGTGTGATTTTCCCGGTGGTCGTGATGGGGTTGGTCAGCCGCTTGTTCCAATTCAGCTGGTTTGAAGCGTTATTCATTGGCGTGATCTTTTCAGCCACATCGGTTTCCATTTCAGTTGAAGTGTTAAAAGAGTTTAAAGCGCTGGATACCAAAGAAGGTGCCACAATTCTGGGTGCTGCTGTAGCGGATGATATTATTGGCGTCATTTTACTCAGTATCATGATTTCAATGATGGGTCAGACGAGCGGTGTCAGCCAAACGAATCTTGGCTTGGTTTTGTTGGAACAAGTCGCGTTCTTTGTAGGCGTATTTGTCGTGATCAAATGGGGCGCGCCAATCCTAATGCGGTTAAGTGATCATTTGTTAATGTCGGCCAGCCCAACGATTATGGCGATCATTATTTGTTTGGCGATGGCTTGGCTGGCTAATCTGGTCGGCTTGAGTGGGGCAATTGGGGCATTCTTCGCGGGTGTAGCAATTGCGCAAACCGATTATCAAACGCAAGTGGATATTAGCATTGAACCGGTGGGGTATACGATGTTTATACCGTTGTTCTTTGCTAGCGTTGGCTTGAACATGACCTTTAAAGGGTTCTGGCAGTCGTTCCCATTCATTGTTGTGATGACAATTCTAGGGGTAGTGACCAAATTGGTTGGTTGCGGCTTGGGTGCTCGGTTGAATGGGTTTAGTGGCCGGAGTAACTATGTTGTGGGTGCGGGAATGATTTCTCGCGGTGAAATGGCCTTGATTACGGCTCAGATTGGGTTTTCAGCGCACTTGTTATCGAGTGATTACTATTCGGATGTTATTCTGGTCATCATTTTAGTGACGATGATTGCGCCATTCATGTTAAAAGACGCGATTCATCGTGCACCGAAGCTAATGGTCAGCGACAAGTCTGCTTAATCACGAACACATAGCGTTAATTTTAACCGGTTAGCCGGTTACACATAATACAAATAAGCCTCCGTCAAAATTTGACGGAGGCTTTTTAGGTTGCTATTCGGTTAACTGAACATTGTCGCTGACCGTTCGTCCAATTCGAGCCGGAACGCTGTGGGGAGACAGCTCAAGCCAAAAAGCGGTCTTGAGCTTCGTTTTGAACCGCAAAACCCACGTTTCAAAAGCGCCAGTCTCTAAGCGGTAAACCGCTTAGAGACGCCCACGGCTGGGCTCAAATTGGACTCGCTCACAGCTGATATAGCCGTAGATAGTCAGAGATGGCGCCAGCTATGATAACGTCGTTAGTCCGGATGGTTTTTCCGGACTTATGACGTGGACGACTTGGGAGACTAGCGGTTTCGGCTGGGCTTCCAAGCGAGGTGGAAGCCCGCTTTTTGGGCTGAAACCGGTCCACATAGCAGGCAGAATCACTGGCTATCGGAGGCGGCAATTACTGACCTAAACACGAACCTGATGTTCAATCGTAAATAACGTTGGATCTAAATGTGCGATCAGTGGCGACACATCACCGATACTGAGTAACGTTAAGTGATGCATGGCTCGTGAGGCAATCGTGTAGAGCAGACCGACTGAATCTTGATCAGGGTAGTTTTCTGCTGAAATATTGTAGGCAATTACTGAATCAAATTCCAACCCTTTGGCGAGGTAGATTGGTAAGACAATCACGCCTTGAGGCATCGTTCGATCACTGTCCGCCATTAACGTTGCTACAGTGTGGTGTTTCAAGTATTGGTAGACTTGTTTGCTTTCAGCTAAGTTCCGGGTCAATACCGCCACGGTATGTGTGGTGGTCAGTTGATGGGTCACTTCGCTGAGTAAGCCTTGTAACGCCTGATCTTCACCGTAACGAATCATGACTTTTGGCAAAGCCCCTTCACGCGTGAACGCTTGAATTTGGTCACCATCAGGTAATAAGGCTTTGGCAAAGTTGGTAATTTGCATCGTCGAACGGTAACTCTTATTCAACGTAATTAAGTTTACGCGGCGGACCTGGAAGGCATCACGCAACCGTTCTAATAGTTGCTTGGGCGCTTCAATCCCTTTAAATAAGGCTTGCTCACTGTCACCAAGTAAAGTGAACTTGGCTAACGGAAAGGCATGTTTGATATAAAGTAATTGCGCTAATGAGTAGTCCTGCATTTCATCGACAAAGATGTATTGCATCCGTCGATTCTCACCACTGCCGGTTAAAATGTCGCGTAGTAACAAGAGTGGGGCACAGTCAATCAAGGCGATGCGATGATACTCGATCCCAGCTTGGAACTGTTGGAGTCGTGTTTGCCAAGTTTCCGCGGTAATCGTGGCCGGATAAGTGGTCTGACTTAAAAAGTCGTTATATTGTTCATAGGTATCTAAGAAATAACCGTTATAAATGGCGTCGTAAACTTGCCGGAGTCGCTTGGTGACGATTTGTTTCCCAATATAGAAGACTTCATCATCCATCGATTGGAAATCCCCGCGACGTTTGTCACCGAGTAAGTCATGATACGTTTCATCGCTCATTTGATCGATTTGTTCATGGACCCAGTCGGCTTCAGCTTCTTGGTCGATCCGCCGTTTTAAGCGTTTGATCAACGTGTTTTTAATCGATAAGAACCGATCTGCTGGTTGCATCGCCGCTGGTAAAGCAGTCGCAATCGCTGTGATTTCTGCACGTGAGAAGAACGTTTCGCCATTAAAGACGATATTAGTGAACCGTAATTCGTTAGCTGGCAGTTGGTGACAATAATCGCTTACTTGCGTCATGAAGCTGGCGCCTTCTTGAAAGTCACGTACGGCACGATCAGTGGCATCGGCTTGTTGATCGACTTCATAACGTTCAAATAAACTTTGGACGCTCAACCCTTGGAAACGGGCACTTAAAAATTCGGCTAATGTGACTTGCCGCATATTACGTTCCCCTAAACTCGGTAGCACTTCTGAAATATAGTGACTGAACAAGCGGTTCGGTGAGAAAAGGACCATTTGATCAGCTTCGAGTGAAGCGCGTGAATGGTAGAGCAGAAAGGCAATCCGCTGTAAAATAGCGGATGTTTTCCCGGAACCCGCGACACCTTGCACGACCAGTAAATCACTATAAGTATCACGAATGATGTCATTTTGTTCTTTTTGAATCGTTGCGACGATGTTTTGCATGTAGGCATCATTTTGTTCACCGAGGACGGATTGCAAAATTTCATCACCAACAGTTTCGTTAGTATCGAACATATTTTTAATTTCGCCATGTTCAATTTGAAATTGCCGTTTTTTCAATAACTCAGTTGTTTGTTTGCCCGCTGGCGTGTCGTAATCGACCTGACCGAGCGTGCCATTATAGTAGACTGACGAAATTGGCGCGCGCCAGTCGTAGACTAAGAAGTTTTGTTGATCATCGACAAATGAGGCCGTCCCAATATAGAGCTGTTCGGCATCATCATCAGGATCGTCTTGAATATCGATGCGGCCAAAGTATGGGGAGTTACGCAGATCTTTTAAGACACCGACTTGGCGTTTTAAAATGGCTTCGGATTCCACGGCCCGTTCGACCATTTGCTTTTGTTGTTGGAGTTCGGCGTTGGTTTCAATCCGGTCATCAACTTCAAACGTATTGACCGAGTTGTTATCACCATAATTCTTCTGGATCACATCAGTTTCATAGTGAGCTTTGGCCACTAAATGATCAGTTTGTTCGGCGCGAGCTTTGATTTGCTCGATGACAGCATCCACCCGTTGCTGTTCTTGTTGTTGTGCGTCATTTGGTGTTGACAAACTACCAGCCTCCAGTCTAAGTTTCCGCTAAATTGCTTGAACAATTTTAGGCGGATTTAGGGGCGCTGTCAATCAAAGCGGTTGCGATTAGGCGAAAAAATGTTGCTTGCAACGATTGCCATTGTGTTCTAAGATGATTTTAATCATTCTTTAAAGGTTGGAAGCTATTTAGTTGGTAATAAATATTGATATGGCGAGTATTCACCATTTTGCCACCTACCGTTCGCCCGCCTTGAAACCGGTCCCCACAGCCGGCAGAATCACTGACTGGCGGAGGTGACTATATTGATAAGTGCTTCAATATTATAGGTGTTTTTCGACCTTTAAATTCTAACGAAACGGTGGTGGCAAAATGCAAGTGGCTTTAGCACAATTTGACATTAAGTTTGGTGATCCAGCGACGAATTATCAGCGGGTAGCAACCGCGGTCAAACAAGCATCACAGCAAGGCGCATCAGTGTTGGTGTTACCTGAGATGTGGAATACTGGCTATGCGTTAACTGATCTCGATCAGTTGGCTGATGTCGATGGTCAACGGACACGCCAGTTTTTAATCGATTTGGCACAACAGTATCAACTCAATATTGTCGGTGGCTCTGTGGCAGTAGCCCGAGAAAATTACTATTATAATGAAATGTTGGTTGTTGATCGCACCGGGAAGGTTCTTAGCCAATATGACAAAGTCCATCGGTTTGGCTTAATGCAGGAAGATCAATATATCACGGCGGGACAGACTGAAAATATCTTCCAATTAGATGGGGTACCGGCGATGGGCGTGATTTGTTACGATATTCGTTTTCCCGAGTGGTTGCGTAAGCAAGCGGCGCAAGGCCCCAAAGTGATCTTTGTCTCCGCTGAATGGCCGACAGTGCGGTTGCCACAATGGAGAATCTTGTTACAAGCGCGAGCGATTGAAAATCAGGCGTATGTCGTGGCGGTTAATCGCGTCGGCAGTGATCCTGATAATGACTTTGGTGGGCAATCGTTGGTGATTGATCCACTCGGGCAGGTGGTAACCGATGCCGGGGACCAAGCGACCGTGGTGACCACTGATCTTGATTTGACCCAAGTGGCGAAAGTCCGGAGCAGTATGCCAGTGTTTGCGGATCGACGCGTAGAGTTGTATTAATGATTTTTATCAAAATTGAAAAAATCATTGAAAATTTAAAAATCCCAATGACTTTAACGAAATCGACAAAAATCATTAAAATTAACTTTTGACACCACTCCGCGTAACGCTTACACTAGGAATAATTAATCGTTGAAGAAAAGAAAAGTAGGGCGCCCACCGAACAGAGACCGTGTATTAGCTGCAAGCACGGACGGGCAACTGAATTGGCTTTTTGGAGATTCGGTGCAAACCGGGAACCCACCCTTATCGGCAGAATGAGTGGCAGAAACAGTTTCTGCAATTTAGGTGGTACCACGGTAATGCGTCCTAATTGACTATTGCATAGTTGATGGGGCGCTTTTTTAGTGGCCTGACATCAACCAGACTGAAAGGATGTTTTAACATGACAAAAAAAGTACTTTTAACCGGTGACCGCCCAACTGGTCAACTGCATATTGGCCATTATGTGGGATCATTGCGTAACCGCGTGGCTTTACAAAATACGGGTGATTATGAGTCATACATCATGATCGCGGATAACCAAGCGTTAACTGATAATGCGCATGATCCTGAAAAAATTCGCAAGAGTTTATTACAAGTGGCAATGGATTATTTGGCAGTGGGGATTGATCCTGAAAAATCAACAATTTTAGTACAGTCACAAATCCCGGCATTAACGGATATGATGAACCAATTCTTGAACTTGGTGACTGTTTCACGGTTGAACCGTAATCCAACTGTTAAAACTGAAATTAAGCAAAAGGCGTTTGGTGAAAGTGTCCCAGCTGGGTTCTTCGTTTACCCGGTAAGCCAAGCCGCTGATATTACGGCGTTTAAAGCCACAACTGTGCCAGTTGGCGACGACCAAGCACCAATGTTGGAACAAACCCGCGAAATTGTGCGGAGCTTCAATAAGACTTATGAACAAGATGTCTTAGTTGAACCAGAAGGGTATTTCCCACCAAAAGGATTAGGTCGGATTCCTGGTTTAGATGGCAACGCTAAGATGAGCAAGTCATTAGGCAATGCGATCTATTTAGCCGACGATGCTGATACGGTTCAAAAGAAAGTCATGTCAATGTATACCGATCCTGATCATATTCATGTGGAAGATCCAGGTAAGGTTGAAGGTAATACGGTCTTCACCTACTTAGATATCTTCGGTGAAGATACGGCTAAGATCGCAGACTTAAAGGCGCAATATCAACATGGTGGTCTCGGTGATGTCAAGATTAAGCGTTACTTGATTGACGTGTTAGATGGTGTGCTACGTCCGATCCGTGAACGGCGTGCGATCTATGAAGCTGATCCTGCTCAAGTCTTACGTATCTTAGAAGCTGGGACCGCTAAAGCCAACGTGGTCGCTGACCAAACATGGGCTGAAATGCAAGCTGCTATTGGGATTAACTATTTCGCAAAATAATTAGCTAAGTTAAAAGAAAACATTTTAATAACTGTTAGGTTAATTGCCTCGATTGGTTGTGGAGTATAAACCAATTGACGCCCTGTAAAAATCAACTTTCTAGAAATCTAAAATTTCAAAAATGAAATTCAAATTTTTGAAATTATTCATTTACTAGTTATACTTGCAGTTGAAAGTATGGAATACAAAACAACACCTAAAAAGGGAACTTGTCCGCCAAGATGAGGTTCCCTTTTTGTGTTGCTTGAAGACTACCGTCGGTTAAGTCATTTAGTGAAGATCGCAACAACGACGCCCGCAATTACGCCACCAATGATAGTCACGGCCAAGGATGAAGGTGTAGAATACAAAAGCAACACACCCTTTCCATCATGGCAAAGGGGTCAAACAACGTACTAATCACATAGGAACGTTGTAGCTAAAACAAGATGGTTGAAATTCAATGACGTAAGGCCGTATCTTAATTATTACTTTATATTAATAGTCCGCCAATAATGTGTGGTCCGTACCTGGATCACGCTTTTTGTTTGGGGAGGACCTGGTTTCATGCTAAACTAAAAACACGATTATACGGAATAGAGGGAGATCAACTCGTGTCTGAATTAACTTATTGGCAAAAAATTGCGGCAACGGCTCGGGCCGAACAGCGACCATTTTTCACGATGGCGCCGATGGAAGCGGTCAGTAATACGGTCTTTCGGCAGGTGATTACGCGTGCGGCCACACCGGATGCGTTTTTTACGGAGTTCGTCTACGCCAAAGGCATTACTGATCCAACGGTGAAGTTCCCCGTGCATGGGCGGTTATATGTGGCGCCCGCTGAACCTCAAATGCCAGTTGTGCAGTTGTGGGGCAATGTTGCTGAAGATTTTGCGACAGCTGCGCAAGCGGTGAAACAACAAGGTTATCAAGCAATTGATATTAACATGGGTTGCCCCGATGGTACGGTGATTAAAAATCATGGTGGCAGTGACCTCATTCGCAATCCCCAGTGGGCCAGTGACGTAATTGCGGCGGCCAAAACCGCGGGCTTACCAGTTAGTGTCAAAACGCGACTAGGTTACAGTCAGTTAGCGGAATTTCGTGACTGGATTCCAACGCTGTTGCAACAACAAGTCGCGGTTTTAACGGTACATTTGCGGACGAAACAAGAAATGAGTAAAGTGCCCGCGCACCTAGAAGTGATTGATGAGTTGATTAAAATGCGCGATGAACTGGCACCAGCGACATTATTACAGATTAATGGTGACATTGAAAATTACGCTGCAGGGGTCGCTATAGCCAAAGCACATCCCGGGCTAGACGGGATTATGATTGGGCGTGGCGTATTTGCGAGTCCGTTTGCTTTTGAACGGCAACCACAGTCACACTCATTAGCCGAATTGTTAAGTTTACTTGACTATCAGCTGGATTTATTTGATGATTTTTCCCAACGTTATGATGTGCCTCGTTTTCCATCATTAAAACGATTCTTTAAAATTTATGCGCGACCAGAACTAGGCGCAACTGATTTACGCAATCAAATGATGGATGCCAAATCCACCGATGACGTGCGCAAAATTTTACAAGCATCACCATTAACGAAGTAGGGTCCGGAGCAAGTTGCTCGGGCCTTTTTTCATTTGACGACGGCTTAGTGCCCACGCTCCATGAATAATGGTAAAATAAAACCAAACTACCCTAAATGAAAAGCGAGCGGACGATGATGAAAAATTTAGCAATTGTAGATCTCGGATCAAATTCAGCCCGGATGGCAGTGAGTCGGCTCCACGCCAATGGCACCGTGGAAGAAATTAAGCGGGTCAAAGAAGACACCCGCCTGTCAGAAGGCATGGGCGCGGAACACGTTTTACAGCCACATGCGATTGATCGCACGATTAAAGCTTTACTAGCGTTTAAAAAGATTTATCAGCGCATGCCCAATACGGATGTGATTGGGATTACCACGGCTGCAGTACGGATGGCCAAGAATCAAGCAGAATTTTTGGCGAAAGTTAAAACTGAAGTTGGCTTGGATTTGAAAGTCTTATCTGGTGATGATGAAGCACGTTATGATTATTTAGGGGTTGCCAATTCGTTGGTGATTAATGATTGCTTGATTTTAGATACTGGTGGGGCTAGTTGTGAATTGATTCTGGTCAAAGGGGGCCAAGCGGAGCACTTGATTAGTG
Source organism: Lactiplantibacillus mudanjiangensis (assembly GCF_005405385.1). Taxonomy (GTDB): domain Bacteria; phylum Bacillota; class Bacilli; order Lactobacillales; family Lactobacillaceae; genus Lactiplantibacillus; species Lactiplantibacillus mudanjiangensis. The sequence goes on from NZ_BJDY01000003.1 coordinate 668,029, forward strand.
TGCCATTTGGGGCGGTGACGCTATCAGAACAGTTTGAATTAGATGATGTCGTGCCGTCAGCGAATTTATTTCGCGCGCAGATGTTTTTACGCAACCGCTTAGCCGATGTTTGGTGGCTCAGTGAAGCGCTGCATTATCCGATTATTTTACTCGGTGGTGCTAACCGGACGCTCGCTCGGATTAATCGTCGCCGTCAACAGAAGCTAAAAGTCGAAGATATCCACGGTTATCGCTTAAAAACCGAGACCGTTTATCATACGTTTTTAGACTTTTTAACCCGCTCTCGGCAAGGCCGGCAAGATATTTCAGGGATGGAATATGGCCGGGCCGATATTATTGTCGGTGGGATGTTACCGCTGGTCACGTTACTCCAAATGCTCGACAGCGATCGAGTCGTTTTCTCGGAAAGTGGCGTGCGTGAAGGAATTATTTCAGAATATTTAGACCATTAATAGGATTTTTAAAGATAGGACTGATGATATGACGGCAGACTTTCGCCATTTTTATCAAAAAGATTGGGCTGAACGGACGGCCATTGTGACCCAAGCTGCCCAATTAACGTCGGTTGAAACGGCGTTATTTAAGCAGTATTATGTGCCCAAACATCATGATATTATTGAAAATTATTTAACGGATTATCCGTTGCCAATGGGGCTAGCGGTGAACTTTATTATCAACGACCAGCCTTATATTGTGCCGATGGTCACCGAAGAACCTTCCGTGATTGCGGCAGCTAGTAATGGGGCCAAAATTGTGAAGCGCGGTGGTGGCTTTCAAACGACGGCCACGAAGCGCGAGATGATTGGTCAAATTGTGCTTGAACAATTAACTGATCCAACCGCTACCGCGGCGTTGATTGAGGAACAAGCGGCGCGGTTGTTAACGGTGGCGGACAAAGCACATCCAAGCTTGAAACAACGCGGTGGTGGCGCCCGGCAATTGCGGGTTCGCCAGCTTGGTCAAGGCTATTTATCGGTGGATTTGTACGTCGATGTGCAAGCAGCGATGGGTGCAAATATGTTAAACACCATGCTAGAGGCCGTTGCCAAAGCCATTGGCGTGTTAACGAAAACGAATCCGTTAATGAGCATCTTGTCGAACTATGCAACTGCTAGTTTAGTCACGGCCAAATGTGAGTTGCCGGTGGCGTTACTACAAGCGGGACGCTATGATGGGCAATTAGTTGCCCAGAAGATTGCGGCGGCTAGTGCGGTGGCTCAACTCGATGTGTATCGGGCTACAACGCATAACAAAGGTATCATGAATGGCATTGATGCGGTGGCAATCGCCACTGGTAATGACTGGCGGGCGATTGAAAGTGGCGCTCATGCGTATGCGGCTCGCGATGGTCAATATCGCGGGTTAAGCACCTGGACGACTGATGGGACGACATTAACCGGTCAGTTGACGTTGCCGATGCCAGTCGGTGTGGTCGGTGGGTCAATTAAGATCAACGAACTAGCGCAACTTAATCATAAGTTATTAGGTAACCCAACGGCACCAGAACTGGCGCAAGTGATTGCGGCGGTTGGCCTTGCACAGAACTTAGCGGCGTTACGAGCGTTAGTAACGACCGGGATTCAACAAGGACACATGCACTTACAATTGAAATCTTTGGCACTAGCGGCGGGCGCAACACCGGCTGAATTACCGGTAATTTTACAACAATTAGAACAAGCGACGCATCAAGATTTAGTGACAACCCAACAACTCATTGCCAGATTACGGCAAACAAAGGATGAAAATTAACGATGACTGAACCTAAATTAAATCAACAAGTAACGGATTTATTAGCAGCAACCAATTCACTTTTCCCAGGTAATGTGACCGTGACCCTCGGTGATCAAAAATCCGGCTATGTCCGTCATGATCAAGCAACACAACTCATGCAAAATGGCGATATTGAAGTGCATGTAAGCGACGTAACTGCGCCAAGTTACACGGCTTCACATGAGGTCATGCACCTATTGTTATTACTCCAAGGGTTTCCACAAATGACATTTAACTTAACGACGAACAACGAAAAGTTAGATGAACAGTTAATGGCGATTGCCACGGAACTTTACGATGCGGTAGCCCATGTGTTAATCGTGAAGAATCAACGCGATCATGACTTGATTGATGCGGATATCGAGGATTTATACTTTAAAGGCTTGTACGCAACGATTGATCCTGAAGATCCCAACCAAGATGATGCCATGATGACGTTACGGTTATTGACGTTGACCGACTTATTGGTGTTCTTTGGTGGTGAGCTCACGAAAGATCGGTTGGCTAAAGTGACCGCTGATTTTCCTAAGTCATGGACAGCTGCCCAGAAATTGTATGAAATTATTGCGGCCAAACCAATCGAAACCCCATTTGCCATGCGGCGGACGGTTGTGAAGTTGTTCAAGGCGTTTGATGATCAGATGTTAGCTTGGGACTTGCCATTGTTACACGGCAGTGAGTTTGTGACGATGCAAAGTGTTCTAAGTGATCGGCAACAACGGCTAGAAGTTCGTCAATTATTCGATATTTACCATTCAGAAATGATTGAAACTGAACAACAAACGCGGGCCTTTATCGGCTTGAATAAGAACGATCGGCAAAATGCCTTCGTCTTACCAGCGCCAGCAGAAAAAGATAGCGATGACTTTTTCAAGGAACTTTATGGCATGAACGTGAAGGATTTGTTTGCAAGATTGAATATGCCATTTACGATTCGTTAGAGTGTGATGGTGGGCGGGAGTTTCTGAGCATTAGCCTAGCTAGTCAATTAGCTGGTGGTTTTTCCGGCTAGTTGACTAGCGTAGCTAAGCGGAGGGAACTGCCCACCAGAACACGTTTCAAAAGGCGTAACCAAATTTGCCGCCAACAATCTAAATCAAAGGAGGTTTCCAAATCATGCTAACCACTGCGCAACAAACCTTATTGGCTGCTCAACATATTGTTTTTATGACTGGAGCTGGGGTCTCAACGCCATCTGGCATTCCAGATTACCGCTCGAAAAATGGCTTGTATACTGAGCATCATAACGCTGAATATTACTTGAGCCATGCGTATTTAGAAAGTGATCCACTGGGATTTTATCAGTATCTCAAGGATAACTTGTATTATCCTGATGCGCGGCCAAACGTCATTCATACGGTCATGGCTCAGTTAACGCAACAAGGACGGGCCGGCGTCATTACCCAAAATATTGATAATTTGTATGGGGTTGCTAAAACTGAAAACTTAGTTGAATTTCATGGCAATTTATATCAAATCTATTGCACAACCTGTGGTCAAACTGTTGCTTGGTCAGACTATTTAAAATCACCATATCATGAGCAAGATCATGGTTATTTGCGGCCAAATGTTGTGTTATATGATGAAGGTATCAAACAGCAGAATGTTGATCAGGCACTGGCATTATTAAAGCAAGCGGATTTAGTGGTGATTTGTGGAACGTCCATGCGGGTTTATCCGTTTGCGGGGTTGCTAGATTATCGTAATCCGGCCGCAAAGGTGATGGCGATTAATGAAGAAGTCTTGCATTTACCGATTGACTTCGACATGGTGCAGCAGAATGCTGTTGAATTTTTTGAAGGGGTGACGCGGGGATGATAACCATTGGCTTAACAACTTGGACGGAACACCCTAGTTTGTTAGGGGGGACTGACAAGTTAACCTTAACTGAATATTCAGGTGTATTGCCTGTCGTCGAAGTCGATACGCCGTTTTATGGGATTCCCAAAGTCAGTACGGTTGAAAAATGGCAAAAGGAAGTTCCAGATAAATTTCAATTTATTTTGAAAGCCAACCAAACGATGACTTTGCACGATACTTACGAGGATGGCATTTCCATGGACGCGTTAAAAGCCGCGTATCGAGATTATCGTGCGATGCTCAAGCCGTTGACACAACATGGGCAATTAAAAGCGGTACTATTCCAATTTCCACCGTTTTTTGAACGGTCAACACGGAACTTTCATTACTTACAACGAATGGTGCAATGGTTACCTGGCGTACCGATTGCGGTCGAGTTTCGGAATCAGAGTTGGTACGAAGCTGGCGTTAAAGATGCAGTTTTTGATTTTTTGCGTGACCTTGGAATTGTGCATGTTGTCGTTGATGAACCCCATGCGCTAAATGACGGGGTGACTTTTGAATCGGTTGTAACGAGTCCCAAGTTAGCCATTTTGCGGTTACATGGGCGCAATCAAAAAGGCTGGTCGACCAAAGGCAAAGGTTGGCGTGGGCAACGGACGTTGTATCGGTATAATGAGACCGAACTGGCTGAATTTAAAGCAGTTGTTGAAAAACTGCAGTCACAAGCCGAGGAAGTTTGTGTGATCTTCAATAATAATTCTGGTGGCGATGCGGCCGATAATGCGTTGGCCCTAAAACAGATGCTAGGTGTGTCGTTTGGTGATCTTGGTCCGCAACAATTAGACTTGTTTTAGAAAATAGCCTAAAGATTGAAAGATACTTTTAAGCAATAATCGTTGATATGGCAAGGGTTCATCGATAAAAAATAGTCTTGCTTGCCACCTGCTGCTCGCCCACCTTGAGCCGGAACGCTGTGGGCGGACCGGTTCAGCCAAAAAACGGTCTGAACCGTCGTTTTGAACCACTAAGCCCGTGTTTCAAAAACGCCAATCTCTAAGCGGTAAATCGCTAAGAGCTCCCACGGCTGGGCTCAATGTGGACTCACTCTCGGTTATAATAGTGATTATAATTAATTAGCATCCGCATAATAACCGGAGTTAGTTAGTGATGGCGCCGGCCGTGACGACATCGTTAGTCCGAGTGATTTTCTCGGACTTTACGATGTGGACGACTTTTGAGACTAGCGGTTTAGGCTAGGCTCAAAAGCGAGGTGGAAGCCCGCATTTTGGCTGGAACCGGTCCCCACAGCCGGCAGAATCGCTGACTGGCGTAGGTGACCAATTTAGCATAGCTCAGGCCTGGTGCGGTTTTTATCGCCATAATTATTTTTCAATCCTTAGAAATGGATATTAAACTTGTACTAGTCGGACTAAATAAGGTCGATTAGTACTTTTTTATTGTGAACAAATAAGGTTAGGAATCGAGATTAACTAGTTTAAGTCATTTCGTTGTTAACATTGAGTTAGCGACCTGAAATCCTGATTGGAAGTATGATACAATGAGAAAGAATCTAACTAAAATGATAGAATAAGCTAATTAAGCATGTTTGAAGGGAATTAAAGTCATGGTAGAAACGAAGAAACCAACTTATTACATTACCACGCCGATTTATTATCCATCGGGTAAATTACACATCGGTAACTCATACACAACGATTGCGTGTGATACTTTGGCACGTTACAAACGGGCCAAAGGTTACGACGTTTTCTTCTTAACCGGGACCGATGAACACGGTCTTAAAATTGAAGAAAAAGCTGAAAAGTTAAACACTGATCCGAAGACTTACGTTGATGGGATGGCTAAGCAAATCAAAGAATTATGGCAATTGCTTGAAATCTCAAACGATAAGTTTATTCGGACGACCGATGATTATCATGAACATGCTGTTCAAGAAATCTTCGATCGCTTGCTCAAGCAAGGCGATATTTATTTAGGCGACTACGAAGGCTGGTACTCCGTTGATGATGAAGAATATTTCACTGAAACGCAATTGGCCGAAGTTTACCGCGATGATGACGGTAAAGTAATCGGTGGGAAAGCCCCTAGTGGTCACGAAGTCGAACTCGTTAAGGAACAATCTTACTTCTTTAAGATGGGCAAGTATGCTGACTGGTTGTTAGACTACTATCAAACACATCCAGACTTCATCCAACCCGCTAACCGGATGACGGAAATGATTAACAACTTCATCAAGCCTGGTTTGGAAGACTTAGCCGTTTCACGGACGAGTTTTACTTGGGGTGTGCAAGTTAAGAACAATCCAAAACACGTTGTTTATGTGTGGTTGGATGCGTTGATCAACTATATCACCGCTTTAGGTTACGCGACTGGCGACGATGAAGCCTTGATGGACAAGTTCTGGCCTGCTAACGTCCAAATGGTTGGTAAAGAAATCGTGCGTTTCCATACGATTTACTGGCCAATTATTTTGCATGCGCTTGGTTTACCACTACCTAAGACGGTCTTTGGTCATGGATGGTTACTCATGAAAGACGGGAAGATGTCGAAGTCTAAAGGTAACGTCATCTATCCAGAAACCTTAGTGGAACACTACGGTTTAGACGCCTTACGGTACTATTTAGTGCGCGCTATGCCTTACGGTAACGATGGCTTATTCACACCAGAAGATTTTGTGGCGCGGGTAAACTACGACCTAGCTAATGACCTTGGTAACTTGTTAAATCGGACTGTAGCGATGATTAACAAGTATGAAGACGGCCAAGTACCAGCCTTCAAATCTGGGGTAACGCCATTTGATACAACGTTAGAAGCCGTTGCGGCTGAAACGATTGAAAACTATGATGGGTACATGGATCAATTGCACTTATCTGATGCACTCGCTGAAGTTTGGAAGCTCGTTAGCCGGACTAACAAGTACATCGATGAAACGGCGCCTTGGCAATTAGCTAAGAGTGACGCGGCTGCCGATGCAGATCAATTAGCCAGTGTCATGGCTCATTTAGCAGCTAGTTTACGAGTGATTGCTAGCTTGATCAGCCCAGTGATGACCCATGCGCCAAAGGCAATCTTTGAACAATTAGGTTTGGACGAAGCTGCCTTAACCTTAGTTGACTTAAAGATGGCTGATTTACCAGCTAATACGCAAGTCGTTGCTAAAGGGACGCCAATCTTCCCACGGGTTGATATGGAAAAAGAAATCGAATTTTTGAAGGGCCAAATGACTACTTCCGACAAGAAGAAAGGTCGCGCCGCAATGGAAGCTGCCAAACATGCAGTTGAAGTTGAAGGTGAATGGGACCCTGCCGAAACAGAACTCAATGTGACTAAAGACGAAATCAAGATCGATGATTTTGATAAAGTTGAACTAAAAGTTGCCGAAGTCATTGCGGTGCAAAAAGTTAAGGGTGCTGATAAGCTCTTACAATTCCGCCTAGACGCTGGTGATGCGGATCATCGTCAAATCCTTTCGGGGATTGCAAAGTGGTATCCAGAACCAGAAGCTTTGATCGGTAAGAAAGTTGTCATTGTTGGTAACTTGAAACCACGCAAGATGCGCGGTGAAATGAGCCAAGGTATGTTACTTTCAGCTGAACATGATGGTGAAGTCCAATTAATCACAGTACCTGAAAGTTTAGTTAACGGGTCATTAATTTCATAGAATTTATTGGAAGAATCAATCTTAACGGATTGGTTCTTTTTTGTTTGGAGTGTGTGTTGATTGCCGCCGACCGTTCGTTCAATCTAGGCCGGAACGCTGTGGGCGGACAGGGCCAGCCATAGTGCGGTCTGTCCCTTCGTTTTGAACCGCAAAGGTCGCGTTTCAAAAACGCCTGGCTCTAAGCAAAAACCGCAAGAGCCCCCACGGCTGGGCCAGATTGAACGAACGGTCGGCTAAATAAGTTGGTATTTTTTTAATTAGCATGGTGGCAGTTTGAGTTAATTGCGAATTAGTCGGAGGTTGCTAGTGATGAAGTGGCTGTAGAAGTGGCGTTAGTTCGGTGGGGTTCCGAGCTTACACCACGGACGATCTTGTTCATTGACGCGGTTGGTCAAGGAACAAGTCGAGGCTCAAGACCGGTTTTTGGCTTGAGCCGGTCCTCGCAGCGACTGAAATCGCCAGCAACCGGAGACGACTATGAAAAAGCTGTTTTTCAAGGTTGACACTGAGGGTTGTTCATGGTTTAATAATAAACATTCTCACATATATTTAATCTAATTCTAATTAATAAAACGGAGGGCACACATAGATGACAGAAACGACAACTGCACCAACACATAAAATGACGACTAAAGATTACGTCTATCAAGTCTCAGCCGGAGTTTCCAATGCGATTTTAGTTTGTTTAGGCATCGGCTTACTCTTACAATCTTTTGCAACGATGCTGCACTGGTCAGCATTATATCAAGTCGGTACCATCGCCCAAGTTTTATTAGGTCCGGCATTCGGGGTCGCAATTGCGACCATGTTACATAGCAATACATTAGTGACGTTTAGTGCCATGATTTCATCAACTGTGGGGGCCAACGCCGTGTTCTTTTCACAATCATCAACCAATGGTGTGACCGCCACTGGACATACATTAGCGCAAGCCGCGCAAAGTTCGATTTTTACTACGGGCCAACCCATTTCAGCGGTGGCAGCAGGCTTAGTTGCCGTCTTAGTCGGAAATTACTTAACCGGTAAAACGCCACTAGATATGATGTTAGTGCCATTAGCGGCCACATTTGTTGGCGCCGTCACTGGATTAGGGTTAGCGGCAGTTACCACCCCTGCGTTGGTTTGGTTGAGCCAGTTCATTGCCGCTTCGATGAAGGTGAATCCATTGTTAGGCTCAATGGCGGTTTCCTTAGCTTGGGCGCTCTTCTTGATGACACCGGCTTCATCGGCGGCGTTGGCCGTAGCGGTGATGTTAGACCCCGTTTCATCAGGAGCTGCCTTGATTGGCACGACTGCCCAATTCGTAGGATTTACGGTGATGTCTTATCGGCAGAATAATTTGGGTGCCAATATTGCTCAAGGGATTATCACACCGAAAGTCCAGTTTCCAAATTTGCTAGTCAATCCACGATTGGCGATTCCACCAATGGTCGCGGCTGTTGTTTGCGCCCCGATTGCGACGATTGTGTTCAATTTTTCCACGACTTACAAATTAGCAGGATTAGGGTTGAACTCGTTGATTGCGCCACTTACGTTAGCGTCAACCAATCTTGGTCGCTTTGGGGTTTTCATGTTAGTAGGTGTCGTCTTACCTGCCGTGATCTCGTTAGTGCTTTACCGCGTCTTGCTGGCTGCAAACTGGGTCGAATCACAACAATTACAATTGGAAATCGTTTAACTTAAAATCAGCACCCAACCAAAACGGATGGGTGCTGATTTTTATTGCCTTGCGAAGCATGTTAAAATCAATTAAGATAACAAATTGAGTGTCAAAGTTAGAGAGGGGTTTGCAACATGCGGATTTTTGATTCCCATACCCATTTAAATAGTGAAGAATTTATTGAAAATGTGCCGCAATATTTAGCACAGGCACGCGACTTAGATGTTGTGCGGATGGCGATCGTGGGGTCAAATACCCAATTGAACGCCGACGCCATTAAGTTGGCGCAAACTTATCCAGAACTCGTGGCCATTGTTGGTTGGCATCCTGAAGATTCCAAGAATTATACGACAGCCACCGAAACGGTCTTAATTGACCAACTCCAATTACCAGAAGTTGTGGCATTAGGCGAAATTGGGTTAGACTATCATTGGGATACATCACCACAAGACGTGCAACGAAAAATCTTTGCGCGCCAAGTGGCGATTGCCAAAGACATGGGTCTTCCCATTTCAGTGCATAATCGTGATGCGTTTGAAGATACGTACAAGATTTTGAAGGCGGCCGATATTCGTGATACCGGTGGCGTGATGCACAGTTTTAATGGTGATCCAGAATGGTTGAAACGCTTCTTAGATTTAGGCATGCACATCTCTTACAGTGGCGTTGCTTCCTTTAAACACGCGGATGAGGTTCATGAATCCGTTAAGCAGACGCCACTTGAAAGCCTAATGGTTGAAACGGATGCCCCATATTTGACGCCGGAACCTTATCGTGGCAAGCAAAATGAACCAGGGTATACTCGTTACGTGGTCGAAGCAGTTGCCAAACTGCGTGAAACCACGCCGGAAGCGATTGCCGCACAAACTTATCAAAATGCAGAGGACTTATTTAAGATTGAAGAAGATTAAAGAAGTGATTGTCGTCGAAGGCAAGGACGACACGAAACGCCTAGCATTGGCTGTTAATGCGGACACCATCGAAACCAATGGCTCGGCGATTAGTGACCAAACGTTAGCGCAAATTAAACGGCTTCAAGCAAGTCGTGGGGTGATCGTGTTTACCGATCCCGATTATTCGGGGGAACGGATTCGCAAGACCATTTCGAAAAACGTGCCTGGGGTTCAACATGCCTTTTTACCGCGTGATGCGGGTGTGCCTACCAAAGCTGGTGGCAGTTTAGGTGTGGAACATGCGAGTCCAGCTGCTATTCAAGCGGCTTTGGCGAACCTGTATACTGAAAACCCTGCGACAGCACCGGAACTAATTAGTCGAGCTGATCTCATTAAAGCCGGACTACTTGCCGGTCCAGCTGCGCGAAAACGGCGTGAGCAATTGGGAGAACTGTTGAAGATTGGCTATGTCAATGGTAAACAGTTACCTAAGCGACTACAACTATTTCAGATTCAACCGGCTGATTTTTGGCAAGCGGTTGATCAACTAACGACTGAGGAGTAAATGAATGAGTAAAGACTTAGATATTGCGAATCCAGCTCGAACCCAGGCGATTATGAACGCCTATGGGTTACGTGTAAAGAAGAGCTTGGGACAAAACTTTTTAACTGATCAAAACGTGTTACACAACATTGTCGCGACCGCTGATATTGGTCAAAATGATAATGTCATCGAAATTGGCCCTGGGATTGGGGCGTTAACGGAATATTTAGCGCGAGCAGGACATCACGTGTTGGCGTTTGAAATTGATGATCGGTTATTGCCAATCTTGGAAGAAACGTTATTTGATTATGATAATATCGATATTATCAATCAAGATATTTTGAAGGTTGATTTACCTGAGATGATTGCAACTCATTTAGAACCTGATCGGCCATTGAAGTTAGTGGCCAACTTGCCTTATTACATCACGACGCCAATCTTGATGAATGTGTTGGCTGGTAGTGTGAAGTTTGAAAATATCGTGGTCATGATGCAAAAAGAAGTTGCGGACCGGCTAGCTGCTGAACCAGGTACCAAAGCGTATGGGGCCTTGACGATTGCGGTGCAATACCGGATGGCCGCGGAACTGGCAATGATCGTCCCACGGACTGTTTTTGTGCCAGCACCAAACGTGGATTCAGCGATTGTTAAGTTAACGGCCTTACCACCACGGACACACGTGCCATTTGACGAAGCGGCCTTTTTCAAGGTTGTTAAAGCCGGATTTGCGCATCGGCGGAAGAATCTGTGGAACAATTTACAGAGTCTATTTGGTAAGTTACCGGAAACTAAAACGGCGATCCAAGCGGCGTTAGATCAGGCTGAAATCGATCCTAAGATTCGTGCAGAACGATTGACTGTGGACGAATTTATTACCTTAACCGACGCCCTACATGCCAGTGAGTTACTTTAGTCAATTATTGTCGTGAAAAGAGTTGCACATCAGAAAACCTTGTGATATAATATTGACTTTTTTATGAAAAGCTAGTATAGTTATTTCATCACGAGGAGGATTCTGAATGCCAATTTCACTAGCTGCAATTAAGGATAAGCTCGATTCCCGGATCGGACAACGGATGAAAGTCGTTGCTCAAGCGGGCCGCAAAAAGACCACTGAACGTCATGGTACTTTAAAAGAAACCTACCGTTCTGTGTTTGTGGTGGACTTAGACCAACAAGAAAACTCATTTGAACGAGTTTCTTACAGTTATACCGATGTGTTAACTAAGAATGTTCAAATCGCCTTTGAAGACGAAACAACTGAAGCTTAATTCGCCTAGTGCGGATTCTCAATATTAAGACCCCCAGCAAGGTCTTTTTATTTTGCCCTCATATTAGTATAATTAAAGGCAAAGTAACCTAAACGAGAGTGGGATAAAAGACGAGTTGCTACCGAGCATAGCCTAGGAATACAAATGATTGTGTATTTTCAATCGTTTGTATGCCGTAGCTAAGCGGAGGGAGCAGTCTTTTATTGCACGTTTTGACTATAAACATTCGGAGATGCAAAAACGAATTTGGGTTTTGTCCCAAAATCATCAAAGAGGGTGAGACGCGTGCAAATCGTGGAAAAAGCGCCAGCAAAGATCAATCTTGGTTTGGATACCTTGTTTGAACATCGCAACGGCGATAAAGAGTGGAATATGGTGATGACCTCCGTAGATTTAGCGGATTATGTTCAATTAGAGACCATCACGGCTAATCGGATTGAAGTGGCAACCGACAGTGGCTTTTTGCCCAATGATCGCCGTAACTTAGCCTTTCAGGCCGTTAGTTTATTGAAGCATCGTTACCATATTCGTAGTGGTGTTAAAATTAAAATTCATAAGGCCATCCCAGTAGCAGCCGGCTTAGGTGGTGGGTCATCGGATGCGGCGGCGGTGTTGCGTGGTCTCAACCGAATGTGGGAACTGAATCTGGATTTAAAAACGCTAGCCAAGTTAGGTTTGCAAATCGATTCGGATGTGCCATATTGCGTCTACAGTCAAACCGCACACGTGACTGGTAAAGGCGAAGTGGTCACCCCATTACCAAAGTTACCACCGTTATGGATTGTGCTGGCTAAACCTAAGATTAGTGTCTCAACGCCCAATATTTTACGGCAAGTGGATTACGATCAATTAGCAACGCATCCAGATATTGATCAGTTGTTAGCGGGGATTCAAGCGGGTGATTCGCAGCAGATTTTTACCAATATGGGCAATGTCTTGGAACCCATCACGGCGAAACGTTATCCAGAAATTATGCAAATCAAACGCCAGTTATTGACGTTTGGTGCTGATGCCGCGCAGATGAGTGGGACGGGACCGACTGTTTTTGGGGTATGCCGTAAGTTGTCACGAGCGCAACGTGTGTATAATTCGCTTAAAGGATTTTGCAAAGAAGTTTATTTAGTTCGGCCAGTTAACTTGGCCGATCGGTAAGTTAAGGACGGTCAACAATCAGGTTGAACGTCCTTTTTTCGTTAAAAAAGCACAAATTCAATCGTGTTCCGTGCACAAATAAGGTAGATTATGGTTAAATTAAGACTAAGAAGTGAGGTGGTTAAGATGAAGAACGCAACGAAGCTGGGTTTGAAATTAGCCGGGGTGGTCGGGGTGACGACTTATGCTGGCTCGTTGATTGGCGGGGCAATCGCGTACAAATTGGCGATGCACGTCACTGACGATCAAAAAGAACGCGGCAAGGCTTTATCCCGGGATGAAAATACGGAAATCGAAAATTTCTGGTATGACAAACAATTCAAACAACAATGGTTAATGCAGTCTTTTGACGGCTTGAATCTCGTTGCGACTTACATCCCGAACCCGCATGCTGGTGGTCGCTTAGCGATTCTTGCACATGGGTTAAACCATTCTCGCGAACAGATGGTGCCCTATGCACGGATTTTTATGAGTTTAGGTTATGATGTCTTAATGCCTGATGCACGGGCGTTTGGCGATAGTGAAGGACATACAATTGGCTACGGCTGGTTGGATCGTTTGGATTATCAGCGCTGGGTGGCGATGGCGTTAGAACAATTAGGATCAGATGTCGAAATTGTGTTGATGGGGATTTCGATGGGGGCTGCAACCGTGATGGCCACGAGTGGTGAACCGTTGCCACATAATGTGCGAGCGATTATTGAAGATAGTGGTTACGCAAGTTTGCGGGCCGAAGCGAAGTATCGGATTAGTCATAAGTTCAAGTTGCCAGCTGGGTTGATTATGCCAATGGCCAATCGGTTAGCCCGTAGTAGTGCAGGGTATGCGTTCAACGATGGTCGTAACTTGGAACAAGCCGAAGCTAGTGGGTTACCAATTCTGATTATTCATGGGACGCATGATCAAACGGTACCGGTGAAGAATGCGCACTTACTGTATGATCAACTCACGCAACAAAAAGGCTTGTATATTGATGCCGAAGCCGGGCATGTGGAAGCGATTCGGACCCATCCAGATCGGTATCAAGCAGTGGTTAATGAGTTTTTGACGGAGCAAGTTGGATTGCTTAAATAAAAAGATTGCACGTTATATGGTTACAATTAACGTTGATGTGACAAGTGTCACGCTTGCCGCCTGACGTTTTCCCACATTGAGCCGGAATGTTGTGGACGGACCGGCCAAAAAGCGGTCTGGACTGTCGTTTTGAAATGTCAAAATCGCGTTTCAAAAACGCCGAGCCCAATGTGGAGGCATTATTAACTTTAAACATTAAGCAGAAATACCCTTGTTAACTGTTTGTTATCGCAGTTAACAAGGGTATTTTTTGGCCTTTAATGTCGCCATAAATATAGACATCCAAAGCCGATGCTGGCGATTAACGCGAATGGAAAATAATGTCCAATTGGTGAAAAGGTAATTCTGCCGATGATCGTTAGGCCTAGAGCAATGAAGCTAAGCCAAGTTAAATCTTTGAGGATTGGGCTGAGTCGAATCGCTTGAAAATGCCGCCAGAATTTCAAGGTAACTCCTCCTTTCAGCAGTGGTTAATGAAAACCTATCATAGGGTGATCGCTAGAACTAGGCATAATTGAAAATTTATTTTTTTATCTTTCAGGCGAAAAGGCAATTTAAGCGGCCTATTGACAATCTATTTAAATCAGGTAAACTAAAACAGTAATCATTACTATTTACTTTTAAAAGAGAGATGGGGGCCAAATTATGACGGAACCCTTAATTGCCGTCCAACATTTAGCAATTGCGTTTCCAAATAATCCAGTTTTTAAAGATTTGAACTTTACGATTAATCAAGGTGATTTTTTGACGGTCATCGGTGAAAATGGGGTCGGTAAAACGACGCTGATTCGGGCTTTATTAGGTTTAGTGAAGCCAACTAGCGGGTCGATTAACTATTACCCTAGCAAAAAGGCGACTAAAATTGGTTATGTGCCACAATTTCGGAATTTGGATCAAGAATATCCATTAACGATTGAAGATTTTGTTGGTTTAAACATTCGCGGCTGGTTACCGTGGTTAACGAAGGCGGAGCACCGACAAGTCAACACTGCGATGAGTGTGACCAACGTGAAAAAGATCAAACAACGACCACTCGGAATGGCTTCCGGTGGTGAGAAGCAACGGGCATATTTGGCCCAAGCAATTGTGGAAGAACCACAGTTACTGATTTTGGATGAATCCACGGCTAGTTTGGATAATGAAATGAAATATGAATTATTAGATCTTGTTCAAAATCTCAATCAGACCAGCAATATTACGGTCTTGTTCATTACCCATGATTTGCCATTAGCGCAAAAATACGCTGATCATTTCTTGGCGTTACGACCAGGCCAACAAGAATATGGCACTATGGCTGGGATGTCGATTGAGCAGTTGAAGGAGGTCAGTGATGTTTAGTTTAGCGTTTATGCGTCACGCCTATTTAGCGGGGACGTTTATTGCCATTATTTGTGGGACGATCGGGGTATTTGTCATTGCCCGGAATTTATCGTTTTTGACTCACACGTTATCTGAAATTGGGTTTGCCGGGGCGGCCTTTGGGATCTTTATGGGCTGGACCGCCTTATCCGGAATGCTGATTTTTACGGTGATTAGTTCGGTGATTGTCGGGCAGATGAGTGTCAAACAGTCTCGGCGTGAAGCCTCAATCTCAGCGATTTCAGCGTTGTTTATTGGGTTAGGGATTCTGTTCTTATCGCTGTCCAATCAGACATCCAGTTATGCCACCAGTATTTTATTTGGGAGTGTGATTGGGATCGCCCAAGCCGATGTGATTCGGGTGGCAGTCTTATCCGGCATTGTCTTGCTTGTGATGCTGGGATTGTATCGACCACTGAAGTTTGATTCGTTTGATGCCATTGGGGCGCGCGTGAGTGGGCTTTGGACCACGGCCATTTCGGTGGTGTTCTTAGTCTTAGTGGCGATGAGTGTTAGTGTTGCGGCGCAAATTGTCGGCTCATTATTAATTTTCATCTTATTGACGTTACCTGCCGCCGCGGCGCGATACTTCGTGCACACCGTTAGCAAAATGATTGGTTTGTCCATTTTATTTGCGTTAGTTGGCGTCTGGCTAGGTTTATACTTGAGTTATGTGACGAACCTACCTGTCAGTTTCTTCATTGCCGCGATTGAATGTATTTTCTACTTTGCCGCTTTGGGGTACCAACGTTTGAGTGTTGGCAGTTAAATTAGTGACAAGACGTTGACGCATGTCGACGTCTTTTTTTGTGGCCTGTTAAACGAATGTTCTCAATTTCGGGATAGTCGCAGCTGTTTAAAGCCAAATTCAAGACGAAATGTTAAGAAATTCCGATTGTTTCGTAAAAAGATTGTAAAAGTCTAGCTAATTTCCGAACGTTTGTGTTATCATTTTGCATGGACTTTAAAAAAGATGATTTAGGTAGAGGTGGCAATATGAAAGTACGTAGAAGCGAACGTTTAATCGATATGACACGTTATTTATTGGAACGCCCGCATGCGTTAGTTTCGTTAACATTTTTTGCGGAACGCTATGAATCCGCTAAATCTTCCATTAGTGAAGATTTAACGATCTTAAAGCGCACGTTCCAAATGCGTGGCACTGGGATCTTAGAAACGATTCCGGGCGCTGCCGGTGGTGCGCGATTTATCCCTTATATTTTAAAAGAAGAAGCGCAAACGTTCATTGATGAAATGACCGATTTAGTAGCGGATAAGAGCCGGGTCTTGCCTGGTGGGTATATTTACTTATCAGATATTTTAGGCCAACCAGAAATTTTACGGCAAGTGGGTCGGGTCATTGCCACGCAATACTTGAACCAAAAGATCGATGCTGTAATGACGGTGGCCACGAAAGGGATTCCGATTGCGCAAAGTGTCGCGACTTACTTAAACGTGCCATTTGTGATCGTACGTAACGATTCCAAAATCACCGAAGGCTCAACGGTCAGTGTCAACTACGTGTCCGGGTCTTCAGAACGGATTAAGAAGATGGAATTATCTAAGCGTAGCCTGAGCGAAGGCGCCAACGTCTTAATCGTCGATGACTTCATGAAGGGTGGCGGGACGATCAACGGAATGAAGACCTTGATCGAAGAATTCGATGCCAATTTGATTGGGATTACCGTCTTTGCGGAAGCTGCCTTTACGGGTAACCGTTTGATCGACGACTATACGTCATTATTGCGAGTTACGAACGTTAATGATAACGAAAAGGCGATTAAAGTCGTTCCTGGAAATTATTTAGAAACGGTTTTTGGCGCCGAAGTTTAGCTAGACCGATTGTCTTTGGGCACATGTCAGTGAAATGTTAGCATCGGTTGCGACACGGGTCGTAATCTCTGGTATCATTAAAATATCTGAAGACTAAGGAGTTCTTTTTATTATGACCACTAAAAATGCAATTATCCTCGCCGCTGGTAAAGGGACGCGGATGAAATCCAAGTTAGTCAAAGTGTTACATCAGGTTTGTGGCAAGTCGATGGTCGATCATGTTTTGACCCAAGTTGAAGCTGTTTCGATGGATAACATCGTGACGATCGTTGGCCATGGCGCTAAAGATGTGGAAGCCGCGTTAGGTGACCGCACCAAGTATGCCGCTCAGACCGAACAACTCGGGACCGGCCACGCCGTGTTACAAGCTGAACCATTATTGAAAGACCAAGATGGGATGACCTTGATTATTAGTGGTGACACACCACTATTTCGGGCTGAAACCCTTGAAGAATTATTTGAATATCATCAAGCTAAAAAAGCTGCTGGGACGATTTTGACATCTGAAGCGCCTGATCCACAAGGCTATGGTCGGATTGTTCGCAATCATTTGGGTATTGTTGAAAAGATCGTGGAACAAAAAGATGCTTCAAAAGAAGAACAAGAAATTCACGAAATCAATACTGGGGTTTACTGTTTTGACAACCAGGCCTTATTTAAGGCATTACATCAAGTGACCAACGATAATGCTCAAGGTGAATATTACTTGACCGACGTGATTCAAATCATGAAGGACCAAGGCGATATCGTGGCCGCTTATCGGATGGACGATTTCGATGAATCCATGGGGGTTAATACGCGGGCCGCTTTGGCACAAGCTACCAAAGTGATGCAACAACGGATTAACGCCCAACACATGGAAGACGGGGTTTCAATCATCAACCCAGCCGATACGTATATCGATGCTGGTGTTAAGATTGGCGCGGATACGATTATCGAACCTGGTGTGTTAATTAAAGGGAAGACGACCATTGGTGAAGATTGTTTCATCGGGGCCCATTCTGAAATTCATGATATGACGATTGAAGATCGGGTGACGGTCACGTCGTCCTTCTTAGAAGACTCTATCATGCATGCTGATAGTAACATTGGCCCTTACAGTCATTTACGGCCCCAAGCTGAAATTGGCGAACACGTTCACTTAGGTAACTTTGTGGAAGTGAAGAAGGCTAAGATTGGCGACCGGACTAAGGTTGGTCATTTAACTTACGTTGGTGATGCCACTTTAGGCAAAGACATCAATGTTGGTTGTGGCGTGGTCTTCGTCAACTATGACGGTGTCAATAAACATCATACCAATGTGGGTGATTCCGCGTTTGTTGGGAGTAACTCAAACATTATTGCGCCAGTTGAAGTGGCCGATCATTCCTTTATCGCTGCTGGGTCAACAATCACCGATGATGTTAACTTCCATGACATGGCGATTGCCCGCGCACGACAAACAAATAAACCAGATTTCTGGGGTCGTTTACCACACGAACCTGAAAACGAATAAGATTTTTGAACGTTTGAGCTATTTGGCTCAAACGTTTTTTTGTCAGTTAAAGATCACGCCTTGTGAGTATACCTGCTTACTAGTGATGACTTTAGTTAGCACCTGCGCTAACCAGTGATTCTGCCTGCTGTGGGGAACAGTTCCAGCCAAAGATCGGGCTTCCACTTCGCTTTTAAGCCTAGCGAAAACCGCTAGGCTTAAAAGTCGTCCACCTCGTAAGCCCGGAAAAACGTCCGGACTAACGAGGTGCTCACAGCTGGCGCCATCACTGGGTAGCTCCGGTTAGGCTCTTGTCGCTATTAGACTAAGTTAGTCATTATCATAGCCGAAAGTGAGTCCAATTGGGCCCAGCCGTGGGAGTCTCTTAGCGATTTATCGCTTAGAGACTGGCGTTTTTGAAACGCGGGTTGGGCAGTTCAAAACGATGGTCAAGACCGCACTTAGGCTTGACCAGTCCGCCCACAGCGTTCCGGCCCAAATTGGGCGAACGACAGGCGGCAAGCTGTGCTAACTTTGTCGTTGTTGAGGAAGTTATGACTTAATGTTCGGTTTTTGTCGGCTGATGTAAATGAATTGGTTCAATTAGCGCTTGTTACCGGTACCATTTACATCCCATGGGGCTCACAGGTCAAGCGTTTTAGTTGACAAGCCAAGCTCACGAAACTTTAATATTTAAAAGTTAAGGGCGCACAAAACCCGAAGTATCCGCTCCTAGCCCAGTCTGACGCAATTTCTAACTGCTAAAGGGACTTGATTTTCAACGCTAAAATGCATATTATTTAAGAAGTAATAAATTTTCGAATGGAGGAAATTATGTCAGAACAGTATTTTGATCCAAAGTTAAAGATTTTTGCTTTGAATTCAAATAAACCATTGGCAGAAAAGATCGCTGAAGCCGTTGGGGTTAAACTAGGTAAGACCTCAGTTGATCGTTTTAGTGATGGCGAAATTCGCATTAACATTGAGGAAAGTATTCGTGGTGACCAAGTGTACATCATTCAATCAACTTCCGCTCCGGTTAATGACAACTTAATGGAATTATTGATCATGATTGATGCATTACGGCGCGCGAGTGCTAAGACCATTAACGTGGTTATTCCTTACTATGGGTATGCCCGTCAAGATCGTAAAGCTCGTTCACGGGAACCAATCACCGCTAAGTTAGTCGCTAATATGCTTGAAACGGCTGGTGCTACACGAGTTCTAGCATTGGACTTGCATGCTGCTCAAATCCAAGGTTTCTTTGATATTCCTTTGGATCATTTAATGGGTGCGCCACTGTTGGCTGACTACTTCTTAACCCATCATTTAGATGAAAATGCTGTCGTGGTCTCACCTGACCATGGTGGTGTGACGCGGGCTCGGAAATTAGCAGAATTGTTAAAAGTACCGATCGCGATTATCGACAAACGTCGGCCACGTGCCAATGTGGCTGAAGTCATGAATATTATCGGGGATGTCAAAGGCAAGCGGGCCATCATGATCGATGATATGATTGATACCGCTGGGACCATTACCTTAGGGGCACAAGCCTTAATGGATGCTGGTGCAACCGAAGTTTATGCTAGTTGTACGCATCCAGTCCTTTCAGGACCAGCGATCGAACGGATTGAAAAGTCACCAATCAAGAAGTTGATTGTCACAGATTCAATCGCGTTACCAGCTGAAAAACAAATCGAAAAAATCGTCCAAGTTTCCGTTGGTCAATTAATGGGTCAAGCCATTAAGTTCATCCACGAAAATAAACCAGTTAGTCCATTGTTCAAGAATCGTTTCCATAACGAAGAAAACTAAGTTGGTTCGGATCACACGCCTAGTAGGCTTTGCCTGCTAGGCGTGTTTTACTATCCCAGCAAACTGAGCATTGGTATCGGTTTAGGGTTTTGCGTATAATATAAGTGAAAGTCGTTGTACAGAGAAGGTGCCATAATTGAATTGGTTTTATTGGGGAAGTCTCGCCTTGGTGAGCGCGGTGACGTTACAATTGACCGATCGTCGCCGCTGGCTGACAGGGCATTTGCTATTGGCAGCGCTGATTGGCCTAGCTTTGGCTGGCTATCGGTCCGTCAGTGCGCAAGCGAGTCCGTTTTGGCAATTCGTCATTGTTGGCTTAAAAGTAGTGGCCTATTTGGTTTTACCAGTGATCATTTTAGTGGTCGCGGTTAGTTTTGTGCGTTATAGTTATCGTCTGTTACGTAAAGAAGGCTGGCATCTGCATTACACGTTGTTAGCGATCGTTGGCGTTTTATTAGTCTTAATGTTAGGGTTATCGGCGATTAATGCGTTGAGTTGGCGATGGGCTTGGTTGTGGAAACTATTGGGCTTAGCGCTATTGTTGACGGCGTATTTTACGTTTGGCTTCTTAGCCTATTTGGTTGCTTGTGGCACGACGCGGTTAGGACGGCGACCACAACTTGACGCGATTATTGTGTTAGGAGCAGGATTAATGCCTGATGGTCGACCAACGCGAACATTGAGCTATCGCTTAAAAGCAGCTGCCAAGCTTTATCATCAGCAGCGTGTTAAACAGCATCAGCCGATTAAAATGGTTGTTTCTGGTGGGCAAGGTGCTGACGAGGTTGTGCCCGAAAGCACGGCCATGCGGCATTATTTAGTCGCATTGGGATTGCCGCTAGATGTGATTGTGGAAGAGAATCGGTCGACATCAACGGCTGAAAATTTAAAATTTACACATACGATTCTGGTTAAACAACAACCGTTCTATCAAGCAATGATGGTGACGAGTGATTATCATGTATTACGGGCCAATATCATTGCACGTCAACTACGGTTAAATGTCTATGGGTATGGTGCCCGAACACCGTGGTACTATTTGCCCTTTGCGGTTTTTCGTGAGTATTTAGCATTAATCGTCATGTATCGCTGGGCGAATCTCGCCGCTGTCGTGGGATTGACGCTGTGGTATGTGGCCATGATTTTTAAAATAATCTAATGAATTGACGGTCATCAGGAAAAAATTTTGGTTATGGTATAATGGAAAGCGTTAAAAGGGAGGGATTCGCCGTGGATAATGCGCGTCGACCACATTTTGGGGTTTTGATAGTCCTCTTTATTGGACTATTTACCCTAGCAGGCTGTGCAAAAATGACGAACGGAACGAGTAATAATCCGACCTCATCAGTTGCGACCAGTGGCACAGCCAAAATTTTAACCAAGGCAGATCAACAAATTTCACATCGACAAATCAATGCTGCGATTAAAACGTTAAAGACTGCGGATACGAGTAATACAACCGTTAAAAATTTATTAACTGGGTTGCATCACTATCAAAAAGCCGCGACCGCTTTGAATAAAAATCAACTCAGCGTTGCCAAGACGTATTTTAATACGTTATCGAATTATCAAGCATCAACGGATGCATCTTTTAATGCGGCCAAAACCGCGTTAATAAAGGAATATCAGCAAGTTAAACAAGCCAATAGTTATTATAATACGGCTCGTGATGAATTGAGTGTTCACGATTTGACCGCTGCTAAAACCAATATCGACAAGCTGGATAAAATTCCGGCGAGTCATCCGGTCATTAAGCAGTTACAAAAGAAAACACTGGCGATGAAGCAAGCCATTATGAATTATGAAGCTTCGCAGTCAACGAGTTCGGGCAGTGAAAGCTCAACGGTGACTGAAAGTGACAGTAGTTCGTCGAGTACAACGACCAGCAGTTCTACTAGTTCGTCGAGTGCGTCCAGCACTAGTGACAGTAGCAGTGCCGATAGCAGTAGTACGGCCACCAGTGATGCCACGAGTTCGACTAGTAGCACCAGTACCAGCACTTTAACGACCAAGCAAGTGTTAAGCAACTTCCGGGCTGCCGCTGGAGTTAGTTTTGCACAAGATGATCAATTCAATGTCATCAAGCAAACGGATAAGTATTATCAAATTGAAGTCATGCATGATAGTGAAGACACGGATGTAACGAACTTGACGGATATCTATCGTTATTATCCAACCAGTGGTCGAGTGACGAAACAAAATAGCTCAACTGGTGAATTTGAATAAGTATAAGTTTGTATACAAAAAGGGTTAATTCGGAATTTGAAATTCTGAATTAACCCTTTTTGCTTAGAGTAAGTGTGGATACACGCTTGTTAAGCTAAAGCCCAAGTCCGAATGGCGTGCGCAACCCCGTCTTCAACATTGGTTTTGGTTTCGTATTTGGCCAAAGCCTTGGCTTGTGGAATGGCATTGCCCATGGCGACACTGTTGGTGGCGTATTTAAGCATGCTCAAATCATTGCCTTGATCGCCAATTGCCATGACTTCATCGGCCGTAAGATTTAATCGTTCGGCTAAGTCTTTTAGCGCAGCGCCTTTGCTAGCGTTAGGGTTCATGAATTCCAAGAAGTAAGGTGCGGATTGGACGATATAGTATTTATCGCGGAAGGCTTGTGGCAACTGATCTTTAGCTACTGCTAAAAGTTCTGGCTTGTCGATAAACATACACTTAACAACTGGCATGTCGACCCGCATGTCGCCAGGTGCCCGGTAACGAATTGGCATGTTAACCAAGGCACTTTCACCAACCGTGTAGGGGCTAATATTGCGGTTAGCCGTGTAGATGTGGTCTTCACTTTCTACGTGACAATGAATATTGAGTTTACGGCTCAAGGCCTCAATATCGATGTAGTCTTCATGGGTTAAGGTGTGACTGGTAATGATGCGCCCACTGGTTGTTTGGGCCATGGACCCATTGAACGTAATCGCGTATTCATCGTCGCCGTTAATGTTGAGTTGCTTTAAAAATGGGCTCACACCACTTAGTGGGCGACCGGTACAAATGACCACTTTAATCCCTTGGTCACGCGCAGCTTGAATCGCGTCGATGGTGGCGGGGTTGAGTTCACTGTGTTCGTTGAGTAGGGTGCCATCCATATCAATGGCGATAAGTTTGACTGACATGTAAAAAATCCTCCTAAATAATTAACCGATCATTTTGAATGTGGTGCTGAAAAGTTTGGTAGATAGCCTCGAATAAGTCGACTTGTTCACTGCCATTTAACATTTCCTTAGGGAAGAAGAAGCGTTGATCACCGGAGACTTTGCCAGTGATTGCGTGGACCAAATCACTAACGGTAGAGAGTTCGACAAGTGAACCGTCTTCTTGCATTAATTCGATTTGAGTCCGGGGTTTCTTCATCTTTGGATCATAAGCATCGTATGGTAAATCATAACTGTCATTAATGTCGGTATAGTAATGACTGTTAAAGCCGGCTTTTTCAATGAGCGCTTGTAGTTCTGGGACGAGTTGACTGGTGGTGTTGTCAATGCGCGCTGATTTTAAAGGCCGACGATCTAAGAAACGAGTCGCTAAGTCGGCGAGAATCGAATCTTTGCTGTCACGCCAATGATTGAAGTACGTATTCAAGACGCCATCATCAAGCCGTAAATAATCTTGCAACGTAAAGTTATTATTGAAAAAAGGCAATAACATGTGCGGGGTGGCTTCAGCGTCAACTGAATGACTTTGGTACAAGTCGTTGGCTCGTTCCAACAAGTGATCCAAGATAACTTCCATTGATCGTGAAACTGGGTGGAAATAGACTTGCATGTACATCTGGAAGCGACTCACTATGTAGTCTTCGACCGCGTGCATCCCTTCCATGGCGAAAGTAATGCCGCCTTGGTAGGGCTTCATCACCCGTAAGATCCGAGTTAAATCGAAGTTACCGTAGTTGGTTCCGGTGAAGTAAGAATCACGGAGTAAATAATCCATCCGGTCGGCATCAATTTGACTAGAAATCATTTGGACGACTTGAGGATTGGGATACGTTTTTTGAATGACTGCCGCGACTTTAGCGGGAAAGTCAGGAGCGACTTGGCGTAAGACTTGGTTCACTTCAGTTTCTGGTGACGTCAAGATTTGGACGGTTAAAGCTTCGTGGTCCGTATGGAAAATGTGTTCAAACGTATGTGAATAAGGACCGTGACCGATGTCATGTAATAAAGCGGCGCAAAGAGCCACTAATCGCTCTTTGTCATCCCAGCCACCGTCACCGGGCGTTTGGGTGGGATAGTTACGGGCGAAATTGTCACAAATACGACGGGTGACTTCATAGACACCTAGACAGTGACCAAAGCGGGAGTGTTCGGCACCGTGGAAAGTTAACGATGTCGTCCCGAGCTGCTTGATCCGTCGTAATCGTTGAAATTCTGAAGTATTAATTAAATCTAAAATGAGTTGGTGTTGAATATAAACATAGTCATGGACGGGGTCACGAAAAACCTTTTCCATGGGAAGTCGTTGATGTTGACTTGTCAAATGAATGCCTCCGTTCGTTAACGTTCAGGTAGCCGTTGTTGGCGGCGTGCCATCTCTTGAAAAGCTTGGGTTAAATGAGCTTGAAATTCAGGCTCTGTCGTCACTAAGGGTAACCACTCCGTATCGAGTGACCCATGAGTAGCTAAGTGTTGATTGAATTGTGTAATCGCCTGTTGCGGGGTAATCGTTTGATCAAGTTGAGCAGCGACCGTGGTCATGACGGTGGGGTCAACTTGTGGGAAGCGGTCATCGATTTGTCCGGCTAGACTGCGGGTATAAAAGTCTTGAATTAATTGACTGCGTTGGGCTTGATCGCCGTTAATACTAATATACAACATGATGACCAAGGCTTTAGCAGTCCGCCTTTGGGACATGCCAGCAATCTTTTGACCGTGAATACTTAAATCGTAATCACCGGGACAATAAGAGTGTTTAATTTCACCAGCCACAATGGGTAAGGCTGGCCAAACCGACTGAACAGCTTGAGTCATCAGGTCATAAGCGGCGTTAATGGTGTAGGCTTGACGATCGGCCGGTAAGAACAAAGAGACGTTTAAAACACCTGCATCGGCGACAACGGCGAGACCGCCGGAGTTACGGAGCATGACTTGATAACCGGATTGGGTTAAGAAGTGGATGCCATCAGCTAAGGCTGGCAGCTGTTGATCCAATAATCCCAAGATGACCGTTGGCGACTGTTGCCAATAATGGACGATGGGCTGTTGTTGTTTGGCAGTCAACCAGAGTAAAGCGTTGGTGGTGGCAAAACTATCCAATAAGTCACCCGGTTGATAATGTTGTGTTAACGTTGCGATGGTCGGTTGACCCATCATGTAAATCACCTCGAACCGTTAGTTTCGCTTTCAATTATACGCGATTATGCCGGTATCCGCAGGGAAATTCCAAGTGTAGATGGATTTTTAGTCTTTTTGGCGCAGATGGCTTATAATTGTTAGGAAGATTGTGGCGATGGCTCGATGGTGACGAGCTGTCTTCTGAGGAGGTAAAACGATGGATGATTTAACGACGGGTGTTCCGGTGGCGATTCATTTGGAAACCGAAGCCGTGCAAGAGGGCGAAGCAGCTAACTATGCTTTAGATGTTGACGGCCAATTGGTACAAATGGGTGACACTTTTTATTTACGATATCAGGAAGTGAGCGACGATCACCCAGAACCAGTACCCGTAACGATTAAATTGGTGTCCAATGGGGACGTCGTGTTGACGCGGAGCGCGGAGAATCGGTTACAGTTACATTTTTCCAATGGTAAACGGGTGCAAGCTCGTTATCGCACGCCCATGGGGGTCTTGCCAGTTGATACGGTGACACCATTACTACAAGTTCGGTTACGCGAACGCCCATTTTCAGGTGAGATCAAGATCAACTATGATTTATATGCCGGCGAACAGTTAATCGGTAACTATAAGTTACGATTGCAATTTACAGCTTGATTTGGTATGATGAACTGTAAACTGTGGAAAGGACGTGCACCAGTTTGGAACTTAAACAATTTGATGGACAAAAAAAGTCCGAATTATCTTTAATCGAGGTTGCGCATGCGATTTTGGCACAACATGGTGACGTGATGGCGTTTGCCGATTTGACCAACGCGGTACAATCTTATTTAGGTAAAAGCGACGAAGAGATTCGGGAACGATTATCACAATTTTATACGGATCTTAACATCGATGGTAGTTTCATTTCGCTCGGTGACAATATGTGGGGCCTGCGTGCATGGTACCCATTTGAATCCATCGACGAAGCCGTAATTCATACGGACGATGATGAAGATGAAGATCGACCAAAGCGTAAGAAGCGTAAGAAGGTTAATGCCTTCTTAGCTGACGCCGGCGATGATGATGACGTTATCGATTATGATGACGATGATCCTGAAGACGACGACAATTACGAAGATGACGATGAAACTGACAGCGACGATGATGATTCCGAAGGCGCTGGCAAGTATGATGAACTTGCTGGGGTTGACGATGATGACGACGCTGCGGAAGAAACGTTACCAGATGGCATCGAAGGCCAATTGTCAGAATTGAACGATGATGATGACGACTACGATGATGATGACGAAGAAGAAAACAAATAAAGACAAGTTGTGATTTGACTTGACGAAAGTTGAATCTCCTTGTATTATCTTTATTGGGCTCCTTGGTAAACCTACTAAGGACATTCAAACGAAATCAAGCTCCCTATTCATTGAATAGGGAGTTTTCTTTATTTAATTATTCCCCACGAAATAAATCTTTAAGGAGTTATCACATGACCAAATATATTTTTGTAACTGGTGGCGTTGTGTCGTCAATTGGTAAAGGGATCGTCGCAGCTTCACTAGGGAGATTACTGAAAAATCGGGGCTTAAAAGTCACCATTCAGAAGTTTGATCCATATATCAACGTTGATCCTGGTACGATGAGTCCTTACCAACATGGTGAAGTCTTTGTAACCGATGATGGGACCGAAACTGATTTGGACCTTGGGCATTACGAACGGTTTATTGACATTAATTTGAATAAGTATTCAAATGTCACCACTGGGAAGATTTATTCAGAAGTCCTCCAAAAGGAACGCCGTGGCGATTACTTGGGCGCAACGGTTCAAGTTATCCCACACATTACTAACGCGATTAAAGAAAAAATCATGCGCGCTGGGACAACCACGGATTCGGATATCGTGATTACCGAAATCGGGGGGACTGTTGGGGATATTGAGTCATTACCATTTATCGAAGCTTTACGGCAAATGAAGAGTGATTTGGGTTCTGACAATGTCTTCTACATTCATACAACCTTGATTCCATACTTACGGGCCGCTGGGGAAATGAAGACGAAACCAACGCAACATTCAGTTAAAGAACTCCGGAGCTATGGGATTCAACCAAACATGTTAGTTGTACGGACTGAACAACCTATCACCCGGGAAATGCGGAACAAGATTGCGTCTTTCTGTGACGTTGAACCAGAAGCTGTCATCGAATCATTGGATGTTAAGACGATTTACTCAATTCCATTAAACGTGCAAAAACAAAAGATGGATGATATCGTCTTAGATCACTTTGGCGTCAAAGCCCCACAAGCTGATATGAGCGACTGGGTTAAATTAGAAGATCACGTGCAACATTTATCACGGACGATCAAGATCGCCTTGGTTGGGAAGTACGTGGCCTTACAAGATGCGTACATCTCAGTGACCGAAGCATTGAAGCATGCCGGTTATACGGATGATGCTGATATCGACTTACGGAAGATTTCAGCCGAAGAAGTTACGCCAGAAAACGTGGACAGCCTCTTAGGTGATGTTGATGGGATCTTGGTTCCTGGTGGTTTCGGCGATCGTGGGATCGAAGGAAAGATTACAGCGATTAAGTTTGCTCGTGAACATGATGTGCCATTCCTTGGTATTTGTTTAGGGATGCAAATGGCGAGTGTTGAATTTGCTCGTAACGTCCTTGGTTTGAAAGATGCGAACTCCGCTGAAATTGATCCAAAGACGCCAGATAACATCATTGACTTGATGGCTGATCAAGAAGATGTTGAAGATATGGGTGGGACGCAACGGCTTGGGGCTTATCCTTGCAAGTTGAAGCCCGGAACGGTTGCGGCTGCTGCTTATGGTAACGAAGAAGTTGTGATGGAACGTCACCGTCATCGTTATGAATTCAACAACAAGTATCGTGAAGCAATGACGGCTAAGGGCTTAGTCTTCTCTGGGACCTCACCTGACAACCGTTTGGTGGAAATCATCGAATTACCAAAACAACGGTTCTTCGTGGGTTGCCAATATCATCCAGAATTCTTGTCACGGCCAAACCGTCCTGAAGGGTTGTTCAAAGCATTCATCGATGCGGCTAATGAAACTGGTACGACTAAATAATTAACATATTCAGAGCTGTAAAAACGAGTTTGGGATTTTGTCCTAGACTCGTTTTTTGTAACCAGCTTTAGGGAAAAATTAAGTAAATGACAAAAACGAGTTGTGAAAGCGGTTGAATGATCGGATTTTACGATTATTTTGTGTTAAAAGATTACAGTTTCCTGATATTGGTTGTTTTTTTGTGAGACATTCTTTATTATGGTTATTGATTGTAATTGTACAGTGTGACACTTATTTAGCGAGGAAAGTTATGTTATGAAAAAAATGATTATCCATGGCGGAAAACGACTTTCTGGGGAATTGACGATCGGTGGCGCAAAAAATAGTACCGTCGCACTGATTCCTGCTGCGATTCTCGCAGACACTCCGGTCCGATTTGACACGGTTCCGCACATCTTAGACGTTCACAATTTAAAAATAATTTTGGAATCAATGAATGTTCATTCCACTTTTGAAGACGATGTTTTAACCATTGATCCAACTCAAATAGAAGAATCTGAATTACCAAGTCACGCAATTAAAAGTTTGCGGGCTTCCTATTACTTTATGGGCGCGTTACTCGGCCGTTTTAACCGAGCAACCGTCACCTTCCCAGGTGGGGACAATATTGGTCCTCGACCGATTGACCAGCATATTAAAGGCTTTAAAGCACTCGGTGCCAATGTCGTTGAAAAGAATGATTCAGTTTTTATTTCAACGGGTACTGAAGGGTTACACGGAGCCCGCATCTTTTTAGATGTGGTTTCCGTTGGGGCCACGATTAATATCATTTTGGCAGCGGTTAAAGCTCATGGGACAACCACGATTGAAAATGCAGCCAAAGAACCTGAAATTATTGATTTAGCAACATTCTTGAATAATCTCGGTGCCAAGATTCGCGGCGCGGGGACCGACGTCATCCGGATTGAAGGCGTTGATTCTTTGCGGTCACGAGCTACGCACACGATTATTCCTGATCGGATTGAAACTGGCACCTATTTATCACTCGCAGCAGCGATTGGTGATGGCATTTTGCTTAAGAATGTGATTCCAGAACATATGGAATCCTTTACCGCAAAAATGCTGGAAATGGGTGTTGATTTACAAATTAACGAAGATAGTATTTATGTGCCACGCGTCAGCGACTTAAGCCCAGTTCGGGTGAAAACGATGACTTATCCTGGCTTTGCCACGGATTTACAACAGCCAATTACGCCATTATTATTACGGGCGAACGGCAATAGTGTGGTCATTGATACGATTTATCCACAACGGACACAACATATTGCCCAATTACGTAAGATGGGCGCAGATATTCGTGTTCAGGATAATTTAATTGTGGTCGGTCATTCATCACATCTGCAAGGTGCGCACGTTGAAGCCGGAGAAATCCGTTCAGGTGCAGCTTTGATGATTGCTGGGTTGGTCGCCAGTGGCACAACTGAAATTTCACGGGCCGATAATATCCTGCGCGGTTATGATCGCGTGATTGATAAGTTGCGTTCGTTAGGCGCGCAAGTTGAAATTGCGGCTGACGAAGTGCAAGTTTAATGTTGGTTTAGTTAGCAAAAAAGGGGCAATTAGCGCCGCTTTTTGTTGTACCCAAATTTAGCTAGCCTGCATTAATCGAGAGAGAGCAGTGAGTATGGAAAAAATTTTAACAATGCATGACCTTGAACAAAAAACGCTCAAGGAAATCTACACTTATGCGCGCGACTACAAGATTCAATATTATTCACAAATGAATAAAAAAGAATTGTCGTTAGCTGTTTTACGAGAACAAGATAAAAAACGTGGTTTTGTGCAGATGGAAGGCGTCCTCGAGATTATTGGTCAAGAGGGTTATGGTTTCTTGCGGCCGATTAACTATGGGCCGTCACAGGAAGATATCTATATCTCACAATCCCAGATTCACCGTTTCGGGCTACGAAATGGCGATTATGTGGCCGGGCAAGCGCGCCCGCCTAAGCCTAATGAACGGTACTATGGGTTGATGCGAGTTGGCACGGTCAATGGCAAAGATCCTAATGAAGCCAAGCAACGGCCACATTTCCCAGCGTTAACGCCGTTATATCCACAACAACAAATCAAGTTAACGACGACGAAACAAATCTTGTCGACCCGTCTGATTGATACGTTTGTCCCAATCGGTTTTGGTCAACGGGGCTTAATTGTGGCACCACCCAAAGCGGGTAAAACCACGTTGCTTAAAAATATCGCTAATGGCATTATGGCCAATTACCCAGACGTAAAGTTGATCATGTTACTGATCGATGAACGACCTGAAGAAGTCACCGACTTAGAACGGTCCATCAAAGGTGAAGTGGTAAGTTCCACTTTTGATCAACAACCACAAAATCACGTCCGGGTTGCGGAATTAGTATTGGAACGGGCACGGCGATTAGTTGAAGACAAACAAGATGTGGTTATTTTGTTAGATTCGATTACGCGACTAACCCGGGCTTACAACTTAACGATGCCGTCTAGTGGGCGGACGTTATCTGGTGGACTTGATCCAACTGCTTTTTA
Source organism: Lactiplantibacillus mudanjiangensis (assembly GCF_005405385.1). Taxonomy (GTDB): domain Bacteria; phylum Bacillota; class Bacilli; order Lactobacillales; family Lactobacillaceae; genus Lactiplantibacillus; species Lactiplantibacillus mudanjiangensis. The sequence continues at coordinate 699,235 of NZ_BJDY01000003.1, forward strand.
TAAACCCAAACGATTCTTCGGTTCGGCTCGAAATATTGAAGAAGGTGGCAGTCTGACGATTTTAGGGACCGCCTTAGTTGATACGGGTAGCCGGATGGATGATATGATCTATGAGGAATTTAAGGGAACTGGAAACTCAGAATTGCAGTTGTCGCGTGAATTAGCGGAACGGCGGGTCTTCCCAGCGTTAGATTTGAAACAGTCTAGCACACGTAAAGAAGAGCTCCTAATCAAACGTGAAGCGTTAGAACCTATCTGGCAAATTCGCCGATCAATGACTGGCAGTGCGCTGGAATATACTGAGCAATTGCTGCAATTCTTAAAACACAGTGATACGAATGACGCCTTTTTGCATGATCTATCCGGGTTAAAGATCAATAGTTCGTCAACTCGGCGACCACGGCGTTAACTAGCAAGACCCCTTGACGGTAACTGGCAATTCATGCTAAACTATCAAGGTTGTTTAAAACTATGATAATCTCTGTTTCAGCAAATGATTCAGGGCAAAGGAGCGTAATATTATGCGTAAAGGAATTCATCCAGATTACCACGAAGTCGTCTTCCAAGACTCAACGACTGGTTTCAAGTTCATCTCAGGTTCAACTGCAACCTCAGAAGAAACGGTTGAAATGGACGGTAACACTTATCCATTGATCCGTGTTGAAATTACTTCAGACTCACATCCATTCTACACTGGTAAGCAAAAGTTTACCAAAGCCGATGGTGCGGTCGATCGTTTCAACAAGAAATACGGCCTCAAATAAGCTTACAATTAATAAAAGCCAACCGGCGTTTGTCGGTTGGCTTTTTTTGTGCTGTTTTTGATAGGTTAGTAGCGAAGTAACGCTAAGGCAGCTGTTTCGGTCGGCATCCGATCAGCGGGGATCATCCGGATTTGACCTTGCTTACTGAGCACTTCATCGACTAAATCATCAATCAAGTTGTCTGGTAATGGTAAGTCGGTATCGACACTGCCATCAGTAGTGTTTAATGTCCCACTCACTTGGGCATTACTAGCGACAATCAAGGTATCAATTCTGCCAGCCAAGGCCGGTTTAATCATATCGAATGGATCGGCTAAAGCTAACTTGCGAGATTGGGCTTGGTCGTAGCGACTCAGCAAGATATCTGTCAGTTGCGTATGCCACTTATCTTGCAATGGCTTAACTGCTTCCTGCAATGCCGGTAAATCTAAGCCGTTTGGTGATTGATCCAACATTAAATGTTGTGATAAATAAGGGTTTTTGCTCAATTTCCGGAAAACGGCTTGATTATGCGGTAACCCGATTAAGATTAATGGTCGCTGTGACGATTTTGAATAGTGATCTAAAATATATTGGTCAACTTGTTGATAGTAATTACGTTGATCAATTTCGCGTTCCTCGGCTTTGGCATTGTGACCATGATAATTAACACCGTGGGCTGGGCTGGAGTTAAAGTTCAAGTCACCGCCTCGTTTTTCAGTGCCGAGAGTGGTTTTTAAATCGATCGGTGCATCAGCTGGAAGTGGGGTTTCAATTAAGCGACTTTCCCGGTGCTGATACATGGCCATCGAAGTTTCATTTAAGGCTAATAAGTCAAAGTCAAATTGTTGTTGGCGATCGGCCAAAATGGGGCGAATTGCTGGCATACTATTGACAATGACTTGTGCTTCAGTTGGCGTTTGTAAGTCAAAAGTCACTAAGGTATGCGCGTTGGCAATCAAGCCGGTTTGAGGACCGGTATGTTGTAACCACCAACTGTTGTCGGCGGCCAAGCGGTCGAATTGGACCTGGAACGGCCGAAAGTTTTCTTTAGGAAAGCGTTGTGCCAATTGTTGTTCAGCGGTTGCAACGAGTTCTTTTAACTGTAAGCGGCGCTGATTCAAGTCGTTTAAGACGGCATCGGTGTTTAGATAGATGGCGATGAATGGTCCAGCATCGCGTTGTTGCATTAATTGGTTGAGATCATTTTTTACCAAGATATCCATAGGTCCGACCTACTTTCTTTATTTGTTGATACTAGGATAGCAGGATTTAATATAATTATGCAAATGTTATGGTCTTGATAAGCGAAAAATAATTACAATGTTAAAGGTTGAAAGCTACTTTTTAGCAATAATCGTTGATATGATAGGTATTCATCGATCAAGACTAGTCGTACTTGCCACCTACCGTTCGCCCACCTTGAGCCGGAACGCTGTGGGCGGACCGGTTCAGCCAAAAGGCGGTCTGAACCGTCGTTTTGAACCACCAACCACGTGTTTCAAAAACGCCAGACTCTAAGCGATAAATCGCTAAGAGTCCCCACGGCTGGGCTCAATGTGAGCTCACTCTCGGTTATGACAGTGATTGCTATTGGTAGTCGCAATATAACCGGAGCCAGCCAGTGATGGCGTCGGCCGTGAAAATATCGTTAGTCCGGGTGATTTTCCCGGACTTTACGATATGGACGACTTTTGAGACTAGTGATTTTGACTAGGCTCAAAAGCGAGGTGGCAGCCCGTATTTTGGCTGGAACCGGTCCCCACAGCCGGCAGAATCGCTGGCTGGCGTAGGTGACAAATTTAGTCCAACTTAAGTCAATGTTGGTAAGGTTTCGACCAATATATATAACTTTCAACCTTTAGTTACAATACTAAAAAACGAAACCGTTACCTTTCTTATTAACTGAAATTAAGGTATATTTACGGTAGTTTAAAAATAGTTAGGGTGCTTAAAAATATGGGAGGCGGGCGCATGCCGAAAAAGCAGCATACCGGGTTAAAGTGGTTATGGCGGATCGTTTTCGTCATTTTAATTGTGATTTCGTTAGCATTGATTTTTAATGAACAAATTAAGAGTTGGTTGGTGAGTTCGTATTCGCCACCGGTTACAGCAAAAACGGTTAAAAAGAATCAAACTAAAAAAGGTAATTTCAATTTCTCTAAAGTGAAGTCATTGGATTTTCAGACGGTAGCGAAAGCACGGATGAATAAGAGTTCGATTAAAGTGATTGGGTCAATTGCGATTCCGTCAGTTGACCTTTATCTGCCAATCGGCAAAGGGGTTAGCAATGAGACGTTGGCATTAGCGGCGGGAACGTTAAAAGCAGATCAAACAATGGGCCAAGGTAACTATGCGTTAGCCGGCCATCACATGATCAAACACGGCGCACTTTTTAGTCCATTGTATTATCGCAGTAAAGTTGGTCAAATGATTTACTTGTCAGATGTAACGCATATTTACGCTTATCGGACCAGCCAACGAACGTTTATTAAAGCCACGGATGTGCAAGTGATTGATGACGTTCCTGGTAAAAAGCTAGTCACACTGATCACGTGTGATAAGACAGGGGCTGGACGATTGATGATTCGTGGGACTTATGTTCAGAAATGGGCCTTTAAACAAGCACCAACGACGATTCAAAAGTCATTTACGAGTCATTTCAATAACAAGTATTAAATTTGGTAGACGGCTTGTGGTCCAAGCGAGATTCACGTTACAATTAAGGTAAGCAAATACAAGGAGGTTCCACTGATATGGTTGGATTAATTATTATTGCGGTCATCTTAGTATTGGTTGCGATCTACGCCATTATTTATAACGGCTTGGTCAAAGCTCGGATGTACACGCAAGAGGCTTGGAGCCAAATCGACGTGCAATTAAAACGCCGGAACGATTTGATCCCAAACTTAGTGAACACAGTTAAAGGCTATGCCAAACATGAAAAAACAACATTGGCAGCCGTTGTTGAATTACGGAACCAAATGACGCAAGTTCCTAGTGGCGACCATCAACAAGCGATGGCCGTTTCAGATCAATTAACCAATTCTTTAAAGAGCATCTTTGCTTTATCGGAAAGTTATCCTGATTTGAAAGCTAATCAAGAATTCAATAAGTTAATGGAAGAATTAACCAATACAGAAAATAAGATTGCTTATTCACGGCAACTCTTTAATTCTAGTACCGCTAGTTACAATATGAAGCTCCAACAATTTCCCACAAACATCGTGGCTGGTATCCATCATTTTCAATCTTCTGAATTTTTGGCAGTTCCCGAAGCTGAAAAAGCGGCGCCAACTGTTTCATTTGATGATCAAGATTAGAGGTTAGGCCCATGTTATTTGAGCAAATTGCCCGCAACAAGCGGCACACGGTTTACGTGATGGCCGCTTTTGTCTTACTGGTTGCGATGATTGGGGCGGCTGTAGGTTACGTCTTTTTTGATAGTACGGTAGCTGGTTTGATCATGGCACTAGTGGTGTCATTGGTGTATATCGGGATTATGGTTAGTCAATCGACCAGCGTGGTGATGAGTATGAATCATGCGCGTGAATTACATTCAGCCGATGATGATCCTGAATTGTGGCACACGATTGAAGATATGGCGTTGGTTGCTAAAGTGCCGATGCCACGAGTCTTTATCATTGATGATCCAAGTCCCAACGCTTTTGCAACGGGGAATAACCCAGAGCATGCCGCTGTGGCAGTAACAACGGGGATTCAGCAACGATTGAACCGAGAAGAGATGGAAGGCGTGATCGGTCACGAAATGACCCATATCCGCAACTATGATATTCGGTTACAAACCATTGCGTTAGCCTTAACCGCTGCGATTAGTTTACTGGTTAATTGGGGCATGAATTCATTTTGGTGGGGTGGCGGTCGCCGTCGCCGAGATGATGATCGTGATGGTGGCAACGGCGGTCTACAAGTGATTTTAATGTTGGTGGCTATTGTGGTGATGATTTTGGCACCACTCGCCGCCAGTCTGGTTCAGATGGCATTGTCTCGCAATCGGGAGTATTTGGCTGATGCCGGCAGTGTTGAATTGACCCGAAATCCACAAGGGATGATTCAAGCGTTAACGAAGATTGACGATAGCCAACCGATGCAACAGGCTGATCCTAGTAGTGCGGCACTGTATATTTCAGATCCGATTAAGAAAAAATCGTGGTCGCATTTGCTGGCAACACACCCGCCGATTGCGGATCGGATTGCGCGATTAGAAAAGATGTAATTCAAGGCAGATATTTTGAGCTGAACGGCTTATAATGTAAGTAATAAATAGACAGTTGAAAGAGTGAGTCGATTGCAACGCAGATATATTTACGCCAATTTAGAAAAAATTGATAATTTAGTGTTTGCTTATGGCATTGACCAGAGCGATTTCGTGCATGGCATCAAACGGCTCCCTGACAACTTAGTGTCGTTAGTTGGTCTGGACGATGAACAGCATGCTGTGAATGCTCATACTGGCTTGAATGTGATTAATGATGAAAATGACATTCGGCGCTTTTTGTTGCAAAGCCATCCGGGTCAGGTCAAGTGGATGGATTATGACGAAGTCGGTGATTTGGATTTCTTAACTGCAACTGAAATTGCAGAATTGTTGTATTTAGGGCATATGAATCGACCGATTCGCTCGCCATTTAATTATAAGTTGCGCAACCATTATGTCTTTTTGGAACAACGTAATGGTGGCATCAAGTTTTACTTCTATTACATCTCAGCGTTTACGCATATTTTGAATGCCGCGATTATTCGGCATACTTTAGCGGCCTATCGTAGTCGGCGGATGTTTATGCGCTCGATTCGGGTGCCAAGGGTCCCAGAAGAGATTTTGAAGCAGTTAGTTCAACTCATGCCGGACGGACTATTTATTTATTTTGATCAGTCGATGGTTCGCCAGCGGCAATTATTAGTACCGGTGCATACCGAGGTTAATAATGATGAGATTGAAGTTTTTGATCCGGCTCGTAGTGAATCACGACAACGCACACACAATGTCGCCACGTTAAAGTTTAACTTAGTGACTAGCGTGTGGGAATTGCAAGTGCACGATCAAACGGCTTTTGAAGATCATCTATAAGTTAACATGTGAAAAGCTTGGGTTGAGGCCCAAGCTTTTTTGATTGCACACTTTCAGGGGACAAAGTGGTATAATTTTGAGTGCGAATAGTCTTTTTTAGGGATAACCTAATCGGATTAGCTCGGATTGTGGTTGAAATAGTCAGGAATACGGGTTCTTGAGAGACTAAGAACCGTGAATGGAGAGTTATAAACATATGAAGATGCAAGTTACCGAGATTGCCAAGGCCGTTCAAGCCAGCAATGCAGCGCAAGCCTGGCCAGACGTCAAGGTTACGGGAGTCGCGTTTGATAGTCGGAAGTTAACCGCTGGATCATTATTTGTCCCATTAAGTGGGGCTAATGATGGCCATGATTACATTCAAAGTGCGATTGATCATGGTGCCGTGGCAACTTTATGGGCTGAAGATCATGCGGCGCAAGCACCAACGACGCTACCGGTTATTTTGGTACCCGATACGTTAGTGGCCTTACAGCAATTAGGGCAATACTATTTACAAAAAATCAATCCTAAAGTGGTTGCCGTAACGGGTAGTAACGGGAAGACAACGACTAAGGATATGGTTGCCAGTGTGTTAGCAACTCAATTCAACGTAACCAAGACGCATGCTAATTTCAATAATCAAATTGGCGTCCCGATTACCTTATTGAGTATGGAACCTAACACTGAAGTTGTGGTGGTTGAAATGGGCATGGATCATTTCGGGGAACTCGACTTTTTGAGTCAATTAGTGCAACCAGATGTTGCGGTGATTACCATGATTGGTGAAGCTCATATTGAATTCTTTGGGACTCGCGATAAGATCGCGGATGCTAAGATGGAAATTGTCCATGGCTTAAAAGAAGACGGGACGTTCATCTATAATGGTGACGAACCGTTATTACAAGAACGGGCGCAAACCATTGACCAACGTCAACGAACATTCGGGTTACAGGAAACGAATACATTAGCGGCAAGTGCTATCGAAACAAGTCGGGCAACGACCAGTTTCAAGACAAACTTGTGGCCTGAAACCACGTTTACGATTCCGATGATGGGGGCTTACAATGTCAACAATGCGATGGCGGCCTTGCTAGTCGCTGACACGTTCCATATTCGTGCCAACGTGGCCCAACAAGCATTGGCGAAGTTTGTCCCAACGGAAAATCGGACGGAATGGTTGACGGGACAACATGGCGAAGCGATTTTGAGCGATGTTTATAATTCTAATCCAACAGCTGCCAAACGGGTCCTAGCAGCATTTGCGGCAACACCAGTGACTGGCAAGCGGATTGCCGTATTAGGCGATATGCTGGAACTTGGCGAACAAGCGGATACGTTGCACGCCAGCTTAGCAACCGAATTAGATCCACAAACCATTCAAACCGTTTACTTGAATGGTGAACACATGCGTGCTTTGGCGAAGGACTTAGCAACTAAGTATCCGGCAACGGCGATTCATTATTATCCAACACATGAACAACCACAACTTATTAATGATTTACAACAAACTGTGACTGCCGATGATGAAGTCTTATTAAAAGGGAGTCATGGGATTCATTTAGAAAATGTGCTAGCGGCACTTGAAGCATAGCAAATGAAAGACTAACTGAAAAAGTTAGTCTTTTTTTCATGAATTTAAACACGTATAAAGTGAGTCGGGGCTTATTGTTGGTGTGAATCCGCGTGTTAGCAACCAATTCAACGTGCTTGCTTATTTAGAATAACCGGTGTATGATAATTCAGTTGTACCATTTGAAAGAACAGAAACAAGTCAAACCGTTGGCTTACTTGCATGCGCCTCATGGAGAACGGATTTTTCTCTAGCTGCCAGTAATCCCATGGTGTCATCCTTAGGAGGAAACATATTTGAAGTTTACAGAATTAGGCTTATCTGAAAGCCTACTTAAAGCAGTTAATCGAGCAGGTTATGAAGAAGCCACTCCCATCCAAGCCGAAACCATTCCAATGGTTTTAGCCGGGAAAGATGTGATTGGGCAAGCCCAAACCGGGACCGGGAAGACCGCCGCGTTTGCGTTACCAATCCTCCAACGTTTGGATTTTGATAATCACAATATCCAAGCTTTAGTTATTTCCCCAACGCGGGAATTAGCGATTCAAACCCAGGAAGAAATTTTCCGCTTAGGTAAAGACGAACGGGCTAAGGTCCAAGTCGTTTATGGTGGGGCTGACATTCGTCGCCAAATCAGAAACCTGAAGCAAAACCCACAAGTAATTGTTGGGACTCCTGGTCGGTTATTAGACCACATTCGTCGTGGGACCGTTAAGTTGGACCACGTCCAAATGTTAGTCTTAGATGAAGCCGATGAAATGTTAAACATGGGTTTCTTAGAAGATATCGAATCAATTATCAAACAAGTACCATCAGAACGCCAAACGATGCTATTCTCAGCAACGATGCCGCCTGAAATCAAGCGCATCGGGGTGCAGTTCATGAAAGAACCACACCACGTTAAGATTAAGTCAAAAGAAATGACCGCTGATACGGTTGACCAATACTACGTTAAAGCCAAGGAATACGAAAAGTTCGATATTATGACGCGCTTATTCGATGTTCAGGCACCTGAATTAACCATTGTCTTTGGTCGGACGAAGCGTCGAGTTGATGAATTATCTAAAGGCCTTGAAGCTCGCGGTTACAATGCTGCCGGGATTCATGGGGACTTAAGTCAACAACGACGGACGCAAATCATGCGTCAATTCAAGGCTGGCAAGCTGGATATCTTGGTTGCAACCGATGTGGCTGCCCGGGGACTTGATGTTTCTGGTGTGACCCACGTTTATAACTACGATATTCCTCAAGATCCAGATAGTTATGTTCACCGTATCGGCCGGACTGGCCGGGCCGGGCACAAAGGGGTTTCATTAACTTTTGTAACGCCTAACGAAATGGAATACTTGCGGGTTATCGAAAAGTTAACCAAGAAGCGGATGTTACCATTGAAGCCACCAACTGAAGCCGAAGCCTTTGCAGGTCAAATCGCAGCGGCTGAAGAAAATGTTGGGACTTTGCTTGCTAAGACTGATACGAGCAAATATGCTGAACAAGCTGCTGAATTATTGGCTAAATACGATGCAACTGACTTAGTTGCGGCGTTATTAAATGATTTAACCAAGGACGATGCAACTGCTGTTCCAGTTAAGATTACCCCAGAACGCCCATTACCTCGTCATAAAGGCGGTGGTGGTAACCGTCGTGGCGGTGGCTATCGTGGTGGTAACCGGAACCGTAATGGTAATCGTGGCGGCGGCAATGGCCGTAGCCGTGATTATTCACACAATGGTCGTAGTCGTGACCGTGATCGGGATCGTCGTAATGGCGGTAGCAGCGATCGTAAGAGCAATGGCTACAAGAGCCGGAGTGACAATCGTAGCAACAACCGGAATCATGATGAAGGCCGTAAGCAAAGCAGCAAACGGAACTTCACGATCCGGACAAACGACTAAATTAAGTTAAATAAAGTGAACTAGCTAACGGCTAGTTTTCTGGAAAAGTCGAGGGTAACCTCGGCTTTTTTATTTGGCTAACATGCTAGAATGAAGGCAAGTAGGCGTCAGTGTGCGATTTGTTCATCAGTGAGTGAAAAGGTTGCATGTAAACGGGCTGTTACATTGCTACGGACTGTGGTAAATTGGAAATATCATATTTGAAAGGCGATGGGGATGTGATTTATGGCACCGGGATTGATTTGACGGAGATTGCGCGAATCGAAAGCATGTTACAAGCGGGATTGAAGTTGCCCGAAAAAGTCCTGACACCGGCTGAGTTAACGGTATTTCAGTCGTATGGTCAAAAGCGGCGTGCTGAATTTTTGGCCGGCCGTTTTTCGGCTAAAGAGTCTTACAGTAAGGCTTTTGGGACTGGAATTGGTGCGCAGGTGGGGTTTCAAGACATTGAAATCTTGGATAACGCGTTGGGACGGCCAGCGATCACCAAACATCCATTTGACGGCCCGGCCTGGGTCTCGATTTCACATACTGATCAATTAGTCATGACACAAGTAATTTTGGAAAGAGGCAATGAGTGATGGTTGTAATTGGGGAACACCGCCACACACAAGTTCATGTTGACTTGCAGGCAATTAAACATAATATTGATGAGGAAATGACGCGTAAAGATCCACTAACGGAACTATGGGCAGTGGTTAAAGCCAATGGTTACGGACATGGGATCGTACCGGTTGCACAAGCAGCTAAACAAGCTGGTGCAACGGGATTTTGCGTGGCAATCTTAGATGAAGCGTTGGCGTTACGACGGGCTGGTTTGACGGAACCAATCTTGGTGTTAGGCATTGTTGAACCGGAATACGCCGCTTTGATTGCAGAACAACATATATCGGTGGCCGTTGGGTCACAAGCTTGGCTTGATGATGCGGCCGCTGTTTTAACGGCGAATAAGGTTACTGCACCATTAGCTGTTCATTTGGCTTTAGATACTGGCATGGGCCGCATTGGGTTTCAAACGCCTGCTGATTTAAGTGTCGCCGTACAAACATTGCGTCAACCAAATTCACCTTTTGATTTTGAAGGGATCTTTACCCACTTTGCGACTGCCGATCAAGCTGATGATACGTACTTTATGCATCAAATTCATCAATGGCAAGCCTTGATTGCCGTCGTTGATGACTTACCACGATATGTGCATGTGTCCAATTCGGCGACGAGTTTATGGCATCAAGCTTGTAATGGTAATCTGATCCGCTTTGGCGTTGCTTTGTATGGGTTAAATCCTTCGGGAACTGAGCTAACCGCGCCATATCACTTGCAGCCCGCGTTGAGTTTGACGGCGGCATTAACTTTTGTGAAGCCACTAGCTAAGGGTCAATCGGTAAGCTATGGGGCCACGTACACGGCGCAACAGGATGAATGGGTTGGAACCGTGCCAATTGGTTATGCTGATGGGTATGAACGACGTTTGCAAGGCTTTCACGTCTTAATTGACGGTCAATTCTGTGAAATTGTTGGGCGAATTTGCATGGATCAGTTGATGGTCCGTCTACCAAAGCAACTTCCAGTTGGAACTAAAGTGACATTAGTCGGAACCGATGGCGATCAAACGATTAGTTTACAAGATGTTGCGGACTATTGTGGGACGATTCATTATGAGATTGCCTGTGGGCTAGCAACGCGGGTACCGCGGGTTTATACGGATGTTGCAGCCGGTTTAACTGAATAAGATGGCCTAAATAACGGCGCATGATCATTTGATCATGCGCCGTTTATGATATATGTTAACGGTTGCTAATCGGCGAGCTTTCATGCTATGATTAACATCAATAACAGCTTAACTAGTGTCGTTATAGGGGGACGCTGGTGAAGCGGGTCTGTGTAAAGGGAGATGAGGTGATGGCCGTAGCTGACATTAAGCGCGGTGACATCTTTTACGCTGACTTATCACCAGTCGTGGGGTCTGAGCAAGGCGGGATGCGGCCGGTCGTAATCGTTCAAAATAATGTCGGTAATCACTACAGTCCAACGGTCATTGTAGCCGCGATTACCGCAAAAGTTCAAAAAGCGAAAATGCCGACGCATGTGAATATCAATGCGGCGCACACGGGGATTGAAAAAAACTCGGTTGTCTTATTAGAACAGGTGCGAACGATTGATAAGCAGCGATTAAAGGATCGCGTAACCCATTTAGATGAACAAACGATGCAACGAGTTGATGAAGCGTTGTTAATTAGTATTGGTCTCGCTGACCGGTCCAAGCGGCATACACGCCGACCAGTCACACGATAACTAGTCCAAATCGCAACATTTACATATTGCCGACTGTTTTTAACAGTTAAAGCGCGGTGGATCTAACCAACCAAGGTTAGATCCACCGCGCTTTTTTAGCAATGATTGTTGATAGGGTAAGTATTCAACGATTGAAATAGATCGACTTGCCACCTGCCGTTCGCCCACATTGAGCCGGAACGCTGTGGGTGGACCGGTTCAACCAAAAAGCGGTCTGAACCGTCGTTTTGAACCACTAAACCCGTGTTTCAAAAGCGCCAAGCTCTAAGCGATAAATCGCTAAGAGCTCCCACGGCTGGGCTCAATGTGAGCTCACTCTCGGTTATAACAGTCGTCTCTAAATTGATTTGTATTCGCAACGTAACCGGAGTCAGCCAGTAATGGCGCCGGCCGTGAAAACAGCGTTAGTCCGGGGGATTTTCCCGGGCTTACGCTGTGGACGACTATTAAGACTAGTGGTTTGGGCTAGGCTTAAAAGCGAGGTGGAAGCCCAAATTTTGGCTGGAGCCGGTCTCACAGCCGGCAGAATCGCTGACTGGCGTAGGTTGCAACTTAAGTCAAAGCGTAACAAACCTATGCCACCACTGGTGTTGCAGCTAGTGAAACTAGCATTTTAACCGTATCAAGTGCAGTGAATAACGGCAAAGCATGATTTAAGGCCCAGGTCGCCACGGATGAGTTGGTCGCTAAGCTAAAGACGATGCCATGAAAGTCAGTTGGCAAAGTCGTGGTTGGTGTCACGATGGTAACTGGTAGTGTTAACGTCGATAGCCATTTTGCCACAATTGGATCGTGGGCCGTGACCTGATCGACTAATAAGCCGTCATGAGTTTGCCAAGCTTGAACGTGGTAGCTATCTGCCATTGCGGCTTGCCAAGCGGTGGTTAACGTTGTTCCCATCCCCATTGTTTCACCGGTGGATTTCATTTCTGGACTGAGTTTGGTCGGCATTTGTGGCAATTTATTAAATGAGAAAACTGGTGCTTTAACTGCCACTTGGCCGTGATTTGGATAACAGCCAGTAGGTAAATGCAGCTCAGTTAACGTTTGACCCAAGATTAAGTGAGTTGCAAGTTGGGCCAAGGCCAAGCCGGTCACTTTACTCATGAATGGCACGGTTCGGCTGGCCCGAGGATTGACGTCAATGACGTAGACATCATCTGTAACGACAAATTGGATATTCATCATGCCGACGCAGTGGAGCGCTTGGCCTAATGCTGTTGCAATTTTGATGATTTTTGCTTGTGTCTGTTTGCTTAAGCGTTGTGGTGGATAAATCGCAATCGAATCCCCTGAATGGACGCCGGCGCCTTCAACGTGTTCCATAATGCCGGGAATGCAGACGTCGTGACCATCACTCAATAAATCCACTTCGCATTCGATCCCAGCTAAATAACGATCCATTAAAATGGGCGCGCCATGTCCCGCGGCAACTGCCGCTTTGACAACTTTTGTGAGTTCACTAGCTTGATGAACCACGGCCATTGCGCGACCACCGAGTACGAAGCTTGGCCGTACGAGTAACGGATAACCAATTTTTTCGGCGGCTGTTTGCGCGGCTGGTAAGGTCGTGACCGTTGTCCCAGTGGCTTGAGCGATACCGTGAGTGGTTAAAAGGTCCGAAAATTGTTGCCGATCTTCGGTCATGGCAGTTGCCGCAACGCTAGTGCCAAGAATTTTGACGCCGTGATCAGCTAAGGCTTGGGCCAAATTAATTGCCGTTTGACCGCCAAATTGAACAATAACCCCGAGTGGGTGTTCTAGGTCAATGATCGGCAACAAGCGTTCTAACGTCAACGGTTCAAAATAGAGCTTATCCGAACTAGAGAAGTCGGTTGAGACAGTTTCAGGATTGTTATTGACGACGATGGCGTTGTAACCGGCTTGTTGAATGGCTTGAACACAATGCACGGTAGTGTAATCAAACTCGATTCCTTGGCCAATTCGGATAGGCCCCGAACCGATAACCAAAATACTGTGGCCTAGTGGTTGACTTTCTGAGGTCCGACCAAAAGCAGTACTGTAAAAATACGGCGTGGCACTAGCGAACTCACCGGCACACGTATCAACCATCTTATACACCAAGGGCTGATCAGCGGTAGCCGCGTCAACCTGTGCGGCGGTCAGTCCGCTATAGTGGGCCATAGTGACCGTACTGAAGCCGTATTTCTTGGCGGTTAGTAATTGATTGGTGGTTGGCTGGTTAGTTAGCGCTTGAGTTAATTCATTAATATGCTGCAACTTGCTCAAGAAAAATGGGGTAATCTTGGTCAATTGCCCGATTTTGGCAAGCGGCCAACCTTGGTTAAAGGCCGCTAAAATGGCCCAGAGGCGTTGATCAGTCGCGTGGCTTAAGAGCGTTATCAATTCGGCCGTAGTTAAGGTCTGTGCTGGTAGCAAGGTGATGGCTTCAACTGGGCTCGTTTCCATTGAAGCCATGGCTTTTAACGTGGCTTCTTCAACGGTGGACCCAATTGCCATCACTTCACCAGTGGCTTTCATTTGCGTGCCGAGTTGTGCGGTGGCAGTGGGAAATTTATCGAATGGAAAACGGGGAATTTTGGCAACAATGTAATCTAACGTCGGTTCAAAAGCCGCATAAGTTGTTTGGGTAACGGGATTCTTAATTTCACTCAAATTGAGCCCAATGGCAATGTCGGCAGCCAGTTTGGCGATTGGATAGCCAGTAGCTTTAGAGGCCAGGGCCGAAGACCGACTGACCCGTGGGTTAACCTCGATAATGTAATATTGAGCGCTCTGTGGATCTTGCGCTAACTGTACGTTACAGCCACCTTTTATATCTAGCGCCTCAACGATATTTAAAGCTGCTTGACGCAGGGCTTGATATTCGAGATCGGTCAACGTTAATGCGGGTGCGTAAACAATGGAATCACCAGTATGAATGCCGACAGGATCAAAGTTTTCCATGCTACAAACAATAATTTTATTGCCGAGATTGTCACGCATCACTTCGAATTCAATTTCTTTGTAACCCGCGATGCTTTGTTCGATTAAGCATTCAGTGACGGGGGACAATGCTAGGCCACGTTGCAAAATTGTTGTGAGTTCACTGGCCGTGTTGGCAATCCCGCCGCCTGTGCCACCTAATGTGAAGGCTGGACGAACGATGACGGGATAACCGATGTTTTCGGCGACTGTTAGACCACTACTCAGGTGATGCACGGTAGCGCTAGCCGGGATGGGTTCACCTAATTTGGTCATTAGGGCTTTAAAAGCAGCGCGATCCTCTGCTTGGTTAATGGTTTTTAGGGATGTCCCTAGTAGTTGAATGTGTAGTCGATCCAGTACGCCAGCTTTGTCCAAAGCCATCGCAAGATTTAACCCCGTTTGACCGCCTAGTGTTGGTAACAAAGCATCGGGCCGACTGGCTTCTAAAACACTGGTGACACTTGCGAGTGTTAACGGTTTGAGATAAATTTCATCGGCAGTTGTTGGATCAGTCATAATTGTGGCCGGATTAGAATTAATGAGAATAACGTGGTAACCAGCGGCTTTTAAACTTAGACAAGCTTGCGTTCCGGCATAGTCGAATTCAGCGGCTTGACCAATTTTTATGGGTCCAGAGCCGATGACGGCAACGGAATGAATGTGTTGATTTTTAGGCATTGGCACTAACCTCCTGATGATGCAGCATTTGGATGAATTGATCGAAAAATTGACCGGCTTCTAGTGGCCCAGGATGCGCTTCGGGATGGAATTGAACCGATATCACAGGGCGTCCGGGTAAACGTAGGCCCTCGACACTGCCATCATTTAATTCGATGGTTGTAATTTGTAAAGGGGTAGTGGTTACGGAGGCTGGATCAACAGCAAAATCGTGATTTTGGGCGGTCATCCACACTTGGCCAGTCGCCAAATCTTTAACGGGATGGTTTAAACCATGATGACCGAATGTTAATTGATAGGTTTTGGCACCAAAGGCACGTGCTAATAATTGATGACCTAAGCAAATGCCCGCTAACGGATAGCGATTGGCGAGTTGCCGAATCAACGGAAGCGCGGCTGGATACTGTTGTGGGTCACCAGGGCCATTGGACAGCAAGATACCATCTGGTTGATAGGCTTGGATACGCTTGAGTGAACTCGTTGCGGGCAAGATACTGACCTGACAACCACGTTTGATGAGGGCCGTTGTAATCGCGGTCTTTTCGCCGAAGTCTATGACCACAATGTGCGGTTGCGTGGGCTTTGGTAAGGCTACGGGTAATGATTGAGGCGTTAGGGCTTTTAATGGAAGACTGGCGAATTTAGCGTCAAAATTGAGGATTGGCTGATTACTTAAAATGGCCGCTTGAGTACCGGTTTGACGTAAGTGAATTGTGAGTTCGCGAGTGTCAATGCCTTGCAATCCAGGAACGTGATGAATCGTTAGAAAGTTGTCAAATGTTTGGCGACTCGTGTAATGATCGCTAAAGGTTGTTAGTTCATGGACGATAACGGCTTGGGTCCCAAGCGTTGCGGCCTGATTGACCGTGGGATCAATACCATAGTTTCCGATTAAGGGGGCCGTGAATGCGATTAATTGATTTAAGTAAGATGGATCGGTCACCGTTTCTTGGTAACCGGTCATGCCGGTATTAAAAACAAGTTGTCCAGCACCTTCAATGGATCGGTCGCCAAAGGCCGTTCCAATCCATTGGGTGCCATCAGCTAAAGTTAAGTATTTTTGCATGAGTTGCCGACCTTTCTGATAATTAGATTAAAAGTTAATAAAGCTCGTGACACTAGTAAACAATTATCCAATTGAAAAGTCAAGCAACAAATACATAAATTATGAATATATACGTAAAAATAAGATTAAATATGCATAAAATATAGTAAAGACGTATATTTTTGCAAAAGCACTTGCATTTTTAAAATGATGAGAATATAGTGTGAAGCATGCTTATCGCATGATTATGCGTTAATAACACTAATTTTGAATATTTGAGGTGATTTTATGCAAGTTGCGCTAGTTGGCGTTAATGGCTATAGCGGGATGACGTTGTATCGATTATTGAAGCAGCATCCCGCCGTTGACCAGATTAAGTTATATGGACATACCGACAGCAAGCCGACCACATTGGCGGCACTCGTACCGGTTTTTCAGAAAGAAACGGTGCGCGTCCGACCATTTGATGCGGCAACGGTAATGGCTGAAAATGACGTCGTTTTCTTCGCAACTTCAGCGGGCGTCACGAAAACACTGGCGTTACCTTTAATTGCGGCAAACTTTCCGGTAATTGATTTATCGGGGGATTTCCGATTACGGCAACCAGATGCTTATGAGACTTGGTATCATCAAACGGCCGCTCCGGTAGCCGCATTGGCTAAAGCCAGCTATGGTCTTGCCGAATTTAATCACCACTTAACGCCCTATGTTGCCAATCCCGGCTGTTATGCAACGGCAACTTTATTAGGGTTAGCCCCGGTTGTGCAGCAACACCTTATTGAGCCAACTAGTATTGTCGTTGATGCGAAATCCGGATTATCAGGCGCCGGCAAAAAATTAAGCACGACGAGTCAATTTACGATGGTGAATGACAATTTACAACTTTATAAACTCAATCAACATCAACACATTCCAGAAATCATGCAACAACTACAGCAATGGTGGCCTAAAGTGCCGGCATTAGAATTTACGACGACTTTGATTCCGGTGACCCGCGGCATTATGAGTACGATTTATGCCAAAGCGGCACAACCAACGACGACGGCCGAACTAGTAGCGGCTTATCAGCAAGTCTATCAAGATCAACCATTTGTCCAAGTATTACCAGCTGACGACTTACCAACGCTAAAACAAGTCGTTGGCAGTAATGACTGCGCCATCGGTGTGAACTACAATCCGATCACCAACACGATTCTGATCGTTAGTGTGATCGATAACCTAATGAAGGGGGCCGCGGGACAAGCGGTTCAAAACTTCAATCAACTGTTTCAATATCCAGCGACAGCAGGACTTCCTGACCTGCCAGTCTTTCCTTAGAAAGGGGTCTTATTCATGCAAGTGTTAACTAAATCGTTTCAAAAAGTCGCCTTTCAATGGCCAGAGGGGTTCTATAGTGATGGCATTCATATCGGCCTTCGTCGGCAGAAAAAGGATTTCGGCTGGCTATTTTCAAAAGTCCCGGCCGCGGCCGCTGGGACGTATACGACTAATCAGTTTCAAGCAGCACCAACTAAGTTAACTAAGGCCATGATTGATCAAGATCATCAGCTGCAAGGCTTACTGCTCAACAGTGCGGTGGCTAATTCATGTACCGGTCAACAAGGTTGGGATAATGCGGTGCAAGAACAAACTTGGCTAGCCAATAAATTAGCAGTGGACCCGAGCTTGATTGGCGTTGCCTCAACCGGCTTAATCGGCGCACAGTTACCAATGGATGTGATTAAAAATGGTTTGCCGCAACTCACCCCCACCAAAAGTGACGCGGTGACTTATGCGGTGCTAACGACCGATAAACAGCCTAAAACGATTTGCGTGCAATGTGAACTAAGTGGTCACTTGGTCACTATCACGGGTTTTGCCAAAGGGTCGGGGATGATTCATCCCAAGATGGCAACGATGCTTGGATTTATCACCACTGATGCCCAAATTGCTGGCGAAGACTTACAGGCCTTATTGAGTGACCAAGTTGACGAAACCTTTAATCAGATCACGGTTGATGGTGATACGTCGACCAACGATATGGTGGTCACCATGGCGAATGGGTTGGCCGAAAATCCGAATTTAACACCGGATACTGCTGACTATGCGACCTTTGCAGCTGCTTTTCATACGGTGTTAGGTGAGCTGGCTAAACAAATTGCGGCGGATGGTGAAGGAGCAACAAAATTAGTCGAATGTAACGTCTGGCATGCGGCTAGTGAAGCCGATGGTCAACAAGTAGCTAAGGCCATTGTCGGCTCCAACCTAGTGAAAGCCGCTATCTTTGGCGAAGATCCCAATTGGGGACGGATTATCAGTACAATTGGCGCGACACCGGCTGATCTGGATATCGACCATGTCAATATTTCGATGAACGGCTTGCCATTAGTGGCAGATAGTTTGGCATTGCCATTTGATGAAGCCACCGTGAAGGCCACCTTAGGTCAGTCAAAAATCACGATTGATGTGGATCTCCAACATGGGGACGCGAGTGGACAGGCCTGGGGTTGTGATCTGACTTATAACTATGTCAAGATCAATGCCAGCTACCACACTTAAATGGAGGCTGCTAATGAAAAAATTAATCATCATTAAGATTGGTGGCGCGGCCATTCAACAATTAACGACCGCTTTTTTTCATCAACTACAAACATGGCATTTGCAAGGACATCGCATCTTAATCGTGCATGGCGGTGGACCCATGATCAGTCAATTGATGACGCGATTACAGCTACCAGTTAAAAAAATGAACGGGCTGCGGGTCACTGACGACCAGACATTAGCATTGACGAAACTAGTACTACTGGGTGAGGCGCAACCAGCGTTACTTACCCAATTAGCACAACATCATCTGCCAGTGATTGGATTAAATGCAGCTGACAATCAGTTACTAGTCGGTGACTATGTGAACCAAGCCCAATTAGGTGCGGTCGGCAAGGTGACCACCGTGAACCAAAGTTATTTGCAGGCTAGTTTAGCCCATCACATTGGGGTACTAGCCCCGTTAGCGTTAACGGCGACTGGACATTGGTTGAATGTCAATGCCGATGTGGCGGCAACTGCCTTGGCACAACAGTTACAAGCTGAAAAACTCGTTTTGTTAACTGATGTACCAGGGATTATTCATCACGGTAATGTCTTGACCACGTTGTCGCCACACCAAGCCCAAACGTTAACCCAACAAGCGGTCATTACGGCGGGGATGCGGCCAAAAGTGCAAGCGGCGATTCAAGCGATTCAAGCCGGTGTTGCACAAGCCGTGATTACGAATGCCATTGACCAACCAGGAACAGCCATTATTCAGGAGGCCGCAATATGAACGAAGAGGTTTTATTTCCAACTTACCAACGGTTCCCATTTGCCATTGAAAGTGGGCAAGGGGTGCAGTTAACCGATGACCACGGGCAAACTTACTTAGATTTCACAGCTGGGATTGGCGTCTGTAATCTCGGTTACCAGGTACCCACATTGCAAGCGGCAGTCAAAGCGCAGCTCGATCAAATTTGGCATACGTCGAATTTATATCAAAATCACTTACAAACAGAAGTGGCCCAGTTGTTGGTCAATGGTGAGGATCGCTGTGTCTTTTTTGCCAATTCTGGGACTGAGGCCAATGAAGCAGCCTTGAAATTAGCTCGGAAGTTTACGGGAAAAAGTGCGATTTTAGCTTTTGAACATGGCTTTCATGGGCGGACTTATGGGGCCATGTCGATGACGGGAAATCCACATATTCAAGCTGGTTATGCGCCATTAGTTCCGGGCGTTCAATTCGCTACTTATAATGATCCCGCGGCACTTGATCAAATTACGCCGGATCTCGCGGCAGTGATCTTAGAAGTTGTACAAGGTGAAGGCGGTGTTTTTGTCGGCGAGCCTGCGTGGTTAGCGGCGGTTAATCAAGCTTGTCATGAGCAAGGCGTGTTGTTGATTATTGATGAAGTCCAAACTGGGATGGGGCGGACCGGTTATCGGTTAGCGTTTGAAGGTTACGGCTTAGACCCTGATATCTATACGGTGGCTAAAGGGTTGGCCAATGGGCTACCGGTGGGCGCTATGGTTGGTAAAAAGCAGTTAGCCACCGCGTTTGGGCCCGGTAGTCATGGGTCGACTTTTGCGGGCAATCCGGTCTCAATGGCGGCCGCGAAAGTCGTGTTACAAACACTCACACCTGACTTTTTAACGGCAGTTCAAGCGAAGGCTGATCAAGTTTGGGCTTATCTCCAAACTGAAATTGCCCCCTTGCCGGTCGTTAATCAAGTGACCGGGAAAGGCCTGATGATTGGCATTCATTTGGCTGAATCATTACCGGTTGCCAAGGTGATTACGGCACTACAGGCAGAACAGCTATTAACGTTATCAGCTGGTGACAATACGTTACGATTATTACCACCGCTAGTTATGACGTCCACTGATTTATTAGCTGGATTAACCACGATTAAGCATTTACTTGTCAAATTAAGTTCGGAGGTCATGGCATGAACAATCATTTTGCAGGACAATCATTTTTAAAAGAAATCGACTTTACCCCCGCCGAGTTAACGTATTTGATCGACTTTGCATTGCATTTGAAGGCTTTAAAAGTGCAACATATCCCACATCCCTATTTGCAAGGAAAAAACATTGCGTTACTTTTTGAAAAAACCTCAACACGGACGCGCTCAGCTTTTACGGTAGCGGCGAATGATTTAGGTGCGCACCCTGAGTTTTTAGGCCAAAACGATATTCAATTAGGGCGTAAAGAGTCGGTTGGTGATACGGGAAAAGTCTTGGGGTCAATGTTTGATGGCATTGAATTTCGGGGCTTCGATCAAGCAACTGTTGAAACTTTAGCGCAAACGAGTGGGGTTCCGGTTTGGAATGGGTTGACTGATGACTGGCATCCCACGCAAATGATCGCCGATTTTATGACACTAAAGGCGCATTTTGGGCATCTAGCCGGATTGACATTGACTTACGTTGGTGATGGTCGCAATAACATGGCGAACAGTTTGCTAGTGACCAGTGTCATGCTGGGCGTCAATATTCATATTGGCGCACCTAAAGATCTTCAACCAGCTGATGCGGTGGTAAAAATCGCTAAAGACTATGCTGCGACTAGTGGTAGTGACATTTTAATTACCGCTGATCCTAAGCAAGCCGTAGCTGGCGCCGATGCCTTATATACCGATGTCTGGGTGTCAATGGGTGAACAAGTCGATTATGGTGATCGGATTAAAGCATTATTGCCTTTCCAAATTAATGCTGATTTAGTTGCTGGGACTGGCAAAACGTGGACAATTATTATGCATTGCTTGCCAGCATTACATGATCATCAAACTGAATTAGGTGCTAAGCTTGGGACCCAGTTTGCTTTACCAGCGTTTGAAGTGACGGATGACGTTTTCAATAGTGAGCAAGCTGTCGTCTTTGAAGAAGCGGCTAATCGGATGCCAGCGATTAAGGCGATTATGGCGGCGACTTTGGGTGAGCTCTTTATTCCTGATAGCCTATTCGCTTAAAAACTTGCGGCGATGATGTCTGAGTGCTACGATATAACTCGCTTGTCAATTTTTCGTGGTTCGTAACCATCCCACGTTAAAAAACTAGGAGGATTTATCAATGACATCGTCAAAAATTCGGCCGTGGATCATTAATGCATTAGTCGCGGCGTTATATATTGTATTATCAGTTGGTCCAGCGGCCTTTAATCTGGCTTCTGGCGCGATTCAATTTCGGGTTTCTGAAGGCTTAAATCATTTAGCTATTTTTAACCGTAAATATATTTGGGGAATTGTTGCTGGGGTCATTTTATTTGACGCTTTTGGACCAGGGGCTAGTCTGTTGAATGTCTTATTCGGTGGGGCCCAATCATTAATTGCGTTACTCATTGTGACCTGGCTTGGTCCTAAGCTAAAAACGGTGTGGCAACGGATGGCGTTAAATGTCGTTTTATTCACGGTATCGATGTGCATGATTGCTTGGATGCTCATGTTAGTTGGTGGTGGGACGGCTTTTTGGCCAACATATTTGACCACCGCTGTTTCGGAATTCATCATCATGACCGTTACTGCACCAATTATGTATATTTTGGATCGTGTGTTACATTTCAGTGATCGGATTCAATAAAAAATTAGCGTTCCTAGTCGATGACGACTAAGAACGCTAATTTTTTTGATTGTTTAACTAAAGGTTGAAAGTTAAATGTATTGGTCGAAACCTTACCAACATTTACTTAAGTTGGATTAAATTGTCACCTACGCCAGCCAGTGATTCTGCCGCCTGCTGTTCGCTCACTCTCGGCTATAAAAGTGATTAATAATTATAGCCGTCAGAAGCACTGGCCGATGTAAGTGGCTAACATAACAAACTATTCAGCTTGGAGATCTTCCACTTCAATAACTTTGAATTGTTTACGGTTCAAGTTATCGGTAATCCGTTTAAGCTTTTCAGCATCCACATCTTCTGGAAGGGTAAATAAGGTCCGGTGTCCCAGGGTGCCATTTTGAACATCTAACGTCAAACAACCGGCGATTGAGGTGTACTTGGTGATGATCTTAGCCATCGCCGCTAAATCACCACGTTCACCAATTGAAACGACCGTTAAGACATAACTACCCACATTGACGTTCCAAGATTGTGAGAGCATATCCAACAAACGGGTATGGGTTAAGATACCGTAGAAGTAGCCATGTTCGTCTAAAACGGCAATGTAAGGTAAATCCTTAATTGAGAAGAAGACATTGTAGAACGCTGAATCAACTTGAATCGTTTTAGTCGCGTTCTTTAATAAGGTGGTGACGGGCAGTGACATATCGCCGCCACGTGATTTATGACGGTAAATGTGCATTTTATAAACATTACCACGGAAAATATGACCGGTTTCGTCCAAGATTGGCACACAACGGAAACCTGAATCTTCGAGTACTTGGAGTGCTTCTTCTAAAGTTGCGTCAGCGGTGACCGTTGTGAGGCGTTCTTTGGGTTTAACTAAAGTTTTTAAGAGCATAATCATGATCCCCCAGATATTTAATTTATGAGACTTATTTTAATTTAAGGATACCATAAAAGCCCGAATAGGGGGAGCGTGATAATCACGGAATGCATGGATTTAAACGACAAAAAAGTCAGTGACCATAGTGGCCCACTGACTTTTTAAAATTAGATTTAAATTAGAAAACAACGACCGGCGTCCCGACAGAAACGGCATTGTAAACTTTGCCGACAATCGAAGGTGGGGTATTCACACAACCGTGAGAACCATGAGTCTTGTACCAAGTCCCACCGTATTGTGGTTGCCATGAAGAATCATGAATCCCTTCACCAGTGTCATCAAATGGCATCCAGTAAGAAACAGGTTGTGAATAGCTAGAGCCATTATCATTTTGCCCCTTTAAAGTGGCATTACGCTGTTTGCTCCAAATATCCCAAACTCCAGTAGTTGTCGCATGAGCGCCTGGCTTCCCAGTAACCACATCCGTCGATACTTTAACCTTACCGTTGACATAAACCCACATATGTTGATTTTGTTTATCAACTTCAACGTAAGTATTGCCAATATCGGTCTTCTTGTTATTATAGCCGGAACCACTGATTAATGGTGAACGGGTGAAATCCTTACCAGCTAAGATTTGTTTCGTCAAAGCGGCCGTTTCCTTGTTGATCTTGATGGTCCAACCATAAAATCCACCGCTGACTTTAACGGTGCCACGTAAGGTACTCTTAAAGGTCCGGGTTGTATGATACGTATGGTATTTGGCATTTAACTGGGTGACATAAGCTTTGACGGCCTTTTGGTCTAACGTGACTTTACCAGCACTATCGACTTGAATCCAGCTCAAAATTTTATCGTTTGAAATTTGGAACTTATGGCCATTAATGTTGTACTTAGCGGTTTCTTTGGCATAAGGTGCGGCCTTGGATTTAGCAGTGGCTAATGTTTTGCTCGTACTCGTGACAGTTGGTTTAACGTAAGCATCTTTTAAGTTGATGCTGGTCTTGCCATCAGCCATGGCTTTTTTAACAACTTGTTTTAACGTTGCTTGATCAATTTCGGTCCCTTGGACTTCTTTCTTGATGACCACTTGGCCATTTTGATAAACCAACTTGGCGTTTTCAGTTTTAGTCCGACTAGTTTGACTAGCATTTTTCATAATCCGGTTGACCAATTGTTGCATACTGGAACTGGAAACCGTTAGCTTACCTAAACTAGCAGTGTCATCGGCATTGGCTTGATTCATCAGTGATAATGGCCAACTCCAGTAATTTTGATTTTTAACCATTTTGGTCAAGTCGTGTTGGGTATCGATTTGAATCCCAGCCGATTTACTATTGAAAGAATAGATCGCTTGTCCACCTTCAACAACGTGATAAGTACGATGTTCTAAGGCGTGGCTAACCTTACTGGCAACTTGATTAGCCGACTTATTACTGACGTCAACACCAGCGACCTGAGTGTTCATTAGAAATTTTTGACCATGTTGTAATGTGAGACTTGTGGCGATATACCCAACTGCAATTAAACCAACGACAGTTCCGGCGATCGCGATCCCCCGGTTGTGTTTCATTTAAGAATGCCTCCATGCGCATATTAATGTTCTCACCTTATAACATTTCGAGCCGAATGGCAAATGAGTAGCTTAGCAAAAAGAGGGGGTAAAGGACGTTATCATCAGCATGATGGCGTTCTCAATGAAAAAACAAGTTGTTTTATATGGATAAGTTGAAACTAATTATTAGTGAAAATATTTGGATAATCCCCAATGGCTTAGGCCGTATTCAGTTTGACACCTACGTCAGCCAATGTTTTTCACGGCCGGCGCCATCACTAGCTGACTCCAGTTATCTTGTGGATCAATTTAGTGATTATCAGTGTAACCGTGAGTGAGCTCACGTTGAGCCCAGCCGTGGAAGACTCTTAGCGATTTATCGCTTAGAGTCTGGCGCTTTTGAAACACGGGTTTGGTGGTTCAAAACGACGGTTCAGACCGCATTTTGGCTGAAGCGTTCCGGCTCAAGGTGGGCGAACGGCAGGTGGCAAGTATGGGATATTTGATCCGCGAACGCGCTAAAAGACAATTAAAAAACCGACGATGCCAAGTGGCGGTCGTCGGTTGCAATGGAACGAATTAGTTGTTTTCTAAAGTTGCTAAACCGTCAGTTAAAACTTTTTTCAAAGTAGCAGCTGAGTCTTGCATCTTTTGTAATTCATCGGCAGATAAAGGTGATTCGATGATTTGTTTCAAACCAGTGCCACCGATAATGGCTGGCGTCCCGATATAAATATCGTTCAAACCATATTGACCATCCATGTAGGCCCCAACTGGTAAGACCGTGTTTTCGTCACGTAAGATGGCTTTGGAGATCCGCATTAAGGCAGTCCCAATTCCATAGAATGTGGCACCCTTTAAGTTGATGATGTCGTAAGCCTTGTTACGAACGCCATCTTCAAGTTCAGCTAAGTCAGCATCAGAAACGCCTTGTTCTTTAGCAATGTCCTTAACTGGACGAGTCCCAATTGTCGCCGTTGAGTAAGCGGCAAATTCTGAATCACCATGTTCGCCCATGATATAAGCATCAACGGAACGTGGGTCCACATTGAACTTCTTACCCAAAGCAACCCGTAAACGTGATGAATCAAGTGAAGTCCCAGAACCGATAACGCGTTCCTTAGGAAAACCAGAAATCTTCCAAGTGGCATAAGTTAAAATATCAACGGGGTTAGCGGCAACTAAAAAGATACCGTCAAAGCCGGAATCAACGACGGGTTTAACGATCGATGATAGAATGTTTAAATTTTTATTGACTAAGTCTAACCGAGATTCGCCAGGTTTTTGAGGCGCACCTGCAGTAATCACTACAAGATCTGCGTCTTGGCAGTCGGCGTATTCGCCGGAGTAAATCTTCTTGGGAGCGGTGAAAGCTTGGGCGTCTTCAAGATCAAGGGCGTCACCCTTAGTCCGATCTTTAGCGACATCGACAATTACAAATTCTTCAGCAATTCCTTGTTGGGCCATGGCAAAAGCGTAACTTGAGCCAACAGCACCGTCACCGACAAGTACAACTTTTTGATGGTTTGGCATGCTTGACAAAATTGGTCATCCTCTCGTTGGAAAAATTTATTTTGGTTTCAACGATTAGAGTATACCATGTTTAACTAGAAGAAGTCGCTAATTTAGCCACGCTTTTAATGGAATTGCCATTGAGGCCACAAACGCTTGTGGTATGTGTTTAACAGGCGGATATGGTATACTATTGGCACTGAAAATGGGTCACGACGCCGATTATGACATAGATCGGCAACGTTTGCCGAACCAACGCTTGATTGGTTCGGCCTGTTTTGCATTTAACTGACTGATAGTATAGAGGAGTTTAACAAACAAATGAAAATGATTGTAGGTTTAGGTAATATTGGGTCAAAGTACGCGCAAACGCGACATAACGTTGGGTTCATGATTGTAGATGAGATTGCCGCTAAATTAGGCGTTGATTTTAAAGCCAGCAAATTTGAAGCCGAAGTGGCGAGTGCTTTTGTGAACGGTGAAAAAGTTTTGCTAGTTAAGCCATCGACTTATATGAATGATTCGGGTCGCGCGGTTGGACCGTTGATGACGTATTATCAAGTCGATCCGGCCGATTTGTTAGTGGTTCATGATGATTTGGATTTACCTTTAGGCAAAGTTCGGTTGAAGCAAAAGGGATCAGCTGGTGGTCATAATGGAATCAAGAGTATTTTAAGTCATGTTGGTGATCCAAAATTCAAACGGGTTAAAGTCGGCATTGATCACCCGAATAAGATGAGTGTGGTTGACTACGTCTTGGGCAAGTTTACCCCGGCGCAACAACCACTATTTAATGATGCAAAAATAACGGCCGTGGCAGCGATTGAAGCGTGGCTCGCCAATGATGATTTTGCGGCTGTAATGAATCAATATAACTAAAATTAGAGAAAGGAAGTCGCCATGGATATTGAAACAATTGTTGCCCAGACATCAGAATTTCAAACGGTTTTAGCTGGAATTGCGCCAGCTAGTCGGCAATTGATTACTGGACTGAATGGGTCAGCAAAAACGGTCTATGAAAGTGCACTTAATCGTGAAGCACAACACGCACAACTGATCGTGACCGATAATCTTTTTCATGCCAGTCAATTGGTGGATGATTTAACGAATTTGTTACCAAATGACCGTGTTTTCTTATTTCCGGCCGAAGAAAATGTGGCGGCGGAAATCGCGACGAGTTCACCGGAATATCGTGCACAGCGGGTGCAGGCTTTAAATGCCTTAACGAATGGTCAACCAGCAGTTGTCGTGACTTCGGTAGCGGGGGCTCGGCGCTTTTTGCCTCCAGTTGACCAATTTAAACAAGCAACTTTACCACTGAAGGTTGGTCAAGATGTTGACCTGGCAGCCTTACAAGTGCAGCTACATGATATGGGGTATCTCAAAGAAAAACTCGTTGCCCGTCCCGGGGATTTTGCAGTTCGGGGCTCAATTGTCGATATCTATCCACTAGATGCGGATTATCCGTTACGCTTGGACTTTTTTGATACTGAAATTGATACGTTGAAGTACTTTGACCCTGAAACTCAACGATCGGTAGCTAATTTGGATGATTTCACCGTCTTACCGGCAACTGATTTTATTTTAACTAATGAGATGCTGAAAACTGGTGCTGATAAGTTGCAACAAGCGTTACAGACTGAAAGCAAACGGTTGAAGCCGGCTGAACGACAAACGTTGTCTGACAATTTGGCTCAGCCATTAGCCGATATGCAAAAAGGCATTATTGGGAACGATCTTCTATTATATGGCGATTATTTGTACGGTCAGAAAACCAGTTTATTTGATTACGTGCCAGCTGATGGCATCGTGATTTTTGATGAGTATTCTCGCATCTTGGATAATGAACAACAATTGGTCCAACAAGAAGCGGACTGGGTCACCGACCAATTAGCGCATCAACGGGTGTTATCAACGGCTAATTATGGGCATGATATGCGTGACTTATTAAAAACGGATCAACATGCGCAATTATTGATTTCACTTTTTCAAAAAGGAATTGGTAATGTTAAGTTAGCGCAAGTTACTAACGTGCGTACACGACCGATGCAAGAATTCTTTGGTCAATTGCCAACCTTAAAAACTGAATTGGACCGGTGGCAAAATCTCAAACAAACTGTGGTTTTGATGGTTGCCGAAGAAGACCGGTTAACGAAGGTTAGTGATACGCTAACCGATTTTGAGATCCAAGCAGTGATGACTAAGGCTGATAATTTGCAACCAAATACGGTGCAGATTGTGCAAGGTAGTTTACAAAACGGCTTTGAATTTGCTGATGGGCATTTAGTGGTGATTACGGAACAGGAAATGTTCAAGAAGGTCACCAAGAAACGACCACGGCGACAAACATTAGCCAATGCGGAACGGCTGAAAAGTTATACTGACTTAAAGCCCGGTGACTTTGTGGTGCACGTGAATCATGGGATCGGGAAGTACGTCGGGATGGAAACGTTAGAAGTTGACGGTGTTCATCAGGACTACATCACGATTGCCTATCAAAATAATGCCAAGATTTTTATTCCAGTGACGCAGCTGAACTTGGTCCAGAAGTATGTGTCGTCAGAATCTAAGACACCACATATTAATAAACTCGGCGGTACAGAATGGACGAAAGCCAAAAGTAAAGTTGCCGCTAAAATTGAAGATATCGCCGATGAACTCGTGGAATTGTACGCGAAACGCGAAGCTGAAAAAGGGTATGCCTTTCCAGTTGATGACAGCTATCAAACGGACTTCGACAATGAATTCCCTTATGCGGAAACGCCTGATCAGTTACGGACGATTGAAGAAATCAAACATGATATGGAACGGCCAAAACCAATGGACCGGTTGTTAGTTGGTGATGTGGGTTATGGGAAGACCGAAGTTGCACTACGGGCTGCTTTTAAGGCCATCGAAGCTGGTAAACAAGTGGCTTTCCTAGTGCCAACCACGATTCTCGCGCAACAGCATTACGAGACCATGCTGAATCGGTTTGAAGGTTACCCGGTTAATGTGGGGATGCTGTCGCGTTTTAGAACTGCTAAAGAAATGAAAGCCACGGTAGCTGATTTAAAGACGGGTGATTTAGATATTGTGGTCGGGACGCACCGGTTGCTTTCTAAAGATGTTCAATTCGCAGACCTTGGCTTACTCATTATTGATGAGGAACAACGGTTTGGGGTTAAACATAAGGAACGACTAAAGGCACTAAAAGCTAGCGTCGACGTCTTGACGTTAACTGCAACACCGATTCCACGGACCTTGCATATGTCGATGCTTGGGGTGCGTGATTTATCAGTCATTGAGACCCCACCGACCAATCGTTATCCGATCCAAACTTACGTCATGGAACAAAACTTTGGTGTAATTAAGGATGGAATTGAACGCGAAATGCAACGGAACGGTCAAGTATTCTACCTACACAATCGTGTTCAAGACATTGATAAAGTGGTGGCTCAGATTAAGGATCTTGTGCCGGAAGCGGCAGTGGCACATATTGATGGTCAGATGCCAGAGTCGCAATTGGAAGGCATCTTATATGATTTCATCCGCGGAGAATATGACGTCTTAGTTACGACAACGATTATTGAGACCGGGGTTGATATTCCCAACGTTAATACGCTGTTTGTAGAAAACGCTGATCACATGGGCTTGTCGCAGTTGTATCAATTGCGTGGCCGAATTGGTCGAAGTAGCCGGGTGGCCTATGCATACTTTACGTACCAACAAAATAAGGTCTTGACCGAAGTTGGCGAAAAACGGCTGCAAGCGATTAAAGATTTTACTGAATTAGGTTCTGGTTTCAAAATTGCGATGCGCGACTTGTCAATTCGCGGGGCCGGGAATTTGTTAGGTAAGCAGCAACACGGCTTCATCGACTCTGTCGGGTATGATCTATATACACAGATGCTGTCTGAAGCAGTTGCGAAGAAACGGGGTCAAAAAGTGGCAGCGAAGACTGATGCCACGATTGAACTGGGCATTGAAGCTTATTTGCCAACGACGTATATTGAAGATGAACGTCAAAAGATCGAAATCTATAAACGAATTCGCCAGTTAGAAAATAATGATCAGTTCTTGGAAGTTCAAGCTGATTTGATTGATCGCTTTGGCGATTATCCAACTGAAGTGGCTGGTTTACTGGCGGTAGGTAAGTTGAAATTACTAGCGGATAACGCCTTAATTGAGAAGATTCAACGTCATGATGATGAGTTAGCATTGACGTTATCGAAGATTGGGACGGCTAAGCTAGATACTAAAGATATCTTTAAGGCGTTAGCAAAAACGAAGTTACGAGCGACAGTCGGGATTGATGATGATAAAATGAAGGTTAAATTAGTGATTCAACCGCAGATGCAAGAAGCGGATTGGCTGGCACAGTTAACCCAATTCGTGCAACAACTTAGCTTGATTCTTGCGCCAAGTGCGGCGACACCGAGTAAGTAATCGGTAGAAGGGATTTATGATGCCAAAAGATCGCTTGAACACCATGTTTCGGGGGGCATTAATCCTTTCGATTTCATCATTAGTCGCGAAAATTCTAAGTGCAGTATACCGAATTCCATTTCAAAATATGGTCGGCAATACTGGTTTTTATGTGTATCAACAGATTTACCCTATTTATGGGATTGGGATGACTTTTGCTTTAAATGGGCTCCCAACGTTTATCTCAAAGTTAGTCGCGGAACAGCCAGACGATACGAGTCAAGCTTTAGTGACCCGGCGCGCCTTTCATATTTTGAGTGGCCTCTCACTAGGAATCTTCGTTTGTTTACAAGTCGGGGCGCCATGGTTGGCCGTTCGAATGGGTGATGGCCAATTAGCACCGATTATTGGTGCGGTTGCCTGGATGTTCCTGTTCATGCCATGGTTGGCAACTGGTCGTGGTTATTACCAAGGACGTTTTTTGATGGGGCCGACAGCAGTTTCACAGCTCATTGAGCAAGTGGTCCGAGTCGGGGTGATTATTATGGCTGCCTACATTGGGGTTCATCGTGGCTGGGATGACTATCACATGGGAAGCTGGGCGATGAGCTCGGCAGCAATTGCAGCGTTATGTTCGTCGTTAATCTTTGTCAGTTTTGGCTTGCGTTATTTATTAGCACCAGCGCCAGCAGCAACACGCCCTTTGCCCAGTTATCGGCAGTTGACGCGCCGTTTTATTGTTGAAGGTGGGACGCTATGTTTAGTGGCCGCCGTGGTGGTTTTACTGCAATTGATTGATTCATTTTCAGTGATGCGCGGGTTAACCCGGCAAGGCATGCTGATAGATGTGGCTAAGGCTGTTAAAGGGGTCTATGATCGTGGCCAACCATTGGTTCAGCTAGGATTGGTGGTGGCAACCTCGTTTTCAGCAACTTTACTGCCAGCGTTAACAAACGCCTTAGCTCATCGCCAATTAATTGAATTTAAGCGCCATACCCGCGCGATGGTCCATGTCAGCTTGGCCTTGTCAATGGCGGCCACTGTTGGTCTCATTGCACTGATGCCCCAGATCAATCGCTTGTTGTTTGGGTCGTTAGAAGGGACCACCGCATTACGTGTTTATGTCATTAGTATTTTATTTGCGGCGTTAATTACCACGTACACGAGTGTCTTACAAAGTTTAGATCAATATAGTGCCATGATTATGGGCATTATTGCCGGCTTAGGGACGAAGTTACTGTTAAATTATCAGATGGTTGTGCATTTTGGCATCAATGGTGCTAGTGCCACTACGGTTTTGAGTTTAGCAGTGATGTTTGGGATTATGTGGCTAGGGTCACCAGAAGATTTACGCCAAGTGCTACTGGAAAGTGGCTACTTGATTAAGTTAT
Source organism: Lactiplantibacillus mudanjiangensis (assembly GCF_005405385.1). Classification (GTDB taxonomy): domain Bacteria; phylum Bacillota; class Bacilli; order Lactobacillales; family Lactobacillaceae; genus Lactiplantibacillus; species Lactiplantibacillus mudanjiangensis. The sequence continues at coordinate 731,292 of NZ_BJDY01000003.1, forward strand.
TGCTGGTCAGTGGCGCGATGGGATTGGTGGTTATTTTAACCAGTCGTGAGTTACAAGCCTTAGCTGGACCCATGATGGCCCAGCAACGTAGTTTTGCTGGCATCATCACGTTTATTGGTATTTTAGTGGGGGTCGTTGTCTTCGTTGCAGGGGCAATTGGCGCTCGGTTATTCACAATTCGGGAGTGGTTAGTCCTCCCATATGGCAAACGGTTAATTAAGTTAGTTGCCAAAGGAAAGGAACATCATTAAAAATGAGTATGCGTTTAGATAAGTTTTTGAAAGTTTCACGGATTATTAAACGGCGGTCAGTGGCTAAAGAAATCGCGGACAAAGGCCGGATTCAAATTAACGATAAAGTTGCTAAGTCTTCAACCAACGTTAGTGTTGGCGATGAATTGATTATTGGATTTGGTAATAAAACATTAACGGTTAAGGTGACCCAATTGTTGGAAACAACTAAGAAAAATGATGCGGAGCTCATGTATGATATCGTGAACGAAGCATACAAAACGGATTACCGCGCGGAACCCTAGGTTAAACGTGTTTTGAAAAAAGGCTGAAAACCTTGATTTAATCCGCATGATGTCGTTTACACCATCAGCGGAAGTTGTTATAATTTAATCAACCTCGGTAGAAAGGACTGGTCAAGATGACGAACGATTCTCACAGTAAGATCAAACAGTTAGATAATGATTATACCCGCCAAGTCGCGAGTGATCATCAGGGCTACCAACAACGTCGATTACAAGTTCGGCGTCGTCGCTTTATTGCCATCGTCGCCGTCTTTGGCGCATTGTTGCTATGTTTTGGTTTTCAATTAATCAATACCCGTGCGAGTTTACGGACGGTGAATCGCCAAGTTGCGACTAGTCAAGTTAAATTAAATAAGGTTCAAACGAAGCATACCCAATTGGATACCCAAATCAAACAACTCAATAACAAGGACTATTTACAAAAGTTATTGCGTTCAAAGTATGATTATACGAAGAGTGGCGAAACGGTTTATAGCTTACCAAATGATAATGCATCTGACGTAACTGCTAATTAGTCGGGGCTTTTAGCGAATGTTTATATGTAGACCATTGTTAACAGATGCCTTAAATAATTTAACTCAAAGTTTCACAAAATATGCTATACTAAAACCATTATTTCATAGGAGGAACAACTTTTTTTATGGCAATTGAAGTAGGTACGAAAGTCACTGGTAAAGTATCTGGGATCACTAATTTTGGTGCATTCGTGAACTTGGGTAACAATCAAACGGGGCTGGTGCATATCAGTGAAGTTTCCGATGGATTTGTTAAAGACATTCATGATGTGTTGAGTGTCGGCGATGAAGTGACAGTCAAAGTTTTAACGGTCGGTAATGACGGTAAAATTGGCTTGTCGATTCGGAAGGCTGTGGATCATCCTAAGGGTGAACATACAGACCGTGATCATCACCAAAGTAGCAGTCATCAAGGTAGTGCCCGCCCAAGCAACAATGCTCATGGTCGGACTGATCGTGGTGAACACCAAGGTAACCACCGTGAACGTACTAATAACTTTCATAGTCGGGGTGGCAACGGCGGTGGTCGTTTCCAATCACGGCAACATGAAAATAAGAAACAAGATTTTGACTCCTTAATGTCCGGGTTCTTAAAGGAAAGCGAAGATCGCTTAACGACTTTAAAGCGGAACACGGAAGGCAAGCGCGGTGGCCGAGGCGGTCGTCGTAGCTAACCCAGTATTGACTTAAAATGTAAACGGCAAAGAGCCTGGGACAAGCGTCCTGGGCTCTTTTGTCACAAGTTTCGGCTATAAATATTCGGAGATTCAAAACGAGTTTGGGTTTTATTCCAAATGCTAACAAAGGGGGGATCAACGTGGCACTAGCGCGACTATTTAAACGCCAGTTGGCTGCTGCTAAGTTATTATCACCAGCTAAAACCGTGATCGTGGCCGTTTCGACGGGTGTTGATTCCATGGTCTTACTAACGTTATTGCAACAATTGCCGATACAGCAGCGGCCACAATTAATCGTTGCTCATGTGAATCATCAGTTACGTCGCCAAAGCGCACAAGAAGCGGCGTATTTACGAACGTATTGTGACCAGCATCAGTTGCCGTTGCGGTTAGTTGATTGGCCAATTGACGCGCACCCTAAGACTGGCGTTGAAGCGGCGGCCCGCCAATTTCGTTATGACTTTTTTGCAACGGTGTTAAAAACAACTGGGGCCGATGCCGTGTTAACGGCGCATCACGCCAATGATCAAGCTGAAACTTATTTAATGAAGTTAGCGCGTGGTGGCGAGTTGGCACAATTAACGGGGATGGCGACTAACCGGGCATTTCATGGCAAACAGCTGGTACGACCACTGTTACCTTTTGCTAAGGCGACGCTGCGTGATTATGCGGTGACTAATGGTTTGACCTGGTTTGAAGATGTCACGAATCAAGATATTACTTTAACACGTAATCGGATTCGCCAGCGCGTGGTACCTGAATTGACAGTGGTCAATCCCGCCTTCTTACAACATGTTGCGGCCTACCAGGCCCAATTGCAGGCGTTGCTGACGGCGCAAGCACAGATGATGACCCAACTTTTGCCAACGGTGATGACTGAAAAGAATGCGTTGAGTGTCGCTGCTTTTACCCAAGTTTTAACGACTTGGCAAGTGCCAGTCCTACAAACGTGGTTGACTCAGCGAACCGGACAAGTGTGGTCAACTGACAAATTAACCCCGTGGCACCATTGGATCTTGAATGAACAACAGCCCACGGGGCAGCTGAATATCGACGCTCACTGGCAATTGGTCAAAGCTGCTGGGATCATTGACGTTTGTCCGCATAAAAAAAGGGTTAAAAAGTTAAGGCCCGTTGAAAAAAATATGGTAGACTTAAACCAATGGCAGAAAATTACTGCGACCCAAACCGCGGGAGTCTTTGAACAGCCGCCAACGCCAACTAGTCAGCCGTTTCCAATTCGACCGACTGATTGGCCATTAAGTTGGCGACCGTGGCAACCACAGGATCAACTCACCTTGAAAGGTGGTGGCCATCAGTTGGTACGACGCATCTTAATTGATCAAAAGGTCCCAGTGACCCAGCGTCCACTAGCAATGGTATTGGTCAACGCCCAGGGGACGGTTTTGTGGTTAGTCGGGTACAAGGTAAGTTACCGGGATCCGCAAACGGCGGCCCAAACAGTATTTTTAGCCTTAAAAAAACAGACGGAGTCGAAAGGAGCACATCTGAAACGATGAACAACGACATTGAACGAGTACTCTATAGTCGCGAACAAATTCAGGAAGTTGCGCAGAAATTGGGTCAGGAATTAACGACGGCATATGCGGGGAAGAACCCGTTGGTCATTTGTGTACTCAAGGGTGCCGTCTTATTTACCACGGATATTATCCGCGAGATGGATACGTATCTTGATTTAGATTTCATTAACTTGTCTAGTTATGGGAATGAAACGATCTCAAGTGGGGAAGTCCAATTAACCAAGGATTTGGATGCCGATGTGACGGGACGCGATGTTTTAGTGATTGAAGATATCATTGATACGGGGAGGACATTGAAGTTCTTGGTGGATCTGTTAAAACGACGCGATGTTAACTCAGTCAAGGTTTGTACGTTACTTGATAAACCGGCTGGTCGCTTGGTCGATATCAAGGCTGATTATATTGGTTTTGAGGTGCCAAATGAGTTTGTTGTCGGTTACGGTTTAGATTATGCGGAACGTTATCGGAATCTCCCATATGTTGGGATTCTGAAACCCGCAATTTACGAGCATAAATAATTGGTCAATGATAGTCAAATGTGCTATGATTTAGACTATCGAAGTCTAGTACCGTGCTTAATAACAGGTTATAAAAGTTTCGATGAAGGAGGCACATATGAACAATCGACGCAATGGACTCTTTCGTAATAGCTTATTTTATATCTTGCTGTTCTTGAGTTTAATGGGGATTATCTATTTCTTCTTTGGTGGTAATTCTAGTTCTCAAACACAAGCTATCCGCTATAGCGAATTTGTCAAACAATTAGACAAGAATAACGTCAAGAACGTTAGTATCCAGCCTAGTGGTGGCGTCTACAAGGTAACCGGTCAATACCGGACAGCACGTAAGGTCAAATCGACCAACGCGTTAGGGATTTCTAGCAGCTCATCGTCGAAAACGACTTCGTTTTCAACGACCATGTTAGAGAACAATTCCACGGTTGAACAGGTTTCCAAGTTAGCCAACAAAAACAACGTTAAATTAACGGCGAAAGCTGAAGAATCTAGCGGGATTTGGGTCACGTTGTTGATGTATGTGGCGCCATTGATCTTGTTTGTATTCCTATTCTATATGATGATGGGACAAGCTGGTCAAGGCGGCGGGAACAACCGAGTGATGAACTTTGGGAAGACTAAGGCTAAACCAGCCGATAGTAAAGAAAACAAAGTTCGTTTCTCAGATGTTGCTGGTGAAGAAGAAGAAAAGCAAGAATTGGTCGAAGTTGTCGAATTCTTGAAAGATCCGCGCAAGTTCGTATCGCTGGGCGCTCGGATCCCATCGGGGGTACTCCTCGAGGGGCCTCCTGGTACTGGTAAAACGTTGCTTGCCAAAGCGGTCGCTGGTGAAGCTGGCGTGCCATTCTTCTCAATTTCTGGTTCAGATTTCGTTGAAATGTTCGTTGGGGTTGGGGCCAGTCGTGTCCGGGACTTATTCGAACAAGCGAAGAAGAATGCGCCATCGATCATCTTTATTGATGAAATCGATGCTGTTGGGCGGCAACGTGGTAACGGTATGGGCGGCGGTCATGATGAACGTGAACAAACCTTGAACCAATTATTGGTTGAAATGGATGGGTTTACGGGTAACGAAGGTGTTATCGTCATGGCAGCGACCAACCGTTCTGATGTCTTAGATCCAGCCTTGCTTCGTCCAGGTCGTTTTGACCGGAAGATCTTGGTTGGTCGTCCAGACATCAAGGGTCGTGAAGCGATCTTGAAAGTTCACGCTAAGAACAAGCCATTGGCTAGTGACGTTGACTTGAAAGAAATCGCTAAGCAAACTCCTGGGTTCGTTGGGGCCGACTTGGAAAACTTATTAAATGAAGCGGCTTTACTTGCGGCTCGTCGTAATAAGAAACAAGTTGACGCTGCTGATTTAGATGAAGCTGAAGATCGGGTTATCGCCGGACCAGCTAAACATGATCGGGTCGTTTCTAAGCACGAACGGGAAACTGTGGCGTACCATGAAGCGGGTCATACGATTGTTGGGTTAGTCTTAAACGATGCTCGGGTTGTTCACAAGGTAACTATTGTGCCACGGGGCCGCGCTGGCGGTTACGCGATCATGTTGCCACGTGAAGACCAGATGCTGATGTCTAAACGCGATGCCAAGGAACAAATGGCTGGGTTAATGGGTGGTCGTGCCGCCGAAGAAATTATCTTCGATGCACAATCATCTGGTGCTTCTAATGACTTTGAACAAGCCACGCAAATTGCACGGGCCATGGTCACTCAATATGGGATGAGCGAAAAACTTGGCCCTGTTGAATTAGAAAACGCCAACCAGCAAGCTGCTTATCAACAAGGGATGGGCGCTAGCGCCTTTTCACAACATACGGCTCAATTGATTGATGACGAAATTCGCAACTTGGCAACGGAAGCGCACCAAACTGCGATTGATATTATTCAATCACACCGTGACCAACATAAGTTGATTGCGGAAGCCTTATTGAAGTATGAAACCTTGGATGAAAAGCAAATTCTCAGTTTATTTAATACTGGGAAGATGCCTGAAAAAGATAGTGCCAGCGAATTTCCTAGTGAAAAAGCGGCCACTTTCGAAGAATCTAAACGTGAATTAGAACGCCGCGAAGCTGAAAAGCATGCGGAAAACCAAACTAGCACTGCTGACGAAACCACTTTCCCAAGTGAATCGGCAGCTAGTGACGTGGCTGACTCTGCTGTTAGTGCAGCGGATGTAACCAGTACGTCAGCTAACGCGTCAAGCGCAACTGAACCAACTAGTGCGGCAGATTCTAGTGATAATTCTGGCAGCCAAGCTTAATCTAACAAATAAAAGAGCTGAGACTTTGTCTCGGCTCTTTTTCTGTTGTATGATTAATCAGAATATTAACCAGTAGATAGGAGCTTATTGATGGAAGATTATTTAGTTAAAAGCATTGCCGGTAATGGCATGTTTCGGGCCTACGCGGTCAATGCATCGGGGGTTGTCGCTGAAGCACAGCGGCGTCATGATACATGGAGTGCCGCTTCAACGGCTTTAGGTCGAAGCTTAGTTGGGACATTGTTGCTGGCGACCTCCGTTTTAAAAGGTCAAGAAAAGATGACCGTTAAAATTAACGGGAATGGGCCAGTCGGTGGTATCGTCATTGATGGGAATGCTAATGGGACGGTAAAAGGTTATCTCCAAGAACCACATGTCCATTTACCATTAAATGAGAAACATAAAATTGATGTTAAAGGTGCGGTAGGGACTGAAGGCTTCTTGGCAGTGACTAAAGACCAAGGCGTCGGTGATCCGTTTACTGGTCAAGTGGCTTTGGTTTCGGGCGAATTGGGTGAAGACTTTACGTATTACTTAGCCCAATCTGAACAAATTCCATCAGCGGTCGGTCTGTCAGTTTTTGTTAATGAAGACAATACGATTGATGTTGCCGGGGGCTTCTTGGTTCAAGTCTTGCCAAATGCGACTGATGAAGCGATCGATAGTCTTGAAGCTAAACTAAAAGACTTACCATTAGTGTCGCAATTATTACGTGATGGTAAGACGCCAGAAGATATCTTGAATTTATTGTTTGATGACGATGTGAAAGTCTTGGATCGGATGCCAGTGAAGTTTGAATGTGACTGTTCCAAGGAACGGTTTAGTGAATCACTTGCAGCTTTACCAAAACACGAAATTCAAGCCATGATTGATGAAGATCATGGGGCCACGGCACTTTGTCATTTCTGTGGGAACGAGTATCACTATTCTGAAGCTGACTTAAAAGCTGTTTTAGCAGCGTCACACGGCGAAGCCTAATGTTGTCGTTGAACAGTGGCCTTCAAATTGGTGATGTCCAAATTCCAAATCGCCTAGTTGTGGCGCCGATGGCTGGTGTGACGAATGCGGCCTTTCGGATTATTTGTAAAGAATTTGGCGCTGGACTCGTGGTTTGCGAAATGATTTCAGACCAAGGCATTCGTTATCAAAATCAGAAAACGTTAGAGATGATGTTTGTCGATGCTAAGGAACATCCGATGAGCATTCAGATTTTTGGTGGGACTAAAGAAAGCTTAGTGGCTGCTGCTCAGTTTGTTGATCAACAGACAAGTGCTGATATCATTGATATTAATATGGGGTGTCCTGTGAACAAGGTCGTGAAGACTGATGCCGGGGCCAAGTGGCTATTAGATCCTGATAAGGTTTATGAAATGGTCGCGGCGGTGACCGCAGCTGTCAATAAACCGGTGACCGTGAAGATGCGAACGGGTTGGGATGACGAGCATATTTATGCGGTAGCGAATGCTTTGGCTGCTGAACGCGCTGGGGCTAGTGCGGTGGCAATGCATGGGCGAACACGGAAGCAAATGTATCAAGGTCATGCGGATTGGGATATCTTGAAGCAAGTCGCCGATGCCTTGACGATTCCATTTATGGGAAATGGCGATGTGCTAACGCCTCAGGATGCCAAACGCATGTTGACGGAAGTGGGGGCCGATGCAGTGATGATTGGTCGCGCCGTTGAAGGCAATCCATGGATGTTACGACAGACGCAACATTATTTGGCTACGGGGGAGCTGTTGCCAGCCCCTAGTCCCATGGCGAAGATGCAGACGGCTCGTGAACATCTGCAACGTTTAGTGACGTTAAAAGGGGAACGCGGTGGCTGTCATGAGTTCCGCGAACAGGCGCCTTATTATCTAAAAGGGATTCCGCGCTCAGCACGTACTAAGGTTGCTTTGATGGAAGCTGATTCTTCGACCGCTATGTTGCAGATTTTAACGACCTTTGAAGCCCAATTGACTGATTATTTGGCGCGGTCAGCGGACAAAGTGAAGAATTAACTTGCATTTTGCTGGTCCGATTGTCAAAATTGTAATGTATACTGAATGTTGGAACGCTGTCAGAGAGTATCTGGCACGTCGAACAGAAATGGAGGAACACTAGTGGCACGACAAGAACAAACGATGAACGACCAACTTAAGGTCCGTCGTGATAAAATGCAAGAATTACGTGAAGAAGGCATTGATCCTTTTGGTCACCGCTTTGAACGGACTGATTTAGCCCAAGATTTACATGATAAGTATGGTGAAATGGATAAAGATGACCTTGATGCTAAAGAAGTGACCGCCACCATTGCCGGTCGGATGTTAGCTAAACGGGGTAAAGGTAAAGTCGGATTCGCCGATGTTTGGGATCGTTCCGGTAAGATGCAATTATATATTCGGAAAGATGTTGTCGGTGAAGACGTCTATCATATTTTCAAACGCTCTGATATTGGGGACTTCTTAGGGATTACTGGGGAAGTCTTCAAGACTGACTTTGGTGAATTAACCTTGAAGGTCACCGGCTTAACTTTCTTGTCGAAAGCCTTACGTCCATTACCAGACAAGTTCCATGGCTTACAAAATGTGGAACAAATCTATCGGCAACGGTATTTAGACTTGATTTCAAATCGCGAAAGCTTTGATCGTTTCTTGAAGCGGACAAAGATCATTTCAGCGATTCGTCATCATTTAGATGACCATGACTTCTTAGAAGTTGAAACACCAATGTTACACAACCAAGCGGGTGGTGCTTCTGCACGGCCATTTATTACCCATCACAATGCGTTAAATATTGATTTATATTTGCGGATTGCGCTAGAACTTCATTTGAAGCGTTTGATTGTTGGTGGCATGGAAAAAGTCTACGAAATTGGTCGAGTTTTCCGGAATGAAGGGATGGACCGTGAACATAACCCTGAATTTACGATGCTTGAATCATATGTCGCTTACTTTGACTTCCATGATGTGATGAATGAAACTGAAGGTATCTTCAAAGCTGCTGCTAAGGCTGTGACTGATGATGGTATTGTGTCTTATCATGGTCAAACGGTTGATTTTAACCAACCATTTAAGCGCGTGCACATGGTCGATGCAATCAAAGCCCAAACAGGAATTGATTTTTGGCAACCAATGTCGATTGAAGACGCACAAAAATTGGCGGATGAACATCATGTTAAGTATGAATCATACTGGAAGGTCGGTCACATCATTAATGCGTTCTTCGAACAATTTGTCGAAGATACTTTAAATGAACCAACTTTCATCTATGGTCATCCTGTTGAAATTTCACCATTGGCTAAGAAGAACCCAGACGACCCACGTTTTACGGATCGGTTTGAATTGTTCATCTTAGGTAACGAATATGCCAATGCCTTTAGTGAATTAAACGACCCAATTGATCAACGTGAACGGTTTGAAGCTCAAGCTGCTGAACGGACTGCCGGAAATGATGAAGCAGAACATATTGATGAAGACTTCGTTGAAGCTTTGGAATATGGGATGCCACCAACTGGTGGTCTTGGAATCGGGATTGATCGTTTAGTTATGCTAATGACTGATGCGGATTCAATTCGCGACGTCTTATTATTCCCAACGATGCGTCCGGACGAAGATAAATAGTAACAATTTAACTGCTTCAAAACTGGTTTTATACCGGTTTTGAAGCAGTTTTTTGTTATAGTTAACGCAATAATAGGATGTTAATGGATTATTTTGAAAAAAATTCAGATTTTTTTAGCCGAACAATTGTTGATCTTGTTATGGCGATTGTCTGTTAATACTTGCCAAAAGTTGGCAATATTAGTCGAAAAGTTAGGCTGTAAAAGGACTCGATGATTAATTTCCGTACGTTGATAAAAAGTAAATCAAAACATGATAATAATGACCGGTTATTTTTGCAATTTAGGGGTTGCAATTAGTCTGAATAATTGGTAAATTAGTATACGTTGTTGAGGCGCACAAAGCGGTTAGTCGCTTGCTTCCAACGAAAATTAAATTATAAAAAGTTGTTGACAAGATGTTGATAACTTGATATGATGATTAAGTTGCGTTGAGGTAATCAACCAACGAATTTAGATCTTTGAAAACTGAACAAAGTTTCGACAAATCAAATGTGTAGGGTCTGCTAACTTAGGTTAGCACAACAAACATTTGC
>NZ_BJDY01000004.1 GCF_005405385.1 Lactiplantibacillus mudanjiangensis
ATGGCAATCTATATAAATGGCAAATCTATACACCCATTTATTAATGGCAAACGTATTGGAACGATTTATAGAGGCGGCAGTAAGGTTTATCAGGACTATGTCCCAGTCGGAACACTATTAGCAACAAACACTGATAATAATGTAACTGGTGATGACTTAATATTAAATTTGAGCGATAAAATTAGTCGAGCAAAGAATGGGATAACGATAACGTATACAAAATATTATGAATATCAGCAGGGTGGGCTCCCACAGCTTTCAGATTATGGAACGGGTCAAGGAAATATCCCTAAGAGTCAATTGGTAGTTGGAAAAACGGTTGTTTTACCAGTCAGTCCTTCCTTCGGTGGTTCATCCGGATTGTCTATCAAGATAGTGAGTGAAAAAAGTTTGCAGATTCCACATTTATTAATAAACGGCCCGTACAATGATGGATATTATCTATTTATGGGCAAAGTAGTAACTTACTAAGAAAGGATGAAAATAATGAATAATCTAAAATTGAATAGGTCGTTGCTCATGTCTGGTCTAGAAACGATTATGATTGGTGCCTACTTTGTAGCCAACTCATTTCGTTTTGCACGCCCGGACTTTTTTAATACGGTGGCTAGTCGCCTTGATGATCCGCCATTTGCCACAATCGCCATTATTTTAGGTACAATCACGGTAATTGTAGCCATATATAATATTCGGCCGTTAATTAGCTGGTGCTTTGTCGTTCTCACGTTTGTGTGGATCGTCTATGCGCTAGCTTTTCTTTTACAAAATATTGAGTTATGGGGACACCCATTTGCTCGGTTAGATTGTTGGCTGATGTTTGCCGTGGCCGGGCGATTGATTTTCGATGCGTGGGCTGGTGATACCGAATGAACTCAGGATTAATTCAAACGTTGCTAACGGTTGGCGGCGGTGTGATTGGCGGCATCATCACTTATTTTGGAACTAAAACGAAAGCTAGTTCTGACACTGAATCAGTTTACGCGCACTCAATGCCAGATATGATTGCTAAAGTTCAAGAATTGCTTGAACAGCTAGAATCAAAGAATGGCAAAATTGCTGAGCTAACGGCACAAGTTGAAGCACAGTCAACAACCATTGATGCTTTAACCAAGCAGGTTGGGGCAATGCAAGAAAAAATTGATAAATTAACAGGGGGACAAACAAAATGATGAAATTAGTAAATGATGTATTTAGTTGGTTAGTAAATGGTGGGGCAACGGTGATCGCAGTAATTGGCGGCACAATTGCAGTTAAGGCATGGCCTTTGGTTCATAAGATCCTTGATAATAAAGAAGCGACCACTAAGAGTGCCAAGACTAAGCAGCACTATGAACAGCTTGAACAATGGGCGGGGACGGCAGTGGCCGCAGTCTCAGTTAACCTTAACGCGATGGGTGCTGACAAGAAGAAAGAGGCTGTCCGCATTGTGAACCAACAACTGGCTGACCACAAGATCGATATCAACGTGGAAAACGTAGCTAATGCTGTGGAAGCGGCTTATCAAGCGTTTAAAGCGACCCAACCATCAACCAAATTAACTGCTTTGACAACCAGCGTGGCACACGTTGAAAAAGGCGGTTTAGTTGATACCACTAAGACGGCAACAAATGTACCAGATGGTAAAGAAATTGCTATTCCAGCCACTAAGGACACAGAAGACTAGGAGGTGCACCTATGACTGAATTTAATGACGTGGCGGTCTTTCAGCCAAAGACTAAAGCGTACTTTCAAAAGCTAAAGAGTCTTGGCAGTAAAGGAATCCTAGTCAAGCTGACTCAAGGTAGCGCTGACGGTACTGCCTACGTCAATGTGAGTGCCAAGGAACAGCTAGCTAACGCCAAGGCGGCTGGTTTACCAGTGGGCGCCTATCACTACCTAACTTGTAACTCGGCGCGGTATGGTTCCGATGACCCTATTGCCGAGGCTAAATGGTTTGTGATGTACTTGAAAGCATACGGTATCAATAAAACAGATCCAGTGATCGTTGACGTTGAAGATGGTTCACTCATGAGTAATGCCACTAAAGACGTTAAAAGCTTCGTTAAGTACGTTGAATCGCAAGGTTACAGCAATACGTGGGTTTACACTATGGGTAGCTGGTTCGGTTCCCGTATTTCATCTAGTGTTACTGACCGCTGGTGGATTGCAAGCTACGGCATTGCTAAACTAAATATTTCAGCTGCTAAAGCATGGCAATACACAGACAACTGGCACGGCCTAAGCGTTGATGGCAGCCACGATTACGGCTCTATGTTCAAGTATAAAGGGACCGAAAAGAGCGCTGCTAGCAAGCCTGCTAAGGCGTCATATTATGATTGGAACCCCAAGCTGATCCAAACTTTGACTAAGGTTGGCTTATATAAAGATACCGAATTTAAACACCGCGTCCGCTACTATCCGGCTGGTACACAATTCAAAATTAAAGATGTTGTAAAAACTAAAGCCGGAACGCCGCGATTACTAACGGATTCTGGCTTTTATATTACTGCCAATCGAGATAACGTAAAGAACTGGTACTACGTGACGAATCCTAAGCAGATCAAAGTGGTCAAGTCTACTTATCTGTATAAGGATAAGGACCGAACTAAGTGTATTCGCAAGTATGGAAAGGGTACGGTATTCACGATTACGGCCGTTGTTCGCTGGGGCGACATCTGGTTGCTTAAAACCGAGTCTGGATTTTATCTCACTGCCAACAAGAGCTATGTTAAAATTAATAACTAAACTTGACCCACATTATGTATATTTACCCCTCGCATAGGCAAAAGCGAAACTACTTGCGAAACTACTTGTATATTGAATGGTGTAAAATCAGTGATACCAAGCGGTTTAGAGATTTGTTGATGAGTTCTTCTTGGCCGCACTAATAATGTTAAAGCTCTTGGAACACCGATGTAGTGGTGATTCAAGAGCTTTTTTCTTTTGTCTTTGGGCTTAGCAAGAGTTGAAGGTATGCTAAAAAGTCGTCTGAATGCCGGTACATAGATATATCCAATACTTTGTTTTTGGCATTACTTAGAATTTGAAGCTTCGTTTTGGGCAGTAGGTAGGATGATTGACTAAGTCCCTGAATCTTGGTATTATTTGTATGAAGAAAAGTAGTTTTCTTCAGTTGGTCAGGCAACTATAAAATCAGATACTTGTTAGATAATTTAATCTAACGTCCGCTGGGGACAGAAAATTCAGATAGTTTTTGCTAGTTAACCACTAGCGTTCGCTGAGAACAGAAAAACCTGATGAAGATTGCTAATGAGTCTTTAAAAATAGACTTGTTAGCAATCTTTTTATTTTTGGTTAGAAACGAGTCGATATTTTGAAGTATCCACAAGAATATAAGCGTGCAACTTCGCAAGACCTTAAACGTATTAGACTGAAAATGAATGATTTAAAGATGGCTTTTAGTTATGTTGAAACTGAGCTGTGTGACCGTGAACGCTATTATTTTTATCAAAAAGCTGGAAAAGTGGCTGCTATTCAATTAAATGTTAAGCGGGAAAACTTCATGCACCTGTGTGGTTTGAGCTATAAAAATGGTGGTGCGAAACGTTTTTGGCATGACCTAAAACGCAATCATTTAGTTTTGGAAAACTTACTTGTAAAAGCGGATGGAACCACGTTTCAAAAACTACAGGTTATAAATTTACTGCCAGAATTAAGTAAATTAGATTTGAAGATCACTAGTGCTGGTAAGTATCTAAAACTTCAATATGACCATGCCATTAGAACTAGGAGAGAGCTAATGGCGATTGCGTTTCAATTTGACACGGATGGATATATTCCATTATCTCTTTTAAACTTAAGTGATACAAAGTTTAGAAATAATGAACTCTACGGTGTGCTGGCTATTGTAGACTGTTTTGAAAGTTCTAAAATATTGGTGGCTGCAACTAAAACTCCAGATTATTGGTTAACGAAGGTTCATCGCTAAGAAAATTAGAATAGATTTTTTTTAGCATTTTAGGCTAAGCAGAGTATTTGATATTCTAAGTAGTTGTTTGTAAAATGATGACGTAGTTCAGTCATCATGCATAGACAATAGTTGATCTTATGCTGGAAAATACCACAGTGAAAGTTCAAAATAATAGTCATCAAATTGATGGTATTTTCTGAGAAGACATAAGTTTCATTTTTATACGAATTACTAGGAGTTGAGCTAAATGCAAGCAACTAAGTTAAATAAAAATGAAGTCTACAATAAATTTATTAAAAAAATGAATGGTAGAACCGCTGCTGAAGTTGAGCGTGAAGCGTTAAATGCGATTCGACGTGATTTAGGAAAACCAAGCCTTGAAGCAGAAGCTAAACAAAAAAAGTCGAAATCAGTTGTGATTAAATCGGATGATAAACTGGCTAAAAAAATAATCAGCTTTTTTAAAGTCCTTTAAATAAGTGTTTTGTTGAAAAAACAGGTGTAGAGACTGACATAGTCTGAATATAGTTTTGCTAAGAATCTTTGGAGTACTATTAATTTAGTATTTTGAAGATTCTTTTTTATGTCTTGTTGTAACCCTAATTTATTTCAATAAAATCATGATCTTGTTTTTAAGCAAGCCATCATAATTGTCGTTTGGAGAAAATAATTGCGCCTAACGCGATGAAGCCAATTGCCCACATGCCATTTCCAACAGCTAATTGAGTTAGTGTGAGATGTGTCATGTGGCGATACGCTGGATTGCCGTATTCATTTTGCAAATTCAACATATTCAATGGATTCCAGCGCAAAATTCCCGTTAGTGGTCCGGCAACTTGTAATACCATTGCGGACAACCCTTCACCGAAGAAACAAACAGCCAAACTTACAGCAATCGTCACGCCACTGTTCCGTCCCAGACTTGCTAAGCAAAAGACTAAGCCGATAATTAATAAATTGCCATATAAATCCAGCTCGGCGTTAGCGACTAAGTTGTGTAGCAAACTTTGATGATAGAGATAGTTAGACTTGAGTTCTAGGTGTTGGTTTAAACCTAGCTGAATGAGCATTGTCGTTAAAATAGCCAATCCGTGTAAGCAAACACTAACCCCCACCATGACCAACCATTTAGCAAAATAAATTTGGTTACGACTGCGAACTTGCAAGGCAAGTTGCTTAATCGTGCCATATGCAAACTCCATCGTTACACAGGTTGCACTGAGAATAATCATTAAGATTGAGACCCATTGAAACCCTGAGTAGGCCACAGAAAAATAGAATTGTTGATCACTGTAGGTTGCGGTTAGTGTAAATCCGGCCACAAATAACATGAGCATGATGAGCACCCCCGCGGCCGCCCACAGACTCTTTTGATAACGTAACTTAAATAATTCTTGTTTAATCATAGTTATTTTCCTCCTCATGGTGAGTTAGTAGGGTTAAAACGGTTGTTTCTAAATCTGGTTGTGATTCATGAACTGTCAAAATGGGTAAGTTGGCGTTTACCAATATTCTCAAAATGTCATTTAACTGGCCATATGCAGTAGGCTGAAATCGGACATCGGCTCCAGCAACTAAAGTCACCTGTCGTGTCAGTAATAATTGACGAGCGCGTCGATCATCAGTTGTTTTCACCACGATTTCAGTTGGTCTGTCTTGTCTTATTTGCGCTAACGATGCTTGCAAAAGCACTTGTCCCTGGTCAATGACGATCACATCATCTAAAATTTTTTCAAGTTCACTTATTTGATGGCTAGAAATCAAGAAGGTTGTTCCGGCTTGTGCCAAGTGCTGGATGAGTTGGCGAAACGCTTGGACTGATTGCGGATCTAGGCCATTCATCGGTTCATCCAAAATGACCAGGCGCGGTCGTTTCACCAAGGCCATGGCAATCCCCAGTTTTTGTTTCATCCCCAACGAATAGTCACGTGCTCGGCGTTGTATATAGGATGCCATCCCCATCGTATCTACAATTGTTTGACTCTCCGCTGCTGATCCGTATAGTTGTAAATGCTGCCAGCCAGTTAAAAATGGATATAGTGCTGGACTTTCAATCAATGCGCCCGCAGATTCTTGAATAAATTGATGTTGCTGTGCGGTGACATTTTTACCGGCTAAGATGACCTGACCGGTAGTGCCGTTCAACAGCCCAATCATAATCTTCATTAACGTCGTTTTCCCGGCACCATTTGGGCCAATCAAGCCGACAATATGTCCCATCGGTAATGTTAATGACACATCATGCAAGATAACTTTACGGCCAAACCGTTTACTTAAATGTTTAATTTGGACAAGTGGCTCATTTTGCATATTTCCATCTCCAATTTCAATGACTATATTCAGCCTACGCGTTACCCGATTATCTGAAAATAGGCCCGGCAAAGTTTGTGGCGATGCTAGTAAACGTAGCCGATTTACGCTATGCTAGAAATAATAGCATTACCGGTATAACGGGATTACGAGGGGACAGGCTCATGACAACACGAACACTAGGTGCTCACTTAAAACACCTACGCCAAGCTAAAAAACTAACGCAAAATGATCTTGCCAGTCAGCTGCACGTGTCACGTCAGACGATTTCAAGCTGGGAAACCGATCGAAATCAGCCGGATTTGACAACCATTCAACAACTGGCCAATTTTTATCAAGTGTCATTGGATACGTTAGTTGCTGATCGTCCAGCCGACAAAATGATGACGACAAAGCCGCAACGAGCTATTGTGGTGATTTGGGCGTTACTTGCTGTATTGACGATTGAACGTATCACTCAGATGTCTACCTTCTCGGGTTATCATTGGGTTGATTTTTTGTGGTGCTGGTTAATAGGCTTGTTAGGCGTGTCCTGGTGGTCTAAAAGACATCATTCATCCCGAACAACGACTTATCTCGTTGCGGGCGGACTCTTGATTTTTGCTGGATTAGGCATCACGAGTGGTCTCGTCAATGCTTTTGATATGGGTTTTGGTCTAACGAATACTTGCTTTCTTTCAGGTGTCGTTGCGCTAATTACGGCTATTATCAGTATTCGACGGCAACGCCAAACTAATTAAAAAAAGCTGAACTCTTGAAATACGATTAATTTAGTATTTCAAGAGTTTTTTTATATTTCGTTATAAACTAAAGGTTGAAACTTACTCATCGTTAGTAGGACCTTACTAGAGCTGACGTGAATACCCCACCTTCGGCTGTCAGTGATTCTGCCAGCTGTGGGGACCGATTTCAGCCAAAAAGCGGGCTTCAATCTCGCTTGAAAGCCTAGCAAAACCACTAGTCTTTCAAGACGTCCACGTCGTAAGTCCGACAAAAACACTCGGACAACGACGTTTTCACGGCTGGCGCCATCACTGACAGCCTGCGGTTAAGCGACGATCATTGTTTAAAACAATGATTTGGTCACAAATCTAGCCGAGAGTGAGTCTAATCTGGGTCCAGCCGTGGGCGTTTCTTAGCGGTTTTTGCTTAGAAACTGGCGCTTTTGAAACGCCGACCTTTGCGGTTCAAAACGAAATCCAAGACCGAACTTTGGCTTGGATTGTCCATCCACAGCGTTCCGGCCCGGATTGGGCGAACGGTAGGCGGCAAGTTTCGCTATTTTTGACCGTTAAATGTCTATCCTATCAATGGTTAAGTCTAAAATTCAGCTTTCAACCTTTAGTTATAAACTTAATAAGTTTTAATTTTAGAGGACATTGCTTGTTCAAGTTACTTAATTCAGTTAATCTAGGATTAACCCCACAATAGTTGGTTATTATGAGGAGGAAGAAATTATGAAAACGTTGATGCCTTACTTCAAACGGTATCGAGTCGATATTTGGGTCGCCACGATTGCAGTCTTATTGTTAGTCTTTGCAACCTTGTGGCAACCGCGTTTATTACAAACAATAATGGAAGCGATTATAAAAAATGATCAAGCAACCGTCTTACGAGAAGGCCTATTACTACTTGTGCTAGCCGTCCTAGGGATTATTGGTGGGATCGTGAATACGATCTATTCTGCTCGTGTTGCCTTAGGGGTAGCGACCGACTTACGGGCTGATCTTTATGCCAAAGTCCAATCACTGGCTTATGCGGACGTGGAAAAGTTTGCGCCGTCCAACTTAGTGGTACGGATGACCAATGATATTAACCAAGTCCAACAAATTGTGATGGCTGGGTTTCAGCAGATTACGCGGATTCCGCTACTCTTTGTGGGGGCGTTAATTTTAGCCGTCATGACGATGCCGGAACAATGGTGGATCATTGTGGTTATGATGGTCGTGATTATCTTAGTGACCTTGGTAGCGGTGCGTCGGATGACGACGTATTTTGCCCAAACCCAAGAAGATATTGAACAGGTCAACACGCTGGCTCGTGAAAACCTAATGGGCATTCGGGTAGTTAAGTCATTTGTCCAAGAAAAGAATGAAATTAAAAAGTTTTCTAACGCATCCGATGAATTGACGAATGTGACCGCTAAAATTGGCTACTGGTTTGCGGTTTTGATGCCGGCGTTCTTTTTGATTGCCAATGTGGCGATGGGCGTTTCGGTGTATATTGTGGGACAAAACATCACGACGCATCCATCATACTTAGCGGCCATTACGAGTTTTATCTCCTATTTAATGCAAATTTTATTTGCAGTGATTAATGGGGGCTTCTTGATGACGTTTGCGTCACGGGCAGTGATTTCGATTGGCCGAATTAACGAAGTGATGACGACGACGCCTAGCATGACTTATGCTGATGGCCCAGTCGAACAGATTCCTGGTGATATTCAGTTTGATCATGTCACCTTTACGTATCCCGGCGATGATCAACCGACGTTAAAAGATGTGACGTTAACGATTCCCGCGGGCAGTATGTTGGGAATCGTCGGGGCAACCGGATCGGGTAAAACGACCTTAGCACAACTGATTGCCCGGCTTTATGATCCAGATGAAGGCCGGGTATTAATTGGGGGCGTTGATGTCCGTGAGTTACCGGAAAAAACGTTACGAAAAACGGTCGCGTATGTCTTGCAACGTTCGACCTTGTTCTCAGGCACGATTGCGGAAAATTTACGGCAAGTTAAGCCGGATGCTGAAGCACAGCACATGGCTTGGGCGGCTGATATCGCACAGGCAGCCGAATTTATTGATCAGTTACCGCAAACGTACGATGCGCCGGTGGAAGAACGGTCTCAAAATTTTTCCGGCGGGCAAAAACAACGGTTATCGATTACCCGTGGGGTGATTGCCAATCCAGAAATTCTCATTTTGGACGATGCCACGTCAGCGTTAGATGCCCGTTCGGAAAAATTAGTCCAAGAAGCCTTGGATCGTGAATTAAAAACGACAACCACGATTGTGATTGCCGAAAAGATTGCCTCAATCATTCGAGCAGATCAAATTATCGTTTTGGATGATGGTCAAATTGTGGGGCATGGCACACATCATGACTTATTAAAGACGAGTACGGTTTATCAAATGATTTATCAGACGCAAAAAGCGCGCGAGGAGGGGCTAAATGACTGACTTACGCAACGCCGGTAAATATTACTGGCATTATTTGAAACGTTACTGGTTCGGTTTTTTGATGAGCATTATCCTCATTGTGATTGCCACCTGGTGTATTGTGATGGCACCCACTTACTTGGGACGGGCGATTGAAGATTTAACCCAGTATTTACAACAATGGACCAATCAAGCCATGCGGGCCAAGGCCACATTACAGCCGTTTAATCAGACGTTAGTGACGTATATTCTCTTGTATATTGTCGAAGCGATCGCGTTATTTGTAGCGAGTTTGATTTTGGCGCGGGTCACGGCTTATTCGACTGGGACAATGCGGGTAGGCTTATTCCGTAAGTTGCAACGCATGCGGGTCCAGTATTTTGATACTCACCGAGATGGCGATATTTTAGCCCGGTTTACGTCGGACTTAGATAATATCTTTAATGCGATGAATCAGGCACTGCTAGAAATTCTGTTGGCAGTCGCCCAGTTTGTGGGACTCCTGATCGTGATGTTCAATCAAAATGTCACGATGGCGTGGGTCACCATGGCGTCAACGCCAATCACGTTAATCTTAGCTGCCTGGGTGATGCACAAAGCTAGTGTCGCGGTGAACCAACAACAAGATGACATCGGCCAACTAAATGGCTATATTAATGAACAAGTTACCGGTCAAAAAGTCTTGATCACAAATGGCCTGCAACAGGATTCCGTCAAAGGGTTCCAGAAATATAATGCCAAAGTTCGGCAGTCAGCCTTGACCGGGCAAATCTGGTCGGGAATCTTAAATCCATTAATGCAAGGGATGTCGCTCTTAAATACGGCAATCGTGATCTTCTTTGGCTCGTGGTTTGCGTTGAATGGGAATCTATCAACAGGGGCCGCGTTAGCATTAGTCGTCGTCTTCGTGAACTATGCGCAACAGTATTATCAACCCATCATGTCATTGACGAGTCTTTATAGCATGATCCAGTTAGCGATTACCGGTGCACGCCGGGTCGATGAAGTGCAGCAGCAACCAGATGAAGTTAATCCAGCTGACGGTCGTGCCCTAACCGCGATTGAAGATGAATTGAAGATCGATGATGTGCACTTTAGCTATTTACCCGGCAAAGAAATTTTGCATGGCGTCTCTATTCAGGTGAAACGTGGTGAAATGGTTGCGCTAGTTGGGCCAACTGGCTCAGGGAAAACGACCGTGATGAACTTACTGAATCGGTTCTACGATGTCGATAGTGGTGCGATCACCTTTGATGGTGTGAATATTCAAGATTTCGAGTTGTCGGCTTTGCGTCAACATGTCGGGATTGTCTTGCAAGATCCACAATTATTTAGTGGCACGATTGCGGATAATATTCGCTATGGGGAACCAACGGCAACGATGGATCGCGTGATTGATGCGGCGAAACAGGCCAACATTCATGACTTCATTGAAAGCTTGCCAGATGGTTATCAAACGCAAGTTTCTGATGAACAAAGTGTCTTTTCAGCCGGGCAAAAGCAATTGATGTCGATTGCGCGGACGATTTTGACAAATCCACAGCTCTTAATTTTAGATGAAGCGACATCTAACGTGGATACCGTTACGGAAGCCAAGATTCAAGCGGCGATGGATAATGTGATTCAGGGGCGGACGAGCTTTGTTATTGCCCATCGATTAAAGACAATCTTGAATGCGGATAAGATCGTGGTGTTGAAAGAGGGTCGCATTATTGAACAAGGTAGCCATCCTGAATTGTTAGCTGAAGACGGCTTTTACGCTGAGCTGTATCATAATCAGATGGTGTTTGATTAATTCAATAATTGGAGTCTTCCAAGATTATTGCCAATCTTGGAAGGCTTTTTAGTTAATAACTATGAGTTAATTCACGACAGTAGTATGATATGAACGAGCCACTTTGTTCATTAAACTAATAATCTAAAGGAGTCGGGGAATGATTATCAAAAGAGGATGGCTGATACTTATTGGTTTGAGTATTGGGGCAGGTTGGACCCAACTAGCTCATGCGAGTACCACCGTTAAGCAATCAGCAATAACACCAGTCGTTGCTAAGAAGACTTATTTAACTGCTAGTCAAACCGGTAAGCTTTATCAGTTTCAAGCAGCGGGTGAGCAGGTACAGTTAAAGGCTGTGCATCAATTGCGGAATTTTCCACATACTAAATGGACATGTACGCAACAAACTTATCTTTTTAAAAATGGTAAGAAGTATCTCTACTATTATGTTAAAAATAAAACTGGTAAATCGGGTTGGGTGTGGCATCAATATTTGAAGTTAACGGATGTTCGTTTAGCTGTTCCCTTAATTGGGCAGCGGCCACAGTTACCAACGGGATGTGAAATTACCGCAACGGCGATGATGCTACAGTATGCTGGTGCTAAAGTGACCAAAATGCAGTTAGCAAAAGAAATGCCGCGCAGTAGTAATCCTAATCGTGGTTTTGTCGGAAGTCCTTATAACAGCGTTGGTTGGGGACATTATGTTTATCCAGGCGGCCTAATGAGTACAGTAAAGCGGCATGTTGGAACCGCTGTGAACTTGACTGGAAGCCGATTGCCCAAGCTGAAGCAGGTTGTGACCAATAATCACCCAGTCGTTACCTGGATGGCTGGATTAGATGGTTTTCAAACGCATAGTATTACGGTTACCGGCTATTCGGCTAAACGAATTTATTATAATGATCCTTGGACGAAGCAAAAAACAAGTCTAAGTAATCAGCAATTTATAACCTATTGGCAAAAAAATCAATACCGAGCGCTTAGTTACTGATTATTGCAGTGCTAAACAAGTTATCAACTGACTTGTTTAGCGCTTTTTTTATATCTAAGTACAAATTAATTAATAAACTCACTCGCCAAACGGGTCATATCGATGTCAAGTGATCGAACAAAGCCGAAAGCTAGGCGTCAACCGTTTCTTAAGAAAAGTTAAAGCTAAATAATTGAAAGCGGTTAATCATCAACTTGTTTAAGAAAATATAAAGGAAACACTAAAAAAGACGTTCATTTGCTAAAAAAAACATAAAAATACGCTATATTGATACACAAAAAGCGATACAGAATACTGTATCACTTTTTGTGTATCAATATAAAGCCTTTAATATCGGTCTTTACCAATTAGTGTATTTTGGCACGGAAGTTGCATATATATTAGTGAGTGCAAAAAAGATTGCGCTTACAGTATCACAATAAAATTTAGTTACAGGCTATTTAGACATTATTTATTCATTTTCCTATGACTGTAACAAAAAAATAGGAGGTACAAAGATGGTAGGCATTATCATTGCTAGTCACGGTGAATTCGCTAAAGGCATTTATCAATCCGGATCAATGATTTTCGGTGAACAAGAAAACGTTCAACCGGTTACATTGATGCCTAGTGAAGGACCTGATGACATCAAGGCCAAATTGGAAAAGGCAATCGCTTCTTTCGATGACCAAGACCAAGTCTTATTCTTAGTCGACCTTTGGGGCGGCACACCATTCAACCAAGTTAACGGCTTGTTTGAAGCACATAAGGACAAATGGGCGATTGTCGCTGGTTTGAACTTACCAATGTTGATCGAAGCTTATGCTTCACGCTTATCAATGAATTCGGCGCACGAAATTGCGACCCATATCATTGAAACTGCTAAAGATGGGGTGAAGGTTCGTCCTGAAGCCTTAGCACCTAAAGAAGATGCTAAAGCAGCAGCTGTAGATAATTCAGCAAACGCTGGCCGTCCTGGGAAATTCGAATACGTGCTTGCACGGATCGATTCTCGTTTACTTCATGGTCAAGTTGCAACTGCTTGGAGTAAAACAGTTAACCCAACTCGGATTATCGTTGTTTCTGATAACGTTGCCAAAGACAACTTACGGACACAAATGATTATTCAAGCGGCACCAAATGGTGTTAAAGCGCATGTCATTCCAATCGATCAAATGATCAAGATTGCCAAAGATGACAAACACTTCGGTGGTCAAAAAGCGTTGCTCTTATTTGAAACCCCTCAAGATGCTTTGAAAGCAATCAAGGGTGGCGTACCGTTGGATACCTTGAACATCGGTTCAATGGCACATTCAGTTGGTAAAGTTCAACCAAACAAGGTTTTAGCTTTCGATCAAGATGATATCGATACTTACAAAGAACTTGAAAAGATGGGCGTCAAGATGGATGTTCGTAAAGTTCCTACCGATGGTCAAGAAAACCTTGATCACATCATGGATAAAGCTGAAAAATTGTTAAAAGAACAAGCTAATAGTTAATTATCGGAGAAAAATGGAGGATTAAATCATGAATTTGAACGCAATTCAAATGATTTTAGTCGTACTAGTCGCATTTTTAGCTGGTATGGAAGGTATTTTGGATGAATTCCATTTCCATCAACCAGTTGTTGCATGTGCCTTGATCGGCTTAGTTACTGGACAATTAGTTCCATGTATTATTTTAGGTGGTAGTCTTCAAATGTTGGCCCTTGGTTGGTCAAACGTTGGTGCCGCCGTTGCCCCTGATGCTGCTTTAGCATCAATTGCATCTGCAATTATTTTAGTTCTTGGTGGCCAAGGTAAAGCCGGAGTTTCTTCTGCTATTGCTATCGCCATTCCTTTAGCCGTTGCTGGTTTATTATTAACCATCATCGCACGTACAATCGCTACGTTAATGGTCCATGCAATGGACCGTGCTGCTGAAGAAGGTAGTTTTGCTAAAATTGACATGTGGCAAGTTATTGGTATTTGTATGCAAGGGTTACGTATCGCTATTCCAGCTGCTTTAATCTTGGCTGTTGGTGCTGGTCCCGTTAAAGCAATGTTGAACGCAATGCCTGCTTGGTTGACTGATGGTTTGTCAATCGGTGGTGGGATGGTCGTTGCCGTTGGGTATGCCATGGTTATTAACATGATGGCTTCTCGCGAAATGTGGCCATTCTTTGCCTTAGGTTTTGCTCTTGCTGCTATCAGCGAATTGACGTTGATCGCTTTAGGTGCTATTGGTGTTGCCATGGCTCTCATCTACTTGAACCTTTCTAAAATGGGTGGTTCAGGCAACGGTGGCGGTTCTGGTACCGGTGACCCTGTCGGCGATATTATCGATAAGTATTAGAGAAGGAGGAAAACTAAAATGGCTGATCAAATTAAATTAACTAAAAGTGATCGTGTTAAAGTTTGGTGGCGTTCGAACTTCCTCCAAGGTTCATGGAACTACGAACGTATGCAAAATGGTGGTTGGGCTTACACGTTAATCCCAGCTCTAAAGAAATTATATACAACTAAAGAAGACCGTGCCGCTGCTTTGAAGCGTCACTTGGAATTCTTCAATACTCATCCATACGTGGCTTCACCAATTATTGGTGTTACCTTAGCTCTTGAAGAAGAACGGGCCAATGGGGCTCCCATTGACGACGTTACGATTCAAGGGGTTAAAGTTGGGATGATGGGTCCTTTGGCTGGTGTTGGTGATCCAGTGTTCTGGTTTACCGCTAAGCCAATTATCGGGGCCTTAGCTGCTTCCCTTGCTTTGGGTGGTAGTATCATGGGACCAATCTTGTATTTCGTTGTTTGGAATGCAATTCGTATCGGATTTATGTACTATACACAAGAATTCGGTTATAAAGCCGGTTCTGCTATTACTGAAGATTTATCTGGTGGTATCTTACAAGACATTACTAAAGGTGCTTCTATCTTAGGGATGTTCATCTTACCAGCATTGATTGAACGCTGGGTTGTTGTTGACTTCAGTCCAGTTAAAGTTTCAAGTATCAAGCAAGCTTCTGGTGCTTACATTGACTGGGACAAATTGCCAAAGGGTGCTCAAGGTATCAAAGAAGCCTTGACACAACAAAAAGCTGGTTTGTCACTCGATAAGTACAAAGTTACAACTTTGCAAGATAACTTAAATCAATTAATCCCTGGTTTTGCTGCTTTGTTGATTACTTTCCTCTGCATGTGGTTATTGAAGAAGAAAGTTTCACCAATCATCATCATCTTCGGTTTATTCGCTTTTGGTGTTATCATGCATGTTCTTGGTGTTATGTAGAAAAAGATTTCAGTCTGAGTCTTTGACTTAGATCATTGGGATGGACTCTTTGGAGTTCATCTCTTTTTGTTAAACGGCGCCTTTGCGAAAAAGCTGCCGGCGCCGTATAATCGGTGTTATCAAGAGAAAGAAATGGAGTCAGTCAGATGGTCCAATCTATTAATACAAAGGTCGACTTAGTCATTGCTGGTAATTCTCATTTAGGATTAACCGATTATGGCAAAATTATGGTCGGGGACAAAGGGTTTGAATTTTACGATGATCGAAATGTTCGGAATTATATTCAAATTCCATGGGATGAAGTTGATTCAGTAATTGTGTCAGTAGTCTTTAAGGGTAAGTGGATTCCTCGGTATGCTTTGAAGACTAAGAAAAATGGGACTTATGCTTTTTCTTCTAAGAATCCGAAGAAAGTTTTGCGAGCTATTCGTAAATACATTGAGCCGGATCGTATTCTTCAATCCTTGACATTCTTTGACGTCATGAAACGATTATTTAAGGGTAAGAATCGGGACAATTATTTAAAGTAGGCTGAAATCTACTTGAAGGGCCAGTATCGAGAGAGCTGGTCCTTTTCTTACGAATTATTGTTAGCTCTTTCAGATTATACAGCTAGGTTAGTTTTAACATACTTGAAAAGATATATTGAGAGAAAATAATGTATGAATATATCAATAATCGGGGGTATCGTACTTTAATTAACGTTAAAAACATTGGCAGTCTCGCTAGGATCAATGGCAACTTTAATTCCATCAATTTCGATGGGAATGATTCTTGGGCGCACCAATTGGACAAGTGGTATTTTTAGGTGTTGCCAATGTAGTTGAGGTTTCTTGGAGCTGGTTGGGTTTTACAATTGGCTGTGGTTTGATCGTGTTATTTATTATCTTTGGAACTAGTCAAATGAAAGAGCCTGCCCTAATTGATGACTAAGTAAGGTGTAAATTACGATAGTCATTTGAATTTAGCAACTAACGTCAATTGGCGCTAGTTGCTTTTTTTGATTAAAAATAAATGATTAATCTTATTGAAATTTAATTATTTCTCTTCTAAAATTAGGCATTAGGAGGGGATACCAATGAAATTAAGGACGTTATTAGGGGATTATCTCAAAGGATTAGTGTGTTATGTGATCGTGGGCTACTTTGTGACCGCTAATCCTGATGGCACACTCAATTGGCACTGGAATGTGCTGAATATATGGCTGACTAGTTCTTACTTGATTTTTTACCCGCTGTTATTGAATCGGGTGCCACAACTACGGCGGCCGTGGTTAGCGATGAAGTCATTGACTAACTCAGGTTTTAAAGCGAGTCTCGATGATCGTTCAAGTTATCATCAAGCAACCAATCCGGTGATGAATCGCTATGACATGGCTGACCGAATGCAACGTCAAGATGATGGGGCGAATCTTGCCATCACGCTATTAGTGCGCGGCGTCTATATGCTTATCGCGATACCTGGACTGATTATTTATGGCATATGGACTGGTATTAAAAAAGCCAGCTAAAGTAGTTAGGTGAGTTATTTTTACCCAAATAATTCTTGTTACTCGTACATCATCGTGCTACTATGCAGACATGCAGGCTGGGGTTATGAGCTAGTGTCAAATCGGTTTAGGAGGAGTTAGGTTGATGCAAGATAAAGGGGATTTGTTCAGGGGACAAGGCGGTGCTAGTGATGCCAATTAAGCTAGTCAAATGGATCGTGGGCTTGTTAGTTGCTGGGATATTAGTGATTGGTTTCAAGCAGACGTTGTTTGCGTATCATCGCAAGGCTGCCGCTCAGCCAGAAAAAACAACTAAAGTTGCGGTTAAATCGAAAACGACTCGGCACGTTAAGTCGACCAGTCAGTCGATAGATTGGCACAAGCCCTCAATGACTAAGGCCTATCCAGATTTAGCGGCGCATCCGCAAGTTAAGCTAGAAGTCTCCATTGCCAAGCAACGTGTGTATTTAATTGATCAAGGCAAGACCTTGTACACGATGCGCGCATCAACGGGGAAAAAGGGTTCAGCAACGCCAAAAGGGCACTTTAAAATTCAAGCAGAACGTGGGACACACTTTTATAATGCGGCTTCTGGTGAAGGTGCGAATTATTGGGTGTCATTTAAAGATCATGGTATTTATTTGTTCCATTCAGTCCCAGTTGACGCTAGCGGGCACTATGTGGCAAAAGAGGCGGAACAGTTGGGGAAGAAATCAAATTCCCATGGTTGCGTGCGGTTGTCCATTGCGGATGCAAAGTGGTTGTATGAGCATATTCGACAGGGGACCCCGGTGATTATTAGCTAAAAATCGTGTTGTTTTGACAAGTGCTACCTGTTTATATAACACGTAAAACTTAAATTCTTTCTGAAGAATTCTATAAATGTCGATACACTGGCATTGTCGAATTCTTTTTTGTTGAATGATTTTTATATCGATTGACCGGTATATACTCAAATGAACTTTGTATAGTTTATTTTTAAAATGATAAAAATCAAATTGGTAGTTGATAAAATTTTGATTGTAATGTTATTTGGAAAATGATGAAAATGAATTATGTTATGCCATCATCAGCAGTGAATGCTTTGTAAATAAACTGAATGGAAAGAAATTAGTGAATTTATTTTTTAATCTATGAAAATATAGATAATTTAAGGTCCTTGCTAACATGGAGTTCCCTGATATATACTCTGTCTTGTAATTACAAATCATATTTCTTGCAAGAAATAATTACAGTTTAGGGGGACGCACATGCAAATCAGAACAGCACTATTTGCGACTGCCGCATTGTTTTCTGTCGGTATGTCCACTATTGCACCAACTGTTTCAGCACATCAGTCCACAACACCAAACACATCCACAGATCAATCAGTGAATATTCCTGATAATGCTGATTTAAGTACTATCCTAAAAGGTATGCCTAAAAAGTTAGCTAATTGGGATAAAAAATCAGGAGATATGCCTGTTAAAACAACACGTGATACTACAGACAACGACTTTTGGTTGAAGCTTTATGCTACTGATAAAAAAGCAGGTTATGCTGAAACTCCTTACCGAGTTAAGCAAAACACTTCAGGGGTTTATGAAATCACCACTCAACATAGCCGAAACTATCGAAATCCAGGTTGGGTTCGCGGGAGTAATGGTTATATAAATGTACCACGATATAATGATGCTGCAGGGCATTATTATGATCTTGCGTACAATCGCTCAATCCATATGTACAATACGGTAAAAGAAAACGGTCATAAAATGACAGCTATCGTAGCCGGTGCTGATCCTGGTAAAGAAAACTTCATCTGGGGTCGCTGGAGTCCCGATAGTAAATAAATTTTAATAGCTTTTTTACGGCCTCGCTTATGCGGGGCTTTAATATATTTTGAAACAATTTAAGATTTCAACAGTTCGAATATTTAAACCACTTCTAGGAGACTATTTTATGTATAAATACCTATTCTCACGTTTGGTCAGACGACCTGGTTTCTATTTCGCCATTTTACTAGGTAGCCTGATCACATTGGCCCAGGTGCCAGAAATTTTAAATATCGGTAACAGATTGCAAACTTCATTGTATACTCACTGGATTGAAAGTTTTACCGGATCTCCACTACCGCAGATTTATTGGATGGTATTTCCACTACTAGTGGCTATTCCGTTTGCAAGTATTTTAAGATCCGATCAAAAGAATAATTATTTTTACTTGATACAGGTGCAGGGACACTCAAAAAAGTATATGAACAGAGCTTTTATAATGAACTTTCTTGTGGGTGGGACGGTTGGAACTATTCCGTTAATGTTGAATTTTTATATTTTAGCAACTATTTTACCAGCAATTAAGCCCAACCTGGTATTAGATGGAGATGGAAACATAACAATCAACAAAATGTCTTTAACTATATTCCCAGATCTTTATTATAGTCATCCTTTAATACATGTCTTTCTATTTTTGTTCATTGCCTTCCTAGTTGGTGGATTACTCGCAGCTTTGGCATTTAGTATTGGAATGTGGACTAGGTCTGTATTTGTGACAGTCAGTAGTTCGTTTATTTTAATTTACATGGCCAGATTCTTTATTCCCTTATCGGACGATATTTGGGGAAGTTCAGTTATTCCAACAACATATGCTAATCAAACTGGCATGATTCATGGAATTAGTTTCCCGTTAATAGTTTTTAGTTATGCTATCTTTATGACGCTGACTTTGCTTATTTTTATGAGAGGCAGAAGAAGATATGCAATTTAAGAACTCTTTAAAGATCAGTATTTCTTTAATCAGCACAAATTTAAAATATAAGTGGATATATATCATTACGGCTATGCTTTTCATTTATGGATTCATGAATGTACACAAAACAATGCCACCAATGCTTAACTTTATTAATAACAGTGGTTCAGAAATGAATTACGTATTTATTATTATCCCTTGCTTTTGTTTCTGGTATGCGTGGAGCATGTCCCACCTTGATCAAACCATTAAAGCACATTTGTTACAGCGACCAATATATGTTTCTGTGATGATAGCTAACTCAATCGTCAATTCGCTAGTTTATAGTTTCTTTATAGGCGTAACTATGTTTTTATCTGTCGGTGTTCGACAAGGTGTTACGCTATATTTCTTCTATCGTACAATCAATCTTTACGTTCTATTAATTTGGATATTATCCATGTTTGGATATCTCCTTTTTATCTCGGTTATGATGACTTGTATTTATCAATTCGTGAAAGGGCCCATTCTCACAGCAGCAGTTTGTATTCTACTTGTTTGTAGCGAAAATTTAATATCGTTCTTTTGGGGACGTAATCTATTAGTTTCAAGGTTACCTTCTGCGACGAATATTGTAAAGTTAGCAAAAGGCGGACTATTCGATTTATTCTTGCTGTTCATCGGACTAATAATCTTAGCATCAATTTTCTTAGGAATAGTAGTGAATCGCAAGGATTGGTTAATGAATCGGGGGGAACAGGGTTAATGTACCGAGTAAAGGCTAGTTTTGAACTTTTTTCTTTGTCCTTAAGAAAATCTTCAGCATTATTTGGAACAACAGTAATAGGATATTTATTACTGCAATTTCGTGGATTAGAATTTCTGGAGCTTATTGCTGGAAAAACTGTTTTTAATGTTCAATCAGCGCCATTTGCTTTCCCTTTTTTTTGGTATTGGATGCTGATTTGGCCAAGCATTGTACTCTTTCCGTTAATGTATCTTTTTAAAGAAGGGGTATCAGAACAATTTGTTTTGGCGGGATGTTCTCGAATTAAATACTGGGCATTCAGATTTTGCGTATTTGGGATTAGCACAGCTGTATTGGACCTAATATTTTTTTCTTTTTTTAAAATATTCTTAATATACATTGCATTGACAGCAGTTGTTATTTTTACAGGTGGCAGTATCTTGATTACTTCGATCTGGCTACTATTGGCGTTAAGTCAAAAGATTGAAATAAGTTTTTTTTGCGCAATATTGTTTCCTGTTATTGGCATGAATAGTTTCATAAAGTTATTACCAGCAAATTTTTTGATGCCTGTCAGAGCGCAAGAAGCTGGATTGATGTGGTGGCAAGTTCTATTAATAGAAACTGTCTACTTAGTAGTAATTTTTGTTATTGGGTGTATTTTTAGCTATGGAATAGAGTATAAAAAAGGAGAAATTGATGAACGATAATCAAATTGAAATTCAAAATGTTTCCAAAAAAATTAAAGGCGCATTGGTACTGAACAATATAGATTTGAAATTCAAGGCGGGGCAGACATATGGATTGACCGGTATTAATGGTTCCGGAAAGACCATGATTTTACGTACCATTGCCGGCCTCATTAAGCCCAACACCGGTTGCGTTAAGATTGGGGATAAAAGCATAAAAATGGGAGGAGTCCCAGAAGGCATCGGAGCCATGATTGAGAATCCAAGTTTCGTTAACGAGTTCACGGGTGCGCAAAACTTAGAATTATTGAGTCTATTAAGCAAGAAACATAAATCAATAAAAAATGAAATTAACAACATTTTAGATCGCGTTGGCCTCAATCCTGAAGACAAACGTCTATTCCATAAATATTCACTTGGAATGAAACAAAGATTAGGCATCGCTCAGGCAATTATTGGACAACCTAAAATTGTTCTACTAGATGAGCCAACCAATGCTTTAGACGAATCAGGTATTAATCGACTTGTCAAAATAATAGATCAGTTACAAGCAAATAACGTCACAATCATTGTGGCTAGTCATGATCGCAGCTTTTTACAAGTGATTACGAATACTCAGAATATAATTCGCTTAGAGAATGGGTGTGTCGTTTCAGAAATGGATGCTGTTTTATGAAGAAATGGCTGGTGTTAATCTTTGCAGCGATCCTATTTATTGTGTCTGGCTACAAAATCTACATTTTAAATATTCGAGATACCGAGTCTCGGATTGAGGAAGCAACAACGCGCTATGGTGTGGCAACTCTAGGAACGGCTCCAACCATCATTGGTAAACCCAAGGTTAAGAAAATGATGATCAACAAGAACCAGAATAAGGTTCTTCGAGTAACAGTACCATATAAAATTAGTCTGATGAAAGGGTCTATAGGTGCTAAGAATCTAAAACATCCGGTAAATATGTCTAATCAGGTCAGAGTTCAGGCGGGCGGAACTGTATGGACTGCTAATCCGGGGAAAAGTGTTATGCTAACTGGAAAGAGTTGGAAAACTTCAGGAAATGTAATTGTAGATCTCTATATTCAAAATGGTTATCCTGAATCGGCTCTACGAGATTTCCAAGTTTATCTTCTAGAAGAGACTGGCACAACCTTGACTATAGTTCATAAGTACGTTTGAATTTAGTACAAAAATATATACTTCAAGGAATATAAGTAACAAAAATACCGGTATTACAGTATTACTACTTTCAAAGTATGTCAGCAACTAAACGTTGTAAGCTTACTAATTAAACAGAACGATCATATAATTACTGTGTAAGAAGACTGTGCATAATTGCACTAAAAAAGGCCGTCAATCAGAGGACGAGTTAAATGTTTTATAACATGTTCTTTAATGAATGTACGACTGATTATGTGACAAAAAAGGTTGAATGGTTTGGAAAGACCTCGGATTTTATGGCAATGCTTGATTGCCAATAAGAAATGACTGTATGAGTGTTGATACAGGACCCAGTGTTAAATAAATTGTAATAGTGAAGCCGTGTTTCAGGTATTAGTGTCAATACTTGAAACACGGCTTTTAGTTACTATAGGCAACTAAGATATTTAAGTGGAAGTTGGTTTTGTACAGTAATGCTTCAAATTTTTACCTAGTACAATGCAAATTAATTTATGGAGGAATTGGAATAGGCCTCTGAAAAATGTTGATGTGCTAGTTTTAGCTTCCGATAAAAGGTTCTCTCCCCAACACAAAGCTCTAACCAAATACCTACGTTGGTCAATTCTTCGATATTGATGTATTTCCAATAGAGGATAGAACGTTCCAAGGTATTTAATTTATTGATGGCTGTGATGATAGATTGAACTTCGGTTACGATACTATTATTATTTTCTGAAGGTGAGGTTTGCAATGTGAAGTCTTCATTAGCCACTATTGAACGCAGATTACTCCGTCGAAACAAGTGTCTGAATTCTTTTAGTAATTCTTTTGCGTGGTTAATGTTGCTGGTGGTCATTATTGTTTTCCTCCTGTTGATCAGAAAGTTTTGCAAGACTTTTAATAATAGAATGTGGAAGCTTTATTCCTAATTGTCCTAAATTCTCAACTACAGAAATACTGTAATTAAGAATATAGAATCCCATTATGGTATTGGCATAAGGTTTGAATCCAAGAAGGGTTAAGTATGGATATATTGTGAGCAAGATGAGAATCACAATAATGTGTTTTAGCAATCCTTTTAACCCAATACTACTGTCGAGCTTTTGATAATTATTTGAAAGAATTCCACGAAGATTTCCCGTTAAAATATCAAAGATAACAGCAATGATAAAAAAGTGAACATACAAGTTATCTTTCATACTGAAAATATTAAAAAGTAATTCGTGATCATCTAAAAACATGGTGTTTAACGAACTCGTAATACTTGCCCAACATAGATTTTGTCAATGTCAGCAATATTGTTCCACATATATAATTCGTAAATAGTAACGTGGAAACGAACAGCAATTTCGCTCAGAGTGTCACCAGATTTAACAGTGTAGTACATAAGATAGAAACCTACTTTCTTGACTTTAGTTACGGACTTTTAATACTTGCCCAACATAGATTTTGTCAATATCAGCAATATTGTTCCACATATACAATTCGTAAATAGTAACGTGGAAACGAACGGCAATTTCGCTCAGAGTATCTCCGGGTTTAACAGTATAATACATAGCAGTGTTCTCCTTCCTTTAATTTCAAAACCTGTTGCGTTTTGATGAGTAAATAATAACTTGAAAGAGCAGACCAAAATTGTCAGTTAACTGCCAATATACTGTCTTGTACATTTTAAGTGTTTGGCATGAAACATTATTTAATACCAAGTTCACTATAGTTGGAGTGAAGCAGTAATATTATAAAGAGATTATTTTTAAATTTTGAGTTTAATGTCTGAAAAAGTTAAGGTGTTTGTATTCTTAATAGAGAAGCTTAAGTTAACGTGATTGAAATCGCTAACTACTTAATTAAAGTTAACGCATCAACTTTTTCGACCATATTGACACGAAGTTGGCAGGTTATAAATAAGAATCCTATTTAATATATAGATGTTGATTTAATCAACTAAAAATATATGTAGGAGTGTTGATAGCGATGGATATAGCAGTTTTAAAAGTTCAGAAATGGTTGAACAAAACCTATGGGGATGTTCCTAAATTTGGTAGCGTTCCAGAAGATGGTCATACGGGGTGGGCAACTATTTATGGTCTTCGTAAAGGTCTTCAGTATGAGTTTGGCATTTCCGAACTTGATGACGGATTTGGAGATTTAACTATTGCAGCTTGTAATGAAAATGTAGGTGTTTTAGGAATTGGCTATTCTGGTAATATCGCTATGCTGATTCAAGGTGCATTTTGGTGTAAGGGTATTTCGCCAAATGATTTTTCACGGAAATATACAGAAGATACGGTCGATGCAGTTAAACAATTACAAGCCAATGCGGGGATTACACCTGATGGCTCTATGACAACTAATTTAATGAGAGCTTTATTCGATATGAGTGCATTTACACTAGTATCTAATGGTGATCAGGTAGTTCGAGATATGCAACAGTGGTTGAATGCTAATTATGAGCATTATATTGGTCTTCGGCCTTGTGATGGTATTTATCAACGTGATACTAATCAGGCCTTGATTTATGCATTGCAAGTATTGTCAGGAGTTTCAACACCTAATGGTAATTATGGTAGCCAGACAATTCAAAAAACGCCGACTATTGTTGAAGGCGTTACTGGTGATATTGTCAAATTAATTCAATATGGATTATACGTCAATAACTTTTATAAAGATGGGGCCATTGATGGCTATTACTCACCAGAAGTTGCTGATGAAGTTTTAAAATTTCGTCATTTTATGAGATTACCCGAATATAATGGGATTGCAGATATGCGAGTTATCAAGGGATTGCTTACCAGTAATGGAGATACATCTCGTGATTCGGTTGCATTCGATTGTGCAACGCAGTTGACAGATGTTAAGATGATTTCTCGTCTATATAATGCTGGATTTTCAATCGTTGGACGTTATTTAACCGGAACTGTTGGCCAAGATGATAATGAAAAAAATAAATATTTAACGTCTGATGAAGTTTCCAAGTTAACTAGCAACGGTTTTTCGATTTTTCCGATTTATGAAGATGGAGGCTATAGAGAAGCATATTTTACGGCCAAACAAGGGAATGAAGATGCGTATATTGCAGCTAATGCTGCACGCGATTTGGGATTCCCTGATGGAACGATTATTTACTTTGCCGCTGATTTTGATTTACAAGATGGAGATATTGATGGTACGGTGATGGCGTATATGGCAGCTGTTAAAAACGCTCTGGAACCGCTGGGATATATTACTGGTATGTACGGAACTCGTAATATGTGTCGTCATGCAGCATCAAAAGTGGGTATTGATCGATTCTTTGTTGCAAATATGTCATATGGTTGGTCTGGAAATTTAGGTTTTCCGATGCCAGATGGTTGGTGCTTTGATCAGTTTGTAGAGTATACTACTGGCTCTGGAGTCGATATTGACCAAGATGCGGCTTCCTACCTAGATCCAGGACAAAAACATTTTGAAGAAACTGGCATTACAGCCGAAGATGCTTTGAATGAAATCAAAGGGTCACTTGATATAAAGCTAGGAGTTCCGTACACGACAGCCTACGGTCCATTTAAAGTTAAATGGTTAGCAGCGCAAGATATTGCTGAGGGTGATAGTAATTCGACATTTACCATTTCTAATTATCAGTTGCCACAGGCTAAAATTCGTGATTGGTTAACAGATCAATTCAGCGCTGATGAGTATAATATAAAACAATCCGTTGATACGGTAATGAATGGATTGAATAAGATGAGCCTAACAACACAGATAAAAAAAGGTAAGGTATCGGTTAGTTATGGTGTATCAAGTGATGGAATTTTTACTATTTCGATGACTTATTATGTATATTCAGTTAAAAAAGGTAATCTAAAGGAAACATTATCTATGACATTGTCATTAAGCTTTTCTAATAATGATATCGATTGGCCAGACGGTCTAACAAATGTGTTACAAACTGTTTCGAAAGGGGCAGAAATTGCTATTATTGCTGGGGGAGTGGTAATTGCCGTTATTTTTGGAGGGGAACTGGTCGGTGCAGCAACGGGTATCGTTGAGATATTTTTAAATACTCTGAGAGCAATTCTGATTGCTGTTTAATATTTACAAAAAAATCAATTTTAAGTGAAAGATCCCCTACAAGAGTTAAGTAAATTAATTCTTGTAGGGGATCTTTTTAGTTAGCGAAAACTAAGTCTTGTACGTGAAGAAAGTATAGGATGCCTAAAAAGTCTAACATGAGACAAAAGTATAACAAGCCGACCTGATTTCGTATTCTTTGAGTTACATGAAACGCTTTTGGTGACAATAAAATGATTGTGGGATCATTAGCTTTTTTCCAATAATCATAAAAGATCCTTTGAAAAAATAGTTGATCAAGGGCTATTAATGGACAATACCCCAGCATGATAATAAGGGCATTCGAGATGTTTATGAATAAGTTAATTAAGACTGCATATATAATGATAGATTCAAGAAAGTGTAAAAAAATAGCTAGACGGATTCTAATTGAGTGAGTATTTTTGAACATAGTGATCAGCCTATTGCGTTCAATTTTTGCCTTTGACCTTAGATTGGATTTGGTTGGGACCTGTGCTCCTGTATCAGACACAGCGTTAATCAATAGAATCCTTTTGTAAACGTTGATGAGGATAATAGATGTTGTTAGGGGTAGTACAACGAGTAATAAAACAAATATAAAAATCATTTCACACCTCCTATTTACCAAGTATACACATGAACCACTACGATAGACAATAAAAGGCTATCTCACTGTTAAGCAAGTATACGAAGACATAATAATTATTATGAAATGTTGTACTGCTAAATTAATTAAAAAGAATCAATTATTGACACGATCATTGTTACGTTGGTGTTTGAGGATGTAGATACGCATGAGAGCTGGAGGCATTGCGTAAATTGGTTCATGGTATATTATTTAGAAAATTATGGGGTGATTAAAAGACGGTTTCATAGTTAAATGATCGTTATTTAATGTTAAAAATTTAGTTATAGCAGGATTTGAAAATTGATGAAAATGAATATTGTTATAACATTATTGAGTGCTATACCGTGCATAACTAGGACGAAAAGAACTTAAATCAGAAAGGTGTTTTTTAATCTATGAATATGTGTGTATTCTAGTGTTCTTGTTGACTATGAATTCATTAGGTTATACTCGAATTGGTATTTATAGTACGGCTTTTTATAGAAAAGGGTGATGGGTTAGGTTTGACCTAATACTAATAATTTTCATGAAGGGTGTAAAGAACATGCGGATTAAGAGCACCGTAAAATTGGGCTATTCAACGATCAGTGCAATTATAAAACAAGACTGGCCGCTTGCTGTACTGGCGATACTCTTTCTTAGTGGATTTGTAAATGTACATAAAGTCTTACCACCGATGCTTAACTTCATCAATAACAGTGGTCAAAGACTGAATTATATCATGATTATTATTCCATTCTTTTGTTTTTGGTATGCACGGAACATGAGGCAACTTGATCATTTAGTTAAACTACATTTAATTCAGCGGCGTACATATATTGCAATAATGGTAGTCAATGCATTTGTGCAGTCGTTGTTATATAGCATGCTTATTGGGATAGCCATCTTTTTAATGGTGGGGCTTCGACAAGGCGCGACGATACTTTTTTTCTTTTTACCAATTAATCTTCGTTTAGTAACGATTTGGATCTTGTCGTTGTCATGGCTTTTAATGTTAATCTCAATTATTATGACTTGTCTGTATCAGTTCGTTAAAAGAGCTACTTTCATTGCAATAGTCAGTGTTTTAATGGTTGTTGGTGATGGCCTAGCAAGCTACTTCTTGGGGCAAAAATTATTGGTCTCGCGATTGCCATCGCCATCAACTCTTGGCAAGTTTGTAAATGGCGGTTTAGTCGACTTTGGCATAATGATTGCTAAGTTGATAATAATAGCAATCATTATTTTAAGTGCTGTGGTTGCTTGCAAGACGTGGCCAGTTGAAGTTGAAGAAAGGTAATAGCGCATTAAAGTTTGGTTATGAATCGCCTCATTAGGATTGGGACTGATCAGACTAGCTAGTCATTTAAACGATGCCAATCAGCTGCTGAAAGTGTCTTAATGCTTACACTTTTCAACTGATCGATTGACTTGTTTAGTGCTTGACGATTTTCTTCTGATTCTAGTAGATATAAAGTCTCTTCCCAAGAACGAAATTCATCTTCGGACATGATAACCACATTTTCGCTATTGGGTTTAGTGATGATCACCTGATCGTTAAATTCAACAATATCATCTGTCAACTTATTGAGATGATGACGAGCATTATCAAGATTAGTCGTAATCGTGGTCATTGGAATCCCTCCTTATTGAACTTCAATGCGTTTAATTTTCCAAGTATAGCCGCCAACATGTGTGATATAAACATCAACGCCGCGCGTATTAAGGATAGTTGTATAGCCATCCCAATGATTGAGTTGCATTTGGTAGTCAGAAGTATCTTTAACTTTAGTTGTGGCGGTCGTGTTTTTTAGGAATCGGTACGTTTTAGGATTAGCGGCTAGCTTTTTCATCGTGATGTGATTTTGAGAGCTTAGTAGCTGATTCATTTCGGCTGTCACGATGCGCGAGAGGTGGACATCCGAAGTCATGTATTCGCGATAGCCCCAGATGCCGCCAGTTATCAAAAAAAAGATAACGATCAGTACTATTATGATGCGGATGGTAATTCGATTAGCCCGGTCACTCATTTTTCAGCCTCTTTTTTTAGGATTTATCTATAAAATAACACACATCAACCACGAGTTGATATGATTAATGAGCTTGTCGACAAATTATGGGTGTATATTATTAATTGTAAGGGGTTACATAAAGCGGTGAATAAAGCATTATCTTAATTGTGATGCGAGGGGGATTTTAAAGATGTTAAGTAAGAAAAAAAGTTGGTTGGGAATCATCGTATTTTTTGCTTTGGTACCGTTGGGGTTACTTGTTGTGCCATATTTAATTGCCTGGGCTGTACCGGAACGATTTGGTCAGTTGGCTTGCGATTGTGTGATTATCTTACTGGCATATGGGTTAAATCAACGTTATTGGCATGTACCGATTCATTTCTTTTCAAGGCATAAGCCGGTAGGACAGCTAGTTCAACTATTACCGGCGTTAATTTACTTTACGATCATGAAGCTGCCCAGTTGGTCGACGATGGCGTTCAATAAAGTGACGATCTTGATTTTATTGACGGTAATGATGATCGCTGTGGCAGAAGAAATCATCTGTCGTGGATTACTGATTCCGCTGGGATTAACGGTTGCTGGTGGTCGGCCATTTGTAGCGGTCTTGATAAGTAGTTTGGCTTTTGGTCTAGTTCATGTTGTTAATCTAGCACACGGCTCCCTTAACACAGTTATGATTCAAGTAATCTTTGTTTTTGCATCGGGAATGCTGTGGGGTGCGGTGTATTTGAAGACGCACAATTTATTATTAACGATCATACTACATTTCCTAGATGATTTACCGGTGGTCGTGGGTAGTCAACAGTCGAATATCGCAACTTTGAACAGTTCACAGGTTCAAATAATGGTTATGATTGTATTGGGCATAGCAGTGATCGCTTGTGGGGTTGTCTTTTTTCAGGTTCATTCATTTCACTATCATGGTAAAAAGTTACCGCAATAAGTGATTGTTAATTCGCCGAAAAAGCGGCTATAATAATGATATAAAGGGTTACATAAGATTAAAAAGGAAAGCGGGTCATCACATGATTGTAAAATTAGTTGGAATTGCTTGTCTGGCGTTAAGTATCTGGCAGTTTTACGCGGCCAAGAACGCTTTTATGCAAGTTAAACATCACGGTAATCAAGGGACGTCAGCGTTTATTGCTTTTGGATTATGGTATGGGTTCTTGTTTGGCATCATTCTCTTATTTGCGGGGATTATGCTGCTATTTTATGGTTTACCGTTTTAACCCAATACGCTTAATTGGTCACGATCAGCAATTAGGATTGTGGCCTTTTTGTCGATCTGGGACTCGAAATAGTGTATCAACAAGTAGTGTGTTAAACTAGAGCATATCGCAGTGTTTCAATACACTGATACTGTAAAACGGTTACATAAAAGGAGTGACGGAATTGACACGGAAAGCCCGCATTTATGAATATTTGTGTCAGCATGGAGACGCTAATGGCCTCACCACGAAAGCGGTGGCGGAGGCCTTGATGTTAGCTCGTCCCAATGTTAGTAAGGAACTGAATGCGTTGGTCAGAGACGGTGAGCTACAAAAGCTCGCTGGTCGACCAGTGCGATACGTGCCATTAGATGCCGAAGTTGCACCGGCTGAGATGATGTCTGGACCGGCAGCATCCACGACGTCACCCATCACGCCGGCAAGACAAGCAGCACCAGTCGCAACAGTGCCTAAGCCCAACTACGATACCCAACATGATTTATTCGATAGCATGATTGGCGCGCATGAGAGTGAAAAGAATCAAGTGGAACAAGCTAAAGCGGCGATTCTTTATCCACCGCGTGGGCTTAACACCTTGATCATTGGGCCGACTGGTTCCGGGAAAACGTACTTTGCCAACACGATGTATCAGTTTGCGGAATCACAACAGGTCTTAACGAATCCGCAGGGACTAATTACGTTTAACTGTGCCGATTATGCGCATAATCCAGAGTTGTTAATGTCACATCTATTTGGCTACATCAAAGGGTCATTTACTGGCGCCAATGAAGATAAAGACGGCCTGATTCAAGAGGCGGATGGCGGCATGTTATTCCTCGATGAAGTCCACCGCTTACCCCCTGAAGGGCAAGAAATGATCTTCTACTTCATGGATCATGGGACTTATTCGCGTTTAGGGGAAACGGCCAAGAATCATCATGCCAACGTGCGGTTAGTCTGTGCCACCACTGAAGATCCGAAGAGTTCGTTACTCCAGACATTCGTCCGGCGAATTCCAATTACGATTCAGTTACCAGCCTTTAATGATCGTTCAGCTAAAGAACGGTTGGAACTTTTGAAGGCCCTCTTATCTTTAGAAGCGAATCGCATCAACAAGCAGATTCGCTTGACCGAAGATGTGGTACAAGCCTTACTTGGTTCGGTCACGTTTGGGAACGTTGGACAATTGAAGTCCAACATTCAGTTAGTCTGCGCGCAAGGTTTTGTTAATAGCATTGAAAATGACAGTGAAATTGAAATCACGATGGATGATTTACCAGAAAACATCCGGGGCGGTCTCGTAACGGTGGCCTCAAATCGGCATGAACTCGGTGCCATTTCAGAATTACTCGATCCATTTTTAATTGTGAAACCAAACGATGGTCCAACTCCGATTCGCAATAAGAACGATAACTATGAGTTACCTTACAATCTTTACGAGATTATTGGGGACAAAGCGTCTTTGTTACGCCGTGAAGGGCTCGATAAGGAACACATCAATCGTTTTATCACGACCGATATTAACTTACATTTGAAGTCATTTTATAAACAGACACAGATGAATGTGTCGCCAGAAAATAAGTTGGCGGAGATTGTCGACCAAGATGTGATTGATTTTACCAAGATGGCGCAAACCACGATTCAAGAAATGCTGGGTTACAATTTCAAAGACAACTTTATTTATGCGGTAAGCTTGCATATCAGTTCGTTTATCAAACGGATTCAAGCCGGCAAACCGATGCGACAGATGAGTCAAGATATGTTGGCGATGGTGAAAGATTATCCCGCGGAAATTAAAGCCGCTGAGTATTTGAAGCAGTCATTAGATGAACGCTACCATTTACCGATCCCACAATCAGAAGTGTACTATCTAGCTATTCTATTGATTTCGCTCAAGTCGATGCAACTAGATGGTAAGGTTGGCGTTTTAGTCGCGGCCCATGGGATGAGTACCGCATCATCAATGGCTCAAGTGGTCGGGCAATTATTAGATGATTATGATGTCGGTGCGTTCGACATGCCGCTCGATATGGACCCTAATAGCGCCTATACGCGGGTCAAAGAGCTAGCCATCAAGTTAGATGCTGGCAACGGGGTGTTGATGTTAGTCGATATGGGATCGTTGACCACCTTTGGCAAACGGATTGAGGCCGAAACTAAGGTTAAGATTCGGACTATTGATATGGTGACGACCCCGGTTGTCCTAGAAGCGGTTCGTAAAGCGAGTTTGATTGATAGTAATCTAGACACGATTTACCATGAACTGGTTGGATTCAAAGGGTATTCACGGATTTCACGCAACCTGCCAACTGAAGCGGAATCGGCGCCAGAAGTGGTTCCAGCTAAAGCGGCTACGGATCAGCGGGCCATCATTGCGATTTGCTCAACAGGTGTGGGGACGGCCGAACGGATTAAAACGATTTTGGATAGTTTGTTGGCTCAGAACTTTATTGAAGGGATTACCGTTTTCCCTGTTTCTGTTGTTAATATGGCGGCGCGGTTGGCTCAAATCGCCCAGTCTTATCAAATTATTGCGGCGACTGGGATTGCCAAGCCGGATTTAGACGTGCCATTTATCTCGTTAGAAGAGTTATTACAAGGTGGCGGGGAGAAGTTCATCGATCAACTGGCAACGGGCTTAAATGCGCCGCAGAACAAGTTGACCGACTTACGTGAATTAACGCCTGAACTTTGTGAACGATATCTCGGTGATTATTTCACGTTCTTGAATCCACGCAAACTAACCACCTTATTGTGGCAATATAGTGAAGTGATCGGCGAACATTTGGCACAGCCAATGGCTAATGCTTTTCGGATTGATTTGATCATGCATTTAGCGGGCGCGCTAGAACGGACCGCCATTAAAGATTCGATTACGGCCCCAGCCGAAGAGCTCACGACATTACCAGATGCGCCTTGGTATCCAGTCGTTATTGAAGCCAATGACCAAATTACGGCGCAACTACAGCTAGAATTTTCGGCGGCCGAAACGTATTATATTGTGCAATTATTGGAATCTCATCAAGCTGAGTTGAAATGATACACTAGTTGGCACGTTTTTTGCATGAATAAAAGTAGCAGACCGGATTAAGAGAGGGGTAGCAAAATGTTAGCATTTATCGTTGTGAGTCACGGCGAATTTGCCAAGGGTGTCGTGAACTCGTCATATATGATTTTTGGGCAACAACCAAAAGTAAAAACGGTGACGTTTGAATTGGATGAAGAACCAGAAGAACTATCACAAAAATTAGATGCCGCAGTGGCGACATTCGAAGATAATGATGAAATCCTATTTTTAGTAGATCTATGGGGAGGCTCACCATTTAATGCGGCAAGTCGGATCGTTGCAGAACACGCTGATCGTATGGGCCTAATCACCGGGCTTAACTTGCCAATGTTGATTGAAGCCTATACGGTGCGTGACAAGCCGATCAATGAAGTTATCGCGCATTTGGAAGAAACGGGTAAAATCGGCATTAAGCACTTGGAACTCTTACAAGACGGTGAAGAAGCGGAGCTACTATGACCATGGATGTGCGTCTCGCGCGAATCGATAGTCGGCTGTTACACGGCCAAGTGGCGACTGTTTGGACCAAATTTGTGGCACCAACGCGTATTTTAGTGGTGTCAGATACAGTGGCTCAAGATGCTTTGCGCAAATTGTTGATTATTCAAGCCACACCACCGGAAGTAAAGGCTAATGTGATTACAGTTGATAAAATGATTGAGATTTATCACGATTCATTATTCGACAATATGAAACCATTGATTTTAACAGATACGCCGCAAAACATGGCCCGACTAGTGGCTGGTGGGTTAGACTTTCAGTCGGTCGGCATC
This sequence comes from Lactiplantibacillus mudanjiangensis, assembly GCF_005405385.1. Lineage (GTDB taxonomy): Bacteria > Bacillota > Bacilli > Lactobacillales > Lactobacillaceae > Lactiplantibacillus > Lactiplantibacillus mudanjiangensis. Next base: position 33,930 of record NZ_BJDY01000004.1, read on the forward strand.
AATATTGGCAGTCTGGCCTATTCAGGGGGCATGGTGATGGTCACCAATGCCATCGCGATCGGTCCCGATGAGGCCCAAGCGTTGTATCAATTACAAGCAGCGGGGTTAAAAGTTTACGCACAAAAAGTGCCAACCGATAAGCGTGTCGATGTGATGCCACTATTGGCTAAGAATGGCTTTCAAGCAACGGCTACGGATTAAGCGGCCTACGCCAGCCAGTGATTCTGCCAGCTGTGGGGACCGGTTCCAGCCGAAATTCGGGCTTCCACCTCGCTTTTAAGCCTAGCCCAACCCGCTAGTCTCAAAAGTCGTCCACATCGTAAAGTCCGGTAGAATCATCCGGACTAACGATGTCTTCACAGCTGGCGCCATCACTGGCTGCCTCCGGCTATATCATGATTCATCTTATGATGTGAGTCTATAAGTGATCATTATTTTAATTTGAGTCAAAGTTAGCCGAGAGTGAGTCCATTCAGCGCCCAGCCGTGGGTGTCTCTTAGCGATTTATCGCTTAGAGACTAGCGCTTTTGAAACGCGGTTTTAGCGGTTCAAAACGAAGGCTGAGACCGTTTTTTGGCTCAGCCTGTCTCCCCACAGCGTTCCGGCGCAGAATGGGCGAACGGCAGGCGGCATTAAAAAGTAGACTAACCATAACGAGTTTGAGGACAACCCTCGGCTCGTTTTTTAGTTTGGCGAGTCAAACTTAATGGGGAGAGTCTAAGGATTTGACTAAAATTAGCCGTCAAGCTTTGAACGCTGGGGCTTTACTGCTAAAATTAGGACAATTAGGATATTTATATTTCAGGGGGTTCGATGATGACAGTTTATACCAAAATAACCGCGACGGGACAGTATGTGCCGGAACGGGTGGTGACTAACGATGAGTTAGCGACCTTGATGGATACAAACGATGAATGGATTCAAGCGCATACCGGGATTGTGACCCGGCATTATGCCATGGATCAAGAAAACACTTCAATGTTAGCGACGCAAGTAGCACAACAATTGTTAACCAAGAGTGGCTTACGGGCAACCGACATTGATTTAATCATTGTGACAACGATTACCCCTGATGCGTTGACACCTGCCACGGCCTGTTTAGTGCAAGCCAATATTGGTGCGGACAATGCGTTTGCTTTTGACATGAGTGCGGCCTGTGCCGGCTTTACCTTTGGATTAGCAACGGCGGACAAATTTGTTCGTAGTGGGCAATATCAAAACGTGATGGTTATCAGTGCCGAAGTGAATTCAAAAATGATGGATTTTCAAGATCGGACAGCCGCCGTTTTCTTCGGTGACGGCGCGGGTGGGGCGTTACTACAAGCCACAACTGATCCAGCTGAAAATAACATTATTGCTGAAAAGCTTCAAACTAAAGGTGATGCGCAAGTGATCCATTCTGGTCGGGTGCAACCACTCAAAACAGTGGCGGCTACGAATTACCCACAAACGGATGCCTTTTATCAATCTGGTCGGGATGTTTTTCAGTTTGCCACAACGGTCGTTCCAGAACAAATGCGAACATTACTTCAAACGGCCGGTATTGCGCCAACTGAATTACAGTACGTCATTTGTCATCAGGCTAACTTACGCATTATCGAAAAGATTGCGGCTAACTTAGATTTACCAATGACGGCCTTCCCACATAATGTCGAACGATTTGGAAATACGTCTTCAGCGGGCGTTGCGATGGCGCTAGCGAGTGTCTTTGATGATTTAACGGGTTCCGCGTTGTTGACTGCCTTTGGTGGTGGATTGGCGTATGGATCGATTTTAATTAAGAAGTAGGGGTGACTAATTTATGGATATTAAAGCCTTAGATCAGTTGGTTGAGAAGTATGCCAAAGAAGGCTACGGTCATATTCGGGTTAAAGCGGGTGACTTGGAGATTGAAGTGACTAAGCCACAGGCGGTTCAGTCGGCCCCGGTGATGGCACAGCCAACTGAAACAGTAGCGGCCACAGACGATGTGACGGCAATCACTAGTCCAATGGTCGGTGTCGTGCATTTGACACCTGATCTAACCGTGGGCCAAGTGGTTACTGAAGGACAAGAACTCGGTCAGATTGAAAGCATGAAGTTGTTTAATCCGTTGACGGCACCTCACGCGGGTGTGTTAACGGCCATTTTGGTCGCTGATCAAGCGGCTGTTGAGTATCAACAACCATTATTTGAGTTACGAAAGGATCGGTAGGGATGTTTCACAAGCTGCTAATTGCGAATCGCGGGGAAATTGCGGTACGGATTATTAAAGCGTGCCGTCAACTGAATATTCAGACGGTCGCCGTCTGTTCAACGGCGGATCGGCAGGCCTGGTATACCCAATTAGCGGATGAAGTGGTTTGCATTGGCCCAGCCGCCGCGGCAGGATCATATTTAAACGCGGAAGCGATTCTGATGGCTGCGATTAATACGCATGCCGATGCGATTCATCCAGGGTATGGTTTTTTAGCTGAAAATGCGGATTTTGCAGCGATGTGTGCCGAATGTGGGATTACTTGGATTGGTCCGAAAGCTGATCAGATTGAACTCATGGGTGATAAGTCGTTGGCTAAAGACTTTGCTCGCTCACAAGGTGTTCCGGTACTGGCGGGGCAATCGATTCAAGGCTTGACCTGGCCCAAGATTAAACAAGCGGCGCTAGAAATGGGCTTCCCGCTTGTCTTGAAAGCGAGTCATGGTGGCGGTGGTAAAGGGATTCGGGTCATTAACGACGTGACCGCTTTACATCACCAACTGCGGATTGCCCGAGCGGAAGCAGCCGCGTCATTTTTAAACGATGCGATGTATTTAGAGCACTTTTTACCCACGGCACGTCATATTGAAGTACAGGTTTTAGGAACCGGGGTGCAGCTGTACATTTTAGGTGATCGGGACTGTAGTTTACAGTTACATAAACAAAAAGTTCTTGAGGAAAGTCCCGCCAGTATTTTAACGGCGGCACAACGGACTGAATTGTCACAGTTGTCACAACAATTATTAGCCGGCGCCGGTTATCAAAGTCTGGGAACGATCGAGTATTTATTTGCTAATGGCCAATTTTACTTCATGGAAATGAATACACGGTTGCAAGTCGAACATGGGGTGACCGAATTGACCACAGGAGTTGATATTGTCATTGCGCAAATTCAACAAGCTGCAGGCGTGCCGTTGTCCTTACCAGCGACCATTTTGACGCCAAAATGTACTGCAATTGAAGCCCGGATTACGGCCAGCGTTCCGATTGAACAAACCTTGATTACGGCTTTTAGTTGGCCCGAGTCAGTCCGAGTTGATACTGGCTATCGCGTTGGTGATCACTTGAGTACGATGTACGATGGCTTAATCGCCAAGCTCATGGTAACGGGGCGAGATCGCAACCAAGCGGTGCAACGATTACAAACGGCCTTAGCAGCGGTTAAGTTAACTGGGCCGGCAACGAATTTGGCGTTTTTACAACAAACCGTGGCGCGACCAGCTTATGTGGCTGATGATTATTCAATTCATAGTTTAGCAGAATGGGGGCAACCGTCATGAGTCATTATCCAGCAACGGGGCAGTGGACCACGTGTCGAGTCTGTGGACGCCATGTCCATGCCCGCCAATGGGGAACCTGGCGGCAATGTCCATATTGCCAAGCGTGGCAGCGGCTAACGGCTAAACAACGTATTGATCAGTTGGTTGATGCAGATAGCTTTGAGCCATTACCAGTGGTTGCCCGTTCACAAAATCAATTGGCTTTTCCAGGTTACGCCACTAAATTAGCACAAGCGACTGAAAAGACTGGTTTAACTGAAGCGGTAGTTGCTGGTTGGGCAACAATTCAGACTTGGCCAGTGATGCTAATTGTAATGGATAGCCATTTCATGATGGGGACGTTGAATACGACGGTCTCAAGGCGAATTATGGCAGCTTTAAAGCAAGCACGTCAGCGTCAAGTTCCGGTCATCATGGTAACCGCGTCTGGTGGTGCCCGGATGCAAGAAGGCATTTATGCGTTAGTCGGAATGAATTTGATTTTGGCTGAGATGGCCCGATTAGCAGCGGTGCCAGTGCCGGTGATCAGTGTCTTAACTGATCCCACGATGGGTGGCGTTTCCGCTAGCTTTGCGTTTAAGGCTGATGTGGTTTTAGCGGAAGCTGGAGCCAAGATTGGGTTTGCGGGACCACGAGTGATCCAACAAACAATGCCCGTTGACTTACCAGCTGACTTTCAATCAGCAGCGAGTTTGTACGAAAATGGGGCCGTTGATGCCGTGATTGCGCGGCCAGAATTACGTGATCAACTAGGTGATATTTTAGCTAGTTATCGTTTTCAGGGGGTGTCAACACATGGATGAACGCTTAAAACGACTACGGGCTGCTGATCGATTGAGTGCACCTACCGTGATTCAGGCGTTGCTGCCAACTTTTGTACCATTACACGGCGATCGAGTACTAGGTGATGATGCCGCATTGACTGCTGGTTTTGGTCGAACTGCTGACCAACAGGCGCTAACGGTGCTAGGCATTGATCGTGGTCAAAACGTCAATGAACGGCGCCAAAAAAACGGTGGAGCCTTAACGGTGCCAGGTTATCGAACGGCATTACGGGTCTTAGCGCACACTGAAAAGTTTCGGATGCCGGTGGTGAGCTTGTTGAATATGCCTGGGGCCGATGCCAGTCCGCAATCAGAGGAGCATGGACAAAGCCAAGCCATTGCCGATTTAATCGCGGCAATGGGCCAATTAACCGTGCCGAATATTGTTGTTTTCTTAGGTGAGGGACATAGTGGTGGTGCGTTAGGGTTTGCCAATGCGAATCGTGTGATTATGCTGGATGACAGTTTATTCAACGTTGCGTCCCCCGAAGCAGTGGCTGCGATTCTGCATGGTCAACAAACCGTTAGTGCCGCAATTGATTTATTGCCGATGACGGCGGCTGCCTTAAAGCAGCGTGGTTTAGTTGATGTGGTGATTGATCATCGCGCGCCCGATTTAGTTGCGACGCTGAGTACCCAGATTATTGACCTGTTAGTGCCATTATTGCCAGTAATGCCGGATGCGTTGATTGCGCAACGAGAAGAAAAGTTCCAAGCATTCTTAGAACAATGGCCGCTTAATTAAAAATACTAAAAAATGCGGTATGAATTCGTTAGAGAATTCATACCGCATTTTTTAGTTTGAATAAGTTAGGTCAACGAACTATTGACCAGTTGTGGTTTGATCAGCAGTAGTCGTTTGCGTGGTATCAGTTGTCGTACTGTCAGTTGTTGAATCAGAACTTGAGCTTGAACTACTGCTACCTGTTGAAACGGAGGCGGTTTCCGAGTAATCACTAACGGTTAAATCGCTAGTGGTTAATTGGAGTTGCGTCCGAATCTTCTTTGAAATCTTCAGACGTTCACTAGCGGAAGCAACTTGGTAAGATAAACCATCAATTGTGGCATCATCACCTTGTAAGGTATATGACTTCGCATGGTGGGTCGCATTCTTGTACTTCGTATCTAAGGCAACCATATCGTTCCAAGTTAGGTCGGTCCGCATGTTGTTTGATAATTGTTTGGTAATCTTTTCAATGTTTGCAATTGAACCAAGTGAGTTTGATTGGCTAACCATCGCCATGATAATTTGACGTTGACGCTTTTGACGACCATAGTCACCTAATGGATCAGAGTAGCGCATCCGTGAGTAATCTAGGGCAGCCGCGCCGTTTAACTTGATCTTAACGCCTTTTTTAACGTTGGCGTGACCATACTTAAAGGTCAACTTAGGGGTAACGGTAACGCCACCCATAGCATTGACAATTTGTTTTAAGCCACCCATGTTAATCAGTACATAGAAATCAATTGGGACGTTCAATAATTTTTCAACGGATTTGACAGCACCACTGGCGCCACCAATCGTATAAGCTGCATTGATCTTTTCAGATTGACCGTCAATCGTGACTAACGTATCCCGCGGAATACTGGTCAAGGACATGGTTTCCTTTTTCGGATTAATCGTGCAGACGATCATCGTGTCGGTTCGAGCTGAGAAGTTAGTCTTGGCACTCCGACCTAAAGCCCCAGTATCCGTTCCTAATAATAGAATTGAGAACGGTTTGTTCTTTTTGATCACGGCATCGACATTGCGTTCTTTTGACGTGCCGGTCGCTTGATAGGTCGTGTTCATGGTACTTTTAGCGGTATTCCAAGTTTTAATACCCCAAGCTGCGGCCCCGGCAATCCCAAATGCCAATAAAATCAATAGGGTGATTAACCACGGCCGATGCTTGTGTGGTCGCAAGTGCGGGTTCTGTTGTCGCCGACGTCGTTCACGTGGGCCCATTGGTTCATTATTATTTTGTGACATATCCGTTCCTCGTTGTTTTATATTTCCTCTAGCCTATTCTATGCCGTTTCTGTAATTGGTGATTCAAATTAGGGCTGATTTAAGAAGATTTTAAACTCTTGCGGCAAGGTTAGTGGTCTCAAGACAGCCAAAAATTTGACATAATCAAAGAACACTATAAGTAAAATTGTTGTTTGAGTCAAACGTTTACAAAATTTTATTGGGTTCAAGCGCTCGGAAAACAGTGGTATACTTAAATAATTCTCATTAAAATTTTATTAATTCGGCAGATTGGAGGAGAAGAAGTTTGGCGATCTTTTTACATAGTATTCAAGGTGTTGTGATTATTATTGTCATGATTGCCTTAGGTTATCTACTCGCTTCTTGGGGTTGGTTCAGCGAAGACTCGACGAAGTTAATTGCTCGTTTGGTCACGCAAATTGCGTTACCAGCTTACATGATTTCGACGATTACCAAAGATTTTACCGCTCAGAAATTATTAGCGACCTTACCGGGATTACGTTTTCCGGTATTAAATATGGCGATTCTCTTCGGAATATCATTCGGGGTGATGCGGGCGTTAAATATCAAGAAAAGTCATCGGGGGCTATTTGCCTCAATGTTTTTGAACTCCAATACCGTTTTTATCGGGTTGCCAGTAAATGAAGCGTTGTTTGGGAACAGTGCGTTGCCATACGTTTTAGTGTATTACATGGCGAATACGACGATTTTCTGGACCCTAGGGGTGTACTTGATTCAACGTGATGGGCCGCAAGCAGCGCAGTTTAATTGGAAACAAACGTTGTCGAAAATTTTCTCACCACCGCTATTAGGGTTTATTATTGGGGTTATCTTGGTCTTGCTCAAGATTAAATTACCAAGCTTTTTAATGTCTGATTTCACTTATATTGGTGGGTTAACGGTGCCGTTGTCGATGATCTTTATTGGGATTTCGATGTCGAATGCCGGTTTGAGTAAGATGCGGTTTGATCGTGATAGTATCGGGATCTTGCTTGGACGGTTTATCTTTGCGCCAGTTTTGATGACGTTAATGCTCATTCCGATGTCAATGCCACTTGAAATGAAACAAGTTTTCATCTTGCAATCAGCGATGCCCGTCATGACTAATGCGCCGGTGGTATCGAAGTTATACGGTGCCGATGCCGATTATGCGGCGATTATGGTAACGGAAACCACGTTGCTTAGTTTGATTGTGATTCCGATCTTAATGATGATTGTCCAATTAGATTTTCTACATTAATTTGAAAGTCACTTGAAAATGGTGCTATACTTAACATCGTTGACTGTTTAAATTTTGGTTAAAAAAGGAAGCGAACGTTTCGTGAAGAAAGCATATCTTTACATTGCAATTTCCACCTTGATGTTTAGCTCAATGGAAATTGCGCTAAAGATGGCGGGCAGTGCCTTCAATCCCATTCAATTAAACTTAATTCGGTTTATGATTGGGGCCATCGTGTTGTTACCATTTGCTGTGCGGGCTTTAAAACAAACCGGCCGGAAATTAGTGGCAGCCGATTGGCGGTTATTTATGATTACCGGTTTGGCCTGTGTCATCGTTAGTATGTCGTTGTACCAATTGGCAATTACGGTGGATCAAGCCTCAACCGTTGCTGTGCTATTCAGTAGTAATCCGGTATTTGCCTTGATCTTTTCATACTTGATTCTTCACGAACGTTTAGGCCGTTCAAACTTAATTTCCGTGGTGATCTCGGTAATTGGGTTATTAATCATTGTGAATCCCACCCATTTAACCAATGGTTTAGGGTTAGTCTTAGCAATTGGGTCAGCGATTACGTTTGGCTTGTATAGTATCATTTCCCGGTATGGCTCAGTTAAACGGGGCTTAAACGGGTTAACGATGACGTGTTTCACATTTTTCGCTGGTGCGTTTGAATTATTAATTCTCGCTTGGATCAGTAAAATTCCAGCAGTCGCTGGTGGGTTACGGGCGATTGGTTTACGGCAATTCGCTGCTATTCCAATCTTGGTCAATGTTAACTTAAATTATTTTTGGCTATTATTCTTTATCGGTGTCTGTGTCACAGGTGGGGGCTTTGGCTTCTATTTCTTGGCAATGGAAAAAACCGATGTGTCGACGGCGTCTTTGGTGTTTTTCATCAAACCAGGGTTAGCCCCAATTTTAGCGGCATTGATCTTGCATGAACGAATCGTGCCAGCAACGATTGTTGGGATTGTCGTTATTTTAATTGGATCAGTGGTTACCTTTGTTGGGAACCGGTTCAAGGAACGCGACAGTACGATGGGCAAAGAAGCGCAAGCGGCTAAAGCCGAGGCGGTACGTCAGAATGTGGCGACCCATTCGAATGCGATTTCAGAACAAGAAAACTAAGTATCAGGGTTGCGAGCCATGTTGGTCGTAACCCTTTTTTTATCGGTGGCTTGCGTCGAGTGACCGATATCGCTTATCATAGAGCTATTGAAGGTAACGGGAGCAGAGAAAATATGACAGAATTGGTACTGGTCCGTCATGGTGAAAGTACGGCGAACCGAGATAATACGTATACAGGCTGGAGCGATGTCCCCTTGACGGCCACCGGCATTGCGCAAGCCAAAACAGCCGGCCAACAGTTGCGAGCGGCTGGCATTCAGTTTGATGCTGTTCATACGTCCGTCTTAAAACGCGCGATTGTAACGGCGAATCTGATCTTAGATGAGATTGACCAGCTGTGGTTGCCAGAATATAAAACGTGGCGCTTGAATGAACGCCATTATGGCGCGTTACGTGGGCAAAATAAAGACGCGACCCGTCAGATTTATGGTAAGGCGCAAGTGCAACAATGGCGGCGCAGCTTTTATACCGTGCCACCGTTATTGGCGCCAGAAGACTTGAGTCATGATCGGCGGTATACCGAATATGGTCAGGCGGTTGAACCGCGGGGCGAAAGCTTAAAAATGGCCTATGATCGCATCATGCCGTACTGGATCGATGTGGTGGCGCCACAACTTTTGGCCGGCCATAATCAATTGATCGTGGCCCATGGGAGTACGTTGCGAGCCCTGATTAAATATTTAGAACACATTAGTGATACTGGTATTGATGGCGTCGAAGTCGGCAATGGCGCACCAATTCGGTACCGATTTGATGACCAGTTGAATGTGATTGATAAAACAGAACTTTGAATTAACTGACGGAGATTAGCCACCTTCACCGGCTAGTGATTCTGCCTGCTGTGGGGACCGGTTCCAGCCAAAGTGCGGGCTTCCACCTCGCTTGGAAGTCTAGCAAAGATCACTAGTCTTCCAAGTCGTCCACATTGTAAGCCCGGAAAAACCATCCGGACTAACAATGTAATCACAGCTGGCGCCATCACTAGCTGGTTCCGGTTAATAGGATGATTATTTATCGATATAGCCGATAGTGAATTCACTCTGAGCCCAGCCGTGGAAGTTTCTTAGCGGTTTACCGCTTAGAAACTGGCGCTTTTGAAACGCGGTTTTGGCGGTTCAAAACGACGGCTAAGACCGTTCCTTGGCTTAGCCGGTCCGTCCACAGCGTTCCGGCTCAGAGTGGATGAACGATAGGCGGCAAGCTTTGCTATACTTTTGGACAATAAACACACAAAACGACCGCAACCATTAGATGATTGCGGTCGTTTGCTTTAATTATTATGATTAATCGCTTAAGCTAAAGCGCCCATTGGATCCCATGGTGCTAAGACCGTTGGTTCTTCGGCTTGAGCCTTTTTGAGGTTGTCAGGTAAGAATTCTTTGTTCACAACGACTTGGTAGCAGTATTCGTCCATCCAAGCGTCGCTCATCACGAAGAAGCCTTTAGTCCCAACTTTTTCGCCCCAGCTGTTTTCAACCTTCCATTTGGTTGGTTGACCATCAACAAGGTCGACACCGGTGATAACCATCGCATGGGTCATTAAGCTTTGACCGTAGTCTAAGCGTTCTGCTTTAGACATTGCCATGTCGACACCGAATAATTCGTCAGTACCGTAAACGTCAGTAGCCATGACCCCTTGTTGGCGATCTGAAGATTTACCAACATCACAACCAAACCAAACACTTTGACCAGCTTGGAGTTGTTTGATGGCAAGTTGTTTGAAGTCAGCCATAGTGACATTCAAATGCTTAACTTCACGGCCACCTAAAACGTTGCCTAACATTTCGATGGTGTAAGTGTGGTTGTATGGCTTGTCATCGGTTGGGGCGTTGATGATTGACACATAGTCGTCCAAGTTCCAGCCAATGTACTTCTTGAAGAAGCTTTGTGGGGTTAAACCTTGGTCGATGTGATAGTTCTTGTCATCATCGCGATATTCCCAGTCGAATTCAGTGACGGGTTCGCCAAAGGCAAAGGCTAACATCCGGTAAACTTCGTTCAACATCTTTTCCTTACGGTCTTGGATGGCGTCAGCACTCGTGCCAGCGGCAACCAATTCGCGTAATTCAACGGCATCTTTACGTAACTTTAAGTTCAAGGTGCTGTTGATTTCAGCAGATTTTGAACTGTTATAAGTTTCTGGCATAACACTCTTAGGCACAATCCCATATTTTTGGATGATTGCGACTAACATGTCCCATTGACCACCATCTTGTTGTGGGGTCGTCATGAGCCAGGCAACTTTGCGGCTGCTGGTTGGTTGATCAGCAGTGGCTAAGACATTTTCGTAGAAGTAGTTGGCTTTTTCGAACTTGTCCCAGAAGAAAGTGTAGTTTTGGGATAATTCAAAGTCAGTTAAGTTGAATCGTTCTGCTAATGAATGACGCATTGTATTTAATGCGGCGAACATCCAGCAACGCCCACTTTGTTTTTGGTTAGCGACTTTACCGGTGTTTAAATCAATGGAAAATACCGGGGTCGTTTGGTTCATAGCTTGAGTATCTTGGCTGCTAGCTAAGATACCATTCTTGGTGACCGCCCGTTCAATAACTTTAGCGGCTGGTCGTGAATCTAAATCAGCTTGGAAATTAGCGATTTGATCCATACTAATTGCTTTACTCAAAAAATCACGCTCCTTTAATCTATTTTTAATTGTATCGGTTTCAAGGCTGAACGGCAAGTGCGGCGATTATGGCCGCGCTGTGATTACTTCTGGACCGTCTTCATGACCAATAATGATGGTGTTAACCATGTCTAAGAACAAGCCGTGTTCGACGACACCAACCATGTGAATCAAGTCTTCAGCTAAGGCGTGTGGATCGGTAATTGGGTTTAAATGTAAGTCAATAATGTAATTATTTGAGTCAGTCCGCACGAATTCGCCGTCTACTTTGCGGAACTCAGGATGATAGCCTTTAGCTACCATTTTTTCAAAGATATGTTGGCTACCATAAGGAATCACTTCAACTGGGAGGCCAAATGCCCCTAGTTGATCAACAATCTTACTTTCGTCAACAATCCACATCACTTTATCAGAATTAATCGCCACGATTTTTTCAAAGAGTAAAGCGGCACCGCCACCTTTAACGCCTTGATAGTCGCTAGAGATTTCATCAGCACCATCAATGGTTAGGTCAAGGTGATCGACTTCATCAACGGACTTCATCGGAATTCCTAAGCTTTTAGCTTGAGCAGCGGTTCGTTCAGAAGTTGAAACGCCGACGATGTTTAAGTGTTCGTTTTTAACACGTTCACCTAAGGCATCGACCATAAACTTAACGGTGGACCCAGTACCTAGGCCGACTTGCATGCCGTCTTTGATGTACTCAACGGCTTTTTGGCCAACGAGTTGCTTCAATTGATCTTGATTCATAATGACAGAACTCCTTTAAAAGAATTTAGTGAACTAATAAATCAGCGTATTCCGGATGCCTAGTGAAATAGGCTTTAGCGTACGTGCAAAGCGGATCGATCAACTTGTGTTCATCCTTAGCAGCCGCAATTACCGCTAACGTTAATTGCGCCGCGATTCCTTGGTGACCAAAGTCGTCGCGGACAAAAGTATGTTCAATCGCCCAAGTTTGGTCATCATTGATGGCGGGAAAGGTGATTTCGCCAGCTAAACGGCCGCTATCATCATTAAAGTAAAACCGATTTGGTTCTCGAATAAAATCCATGTCTGTCACCACCTTGAAAGGGTTTTAAGCTTCACGTTTATTAAACGGGTAATTGCTGGTTTTGTCAACGAAAGGTCGTCCTAAGTATGGTAAAATATGAACACTATCAATGATTTTCAGAAAGCAGGTTTTATTCAATGACTCGAGGATTTGAAATTGTCAGTAAATATGCCGATCAAGGTCTAAATTTGCCTTATCGGGCAACGAAGCAAGCAGCTGGCTATGACTTTGAAGCCGCCACTGATTTTACGTTACCATCTATTTGGAAGCTGAATTTTATCAAGGTGTTGTGGCAACTGCGACACGGTGAAACGGCAACCGATGCAGATTTAGATACCGCCGCTAAAGTGTTGAAACCATATTTAGTACCAACTGGGATTAAGGCGTACATGAATGCCGATGAATATTTGATGATTGCCAATCGATCAAGCAATCCCTTAAAACGCAACTTAGTGTTACCTAATGGGGTAGGCGTGATCGATGCCGATTACTACGATAATCCTAAAAACGAAGGTGAGATCTTTATTCAATTACTGAACTTTGGGATTCGTGACGTTCACATTAAAAAGGGCGAACGCTTAGGCCAAGGGCTCTTTATGCCATTTTTAGCAGCCGATAATGAAGCCGAAGTGACAACGACCCGGACCGGTGGCTTTGGTTCAAGTGGTAAATAACTAGTGGCTGAAACCTGATTACAGTCTATGGATTAAACTATGCTAAAGTTGCCACCTACGTCAACCGGTGATTCTGCCAGCTGTGGGGGCCGGTTCCAGCCGAAGTACGGGCTTTCACCTCGCTTTTAAGCCTAGCCAAAACCGCTAGTCTTAAAAGTCGCCCACGTCGTAAGTCCGGCAAAACCATCCAGACTAACGACGTTATCACGGCCGGCGCCATCACTGGTTAACTCCGGTTAATGTCTCGTTGTTAATCAGACTGAATGATCAACTATCATAGCCGAGAGTGAGTCCACTTTGAGCCCAGCCGTGGGCGTTTCTTAGCGGCTTTACCGCTTAGAAACTGGCGCTTTTGAAACGCGGGTTAGGCGGTTCAAAACGAAATCTAAGACCGAACTTTGGCTTAGATTGTCCACCCACAGCGTTCCGGCTCAAAGTGGGCGAACGGTAGGCGGAAAATTTGTCATATCAAGGATTGATAGTCATATCTAATTTTCAACCTTTAGTAAATAACTAAAAAATGGTAAAGGGCACCCTTTTTACCGGCTTTAGCTAGGAATCATGGTAAAATAAATGTTGAGACTATTTTGGAATTAATTTAGGCATAATAGGTGAAGGAGGCCGGATTCGTGGCAAAAGCCAAAACACAATTTGTTTGTTCTAACTGTGGGTATTCGACGCCCCGTTATTTAGGGCGTTGTCCTAACTGTGGCGAGTGGAATACGTTGACTGAAGAACATTTCGATACGAAACCTGATCGTAAGTCGCGGGTCAGCTTCGCTGGTAAGGCAGCCAAACCCCAACAATTAAAAGATGTTTCCTTAACAAAAACACCACGGGTAACCACCAAGTTGCGAGAATTCAATCGCGTACTAGGTGGCGGGGTGGTGCCAGGGTCTTTAGTCCTGATCGGGGGCGACCCGGGGATCGGGAAGTCGACCTTACTCCTACAAGTTTCGGGACAATTGGCGGAAACGGGTGGCTCAGTATTGTATGTCACTGGTGAAGAAAGTGCGTCACAAGTGAAGTTACGAGCTGATCGGTTAAAAGTTGAAAGTGAAGATTTCTATCTTTACCCTGAAACTGACATGAGTAATATTCGGGCTACAATTGAATCGATGAGTCCCCAATTTGTTGTGATTGACTCGGTACAAACGATGCAAGAACCAGATATCCAGTCAGCGATTGGTTCTGTCGCTCAGATTCGTGAAATTACCGCGGAGTTGTTGCAGATTGCCAAAACCAACGGGATTACGATTTTTATCGTGGGTCATGTCACTAAAGGTGGCGCGATTGCGGGGCCGAAGATTTTGGAACATATGGTGGATACCGTCTTGTACTTTGAAGGTGACTTACATCATACGTATCGGATTTTGCGGGCCGTAAAAAACCGGTTTGGCTCAACCAATGAACTCGGCATTTTTGAGATGCGAACTGCCGGGTTGATGGAAGTAGCGAATCCCTCTGAAATCTTCTTGGAAGAACGGCTCAAGGACGCGACGGGTTCGGCAATCGTGGTTTCAATGGAAGGCTCACGACCGATTTTGGTCGAAGTTCAAGCGTTAGTGACACCGACTGTTTTCGGTAATGCCAAACGGACCGCGAGTGGTCTTGATCATAATCGAGTGTCTTTGATTATGGCAGTCCTCGAAAAACGGGCAAACTTAATGTTGCAAAATCAAGATGCTTACTTGAAAGCAGCTGGTGGCGTCAAGTTAGATGAACCAGCGATTGATTTAGCCATTGCGATGAGTGTCGCGTCAAGTTATCGCGATCAACAAACACGACCTAGTGATTGTTTTGTTGGTGAAGTTGGCTTGACGGGTGAAATTCGCCGAGTTAGTCGGATTGAACAACGGGTCGGTGAAGCTCGCAAACTTGGATTTAAACGGATTTTTATTCCGAAAAATAACTTGCAAGGTTGGGACATTCCTAGCGGTATCGACGTAATTGGGGTGGGGACTTTGAAAGAAGCCCTCCAATTGGCTTTGCAAGCAAACTAAATTGAAGAGGGGTTAAAAGTATGAAAAAGTTAACGGTGCGGCTAGTCTTCATCGTGGTCGGTGGTACTTTAGGGTTAACTTACTTACCATTTTTATGGGAAAACATTTGGTCGCAACCAAATACCTTGTTGGATAACATCTTTACGAATTTCTTATTAGGTGCGCTGATCCTCTGGATTGTGTCATTGTTCTTAGCGAATGCCACAATGCGGTTGGTTGATCGGGTTGAAAAGAATTTGTCGAAGCAAAATCCAATGACATTGTTATTTGGCAGTGTTGGTTTCATTATCGGGTTATTGATCGCGGTTCTGATTTCGCAATTATTCAATCGCAGTCCGTTATTCTTATTGAACACGGTCGTGCCCGTTATTTTGATGTTGTTCTTTGGCTACATTGGCGCCCGGGTTGGGACAACTCGGATCGACGAATGGCGGAAAGTTTTTAACTTCCGGCGACGTGAAAAAGAACCACAGCCCGATATTACCGATGCACAGCCTGATCAAAATTATCATCATTACAAGATTTTAGATACCAACATCTTGATTGATGGTCGGATTTACGATTTGATCAAAACTGGATTTTTAGAAGGAACTTTGTTAGTACCCAACTTTGTGTTGTATGAGTTACAATACATTGCCGATTCAGCGGACAGCATTAAGCGGGTGCGTGGTCGTCGCGGGTTAGATATTTTAAACAAGTTACAGAGTGAAAAGATTATTCCCGTTGAGATGTATGAGGGTGACTTTGAAGATGTGCCAGAAGTTGATAGCAAGTTGATTCAACTTGCTAAAAAGGTTAACGGCGTGATCGTCACTAATGATTACAACTTGAACAAAGTGATTGAATTCCAAAACGTGCAAGTCCTAAATATCAACCAATTAGCGAAGTCATTGAAACCGCGGGTTATTCCGGGTGAAGAGATGAACGTGATGGTCGTGAAAAATGGGAGTGAACGGCAACAAGGGGTCGGTTACTTGGATGATGGCACGATGGTCGTGGTTGAAGATGGGAAGTTCTACATCAACGAAAAAGTCGATGTCGTCGTCACTAGTGCGTTACAAACCGATGCTGGGCGGATGATCTTTGCTCGGTTGGCGCATGCTAATCGTGGTATTTCAGATCATGCAACTAATGAAGCAAGTTCGACTAAGTCAACTCAACAAACTCACAATCAGACACAAGCGCATAAAGGTAACCGCTCGAATAATCGCAATAAGTCGACGAAATCGTAAGCGAAACTTTATTTTTAAGCGTAAACATTGTAAACTGGATGAGCAACGTATGTGCGGCTGATTGTCGCCATACAATTCGGTTGAACCCGAAAACCGGGAGTTCAGTCAGCTCCAGTTATGTAGTAAGTTTGACAAAAAAACGAAAGAGGCGTTAATCACATTGGCAAAGAGCAAGATTCGTGTGCGGTACGCACCAAGTCCAACTGGCCATTTACACATTGGTAATGCCCGGACAGCGTTATTTAACTATTTATTTGCCCGGCATAATAAAGGAAAGTTTATTCTTCGGATCGAAGACACCGACTTAAAGCGGAATGTCGCTGACGGTGAAAAGAGTCAAATGGATAATTTGACTTGGTTAGGGATTGATTGGGATGAAGGTCCTGATAAGGGCGGCGACTTTGGTCCTTATCGTCAATCCGAACGGAAAGATATCTACCAACCCCTCATTCAACAATTGATTGATGAAGGCAAGGCTTATGAATCTTACATGACCGAAGATGAATTAACGGCGCAACGTGAAATCCAAAAAGCCCGTAAAGAAATGCCACATTATGTGGATGAATATGCAGGCTTAACGGCAGACGAAAAGCAAGCCAAAATTGACGCTGCTAAGGCAGCTGGGATTACACCAGTTATTCGTTTCCACGTCCCAGAAGGTCAAACTTATGCTTGGGATGATATGGTTAAAGGCCACGTTTCCTTCGAATCTAAGACGGTGGGTGGCGACTTCGTCATTCAAAAACGTGACGGGATGCCAACGTATAACTTTGCTGTGGTTGTCGATGATCATTTGATGCAAATCAGCCACGTCTTCCGTGGTGATGATCATGTGGCTAACACGCCTAAACAATTGATGATCTATGAAGCCTTTGGTTGGAATCCACCAGCTTTTGGTCACATGAGCTTAATTATCAACACTGAAACGGGTAAGAAGTTAAGTAAGCGTGATGAAACGGTCTTACAATTCATCGAACAATATCGTGAATTAGGCTACTTGCCAGAAGCCATGTTGAACTTTATTGTCTTACTTGGCTGGTCACCAGTTGGTGAAAGTGAATTATTCAGTAAACGTGAATTCATCAAGATGTACGATGAAAAACGTTTGAGTAAATCACCAGCCGCTTTTGACGGGAAGAAACTTGAATGGGTCAATAACCAATACATCAAGAAATCTGATGAAAACGAAGTCTTTGCAATGTCTATTCGCCAATTGATCAAAGCTGGTCGTTTACCAAAACGTCCAACCATGAATCAAATCGAATGGACACGGACGTTAGTGTCATTATTCAAGAACCAAATGAGCTATACGGGTCAAATCGTTGACTTAGCAGACCTATTCTTCAATGGCCCTGCTGATATTAACGAAGAAGCCCAAGCTGAATTGGCTGCTGAAACGGCACCAACCGTCTTAAAAGAATTCCGTCAACGAATTGAAAACGTGGATGTTTTTGAAGCCACTGAAATTCAAAAGACGATTAAGTCAATTCAAAAAGATACTAAGATCAAGGGTCGTCAATTGTATATGCCGATTCGGATTGCGGTGTCACATGAAATGCACGGTCCAGAATTACCAGAAACGATTGAATTGCTAGGTCGGGAAACGACTATCAAGCATTTAGATGCGATGATCGCCGAATTAGCAAAATAACTGTTTGATAATAAGAGTAAATTCGTGATGGTCTGCAGAGAGTGATGATTAGTGTGACATCATGACCACCGAATTGAAGTGCGATTATCACGAAAGCAGCCGGGTGGCCGTTATCCCAGCAATGAGGCCGGTTAACCGGTAAAACAAGAGTGGAAGCACGCGGAAGCGTCTTTTGTATCAGGACAAGTTTTGTGCTGATATGAGAGATGCTTTTTTATTAAAACGATTGATCCTAAACATGTTAAACTTAATTCACGAACAAACGAGAGGAGCTGGCAACATGATTTCAGTTTTTAATACGTTAACACGACAAAAAGAGCCTTTTAAACCCATTACCCCGGGTCAGGTGAAGATGTATGTCTGTGGGCCAACTGTTTACAATTATATTCATATTGGTAATGCCCGCTCAGCCATTGCGTTTGATACGATTCGGCGTTACTTCGAATATCGTGGTTACCAAGTTGACTACGTGTCGAACTTTACGGATGTTGATGACAAAATGATCAAACGCGCTAAGCAAGACCAAACCACGGTGCCAGCGATTGCTGATCGTTTCATCAAAGCGTTCATGGCAGATACTGCTGCGGTAAATATCGAACCAGCAACTGCCCATCCCCGGGCGTCAGAAAACATTCCCGAAATCATCGCCTTTATCCAAGATTTGGTGGCTAAAGATTATGCGTACGCGGTTGATGGCGATGTTTATTATCGAACACGTAAATTTAAAAATTATGGGCAGCTATCTGATCAACGGATTGATGATTTGGAAGTTGGCGCCAGTCAGCATACGGCGGATGAAGAAACTCAGCGTAAAGAAGATCCGATCGACTTTGCGTTATGGAAAGCTGCTAAAGCGGATGAAATTTCTTGGGATTCCCCATGGGGAGCCGGTCGTCCAGGTTGGCATATCGAATGCTCGGTCATGTCAACGAAGTATTTAGGTGAGACGTTTGATATTCATGGTGGCGGTCAAGATTTGGAATTTCCACATCATGAAAACGAAATTGCCCAAAGTGAAGCTAAGACTGGGAAAACATTTGCCCATTATTGGCTACACAATGGGTTTGTCACGGTTGGCGATGACAACGAAAAGATGAGTAAGTCGCTCGGTAACTTTGTGACGGTCCATGATATTATTAAACAAATTGATCCGCAGATTTTACGCTTCTTTATGGCAACGACCCAATATCGGCGGCCAATTCAATATAGTCAGAAGAATTTGGATGAAGCAGCCAATAATTTGAGCAAACTTCAAAATGCCTACACCAACCTGACATATCGGCTAAAAGATGCAACCGCTGGTGGCGATGCGGATGTAACGAAACAGTTACTAGCTTTGAAAGCCAACTTTGTTACCGCAATGGATGATGATTTTAACGTTCAAAATGGGATTGCGGCAGTCTATGAACTGGCTAAATTGGCTAATGTTTATGCCGCACAAGTGACCGTCCAAACGGTCACGGTTCAAGCATTGATCACCGCTTTAACGGATCTCGCCGGTGTCTTTGGCGTTAAGTTCCAAGAAGCGGCTGCCGAATTAGCTGATGCAGATATTCAAGCCTTGATTGATGATCGCGAAGCTGCGCGGCAAGCCAAAGACTTTGCTAAAGCGGATCAAATTCGTGATGATTTAAAAGCACAAGGGATTATTTTGGAAGATACGCCCCAAGGGGTTCGATTTAGAAAGGATTAACATGACAGTTGATTACCAACAATTAAATGGGATTGCGCTCGCTTATTTAGGCGATGCCGTATATGAACCATTTATTAGACAACATTTGATCGAAATTGGCTTTACGAAGCCAACTAAGTTGCACCATCATGCCACCCATTACGTGTCAGCCAAGGCTCAAGCGGCTTTGATTGCGTTGATGGAAACCGATGGCGTTTTAACAGAAACAGAAACAGAAGTCTTCAAACGGGGACGCAATGCGAAAAGTCATACCTCAGCTAAACATACTGATGTGTTGACCTATCGGGTATCAACCGGCTTTGAAGCCGTTTTCGGTTATTTACAATTGACGGAACAGACTGCACGGATTGCTGAACTAGCAAGCTGGTGCATTAAACAAGTGGATGAAGGGCGGGTTTCAAATGGCAGATAATGAACGTAACCAAGCAACACCTAATGAACCAGCTGATTTTGTGATTGGTCGGCACCCGGCAATGGCAGCGATCAAGAGTGATCAACAGATTAATAAAGTGTTCATTCAAAGCGGCCTTCAAGCCGATGTGTTAAATGATATTGCTAAAATTGCCAAAAAACGGAATTTAATTGTGCAGTATGTGCCAAAGCAGAAGTTAGATCGACTAACCGACAATGGCAATCACCAAGGGGTAGCCGTTGGTGTGGCAGCATTTGAATACGCATCAATTGACGATTTATTTGCCGTAGCTAAGGCTAAAAATGAACCACCATTTTTCTTGATCTTAGATAACATTGAAGATCCACATAATTTAGGCTCAATTATGCGGACGGCCGATGCTGCGGGTGCACATGGGATTATTATTCCTAAGCGACGTGCCGTTGGCTTGACAGGAACGGTAGCCAAGACGTCGACTGGCGCAATTGAACACGTCAAAGTGGCGCGGGTAACGAACTTGGTCCAAACCGTTAAGCAGTTGCAGTCCGAAGGTTTATGGATCTTTGGGACTGATATGAATGGGACGGATTATCGCCAATGGGATGCCAGCGGTGCGGTTGGCCTCATTATTGGGAACGAAGGCAAGGGCATCTCACCATTATTGAAGAAGAGCGTTGACGAAATGTTAACCATTCCAATGATTGGTCACGTGCAAAGTTTAAATGCCAGTGTGGCCGCCAGCTTGTTGATCTATCAAGGCTATACGTCACGACATCCTTTAGGAAAATAATATGAAACGACAATTATTAATTGTGGATGCATATAATATGATTGGTAACTGGCCAGAACTCAATCAGCTCAAACAAACGGAACGGTTGCCTGAAGCGCGTGATGAACTTTTAGCAGCTTTAACGGAATATAAAAAGATTTCTGGCCTAGATATAACGGTGGTATTCGATGCGATGTATGTGCCGGGTAATTCAAAAAGTTATCGGCAAGCTGATTTAGAAATTGTTTGGACGAGTAAAGATCAAACGGCGGACAGTTATATTGAAAAGCTGGCTGGCGATAAACAATCACGAGTCTTACAAGTAACGGTAGCCACTAGTGATCAAGCTGAGCAATGGGTGATTTTCTCAGAAGGGGCCTTACGTATTCCAGCCTTGGAATTACGTAAACGTGTTCGCGAATCCTTGCAAGAAGTTCGACACACGGCGCTTAAGTCACAAGATTTAGGTTCCGTGCGAAAATCACCATGGAATGATCGACAATTGTCTGAGTTGGATAAGTTTCGACAACAGTTGGAACAAACACCTGAACCACCGTATAAACGGAAATAATTAGGTAAAACTTGTTTTTTGATAACGTGTAAAGGTTTCACCAATTAAAAAAATTAATAGTGTGAGTTCAATGTGAAAAGTAAAACGTGAGTTCGCTTGTGCACAAGTTAGTTGCTCGGTATATTTAACGCACAGATGCGACAGGGGTGTGGCTTCTGTAAATCCAGTTAAAAGGAGCGTTACATGGACGAACACCAGTTAATTAGTTTGGCAGCACAGGGAGACGATCAGAGTATCGCTGTGCTGACGAAGCAATATGCCCCCGTCATGCTAAAATTGCAACGAGATTATTTCATTAAGAACTTTGATCATGACGATTGGTTACAGGAAGCACGTTTGACAATCTATCGCTCAGCAGTCAAGTATGATGCCCAACAACTGGGCAGTTTCGGCACGTTTTATCGATTGCTACTGAAACATCGAGTCGTTGATCTGATTCGACGCTCACAAGCATATAAGCGCCAGCCTGACCGCGACGTATTATCGCTCGACTTACCAACCGAAGATGTGCAAGAGGCATTGTTAGTTACTCATCTACAACCAGATGTGACCGTACATGTTCGCCAAGTGGTCGCGGCGTTTCCGTTGTCTTGTTCTAGGTTTGAAGCCCAAGTCTTTGATGGCTTACTGGCCGGGTTTAGTCCAGAAGTCATTGCCCGGCAGTTAGCGGTGGATTTAGCGCCGGTGATGAATGCGGTTGATCGGTGTCACCGTAAGTTGAAGCAACAATTGGCAAGCTAGGGATTGATTGACATTCAAAAAATTCCATGCTAATGTTAAGCTTGATTAATTATGGAGGTTTGTATCGATGGCACAAAAGAAAATAGCCTTGGCATGTACGGTTTGTGGTTCACGAAACTACACGATTGATGCCAACCCTAATCGAACTCACCGCTTAGAAGTAAAGAAATTTTGTAAATTTTGTGGTACACACACACTTCATCGTGAAACGCGGTAGGGGGAGTTTATATGCGATTATTTAAGTTCTTTGGTCTTGTTGGACAAGAAATGAAAAAAGTAACCTGGCCAACTTGGAAAGAAAATCGGCGAGATTCATGGACCGTTATTTCGGTATCCTTGTTCTTTACGGCATTCTTTGCCTTGTTCGATTGGATTATCCAATTATTATTGAACATGTTAACCTCATGGCATTAATGGTCATTTAACAAAAAATTTGTTATAATACGGTTATTGAAAGAAAACTTCGTCTTGGCGAGGTTTTTTTATTTTACTTAAAAGACACTTTAAAGGAGTTCAATCATGGTCGAATCTGTTGAAAAAAAGTGGTATGTCTTACACACTTATGCTGGTTATGAAAATAAAGTAAGTTCTAACTTGGAATCTCGGGCCCAATCAATGGGGATGGAAGATAATATTTTCCGCGTTGTTGTGCCAGAAGAAGAATCCCACGAAGTCAAAAATGGGAAAGATAAAGTTGAAATGAAAAAAGTTTTCCCTGGCTATGTCCTTGTTGAAATGGTCATGACTGACCAAGCTTGGTACATTGTTCGGAATACACCAGGTGTCACTGGGTTCTTGGGCTCACATGGTCAAGGGAGTAAGCCAACGCCATTATTGCCTGAAGAAGCTGAAAACATCTTACATCAATTAGGGATGAGTGCCCGTCATACTGAATTAAATGTTGAAGTTGGCGAACAAGTGACGATCATTGATGGGGCCTTTTCTGGCTTAACCGGTGAAGTTACCGAAATTGATACTGAAAAGTTGAAGTTAAAAGTAAATATCAACATGTTCGGTCGAGAAACCAGTACGGAACTTGATTTTGATCAAGTTGATCAAATCGTCTAATTTAAAGTAAGCTGGTGGTCAACAGTGGCAACATTGATCTTAGTGGTGATTGTCGTACTGATTGTGGCGGTGTTGAGCCGGATTACTTATAAATTTATTCAGTACGGGCGCCCACAACATTTGATGGCGTCACCAACGCCGCAAAATGCGGATGACAGTGCCGTGACGTTATTTATTCCTGGCTATGCGGGTAACCGTTTTTCGTTTGGCGGCATGTTACAACGATTTGTGACTGGTTCAATTGCGAATAAATCATTAGTCGTGATGATTGATCGCTATAATCATCCGCATGTGACTGGACAGTTGGATCAATATCGGCCGATGGTTCAGTTGGTGTTTACGACGCCGCGTGTGTCGGTGCGACAACAGGCACAAGGGGTGTTAGCTGTGGTGAAATATTTGTTGGCACATGAACACGTTCAAACCATTAATTTGGTCGCTCATTCAATGGGTGGTGTGGTGTTGTTTCAATATTTAACGACGGCGGCCCGGTTGGTCAACTTGCCGGAAGTTCGAAAAGTGGTGACCATTGGGGCACCATTTAATGATAGTGAAGTCGGACAAAACACGTATCCGATTGAAAATCATCCGTTAACGGCGAGCGGCCCGACACAAACGACGGCAGTTTATAACTACTTTTTGCGAACTTTACAACGGTTACCCAATACGATTTCATACTTGAATATTGCGGGTAATATTGGTGACGATGCCCAAAGTGATGGGGCCGTTGCGGTGAATAGTGCACTGTCATTGCGGTTTTTATTGCGTCCGGTTGTGGACCAGTATCAAGAGTTTGTGGTGCATGGCAAGAATGCTCGACATTCAAGACTGCATGAAAATTATGAAGTCGATCGACAAATTGTGCAGTTTTTATATCCAGATAAAACAAAAACGGTTGCCGATAAAAAATGATTATGTTACAATATCGTTTGTGCGTCACGTATGCACGTTTACGTGGGAGGAGCAAAAACTCAGCTCCATTTACCACATCACGAAGGAGGAATATCTCGTGGCTAAAAAAGTAGCTAACGTTGTTAAATTACAAATTCCTGCGGGTAAAGCAACACCCGCTCCACCAGTTGGCCCCGCATTGGGTCAAGCAGGTATCAATATCATGGGCTTCACAAAGGATTTCAATGCTCGTACCGCTGACCAAGCTGGTATGATCATTCCTGTTGTGATCACAGTTTATGAAGATCGTTCATTCGACTTTATTACTAAGACCCCACCTGCTGCCGTTCTTTTAAAGAAAGCTGCTGGTGTTGAACATGGTTCTGGCGAACCTAACACGAAGAAAGTTGCTACGGTAACTTCTGCTCAAGTTAAGGAAATCGCTGAAACTAAAATGCAAGATCTAAACGCAGCTGATGTAGAAGCAGCTATGCGCATGATCGAAGGTACTGCTCGGAGTATGGGATTCACCGTCGAAGGCTAATTCAGTACTGAGAGTATGTCGGACACTTCATTAAAATGAATGTGTCAAGTGGGAGGAAATCTCCGTTTGAACCACATTTGCAAGGAGGAAAACACTTAGATGGCAAAGAAAAGTAAACAATACCAAGATGCCGTTAAACTCGTTGATCGTGACAAAGCTTACGATGTAACTGAAGCGGTAGACTTAGTTAAAAAAATGGATTTCGCAAAATTTGATGCAACTGTTGAAGTTGCGTTCAAATTGAACGTTGATACAAAACAAGCTGACCAACAACTTCGCGGTGCGGTTGTTTTACCTAATGGTACTGGTAAAGACCAAACTGTTATCGTTTTTGCTAAAGGCGATAAGGCTAAAGAAGCCGAAGCAGCTGGTGCAGACGTCGTTGGTGAAGCTGACTTAGTTAGCCGTATCCAAGACGGTTGGTTAGACTTTGACGTTGCAATCGCAACCCCAGACATGATGGCCCAAGTTGGTCGTTTAGGTCGAGTACTTGGACCTAAAGGTTTAATGCCTAACCCTAAGACTGGTACGGTTACGATGGACATTACTAAAGCCGTTAGCGACTCAAAAGCTGGTAAGGTGACTTACCGGACTGATCGTGACGGTAATGTCCATGTTCCTGTTGGCAAGGTATCATTTGATACTGACAAGTTAGTTGGTAACTTCAAGACCATTGAAGATGTCATCGTTAAAGCTCGTCCAGCCTCAGTACGTGGGACTTTCATCCAAAACTTAGTTGTTACTTCAACCTTTACCCCAGCGGTACGTGTTGATTTAGCTTCATTTTAAGGATTAGATTTTCTGAAAACAATTGACCCCTTGGGTAATCTATGATAGATTACTAGAGGTTAAGTAATATCTCTACCTAAGACTCAGGCGGCCTAATTGGCCTTAATCTGATACCTGCCGAGGAAAAATTGTTTTTTCTCTATGTCTTGGTGGGCATAGGGATTTTTTTATAAATCCCTGAACAAAAATTCCGGGAGGTGAATCTTTTGAGTAAAGAAACTGTTGCTGTAAAAGCAAAAGAAGTTGAAGAAGTCGCAGAACAATTGAAGGCTGCTGTATCTGCTATTGTTGTAGATTACCGTGGGTTGACAGTTGAACAAGTTACTGACTTACGTAAGCAATTACGTGAAGCTGGTGTTAAGATGCGCGTTATCAAGAACAAAATCATGGTACGTGCAGCTGAAAAAGCTGGTTATGCTGACTTAAACGATGTCTTTTCTGGTCCTACTGCCGTTGCCTTCTCTAACGAAGACGCGATTGCACCAGCTAAGATTTTAGCTAACTTCGCTAAGACTGCCGATGCTCTTGAATTAAAGGGTGGGATGGTCGAAGGTAAAGTTGCGACTCTTGAAGAAATCCAAGAATACGCTACGATGCCATCACGTGAAGAATTATTGGCTACTATCGCTAACTTGTTACAAGCACCTGTTCGTAACGTGGCATACGCTGTTAAGGCGGTTGCTGAAAAGGGCGACGAAGACGCAGCTTAGGCTGTTGGTGTTAAATAACTAAAAAAAAATATAGTTCATATAAAATGGAGGAACACAAAATGGCTTTTGACAAAAGTGCTATTATCGACTCATTAAAAGAAGCTTCAATCTCAGATTTAAACGATTTAGTTAAGGCTATCGAAGAAGAATTCGATGTCTCAGCTTCAGCTCCAGTTGCTGTTGCTGGTGCTGCTGGTGGCGACGCTGGTGCAGCTAAGGATTCATACGATGTTGAATTAACTGAATCAGGCGACCAAAAGGTTAAAGCTATCAAGGCTGTCCGCGATATCACTGGCCTTGGTTTGAAAGATGCTAAAGCTCTTGTTGATAACGTACCTTCAATCGTTAAAGAAGGCGTTTCAGAAGACGAAGCTAACGACATGAAAGCTAAGCTTGAAGAAGTTGGTGGTGTTGTTACCCTTAAGTAGTCTAACTGCTTAAAGGAACAACCCGAGTCCGTTTGGACCATTGTAAAATGGCCTGAGCGGGCTTTTTTTGTACCAACTTTTAGGCTTCATGAAAGTGTTCAAACTGACGACCGGCTTGCGCCAGTGCCAATAATTGTTGTAAGTAGCGTTGATTTTCATGAGAGTTGTGAGGCTCCGGTAGACATAGGTGAGCAAGCTGTGTTGGTGTTAGTGGGTAACTGGGTAGTGCTTGCTGGATAAGTTGAGTCTGAAGTGTCGTTAACATGTAATCGGCTCCTCTCTTGATGGAAGTAACGGAACGATAGCTTGTAAATTTAAGTTGCTATGAGCATAACACAATCCACAGAATATACGTTCCCCTTCACGCAAATAATAAATTTTTACAAATTATTAACGAACTAATGCGCAAGTAAAGACTCGGTTAAAGCGGGGCGACGGTGGTTGTGTAAATCGGGTAAGATTGCGATAATAAGAACAATTAGATTATTGGGGGAATGATTTTTGAAGGCAACGTTACAAAAACTTGGGACGGTCTTGAATAAACGAATGGGACTAATTAAAGCATTATTTGTTTTTTCAGTCTTGTTATTCGTCATTACCGAGGTCGGCAAAATTGCCAAAGAAGTGTCAGGTGAGCAGTTAGGGATGGCCTTAGCCTCACAGAGTTGGTGGCACTTATTAAGTATGGTCGTAATTGGAATTATTGCAGTGACGCCCATGTTGACTTACGATCTCATGATTACGAAATTTTTACCTAATCATTATTCGTTAGGGTACATTGCTAAAGCTGGTTGGATTACAAATACGTTCACGAATATTGGTGGCTTCGGGGGCGTTTTGGGGGCGTCACTACGCGCTAACTTTTACAATAAGGGTGCCTCGAAGAAGCAAATTGTCTTTGCGATTTCTAAAATTGCTTTATTTTTAGTTTCAGGTTTGTCACTGTACTGTATGATTTCGTTAGTTTTGGTCTACGGATTTGGAATCGGTCAGGTTTACGATAGCTATTGGATTTGGTTAGTCGGTGGGGCCCTGTATTTTCCAGCAATTTTCATTTTTACGCGGATCAATGATTCTGAATTTTTTGATGGCTTAACGCTTGGTAATGTTGTTCGGTTATTGAGTGGTTCTTTTGGGGAATGGACCGGTTGCGTCTTGTTCTTCCTCTTAATTGGGAACTTCATGCATTTACCAATCGATTTTGCGGCGGTGGTGCCACTGTTTGTGATTGCTTCGGTTGTTGGGGAAGTCTCAATGGTCCCAGGTGGGATTGGGTCATTTGATGTGTTTATGATCTTCGGCTTAGGAGCCGTTGGAGTCTCACGACCGGATGCGGTTGCTTGGCTACTGTTCTATCGGCTGTTTTACTATATTATTCCATTTGCTATTG
This sequence comes from Lactiplantibacillus mudanjiangensis, assembly GCF_005405385.1. GTDB lineage: Bacteria > Bacillota > Bacilli > Lactobacillales > Lactobacillaceae > Lactiplantibacillus > Lactiplantibacillus mudanjiangensis. Next base: position 61,814 of record NZ_BJDY01000004.1, read on the forward strand.
GCTTAGGTCTATTTGTCCACGATACCGGTCATCGAATCAATGTTCATTTAGAAGGGATTCCGAAGTCGGCTTTACAACGATTTGCCCAGATGGTCTTGACGGTGTTCTTATACATGTCGGGCTTCTTAATGTTACTGATGTCAACGGTGCCTAATTTTGCGTACAATAACAAACTGTTTTTACGGGTCTATCCGTTTACGTTTTTCTTCATTAACCAAGCAAGTAGTATTGTTATGGCTTTCTTACTGATTGGGGTAGCGATGGGAACGGCGGGGCGCGTGAAAAAAGCATTTTGGCCGACAGTGGTGGTGTTGTTAATCGCCATTTTAAATACGGTACGTTGGTTAGTTGTTTATGATGCCATCTCAATGAAGTTTATTATTTTCTTAGTCCTTATTTTGGCTTTCGTTGCGTTATCACACCACGCTTATTATCGAGAACGGTTGGCCTTTTCGTGGGGGCAAACGTTATGGGTGGGGTGTGTCTATGTCATCACCTTCGTGTTATACACGATTGTCGGGATCTATAACGCCCCACAGATTCATCACCGACATACGGTGCCAGACGCGCTGTTCTTCCCGTCACAGAAACTATGGCTCTTTGGAGTGATTGGATTAGTGATCGCGGCGATGATCTTAGTTGCCATGGAACGCTACTTTGCCAGTGGTCATAACGAACGGTTAGGACAAAAGCTTGAAGCAGCACGTGTCCAGCAATTGATTGCTCAATTTGGTGGTAATGAAATTTCACATTTAGCCTTTTTGAATGATAAGCTGGTCTACTACTATCAAGTGGATGGCGTCGATCAAATCGCCTTCCTGTATCAAATTAAGGCCGATAAGCTGGTTTTAATGGGTGAACCGTTTGGTAACCAGGACCAGCTGCAGCCGGCCTTAGAACAGCTGATGGACGATGCTGACAGTGATGGTTATTCACTAGTCTTTTATGAAATCAACGAAACCTTGACGATGCGGTTGCACGAAATGGGCTTTGATTTTATTAAGACTGGTGAAGAAGGGCATGTTGATCTAGAAAAATTCACTTTAGCCGGTAAACGACTAAGGGCTGAACGGGCGTTAATGAATAAATTTAGCCGTGATCAATATGAATTTGCGATCTTACAACCACCATTTAGCGCTGAAACGATGGCCGAGTTAAAAGCGGTCTCAGATAGCTGGTTGGCTGGTGAAACGGAAAAAGGGTTCTCATTAGGCTTTTTTGATGAGACTTATTTGAATGCAGCACCAGTCGCAGTCGTTTACAGTCCAGCACATGAGATTGTGGCGTTTGCCAATGTAATGCCACAGGGGAATGATCAAGTAACGTCAATTGATCTGATGCGTTCTAGCAAGGCGGCCCCATCAGGAATTATGGATACGGTTTTTGTTCATTTGTTTGAACAAGCTCGAACAGATGGCTATCGCTACTTTAATATGGGCATGGCGCCACTGGCCGGTGTTGGGGTGTCACGATACAGTTTTATCCAAGAAAAGATTGCCCATTTGATTTATGAATATGGGTATCAACTGTATGGTTTCCAGGGGTTACGCTCGTATAAGGAAAAATACGTGACTGATTGGGCACCGAAATACATTGCTTATCGGAAACGAAATTCGTTGATCTTCACTATTTTGCAATTGTTACAAGTGGTGAATACCCGGGTAAAGAAACCACATCAACGAACGATATTAATGCCGAAATGGCTTCAAAATGGTACCCGTCATTAATCTAAAGCTTGAAAGCTAGGTTTTAGCAATATTCGTTGATATGATAAGCATTCATCGATCAAAACTAGTCATACTTTCCACCTACCGTTCGCCCACATTGAGCCGGAACGCTGTGGGCGGACCGGTTCAGCCAAAAAGCGGTCTGAACCGTCGTTTTGAACCACTAACCCCGTGTTTCAAAAACGCCAGGATGAGCTCAATGTGGAGGCACTCTCGGTTATGATAGTGATTGCTAATTAACTAGCATCCGCATGATAACCGGAGTCAGCCAGTGATGGCGCCGGCCGTGAAAATATCGTAAGTCCGGGTGCTTTTCCCGGGCTTACGATATGGACGACTTTTGAGATTAGCGGTTTGGGCTAGGCTTAAAAGCGAGGTGGAAGCCCGTATTTTGGCTGGAGCCGGTCCCCGCAGCCGGCAGAATCGCTGGCTGGCGTAGGTGACAAATTTAATCCAACTTAAGTCAATGTTGCTAAAGTTTCGACTAATACATTTAACTTTCAACCTTTAGTCATTAATTAAAAAAACAGGCCTGATACTCCAGCGTGAGTATCGGGCCTGTTTGAGTTTAGTTAGTATATTTCATGGGTAAAACATGGTTGAACTGGTCGAAGCCAGTAAAGATTTCATCGAGGTCATGACCGTCAATAAATAAATCAAGATTTTCGACTGGCGCAAAGCCCATTTTGGTACTATTTTGAAGCATATCAATTAATGGATCATAAAAGCCATTGATATTATATAACGCAATTGGTTTTTGATGAATATCCATCTGACTCCAAGAAAGCATTTGTAAGAATTCCTCGAAAGTGCCAAAACCACCAGGTAGCACAATAAAGGCATCGGCTAAATGTAACATTTTTTCTTTGCGTTCGGTCATGGTCTTGGTTTCCACGAAGGTCGTGACATCTTTAAGCGCTAAGCCCCGTTCGACTAAGAAGTGGGGAATAATTCCAATGACGCGGCCTTGAGCGGCTAAAGTCGCCGTGGCAACTTTGCCCATTAGACCATGATCGCCACCGCCATAGATCAATTGGTAATCATTGTCGGCCAAATATTGACCTAATTCAACAGTCTTAGTTGAAAATTCAGGATCGAGACCAGAGTTGGAACCACAAAAAACACAAATATTATGAATTGACATGAGAATTGAAAGGCACCTTTCTGTATAAAACTGTAATAAAAAAGTTTGGGGATTAGCCCAAACTTTTTAAGGTCATTAAGATTAGTCGTCTGGGTCACCAATATCGTAATCGGTATCTTGCATGGCTTCAACTTGGCCTAAGCGATAACCGTTCCCAACTTGTGAGAAGAAATCATGGTTAGAAGTCCCGGTTGAAATCCCGTTCATGACAACTGGATTAACATCTTCCGCAGTATCTGGGAAGAGGGCGTCTTGACCTAAGTTCATTAAGGCTTTATTCGCGTTATAACGACTAAAGGTTAAGACTTCATCAGACCAGCCAACTTGATCGTAAACCAAGTGGATGTAGTTTTCTTCGTTTTCGTACAACTTGTATAAGAAGTCGAACATCCAGTCCTTGAATTCAGCTTGTTGCTTTTCAGAACGTTCTTTGAAACCTAATTGGAATTTATACCCAATATAAGTCCCATGAACACTTTCATCCCGCAAGATCAATTTGATGATTTCAGCGACGTTAGGTAATTGGTTATGCCCCAAGTAATAGAGTGGCGTATAGAAACCAGAGTAGAATAAGAAAGTTTCCAAAAAGACATTGGCTACTTTTTGTTTCAATGGATCTTCGTCTAAATTATCGTAAAGTTTGTAAATCCATTGCGCCTTATTTTGTAAATATTCTTCACTGTCACTCCAGTCGAAAATTTCATTAATTTCATCTGGAGTATTTAGTGTTTCAAAAATCGTCGAATAACTTTTGGCATGGACGGATTCCATGAATTGAATATTGTTTAAGACGGCCGTTTCATGTGGGGTAATGACGTGACGCCGCAATGATTGAAGCCCATCTTGAGATTGTAACGTATCTAGTAACGTAAGCCCCCCAAAGACGTGACCAACCACCCAACGATGGTCGTCATCTAATTCGCGCCAGTCCGCCATATCATTAGAAACGGGGATCCGGGTATCTAACCAGAATTGTTCAGTTAATTTTTCCCAAGTACTTTTATCGATTGCATCTGAAACTCGGTCCCAGTTGATTGCTTTGTAGTTACCGTTGTCGAGCAATTTTTGGTAGTAAGCCAAATCTGTTGCCATAGTGAGTGTCCTCCTAAAAATCTAATGTCCTAAATAACGCAACTTTCACATTCATTGACGCCGACTTCACTATCATCGTCAGTAAAGGTCCGGATGTAGTAGATCGACTTAATGCCTTTTTTATAAGCATAATTTCGTAAAATATTTAAGTCCCGAGTCGTCATCTTGTCGGTGCGACCATCTTTCCATTCGTACAAACCAGCCGGAATCGTTGAACGCATAAAGAGTGTCAAACTCATTCCTTGATCGACATGTTGTTGTGCCGCCGCATAAACATCGATGACTTTACGCATATCGGTATCGTATGCTGACTTATAATAATCAATTGTATCATTAGATAGGTATGGAGCGGGATAATAAATCTTACCAATTTTCTTTTCTTGCCGTTCTTCAACCCGGTTGATGATGGGGTGAAGGCTAGCGGTTGTGTCATTGATATAAGAAATTGAGCCATTCGGTGCCACGGCCATCCGATTTTGGTGATACAGCCCATCACGCATAACATCAGCTTTTAAGGCTTCCCAATCAGCTTGAGTGGGGATGAAGATACCGTCAAATAAAGCGATAGTCTTGTCATATTTTGGTTGCCAGGTTTGTTCGGTGTACTTATCAAAGTATGACCCATCAGCATATTTTGATTTTTCAAAGTTAACGAAAGTTTCTTGTCGTTCACGCGCAATGGCGTTAGAAGCTTTTAAGGTCCAATAATTTAAGAGTAAAAAGTAGATATTGGTAAAATCAACGGCTTCTTTACTTCCATAGACCATTTGGTTCTTAGCGAAGTAAGCATGTAAGCCCATCGCACCTAAACCAATGGTATGGGCTTGACGATTGCCTTTTTGAATTGAAGGGACGACATCAACATTGGAATGGTCGGTGACAAAGGTTAAGGCGCGAACCATCGCGTCAATTGAGTGACCAAAGTCAGGTGAAGCCATCAAGTTCACAATATTCGTTGACCCGAGGTTACAACTAATATCGGTCCCCATTTCTTCATATTCTTGTTGATCGTTAATGTGTGATGGCGTTTGAACTTGCATGACTTCAGAACACAAGTTACTCATCACAATTTTACCGTCAATTGGATTTTCGCGATTAGCTGTATCTACGTTAACCACGTATGGATAGCCGGATTCTTGTTGTAACTTACTAATTTCATTTTCCAAGTCGCGGGCCTTTAACTTGGTTTTCTTAATATTCGGATTTTTGACCATGTTGTCGTATTCTTTAGAAATATCAACATAAGAGAATGGCACGCCGTATTCACGTTCAACACCGTAAGGGCTGAAGAGATACATATCGTCATCGGCTTTGATCAAGTCATAGAACTTATCAGGGACGGTGACCCCTAAAGATAGTGTCTTTAAGCGAATCTTTTCATCGGCATTTTCTTTCTTAGCGGATAGAAAAGCGATGATGTCTGGATGGAAGACACTCAGATAAACCACCCCAGCGCCTTGGCGTTGACCTAATTGGTTAGAGTAAGAAAAACTATCTTCCAATAATTTCATGACCGGTACCACGCCACTAGCGGCACCGTCGATATGCTTAATCGGATCACCAGCCCCACGTAAGTTACTGAGGTTGATGCCGACGCCACCACCGATACGAGATAATTGCAAAGCTGAGTTAATGGTCCGACCGATTGAGTTCATGTCATCGGTTGATTGGATCAAGAAACAAGAAATTAGTTCACCACGACGTGACCGACCAGCGTTTAAAAAACTAGGGGTTGCGGGTTGATAACGTTGATGAATAATTTCGTCAGCTAAATCGAGGGCTAACTGTTCGTTACCATCGGCAAAATACAAAGCGTTCATGGCAACGCGGTCGATGTAGTTTTCCAAGTAATAGTCGCCGTCATTGGTCTTCAAAGCATATTGCGCGTAAAACTTGTAGGCGGCCATGAAGGTTTTAAAATGAAAGTCTTGTGATTTTAAATAGTCGTAGAGTTTTTCGATGAAAGCAAAGTCGTATTTAGCTAAGAAGCCAGTTTCTAAGTAGTCGTGAGTTTCTAAATAGTCAAATCGTGCTTTTAAACTATCAAATTGTTTGGTGTTAGGTTGCACGTTTTGCGCTAAGAAAGCGGCTAGTGCATCTTGATCTTTGTTCAATGGAATCTGATTATTCACCGGAATATTGATTTCGTTGTTCAAATCATAGTACGTGACGTCGCTCAAATTTTTTAGGGTCATGGGAATTCCTCTTTCTACATAGACTTAGGCCAAATGGACGACCCACAATCATTAGATGACTATTGATTGTGGGTCGGTTGAATCATTGATTATTGGGCAATACAAAAAAACATAGGTGTTTAAACCGCTAACTGCTTCAAAGCATCTGGACGGAAACCAGCGATACTGCTTTCGCCATTGATTTCAACGACTGGTACAGCATGGAAACCTTGATCCTTCAAGTAGTCCACGTATTCAGGGTTAACGTTGATATTTTTTTCTTCAAACGCAATGTTGTGCGCCGTCAAAAATTTCTTGGTCATCTTGCATTGCATACAATTATTTTTAGTAAATACCGTAATCTTTTTCATAATTAGTTCCACCTTTAATTCGTTTAATCGATAAATTTAGTATACAACAAGCTATCGAAAAAACAATCAAAAAAGCACAACATCTGGTGGCCTAATTTTGATAAACCCACTAGATGTTGTGCTATGACTGGACGAAGACGCCCAAATTAATTTTCGGTAAATTTATTGTCGTTTGTTCGGTGAATCAGTTATCATAGAACTAGCCTAAAAACTCGAGGAAACTAATTCATGACTAATTACTATTATACACACAATCCAGATATTGTGCATGACGAAAAACAGTGGCAATTTGAAATTTTTAATCACCAATTTACGTTTACGACCGATAATGGCGTCTTTTCTAAGCGGACGGTCGACTATGGCTCCCGAACTTTATTATCGGCTTTTGAGCCAACCGACTTACCTGATGGCCCGCTCTTAGATCTAGGAACTGGCTATGGTCCAATTGGGTTAGCGTTGGCTTATCAATCACCAGAACGAACGGTGACGATGGTCGATGTTAACGAATTAGCGTTAAGCTTAGCCCGTAAAAATGCGGCGTTAAATCAACTCACGAATGTTGACATTTTGACGTCGGACAGTTATGAACAATTGGCCGGTAAAACCTATGCAGGTATTGTGACCAATCCACCAGTCCGTGCCGGCAAAGCGGTGGTTGAAACGATGCTAACGGGGGCCTATGATCATTTGATGACGCAAGGCACCTTAACCGTGGTTTTACAGAAAAAACAAGGCGCACCGTCAGCTAAAAAGCTAATGACGACGACGTTTGGCAATTGTACGATTATTAAGAAGGATAAAGGCTACTATATTTTGCAAAGTGTAAAGGAGGCCTGATCGCGATGACAACAACACCAGAAGATTGGATGCGTGAAGCCTTACAAGAAGCCAAATTGGCTTATTTGATCGGTGAAGTCCCGATTGGGGCCGTGATTGTCCATGACGGCGAGATTATTGGTCGTGGTCATAATTTACGGGAGCATGGTCAAGATGCGACACTCCATGCCGAAGTTTTGGCGATCCAAGAAGCTTGTGAGTACTTGCATAGTTGGCGGTTGGAAGACTGTCAGATATATGTGACACTAGAACCTTGCATTATGTGTAGTGGCGCCATTATTAATGCACGAATTCCGGTGGTTTATTACGGGGCACGTGATCCTAAAGCTGGGGCCGTCCATAGTTTGTATCAATTACTTGATGATGAGCGTTTAAACCACCAAGTGGAGGTTCATGAACGGGTGTTAGCGCGACCGGCTGGCGAACTTCTACAAACGTTTTTTCGGAAGATTCGTGATCGGCAAAAGGCTGCTAAAAAAGCACGTCGCGAAGCTACCGAAAAAAATTAAGCGGATGGCTAGCATTATTCACTTAAATCATGTATTATAGTATTTGCCGTAAGGCCTTAAGGCAAGGGTGGATTTACGAATCGTGTCAGGTCCGGAAGGAAGCAGCACTAAGTTTGCTTCATCTTGTGCCTTAAGTTTTTATGAAATGTAACAGCTCTTAGCCATCTGGTTGAGAGCTTTTTATTTAAAAAAATCTGTAAATTGAACATGTTAGTAAGAAAGGAAGATGCGCGTGTACCGGGCACTTTATCGGGTTTGGCGGCCACAGCGATTTGATGATTTAGTTGGCCAACAAATGATTACGCAAACCTTAAAAAATGCGATCATGACCCATCAGACGAGTCATGCGTATTTATTCACCGGTCCGCGGGGAACGGGGAAAACGTCGGCGGCCAAAATTTTTGCTAAAGCGATTAACTGTCATCATTTGGTTGATGGCGAACCGTGTAATGAATGCGAAACGTGCAAAGCCATTACGACGGGTCAACTCAATGATGTAATTGAAATTGATGCGGCGTCTAACAATGGGGTCGAAGAAATTCGTGATATTCGCGACAAGGCCAAATATGCGCCAACCGAAGCGGATTACAAAATTTATATCATTGATGAAGTCCACATGTTATCTACGGGCGCGTTCAACGCTTTATTGAAAACTCTGGAAGAACCGCCAGCTAACGTGATCTTTATTTTAGCAACAACGGAGCCACATAAAATTCCACTGACGATTATTTCACGGACGCAACGGTTTGATTTTCGCCGGATTACCGCTAAAGACAGTTATGGGCGAATGGTCTACATTTTAGATCAAAAAAAAGTGACGTATGATGAAAAAGCGTTACGGGTGATTGCTCAAGCGGCTGAAGGTGGGATGCGAGATGCGTTAAGTATCTTGGACCAAGTGATTTCATTTGGTGATAATACCGTGACGTTGGAAGACGCCCTAATGGTGACGGGCAGTGTGACAAAGAAACTGCTTGCTGATTACTTAGAAGAAGTCACCCAACACGTGACGAAACCGGCCCTTGAAACGATGCGCCAAATCTTACAAGAAGGTAAAGATGCGAACCGTTTTATTGAAGATCTGATTAGTTATACCCGCGATGTGTTATTGTATCAACAGGCCCCAGAAATGGTCGATAATGTGGCCATGGGAGAAAATGATCAGCGCTTTGCCGATTTTGCCAAAGGCATCGATCCCGAAGTGTTGTATCAGATGATCAAAACGCTAAATGACGTGCAACAACAGATGCGTTTTACCACGCATCCCGATGTTTATTTGGAAGTCTTGACCGTCAAGTTGTCCCAATTAGAAGCGCCGGCTGGTGGTCAAAAGGCTGGTACAGCTGATGTGGCGGCAGATTCGGCGGCCGTTCAACAATTGACGAGTAAAGTCGATCAATTACAGTCAGAATTGCAAGCGTTGAAAGCTAATGGCGTCAAGGCGGCAGCGACTAAACCAGCCCGGGTTAAGAGTAGTAACAATGGTCCAGTTGTGAAAAAAGTTAATGTGAGTCAGGTTTACCCAATTTTGGGGGCAGCAACTAAGGATGATTTAGTGCAAGTTCGTGAGGTTTGGTCAGATCTGATGAACATTTTAAGTATTACGCAACGGGCACTCATGCATGTGGCTAAACCGGTTGCTGCTAGTGATGAAGGCGTCGTGGTCGCCTTTGATTATCCATTCTTGTATCAAAAAGCAATTGATGATCAAGCGTTAATGGATGCTTTAGGTAATGGCTTAGACCGATTAATGGGTCATAGCCCCAAACTGGTTTGTGTGCCGAAAGAACAATGGCCACAGATCCGAAAAGACTATTTAGCCACTCATCAACCTGAAATGAGTGAAGCAGCCAGTCAGGCACCGGAAAAACCGGCTGTTGTAGATCAAGCGCAACAACTCTTTGGTGACTTAGTAGAAGTAAAATCAGACTAACAATTGAAAGGATTTGATTGATTTATGATGCGTGGAATGGGAAATATGCAAAACATGATGAAACAAATGAAAAAGATGCAACAACAAATGACGACTGAACAAGCCGCCTTAAACGAAAAGACGTTTACGGGTAAGGCCCCAGATGACATGGTTACCGTAACGTTTACTGGTGACAAAAAGATGCAAGATGTCACCATTAATCCAGCCGCCGTTGATCCTGACGATGTGGATATGTTACAAGATTTAATTGTTGCTGCAGTTAATGACGCAATCAAGCAAATTGATGATCAAACGCAAAGTACGATGGGTAAATATACTCAAGGCTTGCAATAAAACCGTAGAACCAGTAGTGAGGTAAAAGCATGCAGTATCCAGAACCAATTGCCAAATTAATTGATAGTTATATGAAGTTACCCGGAATTGGTGGCAAAACGGCGACCCGTTTGGCGTTTTACACGATTGATATGGATGGTGACGATGTGACCGAGTTCGCCAAGTCTTTGGTCGCTGCCAAACGTGACCTGCATTTCTGTAGCATTTGTGGCAATATCACTGAAGATGATCCGTGTGTGATCTGTAAAGATAAGTCCCGTGATCAAAGTACCGTATTAGTGGTTGAAGAAGCTAAAGATGTGATGGCCATGGAAAAAATCAAGGAATATCAAGGATTGTACCATGTGCTACATGGCGTCTTGTCACCGGTTGATGGCAAAGGACCAGAAGACATTAATATTGCAAGTTTGTTAAAACGACTTCAACAAAATGATGGGATTAATGAACTGATTATTGCGACCAATGCGACACCAGAAGGGGAAGCCACGGCGATGTATATTTCGCGGTTAGTGAAACCAGCTGGGATAAAGGTCACGCGATTGGCGCACGGGTTATCGGTTGGTAGTGATATTCAATATGCTGATGAAATGACGTTATTTAAAGCGGTCGAAGGCCGTCAGGAAATGTAATAGGTGGCGAAGGATAATTTTTAAGCGACGCAAGCAAATCAAGCAAGCTAAGGCTGTCTATGATCAACAATTATTAACGTTGCTCGATGCAGCGAAGATTGATTGGGATCGGGCCAAGCAAAATGAACAAGCAATCTATGACAATAACACCAACGAATTGGTCACGCAAACGGCATTGGCACGCGCCAAATACTTATATTTGTATCGTGAAGCACGGCGTCGGCAAGTGCATGGCCAACAAATTCAACAATCGGTTATTGATAAATAACCAAAGCGATCGCAACTTAACGTTGTTGATCGCTTTTTTTGTCGAAAAACACAACCACTAGTAGGGTGATCGCTTAATTATGAACTAAAACTACCTTCCCTAGTAGGACGTCCATTAGACATGGGTCGCTTAATCAAGTACAATTGTCACATATACGAATTTTTAGATTGGATTGGGAATTTTGACTGGAAAATTAATCACGTTTGAAGGACCGGATGGCGCGGGGAAGACATCCGCGTTAAATGCAATTGTGGCACAAATTCAACCACAATTGGGAGATCGTTTAGTTGTTACTCGCGAACCAGGTGGTAACCAGATCTCAGAATCAATTCGCCAGATTATTTTAGATCGGCATAATACGGCGATGGATAAGCGCACCGAAGCGTTGTTGTACGCGGCGGCTCGGCGCCAACATATTGTTCAAAAAATTTTACCGGCACTAAAGGGAGATCAATTAGTGTTATGTGATCGGTTTATTGATAGCTCAATTGCGTATCAAGGTGCTGGTCGCGGGATCGGCGAAGACGCCGTGGCAACGATGAATGAATTTGCAACGGAGGGCTTGACGCCTGACTTGACGCTTTATTTTGATGTTGATGCGGCAGTTGGCTTGAAGCGGATTCAAACTCATCGTCAAGATGAGATTAATCGTTTGGATGTGGAAGCCTTGAGTTTTCATCATCGGGTTCAAGCGGCTTACTTGAGATTGTTGGCTGCAAATCCAGACCGAATCAAACGGGTGGATGCGAGTCAATCATTAGATCAAGTTGTGGCCCAAGGCTTAGCAATCATCCAAACTAAATTACCCCAGTATTTCACAACCGAAGGGAAGTCGAAATTATGAAATTAATTATTGCGATTGTCCAAGATAAAGATAGTAATCGGTTAAGCAATCAATTTATTGAAGCCAATATTCGGGCGACTAAGTTACCAACGACTGGCGGCTTTTTACGATCAGGAAACACGACTTTTATGATTGGAATTGAAGATGAACGGGTCGATGAATTATTAGCGATGATCAAAGAAACGAGTCATGCGCGCGATCAATTTATGACGCCACCGGTTAACTTAGATGTCACGATGGATGGGGCCTCGGCCTACCCCGTTGAGGTTCAAGTCGGTGGCGCGACGGTTTTTGTCTTACCGGTTGACCAGTTCCATCAATTTTAAAAGTTAGGTGACAAACATGACAACAACCACTACGTCGATTGCGACTAAACAACCGCGTTTGCTTGATGCTTTTAAACAGATTATTGCGCAGCAACATCTGGCCCATGCCTACTTATTTGCTGGGATGGAAGGTGCTGGTCAACTTGATTTGGCGACTTGGATTGCTCAGCGGTTGTTTTGCCTCAACGTGGTTGATGGTGAACCCGATGGGACTTGTGAAGAGTGTGTTCGAATTGCCAGCGGTCAGCATCCAGATATTGTGATGGTGGCACCGACTGGTCAAAGCATCCACGTTGAGCAAGTGCGTTATTTAAAGGCGGAATTCTCAAAGAGTGCCGTGGAAGGTAATCGTAAGCTATTTATCATTAACGATGCTGAAAAAATGACGGCGAGCGCTGCCAACAGCTTATTGAAGTTCATTGAAGAACCAAGCGGCAATGTGACGGCATTCTTATTGACGACGAATAAGCAACTGATGCTACCAACCATTATTTCGCGAACACAAGTGATTGAGTTTCCACCATTACCAGCGGCGGTATTACAACAAACGTTTGAAGCGGCTGGAATTTCTGCCAAGGATGCCCAAACGTTGCGGCATTTGACCAATAGTTTGACGCAGGCCCAAGCCTTACTCGTCGATGATTGGTTACCGAATGCTGTTGATCAATTGTGGCAATGGTTTCAACAAACCGTCAAAGGTGAACCACGTAGTTTTGTCGCTGTTCAGACGCGATTAGTTGGCTTAGCCAAGGAACGAGAACAACAATTAGTTTTATTAGATCTCATTGCGGCACTTTTTCAAGATTTATTGCAGTTGCATTTTGACGTTGACGATGAAAGTGAGCTAAGTTTTGGGCAGTATCAAAGTGAGCTGACCACGCTGACGACGAACCTGAATACGACGCAATTGGTCGCAGCTACTGAACTGGGCCTGAGTGCCAAACGACAATTAGCTAGCAATATTAGTTTACAGAATGTCTTAGAAGGCTTGACCTTGCAACTCTGGCCGATTTTTAAAACGAACGCTTAAAATATAGGAAGATGAGGGTGAGCGTGTGGATAAGCGTGATTTATATGATAGTTTTGGCGACATGGAACAACAAATGCAGCAAATGCTCGACAAAATGGCGCAGTTACGGGCTGATATGACGACTGTACTTGAAAAAAATGCCGAGTTGGTCATCGAAAACGAACATTTACGTGAACGTATGGTTGAAATTGAAAACGAAATCCCAAAGAAAGCCTCGAGTACGACCACGCTATCCAAATCGCGCCAGAACTTGGAAAAGCTGTATGATGAAGGGTTCCACGTTTGTAATCAATTTTATGGCAAACGTCGCGATGATGACGAATCATGCGTCTTTTGTTTAGAAGTGATTTACGGGGAACGGGCGTAGGTAGGAGGAGAAAATTTGCAAACGCAACAAAGTTTTGCTGACCATGCGGGCGTTGGGACGTTATATTTAGTGCCAACGCCGATCGGTAATTTGCAAGATATGACATTTCGGGCAGTTGATACGCTAAAAGCAGTTGATTTGATCGCTGCTGAAGACACGCGCAATACCCAAAAGTTATTGAATCATTTTGAAATTACGACAAAGCAGATTAGTTTTCATGAACATAACACCCAAGAACGGATACCACAATTTATTGAAAAGCTGCAACAAGGACTGGATATTGCACAAGTCAGTGATGCGGGGATGCCATCGATTAGTGATCCCGGAACCGAGTTAGTGGCTGCTTGTGTGGCGCGAGGCTTAACAGTGGTCCCATTACCGGGTGCTAATGCTGGTTTAACTGCTTTAATTGCCTCTGGTTTAGTGCCCCAGCCGTTTTATTTCTATGGCTTTTTATCACGTAAAAAGCAGGAACAAAAAGCTGAATTGACTGCTTTAACTCAGCGTCAAGAGACCGTGATTATTTATGAATCACCCTTTCGAGTTGCGAAAACGTTGGCTAATTTGGCCACGGTTTGTGAACCTAGTCGGCAGATTGTAGCTTGTCGGGAATTAACGAAGCGTTACGAAGAATTTGCACGGGGAACCTTAGCTGAAATGATTGACTGGTCGCAAAATCACCAGTTAAAAGGAGAATTTGTCTTGCTGATAAGTGGCAATCCGAATGAGCCAGTGGCAGCAACAACCGATGAATTGGCTGAATTACCACTCAAAGCACAAGTTGAAGCGTTGATTACTGCTGGTGATAAACCGAATGCAGCCATTAAGGCGATTGCTAAACGGCGTCAATTGCAACGCCAAGTGGTTTATAATGCCTTTCATGAGCTTAACAATGAGGAGTGATCAGATGGCAACAATTGGTGAACAAGCCAGTATTTACACAGAACAACACCGGATGACGTATTACGAATGTGATCGGACCGGTCGAGCGACCTTGGCGACCTTAATTAACATTGCCATTTTGGCCTCTCAAGATCAAAGTGATGCATTGGGATTGACTACCGAATTTGTGCAGAGTCATGGTGTTGGTTGGGTGGTTACCCAATATTCAATGGCGATTACGCGCATGCCACGGTTGAATGAAACGGTAACGTTGGCAGTCCGCGGGTCGGCTTATAATCCATACTTTGCGTTTCGAGAGTTCTGGATTCGTGATGCAGAAGGACAAGAGTTGGCCTACATTACCAGTATTTGGGTGACGATGAGTCAAACCACTCGAAAAATTATGAAGATTGATCCGGCATTAGTGACGCCATATCACTCTGAAGCGGTTAAACGGATTCCAAGGTTGCCACGACCGTTAAGTTTTGAAACCACCGATGAGACGCTGAGTAAACCATATCAAGTGCGGTTCTTCGATATTGATCCTAATCGGCATGTTAACAATGCCCACTATTTTGATTGGTTGCTGGATACATTGCCAGCTGATTTTTTATTGGCGCATGACTTACAACAAGTCGATGTTCGTTATGAAAATGAGGTTAAATATGGTCATACCGTCACGGCAGCGGCGAATATTTTACCAACAGCTGAGGATGGCAGTGTGACGACTAGTCATCAGATTCGCGTTGGTGATGAAAAGTGTTGTGACGTGACGATTAAGTGGCAGTCCACAACGATTGACTAAAGATTAATGCAAGCTGATGAGATAACTTGTCAGCTTTTTTTGACTCAATTTTTAGGCTTAAGTATGCTATGATAAGGCTAATCTTTAGAGGAGGTACACTATGTCAATTCTTGTTTTAGGTGGGGCTGGGTATATTGGTTCTCACATGGTTGATCGATTGGTTGAAAACGGCACTAATACAGTCGTCGTGGATAATCTGGTGACTGGGCATCACGCAGCAATCAATCCCAAAGCCAAGTTTTATCAAGGGGATGTACGGGACAAAGCTTTCTTGAATCAGGTTTTTGATCAAGAAAATATTGAAGCGGTCGTGCACTTCGCAGCGTTTTCAGTTGTTCCCGAATCAATGGCCAAACCGTTGAAGTATTTTGATAACAATACGGGTGGCATGATTACATTGCTCGAAGTGATGCAGGCGCATGATGTGAAGCAAATTGTCTTCTCATCGACGGCTGCTACTTATGGCACTCCTAAACAAATTCCAATTAAAGAAACTGATCCACAATTACCAATTAACCCTTATGGGGCTAGCAAGTTAATGATGGAACAAATTATGCATTGGGCTGATGTGGCCTATGGTGTGAAATTTGTCGCCTTACGTTATTTTAATGTTGCGGGGGCAAAACCCGACGGCAGTATCGGTGAGGATCATGGCCCTGAAACGCACTTAGTTCCAATTATTTTACAAGTTGCGCAAGGTAAGCGTGACGAATTGAAGATTTTTGGGAATGACTATCAAACACCAGATGGGACCAATGTCCGTGATTATGTGCATGTGGTTGATTTGGCCGATGCTCATATCTTGGCTTTGAAGTATCTTGCAGCTGGTCATGAAAGCAATGCCTTTAATTTGGGCTCATCAACAGGTTTCTCTAACCAGCAAATGTTAACAGCTGCTCGCGAAGTGACTGGAGAACCAATCCCAGCAACGTTAACAGCTCGTCGACCAGGTGACCCTGATTCATTAGTTGCTGCTAGTGACAAGGCACGTGATATCTTAGGCTGGCATCCACAGTACGACGACGTCAAAGAAATTATTAAGACTGCTTGGACTTGGACCCAAAAGCATCCAAATGGTTATGATGATCGTGACTAAGATTTAGTGATAGCAAAAGGCAGCGAACTTGCAAATGATTGCGAGCTCGCTGCCTTTTTGAATCTGATGATTATTGATGAATTTGTTGATAGTCGCTAATAACGGCTAATAACCGGTTAATATCAGTAGTATTAACGTCGCCAATTGTGCCAATTCGGAAACTTGGAATGGCAGAGACTTTACCAGGGTAGATGACGAAGCCCCGGGTTTTGATGAATTGGTAGAAATCATCAAAGTTAAAGTCGGTATGTGGATATTTGAAAGAAGTAATGATGGGGCCCTGAACGGCAGGATCAATGACTAAGTCGAAACCTAATGCTTGCATACCAACACTTAAAGCTTGTTGGCTCGCAGTATAACGTTGGTAACGTGGCATAACACCACCTTCAGTGGCCAGTTCTGTTAACGCTTGTGCAAAGGCATGAACCACATGAGTTGGTGACGTAAAGCGCCATTTACCAGGTTGCTGGGTCATTGTTTGCCATTGTGCGAAGAGGTCTAAACTCAATGAACGGGCGTTGCCGGCCGTTTTAGCTAATTCAGTTTGTTTAGCAATCACAAAGGCAAAACCGGGGACACCTTGAACGCATTTATTAGCACTACTAATCAAATAATCGCAATCGAGATCATCGACGCTAATTGGAACGCCACCTAAGCTAGACATAGCATCAATAATGCTAATAATGCCACGGGCTTTGAGTAGCGGCATTAATTCAGCGATTGGGTTGAGAATACCAGTTGTGGTTTCACTGTGCACGGTTGCAAAATGAGTGACCTCTGGATGATCAGTTAATGCTTGTGCGATCCGTTGTGGCTCAACCGCCTGGTCTTCTGGAAATTCAACATCTACATGCGTGATGTTGTAATAGTCAGCGATTTCGCCAATACGGCGACCGTAAGCGCCATTCATGGCAATCATTAAGACGGCATCTGTTCGAGGAATTGCTGAACCGATTGTGGCCTCGACGCCGTAACTCCCGCTACCTTGAAGTAATACAGTTGTATAGGTGTTGGCATCAGCATGGGCCAAGTTTAGAATTTCTTGACGAATGGTTTCCGTTACTTGGCGGTAATCATTGTCCCAAGTACAATAATCAATTTGCATGGCATCTTTAACCGTGGCCGTGGTACTAAGCGGCCCCGGAGTTAAGAGTAAATAAGGTTGTTTCATGAGTTAACAAAGTCTCCTTTATGACGAAACTTACAGATCAGCTACTGGGGCATTGATGGCATCAATTAAAGCTGGTAATTCAGACATTGATAACAAGATGTGATCAGCACCGGCAGCTTCATATTGCGAGGCGACCTTAGCTCGCAACAAGGCCTGTTGTGGAATTGACAGGGCTGCAAAGTCATCTTCTGATAAGCCCATTAGATTGCTACCTTCAACGATACCGACTGTAATAGTGTCTGCATTTTGACCTTCTAAAATGTCATTGATTGAATCGCCGACTTTTAGGACTTGCGTCAAATCAGTGACTTCCAATTGATCACAGGCTAGTTCCAACATAGCAGGGGCTGGTCGTCCGATCCCGTTAGTTTGAGCAGAAGTGATGTTTACCACAGGTTGATAACCTTGGTTAGCGGCAATTGGTGCCACGATTGACAGCATTTCTTCGTCGTAACCAGTTGTTGTCCCGTAAGGAATTTGTTGGCTATTTAGGTAGTCGATCACGGCTGGCATGCCAGGCTTTAATTGAGCAAAGTTTGTCAGTGAAGCCAATAAGATTGCCTTAAAATCGACATAAATGCGATCACAATCGTCACTCGTTGGTAAGACCTGAAAACGGGCTTGCCAATCATTTTGAACGGCAGGCAAGTTAATGATTTTGTGAATATGTGTGTATTTATCTAAGCCCATGTCCTTACGAATTTCGGCTTCAGTAATCTCAATACCAACGTTGGCAAAGGCTTGTTGAAAAGCTACGATTGGTGCGCGACTACCGTAATCTACGGTTGTTCCGGCCCAATCAAAAATAACTGCTTGAATCGTCATGTGTAAACTCCTTTAAATCTTGCGATTAGTTCTTTTGCAAATAGTGTCCCCGTAATTTCATTGAAACGATTTCTAAAACAATTGCGACTCCGAGCAGGAGATACACAATTAGGCCAACTTCGTGGAAATTAAAGTAGAAGCCACTGGCCATAAACAAGTAATAACCAATATCATCAGCCCCAGCTGCGGCTCCAACGGCAATCGCATTGGCAAAGTTGATTTCAAAACGAATGAATGTCCAACTAAGCAGTGCTGGGATAATTGATGGTAAGATGGCCTGGAAAATAATAGGCCAAAAGCCCACGCCACTAGCCTTTAAAGCTTCGATCGTATCAGTTGACGTTTCTTCAATACTTTCAGAATAAGCTTTAACCAAGTAGGCGATACTGTGGAACGTTAACCCAACAACGGCAGCATTGGCGCCTAAGCCCATGACTACCGAGTAAATGAGTACCCATAGAATTGTTGGGATTGATCGAATGAACGCCATGACCGCTTTAATACTGGTGGCTAACCACCCAGGAACCAAATTACGTGCTGAGAAAACCGCAATGAAGAAGGCAAAGAGTGCGCCTAGTAAAGTGGTTAACATGGCAAGTCCGACACTGGTGGCCAGGGCACGTAGTAATAAGGCCCAAGTGTCTTGACCAACGGTTGGTTGCAAAAACATGGCTTTTAAGTTGACGCCTAAGCTTTGAAAGGCTTCACCAAACTTTAGGCCGGCTCGATCAAGGGTAATGAGTGAGTAGATCGTAATCAATGCTAAGGCCAGCAAGACACCGCGTAAAATCAATCTTGGTTTGGTCAGTAAGGTCACTCGTTTGGTTGCGGGTAAAGTTGGTAGTGATTTGGTGTTAGATGAAGAATTTTCAATCATGCGATGGCCCTCCGAATCTGAGTTGAGGTGAGTTCCAATAGAATGACTAAAACGGCAATTAATAACACAATTAAACCGGCTGCATCATAACGAAATTGTTTAAAGTAGTGGTTGAATAAGAATCCAACCCCAGTCCCAGTTAAGATCCCGACCAAAGTCGCATCACGTAAGTTATTTTCAATCATATAGAGTACCCAGCTGGTTAGCGTGCTGGCAACCTCGGGTAAGACGCCACAAAAAACACATTGGAAATAATTGGCACCAACAGCTTGTAGCGCTTGGAGTTTCTCACGGTCTAAGTCTTCAATGGTCTCAGTGAAGGCTCGGGTGAGATAACCTAAAGTCATGAAGAATAAGGCTAAGAAGCCAGTAAAATCACTTTGCTTAAAAGAAAATAGTAAGATCATCGCCCAGGCAACCACTGGAATATTTCGTAATAAAGAGGCACTAAAACGAATGATCCAACGTAATGCTGGCGTAGGGCTGGTGGTTTTAGCACCTAAAATTGCCAGGATTAACCCAATTAAACTGGCACAAATTGTTGAAGAAACTGCCACAATCAAGGTTCGCCAGAGCTGATACAAGATTGGTCCCAAATAAGAGATTGATTGTTGTGTGGGCACAAAGTTTTTGAACAACCAAACTAATCCAGCTGGAACTTGTGCGAGTGACGTTAATGTTTGAAAATTAACGACGATCACTGAGACTAAATAAATAATCAGCAGGGCGGCGAAGACTAGTCCTAAACGGAGTCGACGTTGACGAAAGAATTGTTGTGGCGACTTAAATTTAGTGTTCATTGGCCGTAACCGCCTGTTCTGGTTGTTCAGCTTGCCGATAAATCTGTTGCAAAACTTGATCATTAACGTCTGTACTTGGGCCTTCAAAGACAATTTCACCGCTATTGATACCGACAATATGGTCAGCGTAATCAAGTGCGATATCGATTTGATGGAGATTAATCAAGATGATGAGTTGCTTTTCTTGTGCCAATTGACGCAAAATATCCATCACAATTTTTGTTGATTTAGGATCTAGTGAGGCAATCGGTTCATCACACAAAATCATTTTAGGGTGTTGCATCAATGCCCGGGCAATACCGACCCGTTGTTGTTGTCCACCACTGAGTTGATCACAGCGTTGGTAAGCATAGTCACCTAATCCGACCTCTTGCAGCAAACGTAAAGCTTCCGATTTTTCGGCAGCGCTATACATACCAAAGACACCGGCTAACGTTGATTTAGCGCCTAAGCGGCCATGTAACACATTTTCCAGAGCAGTTAGCGGACTGATTAAATTATAATTTTGGAAAATCATGCCAATATGGTGCCGAATTTTGCGTAAACCAGCTTTATTAGATTGACGGATATCTTGATCGTCGAGAAGAATTTGACCACTATCATCGCGGATTAATTGGTTAATACTCCGTAGAATTGTCGTTTTACCAGCGCCTGATGGGCCAATGATGGCGGTAACTTCGCCAGGTTGAGCCGTAAAGTTAACGTCTTTTAATGAACGTTTAGTTTGACCATAAGTTTTGTTAAGATGAATGACCTTGAGCATAGCAGTTCCTTTCATGAAGCTAGGGTTAACAGCGGTTTAGTAACCGACCAACTTGTGGGTTGGGGCATACCATTTATCGTTGACTTTAACTAACTGACTCTTAGCAGAAGTCTTAGGGAAGAGCTTAGGTGTTTTAGCATTTGGTGCCGAGAAGATTTCTTTGTTATCTGCAAATGATTTTGAGGTGAATTCTTTGGTGATTTTAGCTTGATCGTCCTTGCTTAAAGCTTTCGTGTTGTAAACCCATGGGCCTTGTTGAACTGGCATCATGGCGATATTAACTACTTTTTTACCTTTTAA
The DNA here is from genome assembly GCF_005405385.1 of Lactiplantibacillus mudanjiangensis. Taxonomy (GTDB): domain Bacteria; phylum Bacillota; class Bacilli; order Lactobacillales; family Lactobacillaceae; genus Lactiplantibacillus; species Lactiplantibacillus mudanjiangensis. Next base: position 82,917 of record NZ_BJDY01000004.1, read on the forward strand.
ATTACCAAAAGGTGCTTCGGCGTTTGATTTAACTTCAAAGGTTGAACCAAGCTTAGTCCAAGAACCTTTGCTAACTTTCAAGTAAGGCATTAAGTCGGTGTCATCAAAGGCAGCAACATCGACATCACCCTTTAATAAGTTAACGGCTGAGCCTTGATGTGACCCACCATAGAGCACTTTGCTAAAAAATTTACCATTTTGAGTTAACGTATCAGTATCTTTAACCTTGAATTCACGTGTTATTTCAGCGGTAGGAACTAAGAAACCAGAAGTTGAGCTGTTAGAAACGTAGGATATCTTCTTGCCTTTGATATTCTTAATGCCATATTTACCATTGGATTGGTACTTGTTAGCATCTTTTTGTTGTACCATGAGGTAAGAGTTGTAAGAGGCATTCTTTAAGCCGCCATCAGCATCTGATTGGGCTGCGAATGGTTGAACGTCTTTGCTAATATGGTTGGCCTGGATATAACCGTTGGCACCCATGTAAGCAATCTGGGCTTTTCCTGAAGCAATTGCTTGAATTGCGACATTATAATCGGTAGTCGTTTGTAGCTTGACCGTCTTACCGGTAACTTTCTCAATGGATTTCTTTAAAGCCGTTCGTGAACCATCGAAGCTTTTAGCGGATTCGTTTGGATAAAAGACCACCGTAATCGGTTTGCTTTTATCCGTGCTTGCTGTAGACTTGTTGCTAGTTCCCAGGCTTGTACAACCTGCTAAACCTAAGACCGAAATGAGTGAGACCCCTAAGAGTGATTTGCTGAGCTTTGACATAATTTTCCATTACCTCCAAGTAATTTATTTACTAGCGTAGCATATCAAGTGAATGTAAATGTGCTTACAATTATGCGTGAATAATGAGTATAAATTTTGTAAAGGAAATTTACGTACGAGTTAAAATGTAACGATTTATCAAATGGATTTAGGATCAAAAGACTGATCTGGTTATAAAAGGGGCCCAAATTCTTTGGTTAAGCGATTGTAAACGGTCTGAGTGCTTTCAAAGCGGGCAAATTATGATAAGATATGTGAAGTAATTCAAAATGAGGAGTTTTTATATAATTATGAAGTTGTTGGCAATTGATACGTCTAATCGACCGTTAAGTGTGGCGGTATTAGATGACACAAATATTCTCGCCACGACCACCACAACGGTTGGTCGCAATTCAAGTGTGACCTTGTTACCTTTGATTGAACAGTCCTTAAAGCAAGCTGGGATTGCACCAAACGATTTGGATCGGATCGTTGTGGCGGCAGGACCAGGATCGTATACGGGATTGCGTATTGGGGTGACAACGGCTAAAACTTTGGCTTTTACTTTGGATAAAACATTAGTTGGTATTTCTAGTCTAGCGGCTTTAGCAGGTAATATTGTTGCGGAAGGTCAATTAGTGGCACCATTGTTTGATGCACGCCGGGATAACTTGTTTGCCGGATTGTACCGGATTGAGAATCATCAACCCGTTAGTGTTCTACCTGATCAGCATGTCAGCGTGACGGATTGGGCACAACAATTGGTGGCTTATCAAGAACCCATTACGTTTGTCGGTCAAGCGGTTGATCAATATGCAGCGCCATTATCAGCAGTCTTAAAAACCAATTTTGTTCGCGGGTTGCCCCAATTTGATTTGCCCCAAGCAGCGGTTTTAGGATTAATGGGCCGGACAGCTGCGCCGGTTGAACAGTTGCACGCCTTTGTGCCAAATTACTTACGGCTTACGCAAGCTGAAAGTGAATGGCTAGCCAAGCACCCGAAAGAGGACCACGCGCCATATGTTGAGAAGATTTAAGCAATACTTTCATAAATTAAATAAAACCCATAAACATCGGCGCCAAAAAGTGATGACGATTGAAAATCACATCGTGCCAATTGGGCAACAAAGCTACTACGTGTCACGGGCTTTGATTACTGATGTGCCCGAAATGTTAGCCATCGAACGGGCCGTTTATGCTGGTAAAACGCCATGGGACGAAAATGCCTTTAAGACCGAATTGCGGCGTCAAAGTGGTCGCTTTTATATTGTGATGCGTCATGAAGATCGGTTGTGTGCCTTTTGTGGGTGTGCGTTTGATGATCGCCGGCAAGATGCGCATATTACGAATATCGCCGTGCATCCAGATTTTCAAAAACAAGGCTTAGGCCATTTCTTGATGAAAACGATGATTGAACGGGCGACTTATTTGAAGTATCGGACTGTAACGTTAGAAGTTCGTTACAGTAATGTGGCGGCTCAGCGATTATATTTAGCGCTAGGTTTTGAAAAGACGGGCATTAAAAAGCGTTATTATTTTGGTGATCATGAAGATGCGATTGATATGACGTATCGTTTGCCAGAAGCGACACCAGATGTCTGAGGTAAACTTAGTTGCGGCAGATCATTGGTCGATTGGTGAAGCGGCACAAGTGTGTTATGATCTGACGACGTTGGCTTATCCAACGGGGGCGCCGTGGCAATTAGCGACTTTTCAAACGGATTTAGCTTCAGCGCATACTAACTATGTTTTTGCAGTGATTGCGGATAACGTCGTGGGATTTGTGAGTTATACGACGTTATTCGATGAGGCCGAGGTGACGAATGTAGCCGTGCATCCAGATTTTCAACGTCGTGGCATTGCAACGCAGTTGTTACAACATGTTTTTCAAACGCTAACGGTACCGGCTAAGGTTTTTTTAGAAGTCCGACAAAGTAATCTGGCGGCTCAACAGTTGTATCAGCGTTGTGGGTTTACGACAATGACGGTGCGTAAGGGGTATTATCAGGCAACGGGTGAAGATGCCTTAATTATGCGGAAGATGATAGAGTGAAGGATGGTAACTCGTGGAGAAACAAACTTTAATTTTAGCTTTTGAATCTAGTTGTGATGAAACTAGTGTGGCAGTTGTGGCTGATGGCCATGAAATCTTGTCAAATGTCGTGGCAACCCAAATTAACAGCCATAAACGATTTGGTGGTGTCGTGCCAGAAGTGGCCAGTCGTCATCATATTGAACAGATTACCATTTGTATCGAAGAAGCGTTACAAGAAGCCCAAGTCAATTATGATGATTTGGATGCCGTAGCTGTGACTTATGGTCCTGGACTAGTTGGCGCGCTGTTGGTTGGAGTTAGCGCGGCCAAGACAGTCGCTTATGCCCACAACTTACCATTGATTCCAGTTAATCATATGGCGGGACATATTTATGCGGCTCGGTTTGTCAAACCTTTCGAATTTCCACTGATGGCATTACTAGTCTCGGGTGGTCATACGGAATTGGTTTATATGCAAGCAGATGGTCAATTTGAGATTATCGGTGAAACACGCGATGATGCGGCTGGGGAAGCTTACGATAAGATTGGTCGGGTTTTAGGTGTGCCCTATCCGGCTGGAAAAGTGATTGATGAAATGGCTCATATTGGTCATGATACATTTAACTTTCCACGGGCAATGATTGATGAAGATAACTTTGACTTTAGTTTTAGTGGATTGAAGAGTGCTTTCATTAATACCGTTCATCACGCTGATCAGATTGGTGAAACCTTAGATAAGAATGATTTAGCAGCTAGTTTTCAGGCGAGTGTGGTCGATGTGCTGGTCAGTAAAACGATGCGCGTGTTGGCTGACTATCCAGTGAAGCAATTAGTTTTAGCGGGTGGCGTGGCCGCTAACAAAGGACTACGTGAGCGATTAACGGCTGAATTGCCTGAGAAATTCCCACAAACGGAATTAATCTTGGCACCGATGAAATTATGTGGTGATAATGGCGCGATGATCGGCGCTGCCGGTTATGTTCAATATCAACATCAACAATTTGGCGATGCTGCGTTAAACGCTGAACCTAGTTTGGAATTTGATTGGATGCCTAATATGGTCCATTAATGAATAAAAGATCCTTGCCAATGACGGTAAGGATCTTTTTGTTAATCAAGACTTTCGAGCGCTTCGGCTTGTTCAGTCCAATCGTTTTCAGCCTGTTCATGTTCGGCGTTAATGGCATCTAACTGTTTTTGGAAGTCTTGTAACTTACCAGAATCCGCAAAGACATCTGGTTGTGACATTTGTTCTTGAATCGTCGTGGCTTCCGTTTCTAGTTGACTCATTTTTTCTTCAAGCGCAGCTACTGAACGTTCGAGCTTACGCTTGTCACGTTGCTGTTGTTTGCTAGCTTGATAGTCCTGTTGTCCTTTGGAACGGGTATCAACTGGTGCCGCCGCTGATACCGCTGGGTTAGCACTTGCCATGGCCGCACTTTCAGCGGCTTCACTAGCAGCCGCAATATCGGCTTGTTCTTGTTTCTTTTCCAAGTAGTAGTCATAGTCGCCAAGAAACAGTTCAGTCCCGCTGGGTGAAACCTCAACGACGCTAGTGGCAACTTGGTTAATGAAATACCGGTCATGGGAAACAAAGAGTAGTGTGCCGTCGAAGTCATTTAACGCGACTTCAAGTACTTCGCGACTATCAATGTCTAAATGGTTAGTCGGTTCATCCAAAATTAAGAAGTTATCGTTTTGCATCGCTAACTTGGTTAAAAGTAGTCGAGCACGTTCGCCACCAGATAAAGCATTGATCGGTTTATCGACATCGGCACCGGTAAATAGGAAACTGCCCAAAATCGTCCGAATATCTTTTTCAGGAGTAGTTGGATGTTCATCCCACAATTCACTTAAAACGGTCTTCTTATCATGTAAATTCTTTTGTTCCTGATCATAGTATCCCGTAACGACATTGGTTCCAAACGTTGCTTGACCTTTGATAAATGGAATCTGACCGAGAATACTTTTAAGTAGGGTTGATTTACCAATCCCATTGGGACCGACAATGGCGATAGCCTCATGCTTTTTGATATTAAGGTTATCCGGTGTTGATAAGATTTGATCATCATAACCAACGGCGGCATCCTTGACGGTTAACACAATATTGCCACTTTGTTTGGCAGCATGAAAACCAAAATGAGCGGTTTTTTCATCGCCTTCTGGTCGTTCTAATCGATCCATCCGCGTCAGTTGTTTCCGCCGTGCTTGGGCACGCTTTGTCGTTGAAGCCCGGACGATATTTCGATTAACAAAGTCTTCTAATTTACTAATCTCGGCTTGTTGTTTTTCGTAGTGTTTCCATTCCGCTTGAATACGAGCGGCTTTTTGTTGAACGTATTGATCATAGTTCCCATTGTAATGAATCATCTCGTGATGCGAAAGATCATAGACCTCGTTAACCACCCGATCTAAGAAATACCGGTCATGGCTGACAATCAGTAGGGAGCCACGGTAAGATTGTAGATAACCTTCCAACCAAGTTAAGGTTTCAACGTCCAAATGGTTGGTCGGTTCATCAAGAATTAAGAGATCGCGTTTTTCCAAGAGTAACTTCGCTAAAGCGAGCTGTGTTTTTTGTCCCCCAGAGAGTTCAGTAACCGACTTATCATAGACATCGGCTTCGAATTGAAACCCATGTAAAACGCCGCGGATTTCCGCTTGATAACCATAGCCATTTTTTTGTTGGAAAACGGTTTGAACTTGATCATAAGTTTTCAAGGTTTGTTGATAGGTATCTTCATCAGCCATAACAGCGGGATCACTGAGCTGGTTTTCTAGTTGGTGCATCTGAGCTTCTAGCGTATGTAGTTCGGCAAAGACGCTACTCATTTCTTCCCAAATCGTATTTTGACTGTTTAACCCTTGGTCTTGAGCCAAGTAGCCAATCGTGAGTCCTTTACGCATTGAAATTTGACCTTCATCAGGAACCGTTTCACCGGCAATCATTTTTAACAGGGTGGATTTACCGGCACCGTTACGGCCAACTAAGGCGACCCGTGAATGATCCTGAATATCCATTTGTACGTTATCGAACAAGACATCGGCGCCAAAACGCCGCATGACTTGCTGTACTTGTAGTAAAATCACGTTTTTTAAGCTCCTTTCACGCTTGATTCGTCAAGTAATTGTAGCATATTGTCGCGATTCTCCCTAGTGAAACGGAATAATGAGCAATTATTATTTCACAAAGTCACCTATTATGCTAGAATAGTGACAGCAAATTCACAAACTTTTTTATTAAGGAGGGTCGTCAAATGGCAGAAACAAAAATTCCACGAGCAACGGCCAAACGGCTACCAATCTATTACCGGTATTTAAATATTCTTTTAGATGCTGATAAGAAACGTGTGTCATCAACGGAGCTTTCCGAAGCGGTTAAAGTTGATTCGGCCACGATTCGACGTGACTTTTCGTATTTTGGTGCGTTAGGCAAACGTGGTTATGGTTATGATGTTGAAAAGCTATTGGCATTTTTTAAGAAGATCTTAAATCAAGATACGCTAACTAACGTGGCGTTAATCGGGGTTGGGAACTTAGGTCATGCGTTGTTGAATTTCAACTTTCATAAGAACAGCAATGTCCGGATTTCAGCAGCATTTGATGTCAATGAATCCATTGCGAATACCGTGCAAAGTGGTGTGCCAGTTTATCCGATGACGGAGTTGAAGAAGCAATTAATCGAACAACAAATCGAGATTGCGATTCTAACGGTGCCAACATCAGTTGTTCAATCGGTAACCGATGAACTTGTTGATGCCGATGTTAAGGGGATCATGAACTTTACCCCATTACGGATTTCGGTCCCAGATACGATTCGGGTTCAAAACGTTGATTTAACCAACGAGTTACAAACGTTGATCTACTTTATCGAACATTATGGTGAACAATTGGGCGATAATCAGCTCGATTCAAATGATAATCATGCTTAAAAAGTAAAAGTCATCTTCAATTTTTATTGAAGATGACTTTTACTTTTTTAATGTAAGAAAACTTGCACGACAATGAGCGCATTCATTAAAATGTGGGCGAACATTGACGTTTGAATGCGACCGGTATGCCGATATAGCCAACAGAACCAAAGACCTAAGCAAGCGTAAAGCACGATATGACCGTCAGCATGGGCGAAACTAAATAAGAGGCTAGCAATTAAAGCCGCACCGACAGTCCCCAACATCGGGGTAAAGTTGCCAAATAGGACTTTACGAAAGACAATTTCTTCCATGATTGGTGCCCCAACAAAGATCGCCAAAAAGAAAAACGGATATTTTTGGCCAACGGTTAGTAGGGTTGTCGTATTGGTTGATGCTGTGGAGTAGCCGAGCCATTGGGTGATTTGTAAAATAACCAATTGACCAACAATCGCGACAACTAACCCTGCGATACTCCAAAATAGCACTTTGAGCCAAGACTGAGGTTGGCTTTCTATTTGATTGGATTTAGGTGAGCGTGTCGCCAACCAGAGGAGTACGACAGCCCCAATTAAATAATCCAATGTTTGGATTAAAAACACTTGGCTACCAAGGTTTTGGAAAGCTGCGGTTAGCACGCTTGGTAGTGCATAAATGATAAAGTAAACAATTAAAATCAGCAGTGATTGCCGACGATTTGACATGAACTCACATCCTCAAAAGGGTTTTGATAGCCTCATTATAGTCGATTTGACATTCTTTGACTAATTATTGACAAAATCCTTGCATTCTCCAATGAAAATGATATAGTTGACTTTGTGATTAGCACTTAGCTATTAAGAGTGCTAAAAAAGAAATAAATGGAGGGATTCACGTGTTAAAACCATTAGGAGATCGTGTTATCTTGCAACAACAAGCAGAAGAAGAACAAATGGTTGGTGGAATTGTCATCGCCAACAACGCTAAGGAAAAACCACAAAGCGGTAAAGTTGTTGCCGTAGCCGATGGTCGGATTTTAGACAACGGTACTAAGGTAGCGCCAAGCGTGAAAGTCGGCGATCAAGTATTGTTCGACAAGTACGCCGGTACTGAAGTTAAGTACGAAGGGTCAACCTATTTAGTCTTACACGAAAAAGATATCGTTGCGATTGAAGACTAATTCCATTTAAAGATAGAACGATTTAAAAAATAAATTTATGAGGTGAGCACAGATTATGGCTAAAGAATTAAAGTTCTCTGAAGATGCACGTTCAGCAATGCTTAAAGGTGTCGACCAATTGGCCAACACAGTTAAATCAACGCTTGGTCCTAAGGGCCGCAATGTTGTTTTGGAACAATCATATGGTTCACCAACCATCACTAATGATGGGGTGACGATTGCCAAAGCGATCGAATTAGAAGATCATTTTGAAAACATGGGTGCTAAGTTAGTTTCCGAAGTTGCTTCAAAAACGAATGATATCGCTGGTGATGGGACAACCACTGCCACCGTATTAACGCAATCAATCGTTAACGAAGGGATGAAGAACGTTACTGCTGGCGCTAACCCAGTTGGGATTCGTCGTGGGATTGAAGAAGCCACTAAGACCGCGGTTGATTCATTGCACGCGATGGCTCATGAAGTTAAAACTCAAGATGACATTGCCCAAATCGCTTCAGTTTCATCAGCCAGCCAAGAAACTGGTAAGTTGATTGCCGAAGCCATGGAAAAGGTTGGTCATGATGGTGTCATCACGATCGAAGAATCTCGTGGGGTTGATACTAGCTTGGACGTTGTCGAAGGGATGCAATTCGACCGTGGCTACTTATCACAATACATGGTCACGGATAACGATAAGATGGAAGCTGATCTCGACAATCCTTATATCTTAATTACGGATAAGAAGATTTCAAACATCCAAGATATCTTACCATTATTACAATCAATCGTTGAACAAGGCAAACCATTGTTGATCATCGCTGATGATATTTCTGGTGAAGCTTTACCAACCTTAGTTTTGAACAAGATGCGTGGGACATTCAACGTTGTTGCCGTTAAAGCACCCGGTTTTGGTGATCGGCGTAAAGAACAATTACAAGATATTGCCATCTTAACTGGTGGGACGGTCATTACTGATGACTTAGGTCTTGAATTGAAAGATGCAACGATTGATCAATTAGGTCAAGCTAACAAGGTTACAGTTACTAAGGATAACACCACAATCGTTGAAGGTGCTGGCGCTAAAGATGCCATCAATGAACGGGTTGAATTTATCCGTAACCAAATTAACGAAACCACTTCTGATTTCGATAAAGAAAAATTACAAGAACGTTTAGCTAAGTTAGCTGGCGGGGTCGCTGTTGTGCGAGTCGGTGCGGCAACTGAAACTGAACTTAAAGAACGTAAATACCGGATTGAAGATGCTTTGAATGCGACTCGTGCAGCCGTTGAAGAAGGCTTCGTTGCCGGTGGTGGGACGGCCTTAATCAACGTGATCAAAGACGTTGCGGCTTTGAAAGAAACTGGTGACGTGCAAACTGGGATTAACATTGTTAAGCGCGCCTTAGAAGAACCAGTTCGTCAAATCGCTGAAAACGCTGGGTTAGAAGGTTCTGTGATCGTCGAAAAGATGAAAGAACAAAAACCAGGTGTCGGTTTCAATGCGGCGACTGATGAATGGGTTGATATGATTGAAGCTGGGATTGTTGACCCAACTAAGGTTACTCGTTCTGCTTTACAAAATGCAGCTTCTGTATCAGCGTTATTATTAACGACTGAAGCGGTTGTTGCTGAACAACCAGCACCAGATGCACCTGCAGCACCTGCTGCACCAGCACCAGGTATGGGCGGCATGATGTAAGCTTTAACTGGAAAAAACACCTACTCACTTGAGTAGGTGTTTTTTTGTGAGGATTTGAAAAGAATGTTTGCGGGGGGAAAGTCCTGAATTGTTAGGCTTAAGCAGGTACGGTCAACAAAAAAATCAGAACTTCCGATTAAACGTGTAGTATTTACGAATTTAAAGTAGTAAAATCATCTTTGACTTAGCACTTACTTGGGAATAATTATTTTGAGAATAAAGGAGTTATTAACATGTGGCGTTATTTAAAACGGTTGATTATCGGGAAACCGTTAAAGACCATGGACGAAGGTGGGCAATCCCTCACTAAGTTCAAGGCGTTGGCGCTGCTCTCTTCAGACGCACTGTCTTCAGTAGCTTATGGGACTGAGCAAATTACAACGGTGTTAATTACACTATCAGCTGCCGCGTTAATGTATCAGCTATATGCTGCCGCGTTAGTTTTAGTACTATTGTTTGCAATTACGATGTCTTATCGTCAAATCATTCGGGCTTATCCCTCTGGTGGGGGCGCCTATGTGGTGGCTAGTACCAACTGGGGACGACCAGCCGGATTAGTTGCTGGGGGGTCCTTGTTAGTTGATTATATGCTAACGGTGGCAGTTTCGGTAACTTCAGGGACTGAAGCCATTACATCGGCCATACCGGCGTTAGGGTCTTATCAGGTGCTAATTGCGGTGTTAATCGTACTTGCGATTATGGCACTGAATTTACGAGGAATGCGCGAATCGGCATCCTTTTTAACGTTCCCAGTTTATTTCTTTATCATCATGATTGTCGGGATGATTCTGTGGGGCGTTGTGAATATTGCGAGTGGTAACTTAACTTACCATGCGGCTGCACCGGTTGGTGGGGCTGTCAAAGGAATGACGTTGGTGCTGTTTTTACGGGCGTTCTCATCGGGTTCTTCTTCATTAACTGGGGTTGAAGCGATTAGTAATGCGGTACCGAACTTTAAACGGCCCAAACGCAAGAATGCGGCCAATACTTTAGCGATCATGTCGTTAGTTTTGGCAGCTTTCTTTGGTGGAATCACGTATTTAAGCTATTATTTAGGAATCAGACCAGAATCTGGTAATACTGTCTTGTCACAAATTGCGACCGCTGTTTTTGGTCACGGTTTGTTCTATTACTTGTTACAATTAGCAACCGCGTTAATTTTAGCCGTTGCTGCCAATACTGGGTTCTCAGCCTTTCCAATTTTGGCTTACAACTTAGCAAAAGATAAATTTTTACCACATGCTTACATGGATCGTGGTGATCGTTTAGGTTATTCCAATGGGATTATTTCATTAGCAGTCGGTGCTATTGTGTTGATCTTTATTTTCCATGGTCAAACGGCATTGTTAATTCCATTGTATGCGGTCGGTGTTTTCGTGCCATTTGTATTGTCTCAATCAGGGATGATTATCCATTGGTTGCGTGAACGTGGGCAATGGTGGTGGTTAAAAGCATCAGTTAACTTGCTTGGTGCCTTAATTTCATTGGGACTAGTGGTTTTCTTGTTTGCTTTACATTTCGGCAATGTTTGGCCTTACTTGATTGTGATGCCAGCCTTGCTCTATATGTTTTATCGGATTCACATGCATTACAAACGAGTGGCTGCGCAATTACGTGTGGTGGCGAAAGAAAAGGCCGAGTTGCACGATTACGATGGTGCGACGGTCATTGTTTTAGTTTCTAATGTGACGCGGGTAACGGCAGCGGCCGTCAACTATGCGCGATCGATTGGGGATTATGTGATTGCGATGCATGTGTCGTTTGATGAAAATCCTGAAAAGGAACATAAAACGGCGGCTGAATTTAAATCAACCTTCCCGGATGTTCGGTTCGTGGATATTCATTCATCTTATCGGTCAATTGCAACACCAACCCTGCGTTTCTGTGATGTGATTGCTAAGCGAGCTGCTGAGCGTAACTTCTCGACCACGGTCTTAGTGCCACAATTCGTACCTAAGAAACCTTGGCAAAATATTTTGCATAACCAAACGAGTTTACGGCTACGAGCGGTGTTAAATTCACGTGAAAATATTATTGTCTCGACTTACAATTATCATTTAAAAGAATAGTTATCCAGACGTGGTTAGCCTAATTAGGGGCTAATCGCGTCTTTTTTATGATGAAATGGCCTGTAATTCGGAAGTTTCTGTGAATCAAGTTGTCAAGGACGGCTTTGATTTGTATAATTATCAGTAATTAACGAAAGAGGGGTTACGCGCAAATGATTAGATTTGAAATCTTAGTCTGCTTAATGGCGACCATGATGATCTCCGCAATCTTAACGCCGTTTGTGCGAAAACTTGCGTTTAAAATCGGTGCGGTTGATAAACCGAATCAACGGCGAGTCAATAAAGTGCCCATGCCAACCATGGGGGGCTTGGCAATCTTTTTATCGTATACGATTGGTTCAACCTTACTGTATTTTATGCATCAGTTTCCGACGCGGTTATTTATCGCGTTACTCGGTGCCGAGCTGATTATTTTGGCAACTGGGATTATTGACGATATTTATGAATTGAAACCCCGGCAAAAAATGTTGGGCATTACGTTAGCGGCGCTGGAAGTTTACTTTATTGGGGGCGTCCGGATGACGACATTTACGTTCCCATTTATTGGCCTAATTCACTTCCATTGGCTGAGTTTACCGATTACGCTGCTATGGATTCTAGCGATTACGAATGCGATTAACTTGATTGATGGTCTCGATGGTTTAGCTACCGGGGTCTCGATTATCGCTTTGAGTACATCTGGGATCATTGGTCTATTCTTTTTGAATGCCAATACGTTTGTTTCATTGATGATCTTTACATTAGTTGCGGCGATGTTAGGCTTTTTACCATATAATTTTTTCCCGGCTCGAATTTATTTAGGGGACACTGGTTCCTTGTTCATTGGGTTTATGACCGCGGTATTCTCGTTATTCGGTCTGAAAAACGTGACCTTAATTTCGGTCGGAATTCCGGTCATGATTTTGGGTGTGCCAATCACCGACACGGTTTACGCGATGATTCGGCGGATTTTAAATAAAAAGCCAATCTCACAAGCTGATAAGCACCATCTACATCATCGGTTGATGCAGTTGGGGTTAACACATCGGCAAACGGTGATGGTTATTTATGGTATTGCGCTGATCTTTTCGTTCATTTCACTGCTTTATCCCATTTCATCTATCGGCGGGTCCATTCTGTTAACGATTGGGTTGTTGTTTGGATTGGAATTGTTTGTGGAAGCGATCGGTTTGGCCGGTGACAACCGACAGCCACTATTGAATTGGATTAAACGAACCGTGGCACGTTTTACATCTAAAAGTAGCCATTAAGTACTGAATGTCTGTGGACCAATGAAGGTTCACAGGCTTTTTTTGTTGACCGATGTTTGGTCAATTTAACTAACCTTTACGTAAACTATACAAGGGTTTTACATAAACCTTATTTTGTATTTACAAACGACTCGTAATATTAAGATTGTTCCAATGGCAATCAAGATTGTTTAAATCATCAAACGGTGATCATGCTCGTATCACAACAAGGCACTTCCTACCCAGAATTGCTGGTTTTGATGACGCAATCTTGATTGCACTAATTTTGATAAATCGAGAAGGGGAGTTTCTATGATGAAAAAAGCAGTGACATTTGGGGCGCTGGCCGTGACGATGACGGTCTTGTTAGCTGGTTGCGGGAGTAGCTCAGCAACAAGTACTAAGAGTAGCAGTAGTAGTAAAGCAAAAACAACTAAGATTGTTGCCACCGGTTCGACTGCGTTACAACCGTTAGTTGAACAAGCTGGTCAAGAATTTCAAAATGAACATGCCAATGTGACAATTAACGTGCAAGGTGGCGGTTCAGGTGCAGGATTAAGCCAAGTTGCCAAAGGCTCTGTGAACATTGGTAACTCCGACTTATTTGCTCAAGAACAATCTGGCTTGGATAGTAAAGGTTTGGTTGATCATAAAGTTGCCGTTGTTGGGATGGCACCAGTTGTCAACAAAGACGCCGGTGTGACCAATATCTCTAAGGCACAGTTAGTTAAAATCTTCCAAGGTAAGATTAAAAATTGGAAGGCCGTTGGTGGTAAAAATGAAAAGATTACCGTTGTTAACCGGGCTCAAGGAAGTGGGACACGGGCTACTTTTGAAAAGTGGGGATTAAATAACGCTAAAGTGGCCACAAGCCAAGAACAAGATTCTAATGGGACGGTTCAAAAGATCGTTTCAACGACCCCTGGTGCGATTAGTTACTTAGCGTTCTCTTACGTTAAGAGTGGATTGCAACCATTATCGATTGATAACGTTAAGCCAACCGAAGCCAACGTTGCGACTAACAAGTGGAAGATTTGGGCTTATGAACATATGTATACGAAGGGCAAACCAACCGGTGAACTCGCTAGCTTCTTAACTTATATGACGTCGAAGGGCGTTCAAGGCTCACTTGTTAAAAAGCTTGGCTACATTCCGTTAACTTCTATGAAGGTTGATCGTGGCATGTCTGGCAAAATTACACAATTAAATTAAAACTAGACTTTAGATAGCCAAAAAGGAGTTACCCATTGCGGGTAGCTCCTTTTTTTTAGGCGTTTTTTTCAATTGGAACTTCAACAAATTGTTGTCCTTGATCGGCAAAAGTAGCCTGACCACTGAGCAAGTTGTTAATTTCAATTTTTGTGTCAGGCACCGCTGGAACTGCCACAGCGATAACCATGGTAACCGCGACACCGTAGTCGGTTTGAAGTGTTGCTAACTGATGTTGAGTTAAATAATAATTCAGTGCATCAACATGGCGATAGTCAATGGTTATTGCTAGCTTGGTTTCTAACAGGCGCTGAACTTTACCAATTTGTTGAATTGCTTGAACTGGGGTATTGTTGTAAGCCCGAATGAGACCGCCGGCACCGAGTTTAATGCCACCAAAATAACGGGTGACTACTGCGAGGACATCATGGACCTCGTTTAATTTAAGGGCTTCTAAAATAGGGACTCCGGCTGTGCCTGACGGTTCGCCATCGTCACTCATGCGTTGAATATGATCATCATCGCCGAGGACGTAGGCAAAACAGTGATGGTTGGCTTTGGATTCAGCCGCTCGAACTGCCGCAATTTTTTGTTGGGCATCAGCCTCGTCACTAATTCGAAAAAGTTGAGCGATAAAACGTGACTTTTTAATGGTTTGTTCAAAAGTTGTATCGGTAGTAATTGTATAGTATGGGGTGGTCAAAATTACCAACCTCCTTGAATAAGAATAGGTCTTAGCTGCGTAATTACCGTTAGGAGGTTAAGTATGCAAGCTAAAGAATTATATGGACGTCAATTATTATTAACGCCGGTTGAAGCCCAGCAACTGCCAGCGGGTACCCAAAAATTGCCAGCTTTAAAGGTGACGGGGCAGCAGGTACAATGTTTACGATGTGGCAGTCAATTGCAACGTCGATGGGCGCAACTGCCAGATCATCACTATTATTGTTATCAATGTTTGACCTTAGGACGGGTAAGTACCCTAACTTCATTGTATCATCTCCCGGAACCGAATGCGTTTACTGATTTACCAAGCTTAACCTGGGATGGGCAATTAACGGGGCCACAAACAGATTGCGCAAATCGGGTCAAGGCTGCCTTTCAAGCACGGCAGCGACACCTATTATGGGCCGTGACGGGGGCTGGTAAAACAGAAATGTTATTTCCCGGGTTAGCGTGGGCTTTGCAGCAAGGATTGCGTGTCGCGGTGGCGTCACCACGAGTGGATGTTTGTCTAGAACTAGCCCCGCGTTTACAAGCGGCCTTTGCCACGACGACAGTCGCCGTTTTACATGGTCGACAACCGGCACCTTACGTTTATCGACAACTGACCGTGTGCACGACACATCAGTTATTGCGATTTCGCGAAGCTTTTGATGTTTTGGTGATTGATGAAGTTGACGCGTTTCCGTTTGCGGCTAATCCAAGGTTAACTTATGCCGTTGAACACGCGGTCAAGCCCACTGGTGCGGTACTGTATTTAACGGCTACGCCTAGTCGGGAGCTATTACAGCAAGTAAAACGTGGTCAATTGACGATTAGTTACTTACCATTGCGATTTCATCGTCACTTATTGCCAAAGATTCAAGTGACTTTAGC
The DNA here is from genome assembly GCF_005405385.1 of Lactiplantibacillus mudanjiangensis. Taxonomy (GTDB): domain Bacteria; phylum Bacillota; class Bacilli; order Lactobacillales; family Lactobacillaceae; genus Lactiplantibacillus; species Lactiplantibacillus mudanjiangensis. The sequence goes on from NZ_BJDY01000004.1 coordinate 98,565, forward strand.
ACCAAAATGGTGGTCGCACCTGCAACATGGAAAATTAATCAAACCGGTTCAACGTTGGCTGACACAGTATGCAACATCGGGACGCCGCTTTTTAATCTTTGTGCCGCGGATTAGTCAATTAGCTATTGTGCAGGCGGCTATTCAACGGATGTTTCCAAAAATGATGGGACTAACGGTTTATTCCGCTGATCCTGAACGGTTGGATAAGGTCCAACAGATGCGTGATCAACAGGTTCAATATCTAGTGACGACAACCATTCTAGAACGTGGGGTAACTTTACCTGGTATTGATGTGATCGTGTTGGGTGCTGATGATGCCGTATTTTCAACTGCCGCTTTGGTTCAAATTGCAGGGCGTGTTGGCCGTAGTCGTGATCGGCCTACTGGTGCGGTTCATATGGTTTGTGCCAGTCATGCGCGTCACGTGAAACAAGCCCAACGCCAGATTAATCTTGTTAATCGGAAAGGACAACGCTTATTAAATGAATTGTCTACTTTGTCAACGACCGCTAACCACTAAACTAACTTTAAAATGGGTATTGAGTTGGCAGCCAATCGTGCGGCCAGTTGTTTGTTCGTTGTGCTGGCAAGGATTCCGTCCGATCGATCGTCAGACGGCTTGTCCTGATTGCGGCCGGGCCCAATTACAGCCACAGGTTTGTCGGGATTGTCGCCGCTGGCCAACGCAAACTCAGTTTTATAATCAGGCTTTATTTGAGTATAATTCAGCAATGCAAGCTTATTTTAAAGCTTACAAATTTCAAGGTGATTTTCGACTACGGGCTGTTTTTCAAGCACGGCTTAAGCAAACATTGTCGACGATTAAGGCTGATGTTGTTGTGGCAATTCCGGTTAATCCAGCAACCATGCAGACGCGTGGCTTTAACCAAGTGACGGGATGGTTGGCAGCGGGCGAAAATGATGGTTGGTTAGTGACACTAGCGACAACAAAAGCGATTAAACAAGCCACGAAGAATCGCCAAGACCGTCTATTAACGACGCAGCCATTTCAGTTGGCGGCTGAACACCCGGATTTGACCGGGAAAACGGTCGTGATTGTCGATGATGTTTATACGACTGGTCGAACAATTCGATATGCAGCGATGGTCATGCTAGAAAACGGTGCCAAGTCGGTAATAGGGCTAACGGTAGCACGTTAAATATTGCGAAAATTGGCATTTGGATTGTTTATTGTAGCGCTTTCTATTATAATGAATTTAAGCAAAGTAATGAAAGAGTGGTCCTTTGATTACTTTGGGTGCACAGTTAATGTGTGTGAAGGGAGAGATAATCTATGCTAGATTTTAATATTCGCGGTGAAAATATCGAAGTGACACAAGCTATTCGTGACTACGTTCAAAAACGGGTGGGTAAGTTACAAAAATTCTTTGACAACAACGTTGACTCAATTGCCCACGTAAACTTGAAGATTCACCCAGACAAAACGGCTAAAGTCGAAGTAACGATTCCACTTCCATATTTAGTTCTCCGGGCAGAAGAAACTTCTCCTGATATGTATGCCAGTGTTGATTTGGTTACCGATAAACTCGAACGCCAAATCCGTAAGTATAAGACAAAGGTTAACCGTAAGTCTCGTGAAAAGGGCTTTAAAGCGATTGACTTTGCAGCTACTGATGAAACGGTTGCTGCTGATAACGATCAGGACGATAAGTTAGATGTTGTACGTACGAAGCGTGTGGCGTTGAAGCCAATGGATAATGAAGAAGCCATCCTACAAATGGATATGTTAGGCCATGATTTCTTTATCTATGAAGACGCGGAAACCGATGCAATCAACATCGTTTATCGTCGTAATGATGGTCGTTATGGCTTGATCGAAACTGGCGACAATCAATAATATCAACGAGTAATCAAGAGGACTGGTCTGGGACCAGTCTTTTTTTTGCGGATAATTTACGATGAGATATCGGTTTCATTCGGATCGTGCGGTTTTCATTAGCGCTAAAAAATGGTAAAATGACAGTTGATATTTTATTTCAAAAATATGCTATTGAATCGGTACTTAAAAGAATTACTATTTGGAGAGGATTAAGTAAATGGCCAACATTTTAAAACGCTGGGTTGAAAGCGACAAACGTGTCATTCGGCGGCTGGACAAAACTGCAAATAAAGTTGAAGCTTACGCGGATGAATATGCCAAGTTAAGCGACGCTGACTTACAAGCGAAAACCCCAGAATTTCGTGAACGATACAAAGAAGGCGAATCTTTAGATGATTTGCTTCCTGAAGCCTTTGCGACTGCCCGAGAAGGGGCCAAACGGGTCTTGGGACTATATCCCTTCCACGTTCAAATTTTAGGTGGAATTGTCTTACATCAAGGCGATATCGCTGAAATGAAAACTGGTGAAGGTAAAACCTTAACGGCGACGATGCCTGTTTATTTAAATGCGATTGCAGGTAAAGGGGTTCATGTTGTCACGGTTAACGAATACTTATCAGCGCGTGACGCGACTGAAATGGGTGAACTCTATAACTGGTTAGGTATGAGTGTCGGTATTAATGGTGCCAATAAGTCACCTGAAGAAAAACGGGAAGCTTATAACGCTGATATTACTTACTCAACTAACGGTGAAATTGGGTTTGATTACTTACGGGACAACATGGTCGTTTATCGTGAAGATATGGTTCAACGGCCATTGAACTTTGCGATTATCGATGAAGTTGACTCGATTTTAATTGATGAAGCGCGGACACCGTTGATCATTTCTGGTCAATCTGAAGGAACGACTGGGATGTACAAACGGGCGGACCGCTTTGCCAAAACGTTAACTAAAGACGAAGATTACAAAGTTGATTTGGAATCGAAGACGGTGGCTTTGCTTGATGAAGGGATTCGAAAAGCTGAAAAGTACTTTGGTTTAGATAACTTATATGATACGGATAATACTGCTTTGAATCATTACTTAGATGAAGCATTGCGTGCTAACTATATCATGTTAAAAGATAAAGACTATGTGATTCAAGATGGTCAAGCCTTGATCGTCGATTCCTTTACGGGACGGATCATGGATGGTCGGCGTTTCTCTGACGGTTTGCATCAAGCGATTGAAGCTAAGGAACATGTTGAAATCCAAGAAGAAACCAAGACCATGGCCAATATCACGTACCAAAACTTATTCCGGATGTATCAAAAATTATCTGGGATGACTGGGACGGCTAAAACGGAACAAGAAGAATTCCGTGAAATCTACAATATGGAAGTTATCACGGTGCCAACCAATCGGCCAATGATTCGTGACGACCGTGCTGATTTGCTCTATCCAACATTGCGGAGCAAGTTTAACGCCGTGGTTAAAGAAATTACGCAATTACATGAAAAAGGCCAACCGATGTTAATCGGGACGGTTGCTGTTGAAACGTCTGAATATTTGTCACAACGACTTGAAGAAGCCGGTGTACCTCACGTGGTCTTGAATGCCAAGAACCATGCCAAAGAAGCCGATATCGTTGCTAACGCGGGTCAACGTGGCGCGGTTACGATTGCGACCAACATGGCTGGGCGGGGGACCGATATTAAATTGGGACCTGGTGTCAGAGAACTTGGTGGTTTAGCCGTTATTGGGACTGAACGTCATGAATCACGCCGGATTGATAATCAGTTGCGTGGCCGGGCCGGTCGTCAAGGTGATCCTGGTATGTCACAATTTTACTTGTCACTTGAAGATGACTTGATGTTACGATTCGGTTCTGAACGAATCAAGAACTTCTTGAGTCGGATGCAAGTTGATGATGATGATGCCGTGATCCAATCACGAATGATTACACGTCAAGTGGAAGGCGCTCAAAAGCGGGTCGAAGGGAATAACTACGATTCACGGAAGAACGTCTTACAATATGATGATGTTATGCGGGCCCAACGGGAAGTCATCTATGGTGAACGGCAACAAGTCATCATGGAAGAAACGTCCTTAAAGCCAGTCATTATGCCGATGATCAAGCGGACTGTTGAACGGACTGTCCAATTGCATACGCAAGGCGATCAAAAAGATTGGGACTTGGAAGCCATTGTTGACTTTGCGCAAGCTGCCATGGTTAATGAAGATTCAATCGCGATTAAAGATTTACAAGGTAAGTCTCAAAGCGAGATTGAAGCTGATTTGATGAAACGTGTTGATGACGTCTACGCGGCTAAAGCCAAGCAATTATACGATGACAATCAAATGCTTGAATTTGAAAAAGTCGTTGTCTTGCGCGTGGTGGACTCGCATTGGACCGATCATATCGATGCGATGGATCAATTACGACAATCAATTGGTTTACGGGGCTATGGTCAGTTGAACCCGTTAGTTGAATACCAACGTGATGGTTACCGGATGTTTGAGGAAATGGTGGCTGATATCGATTACGATACCACCCGTTTATTCATGAAGTCGGAAATCCGTCAAAATATCCAACGTTAATAATGAACGCTAGAAAACGTAGTTGGGCTCAGTTGGAGGCCGACTACGTTTTTTGTAAAAATAAATTTAATAATAAGTGGAAAGAAGGTTTCTTTGTGGAATTAAGTGAATATAAACATTTAATCGAAGAAATGCAAAGTGCCGTCGTCGACTTTAGGGGGTCGCTTTGACTTAGATGCCTTGAACGAAAGCATCCAAGAAAATGAAGCCCGCATGGCCGAACCCGGTTTTTGGGATGATCAAGCTGCCGCGCAAACGGTAATTGATGATAATAACGCGTTAAAAGCCAAGTATGACGCTTATCATACCTTGGCAAGTGAGGTCGATGATTTAGCTGTGGCCTATGAATTACTCAATGAGGAGCCAGACGCTGAGATGCAGACTGACTTTGAACGCGATTTTGAAACAGCCCAACATGACTTGCAACAATATCGGTTGAACTTGCTCTTAGATGGGCCTTATGATCGAAATAACGCGATCTTGGAAATTCATCCGGGTGCCGGTGGGACGGAATCACAAGATTGGGGCGCGATGTTGTTACGAATGTACACGCGCTGGGCAGCTAGTCATAACTTTAAAGTGGAAACGGCTGACTATCAGGCGGGTGATGAGGCCGGCATTAAGAGTGTCACGTTATTAATTAGTGGTCATAATGCGTACGGCTATTTACGTTCTGAAAAAGGGGTTCATCGGCTTGTTCGAATTTCGCCATTTGATGCGGCTGGTCGCCGACATACCTCGTTTGCTAGCGTAGATGTCATGCCGGAATTAGCGGATAATGTCGATATTGATATTCGACCTGATGAGTTAAAAGTCGATGTTTACCGGGCTAGTGGCGCCGGTGGTCAGCACGTTAACAAGACGTCTTCAGCGGTGCGGATTACGCATTTGCCAACGGGAATTGTCGTGGCAAGTCAAGCCCAACGGTCACAATTGCAAAACCGGCAAACCGCGTTAAATATGTTGCGGGCTAAATTGTATGAATTAGCAGAAACGGAAAAGGCTAAAGAACGTGCAGCAATTCAAGGCGAACAACTGGAAATCGGTTGGGGATCGCAAATTCGGTCATATGTCTTTCATCCTTATACGATGGTCAAGGACCATCGGACAAACTATGAAACTCATGATGGTCAGGCCGTCATGGATGGTGCGTTGGACCCATTTATTGATGCTTATCTACAATGGCGTTTGGCACAAAAAAATCCACAATAAAAAAGAAAATACTAAGTTGACTGTGCAATCGATGAGTCTGCTTAGTATTTTTTTGTCTATCAGCATTATAATGATGTTGTATTAAAGCATTAATATCAAGGGTTAGTTGCTAGAATCAGCATTGGTCTGAACCAGTAAAAATGCTATACTAACTTCAGAGTTTAACGTTAGGAGTAACGCGCATGCAGGTATTGAAAGTATTGGAATTGTTCTTGTTACAACCATTGGTCTGGCTGGGGTTAATTCGGAGTTGGTTAACGGCCCGCCAACGCGTGACTTATGAACGGCATCACTATCGTAGTGCGATTGAAGCACGTTATGTAGAAAGCCGCAATTTCTTTAAAGATGGTCTTGGACTGGGGATCATCGCCACTATCATCGGCTTATTACTAGGCTTAGTGGTGTCGCCAGTTTGGGTCGTTATTTATGAATTATTGGCCGTTTTAAGCTTATTAGTTAGTCCTTGGGGCTATTTACCAATAACCGTCTTTGGGTTGAGCTGGTTAATTTATTGGGGCTTTAATCCACATTTGAATCGGGTGGCTTGGCAACTGCAAATGCATGGTGTCACGACGGTTAGTTTGAGCAGTGGCCTGGTGATCAATGGGCTGGTAATCTTAGCGGTAATCTTGGCGGGTATGGCGTGGTTATTAACGCGTCGTAATACGCAACTTAATTCGCCACAAATTCGACCAGATCAGCGTGGTAAGCGGATTGTTCGTTATCGCTGGCAACAACTATTAGTTGTTCCAATGGGCGTCTTAGTCCCCGGTGATTGGTTTCATGCAACGATGAGTTGGTGGCCGGTCTTTCAAATTGGCTCACACAGCTATAGTGTGCTACTCTTGCCGTTGTTAGTCGGTGCTAGTGTTCAAGTGTACAAGCAGTTACCAAAATTGGCTTGGCGGCGACTAGCAGGGGGCTACTTGTTATTAGCTGGTGCGACTTTGGTGTTAGCGATTATCGCGCGGTTTACCGTTTTAGGACCGCAGTGGCTGCTTGGACTAATGGGGCTAATGATGGTGGCAACTTGGTTGCTATTAGGGCAACATCGTTACCATGATAGTCATCAACAATTTTGGTATTCTGATACGGATCAAGGGGTCCGGGTTATCGGGTTGCGTCCCAAAACACCAGCTGATAAACTCAATTTGAGTATTGGTGACGTGATTTTAGAATGTAACCGCCAGCCTGTGCATACCGAGGCGCAATTTTACGCCGCGTTGTTGCAGAGTCCGACCTATGTTCATTTAAAAGTCCGAAATCGGCAACAAGAATTAATTATTACCGAAACCGCGATTTATAGTGGTGCACCACATGAGTTAGGGATTGTATTATTCACTGATCAGGAGGATTAATGACCATGGATAAGATTTTAGTGGTAGATGATGAACCAGCAATTGTGACGTTATTGTCATATAATCTGAAACAGGCTGGTTATGAAGTAGTGACAGCAACTAACGGAAAAGATGCGCTAGAATTGGGGTTAGCGCAATCATTTACTTGTATTTTGTTAGATTTAATGTTGCCACAACTTGATGGGATGGAAGTCACAAAGCGGCTCCGACAAGAAAAGGTTCGGACCCCGATTATTATCGTGACGGCTAAAAACGATGAATTTGATAAGGTCTTTGGGCTAGAGCTAGGTGCCGATGACTATATCACTAAACCATTTTCACCAAGAGAGGTGTTAGCACGGATTAAAGCGGTGATTCGCCGCGCAGTACCTGAGACTGTCGAATCGCCACAACCAGTGAGTCAACCAGTCAATCGGGCCATTACGGTAATTGGCGATTTGCGCATTGATCAAGATAAATTCCAGGTGACACGCAATGGTGAAAAAATTAGTTTGACACCGAAAGAATTCGAACTATTGGTATATTTTATTGAACGTGAAGGTCGGGTATTAAGTCGTGATGCGATTTTAAATCATGTTTGGGGTTACGACTATGCTAGTGAAACGCGCATTGTTGATATCCACATTTCCCATTTGCGAGAAAAAATTGAGTTAGATCCTAAAAAGCCACGTTTAATTCGAACAGTCCGCGGATTTGGGTATGAATTCGTGGGTGAAGATTATGGGTAATCATTGGCAACGAACGGTTCGACTACTGACGTTAGAAAATGTATTAATGTTATGTTTAGTGATCGTCGTGATGCAACATTACGCTAAAATTCATTGGTCTTGGGTAGTCGTTGGTTGGCTCGTTCTAGTTATTGTCGGACTATCCATGTTGGAACTTGGGTTCGTTTGGTTTCAACAACATGAACGGCAAAAGACCATTGATCGCATGGAAGCCAAGTTGCGACAAATGAGTAGTCGACAATTTCCACCACATATTCTTTTACCACAGAGTGATCCGTTATACAGTTTGTCGCAGGCCGTCAATCAATTGGAGTCATTTCAGCGTAGTCAAACGCAACGGGCACAACTGCAAGAAAAAGAATTGATGATGATCATGCGTTATTTACCGGTCGGCGTCATGGTGATTGATCATCATCGACAAGTGCAATTATCAAATCCAGCACTGGCTGAATTATTGCAACAAGCCATTAATACTGTGGCGCATGTGTATACGAAAGATATTCAGTTGTATGCATTGACAAAGTTGATTGAAGATACGATCGCGACACAACAAAACCAGCGCGCAACGATAACCCTAAAACCGGCTCCTAATACGCAAGTTGTGGAAGCCACGACGGTTTACATTCAAAGTAGTCGAGCTCGTTTTCAAATTGTGTTGATGCTGTATGATATCACGGAAGTTTACATGATTGAGCAGATGCAAGATGATTTTGTTAGTAATGCCAGCCATGAGTTGAAGACCCCGATTACAGCTATAGCTGGGTTTACAGAAACGTTGTTAAGTGGTGCTAAAGATGATCCGGAAACGTTAACACAATTCTTACACATTATTGCCGATGAGAGTCAGCGTTTAATCGATCTGATTCAAGATGTGTTGTCGTTATCACGAATTCGCGCACAAGTGCCAAGTAAGGGGACACAACAACCGGTGAAGTTGGCAACGGTTGTCGGTCAGGAATTAACACTATTGCAACAATCAATTGATCAACATCAACTGACGATCGATAATCAAATCTCGTCAACGTTAACTGTACCGGGAGATTTACAAAAGTTAACGCCGGTCATTAAAAACTTATTATCGAATGCGATTAAGTACAATCGACCACGAGGACGAGTAACCATCACGGCAGTCACTGAGACTGATCAGTGGTTGTTACGCGTGCAAGATACAGGTATTGGGATCAGTGCAGAAGATCAACAGCGAATTTTTGAACGATTTTATCGGGCAAGTGCTTCCCGTTCACAACAAGAAGTTAGTGGGACTGGGTTAGGTCTGTCTATTGTCAAAGAATTAGTGAGTGCGATGCACGGCCATATTCAAGTTACCAGTCAACGGGGTGTTGGTACCACGATGACGGTGAGTTTACCAGTACAATCAAAGAAAACGGCTAAAGATTGAAGCTAGGCTTCAGTTTTTAGCCGTTTTTTGTTGATCAGCTAAAGGTTGAAACTTACTCATCGTTAGTAGGACCTTGATAGAGCTGACTTGAATACCCTTAAATTAGTCACCTCCGGCTGTCAGTGATTCTGCCAGCTGTGGGGACCGATTTCAGCCAAAAGGCGGGCTTCAATCTCGCTTGAAAGTCTAGCAAACACCACTAGTCTTTCAAGACGTCCGCGTCGTAAGTCCGACAAAAACACCCGGACAACGACGTTTTCACGGCTGGCGCCATCACTGACAGCCAGCGATTAAGCGACGATCATTGTTTAAAACAATGATTTGGTCACAAATCTAGCCGAGAGTGAGTCTAATCTGGGCCCAGTCGTGGGTGTTTCTTAGCGGTTTTTGCTTAGAAACTGGCGCTTTTGAAACGCCGACCTTTGCGGTTCAAAACGAAATCCAAGACCGAACTTTGGCTTGGATTGTCCATCCACAGCGTTTCGGCCCGGATTGGGCGAGCAGTAGGTGGCAAGTTTCACTATTTTTGACCGTTAAATGACTGTCCTATCAATGGTTAAGTCTAAAATTCAGCTTTCAAACTTTAGTTGATCAGTTTTACGCCGTATCAGTCAAAAAATTATGACCTTTACATAATCTTTACACAACGCATATTAAGCATTTACACAAACTTAGTAATATATATTTTGAGCAATGGGTAGGAGGTATTTTGTTATGAAAAAAAGTCGGGTCATCCAATTACTAGGACTGATCTTGATTGGCGTTGCGTTAGGCTTCGGTTACACCCACCGATCACAAACGAACGCTGGCGAGTCAATCACCGCAGTTGGTTCCACCGCTTTGCAACCGTTAGTGGAGGCGGCGGGTGAACAGTATAGTGCTAATCACACGGGCATCTTCATCAATGTGCAAGGAGGCGGGTCTGGGACCGGCCTTAGTCAGATTCAATCGGGCGCTGTTGCGATTGGTAATTCGGATATTTTTGCAGAAGAGCAAGCCGGTATTCAGGCAAGCAAACTCAAAGATCATCGCGTTGCTGTCGTCGGCATTGCGCCGATCGTTAACGCCAAAGCGGGCGTCACTAACTTAACACAACAACAACTCATTAAAATCTTCACGGGTAAAATCACCAATTGGCGTGAAGTTGGCGGCAAAAATGTGCCAATTGTCTTAATTAATCGCGCACAAGGGTCTGGAACGCGTAAAACGTTTGAAAGCTATGCGCTGAATGGTCACAAGAGTGCGGAGTCTCAAGAACAAGATTCTTCTGGGCTAGCGCGGTCAATTGTTTCAAGCACACCTGGTGCAATTAGTTATGTGGCTTTCTCGTATTTAGATAAATCAGTGACGACCGTGACGATGAATGGCGTTCGACCAACGGAAGCCAATGTTCGCAATAATCGGTGGAAAATTTGGTCATATGAACATCTTTATACGAGTAAAAATCCAAATCAATTAACAAAAAACTTTATTAATTATGTTTTATCGACGGCTGTGCAAAAGAAGCTAGTGACACAGTTGGGCTACATTTCGGTACATGCAATGCAAGTTGAGCGGAGTGCGACCGGGAAAATCACGACAGTGAAATGAGGGGTAATGGATGGATAAAATTCGAGCGAGTCTATTAAAAAAATCGGTCGCCAGTAAAATTGAGCGCCGGGGAAAAATTATTAGTTTATCATGCTTGGCGTTAATTATTTTGGTTGTCTTCTTGATCTTTTACTTTGTGGCATCGCGCGGATTAGCCACATTCTTCCAAAACCATATTAATTTATGGTCATTCTTAAGTGGGATTCAATGGAATCCAGGGACGCTTGGGACTAATGGTCAACCAGCTGTTGGGGCACTGCCGATGATTGTCGGATCATTCTTGATTACCATTTGTTCGGCATTATTAGCCACTCCGTTTGCCATTGGTACGGCGGTCTTCATGACTGAAATCTCGCCACGTCGGGGGGCCCGGATTTTACGTCCGGTCACCGAATTATTAGTTGGGATTCCATCAGTGGTCTATGGGTTTATTGGGCTACAAGTGGTCGTACCATTTGTCCGTAATACGTTTGGCGGCAGTGGTTATGGGATCTTGTCAGGGACCTTTGTTCTGTTCGTTATGATTTTACCAACGGTCACGTCAATGAGTGCCGATGCCTTAAATGCGGTACCTCGGTATTATCGCGAAGCGTCGTTGGCTTTAGGTGCCACGCGTTGGCAAACAATTTATAAAGTGGTGCTACGTGCCGCAATTCCTGGAATGCTAACCGCGGTAGTCTTTGGGATGGCCCGTGCCTTTGGGGAAGCCTTGGCTGTGCAAATGGTTATCGGGAATGCCACCTTGTTACCACATAATTTAGTTTCACCAGCTTCGACATTAACCAGTATTTTAACGATGGGCATTGGGAACACGGTAATGGGTTCACTACAAAACAATGCGTTGTGGTCATTAGCCATGATTTTACTCTTAATGTCACTCTTCTTTAACTTGGTGATCCGCTATATTGGTCGAAAGGGGAAATTAAATAATGAACGCTAAACGAGCAGATAAATTAGCAACCGGTATTTTATACGCCGTGGCCGCGTTGGTGGTCATTATCTTAGTTGCCTTACTTGGTTATATTTTGGTACAAGGGGTGCCTGAGATTTCGTGGCACTTTTTAACATCACCAGCGTTGGCTTTTGAAGCTGGCGGTGGGATTGGCATTCAATTGTTTAACTCTTTTTACCTATTGATTTTGGCGTTAGTGATTTCATTGCCGATTTCGTTAGGTGCAGGGATCTACTTGAATGAATATGCTAGTAAAAACACGATTACGGGATTAATTCGGACGACCATCGAAATTTTAAGCTCATTACCATCAGTGGTTGTTGGGTTATTCGGTTACTTATTCTTCGTAGTCCAATTTAAACTCGGGTTCTCGATTCTTTCAGGGGCTTTTGCGTTAACGGTTTTCAACTTACCAATCTTAACGCGAAGTATTGAAGAAGCTTTGGCTAATATTCCTGATAGTCAACGTGAAGCTGGCTATGCTTTAGGCCTCTCTCGTTGGGAGACCGTGACTAAGATTGTTGTGCCGGCAGCGCTACCAAGTATTATTACTGGGGTAGTTTTGAGTGCCGGACGAATCTTTGGGGAAGCCGCTGCGTTAATTTACACGGCCGGTCAAAGTGCACCAGCCTTAGACTTCAGTAACTGGAATCCATTTGATATTAGTAGTCCATTAAGTCCATTACGACCGGCCGAAACACTTGCCGTACACATTTGGAAGATTAATTCAGAAGGAATTATGCCCGATGCTAAAGCCGTTTCGGCAGGGGCATCCGCAGTTTTAATCATCGCGGTCTTACTCTTTAACTTCTTGGCTCGGTGGCTCGGTAAACGCTTGTATAAACATTTAACGGCAGAATAGGAGGGCCAACTAGATGCAAAATGAAAATATGGAAACCACGCAACGTAATATCATGCATTTTGATCCAAAAGCGCATGAAATTGCATTATCGACAGAAGATTTACGTGTCTTTTACGGGCAGTCAGAAGCGATTTCTGAAGGTGATCTACAATTTGAACGGTATAAGATTAGCTCATTAATTGGCCCTTCTGGTTCGGGTAAATCAACCTTTCTACGGTCCTTAAATCGGATGAATGACCGTATTGCGACTGTTAAAGGGAAGATTATGTATCGCGGTCTAGACATCAATAGTGACGAAGTAGATGTGTATGAAATGCGTCGTCATATTGGAATGGTCTTTCAACGACCTAATCCATTTGCAAAGTCGATTTATGAAAATATCGCATTCGCTTTACGACAACGTGGGTTAAATGATAAACACAAATTGGATGAAATTGTCGAGACTTCGCTACGACAAGCCGCCATGTGGGATCAGGTCAAGGATGACTTGAATAAAAGTGCATTGGCCTTATCTGGTGGGCAACAGCAGCGATTATGCATTGCACGTGCGATTGCGGTTAAACCAGATATCTTGTTATTAGATGAACCAGCCAGTGCGTTGGACCCGGTCTCAACGAGTCAAGTTGAAGATACGCTGCTGGAATTAAAACAAAATTACACCATCATTATTGTGACACATAACATGCAACAAGCCTCACGGATTAGTGACTATACGGCCTTCTTTAACTTAGGTAAGGTCTTGGAATATGCAGAAACTGGCGATATTTTCACCAATCCAAAGGTAGATTTAACCAATGATTACATTTCTGGGAATTTTGGCTAGGAGGTCTGTTAATGAGCCCAATTTTAACTACTGAAAACTTATCCTTATTTTATGGTAAGAAAGAAGCCTTAAAAGGCATTAACATGAGTTTTGAAAAGACTGGAATTACGGCATTAATTGGTCCTTCTGGTTGTGGTAAATCAACGTTCTTACGCTGTTTGAACCGGATGAATGACTTAATCCCAGGAGTCACCATCACAGGTGATGTTAATTTTAACGGTCACAATATTTATGCGCCCACGACAGATACCGTGCAATTACGTAAAGAAATCGGCATGGTTTTTCAACAACCTAATCCTTTTCCATTCTCGATCTATGAAAATGTGGTTTATGGGTTACGATTGGCTGGTGTTCGTGATAAAGAACAATTAGACGCGGCCGTTGAAAAAAGTTTAAAGCAGGCAGCTATCTGGGATGAAGTTAAAGATCGCTTGCATGCCAATGCATTATCTTTATCTGGTGGACAACAGCAGCGGGTTTGTATCGCGCGTGTTTTAGCGGTTGAACCTGATATTATCTTATTAGATGAAGCGACGAGTGCGCTTGATCCGGTTTCGAGTCATATGATTGAAATGACCCTATTGAATTTACGTCATGATTACACTATCATTACTGTTACGCATAACATGCAACAGGCTTCACGAATTTCTGATCGAACAGCCTTTTTCTTGAATGGAGAGTTAATCGAGGCTAACGATACCAAGCAGATTTTCATGAATCCGGTAAGACAAGAAACCAATGACTACATTTCAGGACGATTTGGTTAGGAGGACGAAACATGCGACGACTATTTGATGATGAGTTAAATGATATTGATGCTAATTTCACTGAAATGGGGATGATGGTCAGTGAGACGATCGAAAAATCCGTTAAGGCATTTATTGACCATGATCGAGAATTAGCTCAAGAAATCATTGATAATGATGCTAAAATCAATGAACGTGAAGTTGAATTAGAAAAGAAATCATTTGAGATGATTGCCCTTTACCAACCAGTGACTTCTGACTTACGGGAGATTGTCACGATTCTAAAAGCCGTTTCTGAATTAGAACGAATGGCGGACTACGCGCGTAATATTGCCCATGCCACGATTCGCGTTAAGGGACATGTACGCGTACCTGAAATTGAAGCTGAATTATCCGAAATGGGTAACCGGGTTCGAAAAATGGTTGAAGAAATGTTATCCGCTTATGTGAAGAGTGATGATTTAGCGGCTCGAAAAGTTGCGGCCAAGGATGCTAAAGTTGGTGAAATGTACGACAAGATTAACGAAAAAGGCATTTCTAAAATGGAACGTCATCCAGAAACCGTGATTGGCTCGACAGATTATCTTAACGTTGCCGGCTATTTAATGCGGATCGGTGCGCTAGTGACCAATGTTGGTGAATGGATCGTTTACTTAAACACCGGAAAAATTGTTGAATTGAATCCCGAAAGTTCCAATTTAGTTTAGAAAAAGTATAAATATCTCTAAAGGCGATTCCTCAAATTTGCAAGTCTAATTCTTAATCGATAAGATATAATTAGACTAAACTTATTTGAGGAGTCGATTTTATGAAAACTAAATCTAATCGAAAATTAACTAAATCTAACAATCGTGTTTTTGCAGGGGTTCTTGGCGGTATTGCTGAATATTTACAATGGAATGCTAACGTGTTGCGAGTGCTATTCGTCTTGTTAACGATCGCCTCACATGGTGCCGGAATCTTAGTTTACTTGCTATTGATGACCATCATTCCAAGTAAACCCGAAAATACAGGGTTCTTTGAACAGATGCGCCATGCTAGCAGTCAAGCCAATTCACCACAGCAACCTCAAGGGCGAAAATCAATTCACAATGTCCGTGAAGAAGACGAACCTCGGCATCAAGATTAATGGAGTGAACGAATAGTGGGTTTTTGGAAACGAATTTTAATTAATACAGTTCTTTTTGTGGCAATTGCGGGGTTTTTCCAGAGTAGTTTTCATGTGGCTAATATTTGGGTAGCCTTGATCGCAAGTTTTGTGTTGGCGATCCTAAATGCGGCGGTTAAACCATTTTTGATGTTATTGTCTTTGCCAATTACGTTACTGACACTTGGCTTGTTTAGTATTGTGATTAATGGCTTAATGTTACAATTAACCTCATTCTTTATGGGGGCGGCTAACTTTGGCTTTTCCAGTTTTGGGATGGCCATGTTAGTCTCAATATTAATGTCCTTAGCTAATGTGATTGTTTCTAATTTTTTCTCACGAAGTGCGTAACAATGGTGAATAAAGCGCTTTAAAGTGATAAAATTAGATGATAGAAAGATTCTGTTGCAATCAAGAAAGTACGGTCAGCTTGAATGTTGGTAGCGATAGCAACCAGAAACAGGCTGACCGTACTTTTTTTAGTTAACGGAACGATTTGGGAGGGATTGACTTGGCAGGAAGTGTAACCGTTGCCGATTTGGTGAAAAATACGCGTTTGGATGTGTATCATGGCGCCAAGCTATTAGACGATAAGGCAATTACAACTAGTGATATTTCACGTCCAGGATTAGCATTAACGGGATATTTTAATTATTATCCTCGTGAACGGGTTCAGTTGTTGGGTAAAACTGAAACCGCTTATTCGAAAAATATGAGTCATGACGAACGGTTAATGATTTTTCGCAAGATGTGTCAATTAACGACACCAGCATTTGTCATTTCCACAGGATTACCTGTGCCGGACGAATTGGTTCAAGCTGGGGAAGAAAATGGTGTACCAATTCTAGGGACGAAGATGACTTCTTCACGAGTTTTAAGTAACATGACAAACTATCTAGAAGGTAAGCTTGCTGAACGTCAGTCTGTACATGGCGTGTTAGTTGATATCTACGGTCTAGGTGTTTTGATTACCGGTGATTCTGGTGTTGGTAAGAGCGAAACTGCCTTAGAATTAGTTAAGCGTGGGCATCGTTTAATTGCCGACGACCGGGTGGATGTTTATCAACAAGACGAACAAACCCTAGTTGGTGAAGCACCTAAAATTTTAAATCATCTCTTAGAGATTCGTGGTATTGGGATCATTGATGTCATGAACTTGTTTGGGGCCGGTGCAGTTCGTCAAGATACGGATATTGATCTCATCGTTCACTTAGAGAATTGGACGCCTGATAAGCAATTTGATAGACTAGGGAATGGAGAACAATCCCGTAAGTTCTTTGATGTGGAAGTACCAGAGATTTCGATTCCAGTTAAGACTGGGCGGAACTTGGCAATTATTATTGAAGCGGCGGCGATGAACTTCCGGGCCGAGAGTATGGGCTACGACGCTACTAAAGTCTTCGATGATAATTTAAATTCACTCATCAAAGAAAATTCGAGTCATGATTCTCACAAGCTTTAAGGAGATGGCAACAGCGTGAAAACCGTCTTGGGGGCGTTAAACCCGATTGCACTACGTCTGGGTCCGATTGAGGTCCATTGGTACGGTGTCTTTATTGCCACCGCAGTTTTGATCGCGGTCGCATTAGCCGTTCGAGAAGGCGCCAAACGAGGGATTCGTTCAGACGATATTTATGACATGATTTTGTGGGCGCTACCGTTTACATTAATTGCGGCGCGTACTTATTATGTGGTGTTTCAGTGGTCCTATTATAGTCAACATCCTGGTGAGATTATCCGAATTTGGGATGGCGGGATCGCGATTTACGGTGGCCTAATTGGCGCTGCTATCGTCGTGGTCTTGTTCTGTCGGTCACGGTTAATTCCAGTCTGGTTGATGTTAGATGTTGCGGCACCTACCGTCATCATGGGCCAAGGAATTGGTCGCTGGGGTAACTTTATGAATCAAGAAGCTTTCGGCCGGGTAACTAGCTTGAGTTTCTTACAGGGGTTACATTTGCCTGATTGGCTGATTTCACAGATGTATATTAATGGCGCTTATCGTCAACCCACTTTTTTGTATGAATCGGTTTGGGATTTGTTAGGATTTGTGTTGTTGATGGTGACACGGCATCGATCAGGGTTATACAAGCAAGGGGAAGTTTTCCTTGCCTATGTGGCTTGGTATTCCTTTGGCCGCTTCTTTACAGAAGGGATGCGGACGGATTCCTTAATGTTGTTTAATGTCATTCGGGTTTCACAAGTCTTATCGGTTATTTTATTTGTCGGTAGTCTTGGAATTTTGATTTGGCGGCGGCGACATTTAACAGAAAACCGCTGGTATTTGGCTGGTTCTGGTCAAAAGATGGCGTAGAAAAAAATAGATTAGAGGGTTATTAGTATGGCAGAAAAAATTGCCGTTTTAGGCGCTGGCTCATGGGGTAGCGTGCTTGCAAACTTATTAGATGAAAATGGAAACGATGTGCGACTTTGGTCGAATAATCCCGATCAAGTGGCTGAATTAAATGAAAAGCACACCAATGAACATTATGTGCATGATTTTAAATATTCCGAATCGCTTAAAGCGTATACGGATTTAACGGCTGCATTAGACGGTGTGGCAGCGATTTTATTCGTTGTGCCAACTGGTGCAATCCGGATTGTGGCGCAACAAGTTAAAGCCGTGTTACAATCAACGGACAATCAACCAATCATTATCCATGCTAGTAAAGGTTTGGAACTTAATACACACAAGCGGTTGTCAGAAGTCTTGTCGGAAGAAATTCCAGCTGACTCACGACAAGCCGTGGTGGTCTTATCAGGTCCAAGTCATGCGGAAGAAGTGGCTAAGCGTGATATCACGTTAATTACGGCAGCAAGTGCCGATAATGCGGCAGCTAAGTTTGTCCAACAATTATTTATGAATGATTACTTCCGGATTTACACCAACAATGATGTTATCGGGGTCGAATTAGGCGCCGCTTTGAAAAATATCATTGCGTTAGGTGCGGGAGCATTACATGGCTTAGGCTACGGGGATGACGCTAAGGCGGCGTTAATGACACGTGGTTTGGCCGAAATCAGTCGGTTAGGGGTTGCGTTAGGCGCACAACCACTGACGTTTATTGGACTCTCTGGGGTTGGTGATTTAATCGTCACGGCTACCAGTGTTCATTCACGTAACTGGCGGGCTGGTAATGAATTAGGTCAAGGTCAAAGTTTGAAGTCAGTGATTGACACGATGGGCATGGTGATTGAAGGAATTCCGTCAACTAAAGCCGCGTATGAACTGGCTCAACAACAAGGCATCGAAATGCCAATTACCGAAGCTATTTACGATGTGTTATACAATGAAGCGGATATTAAGAAAGTTATTCCGCAATTGATGCAACGTGAAGGTAAACCAGAAATTCAGTAGGCAATTAGTTAGGATTTTTCATTCTTAGGAGGTTCAGCACATGTCAAAAGTTAGAAAAGCGGTTATTCCAGCTGCCGGATTAGGGACACGTTTTTTACCAGCTACTAAAGCAATGCCCAAAGAAATGTTACCAATTGTTGATAAACCCACGATTCAATTTATTGTGGATGAAGCCCGTAAATCAGGGATTGAAGACATTGTCATTGTCACTGGGAAAAGTAAACGTAGTATTGAAGATTACTATGATTCCAATCCCGAACTAGAAGATAATTTACGCGCTAAGCACAAGGAAGAAATGTTGAAGTTAGTGCAAGAAACCACTGACATCAATTTGTACTTCATTCGTCAATCTCATCCCCGTGGCTTAGGTGACGCCGTTTTAACGGCCAAAGCCTTTGTTGGTGATGAACCATTCGTCGTCATGCTAGGTGATGACTTGATGGAAGATAAGGTGCCATTAACGAAACAGTTAATGAATAGCTACGATAAAACCCACGCTTCAACTTTAGCCGTGATGAAGGTGCCACACGAGGAAGTATCTAAGTATGGCGTCATTAATCCTGAGAGTGAAAAAGAACCCGGCTTATACAATGTGAATAACTTTGTTGAAAAGCCAACGCCTGAAGATGCACCAAGCGACTTGGCGATTATTGGTCGGTACTTGCTAACCCCTGAAATTTTCGATGTGCTCGAAAAGCAAAAACCAGGGAAGGGCGACGAAATCCAATTAACCGATGCCATTGATACGTTGAATAAAACCCAACGCGTCTTTGCCCATGAATTTAAAGGTACTCGGCATGATGTCGGCTATAAATTTGGTTATTTGAAGACAACGATTGAATATGGGTTGACTCATCCAGATGTAAAGGATGATTTACGGACTTACCTTAAAGATCTTGGTCAACAACTAACCAAAGAAGATCAAGCGGCGACTAAGAAGCCGACTAAAAAATAGTACTAAAAAACCACTTGAATTTTAAAATTCAAGTGGTTTTTTTAATGGTCAGATTTCAATTGAAATAGATGCGGTTTGCCGTAGTAATAACCTTGGCGAAGCGGAATTTCAAGATCGTCAGCAAGCTGATCTTCTTCATCGTTTTCGACCCCTTCAAGAATTAAGCGCATATCATGTTCGACTGCCACTTCACGCCAAAATTTAAGTTGAGCGGGAATTTCATCAGTTCGTTCTTCGTTACGGAAGTTTTGCATGGCGAACTTAATCTCTTCAGCATAACCCAATAAGGGCTTGATATGATCATAGACATTAATCCCAGTGCCCACATCATCCAAGCTGAATTGTAGCCCGTGCGACTTGATCAATTCAATTTGTTTTTGCATATCTTCCAAGGCATAATTATCTTCACCTGGTTCTTCAGTGACTTCGACAATCACTTTTACGGGGAATAATTTTGCTTGAGCCTCAATCACAGCTGCGGCAATATCGGGATTTAAAAATTGTTTCCGATTAAAGTTAATCGAAACGGAACCGATCTTTAAAGACAGCTCACTAGCCGTCGCCTTTAATAAGTCAATTTGAACATCAATCGGAATGGCTTCAAAGTTAGCCGGTAACGTCCAACGGTCGTCGGCTGTAGCCCGATAGCGAATGAGCATTTCATAACCGATTAATGAGTTATTGAATTTATCTAATTGTGGCTGAATAAAATAGCGATACATAGATTTGCCCCTTGTATTTTTTAAGTGTGTATTTAAAGTCCTTTACAAGTTATCATAACCCAAATACCATGTTAACGGAATAATTAACCCTCGTAATTTTTAACGTGTTCATGGAATTTGTGGGCTTAAATGACTATTGGATAGTCGTCAGTTATCCTATTATTCTTTTAAGTATAATATTTATTTATATTGATTGCCAATTTTTTGCCTACAATTAAAGGATTGTTACTAAAATATTATAATTAAAAGTAATACACTGGCTTATTAAGGTGGTGATTAATTAATGAGATTTGCAAGTTTTTTGTTAAAAACAGGTTTCCCCTGTAAAAAATTAAAGTATAATTGATGTGTCATAAACTTTATTATATCTAAGGGGAATTGGGGGCGTTAAAATGGCGGCTTTACAGCAATTAACGATTATTGTACCGTGTTATAACGAGCAAGAAGTCTTACCTGAAAGCTCGAAAGAACTATTGGCGGTGGTCAGGCAGTTAATTGATGCTCATTTAATTGCAGCGACTAGTCGATTGCTATTTGTCGATGATGGGAGTCATGATCGAACTTGGTCTATTATTCAGGATTTAGAAGCAACCGACCCTATTTATACCGGAATCAAGTTTAGTCGTAACTGTGGCCATCAGAATGCTTTAATGGCTGGCATGACAATTGCTTATCCAGTATCAGATATGATCATTACGATTGATGCGGATTTACAGGATGATGTGCAGGCGATTCCTAAAATGGTGCAACAACACTTAGCTGGTTTTGATGTTGTCTATGGCGTGCGCAGCAGCCGTGATACGGATACGTTTTTTAAACGGGATACCGCGCTAGCCTTTTATAACTTAATGCGGCATTTAGGTGTTGATATGGTGCCCAATCATGCTGATTATCGGTTATTGAGTAAGCGTGCATTAGGTGCATTATTGAGCTTTAGAGAGCGAAATATGTTTTTGCGTGGAATCGTGCCTTTAGTCGGGTATCCAGCGACTAAAGTTTATTATGCCCGTAAACCACGGTATGCAGGGACATCGAAATATCCGCTTAAAAAGATGTTGGCATTTGCGTTGGATGGCATTACGTCCTTTTCGATTATCCCAATTCGAATGATTTTAAACTTAGGTATACTATCAGTTGTTGGGGCGATTATTGTGATTGTGTATTCGTTAATTCAAAATTTTCGTGGTAACGTTATTCCAGGCTGGACGTCATTAATGACGTCAATTTGGTTTATCTCGGGTGTTCAGTTGATTGCGATTAGTATTATCGGGGAATATATTGGTAAGATTTTTACCGAAGTTAAGCATCGCCCACGTTACATTATTCAAGAAGATGATTTCACTTCCAAAGTGGGTCAGTCGAAATCATTAGATTAAAAAAGTTGGTTAGCACAGACTAAATAAAGTTAAATGGAGGGTTATTCATGAAAATTGTTATTGTTGGTTGTACCCATGCTGGAACTGCAGCCGCAGCACAGATTTTACAAAATCATCCCGAAGCAGAACTAACGATTTATGAACGGAATGATAATATTTCGTTCTTATCTTGTGGGATTTATTTATACTTAGGTGGCAAAGTTAATCGTTTGGAAGATATGTTTTATTCGTCACCAGAAGCACTCACTAAACTAGGTGCAACGGTTAAAACGAAACATAATGTGTTAAAGATTGATGCTGAAAATAAGACATTACAAGTTGCTGATATGGAAACTGGGGATGTCTTTGACGATACGTATGACAAACTCATTATGACAACAGGATCGTCAGTTAAGGTCCCACCGATCTTTGGGATTGATGAATCAAAAGTTTTACTTTGTAAGAACTACGATCAAGCTCGTGAAATCTATAAAACGGCTAAAGATAATCAACGGATTGCGATTGTTGGTGCTGGGTATATTGGGACTGAGTTATCAGAAAGTTATGCCAACACGAACCATGAAGTGACGTTATTCCAGTCACATGATCAAATCTTAAATCACTATATTAGTAAAGATATGTCAGATCGGGCGGTCACTTTATTGAAGGAACACGGGGTTAATGTGAAACTAAACCATCGTGTTAGTGCCTTTACTGGGAACGATAAAGGTGAACTTGTCATTGAAACCAATCAAGGGGATTTTATCGCTGACTTAGCTATCGTGGGGACTGGGTTTGTACCCGTAACTGAATTATTACGAGGCCAAGTTGAGATGGATAAACATGGTGCCATCGTTATCAACGATTATGTTCAAACTTCTGATCCTGATATTTATGCTGCGGGGGATTCATGTGTTCAAAACTTTAACCCAACTGGTGAAGCGGCCTACACACCATTAGCCACTAATGCAGTGCGGCAAGGGGCTTTAGCCGGGATTAATATTTTTGGTAATCTCCAACGATACATGGGCACTCAAGCAACATCGGCCATGCAATTGTTTGACCATACGTTAGCCACAACTGGATTGACGTATGACATTGCCAAGTTAAGTCATGTTCCGGTTGAACGCGTGGTCTTTGAAGGCAACTGGCGGCCAGCCTATATGGAAACAACGGACCCATTGACGATTGAACTGACTTATAATCCCGAAAATCGTAAAATTTTAGGGGCTCAATTATGGAGCCCTCATGAAATCGCACAGTCAGCCAATGCCTTATCAATTGCCATTCAAAATGGAAATACGATTGATGATTTGGCGTTTGTCGACATGCTCTTCTCACCAAATTTTGACGATCCATTTAATTATTTGAATGTTGTTGGTCAGATGGCCGTGGCCCAAGAACGTGAAAATGGTCGTGATAATCCACGGATTACGGCGATCGGTAATTGGGAAGAACAACATCAAGATTAAGCTGGAGGGGTAATATGCGTTGGAAATGGGGCTATGTTTTGTTGTTGCCGTTATTGGTGATGTTAAGCGGATGTCAAAAAAAGGTGACAGTTAAAACGCCAACCCAGGCACCAACCGCTTTTGCGACATCAAGTCAGTATGCGACGCAAACTGATCAAAGGCATCGGCAACAACTTATCGCTTTTATAAAAAAAGGGTTGTTGACTAAGCAGGGTATTTACACTAACTATCGTGATACAAAGAAACGGACAACAGGTGCTGCGACTGGTCATGAACTGTTAAGCGAATCATCGGGCATGTGGTTGCAGTATCTAGCGACAACAAAACAATGGAAAAAATTTCAAAGGTTTTATCGAGTCACAAAGAAGACGTTCGATGATCATGGTCAATTTAGCTATCGCTACGATCCACGTACTAAGAAGCGGCATACCGTTAATGCCACGTTAGATGATTTACGGATTATTCGGGCGTTACTCGCGTATGATCAGATGCATCAGACCAAAACGTACCGTCGTGAAGCGACTCAACGGTATCAAACATTAGTGAACACAAGTATTAAAGATGGTCATCTTGTTAATTATTATGATACACATACGAAAAAGGCAACGACGACTGGTAGTCTGGCGTATTTTGATTTAAAGACGTTAGCTTACTTTGAAAAAGGAACCAAAAAAGGTCGTGCTAACTATCGTAAACAGTTAACAGTTGTGCAAGGTGGTTATTTAGGTGATGTCTTTCCACTGTATGCTGCAAGTTATCAATGGACGACTAGTAAGTATAGCAGTGCTAGCTTGAATACGTCAGAAGCCCTGACGACGCTGCTGCATTTAGCAGAAGTTGGTAAATTAAAAGCGACTAGTCGGCGTTGGTTAGTTCAACGATTACAGCAACATAACTTGGAAAATGGCTATACCACGACTGGGACCGTTAGTGTAGGTGGTGAGTCAGCTGCTAATTATGCATTAGCCGCCATGATCTTTGCGGCGATTAAAGATCAGGCCCACTATCAATTGGCGATGAAGGATGTCTGGCGTTTGCAAGTCACCAAATCATCAGCAGCAATTGTTGGTGGCATTGGCGATGCTAAGACTGACCAGGCCTATTCGTATAATAACTTGACGGCCTTAAATGCCGCATTGAAATAAGATTAAGGTGGGATAGAGTTGCCAAAGCTAAAACAAGCATATTTTCGTGCGATTAAGGTTTTTAAAAGAATCTTGCCGCCGCCATTACTAGCCATGTTAATATGTGCGGGATTAGCGGGTTATTTAATCTTTATTCCGCCCATTAATGGTTTGGCGGATAATGGGGATTTTTACCGAGCCATGTACAGTAACGGCATTTATAAATTACTTGGGACGCATTATAGCTATTTTAGTTATGTTACGCAGCATTTTGGCTTAATGCAGTACTACAATGAAAATCAGTCAGTAATCTTTTCATCACAACCATGGTTTGTACATTTAGCCGTTTTTTTTAATAAAATTTTTTATAGTAAAACGGTTTTTGATTTACGGTTTATGGGATTGGTTAATTATGTCCTCTATTTAGGCGCGATTTATCTTTTAACGGATGCGTTAACCTTTCCGTCAAAACGGCTACGTAACTATTTAATTGCGGCGTTGGTGGTCTTTGTATTTGGGGACTCATCGTTCACCTTGTATTTCAATTCTTTTTTTGCGGAGCCGCAGATGTTGAGTTTAACGATGTATTCATTTGCCTCATTTATCCTTTTGGCAAGGCAACGTTACCAGCATCGGTGGCCACTGTTACTCTTGTTTGCGATCAGTACATTAGTTTTGATTGCTAGCAAATCGCAGAATGCACCGTTAGCGTTGAGCTTTACGGTGGTCGCGTTAGGGTTATTATTTTTACCGCACTTTCAGGCACAACGACTCTATATTTTTGCCGGAATTGGTGTGTTATTAGTTACTGGTGTTTTAACATATAAGTTAATTGGAAAAGATTTTGCTTACGTTAATCAGTATCAAGCCTTTTCACATGGGGTTTTAACCCAAACTGGTGATCCTAGTAAAGCCTTGGCTAAGAATGGGATTGATGAACAATATGCTTTGATGAAAGACCAGGATTATTATGCCAAACAATTCGCGACGATTCAACCGTCACAAAGTTATGTGGAAAAGAACTTACTTTCTAAATACGGCTTTGGTTGGATTGTGAAGTATTATTTGCAGCATCCAAAGCAGTTTGGCAAGTTAATGGATTTAGCCGCAGCTGATGTCATGATCACGCAAACAAAGGCGGTCGGGGATTATACCAAAGCCTCGGGGGCTTCACCTGGCAAACAGCTCACCTTCTTTACGGGTTACAGTTCGATCGCTGGCGCATTCTTTCCACAAAAGTTTGCCTTTAATTGTTTGTTAGCAGTGGCGCTGGTCATGGTTTATGCGGTTGGCTTTTATAATGATTTAAAACATGGTGAAATTGAGGGTGTTTTAAAGTTTTTCCAAGTAACGGGGTTATTAACCATTTTCATTTTTGTACCGATTATTGCGATTGTCGGTGATGGGGATGCCGATTTAGCTAAGCATATTTTTATGGCCCCCGTTAGCCTCGATTTGATCTTTGTCCTGTTTGTCTCGGATATCTTAAATCATCGCCTCTGGCATGCTTATCATGAAGGGGGGCCAACCACGTGAAGTTAAAAACATTGTGGCGTTGGGGACTGCTGATCGTGGCCTTGTTTAGTTTTTGGTATTGGGGTCAGCCATCGTCAGTTGAAGCAGCGACAAGCAAAGTTTTATTAGTCTATGATTCTCAAAATGTGGCCCAAAATGATCAAACTAAAATTGCTGCTGTTCAGCGCTTGTTAACGAGCGTGGGTGTACGAGTGACAACCAAAGCGGCAGCTGATTATCGGGCCGGTACGTTAAAACATTATCAAGGTGTCATTACGATGATTAACTGGCCCCAGACGGACCTAAATAATGCGGATTTTGTACGTGATCGTCAGCGATTCAAGGGTATTCGGTTGCATATTGGTCAAAATTTAACGGCGGCAGAAGCGCAAGGCCTACAGGCAAAGCGACAAAAGTTATATCATCAACAATTTACCTTGCAGAATAAAAGTGGATCACGTCATCAGTTATTGGCTTTTAGTGAGACAATGACGACGTTAACGCAATTACCAGCCAAGGCGCAAACGATTGGTTGGTTGAAAAGTCAATCGGTGACCAAAAAGACGTATCCGTATGGCACGATTGTTGGTAATCAAGGCTATTTGCCTTACTTTTCAGCTGGTGGCTATAGTTTTGTATTAGCGGCACAAACGATTGCACAATTATTTGGTAAAGTCGGGCATTATCAACCGTTATTGACGATTACGAAAGTGACACCATATTCAAATATGGCGGTTCTAGATCGATTGAGTCGTTATTTATATCAGCAAAGTATACCATTTGCCATTAGTACGACGACCGTTGGATCCAATGTACACTTTAAGGCTTATCAACGTTTTGCACGGGTCTTACGTAATATTGAGAATCGTGGTGGCGTCGTTTTTCTAAAGACACCAGCGGTTGGTGGGGTAACGGCCAGTAGTGGCAAAGAATTAGCAACATTAATGGATAACTATTTGATTCAATTTGCGCAAAACCAAGTTTTTCCAGTCGGTATTAGTACATCTGGTTATTGGAATCAAGATCAAGTTTATCGTCAGTACGCGTTAACCAAAGCCGATCATATTCTACTGTTGCCTAATCCAGCTAGTCCGGTATATGCCAAGCAAGATAATCAGGCAACGACTTTTAAGCAGGCCATTTATGGATTGAATGCCACTTCGTTAGAAACCGTAAGGCAAGGGTCAGCATTAGGGAAATTAGCGGATGATTTCCCAGTGCCAACAGCAGTGACGTTCACGATGCCAAACAGTCAACGTAGTTTGAACAATTTGAAGCGACGACTTAGTCAATTGAATTATCAGTGGTTTAATCCGGCTACTGAAGGCACGGCAACTAAAATTGTGAGTGGCACGGCAACTTTTCAGTATCGAAATGGCACTTATTTTCTTAACGGTCAAGCCACTACGATAACAGCGACACAGCCACATACTAAAACGTTGGCGGCGGTGAAACCAGAAGAACTTTGGGTTAATCGCTTCTTTAAAATGCAAGGAACAGTCTTACTAATCTTTTTTGCCATTACTTTTGGTGTCTTTGTCCTGTTTATCTTCTTAGGACGACGTGTCTACGTGAATATGTTTAAGCGAAAATGAGTTAGGAGGGTCTAGCTATCACTATTTTAGATGGGTTCTTGTTTGTGGCTATTTTGGCAATTTGGGGGATTTTGGTTGTCAATGTGGTCCTAACAATTGCGGGTTACGTCAATTATTTACAAAAGGCTCGACGACCAGAACCGGTGTTGCCAGCCGAAGTACCATTTGTCAGTATCATGGTACCGGCTCATAATGAAGGGATCGTCATTGTCAAAACGCTCCAGTCGTTATTGAATTTTGATTATCCACATGATCGCTATGAGATTATTGTGATTAATGATAACTCTGATGACAATTCGGCAGAATTATTGGCTAGGGTACAAACTTTATACCCGCAACGTAATTTAGAAGTGATTAATACGGATAAAGTAACGGGGGGCAAGGGAAAGTCTAATGCGTTAAATATTGGACTTAAACGTGCTAAAGGATCAATCATTTCAATCTATGACGCTGATAACACGCCACAAGCGAGTGCGTTACGGTATTTGGTTGCCGAATTAATGAGTGATGATCACTTGGCAGCGGTTATCGGCAAATTTCGAACTCGTAATAAAAATGCCTCATTGTTAACTCGTTTTATTAACATCGAAACGTTATCTTTTCAATGGATGGCGCAAGCTGGTCGTGAGCGGCTATTTAAGTTATGTACGATTCCTGGGACCAATTACGTTATCCGGCGGGATATTTTAGAGAAAATTGGTGGCTGGGACGTTAAAGCGCTAGCCGAAGACACCGAAATTAGTTTTCGCGTGTATCGTATGGGGTATCGGATTCGGTTCCAACCGTTAGCGGTGACTTGGGAACAAGAACCGCAAACTTTGGATGTGTGGTTTCATCAACGTACACGTTGGGTTAAAGGCAATATTTATGTCATTCTAAAGAATGCCCGGCTAATGTTTACCAAAACGGGGCGGCCGATTCGATTTGATCTATTGTACTTTTTAGCCATTTATTTCCTATTAATGACCTCGCTGATATTGTCGGATACAATGTTTGTGTTATCAGTAGCTGGTGTGGCACATTCGGATCTAATCGGGTTTAGTAATGCACTATGGTTAATGGCCGTCTTGACGTTTGTGATCAGCACCTTTGTCACAATTACGACGGAAAAAGGTGAAATGACCATTGCAAATTTTATGATCATTATCTTTATGTATTTAGTTTATAGTCAAATGTGGTTAGCGGTAGCGGCACATGGAATGGTGGGATATATACGTGAGCAAGTTTTTCATCAACAAGCCAAATGGTACAAAACGAAACGGTATCAGTAAATGGCTCATTTTAATAATTAGTTTTGGATTATTGAGTGGATTTTGGGCAACGATAGATCCGACAATTCCAATTGTGGGGCAGGCTAAGACAACACAGTCGAAATCCAAACAGACTAAGAAAAAGTCTAGTTCAGCATTAAAGTCATACACGCAAGCTTTTCAAAATTCCACGACAACCTTATCGGGAACGTCGGTTGAAGCTAATATGTATTTTATCAAAATGGATTATTGGCAAGTCAAGCAAGCAACGTTGAATTTAAACTTTCAGATTTCACAACTGGCTAATCGGGCAACTTCAGATATTACGTTGTCGTTGAATGGGACCAAGTTTTACTCGTTTCGACCTAAAAATCGTACCGGGTTACAAACTAAAGCGATTAAGGTGCCATTGCGGTTGATTCAGGGCGAAAATCAATTGACGATTAGTGGTCAAATTTTAAATAAGGCTGGCAGCAAAGACTATCGATTGGCGCAAACACCGGCTAATTGGTTAACGATTTATGACGGCGCTAACGTCAATTTCCAATATATTTTGAAGCCACCGACGACGGCGATTAAGTCGTTTTATGCGCATTTTTCGGGAACGGATACGATTGCCTATCAAAACTCATACATTACGGTGCCACAAGCGGCTAGTAACGCAGAGTTGACGGCAGCCATGTATGCCTTGTCCGGTGAAGCACGGACAATCACGACCGAAAATTCACAAATTCAGGTGACTACTTATCAAGATAAAGCCGCACAAGCTGCAGATTATCAAATGGTGATAGGGACTTATGATCACTTGCCGGCCCGGTTTAAAAAATTATTATCGAAGCAACAGTTGCAACAAAATGCCGTTATAAAAACAGTCTACCAGGGTGACAAGCATTATTTGATTGTTAGTGCGAAAACGGGCAGTCTATTAAAGAAGGCTAGTCGCTTCATTGCTAACCAAGAATTGATGCAAGAAACCCGTTCTAGTACGGAACTAGTGAGCGATCAGACCCGGACTTATACATCATCGCTTCAGTATGATGGCAGTTATCAACTGACAAGTAGTGATGATACCTTGACGGGAGCTAAACATCAGTCTAGTACGTACTTTGTGAGTTTACCGGTTGATCGAACGAATGCGAATGGCTCACAAATTCGAGTTCATTTCCGTTATTCAAAAAATTTGAATTTTAAACGATCATTAGCGACAGTTTCAATTAATGGCAGTCCATTAGGCAGTAAAAAGTTGAGTGCTGCGCATGCGGATAATGATTCCTTAACGGTCGATCTACCAAAAGGTAAGGCCCTTGGTAATAGTTTTACAATTCAAGTCGCGTTTGATCTCGAAATGCACGACCAGACTAGTTCGGATAACGCGCAAACCCCATGGGCGACGATTGAATCTGACTCGAAGGCTTATATTAAGTCCAAGCCAGTGAGTGATTTATTATTGACGAATTATCCAAACTTATTCTTAAAGAACAATACGTTCAATAATATTGCCGTTGTCCGGCCAGCCAAGTTAACCAAGTACGATTATCAAACGATGTCGAATATCTTTAACCTGATTGGCAACTACGCCCAAAGTAATACCGGGAACGTGCAGTTTTATACGAAAACGCCTAGTAAGTCAGTGCTGAAGCAGAGTAATGTGATTGCGTTTGGGACGCCCCAGCAAAATGCGTTTATCAAAAGTTTAAACAACAAGCTCTACTTTAAGTTTGGTGCTGGTGATAAGGGCTTCGTTTCCAATGAAAAATTGAGTATTGAACATCAATACGGGCAAAATATTGGGACGGTTCAGTTGTTAAGATCACCTTATAATGCCCGTTCCGGGTTACTCGTCTTAACGGCGGGCAAATCGAGCGATGTTTATCGGGCGTCAACCCAAATTAATTTTCAACGTAATATTGAACAATATAAAGGCGATGCGATTGTCGTGGATCATGATAATAATCACTACAACTATCGCTTTAAGAAGCATAAATCAGTCGATGATCAGGCTAATATTAAAACGGTGCTCAGTAATAATTCTCAACTCGTGATTTATTTGGCCATTGCAATTGCCATTTTGATCTTAATTGCGTTTGCGGCTTTCTTAGTCTTACGTAAAAACGGGTTGATGAGTCGAAAGGGGCGACGGCATGAATGATGATCAACGGTCAGCGGTGATGGCTGACATCTATTTATTGTTGTTTTTGGCACTCTTTAGTGTGACGGCGATTTTAATGACGTTGACAGCTAACCTAACGTTAAATACCATCTATTTGGGGTTAACGTTAGTGATGATCTTGATGACGTACTTCTTTGGTGCAATCACTGGCTTAACTGCCAATTTGATTTTTATCTTTTTACAAGCGATCGTGATGATTTATATCAACACGACCCACCATGCCACGATTCCAATGATCATGATCTTTTGGCTGGTGATGCCGTTACTTTTATCAGCGACATTTTATGGGATGACGCGTCATCTAACCCAATTACAAGTCGCTAACGCGAAGTTACGTGGCGATATCATGAAGCGTGGGGCCTTTGATGAACGGACCGATCTACGGACGACGGTGGCTTATATTCAAGATGCCCAAGTGTTCATTGAAACGAATCGACGGTTCCAATTGCCAGTGACGACGGTGATTATTCGGATTCGCTACTTTAATGAAATCAAGCGGATGATGAATGAGCAACAGTTTTCAGACTTATTGCGATTAACGTCTGATACGATTGCATCAACAACCCGGGATAATGATATTACGTATTCGCTAGATCAAGATAATCCTACTTGGGCGGTGTTGCTTTTTTCCGATACGCCAGGGGCTCAAATCGCGGCTAACCGGTTAAAGTCGGCATTTGATAAACGCTTAAAAGAATCGGTCAGTTTAAATTCGCTAGAAATTTTGCTGGTTGTCGGGATTGCGAGTTGGGATGCCGATAAGATGAAGAGTCCATACGACTTGATGAATACCGGGATTAAAGAAACTGAGTACGACGTTGCTCGTTAAAAGTACTTTTTTCAGTTGTGTACAAAACAAGTTAGTCGACAAATGTAAATTTTCGGGGTATATTAAGCGACATAGGAATTTAAGGCAGTTAGTGAAAGGGGCTTTTTAGACATGGCAAAGCGTTACGACGTGATTATTATTGGTGCGGGTCCTGCAGGGATGACGGCTGCGTTATACGCATCTCGCGCTAATTTATCAGTATTAATGTTAGATCGCGGGATTTATGGTGGTCAGATGAACAACACCGCCGCAATTGAAAACTATCCAGGGTTTAAATCCATTTTAGGACCAGACCTGGCTAAGGATATGTATGAATCTTCAACTCAATTTGGGGCTGAATATGCATATGGGAGCGTTGAATCAGTTGAAGATCAAGGCGATATTAAGATCGTCAAAACGGATTCTGATACGTTTGAAACAAAAGCAATTGTGATTGGAACTGGGTCTGAATATCGTAAACTTGGCGTTACTGGCGAAGAAACTTACGGTGGTCGGGGTGTTTCCTACTGTGCAGTTTGTGATGGGGCATTCTTCCGTAACAAGCACGTCGTTGTCGTTGGTGGTGGTGATTCAGCCATTGAAGAAGGGACTTACTTAACCCAATTAGCGGCTAAGGTAACGGTTATTCATCGGCGTGATCAACTCCGGGCGCAACAGATCTTACAAGATCGGGCTTTTGCAAACGATAAGATGGAATTTGTCTGGAACAGCAACGTGACGGAAATTGTCGGTGACGACAAGAAGGTTACTGCAGTGAAGGTCAATAACAACCAGACTGGTGAAGATACTGAAATTCCAGTTGATGGTGTCTTTATCTATGTCGGTATCAACCCAATTACGAAGCCATTCACTAATCTTGGGATTACGGATGAAAATGGTTGGATCGAAACGAATGATCATATGGAAACCAAAGTTCCCGGCATCTTTGCGATCGGTGACGTGCGTAAGAAAGACTTACGTCAAGTTGCGACCGCTGTTGGTGAAGGTGGCACGGCTGGTCAACAAGTTTATAGTTATATTACTGCATTGGGCGATAAAGCCCGCGTGTAAGGAAAAAAGATTCCCGACAGTTTTGTCGAGAATCTTTTTTAGTGTTGATAAGGAAATAATAGCAGTTGTTTATTCGTATAAGTGGCCAAATAAATCTCGCTAATCTCGTAATGTTTGGCAGCCAATTGGGCCATTAACCAGGCCTCGTCATGGTCGCTGGTTTCTAGGGCGTCCAAATTTAATTGGCCATCAACAATCAGCGGGTACTTAATCGAATCATCACCGACTTGAGTGATGGTTAGTTGGCCATTTTGTTCAAGCACGGCCCGTTTGACGTAACGAATGTCAGTGATCCCTTCAGTTCGTAAACGAAAGGCTAAATCATTGGCACTGAGGCCGTTTTTTAAAGCCGTATTGACTAGTAATTCACCATTTTTAATGAGTAGCTGGGGCTTACCATCAATGAGTTGTTTCAAGTAATGGTTATGATGGGTTAAGAAACGCAAGACCAGCACTAAGACAGTCCAGATTAAGAGCACTAAGATGTACTGGAGTACCGTCACACTGGTACTATAAATCATGCCCCCAACGATGGCCCCGAGTACGTAGTTTTGCACTTGATCTAACGCGCTGATTGGCGCGAGGTTACTCTTACCTGATAAATTGATTTGTAAAATAATGGTTAACAAGCCTAAAGCAAGCTTGATGGTGACGTCCCAATAAGAAAACATCGTTTACTCACTCCCGTACGTATTTGATTGGTTGATTAATTGGGGTGGCTTTGGTTAATGTATAACTATTGCCGTCTGGGTTAATGGTGACATTATAGATGTGACCAGCGACTGAAATCAGCATGCCGTTATTAACCGAGGCTGTATTGGACCAAACTTGCGATGGCTTAACCCCTTTGTCCTTAGCGACGCGTTGCATAATTTGTGTCACTTGGGATTTTTGTGAAAACGTGGACTGTAAAGTTTGCCATTCATTCACTTGAATCCCAACCAGCAGTAGCAGAACTAAAACCATGATGATGAATAAGTCGCGGTATTTTAAATCCGTTTTATGCCGATACCAGAGCCAACTGAGTAACGCGATGATCAAAATGATGATACTGATGACCGTCAGCTGGATGAGCAAATGATTGCTATTCTGATTGGTTAAATAAGTGTAAGCGTAAAAAGTCATCGACAATCCCCTCCATAAATTATATTATAACAAGATTCGGTGTTGTGGTAAGGAACCCTAGACTTAGATCGGTTAAGTTACTCAATTAATCAACGTAAATTTTAGTAAGGATTCGATGACAAAAGCTATTTTTTCAGTAAAATTTACTTGGCTAATGAATGACATGTTGTATACTGTGATTGTAAGCACTAACAATTATACGAATGGGGATGGCCTATTTTGAATTGGAAAGAAAACTATAACACTTGGAACGCGCAAACAACGCTCGAACCGAGTTTAAAAAAAGAATTAACCACCTTAGCTGGTGATGATGAAACCTTGGAAGATGCCTTCTATCAACCAATGGAATTTGGGACAGCCGGGATGCGTGGACTATTAGGACCTGGTATCAACCGGATGAACATTTATACGGTACGCCAAGCAACTGAAGGCTTAGCACGTTTTATGGATACGCTAGATGCCGATGTTAAAGCACGTGGGGTAGCGATTAGTTTTGACTCTCGTCATCATTCCGAGGACTTTGCCCATGAATCAGCGCGGGTTTTAGGCGAACATGGCATTAAGTCGTTTGTCTTTGAAAGCTTACGGCCAACACCAGAACTATCATTTACGGTACGGCACTTACACACCTATGCCGGGATCATGATTACGGCGAGTCATAACCCTAAGCAATATAATGGTTACAAGATTTATGGTGAAGATGGTGGTCAAATGCCACCTAAGGAATCTGACATGATTACGTCATACATTCGTAAGGTCACTGACTTGTTCGCCATTAAAGTCGCTGACGAAGCGGCCTTATTAGCTGATGGCACGATGAAGATTATTGGCGATGACGTCGACCAAGATTACTTAGCCAAGGTTAAAACAGTCACTATCAACCAAAAATTAATCGACGAAACTGGTAAGGACATGAAGCTGGTCTTCACGCCATTACACGGAACTGGTCGGATGTTAGGCGAAAAAGCCTTACGTAACGCCGGCTTTGAACACTTTAGTGTGGTTAAAGAACAAGCGGTTGCTGACCCTGAATTCTCAACGGTTAAATTCCCGAACCCTGAATTTCCAGCGGCCTTCAAGATGGCGATTGATTTAGGGAAAAAGGAAGGCGCTGATGTTTTAATCGCGGTCGATCCTGATGCTGACCGGTTGGGGACAGCGGTGCGGCAACCTGATGGCGAATACGTCTTGTTGACCGGGAACCAAATTGCGGCGGTCTTATTACACTACATCTTACAAGCCAACAAAGACGCCGGGACGTTGCCAGCCAATGCAGCAGCTGTGAAGTCGATTGTCTCTAGTGAATTTGCAACCAAGGTGGCAGCTTCATACAACGTTAAGATGATCAATGTCTTGACTGGATTTAAGTATATCGCCGAACAAATTGAACATTTTGAAGCGTCTGGTGATCATACTTACATGTTTGGGTTTGAAGAAAGCTATGGCTACTTAATCAAACCATTCGTGCATGATAAGGATGCCATTCAAACGACGGTCTTATTGGCTGAAGTGGCAGCTTACTACAAGCATCAAGGCAAGAATTTATATGACGGCTTACAAGAATTATTTGCTGAATATGGGTATTTCCGTGAAAATACGACTTCTGAAGAATTTGACGGTGTTGGCGGTAGCGACAAGATTGCGGCGCTAATGACGAAGTTCCGTGAAGAAGCGCCAACGAGTTTCAACGGTTTCGATATTGTGGCCACTGAAGATTTCCAAACACAAGTAGAAACCTTCGCCGATGGTCATACGGAAACAATTGCGTTACCACAAGCCAATGTATTGAAGTACAAATTAAGCGATGGGACTTGGATTGCGATTCGTCCATCTGGGACAGAACCTAAGATCAAGTTCTACATCGGGACGCTTGGTGACTCATTGGATCAAGCCAATAGCAAGTTAGCTCAATTCGAAAAAGCTTTACAAGATTTTATTAAAGCCTAAATTGATTGTAAAAAAAGACGCCTAAGTGGGCGTCTTTTTTGATGGGGTATTAAAGGTTAAACTTAACGTTTTTGCTGACTAGTTAAGTTAATAGTCGTTAGGATCAGCACTCAACGGCTGATAATCATCCATCTGACTATCACGATAATCCCACCATTCATTTTCATAACCGATGAAGCCAGCTTGATGCATAGCCTGATCGAGGATTTGATAATTAGCGTCTTGTTGTGTGGCTCGTGTTGCTTGGCGATGGGCTTGCGGTGAAAAGTCATCAAAAGCGGTTGGCATGAGACAATCATGACCAGCCATATCGGTTAACGTTAAATCTAAAGTTACCCCTTTTTGATGGCTAAAATTAGGATCGGGTGGGGCCACAAAGTTGGGATCAGGGTAGACGTCAAAAAGACGTTTTTGTGCACTTACTGGTCGATACGCATCCCAAATCTTAAGTCGATAACCTTGTGCCTGGACTAACGCACTCGCTTGAGCCAGCTTTTGAGCGGTGCCGGTGCGAACGATGGCGGTTGTGAAGTCATAAATGACTTGATGAGTGAAATTATTAGTCGTGGCATACCGCAAGTCGACGAGGATCATTGGGTCTAGTGTTTGTACATTAGTAAAACCAGTTAGATCTTTGGGTAACATGGGGATAACCTCCTTTAAATGGCACTTTGTTAAAGTGGCTTTTTAGCAATTATTGTTGATCTAATAAGTGTTCATCGGAAACTTGCCGCCTTACCGTTCGCCCACATTGAGCCGGAACGCTGTGGGTGGACCGGTTCAGCCAAAAAGCGGTCTGAACCGTCGTTTTGAACCGCAAAAATCCGCGTTTCAAAAGCGCCGAGCTCTAAGCGATAAATCGCTAAGAGCTTCCCACGGCTGGGCTCAATGTGGACTCGCTCTCGGCTATTATAGCGATTACTAGATCGATCCGTATTCGCAAATTAGCCGGAATCAGGTAGTGGTGGCGCCGGCCGTGAAAACATCGTTAGTCCGGATGATTTTACCGGACTTTACGATGTGGACGACTTTTGAGACTAGTGGTTTTGACTAGGCTTAAAAGCGAGGTGGAAGCCTTTACTGTGGCTGGAACCGGTCCCCACAGCCGGCAGAATCACTGGCTGACGGAGGTGGCCAATTTAGCCTAGTACTGATATGAGTTCTACCACCATATTTAACTTTCAACCTCTAGTTACTTTTCTTTTATTGTACGTAATTGATACAAATTTGTCTGATGAGATGACTTGGGGAACCTTTAACTAGACATTTAGTTAACAAGCTTGGTAAGATAGCAGCATTGTGGTTTAAAAAATTCGGAGAAGGTGAAGTTCATGACGCGTCAAACCAAGCGGGCTATTTTTATTTTAGTTTTTAGTGAGTTTCTAGTTTGTTTAGGCATTAGTCTGGTTATTCCAGTGATGCCGTTTATTAAGAATGAGTTGCACTTAACGGCAACCGATATGGGGATTATGAACGCCTTGTTTGCGTTGGCGCAGTTTGTGGCTTCGCCAATTATTGGGCGTTTATCGGATAAAATTGGTCGAAAACCAGTGTTAGCAACGGGCTTGTTTTTATACATGGTTTCTGAAGTATTATTCGCCTTAACTAATCAATTGTGGGTCTTTAATATTTCGCGGTTAGTCGGTGGGGTGTCGGCTGCTATGGTCGTACCAACGGCGATGGCTTTGGCTTCTGATATCACGACTAAACGGCAACGGGCTAAAGTTATCGGCTGGTTATCAGCAGCGTTTAGTGGTGGCTTGATCTTAGGCCCTGGGATTGGGGGCATCTTGGCAGGGATTAGTTATAAAACGCCATTTTGGGTAGCTGGGGCGTTAGGCTTAATTAGTGCGATTGTTTTAATTGTCCTATTACCGAGTGATAAAGATGTTTTGGCTGCTTCAGATTTGGAACCGGCAGCTGATGCCCAAGAGCCAGCTCATCATCCGATGTCACGAGCCTTTTGGACGGTCCCAATTATTATTTTATTTACGATGATCTTAGTCTCATCGTTTGGATTACAAGGCTTTGAAAGTATTTATAGTATTTATGTTAATGAAGTCTTCCACTTTAGTTTGAGTAACATTGCGTTAGTCTTGACCTTAAACGGGTTGATTTCACTTTTTCTACAAGTGGCACTATTCGATACGATGGTTCAACGCTGGGGTGAACGGCATGTGATTCGATTCTGCTTTGCGGCAGCCGCAATCTGTACGATTTGGATCACGCAAGCTCATACGAAGTGGGAAGTGATTGTGGCCACCTTAGTGATTTTCTCAGCATTTGATTTATTACGGCCAGCGATTACAACCTTGTTGACGAAAGCTAGTGCAAGCAATCAAGGCCTGATTAATGGGTTGAACATGTCACTCACGAGTGTTGGGAACATTGTTGGCCCGATTATGTCAGGGATGCTACTTGATATGAACTACCACTATCCTTATTTAGTGGTTGCTGGATTCTTGATTGTGTCTTATTTAATGGCATTCATGTTACGTTATCCAGGCCAGAAACCGGCGAATAATTAACAAAACGCGACGTTACCTGCGGGTGACGCCGCGTTTTGCTTGCAACGAGAATGGGTCTTTGCTAGAATTAATCAAATTTAGGTCAAAATGACGGGAGGTTGATCGCATGGGGATGCATCAATATTTACAAAGCTTAAGCAATTTAGAAACGATTCAACGGGCACCGGGATTTTTCAAATATCAAAATCATTCGGTAGCGGCGCACTCTTTTAAAGTGGCAGAAGTCGCACAGTTTTTAGGCGATGTCGAAGCGCATAGTGGGCAAACCGTTAATTGGCGGGCGTTATATGAAAAAGCATTGAATCACGATTATAATGAGCGGTTTATTGGTGATATTAAGACACCGGTAAAATATGCCACACCGTCCTTGCGATCAATGCTGGCCGATGTCGAGCAAAAATTGTCGCAAAATTTTGTTGAAAATGAAATTCCAACCGAATTTCAGGCCGATTATTTACGGCGGTTATCTGAAGGTAAGGATGAGACCCTGGAAGGGCAAATTCTCTCAGTTGCGGATAAAGTGGATTTGTTATATGAGTCTTTTGGTGAGATTCAAAAAGGAAATCCGGAGTCAGTTTACACGGATATCTATCGTGAAAGTTTACGGACTATTGTGAGTTTCAAACAGTTAGCCAGCGTGCAGTACTTCTTAAAGGAAGTCTTACCAGAAATGTTGGCTGAGTCATTTATGAATCAAGATAAATTACAAGCATTGACGAAACGAATTCTGAGTGACAATTCGCAATCCGTTTAATGGCGAAAGTATGTTCGATGTGCTAAAATGAATAGCGGTTTTGTAGTTGATAGGGAAGCAAGCAGCTTGCCTATTTTTTGTTGAGCAGCGTGAATAGAAACGCTGATAAATAAGTAAAAAGAGCACCTTGAAGGAGGAGTTACCTTGATTGATCGGGTTGATAATAATCGGTTTGACTTAGTTTCAGACTACCAGCCAACGGGGGATCAACCGAAAGCGATTGAACAGCTGACGGCAGGCCTCAATGCTGGCGAAAAAGAACAGATCTTAATGGGGGCAACGGGGACTGGGAAAACCTTTACGATTTCCAATGTCATTGCCCAAGTGAATAAACCGACGTTGATTTTGTCACATAATAAGACGTTAGCCGGCCAATTATACGGCGAATTTAAGAAATTCTTCCCGAATAATGCGGTGGAATATTTTGTGAGTTATTACGATTATTATCAACCCGAAGCGTATGTGCCTTCGAGTGATACCTATATTGAAAAAGATTCTGCAATCAATGATGAAATCGATAAACTCCGACATTCAGCGACCAGTTCGTTATTGGAACGTAATGATGTCATTGTCGTTGCTTCTGTTTCCAGTATTTTTGGTTTAGGGGATCCGCACGAGTATCAAGATCATGTGGTTTCTCTACGTGTTGGGATGGAATTAGAACGCAATGACTTGTTACGGCGATTAGTGGATATTCAATTCGATCGTAACGATATTGATTTCCAACGAGGCCGGTTCCGAGTGCATGGTGATATCGTTGAAATTTTTCCAGCTTCACGTGATGATCATGCCTTGCGCGTGGAATTTTTTGGTGACGAAATCGATCGAATTCGTGAAATCGACGCGTTAACGGGTGAAGTTGTTGGCGATCGTGATCATGTGGCGATTTTCCCAGCGACTCACTTTATGACTAATGATGACATCATGGAACACGCCATCAATGGGATTGAGCATGAAATGGAAGATCAATTGGCTAAGTTCACCAAGGAAGGCAAACTACTTGAAGCCCAACGCCTCAAGCAACGAACTACTTACGATATTGAAATGTTGCGGGAAATGGGGTATACCAGTGGAATTGAAAACTATTCGCGTTTTATGGATGGTCGAAAACCTGGTGAACCACCTTATACGTTACTCGATTTCTTCCCGAAAGATTTCTTAATGGTCGTCGATGAATCACATGTAACGATGCCACAAGTTCGTGGGATGTATAACGGTGACCGGGCGCGGAAACAAATGTTAGTGGATTATGGTTTCCGGTTGCCAAGTGCCTTAGACAACCGACCATTAAAGCTTGAAGAAGTCGAACAACACATTAATCAAGTGGTTTACATGTCAGCGACACCAGGTCCTTACGAAATGGATCGGACCAAGCATGTGATTCAACAGATTATTCGACCAACTGGCTTGCTTGATCCAACCATTGATGTGCGGCCGATTATGGGTCAAATTGATGATTTAGTTGGCGAGATTAATCAGCGAATTGAACGCGATGAACGAGTCTTTGTCACCACGTTAACTAAGAAAATGGCCGAAGATTTAACGGATTACATGAAAGACCTCGGTATCAAAGTTCGTTACTTGCATAGTGATATCAAGACATTGGAACGGACCAAGATTATTCGTGACTTGCGACTAGGTAAATTCGACGTCTTAGTCGGGATTAACTTGTTGCGGGAAGGGATCGATGTACCGGAAGTGTCATTAGTGGCGATTTTGGACGCGGATAAGGAAGGCTTTTTACGTAACGAACGGTCATTGATTCAGACGATTGGTCGGGCAGCCCGAAACGAAAACGGGGCGGTCATCATGTATGCTGACCACACAACAGATTCAATGCAGGCTGCGATCGATGAAACGGCGCGTCGGCGTCAGATTCAGGAACAATATAATATCGATCATCATATGACGCCACATACGATTAAGAAGTCAATTCCAGATCTGATTGCGTCAACGAAGACCACCGAAGATACTGGGAAGCAAGATGACTTCTTAGAAACTGACTTTGATGACATGACACACGAACAACAATTAGATATGATTAGTAAACTTGAAGAACAGATGAAGACAGCGGCGAAGAAGTTGGACTTCGAACAAGCCGCAACCTTACGGGATACCGTAATGGAATTGAAAGCACAGATCAGCTAGGAGGTCTTTCTTTGGCGAATGATAAGATTGTGATTCATGGCGCGCGCGCCCATAATTTAAAGAATATTGATGTGACGATTCCACGAAATAAGTTGGTCGTCATTACGGGACTATCAGGTTCTGGGAAGAGTTCATTGGCATTTGATACCTTATATGCCGAAGGACAACGTCGCTACGTGGAGAGTTTATCGGCCTATGCACGCCAATTCTTAGGCCAAATGCAAAAGCCAGATGTCGATTCAATTGATGGGCTGAGTCCCGCGATTTCAATTGATCAAAAGACGACCTCTAAGAACCCCCGTTCAACAGTTGGGACCGTCACTGAAATTAACGATTATTTGCGGTTGCTTTGGGCGCGGGTCGGCAAGCCGATTTGTCCTAATGATGGGACCCCGATTGCGAGTCAGACGGTTGAACAGATGGTTGATCGCGTTCAGAAGTTACCTGAACGCACGAAGTTGCAAATCTTGTCACCAATTGTCCGTCAAAAAAAGGGCGAACATAAGAAAGTCTTTGACAAGATTAAGCGTGAAGGTTTTGTCCGGGTTCGAGTTGACGGTGAGATTCATGACATCAGTGAAACGTTCGATCTTAACAAGAACCAACAACACACGATTGAAATTGTCATTGACCGAATTGTGATTAAACCTGGCGATCGCTCACGGTTGTTTGATTCGTTTGAAGCGGCGTTGCGGTTGAGTGGTGGTTATGCCATTGCTGATGTTATTGGTGGTGAACCAATTCTGTTTTCTGAACACTATGCTTGTCCAGTCTGCGGATTTACTGTGGGTGAACTAGAACCACGGTTGTTTTCATTCAATGCCCCACAAGGCGCTTGTCCTGATTGTGAAGGCTTAGGGATGAAGTTGGAAGTGGATGAAGACTTAGTGGTGCCTGATCCAAGCATGACATTAGCTGAGGGGGCTTTAGCCCCATGGAACCCAATCAGTTCCCAATATTATCCTGAATTATTGAAACAAGCCTGTAAACAATTAAAGATTCCGATGGATGTGCCATTTGAAGATTTATCAAAAGCTGATCAACAAACGATTCTATATGGCTCTAAAGGCAAAGAATTCCACTTCCATTATCAAAATGACTTTGGCGGTGTGCGTGATGTTGATGCCGTTTTTGAAGGGGTGATCAACAATGTTGATCGTCGTTACCGGGAAACCAATAGTGATTTCACGCGCGATGTGATGCGGAAGTATATGACTGAACTGACTTGCCAAACGTGTCATGGGTTCCGATTAAATCGCAGGGCCTTGTCCGTTAAAGTAGCTGGTGAACACATCGGCACGATTTCTGATGAAGCTATCGGTGACGAATTGGCGTTCTTTGACCAACTCACCTTATCTGATCAAGATTTAGTCATTGCCCAACCGATCTTAAAGGAAATTCGTGATCGTTTAACCTTCTTACAAAACGTGGGGTTAGCCTATTTGACCTTAAGTCGAGCTGCACGGACGTTATCTGGTGGGGAAGCCCAACGAATTCGATTAGCTACCCAAATTGGGTCTAATCTATCGGGTGTGCTCTACATTTTGGATGAACCGTCAATTGGGTTACACCAACGGGATAATGATCGGTTGATCGACTCATTGAAGAAGATGCGTGATCTTGGGAACACCTTGATTGTCGTGGAACATGATGAAGATACGATGCGGGCGGCGGACTACATTATTGATATTGGGCCGGGCGCTGGTGAAAATGGTGGTGAAGTCATGGCTGCCGGGACACCAAAACAAGTGGCACGATCACGTAAATCATTGACCGGTCAATATTTGGCTGGTAAACGATTCATTCCGGTCCCAACTGAACGGCGAGCGGGTAATGGCAAGAAGATTCGGATTACCGGTGCGGCTGAAAATAACCTCAAGCAAATTGATGT
Organism: Lactiplantibacillus mudanjiangensis; assembly: GCF_005405385.1. Lineage (GTDB taxonomy): Bacteria > Bacillota > Bacilli > Lactobacillales > Lactobacillaceae > Lactiplantibacillus > Lactiplantibacillus mudanjiangensis. The sequence continues at coordinate 141,591 of NZ_BJDY01000004.1, forward strand.
CGACTTCCCATTGGGTGAATTTGTCGTCGTAACTGGGGTTTCAGGTTCTGGTAAATCAACGTTAGTGAATGATATTTTAAAGCGTGCCTTAGCTCAAAAATTGAACCGAAATTCTGAAAAACCAGGTAAATATAAGTCAATTAGTGGGGTTAAGAATATTGAACGCCTCGTCAATATTGATCAAAGTCCAATCGGGCGGACGCCACGGAGTAATCCGGCAACTTATACTGGCGTCTTTGATAATATTCGGGACCTATTTGCCCAAACCAATGAAGCTAAGTTACGTGGATATCAAAAGGGTCGGTTTAGTTTTAACATCAAGGGTGGCCGCTGTGAGGCCTGTCATGGTGATGGGATCTTAAAGATCGAAATGAACTTCTTACCGGATGTTTTTGTGCCATGTGAAGTTTGTCATGGGCAACAATACAATTCCGAAACATTGGAAGTTGAATACAAAGGCAAAAATATTGCGGATGTTTTGAAGATGACGGCGTCAGAAGCCGTGAAATTCTTCGAACCAATTCCTAAGATTCGACGCAAACTACAAACGTTAGTTGATGTTGGTCTAGGCTATGTCAAATTAGGCCAACCTGCGACAACTTTATCTGGTGGGGAAGCCCAACGGATGAAGCTAGCTTCCGAATTACACAAACAACAATCTGGGAAGAATTTCTATATTCTAGATGAACCGACGACTGGGTTGCATAGTGAAGATATTCGGCGGTTAATCGGTGTGTTGGAACGGTTAGTGGATGCCGGTAATACGGTCTTGATCATTGAACACAATTTAGACGTTGTGAAATCAGCGGATCACCTGATCGACTTAGGTCCTGAAGGTGGTGCTGGCGGTGGGACCGTCTTGGCAACTGGGACGCCAGAAGAATTAGCAGCGGTACCAGAAAGCTATACCGGTCAGTATTTAAAGGCCGTTTTAGACCGGGATACAGCGCGGATGGCGGCTGCTACGACCAAATAATGCTTAATTGTGCTACACTGAAGTGGTTAAGATTAATTCATAGAGGAGTGTTTTTGGAATGGCAAAAGTTGAAAGTTTTACTTTAGATCATACAAAAGTTTTGGCACCTTATGTACGTAAAATCACGGTGGAACATGGCCCACAAGGCGATGCAATCACTAATTTTGATTTACGGTTAGTCCAACCAAACAAGACGGCGATTGATACCGCTGGCTTGCATACCATTGAACATATGTTAGCTGGGTTATTACGTGACCGGATGAGCGGTGTGATTGACTGTTCACCATTTGGTTGCCGGACTGGCTTCCATTTGATTACTTGGGGTGAACACAGCACTGAAGAAGTGGCTAAAGCTTTGAAGTCATCACTTGAATTTATCGCGGGACCTGCTGAATGGTCAGACGTTCAAGGAACCACGATTGATAGTTGTGGGAACTACAAAGATCACTCTTTGTTCTCAGCTAAAGAATGGGCTAAGCTCATCTTATCTGAAGGCATTTCTTCTGATCCATTTGTCCGCAAAGTTGTGGAATAACTCATTAAAATTGTCTAAGCAAAGTGGACTGGCCTCTCGGCTGGTCCACTTTTTTTGTGGCCTATTTTAGAGATTAAAAGTTAAGTATAGTGGTAAAAGCCGTACTAGTATTGGTTTGAGTTAGGCTAAATTAACCACCTACGTCAGCCAGTGATTCTGCCAGCTGTGGGACCGGCTCCAGCCAAAGTGCGGGCTTCCACCTCGCTTTTAAGCCTAGCTAAACCCGCTAGTCTTAAAAGTCGTCCACATCGTAAAGTCCGGGAAAATCACCGGAATAACGATGTCGTCACGGCCGGCGCCATCACTGGCTGACTCCGGTTATCATGCGGATGCTAGTTAATTAGCAATCACCATCATAACCGAGAGTGAGCTCACATTGAGCCCAGCCGTGGGAGTCTCTTAGTAGAGACTGGCGTTTTTGAAACACGGGTTTAGTGGTTCAAAACGACGGTTCAGACCGCATTTTGGCTGAACCGGTCCGCCCACAGCGTTCCGGCTCAATGTGGGCGAACGGTAGGTGGCAAGTATCACTATTTTTGATCGATGAACACTTATTATATTAGTGATTATTGCTAAGACGTAACGTTTAACTGTTAGTGACAAAAATGAGGAGAAAAATACAATCAGCACTGTATAAATGTATAAAAATCCATTAATTAAGTGAATATTTGAAAAATAACGAATATTTTATAAAAATCATTGCATAAAGTTAAAACCGGTGGTACGATACTGTCATCGAATCAAACATGATTAAATTTTGGAGGTATACATCAATGGTCAAACAAAATGATAAAATTATTCTCGCTTATTCTGGTGGCTTAGATACGTCGGTTGCAATTAGCTGGTTAAAGGACAAGGGTTACGATGTGGTCGCTTGTGGAATCGATGTTGGTGAAGGCAAAGATATGGATGCCATTAAGGCTAAAGCCTTACAATTAGGCGCCGTTGCATCTTACATGATCGACGCAAAACAAGAATTCGCTGAAGAATATGCGTTAATCGCTTTACAAGGACATACCTTGTATGAAGGTGAATATCCATTAGTTTCAGCTTTATCACGGCCATTGATTGCTAAGAAGCTAGTAACGTTGGCAAAGAAAGAACATGCCGTTGCCATTGCGCATGGTTGTACTGGTAAAGGGAACGATCAAGTGCGTTTCGAAGTGGCTATTCATGCTTTGGCACCTGATATCAAGATTGAAGCCCCAGTTCGTGACTGGCACTGGTCACGGGAAGAAGAAATTGACTACGCTAAAGAACACAATATTCCCGTACCGATTAACTTGGATAGCCCATACTCCATTGACGAAAACTTATGGGGCCGGGCCAACGAATGTGGGATTTTGGAAGACCCATGGGAAGGTGCGCCAGCCGATGCTTTTGATCGAACCAAAGCTTTAGCTGATACCCCTGATACGCCAACAACGTTAGAAATTACGTTTGAAGCTGGTGTGCCAGTTGCGTTAGACGGCGAATCCATGAACTTAGCTGACCTGATTATCAAGTTAGATAAAATTGCTGGTGAACATGGAATTGGCCGGATTGACCATATCGAAAACCGGTTAGTCGGGATCAAGTCTCGTGAAGTTTATGAAGCGCCAGCGGCAACGGTCTTACTCAAAGCACATAAAGATTTGGAAGACTTAACCTTTGAACGTGAATTGGCTCATTTCAAACCAATTATTGAACAAAAATTAGCTGACACGATCTACAATGGTCTTTGGTTCTCACCATTGATGGATGCGATGATCGTCTTCTTGAAGCAAACCCAACAAGTCGTTAACGGCGTGGTTCGGGTTCAACTCTTCAAGGGTAACGTCATTACTGAAGGTCGGAAGTCACCAAATTCCTTATACGACAAGAACTTGGCTACTTATACTGCTGCTGATGAATTTGATCAACAAGCTGCGGTTGGCTTCATCAAGTTATGGGGTCTCCCAACGCAAGTTAATGCCCAAGTTCAAGCAAAGGCGCAAGCCGAAGCTAAAGCCAACAAGGCGCATGCCTAATGAGTACCGGTAAATTATGGGGTGGTCGGTTTACCGAAACCGGCGCCAAGTACGTAGATGAGTTCGGGGCTTCGATTGGTTTTGACCAATTATTGGCTGCTGAAGATATTACTGGCTCATTGGCGCACGTTAAGATGCTTAAGAAGACCGGCATTTTACCCGCTGAAGATGTGGATAAAATTGTTGCGGGCCTTGAAACTTTGGAACAACGGTTACAAGCTGGTAAACTTGAATTTTCCACAGTTAATGAAGATATTCATATGAATATTGAATCGTTGTTAACTGATGAAATCGGTCCAGTGGCGGGTAAATTGCATACGGCTCGGTCACGAAATGATCAGGTTGCCACTGATTTTCACTTGTATATGAAGCATCAATTGCCAAAAGTTTTGGATCGATTACATGATTTGGAAACTGTTTTGGTGCATAAGGCGAGTGAAAACGTGGAAACGGTCATGCCTGGGTATACCCATTTACAACATGCACAACCCATTTCTTACGCGCACTATTTATTGGCTTACTACCAAATGTTTAAGCGTGACATGGAACGGTTTGAATTCAATATGCAACACACCGATATCTCGCCATTGGGTGCGGCGGCCTTAGCTGGGACAACGTTCCCCATTGATCGGGAATATAGTGCCGAATTACTCGGATTTAGTCAGGTTTATCACAATAGTTTGGATGCCGTTTCTGATCGTGATTTCGTTTTAGAATTTTTGAGCAATGCCTCGATTTTGATGATGCATCTCTCACGGTTCTGCGAAGAAATCGTCTCATGGAGTAGCTATGAATTTAAGTACATCAGCTTGAGTGATCAATTCTCAACGGGAAGCTCGATCATGCCACAAAAGAAAAATCCTGATATGGCAGAGCTCATCCGTGGAAAGTCTGGCCGGGTTTATGGCAATCTAGTTGGCCTATTAACCGTCATGAAGGCCATTCCATTGGCTTATAACAAGGATTTGCAAGAAGATAAAGAAGGCGCGTTTGATACGGTTAATACCGTTTTAACTAGTCTCCATGTTTTCACAGGCATGTTAGCCAGTTTGACGGTCAATGAAGATCGAATGGCGGCAGCCACAACCAATGACTTCTCGAACGCGACTGAATTGGCTGACTACTTGGCTAATAAGGGGATTCCGTTCCGAGAAGCCCATGCGATTGTTGGTAAGTTAGTCCTTGAAGGTCTCCAAAAGAATCGACCACTACAAGATATTCCGTTAGCGGAGTATCAACAAATTTCACCGTTAATCGAAGACGATGTTTATCATGATCTCGATGCTAAAGTCGCTGTTGAACGGCGCCATTCCTTAGGTGGAACGGGCTTTGATCAAATTAAAGCCGAACTCAAACGGGCCCAAGCCCAGTTAGCTGCTTATCCGACTGACAAAAATTAATTAGTTATCAATTTGACCATTGATGAAATAGGATCCGGGGCCAACGTCTCGGATCCTATTTGTTTACCAAATTTGGATTGGAAACGGTTGCGCTATGACCACAAGCTTGGTATATTGAACTTACTAACGTTTGCTGACTAAGGGTGCTTAGTTGTAACGTTAGCGTTGGAATTAAAACAAACTGGAGATGTTAAGTTTTATGTTTAATGATCATCGTTGGGGATTTGATTGGACCGAATTGATGACGGGTGTTGTCTTTTTGGTTGCGGCGTTATTTGTAATTAAGCAACCGAAAGCAGCCTTACTCAGTCTGGTTTTTCTATTCGCGATTGCGGCTATTATTAGTGGGATTACGACAATTGGTGGCTACACCAAGTTGCGGCGTGAAACGGGCTTACGAGCTAATTTTGCCTTAGTCTTTGCCGTCATTGATTTACTCGTGGGACTACTATTCTTGTTCCATGCACCCACCGGAATTGTCATTTTAGGGTACGTCTTTGCGTTCTGGTTCTTAATTGATTCAATCGAACGGTTGGTAGTGGCTTCACATCTTCGAACTTTTGGGATGGGCTATTTTATCTTATCCGTTATCTTTGATATTATTAGTCTGATTTTGGCGATCTTGTTGATTCTCAACCCAGTATTTGCGGCCTTTTCATTCAATGCATTGGTCAGCATTTACTTTGCGATTTTCGGTATCAATGCGATTTTAATCGCCTTTGCCCGGCGTAACTAAAGTGGATGAATTAAAGGCGTGCGCTGGCACGCCTTTTTGGTTCAGTTAGGGCGGTAACTAGAAAAGACACGCCCGGTATGCTATACTTACCATCAATATGGTCTTAAAGGAGCCGACAACTATGGCAGAATCATTACAATTAGTCATTATCTCTGGGATGAGTGGTGCGGGTAAAACCGTGGCCGTCCAGAGTTTTGAAGACCTTGGTTATTTCTGTATCGACAATATGCCCCCAGCTTTGTTACCGAAGTTTTCGGAATTAGTTGAAGAATCTGGGAAGATTGAAAAAGTCGCCTTGGTGATTGATTTACGATCACGGGCTTTTTACGATGAAATTATTGATATGTTGGCCAATTTGGATAACACGGACTTTGTTTCCGTCAAAATCCTCTTTTTAGATGCCTCCAATGAAGAGTTGGTTTCACGTTATAAAGAGACGCGTCGCTCTCATCCGTTAGCGATGGAAGGTCGCATCATGGATGGGGTTTTAATGGAACGCGATTTACTGGCACCATTAAAAGATCGTGCGTCTTACATGATTGATACAACAACCTTAACACCGCGTGAATTGCGGGAATCTATCTTTGATAAATTTGAAACTAGTGACGATGAAACTTTCCATATCGAAATGGTGTCATTTGGATTCAAATACGGCTTACCGATTGATGCGGATATTGTCATGGATGTTCGGTTCTTACCGAACCCGTATTATATTCCAGAATTGAAGCATCAAACCGGGATGGATAAGCCAGTCTATGACTATGTCATGTCACAGCCGGCAACTGAAAAATTTTATCAGCAATTCCTGGGGATGCTTGAAAGTATCATGCCAGGATATGAAGAAGAAGGCAAAACTAGTTTGACGATTGCGATTGGTTGTACCGGTGGACAACATCGTTCGGTGGCATTAACGCAACGAATTGGCGAGGCCTTAGCGCAAAACTATAAGGTTCATATTAGTCATCGCGATGTCAAAAAACGGAAGGAAACAGTTAATCGCTCATGAGAAAATACACATTCAAGACCCAACGGCCGAAGATTGTGGTGATTGGCGGGGGGACCGGGTTACCGGTTGTCTTAAAAGGCTTGCGTAAACAAGCTGTTGATATCACTGCGGTTGTGACGGTGGCCGATGATGGGGGTTCTTCAGGCATTATTCGCAATTACGTTAACGTGGTGCCACCTGGTGATATTCGAAATGTCATGGTGGCGCTCTCGAACTTACCACATCTGTATAAGGATATTTTCCAATATCGTTTCCAAGGTGATGACCAATTCTTTGCGGGTCACGCGATTGGTAATCTGATTATCGCGGCTTTAACTGAAATGAAGTCCGGGGTGTTTGATGCGGTTCAAGAATTATCGAAGATGATGGCTGTTGATGGGCACGTTTACCCAGCAGCTAACGAGGCGTTGACGCTACATGGCAAATTCAAAGACGGTTCTGAATTAGTTGGTGAAGCCGAGATTACAGCGGCCCACAAATCATTAGATCGTGTTTGGGTAACGGATAAAGATGGCAATAAACCAGCGGCCGTACAGCCGGTTATCGATGCGATCATGGAAGCTGATCAGATTGTGCTGGGCCCAGGGAGTTTGTTTACCAGTATCTTGCCTAACTTAACGATTGATAATATCGGTAAAGCAGTTTGTGAGTCGGATGCTGAAGTGGTTTATATTTGTAACATCATGACGCAAAAAGGGGAAACGGATAACTTCTCCGATGCCGATCATGTGCGGGTACTCAACCGGCATCTAGGTGAAAACTTTATCAATACAGTGCTCGTGAATACTGAAAAAGTGCCCGAGGACTATATGGACTTTCATAAATTTAATGAAGTGTCACGGCAAGTCAGTCATGACTTCCGGGGCTTGCGGGATCAAGGCTGTAAGGTCATCTCTTCCAACTTCTTGAAACTCCGAGACAACGGGGCCTTTCATGATGGTAGCCAAGTTGTGATGGAATTGATGAACTTAGTCGGTCATTCCGATATTTTAAGATAGGAGGACGCACCCATGTCATACGCCAGTGAAGTTAAAAAAGAATTGACTAACCTTACTGTCCATCGCGAGAATGCTAAAGCGGAGTTAATGGCTTTAATTCGAATGAATGGGACGATTAGTTTAGCTAATCATCATTTCATTTTAAATATTCAAACCGAAAATCCCGCTATTGCGCGGCGTATCTATCGGTTATTGAAGCAATTTTATGACGTTGCCAGTGAATTAATTGTGCGGCGGAAAATGAAATTGAACAAAAATAACCTGTATATCGTGCGCCTAAAAACTGGGACTGATATGGTCTTGGCTGATTTAGGGATTTTAAAAGATTTTCAAATTGTAGAGGTAGCGCCAACCGAGGTTTTAACTGATGATGCGGCGGTCCGCTCTTATTTACGTGGGGCCTTTTTAGCTGGTGGATCAGTGAATAATCCTGAGACGTCACGCTATCATTTGGAAATCTATTCACTATATGAAGAACACAATAAGATGATTTCGGACATGATGAACAAGTATGGCTTGAATTCACGGACGACGGATCGTCGTGGCGGATTTATCACGTATATCAAAGAAGCTGAAAAAATTGCGGACTTTTTATCGTTAATCGGCGCGACGAATGCGATGTTGAAGTTTGAGGATATTCGAATTATGCGGGATATGCGTAATTCGGTGAATCGCTTAGTTAACTGTGAAAATGCCAATATGGATAAAGTGGCCAATGCGTCTAGTCGGCAGATTGAAAACATTTTGCTGATTGATGCGACAGTGGGGTTAACCCAATTACCGCCTAAGTTGCAAGAAGTAGCGGTGACTCGGTTAGAACATCGTGAAGTGAGTTTGAAAGAGCTCGGCACGCTGGTTCCTGGTGGGCCAATCTCGAAATCTGGGATTAATCATCGATTACGGAAAATTAATCAATTTGCCGAACAACTTCAAAAAGATGCTTAAAAGTAAAAAGTCGATCACTATCTTAATCAAGATGGTGATCGACTTTTCTAATGGGCCAATTGATAACTATGTTCGAGACGTTGCTTTAATTCTTCAAACGGGACTTGCCCATTCAAGATAATCGTATACCAATGCTGTTTGTTCATATGGTAACCAGGGAAATAATGCTGCTGATCAATCAACTGACTCAGTTGATCGGGTTCTAAACGCAAGTCTAAAACCGTTAGCTCGTTATCGCCAGTTAACCCTAGCTTTTGTGGAGTGACAGTTAGAAGTGCCGCATACCATTTCTTAGTATTGGCTCGTCGCCAGACTGCATTATTAGGAAATTTTTTCCAGAGAAATTCTAGTTGATCATGATGCTGTTGGTCGACATAGGCGATTAAGTCGCGGGCAATCGGTGCCGAAAATACATCAGATTCAAAACAAGAATCGGCCACAGCTTGTAGCGCCGCCAAAACGGCCTCGCGAACTTGGGCGACAAATGAACCGGTTGATGATGCATTGAGATATAGGGTATAGGGCGTTTGAGTGTCGCGATCAATGACTGTTGTCGTGACGGTGTTGGGTAAACTGACGGTGATGGTTAATTCAAAGTTGGCTACTGATAAGGGCTGAGTCAATGTGTACTGTGGAGCGATGGCTTTAAAGCCATAAGCGATTAGTTTATCGGCTTGGCCACGTTGCTGCGAAAATAGATCCGTGATCATGGGAAGGACCTCCGGTTGAAAGTTGCTTACTAAACTTTATTGTAACGGTCTCGTCAGGTTAACACTAGCAAAAATGATCACGCTTGCCACCTGCCGTTCGCCCACATTGAGCCGGAACGCTGTGGGCGGACCGGCTCAGCCAAAAAGCGGTCTGGCCCGTCGTTTTGAACCACCCAACCCGTGTTTCAAAAACGCCAGTCTCTAAGCGATAAATCGCTAAGAGGCTCCCACGGCTGGGCTCAATATGAGCTCACTCTCGGCTAGAATAGTGATTACTAACTAATTAGTATCCGTAATCTAACCGAAGCCAGTCAGTGATGGCGCCGGCCGTGAAAACAGCGTTAGTCCGGGTGATTTTTCCGGGCTTACGCTGTGGACGACTTTTGAGACTAGTGGTTTGGGCTAGGCTTAAAAGCGAGGTGGAAGCCCGCGCTTTGGCTGGAACCGGTCCTCACAGCTGGCAGAATCGCTGACTGGCGTAGGTGATCAATTTAGCATAACTTAAGTCAATTCTAGCAAATCTTTTACGGTCATTTAGTTAATTAATAAAAATAACTAGTCAAAATGACTAAATTATCACATTATAAATTTATCGGTTTATTACTAAACTTGCACGGGAATATCGGATTATCCCTTTAAAATATAATCATAATAGCGGTTTTTTATGCAATCGAATTAAAAAAAGAGTAGTGGGGAGAACAGCATGTCAGAAAATAATAACAAGATCACATTGACCGCATTGGTGATGATGATTTTCACGACCGTCTTTGGGTTTGCCAACGGGACAGTCGCTTTTTATTTAATGGGCTATGCGTCCATTTTATTTTATCTATTAGCGGCGGTTCTATTCTTTATTCCGTTTGCCTTAATGATGGCTGAATATGGCGCGGCGATTAAGTCGGATAGTAGTGGGATGTATAAGTGGCTAGAAGTGAGTGTGAATGCCCGCTTTGCGTTTATTGGAACTTTTATGTGGTTTGCCTCTTACATTATCTGGATGGTCTCAACGGCCGCCAAGGTTTGGATTCCGTTTACGACCACGTTTTTCGGGAGTGATCAAACGCAGAAATTTACTTTTCTAGGATTTAACGCAACGCAAACGATTGGATTGTTGTCCTGTGTTTGGATGATCGCGGTCACTTGGATTTCGATCAAAGGGGTCAAGGGGATTGTCCGAATTACAAGTATTGGTGGACTAGCGGTCACCAGTTTAAATGCGATTTTGCTCGTGATTTCTGGTATCGTCTTGGCGTTACAACATGGTCATTTGGCACAACCATTTACGCATGTGATGCAATCACCTAATCCGAGTTATCAACATCCGATTGGTTTAATGAGTTTTGCAGTCTTTGCGATTTTTGCCTATGGTGGTCTAGAAGTTTTAGGTGGGATGGTTGATAAGACAAAGAATCCTGAAAAAACCTTTCCACGTGGGATTATTATTTCAGCAGTTATTATTACCTTAGGCTACGCATTGGGGATCTTCTTTTGGGGAATCAGCACGAATTGGCAAGCTGTATTATCCAATCCGACTACTAACTTAGGGAATATTAGTTATGTGATGATGCGGAATCTTGGCGTGGTCTTTGGTAACGCCTTGGGGTTATCAAGTGCAACTAGCAATACGTTAGGATTATGGTTTGCACGATATACCGGTCTGGGGATGTTCTTGGCGTATGCCGGGGCCTTCTTCACGTTAACCTATTCACCATTAAAAACGCTCATTTTAGGGACACCCAAAGCCTTATGGCCTAAAAAGTTTACCCAGTTAAATCAGAACAAAATGCCTAGTTATGCGATGATCGTGCAATGTGCTTTGGTGATTGTGATTATCTTAATTGCGTCATTTGCCACGACTGATCCATCTGCGTTTTATAATGTGTTAACGCTGATGTCTAATGTCTCGATGACGTTGCCATACTTGTTCTTACTCTATGCATTTCCTAAATTTAAAAAGAATCAAAGTATTTTGAAACCATTTGAAGTTTATAAATCACAAACGTGGACCAATTGGATTAGTTGGGGCGTGTTCGTCGTCGTTTTAGGGGCGAATGTCTTTACGTTGATTCAACCAATTTTGGTGGATGGTAAATGTCAAAATACGATCTGGATGTTAGCGGGACCAATTATTTTTGGTGCGGCTGGAGCCTGGTGGTATCAGGTTCGTTCGAAGCAACTGACCGACTAAGTGTTAAAAGTGCTTGACAAAAGTAAGTGCCACTCTCTATACTGAACCTATCTTATGAAATCGGAGCGATGTAATCATGAAAACGCAATTAAGCCAATCAATGATGATGTGCTGTCCATGTTGTTTAACTAACAACATGGCTATTTGCGTTGAATTACAAGCATCGCTAGTGCATCAAAATTAACGGGGATTGAGCTCAAAAACGTTATTTTGAAACGCCTGCTTGGAATCTGACGAGATTCTAGGCAGGCGTTTTTTGTTACCCGATTTAAGGTAAATTCAATTAAAAAAAGTGATAAAGGGGCGAAAGTTTTGAAAAAGCGATCAGTGTTAGCAGTTATTTTTAGTTTAGTCTTAGTGACGGTGTTGGCCGCTTGTGGTAAGCAAAGTAGCCAATCAAGCAAAAGTGGACAATATGCCAGTAAGCAAGTTTTAAATTTATCGTACCCAAGTACCTTAGATTCCATCGATATTTCGAATATGTCGGGATATGGTAGTACGGGGAATGTTTTTGAAAGTTTATATCGGTTAGGGAAAAATGGCAAGGTTACGCCGGGATTAGCTAGCCAAACCAAAGTTTCTAAAGACGGTAAGACCTATACCTTTACGATTCGCAATGCGAAGTGGAGTGATGGTTCTGCGATTACCGCGCAAGACTTTGTTTATTCTTGGAAACGGACCGTGACCCCGTCAACGAAGTCTCAATATGCCTACCTGTTCTCAGGTGTGAAAAACGCGGATCAAATCGTCGCGGGTAAGAAAAAGCCTAGTACCTTAGGTGTAAAAGCCAAGGGTAAACACACCTTTATCGTGACACTGGACAAGCCAATTACTTATTTCAAAAAATTAATGACTTATCCACTGTTTGGACCGATTAGCGAAGCGGCCGTTAAGAAGTGGGGCAGCAAGTATGCCACTCAAGCCAAATACATGTTATATAGTGGGCCATTCAAGTTAACTGGTTGGACTGGTACTAACAATAAGTGGGCATTTGTTAAGAACAACCAGTACTGGGATAAAAAAGCGGTTCATCTAAGCCGCATCAACTATAGCGTTAATGAAAGTACAACGACGACGCTGAACTTGTTCCAAGAAAAGAAATTAGATTTAACGCAATTAGCCAGTGAACAAGTGAAAAACTTGAAGACGAATTCGGATTACACGACTTATCCTTACTCAATTACGGCATTCTTGGTTTACAACTTCAACGCGACTAATTCAACAGTCAAAAAGGCTATGAATAATCAAAAGATTCGTCGCGCAATCTCGTTATCAATTAATCGGAAATCCATGGTTAAAAATGTGATTGGAGACGCTTCAAAGACCGCCAAGAGTTTTGTCCCACAAGATTTAGCAAGTGATCCTAAGAATGGGAAAGACTTTGCCGATGAATCAACTGTAAAAAATTCAACGTCATATAACCCAACTTTGGCTAAGAAACTTTGGCAACAGGGCTTGAAAGAAATTGGTGTTAAAAAGTTAACGTTACGGTTACTAACGTCAAACGATGAACCTAATAAAGCCATTTCACAATACTTCAAAGGCCAGTTAGAAAAGATTTTGCCAGGGTTAACGATTGATTTATCTAATATCCCATCCAAGGTTGCTAGTACTCGGGCACAACAAGGCAATTTTGATCTGTATTTAAGTGGTTGGGGAGCTGATTTCAACGATCCAATTTCACACTTGCAAATCATGACTACCGGTAGTGGGTATAACTACGGTAAATATAATAGTAAACAATATAATCAATTAGTTAAAAATGCGCAAAATAAGGATGCTAATAATACGACAGCACGTTGGCAAGATATGCTTAAGGCTGAACGTGTCTTAATGCAAGATCAAGGGATTACACCGCTATATCAAACGGTTTACTCCTTCTTGCAAAATCCTAAAGTCAAAGGTGTTATTCATAATACTGCCGGAACACAGTGGAACTACAAGTATGCCTATATTGCTAAATAAGATCTAAAAACAAGTAAGCGCCAATCTGCCATCACGCAGATTGGCGCTTTTTAGTTGTTAGTACAAAAAAACAGCACTAGCCTAAGAGGCCAGCACTGTTTCGAAAGATTAACCTATTTTAAGCTATTATTTTCCATGATATCATCAATCAAACCATAGTCCTTAGCTTCTTGTGCCGTTAAGTAATGGTCACGTTCAGTATCTTTGTTCAGCTTTTCAACTGGTTGATCAGAATTGCTTGCCAAGATTTCATTGATCTTCTTACGAGTCTTCAAGATTTCTTCAGCGACAATTTCGATTTCAGTTTGTTGCCCTTGAGCACCACCAGATGGTTGATGAATCAAGATTTCTGAGTTAGGTAAAGCAAAACGCTTGCCCTTAGTCCCAGATGATGCCAAGACACTGGCCATTGATGCGGCCATCCCCATGACAATCGTTTGGACGTCAGATTTGATGAAGTTCATGGTGTCATAGATGGCTAAGCCGGCGGTTACGACCCCACCTGGAGAGTTGATATAAAGGTAGATGTCCTTATCAGAATCTTGGGCATCCAAGAAGAGCAATTGGGCAATGATAGCATTGGCCATGTTGTCTTCGATGGGACCAGATAACATGATGATACGGTCCTTTAAAAGTCGTGAATAAATGTCATAAGCACGTTCGCCACGTGATGACTGTTCAATAACTGTAGGTACTGGATACATAACTTGTTAGCCTCCTAATTAAGTCTAGATTGATTAGCGTCTTGCTAATATAAATGTAGTTTACCCCCAAGGTCAGTGAAGGTCAAACGAAAAACCTCAAAAACAAAATTTCGTTTTCATTAGTAACGTGGTATACTTAGGTTTCTATCATATACGGCTTGAGATTGGGGAGTGTCCCAATCTCTTTTTCTTGCTCAAAATTATGAACTTTCGCTGATGGTCAACTGGTGTCCAAGCGCGAGTATGGTAGAATGAAAGCGGTATGCTAGTACGCTTGATTTTTAATTCAAGGTATAAAAAAAGCTGAGCCACTCAGCTCAGCTTAGGAATGCGTCTGGAGGGAATCGAACCCCCATCTCAAGAACCGGAATCTTACGTGCGATCCATTACACTACAGACGCCTAAACAACAAATAATAGTTTAGCGGATAATGGATAAAAACACAAGGGGTATTCGTAAAAAAAGTTTATGGGAGGAATTATTTATGGCAATCGGACCGGGCTTTCGTCAGCAACAACGGCAATCACAAAAGTTGGCTATGACGCAACGACTACAACAATCGATTCAGATGTTGCAGTTTAATGTAGAAGAGTTGCGGGATTTTTTAACGCAAAAGGCCTTAGAGAATCCTTTAATTGATGTTGATACTAATTGGAATGCCAATCACGCGAGTTTAACGGCCGCCCAAAATATGCCGTCCCACGATGATTTTATTGAACGTGTTTCAACAACTAATCAGCACTCACTGTTTGAATATTTATTAGATCAAATTCATTTGACAATGCGTGATACTAAACTTCGCAAAATTGTCTTGACCTTAATTGAATATGTCGATGTTAATGGTTATTTAAAAGTTGATGATGACCAGGTGATGGCTGAACTGTCAGCGACACCAATCGAGTTGCTAGATGCAGTAACCTTACTTCAGCAACTTGATCCACCAGGTGTCGGGGCACGAAACTTACAAGAAGCACTGATGTTGCAAACGGAAAGTGATGATCACGCCCCTAATCTGGCTTACATTATTTTAGAAGAGAATTTTGATGCGCTGGTCAATCGTCAGTGGGACGCTTTGGCTAAAAAGTATCAAGTCAATTTGGCTGATATTTCTAGTGTTTATGACTACGTTCGGACGTTGAGTCCCACACCGGGGGCTGCAGTTGGTCAAGAAACAACGGGTTATATTTTTCCAGATTTGGTAGTTACTCAACGGGCCGGTCAATTGGCATTGAAAACCGCTTCGATGGCTCAACCTGTCGTGAAATTCCAAGGCAATTATTATCAACAGATGAGTCAACACTCAGATCAAGAGGTAACAGAATACTTGAAAGAAAAGAAGTCTGAGTATGAGTGGATTGCTAGTAGCTTACAACAACGTGAAGCCACCATTTTTCGGGTAGGGACAGTTATTATCGAACGGCAAGCCGATTTCTTCCTGGAAAAAACGACAACTTTAAAGCCGTTGCTATTACGAGATGTGGCTCAGCAATTACAAGTCCATGAATCGACGATTAGTCGGAGCATTAATGGAAAGTACATTCAAACGGACTTTGGCATGTTCGAACTTAAACGTTTCTTTACCAAGGCGGTCAATAAACGTCCCACGGATGGCAAAGTTGTGTCAGCGGATGGGGTTCAACACCGAATTGTGGCTCTCATAAAACAGGAAAATAAAGAAAAACCGCTTTCAGACCAAAAAATTGTTCAGATTCTTAAGTCGGAAAATGTCGAACTTTCTCGGCGGACAGTGGCCAAATATCGGGAAAATCTTAACATTCCGTCTTCTTCTAAACGAAAACAATATCTAAGAACCGAATAATAATTATATCGCATGTTTGGACCAGTCGGTTATCAGTCGTCGTTGGTTCTTATTTGCAACCGCACCATGAACCTGCTATAATTCATGTTGTGGTAAGAGAGGTATGCAACATCAATTTCGTCGTAAATTATCGTTGTGTGCTTTGTTTTTTGAAGTCTTTGGGTCGTTATTCGACATAGCTGGACTTAATATGTCCCACTAGAGAGCAGGTTGAATGCCATGCATTCAGATATTCAATGGATTGAGGCAATTGCCCCAGACATGGTTGATATGCTAAGCCATCGTTACTTAGTATTACGTACCATCAATTGGATGGCCCCAGTCGGACGACGGTTATTAGCGCAAACCTTAGATGTTAGTGAGCGAACCTTGCGGACCGAAACGGATACGTTACGGAAACTAGATTTGATCATTACAAATAAGGCAGGCATGCAATTGACACAATCGGGTAAAGATGTTTTACTTGGCTTGAGTCAATTCATGGATGAACTAATGGGCATCCGCCAAAAAGCACGACAATTGGCCCAACGTTTTAATATTAAACGTTGCATCATCGTTTCCGGCGATTCTGATCGACAATTAAAGGTCATCGGATCAATGGGCGAAGAAGTCAACCAACTCCTGCAACAGTTATTGCCAGAAGGTGATAACATCATTGCAGTGATGGGGGGCCATACCATGGAACATGTGGCAAATAACCTTACTAACAACTTGGCTAGTAAACGTGACTTACTATTTGTTCCAGCACGTGGTGGTGTTGGTGAATCGGTTGCGATTCAAGCAAACACCATTGCGTCACAAATGGCACAGCATACCGGTGGAAAATTCCGCTCGCTGTTTGTGCCAGAACAGGTCAGTGAACGAACTTATGAACCGCTTCTCAAGGAACCTAGTATCCAAGAGGTGTTGGGGATTATCCGTCGCGCCAATGTGGTGATTCATAGTGTCGGTGATGCTGATTCAATGGCACATCGTCGGAATATGTCAGAAGATCAAATAAAGGTTTTACGAAGCCGCGCTGCGGTTGGTGAAGCTTTTGGTTACTTCTTCGATAAATCGGGTAACGTTGTTTACCGGATTCCACGCATTGGCCTACAACTCGGAGAACTGGCCAACCGGGAGATTATACTCGCAGTTGCGGGTGGTGCATCTAAGGCTACCGCGATTGAGGCGTATATGAAGATCGCACCTAAACAGACGTGTTTAATCACGGATGAGGGTGCTGCTAACTTGATTTTAAAGAAGTAATTTTCTTCGGAAGATTGCTCCTTAAAATAAAAATATTTTTATTTCCACAAGGAGGAAATTTTAGTATGTCTGTAAAAATTGGTATTAATGGTTTCGGCCGTATTGGTCGTTTAGCATTCCGTCGTATCTTAGAACTTGGTGCAAAGTCAAGTGATATTGAAGTTGTTGCTATCAACGATTTAACTTCACCTGCATTGTTGGCTCATCTTTTGAAGTATGACTCAACTCATGGTACTTTAGATGCTGAAGTTTCTGCTACCGACGATTCAATCGTTGTTAACGGTAAGAACTACCGTGTTTACGCAGAACCTCAAGCACAAAATATTCCTTGGGTTAAGAACGACGGTGTTGACTTCGTACTTGAATGTACTGGTTTCTACACATCTAAAGAAAAGTCACAAGCTCATTTGGACGCTGGCGCAAAACGTGTCTTGATCTCAGCTCCTGCTGGCTCAGACTTGAAGACTATCGTTTACAATGTTAACGATGACATCTTGACTTCTGACGACCGTATCGTTTCAGCTGGTTCATGTACTACTAACTGTCTTGCACCTCTTGCTTTCTTTGAAAACCAAGAATTTGGTATCAAAGTTGGTACTATGACGACTATCCATGCTTACACTTCAACTCAAATGTTATTAGACGGCCCTGTTCGTGGCGGTAACTTCCGTGCTGCACGTGCTGCCGGTGTAAACACTATTCCTCATTCAACTGGTGCTGCTAAAGCTCTTGGCTTAGTTATCCCAGAATTACAAGGTAAGTTACAAGGCCATGCACAACGTGTTGGTGTTGTTGACGGTTCATTAACTGAATTAGTTGCTATCTTAGACAAGAAAGTTACTGCTGACGAAGTTAACGCTGCTATCAAGAAGCATACTGAAGGTAACGAATCATTCGGTTACAATGCTGACGAAATCGTTTCATCAGATGTTATCGGTACTACTTTCGGTTCAATCTTCGATCCTACTCAAACAGAAGTTACTTCTGATGGTGAAAACCAATTAGTTAAGACTGTTGCTTGGTACGATAACGAATACGGCTTCACTTGCCAAATGGTACGTACTTTATTGAAATTTGCTACTCTTTAATATTAAAGATTGCGAATTTTAAAACCGCATAGGTTTTTGACGGCGGGGGGAGGCAATCTTCTCCTGCCGTTTTTTTCTTAAATTAAATTGACTGACGAAATTCCTAGGAGGATTTTAACATTGGCTAAATTAATCGTTTCAGATTTAGATGTTAAAGATAAAAAAGTTTTAATCCGTGTTGACTTTAATGTTCCTATTAAAGACGGCAAGATCGGTGACGACAACCGGATCGTCGCTGCTTTACCAACGATCAAATATGTTAGCGAACATGATGGTAAAGCCATCTTATTCTCACATTTAGGTCGGATTAAGAGCGAAGATGACAAGCAAGGTTTGAGCTTACGCCCAGTTGCTGAACGTCTTTCAAACTTATTAAACAAACCTGTTACTTTCGTACCTGTTACGGAAGGCGAACAACTTGAAACAGCTATCAACAACATGAATGACGGTGACGTCTTAGTTGTTGAAAACACTCGTTTTGAAGACGTTGTTAATGGCGAACAAGTTAAGCGCGAATCAGGTAACGATCCTGAATTGGGCAAATACTGGGCATCACTTGGTGACGTTTACGTCAACGATGCTTTCGGTACTGCTCACCGTGCCCATGCATCTAACGTTGGGATTGCCTCAAACATGGAACAAGCTGCGGCTGGTTTCTTAATGGAAAAGGAAATCGAATTCTTAGGTGACGCGGTTGACAATCCAAAACACCCATTCGTTGCTATCTTAGGTGGTGCTAAGGTTTCTGACAAGATCGGTGTTATCGATCACTTAATCAGCAAAGCCGACAAGATCATCATCGGTGGTGGGATGACTTATACGTTCTATGCTGCTAAAGGCATGGGCATTGGTAACTCACTTGTTGAAAAAGACAAGATTGAATTAGCTAAGTCAATCATCGAAAAGGCTGGCGACAAGTTGGTCTTACCTAGCGACTCAGTTGTTGCTGAAAAATTTGACAACGATGTACCTAACAAAGTTGTTGATGGTTCAATTCCTGATGGCTACATGGCCTTAGATATCGGTCCTAAGTCAATTCAAGAATTCAAAGATGTTTTAAGCGACGCTAAGACGGTTGTTTGGAACGGACCAATGGGTGTCTTTGAAATGAGTAACTACGCTAAGGGTACGCTTGAAGTTGGCGAATTCTTAGGGACGTTATCAGACGCAACAACCATCGTTGGTGGTGGGGACTCAACTGCCGCTGTTAAGCAACTTGGCGTTGGCGACAAGTTAACCCACATCTCAACTGGTGGTGGCGCTTCACTTGAATACCTTGAAGGTAAGACTTTACCTGGTATTGCTGCTATTTCTACTAAATAATTCTGTTCTCCGAAAGGAAGGTCTATCGTGCGTACACCTATTATTGCCGGTAACTGGAAAATGAACAAAACGGCTAGCGAAGCTTTAGCTTTCGTTAATGCTGTTAAGGATCAATTACCAGATCCTACTAAAGTTGAATCTGTCGTTGCTGCTCCAGCTCTTTTCTTACAAGAAATGATCGAAGCTGCTAAAGGTTCAGATTTAAAGATTGCTGCTGAAAATGCTTACTTTGAAGACGCTGGTGCATTTACTGGTGAAACTTCACCAGCTGCATTAGCTGATTTAGGCGTTGACTACGTTGTTATCGGTCATTCAGAACGTCGTGGCTATTTCCACGAAACTGATGAAGATATCAACAAGAAAGCTCATGCTATCTTCAAGAACAACATGTTACCAATCATCTGCTGTGGTGAAAGCCTTGAACAACGTGAAGCCGGCGAAGCCGAATCATGGGTTTCAGGCCAAATCAAAGCTGCTTTGAAAGGTTTATCAGCTGACCAAGTTAGTTCATTGGTTATCGCTTACGAACCAATCTGGGCCATCGGTACTGGTAAGACTGCTACAAGTGACCAAGCTGAAGAAATCTGTGCAGTTGTTCGTAAGACTGTCGCTGATCTTTATTCAGAAACAGTTGCTGACAAAGTTCGGATTCAATACGGTGGTAGTGTAAAACCTGCTAACGTCGTTGACCTCATGAGCAAGGCTAACATTGATGGTGGTCTTGTTGGTGGTGCCTCAATGGAACCTGAATCATTCTTAGCCTTGGTAAACTACCAAAAATAAGTAATTCATTATTGCAAGTTTAATCACAACCCTCTACAATGGGTTGTGAACCAATTATAAGCAAACTTAAGGAGAGAATTTAATGTCTATTATTACAGATATTTATGCTCGCGAAGTCTTAGACTCACGTGGCAACCCTACTGTCGAAGTTGAATTATATACTGAAAGCGGCGCATTTGGTCGCGGTATCGTTCCTTCAGGTGCTTCAACCGGTGAACATGAAGCCGTTGAATTACGTGATGGTGACAAGAGCCGTTTCATGGGCAAAGGCGTAACTAAGGCTGTTGACAATGTTAACAAGTTAATCGCCAAAGAAATCGTTGGTTACGATGTAACTGACCAACGCGCTATTGACCAAGCTATGATCAAGTTAGACGGTACTCCTAACAAAGCTAAGTTGGGTGCTAACGCTATCTTAGGTGTTTCTATCGCTGCTGCACGTGCTGCTGCTGACGAACTTGAAATGCCATTATACAACTACCTTGGCGGTTTCAATGCGCACGTCTTACCAACACCAATGATGAACGTTATCAATGGTGGCGCACATGCCAACAACGACGTTGACTTCCAAGAATTCATGATCATGCCTGTTGGCGCATCATCAATCAAAGAAGCTGTTCGTATGGGTTCAGAAACTTTCCATAACTTGAAAGCTATCTTGAACGAACGCGGTTTCTCAACTGCCGTTGGTGACGAAGGTGGTTTCGCACCTGACTTGAAGAACAACGAAGAACCATTCGAAATCTTAGTTGAAGCTATTGAACGTGCCGGCTACAAGCCAGGTAAAGATATTTCAATCGCCTTTGACTGTGCCGCTTCAGAATTCTACAATACTGAAACTGGCAAGTATGATTTGAAGGGTGAAGGCGAAAATGGTAAATCATTTACTGCCGAAGAATTCGTTGACTTACTTGACAGCATCGTTGACAAGTACCCAATCGTTTCTATCGAAGATCCTTTGGATGAAAATAACTGGGAAGATTGGCAAATGGCTACTGCTAAGCTTGGCAAGAAAGTTCAAATCGTTGGTGATGACTTGTTCGTTACTAACACTGACTACCTTGCTAAGGGGATCAAGATGGACGTTGCCAACGCTATCTTAATCAAGGTTAACCAAATTGGTACTTTAACTGAAACTGTTGAAGCTATCGAAATGGCTAAAGAAGCTGGCTACACTGCCATCGTTTCACATCGTTCTGGTGAAACTGAAGACACGACTATTGCTGACTTAGTTGTCGCAATGAACGCTGGCCAAATCAAGACTGGTTCAATGAGCCGTACTGAACGGATTGCTAAATACAATCAATTAATGCGGATCGAAGACCAACTTGAAAGCACTTCAGAATACAAGGGTCTTAACGGTTTCTATAACTTGAGTGAAGACGCTCGTAACACGATTGCTAGCAAATAAGTAATTGGTTAGAAAAAAGTCCTGCAATTGCAGGGCTTTTTTTTGCAAATAAAAATGCGGACTTGGTTCAAGTCCGCATTTTGTGTATATATCTATAATACTAGTCGGAATAAATTGCAATGTCAACGCTTACAATTGGTGCAAGAATGCACAACCATAGCTAAAGACTCAGGGCATGGCCTTTGTTATGATCAATTAATTTTTTTGATGGATTGATACACAGAAACTATCAATTTTAGTGTTAAATAATATCAAAAAAATATATATAATTTTTTATCGATTATTAATAAGGCAAAGAATGCCGACTTATCAGGGCTGAGAACTTTTGCTCAATAATGCACTTGTGATGCGGGTTTGATAAGCTCGGGAAAAACGTTTGACTTATAGTTAAGGCAAGTTGTATGATGACCTTGTTGATAAGCGGAGCAGGTTTTCGCGAATTGACGGGGATGACAATTAAGTCTTAATTATTGCAAATTTATATAGTTGAATCAGGTTAGCTGGTCGGCATTTGAGAAGAGCGGTCCATTGGCAGATGGACCTATTTAAAAACATCATTTGTAACCGCTTACTAAGCTGACTTGATAACTTAAAATCTAAGGAGCGCGACGTTGTCATGAGTAAAATTAAAGCAGCTACTGCCGGTTTAAAAGTTTTGGAAGCTTGGGGTGTTAAAAACATCTATGGGTTACCAGGTGGGTCATTTGACTCAGGAATGCAAGCCATTTATGAACGCAAGGATACCTTACATTATGTTCAAGTACGGCACGAAGAAGCTGGCGCGATTGCCGCTTCTGCGGAAGCTAAACTAACAGGTAAGGTTGGGGTGACTTTCGGGTCTGCCGGCCCTGGTGCGGTTCATTTGTTAAATGGGTTGTATGATGCTAAACATGACCATACGCCAGTCGTTGCAATTATTGCACAAGTGCCAACTAAGCGGATGAACATTGACTTCTTTCAAGCGATTGATGAAGAACCAATCTTCGATGATGTTTCAGTTTGGAACCGGACCGCGATGACGGCCGAATCTATTCCACAAATGTATGACGAAGCCATTCGTCAAGCTTACAAGCATTCTGGTGTCGCAGTTGTGACAGTGCCAAAGGACTTAGGCTGGACTGAAATTGAAGACCAATTCGAACCAACTGCGGATCTCTATCAACAACCAATTATGCCAGAACCAGATCCAAAACGGATTGATGACGCTTGGGAATTAATCAAGAATGCCAAAGCACCGTTAATCTACTTTGGGATTGGGGCTAAGCATGCTGGTAAAGAACTCAAAGCCTTATCTGAAAAATTCCATATGCCAATGATTTCTTCCGTTTTAGCGAAGGGCATTGTGGAAGATGAATACGAAAATTACTTAGGGTCAACTGGTCGAGTTGCGCCTAAGCCAGGGGTTGAAGCTGGGTTTGCTAACGACTTAGTGCTTTGGGTCGGGAATGATGTGCCATTCAGTATCTTCCTAATTAATCCACGGGCCAAAGTCATTCAAATTGATATTGATGGTGAAAAGCTAGGCAAGCGTCATCATGTGGATGTGGCTATTTTAGCTGATGCGAAGAAAGCCTTACAAGCGTTGATCGACAAGGGGTCCGACTTACCAGAATCAGACTTCTACAAGGCGTCATTATTGAACCGTCAAAACTGGCGTGACTGGCAAGCTAGTTTCAATGAAGATGACAGTCAACCATTACGGCCAGAACCCGTCTTCAACGAAATCAACAAAGCTGCTAGTGATCAAGCCGTTTTCGGTGTGGATGTCGGTAATGTCAACATTAACTTTATGCGGTTGATCAACTTACACGGTGATCAAAAATGGACAACTTCTGGTCAATATGCAACGATGGGTTATGGGATGCCTGCAGCCATTGCGGCCAAGACTTACTACCCAGAACGTGATGTCTTTAGTTTGAGTGGTGATGGTGGCTTTGCAATGTTATGCGAAGAAATCTTAACGCAAGTGAAATATCACTTACACATCATCAACATCGTGTTCAGCAACGAAACGTTAGGCTTCATTGAAGCTGAACAAACCGATGACAGCAAACAACCATTATCTGGGGTTGATTTGATTGATACCGATTGGGCTAAAGTTGGCGAAGGCATGGGCGCTTTAGGAATTACCGTCCGGACGTTGGCCGAACTTAAAGATGCCTTAGCTCAAGCTAAAGCAACTGACAAACCGGTCTTAATTGATGTGAAGTTAACGCATGAGATGCCATTCACAACGGAACACATGGCCTTAGAAACCAACAAGTGGACCTCACAAGCAGATGTTGATGCCTTCGTTAAGAAGTATCAAACGGAAGGCTTACACCCATATGGTTACTTCTTGAAGGAAGTTTCTAAATAAAATTAAAATAATGAGCTTGGGTTAAAACCCAAGCTTTTTTGTTGTCGTCAAGTCGGTGCACAAGTTACATCTCGTGGTAAAATAAGAACACGAGCGTTTAAAGGAGAATTAGAAAATGGATTTTTTTCAACATCAATTACAACAATGGACGGATTGGCAAGCGGTAATGACGTCAACGGCGACGTTTGAACCATTAGTTCGTCAAATCTATTTAAGTGAAAACGACCCATTTAAAGCGTTAGAACCGGTTCAAAGTGATTTTGCGGCAACCTTTCATGTTGGCGGCACCCAGATTGCCATTTTTCCGCCAGCAGTGATTGCGCCAACAACCCGTGATCGTTATCAAACGGAACGGTTTAGTCTAGCGCGGGTTAAACGATTAGGTTTGGCAGCACCGTTACTGCGCCATGCAGGTTTTATTTTTGATCGTTATCAATTTTATTATGTCATCTACGAACCATTAATGGGTGTGCCATTAACGAACTTCAAAGCAACGGCTAAACCTGATGTTAAACAAGCTTTGGGTCAACAAGTTGGGCTAATGTTAACGCAACTAAATGGCCCCGTTACTAGCTTTAACACGATGCCGACAACGACACCTAGTGCCGATGACTTGTGGGCTGATTTTGGGACTGACTTTGTAACTGAACGGCAACGCTTTTTAGCGGCGCATCCGGTAACACCGAATCAGTTTGTGCACGGTAATTTGGTTGGTGATAACTTAGTGGTCATGACTGGTCGAATCGGTCTACAACACTTTGAAACAGCGTGCCAAGGTCCGCGTGAACTAGAACTAGTGCCGTTAATTCTTGATGCCTTTGCGGGTGATTCGGACTTCTTACACGGGTTATTAGCTAGTCTCGGGCAACTTGATTTGGTTGAAGCTGTTTTATTTGGGTTACTTTGGCGTGCTGATGGGCCGATGTGGCTAGATTGCTTGATGCCGACTGTGCCAACTAATTTGGCCGCAGTTCGGACGGCGTTAACCAAATTGATTAAAGAAAGTAAGGAGTGAGTAGTTTGCAGCGTCAACGTCAGCCGCATCAACGCCGACTTGATTTAACACGATTTAGTGCGATTGGCCGGGGGTTAATTGTCGGCGTCTTGGCCGGGTTTGTCGTGAGTGTTTTTCGATTTTGCATTGAAGAAGGCCTCCATTTGGTTCAGTGGTGTTATCAGCAAATCAGCTCAAATATGTGGCTGTTGCTCCCTTGGATCGGCTTAAGCGTACTGGTCGCAGTCGCAATTGGACTGTTGGTCAAACAAACGCCAGATATTAAAGGTTCCGGAATTCCACAAGTTGAAGGCCAGTTGGCGGGCGAGCTCGACTACGACTGGTGGCCAGTATTATGGAAAAAATTTGTTGGTGGTATTCTTGGCATTGGATCTGGTCTGTTTCTAGGTCGTGAAGGGCCATCGATTCAGTTAGGCGCTACGATTGGTCAGGGGTTTGCAGCTAAGACTAAGCAGACTGGGGCCGATCGCCGGTCCCTCATTGCTGGGGGAGCAGCGGCTGGACTATCGGCGGCTTTTAATGCGCCAATTGCCAGTACGCTATTTGTCCTGGAAGAAGTTTATCATAATTTTTCACCAATTATTTGGACAACGGCTTTGGCGAGTGCGATTGCCAGTAATTTTATTTCAATGAATTTCTTTGGTCTCGTACCGGTATTGCATATCCCGTATGCGCGTAATTTGCCAATCAGTCAATATGGAAATTTAATTGGGTTAGGGATCTTTTTAGGACTCTTAGGCTATTGTTATCAAAATGTGACTTTGGCAGCGCCAGGTTGGTACGCTAAATTACGATTGCCAACTTGGCTAGATGGACTAATCCCATTTATATTGGTTATTCCTATTGGGTTATTTTGGCCGCAATTTTTGGGTGGAGGTAATGCGGTGATTTTAAATCTCGCGGCAATGCCTCCAGCGCTGATTGTCTTGATTGGGATTTTTGCATTACGCTTTATTTTTTCAACGGTTTCATATGGGTCGGGGTTGCCTGGGGGGATCTTTTTACCGATCTTGTCGTTAGGGGCGGTTTTAGGTGCCGTTTATGCACAAACCATGGTCAACTTAGGCCTGATGCCCGCTCATTATGTGACGAACTTCATCATTTTTGCAATGGCAGGATACTTTGCTGGGATTGGGAAAGCACCGTTTACGGCGATTTTGTTAATTACGGAAATGGTGGGCACTTTGACGCATCTGATGCCATTAGCGGTGGTGTCACTAACGGCTTACTTAGTGGTCGACCTACTAGGGGGCGCACCAATCTATGAAGCCTTACTAGAAAAACTCACACAGCCGAAGTTGCCAGAACACAGTGGCATTCAAGATCGACTAGAGTTTCCTGTCTTTGAAGGCTCGGCACTTGAAAGTCATCAAGTTCGGGATTTTCAATGGCCTAAAGAATCATTGCTCATTGCGATTCGGCGTGGCGAACGTCAAGTGATTCCGCATGGTGATACGTTGATGCGAGCTGGGGACACCTTAATTATTTTAACCGATCGCAGTAATCGGGCGTGGGTGCACCATCAAATTGATCGGTTAACCGCTACCACGAGTTAACCGGCTTTAGAAAACAACTAATTCGGCAGCAGACTGGAAAAGTTGCCTTAAATATGTTAAATTGTTATAGACATAGCGGACTCTTTAGGAGGACATTTTTTTGTATAATACATTAATGACGATAATTTTGGTGGTTTCTGTGATCATTATCATTGCGGTAATGATGCAACCATCTAAGACAAATGATGCCATGTCTTCATTGACCGGTGGTGCCGACGATTTATTCGCCAAGCAAAAACCACGGGGCTTTGAAGCCTTCATGCAAAAAGTGACCGTCGTACTCGGAATTATTTTCTTCGTCGTCGCACTCGCTTTAGCTTGGTATTCATCGAAGTAACTGACCGTCCTCCTGTGATTTCAGGAGGCTTTTTTTTAAGGCAGGTGTAAATTTGATTAAGCAACCGGCACCATTCTTATTTGAACATGGCGACCAGGCGGTGATTTTGCTCCACGCCTATGCGGGGAGCGCCAATGACGTGCGGATGTTGGCCCGGGCGTTAGAACGTGCCAATTATACGGTCTACGGCCCACAATTGACGGGACATGCTACCGGCCGTCCGCAAGATATTCTGGAACAAGGATCACCGCAACAATGGTGGCAGGATACCCAGCAAGCAATATCATTTATGCGGCAAAAAGGCTATACTAAACTTAGTATTTTTGGCTTGTCGTTGGGTGGCCTGTTTGCCACGATGGCTTTGGAAAATGACCCCACGTTACTCGGTGGTGGGACGTTTAGTTCACCCGTTTTGGCGAGTGCCCATAGTCATGTAGCACCGATGTTTATCAAATTAAGCCAACAGCAACTCCAACAACAAGGGCTTACGACAGCTGAGCAAGCCCCAGCACTAGCGGCCTTGAAGCCAGCTGTTAAGGCCCAATTAGCGGCAGTAACGCAGTTCACGACGACGGAGATTGCGGCACACTTGGATCGGCTAACCAAGCCATTTTTTATTGGTCAAGGTGGTCAAGATGAATTGATCGAAGCCACGGTAGCGCAACGGCTACGTGATCGTTTGTTAGGTCAAGGAACACCCGTTGACTTCCATTGGTATGCCGATGCGGGGCACGTGATTACGGTAAATACCGCCCATCACCAATTGGAACAAGATGTCTTAACGTATTTAAAAAAGATTAATAAATAAACTAAAAAATAATGAGGTAAATAATGTCAGAATCTAACTTACAAGAACAAATTATGACTTTCTTGCAAGCTCATCCCGACCGTAGCTACAGTGTGGAACGGTTATGCGATGAATTGCAGTTTACAGGTGCGACGGCCTTTACGTTCTTGGTTAAAGAATTAGCCAACTTGGAACGTCAAAAGAAGGTCACTACCGATGATCAAGATCATTTTAAAATTGTACAAGATACCAAAGTTGTGGAAGGGTCTTTCCACGGTAACGACAAGGGCTTTGGTTTCGTGCGCTACGATCCAGATTTGCCAGATATTTATATCAACCCAGATAACACGATGTTTGCGTTCACTGGTGATGATGTCCAAGTTGAAATCATTCGTCCAGCCCGGCCCGGTTCTGATCGTGGCCCTGAAGGTAAAGTCACGAGTATCGCGCAACGTAATTACACCCAAATCGTCGGTGCTTTTACGCCTAGTACGGATAATCCTGAATTTATTGGGACGATCGAAATTAAAGAAAAGAAACTTTCTAAGTATCAACTCTTTGTGACGGAACAAGGCATTCACCCAACTGAAGGTGAAGTTGTCATTGTTGAAATTGCGGCTTATCCAGATGCCCAACATCCAACGCGAATTATCGGGTTGGCTAAACAAGTTATTGGGAGTGTTGATGATCCAGGGATGGACGTCTTACAAGTGGTTTACCAACACGAAGTGCCATCGGTCTTCCCAGAAGAAGTAACGGATGAAGCTAATCGGATTCCGGATTATGTGACTGAAGAAGATAAAGCAGGGCGTGTCGACTTAACCGACCAACCATTGGTGACCATTGATGGCGCGGAATCAAAAGACTTGGATGACGCGGTTGTTGCTTGGCGATTGCCTAATGGGAACTTCCATTTAGGGGTTCACATTGCTGATGTCAGTCATTATGTGACTGAAAACTCAGAATTGGATCGTGAAGCTTTCAAACGTGGGACATCAGTTTACTTAACTGATCGGGTCATTCCAATGTTGCCACGGCGCTTATCAAATGGCATCTGTTCACTGAATCCAGATGTTGAACGCTTAGCAATGTCTTGTGAAATGGAAATTGATCAAGAAGGTAACATCGTTAATCATAAGATCTTCCAAAGTGTGATTAAGTCACATGCACGAATGACCTATGATGCGGTTAACCAAATTTTGGAAGCTCATGATCCTAAGACTCGTGAAAAATATGCAGATCTAGTAGACATGTTTGATGCCATGGGTGACTTGCATCGGATTCTTTATAAGAATCGTCGTCATCGTGGGGCGATCGATTTTGATGACAATGAAGCAAAGATCATTGTTGATGAAGCTGGCCATCCAATTGATATTCAATTACGGGTGCGTGGGTTAGCTGAACGAATGATTGAAAGTTTTATGTTATCTGCCAATGAAACGGTTGCTAAGCATTATAGCTTATTAAAAGTCCCATTCATCTACCGGGTCCATGAAACACCTGATAGTGATCGGATGCTTAGTTTCTTCGAATTCGTCACGAACTTTGGGGTTAATGTGACCGGTAGTTCTAAGGATGTTAAGCCGAAGATGTTACAAGATGTCTTGAAGAAGGTTGCTGGTAAACCAGAAGAAGCAATGGTTTCGGTCATGATGTTGCGGAGTATGAAACAAGCCCGGTATGCTGACCAATCATTAGGTCACTTTGGGTTAGCAGCACCATACTACACCCACTTTACGTCACCAATTCGCCGGTATCCAGATATGATGGTTCATCGTTTGATTCGCCATTATGCTGAAAATGGGACTGGTGAAGATGCACGCGCCAAGTATCGTGATAATTTGCCTAATATTGCGGAAACAACCTCAAGTAATGAACGTCGCGGGATCGATACTGAACGTGATGTTGATTCCATGAAGAAAGCCGAATACATGGCCGATCACGTTGGTGAACACTTTGACGCGGTCGTTGATTCAGTGATGAAGTTTGGATTATTCGTTGAACTTGAAAACACCGTTGAAGGTTTAGTTCACATCAGTGTGATGGATGACGACTATTACGAATATGTTGAAAAACAACTCGCCTTAGTTGGCCGTAAGACAAAACGGACGTTTAGAATCGGTCAACCCGTGAAGGTCGAATTACTTCGGGTTGACAAAGATCAACGTGAAATCGACTTTAAGTTGTTGAACCCAGAAGAAGCGCCAAAGACGGACTTATTACCAAAACGTGAACCACGTGATAACTATCGTGGCAATAACCGTCGCGGTGGGAACGGCAACTATCGTCGTAATGGTAACAATAGCAATCGTAATAATAACCGGAATGGCAATGGTGGTAGTCGTAATGGCAACCAACGTAATACCAACAGCAATAACCGAAACCATAGCTCTCGGTCAAACAACAATCAAAATGGCCAACGCCGATCGAGTACCACTGATCATCGGTAGATGCCTTAAGTAAGGGGATGTGCGGCAATGGCCAAACAACATGGTAAACACCCCGATACTGCCCTCGCACAAAATCGGAAGGCACGGCACGATTACGCGGTTGAAGACACCTATGAAGCTGGTATTGCTTTAACGGGGACTGAAATCAAGTCAGTTCGTGATCGTCGTGTGAACCTAAAGGATGGCTTTGTGCAAATTCGTAATGGCGAAGCTTGGATGATGAACGTCCACATTAGTCCATTTGCTGAGGGAAATCGATTTAATGTCGATCCACTGCGCAACCGCAAATTACTGCTTCATAAGAAGGAAATCAGTAAGTTGGGGGAAGCAACGCAGACTAAAGGGGTCACGATCATTCCATTGAAGATGTATCTCAAACATGGCTTTGCTAAAGTCTTGATTGGGGTCGCCCATGGGAAACGTGAATACGACAAGCGTCAAGATATTAAAAAACGCGAACAGCAACGACAAATTGATCGCGTGATGAAACATTACTAATTGGTCTAGAAGCACTAGCTTAGGAACAACCTAAACTAGTGCTTTTTTTTGTGTCTTTGGTCTAAATAAACCAGATAAACGGGAATCATGGAATATCGCTGTATTTTCCTCGGAATATTAAGTGGGTAACTCATTTTTGATTAAGAAAGTTAAGTGAACGCTCAATAAAATCGCTATCATTAGATTGATATTAGAATATTATGATAAAACGGATTGGCGTATTCACAATGCTTATGTTATATTTTATGACATACCCATTAAGGGTGAACGAATTAGGAGGTCTCCACATGAAAAAATGGCAAGTTGCAGTTGTCATGCTGTTAGCCGCCGTCGGAAGCTGGTTTAGTTTAAATACCCATGCTCAGGCGAAGACGTACACCATTGCAACAGATACGACGTTTGCACCGTTTGAGTTCCAAGCTAAAGGTGGCAAATATAAAGGGATTGATATTGATATTTTAAAGGCGATTGCCAAAAAAGAGCATATCAATTATAAATTGAAAGCAATTAGCTTTGGGGCTGCTGTGCAGCAATTAAGTGCTAATCAAGTGGATGGCGTGATCGCTGGGATGAACATCACGGCTGAACGTAAGAAGACGTTTGACTTTTCTAATGCTTACTATACGTCTGGGGTCGTGATGGCTGTGGCTAAGGATAGTAAGATCAAAAAATTTAGTCAATTAAAAGGTAAGACGGTTGCGTTGAAGACCGGGACGGCTGGTGCGGCTTATGCCAAGTCAATTCAGAGCAAGTATGGCTTTAAAATCAAGTATTTTAACGATTCTAATAATATGTATAACGATGTTAAAGTTGGTAACTCAGCGGCCTGTTTTGAAGATTATCCAGTCATGTCATATGGGATTAAGAACGGCATCGCGTTGAAGATTGTCTCTAAACAATATGCCGCTGGTGATTATGGCTTTGCGGTTAAAAAGGGTAAGAACGCTGCCTTATTGAAGAAATTCAATGCTGGCTTAAAAGCAATTAAAGCTGATGGCACGTACAAAAAGATCGTCAACAAATACTTAAAATCAAGTGAGGCTTCCTTAACTGGTGAAACTGCCAGCAGCCGGACATTTGTCGGTTTGTTCACGCAAAACTTGGGGACAATCGGTAGTGGGTTATGGATGACGTTAGAATTAACGGTTATTTCAATTATTTTAGCAACGATTTTAGGCTTGATTTTAGGCGTCTTAGGTGTGATGCCGGGTAAAATTGGCCCAGCCATCTCTAGTACGATTATTTACCTTTTCCGGGGGATGCCATTAATGGTTTTAGCATTCTTCATCTATATTGGATTCCCGGACCTCATTGGACATGGGTTCAAGATTCCCGCGTTTGTGGCTGGGATGATTACCTTAATGTTGAATGAAGGGGCATATACCGGGGCCTTTGTTAAAGGGGGCTTCCAAGCGGTTGATGATGGTCAAATGGAAGCAGCACGTTCGTTAGGCTTGCCATATTGGACAGCGATGCGTAAAGTCATCATGCCACAAGGTATCCGCATCATGATCCCATCATTTATCA
Source organism: Lactiplantibacillus mudanjiangensis (assembly GCF_005405385.1). GTDB lineage: Bacteria > Bacillota > Bacilli > Lactobacillales > Lactobacillaceae > Lactiplantibacillus > Lactiplantibacillus mudanjiangensis. The sequence goes on from NZ_BJDY01000004.1 coordinate 173,964, forward strand.
ACCAATTCATCATCACGTTGAAGGATACCTCAATTCTATCTGTTATTGGGATTGTCGAATTAACCCAAACTGGGACATTGATTATTGCCCGTAACTTTGAAGGATTCAAGATCTGGTTAATGATTGCGATTATTTACTTGATCATTATTACGTTGTTGACGTGGCTCTCAAACTGGGTACAAAGGAGAATTAACTAATGGCGAAAGTGGTCGTAAAGGATTTACACAAAAGTTATGGCGATAACGAAGTTTTAAAAGGATTAAACCTAGAAGTCGAAGATAACGAAGTCGTTTGTATGATCGGCCCTTCGGGATCTGGTAAGAGTACTTTTTTGCGGTGTTTAAATGATTTGGAAGTGCCAACTAAAGGGCAAATTGTGATCAGTGGTTATGATTTGTCAGATAAAGGCACGAATATTAACTTAGTTCGCGAAAATATCGGAATGGTCTTTCAACATTTTAACTTATTCCCACATTTATCCGTGTTGCAAAACATCACATTAGCGCCAGTGCAACTTGGCAAGGAATCTAAGACGGAAGCTGAAAAAACGGCACGACACTTATTAGATACTGTGGGATTAGCTGATAAAGCAGATGCAATGCCAAAATCACTTTCCGGTGGTCAAAAACAACGGGTGGCGATTGCCCGGGCGTTAGCAATGAAGCCTAAAATCATGTTGTTTGATGAACCAACTTCGGCACTTGATCCCGAAATGGTCGGGGATGTTTTAGACGTCATGAAGCGACTGGCTGCGGATGGGATGACGATGGTCGTTGTGACTCATGAAATGGGCTTTGCTAAAGAAGTGGCCGATCGAGTGGTCTTTATGGCTGATGGCTTGATTCAAGAAACTGGCAAACCTAAGGATATCTTTGAAAATCCACAAAGTCCACGATTACAAGACTTCTTACAAAAGGTGATCAATGTCTAGTGACCAATCGGTGACGATTCGGCCGGCAACTGCTGATGAAGATTTTGATGCCATTGCCCAACTTTATCTAACCGTGTGGCGGAGCGCTTATGCGGGGATGATCCCAGCAGCGACCTTAGCCGCACTAACGCCTAAGCTGTGGCGGCCAGCTGAACGATGGCAACTGACACATTTAGCGGTGACGGCGACTGATCAAGTCATTGGCGTTATCGCTGCTGGTCCAGCGCGACGTTCGCAGTGGGCCGGACAAACTGAGATTTATTCGTTATATGTTTTGCCGGGTTTTCAACACCAACAGATTGGCTCGCGGCTGATGCAGGCGGCCTTAGCCGACTTGTCATCAGCCGACGTCGTTAATTTATTGGTTTTAGCGAAAAATCAAGCTGCACGGCGATTCTACGACCGCATTGGTTTTCACGATACAGGTCAGCACCTTGTGGATACGATGCCTGATGGGACCAAACTAATCAATCAAATTTATCGTTTATAAATGACAAAAGCTCGTTCACACCGCAATGATGTGAACGAGCTTTTATGGTTGTGGTAATTTATCGTGAGGATGTAACGTATAGTTGCTTTCGCCAAACGTCACGTTATACCCACTTTCTGGTAAACGTTGTTGACGACGATTGGTGGGCTTTTGCCAGTGATCTAGAATGGCCGCGATGCAAATGCATAACGGTTCAGTCGTGGGATCACTAATGACTAGTTCAAACGCTTCGCCGTTAGTCGTTGTGACAGGTTGCATACTCATCACTAATTCGGTGCCATGATAGATACGGTAGCTTTCAGTATTCAGGCTACCCATGACAAACCAGCGTAATTTACGAACGTAAATCATTTCGTGCCAAAAGCCAAGCGTCTTACTAATTGAGCCGACATTTTGACGATTATAATACAAGTCGAACTTCGGCAAGAGCCCTAGAGTGGTTTGTTTGATTTCGGCAAGCAGTTCTCCTTGGATGGCATACAGACTTAGTGCGTCTTGACGCCGGCCCCAACGACCGACTAATAAATAGTGCGACTGGTTGTGGGCATCGCGCACGATTCGTGCCCCCTTGGCAAAACTATTCCGGCTGAAATATAGTTTACGCATTTTCAACCCTCGTTTCAAAGTGACCTATTGTTGTGCGAGCACTTCCAAGATGGCTTTACCAACGCCATCATTGACGTTAGTGTCCGTTAAATGATTGGCCAATTGTTTCACTTCAACACTGGCATTTCCCATCGCATAACTTGTGCCAGCCAGTTTTAACATGGAGACGTCATTATTGTTATCACCAATTGCCATGACGTCACTCATTGGCGTATTCAACATGTTGGCATAGCGTTCAACCGCAATGCCTTTTTGTGCATTAATATTATTGATTTCAATGTTTGAACTAGATGAAGAGGTGATCTTAATCGATGAATGTTTAGCTAACAAGTCATCGGATAATGGTTTGAGTTTTTCTGGTCCAGCCTGACTAAAGGCGATGATCTTCATCACATGTTTTTTAGGATCATCTAGCAGCTCACTGTAGTTATCCACGTAATTGATATCCATGAGTTCCAAACGAGCGGAAGCCAATGAGAGCGCAATTTTGAATGATGTATCAGGATTTAAATTAGTTAATAAGTGGGCAATTTGTTCGATCCGTTTAACTTTGTTATTGGAATAGACGCCGTCATTACCAACCACTTCAAAGTAATAGCCTTGTGATGATAAGGTGTGGAAAATGGCTCTGGAGACGGTTTTGGTGATTGGCACCATGTCGAGCATCTTACCAGAAGCATCATAGACTTCGGCACCATTTAAGGTAATCAGTGGGGCGGTAATCCCTTGGGCCGCAATTAACGGTTGGGCTTCCGAGTAACGACGACCGGTTGAGACGATGAAGTGAACCCCTTGTTGTTGGGCTTTAAGAATCGCCTTAGCGTTGAAGTCCGAAACGACCATTTCATTGTTCAATAATGTGCCATCCATATCAGAAGCAATAATCGAAATCATCTTGTCACATCCTTAGTTGTTTTGATTAAGACTATTTTACCATGTTTGGCCGCTAATTCAGAATTATTATCATTACCGGTTTTGAATATGCTACAATAAACCAAGAGGTGTTAAGGATGAAAGCGTTTATTCATAATGACTGGTGGGACGTGCTAGAACCTGAATTTGAAAAGCCGTACTATCATCAATTACACGAGTTTTTAAAATCTGAATATCGGACGAAGCAAATTCATCCTGATATGTATCATATTTTTCAGGCCTTTGAATGGACGCCATTTGCTGACACGAAGGTCGTCATTTTAGGTCAAGATCCGTATCATGGGCCGAATCAAGCTCATGGCTTAAGTTTTTCGGTGATGCCAGGTGTACAAGTGCCACCATCATTGGTTAATATTTATAAGGAATTACAAGATGATGTTGGATGTACGCCGGTGAACCATGGCTATTTGGAAGCGTGGGCCAAGCAAGGCGTCCTATTATTGAATTCGGTTTTAACCGTTCAAAATGGGGTTGCTTTTTCTCATGCTGGCAAGGGTTGGGAACAACTAACTGATGTTGCCATTCAGCGGTTGTCGGAACGGCCAACACCCGTGGTCTTCATTCTCTGGGGTAAAGCCGCTCGGTCCAAAATCAAACTGATTGATACGCAGACTAATGTGGTGTTACAATCACCACATCCGAGTCCACTGTCAGCGTATCGGGGTTTCTTTGGCTCGAAACCATTTTCCAAAACCAACGTGGCTTTGACGTCGTTTGGCGAACAACCGATTAATTGGCAACTTCCTGAACAGGTACGTCTCGAAAACTAACTATTTTACTGGAGGTCATCTCATGGATTTATTTGCATCATTGGCACAAAAGATTACTGGCAAGAACCAAACCATTGTTTTCCCTGAAGGCACGGAACCACGGATCGTCGGAGCAGCCGCCCGTTTAGCGGCCGATGGGTTAGTTAAGCCGATCGTTCTCGGTCCCCTTGATAAGGTTCAAGCTGTTGCAGCGGATTTAAACGCTGATTTAACTGGTGTTCAGGTCTTAGATCCAGCTACCTATCCGGCAGCCGACAAACAAACAATGTTGGATGCATTGGTTGATCGTCGTAAAGGCAAGAATACGCCAGAACAAGCAGCTGAAATGTTGACCGATGAAAACTATTTCGGCACGATGCTTGTGTATATGGGTAAAGCTGATGGGATGGTCTCTGGTGCGGTACATCCAACTGGGGATACCGTGCGCCCAGCTTTACAAATTATTAAAACTAAGCCAGGCTCACATCGTATTAGTGGGGCGTTCATCATGCAAAAAGGCGACGAACGTTACGTCTTTGCTGACTGTGCCATTAATATCGATCCTGATGCAGATACTTTAGCCGAAATTGCGACGCAAAGTGCCCATACGGCGAAAGTCTTTGACATTGATCCTCGAGTAGCCATGTTGAGCTTTTCAACTAAGGGTTCAGCTAAGGGTGACATGGTTTCTAAAGTGCAAGCAGCGACCGAAAAGGCCCAAGTAATGGCTCCAGATTTGGCGATTGATGGTGAATTACAATTTGATGCCGCCTTTGTTGAAAAAGTCGGGTTACAAAAAGCCCCCGGTTCAGCGGTTGCTGGTCATGCCAATGTCTTTGTCTTCCCTGAATTACAATCAGGAAATATCGGTTATAAGATTGCCCAACGTTTGGGTGGTTTTGAAGCGGTTGGCCCAATTTTACAAGGCTTGAACAAGCCCGTGTCTGATTTATCACGTGGCGCGAGTGAAGAAGATGTTTATAAAGTTGCCATTATTACGGCAGCTCAAGGGTTAGAAGCCTAATTGTTTGTTAAGCGAGAGAAACTTCAGAGCTTGAACTTTGAAGTTTCCCTCGTTTTTTTTATAATAAAGAGAGTTTAATTAATGGAGGATGCTGATACACAGATGGAAACAATGACAGTCACATCGCCGGAACAAACCATGCAATTAGGGGCCCAAGTAGGGACACTCGTGCAACCCGGCGATTTAATTTTATTAGATGGTGATCTTGGTGCTGGTAAGACGACTTTTACGAAGGGCTTAGCGCAAAGCATAGGGATTAATGCTAATGTAAAAAGTCCGACGTTTACGTTAGTTCGTGAATATCATCAAGGCCGTTTACCGCTATACCATATGGATGTGTATCGACTGGAAGATGGTGGTGCCGAAGACCTTGGGTTGGACGAATATTTTGATGGTGATGGCGTCAGTGTCGTGGAATGGTCTGAATTTATTAGTGACCTGCTACCCACGACGTATTTACGGATCACGTTAAGTCGAACCACTGACGAAGCTGATACGCGCACCATCACGTTAAAAGCTCACGGGGATCACTATCAACAATTGGTTGACCAATTAAAGGAGTGAGAGGCGATGGCAGCTGATGTCGTGGAGATTAGACCAGCAGAAGCAACTGATGCCGCACAATTGTTAGCGTTGCTGAAGCAATTGGCAACGGAATCGAACACATTTACGGCAGATGATGGTCTGGGGGAACTGAGTGAAGCTGATGAGCGCAGCCAGATTGAACAGATTACGAAAACAACCACTAACATTATCATGGTGGCGGCATTAGGTGATGAGTTGCTAGGTGTCGGTACCGTACAAGCAACGGATGATTTAGTTCATGATCAAGGTGAAGTGGGCGTGGCAGTCCTAAAAACATACTGGGGCAATGGTCTTGGAACCGCACTAGTTGAAGAACTGCTACACTGGGCCAGCGATTACAGTACATTGGCACAATTGTGTTTAACGGTGCAGATGCGTAATCAACGCGCGATTAAGTTATATCAGCATCTAGGTTTTCAAACGGTGACAACTGAGCCTTATGCAGTGATTGATCCGACCGGGATGTCGGTACAAGCCATTGATATGGTATTAGCTGTCTAAAAAAAGCACGAGATGATCGACAACTGTCGGTGATCCCGTGCTTTTGTGAGTGTTGGTTATAGTTGAAGATCAACTTACCACCTACCGTTCGCTTACATTGAGCCGGAACGCTGTGGGTGGACCGATTCAGCCCAAAAGCGGTCTGAATCGTCGTTTTGAACCACCCAACCCGTGTTTCAAAAACGCCAGGCTCTAAGCGATAAATCGCTAAGAGCCCCCACAGCTGGGCTCAATGTGGACTCACTCCTGGTTAGGCTAGTAATTACAACCTTAATTAACATGCACGTTGTAACTGGTCTTCATAGCCGGTAGAATCACGAGCTAGCGGTCCTAGCCTTGTACCCGGACAAATGGTTTTAATCGTTCGGTGCCGAATTGATTAGCTTCTTGCAATAAAATGTTGGCACAAGCTAGACTATCATCTAAAGCATTGTGGTGATGTTCTAGCTCAATATCTAGTGCGCGACACATGGTATCGAGTTTATGGTTAGGCAATTCTGGAAAGAATTTTTTACTGGTTTTAACGGTGTCTAGGGATAGATATTCTGGCGCACCGATGCCATAATGAGCCAAAGTTTGCCGCAAAACCCCCGTATCAAATGGCGCGTTGTGGGCAATCACTAAGCGATCACGCTTAAAGAATGGCGCGATATGTGCCCAGACGGCCGGAAACTTCGGCGCATCGGCGACATCTTCAGCGTGAATGCCATGAATTTGGACATTACGCCAGAAAAAGTCGGTTTCAGGTTTGATCAACGTATAAAATTCATCGACAACTTGGCTATCACGAACAATGGTCAAGGCTAACGAACAAGCACTGTCGCGTTTCGCACTAGCTGTTTCAAAATCCATCGCAACAAAGTTCAAAGTAGTCACTCATTTCTGTTTAGATATAGGAGCCTTCATCATACCGAGATTGTGCAGTAGATTCAAGCTAACGGTTTGGCGGTTACAGTCGAATATCAAGTTCGACTGGACAATGGTCGGAACCGGTAATGTCAGTTAAAATACGGGCGTTCATTAAACGATCAACTAGACGGTTAGACGTGATGAAATAATCAATTCGCCAACCGGAATTGTTCGCGCGTGCTTGGCCTCGGTAGCTCCACCAAGAGTAAATTTCGGTTTGATCAGGGTAGAAGTGACGGAACGTATCGGTGTAGCCACTGTCTAGTAACGTATTAAACTTAGCCCGTTCTTCATCAGTGAAGCCCGCGCTTTGATGATTGGTCCGCCAATTCTTTAAATCAATATTTTCGTGAGCGACATTTAAATCACCGCAAAAAATAACCGGTTTGTTGGCGTCTAAACCATTGATATAAGCGAGAAAAGCTGTCTCCCAAGTTTGGCGATAAGCCAAACGTTTGAGTTCGCCACCCGAATTTGGGGTGTAACACGTGATAAAATAGTAGTTAGGATATTCTAGCGTAATCACGCGGCCTTCGGTGTCATGTTCAGGCACGCCAATCCCGTAAGTGACAGCTAAGGGTTCGCGCTTAGTGAACACGGCGGTCCCAGAATAACCTTTCCGTTCAGCATAATTCCAATATTGATGGTAACCAGGTAAGTCGAGGTCGATTTGACCAGCTTGCAGCTTGGTTTCTTGAATCCCAACAATATCGGCGTCTAAGGTTTCAAAAGTGGTTTTAAAGCCATGTTTAACTGCGGCTCGTAAGCCATTAACGTTCCACGAAATAAATTTCATCAGTGGTGTTCCACCTTTCTAAAGAAAAATCATTATTAACTTAATTGTACCGCATTCCGCGGCTAAAAATGGAGGATTTGACATGTTAAAAATTGGTGTTCTTGGATTAGGAAATATTGCACAGAAGGCTTATTTACCTGTAATGGCTGCGATGCAAGACGAGTATGACTTTCACCTAACGACCCGTAATCCTGAAAAGCGACAAGCACTGGCAGCTAAATATGGGTTTACTCATACGCACGAAAGTCTGGATGACTTGTTAACCGTGCAACCGGATGCGATTTTTGTGCATACACCAACATCAACCCATGCGGCAATTATTAAGCAATTGTTGTTAGCTGGTGTTAATGTCTACGTGGATAAACCGGTTGATACGGATGTGCAGGTTGTTCAAAGCTTATATGATTTAGCAGCTGCTCGACACTTAATGTTGACTTGTGGGTTTAATCGACGGTTTGCCCCGTTGAATCAACAACTTAAGGCATTGCCAGACAAGCGTTTTATTACGGCTGAAAAAGTCCGTGAAACTGGTGGGCAAGATATCGAAACGGCAGTCTTTGATTTGATGATCCATACGGTTGATACCGGCCTATTCCTATTAGATGAACCGTTAGAAACCACTGGTGGTCGGATTGTGTCGGCTGAACCTGGTCAATTAGGGCAAGGCTACTTTACCGCGCGGACGGCTCATGAAGAGTTACAAGTGGTGACGAACATGTTTGGCGGTGTTAATTTGGAACAAACAACGGTACAGACAACGGCCAAGCGGGCTACGGTGACCGATTTGAGCAGCTTAACTACCTATCAAACGGCGAAAACCCAAACAACGACGTTCCCAGACTGGGAACCAACGCTTGAAAAACGTGGCTTTGCACCGTTGATTCGTGCCTTTCTAACGGCCGTAGCGACTCATGGTCAAAACCCAGTTGACCCGGCTTCAGCGATTACGAGTCACGCGGTATGCCGTCATTTATTAAGCAACTAAAACGTGCTATCATTAATAAATAGCCGAAGGTGCGCCAACAGTCAGTCGGTTCCATTTAACGTTGACAACTCGACTCTTGGCACACGCTTATTGGCATGAAATTGTAAACCTGAAAGGAATCTCAACTTATGATGCAAGATGTGTTGGCCACTTTTCCAGCCATTGAAATTAAAAAAGATGAATCATTAAGTCATTATACGAATACGAAAACTGGGGGCCCGGCGGATTACGTCGCTTTCCCGAAATCAATTAGTGAAACCAAAGCCTTGTTGGAATATGCAGATGCCCAACAAATTCCTGTAACTGTTATTGGCAATGCCAGCAACCTGATCGTTAAGGATGGTGGTATCCGTGGGTTGACGTTAATCTTGACTAAGATGAATCAAATTCATGCGAGCGATCATCAAGTCGTTGCCGAAGCTGGGGCAGCGTTGATCGATGCCACTAAAGCGGCTTGTCATGCGAGCTTAACCGGGTTGGAATTTGCCGCTGGTATTCCTGGGAGTGTTGGCGGTGCGATCTTTATGAATGCCGGTGCTTATGGTGGTGAGATCAGTGAAGTTGTGGCTGAAGTCACCGTTTTAACAGCTGATGGTCAGCTCAAGACGTTGTCGAATGAAGCGCTAGATTTTGGCTATCGCCACAGTACGGTGCAAGATTATCATGACACAGTTGTTTCGGCGACCTTCAAATTAAAGTCAGGGGATCAAACGAAGATCCAAGCACGGATGGATGAGTTAAACTTCTTACGGGCATCAAAACAACCGTTAGAATGGCCATCTTGTGGGAGTGTCTTTAAGCGACCAACCGGCTACTTTACTGGTAAACTAATTCATGATGCTGGACTACAAGGTACTCGTGTTGGTGGTGCCGAAGTTTCTAAGAAGCATGCGGGCTTCATTATTAATGTCGATCACGCCACGGCTACTGATTATATGGAAATGATCCATCATATTCAGACGGTCGTATTTGAAAAATTTGGTGTCCACCTCGAAACTGAAGTTCGGATTATCGGGGAAGACGCTTAATCAATTGAACAAAGGAGGCAACACTGTTAAATGCCACTTATTGAATTAGTTATTTTATTGGCATGTTTGGTGCTGCTGTCGAATGTTTTAAGCCACTATCTAGTCGCAATCCCGGTCAGTTTGATCCAAGTCGGGCTGGGCCTAGGGGTGGCTTTATTATTAAACGTACAAGTGGAGTTACAGACGGACTGGTTTATGCTCGTCTTTATTGCCCCAATGTTGTACAACGATGGCAGACAATTTCCCAAACGTGAGCTCTGGGAATTACGGGGGGCAATTTTCGCTAATGCAATTGTCCTAGTCTTTATTACCACCATTTTGGGCGGTTTCTTAATTCATGTGCTGATTCCAGGCATTCCACTGGCAGTCAGCATTGCGTTAGCTGCTATCTTGTCGCCAACCGATCCAGTAGCGGTGCAGTCGATTTCTGAAGGAGTTAAACTCCCCAAAGAAATTTTGCATCTGGTCAGTGGTGAAAGTTTGATTAATGACGCTAGTGGGCTGATTGGCTTTAAATATGCCCTAGCTGCAGCCGTTACTGGGACATTTGCGCTCGGTAAAGCGGTTGGCGACTTTTTCTATATTAGTTTGGTCGGTTTAGCCGTCGGTTTGGCATTAATGACGTTGATTCAACTGATTCGTGATTTACTTCGACGTGAAGGCATCAACGATACGGTGTTTAATGTCGTGTTACAAATCCTAACGCCATTTGCCATTTACTTTATTGCTGAAGAATGGTTCCATGCTTCTGGTGTGGTGGCCGTCGTAGCTGCTGGTGTCTTGTCCCATGTGCAAAACTCACATGAAGTCGAAGATGCCCCTGAACTACGGTTAGTGACTGAAAAAGTTTGGAATATTATTGTTTACTTATTAAACGGAATTGTCTTTTTGATTTTGGGGATTGAACTGCCAGTGGCAACCAAAGCCACGATCGAAGGTAACCATACCAACACGTTGCATGCTGTTTTTGACGTGTTGATTGTCTGGGGCATTCTCTTGTTAATTCGAGTGGCTTGGACTTATGGCTACATGTTAATTATTTGGTTACGTGATCACCAAAAGACGCGGCCTAGCTTGCGGACGGCGGCCTTATCTGGATTGTCAGGTGTTCGTGGTGCCATCACGATGGCTGGGGTCTTTACGATTCCAACGGTGATTGCCAGTGGTGCGGCCTTTCCTGAACGATCATTAGTGCTGTTTATTGCGGCGGGGGTCATCATTGTTAGTTTGGTTGCGGCGGCCGGTATTTTGCCATTGATGGCGGCTAAGTCGATCCCATTGATTACACGGGGCTCAAGTTTAGACGAAGATGATGCGGTGATTGCGGCGGGGCCAGATGACGACGATGTTCCAGATCCAGCGACACCGCAACAGTTGACGTATAAACAAGCACGGATCTATATTCTGCAGTTGGCAGTCCGCAACATTGAAGAACATCGGCGGCCTGAAAACCAACGGGCAGCTTATGATTTGATCTTAGATCAACAATTTCAAATTCGGCGTTTGGAAGTCGCATCGCAAACGGAAGACGAATTGCAACCGATGCTGACGGATGAAATGCAGTTACGGTTAGTCGCCTTAGCTGGTGAACGTCAAGCGGTTCAACAAATGGTGGCTGATCACAAGGTTTCAAAACTAGCGGCCCAAAATTACTTACGTCGTATTGATCAACGGGAGCAACGTTTATCACAAGCGGCACATAAACCAGGTTTACCAACGGTGCGTTCGTTGCGGTTGATGTTTAATCGGGCCATGCAAGGGTTACGGTTGTGGTTAGCACCAGCGGATAGCGATCAATTACGGGCTGAGCAGTTGGTCATTCAACGCGAAGCTTCGAAAGCGGCAATCAAGGCGCTGTCACAATACTTGAAGCAAGCTAGTGTGGATGAACAACAATTTGATCGCCAAGCGTTATATCACTTGATTGTGCATTACCGAAATCGAATTGAAAGTGCTAAACCGGGCCAAAGTGTCTCCCGTGCGGATTATGAGCGGCAAATTCAAAAGTTGCGGATTAAGAGTCTGGGTGCGGAACGAGCAGGGGTTCAACATTTATTGGAAAGTGGTCAGATTAGCATTCGAACAGCCGCGCGCTTACGGCAGTTTATCAACTATTCAGAAAATTTATTAATGTTAAATGATGGCGAAATTGATGACGATTAATTAATTTACTTATTGCAAAGTAATAGTTCTCGGTTATAATAATGTTAGAATAGTATTTAGGGTAAATGATTAAAAATTGCAATTAGTTACCAGTCTTAGACGGGATTGATTTGGTTATAAACCAAGCGGGGGGATATACCATGACAGAAACAGAGATTCATGAACAATTCGTTGAAACTTATATGCATATCTTGAAATATATTGGTGATTTTGTATCCGTACCAACACGGCCATATAAAATCACTTTTGAGGCGTACGTTGTGATGCGAATGATCGCGACGAGCAAGGACCCATTGACTTTGGTTAAAATTGCCAATGCGCAACACGTTTCACGGAGTGCAATTGCTCGGCAGATCAATGTTTTACTTGATTTAAAGTACATTGATCAAACGACGAATACTCATGATCGACGTATTAAGTACCTGTCATTGACCCCAGATGGTTTACGTGTTGAACAAGCAATTGATGAAGCGTCCGAAAAACGATTCCACCAGTGGTTACAAGTTTATGGAGAACAACGTGCTGATGATACGTTACGCTATATTACGGATGCTGAAAAGAAAGCCACAGCGTTAGGGTTTAGCGGCTTTAGTGGGTTGCACGATAAGCGGAGTTCACATAAGACTTACAGTGATCCTGAATTTTAAAAAACTAAAGGTTGAAAGTTAAGTATGACGGTAAAAGCTTTACTATAATTGACTTAAGTTATGCTAAATTGATCACCTACGCCAGTCAGCGATTCTGCCGGCTGTGGGGATCGGTTCCAGCCGAAGTACGGGCTTCCACCTCGCTTTTGAGCCTAGTCAAAACCACTAGTCTCAAAAGTCGTCCACATCGTAAAGTCCGGGGAAATCACCCGGACTAACGATATTTTCACAGCCAGCGCCATCACTGACTGGCTCCGGTTGTATTGCAACTACCAATTCACCATCATAACCGAGAGTGAGTCCACATTGAGCCTAGCCGTGGGAGGCTCTTAGCGATTTATCGCTTAGAGACTGGCGTTTTTGAAACACGGGTTTAGTAGTTCAAAACGACGGTTCAGACCGCTTTTTGGCTGAACCGGTCCGCCCACAGCATTCCGGCTCAAGGTAGGCGAACGGCAAGGTGGCAAGTATGACTAGTTTTGATCGATAAATGCCTATCATATCAACGATTATTGCTAAAAATAGCTTTCAACCTTTAGTTAAAAAAGTAAAAATAGCCAGTTAAACGCGGTTCGACCGACGTTTAACTGGCTATTTTGTTTGATCATTAGCGGCAGCTAGTGTCCAACGCCAGACAAGATAAAAGAGGAGTTGCAATCCCCAGATAATCAAGACAAACGCAAACATTTTTTCTGACCACATTTCAATTAATTGTTTAATAATGTATTGTGGCGTAATGAGTAAATAGATCGAATGTAACCGTAAAAAACGACCCACATAGACGCCGATACTGGCAAATAAGAATAAACCACCACTAATTAGGCTACGTCCCCATGGGAGCTTAGCGAGATGCAACCGCCGTTGAATTTCTAAGGCGATTTGATCAACGCTGTATGTGCCGACTAAGACGGACACAAGCATTGGGCCAACTAAGTAAGCAAAATCGCGCCACATTGGCAGATCGAATCGCAATAGGCCGTTGATGCCATAAGGCTTTAATAAACTTAGGTGAAATAAGTCAGTCATCAAATACGGCGCATTGGGATAAAATAATAACCAAATGACCGCAATCAACCAAAATAATAAGGCTGATCGCCGCTTAGTTAACCAAAAGCTTAGTTCGATCGGAATATAAGCAAGGATGGTATTTAAGAGTAAAAAGGAAAACGATCCATGGATCGAAAGCGCTGCGAAGCCGATGAATACCCAGTAGATCAGGCGAAGCAGCCAGCGCTGTAAACTTGTCATTTGATCACCACACTTTCACCACTATTTTACCAGAAATATTATGTAATCTATATTAAATAAATATAACGTTAATATTTAGTGGATTTCCGCGTTAAATGGGGTAGGGGACTGGAATTCACTCAACGTTGACAAGTTAGCGTGCTATAATGTGAAAGTAAAACATTTTCATAAGGAGGGGGAGCATGAGTTTCAATTGGACCGATTGGTTGACTTTGAGCAATTTTGTGCGGCTATTAGATATTTTAGTCGTCTGGTTTGTCATTTATGAACTAATCATCTTACTGCGTGGAACCAAGGCTGTCCAGTTATTCCGTGGCATTATTGTGATTGCGGTGGTCAAAATTCTAAGCGTGTTCATTGGCTTGGATACCGTATCATGGATCATGGATCAAATTATTAATTGGGCGGTTATCGCCATGGTTATCATTTTCCAACCCGAAATTCGTCGTGGCCTAGAACATCTTGGTCGTGGGTCGATGTTTGTACGTGGTAAACGGCAAAATGAAGACGAAGAACGCATGATTGCCGAACTTGATAAAGCTATCCAATATATGGCTAAACGCCGGATTGGGGCCTTGATGTCGATTAAGATGGATACTGGTTTGGAAGATTATATTGAAACCGGGATTTCTCTGAATGCGGCAATTACTGGGGAACTATTAATAAATATTTTTATTCCCAATACCCCACTACATGATGGTGCAGTTATCATTCAAGATAATGAAATTAAAGTGGCAGCGGCGTATTTACCATTATCAGAAAGTAATTTAATTCCAAAAGAACTCGGAACTAGACATCGGGCAGCGGTCGGGATTAGTGAAGTGACTGATGCTTTGACGATTGTTATTTCCGAAGAAACTGGGGAAGTCTCCATTACTAAAGATAATGAGTTGATGCGTGGCATGACTCAAGAAAATTATTTACGTTACTTCCGGCAAGTGTTACTCACACCAGAAGAGTCGACTCACCAAAATGTCTTTCAAAGTTGGTTCGGTCGAATCTTCGGAGGGGGGCCGCGTAAATGAAAAAATTTATGAACAGCAATTGGTCACTACGGTTATTGGCCCTGCTATGTGCGTTGGCGTTGTTTGCGTACGTCAATAGTAGTAAGACGACACATACGAGTAGTTTATTGACGAATAGTGTGAATTCAACTTCAACTAACTCCAATCGAACGGTCACGATCAGTGCGCCGTTGGAATTGAACGTCAATAGCACTAAATATTTTGTGACGGGTTATCCAGAAAATATTAAGGTGAAAATTACCGGGCCAGCGGCGTTGGTGACGACAACGGCTAATACGCAAAACTTTAAAGTTTATGCAAACTTATCCGGTTTGTCAGTTGGCAAACACAGCGTTAAAGTCCAAGTGGATGGGTTGAATAAAGAGTTGAGTTATTCCTTGAATCAAAAGTATATTCATGTCAATATTCAACCTCGGCGAACAGCCAATTACAAAGTGACGGCTGACTTTAACCATACCAACGTGGCGTCTGGCTATGAAGTGGGGACGGCTCGTTTAGGAACGTCGTCCGTGAAGGTCACTGGGGCTGTTAATGAAGTTAGCAAAGTTGCTAAAGTTGTGGCTGTCGTCAATACTGACAAGAATTTGACGAAGTCGGTGAACCAACAAGCAATGATTGAAGCACTAGATGCTAACGGCCAAACCTTGAATGTGGTCTTGACGCCATCGACAACTTCCGTGTATATTCCCATTAAGCAAGCAACTGCTAAGAAGAAGCTAGCCGTTGATCTCAAAGCCAGTGGTAAGACGGAAGCTGATACCAGTTACTCATTCTCGACAACCACGAGTTCAGTAACTGTGACGGGGACTAAGGCGGCGTTGGCGAAGTTGAGTAAATTACCAGTTGATGTTGATGTGACTGATGTGACGA
This sequence comes from Lactiplantibacillus mudanjiangensis, assembly GCF_005405385.1. Lineage (GTDB taxonomy): Bacteria > Bacillota > Bacilli > Lactobacillales > Lactobacillaceae > Lactiplantibacillus > Lactiplantibacillus mudanjiangensis. The sequence continues at coordinate 189,454 of NZ_BJDY01000004.1, forward strand.
AGACAACCACGAAAACGGTTGATTTGTCGACTAGTGATGAAGATGGGGTTACTGCGGTCAGTCCATCTTCGATTAAGGTAAAGATTACCGTTAAAAGCAATTGAAAATTTGAAATGAGGTAAACAAATAATGAAATATTTCGGTACTGATGGTGTTCGTGGGATTGCAAACTCAGGCTTAACGCCAGAACTCGCTTTTCGCTTGGGTCGTGCGGGTGGTTATGTTTTAACTGAACATGCTGAAAATAAAACTACTCAACCACGGGTTTTAGTGGCACGTGATACGCGAATTTCTGGGCAAATGCTTGAAGAAGCGTTAGTAGCTGGTTTGTTATCTGCTGGGATTGAAGTATTGCGCTTAGGCGTGATTACGACGCCTGGGGTTGCTTATTTGGTTCGGATTCAAGATGCTGATGCTGGGGTCATGATTTCGGCTTCACATAACCCAGCGGAAGATAACGGAATCAAGTTCTTTGGTGGCGACGGCTTTAAGTTGTCAGATGCTAAAGAAGAAGAAATTGAAGAATTGCTTGAAAAACCAACCGATGACTTACCGCGTCCAGCTGCCGAAGGGTTAGGAACCGTTGCTGACTTCCCAGAAGGAAACTTAAAGTATGCCCAATTCTTGGAACAAACGATTCCCGATGATTTAAGTGGCGTTCATTTGGCTGTCGATGGTGCTAATGGCTCAACGAGTAACTTAGTGTCACGGATCTTTGCTGATTTAAACGTCGATTTTGACACAATGGCAACGTCACCTGATGGTTTGAATATCAATAAAGGTGTCGGGTCAACTCACCCAGAAGCTTTAGCTAAATTTGTGGTCGAAAAAGGTGCCCAAGTTGGGTTAGCCTTTGATGGTGATGGGGACCGTTGTATCGCAGTTGATGAATTAGGAAATGTCATTGATGGCGATAAAATTATGTATATCTGTGGGAAGTTCTTAGCCGAACGTGGCAAGTTAAAACAAGATACAGTTGTCACGACGGTGATGAGTAATATCGGTTTATACAAAGCTTTAGAAGCAGCTGGCTTGCACAGTGAACAAACGCAAGTTGGGGACCGCTATGTGGTTGAAGAAATGTTGAAAGACGGCTTCAACTTAGGTGGCGAACAATCTGGTCACGTGGTCTTCTTAGACTTCAATACAACTGGTGATGGGATGTTAACTGGGATTCAATTGTTACATGTCATGAAAGAAACGGGTAAGAAATTATCTGAATTGGCTGGTGAAGTCACAACTTATCCACAGAAGTTAGTGAACGTGAAAGTTCAAGATAAGAAGGCTGCCTTAGACAACCAAGCTATTAAAGACGTTATTAGTGACGTTGAAGGCGAAATGGCTGGCGATGGTCGCGTCTTAGTTCGGCCTTCTGGGACCCAAGATTTATTGCGGGTTATGGCAGAAGCGAAGACTAACGAATTAGTTAATGCTTATGTTGATCGGATCGTTGACGTGGTTAAATCTGAAGTTGGCGTCGATTAATTAATCGTTCATAAAATATTAGCGTACTGGCAAGTTTGCCGGTGCGCTTTTTTGTTTAACTCAACCATTGAACTTAACCAATGTCGCGCTAATTAGTTTTACTTTGGAAATTATCCTGATTATCGGTGGCATCATTGTCGTGTTCAAGCCGCGTGATTGGGCCTAATGCGTGTAAGTGTTAGTGAGTTGTTTGAATTGGTATACTCCTGATAAATAATATATACCAATATAAAATGTGTTGACATTTATCGATAGTAACGTTAAAGTATTACTGTTTCTAGGAAATATACCAATCGGAGGAAAAAGACGACCAATACTTAATTGGTTAAATCGGAATAGCGCCAGGACTTTAGATTCTAAAGTTGACGAGGATGATGTTTATCGACAATCGACGGGTGACATCAGGGACTGCACTCTACAGGTCAATTACAAAAACTAGTCGTGAGATTAGTGACAGATATATTGACCACGCAGCTAGAAACAATTCAAATACAAAGGATGATTAACTTATGTGTGGAATTGTCGGCGTTACAGGTAAAGATAGTGCAGTATCGATTTTATTGAATGGTTTGGAAAAGTTGGAATACCGTGGTTACGATTCAGCGGGTATTTATGTGAATGACCAAGATGGCCAAGATTACTTGGTTAAAGAAAAAGGTCGGATTGATGATTTACGTAAAGAAGTCGGTGCTAATGTGCATGGGACGACTGGGATTGGGCATACTCGTTGGGCTACTCATGGTGAACCAAGTGTAGCTAATGCGCATCCCCAAGTTTCCGCTGACGGTCGTTTCTATTTGGTACACAACGGTGTAATCGAAAACTTCCAAGACTTAAAAGCAGAATACTTAAGTGATGTTGAATTCACTTCACAAACAGATACTGAAGTGATTGTGCAATTAGTCGACCGTTTTGTGACTAAAGAAGGTTTAGACACCTTAGCTGCTTTCCGGAAGACGTTAAGTCTATTAGGCCATTCATCTTATGGGTTCTTGCTAATGGACAAGACTGATCCAGATACATTGTATGTTGCTAAGAACAAGAGTCCGTTATTAATCGGGGTCGGCGATGGCTTCCATGTGGTTTGTTCTGATAGTTTAGCGATGTTAGATCAAACGAAAGACTTTTTGGAACTCCATGATGGTGAAATTGTGGTCGTTAAACCTAACGAACTTAAAATCACTGATCAACAAGGTAACGCGGTTCAACGCGATACGTTCCATGTGGATATCGATGCGGCCCAAGCTGATAAGGGGACTTATCCTTTCTACATGTTAAAAGAAATTGACGAACAACCTAATGTGATGCGGAAATTGGCCCAGGTTTACTTAAACGATGCGGGTGACCCGGTCATTAATACCGACTTGTTGGCAGCTTTAAAAGCGGCTGATCGGTTATATGTTGTGGCGGCTGGGACAAGTTATCATGCTGGTTTGGTCGGAGCTAAGTTATTTGAATCCTTAGCTAGTGTGCCAACTGAAGTGCATGTTTCTTCTGAATTCGCGTACAACCAACCATTATTATCTGAAAAACCATTCTTTATCTTCTTAACGCAATCAGGTGAAACCGCCGATAGCCGTGAAGTCTTATTGAATGTCAACGAACAAAAATTCCCAAGTTTGACGATTACAAATGTGCCAAACTCGACGTTATCACGTGAAGCAACTTACACGTTATTACTACATGCTGGTCCTGAAATTGCCGTAGCGTCAACCAAAGCTTATACCGCTCAAATTGCATTACAAGCCATTTTAGCCAAAGCTCTAGGTCAAGCTAAGCAACAGTCTGGAGCCAATGCCTTTGATGTGAAACAACAATTGGCCTTGGTTGCCAATGGGATGCAAGCCTTAGTTGATGAAAAAGATACTTTTGATCAATTGGCTAAAGCCGACCTATTACACACGCCTAACACGTTCTATATTGGTCGGGGCTTAGATTATGCGGTCTCATTAGAAACGGCCTTGAAGCTTAAGGAAATCTCTTATGTGCAAGCAGAAGGGTTTGCTTCTGGTGAATTGAAGCATGGGACGATTGCGTTAATCGAAAAAGATACGCCAGTTATTGGGATTATTACCCAAGCGAATACAGCTGGATTAACCCGTTCAAACTTACAAGAAGTCTCAGCGCGTGGTGCTAAGACCATTACAATTGTGACTGATGCGTTAGCTAAAAATGACGATACGATTGTCTTACCAACAGTTGATGAACGGATGACCCCATTGTTGAGTGTTGTCCCTGGTCAATTACTGGCTTACTACACCAGTTTGAATAAAGGCTTAGATGTTGATAAACCACGGAACTTGGCCAAGAGTGTGACGGTTGAATAATTAGGTTAAGCTAGACGGTGTTAGTGTGGGGACCACGTCTAGTGTGAGAAAAAGAATCATCGTGTATAGCGATGATTCTTTTTTTGGCGCATAATAGAAAGGTAATTTGGAATGAGGAGTGGACTAAGTGGCAATTAAATTAATCGCAACTGACCTGAATGGCACGTTGCTCCATGGTGATCAGCACTATAATCGCCCATTACTACAACAAGTCTTAGCGCTTTTGCGCGATCGAGATATTCAATTGGTTTTGTCATCAGGCAACCAATACGAACATTTAAAACAATTGTTTGCGGGCATGCCGAATGACCATTTGACGATGATTGCTGAAAATGGCGCCTCGATTTTTAAACAAGATCAACAACTATTTGATGGTAGCTTGTCAACCGAGCAGTTGCATCAATTTGTGACCGTTGATCGTCTACAACCAATATTCAAACACGCCTATCTTATTTTGGTGGGTGCCCATGGTTCGTATACGGAAGTGGGCGCGCCACAAGCGTTATTGGATGCGGCGACTAAATTTTATGATCAGTTGCAACAGGTTCCAAGCTTAACGCAAGTAGATGACACGATTAAAAAGATTAGCGTCTCGACGACCCCAGCTAAGGCAGCTGAGCTCGTTCGTGAGTTGAATACTTATTTTGCTGGTCGCTTACAGGCTCATGATAGCGGCTATGGGGTAATTGACTTGGTAAATGCGGGTGTTGGCAAATTGCCAGCAGTTCAGTGGTTAATGCAGCAATGGCAGATCACAGCCGATGAAGTCATGGCGTTTGGCGATGGCGATAACGATGGACCATTATTACAGTTTGCGACGCACAGTTATGCCATGTTAAATGCGCCTGAAAAGATTCAAGCGCTGGCGGCTAATGTCACCGAGTTAGATAACGAACATGATGGTGTTTTGGAGACCATTCAAAGAGTATTGTAATTAAAAAGATCGCTGCCAATTAGGCGGCGATCTTTTTTTAGTGGTCTTCAGGATAAAAGAATTGATGAACGCCATAGGAATTAAGTGAAATTAGCCGGTCTTTAAATTCTGCCGGCGTAAAATCGAGTTGATTGGTGAAGTATAGCCGAAAAAAGGTCAACATATTGTGAATCAGAAAGCTCGCACAGAGGAAGGCATCGGCTTGTGATAACTGGTAGGTGACCTGAATATTTTTCGTCAGGCCCCGTGCCACTTCATTTTGGACGCGCCGTGATAAAAAGCTGTAGTCATCACTTGTTAATACAACGCGATAAAATTCTTTGTTTTGATGATAAAAATAATCTAGCTGGTCGAAAATACTGCCAGAATGGGAAAAACTGGTTCGTAGATCTTGTTGATTGATAATTTTTAAGATTTCTTGCGAACTTTCATGACTAAAACTCGCGGCTAAGTCATCAATTGAATCGTAGTGTAAATAGAATGTTTTACGGTTGATGTTGGCGACTGCAGTTAGTTGTTTGACCGTAATATCATGATATTGATGGGTAACGGCTAAGTCGCGAAAGGCTTGGCGTAAAGCATGTCTGGTGCGCAGAACGCGACGATCGGTTGTCATTTGTTAAGTAACCTCCAATTAGTTAGACCCCAATTGTGGTGTAAATGGGGCTTATTCCACAATTTTAAGGTGCGTGTTGTGGTATTTGTGAGTCACCCTCGGTATGATATTGCCACACGTGAGGATTATCTCAGCCATACTATAGCATATATTGACGGTAACGGGGGATTAAAAAAATGATTAAAGCTGAATGGCGGTATTTACTAAAACACAAATTATTATTGATCGTGGTGATTGTCATTGGATTTATCCCATCGATTTATGCGGTCACCTTTTTAAAGTCGATGTGGGACCCATACGGACAACTCAAAGACTTACCAGTGGCGGTGGTTGATCAGGATCAACCAGTCACTTATCAAGGGACTAAATTGAAAGTGGGGCATCAATTAAGCCAGCAATTGGCGAAGTCTACTTCACTTGAATTCAAAGTTGTCGATTCGGAATATGAGGCGCAACAAGGCTTAAAAAACGGCAAATATTACATGGTCGTCACGATTCCAAAGCACTTTTCAAAAAATGCGACAACGATGCTCAACAAAAAGCCTAAAAAGATGGTCCTACATTATACGACCAGTTCTGGTCATAACTTTACGGCTGGAAAGTTAACGGCAACGGCGGCACAAAAGATCGCCAATAATGTTTCGGAGAAGATTACGAAGACTTATGCGAAGACCATGTTTGCTAGTATTAAGCAATTGAGTCAAGGCTTAACTAGCGCGGGCAAACATAATCGAACGATTGCCAAAGGTGATAAAAAATTGTTGACGGCCAATCAAACGATGACGCGTGGATTAAATCAGTTATCTAAAAGTACGTTGACATTATCCAGTGGGGCTAAAACGCTCACGACGGGTCTCAATCAATATATCAGTGGTGTTAAACAAGCCACTGCAGGGAGTCAGCAAGTGACAACTGGATTAGACCAGTTACTCAGCAGCACGGGTACGTTGGCTTCGGGAGTCCAAAAATTGGCAACTGGGAGTACCCAGTTGAATTCAGGCGTTAAACGTTATACAGCTGGTGTTGGTCAAGCTAATACGGCGGCTGGCAAGCTGCAAACTGGTGCGCAAACGGTCAGCACAGGGACTCAGAAATATGTCGCTGGCGTTGGTACCGTCAATCAAGGGGCTAGTCAGGTCAGCAGTGGGTTGAGTCAATTAAGTCAACAGACCCAGTCGTTAACCACTGGGATCAAAACGTTGGCTAGCGGTAGTCAGCAATTAGCGACGGCGATGCCACAACTGACCACGGGTAGCCAAAAGTTAGCAACCGGTTTGGATCAGGTAACAACCGCGTTAACGAGTGCGCAAACGCAACAGACTGCCTTAAAAAGTCAGCTGACGGCGATGGCACAAAGTTTGGGTGGCAGTACCAGTCAGACTCAGGCGGCTGCCAGTCTTCAAACAGCGTTGACGAAGTTGCAAACGGCCTTAACGACTGATCAGACGAGTGAGTCGACAACGGCCATTAAAGCTAAAGTCGCGGCTGCCGCCGACCAGCAAAAATTGACCGCAACGCAAAAAGCGGCGATGGTCGCCGCTGTCGGATCATCGAGTTCGACATCGTCAAATACGGCGGCTACAGTGGCCTTAAAAGAAGCCCAATCGGCTTTGAGTACCTTAACCGCATCACAGTCGACTGGCAGTGCTAAGACGCAACTAAGCGCGTTACAATCAGCTTTGGATAAATCTGCAAGTAATCAAGCCACTTTGTTGGCCACGTTAACGACTTTAGGTAGTGGTGCCCAAGAATTAACGACTAAGCTACAACAAACGGCTAGTGGTATGAACACTTTGAATCAAGGTATTCAAAGTTTAACGCAAAAGACCCCAGCCTTAACCAGTGGCGTCGCACAATTAACTGATGGGGCGCATGCAGTGGCCCAAGGGACGCAAAAATTGACCAGCTCTGGCTCAACCTTGACGAGTGGCACGCAACAATTAGCTAGTGGGACGACGCAATTGGCTAGCGGAACCCAAACCTTGGCTGGACAAAGTAGTCAGTTAACCAGTGGCACGCAGACCTTAGCCTCTGGATTAGGGCAATTGAATCAAAAGGTTCCTAGCTTAACCAGTGGCGTTACGAAATTAGCAACGGGGTCAAAGAAGGTCACTAGCGGACTATCAACGTTGAGTAGCAAAGGGTCACAATTGACGAGCGGTGGTCAAAAGCTTGCGACTGGCGCGACTGAGTTAGCTGCTGGTGGGACCAAACTTGCTACCGGTTCAACTAAACTTGGTGATGGCCTAACAACCGTTAAAAATGGGAATAACTTGTTGGCGACGAAATTAACCAAAGCTGGTAAAAAGTCACAAGTCAATCCAACCAAATTAACTTATGCGCAAGTCGCTAAACCGGCGACTAGCAAGCAAACTGAACGTGACGATGCCCCGAATAACGGAACTGGGATGGCCCCTTATATGATGTCTGTATCCTTGTTTGTTGGCGCTTTAGCGTTCAATATGATGTTTGATATGTATACACCACGCAAATATCCGAAAAATGGTTTTCGGTGGTGGACTGCAAAAGCGTCTATCTTAGGTGCATTCGCAGTATTGGAAGTTGTCTTAATTGAAAGCTTTATGATTGGCATCGATGGTTTAGCACCAGTTCATCCATGGGCGACATTGGGCATGTTGTTCAGTATTGCCTTGGCATTCATGAGTATTGTTTACTGGCTCAATCTGGTCTTTGGCAAAGTCGGGGCCTTCTTCAGTATGATCCTATTGGTCTTACAATTAGGGGGTTCAGCAGGGACGTATCCAATTCAATTATCGAATGGCTTTTTCCAAGCCATTCATCCTTGGTTACCGATGACTTACGCGGTTAGCGGCTTGCGAGAAACGTTGATGATTAGGGATAGTGCGGTGACAGAAATGCTCATCCTAATTGGGATTGCGATTGTCTTCTCGATTTTTAGTATGTTATTCTATGGCCGGCGTCATGGTCGTATTAAAGAAATCGAGTTTGAATCTTAGTCGTTATTAATCTAAAAGGTTGAAAGTTAGATATGGCGGTAGAGGTCAACTCAGTACTGGCTTGAGTCAGGCTAAATTAGTCACCTACGTCAGCCAGTGATTCTGCCGGCTGTGGGACCGGCTCCAGCCACAGGTCGGGCTTCCGCCTCGCTTTTAAGCCTAGCTAAACCCGCTAGTCTTAAAAGTCGTCCACATCGTAAAGTCCGGGAAAATCACCGGACTAACGATGTCGTCACGGCCGGCGCCATCACTGACTGACTCCGGTTATATCGTGGAATTAATCTAGTAACTATCATAGCCGAAAGTGAGCCCACATTGAGCCCAGCCGTGGGGGCTTTTAGCGATTTATCGCTTAGAGCCTGGCGTTTTTAAAACGCGGGTTTGGCGGTTCAAAACGACGGTTCAGACCGCCTTTTGGCTGAACCGGTCCGCCCACAGCGGTGGGCGAACGGTAGGTGGCAAGTCAGTCTAGCAATAAAAGAAACGCCCTTCAAGTTGAGTTAGCTTGAGGGGCGTTTCTTCGTGCTTGTCTTTTTGATTGATGTTAAGCTATTTAGTCACATACTGGGCTAAACGTCATAAATGTTTGAGAATTGATAAGCGGTTTGGTAAGTGACGGGCACGTTTGGTTCAATAATAATGCTGCCAAACGCTTTGTGGTGAATCGCATCAGGTAAGGTCTGGGCTTGTAATGAGAGGCCAAGTTGTGAACGCATTGATTTACCGCCATTCAGACGGAAACGATCGTCACGGTAATGGGTGGCACTAGAAACAACTACAGCTTTAGCGTTGGTGCGCATCGTGAGTTTACGGCCACTAACCCGATCAAAAAGTTCTACTTGGGGATAAGGGGTATCATTCAAGACGAATCCGTGATGCAAACCGGTTGGCAAACTGGCAATTTGCGGTCCAATTTCTTCACGACCACGAAAGTCAAAGGGCGTATTGGTTACCCATGGTAATTTGCCAGTTGGTAAACCGTGTTTATTTAAGCTGGCATACTCATCGGCGTTAATTTTTAAGATATGATGATCGATGGTCCGTTCGGCATCACCACTTAGGTTAAAGTAGCTGTGATTAGTTGGATTGAATAAGGTCGTTTTGTCACTTTTCCCGGTGTAACTGATGGTGAACTTTCCGTGGTCATCCAAAATGAAGTTCGCGGTAATGGTCATCGTCCCAGGATAGCCATTTTCACCATCAAGCGTAATGTATTGCATGACTAAGCCGACCTGATCTTTGGTTTGGAGCTTGCGTTCTAAAAACCAAGGTTCAAAGGCGATCTGGGGTAAATCACCACCGTTTAAGTGATGTTCACCAGCATTCTGCGTCAACTCATAGTCACGCCACTGGGCATTTTTGATGATGCCGGCAACGCGTGCAATCGTCGCCCCAAAAAAGGATCGAGTCGTAATGTAGTCTTCCAGATTATCAAATCCTAAGACGACGTTAGCAAAGTGGCCATCTTTATCGTGGGTGCGAATTGCCGTTACCGTGGCGCCCCAATCCATGATGGTCACACTCATATGATGGTTGTTAACTAGTGTATAAGAATTAATACCATTTGCCTGATGTTCAATAATTTTCATCACAATTCACCTACTCCAATAATATGCCTAAGCAATTAACCGTTCACTTCCAGTATATTTCATCTAGCACCAGAATGCTAACGATTACATGGTCTTATTGTGATCTTTTTAACATAATGACCAAGTTCTGTTTGTAATAAAACTGTAATACAAATGCAAACTTGGACCCTCAGTGAACGGCTATCTTAGTCGTTAGGTTACAAACGTTGATTTTACGGGGTTTAACTGCTTGCGAATCATCATAAAATCCGGCATAATACAACTTAGACAGTAAAACGATATAGGGGTTGGCAGGAACATGGTAGCAAAGGATTCATTCAAACATATCGGCAAGCAATTGCTTTTGGGATTACTCGTGATTATCACCGTGATCGGGTGGTTAGGAACGCCGCGAGTGGCAGCCTCAACTCAGACGAAATTTATCAGTAAACTTGGTCCTAAGGCTGTGACTGTTTCTCAAAAATATAAGCTATATGGTTCCGTGATGGTGGCACAAGCAATCGTCGAAAGTGGCTGGGGCAAAAGCACCTTGTCTAAAAATGCCAAAAATTACTACGGGATGAAGGGGAGTTATCATGGACAATCGACAACCCTTCGGACCGCTGAATACTCGGCTAATGGGACGTTATATTACACGAATGCCAAGTTTCGTAAGTATCCGTCAATTAAGGCATCGATGACAGATAATGCCAAAAAGTTACGGTACGGCACGACTTGGGATAAGAATTATTATTCAGGTACGTGGCGTGCCAATGCGAAGACCTATCAACAGGCCACCTCGGCATTGTCATTACGTTATTCGACCAATGCATCCTATGGCAAGCAGTTAAATCAGATTATTAGTGCTTGGAATTTACAAAAGTACGATAAAAAATTTGCTGTTGCGACTTATGATGCTTATAACGCCTATACGATTATGAAGTCTTCCAATCATCGACTCTATTCGCATATTGTGAATACGCAGGCGAATATAACGTCACGGACAACCCAACCTTATGCTAACCAGATTGTGGCTATCGACATGAAGGGAACTAAGACGACGGGCACCAAAACCTGGTACCGGGTAAAAGTGGGCAATCAAAAAGGTTGGTTGGCCAAAAGCGCTGTGATGCATACTAGTAAACTTAAAGCCAACGTGATTGCAGCTCACAATAAGTTATTAAAGCCAGCAGTTAAGGTACAAGCTAAAACTAGCGAGAGCAGTAGTCAAGACTCCACTAGCACGAGTAGTTCTAGTCAATCGGCAAAGACTGAGGCCGCAACAACTAGTGAGACCAGCACGACGACTGCCACCACCCAAGAATGACCCCTCATTGAAGCGAGTTTGGACTTAGTCCAGGCTTGCTTTTTTTGATTGTTAGAGCTGAAGCGTGCGTTTAAAGACGGTGACTTCCGGATAGCTACGAAATCATGATCATTGGCCTGACTAGACTGGGCTCCGTCACACATCGTCTTTACACACACTCTGTTAATTTAGTTTTAAGCTCACTTATAACGCTTGACGCTTGCGCGGTTCTCTAGTAACATGAAGCAGTTACTTTAGTAATGAAGAAAGAAATAGCGGGTTGTGAATCGCTTATAATTTAGGAAGTATTAAAATGACAACTGATTACAAGATTAAAGTTCAAAATGTGACCAAGGAATTTGATTTATTCAAGACACGTTCGGATCAATTAAAGGCCTTTTTCTCACTTTCAAATCAACCGATTCCCGAATTCTGGGCCCTTAAAGGGATTTCATTAGAAGTCCATGCCGGCGAAACGCTCGGCTTAATTGGGGTCAATGGTTCTGGTAAGTCAACCTTATCAAACATTATTTCGGGAGTGATTCCTCAAACAACTGGGATCGTCGATGTTCGTGGCGAAACCTCAATTGTTGCCATCAAGTCTGGATTGCGCGGTCAATTGACCGGGTTAGAAAATATTCGATTGAAAGCTTTGATGATGGGAATGACCAATCAAGAAATTGATGGGATGTTAGATGACGTTGTGGCCTTTGCCGATATCGGTGACTTCTTATACCAACCAGTTAAGAGTTATTCTTCCGGGATGAAGTCACGGTTAGGTTTTGCGATTGCTGTTCACATTAATCCAGATATTTTGATTATTGATGAAGCCTTATCCGTCGGTGATGATACTTTTTACCAAAAGTGTGTGGAAAAGATCAAAGAATTTAAGGATGAAGGCAAGACGATTATCTTCGTCAGTCATTCGTTGAAACAAATCGAAATGATTTGTGACCGCGTTGCTTGGATTCAATACGGTGATTTAAAGCAAATCGGTGCGACTGAACCAGTCGTTAAAGAATATCGCGAATTCATCAAATGGTTTAAGGCGTTGTCGAAAAAAGATAAACGTAAATATCAAAAAGAAGCAAAAGAAAAGCAAAAACACTTTGATATTAAAGCTTATCAAGAAGAAGTCACGGCTGAACGCCAAGCTGCGGAACCAGATAATCCACATGTGGCTAAAGATGTTCAACATGATTTTTATAGTAGTGTTATTTCAGAAACGATGCCATTGCGGACCAAAATCTTCTCATGGGCGTTGCTAATTGTCTTAGTTTTCTTAATGCTAGTCAATGTTTCTGGACATTCACTGACCAATGTCGTGTCTAATCCAAGTTCGATTTTGCATCCAACCTCGACGTTAGTTGGTCCAGGGGTGACAAAGTCGGTCAAATAGATCAAAGTTAAGTCTTGCTTGCCAATTGGTGAGCAAGACTTTTTTGACGTCATAATATAAAATGGTTAATGAAACTAAAATAGGATAACTAAAAAAGTAAAGAAACTGATTAGTTGAACTAGTTTAATGATGTCAATCATAAATGCCGTTATTAGTGCGTTAGTAACTGCTTTATCAAGTGAGAAAAAGAAATTCACCAGTTAAAATTAGGAATAAGTATCAATTATGAATAATTTTTCTATTTATTTTCTCTAAGTATTGACAACGCTTTCAATATCGCTTATTCTAAGCATGTAAGGTATTTAGTTACCTTCTAATCAATTCTCTTTCTCTCTTATGCCGACCACTATCTTTGGATAGTGGTTTTTATTTTGAGAGTGGGACAAAAGACGGTTTGCTACCAAGCATAGCCTAGGAATACGAATGATTGTGTACTTTCAATCGTTTGTATTCCGTAGCTCGGGTGCATCGTTAGTCTTTTGTCCCACGTTTTGACTATAAATATTTGAAGATGCAAATACGAGTTTGGTTTTTTGTCCCAAACTCCAATTTGATGATCTAACAATTTACTTAATAATTAAAATTAAGTGCTAAAGCTTTCGGTGCCACGGGTTGGCTATAAAAATACCCTTGATGAATCGTCACTTGATACTTCGCGGCGAGGGCCTGATCTTGAGGATCTTCAATACCTTCCAAAATCATCGTCAGTTGGTTTTTTTCAGCTTGTTGTGTCCAAAAGGCTAACTGTTCTGGGATTTTGTCTGCATCGCCAGTCATGCGCAAGTTTTGCATGGCAAACTTAATCTTATCAGCATAGGGTAAAAACGCTTTAATATTGGCGTATGTATTGGAACCAGTTCCGACATCATCTAGATCAAGCATCATATCGTGTGCATGTAAGACCTCACTGTAATGTTTCATTTGCGCTAATGTCGGTGCTTCAGTGAATTCAATAGCTAGATTGACCGACTTTAAGCGTTGCTTGAGTTTAAGAATCGTTGGCAGCGTATCTGGTAGATCGAATTGAGCCTGGTTTAAGTTGAAGGCTAAGAATTGATGTGCCAGTTTCGGGCCTAGTTCTTGCGCGGTTTGTTCAAGCAATGTGGCCTGTTCAGCAATAGATAATTCAAGAAAGTTGGTTGGGACGCGCCAACCATCGGGACCATATTTACGTAGCAGTGTTTCGTAACCGTAGACTTGTCGGTCATGGACATCCACTTGAGGTTGTACGAAAAATTTAAAAATGATACTCTCCTCCTAACGCCTGGTGGGTCCAATTCAGGCGCGATATTAGTTAAACTTATTGTATGATAAAACTATTTAGGGCGCAATTAGTTTGTAACGAAAACGCTTAAAAATATAATATTTTTTATAGACTGAAAGAGTTGACGGTTATTTTTTTGCAATCCTTACTGGTTAGCATAGGTGGCTAAGCGACTAAAACACTGGGTTTTGACAATAACCGGATGGCTCGCTATACTAGCATTTGAAGTGAGGGATTAAGTTGAAAAATCATGAAGTTTTAGATTTGATTCAAGAAATTACCCGCAATGACGGGACGACTTATATGGAAATTGGGAATATGGTCATGAATGGCCGGGCTGAACTAGCAGCTGAACGCGGGTTCATTAAACAAGTTCGTATCTTGCAATTGAACATTCCACATTCAATCCATGTGGAAAATTATCAACAATACATTAACGAAAATTTTGAGATTCCAGACGAATCAATGGATCATTGGGAAGAATGGACGAAGACGCCCGATATGCAAGCAGAAGTTGATTTGATCTTAAAAGAAAACCATGTTGGTTAGGATTAATTGCGCTTGAGAAAACTCAAACGCTTTTTTTATACGGCGATTGCGTGGTATCTTTAATGATGCTTGCTTAGAGAGGGGACTTAGCTTGAATAACGAGCTTTATCAATTTATGCAAAGTCATTTTCAAACTAAATTTCGATTTCGAAATGAATTTGAAGCGAACTTAACACTAAAAATTTTAGTTCATTTGGTTGAAGAACATGCTGACAGCTGGCTGTTAACTAGGCGTGAGATTGAAGCGATGGTCGGTCAATCGCTAGATGCACCAGCATTGCGGCGGGCCTATTTCCCGCTAAAAACGATTGCGCTATTGGAGACCGCTTTAGATGAACTCAGTACACTGAGTCTGATCGTGTCGCAATCAGAGGGACGGACCCGGTATCCGGTTTTTCAAAGCATTCAATTGGATCAAGTTTGTGAACGTTTAATGTTTCATTTGAATGTAGCGGTGCTACCTCGATTAACGCAATGGGCCGGCGAATTGGCACAAGTGAAGAATAGGAGATAAGATCATTGTCTAATAGAGTGATTGATACATTAAATGCTCACCGAACACGGCGAAACTTTACGGACCAAGCGGTGAGTGATGAAACGTTAGCGACAATTGTGACGACTGCCCAACAGGCACCCACGAGTCAGTATTTACAGGCATATAGCTTAGTAGAGGTTACTGACCCAACGGTTCGCCAGCGTCTGGCCTCGATTACCACTAAAAAGACGGTTGCAGGTAAAGGTCGTTTGCTGGTCGTTTTAGCTGATCAGAATCGTAATGTCCAATTAGCGGCAACGCCAACGGCCAAGCGCGCATTGACCGAATTAGATCGGTTTATGGGGAGCGTGGAAGATGCGACCTTATTCACCGAAGCCATGGTGATGGTGACGGAAAGTCTTGGTTTAGGTAGTGTTGTCTTAGGATCTATTAATAATGATACGCAGGCCGTGATTGAGTTATTGAACTTACCTGCATTAACGTTACCGGTATTTGGATTTCAAATTGGGTATCCAGCTACAACACCCGAACGAAAACCGCGTTTAGGTTTGGATGCGATTCTATTTAAAGATCGGTATGCACAACCAGCTAGTTATCAAGCGAGCTTAACGGCGTTTGATCAGCAGTTACACGATTATTATCAACAACGAGGCAGTCACGCTCGCGATGAACATTTGAGTCAGATGACGCAAGAAGCATTGGGTTCATCTGCGAAACGACATGACTTTTTAAAAATTGCGCGGCAACAGGGCTTTTTACCTGAATTGACTGAATTAAGCGATTAAGTTAATGTAAACAAAACAGCGAGTCGTTCGGTATTTTCTACCGAGCGACTCGCTGTTTTATTTGCGGTTAAAGATTGAACCTTATATTTTTAGGATAAGCATTAAACGATCAAGCGTTATCACACTTGCCACCTACCGTCCGGCTCAATGTGGACTCACTCTCGGTTATAACAGTTGTCACTGGCTGGCGTAGGTGGCAAGTCTCACGCACGATTGGCAGTTAGTCAGCCATATAAGGCGTGTGCTTAAAGAGTTGGGCTGCTTTAACGGCAGTTTGCCAACCTGCATATAAGTTGTTGCGTTCAGCCGCTGACATTTTAGGGTCAAAACGATCGCCAGGCTGATGGGCCGCTTTGAGTTCTTCAAGATCAGACCAATAGCCGACCGCGAGACCAGCTAAGAAGGCGGCCCCTAGTGCAGTGGTTTCGAGATCAGCGGCGCGTTGAATGGCCACGTTTGAAATATCGGCTTGGAATTGCATGAGCAGATCATTCCGAGCAGCACCACCGTCTACTTTTAAGGTCGGGATGGTGATGTCGGCATCCTTTTGCATTGTGTCGATGACATCACGTGATTGATAGGCCAATGATTGTAACGTGGCTTTCACGAAGTCTTCTCGTGTTGAGCCACGGGTTAGGCCGAAGACGGCGCCGCGGGCATTAGAATCCCAATAAGGGGCACCTAAACCGGTAAAGGCCGGTACAACATAAATTTCATTATGATTGTGCGATGAGCGGGCCATTTCTTCAGATTCTGGGGCGGTTTCAACCAGTCGCATACCGTCACGTAGCCATTGAATGGCCGAACCGGCGACAAAGATTGACCCTTCAAGTGCATAAGTGACCTTGCCGTCTAAGCCATACGCAATTGTCGTTAACAAATTGTTGTCAGATAATTGGGGCTTTTCACCAATATTCATTACGATGAAGGCCCCGGTACCATACGTATTTTTCACCATACCAGGCTCAAAGGCCATTTGGCCAAAGAGGGCTGCTTGTTGATCACCAGCCATCCCACTGATTGGGACTTCACTACCGTAGAAGTTGTAGTCTTTAGTAGTGCCATAAACTTCAGAATTAGACCGGACTTCTGGTAACATGACACGCGGAATATTTAAAAGGGATAAAATCTGGTCGTCCCAGGCGAGTTCATGGATGTTAAACAACATCGTTCGACTGGCATTCGAGTAGTCAGTGACGTGAACATGACCGCCAGTTAGTTTCCAGACAATCCAAGTATCGATCGTGCCAAATAATAGATCGCCTTTTTCGGCGCGTGCTTGGGCACCTTCAACATGGTCAAGAATCCAGCGAATCTTGGTTGCTGAAAAGTAGGCATCGGTTATCAGGCCGGTGTGTTCATGAATCATGTCCCCAGCACCGTCCGCAATTAGTTGATCGGCAAGCGGTGCGGTTTGGCGTGATTGCCAGACAATGGCATTATAAATGGGCAAACCAGTGTGTTTATCCCACACGATAGTTGTTTCTCGTTGGTTGGTGATCCCAATCCCTTTGATTTGGTCAGGGCGAATCCCAGAATCGATAAAAACATTGGCAATTGTTGATAAGACCGCGTTCCAGATTTCGTTGGCGTTATGTTCAACCCATCCTGGTTGGGGAAAGTATTGCGGAAATTCACGTTGCGAATCAGCGACTTGGTGACCAGCATGATCGAAAATGATCGCACGTGTACTGGTTGTCCCTTCGTCGATCGCCATGATGTATTCTGCAGGCATAATAGTCCCTTCTCTTCATTAATTAATATCGCCTTTTGAAAGCGATTTATTGATTAGTTATTTACGATTAAGATTAGCATGATTTGTTAGATTTGTGAATAAATATAAGAAACTTAATAAGTAGGGGCCTAGCCCTAACTAATCAACTTTTTAGGCTTGAAAGTAACTATTGAATGTAGACCAATCTTTTGATTTAGAAAGGGTTACCATTGTCAACAAGACACACTTTACTAAAAATAACGGATTTTAGTCACATGATAACGGGCTGTGCAAATGCTTGAAAAATAGACCAATTCCAATATAATAGGGCCTTAACTAAGTGGTGATTTATTCTTGGAGGTGACAAACGATGAAAAAAACACGTTATTTTTTAAAGGGTGCGATTGCAGAACAACGGTGGTTAGCGAAACAGGCTCAGCGTGGGTGGCAATTGGTGGCTATTCAAAAGAATCAATACCATTTTGTCGCACAACGTCAGCCGCAATTATGGCAAGCTGAATATGTGCCAACGGCTACCGTCACGGCGCAGGCGGATTTGTTTGCGAATTTACTGACTTATACAGATGAGCAAACTGCAATGACTGCTGTCTATACACCGGCGCCAGCTACCGCACGGTTGGTAACGGCGGATGCGCCTCAGCGATTAAAAGTTTATCGTTATGCCCGTGATCGTGCGATTAATTGGTTAAATGCTTGGGTGATTGGTGTATGGCTGCTAATGTGTGCCGCCGTTGTTGGTTCGGCTCAAGCACCGGTTAGTCTGGCTAATACTACTTTATTGCTAAGTGGATTAGGGATTGGTGCGGGCATCATGTTACTTGGGTTAGTGACGTGTGGCCGGCTGGTGCTTCGTTATCATCGTCAAGTTCGTATTTTGGTTCAGCGAACGGATGATACTAAACATTCATGGCAACCAACATTTCATATCCAGTTTCACCATCAAGATTTGGCCCCAGATACTGAGCGGTTGGCGTCATTAGGCAAGTGGTTGATGACGATGCAGAATCAAAAGGGCGATTATTGGTTCGACTTACGAACCACCTTAAGTGCGCATGAACTACAAGCGGAGTTACAGAAATATCTGAAACAAACTGATTTTACGGTGGTTTCGTTTCTTGGGGTTTACTCATAATGTTGTAAAATGTGAATTAGATTTAAAAATGATTAAAAAACACTTGCAACTATCTGAGCAGGGTGGTATATTATTGACATAGTCATTGCTCGGTAGTTCAGCGGTAGAATAATTGACTGTTAATCAAGAGGTCGCTGGTTCGATCCCAGCCCGAGCAGTTGTCATTTTTGTTAGTAGCGGTATCTCAGTCAGAGATACCGCTTTTGTGACCTAACATTAATGGACAAAGCCGCGTCAGATCAACGTCAAGTGTTCAAAGTTTAGTCATAAAAAGAACATGAAAAACTTTCTGACAAACCTTGACTATTCTTGACTATGGCCGTATACTTACTATATAAAAGTAAGTGATAAAGGACTTACTGTAAATTTAGGAGGAATTCATCGTGACAGTAAACTTATATTATTCAACATCTAGCAAGTCAAGCCGTAGTGCGCGGGCATGGTTGGTTGCTAACAGCATTGCTTTCAATGAACGCGACATTATTGCGAACCCACTAGATCGCGATGAATTGAAACAAATCCTCCGGCTGACTGAAAATGGCTTCGAGGACATTGTTTCAACGCGTTCTAAAGCTTTCAAGGCCTTGCATATCGACTTGTCAGATTTAGGTTTCAACCAGTTGTTAGACTTATTAGTCGAAAAACCCCAACTCTTGAAGCGACCAATCATTTATGATGGGCGCCGGTTGCAAATTGGTTATAACGAAGAAGATATTCGCGCATTTTTGCCGCGTTCAGTTCGTAAGTCGGAATTACGTGAAATTCAACAAAAACTATATGATGATGATCAACAAGCCGTTGGTTAACATTAATTAAACCAAGATCTCGGGTAACCGGGGTCTTTTTTTGAGCTGATTAATTGGTTTTTGGTAGTCCATTGTGTACAATTGGAATAATCAAAATGGTAAAAGGGAGTTATGAATCATGAGCACAACCGATCAAGCTGCTTGGGCGATGCAAGAATTAGCCAAGCTAAAAACAACTGAAAATGACGCCATAGTCGACGGCATCATCAAAGTGATTGACGATCAGCAAGCCGAGATTGAAAGTTTGCGTGGGTCGATGGAAGGTCAATTATGGAGTCCAACGAGTTGGCATCAAGATCAACAAAATCGTTAGGTTTAGTTAAAATAGCCTGTTTCTGGAATGTTATCCGGAAACAGGCTATTTATTTAGATTAGCGTTAAGAGATGTTGAACAGTGCCACTTTCTAACATGATGTAAGCACCTAAACCGATGTACACAACAGCGGTGATGTAACGACCATAGCGTTCGAGCAAATCGGCGACTTTTGGAATCTTAATGAGTAAGTAACCTAAATAGCAAAACACACTCAGCATGACTAAGAAAGTGAATAGTATGATGAATAGGGCTGATGGCTTGGCCTGGGTGAAGATCGGGACATAAATCCCAATATTATCTGCACCACATGTTGCAATTGTGACGACGGCCACGTTGAGTATAATGTTGCGGCGTTGTTGCATTTGAGTGGTGACCACCGCGTCATCATCTTTTTCGCCCACAACCAGCAGTTGTATGCCCATAAAGATGGGGATGAGTCCTAGTAGACCAAGCAGCCATTCTTGCGGCACGAAACCTAAGACGAAGGCCATGATCAGACTGGCAGCGACTAAGACAGCGGTACCTAAGAGATCGCCCCAGTAAACTAACCAACGTTGTTTAGCCGGAACAGATCCGAAAATGACCATTAAAATAATTAGGTAGTCAATACTTGTTGAAATATAGGCGGTAATGCCAGTTAGAACAGCAGCTTGCATGCGTATCATCTCCAGTAATTTTTATATATGCTATTTTTAACATATGTAGATATTAACATATATTCATAAACTTGCAAGTCTTTATTGAACAAACGTAAAGTGGTTTTCTGGGCTCAAAAGTGGGGTGGCAGCCCGCACTTTGGCTGGAACCGGTCCCCACAGCCGGCAGAATCGATGGCTAGCGTAGGTGACAAATTTAATCCAACTTAGGTCAATGTTGGTAAGGTTTCGACCAATACAGTTAATTTTCAACCTTTAGTTAACCAACAAAAAGTCATCACTGCCCTAATAAGGATGACAGTGATGACTTTTGATTAGCCCTTTATTTTTTGATCGAGTGCGGTCAAATGCTCAAAGAAGACGCCTTCGCGTAACCCGTTTTGTGAGAAGATCATGCGATCAGCATCTAAGAAACGCATTAATGTAATAGCCGGAATCATGCCACCGACGATAATATCAGCACGTTCTTTAGCGAGACCGGGAATCTTGGCGCGACCAACTGAATCTTGTGTCAAGATTGTGTTAAAAGTTTGATAGATCGCGGTATGTGATAAACGATAACCGTGAATATCTTCAAAATTTAAGAAATGACCTTGCCGACGGTTGATTTTGGCTAAGGTCCGATTACTACCACCAAGACAAACTAATGGTAGGTTCAAGCCTTGGCGCAACCACCAGACACTGTTGAAAATTTTGTCGACAAACGTCATGGCTTCAAATAAATTACTGGCGGTTACTTGATCATTCAAGTCGAATTTTTCGGATAAATTAACGGCGCCAATTGGCAAACTAATTGAATGCTTAGCCTGACCATTGATAATTAGAACCAGTTCGCAACTTCCACCGCCAGTGTCCATCATGACGCAGTTGGTGGTCGGTAATGTATTGACGACTCCAAGATAGTCGTAATAAGCTTCGGTCGTGCCAGGAATGACATTTAAGTCTAAGCCGACTTCAGCTTTGACCTGTCTTAAAAACTTCTTTTGATTCGTGGCCACGCGCGTTGCCGCGGTCGCCACCGCTTTGAGGGTGACATTGGGTAAATGCGAGTAGACGGCTTTAAATGCCTGCAAAGCCGTAATGGTTCGTTCGATTGCGGCCGGTTGCAAGGTGGGTTCATCCGTTAGCATTTCGTCTTCAGATAACCGCACCATTTCTTTTAATTGATGGGTGACTTGATAGCTCCCATCTTTTTGAATTTGCGTTACAGTCATGCGACAAGAGTTGGAACCCAAGTCGATGACGACTAAATTTTCCATTAATTGTCACTCCCACCATCATCTAGAGGTTGCGTGTCATTTTTGGGACTCATCATTGGAATGAATTGATGGGCCGTACTGGTAGCCGTTGGTTCTTCGTGATCATGATGAGCCAAGGTTTGGGCCTCATGAATAAAGTAATCTTGTGAATCCAACGTAGGTAAACCGCGGCGATCAACTTTGACATAAGTGTCATCAGGTTTCAGCACGCGGGTCTTAACGGTATCTTGCCACATGGTATCAAAAATCTGCATAGCCCGATGACTAATTTCTGGTTGCAACAGTGGGAAAAGTAGTTCAACGCGCCGATTTAAGTTGCGAGTCATCATGTCGGCACTGGACATATAGATCTGGGGTTCACCGTCATTACTGAAGTAATAGATCCGACTGTGTTCTAGCAACCGGCCAATGATCGAGTGAACTTCAATATTGTCAGAAATGCCTTTGATGCCGGTCTTCAAGCAACAAATACCGCGAATAATTAAGTGCACTTTCACGCCGGCATGCGAAGCCTCGTATAATTTACTAATAATTTGTGGATCGGATAATGAATTCATCTTCATCTTAACGACGGCCGGTCGACCTGCTTTGGCTGTTGCGATTTCATCATCAAGTTTTTCATTGATGAAGTCGCGAATGCCTTCTGGTGAAATGTGGAGCTTATGGAAGTAGGGCGGTTCTGAGTAACCAGATAACATGTTAAAGATATTTGAAGCGTCGATTCCCATGTCGGTATCGGCGGTAAATAAGCCCATATCCGTATAGAAGTGAGCTGTGACATCATTATAGTTCCCAGTTCCCATATGCATGTAACGCTTAATGCCTTCCGCTTCACGGCGGACAACGAGCGCTAACTTACAGTGTGTTTTTAACCCAATCAAGCCATAAATAACATGACAGCCCATGGCTTCGAGCTTTTTGGCCCAATGCACGTTGTTTTCTTCATCAAAGCGGGCCTTAACTTCGACTAAAACGGTCACTTGTTTGCCGTTTTGGGCCGCTTGTCCCAGATATTTGATAATTGGCGAATCGGCTGAAACCCGGTAAAGGGTCATTTTAATGGCCAAAACGTCATCATCTTCGGCTGCTTCACGAATGAAATCAACAACTGGTTGGAAATCATCGTAAGGATACTGCATCAAAATATCGTGATCGGCAATCAAGTTAAAGATCGAATGCTCACGATAGACAGCCGGATAGTACGCTTGATATTTAGGGTAATTTAAGTTGTCATGACCGGTGACCGCTTTAACGAGCTTTGATAAGAAGGTGAGGTTCAGCGGGCCATTAATGATATATAGATTATTTTCATCAAGACTTAGAGCCTTAGATAGCCGTGTCCGTTGATGCTTACTCATATCTTTTTCAACTTCAAGCCGCATGACCTTACCACGTTCACGCATTTTTAGTTGCTTTTGGACTTCTTTTAATAGGTCTGACGTGTCTTCTTCCGCCACATCCAAGTCCAGATCGCGAATGACTCGATAAGCGCTGGCTTCTTTGACGGTGTAGTTGATGAATAAAGACCCGACAAAGGCTTTAATAATATCTTCAATTAAAATAAATTGGTTATCGGCTCCCGGTAAAGCAATCACTCGTGGGAAGACGTCTGGGACTTGAACAGTCGCAAATTTCCGGTCCTTTTTATTGCCATTTTTATAAATTCGCAAAGCGATGTTTAACGTATTATTGGCAATAAATGGGAATGGTCGTGATGAGTCATCAGCCATCGGTGTTAGTGCTGGATAAAGCTCATTATCAAAGTAATTTTTGATAAAGGTTTGTTGTTCAGTGGTCAAATCAGGCACTTTTAACAACCGAATGTCGTGTTGTTCCAAGAGTGGTAGTAGTGAGCGGTTTAACGTGTCGTATTGCCGTTTGACCATTTCGTGGGCCTTGGTGTTAATCGCGGCAACCTGTTCACTTGGTGTCAAACCAGCTGGATCAGGCTTAGTGTAGTTAACAGAGGTCAATTTGTGTAAAGACGCCACGCGGACGGTAAAGAATTCATCTAAGTTACTTTGGGTAATACTTAAGAAGCGCACCCGTTCCAGTAAAGGATTATCCTTGTCGCGTGCTTCATCTAAAACGCGGTAGTTAAAGTCCATCCAACTTAACTCGCGGTTAGTATAATAATTTTCCTTTTGATAATTCATGTTAGCGAACCCCCCGACGTTTAATAACTGGTGTTAAGCCAAAGACTTCTTTGAAAAATTTAGCCTTTTGTGAAAAGACCCAGTTTTCTAAAAATAAATCGTCATTGGCAAAACACGTAATGATAATTTTTGGATTTTTAATAGAGACGGAAATCTTGCGAATCTTCTGTTGCCGACCATCATCTAAAGCATCGGCAATCCGCAAAATGGCCGATAGCTTCGAAATAACGAGTCGTTGTTTGAGACTCATGTGTTCAAAATGCTTGATATCTTTTGATGGTGTTTGCGCACTATGATAACGAGCGATGGTGGCGATGGTTTGCTTTTCTTCGTTAGTCAAGCCTGTCAGTTCAGTGGCTCGCAAGATGTAGTCTGAATGCATGTAATGTTCATGAGGATCGATATAACTACCCACATCATGGACAATAGTGGCAACTTGCAAGAGTAATCGATCACGTTTTGTTAGATGGTGCAATGGCTTAAGTTGGTCAAATAAATGCAACGCAAACTTGGTTACCAAATCACGATGTTTAGGTTCAACATTGTAGCGATTAGCCAAATTTTTGGCGGCAGTCACAATCTGATCGTTGAAGTTGTATTTCTTGTAGCCGCGTTTGACGGCTTCTTGAACAATCAACCCGTCTAAAGCCGTGACGTTACCAAGCCAAATCGTTTTAGCATTCGTTAATTGGAGTAATTCGTTAATGAGCAGAAGCTCTGGAATGATTAACTTAACGTCTTCTTCATCGACCGCGTATTTATCCATTAAATATTGGTCAGACGCGTTAATGGCATCGTTATATAACGTCTTAAAATCATCTGGCCGTAATTCATGAATGTCAGATTCAGTTTCAGCCGGTTGAAAGAGGTTTGAAAAAGGTGCCACACCTAACATGACGACATTACTAGGTTCTTGACTACGGGTGGGGAGAAAGCGGCCGAAATCGATGATCTGACTCGAAATATAATCATCTAAAACTTCAACGTAATTAGGGACGGTTGATTGTAGATCTTCCAGAACTTCTGCAATTCGAACCGGGCCTAAACGCAAGCTACGTGAGAAGGCAAAATTGCCTTGATCATAATGTGAAATACCGACACTACCAGAATTAATCCCCAATAAATAAGTTGGATTTTGGCTGATTGCTTTGAATTTAGGAAAGTTGACGGCAACTGCAGCCGAGCGCAAGTAGGTTTCTTGGCTGCTAGATAGCCAATCAATTTTAAGACCGGTGCGGACAAAAAGTTGGTCTTGAATGTAATCAGCATTATTAGCAGTTGATAATGACCATGAACCCCATAAATGATAGTTAGTGACCCCATAATCGTTCATGATTTGAATAAAGCCCGATAAGGCTTTGGTGGCTTGTTCAACAGAGTCGTAATCGATAGTGTGTTGATCGTAAATATCTTCGCCTAGCGCGACGTCGGAATGAACCCGTTCAACTTGTTTTAACGTTCGTAAATTCACAATGGATAACTCAATGTTTTGTACATTGATCATCATAATCCCAAAAAGTTTTACTGCCATAGTATCCCCCTGTTTCCAATCGTTTGGTGATGGTCTGATGTTAAACGCTAACACCTATCATACCATACGTTTATACGTGTTTTATGCATACCGAAAAATAAATAATTGGATATTTAACATCTAATATTAACCAAGTTGAGATTAACCAAAAAGGGTCATCCAGATCCTTAGTAACGGACTGAATGACCCTCATCATTTACAAAATTTCTTGATTGTTGATGATTAATTTGTTGAGATGTTTTTCAACCCGTTGACTAGTTGGTGGCAGCTGCATATAGTCGCCGTACATCCGCGTCAAAATGGCATCGTAGGCCACCGGAATCTTAACTTGAATCGTTTCAAAGGGCGCGAACTTTAATTGCGTTAACTCATCAGCTGTCAAAATTTCTTTATCATAATCATACTGTGAGGCTAGATTTTTATAAGTGCGTGAATCAGAATTTTCATATAAGCGCATATATTCTTCGCGTTGTTGTTTATGTTCATTAACTTCAGCTAATTGTTGGGCCGTCTTTTTAGTGATTAACTTTCGCAACGGTGTTTTGACGAAATTATAGTTAAGTCGCAATAAAATGGCGGCATCTTCAAGTTTAAAGTGCATAAGTTGTGAACGACGTAGGTCAGCGTCATCAGGAATCTTATCAAATGGAAAAATATCCACAAATACGCCTTTGAAAGCATTATTGACGTTGTTTTTTTCTTCAATGTACGTATTCACGTCTAAAAGTTTCATATAACTTAAGGCATAGTCTGGATCACTGGCCCCGGTTTGTAAGAAATAGGCATCGGGGTCTAAATAGTGGTTAGCAACGGCAATAAAGCGCTGATAGTCAGACCGGCGCATGCCAATATCGATGTCATCATCCCAGGGAATAAAGCCCTGATGACGAACGGCACCTAATAGGGACCCACCAATTAGGAAGTAATCAATCTTTTCAGCATCGCAGATGTTAATTACAACTTGCATTAAGTTTAATTCGACTTGATGTAACGGGGTGAGCGTCATGCTGTCAACTCCTTATCTATAAACATTTTAAGCTACTTTTATCATACACGTTTTGATTTAAAATTGTTAGGCAGACTGCCTTACATTGCGGAATCGTTAACAAGAGTTAGTCTATTGATACAAAATAGTTAAAGCCGTGCTATATTTTATATGTAAATTAGACTAGTTAATGAGGTGGTGGTGAGTAGATGCAAGACCAAGCTAAGCTAAGTCAATTATTAGACCTGTACTTTGAGGCATATCAACAAGTGACTAAAATCATGACGGGACTTGTCACTTGGCCATTAACCCAACATAAATTGTCATTGGAACAATTTTTAATTTTACGCCGATTAACGTTTGATAAGCCGGTGACGCTGAATGATATTGCCAATCAGCGACAAGTGACACGCAGTGCAATTTCACGACAAATTAAAGCATTATTGGCGCAAAACTATATTTCACAAGAGCCAGATCCTGAAGATCGTCGGCGATTATACTTACATTTAACCAGTGAAGGTGCTCAAACCGAAAAATTAGTGGATCAGGCGATAACGGCGCACTTTGGCGCGTGGGTTCAAGAACTCGGTACATCACAAGTTGAAGAAATGATTGCGCAATTTCAATTAATCGACCAACGAATCAATCAGCTACAGACACAGACCGATGCGGCCAACTTAAAATATCATCAGTGACCATTAAAGCCAGCGTGGCAAAGTCGCGCTGGCTTTAACTTTAGTGTTTGAAAAAATTGCAATAAATACCTTCACAAGCTTCGAGTAGCATCCCTGCGGCCATCAAAAGCATCGCAAGTTGATTTTGCATGGTTAACACGAAGTAAAAGAGCACTACATATAAGACAAAAAAGAAAATAGCACTAATTTTGGAACTAGCCATCAGACTCACTTCCTCACTAAAGCTAATATCATTAGTCTGTAATCACTTACATTTTAGTACAACGTGCTTGAAATTAAAAATAGAAATTAAATTGTCTTAAAATAGTTTTCGTTCGGATATTGATTTTGAAGAATGACAATGATAAGATAATAGACGTTATTGAGATACAAAACACGAACGTTTACAAATGTGCAAAATGCTATCATCACAAATTCTGGAGGGAATCATGAATAAAATTGCGGCATATTTTAATTTTTCGGAACTCAATACCACGATGCGAACCGAGTCTTTGGCGGGACTTACCACGTTTGTATCGATGGCGTACATTCTGTTTGTTAACCCAAGTGTTTTAGGCGCTTCGGGAATGAACGCTGGGGCGGTCTTCACCGCCACGGCCTTAGCTTCAGCGTTAGGGTGTTTATTGATGGGATTAGTTGCAAAATATCCCATTGCTATTGCACCAGGGTTAGGGGTTAATGCGTTCTTTACGTATTCAGTTGTCATCGGGATGGGCGTGAAGTGGGAAACCGCTTTGGCTGGTGTCTTCGTGGCTTCCGTTATTTTCATGATTATTACCATTTTCAAATTGCGAGAAATGATTATCGATGCGATTCCACGTGATATGAAGTTGGCAATCTCAGCTGGGATTGGCTTTTTCATTGCCTTTATTGGCTTGCATGGTGGTGG
Source organism: Lactiplantibacillus mudanjiangensis (assembly GCF_005405385.1). Classification (GTDB taxonomy): domain Bacteria; phylum Bacillota; class Bacilli; order Lactobacillales; family Lactobacillaceae; genus Lactiplantibacillus; species Lactiplantibacillus mudanjiangensis. The sequence goes on from NZ_BJDY01000004.1 coordinate 217,321, forward strand.
CTTGATTGTTGCCAACAAATCAACGGTCGTCGGTTTAGGCTCATTGAGCGTTGGGACCACTTGGTTAACGATCTTTGGCTTAATCGTCACGTTGATTCTCATGAGTCGCCAAGTACCTGGTGGGATCTTTATCGGGATGGTCTTAACCTCTATCTTAGGGTTGGCAACTGGTTTGATTAAAATGCCAAGCCATATCGTTTCAGCGGCGCCATCTTTGAAACCAACTTTTGGGGTCGCTTTGGCCCATGTTGGGGATATTAATAGTTTGCAATTGATTATTGTTGTTTTGACGTTTTTATTAGTTACGTTCTTTGATACAGCCGGGACCTTAGTTGGTTTAGCTGAACAAGCAGGCTTCATGAAGAACAACAAAATGCCACGAGTTGGGAAAGCCTTGATGGCTGATTCAACGTCAATGTTAGTCGGTTCCGTGTTAGGGACGTCACCAACTTCTGCTTATGTGGAATCTTCAGCGGGGATTGCCGTGGGTGGTCGCTCTGGGTTTAGTGCCGTAGTTACCGGCTTGCTATTTATCTTTGGGTTATTCTTCTCACCATTATTGAATGTCGTTACCGATCAAGTGACCGCACCGGCCTTGATTATTGTTGGGGTGTTAATGGCCGAATCATTGAAAGGCATTCATTGGGAACGTTTTGAAATTGCCGTACCCGCTTTCTTAACTGTTATCGGGATGCCATTGACTTACAGTATTTCTGATGGGATTGCGTTAGGGTTTATCTCTTACGTGATTACGATGGTTGCCACTAAGCATGCCAAAGAAGTTCACCCATTAATGTACGTACTATTCTTTGTATTTATCCTGTTCCTATGGATCTTAAATGTTTAAATAAGGATTGAGGGTTACTTTTTGGCAATCATCATTGATATGATGGTCAGCCACTACTAAAAGTAGTCTTACTTGCCACCTACCGTTCGCCCAAATTGAGCCGGAACGCTGTAGGCGGACCGGTCCAGCCAAAAGGCGGTCTGGACCGTCGTTTTGAACCACTAAACCCGTGTTTCAAAAGCGCCTAGCTCTAAGCGATAAATCGCTAAGAGCTCCCACGGCTGGGCTCAATGTGAGTTCACTCTCGGCTAGAATTGTCGATGACTAGATCGAGTTGTATTCGCAATACAGCCGAAGTCAGCCAGTGATGGCGCCGACCGTGAAAACATCATTAGTCCGGATGGTTTTGCCGGACTTACGATGTGGACGACTTTTGAGACTAGCGGTTTTGGCTAGGCTCAAAATCGAGGTGGAAGCCCGCACTTTGGCTGAAGCCGGTCCCACAGTCGGCAGAATCACTGGCTGACGTAGGTGACAATTTTAGCTTAACACAGGCCAATATTGGTACGATTTTATCATTAAATAAATTAGTCGAAAGCTGCGGCAATTGTCGCAGCTTTTTTGTCGTGCTGGGTAAGAAATAATCACCACTATCAGTTAGAGTTAGATGATGAAATTCAGAACAAAAAAATCGACCCCTCACAATTGTGAGCGATCGACGTAAAAATTAGTTGTTTTTGTTGAAACTATCGTCTTCAACATCCTTGATGAATTGTTCCAAGTGGTCGAAGTAAACGGGGGCGTTATCAATCATGTGATGATGACCACCGTTTGGCGTGGTGACTAACCGTGAGTTAGGAATGTCACGGGCCATCCGCCGAGCCGTATCTAATGGCATCGTTTCGTGTTCGCCAAAGGTTAATAGGGTTGGCACTTTGATGTTATGGATTTGGTCGCGGATATCCCACTCCTTAAGTTTACCAGTGATGACGAATTCATTGTCACCTTGGAAGGCATTGTAAACGGGAGTGGCCATCGTGCTGATCAAGTGTGAGATAGCTAATGGTTGTTTACGATCAACATAGTTGGCGTTTAATACGTCCACGTATTCTTGATACTTAGGATCGTTCCAGTTGCCTTCAGCTTCTTTTTGTTTCATATAAGCCACGGCATCGGCTGGTAAACATTCTTCACGACACTTGTTGACGTTAACCACATATTCGTCAATATTGTCGACCATGCTAGAAATGATCGCGCCTTTTAAGTGTTGACCATACTTCAATGCATAAAGCATGGTTAAAGCGCCACCCCATGATTGACCGATTAAGTAGAAGTTGTCTAAACCAAGTTTTTGACGAACTTCTTCAACTTCATCTAAATAGTAATCATATGATAGATATTTTTTAGCAATTTCAGGGTCAGAGTAGTCAGGTTGGTCAGAGTACCATGAACCAAGTTGGTCATACATGGTGACTTGCACGCCTAAATCGGCTAGTTTTTCACCAAAGTTTTCCCAGTATTCATGATTGCCACCAGGGCCACCATGTAAACAGAGTAATTGAATGTCGCCTTCACCTTGGGTATTGGTCCATAGATGGTAACCATTATCTAAAGTCAGGATCGTTGTACCTTGTTTCAAAAGATCACCTAATTTCATTATATTTAACACCCATCATACCACCGTTTGAAATGGTTTGGCAACGCGGGTTATCAGCAGAAAAACAATTAAAAGTCCATTTTAGTCTTGTGACTAGTTAACCAGTATGAAATAATAGGTTAACAAATTTAAGAAGTGGGGTATGATGATGAGCACCCAAACTGAAGTTTTAAATGAGTTGTTGCAAGCAGCGCCTGATTATTGTTCAGGAGATCAATTGGCGCAAGCACTAGCGGTCAGCCGGACGGCAATTTGGAAGGCAATTCAAGGCTTACAGCAAGCCGGTTATTCGATTGATAGTCGGCATGGTCGCGGGTATCGCTATGTCGCCAATAACCAATTAAGTGAACCCGCAATTACAGCTGGGTTAACTAGCTCGGTTCAACCAACTATCATTGTGTTACCAACGGTTGATTCGACGAATGCGTACTTAAAACGATTGATTAGTCAGCAACCGTTGACACAGCCAACAGTAGTCATTGCGGATACCCAAACAGGCGGGTATGGCCGCTTTGGTCGAACGTTTTATTCACCAAGTGAAACGGGGATTTATTTGAGCATCGGCTTACCAATCGATGCGACACAACCATTTGATCCGGGGTTGTTAACCACCAGTACGGCCGTCGCCGTTGCTAAAACGTTAGAACAGTTATTTGACGTACCAGTTGCCTTAAAATGGGTGAACGATGTGTTGGTTAATCATCATAAGGCCGTCGGTATCTTATCGGAGGCCACGACCGATTTAGAAACGGGTCAAATTGCCACCGTTATTGTTGGGATTGGGATTAACTTAACGACACCGACAACCGCGTTTCCATCAGCCTTACAAGTGAAAGCGGGTGCCGTGACTACCACAACGGCAGTAACGCGCAATCAAGTCATTAGTACGTTGCTGTCAAAGTTTGTTGATAGTTATGCGACCTATACTAGCGGGGACTTTATGACTGACTATCGGCGCCTATCGATGGTGATTGGTCAGACCGTTGATTTACAAAGTGGTGGGCAGGTGATTCATGGTGTCGTGCAAGATATTAGCGATACCGGGGCATTAATCGTCAAGCAAGCAACTGGTGAGATTCACCAATATACTTCTGGCGAAATTACAAAAGTCAACTTACAAACGGGGGATTATCATGGGTAATATTAAACTGCTAAAACAATTGATCATTGCGGCCGAATTGGCGGTCGGATTAGCATTATGTTCTAAAATCACGATTCCATTAGGACTAATTCCGTTAACTGGGCAAACCTTGGCTGTTGGTTTGATTGCCAGTATTGTCCCAACCGTAATCGGTATGTGGGCGATTGGTATTTATTTGTTGTTAGGACTAATCGGAATACCCGTGTTTGCGAGCAGTGCAGCCGGATTAGCGGCCATTTTTGGGCCAACTGGTGGTTATCTTTGGGGATTCTTCTTGTATATTTTGGTCGTCGGCTTATGTTATCGTCGTGAGCAACCACTATGTAGTTTAATTATTGGTAATTTATTGGGGGCATTTTTACAACTAGTCGCGGGAGCGGCTTGGTTGATGGTTGTGGCCAAATTGTCGTGGCTAGCTGCTTATAATGCCGGTGTATTACCATTCCTTGTACCAGCGGTGATTAAAATTGTGTTAGTTGTTGTCGTTGCGCGGGCGATTGTTCGTCGCTTACCAGCACGGTTTAATGTTCGTTCATAAATAAAGTTATACCCTGTAAAATTTTTGGGATTGATCAATAAAGTGGTTAATAAAAATAATTAAAGAAGTCTAATTAATACTGGCTAAAAGTTCGTGTCCATATTATAGTGGAACTACTGGAAAAATTAAGTATTAGTTAATCACGGCAGGAACAATTTCAAGGGGTAATGGGAAAATGAACGATAATTTAACGGGTGTTAACATGAGCCGCACAATGGCACGGATGAATCGCCAGCGACTGCATCCGCGACGGTACATCACCGGGTTCGATGGTATTCGAACGCTGGCAGTTTTGGGGGTCATTATTTATCACTTAATGCCAGCCTCATTACAGGGTGGTTATCTAGGGGTGCCAATTTTTTTCGTCGTTTCTGGCTATTTAATTACAGATATTTTATTACAAGAATGGGATCAATTCGGCACGATTCATTTATGGCAGTTTTATGGTCGACGCTTACGGCGTTTATATCCAGCATTAGTAACGATGTTATTAGGGACAACCACCTATATTACGTTGTTTCAGCGGTCGCTGTTGACGAATATTCGGGCGACAGTGATGACCAATTTACTGTACGTTTATAATTGGTTTGAAATTGGTCACGGCCAAAGCTACTTTGATCGCTTTAATGGTGAATCACCGTTTACTCATCTATGGTCACTCTCGATTGAAGGCCAATATTATTTGTTTTGGCCATTGATTGTGGTGTTTTTAATGTTAGTTTTTCGTCAGCGGCAACGCATCTTTTTAATCATGATGGCGGCGGCCGTTATTTCGGCGCTAACGATGGCGATATTGTATGATCCAGCGAATACGAACCGTGTTTATTATGGGACGGATACGCGAATGTTTGCCATTTTGATTGGGTCGGGGTTAGCTTTTGCCTGGCCATCACGGCAATTACCAGATACTTTAGCACCAGCTAATCGGCTAACGCTTGATTTATTAGGTGGTGGCTCATTGATTGGGTTAGTTTTGCTGTTCTTCAAACTTTCTGGTGAATCGGCCTTCACGTATCGTGGCGGGATGTTTTTATTTACGGTGTTGTCTGGTATTTTGGTGGCAACGGTTGCCCATCCGGCGAGCCATATGAATCGGTTATTAACGAATCCAGTCTTTACGTATATCGGTCAGCGGAGCTACGGCATTTATTTGTATCAATTCCCGGTCATGATTTTTTATGAGAGTCGTGTGCAAAATATTGGGGATCATCCGTTGCTCAATAGTTTGATTGAAGTAGCGTTAATTATGGTCTTTACTGAATTAAGCTATCGATTTATTGAAAATCCCATGCGACATTACAATTATCGTCGGGCATTTACCGATTGCCGGGACTTCTTACGAAATCCGCGGTTTAATCGCGTGACTGGTTCAATTACGGGCTTGGCCGTGTTGTTGTTTGCAGTGACTGCAGTAGGGTTTGTCCAACAACCTTCCAAAGCTTCCAGTGCCAAGCAAACGGCGTTCCAAAAGAGAATTACGCAAAATGCCACTAAGGCTAAACAACAAAATGCAGCAGCTGTAAAGCAACAAAAAGCGGCTGCTAAGGCTTCGGCTAAACAGGCCAAACAAGTTGCGGCGGACAAATTGGCGACGAAGCAGGCGATGGCTAAGTTAAATAAAAAGCAAAAGTCAGTGGTGAAGACGTATCAATTGAAACCGCAAGTCGTGCTAGCGATGGGGCAGACTGAATTAACCGCGGTTGGTGATTCCGTTCTGTTAGATGTTTCAAGTGATTTACAAACGGTGATCCCCGGGACGGTTGTTCAAGGGAAAGTCGGTCGTCAAGTCACCGAAGTGCCAGGAATTATCAGTGCGTTGAAAAATCAAGGTCAACTGGCACACAATGTGTTGGTGAACATCGGGACGAATGGGACAATTACACCTAGTCAGGCTGATCAAGTCGTTCAGGCGATTGGTAAGGATCATCAAATCTTCTGGGTAACGGCTCATGTCCCAACTAGAAGTTGGCAAAATCAGGTTAATCAGCAGATTCATCGAACTGCCAAGAAGTACCCAAATGTTCATGTTATTGACTGGTATAGTACCGCTTTGAAACAATCTAAATGGTTTGTTAGTGACAATGTCCATCCAAACTCGACCGGTAATCGGCATTTGACCGCTTTAATTGCCAATCAAATTGCTAAAACAAATCAATAGTATGAAAATTAGTGTCTGAGATTAGTCTCAGGCATTTTTTTGTTGAACGTGATTTGATGGCGACTTGACGCCTAGGCTAGGCTTCGTGATAATATAATGATGATACCGCTTACTAATTAGATTGGCGGTTAATAACGGAGGCACTATGTATACCTTATTATTGTTACTGATTTATTTGGCTTTTATCAGTTTAGGCCTACCGGATTCTTTATTAGGTGCGGGCTGGCCAGTGATGCATACTGCTTTGCAGGTGCCGGTATCTTATATGGGACTAATATCGATGGTGATTTCTGGTGGCACAATTGTTTCTAGTCTGTTGTCCGATCGACTGACCCACAAGCTGGGCACTAATCGGGTAACCGCGACAAGTGTGTTCTTAACCGCGATTGCTTTGGGTGGTTTTTCCATCTCGTCACAGTTTTGGATGCTGGTGGTTTTTGCGGTGCCTTATGGTTTAGGTGCTGGTGCGATTGATGCGGCTTTGAATAATTACGTGGCGTTACATTACTCATCTAAACATATGAGTTGGCTACACTGCTTTTGGGGTGTGGGGACTGTCATTAGCCCATTTGTGATGAGTTATGCCCTGACGACAGGGTCTTGGCAGTTAGGCTATCGGTTGATTGCCTTGATTCAATTAGGCATTGCGTTATTGCTAGTGTTTACGTTACCATTGTGGCGCGTGAATCAAGACCCAGCGAAGCCGACGCCAACGACAAAAAGTTTAGGACTTATTGCAGTTTTAAAAATCAAAGGAGTACCATTTTTGTTAATGGGATTCTTTGCTTACTGTGCGGTCGAGGCAACGACCATGTACTGGGCTAGTACTTATCTGGTCGCTGTTAAAGGGGTGACGAGCGCACAAGCAGCTGCATTTGCAGCGCTGTTTTATATTGGGATGACAGTGGGCCGTTTTTTAGGTGGCTTCATTATGGATGGTCTAGGTGATCACAAAATGATTTTGCTAGGAACGGCTATCTTACTGATTGGAATTGGCTGCTTGTTAATGCCGATTGTTAGTGATCAGTTGGCCTTAGTGGGGTTTGTCGTGATTGGTTTAGGTTGTGCGCCAATTTATCCTTGTATTATTCATGCGACCCCCAGTAACTTTGGCGCTGAGCATTCCGGGGCGATTATCGGGATTCAAATGGCTAGCGCTTATGTAGGGACCACGTTAGTGCCACCATTGTTTGGACTTTTAGGCAAATGGATTAGCTACAGTATTTTACCGGTTTATTTGATTCTTTTTGTTGGGTTGATGATTTTCATGATTGAAAAAACCTTTAGCATCGCCCAAAAAGCCTAATAAAAACGCCTCGCAAAATGTTGCGAGACGTTTTTTCGTTAAGCTTCAAATGGTTTAGTTGGGATATGCAGGGATAAATCGTTTAATTGTAATGAATATTGTAAATCTTGATTGCCGCGAATGGTCATCCGCATGTCAGTCGCATAGACAATTAAGCCGATTTGATGCCCAGTCAAGAGGTGATGGAAGATTGGCTGTAATTCAAGACTAAAGTCATAAAACTCATAAGGCTTTAAAGCTTCTGCGTGCCAAGGGACTTGGCGATTTTGTAAATTTAAATGACCGTGAGTAATCACCTTATAAGGTGAGACAGTCTGCGCGAGTTTAAAGTCTTTTAAGTCGTCCTCACGCCAATGATAACCGAGATCTAAAGCTTTGGACGCAATTAATTGCGGACTAACGGTTAAGCGTTTCGCATCGCCAAAGTCGACTAGCATAAAGCTTAACATCCCGAAGTTTTGGTTAACCGCAACGGAACCAGCGACATGGGGCTTACCGACTAACAGTTGATCCACTGGAGCTTGCCAACTCTTGAACAGCAACCGGTGATCATAAAGGGGACTAGTTTTGTCTTCACTAATCAGATCCACTTGCCAAGCATTCAAATCGGTACAGTAATGTTTGAACAATTTATCAGGTAACTTATCAGTAAAGTGTGCGGCCCGTTGATCCACTGGATGATCGGCAGGGACCAGTTCCTTGTATTGTACCTTGAAATCTAGTGCTTGATCGGTATCTTGCCACCAATTGTCATGGGCGTGCCAGGTTTGCGCGGCCGTATTATCTTGAACTAAGACATTAGGCAACAAACTTTCGGCATGATTGTCTAGGCCATACAATTCATGACTTAACCACATGTTCATCATGTCAGTGAAGTCGAGTGACTGTAAATTATTGATATAAATATGCTGGCCTTGATGCAAGATGAGCTTTTTAGCGACCGGCACATCTTGGAGTTTGTCCCATAAGTTTGCGACATTGCGTGGTTTAACGTTCCAGTCATTGAGTCCATGGACCATCACGATATCGGCTTTAATCTGATCGACATTTTTCAAGTAATTGCGAGCGTCCCAGAATTGGTTGTAACTGCCAGTTGCCCGATCTTGACCTTGTTCAAGCTCAGCTAGTTTAGCTTGGAATTTGGCTTTGATTTGATGGTCATCGCCAGCTTTTAAGCTACGTGAGAAGACTTCGGCAGCCAACACATCGGTATCTTCACCTTGGAAGGTATCAGGCGCAACGACTAACCCGTTATCCCGATAATAGTCATACCAACTGGAAATGGCCGCTTCAGAAATGATGGTCTTTAAGCCATCAACACCGGTGGTTGCTGCCGCTGTGGCTAAGGTTCCTAGATAAGAACGGCCTGTCATGGCCACGTTGCCGTTGGTCCACCAAGCCTCAATGGCCACATCGCCGTCACGGGTGGTAAAGGCGTGACGTTTACCTGTTAGCCATTCGATAATCGCAACAGTTGAGGTGGTTTCATCTTCATCTCCAGTGGGGGCTAGTCCATCAGAATCGACAGACCCAATTCCGGCTGCGTAAACGACCGCAAACCCACGAGCTAAGAAGTAGTCATTTAACGTATAAGATTTTTCACGACCAAAGGTTTCTTCGGCTTCAGTACTGATTTCGTCAACTGGTCGTTCAGCTGGTAATTGTTGCTTTTTATCAGGTGCTTTGACGTCTGCATAAGTGTGATCGTCAGGTTCTTTGGCAGTCAATGGAACGTTGACATCATGCATAGTCGCTTCACCGGCCACATCGTTAATGCCTTGGTTGTAAGGGCTAGCCGTATATAACACGGGGACTTTTAAGCCAGTGGCGGTTTCAGCTGGCCGTAAGATTTCAACTTTTAATAAATCGCGTTGACCATCTTCATCAGTATCAAGCGGTGCTTCGACGTAAACCACATCACGAATTAAATCGTTGGTGTTAAAGACCGCTTGCGCTTTGCCATTGAAAAATAGTGGTTTGGCGGTATTGGGTAAGTCATAATCGGGAACAAAGTAACCACGAGTTGTTAAATTTTCAATGAGTGTTTGACCTTGGACGCCTCGTGTATTTAGCAATAAGTACCAAGCGTAGTAGAGCGATTCACGATCAAAAGCGGTGTCACCGACCATTGGTAAATGAATATCACGCATGGCTAACAATGGGTCCGCGAGATCGAAATCTTGACCAGGTAAAAAACCAAGTAGTTGTAAACCAATATTATAAAAGACTTGATTGCTGACAATGGTTGCTTGTGCTAACCAATCGTTTAAGTTGAGTTGACTGGTGGCCATTAGATTGGCGAATTTATGAGTTAAACCGGCGGCCGAATGTACTTCTGGAAAACTTTCGGCTAACAATGCCCGGTATACAGCGGGTACCGTTTTCAAATCGGCCATCGCTGCGGTAATAAAATGGATCTTTTGAAGTTCTGCAATTGCCGATTCTGAATCAGTCGGCACGATCGCAAATTGATTATTTTGCATAATGGCATCCTTTGTTTTAGTTAGTTTTACCGTCCATTATACGCTAAATGAAAAGAATGCCCAACTGAGTCCTGACAGCGCTTTCGGTTTGTGCTAAATTAAAACTGAAGGTTGGAAGATCTTTTTAGCAATAGTTAGTGATATGGCAAGGATTCGTTAATCCAGAATAGTCATGTTTGCCGCCTGCCGTTCGCCCACCTTGAGCCGGAACGCTGTGGGCGGACCGGTTCAGCCAAAGTGCGGTCTGAACCGTCGTTTTGAACCGCCCAACCCGCGTTTCAAAAGCGCCAGGCTCTAAGCGATAAATCGCTAAGAGTCTCCCACGGCTGGGCTTAATGTGAGCTCACTCTCGGCTATACTGGTGATTACAAACTTGATTAACATTTGTAATTCAACCGGAGTCAGCCGGCAGAATCACTGGCTGGCGTAGGTGACTATTCAAGTCAATTTCTCACTATCACAATGATCTTTCAACCTTTAGATTAAAAGCAGTTAGAGAAGGGAATGGTTAATATGGCAGAATTTCCAACGTTATATACGACTAAAGCGATTAATGAGGATGGGATTGAAGGTCAGGCATACATACAGGATGGGTTAAAAGTGGCGGTATCTAGTCCATTGAAGTCGGTGCCAGGGACCAATCCTGAGCAACTAATTGGTTTGGCGTTGAGCACCTGTTTGAATGCAACGTTAGAGGCCATTGAAGGTGAGCATCAACAGGCACACCAAAGTTCGGTAGTCACGACCGTTAAAATGTCGCGTGATCGGTTTGGCTATCAATTCTGGGTAGACGCGGCTGTGACGATTCCGGAGGTTGATGATGAAACGGCGGCACACTGGTTAGCGATTGCGGAAACGCGCTGCCCGGTGGCTAAATTAGTAGGTGATAGTTCGAACGTGACGATTCATCTGGCATAATGAGCGCGAACCGTCAGATATTAAAACAACGCAAGTTAAAAATAGAACCTTCAGAATGAAATCTGAAAGTTCTATTTTTTTAGGTCGTAAACGTTAAGTTAATGCTTAAAATGCCGACAAAGATGATCATGAATCATGGCTGGACAGTGATGTGGCGCTTTAACTTTAGTTGTTACATGTTCCACTTGTGCTAAAGCAAGTTGTTTCGTCTTTTCACGTTCAATCTTGAGTTGGTTGTGTAGTGCGCGATTCTTCCAGAAGCCGTGAATGGTTAAAGCAACTGGAATTAAATGGACGATCATCACCGTTGGAATTAACCAAGGTTGGCTTTTGACTAGGGTATAGGCACGTTCATGATGTTCTTTGATCTCGTGATGCCAGTCTTGTGGCGTTAACATACGATCACATCCTTTGTTTAGTTGCCCTCATCATACCGTAAAATGTAACCGATGTCATTCTAAACAGAGCAGGTTGAGTGTTTATGCGGAAAGCGTCGGTTTTGACCCCTATTTAGCACGACAAAAAAACACGTCTGGCAGTTAAGCCAAACGTGTTTTATGTTAACGATCTTGATTCAATTTGCTGTGACGAATCCCGTAACTAAAGTAAATAATTAGTCCGAGGACAAACCAGATGAGTGAAGCAATCCAAGTTTCTTTGGATAACTGAGTCATCATAAAGATACAAGCCAGTCCTGAAATGATAGGTAAGACGGGATAAAGTGGTACCCGGAACCCTTTGATTTGATTCAACTTCTTGTTTTGTCGTAATAAGATAATCCCAAATGACACGATTGTAAACGCAATTAGTGTCCCGATATTAACAAGGTTGGCTAACTGGCCTAATGGAATCAGACCACCTAAGATCGAGATGACAATCGTGACGGTAATCATGGCATGTTTTGGCGTGTGATGTTCATCAATTTTACCTAAGAAGCTAGGCAAAAGGCCATCGCGACCAATCGAGTAAAGTAGTCGCGAACTACTATAGATGGTGGTGACCATCATCGTAAACATCCCGGCTAAGGCCCCGATGGAGACGATTCCGGCCACAAAGTTTTGATGCACGAGTTTTAAAGCAAACGCAACGGCGTCGTCAACGTTTAATAATTTATAAGACGTCATCCCGTTTAAGACCGCGGCCACGAGAATATAGAAGATGGTACAGATCACTAATGTGCCGATAATCCCAATCGGCATATTGCGTTTGGCGTTTTTGACTTCAGCAGCCGAAGCAGAAACCACGTCAAAACCAAGATAAGCGAAGAAAACAACGGCGGCACCTTTGAAGATTCCGTGTACCCCAAATGGGGCGAATGGTGACCAGTTGCTGGGTTTGACGTAGAATGAGCCGACTAATAAGAAAATGACAATAATTGCAATTTTTAAGACAACCATAATGTTATTGAGTCGGATTGACGTTTTAAGCCCGGCACTGATGATCCAAGCAATTAAGCAAACAATCAGGATCGCCACAAGGTTAATATAAGTGCCATGTGCCGGATCAAACGAACCGGTAATCGCTTTTGGCAGATGTAAGCCAAAACCAGCAATAAATGAATTAAAGTATGCAGCCCAGCCAACTGAAACGGTTGCGACAGCTAGAACATATTCTAAGACTAGTGCCCAACCGGTAATCCAACCGATGAGTTCCCCATAGACGATGTTCCCATATGAATAAGCTGATCCCGCAACTGGTAGAACGGACGAAAATTCCGCGTAACACATTGCGGCCAAGGCACAGACAATCGCGGCCAAGACGAAGGAAACAATGATCCCCGGTCCGGCGGTTGTTGCGGCCACGGTACCAGGAAGAATAAAAATCCCAGTCCCGATAACCGCACCAATCCCAAGGGCAATCAGGTCGATTGCGGATAATGTACGGACAAATTGTCCGTCTGCTTGTAAATAACGATCCAGATTTTCTTTTTGAAAAATCCGTTGACGAATCCCCATTAGCGTGTAGCCACCTTTTTTAGTTATTTTTAACAGTTACTTGTCACTAATTGACAATTTTACCATGCCAACATGATACCGTGAACGATTATTAAAAGTCAATGAGAATTATGAATTGTCATGAAAAAGGGTGCTAATTAACCGTTTAAAACGGATGGCTTGAGATTACAAGTGCGTTGAATTCTGATAAGATAATGAATATTTAGAAAAAGTATGGAGGCAGACACCATGGCATCAATGTTAGTAGCAGAAGATTTATCAGCAGTGGGGGGGATCTCACTAAGTGCGGCGGTGCCAGTATTAGCCGCGTTTGACTATCAAGTCGCCGCCTTACCAACGAGTTTGTTGTCGACGCACACGAGTGGTTATGGTCGGCCGGCCATTTTGAGCTTGGCAGACTGGTTACCCCAAGTCTTTGAACATTGGACGGTCGCGCAATTACAGTTTCAACAAGCCTTAATTGGTTATGTCGGTTCGGTGGAACTGTGTGATCTGTTAACAGCGTATTTACGCGACGCACAATTACAGTTGATTGTGGTTGATCCTGTTTTAGGGGATCTTGGTAAACTCTATGCGGGCTTTGACGCGGCATATGTTGACGCAATGCGGCGAATGCTAACAGTGGCTGATGTGATTTTACCTAATGTGACGGAAGCTAGCCTTTTAACCGGGGTCCCTTATCAGGCTGAACCTGATTTGGCCCGTTTGTTGACAGAACTACAGCAACAATTAAAGCTGGGCGCACATGCCATTATGACTGGCGTGACACAAGCTGATCAGATCGGTTGTGCCTGGTTAGTCGATGGACAGGTTCAGTTCGTCGGCCAGCCCCGGTTAGCGGGACACTATAATGGCACGGGCGATGCGTTAGCGGCGGTGCTAGCGGGCTTGTTGGGGCAAGGGCGTGATTTAGCGATGAGTATTCAATTAGCTAATCAGTGGCTACAGGCCGCAGTTGCGGCGACGTTAGCGTTGCCGGATCATGATGAACGCCAAGGGATTCAGTTGCGACCAATTTTACGGGCAATTTTAGCGTTAGATCCAGCTTGAAAATGGTATACTAACTAAGGTAGTTTGGTGATTCGATGAAGAAGGAGTACATGCGATGAGTACAGAAGTAGCCAGTGGTGCGGTGGTTTATCAACAAAAGGATGGCCATCCCGCTTATTTATTGTTACAAAGTGCGACCAGTGATTTTTGGGGCTTTCCTAAAGGTCATTTGGAAGGTAATGAAACTTTAGCCGCAACGGCCAAACGGGAAATTAAAGAAGAAACGCAATTAGATGTTGACTTGGATACGGACTTTAAAGTCTATACCGAATATGACTTACCTAATGGCAATTTAAAACAAGTGACCTTGTTTGTCAGTGAAGTGCCATCAGGGGTTGCTGTTACCCGCCAGACTGAAGAAATCAGTGCGATTGGCTGGTTTGATTATGCGGCAGCACGCGAACGATTGACCTACGATAATTTGAAAAAAATGTTGGATCAAGCCGATGCGTATATTACGAATAAAGGGTAAAAAAATTAAGAGTGGGGCAAAAGGCGGGTTGCTACCGAGCATAGCCTAGAGTGTCAAATGATTGGGTGTTTCAATCGTTTGACACTCGTAGCTAGGCGGAGGGAGCAGCCTTTTGTCGCACATTTCGGGGAACATCAGCTCGAACATAAAAAAATTACCGGCACCGTCGCATAAACGGTACCGGTAATTTTAAACTACCAAGTGAATCATTAATTGTTTAAGTTAAATTAGAACGATTTTTAGGCTTGCGTTTTTAAGTTAGCAACTGCATCTTCGATGGTTACGCCTTCTGCGCGTAATTCTGGATGAAGTTTGTCAGTTGCCACAAATAATTGGCGTTGCGTGTCTAAAACGACACTGAACCAGCTATCAGTTGTTTGAAATCTCATTTGACAAAACTCCCTTCATGAAAATTATTAGGTTTGCTACGAGATGTTTTTCACCATCATGAACCTTACAAGTAACTAACTATACGCTGGTCCTTGATATAATGCAAATGAAAAGCCTTACAACTCTGTGAAATAATCAGCTAAATTTTAGGAGAAAAAGTAATGACAACCCAACGAGTGTTGGTCGTAACTGGGCCAACTGGCAGCGGTAAAACGACCGTTTGCCGCTATTTATTAGAAAAATATCAAATTCCGCAAGTGATTACGCATACAACGCGTGCGCCACGAACGGGTGAGACCAATAATGTGGATTATTATTTTGAAACCCCAGCTAGTTTTGCCACCAAACATTACTTGGAGCATGTCACTTATAGTGGCAATCAATATGGATCGTCCCGCGAAGGTTTAGCCGCGGCATGGGAAAAGTCGCCACTGATTAGTATTGTTTTAGATACGGCCGGGGCGGTGACTTATGCCGAGGCGCTTGGTGATCAGGCCGTGATCGTTTATTTAGAGGTGACTGAGCAAGCAGCGTTGATCGACCGATTGACCGCGCGCGGCGATGCGGCTGAGCGGATTCAAAAACGGGTGGCTAGTGATGAATATGCTCGTGACCAACAATTGCCGGCCAGCTTAGTGGGTCACGCACAAGTGATCGTAAACGATGACTGGGCCCAGACTGCGGCCGCGCTAGATGCGTTAGTCGCCAAATATCGGATCGCGTAATATCTTTTCTGTGACCACTATGCTAAACTAAATAGTAATGATTATGATTTACAGTTCAGGGGGCGCAAACCAGATGGAATCAGCACTGGAACAAGCGGTAGCCGTATTACGCCGCAATCAATTAAAAATTACCAAGCAACGGCAAGCCCTGTTAGATTATTTAGTGACTTATCAGGACCATTACGTGGCGATTTCAGCCGTAGATGAGCACATGCGAACCTTATTTGCTGGCATGAGCCACAACACGATTTATCGCAATATTAAAGAGTTTGAAACCTTAGGCTTACTGGAACTAAAAGCCCAAGCCAACCAAACGTTAGTTAAATATCAATGTGATTTTAAGCATCAACACCATCATCACTTTGTTTGTTCAAATTGTGGTCGGGTGATGGAACTGCAAGAATGTCCATTAGATGACTATGTGGCACAGTTGCCGGGGTGTACCATTACGGGTCACCGGATTGAAATTTATGGCTTATGTGCAGATTGTACGGCTAAGTTAAAAGCTGACGCTTAGGTCGGCTTTTTTTGTAATTTAGCTTAATAAAGAGTTTATTAATTTCGGGCAGAATTGAGTGCACTTTTGGGCATTCCATGGTTAAATAGAGTTTCGAGATCAACAGAACGGTTATTAAGAATGAGAAGGGAATGACATCGATGGCTTATCGGACACCGCCATTTATATCACCATTTGCAATTGTGTCAATTGTCCTCGCGTTAGGGGCCACCAACGTGGTTGTGAACAAGACGACCCATACGGTTAATGGGGCCTCAGCAACGAGTTCTAGTGTGGTGCAATCATCGACCATGAGTGGCAGCACAAGCAGTAGTGATAAGAAACAGTCAGATGATAAATCAAGTTCTGACGACAGTAGTAAAGATAAAAGTAGCAGTGATTCATCGAGTTCAGACTCTAGCTCAGATGATAGTAGTTCGGACGAAAGCTCAAGTAGCTCAAGCGATACGACAGAAGCAAGTAGTTCATCAGCTAAGAAGAACAGTACAACTGCACAATCTAGTGCCAAGAAGACGTCAAGCAGTACTGAAGATACTACTGACAATGCAGATGAGAGCGGTACTGAAAGTGCTTCGTCTTCATCGGCCAAGCACAGTTCAACCACAGCGACGACCACTAGCGACACGACGGACGATACTAGTACCGATGACGGAGGCGAATAATCGATGTTTAGTATTTTAGATATGATTAATCATGCCTTAGGCTACGTGAACGTCAACGTTAAGATCAAAAATCAAATTTATACGCTATTGGGTGCAGCTGGGAACTGTTACTTAGGCTATGTTGCGGTTCGTCTAATGCAAAATGGTAGCTGGTTACGTGGCATTATTTATATGCTGGTCTTCCTAGCTGTTATTTACTTTTTGATGTTAAATATTATTTATTACTTTACTGAAAAGAAACCACCATTTGACTTGTCACCAAAGATTGAAAAATTATTGGGTGGAAAGCCTAAAGAGGCTATTGCGGCGGAAAAACAAGCAGCCATGGGTAATCAGAATCAACCTTATATTCCGGCTAATGGGATTTTTGATGGCCAAGAATTGTTGCCGGCAGCGGTACACACCTCGCATACAGAACAAAGCAACGTGCATCAAATTGTTGATCAACTCCAAGCTGCCAATATTATCCGCTTGGATTATGGTGGCATGAGTGATCGTGATATTATGCAACAAGTTCGTGCCACCGGCGAACCAGTACCGGCGATTGGTCAAGGCATTCAAATTCCTTATTCGCAATTAAAGCTGGAAAATCACAAGTTAGTGATTTATGCCGGGATTAATCAAATTGATCAATTACCAGTGGGACATATTACCCGAGTGGGATTAACCGATGTGCATGATGCGCATGAGGACTACAAGTTATATTTGGCATCTACCTTAATTACAGGTGGGATCGCTAAAATTGCCGGTCGGACGGCGACAATTGAACAACCAGGTGATTACCAAATTACCGCGCAAGTGGCATTTGAAGATCGTGAAGAAACCACCACGACACCGACTTATTAATGACAACAAAAACAAGCTGTGTATCCAGATAAATGGGTACACAGCTTGTTTTTGTATTTAAAGGCTAAAGGTTGAAAGTTAAGTATGACAGTAAAAGCTTTACTAGAATTGACTTAAGCCCTGCTAAATTGATCACCTACGCCAGCCAGCGATTCTGCCGACCGTGGGGACCGGCTCCAGCCAAAGTGCGGGCTTCCACCTCGCTTTTGAGTCTAGCCAAAACCACTAGCCTCAAAAGTCGTCCATATCGTAAAGTCCGGAGAAATCACCCGGACTAACGATATTTTAACGGCTGGCGCCATCACTGGCTGGCTCCGGTTGTATTGCGAATACCAATAGCAGTCACTATCATAACCGAGAGTGAGCGCACATTGAGCCCAGCCGTGGGGGCTCTTAGCGATTTATCGCTTAGAGCCAGGCGTTTTTGAAACGCGGTTTAGGCGGTTCAAAACGACGGTTCAGACCGTTTTTTGGCTGAACCGGTCCGCCCACAGCGTTCCGGCTCAAGGTGGGCGAACGGTAGGTGGCAAGTATGACTAGTTTTGATCGATAAATGCTTATCATATCAACGATTATTACTAAAAAATAGCTTTCAACCTTTAGTTTAAAGGTTGGTGTAGTTGGATCACTAAAAGACTCGTAAGATATCTAATGGATTTTCAAATCGATAAGCAGTCATCTGATGGTTGGCGTTGGGGTCCATGCCCCAAACCGCTAAGCCGAAATCAACATTGGCCGCGGCCGCCGTTTGTTCGTCACTCAAAGAGTCACCAACGAATAGCGCGTCTTGTGGCGCAACCTTGATTTTTTGTAAGGCTGTGAGTAATGGTAAAGGATCGGGTTTGCGTTTGGGCGTGTCGTCAGCGCCAATCACCACAGCCATTCGGTCCATGATGTCATATTGCGCCATGCCAGCTTCGATTTCATTACGACGTTGTGACGTCACAATCCCGATCTTGAGATCGCTAGGTAACTGACTAAACAAAGCTTCAATGCCGTCATACAAGGTAATATCAGTGAAGTGATCAGCCATTACGGCCTCGTAGCGGGCTTGAAACTGGTCAAATTGGTCAGCTGGAATACCTAAATGGGCCATGGCTTGTTCCGCCGACATTGGAAAAGTTGTTTTTGCATCAGCATCAGTAAACGATTTGCCGTATTCGGTTAAAACGGCCCGCATCACTTGGGTGTAGGCGGGTTGGCTATTGGTTAAAGTCCCATCAATATCAAAAATTAGTGCTTGGTAAGTCATAAATCAACGTCCTTTCGCCAGAAATTACTTTCAGTATAGCAAATTAGGCGTTGACAGTCAGAATTTGGATTGTTATAGTTGGATTATAAATTGATGAGGAGCAAATGCTATGACATTATCGTTAACTCAAAAACCTAAAACTAGCTTTTACTTTTGGTATTTTCGCTAGTGTTTGTGCCAGCAGCTTTGGTGCAAACACGATTCCGATGTTTGCATCGATGCGGCTTGCCAAAGGCTATTTGAGTTTGACGGCGCCCATGGATGTTTGAAAATTCCAAGGGCGGCTCCAATTTAAACCAACGTTATTTTTAACGCATCCCTTGGAAGATTTTCCGGGATGCGTTTTTTGTTGCAAACAACTGGCCGGTGCTGATGCTGTCCCATCAAAAAAATTTGGAGGCTTGTCCTATGTCTATTGATAGTCAAAGTTTAGTGCAACACATGAATAACCGTTTAGCAGAAATCCAACCATCTGATATTTTAGCGTTCAATGCGGAAATCGCGAATATTCCAGGAATTGTCCGTTTGACGTTAGGAGAACCTGATTTCAATACGCCCGACCATGTTAAAGCCGCCGCGATTGACAGTATCAAAAACAATGAAAGCCATTATGCGCCATCAAATGGGACAATGGCCTTGCGGGAAGCCGCTGCTAACTTCTTAGCGAAAAAATATGATGTTCATTACGATCCAGCTAGTGAAGTGATTATTACCGCAGGGGCAACTGGTGGGATTTACACCGCATTGAGTTCAATTTTAAATCCGGGTGACGAAGTGTTGATTCCAACGCCGATCTTCCCACTTTACATTGCGATCGCAAAGTTGGCTGGGGCGACACCGGTCTTCATGGATACTTCAAAAAATGGTTTCGTTTTGTCACCAGCACAATTAAAACAAACGTTAGCTGATCACCCTAAAGCTAAAGCTGTGGTCTTAAACTTCCCTTCGAATCCGACTGGCGTGACTTACCATGCCGATGATTTGAAGGCCTTAGCGGATGTCTTGAAAGATCAACCTGTTTTTGTGTTATCTGATGAAATTTACAGTGAACTCACCTATGACGCCACGCATGTGTCGATTGCCAACTATTTGCCTGAACAAACGATTTTACTCAATGGGGTCTCGAAGTCGCATGCGATGACCGGCTGGCGGATTGGGATCATGTGTGCACCTAAAGCGATCACGACGCAATTAGGTAAGATTCATCAATTCACGGTGACAACGACAACCGCTAATGCGCAAGCGGCCGCCGCTGAAGCATTAAGCAATGGGTTAGATGATGCGCAAGTGATGAAGCAAGAATATCAAACTCGGCGTGATTACTTATATGGCGCGTTGACTAAGTTAGGTTTTGAATCTGCTAAACCAGAAGGGGCGTTCTACTTATTCAGTAAAATCCCTGCTGGTTTACCACAAGATAGTATGGCCTTTTGTCGTGAATTAGCCCATGATGCGCGTGTTGCCTTAATTCCTGGGAGTTCATTTGGCCCTGGTGGTGAAGGATACGTTCGGATTAGTTATGCAGCTTCAATGGCTGATTTACAAACGGCGGTTGAACGAATTGGGCAATATGTCACTGAAAAAGCCACAACGGAGGCTAAGTAATGACTAAAATTTTAATGTATAGTGTGCGGGATGATGAAGAAGCGGCAATTAAAGCCTGGGCAACCAAACATGACGTACAAGTTGATACGAACGCGTTAGAATTCCATCCAAAAACTGCCAACCTTGCTAAAGGTTACGATGGTTTAGTGATTCAACAACGCAGTGCAATTGGTGACGATCCTAACGTTTATCAACAACTAGCGGACTATGGCTTGAAACAATTGACGAGTCGGACAGCTGGTGTGGATACGATCGATATTCCAGCGGCCAAAGCTGCCGGGTTAACCGTGACGAATGTTCCAGCTTACTCACCAAATTCGGTCGCCGAAATGGCGGTGACCCAAACGATGCGTTTGATTCGCAATTTAGAGTTGTTTGATCAACGGATTGCCAATCAAGATTTCCGTTGGGCTGGGTTACAGGCCCGTGAAATTCGGTCATTAACCGTTGGTGTCATTGGTGCTGGTCGGATTGGCGGAACGGTTGCCAAATTGTTCCATGGCTTAGGTGCCAAAGTTATCGCCTATGACGTGGTGCGCCGTCCAGAATTAGAATCAGTTTTAACTTATGTGGCCTCGAAAGAAGAACTGTTAAAACAGGCTGATGTCGTGACCTTGCATGTTGATCTAAATGACACGTCTAAAGCGTTGATTGATGCGGAAGCCTTAAGTCTGATGAAACCCGATGCGTTCATCATTAATGCATCGCGTGGCCCCGTGATTGTGACTAAGGCTTTAGTCGCAGCTTTAAAGGCAGGTAAATTAGCGGGGGCTGCTTTGGATACGGTTGAAGGGGAAGAAACGTTATTCAACCAAAATCATCAAGGTGAACCCTTACCGGATGCCTTGGTCAGTCAACTACTACAAATGCCTAATGTGATTTTGACGCCACATGTCGGGTTTTACACGAACTTGGCCGTGCAAAACATGGTTGATATCAGTCTTGATGATGTGTTAACCATTATTAATGGTGGTCAAACTGAACACGCTTTTTAACTAAAAATCACCCGTAACACCAATTTGGCGTTGCGGGTGATTTGTTTTAAGATTTAACTAAAGGTTGAAAGCTATTTTTAGCAATGATCGTTGATATGATAGGCGTACTTGCCACCTACCGTTCGCCCACATTGAGCCGGAACGCTGTGGACGACTTTTGAGACTAGCGGTTTTGGCTAGACTCAAAAGCGAGGTGGAAGCCCGCACTGTGGCTGGAACCGGTCCCCACAGCCGGCAGAATCGCTGGCTGGCGTAGGTGATCAATTTAGCATAACTTGAGTCAATTATAGTAAAGCTTTTACCGTCATACTTTAACTTTCAATCTTTAGGTTTAACTTGCACACAGTTGGTGCAATATGGTTGTGCGGTAAGCTTTAGATTGGCCTGGATTTCGGTGAATCCTTTGGCTGGTAAAGGCAGTTTGAAAAAGACTGGTTCATTAACTGCCAAAGGTTTACCACAACGGGTACAGGTGAATTTTGCCATGATTGTGATGCCTCATTTCAATTAATTTGCCACTTGTGGGGTATTGACTAACCAGCCATCGTCAAGTAATTGATGGTAATGTTTACCAATCGGCACCCATAAGCGGGCTTTTAAAATACTACGAAGTTCGTCCCAGAATAATGGATCGGCTTGTTCAGTCGCGGATAAGTTTAATTTTAAGTAGTCGCCGGTTTCAGTTTTAGCAATCACAAAGGGGTAGAAAACTTTGATGATTTGGGCGGCAATAATATTTTTAATTTTCATATCTTGATCTAGTAACATAATGGTAACCTCCTAGGTTGCTTTAAGTGGTTCTAGCATACGTGAAAATAGTTAAGCAAACTAGTCAAATGAATTAAGATTTAACTGAGATTTTTTAAGAAAAGGTTGGTAGTTTTTTAGCGACCGACAAACTGAAAAAAATTCAGAATTTGTTTCTTTTTTGTGAGTGGTTGGCCAAAATAAACCTCGGTATACTAGGATCATCAATTAAGTGAGGCGAGGGTTATGCCATTTAAAATTAGCGTTTTTCTTTTACATCTTTTAAGCGAGCAATCAATGCGGCCAGTGGCATCCATCTTACTGTGGATCGGCTTAGTATTAGCTGGCAGTGGTTATTTATGGCTCATTACGCGGCCACGACACCATTTTGTTCGTCGTCCTAAAAATCAAGTATAAAATTAAAAAAAATGTGAATTTGAGTTGGATTTTGTCATTCTTGACAAAATCGGCTTATTTTTTTTGCTCTGTTTCCGAATATTAAAACTGATTCTATCAGCCTTTGTTCAAGTTGGCTGACTTAATTCAGTTAAAATAACTGATAATTGTGGTTTAAATGATCATTATTATGGTTATATCGAACAATAGAATTACCATTTTTGACAGATTTACTAATTATGTATTAAACTATTTAAATAGCATTAACGAAAGATAAGGATTTATTAAGTATCCCCATTAATGCAATAATTCAAAACCATCAGTACATGTATTGATGAAGAAAGCGAAGGTGACTGCAATGTCAATGATCGAATTCCATAACGTTGAAAAGTATTATGGGGATTTTCATGCCCTGACCAATATCAACTTAACGATTAATGAAGGCGAAAAAGTGGTGTTGATCGGACCATCTGGTTCCGGGAAGAGTACCTTGATTCGAACGGTTAATGGTTTGGAACGGGTACAAGCGGGTCAATTGCTAGTCAATGGGTTTGATTTAGCGGATAAGAAAACCGATATGAACAAGATTCGGAAAAATGTCGGTATGGTTTTCCAACATTTCAACTTATATGCCAACAAAACGGTCTTAGAAAACATTATGATTGCGCCACGGCTTGTCTTGAAACGACCAGAAGCTGAAAATAAAAAGTTAGCGATGGAACTCCTTGATAGTGTTGGCTTAGCTGATAAAGCGGGTAACTTACCAAGCCAATTGTCTGGTGGTCAATCGCAACGGATCGCAATTGCGCGTTCGCTTGCGATGAAGCCAAAATGTTTATTATTTGACGAACCAACTTCAGCACTAGATCCTGAAATGATCGATGATGTGTTGAATGTTATGAAGGAAGTCGCCGAAGATTCAAGTATGACCATGCTAGTGGTTACGCATGAAATGGGCTTCGCTCGTGAAGTGGCCGATCGCGTGATCTTTATGGCTGATGGTCAAATCTTAGAAGACGACCGTAAAGAAAAGTTCTTTGAGGGTGAACCTACTAATGAACGGGCTCGTCAATTCTTGAGTAAAATTATCACACACTAAATCATCCGGGGAGGTAAATAGCGTATGAAAAAGACTTATCGTTTCCTGGGTGTCATTGGACTATTAGGGTTATTGATCGTAGGTTTAAGTGCCTGTGGGTCAAGAAAAGCCCTATCACAGCAAGATGTTTTGACTAACGATAAAGCTAGCAAAACGATTACCTGGGGTGTTAAAGCCGATACCAAATTGTTCGGTTTGATGGATGTGAAAGACAACACCATCAAAGGATTTGATGCTGATATCGCGACCGCCATTACCAAAAAGATTCTCGGTAAAGACGGGAAAGCGAAGTTCGTGCAGGTCACGAGTCAAACACGGATTCCATTACTTAAAAATGGGAATATTGATGCGATCATCGCGACGATGACCATTACACCTGAACGTGAAAAACAAGTTGATTTTTCGAATTCATACTTTGATGCGGGACAATCACTGTTAGTTAAAAAAGGTAGTAGCATCAAATCGGTTAAAGATTTGAATAAGGCTGGTACCAAAGTGATTGGGGTAACTGGGGCCAACTCAGTGGCGAATATTAAAAAGTATGCGCCTAAAGCCCAGGTCCTCGAATTATCAGATTATGCGCAAGCTATGACCGCGCTAAAGTCTGGTCAAGGGGTTGCGTTAACGACTGATAACGGGATTCTTTACGGGATGGCGTCACAAAATCCAGGCTATCAAGTTGTCGGTGGGGCCTTCACTAAGGAACCTTATGGGATTGCGATTAACAAGGGTCAAGGTCCTTTCAAGAAGGAAGTTAACCGTGCGTTAAAAGAAATTGAAGCTGATGGCACGTACAACCGCATTTTGAAAAAATGGTTCGGAAACGTGGCCGGATTCAACTATAAGGAGGCGTCGCGCTAATGCTTTATATTCTTACACATTACTGGTCAGAGTTAATTCAAGGGCTCGGCTACACCTTATTGTCGAGTATTATTGCCTTGATTTTTAGTACGATTATCGGGACCATGTTTGCGATTTTTGAAGTTTTGCCTAATCGGGCGATGCAGATCATTGGTCGCGTCTATATCGAAATTTTCCGGAACATTCCATTGTTAGTCATTGCGATGTTCTTCTACGTGATTATCCCGATGTATGTTGCAAAAATTGATGGTTTTACGGCCGGAACGATTGGGTTGACCATTTATACGTCGTCCTTTATCGCGGAAACTGTCCGGGCCGGAATTTTGGCTGTTGATGATGGTCAAATGGAAGGCGCGCGGGCTAACGGGATGAGTTACTGGCAAGCGATGCGGTTCATTGTCTTACCCCAAGCTTTTAAAATTGTGATTCCACCGTTGGGTAACCAATTCATTAACTTGGTTAAAAACTCGTCTGTGTTAGCCTTTGTGGCTGGGTTTGATTTGATGTATCAAGGGAACTCCATCGCGTCATTATCGTTAGATACGATTAATAGTTACGTGGTCGTCGGACTCTTCTACTTAGTCATTACGTTGCCACTGAGCTATTACATGCGGCATTTGGAAAAACGGTTAGCTTAAAGGGGGCGGCTAAAACATGCAAAACTTTATTGAAGCTTATTCTTGGGTCAATCTCCGGTTCTTGCTCGAAGGCCTCTGGGTGACCGTTGAAGTGTCGATCATCTCGATTATTGCCAGTTTTGTTATTGGTTCGATTCTTGGGGTCTTACGATACGTTAAAATTAAGTATTTATCCGCGGTCGTTGGTTTCATCGTGGATATCATTCGGAACTTGCCGTTGATTTTGATCATTTTCTTCACGTACTTCGGGTTGCCACATTTAGGCTTTAAACCTGGGATCATTTTCGCGGCAGTCTTAGCCATGACTATCTTTGAATCCGCTATGTTGGCTGAAATTATCCGTTCTGGGATTTTAGCGGTTGATTACGGTCAGATGGAAGGGGCCCGGGCCAACGGGATGTCTTACGTCCAAGCCTTGTGGCACATCGTCTTTCCACAAGCAATCAAAAAGACGATTCCAACGATTGTGAGTCAATTCATCTCATTGATCAAGGATACGTCTTTGGCCACGATTATCGTGTTGCCAGAACTATTGAATCATGCGCAAATCATTTACGGTCAAAATTCAGCGTACATCTTACCGATGTTCTTGATGATTGCCTTAATGTACTTCATTATTTGTTACGCCCTATCAGTCTTGTCACGGATTTTGGATAAGAAGTTAGCGTAATCTAATTAACGTCCTTGGCTCGTGCCAGGGACGTTTTTTTGTTATGCTCTAAGTAAAAAGGGGGGATCACAGTGGGAACTATTCATCGTTCGATAAAAGATCGCGTTTTTTTAGGGGTTTGTGGCGGCTTAGCTGTGGCATTGAATTTACCAAGTTGGCTAGTGCGCGGTGTGTTTGTTTTTGGTGGTGGGATTTTCTTTTGGATTTATCTCATCCTAGCTAATGTTTTGCCAGTTGAAGACTAAGGAGTTGATGACGTTGCCAGTGGTGACGTCATTTTTTAATAACGATAGAAGATGATTCAATTCGTGAATTAATTATCAAAAAAGTATTCCAATTGTAAACTCTTTCATACGTAATTATGGCATATTAAACGATTATTAATTTACTAAGGGAATGTTGAAATGTTTAGTCCAGCAGAAATTTTGTCGCAAAGTATTGAGAAAGGCACCGCTAAAACCAAGAATACGTTAATGGTTAAGTTAATTCTAGGATTCTTAGGTGGGGCGCTAATTGCACTTGGTTTTCTGGCCAATGTGTGAGTATCGGCTTCAATTCCGGCGAGTTTGGGAGGTGTGGCATCATTAGTCGGCGCTTCTGTGTTTCCAATTGGCTTGATCATTATTTTACTAGCTGGTGGCGAATTGGTGACTGGAAATGTGATGGCGGTCAGTACGGCAATGTATGCGCGCAAGATAACCGTGGGCGACTTTCTCATCAACTTATTGGAAATCACCTTGGCAAACTTTGTTGGTGCAGTGTGCGTGGCTTATTTCTTTGGACACTTTGTTGGGTTAACCCATGTGGGAATTTTCCAGAGTGCGGTCATTATGATGGCTAAAGGCAAGATCGCAACGCCATTTTGGCAGAGTTTTGTTTCTGGAATTGGTTGTAACTGGTTAGTCGGGATCGCTGTTTGGCTATCGTTTGGGGCTAAAGACGGTGCTGGGATTGTTGGCGGGCTGTATTACCTTAGTTTTGGCGCTAAAAAAGGGTGAAATGAATGACCAAATATTTCAACGCTACTAAAGTTGATTTTGATAAGTTAGACAAAGATAATAGAATCAGTTATATGTACTATTAAGTGTGAGGAGGGATGAATGATATGCTGAACTTGGATGATTCACAGCCTTTTCCAGTAGAAGATGAGACTGTTGAATATAAAGAAATATTCAATGAGAAGTGCAAGAAGGAAATTGCAGCCTTCTTAAATGGTACCCAAATTGCCTATCTTTATCTAGGTGTAAAGGATGAAACTAGATGTATGACACATGTCTATTCTGAAACAGCATTACACCATATTGAAGAACAATTAGGACGTTGGGTATCTAGTTCGATTTATTATCCAAGTCCAGTAGGATTAGTTCGACTTCATTTTAATGGCGGGCTACTTTGCATTGAAGTTCATCCTGGTAAATCTAAGCCATATTTTTTAGATGAAAGAACTTATATTAGAAATGGCTCGGAATCAATCAAAGCATCTCCGGAGCGCGTGACAAAAATGATTGCTAATCAAAATTTAGATTCATTTGATACTTCTGAATCAATTGTACAAGAATTGAAATTTGATGAAATTAGCGATTGTTTTAAAAGTCTAAATATATCTTTCAAACCTAGGGCACTTGGTTTTTATAATTCAAAATCAAAATTTACAAATGCAGCGTTATTGACTAGTAATCAAAATCCTTTTACTGTGAAAGTTGTCGTTTTTGATGGGGTAACGGTTGAACGCTTTAAAAACCGACGTGAATTTAGAGGAAGCTTGGCTAAGCAGATTAATGAGGTACTAGCATTTTTAGACTTGAATAATCCATTAGCTGCAAGAATAACGGGTCGAGCCCAAAGAATCGAACAAAGAGGGTATCCTAGTGTTGCTATTCGAGAAGCTGTCATTAATGCGATCGTTCATCGTTCTTATTTTAGTAGATCGCCAGTACAAATTGAAATATTTGATGATCGGTTAACAATTCTATCACCAGGCCCGCTACCCGGAGGTATGAAGTTGGAAGCTGTTTTGGATGGACAAACGCTACCGAGAAACCCGCAAGTGATAAAGATACTTAACAAGTTGAAGTACATTGAGGGTTACGGTACGGGAATAAGAAGAATAATAAGTAGTTACGAGAAGAGAAAAAAGTTTCTAAAGTTTGTGGCTAAAGAGGGTTACGTTGAAGTAAATTTACCTAATTTAAATTATCAAGAGCAAATGAGTGTGCCAGCTGATATTAATGTATTGTCAACAAGTGAGCATGGAATGGCGATGATGGTTTCTGATGAACAAGGGCAAATTATTGAGTATCTAAAAAATCATCGTTCAATTACAAGAGCTATTACTGAAGGGTTATTGGATATTAAGGGGACTAAGGCTAATAAAATTTTAAAACAGTTAGTAGATAATAATGTCTTGAAGAAAGTCGGTGGTGGTTCAGCCACCATGTATGTACTGGTACAACAAATTGTAAATAATAAGTAGCGGGAGATCGCGGGAGATCATGTTTTAGCTATCGATGACAAAAAAGTAACGATGAATTGGCCTGTATTTGCCCAGTTCATCGTTACTTTTTTAAGTTGATTTAGTTTTTAGTCGGATAGTGTCGTTGTTGATAGTAATAAATTGGAATCCCAATTAACACAATTACAAATGACAATAAGACGCCGGGCAGATCTGCGCTGATTTCACTAATAATGACGAACAAAGCACCAAGAATGGCGATCAATGGTGTAATCGGAAAACCAGGCGTTGAGAAGGGCCGGGCTTTCGCCGGATTGCGACGTCGTAATAAGAAGACGCCAATAAAGGTTGCTACGTAGAAACAATACACTGTAAAGATACATAAGTCCGATAACCGATCGGGATCGAAGAAGCCAATCATGATGCTGGCTAAGACTAAGACAACGACGGTTGCGACGATTGGTTCGTGCGACTTACGGTTGATGTAGCTCAGTTGTTTTGAAAATGGCAATTGATGGCGTTCGGCCATGGCATACATAATTCGTGGGAACGTCATGATTTTCCCATTTAAACAACCGACCATCGACACGATCACCCCGATATTTAACAGGCGACCACCGATAGTTCCAAATGCCGCTTGGGCAAAGTAAACGGTCGTTTGTTGACCTAAAGCCTGGATCTTAGCGGCGGGAATAAAGTGCAAAATCCCATAACTTACTAAGGTGTAGGCGATCAGGACTAACGAAATACCTAAAATAATGGCTTGTGGCAAGATTTTTTGCGGCTCTTTGATTTCGCCACCTAAGTTAGCGACTAGAATCCAGCCATCATAGGCAAATAACGTCGCTAAGACAGCTACCCCAAAGCCCCCGGTCGATTGACTGACCGTCTTTAAAGAGTGCCCAAAAGCGTTTTGATCGCCATAGAAGAGACCAAAGATAATGATAGCAGCAATCGGTAACAACTTTCCTAACGTGGTGATGATTTGAAAAGCAGCACCCCAACGATTTTCAAACATATTCAAAATACCAATCAGGGCAATGACCCCAATCGCTAAAGGTGCTTGCCAGCCGTTGTTGAGGTGGAAGAAGCCAACTAACAGGATGCCCAAGTAAGAAGCGATCGAGGCAATAATGGCAGGACCATAGATGGATACTTGCATCCAACCGGATAAGAAGCCCCAAATTTTACCGTAGATTTCTTCCATATAAACGTACAAGCCGCCGGTATGCGGCATTTGGGCGCCAACCTCGGCAATCGTTAAGCCGGCAGTTAAGGTGATCAAGCCCCCCAATAACCAAGCCAACAGCGCGTTGGTCGTTGAACCGGCACTGTCGAGCACGGACGATTGCTTGAAGAAGATGCCAGACCCGATGACGGTCCCAACGACTAAAGATAGGGCAGACCAAAAGCCTAAAGAACGGTTTAAAGTTGGTTCAGATTTTGCAGATTGCATGCAGGTGACGGCCTCGCTTTCGTGATCAAATCATTGAATGCATTTAGCATACCAGAATTTTTCATTGGAAACAATTAAGAAAACACTGAGTTTTATCATTTTTACCCTAAATAACGAACTTATCCAATCTTGATGTAAGCTAAAGTTCGATAAAATTATTTATTCGTCGTTTCGTATAAATAAAACGTTCGACTTTTACAATAAAAGTGATTTTTTGGCATGCCTATCGTTTTCCGGTATAATCTGTAAAGCAGAGAAGAGAGGCACACAGATGGTAATTATAATTGTCAGCCTACTTACAGTGAGTAGTCTAGGCCTATTTTGGCTATTAGTGCGTGGTGCTCATCGACAACAACATCACACCACCGGTCGTGAATTTGGTATCGGGATAGTGATCGGTGGCATCACTGATTTTTTAGATACGTTAGGGATTGGGAGTTTTGTGACGACAACGGCCATTTTTCAGGCCAGTCACTATTTAAAAGATGAACGTAAATTACCCGGGACACTTAATACCGTCCATGCGATTCCAACGGCAGTTGAAGCCTTGTTTTTTGTGACTACCGTAACCGTAGAGCCCATTACTTTAATTAGTTTAGTACTGGCGGCCGCGGCGGGAGCAGCCCTGGGTAGCGAAGTGATGGTCAAGCTTAACCAGCGACGGATTCAATGGATTATGGCGGTAGCCTTAGTTGTGACGGCAATTTTAATGGCCGCAAAATTATTAGGCTGGATTAGTTTGTTAGGTGTGGCCAATCAGGCGACGAGTTTACGTGGCTGGCCGTTAGTGATTGGGATCGTGGGTAACTTCATTTTAGGATTATTAATGGCAGCCGGTGTTGGGCTGTACGCGCCTTGTATGGTGATGGTCTACTTCTTAGGCTTGACGCCATTGGCCGCTTTTCCGATTATGATGTTGTCTTGTGCGCTACTCATGCCGAGTTCGGCGATTAACTTTATTCGTCGTGATCGGGTGGATTACCGCGGGTTGTTCGGCATTATTTTTGGTGGCATTATCGGAGTGATTTTAGCGGCAACGGTCGTTAAATCCTTATCGTTAACGGCGTTAAGTTGGTTAATTGTGGTGGTGAGTCTATGGACCGCTACCTCGTTAGCACGCGCTGCAAGCCGGAAAAAGGGATTAACTCAATAGATGTTAGAGTTTGGGACAAAACCCGAACTCTTTTTTGCATCTCCGAATATTTATAGTCGAAACGTGCGACAAAAGACTAACGATGCAACCGAGCTACGGAATACAAACGATTGAAAGTACACAATCATTCGTATTCCTAGGCTATGCTCGGTAGCAAATCGTCTTTTGTCCCACTCTCTTTTTTTCGAAGATTTTCTGAAAATAATGTTGGACTTTACAAAACTATACAGTGTGCTGTATAGTTTAAGCATGAGGTGAGCAGATGAATAATGATGAAATGATTGCGCGGCAGCTATTAGTATTAGCACGTAAAATTAAACAGCGTCGAAATTTACATATTCAAGATTTGAATTTAACGACCGGCCAAGCCGATGCGTTGAAGTATTTTGCTGATCATCCTAATCAAACGATTGCCATGTTTAAGGATTATCAAGAAATTACCCATCAAACCGCACGGGTTATCGTGCAACATTTGGTGACTTTAGGCGTGGTGACTTTAGCACCGAACCCTAATGATGGTCGTGCGAAATTAGTGGTGGTGACACCTTTAGGCTTGACCAAACGCGCCCAGTTAAATGAGCATGGCTGGCGAACAAGTGAAGAACTCTTTGCCGGCTTTACAGCCGAGGAGCAACAACAATTTTTAGCATTAGTGCGGCGTGCCAATGCGAATTTAGAAGGGGAATGACCTAGCGTGAGTACGCGTTTATATACCAAAGATGTGAAATTAGTTTTAGCAGCAAGTTTCTTTTATTTAATGAGTCCGATGTTGATTAATCCGGTCATTGCCGGATTTGCGGCCAATATTGGGGCCAGCAGTATTTTAGCCGGAGTCGTTGCCGGCGCGATGAACTTAACCTCGCTAGTTTTACGGCCACTAGCTGGTAATTTAACCGACCGCGTGTCTAAATATCACTTAACGTTTGCTGGTGGTGTGCTGATTTTATTAGCGAGTTTAGGCTATAGTTTGACAACCAATGTGGCATTAATCTTAGTATGTCGGGTGATTAACGGCTTGGGTTACACATTATGCTCAGTTTGCATGGCAACGTGGATGGCCAGTTTATTACCAGCTGATCGGATTGGCTCTGGAATGGGGATCTATGGGTTAGCCAATGCGTTAGGGATGGCGGTTGGCCCGGCGGTTAGTGTTTATTTGTATCAGCATTACAGTTACCAAAGTGTGTTTTGGTTAGCGGCAGCGTTTAGTTTGTTAATGTTGATCGTGATTCAATTTGTTGGCAATCGGAGTGTTCCTAGTGCTAATTATCAACAGACGACGACTAAAAAGTTACGTTTAGTTCAACTAAAGGTCGTACCAGTGGCATTAATTTTAATGTTATTCTCGTTACCGTATTTTGCCACCCAAACGTATATCGTGAGTTATATTGCACATCGCCACTTTGCTGTATCGGCCGGCATCTTTTTTCCGATTTACGCCACCATTTTGTTGGTGATGCGGTTAGTCTTACGTGATGCCTTTGATCATGTGCCATTCAAAAAGTTCATTTGGCTTTGCTTAGGGTTCAACTTGTTAGGGTTAATTGGATTAACCGATTTAAGTAATTGGTTCATGCTGTTAGTTGGAGCGTTCGGTTTGGCAGCCGGTTATGGGCTCATGTTTTCAATTTGCCAAGCTAAAGCGTTAATGCTGGTACCCGAAGCCGATCACGGTTTGGCAAATAGTACGTTTTACATTGGCGTTGATCTTGGCATGTCATGTGGGCCGATGTTGGCTGGGGTCATTACCACTGTTTTACCATGGGCCTGGTTTTATCCAGTCATGATGCTAACCTTACCATTAATTGTGATTGTTTATTGGAGCAGTCGTCGGTTACTCGCTTAATCAAATAACCCCGTTCAGCAATAGTCGGCTGAACGGGTTTTTAGTTAAACATTTAAAAGTTGGAAGTTAAGCATGACGGTAAAAGGTGTACTAGAATTGATTTAAGTCATACTAAATTGATCACCTACGCCAGTCAGCGATTCTGCCGGATGTGGGACCGGCTTCCGCCTCGCTTTTGAGCCAAGCTAAGACCGCTGCTTTCACGGCCGGCGCCATCACTGGCTGACTCCAGTTATCTTGTGGATCAATTTAGTGATTATCAGTGTAACCGTGAGTGAGCTCACATTGAGCCCAGCCGTGGAAGACTCTTAGCGATTTATCGCTTAGAGTCTGGCGCTTTTGAAACACGGGTTTGGTGGTTCAAAACGACGGTTCAGACCGCATTTTGGCTGAAGCGTTCCGCCCACAGCGTTCCGGCTCAAGGTGGGCGAACGGCAGGTGGCAAGCAAATCTACTTTTAATCAGTAGCCCCCGCCGTATCAACGATTATTACTAAAAAGTAGCTTTCAACCTTTAGATAAACATTTTAATCCCAAAATAAATAATCAATAAGCCTAAAAATGGGGTTAACACACGATTAACGCGATTTAAGTCAAGACGGCGAATGACGAGCGGGGTGGCAATGGCCCCAATAATCGCCCCAAGCATTAATAACCAACCCGCTTGCCAAGCAAAAGTACTGGTGAATAAATGTCCAACGAGACTGATTGCGGACATCGTGGTTAAGACATAAGTAGCGGTGCCGGCTGCTTGAACGGCCGTCAACCCAAGAATAGCGAGTCCAGCCGCAGTGGTCGCGCCACCACTAAGACCACCAATTCCGACCATCAAGCCACTGAGTAAGCCAAAGCCTCGTGCTGCCCAAACTGACTGATTGGCGGCAGGTTTAGTTGATTTCCGAAATGCTTTTAGTAAAACCATGCCGCCCATAATTAGGAAAATGGTGCCGACAATCCAGTTGTATAATTTTTGGGGAATGAACTGACTGCTCAGCGTTCCAACGATAATTCCGGGAATCGCGGCTAAAATCATTTGGTTACCAACATGCCAATTAATATTTTTAATGTGCATTTGGGTTAAAAAACCAAAAAACAAAGCGGGTAAGGCGACCACTAATGACGTGGGCACCGCTACGGCCGTTGCTAAACCTAGTTGACTTGTCAGGACACCTAAGTATAGTGCGGCCCCACCGCCGCCAATTAAACTAATAAAAATACCAATGGCTAAGCCGTAAATTAAAATCAACATATTGAGACCTTCTTCATGAGATGTTAGTTTAAATATAAACGGAGTCGGCTCCACTTGTCAAGCGAGTGTTTTTAGCGTATGGTAAAAAAAGAAGTTCTGGGGGTGAGGGACATGCGTAAAGATGCGCAACAAAATCGTGATAAAATTTTAACCGCAGCCGTTCACTTATTTGAAAGTCAGTCGGTTGAGACAGTGAGTATGAAAGATATTGCGACGGCGGCCGGCATTGGGCCAGGGACATTATATCGGAACTATCCGAATAAGAGTGCGTTATGTTTGGACGTCTCGTTGGTGGATATTCAGGCCTTTGTTGATGATGCTCACGACTACTTGGCTCAAACAACTGACACGGCAATCGCTCAGTTTGAACAAGTTTTAACGCGATATTTGCAATTTCGTGAACGTCGGTTACAGTTGCTGGCATCGATTGAAAATGGCGCAACGGTGATGGCAACGTATTATCAAAGTGACCTGTATCAACAATTAGTAGCGGTTTTTATGCAAGTCCTTAAGCCATTAAGTGGCGACCTAAAAATTGGCGAATTGAAATTTCGGGCGGATATGTTATTGGCGATGCTGAAGAGCAATAGTTATGCCTACCAACGGCAGCAAGGCTTGACTCGCGCAGATTTATTGGCGAATTTAAGTCGATTGATGATCAAAAAAGGTACTCAAAATTAATCACTAATTTTGAGTACCTTTTTGTTATGATTTAAGCGGGTGTCACCGCGTATTTGGCATAGCGTTGGGCATCAACGGTGTTGAGTTCAACGGTTAATTGCGTCCCGTCGGCGAGATAATCGGTTTTTAAGATGTTAGCATGGTCATTCAAGTAGGCCACGACATCACCATCATTAAATGGAATCAAGAGGGTGGTCGTCACGAAATCCTTGAAGACTTTGGCCTTGATCATCTTCGTTAAGGCTTGGATCGAGGCTTCATCGCGCGCCGCATAGATTAATTGATCATCTTGTTGGTTAGGATAGTTAGCTTCGGTCAAATCAGCTTTATTGTAAGCATAGAGCATTGGCACATCGTGAACGCCAATGGCCTTTAACGTTTCCTCAGTAGTCGCCATCATTTCTTTGTAATGTGGATCAGCGTAATCAATCACTTGAATTAAGAGATCAGCGCTGGCCGCTTCAGCTAATGTGGAACGGAAGGCGTTAATTAAGTTATGTGGCAAATTGCTGACAAACCCAACCGTATCACTTAACAATAATTGTTTGTTGTCAGGGAAAGTTAGTTGGCGAATGCTTGTATCTAAAGTGGCAAACAACATGTTCTTTTCAAACACTTGCTTGTCTTCACCTTTACCAAATAATTTAACTAAGCCATTCATGGTCGTTGATTTACCAGCATTGGTGTAACCAACTAAAGCCACATTTGGTAGGCCAGCCTTTTCACGGGCTGAACGGCGGACTTCAGCGTCCTTGTTTAATTCTTTGAGTTCATGCTTGGCATGGCTGATTCGGTCTTGGATCGTCCGGCGATTTAATTCAAGTTGGGTTTCACCAGAACCACGGTTGGTAAAGCCACCGCCACCACCAGCAGCGGCCCCAGCTTGTTGATCAAGCCGGTTAGCGATGCTGGTCCGTAGCCGTGGTAATTGGTATTGTAATTGGGCGATCTTGACTTGTAACTTGGCTTCTTTACTGCGAGCACGGTTACCAAAGATTTCCAAAATTAATCCGGTTCGGTCGATAATTTGTAAGCCAGTTTCGGTTTCCAAGTTACGGACTTGACTAGGGGTTAAATCGGCATTGACGACCATGACGTTTAAGTCTTCGGCTTCGGCCATTTCTTTGATTTCAACGACTTTCCCTTTACCGAAATAAGTGGCAGGGTTGGGTTTTTCTAAGCTTTGATCAATGCGCAGTTCCGCATGCATATTGTTCGCTTCAACTAACGCTTCTAGCTCGGACATGGCGTAGTCGTAATTAGCGACGGTTTTAGACATGCCGGCGATGATGACTGGTTGTACCATTGGTTCGGACATTCAATCACACTCCTCGTGTTATAGTTATCCTAAGTATAACATGTCTAATCTAAATATTAGTGATTTAGAGATTGTGGAGGTGAGATCAATGGGCTACGTGTTAGATTTGCGACAACAAGTTGGTCATCAACCGTTAGTGGTCGTTGGGGCCGCACTACTTGCAACGAATGCGGTGGGACAATTGTTGTTGGTTAAGCGAACGGATAATCAGTGCTGGGGACTGCCAGCTGGTTCGACCGAGCCAGGCGAAACGACTGAACAAACGGCACAACGAGAGTTACGTGAAGAAACGGGATTAACGGTAGCTAAGGTGCAGTTGGTCCAAGTTTTCAGTGGACCCAAGATGCATTATACCTATCCAAATGGTGATGTGATTGATAGCGTCACTATTTTGTATCGCGGTGTGGTTAGTGGTGGGCAGTTGATGTCGACCACGAATGAAACTTCGGCGGCCATGTTTTTTGATCGCGATCAGTTACCAACGCCATTAACGCCAATTACCGCGTATATGCTGTCAAGTCTGTGAACTTGACGGGATAATTGAGATTTGCTAAAGTAAAGTTATTCAAATAGTAAACTGTCGCCGGACAGTAGTTGGTCACTTCCATAGGTCATAGCGGAAGTGAACGCTACTGGTCGGCTTTTTTGTTTAAGGAGGATGTTTTAACATGACATGGGTTTATTTAATTGTTGCTGGTTTGTTTGAAGTTGTTTGGGCGACTACTATGAAGTTGAGTAATGGGTTTAGCCAATTTGGGTATGCGGCCGCGACTGTTATTGGCATGGTGTTGAGTTTTGGCTTTTTAGCTTTAGCAACGAAGCACTTACCGTTAAGTATTGCTTATCCAATCTGGACGGGCGTTGGCGCGGTTGGTTCAATTATTGTCGGGGTATTGTTGTTCAAAGATACGCTCGCGCCGATTACGTGGGTCTTTGTGGCCTTGCTCGTGATTGGGATTGTTGGAATTAAGGTGACTAGTTAACTAAAGATTGAAAGATAAATAGGACGGTGAAAGCTTTGCCAGAATTGACTTAAATGATGTTAAATTGGTCACCTACGCCAGTCAGTGATTCTGCCGGCTGTGGGGATCGGTTCCAGCCAAAAAGCGGGGTTCCACCTCGCTTTTAAGCCTAGCCCAAACCGCTAGTCTCAAAAGTCGTCCATATCGTAAGCTCGGGAAAACCACCCGAACTAACGATATTTTCACAGCTGGCGCCATCATTGACTGACTCCGGTTTGTGACCATTTTTGACTGTTGAACACTTGTCATGTCAACGAAGGTTGTAAAAAATAACGTTCAACCTTTAGCCGGTTAACGAAGCGTATGAAAAATGGGCTCAGCACAATGACTGAGTCCATTTTTTGTTAGACCGTAATATCGGAATATCTAGTATAGAGACCGATCAACAGGTGAGGCTCGCACCCCTTGTCAGTAAGCGTCGTGACATCAAAGGCTAGGCCATTTTGCCACACCCAATCAGGAATTCGCGCAAAGTCGAAATGATCTAGCCAGTATCTTTCGTAGGTGAATCCTTCTTCTGGATCAACCAGCGTTTCAGTTTCAATGGCAACACCTAAATCTGTTTTGACGCCATTGATCATGAGAGCTTGTCCCACCACTTTGGCTTCACGTAAGGCTGTATCTTTGAATTCTAGTTCTATTTTCATCACAATCACACACCAATCTATTGATAATGATCAGACTAAATGGCGTAACCAATTAGCTGATCATTTTGATTCTAGCACCAGAAATAAGTTGACTGGTAAAGTGTTCCGTTTATGCGCCGGTGTGTGAAAAAAGACGAGTTAACGATGAGTGATGATCAGTAGGCCCTGTCTGGTTTAGGCATGTCTATGATGATGCAACCAAGCGTTTCGGCATTGTTACCAGCCTGTTTAATATAAAAAGACATGTTGTACTTCAGCATATATTCAGGGATTCTGCCATAGTCAAAGTGGGTTATCCAATATCTGGGATAAGTATCGCCTTCATTTTTGTCAGGAATTTGTTCAGTGTCGACGGTAATTCCTAAATTATTGCCATCTATGAAGACTTTATGATCAATGACTTTGTAGTTTTCAAGTGCGAAGTTTGCGAAATCAAGCTCCATTTTCATCATGTATTCACCTGCTAAATTTATTTATAATTCTGATAGTTAACTAAAGATTGAAAGTTAATGATGGCAATGGAAACTGTACTGATACTGGCTGGATCCGATTATTTTGCAGACACTAATCAATCTAGTGATCACCGATATAACCGAGAGTGAGCTCACATTGAGCCCAGCCGTGGGAGGCTCTTAGCGATTCATCGCT
Organism: Lactiplantibacillus mudanjiangensis; assembly: GCF_005405385.1. Lineage (GTDB taxonomy): Bacteria > Bacillota > Bacilli > Lactobacillales > Lactobacillaceae > Lactiplantibacillus > Lactiplantibacillus mudanjiangensis. The sequence continues at coordinate 255,660 of NZ_BJDY01000004.1, forward strand.
TAGAGCCTGGCGTTTTTGAAACACGGGCTTGGTGGTCCAAAACGATGGTTCAGACCGCTTTTTGGCTGAACCGGTCCGCCCACAGCGTTCCGGCTCAAGGTGGGCGAACGGCAGGTGGCAAGTAAGTCTACTTTTGATCGGTGAACATTTGCCATATCAACGATTATTGCTAAAAAGTAACGTTCAACCTTCAGTGGTTAAATAAAAAGTGCACACTACCGATTAAGTCAGTTAGCGTGCACTTAGGTATTAAATTAAATCTTCTGCATAACTGACGACTTTAATTGTATCACCATCAACGTCTAAACGGGTTAAACTCCCGTTTTTGGGACCGGTAGTAATATCCATGTCAGGAGCGAAGTGTGAAACGATGCTACGAATCGTGGTACCGTGAGTGACGACTAAGACCTTGTCACCATTATCATGATGGGCTTTCAGATAATCAAAGCCTGCATTCAAACGGGTCCAATAAGTCGCATTATCTTCGGCTTCATGAGTCGGATCGATGGTTTTCATCATATCGCGGGTTTGTTCAATGTTGATGTGTTCCAGCAATTCATGCAAGCTGGTGACACCATATTGCTTACCCACAAGTGACCAAACGCGGCTACAGTCATCACCTTCGTAGTAGCCGTAAAAGACTTCCCGAAAGTTAGGTAGGGTAGTTAAGTCATCGGTAGCTTGCTTAGCTTCACGCTTAATCAAGTTAGCAGTATCCATCGCCCGTTTGGAGTCACTAGAATAGTAGTGGCTAAAAGGCACGTCAGCCAATGCTTGACCAACTTTAGTGGCGACGTTGATGCCGTTATCCGTTAAGGGTGAATCTGACCAACCTTGCATCCGATTATAAAGATTAAAGTACGTCTGGCCGTGCCGGACGAAGTAAATTGAAAATTTTGACATGTTAACTCCTATTAGTCGATGTGATCTTTTTTGCCGAGATAGTCTAACTGAATATCGTCATCGGTCACGGTAAACTTCGTGACACTCCCGTTTTGAGGGCGGGCTGGTGACGTTAAGTTTGCGATTTCCGCCGCAATACTATAAATGGTATTGCCATGACTGACGAGCAAAATTTTGTCACCGTCATGTGACTTTTCGCGTAATTCAGCTAAGCCACCGTTAACGCGTTCCCAGAATTCAGCGTTGTTTTCTGCGTGATGGAACGGATCGGCTTCTTTGGCGAAGTCCTTGGCTTTATGAATCCCATATTTTTCAATGATCTCCGATAAGCTTGGCGCTTGATGGGGCGCACCAATTTCAAACCAAGTTTGCGAGGTATCATCGCCTTCGAAGTAACCATAAAACGCTTCGCGGAAAGCGGGCATCGGGGTAACGGTTAAGCCATCGTTACCACTGTTTGGCAAAATTAACTTTGCCGTGTTCATGGCCCGGGGCATATCACTGGCGTACGCTGCATCAAAATGAACGTGTTGTAACATCTTACCAGCATTGATGGCATCTTGTTCACCAACTTCGGTGAGTGGTGAATCACACCAGCCTTGCATCCGGCGGTATTTATTAAAGTAAGTTTGACCATGACGAATCATGTAAATTGAGAAAGACATGCTTTAACTCCTTATTAGGTCGTATTTCATTAAGTTTCAAGCCAACGCTATTATTTTAGCATACTAATTGGCGGTTGCGAGTGCTTGACGAATCCGTGGGGCATCTTGCTTGCTTCCTGTGAAAATGAGGCGATCACCGTATTGAATGGTCGTACTCCCATTAGGGACAATGATTTTGCGGTTACGGATGACCTGACTGATGGTAATATCTTGGGCAAATTGTAAGTTCTTAATCTGCACATTAGTGTATAAGTGGTTCACAACTTTGACTTCGTAGATACTGTTTTCCGTGTCACGTAACATGAGCAAGGTTGATGGTGATTCAATCAATGACCGGAGTAACGTAATGTTGGCTTCGGGCGTGTTGTAAACTTCAATGCCGAGATCACGAAGTTCGTCTTCGTGTTCATTGAGCACGTTACGGTCTTCAAAGCGGACGATAATTCGTTTAACCCCATATTCTTGGGCGGCTTTAGCCAACTGATAGTTGCGTTCGGCGTCAATATGACCAAGCACTAAAATATCGGTGTCAAAGACGCTATGGTCTTCCAAATCAACGGGTGTAAAGTTTTCCATCAATTCGACCGGTACTTGGGCGTGGTAGGTCTGATAGTTTTCCGGATGGTTGGTGTACATTTGCACATCGTACCAGCCTTTACGAAGTTGTTGGGCAACGGGCACAGTACTCAAGTTTGCGCCAATAAAGTGAACCGACGTCTTAACCAAGTCTTCTTTTTCAGCCGAATAGAACTTATTGAAAAGTAGTGGCGAAATGATACAAGTCAGTAACGCGGCCAATAAGAAGGCGCCTGACTGATCGGTTGTGATCGTCTTCATGGATTTAGCGACCCGTAAAACGGCTAAGACCATCGTCATGGTCGTGGCGGTTAATGCCGTTCCAGCAAAGGCATTCTTGGCTTTGAAACGTAACTTTAAGATCCAAATACTGCCCATTTTTGCGACCATGTAAGCGATGAAGAACAATGGGATCAATAGCAATGTTTTGCCACTTGTTAGTAAGGTCCGTAAGTTTAGATCAACGCCGGTGGAAATAAAGAAGATTGGGATGAAAAAGCCGTAACCGATTGAATCTAAACGTTCACGAGTACTGTCACTAGGCTGTAGAAGTTTTAACACAATCCCAGCTACGAAAGCGCCCAAAATATTTTCGGCACCCACGGATTCAGCGACGGTGACCATCGTGACAATTAAGAAAAAGGCCAACCGAATATCTAATTGCGTGGTGGATTTATTGATATTTTGATAAAACTGGAAGAACGGTTTGAACCGCAAGAGCATCAGTGCGGCAACCGCTAAGATTAGCAGCAATAACCACAAACTCTTCGAATCACTGCCATAGACTGAGGCGTATAACGTTAACCCCATCATCGGGATCAATTCCCCGAAAACTGAGATGAGCAGGACCGTTTGACCAAAGGCTTTACTGAGCAGTTCTTTTTCTTTTAAGGCGGCAATCACGATCCCGAGTGAAATCGTGCCGAATAAAATCGTTGCGAGCCAGAAATCACTGAATAAGCCGGTAATTTTAAACATCGCTGCTAATAAGAGTGACAAGACAATCACCGTTCCATAGCCGTAAACGGCCAAGCGGACTGGTGAGTATTTTGGCAAGTTAACGGCGTGTTTCTTTTCGAGTGGCGTTAACGCAGCGCGGCGCTTTTTGAATAAACTAAAGTCAATTTCAAGTCCACTTAAGAATAAGAGGACAATCACGCCGATGGTTGAGAGCTGTGAGATGGAACTGTTCATGCTGACGATGTTAAAGACGCTGGGGCCTAACACAATCCCGATAATAATTTCCATGACTGCAGTTGGTAAACTGTTGATTTTGAATTTGGCCATGACTAGTGGTACTAGTAAGGCGGCAAATAAAATAATGACTAATGAAACTTGATCCATAACAAATACCTCAATTCATTAATAAAGCTGTAATTGGTTATCAGCGTTGCCCCAGAAAGCTTCGTTGATAGCTGGTTGGGTAAAAACTTGAAGAATTTCTGCGATTCCCGGCGCGAGTTTATCCGGTGTTAAGCTGTTTAGTGGTAGCCAGCTAATGGCGCCTTCATAAGAGCCTGGTAACAAGTCACCGGAATAATCGGTCGTTGTATATAACGTACCTAATGAGACATCACCAGCCGCATTTTCGACCCAGGTGACGGTTCCGACCAGTTGTAAGTGATTGACAGTGAGACCTGTTTCTTCTAGCACTTCCCGTTTCATCGCGTGGACTTGCGATTCGCCTGGATCAACGTGCCCACCAGGAAAGGTTAAGCCAGTCCATTTGGCGTCGATCTTGTTTTCAACAACGACCTCGTTAGTTTCCGGGTTGCGAATCAAACACATGTTAACGAGTTCAGCACGGACGGTCCGGTCGTGATGTTCGTGCTGGTCTTTAGTAGTGAGCCATTCAGTGGCTTTGTCGTTGATCCCGCTAATAAAGTCAGCTTTAGCCGCAGCTTGGTTACTTTGACGAACAACCGTATATTTACGATTATCGGTGCGATGAGCATTCAAATAATCGCGGAAATTAATCATCGTTTGATAGGCCGTGTTATCGGTGGTCAAGATCACGTGAAAGGGGTGTTCGTGCCAAGTTAGTTGATAAGTTGTGGCTGAGACCAGCGTTGCGTTTAAAGCATTGGCGGCTGTTTCAACGTCGACGACCAGCACCGCAATATCGATCATCGGTCGCGCTAAACCTTGCGGCATGGCGGTACTGCCGACATGGCTACTGGCTTTGAAGCCGGGTAGTGTGGTTAAGGTTGCTTGAAAATCAGTGGCTAACGCTTGCCACTGTGGGTCATAATTGGTTAGTTGGGGCTTGGTCATAAAAGTACACCTCCGTTGGTTAATCCTATGAAAGAATACACTTTTTAAGCGGATTTTGAAAGAATTTACATGACTTTCAGGAATAAAAAAAGTTTGAGCCATCGCCCAAACTTTGATAAATGTTATTTTCAACTTAACGTGCCATTGGTCGTTGACGCAACGCTTTAACCAAGGTAATGGTTGCCGCTGGAATTAGAGCCGCAGCCATGATGCCTAAGAAACACAGCGAAAGATGCGTTTGAACGAAACTGATTGACCCAAAGAAGTAGCCGAGTGAACAACCCACGGCGACCCAAATGCCGACACCAACGAGGTTCCAAACGGCAAAGGAACGCGCTGGCATTTTGGCACCGCCCGCTGATAGTGGGACAAACGTCCGAATTAAGGGCACGAAGCGACCGAACATAACGGCCTTACTGCCATATTTGGCAAAGAACTGCTGCGCTTTGACTTGTTTATCTTGCGGTAAGTGTCGTTGTAACCAAGGGAGTCGAATCAAATGGCGGCCAATTTCAAAGTTAACGGTATCGCCGATGACGGCGGCCACAAAAAAGACGGGTACTAAAATTTGAATGTCTAAGCTGGTATGCGTAGCGGCCATCGTGCTGGCGAGAAAAATTAGCGATTCGCCGGGTAAGAATGGGAAGATGACCATGCCGGTTTCTAAAAAGATGACGGCAAACAGCAGAATGTAGCTCCAACTGCCAAGGGTGGTCAATAATGGGCCGATAACTTGTTCTAAATGGGTGAAAATAAACATGATTTGGTCCAACGTGACCACCTCCAAATTGTTACTTTCATTTTAGCGGTAAATCGCGTTAAATAAAAGATGTAATCGCTAACATTATAGCTGATTTAATCGAATCTTACTGAAGATAATAAAATATTCATGCTTTTGTCATGTTACTGACCAAACTTGTCGAAACGTGCGCTAAAAGACTGCTTTCTCCGCTTAGCTACGGAATCTGAAGGATTGAAACCCCCAATCATTCAGGTTCCTAGGCTATGCACGAAAGCAACCCGTCTTTTAGCCCACTCTATATAATTGTGTCAGGGCGCGGATAGTGCTAAAATTATTGTTCGATATTTATGAATGGAGGACTGAAATGGCTAAGTCGATTAAAGCTTTAGAACAAGCCCATCTCGATGACGTGGTGGCTAAGATTCGGGTCGCGGAGGATCAACAAAGTGAGACGATTCAACGTTCCGAACAAGATCAAGCGGATATTAAGCAGAATTTTTATAATGATGTCAATATTAAGACCGACAGTTACGAAGGCATGATGGAAACCGGGTTGTCAGTACGTCAACAACAACAAATGTTGGATGAACGTCAAAACAGCTGGCAACATGCGACCAAGCAATTATCGACGTTGAAGAAACTCGAAAAGAATGCTTATTTTGCACGCTTGGATTTCCACGAACACGGGGAACCTAAGACTGAAACCATCTATATTGGCCTGAGTTCATTTTCAGACAGTCCTGACCATTTCTTGATTTATGACTGGCGGGCGCCAATTTCTAGTATTTATTACGATGGTGGTTTAGGTAACGTGACGTACCAAACGCCAGATGGTCCGCAAGCAGTCGACGTCAAACTCAAACGACAATTGATGATTCAAGACGGGGAACTTGTGACCGTCTATGATACGGAAGAAGCGGTTGGGGATTCGATGCTACTTGAAGTCTTGGATGAAAAATCTGACGTTAAGATGAAGAGTATCGTCACGACGATTCAAAAAGAACAAAATACGATTATTCGAGATACGAGTTCCGACTTGTTATTCGTCCAAGGGGCCGCGGGTTCCGGAAAAACGTCTTCGGTCTTACAACGGGTGGCCTACTTGCTATATCGTTACCGGGGCAATTTAACCGCGGGGCAAGTGATGCTGTTTTCACCTAACCAATTATTTAATGATTATATTAATCAAGTGTTGCCCGAATTGGGTGAACAAAACATGGTCCAAATGACGTATTACCAATATGCGTCTTATCGGTTGCCACACATGCAAGTGGAAACTTTGCAACAACGGTTTGAAACCGAAAATACCGCGGACATGGCCGCGATTACCAAAATGGAAGGTAGCCTAGCCTTCTTTAATGCAGTGACGGCTTATGGGCGGCATTTGGAACAAGCCGACATGCGTTTTCGGAATATCACGTTGAACGATGAAGTTTTGATTCCACGTGACAAGATTCGCGAAATTTATTATTCATTTAATGAAAACTATCATTTAGCAAACCGGTTATCGGCTACTAAAGAAGCGTTGATTAAAATTTTAAATCGCAAAGTCGGCGCCGAAATGCGGTCGAAGTGGGTTGAAGAAGCGGTTCAAGATTTATCACGCGAAGAAATCAATGAATTCTATGGCAATCAACCACGCGAGTTTAAGAATGGCGATGAAGAGTTTAAGTTCTTGGCGCGTAAGATTGTCATGCAACATTTGGGCAACGCCCGGACGCAGATTGTGCGGCAACGGTTCTTAAGCATTAACATGCAATACGCACACTTTTTGAAACATGTGCCAGACTTGCTGAAATTAGAAAAATACGGTGTCACACGTGACGCTTGGGACGCGGCTGTTGAAACAAAATTAGCCGCCATCAAAGAACGGCACATTTCGTTAACAACTGTGTCGGCGTATATGTATCTGTATGACTTGATGACCGGTAAACGCGGCCAACGTGACATGCGCTTTGTCTTCTTGGATGAAATTCAAGATTACAATGCGTTCCAATTAGCGTTCTTAAAATACAGTTTTCCAAATGCGCGTTTTACGATGCTCGGGGATTTAAACCAAGCGATCTTTACTAAGGAAAACAGTCATACGTTGATTGGTGAATTGGAAACGTTATTCGATCCTGAAAAGACGCGCGTCGTCCAATTGACGAAGTCTTATCGGTCAACGCAACAGATCACTGATTTCACAAAAGAAATTTTAGTTAATGGCGAAGCGGTCACGGCGTTTAACCGCCAAGGCGACTTGCCAAATGTTGAAGTCACCGCTGATTTTGAAACTGGTGTGGATCAAGTTGTGGACCAGTTGGCCTTAAACGATTCTGATCGTGATACCACCGCAATTATTGGCAAGACGTTAGCCGAATGTGAACGATTGACGGAAGCGTTGACAGCTCGCGGTGAAAAGGTCACGTTGATTCGGACTGAAAATCAACGATTAGCCCCCGGCGCGATTGTGGTGCCATCATTCTTAGCCAAAGGGCTGGAATTTGATGCGGTGATTGTTTGGAATGCGAATGCCGATAACTATCAACGTGAAGATGAACGACAATTACTCTACACGATTTGCTCACGGGCGATGCATGAATTGACCGTGGTGGCGATTGGTGAATTATCACCATTATTAAATCGCGTGGATCAAAGTTTGTATACGATGAATGAAGCGACAGTTTAGTCGTGAGAAGCGTTTGGGATAAAACCCAGACGCTTTTTTAGTTGTCGAAACGTGCGGACACTGACTGCGACCTGTGCTTAGCTACGTCAAACTAACGATTGGAAAAGCACAATCATTAGCTTGACTAGGCTATGCTCGGTCGCAACCCGTCAGTGCCCGCACTCTTGATTGGATTTATGCTATAATACGCCTATTAATTTAGTGATGGTGGCAGACAGATTATGGAAGAGCAATTAAACTATTATCGCTTCTCACGTGATCAGTGGAAGCGATTCTATCGTAATGGCCATGTGCCGTTAACCGCGGAAAATTTACGGGAGATCAAAGCCTTTAATGACCGCATTAGTATTGAAGATGTGCGTGAAATTTATTTACCAGTCGCCCATTTATTACAAGCAAAGTTTGAACATTACTTGTCATGGCGCGAGACGGAATCCGTCTTTTTACAACGACAAAATAAACAATCCCCATTTATCATTGGGGTTTCTGGGAGCGTTGCGGTCGGGAAAACCACCACGGCGCGTTTGTTAGAACTGTTATTTAAATATTTATATCCGGATCGCCGGACGCAACTGATTACGACTGATGGGTTCTTGTATCCTAACGCCGTGTTAAAAAAGAAACAGTTGATGGATCGCAAAGGGTTTCCTGAAAGTTACGATATGCCACAACTGATTCAATTTTTAAATGATGTGAAGAGTGGCAAGCCACTGGCTAAGTCGCCGGTGTATTCGCATCAAACGTATGATATCGTCCCGAATCGATTTAACGTGATTACACATCCTGATATTTTAATTATCGAAGGAATTAACGTGCTGCAATTGCCAAGTAACCAACGAATCTATATTAGTGACTTTACGGATTTTTCCGTATATGTGGATGCCGATGCGGATTTAGTGGAAACGTGGTATTTGGATCGGTTTGAGGCGCTGATGAAGACGGCCTTCCAAGATCCGAAGAACTATTTTTACCCATGGGCGATCGGGGATCATGCCGAAGCGATTCGAATGGCAAAGCGCGTTTGGCGTGATGTCGACTTGAAAAACTTGAATGATTATATCTTACCAACCCGAAATCGTGCGGATTTGATTTTGCATAAGGTGGCGCACCATGTTATCGATGCGGTCTACTTCCGTAAGTATTAAGGCGGTTAAGAATTTTCTCATAATCATTGACCGAACGTTAAGAAATCAGTATCATAGACCTATTAAGCAAGAATTAAACCAAAGGAGTGAACAACTTGGCAAAAACGAACACTGCGGCTTTTGATTCAATCTTAGTATTGGATTTTGGGAGTCAATATAACCAATTGATTACCCGCCGCATTCGTGATTTCGGTGTGTATTCAGAATTATTGCCGAATACGATTACCGCTGAAGAAATCAAAGCACGCCACCCGAAAGGGATTGTCTTTTCTGGTGGTCCGAATAGTGTTTACGATGATGGCGCCTTTCGGGTTGATCCAGAAATCTTTAAGTTGGGCTTACCAATTTTAGGGATTTGTTACGGGATGCAACTGATGACTTATTCACTGGACGGTGGGAAAGTGGAATCAGCTGATAACCGTGAATATGGGAAGGCTGATATCCAAGTAACCAACGAAAATGCGGTCCTATTCAAGGATACGCCGCGTGAACAATCCGTTTGGATGAGTCATGGTGACTTGGTAACCCAAGCACCAGATGGTTTTGATGTTGTCGCAACGTCGAAGAACTGTCCAATCGCCGCCATTCAAAATGTTGACAAAAAAATGTATGGGATTCAATTCCATGCCGAAGTTCGGAATACCGACTTTGGTAATGACATTTTGCGGCACTTTGCGTTTGATGTTTGCCAAGCGGAAGCTAACTGGTCAATGGATGATTTCATTGATATGCAAATTGACAAGATTCGCGAAAAAGTTGGCGACAAAAAAGTCTTACTCGGCCTTTCTGGTGGGGTTGACTCAAGTGTTGTTGGGGTCTTATTGCACAAGGCGATTGGCTCACAATTAACCAGTATCTTCGTTGATCATGGTTTGTTGCGTAAAGGTGAAGCTGATCAAGTCATGGCTAGTTTGGAAGGCAAGTTCGGCTTGAACATCATCAAAGTTGATGCTAAAGACCGTTTCTTGAGTAAATTAGCTGGCGTCAGTGATCCTGAAAAGAAACGTAAGATCATTGGTAACGAATTTATCCAAGTCTTCGATGCCGAAGCAACCAAGTTAAATGGGATGGAATTCTTAGCGCAAGGGACGTTGTATACCGACGTTATCGAAAGTGGGACTTCCACGGCGCAAACAATTAAATCTCATCATAACGTTGGTGGGTTGCCAGAAGACATGCAATTTAAGTTGATCGAACCATTGCGGACTTTGTTTAAAGATGAAGCGCGTGAATTGGGTGAAAAGCTAGGCATGCCTTCCGAACTCGTTTGGCGGCAACCATTCCCTGGTCCCGGTCTCGGGATTCGGGTGATTGGTGAAATTACTGAAGATAAGTTAGAAATCGTGCGCGATAGTGACTTCATCTTACGTGATGAAATCAAAAAAGCTGGCTTAGACCGCGAAATCTGGCAATACTTTACTGTCTTGCCAGGGATCAAGAGTGTCGGTGTCATGGGTGATGGTCGGACTTACGACTACACTGTCGGCATTCGGGCGGTCACCTCAATTGATGGGATGACAGCGGACTTTGCTCGCATTCCATGGGATGTCTTACAAAAGATTTCGGTACGGATCGTCAATGAAGTCGATCACGTTAACCGCATCGTGTATGACGTTACGAGTAAGCCACCTTCGACTATTGAATGGGAATAGAAGCTAAACAAATTAGAAGAGGAAAACCTAGTTTAACGGTGTTTAGTAGAACGGACCAACAGCCAATTTAGACGAAGATGTCTACTGAAAACTTGCTTTCTAACCTCACTGGAGTGTAAATTCTGGTGAGGCTTTTTTATTGAAAAATTAAATTGATTATACAAATGTATTATGAATTTGGTGATCTTATATGATTGACTATTGCATATAAGTTTGCGTGAGTGGATAATCAGTAAGTGAAGTATTCCTCTGTTAACTTCAAAAATTTATACGATACGGGCGTGTGGATGGAGAATGTGTGCCAATTTTTTTGAAACATCGGAATGCTTTCTTTATATAATGGTTTTATCCTGGTAATAATTCAATTATAGAATAGAGGTTTTTGTTGATGGATGAGATAAAAATTGACTTGTCAGAGCATCAATTTTTGGATGGAATTAGTGTGTTTAAGCAACCCGCAGTAGAAATTAAACATAAAAATTTTGTTTTTGCGAAGAATGGATCAGGTAAATCTACATTTGCGTCAATAGTTGATCAAGAACTTTCGAAAAAATTTGATGTTCGTATTTATAATGGATTCGATACTATGTTGGGAGAAAATGAGAATCTTAATGCGTTTGCTTTATCGGTTAATGCAAATGCGAACGAAAAATTGATTGAAGAAAAGCAGAAGAGCCTTAATACACAAAATATAGAATTGAGTCGAGTTCTATCAGAAATTGGCGAGTCTAGTGCTGATGATCAGGATAAGAAAAATCTGAGTAAGAGACTACAAGAGGCGAATAAACGGGTTGCTGAAAAACAAAAAGTGATTGAGGATTTTTATACAGTATCGGCGGCAGAAATAAAAAATATGAGTGATCCGCAGATCTCTGGCACAGCATATAATAAAAATAATTTTAAAAATGAAATACGTGTGGCTGCGAAATTGCAGGACGATGATATTTCTTTGCTTAAGGAGACGGTGAAGACAGATGAAAAGGTAGCTAAACGCATCACTTGGCAAGAACTGAATCTAGCTGGTTACCTGAATAGTACTAATGATATTTTGGAAAGTAAAGTTGAAGAAAAAACACGAATTTTACGTTTTAATAACGATCAAGATAAAATTAACTTTGCAGAGAGCGGTTTAAAAATTCATGAGCATAGGGAAGGGGAACTCTGCGTCTTTTGTGGAAATCCGATTTCAAAAGAAACTTTCGAGGAATTGGAAGCCTATTTTAGTGCAGATGAAGTGGAACAATTAAAGGAACGTATTGAACTTGGAAAAAAGAAAATTAGTAATTTGGTTGCTGATGTGCATAATATAAGCAACGAGTCATCGGACTTTTACCCAGATTTTCGTACAAAAGCTGTTAGTCTTTGGGATCAAGTATCAGTGCAAAAACAGGAAGTTATACATTTTTGTGAGGTCCTTGAAAATTCATTAAGTGATAAAGAAAGAAATCTTTTTGATAAACAAGAACCTGTCTCTATCTCGGTTCCAGAAAATGTTGACGTTTCGGAATATAACAGTTTAGTTGAAGAAAATAATGCGTTTGGAAAAGATCTAGATAAGGAAAAGAATGAAGCAAAAGTTAAGCTCCGAAAGAGTGCTATTAAAAGAATGCTTGACGATTTTCACTTTGATGTAAAAAAGTCTGAATTAGGTAGCATGCAGGAGATACGAAATAATGTTCAAAAAGAAATTCATGAAAAAGAGCAGGAAAAAGCATCGATTCAAAATGTAATTAAATCACTTGAGAATGAAATCGATGCTTTGAAGCCTAAGGCAGAGAAGCAGGCAATTAACCATATCAATCAAAAACTTAGTGGATCTGTGTCTTGGAAGCTAGATTATTACGAAGAAAGTGATGAGTCTGGTTATTATTGGGTTTCACAGAAGTGTGAGGACGGAAGAATTGCACATCGAGGAGTAAAGGAACTTTCTACAGGCGAAAAAAATATTATTGCTTTATTATATTTTCTAGAAAAATTAGAAGAAACAGGTGAGGCAAATGATAAATTGCCGAAAGTGATTTTATTTGATGACCCTATGAATTCAAATGATGCTGGAATGCAATATTTAATCATCACGGAGCTTCAAAAGCTTTATCAAGGAAAATTTAGCAAGCGATATAATCCTCAAAAAGATTATATTGTTATTATGACTCATAATGTTCATTTTTATCTTAATGTGCCACCTCATGGAGCATTTAAGGATGAGAATGGAAAGACCAAATATGATAAGAACAATTTTTACAGCATTAGACGAGGTCATTTTATTCAGATTGAAAATGAAAAGCAGGATTTCAAGACAAATTATGATGCTCTGTGGTCTGAACTTCAAGATTTATCCGAGAATAATTTAACTAATTCGATGCTTAACTCGATGAGAAGAATAATTGAAACATACATTGAGTTTACGGGAATTTCTCAAAACGATTTTTATAAAAACAACGAACAATATCTTAAATTATTTAATGTTAATTCACATTCTGCCATTGATAGTGTATCTGCTGAAGCGTTTACGGAAAGTTCGCAAGAATTAGTGGCTAGTTTTCATCAGATCTTTAAGGATAATAATGCTGAAGCACATTTTAAAAGTCATTGGAATGTAGAATCTAAGTAGCTTTGGTTAACGGCTTTCCGGATTCAATCTAGAAAGCCGTTTTTTACATGGAATAGTTGATAACCATGGAAGGAATAATTAATGAGAATCTTAAATATTATTGATCATATCTTGGACAAAGATTCCGGCAACGTTGTGTTATCACAAAAAGAAATTCCTAAGGACAATCTTGAGATTTCAAAGTACGTTGAAAAAGTCATCGAGAAGGTTTGGAAAAGTGAGTATCTGGAACTTGATTTGCAACGAATCCCACTATTAGAACAATTCTGGAATAGTAGTGATGATTTTCAACAGATCACTGAAAAGTTTGCACTTGATTATTTTGACTCAATCAAAGTCCATGAAGAAATTCCCGGCGGTGACTTGCTGTTCTTTAACGTTGAACTGGATGATTTAAGCCGAGTTATTGGAATTGCGAAACTAGACTATACGCAACGGTATATCCACAATGTAGAGTATGACGATGATGTCTTGGTCAACAATATCGTCAAGAATAACAGCATTCTACCGTCTCCCGGGCAAGGTGTTAAAAATGTGATTCTAATCGATAAAGAGAAAGTCAAGTTGCGTGAACAACAATACACTGGTGCTAGCGGTAAGTGGTTGATGTCCAAGGACTTTCTTCAAATAGCGGCAGTGCCTTCAAAAGTTTCCGCTGATGTTAAGCAAATCAAGAAATCTATTCAAAAAATTTCTGAAAAATATGATGACGACGATTTTGCGGTAACGTCCACGACGCAACAAGCTATTCATGATAGCATCGAAAAAGATGGCGTCATTGATAATGATTTTATTGCCAATGTGGTGTTTGAGAATAAGGAAGAGGCCAAAGAAGAGTTCAAAGATCAACTGGCTAAAAAAGCGATTGAACCAGTAGTTACCGTGCCGAATGCCAATTATTTTGAAAAGAAATATGAACGCCAAAAGATCAAATTGGATAATGGGATTGAAATCAATGTACCCATTAGTTTGTTGAAGAATCGAGATGCGATTGAGTTTGAGACCAATCCTGATGGTAGCACTTCAGTGGTGATTAAGAATGTTGGTAGTTTGAAGAGTAATTTTTAGATGATGAGTATATTTTATTTTGATTATAGCTTAAAATAACTAATTGGAGCATCATCAAAAAAGACACAACGTTAAGGGGAGTTTGACACATGAAAAAGGTATGGTTATCAGTAGCGGCAATGGCATTGTTAACACCAATGGTCGCAGAAACACAAACAGCGCAAGCGGCTAGTTGGCACAATGGAACACCAAAAGCAATGCGGGGAAAGTATCAAGCAAAGAAACACAGTGCAGCGCAAGGCTTTGGCGATATGTATCATATTACCGCTAAGACCTATACTTACGATGCATCTGGAATGCCACAAGTTAAGGCGACTAAACTACGGTATAAGAAGATTAGTGCGCATACTTGGCGGTTGCAAGGTAAGGTCAAAACGAGTGCTGCCGTTCGGTTTAGTAAATTAGATGAAAAAATTTATTGTAAAAGTAAGAAGTTCGCGGCTACTGATTATGGTAGTAAGTTTAGCAAATTAAGTTGGGCAACGAAGGTTTCTAAGTTTAAATAAACCTTGTTGCTGATAGGTTCGCAATTAACAAAATATGTAGTACGACAGAGGTTTCTAATCAAAATGTGATTAGAGGCCTTTTATTTTGTCACTGAAAGAATTGTTTTTAACGATTACTATTGAAGTGGATCGTAATCTTTTAGATAATAGTAATAATAAATACATAGAGGGGGACATAACACTTTGGATGAAACTAAATCAATTGAACCAGCAATCGATGTTAAACCAATTGTGGATGTGGTTCCTTATAATGTTGATTATAAAAAAGCCCTAGAGGAAAAAAGTGGCGACGATGAACTAATTTTTGAGTATCCTACTGTTTATGTGATTGCTGATAAGCAAGATAAAAAGAAAGACGCGGTCCCTCAGTTCACGGCTTATGTTGGTGAGACGAGTGACATCAGTCAACGTACGCGGCAACATTTAGATAGTGATACTAAAATTCGGGATGATTGGCAACAGCTAAAGGACAGCGATAATGCTGAAATGATGGTTATTGGTGATCATTACTTCAATAAGTCGCTGACCTTAGATATTGAAAATCGACTGATGATGTACTTATTGGGTGTCGATCACATCAAACATTTGAATAACCGTCGTACAAATCCACAACGTAAGTATTTTATGTCAGATCAATTTGATCAAATATTTACGAGTGTTTGGTCAGAATTACGGAAGAAAAAGCCTGAGTTATTCCCAGTACAAAGTGATGTTGAAAGTTCAGCTATTTTCAAAGCATCACCCTTTCACGCCTTAAATGAAAAACAACTCGAAGGTAAAAATAAGATTTTTAATCGTGTTGAACAAGTTTTAATAAATACGAAGCAAGTTGATAATCAAGAAGCGGCGGTTATTTTTATTGCGGGTCAAGCGGGAACTGGGAAAACTGTCTTGTTGAGTAATCTATTTAATGATTTAGTAAACAGTAATTTAACTGGCGATAATGCGGTGAATTTATTAGTTAATCATGACCAGCAGTTAATTGTTTATAAACAGATTGCGCATAAATTAGGACTAGATCGTGATAATGATGATGTGGTGTGTAAGCCAACACGTTTTATCAATGAACATCAAAAGCCAGGGGCTAGAAAAGCAGATGTCATTTTGGTTGATGAAGCGCATTTGTTATGGACCCATGGTAAACAGTCTTATCGAGGTCAAAACCAACTACAAGATTTATTGAAATTAGCCAAAGTTGTGATTATCGTGTTCGATAAATATCAGATTCTGACGACGGATGAATATTTAGACGATGAGGAGATTAATCGATTAGAACGAGTGGCTTCGCGAACTGGTAATACCATTACGTTGAAAGATCAAGAGCGAATGGATGCAAGTGTTGAGACAATCGATTGGCTACATGATTTTGCGATTAACCAGCAACTGGGATTGATTCCAGATGATGATCGATACGAATTAAAGGTTGCCCGAAATCCAGCTACCATGTATCAAAAGATTAAGGTATTGGATCAACAAAAAGGAAAGAATCCAGCTAGTCTGGCACGAATGTTGGCGACGTTTGATTGGAAATTCGTGAGCGCCAAACGACCAGATGGTGATCGCGACAAAACTTGGAATGTGACAGTGGGTGATTGGTCCTTGCCTTGGAACTTGCAATTGAAGGTGCCACGTAAACAAAAAAAGAAGAACCAGACGTTAGCGTGGGCGGAACAGTCCCAAACCATTGATGAAATTGGTTCAACTTATACCATTCAAGGTTTTGACCTTAACTATGCAGGATTGATTATTGGACCATCGGTAACCTATCGGGATGGCAAGATTGTTTTCAATCCAAGTGCTAGTATGAATAAACGGGCAACGAATAAGCGAACCTGGAAGGGTGAGAAAATTGATGTTGCTAAAGAATTGTTACGTAACGAGTTAAATGTATTATTGACACGTGGTGTGCATGGCCTATTTATTTATGCAGTCGATGAAGAATTACAACAAGCTTTATTAGCTGCGGCTGGTACGACACATATTCTGGGGGAGAATTAGATGAATTATCAAGATGTTGAACAAGCGTTAATCGCATTTCGCGATAAAAAAGGTTGGCAAAAGTATCATAACTTGAAGGATTTAGCGGTGTCGTTGAACCTAGAAGCCAGTGAAGTGTTAGAAATTTTTCAATGGCAACCAAGTGATCATGAATTGAGCGACGATGAACGGCAACATTTAGAAGAAGAGTTAGCGGATACGTTGATTTATACGTTTTACATGTGTGAAAAATTAGGTGTCAATCCGTTAGATATTGTGGCTAATAAGATGCAATTTAATAAATCACGGCATTGGAAAACTGAAGAATAATTTTGGAAGCTGTTATCACTATTTATAAGTGATAGCAGTTTTTTATTTTGGCACACCAAGGGTGCCAAAATAAAATGTAACCGCATTCATCTATCAACTAAGATAATAACTGTAAAGAAAAACAACAAGACAATTACTGGGAGGTAATTAACATGAGTAAAAATATTCTATTGATTTGTGGTTCCGGTGCTTCATCTGGTTTCATGGCAGCGAACATGCGTAAGGCGGTTAAAAAGGCCGGCTTAGATTACAAGATCAAGGCGCGGAGTGAATCTGAACTAGGGGATTACTTGGATGAAATCGATGCGTTAATGGTTGGACCACATTTAAAGGCGGAATTCGATGCGATTAAAGATCGTGTCCCTGAAAACGTTACGGCGATTCTGATGCATCCTGATTACTATTCGATCTTGGATGGTAAAGGTGCAATTGAACATTTACGATCAGAATTGGGCGATTAGTTATCGGTATCACGATTAAACAGTGAGGTGGATCAAAAATGGATAAGTTTATGGATTTCCTCAACAATAAGTTTGCACCGAAAGCACAAGTTGTTGGGAATAACCAATGGGTCGTTACATTAAAGAATTCAGTACTTGAAGTTTTACCATTTATTTTGGTTGGTTCTGTCGTCAGTCTGTTAAATATTCCAGGTAACTTCTGGAAATGGTGGCCTGATTTTACACCGGTTAGCAGTTTTACTTTTGGCTTATTATCAATCTTTGTGGCCTTCTTAGTGCCATTCAACTTTATGGAATATAAGAAGTTGAAGAAGCAGCGAATCATCGCTGGGTTAACTTCAATTGCCTTATTTCTCATGTTATTAAATCCTAAATTTTCGGCATCAGGAACGACAGCGTCATTTCAATTTAGTGAATTTGGTGCTGGTGGGATGTTTGTCGCAATCATTGTAGCTATCTTTGTTAGCTTAATTCTTGAAGCGTTTGGACGTTTCTCCTTCTTCAGTGAAGATACAGTCATTCCAGACTTTGTAACGTCTTGGTTTGACTCGATGTTACCTATTGGCATCGTCATTGCCATTGGATGGATTTTAGTGGATATTTGCCATTTTAATATGTATAACGCGATCCAAATGCTATTCTCGCCACTAGCCAATGGGGCTGAAACCATTTATGGTTTTACATTTATCTTGTTTATCGATTGTTTTATTTATTCGATGGGGATTTCTGGTTGGGTTTTGGCGCCAGTAACGCAACCGTTAATGTTAGGTGGGATTGCAGCTAACATTGCGGCGCTCGCTGCTAGCAAACCGGCGACGCATGTCTTTACGAGTGAAGTCATTTACAGTGGCTGGGCCTGGATCGGTGGTGTTGGTTGTACGATGCCATTAGTATTGATGATGTTGTTTATGGCTAAATCACAACGCTTAAAAGCATTAAGTAAAGCTTGTATCGTCCCATCGCTATTCAATATTAATGAGCCGCTAGTCTTTGGGACAATTGTTTGGAACCCCTATTTGATGATTCCATTGTGGATTAATGGGCTGGTGATTCCAATTATTACTTGGGTTGGCTTAAAAGCTGGTTTAGCAGCTATTCCAAGTGCATTAATGCAAATGTGGTATATTCCGTTTCCAATTTCGACTTGGCTAGTTAGCCCATCAGTGGGGGCGTTGATCTTAATGATCGTCATTTTCGCGGTTTCATGGGTCATTTGGTTCCCATTCTTCAAAGTTTATGATGGTCAAGTCGTTAAAGAAGAAGCCGCAACTGATTAATTTATCAAAGAGATTGAAGGGGATTAATGATGTTAGATGATGAAACACAAAACGCAGCAGTAAAAAGTACGATGGAAATTATTATTAATGCTGGGGATGCCCGGGCATTTATTGCAGCAGCCTTAGATAATGTCGGTGACTTTGATTATGACAGTGCCAAGGCCAATATGGAAAAGGCTAATGACAAACTAGTTATTGCCCACCGATTACAAACCCAAAAATTACAAACCGAAGCTGAAGGTGAAGACGTTGCTTACTCGGTGCTCTTTACTCATGCTCAAGACACTTTAATGACAATTATGAGTGAATATAACCTAACTAAAAAGTTGATTACCGTGTTTGAAAA
Organism: Lactiplantibacillus mudanjiangensis; assembly: GCF_005405385.1. GTDB lineage: Bacteria > Bacillota > Bacilli > Lactobacillales > Lactobacillaceae > Lactiplantibacillus > Lactiplantibacillus mudanjiangensis. Next base: position 274,864 of record NZ_BJDY01000004.1, read on the forward strand.
ACGTGATCAACAGTTGAACCAAACTAAGGAGGCCCACGATGAAACCAAATAAATATCCTTATTTTCCGACTGACTTTTTATGGGGTGGCGCTCAAGCAGCTAGCCAGGCTGATGGTGACTATCAAGCTGATGGTAAAGGGTTAAATTCTTCTGATGTTCAGCCTTATTTAAAAGGACTGTCGAATGCGAAAATCCAAGAACTAGAGACACAAGGGATGACGCTGGATCAAGTTAAAGCCAATCAGCATGACACGACGAACTATTATCCAAAACGGTATGGGATTGATTTTTACAATACTTATCCAGAAGACTTAAAGTTACTGGCTAAGATGGGCTTTAAGACGCTTAGAACATCATTGGATTGGTCACGAATCTTTCCTAACGGTGATGATGAAGAACCAAATGAAGCTGCTCTAAAGCACTATGATTGCATGTTAGACACGATGTTGGACTTAGGTATTGAACCAATTATTACGATGAATCATTATGAAACACCACTTAATATTACGATTAAATACGGCGGTTGGCCAAATCGACAAGTGATTCCAATGTTTGAGAAGTTTGGTAAAGTTTTGCTAGATTGGTTTGGCAGCAAAGTGAAGTATTGGATTGTGGTTAATCAGATCAATATGGTCCAAATTGAACCTTTCCTATCAGTCGGTGTCTGTGCGGATCAGTATGAGAATGAAGAAGCGGCTTTGTATCAAGCGGTGCATAATCAAATGGTCGCGGCGGCTTGGATTCAACAATATGCAAAATCATTAAAGCAACCTAACTTGCAAATTGGGACCATGGTTGCTGATGGGACCGTCTACCCAGCCAGCTGTAAACCAGATGATGTGATTCTAGCCATGCGCCAAAACCGGCTGCAATATTTCTTTACAGACGTGCAATTCCGTGGTGACTATCCGGCTTATGCGAACAACTATTTCGCCGAACGAGGCGTCAAATTAGACATTCAAGCAACCGATATGGCATTGTTAAAAGACAATCCAATGGACTTTTTGGCAATTTCTTACTATTACTCCAAGATGGTGTCAGCTGATCAGAATCAATATCGGCCAGCAGATACGACTAAGAATCCTTATTTAAAGGAAAGTCCATGGGGCTGGGCCGTTGACCCACAAGGACTATACAATACGTTAAGTCAATATTGGGATCGTTATGAGAAACCGATTATTATTGCAGAAAATGGGATTGGTATGTACGACAAAGTTGAAGATGGGCAAGTACATGACCCGTATCGCAGTGATTACCTCAGTCAACATATCGAACAAGTTGGCCGGGCAATCCATGATGGCGCGCAAGTGATTGCATACTGTGCTTGGGGACCAATTGATATTGTCAGTTGTTCGTCACAACAGATGTCAAAACGTTACGGATTTATTTATGTTGATCAAGATGATGAAGGTAATGGTAGTGGCCAGCGTTTGTTGAAAGACAGTTACCACTGGTATCAAAAAGTGATTGCCACTAATGGCGCCGAAATATAGATAACAGTAACCAGTAGCATGTTACGGGGGTTGAAAATTTTGCAAAAAGACCATAAGGCTGAATTATGGCGTTACCTGCAAGCCAATCCTGGTTGGCATACAACTAGCGAATTAGCCGTCGTACTAGGCATATCGGTACGAAGTATTCGACGCTATGCTAAAGAACTCATTGAGACTGAAGCAATCTTAACTAGTCGGCAAGGTTATCAGAGTAATCAGGCTAAGAAAAGCGAATCACCAGCGACTACAACGAGTTATACCAATATTCAACGAGTGATTGTCAACGAGCTCACTCAAAATCAGCAGTTAAATATTTACGATTTAACAGAACGTTTTTATTTAAGTGAATCGACATTAGTTAAATTACTGCATCGCATTCAAAAATATGTTCATTCATTTGATTTGAAATTAGTTCAGGCTGGTGATAACTGGTCATTGCAAGGTCGTGAATTGGATAAACGGCGTGTGATTAGTGATATTTTATATCAAGAATCGGAGCAAACCTTTATTGGGACTGAGGCAATTCAAGCTAGTTTTCCCGATGTTAGTGTCGTCAAAATTGCGACTAACTTAAAGGCATTGGCTAGACAGGCTAATATCTATTTAAATGTTTTTGACTTTAACAATATTTTATTACATGTGGCGATTGCGACTCATCGAACTAAGGAAGGCTATCAGCCGATTAGTGAGGTTGATCAGTTGAAAAAGCCAGTGGCTAAGGCGACACAATTGGCATTTACGCAACAGCTAATTGCATCAATTGAGAAAAGTGAACAAGTCCAGTTTTCGTCGGCTGAACGAGATAGCTTATGTTTAATTATTCAGTTTTCAATTACACGCCAGCACGTTGATCTGGACGATAATGTGCAGCCGACAACGATGGCGTTAGTTGATGATTTAATTAAGTATGTCAATACAATGCTCAATATTGATTTACGAGTATTGAACTTTCGGGAGCAGTTTGCGATTCATATTCAACGATTATTAGTTCGTTCGTCACAAGGTTATGTTGAGCGTAATCCAATGACGGCCCGAATTAGAAAATCTTCACCGATTATTTATGAATGTGCGGTGCTCATTTCTAATCGATTGGCTAAGCTTAATGGTGTCACGATTGAAGATGATGAAATTGCCTATATTGCGATGCATATCGGCAATGCAGTATCGGAATATATTAATGACCTACACAAGTTGTATGTCGTTGTTTTGATGCCAGATTATCAAGGTGATAATGAAAATTTTATCAGTCGATTGGAACGGTTGTTTAGCCAAGACATTGTGATTGGCAAGCTGGTCCATACTCCGGAACAGCTACAACAGTATGATTATCCACGGTCAATTGATTTTGTGGTACAGGTGAATTCTGAGTATACACTACCAGCTGTTCGTTATACGAATATCTCACAGTTTTTAACACAAGCAGACTATCGCCGAGTTGAACGACTCGTGGCAGACATCAAGCACACACAAGAAAAGTTGACGTTTACTGCTAATTTGCGCGAATTCTTTCCAGCAGATAACTTCTTGATATTAGATCAAGAATGCTCTCGTGATCAATTATTTAAGACGGTTTGCGAGCAGTTAGTTCGGAAACAAGTTGTCACTAATAGTTTCGTTCAACAATTGATTGAGCGTGAGCAACTGTCCAGTACAGCTTTTGGACGCGTTGCGATCCCACATTCCTTACAAATGAGTGCTTTAAAAACGCAGGGCTATGTTATTTTGGCGCCGAATGGCATTCAATGGGGTGACCACGGCACTGAAGTTAATGTCGTTTTCTTGTTGGCGGTGAATCAGGCTCACAAACAAGCTTATCGAAATATTTTTGATGATTTGTCACAAGTTGCGGTCGATCCTAAAAATATTGCTGAATTGATTAAGATGACTAGTTATGAGGACTTTATTGGAAGGTTAGCAGCGTTGCTGTAAAAAGTCTACTTAGTTGTGAATAGTTATTTGATCCAAATAAATAATTGATTGTGGGATAATGGTAATCAATTATAATATTGGAGGTCAAAAGCTATGTCATCAATCCAAACACAACTCGTCATCATCCGCGGCAACTCTGGCAGTGGCAAAACGACGTTAGCTAAAGCATTGCAAGATAGGTTAGGCGCTGATGCTTTAATTGTCCAACAAGATGAAATTCGCTTGCGTATGTTGCATGTCAAGGACCGACCAGATAATCTAGCCATCGATTTAATCGAGCAAATTGCGCAATATGGTAATCATCGCGTAAAAGTTGTGATTGTCGAAGGCATTCTCGCTAAGTCGATGTATCAAGTGATGTTACAACGATTAATGGCTAGTTTTGATCAAAGCTGGGTTTATTATTTTGATATACCATTGGCAGAAACGTTGAAACGGCACCAACAACGAGCTAAAGCGGTTAAATTTACATCGGCTGACCTAAAACGTTGGTGGCTAGGCGATGATCGCTTACAAGTGGTCAACGAACAGATCTTTACAAGCGCCGATACCTTACAATCAGAAATTGACCAGGTTTTGCATCAACTAAACTGAATCTGAATCAAAAAATACACGGCAACAGAATCTAAAAATTCTGCTACTGTGTATTTTTGTCATTTAAACAAGTATTACTTTAAAAAGTCCGTTGCTTCCAATACTCGTACACAAGCATCATGTTTAATCCCGCGTTGTGCCACACTCAAGTAACCAGTCTCAACATCGCGATGATACAAGATCAAATCATTGGTGTTCTGGTTGGCACAAAGCAAAAAGTCATTGTTCTTGCTCAAACTAAAGTCTCGTGGAAAGACGCCTTCAGTTTTAATCTGTTGGATCTTTTCCAAACGGCGACCACCATCTATGATCTGGTAAACGGCCAATGAGTTGTGACCACGGTTAGAAACGTATAAGAAGCGTTCATCCGCAGATAAGCGAATCGCAGCGGAACCGTTATGACCGACATAACCTTCGGGCACATTATCGTAATCGCCAAGCCAAGTAAGTTTGCCACTATCATGATCGTATTCAGCGACACCCACGCGACTGGCAACTTCACCTAAGACATAAATGTAGTTAGATTTTTGCGCAATGGCGAGTTGTCGTGGGCCAAAGCCAGGTTTCGTATCGAAGACCGAAACGGGCGTTAATTGGCCGTCGTCAGCAACATCGTAGATCAACAATTGATCACAGCCTAAGCCACAGACTATTAAGCGGCCATCTGGTAATAAGCGGGTGAAGTGAATGTGGGCATGATCTTGTTCGACTTGGGGACCATGACCTTCGATTGGATAACGGTAACTGGCTTTAATCTGCCAGTTATCGCCCAGCTTAAAGGTATGAATGGCATTGGTATTGTAGTTGGCGCCAAAGACAATCTTACGAGTGGCATCTAAGTAAACGTAAGAAGGCACCGTATAACTTAATTCATTCCAGAAATACCGGTTAGTGGCGGCATCATAAGCTTCGTAAGCGGGGGTGACGCCCGTTCGATCAAGCATCTTAGTACTTAACACCTTACCACGTTGATTAGCGTCAGCATCGATAATGGCGATGCCACCGGTATTCTCATTTTGAGTACAAACGGTCACGATCTTTTTAGCGACCGGATCAAAATTCAAAAATGCGGGATTATCGATTTGACTCATGAGTTCAATTTTGGTAATTTTAGCCTTTTCGGTGTCTAAAGTCGCAACGTAAATTCCCTCTGATTGGTTATTAGGCGTGTAATTATCACTCGTATAACCACCTAACAAAAACTGATCTAACATGACAAAGCTTCCTTTCTATTTAACGGTAAAGATTTGACATTTAGCAATGGTTTCAGGGGTCAATTCTTGGCCCAAACCGGGACGATCAGGCACTTTGAAGACGCCGCGTTCTGGTTGATAGTCATATAAACAAGTTTGACGATCGTGTTCATTCAAGGCCCGTTGATATTCTTCATGAATAACGAAGTTTGGAATTGCGGCTTCAATTTGCAACGCAGCTGCGGTCGCAATGGGACTACCACAGACATGGATTTGGGCGTTGATGTCATAGACTTCTGCCATGTCACAAATTTTCTTAGCTTCACTCAACCCACCACAGAGACAGAGGTCTGGTTGGACGACCTTAATGGCCCGTTTTTCAAAGAGTTCTCGGAAGCCCCAACGCGTGAAGACCCGTTCGCCAGCGGCAATCGGAATATTGACGTTTTGGGCAACTTCTAAAGTATTGTCTGGATTCAAGGGACTAACGGGTTCTTCGTAATACCAGATCCGCAGCGGTTCCAGCATTTTGCCGACTTGAATAGCCGCGGTAGTATCAGTGTTGGCATGCATATCAACGATAATATCGAGGTCGTCACCACCGGCATCACGCATCGCTTTAACCCGGTCATAAGTCGTTTGGAGGACTCTAGTGGTTAGTGGCCCAGTCGTTGGCCAATCACCGCCACCATCAGCTTGATTACTAAAGATGATAGGATCAAATTTCAAAGCATCAAAGCCTTCTGCCATGACCCGCTTTGTCACTTCAGCGTAATCTTCAGGCGTTAATAAACGTTCTTTTTCAATATGGGCGCCCCAGTTATACTGCAACTGACTGGCGTATGTCCGTAAGTTATCGTTAGTTTTACCACCTAATAAGTTGTAAATCGGGGTGTTATAGTATTTACCTTTGATATCCCATAAGGCAATATCAATGGCACTGATCGCCGCATTGACGGCGGTCCCGCCGGCTAGACCCCAATAGGTGGTTGTCTGTAGTTGATGCCAAATTTTTTCAATATTTAACGGATTTTCACCAATAATCACGTGACAGAAATCTTGTAACATCCCGAGACCGCCGCGCCAGCCTTTGCCGTAAGCGAGCCCAGCTTCACCAAACCCACTAATACCTTCATCCGTATTTAAGCGTAAGACGATCGGGGACCAATCTTCGGTTGAACCCTTTGAGTTACCACTAAAGCTAGGATCAGCACTTGGTACTTGCATCACATCCGCACTAATAATTTTCATTAGATAACCTCACTAGTTCTATAGTTAATTTGTTTTGGAAAACGTTTTCAATTCTGATTATAGTGAGGTTGTGAATAAGTGTACAGGTATGAAACGGACTTCAGGGGAACCAAAATGTCCTGTGTTATTTGGACTAAAGACCATAAAATTAAACTAACGGTTCAATGAACTAAACTGAGGAACTTGCCGTTAAGTCGTGGCCTAAATTTTTTTAACAATTTAAGTGAAAAAGGTCACATAGCTGAAGGAGTGGTTCAAATGCCAATTTTCATTATTGCGATCGGTGTCGTGATTCTGGTCTTATTGATTGTTAAATTAAAATTGAATACGTTCGTGTCACTGATTATTGTGTCCTTATTAGTTGGTGCTGGTCTGGGTATTCCAATGACCAAGCTGAGTGATGTTATTGAAACAGGGATTGGTGATCAGATTGGCGGGTTAGCAATTGTTTTTGGGCTTGGATCAATGCTCGGTCGTTTAATTGCTGATTCTGGGGCGGGGTATCGCATTGCGCTCGTACTTAGTCGGAAGTTTGGGCGGCGCTATATTGAGTGGGCAGTTGTTTTAGCGGCATTCATCATTGGGTTGGCATTATTCTTTGAAGTCGGTCTCGTGGTACTTTTACCGATTGTGTTTGTGATTGCTAATGAACTGGGGATTGCGATGCTTTATTTAGCGATCCCAATGGCGGCGGCATTAAATGTGGCACATGCATTTTTGCCACCACACCCAGCACCGGTTGCGATTGCGGGGATTTTAAATGCGCCACTTGGGCAAGTCTTATTATTAGGATGTTTAGCCGCGATTCCGACTGTGATTATTACTGGGCCACTATATAATCACGTGTTGTATCGTTTATACCCATCGGCCTATCACTTAGAAACGAAGAGTCGGGTGTTAGGCGACTTTAAAACCTTTGATGAGCACGAGATTCCAAGTTTTAAAATCAGCTTAGTCACTGCACTAATGCCGGTCATTTTGATCGCATTAGCCACCCTAACCAAATATGGGTTAGCGGCAACGAGTCATTTACGACAGGTGGTCGACTTTATCGGCACGCCTGATATTGCTATGATAATTTCGCTAATTCTAGCAATTTATACGTTAGGCTTGCGGCGACATGTGACGATGAAAAAGATAGGACGGTCGATGCAAGCCGCGATTAGTCAAATTGCGATGATGTTATTTATCATCGGTGGCGGTGGCGCCTTTAAACAAGTCTTGATTACTGGTGGGGTGGCTAAATATGTCAGTCAATTATTCACGAATTTAAATTGGTCACCGTTACTAGCGGCTTGGTTGATCACCGCTGTTTTACGAATCTGTATTGGCTCAACCACAGTCGCGGCGTTAACGGGTGCTGGGCTTGCAGTACCGTTGTTACAACAAGCGGGAGTTAATCCCGCTTTGATGGTTTTGGTGGTTGGTGCGGGTTCAGTCTTCTGTGACCATGTCAATGGCGCCGGTTTCTGGATGATTAAACAATATTTTGGATTAAGCTTGAAAGAGACGTTGCTTACTTGGACACCGTTAACAATGCTGATGTCCGTTGTTGGTTTAGGATGTGTATTGGGATTATCGTTGGTTTTCTAGTACTAAATAAGTTGATAAAACCGCTGTTAATCGAAACGGATTAGCAGCGGTTTTTGTCTAGCCAATTGTTGGTGTTAACATTGGGTTTAGCCGTCTAGTTTAAACCACCGTCACGTGCCAGTCAGTGGCAGTTAAAGGGTATCGGTTACCTTGGACCAATAGTCAAAAAATCGCGTTAAAACGCCAATCTAGGGCCATTTAAAATGCCAAAATTAAGCAAAAAAATACGCTAGCTACAGCTAACGCATTTTCAGTATTCGGATTAAGCTAAGCCAAGTAATTGCCAGATTGGCACGCAGAGTAGTAAGCCAACAATGTTAATAACCATGTAACCGAGCGATGATTTCGCTAAGGCGGCTTTGGACGTCATGCTGTTATTAACAGCTGCTGATCCAGTTAAGAATGGGGCATCCATGTAAGATAACATCCAAATGTTGACACTAGTGGTGACAATCAACACGATAATGGCTGGGCTGAAATTCATGGTTGAGAAGAATGGCAATAACGCAATGATAATCAAGGTCCCAGTTGAAATCAAGGAAACCACAACGAACTTACACAAGTAAATGATGATTGGTAAGGCAATCACAGTAATCCATATGTTGCCGAGGATTGGACTGATAATGGGTTTTAAGATGACTCGTAACCAAGTCGTCAAGCCGACCGTTTGCATGACATTTCCTAACGCCATGACGGTCCCAATAAAGATAATCGTGTTCCAACTCAAACGGGTCTTGAAGTCTTCTGGTGTTAAGACTTTTGTGGCAACTAAAACACTAACCCCAACTAAGGCCGTGACGGCGGCGGGGATGTTGACAGTGGATTCAAGAATCCAAAAGACGATGGACACGAGAATAACTGCGCCAGTGATCTTCTCTTCACGAGACATTGCGCCTAAATCATCTAATTGTTGTTTGATAAACGTTTTTTCGATGGTTTTATCGTTTTTAGGTTTAAATAGAAACCGAAGTAAGAAGAAGCCGGCGACTAAAACAATAATTGTCCAAGGTAACATCATAATGAACCAGTTGCCCCAACTTAAAACGGATTGCGCTTTGTGGGGAAGTAAGCCTTTAAACGCATAATTTTGCGCAGTCGCACTTAGAAAACTAGCTTCCATGACTAAGAATCCCCAGATAGCGGCTAAGAATAGTCCGGAACTCCCTTTACTCCGTGGTTTGTAGCCAAGGGCATTACTAATCCCTTGAGCAATAGGCGTACTCATCGCTGTTTTAGGATGGGCACTGGGAATCATTGGCGAAATAATGGTTCCGGCAGTAAATAACGCTAATGTTTGGCCGCTAAAGTTAGCCGGAAACCAGGACATAATTTTCAGGGCAATCCGATTAATTAACCCGGTTTTGGTGGCAGCAGCCCCTAAACCTAAGCCCCCGATGATGATCCACATGGTTGTCGTTGAGAAAATGTTGAACGCGGTCGGAAAGTCGGTGGCACCTAAGATCACCCAAGACGATAACATCAATAACCCAGTGGCAAAGCTTGGAATCACATTAAAAATCCAAAAAATATTGGCAGTAACTAATGATGCTAAGACGACCATCCCAGCATGAGCTAACCCACTAGGCGTTGGAATGGCAAATGCAATGATTAAGCCTAGAACAATTCCGACTAGGCCAGCGATTAATTTTGAATGACGCATAAGTGAGCCCCTCTTTTAGTTGTCAAAAACGGTTGGATTAACAGGAAATTCTGGCATTTGACCGTTACTAAAGTCAATAATGGCTTGTGCCGCACCGGTTCCCAATGCTGCGTTGGCTTCCTGAGTGGTACCGGCGATATGACTAGTGACAATCGTATGCTTGCTAGTGAAGAGTGGATTATCAGCGGCTGGTGGTTCTGGATTGAAGGAGTCAATGGCAGCCCCAGCTAATTGATCGGCATTTAACGCGGCTGCTAAGTCAGCTTCGTTGATAATGCCACCACGAGCAGAGTTGATAATGTAAGCTGATGACTTCATCAAGCCTAATTCTTTGCTCGTAATCATGTTCTTGGTTTCAGGCGTTAGTGGCATGTTGATTGACAAGAAATCAGCGATTGGATAAATGTCGGTTAAGCTATCATATAGCTTAACTGGCGCGTCTTTTAAGTAAGGGTCGTAACCGATGACGTTCATGCCAAATGCTTGAGCTAACTTGACGAGCACTTGTCCGATTTTACCCAAGCCTAAGATGGCTAAGGTTTTACCACGGAGTTCATGACCATTTAAGTTGTTAGCGGTAGCAAACCCAGGTAAAGAAACACCGGCTAATTCAGTTTTGTGATCGCGCAACGTTTGGTCGGTTTCGGCAATTCGACGGCTGAGCATCAACATGGTTGTCATCACATATTCAGCAACCGAAAAGGCATTGGCGCCGTTGACTTTAGCCACTAAGACATGTTGCTTGGTGGCGGCATCAACGTCGACATTATTGATCCCAGTCCCATTACGAGAAATGATTTTCAGTTGTTTACCAGCAGCAATGACTTCGGCCGGTAATTGTGATGACCGCATAATAACGGCATAGGCATCCGCAATAGCAGCTTTCATTGAGTCAACATCTGTATCTGGGGCGACGGTGACGTCAAAACCGTTTTGTTTTAAAAGATCGATCCCAGCATCGTCAATTTTTTCACTTAATAAGACTTTTTTCATGTGAAGATTCCTCCTAGATTAATGACTAATTTAAATCGCTTACAAATTCATTCTAGTGATTTACTTCACGAAAGCACAGTACCTAAATGGACAGCTGGTGAACTAATTTGTCCAAATAGGAAAAAAGAGTGTGAGAAAAGATGGGTTGCTACCGAGCATAGCCTAGGAAGACTAATGATTGTGGGCTTGCAATCGTTAGTCTTTCGTAGCTAAGCGGAGGGAGCAGTCTTTTATCACACGTTTCGACCATAAAAAAAGCGCCCGGAATCGTTATTCCAGGCGTTAAACTAACGTTGTGCCAATTGAGCAAGCAACGCTTTTAAGACTTTATTTTGATTGTTTTTTTGGTAGTAGAGCGTTGCGGCATAGGCTTTGTTAACCGCGTCCGTGATTGGTAAGAACTTAATTAACGGATTCTTTTGGCGTTCTAGGTCTAAGAACGGGCTTGGATAAAAGCCAATCCCTTGATCTGCCGCGATCAACACATCACGTAACTCTAAAGATGACACGCGGTTAATGTTTCTTTCAGGAAAAACTTCTTCAAATTTTTTGTAGAAAGTTTTCTTCAAATAGACGGAAGCATAAGGACTGTAGTAGAGAACTTGTAAGTGGCGCAGTTGTTTTAACGTGACTGTTGCTTGTTGCGATAACGGATTTAGCGTGCTGATTCCAACCATTAATTCACCTTTTAGGAGTTCAATCTTGGCTAAGGCCGTCGCCTCGTTGGTGTCTAAGTAGTAGTAAGGCGAAATCGCAATATCAATACTGCCGTGTTCCACTAAGTCTTGTAGACGTTGACCACTTTCTTGTCGAAATTCCAGTTTGATTTGGGGGTCCTTTTTGAGCAGTGGCATGAGGACTTTTTGTAAGGTGATCTCTTGATTTGAAGAGGAAAACCCAATACGGAGCTTTTGTTCTTTAGCTTGTTGCTCACTTTGAATACGAATCAACTCGTCGTTATATGTATTCACGATGTCTTCAGCAGCAACGACAAATTTACTACCCGTAAAAGTGAGTTCAGTGTTATTGTGCTTACGAATAAACAACTTAACGCCAAGTTCATTTTCCAACTGATCCATTTGCTTTGAAACCGCGCGGGGAGATAAGAAGAGCAGTTCTGCGGCAGACTTAAAACTGCCATTTTTGGCGATTACTAAAAATGTTTTTAATCGATTAATTTCCAAAAGGCGGACCTCCTTGCGTGATAAAATGCTCGCGAGTTGAACGAAAAAGTCCATTTGGTTCAGGTCGGGAACATTTTGGTACTGTTCTAATTATTAATCGAACCATATAATAAAGTCAATTCATGATTGTTACTTAAATCACAAAAAAGAGGTTATTAAAATGAGTATTCCTAAAATTGTTGAAATGTTGGTTTATCCCGTTGCAGGCTATGACAGTATGCTATTGAATTTAAGTGGTGCCCATGGGCCGTTCTTCACGCGTAACATTGTTATTTTGAAAGCGGATAACGGCCAAGTTGGGGTCGGTGAAGTTCCTGGCGGTGAAAAAATCACGGCAACCTTGGAATCAGCTAAAGAACTGGTCATCGGTGCAACGTTAGGCGAATATAAGAGCGTTCTCCAAAAGATTCAAGCGAAGTTTTCATACTTAGACCAAGGTGGTCGTGGTAACCAAACTTTTGATCAACGGATTATGGTTCATGCGCTGACCGCAGTTGAAACCGCTTTTTTGGACTTGTTGGGGAAACATTTACACGTCCCTGTAGCTGCACTATTAGGTGACGGTCAACAACGCGAAAAAGTCGGGGTTTTAGGTTACTTGTTCTGGGTTGGCGATACGAGTAAGACGGATTTACCATACTTACAAGATGATGATGATAGTAGTGATTGGGGTAAGTTGCGTCGTAAACCAACAATGGATGCCGATTCTTTGGTTAAATTAGCTCAAGCGGCGTACGACAAATACGGTTTTAAGACCTTTAAACTTAAAGGCGGCGTCTTCGATGGTGAAACCGAAGTGGCTGCGATGAAAGCTTTACACAAGGCCTTCCCAGATGCAAAGTTGGATCTTGATCCTAATGGTGCCTGGTCATTGGAACAAGCCTTACATTATGCAGACGAAATGAAAGATGTTTTACATTATATTGAAGATCCATGTGGCGCTGAAAAAGGCTTCTCTGGTCGGGAAGTGTTGGCCGAATTCCAACAATTAACTCATATGCCAACTGCCACGAACATGGTTGATACCGATTGGCGGCAAATGTCACACGCTTTGGCTTTAAATGCCGTGTCAATTCCATTAGCTGATCCACATTTCTGGACAATGGAAGGGGCCGTTCGTGTTGCGCAACTTTGCCATGAATTTAATTTAAACTGGGGTGTTCATTCTAATAATCACTTTGATATTTCATTAGCAATGGTTGCCAATGCCGCCGCAGCCGCACCTGGCAATGTCTATGATGTGGATACCCATTGGATCTGGCAAGATGGTCAAAACTTGACCAAGAATCCTTATGAAATTAAGGATGGCCAGTTGACGGTGCCAACGACTAATGAAGGTTTAGGCGTTGAAGTGGATATGGATGCGATTGAAAAAGCCCATCAATTGTATGTCGACAATAATTTAGGTGCGCGGGATGACGCCGCTGCGATGCAATTCTTGATTCCTGATTGGAAATTTGATGCTAAGAAACCGGCTTTGGTTCGGTAAAAGGTTAAATAATGTAATTTGTTTTGATATGAAACGCTTATATATGTTAGACGGATTTGTCTGATAGATACAGGCGTTTTTTCTATATTGTTATGTATTATTTTAGTTTAAATGATTTTTTGAATTTAAAAGTATTAAATGCCAGATACTTTTAAATAGTGGTTGATTTGATTATGATATATAATGAGAACGTACGTTCAAATGTGGGAGATCTTGATAGGAGAAAATTACTAATGTCAAAAGTGACTAAAACGAAAAGTATTAATTTTTTAGCTGAAAGAAATCAGCATGTTGATAAAGTAAATCCACAGTATTTTAACGAAAGTGCAAATACATTGTTTAACTTTATGAAACGTTTTGAGTTTTTAGAAATGGTGATTAGAAACCTTAGAATTGTTCCAAGATATAGTGTTGAAGATATCAGTTATTTGAATTTAAAGTCTGAAGTAAATATTTCGAATATCGCGATGCCCATGCTTTGTTTCTGTGATATTAATTTACATCAAATTCAGACTCATATTACTAGTTATGGTTCCTTTGGTATTGGCATAAGCAAACAATGGGGAAGCGAAGTATGTGGTATTCAACCAGTTAATTATATTAATCCCGCATCTCCATTAAGGGATGATATGAGATTGGGTTTACAAGAGGTTTTTCGCGAGCATTCCGCGTCGGAAGATGCTAATGCGCTATTAACGCAGTTGAAATTTTCAAAGCCATTATATGGAAAAATGAGAGGAGTAGGTGATAAAAACTTTCATGATGAACATGAATGGCGATATATTCCTAAGATAGATGGGCCGGAAGCGTATAATTTTCTTCATGATGGTGCTGAGTACTATGGTAAGTGGATGAAGGATGATAGCATTATGGACAGGCTTTCTGATGGGTTAAGAGATTTAAAAAGAGACTGTAGTATAAGACTGACCCCAGATGCGATTAATTATATATTTGTGGAGAATAATGACTTTGCTGTAAAAATAATTGAAGATATTGATGAGCTTAATATTGAAAAAGAAACAAAACATTTGTTGATGAGTAAGATTATAAATCTCGAACAATTGAAGGGAGATTGGTAACATGTTTTCAAATGCTAGAGATGAATTATTTCCAGAGAATAGAACTAATTTAATACCAAGTACAATATTGGATGGATTGCTCCCGGAAAGCTTGAGAGACACCAAGGTACACTATAAAGGGATTAGCCAGAATAGTGCAATTCTTGTTAGCGAATTAGAGAAGGTCGATTTTGAATTTGGTGGAGATATTGTTAAGAGAGTAATTGAAAAAGTAACATCCCAATATCCTAATTTATCTGAGAAAGAGGTAGCTGATAATCTAGATAAGGTCCTTTTTAGAACACAGACAAAATTGACTATAAATCCACAAGATGAAATTTATGTTGCAGGAGTAAAGATAGCAGCAAAAGATTTAGTGAAGAATGTTGTTAGCGGGGAAGGACTGATTGAGTTTGTTATCGGTCCTGGAAACTTTAGGGATCCGGTGGAAATAAAACTAACAATTTCAGGAGAACCAGTTAGTTTCATGCTACAACAACAAGTATATCCGTCTGTTGAGAAGCAGGTTTTTGATACGATAAATAGAAAAATATTAAAATTGAAGTTAATTATTCCTGATAATAAGAAGGAGGGAGTTTCGGTTCAATTTAACATAGATTTAGAGGCAGCGTCTAGTATTGAAGAAATTATTGAGATAGAACCTTTAATAACTATGCTGATTGAAAAAGGTGATGTTGCCTTGGGTGGAAAACAGCTTCCAATGAATGAAAATGGTTTATCAAGTTTAAAGCCAATCTTGGCACAATTAGAGATTTATAAAATGATGAATACAGTTGGACTAGCTTACAAGAAAGAGTTTCCTGTTAGATGGAAATTAACGGATGATGAGCTTAATAATCTTCAAATGCTGTACATTTCAATAACTAAGAATACTTTTTTTGAAATGCAGGCCTATAATTTTACTTTCCAAGCAAATGATATAGAAAAATTTAATAATAATTCAGAAGATGAGGTTAGCATAACGACAACGGGTCTAGAGAATATTAAAATTGCCCATCATCATTTTGAAGGTTTAAATATAATACGTGTTTATCATAAATATAGATTGAAAAGTGTTGATTCTGGTAAGGCCAGATTTATACGCACCCCTAACAGCAAAATATTGGTTAAAGTAATTAGGGACGATGAACGTATCGATAATAAAAAAGTAGCAGAATTAATTAATAATTATGAGAATAATGGTTCTTAAAGTGATTTAAAAATATGTTTTAGTTGTTAATTCTAATTAATTAAATATCAGTTAAACACTAAAGGATTGTAGTATCCGGGCGACGTATTACATGATAGCATGTTGCATTGTTTTTTCGTTAGAAAGATAATGCCAAGATTTGATGAAAATTTTATTCTTGAACGATCAAAGCGGCATTGACCACGCAAATGACGTATAATGAAATCATTCTAACAATTCAAGGAGAAACTCATGGCAGAATTAACCCATTTTTACCAATTGTTCCAACCAGAACATTACGATATTTATCTCGATATTAATCGTGCAACGAAGACGATCAGTGGTCAAACTAAGATCACTGGTGACGCCCAAACAGCGTCAATCGCCATTCATCAAAAGGACTTAGCCGTTTCGGCCGTTCAAGCTGATGGCCAAGACGTCCCATTCAAGCTGGACGCTGACAATGATGCGATTCGCATTGACCTAGCCAAGGCTGGGAAGACCACGTTAACAATCACTTACACTGCACCATTAACGGACACGATGATGGGGATCTATCCATCATACTACGAAGTTAACGGTGAAAAGAAACAAATCATCGGGACGCAATTTGAAACTAATGCAGCCCGCCAAGCGTTCCCAAGTGTCGATGAACCAGAAGCTAAGGCCACCTTTGACTTAGCCATCAAGTTCGACGAACAAGCTGGCGAAACGATTTTAAGCAACATGCCTGAAATCAAGACGGAAAATGGGGTGCACTACTTTGACACGACCGTTAAGATGTCGACTTATTTAATCGCTTTTGCCTTCGGGGATTTACAAGGCAAAGAAACGACGACTAAGAGTGGTGTGAAAGTTGGCGTCTTCGGGACCAAAGCGCATCAAGCTAACGAATTAGATTTCGCCTTAGATATTGCCAAACGATCAATCGAATTCTATGAAGACTTCTATCAAACACCATATCCACTCCCACATTCATGGCAACTTGCTTTACCGGACTTTTCGGCCGGCGCCATGGAAAACTGGGGCTTAGTGACTTATCGGGAAGCCTACTTATTACTTGATCCTGACAACACGGCTTTAGATATGAAGCAACGGGTTGCGACGGTCATTGCCCACGAATTGGCCCATCAATGGTTCGGGGATCTCGTTACGATGAAGTGGTGGGATGATCTCTGGTTAAACGAAAGTTTTGCCAACATGATGGAATATGTGGCGATCGATGCCTTAGAACCTGACTGGCACATTTGGGAAACGTTCCAAACTTCCGAAGCTGCGGCTGCTTTACAACGTGATGCGACCGATGGTGTGCAATCGGTTCACGTTCAAGTTGAAAATCCAGCGGAAATCGATGCCTTATTTGATGGCGCGATTGTTTACGCTAAGGGTGCGCGGATGTTAGTTATGGCGCGGGCTTTAGTTGGTGACGATGCGTTACGTAAAGGCTTGAAGGCTTACTTCAAAGCCCATCAATACGGCAATGCTCAAGGGAAAGACTTGTGGGCCGCTTTCGGCGCCGCTTCGGGGATCGACGTTGGCGCAATTATGAATTCATGGCTCGAACAACCCGGTTATCCAGTGGTCACGGCTAGTGTTGTGGATGGTCAATTGACTTTGAAACAACAACAATTCTTTATCGGCGATGGCAAGGATGCTGGCCGTCAATGGCAAATTCCATTGAATAGCAACTATGATGCCGCACCAGAAATCTTGGCTGAAACGACTGCTAAATTAGGTGATTATGCCGAATTACGTTCAGCTAATGGCAAGCCATTCCGCTTAAATGTCGGCAACAATTCTCACTTTATCGTCAAATACGATCAAACGTTATTAGATGACATTTTAGCGAACTTAGATCAATTGAATGCGATCGATCAACTCCAATTGTTGCAAGACTTACGCTTATTGGCTGAAGGTCGTCAAATTTCATACGCAACGATTGTGCCATTGCTCAGTCGGTTTGCAGCGAGTCAATCAACGGTGGTTAACGATGCGTTGTATCGGGTTGCCGGTGACTTGAAGAAGTTCGTCATGCCAGACTCTAAGGAAGAAGCTGCCTTACGCCAATTATTTGATCAATTAAGTGCCGATCAAGTGGTGCGTTTAGGTTGGGCGCCAAAGGCTAGTGATTCTAACGATGATCAATTAACACGTCCATACGTCTTGAGTGCAGCTTTGTATGCGAAGAATGCGAAGGCAATTGCCGATGCTCACCAATTGTTTGTGGACAATCGTGATCAATTAGCCACTTTACCAGCTGATACGCGGGTCTTCGTCTTACGGAATGAAGTTCAAAACTATGGTAGTGAAGACTTGTTCAATGCATTATTAGCGGAATCACGGCAAACAGCCGATGCTAGCTACAAGGCTGACATTTGCGCTGCTTTGACGAGTACGCAAGATGCCAAATTAATTGCCCAGTTGATTGAGAAATTCGAAGATGCCGATACGATCAAACCACAGGATTTACGGGCTTGGTTCCGTGGCGTGCTTGCTAATGATGCCGGTCAACAAGCTGCTTGGGACTGGATTCGTAATGACTGGGCTTGGTTAGAAGCTACGGTCGGTGGGGATATGGAATTCACCACCTACATTACGGTCATTGCCGGAATCTTCCGGACCGCTGATCGTTTGGCTGAATTCAAAGCCTTCTTTGAACCTAAGTTGAATACGCCAGGGTTAACCCGGGAAATTCAAATGGATACAAAAGTTATCACGAGTCGGGTTGCGTTAATTGAAGCTGAACAAGCTGCGGTTAATGCTGCCGTAGCGACAGTTGTTAAATAAGATAAGTGCTAATAAGACCTCCACTGACAATTGTTGTCGGTGGAGGTCTTTTTGACATCTAACGTGATTGACGTTTTGCTTTGAAAGCCTGAATTAGGTCACTTGTAGCGAATACAAGATTAATGGCGGCCATTAGAAGTTGTAGTTGATTGAATCGATGACGAAATTTTGATGATTTTTGCGTATTGAACACCTACTTTAGTTGATATTTAGCTAAAGTATGGCACAAGTTGCTTATGATTGCCTGCAAAAAGACGTTGCATGGATATTTAAATCTGTTTAAACTAAAGAAAAAGAAAGTCGATGACTGAATATGAATTTTAATTTAACTGATCAATATACGTTAAACTTTGGACGCGACGATGCCCCACACGAGCTGATTGCTATCTTAAATCTCGGTTGTGTGGATACCCAAGAATGGTGGTTGCCCAATGAAGCCGATTTATTGGCGGCCATTGATAACGGCCAGCTCAACGCACATTTTAAATTTTGGAATAAAGTCAAACCAGCATTAGCCAACGGCAATATCGCGAATGGTTATCTGGATTATCAACATCCGACCCAAGCATTAGCATGGGCGAAACAAGTTTTCCATGATCAACTGGCCTTGCGGGAGGCAACGGATGTGCCGGATTATTTGACTACGACTTATGGCATACAACCGTATGCACAAGCTGAAATCGTTAAAAAGCAGATCGATGCGGAGGTTTCCGCGAACCACATTACGAGTGTCCCCACGATTATTTTTGATGGTCAGGCGGCTGATGAGGAAAATTTGCGATCAATTAACCAATTATTGGCCTAATTTAAAATGGTGTTAAATCAAGGATTAGCGCGTATCAACCATGAGTTGATTGCGCTTTTTTAGGGGAATCCGTACGCTAGGAGTAGTTAAGCGGGGAGATGAGTGTCATGCGGTTACAAGAGTTATTAAAACAACAGCGATTACAAAATCACTATACGCAAGCCCAATTGGCCGAGAAATTATTTGTGTCAACACAGGCGGTTTCAAAATGGGAACATGGTCAGTCGGTGCCGACAATTGATAATTTATTAATGTTATCTGATCTGTATAATTTGTCGATAGATGAATTAGTTCAAGGGAGTCCATTTTTTAAGAAACCTTATGTCGTTGGTCATCGGTATCGGCGAAGTCGGGTTATCATGTTCATGATTGGCTGGCTCATCGTCAGTGTTATCTTTAGTGGACTTAATCCTAAAACGTGGTATGTTTTTGCCATTACGCTCATGTTTATTGCTGGATTTTTACTGCCATTAATGACTAAAGACTATTGGATCATTGAACGAGATGAGCTAACGATTCGGCAATATGGACAGGGATTTACGTTTCAAAAATTATTGGCTAAGGATCAACATCTACAGCACGTGCGTTATGACGATTTAGCACAAGTCACGATTAAGTACCTATCTCGTGAGCACATTACGGTCTTTGACTTTGCTCCAGACTCATTCAAAATGTGGGTAACGGCGAAGGATGGTCGTCAGTGGGCCTTAGACTTTGGGGCCCATGTTCAAGATTTTCTACCACAGTTCGTTAATTACTTGCAGCGTCAAGGTGTCACGGTCAATGATGATCAACAGATTGTGGACTTATTGTTACGGGGAGAATCGTTATACAATCATTTTAATGCGGGGAAGAGTGGCGCGACTAAGGCGAACTAACGGGGGATGTGTCTGATGCGATTACAAGACTTGTTAAAACAGCAGCGGTTACAAAATCATTACACGCAAGCGCAATTGGCCGAGAAATTATTTGTGTCAACACAGGCGGTTTCAAAATGGGAACACGGTCAGTCGGTTCCTACTATCGATAATTTATTGATGCTATCAGACCTTTATAATTTGTCGTTAGATGAATTGGTTCAAGGAAGTCCGTTTTTAAGAAACTTTATATCGTTGGTCATCGGTATCGACGGAGTCGCGTCATCATACTGCTTATTGGGTGGTTAGTAGTCAGTATTCTCGCATGTGGACTTAACTTACAAGTAGGGCTGGTCTTTGTCATGATTCCCGTATTGACCACGGGGTGTTTACTGCTGGGAATGACAAAAGATTATTGGATTATTGAGCAAGATGGTTTGACCATTCAGCAATATGGTCGGGGATTCATTTTGCCAAAACTATTGGCTAAAGATCAGCATTTACAGCATATTTGCTATGCTGATTTGGCACAGGTGACCCTTAACTATCAGGTTTATTACCATATCTCAGCTTTTGATTTTGGCCCCGACTCATTTAAGTTAGGGTTAACCGCGAAGGATGGTCGGCAATGGACTTTAGATTTCAGCACGCGCGTGAAAGACTTTTTACCACAATTCGTGAATTATTTAGAACGCCAAGGTGTGCCCGTCAATGATGACCAACAGATTATGGCTGTGGTGTTACGGGGGGAGTCGTTGTACGATCATTTTAATGAAAGTAGTAATACGACCAAAGCGAATTAGCAGTTGCGTATCAGATACCTTGGTGCTTTAGATCGATGCAAACTAGAGCTAAGTAAGTGCATTAAAGCAGTGTCTATGTTATTATCTAAAAAGTAATAATTACTATTTAGATAACGATGGGGGACAGTCAAATGGAAAAATCAGATTTAGCGAGTGCTCGGCGACGGATGCAAAGCCGTAATCTTAAAACACGTAAACGTGCTTTGAAAACCTTGCGAGATGCGCAACGCCGTCTCAACAACAAATAAAGCAACGCCCACTTCAGTGATGAAGTGGGCGTTTTTTGTTGCGATAATTGGCAACTTGTCGCTATAATTTTGGCAGCAACTAGCCGAGAAAGCTTGATGATTCAAGGCTGCTACGCGGCGTTGCGGTTATTAAAACGATTAGTAACAATTCATTGGGCCACAAATCAAAAATATCGAGTTCGTCACGATTGGTCACAGCGAGTCTTAACACCGAAACTAAATGTGACGCGGCAAACAATTTCGAAGTGGGAGTTAGATAAAAGTTATCCCGATCTTGAAAGTTTGATTCGCTTGAGTGACTTGTTTGCGGTTTCGACTAATTTTTGCTTAACATTGGTAAAACAAAATGCCAGTGACTAAGCCAACTTGGTGGATGTGGTTCTACAGGAGGAAGCAGTCGATGACAAAAGGTAAATGGTATGCTGGTGGTCAAGAACGGGCGCAAGTGGCAGTTGGATTGCTTGTGGAGTTAGTCAAAAATTTAACGGCACCCAATGAACGCCCGTTACAAGAATTATTGGCGAAATATTACCAAGAGTTAGTCGCGCAAAAATCAGGTTCTAATCTATATGTTTTTGACCGGATGGAGTTGGCCGTTTCGCAATGTATGCGGACTAATGGGATTGTCTTAAATGATGATAATCGCCAACGAATGACTGATCTGTTGGCGCTCAGTCACGTTTACTATGGTCGTTAAATCATTACAATATAAAAAGGCGATCACCGCGCAATTTGCGTGATGATCGCCTTTAACCTATTTATTTTATGAAGGGTAGTAATTGTAATTAAAGTAAATGAATCCCAGCGGCTTCACATTTTTTAACCATTTCATCAGGCCATAATGCGGTTTGAACTTCACCAACATGCGCTTTACCAAGTAATAACATGCATAAGCGTGATTGACCGATCCCACCACCGATCGTGAATGGGACGTCTTCGTTTAAGACCATTTGGTGATAAGGTAAGTCTAAGCGGTCTTCGGCATCGGCAATCTTCAATTGCTTCTTCATTGATTCAGCGTCAACCCGAATTCCCATGCTGGAGATTTCAATGGCTTGGTCTAATGGTTCGTACCAGAACATGATATCACCGTTTAATGACCAGTCATCGTAGTCGGGTGCGCGGCCATCGTGACGTTTGCCACTGAGTAATTGACCACCGATCTTCATAATGAAGACACAGCCGAGTTCTTTCGTAATGGCGTTTTCGCGTTCGCGAGGGGTCTTATCTGGCCAACGATCTTCCAATTCTTGGGTTGTGATGAAGTGAATTTCGTCAGGCAAATGATGAACAGCTTTAGGGAACTTGTACCAAACTTCGTGTTCCATATGCTTGATCACTTTGAAAATTTGTTTAACGGTTTTTTGTAAGTAGTCGATGGTCCGGTCTTCGCGAGCGATGACTTTTTCCCAATCCCATTGATCAACGTAAGCAGAATGGTAGTTGTCTAAATCTTCGTCTTTACGGATGGCGTTCATGTTCGTGTATAAGCCTTCATGCATGTCAAAGCCATAACGTTTCAAGGCAACTCGTTTCCACTTAGCTAATGAGTGGACGATTTCGATCGTTTCATCGCCCATGTCTTGCATGGTAAATGACACTGGTTTTTCAACGCCGTTCAAGTTATCGTTCAAACCGGTTTTCTTTTCAACAAACATTGGGGCTGAAATCCGTGATAAGTTCAATTGCTTCCCGAATTCTTCTTGGAACGTTTCCCGAATGTACCGAATAGCGGTTTGCGTTTCACGAACAGACAACTTTGGATCGTATGACTTTGGAATAATTAAATGCATAATATTGAGCTCCTTTGGCTTTTTAAGCCGGACGAAAAAAGTCTTCCATCCCATGAATTTATCAAGGGACGAAAGACTTTTTTCGCGGTACCACCCAAGTTGTTTACCTAAAGTAAACCAGCTTTTACAGAGTACAAACATACTCCACCGATGATAACGTACCGGTCAACGACTAATCCTACTTTCAAAAAGATTTCAGTTAGCAACTAAGAAAGTGTTTTTCAGAAATTTCAAGCACCGATTGGGTTCGCACTAGGTCCCAACTCACTGACAGGTTGAAAAGACTTACTCCTCTTTCCTACGTTTTTTATCTTGTGACATTTATATTAGCACTCATTTTAAAAATGTAAACCCTAAATTTAATTTGTTGCTCATTATTCTGTTAGGTAATAAACACTAATTACTTATTAAATGACCTGATTTTAGGTTGCAAAAAAAGAGCTAAAATAAATTAGCTCTTTAGGTGCTCGGCTCATTAATAGCCGAAACGTGAAATAAAAGGCTGCTCCCTCCGCTTAGCTACGGAAGTCGAACGATTGAAAATGCACAATCATTCGATTTCCTAGGCTATGCTCGGTAGCAACTCGCCTTTTATTTCACTCTTTTTAACTAGTCGTTCAAGTTATAACGTAATTTCATTTGTTCAGAACCAGCGATGACCATGTCACCGAGTAACTTCGTTTGACGTTTCAAAGATTCGTCAGCTAATTGATTATTCGCAGCTTCCAAATAAGCAGTCACGTCAGTGTGGTTAGCTAAGTCAGCGTCGGTATTGTTTTGAATCAAGTGGTAAGCGCCCATGGCTTCAAGTTCAAAGCTATTCCGCATATCGACGTAGAAGTCATAGTCGGTGTCGCCGAGTAGGGCAGTCGTGCAGCTTAACCAGTACATATTGTTCAAGTCAAAGGTACCAGTGGCGTTCTTGTAGCAAGCAGGGGTGTCATTAACATTGGCGTAGAATGGTACAACCGTGTTAAACGTGTTGGCACCGAAGGCTAACCAGTGAATCCCCGCAATTTCGGCAGGGACGTTGTTCCGAATTTGTAAAATATGCACATCATGGTTCCGGTTAATCCCGATTGGGCGGAACAAGGTCTTATCAGCTTCTGAGCCGCTGCCGTAAACATCATATTTGGTGTTTTCGAAGTGAGAACTCAAGACAAATTTAACGTCTTCGATTGAGATTTTCCGGTTGGCGTGGCAAATGAATGGCAAGTCTTGTTCCATTGGATCTTGATCGACGTCTGGCGTAAAGTATTTTTGACCAAACCAAGCACGGGGGTTGTTATAAACCGTATCTTTGATGGAGGCACTACCGAAGATATGGCGTAAGTTATAACCGTCAAAGTCAGGATTTAAGTGATATTGGTCGATGATTGATTGTAAGTCGGCTGAGGCCATTGTGTCATCAGCGTCAAAGTCAAAGTCATCAATATTCATCCGGTTAGGGGCAACCACGTAGGCATCATCTGGAATGCGTTTAGCGGCCCAATGATGACCACCAATAGTTTCTAACCACCAGATGCTATCGTTGTCAGAAAAGGCAATCCCGTTAGGTTCGTAAGTCCCATATTGTTCGAGGAGGGCACCTAAACGTTCGACCCCTTCTTTAGCACTGTGGATGTAAGGTAAGACCAAAGTTACCAAGTCTTCTTCACCAATTCCACCGGCGACAAGTGGGTCCATCCCGAGGACGCGAGAATTAGTCGTGATCGTTTCGGTCGCTGACATAGCGATGTTTTCACTGTTAATCCCAGCAGCAGGCCAAGTCCCATTAGTCAAAATTGAGTTAGGGATTGAAGTGTATCGCATTGGATTGTCTGGTAAATCGACCTTAACTTTACTAATCACTGATTGATAGTGCTTAGGTTGATCTGCTGGATTCACGACAACTAATCGTTCTGGATCGAGGGCTTCATGACCATCATCGTTACGTGAAATGATGGTTGACCCATCGATTGAGGCCTTTTTACCAACTAAAATTGTGGTACATGAGCCTTTTATGCGTTTATTCATGTGTAAAAAACACTCCTTTTTAGTTATTATGACCATTATACGCTTTCTGACTTAACGTCGTGGTACTAAAGGAAGTTCAGTTCTCAAAACAAGCTTTCAAACTAAGCCTATCAAGATGTGTTCACTTTTATGAATTTGTAATTGGATGCTTTTTCAAAATGTAATTAACGCCACTAATGCTAATGCCGACGGTCGCGGCAATCTCGCGATAAGTTTGCCCCGTTGATCGTAATTGATGAACGAGTTGGTATTTATGATCTTTGGTTTTAGGTGTCGGTAACGCCAAAGTTGGTGGTAGGGCGGGTGGTTGTGGTGCGGTTAAAACTTGAACGGGTTCAACCTTAAGCTGAGTTAATTTCTCAATGACATGATGGATCGTTAACGCGTCCCACAAGGCATTGTGTTGATGGGGATTAGCGATATTTAATAAGCCGGCCACACCGTTTAATGGTAAGAGATGTTGCCCTAAATTGGCCTGATGATTGGCCCGATTAATGACGGCATCGGTATAGAGTTCACTATCAAACAGCTGGAAAGGTTGTTTGATCAGGCGATGTTCGTTGGCTGTTAATCGATCGTAATAAGTCGCCATCAACCAGCGTAAGCACTTTAAATCATAACGGGCATCCCAAAAAGCCAGTGGGCGATGACTGGCTAAAACTTGATTAATAAACGCCTTCAAGACCGTGACCGGGTTAGCTTGTTGTTGATACTCAACCAGAGTTAGTCCCGTCTCAGCCAGACCAGTCAATTGTTTTTCTGGCAAGAAATACGGATTGTCTAAGTAGTGATCGAAGAGCAGTTCAGTTTGATGATGAGCATCAAAACTCAATGCACTGAGCTGATAAATGCCCGTGTTCATCCCGTGAATTAATGCTGGTTGCCAGTTGCCAACGCCATGCTTTTTGAAAAAGGGACCAAACTCACAATCGACAGTAATATAGCGACTGGGAATCCGTTTGAGTTGTTGAAAATTAGTCAGACTCGTATCTAACCGGTTTTGAAATTGTTGATCCGTGGTTAAGTGCTGATCAAAATCAGGCACAAGTTGGTAGCCGTTAGTCTTAAGTAAGCTTTCTGGGTCAAGTTGGCCAGGATTGTCGTAAGTCTGGGCGACTTTTTTCTTAGTCAAGAGGAACGGCTGATTGGCACTAAATGTAATCCGGTAACGATTTTTACTATCAAGCGTTATTTGCGTGACAATTCCAAATGACAACGCGCTGGCTAGTGGGGTCAACTGACGTTGTTCATCGACTGTACAAACGGGATAGTTCAGTAAATAAACTTGATTGGGGTGGTCAGGGATAATGCGTTCTAAAAAAGCTAACGTGGTCTGCATAAAAAACGCCTCCGAGTATGGGGTTCTATCAGTAGTTACGCAGTTAATCGCTGGAACCATTTTTTTAATGTCCTTAAATTATCCAGCTAATTCGGCCGCACTAACGCGGACCATAAATTTAGTAATCACGAATTGATGGCGTTGGTTATAATGACCATACAAGGCTAGTGGTAAGTCTGGTTTGAGTTGATAAAACAGCGTTAAGGCGTGCTTGACAATGAGACAGTTAACGAGTTGACCATCAACCGTTTTGACTCGGAGATAGAGTAGAAATGGATCATATTTTAGAATTTTCAATTGATTATCATAATAGCCAGATAAAGCTTGATTCGTCATAGTAGTCACCTCTAAAATTATTATACGAACAAACGTTCGATTTGGCTAGTAAAAAGATTTTTTAGTTAAAAGTGACGAAAATCTGTTAAATTTCAATCTTAAAGCTACAAATTAAGGCGAGATGTTGGTATGATAAAGCATGACGAAACTAACAGAGAGGGGACCTGACCATGCAACGTGGACGCCGAGCAACTTATGAAGAACGATTGGCGATTGTTGATTATACATTGACACATGCCAATAATTATCAAGAAGCTGCGGATAAATTTAATGTGTCGTATCCCCAGGTTTATACGTGGGTACGTAAATTTAAACAACAAGGCGCGGCTGGACTAGTAGACCACCGTGGCCGCCCAAAGCAAGTGAAACCAGAAAGTTAATGACTAAAAAAGCAATCGCTGATTAATCGGCGGTTGCTTTTTTAATGGGCTAACAGTGCGGGCATGACGACATCATCGACCAGTTGGGTGATGTCATCGGTCGTTAACGATTGGTCTTCAACCATAAACCGATAACGAATTAATTGAAATAAGGCTAGTTGGGCATTATCACTTGGCTGATGGGTGAGCTCACCGGTTCGCTGCGCCAGTTTGATGACATAAGCCATCATGGCTAAGTTACCGGTTGTCATATCGATTAGTAGTTTATGAATTGCTTTAGGATGATTGTGCATTTCTGCGATCATCATATGTTGAAATTCCGGCAACATGCTGTTGCGGATCTGATTGAACTGAACACCAGTATAAATGACGTTGGCACGCAAGTTCCCCTTATCAAATTCAAAGTTGGGTAAGGTCGCATTGGTTTGTCGTAAATGATTGTGCATCGCGGCAAACATAATTTCGAACGCGTTGTCCCAGTGGCGGTAAAGGACCGAGCGACTAGTATTGGCAGCGGCGGCAATTTTTGACAGCGTGACTTCTTGGTAACGATGGGTCGACAAAAGTTCATAAGCGGCGTTATAAATCGCTTGTTCTAAATCGTCGCCACGGCGGCGATTGGGTGATGTGGTCATTAAAATTCCCCCTTTAAGGAACAGTATACTCGAAAGTGCGCCTTAATTAAATAAGATACATCGTGTATGCTATTGAATTAATAGGCAACACGATGTATCTTATTTAGTAATCACCGGCTGATTAATTAAAAATTTAAAGAGGAATCAAACATGAAAATAATGATTATTGGGGCCGCACATGGCGGTCAAGCGGCGGTAACTGCGGCACAGGCACAATATCCAACGGCTGAAATTAGTTGGATCGAACAACAAGCGATGACGCATTTGATGGGCTGGTCAGCGACCAAATTAGCGACTTATCAAGCGGAGTTAAAACGTCAGCATGTCACGCTAATTGATCAAACGCAAGTCGTCAAGTTACAACCAAGCCAGCATCAAGTTAACGTGCGCAATTTAGCAACTGGCCAATCGCAGACCTTAACTTATGACAAATTGATTTTAAGCGTAGGGGCTACAGCTCGACAATTACCGGTCGTGGGCAAAGAATTAACGGGGGTTGTCGGGTTACGCAGTCAAGCTGATATGCACTGGTTACGCGAACAAGCGACTAATCCGGCCGTGCAAAATGTGGTCGTGGTAGGCGCTGGTTATATTGGTATTGGCGCAGTTGGTATTCTGTCAGCGGCTGGTAAAAACGTGACACTCGTTGATGTTAATGACCGGGTTTTAAGCAGCTATTTGGATATAGAATTAACGGAACCTTTAACAGCAACTTTGCAAGCTGAAAAGGTGACGTTAGCCTTACCGGCACAGGTCACTGCACTAACTGGTGATGCGACCGATCACGTCATTGCTGTGCAAACCGATCAGGGAAGTTATCCGGCCGACCTAGTAGTCGTCTCAGTAGGTGCCCAGCCGAATACGGCGTGGTTAGCGGACACGTTGGCATTATTAACGAATGGGAGCATTCAAACGGATGCGTATTTACAAACGAGTCAACCTGATATTTGGGCGATTGGCGATGCGGTACAAGTGCAATATGGCCCTACGGATCAACGTTTAAACGTGGCGTTAGCCAGTAACGCGCGCCGGCAAGCACGTTGGGCGGTTCAAAATTTAGTGACACCAACGAAAAAAATGGGAGCCGTGCAGGGAACGTCCGCGTTGAAATTAGGTGATTACTATTTTGCCTCAACGGGGTTAAATAGTACAACTGCGGCTCGTTGTGGGGTTGATTTAGCTAGCGTCGTGGTGACCCAACCAGTGACGATGCGTGAGGCGACCCCAGTAACCACTAAATTGTTTTATCAACCTAAGACCGGCAAGCTATTAGGTGCGCAACTGCTATCAAAAATGGATATTACCGCTAGTATCAATGTGGTGGCGTTAGCGATGCAAGCCCAGTTTACGGTAGATCAGTTAGCCGATGCCGACTTTTTCTTTCAACCGTTATTTACCACGGCAACACACTTCTTAACGGCTGCAGCATTAGCGGCCCAACAAGCACGTGTTACGGTTACTAATTAATCGGACGCAACAAAAAAAAGACGTTGGTTGGCGTCTTTTTTGATGTTTAGATTGTGATCAGCGCATAAGTGGCGCGAAACTCGGATAAAATGTTGGTCTTAACGGGTTCTAAGTCGTCGAGCTTGATGCTGCCCTGTGCATCAGGCGCTAAGATGGCGTCTAATTGGAATTGTAACGTCGCGACTAAATAAGTTTCCGCTTGGTCTAACGTTAAACTTTGATTTTCGACTTGAGTCAAGACACCGTTAATGAGCGTTTTAGCTTGGAAAATCAAATAGTCAGGTGTCAAATTAGTAACCACCATGCCGTTGGTTTGAGCGAGGGCTAAGTAAGCCTGTAAGGCCGTAAAGTATTGCGTGTACCCAGTTGCAAAACGTTGCGCTAAAGCTGGATAGGCGCGCTGTAGTTCGGTGGTAAACGTGGTGGTCGTTGAGCCCATTAATAAGAGCGCGTTCAACCAAGCTGGTAAAAATTCATCCGCAACAAAGGTTGTGGGCACCGGATATTTGTCGAAAAAGTCCAAATGTCGCTGAACTACGGCTTGGACGAGCTCGTCCTTATTTTTAAAGGATAGATATAAGGTGGCTCGACTGACGTTAACGGCTTGAGCGAGTTTGCTCATGGACAATGTCTGAAACCCTTTAATTAAAATCACGTGATTCAAGTTCATCACTAGTTGTTGTTTATCTATCATTTTTAATTACCTCGTAAAAATAGTATACAATAGTTTTACAAATTAGACAATGTGGTGTATTATTTGTCTAAATTAAAAAACAAACGAGGTTATTCAAATGAAAAAAGTAGTAGTTACCGGTGGTTCAGGTTTTGTCGCAAGTTGGGTGATTGCAGAATTCTTAAATCAAGATTATGCCGTGGCTACGAGCTTACGGTCATTGGGCAAGGCCGATGCAATTAAAGCGGGACTTAGTCGGTACGTGACTGCCGAACGGTTGTCGCATCTTAGCTTCTTTGAAGCGGATTTAACAAGTGCCGATGGCTGGCAAGCTGGTCTAGCCGATGCTGATGGCGTGATTCATGTGGCATCGCCAATGGGAAACGGAACTGAAAGCACCGCTGAATTAGTTGAAGTGGCGACTAGTGGTGTTCGTGAAGTCTTTCAAGCCGCGGCTGCTGCCGGGGTAAAACGTCTCGTCATGACGAGTTCACAGGCGGCTTCCACGCCAGCTAGTTCATTTACCGGGACCTTGGATGAAAGTTTTTGGACTGATCCTGAGAATCCTGAATTAGATGCTTATCGGATTTCCAAAGTTCGCGCTGAACAAACCGCTTGGCAATTAGCAGATGAGTTGGAGCTGGATTTGACGACCATTTTACCAGGGGCAATCTTTGGTCCAGTAATGACCAAGAATCTTAGTTCCAATGGGATTTTGTTACAATTATTGAAGGGACAACCCGCCTTGCCAAAAGTACCGTTAGAAATTAGTGACGTGCGCGACTTGGCTAACTTGCATCGCCTAGCGTTTGAACAAGATACGGCGATTGGCAAGCGTTATCTGGCCGCGTCACAAACGCTGACGATGTTAGCCGTTGGACGTTTGTATCAACAAAACTTCCCACAATTACATTTAAATGTACGACCATTACCTAACTGGGCGACGCGCTTACTAGCAAAACCAATGCCAAGTTTACGGTCATTAGTTCCGATGTTGAACCGACACTATCATCACAGTACCGCCGCTGCCGAAACTGATCTTGGGTGGCAACAACATGACCCTGAAACGACTGTGATTGACACCGCGCAACGGTTAATTAGTTTGGGACTAGTCAAGTAAATTGAAATGAAAAAGGCGATCATCAGAATTAAGCTTGGACTTAATTCTGATGATCGCCTTTTATCGGATAATGGGTTAATTTCTAATATTGTTCAAGATGGTTACTGAGAGTCTTAGAATGTTAATAATGGTCCAATAAAGAATGGCAATTATCGCAATAATACCAATGACCAAATTTTCACCGTCAAATTGGTAAATGAGCATAAAAATAATAAAGAGGGTGAGCGATAACCATTCCATGATGGTGATGACCTGATGATCGGCAAGTCGTTCGACATATTGATCACGCTCATCATCGTCAGGTTCGTTGAGATTGATTGCTTTGCTTTTAGAGATAGCAAGGAATAAACAAATGACAACTATGAGAATATCCTTGAATAGGCTAAGCCAATTTGACCAGTCGCTAAAAGCAAAATAGAGAAAGAGTAATGATAAAATGCCCCAGAATATGACACTAAGATTTTTTTTCATCTTTTTCAGCCTCCACATATGTTGCTAAATTAAACAGTGTTTCAATATCTGTGTGAAAAAGGGTAGCAAGTTTGTAGGCCAAAATTAATGATGGCTTATATTGGCCTTTTTCAATTGAGATGATGGTCCTTGACGTGACGTTGACGCGTTGGGCAACTTGAGATTGGGTTAAGTTGGCCTGTTTGCGATACTGTCGCAGTGAGTTGTTCATCCTGTCATCTCTTTTCTATGTGAAGTTAACTTCACATTAACGCTTTTAGTTAGATTTTTCAATAATGCGAAAGCAAATTGTTGATAATTAACTATTTTCCGGTAGTAGTGTAGAGCTAACAATAATAGTAACCAAAAAAATTGAAATCATTTATAAGACCGTCAGTTGTATCTCCCTTAAATTCTCGGTAGAATGGAAGCACTGATTTAATATAGAAGGAGTGGCAACGACGATGGATTTAGCGGCGGCGCAACAAGTATTAAAAACGACTTTTGGGTACGACGAGTTTCGGCCGGGACAAAAGGCCGTCATTGAACAAGTGTTAGCTGGGGAAAACACGTTGGCGGTTATGCCAACCGGTGGCGGTAAGTCGCTCTGTTATCAAATTCCAGCGTTACTATTTAATGGGTTGACGGTGGTCGTTTCGCCGTTGATTTCTTTAATGAAAGATCAAGTCGATGCGTTGAATGATAATGGGATCGCGGCGACCTTTATTAACAGTTCGCTAGATTATCAAAGCATTCAACAACGCCTCAATGAATTGCGTGCTGGGGACTACACGTTACTCTACATTGCACCAGAAAGACTAGATTCACCGCAGTTTATTCGTGATTTAGGGCAACTGCCAATTGATCTATTGGCGATTGATGAAGCGCATTGTATCTCACAATGGGGGCATGATTTCCGGCCAAGTTATTTGGCTTTAAGTACGGCAATTGAGCAATTACCAACCCATCCACAAGTTTTAGCCTTAACGGCCACCGCGACGGAACAAGTCGCGCAAGATATTTGTGAACGGTTGTCGATTGCGCCAGATGATGAAGTGAATACGGGGTTTGCTCGTGATAATTTGGATTTGGCGGTGGTCAAGGACCAAGATACGGACCGTTATATTTTGGATTATTTAAAGGCCAATCAAGGTGAAGCCGGGATTATCTATGCCAGTACGCGTAAAGAAGTCGCTCGGATTACCACTTTACTTCAACATAAGCAGATTAAAGCCACGATGTATCATGCGGGGTTAGATGACGAGGTGCGCCGGCAAAATCAAGAAGATTTCTTATTTGATCGGGTGCAAGTGATGGTCGCCACCAATGCCTTTGGGATGGGGATCGATAAAAGTAATGTGCGGTTTGTCATTCATGCCCAAGTTCCTGGGACGTTGGAAGCTTATTACCAAGAAGCCGGTCGGGCGGGACGAGATGGCTTACCAAGTGAAGCCATTTTGATGTTTCGGCCCAATGATATTCAACTCCAACATTTCTTTATTGATCAATCAGAGATGGATGATGAACATAAGCATCGAGCCTATCAAAAACTACAAGTGATGACCCAATATGCCAATACCCAAGGTTGTTTACAGCAATTTATTTTGAACTATTTTGGGGAAAAGTCAGCACCTTGCCAGCGTTGTAGCAATTGTCGGGATGATCGCGAAGCGCAGGATATTACAACGAATGCGCAAAAAGTCTTGTCCTGTGTGGTCCGGGTGCATAGCCGTTTTGGTAAAGGGGTGATTGCGCAAGTTTTGACAGGGGCCAATAATCAACGGATTCGGGATTTAGATCTTAAAGGCTTGCCAACATATGGTATTATGGCTGATCAACGGCAGAAGAGTGTTACCGAGCTGGTCGACTTTTTAACGGCCGCGGGGTATTTACAAAGTATTGGTGGTCAGTATCCGACCTTAACAGTCACGAAAACTGGGGTTGGCGTCTTAAAAGGTGAAACCAAAGTGTACCGCAAAACGGCGCAAACCGTTAAAGCGGCTGCGCCAGTTAATGATGCGTTATTTGAACAACTACGAACATTGCGGCGTCAGTTAGCTGAAGACCAACAAGTGCCACCGTTTGTGATTTTTTCAGATAAAACGTTACATTCAATGTGTGATCTATTGCCCGCGACCGATGCAGAATTTTTGAATGTTCGTGGAGTCGGTGCTAACAAGTTAGACAAATATGGTGAAACGTTTATGCAAACGATTCGCGCTTACGTTAATCAACCTGAAGCAACGACCGTTGATTAAGCTGGTTGAGTAAAGATTGAAAGCCAATGATGTACTAGCATTGGCTTGGATTATGCTACCTGCGTCAGCCAGTGATTCTGCCGGCTGTGGGGACCGGCTCCAGCCAAAGTACGGGCTTCCACCTCGCTTTTAAGCCTAGCCCAAACCGCTAGTCTTAAAAGTCGTCCACATCGTAAAGTCCGGCAAAAGCATCCGGACTAACGATGTTTTCACGGCCGGCGCCATCACTGACTGACGCCGGTTATACTGTAGATGTTAGTCATAATCATCATAACCGAGAGTGAGCTCACATTGAGCCCAGCCGTGGGAGACTCTTAGCGATTTATCGCTTAGAGCCTGGCGCTTTTGAAACGCGGTTTTGGCGGTTCAAAACGACGGTTCAGACTGCTTTTTGGCTGAGCCGGTCCGCCCACAGCGTTCCGGCTCAAGGTGGGCGAACGGTAGGTGGCAAGCCAGTCTGCTTCTAATTAGTAATGCTTGCCACATCAACGATTATTGCTAAAAGGTAGTTTTTACCCTTTAGCTTGTTGATTCAACAAAGTGTATAACTGATTGTTGACGACGCCAAATGAGCGAATATTATTTTGGACATTTGACATCAAAACGATATACGTTTTACCAGTATGGGTGAAACTGTTCGAGACATTCCAGCCACTGACAATGCCGTGACTGTTATAAGTGCCTGGATCAACGTAAAAGCCCATGCCGTAGCCTGATGAACTACCGGCGGTGAGTAATTGCTGACGCGCTTTAGTTGATAATAATTTACCTTGCATCAAGGCAGCATCAAACTTGTACATCTCGGTAACGGTCATCGCTAAGTTGCCAACGCCATAAAGTTGTGATAAATCAGGTAAGGTGGGTGTCACGTATTTGCCGTCACTACTGATGCGGTAGCCGGTTGAGCGCTTAGGATCTTTGGCAAATTTTTGGTAAGTAAGTGGTGTCGCCATGTTGGCGGGATCAAAAACACGCTGTTGCAAGTAGGTCATTAATGGCTGGTGACTAAGTTTTTCGACTAAATAGGCTAAGACGGTATAATTACTATCTAAATAGTGCCAAGTTCCTGGTTGGCTCGTAATACCTTGTTTTTCAATATCTTTGACGAGCTTAGCGGGGGTGGTGGCGGCGTTAACTTCTTGATGACCAGCCAAACCAGACGTATGATTCAAGAGATTCTTCAACTTGATCTTATTGCCGTTAGGAAAATGTGGAAAATAGCGATTCACTGGATCTGTAATTTTCAGTTTGCCAGCACTTTGTAGCTGTAAAATGGCCGTCGCGATTAACGCCTTTTCGGTTGAACCGATGTAGTAGGGTGTGGCGAGTTCATTTTTAAGCTGTTGCTTACGATTACGCCAACCATATGCTTTACGCAGAATTACATGATTTTCACGCACGATTAAGGCCGTCCCCGTAAAGTGCTGTTGGGTTAAATAGCGATCAATCGCGGTATCTTTGACGACGGTTGTGAGTGGTGTGGTAGGTTTCTTAATTGCTTTTTTCTTCGTGGGTGTTTTTTTCACGGTTAAACTAGTTTTCGGATGAGCTGGTGTGGTGGACTGTGGCCACCAGTGGATTGTTAACCAAGCGGCGCCCCCCACGCCGATGAGTATAACTAAAAATAATCGTAAATGATAAAATTTTCGATGTTGATAATGCATGTAATCTCCCCCAAGGTCTTACAATATTAGCCCTACTATACCACGTCTGTACAAAAAAGAATGTTAAGATTTTGTCGCATTTTAAAGGAGCCGCAAAAATGGAATTTAGATGGCAACACACGGGTGAACCCGTTTCAATGAAACGCTTTTTAACTAAACATGGGATCAGCATGCGGCTGATCAAGGCCATTAAGCATGGTGAGGGTGAGTTCCGGTTAGATGGGATTCCACACTTCGGTGAGATTACCGTGGAAAATGGTGATTATGCGGGTATTTGGTTACCAGCCGAAGGGGCTGACCCTGAAGTTGCCGTGAGTTCGGTGCCAATTACTGTGTTATATGAAGATGATCATTGGTTAGTGGTCAATAAACCAGCCGGCTTAACGAGTGTGCCGGGTCCTACTAACCGTGAAGATACGTTGGTTAATCGGGTCAAAGGTTATTTGATGGCACAGCAAGCTGAAAATCAAAAGCCCCATTTGATTACCCGATTGGATCGTGATACGAGTGGCTTAGTGCTGGTAGCCAAGCATCGAGTCGCGCAAAGTATGACAACTTGGGAACCTGTTGCTAAAACGTTAAGAAAGACGTATTTAGCGTGGGTCGATGGGCAATTAACCCCAGCGCAAGGGACGATCACTGCGGCAATCGGGCGAGTCGGGACGAGTCCACGGCGTGAAGTTACGCCAGCGGGTCAAGATGCCACTACTAAATATTGGGTTGAACAGACTTTTGCCACGGCCACGCAAGTCAAACTGGAGCTGGTTACTGGACGAACCCATCAAATTCGGGTACATCTAAGCCATTTGGGCCATCCGTTATTAGGCGATCAACTTTACGCGGGTCCGACGACGTTAATTCAACGGCAGGCGCTACATGCGGCGACATTGCAGTTCCATGATCCATTTACTGATCAGGATTTACAATGGCAAGCGCCACTACCTGAGGATTTAGAACAGTTAATTAATCAACTCAAATAAAGTCTTAATCAAAAACCGGCGCCAATCCTCAAAAGTAGGATGGACGCCGGTTTTGTTGATGTTAACGCCACTTACTTCGGCTGACTAGCTTCGAAGTCGGTAGTTAACGTGGTAAAGGTTGATTGTAATTGTTTTAAGGGTTCCGCTAAGGTGAGATAATAAATATGTTCCACCCCGTTGCTACGCATATCAATGACCCCAGCTTCACGCATTAAACGTAAATGATGTGAGACAGCTGGACGTGAAATGTTCACTAAAGCAGTAATTGCGGTGACGTTTAAGCCATCGCCACTATTCCCCAAGGCAATAATAATTTGTCGCCGAATGGTTTCGGCAAAAATGCCAATGAGTTGTGCACTCTCTGTTAGTGCGGTTGCTGATTTTTGATAGTTCGCCATGACTGACCTAAGTCCTTTCAAATTCAATTGGTTGGCTTGATCGGATGATGCGTCCCCTTGATATCAATCTGGCCGCCACCAGATTGATACTAACGTGATCAAAGCCTCAGTTGACAACTCCGCCTAAAACTAGGTGGCTGTGATACTATTAACTGGTACACAATTAGTTCAACGAATTGCTTCGAATGAGTGAAGCGTTTCGAGTAACTTGTTAGTCCGTAAGTTGTCTAACGGGCGGGGCCATGGGATGGTTAGAAGCTTGGCTCTTGTCCTATTAAAACAACTCTGTAATTAATTGTCAATTGTTTCTCGTTTTAACTATTCATAATTATAGTACTTAACGATTGTGGTTAGTTTAGTAAGTGCTTTTTGAATAACAATGATCGTTAACTTAATTTGATTGGAGGAGATCTGAATGTATGTGTTAGGACTCTTGGGATCGCAACGGCCAGATGGCGTTACGGCCCAAACGTTAAAGGCGGTTTTGAAAGGGGCCGCTAAAACGGCAAAAGTTGAACTGATTAATCTAAATGACTATGTTATTTTACCAGATCAGCCTAGCCAACACAACTCAGACTTAGACTTGATAGAAAACAAGCTGTTAAAGGCAGATGTTTGGGTTTTGGCGGCGCCGACTTATTTAGGTGGTCTATCTGGGGTGATGAAGAATTTTTTAGATTGTATGCGGAATCGGATTGCGCGTTTTAATGCGGTTGGTGAGGCCGTCCCAGATCGGTTTAAGAATAAACACTATGTTACTGTGACGAATTGTTACGTTGGTAGCGTTGAAAATATGGTGACCGGTATGACGGATGCGGCCTTCAAAACGATGGATAAGTTTTTGACGATGGGCGGCCTGATTAAAATTCGTGAAATTGTGGTCACGAAGACTTTTGGCATGTCACAATTGTCAGCTAAAAAACAAAGTGAGTGTGAACGCGTTGGTCAAAAAGCGGTACAAAGAAAGGAGCGCGACGATAATACGATGAAACGCTATGTAGAATTATTTTTAATGATTGCGGTGATGGCATTAATCACGATGGGGATTGAGGCTGGCATTGGTCAACTAATTCCGCTACAAAACTTTTGGGCTTATTATGGGGTGTTTGTCATTGTTTTCTATGTGCTGTTAGCCTCGATCCTACACTTTTTCACCGTGGTTAAACATCGGCGGCACTAGTTGTGAGCAAATGGATTGCCACGGAAAAGCAGACGACGTAAGCTTAGAGAAAATCGGTGAGGAGGGGTCGTTATGGCACTATCAATGGCTGAATTGACGCAACAAATAACCACTTTAATCTTAAATCCAGGGACGCGTGCTTGGGAACGACAATTATTAGTAGGTGCCAAGCAGCGGTTAACCCCAAATACCACAGCGGCTCGCGAGCTTTCTCGATTATTGGCTGACTTACGACCATTAGCACAACGGCAAAACTTAACGCCAGCAGTGGCTGACTTTTATCGGCAAATGACCGGGGAAACGGTCTTAGATTCGCGTGACTTAGTGGCGCAACACACGGCACCTGATCCACCATATCAAGAACGAGCGGTATTTGCTGGTGGCTGTTTTTGGTGTATGGTAGAACCGTTTGAAACACGCCCCGGGATCAACGCCGTCATTTCAGGTTATACGGGTGGCACGGTCGCACAGCCGACTTATGATCAAGTCATTAGTCAATCAACGGGCCATGTGGAAGCAGTTGAGATCTTGTTCGATACTCGTCAAGTGACTTATGCCGACTTATTGACGGTTTATTGGCAATTGATTGATCCAACCGATGATAGTGGGCAAGTGAATGATCGTGGTGAGTCTTATCGGCCAATTATTTTCGTGAATTCAGCGGCCCAACGTCAATTGGCGGAAGCGTCAAAACAACGGGTCATTGATCAGCGGCAATATCAAAAGCCAATTGTCGTGGCAATCGAACCGACAACGACGTTTTGGCCCGCTGAAAACTATCATCAACAGTTTTATCGGCAGCAACCTAAGCGTTACCAACGGCTAGAACGGGCGCGTCAACGGTATTTGCGCTGGCAACGTCTATGGGCCAAATGGCGACGAAAATAAAAAAATAGCTGTGGTGACGGTTTAAGCGGATTGCTTGAATCGTCACCACAGCTATTTTAAGCTTACATAGCTGCCTGATCTTGTGGTAATTTTAATAATTGTGGTTTACTAAAATAATAACCTTGTTTATACTTAATGCCTAACTTCTGACTAAGTACGTTGTCGGCGGCATTTTCCACACCTTCTAAAA
This sequence comes from Lactiplantibacillus mudanjiangensis, assembly GCF_005405385.1. GTDB lineage: Bacteria > Bacillota > Bacilli > Lactobacillales > Lactobacillaceae > Lactiplantibacillus > Lactiplantibacillus mudanjiangensis. The sequence goes on from NZ_BJDY01000004.1 coordinate 313,757, forward strand.
CTAAACGCAACCCATATTCTGTGCTCATGGCGCGCCAAAAACGGACCTTTTGCTGGATCTTAGGATCATTGAAGGCCAACTTAAAGTTTTGCAAAGCAAACTTGAGTTCTGACACTAATGGGAGTAAAGTTTGAACATCATCAAAGTAGTTATCCCCAGTCCCAACATCGTCCAACGAAATTTGAATGCCTTGGTCAACTAATGATTGTAACAAGGGTAGCATTTCGGCTACTGGATATTGTTCAGGCCCATCGTCTTCAGTTAGTTCTACAACGAGTCGAGCAGGGTAAAGCTGTTGTTGACTTTTAATAATAGCGTCGACGATCGGTGTGGTCATCAGTTGTTCACGGTTAATGTTGACGGAACAGTAATTGACCTTTAGTGCCAAGACCCTGGTGGTTGCGATTAGTAATTCCGCGATAGTTTGCGCATCGATGGCAGCAAAATTAACAGGTGGCCGCCAGCCTTCAGGTGTCAGTTGTTTCATTAATAATTCATAACCCGTAATCGTTTTTGTCTTAGTATTGATTTGGGGCTGAACAAAATAGCGATAAAATGGTTCCAAATAGTTTTCCTCCGAAAATAGTTGATGTTTATTCATTAAAAGAACGGTATACTTATAATAAGTTAAGTATAGACAGAAAGAAAGGATTAATTTTATGAAAGTTATTGTTGTTGGTTGTACGCACGCCGGAATTGCGGCCATCAAGCAGATCTTAAAAACTTATCCTGATGCAGAAATTACTGCATATGAACGTCAAGCAAGTATTTCATACCTATCATGTGCCACCTATTTACATATTGAAGGAACCGTTGAAGACTTGTCGGCCGCATTGTATGCGGAACCTGCGGATTTCGTCAAGCAGGGGGTCAACATGAAGGTTGAACATGATGTTATTCGTATTGATACTATGGCACATACGGTTCGTGTTCAAAATTTAGTGACGCGAGAAATGTTCACTGATCATTATGATAAGTTGATCATGACTACCGGGTCAATTACCGCAATCCCAGCCATTACAGGGATTGAAAATCCTAAAGTCCTTTTATGTAAGACTTATGATCAAGCAAATAATTTATGTGAATCAACTATTGATGCGAAAAAAATCGCAATTATTGGTGGTGGCTATGTCGGTGTTGAACTAGCAGAAGGCTATGCGAATACGGGACGAGAAGTCGTGTTGATTCAGCAAACCGCGCATGTGTTGGACAAATACATTGAACCGTTAATTGCCAATCAGGTGATGGATGTCTTAGCCGATCACGGTGTCAAAGTTGTGTTGAGTACGCAAGTGTCTGCTTTTGAGGATACCGAAGATGGATCGTTAATGGTTAGAACAAATTCCGGGGATTTTGAAGTGGATATGGCGGCGATGAGTGCTGGGATGATTCCGTATACCGATTTATTGGATGGTAAAGTGGATATGGCCGACAATGGGGCCATCGTTGTTGATGATTATGCCCAAACTTCAGATCCTGATATTTTAGCCGCTGGCGATGCAGCACTTAGTCATTATAATCCGACCCGTGGCATGATCTATACACCATTGGCTTCTCAAGCGGTACGCCAAGGTGCCTTGGCCGGAATTAATGTCGGTGAACGGCGGTTGCGGACATTAGGAACTCAGGCCACAACTGGGATGTTTGTTTTCAAACATACGATTGTGACAACTGGTTTAACGATGGCTGCAGCTCAGGACGCTAAATTGAATGCCGCGATGGCCGTTTATCAAGGTAATTACCGACCAGAATTCATGCCAAATGCTTATCCGGTGACTGTCGTCTTAGTTTATGATCGTAATAACCGCCATATTTTAGGGGCGCAGTTAATGAGTCAACATGATGTGTCACAAGCAGCTAATACAGTCTCCGCTTTAATTCAAACTGAAAGTACGATTGATCAACTCGCCTTCTTGGATATGTTATTTTCACCGAGTTTCAATCAGCCATTTAATTATTTGAATTTAGTTGCCCAAATCGCCGTCGAACAAGAACACGGTTATTTAAGAACTTAATTCAGCAAAAAAGGCCTCAACTTGCGATTTTGCAAGTTGAGGCCTTTTTAATGATGTTCATGGTGTGATTCGTGAACGCGTCCACCAATTAAAGTCGCCATAACCATACCTAAGAGTAAGCTGATACTGATGAGTAAAATAGCCATTAGTTTTCAACCCCATTTGTAGATTTTTACCTAACAATACTGGGTTAATGCTACCTAAACTAGCTCGTTTAGGTAAAAGTTGTGTCATGTTTTGGTAAAGCTATCAATCGATAGGAAAAACCAATCGATTCCGCGCCGTTACTGACTTAGTTGCATGTTAAGATGAAGTTAGCAATGATCGAAAGATATTTTAATTAGTAATAATCACTGAATAAAAATAGGCTAACTTGCCACCTACCGTTCGCCCACATTGAGCCGGAACGCTGTGGACGGACCGGCTCAGCCAAAGGGCGGTCTGAGCCGTCGTTTTGAACCACCAAAACCGTGTTTCAAAAGCGCCAATCTCTAAGCGATAAATCGCTAAGAGATTCCCACGGCTGGGCTCAATGTGGACTCACTCTCGGTTATAGTGGTGATCACAAACTTAATTAACAACCACAAGATAACCGGAGTCAACCAGTGATGGCGTCGGCCGTGCAAACAGCGTTAGTCCGGGTGGTTTTTCCGGACTTTACGATGTGGACGACTTTTGAGACTAGCGGTTTGGGCTAGGCTTAAAAGCGAGGTGGAAGCCCGATTTTGGGCTGGAACCGGTCCCCACAGCCGACAGAATCACTGGCTGACGGAGGTGGCCCGGCTATCTTTCAACTTTTAGTGAAATCAGTAAAAGACGAAGGGGGCTTTAAGATGGCAACGTATAAACCAGGGGCCTATCACATTGTTGGTGATGGTTACTTGCATGATTTACCATTGACGATTTCATTTACTGCGGATCAACTTGTGGGGATCGAAGTGGCGCCGGAAACCAAGTTGCATGGTTTGGAAAAAGAGGCGATTCCACAAGTGGTAACACGGTTATTAATGGCTCAAACCGTTGATATTGATGCCGTCACAGGGGCTACAGTAACGAGTGATGGCTTAGTTGATGCGGTCACCGATGTGATTGATGCGATGCCAACGACTGATCCGGATGGCCCCGCCCATAATCTGCTTGCCCAGTATCGGCATATTGCAACATCAAAATAAGTTTTAAAACGTTGTGTTGACTTTGACCGATTAGGTGAAGCCGGCGCAACGTTTTTAGTTTGTTATAATAAGACTAATGACATTAGATTAGTGGAGGTGGCGAATTTGCAAGTCGTGGGTTCATTATTATCGACAATTGGTTGGCTTGGTTTGGGACTCATTGGGAGTTTACTAGGTGCGACTTTGATTTATGAGTTTGGTCAGTGGTTGGGCAGTCGCCTGACTGGTGGCCGTGTAGTTAAAATTGCCGGATATCGGTATCAATTGGTTCATTTTGACGGCCATTGGCGTTGGCAACGGCCCATCCATTCCGAACCGCATTTGGTCATTATGCCGCCAAGTGAGTCGGAACGCTTCAATTATGCGGCGATTTGTTTTAGCGGGGGCTTGTTTAATTTGTTAGCGGTGATTTTTAGTTTGGTCACGGTACAACAATTGGCTCATGGGTTTGATTTGTGGTTGATGATTGCGATTATTTGGATTTGGGTGAATACGTTAAAAGCGCTTCAATTGTTACCTTTCGTGTGGCGTGGCCGGGCAACCGCGGCCTTAGATTTTAAAACGGCCCGGGCAATTCCGGCTGGCACAACTGCAGCTTACGTGACCATGTTAGCTACAGCAACGATGGTAGAAACGGGCAGTGTTGCGTCGTTACCAGTTGACGCGATTCAGTTAGCACCAGGCAGCACGAGTCAGAATTATTTAATTGTCCGTCAAGCTTGGGTCACGCTGCAATGGGGCCAGCAACATGGCTTACCGTTAGCTGAGTTGTTAACCGGACTAACGCGATTAACGCATAGTTTTAATGAATTGCCACCAGCGGATATGGCCGTGTACTTAGATGCGACACTCTATTGGCATCTGCTGGCAGAACAGGCCGATGCGCAGTTCATTGCCTGGGTCCAGGACCATGAGCTGCAACGCTTACGGCAACGTTATACGCCATTGACCCAGTTTAAGTTACGAGCAGTGTATCAATGGCGCGTCAGCCATCAAGCACCAACTGCTTTAGACACGATTGAGCAAGGGTTAAAATGGGCAAATCGTGAACATAATACGACCGAAGTGATGTGGTTAAAGGATTTACAAACACAAATTGAACAGGCGGAAGCTTAGATTCTGGTAAAGATTTAGTCCAAGTCACGTTATCTCGCGTGGTGCGTGCTAAGCTAGCACTAGTTTAAGTGAGAAAAGGGTGGAAATGTTGCAGCAACGAATGAAACGATCGTGGGGTTTGTGGCTAACGATTGTGGTTGTCATTGTTGGCTTGATTGGTGTTGGTTTAACACGAAAAAATGCCGCTTGGTATCAACAAACGGTGGCACAAGTGACCAAAGTACAAGCCATTCAACACACGGCGACGACTGATGAATTTCAAAATAAAGATGTTGATGCCAGCCAATGGGTGACAATCAAGGTTTTAAATCATCAGCATCAAGGTCGAACGTATCGGATCAAAAATAGTTATACGAAATCGGGAGCGATGGATCAGGCCTACCGGGTAGGCGATCAAGTCTTTGTTCGTATCCCGAAGAGTGCTAGTCGAGCAGTCACGATTCAAGGCTTGAAACGCGATACCGCGTTGGCTTTTGTCGCTTGGTTGGCGTTAGCATTACTGTTATTGATTATGCGTTTTAGCGGCTTGATGGCGTTACTGAGTGTGACGTTAAATGCAGTCTTGTTTTATGGCGCGATTCAAATTGATTTGATGACTAATGGTGGCCATTTATATACGTTATTTGGTGGGTTAGCCATTATTTTTGCGGTTTTAACGTTATGGCTGGTGCTTGGTTTTTCTCGGCAGATGCTGGTGACGTTAGGAGCAACGGTTGCTGGGACCGGATTAGCTGTCATTATTAGTTTAATTGTTTTTGCGGTGACTAAAGAACGTGGTGTCACTTATGAAGCGATGCAATACGTGACCCAAGTACCGCGACCATTATTTCTAGTAGAAACCGTGCTGGGATCATTAGGTGCGGTGATGGATGAATCGACCGATATTGTGGCTTCACTGTTCCAATTGCGTGAAGAACGACCAGATGTGACGGCGAATCAAATCTTTAAATCTGGTTTAACGATTGGTCGGTCAATCATGGGACCATTAATTAATGTGTTATTCCTGATCTTTATGGCCGATACCTTTGCGATGACGCTATTGTACTTACGGAATGGCAACAATTGGGGCTATACTTTCTCGATGAATATGTCGTTAGGGATGGTTCAAAGTTTGATTTCAGGGATTGGCATTGTTTTAGCAATTCCAGTTGCCAGCTGGTTAGCTAGTCGGTTGATGCCTAGAAAGGCGGCGCAAGCATGAGTACCATTAGTGTTTTAGGGCTCGTCTTGTTTGCGCTGATGACGTTAATCGGTGGTAAAACAGGCGCCACGGCCTTTTTGAGTTTGATTTTTAACTTTGGGTTATTGTTCTTAGCGGTTGTCTTGATTTCGTGGGGATTTCCGGCAATGGGCGTGTCACTCGTCATTGGGACGATTATTTTGGCCTTTACAATTTTCTTTGGTGAGGAAAACGAGTTGGCGGCTAAAACGGCCTATATCGCGGCTCTAATCGTGATGGTTGGTCTTATTTTAGTGATTTTTCCAGTGGAGCACTGGATTATGGCACAAGGCTTTAGTTTGGAAGATAGTGAAGACTTAGAAGGGATGTCTTTAACGATTGGGGTATCCTTTGTTGGGGTCGCTGTGACGGAAGCTATTCTTAGTACATTAGGTGCGATTGCCGAGGCCAGCATTGCAATTGCGGCGGGGCTCAGTGAGATTATTGCGCAACATCCTAAAGTCATGACCAAGCGACTTTATCTAGATGGTATTAGCATTGGCAAACAGATCATTGGAACGACATTTAATACGTTGTTTTTTGGCTTCTTTGGTGGCTTTTTAGCACTATTTATTTGGTTCTCCGGTCTGCATTATTCGTTTGGCAGTGTGATCAATAATAAAATTTTTGTTGCTGAAGTTTTGATGGTTTTGTTTGCCTTAATTGGGGTTATTCTAACGGTGCCAGTGACGACTTGGGTCATGACGTTAACCCATCGGCAATCAATGAAGCATCCTGATTGACGCGGCTTAGTGAATCTTGCTAAGCTGGATAGGAAGTTAATTAGAGGAGGAACGTGCATGCAAATTAGATTAGCGCAACCAACTGATGCGGCGCAAATTGCGCCATTAGTGGGGATGATTTATCGAGATATGGAAATGCCAGTACTGGCTAAGGTAAGTGACGCCGATTTGTTAGCCATGCTCACAACGTTGTATCAACGGCCAGAAAACTTAACGGATTTGGCGCAAACGTTAGTAGCGGTTGATGACGACCAAGTGTTAGGGGTTGCTTTTGGTCATCCGGCAGCCAATGAAGTCGCGGTTAATCAGCTATTGCGAGCCGTTTCGGCGGCTCAATCCGGTTTTGACGCCCCTCTTGAACTTGGTGGCGAAACGCAACCTGGCGAATGGTATTTAAGCATGCTAGCCGTCAGCCCCAAAGCGCAGGGGAAAGGGATTGGCAGTCAACTCCTACAAGCTTTACCAGCTGTAGCTAAGGATCAAGGACTCAGTCGACTGAGTTTGAATGTTGATGATGGCAATCCTAAGGCGGCCAAGTTATATCATCGGCAAGGGTTTGAAACGGTCGGTAAATTGGTGATTGGCGTGCATCCGTATGCCCATATGGTTAAAAAGGTATAGTTTAATTAGTCTAAGTCACGAGGCTTAGACTTTTTTTGTGACTGGATAACAGGTAAAATTAAGATATCAGTTTAGTTAGGGAGGCACATGAACCATGCAAATCTATTTTGTGCGGCACGGTCGTACACAGTTTAATCTTGAACATCGTTTTCAAGGTGGCGATTCGGATTCGCCATTAGTGGAGAGTGGCATCTTGGGTGGTAAAGCGGCTGGAAAACGGCTACAAGCGGTCCAATTCGAGGCTGTTTATAGTAGTCCGCAAAAGCGAGCGTTTGATACGGCCCAATATATTGTTGAGGCTAATCAGTGGCAACCCGACATTCAAGTGGAACCACGACTACGAGAAATGCGGTTTGGCCGTTGGGACGGTTTGCTGGAAGCCGAGGCGGAACCGAAAACGCAAGTGGATATGTTGATCAATCATCCTGAGCGTTATCAACCAGAACTTGCTGGACAAGGGGAAACTTACGCGGACTTTGTTGCGCGCACAACCGCGGCGGTACACGATGCTGTAGCGCAAGCCGGTGTTCAAAGTGATAAGCCATTATTGATGGTATCGCATGGTTTAGTCACCACAATGACGATTAAGGCGTTACTAGGAATTCCGATTGCCCAATTCCGCAAGCCTTTATATCTTGATGGTCAATTAATGTCGACGATCGGTCATGGCATTGTGGATAATGATAGCTTGACGATTCTAAAAACTGATGATAATCAAACCTTTAAAGTCAAAACTTGGAATGAGACCGATTATTTGGATGCGTAGTGTCTCGGTAATAGTGTTTTATGCTACCTCCGCCAGCCAGTGATTATGCCGGCTGTGGGACCGGCTCCAGCCCAAAGTGCGGGCTTCCACCTCGCTTTTAAGCCTAGCCCAAACCGCTTGTCTCAAAAGGCGTCCACATCGTAAGCCCGGGAAAATCATCCGGACTAACGATGTTTTCACGGCCGGCGCCATCACTGGTTGGCTCCGGCTATATCGTAAAATTAATCAATCTAGTAACTATCATAACCGAGAGTGAGCTCACATTGAGCCCAGCCGTGGGAATCTCTTAGCGATTTATCGCTTAGAGATTGGCGCTTTTGAAACACGGGTTTGGTGGTTCAAAACGATGGTTCAGACCGCTTTTTGGCTGAACCGGTCCGCCCACAGCGTTCCGGCTCAATGTGGGCGAACGGTAGGTGGCAAGTATAACTATTTTTAGTTTTAACAAGAAATGACACCAACCTGATCAGACGATCAAGTTGGTGTCATTTTTGAGTGTTGCTTATAATAAGCTAACGAGGCGTTCAGTCATCATCGTAGCCACGTCGCGTGCTTGCCAGAAGCGATCAACATGTGGCGCAAAGGCGTGATTTTGGCCTTGATATTGGACAAAGGTTGTTTCAACATCAGCTTGTGCCAGTCGTTGCGCATAGACCCAAGCTTGTGGTCGGAAGGGGTCGAATTCCCCAATGAGAATCATCGTGGCAGGGCTAGTGGCTAGGTCGGCCTGATTAAGTGGTGAAATCAGTGGCGCACCTGATTCCCAGCCAGTTGGTAAGTAATAATTAGTCATGATGGTATCTAATTGGCGGAATAGATCGTGATAGTTGTTTAAAATATCCTGTTGGGCTGGCATAATTGGAAAATTGTTCATGTCCCATAGCGCACCAGCATGATCAGCACCGGGAGCCGTCACTGGATAAAGCAAGAGCTGTTGGTTAACGGCATTATTACCGAGTTGACGATTCAAGCTAGCTGCGGCAATCGCAATGTTAGCGCCAGCTGAATCTCCTGAGATCGCAATTTTGGCATTAGGGTGCTGCGCCACAACGGCTTGAATTACCGCTAACCCATCTAAAATGCCTTCGGGTGCCGGATGCTCGGGTGCTAAACCATAGTCGACATTTAAGACTTCACAGTGACTTTGATTAGCGATGAGCTTGAGTAACACGGTGTTGTTAGCTGGGACGCCACCGTAAAAAGCACCACCATGCAAGTAGATTAATAGTTGTTCACCAATCACGGTCGTCGGGGTGAGCCAGTCAACGTTAACGGTGCGTCCAAGAGCTGTTAAGGACACTTGCCGACTAGTAACTGCATCGCCCACTGGATCAGCGATCGGCGCGTTGAGGCTACCTTCACGTAGACCATCTAAATCGGGATCGAGCGTGACCGGTTCACTAAAAGGTGCTAAATCTTGCAAAACGAGCGGATCGAATTGTCCACTTTTAATGTTTTGGGCCCACGGTTTTGTAATTTTTGTGACTTGATTTAATTTAGTCGTTGTTTCATGAATAGTTGGCATCATCGGTTCGTCTCCTCCTTTAAGGTCTTGGCAGTTTTATCAGCCTTAGGTGCGGCTGGTTCATCGACGAGTGTTTTTTCATCGAGTTTGTAGAATTGTAAGATTAAGAACATCCCTAAACCGAGAACGATTGGTAACCAGACAAAGGACCAGTTGATAGCGGTAATGGCACTGCTAGCTTGCACATGAGCTTTGGCATTGAAACCGCCCCAGGCAAGCAATTGTCCGGATAAGAAACCACCAAGACCCATCCCTAATTTAGCACCGATCATCGGTACAGCTGACAAGAAACCGGTTTCATTAAAACCAAGAATCTTATTGGAATAGTCGATCGTATCTGATAGCATCGCAAAAGCAATGGTAAAGGTGACCCCCATGGCAACCAGTGAGATCACCGCACCGGCAAAGAGGAAGAAGACACTGTTTGTCTTTTCAGCTAAAGGCAATAAGAGTTGACTGAAGATGAAAAGCACGAGTGAGGCTTGCATGATGTGCCGATTTTGAAAATGTTGTGAAAGGAATGGCACCGCTAAATTCCCAATAACTGAGACAAATGAAATCCCCAAAAAGGCTGCGGCTAAAGCTGGTTTGCCGTAAACATATTGAATAAAGAAGATAGCGGCTGAATTCCGCATAACCCAGAAAGTTTGGAGTAAGACGAAGGAGCAAGCTAAGATTAACCATGGCTTGTTACGTGCCGCACCTTTTAAAGATTGCCAGATGGACAACGATTTTGCGGGTTGTTCGGTAGTTGTTGCTGGTTCAACGATGTTAGTTTCATGCAAATTAAAGAAGGCGAAGACGAAGAGGCCGATGATAACGACACCTAAAATAATGGCCCATTGTGCGAACCCTTTAGATTGATTGCCACCACCTAAAATTTTAACAACGGGTAAGGTTCCCAGACTGACGATCGTTGCACCAATGGTGGTCATGACCATCCGGGCACTAGCTAATTTAGTCCGTTCAACGCTATCAGCGGTTAAGCTTGGCAGAATCGAGGTAATCGGTGTATTGGCACCGGAATAAATTAAACTAAATAACACATAAATAACGGTAACAAAGACGAGTTTTGACGTTTGACCACCCGCAAAAGTCGGGTTAATAAACAGAAACATGGCCAATAGTCCTAACGGAATTCCGAACCATAAAAAGTATGGTCGTGATTGCCCCCAACGAGTGTGTGTATGGTCAATTAAGTAACCATAAATCAAGGCGTCAAACGCATCAATACACCGCACGACCAAGAATAACGTGGCAACGAATGCTGGCGAAATGCCAATAACCGTTGTGTAGAAAAACAACAGATACATACTAACCATTTGCCAGATCATGTTGCCAGCCATATCGGTTGACCCATAAGCAATCCGGCGTTTCCAAATTGCAAACTGTTTCATTAATAATCCCCCCAAACTGACTATTGTTAAAACAAAAATTATTTCCTTTCAACAATTAAATTATAGGATTAGTTGAGGCCATTTATCGACTATTGTGAATAGTTAGGATAGTGACTAATCTAGCAGAGTGTTCCCTAAACCGGGTTGCGACTGAGCATAGCCTAGGCAAACAATTGATCGTGGGTTTTCGATCAGTTGTCTGCCGTAGCTAAGCGGAGGTCGCAGGTTCAGGGGACACGTTTCGACTTCAATCCTTGGTTAGACGTAGCTAAGCGGAGATCACAGGCTTGAGGAGCACGTTTCAAAGGCAAGGTGTATCAGGTTAGCTCCAATGAAAAGCATCAAACGCAAAAAAAGCGCCTAGGATTTTCTCCTAGACGCTAGTTTATATGCACAACCTAATCAATCGTTGGTTTTAACGCTAAAGCTTTAGCTGCTTCTTCACTGTCATCAAAGTGATGTTTGGTACGGCCGAGAATTTGATAATCTTCGTGGCCTTTACCAGCGATTAAGACGACATCGCCAGGTTGTGCTTGGTCGATGGCCTTGGCAATGGCTTCATGACGATCAACATAAACTGGAACGTTGGCATCAGGCACACCGGCGACCATGTCTTGTAAGATCATGTCAGGGTCTTCAGTCCGCGGATTGTCAGAAGTGAAGATTGGCTTCGTGCTGTGTTCAACGGCAATTTTAGCCATCTTTGGTCGTTTGCCTTTATCACGGTCACCACCGCAACCAACCACACAATAAATATCTTGTTTAGCAAAGTCTTGAATGGTTTCCAAGGCGTTCAATAAGCCATCTGGCGTGTGTGAATAATCGACAATGACACTGACACCGGTATGTGAAGGCACCGCTTGGAAGCGACCTTTAACCCCAGTGACTTTTTCAAGTGATTGAATGATTTGATCAGCGGGGATGCCACTTGCATAAGCCGCTGAAAAGGCAGCTAACATGTTATAGACATTGAATTGGCCGATTAGTTTCATCGTGACATGGGTGACTTCACCGAAAACGGATAAATCAAATTCTGTCCCATGACTCTTGATTTGGACGTTTTGCGCGTTGATCATGGCATCTGGCTTTAACCCAAAAGTCAAAACATGTGCGGCTGTATATTGGGCAAATTCACGCCCAACAGGGTCATCGGTGTTTAAGACTGCAACCTTAGCCGTCCCATTAGCGTCGTATTTGTTCCCTAATTGGGCAAATAACATTGCTTTAGCTTCCGCATAACTGGCCATTGTTTTGTGGAAGTCTAAATGATCTTGCGTCAAATTAGTAAAGACAGCAATATCATAGTCGATTCCCCAAACACGACCTAAGACTAGTGCGATTGAGGAGACTTCCATCGCAACCGTATCAACACCGGCATCGCGCATGGCGGCCAATGTCCGTTGCGTGGTGATTGAATCGGGTGTGGTATTAGCTGTAGGAAACTTTTCGTCTTTGATCTTCCGATACATTGTCCCGATCAAGCCAGTTGCTTGATTTTGATCCCGATAGATTTGTTCGATTAAATGGGTAACCGTGGTTTTACCGTTCGTTCCGGTAACGCCAATCATCCGCATTTTTTGACTAGGGGCACCATAGAAAACATCGGCTAAAATGGCCATTGCCCGTTCCGTGTTCGCGACATAAATCACGGGAACATCAACGTCAATTGGTTTTTGGGCGACAATGATTTTGGCACCAGCGGCAATCGCTTGTTGAACCCAATCATGACCATCCACGTGATAACCGACGACGGCGATAAACATCGCCCCAGGCTTAACTTCACGTGTATCCTGAGTCAGCATTGTGACGTCAAAATCTTCGGTGACGGCGGGGTCAACGCGTTTGAATTTTAAACTATTAATTAATTGAGTGACTTTCATTAAATTAAACGTCCTTTTCATAAATGTCGTAATGAGTTACCTCTAGGATACATGCTATCGCTGTAAAAGTCACCTGTTGACGGTAAAATAGCCTGGTCCCTTAAGACAAAAATAAAACGTGGGTTATCGGCGCTAAAAAAGCCAGCCGATAACCACACGTTAATGTGCAGTTTGAGTCGTGAATAGGCGTTGTTTAACTGTCGACCAGGCAACATGAAACCCATAAGCGGAGGCAAAAGCTAACAGCCAAGTTAACACGTAACAGCCAATAATTTGTAGCCATGGGTGACCAGTCAGTGATTGCCCACCAAGTCGCCATAGGGCTTGTAACCAAAAGACGTTGGCCAAGTAGGCGCGATAAGCGTAAGTGGCTAACCAGTGAACAACGGGTAACACCCGTGACTGTTGTCGAATCTGGTGCCAACCGATGATGGCGATAACGCTAATAATTAATAGCGCATATAGCGTCATCGATGGTTGATAGTAAGGCGCGTTGGCAAAACTTACCGGGGTGCCATGACTGAAAAGCTGTTGCGTGGTCCAACCGATCACGGCTAGTAATGCGAGCCCGATTAACCAACGACCACGATGCAACCAACGCGCGAGCACATCTTGATAACACCAAGTAAGTACACCAAAGATGCCATAGATCACAAAGCTGATGAATAACCGGTCAAGTAAGTACCAATTTTGTGTTTGGGCACCGTGCCAGACGTTCGCATCGTAGAACCATAGCCAAGCCGCATAACCAACAATCGTTAGACCAGTGACTAGCCAAGCATGGCTAGGTTGATGGTTAACCCAGCGTGCCAACAACCAAAAACAAGGCATCAGCAGAATAAATTGGAGCATCATCGTGTTGTACCACAAGTGTGGGGCGGCATTTCCGTTGATGAATTGCCAGATAAACGAACCGACACTGTGATAAGTTGTGACTTGTTGGACGTTTGGAAAAATCAGCAAGTAGGCGAATGTCCACCAAATCGTTGGGACAAACAAAGCGGACCATTGTTGGTGTAAATGTTGTGGATAGTGTGAGACAGTTTGCGGATAACTGAGCCGCGTCGAAGTGTACAGAATCCCAAAAATAAAGGCCGGTGCCGTAAATTTGACGAGATCATAAAGAACTCCCATTCCAAGTTGTGTGGCTGTACTTGGTTGGGTACTTAAAACGAGTGCTAAAACGGACTGTAACATGACCGCCGTACAAGCACACATTTTAAGATAGTCGCCGAGGTCAGCGACACTGTTTTTAGGAATGGTGAATGGACGTTGCATTGAGAGGAACCACCTTTAATTGAATTTGTGAGATCAATCAAGTGGTGATTTAACGCTTACAATCTAATCACTTTAATTTAGAAAATGCAAGTCTAAATTTTAAGGGCGGTCGTTTGATAGTTTAAAAATAATCGAATCAGTTCATTGCCAATTTCTCGTTGAATGTTGGTTTGCGATCTTTTGGGCGTGCTTAAATATAGCGTGCGTTCTAACGGTTCAGGGGTTAAGCGGGCAATGTGCAATTGACGGCCTACTTTCTGCCAAGTCACGGCCGGAATAAAGCCAACGCCAACTCCAGCTTCTAGTAAGCCCCGCACGGTAGCCGGATCATCGGCCTCATACATAAAGTTCAACGGTTGATCGATCGCAGCAAAGTAGCGATCAATCGTTTGACGCAGTGGACTTTGTGGCGTTAAGCCAATCAATTGTTTAGTGGGCAAGTCTTTCATTTGAATGAAGCGTTTATTAGTTAGCGAAGCTGCTTGACCACCGACAAAAATTTCTTCTTTCATCAAGGGAATACTGACAAAATCAGGGAGTAGTCGGCTAGTGATAATGAAGTCAGCATGTTGCAAATTGGTCGCCATCACAGAATGCTGTTTTAAGTTTAAGCGAACATTTGGAAACTTGGTTTGAATTGTCGTGACGATCTGGGGAATTAACGATGAGGCGACTTCTAACGTAATTTCTAATGGATAAACCGTCGTATCAACGCCGCCGGCCACGGCTTGAATACCACGATTGAGGCTATCTAACACCTCGGTCACGTAACTATAGAAGAGTTCACCGGCCCGGTTTAACACAATAGTGCGGCCTTGACGGTCAAACAAAGCTACAGCGAGTTCGGTTTCCAATTGATGGATCATTTTACTGACGGCTGGTTGCGAGATATAGAGCTTTTCGGCGGCACGAGTGATGCTTTGTTCTTGGGCAACCACCGCGAAACACTTTAAATGCGTTAAGTTCATATTTATTAGCCTGCTTCCATTCATAACCAAATGGTTAATAGTCTTTTCGTTTTACTATTATACATTTATATTGATCACGCTTAAAGTAAAGTCGTGAGATCAATTCAGGATGGTTTAAATGAGAAGGTGATGGTTGATGATGCAAACGTTATGGGTTTTTCCAGGCCAAGGGAGTCAACAGGCCGGCTTATTAGCGACGGTAAATCCGGCAATTTTAGCCCGAGTGACAGCCTTAACCGGCGTGACGTTAAGTGATACGACTGTAGGTTATCAAGATCCGGTTCAAATTCAATTAAGTATTTTGAGTCGCCAGCTGGATCAATTAGCGCAATGCCAACAATTGGGATGGCAACCGCAAGCTGTGGCTGGACATTCGCTGGGCGTCTTTGCCGCAGCAGTGGCGGCTGGGAGTTTGACAGTTGATACCGCCATTCAATTGGTGGCAACACGGGCACAAGCGATGCGTTCGGCCTATCCGACTGGCTATGGTATGGGTGTCGTGGTTGGGTTAACACGAACTGAACTAGCGCCATTGGTTGCCAGTGTGCATACGGAGGCCACGCCGGTGTACTTATCCAATCAAAATACGCCATTACAAACAACCTTGTCTGGGGCATTACCAGCGATCCAGCAAGTGTTAACGCTGGCACTAGCGCAAGGGGCGCAACATGCGAAGCTGTTACACGTGCCGTCACCATCACATTCGCCATTGATGGCGGCTGTTGCCCAACAGTTAACAGCGAGGTTGGCTGATTGTGACGTGCAACGGCCGCGTTGTAGTTATCTAGCCAATTGGAATGGCCGGCGCACCTTAACAGCCGATGGTGTCCGTTATGATTTGGCGAACAATTTACGTTATCCCGTTTATTGGGCCACGATGATGGCGGTAGCCGAAGAGTTAGGGACGCAAGTAGCGATGGAATTTGCACCGGGGACGGTGTTTACGAAACTTAGTCAAGCCCAACAACCGAATGTACGCACGATTGCTTTGGCACAACAATCAATTGATGATGCTGATTTTTTGTTAACAAAATGGAAAGAGGTTCTTTAAATGAGTGAAGTTGTTAAATCCTGGACGACCCGACGCGATGCAAAAGCCGCGCGGTTAACTGCCGCCCAGAGCTTATTAAATGGCAAGTTTGCCAAAACGCAAGATGCGCGAGCTGTTTTAGAAACATTAATTAAACCTGGTGATAAGGTCGTTTTGGAAGGCGACAATCAAAAACAAGCGAGCTTTTTATCGCAAACGTTAGCACAAGTTGATGCCGCGAAGGTTCATGACTTGCACATGATTATGTCGAGTATTTCGCGGCCTGAACATTTGGATATCTTTGAATTAGGGATTGCCAACAAGATGGACTTTTCGTTTGCGGGTCCGCAGAGTACCCGAGTGTCACAAATGATTGCTGATGGGACGATGCAAGTTGGTGATATTCATACTTACTTAGAATTATATGCTCGCTTGTATGTCGACTTGATTCCAAATGTCGTGCTAGTTGCGGCGGATAAAGTGGATCATGATGGGAATCTTTACACTGGAAATAATACCGAAGAAACACCGGTGATTGTTGAATCGGCCGCGTTTAAAGATGGGATTGTCATTGTTCAAGCGAATGAAGTTGTCGATCAAGTGCCACGGGTCGATATTCCTGGTGGCTGGGTTGATGTCGTGATTCCTGCCGATGAACCATATCAATTGGAACCCTTATTTACACGTGACCCCCAAAATATCACTGAATTACAAGTTTTGATGGGCATGATGGCCATTCGTGGGATTT
Organism: Lactiplantibacillus mudanjiangensis; assembly: GCF_005405385.1. GTDB lineage: Bacteria > Bacillota > Bacilli > Lactobacillales > Lactobacillaceae > Lactiplantibacillus > Lactiplantibacillus mudanjiangensis. The sequence continues at coordinate 330,235 of NZ_BJDY01000004.1, forward strand.
ATGAAAAGCACAATGTCCAATCTGTCAATCATGGGGTCGGTTTTAACACGGCGGCCATTGAATTATTGTTACCAACCTATGGGGAACAACTTGGTTTGAAGGGCAAAATTGTGCCTAACTGGGAAGTTAACCCCACACCAACGCTGATTCCCGCAATCGAAAGTGGCTGGATTCAATCGATTCATAGCTTTGGTGGCGAAGTCGGGATGGAACAATACATTGCGGCTCGTCCCGATATTTTCTTTGTTGGCGCTGACGGTAGCATGCGGTCTAACCGGGCCTTTGGTCAAATGGCTGGGCAATATGCGTTAGATATGTTTGTGGGATCAACTTTACAGATTGATCAATTTGGGAATTCATCAACGGTGACTGAAGGTCGCTTGTCTGGTTTCGGGGGTGCGCCTAATATGGGGAGTAACCCAACTGGACGCCGGCACTCAACGCCTGCTTGGCAAAGCTTACGGCCTGATGATGATCCATTGGGTAAAGGGCAAAAACTAGTCGTGCAAATGGTCGAAACCTTTGGGGCGAATAAGAAACCCGTTTTTGTGGATCATTTGGATGCAGAAAAAGTCCAAAACGAAGCGAAACTACAAAATGTGCCAATTATGATTTATAGCGAAGATACAACCCATATTGTGACTGAAGAAGGGATTGCTTATCTTTACAAGACCGACAGTATGGCTGAACGCCAAGCGGCCATTGAAGCCATTGCTGGGGTTACCCCAGTTGGGTTACGCAGCAATGCTAAACAATTAGCTGATTTACGGGCACGCGGCATCGTGGCGTTGCCAGAAGATCTAGGCGTGAAGCGGAGTGCGGCCAAACGGTCCTTACTAGCAGCGCAAAATATGGATGACTTAATCAGTTGGTCCAAAGGGTTATACAATCCACCAGCTAAGTTCCGGAGCTGGTCATAATTTTGAAAATGAGGTGAAAGTCGATGTTGGCAATGACACCGCCATTAACGGCGTTAACTGTGGCAGCCCAAGCGGTAGCCGCATTGAAGTGGGAAGTTCGGTTTAGTCCGAAACCAGGACTGGTCGATGCACAATCTACGGGCGTGCATACCGATATGGATCTGGCGCTGTTTTTAAAATCAGCCATGAGTTTGCAGCCGGCTTTGACGTCGGCGGCCATTGCGAGTCATGAAGCACCGGTTGATCTAACGTTACGCGCACAACTAGGGTCGATTGGCCGTCAAGCGGAACAAGCCATGTTTGCGGCAACAAATGGTGTCAATACTCATAAAGGGGCGATTTGGACGTTTAGTTTGCTTATCGCTGGTTTAATGGGTGATGAACAACCAACATTAACGACCGTGTTAACTCGCGCGCAAGCTTTGGCGCAATTGTCAGATCCTGGATTACCAATGGTGACGGCTAAGAGTCATGGACAAGTCGTCCAACAACGTTATCGGTTGCCAGGGGCCAAAGGTGAAGCGCAAGCGGGATTTCCACATTTACGGCAAGCACTAGCGATGGTTGAGGCCAATACGGGCGCTGATCGTTGGTATCGTGGGCTATTGAGTTTATTAGCAACGGTGGATGATACCAATATCGTTTACCGGAGTGACTTAGCCACGTTGCGTGCCTTTCAAACCCAAGCGGCGCAGCTTTTAACTGACCCGCAACCGGTTCTTACGAATCCGGCGTATCAGCGGCTATGTCAATTTGCCATCGATCGACGAATTTCACCCGGCGGTTCCGCAGACTTGTTTGCGGCTACTTATTTCTTAACGCAATTCGGTTTAACAAAGTGAGGTAAATCATGGAGAAATTAACATTTGAATTTAAAACGAGTCAACCCATTACGGCCCCTGTTCATGTCGGTGTGGTGGCTTCTGGGGACTTAGAAGTGATCTTAAAACCCATTACAACCAATCAAACGACGGTCGCCGTAGTGACCGGGAGTGATGGCTTTAAAACGGTTTGGGGCAACGTGTTAAATCGGTTCTTTGATCGGTACCCGATTAGCGCGGCAATCGAAATCAATGATTTTGGGGCTACACCCGGCGTGGTTAACTTACGCTTAACACAAGCAATGGAGGCCTTAGCATGAAAGATAGTTTCGTTGAATTAAGAGCGCGAGAACGCGCATTAGCGTTATTAGACGCTGGGACTGCTCGTGAATTAGTCGGTCCGTTTGATAACTTAATTTCACCACATTTGGAACCACAAGGCATTGTGCCTGAAAGTGACGATGGCGTCGTCTTAATGCGCGGTCAATTGAACGGTCAAGCTGCTTTAGTGGTTGCCATTGAAGGCGCTTTTCAAGGCGGTGGGATTGGTGAAGTTAGTGGTGCTAAAATTGTCGCTGCGTTAGAACAAGCTTTAGCTGATAATAAAGCTGGTAAAACCATTTACCCAATCTTAGTTTTGGATACTGGTGGCGTGCGGTTACAAGAAGCCAACTATGGGTTATTATCCATCTCTGAAATTCAAAATACCGTCGTGGCCTTGAAGCAATACGTGCCGGTTATCGGGGTGATTCCGGGTCGAGTAGGATCATTCGGGGGCATGTCGATTACGGCTGCAACGTTGTCGTATTTGATTACGACGAAGAAAGCGCGTGTTGGTTTGAACGGTCCCGAAGTCATTGAACAAGAAGCCGGCGTACGTGAATTCGATAGCAGCGATAAAGATTTAATTTGGAATACGTTGGGAACGACACAACGGGCGGCTACTGGAATTGTGGATGAAGTCGTGACTGACGATATTGCGACCATCAAAGCGGCGGTTAGTGCCGCGGTTGCGGAACGTAAAGATAGCCATCGGACCGATAAAGCGGACTTTTACCTCTCTTTATTGGATCAATTAGATCTGGATCAACCATTGGATACGCAAACGTATCGTGATTTATACCAACACGTGCAAATCACGAAGCATACGATTCCCGCTGCGGTTAGTGGCGATAACCCCGGGACCAAGAGTCGTGGTCGGTTGTGGTTTGAAGCCTTGACCGGCATTAAAAATGCGGAAAGTTCAGTCCCAACAGTGTTACATGCGGATAAAGGTGGAAAAGCATTTATTGCGATTACAGCTGATGAACATAATCGATTCCCACGAGTTCGTCATGGTGAAGTTGGCCTGCAAGAAGGCTTTAGCGTGGCCACGATTGTCAATGACATTGTGGCTGCTGATGCAGATAAAGCGACGAAACGGCCAATTGTGCTCATTGTCGATGTGCCTAGTCAAGCTTATGGTTATAAAGAAGAATTAATCGGGATTCACATGAGTTTAGCCGCGGCCGCGGTTGCTGAAGCTAAAGCACGGCAAGCCGGTCATCCGCTGATTGCCGTGGCAGCAGGTGATGCGGTTTCTGGTGGGTTCTTAGCCTTCGGGTTACAATCCAACCGATTGGTGGTTCTAGATGATGACTCGATCACGATTCAAGCGATGTCTAAAGCCAGTGCGGCTCGGATTACGCAACGGACGATTGCGGAATTAGAAGCGGCAACGGAACATGTGCCAGCTATGGCTTATGATGTGAAAAACTATCAAAAACTTGGTGCGATGTATCAATTCGTTGAAGGCATCGATGCCTGGCAAGCCGATGATCAGTCAGTGGCTAAATTAGCTGGTATTATTGATGACGCGATTGCCAGCACGGTTGATCAACCAACCGACTTACATTTCCGTTATGAAACCGACATTGCTAAAGCGAGTGGCCGGGTTGCCACTCGTCGGGTTCGTCAAGCGGTCGCTGATCAATGGGCCAATTAGTTGCACCACATACATTACTGCGACTAACATCATCAGCAGTGTTTCATGGTGATGCCCCCGTTCCTGATTGGGTTAATGAGCGGTTAGCTGCGTGTCCAGTCGTAGTGGTTCGCCGTGGTCCACAGACTGACGATCGATTGCCAGTCGGTGTTCGTGGGCCTGAGCGACAACAACGTTGGGCGGGAGCGGTCGCGCTGACGGATGTGACAACGGTGATCACGCCAATGGATTTAGTGGTGACACGTGCGTGGCAAAACGTGAGTTCAATACGACAAGTTTTGCCGGCAATACAAGCTTTACCAAAGCTTGCACCAATATTAAATGCGATTAGTTGGGGAATTGGCGGTAGTGTTGGTTTTGAATTAGCAACCGGGCAACCAACGGCCAAGCCAACGAGTGATCTAGATTTGATTGTGCCACAGCTGACACCAATGTCGGTGACGGCGGCACAGGAGCTACTAGCAAAATTAAACCAGTTTGGGGTGCATGTTGATTTACAAGTTGTCGCAGGGCAGAATGGCTTTTCATTGGAAGAGTATGCTCAACAACGTAGTGCAACCGTGATGCTAAAGACAATGACTGGTCCTAAGTTAGTGGCAGATCCCTGGCAAGCGGTTAATAATGGTGTCAGCCGGTGATATTGTCTCCTCCGCCAGCCAGTGATTCTGCCGGCTGTGGGACCGGCTTCAGCCCAAAGTGCGGGCTTCCAACTCGCTTTTAAGCCTAGCCCAAACCGCTAGTCTTAAAAGTCGTCCACATCGTAAAGTCCGGTAAAATCATCCGGACTAACGATGTTTTCACGGCCGGCGCCATCACTGACTGGCTTCGGTTATATCGCAGAGACTAATTAATTAGTAATCACTATCATAACCGAGAGTGAGCCCACAGCGTTCCGGCTCAAGGTGAGCGAATGGCAGGTGGCAAATAAGACTATCTTTAATTAAAAACGTCGCCAATTTGGTGGCGTTTTTGCATTGCAAGAGAGGGGGAACTAACGTGAATTTTGTAACGAGTGATGGTGTTCGCTTGGCCTACCAGGAGGCAGGTCAACCTACTTGGCCGGCGGTAGTGTTTGTTAATGGGTTTGGCGGTTATCAGGCAGTTTGGACTGCACAAATCGATTATTTAGTGGCGTTAAAGGTTCGAGTGATCACGTATGATCATCGAAATAGCGGGGCGTCACAGCACACGACACGTGGCTTGACCATTAATCGGTTGGCTCAGGATTTAGTTGAATTATGTCATCAGTGTCAGGTTACGCGGCCATTACTAGTCGGCCATTCGATGGGCGCCAGCGTCACTTGGGCGGCCTTGGCGCAGCAGCAACTGGCAATCCGGGCTATTTTGAGTGTGGATCAATCACCCAAAATGTTGAATACACCCACTTGGCCATACGGCTTTCAGCAAGTGACGACGGCAACTTTAGCTAATGCTTTAAACCAGCGCCCAACAACTTCGGAAACATTACATGGCTTAGTGCCAATCGTGGCACAACCGTTAGTGAACGCCAAAGCGGCGCATCCCTTTGACAAACAGGCTAACCAACCATTGTTGCGGGACCATTATCAACAAGATTGGCGGTCAACTTTAGTGGCTAGCACAGTGCCAGTAACCATGATTCAGGCGCAACAGAGTCCGTATTATCAATCAGGTTATGGTGAGTGGTTGCACCAACAAAATCCACATGTTACGGCTGTGACCTTACCAGATTGCGGGCATGATCCGATGGCCGAGATTCCGGTGGGGTTTAATCAAACTCTACGGCATTTTGTATTAAAAACTAAAGGTTGAAAGCTAGGTTTTAGAAATAATCGTTGATATGATAAGCATTCATCGATCAAAACTAGTCCTACTTGCCACCTACCGTTCGCCCACATTGAGTCGGAACGCTGTGGGTGGACCGGCTCAGCCAAAAGGCGGTCTGAACCGTCGTTTTGAACCGCAAAATCCGCGTTTCAAGAACGCCAGTCTCTAAGCGATAAATCGCTAAGAGCCTCCCACGGCTGGGCTCAATGTGAGCTCACTCTCAGTTATAATAGTGATCCCTAATTAACTAGCATCCGCATGATAACCGGAGTCGGCCAGTGATGGCGCCGGCCGTGATAATATCGTTAGTCCGGATGCTTTTTTTCCGGACTTTACGATGTGGACGACTTTTGAGACTAGCGGTTTGGGCTAGGCTCAAAAGCGAGGTTTCAGCCCACACTTTGGCTGAAACCGGTCCCCACAGCTGGCAGAATCACTGGCTGGCGTAGGTGGCAAATTTAACCCAACTTAAGTCAATGTTGCTAAGGTTTCGACTAATACATTTAACTTTCAACCTTTAGTTAAAAAATCGATACTAAAAAAGTTGTGCCTGGGTAAGTATCCCAAGCACAACTTTTTTGTGTTTATTTTTCGATGCCTAAAAATTCATCATGTAAGGCGTTCATGGCAACCTTTAGATCAGCTTCTTTAACGAGCACCCAAATCGTTGTGTAACTATCTGTCGATTGTAAGATGTCGATATGTTGTTGACTTAAGGCTGTCACGATCCGAGCGGTAACTCCCGGTGTTCCGGTGATTCCGGCCCCGACAACTGAGACTTTTGCACAATTGTCGATCATCGTGCAAGTGACCTGGGCCTTAGTTAATAAGGCCTTAGCCACTTTAGCATCGCCGTTAACCAAGTTAAAGACAACTTGGTGTTGGGTAATGTTAATGAAGTCCACACTCAACCCGTGTTGGGCCATTAATTGGAAGATTTCACTGGCACTTAATTTATCAGTCGGTACTGTGAACTGTGTCAAATCAGTTTGATGCGCAATCCCAGTGACCGTCCGATAATGTTCAATCTTGGTTGTCGCATGATCAGTCACTAAAGTCCCAAGTTCATCCGGTGCTTGATAAGTCGAGCGAATGCGCATTGGCACGTGGGCCTGTTCGGCAATTTCGACGGCACGGGGATGAATGACCTTGGCCCCTTCATGTGCCATGTTAGCGAGTTCTTCATAGCTAATGGCCTCAATAAAGCGAGCATGGGTGACCAAACGAGGGTCAGCAGTCATCATACCGTTAACGTCGGTGAAAATATCCACACGTTTAGCTTTAAGTGCTGCCCCGAGAATGGCGGCCGATGTATCGGACCCCCCACGACCAATTGTCGTGATTTGACCAGCTTCAGTGGCGCCTTGGAACCCAGTAACGACCACGACATCAGCGTCTTCAAAAGCCGTTTGAATAGGTTTTGGATCGACTCGCAAGATTTTAGCGTTTTGAAAGTCATCATTGGTGACAATGCCAGCATCATGACCGGTAAGGGCTAAGACATTTAACCCTTGTTCACGAGCTAATTCGGTAAAGACCGCGGTTGAAATGGTTTCGCCAACGGAAACTAACATATCCAGTTCACGGTTGGTTAACCGACTATCCTCACCATGAACTAATCCGAGTAATGAATCAGTTGCGTAAGGGGCCCCTTTACGACCAATGGCCGAGACGACCACAATGACTTTGTCACCTTGATCAACGGCATATTGGACGTGACGCAAGGCTTGTTTACGGGCATCGTCATCTTTGACCGAAGTGCCGCCAAATTTTTGTACAATAATTTCCATCAGGGTTACGACTCCTCAACTTGGTTGGCCAACGCATTTGCGGTTGGGCTATCCATTAAGTTATCAGCTTCAACGTAAATCTTATGCCACATCATAAAGGTTAAGACAGTCCATAATTTCCGTGAATTGTCACGAACGCCGTCACGATGATCAGATAAGAGTTTCAAGAAATAGTCCTTGTTAAAGTACTGATCCGTTTGGGAGTCGTTGATGATTTTTTCGGCCCAGCCGTACATTTCATCTTTTAACCAGAATCGAATCGGCACTGGGAAGCCAAGCTTCTTACGGTGTAAGACGTGTTCTGGCACGACATCTTCAACGGCTTTACGCAAGATATACTTGGTGGTGCCGTGACTGATCCGTAAGTCAGCTGGAATTTCAGCGGCCAAATTGTAAACTTCGCGATCCACAAATGGGGTTCGGAGTTCCAAACTGTGGGCCATCGTGGTCCGATCAGCATTGTGCAACAAGTCACCATTCAACCAAGTATGCATATCAATGAACTGCATCCGACTGATTGGATCGTAGTCGACGGATTCATCGTAAAGTGGTTGTGTAATTGATTGGAATGGGTGATTGTGATTGTAGTCTTTAATGAAGGCTTGTTTTTCTTGTTCGCCAAAAATAAAGGCATTCCCAACGTAACGATTTTCTAACGGTGTGGTTCCCCGTAAGAGGAAGGAACGTCCGCGCATCCCTTCAGGCATCATTAACGCAATGCGTTTCAACGCACCATTGATTGGTTTCGTATAACGGAAAGGTTTTAATGATTCAGGTTCGTGATAAATGGTGTAACCACCGAATAATTCATCGGCACCTTCACCAGTTAAGGCCACCTTGACGTGTTTCCGAGCTTCTTTAGCTAAGAAATACTGAGGAACAGCGGCCGGATCAGCCAACGGATCATCCATACTCCAAACGAAGTGTGGGAAGGCCTTCATAAAGGCTTCCGGTGTGATCGTCATGCTGTGGTTAGCAACACCGAGTTTTTCAGCCGTTTCTTGTGCAACGTCTAATTCGCTATAGCCTTCACGTTCAAAACCAACGGAGATGGTTTCGAGGTTAGGGTTAAAGTTTTTAGCAATTGCCACAATAATAGAAGAATCAATCCCACCAGATAAGAAGGAACCGACTGGCACATCAGAACGCATATGGATTTTAACGGAATCAAAGAGGGCGTCTTTGATCTTCTTAGCGTATTCTGCTTCGGTGCGTTGAACAGGATGAAATTCACGGTGATAGTAACGATCAATCCGTGGGGCTTGGCCAAGTTTTTTGGTTAAAGAACAACCAGGGGCCAACATTTTAATTTCTTTCGTTAACGTTTCCGGTTCGGGCACGAATTGGAAGGTCATGTAATCTTGTAAGGCGTCCTTATCGAAGGTCTTATCCTTTAAGATCTTATAGATCGACTTACTTTCAGAGGCATAATAGAAATCGCCGTCATGAATCGCATAGTAGAATGGTTTAATCCCAAATTGATCACGCGCTGCAAAGAAGGTTTGTTCTTGGGTATCCCAAATGACAAACGCAAACATCCCGCGTAAGTATTTTGTGGCTTGTTCATGGTATTTAGCATACATGCCCAAGATGACTTCAGAATCAGAATCCGTCTTGAATTCATAACCTTCTGCTTTAAGTTGTTCACGTAATTCAACGTAGTTATAGATTTCACCATTAAAGGTCATCCAGTAACGTTCATTTTCATATGACAGTGGTTGGTGTCCACCTTCTAAGTCAATGATACTTAGTCGACGGAACCCCATCGTAATATGATCATCATTAAAGTAGCCACTATCGTCAGGTCCCCGATGGACAATCATTTTTGTCATGTCGTGGATGGTTTGATCGTACGCCGCATTATCTGCTTTGGTCCGATCAGTTAAGCAACCAGCAAAACCGCACATGTAGGTTCATCTCTCATTCTTTATAGGTATAAGTTAATTACAATTTCGATGCGTATGATTCGTTGCTAATTTAACTGATTAACGTTAGAAAGTAAAGTTATCCCATGTTTTATAATCATTTCTTACTGTTTCTCAATAAAAATTTGACTTAGAACCAAATTAATCTCGTTTTGGGTCGTTAAATTAGCTTGAAAATGAAAATCAATCGCATACTCCCACTATTATACTTGGTTTGACATGGAAGATAAAGCTATCACAGGAATTCAAACGATTACAAAAGTAAAACAATTGTCATATAAGGATGACGCTTTCAGAAAATAAGCCCACTTATTCCAGCTTGAATGTTACAAAATATTACAAAAAGCCTCAAATATTACAAAATGACACCTAAATAGTAATAAAGTTGCTATTGGTTTGTTACATCTGGCCGGTATACTGAGTTCCTGTTGTTAAGCGCGGCGATCAATTGGTCACACCCGCTTTTGTTACTGGGATTGAAATAGGAGTGAAGAGAAGTTTTTATGAAGATTAAGAGTTTAGTATTATCAACCGTTGCAGCTGCTGGATTATTAGTATTCGGGGCAGCCGCTGCTAACGCCGACACCGTTACCGTTAAAGCCGGCGATACGGTTAGTTCAATTGCTAAGACCCACGACACCACGGTTAAGGCAATCGAAGCCGCTAACTCCTTAGACAACGTAAACTTGATTTTCGTTGGCCAAGAATTAGAAGTTAATGGTACCACGACCCAAACTTCAACAACGACTAGCAGTCAAGCCGCCGCAACGGCGACACCAGCTGCCAACACGACTACACAAACATCAACTAATACAGCAAGTACTAGCACGACTAGCTCATCAGACAGTAGTGCTAAAGCATGGATTGCCAACAAAGAATCTGGCGGTTCATACAGTGCCCGCAATGGTCAATACGTTGGGAAATACCAATTAAGTTCATCATACTTAAACGGCGATTACTCAGCTGCTAACCAAGAACGGGTCGCAAATAGCTATGTTGCTTCACGTTACGGCTCATGGGCTGCAGCACAAGCACATTGGCAAGCAAACGGCTGGTACTAAAATCAGCATCAACTTTTAAAAATTAAACGCTAAGTCAAAAAAGATCAGTCACGATTTCGTGGCTGATCTTTTTTTGTCGTCAAATCATTTCTATATTATATAGTAGAAATCTTATTTTTTAAACGGATTTGGTAAGCCATTTGCAACCTTTTCAGCTTGAATGGCACTGAGCTCAGCATTAACGAACGTGACGGCCGCGGGGTGTTGATAAATGGCCAGTTTTAAATCGAGTTCTTGCAAGCTCTGTTGAATTTGTGCCTGTTGCGCTAAAACCGCTTGGCGATGTTCGCTTAATAGTTGTTGTCGCTGCGGAATCGTGGCGGGGCCTTGCATCACCTCAGTCATATACTGGCGAATTTTAGCTAACGGCATACCCGTTGTCTTTAAACAGGTAATGGTGTGAATGAGTTGTAAATCACCATCCGTAAATTCACGATAGCCGGCGGTATTACGACTCACAAAGGGTAATAGGCCAGCTTGATCATAATAACGAAGGGTATAGATGGACAAGCCAGTCTTGGCAGCCACCTCTTTAATCGTATAAGTCATCTTTTTTCCTCGATTCGCTTGCCCTTGAGTATACTCGAGGGTTTATGATTAATCACATCTTAGATGATTAATAAAGAAAAGGCAAGGATTTAAATATGACACAACCATTAGTTTTAGTAACCGGTGGGACCGGTTTTTTAGCACAACACATTATTCAACAACTATTAATCGCCAATTACGCCGTTCGAGCAACGGTCCGTTCATTAACTAAAGGTCCGGCGCTACGTGCGAATTTTGCGAAACACAACGTTCCAAATCTAGACCAATTATCGTTTGTAACCGCGGATTTATTAAGCGATGATGGCTGGGCTGACGCGATGCAGGACGTGACGACTGTTATGAGTGTCGCAGCACCAGTCTTTGTTGATGGCGGGAGTGCTAGTACGTCTTTAAAGAAAACGGCTCAGACTGGGACGTTACGGATTTTACGAGCCGCTAAACAAGCGGGTGTTAAACGAGTTGTGATGACCGCTAATTTAGGAGCAGTTGGGTTTAGTCATTTTGATCAAAGTGACTGGGTAACTGAAACCGATTGGACTGATCCGGACCAGCCGGGATTATCGCCATATGAACAATCAAAATTACTGGCTGAACAGAGTGCTTGGCAGTCTGTGCAACAAGAGTCGGTACCGTTTACGTTAACAACAGTCAATGCTGGGGCAATGTTAGGACCGAGTTTAGATCAACATGTCACTGGGAGCTTTGGGCTGGTAGATCGACTGCTAAAAGGGCAACTCACACCAAATTTAGCCGTCAATGTAGTCGATGTTCGTGATGTCGCTACGTTGCATGTTCAAGCCATGGCTGATGCTGCTGCGGGAGAACGCTTTTTAGCGGTAGCGCCAACTAGTGTCACTATGCAACAGATTATCGCCTTGTTACAACGTGAACGGCCAGCATTAGCTGCGCGGCTACCAAAGTATTTACTGCCAAATTGGGTAGTTAATGGGCTGGCGCCATTTAATGCGACCGTTAAAGAAGCACAATTAATGATGCGACTCAATCATCGGGTTAGTACCGAAAAGGCTCAGCGCCTATTAGGTTGGCAGCCAGAATGGTCCGCAGAACAAGCAATTTTGGCGGCAACGGATCAATTAACTGAAAAATAGTCAAAAAGGTCTTGCCTTGAAGTAACTGTAAGGTTTTATGATGAATCCATACCGTGACTTAATAAGAAGGCAGGACTCAATAAATGACAAATAAGGATGTATTAGCTTTATATCGAACGTATAATCAAGCGATGGCCGCACGTGATGTTGTCACGCTAAATCACCTATTAACGCCGAGTTTTACTTTAACGCATATGACCGGGTATCAACAATCAAGAGCTGAGTGGTTATCTCAGATTAAAGATGGCACGATGGGGTATCAGGCGTCAAAGGAACATCATGTGACTATTGATCAAATTGATACTGCACACTGGCATCTGGTGGGACAAAATTTAGTGACTGCCAGTGTGTATGGGGGTGCCGTGCAGGACTGGCCATTAACTAGTGAGATGCAACTCGCTGTCGTTAATGGGCAGCTTCAAATTTTAACGGCGGTTGTCACAACATATTAACTAAAGCGTGATAACAATAATCATTGATTAATGGTCGATCGTTTTATCATCTAACGTTCGCTCGTATTGAACCGGAATGCCGTTGGCGGAACGGTTTAACCCAAAAGTGATTTTGAACCATCAAACCCGTGTTTCAAAAGCTCTAAGCGATAAATCGTTAAGAAAATTCCACGGCTGGACTCACTTTCGGTTATCATCGTGATCACTGATTCATTAATGACCGTAATCTAACCGGAGTCAGCCAGTGATGGCGCCGACTGTGAAAACATCGTAAGTCCGGACGATTTTTCCGGGCTTACGATGTGGACGACTTTTGAGACTAGCGATTTTGGCTAGGCTCAAAAGCGAGGTGGAAGCCTGTACTTTGGCTGGAGCCGGTCCCACAGTCGGCAGAATCGCTGGCTGGCGTGGGTGGCTAATTTAGGCCAGGCCCATACCAGTCATATTTTTAGGTATTAAAAAAGGACTTCCAAGTGACGGTGATTTTCATTGCCACCTTGGAGGTCCTTTAATTAATATTATGCCCAACCAAGTAACCGAATCAAGGCCATGGCAACAACACCGGTTATTACGACAGCAAGCAAGCTTTTCGTTAAAATCCCAGCACCGATTGCCGGGATCGAGGCATAGAGATTTGCCAGATTGACGGTTGGCCAATGACCAGCGTGATAAACCAATAAACTTTCAACGAAAATTGCGGTCATAATAGCAACGGGCACAAAGGATAAGAATTCAATTAACCATTTGGGAACCGTTAAGTTTTTAATGAGGACAAATGGGATGACCCGGGATAGCCAAGTCACTAAGCCACACCATAAAATCGTGCTTAAAATATAAGTTGTCATTTAGGTGTCACCACCATTCCGAATCCACAACCGAGTAAGGTCGCGATTAGTAGCGCAATATTTCCCGGGAAAAACCGCATTAAGATCGTCATTAAAATAGCCACAAATAGGACAACCAACAGCTGCGTTTGTAGTGATTTACTGCGATCGGTAATAATTTGTAGGTAAAGCAAGCCGATGAACATGCCGACAACGGCAAAATCTAACCCAAACTGGTTAGGATCGGTGATGAGCTGTCCGAGAACATCACCAATAACTGTTGCTACAGCCCAAATCGCATAGGCCAACAAATTAGCGCCATGCAGCCAACGAGGGGCTAATGTTTGTTTCGTTTGATTGAGCTTATTCATACTTAATGCAAAGGTTTCATCCGTTAGAAGACTGCCCAAGGCAACGTTGTCGAGTAAAGACGCTTTTTTGAAATATTGGGCAATTGACATGCTCATTAAAATCATGCGGGAGTTAATGAGAAAAGTTGAAAGAATAATAGCTGAAACGGGGCTCCCGGCTAACAGCATACTAATGATAATAAATTGGGCTGAGCCTGCATAGACCACGAGGGACATGATCAAGACGGCTAAGACGGAGAGGTGACTTGTATTGGCGACAATTCCCATAGCTAGGCCAACGCCAATGTAGCCAAAGAGCGTTGGTACAACGTCTTTAAGACCACTTTTAAAGGTTAATTCTGCGTTCATTTTTTCATATCCTTTCTGAGTAAAACCAGTAATTACCAGTGTACGCTTATTGGTGAAAATAATGAAGATTTTTATCATTGCATTTTAATTTGGCGGCCATGAAATTATTGCTTGCATTTATTGGAGGCTGGGCGTAACATAATCTCATTGATTTTGAGAAAGGACAAATGGTGAGAGAAAATGACTCTGGAACAATTAGCAGCCCAAAGCGGGGTCGCTGCTGATAAGATCGTGGCTTACACGAAAGCAGGTTTATTACCTTGTAAAGATGAACATGCGACGTTTAGTGCCGACGATCAATATTGGCTAGATATGGTCAATTGCTTCTTAGAAAATGGCTCATCCGTTGAGGACTTAAAAGACTTGATGCCACTGTGTGAACAGTGTGCGGCCAGTTAAGCTAACCGAGAATTATGATTTCACACGCAGGATTTTAGCAAGTTAGCTGAAATCCTGCGTTTTTTAGTAATTGTTAATGCTTAAAATAGGATCGGCACACTAATTTCGTGAATTGTGGCTAAAAGACTTGCTAGTGACGTAACGTCATTTGCTATAACTAGGTCAAGGAGGTGGCAGTTATCCCAAAATATACAACTGGCGAGTTGGCAAAACAGGCGCAAGTTTCAGTTCGAACGATTCAGTATTATGCCCAACGCGGTTTATTAATTCCGATCGAACTGGGCGCGAATGATCATCGATATTATGATCAGGCAGCGTTAGATCAATTGAAGCTGATTATCTTGTTAAAGCAGTTAGGCTTGTCACTAACCATGATCAAACAAGTGTTAACTAGCGAAGAGGCACCGGCCGTTTTAGATTTGCTATTGGTGCAACAAGCGGCTAAGCTGGCTGATCAACTGACAACGACTAAAGCACAATTAGCGCAGATTGAAGCGTTACGACCGACACTGCCAACGTTAACCACTTTGTCATTTGACGCCTTGCATGGGGTAACACAGCTTATGAAACAGTCACAATCGTTACACGTGGTCCATCGTAACTTGTTGCTTTGGGGCGGATTATTAGATCTAGTTGAAATCGGCACCTTGATTTGGGGACTATGGCGCGGCCAATGGTGGCCATTTGTTATTGGCATGGGCTTAGTGGTCATTGGTGCTGGTGTCCTTAGTTGGCGGTATTTTCAACAGGTTGCTTATCGTTGCCCGCATTGTCAGCAACAGTTTTCACCGACGTTTCGGCAAGCTTTTTTTGCTCGACATACCGCTAAAACGCGATATTTGATGTGTCCACATTGCCAGGTCAAACATTTCTGTGTCGAAGTTAGTCGGTAACTGATGACAAACAAAAAGGCCCCGTTCGCAGTGAGTTGCGAACGGGGCCTTTGACGTTAGGTCACACAGTGGGGCTATTTGGTACTTTTGGCTTCTTGGATCATGCTAGCCATAGCTTGAGCTTGATACTTAGCTGCAGCGGCTTTTTCCAATTTGGCTAACTGAGCCTTAGTCATATTCGGGTTTTTGGTCATCGCGACTTTAACTTCATTAGCGACATAGACCTTAGCTCGAGACTTTAAGGTTGCTTGTTGTTGCTTAACCAATTGGCTGAGTTTCTTGGCTTGGGTCGTACTTAGGACGATCCAGGTCTTTTTGACGTAGAACGTATTTTGCCGCTTTACCAATTCGTGGTTGTTATCGGCAATGCCAAACCAGAACTTCATCGCATTGCTCCGGTAAGTCCAACGAGTGGTTTTAGTCACCAACTTGGTGGTACCAGTCGTTTTCTTCACTTGGTTCGAAGTTTTAACACTAGCAGCGGTATGACTCACTTTTTTCTGACTAGCAGTTTGCTTATAAATGTAAACGCGATGTTTATCAGCGGTACCAACAGATTGGTACAAGAGTAAATCCATGGCTTTAGAACTACCAGCCGAAGCTAAAGTCGTGGTTTTAGTCGTGGTGACTTTTTCCATACCAAAGTGTTGGCTATCGTTAGCAACGACGGCTACTAGTGAACCGACCAAGGCCACACCAAAGATCGCGGTTAAAACCAAACGAGTCGTGGAAGACTTCATATAAACGAAGGTTAGGAATAACGCAATCGTACTAATTACTAATAAAACGAGAATCATTAGTCATTGACCTCCTTCGTCACTGGTTTAACAGAATGTGCTTTGCCTTTCATGAAGAAGGCCACGACTAAACCAACTAAACAGAATGCTACGGCTACATAGAAAGCCGCATGATAACCGTTTAAAGTGGCATTAAAGTAACTGTTTTGATAGCCTAGTGGGTTGCTCTTAATTAAATGATGAGCAGGTTTTTGGGCGGCAGTCACGTTGGATAAGACGGAGGTCAAAATCGCCGTCCCAATTGAACTTGCAATCTGGCGAGTGGTGTTGTTGACGGCAGTCCCATGACCCATCATGTCAACAGGTAAGGCATTCATCCCAGCGGTTGTTGCTGGCATCATGACCATTGAAATCCCAAACATCCGTAATGCGTATAAGACCACGATATAAATCGTTGCAGTATTCCGGGTGATAAAGATAAATGGAATGGTCCCGGCAGTTAAGAGGAACATCCCCAAAATAGCTAAGCGTTTAGCACCAAAGCGGTCAAAGGCCCGGCCAGTAATTGGACTCATAATCCCCATCATCAATGCACCGGCCAATAAGGTTAAGCCAGAATGGAACGCCGAGAAACCATGAATGATTTGCAAGTACAATGGAATAACCATTTCAGCACCGACCATGGCCATGTTGGTGACTGAACTCAAAATGGCAGCAACGGTAAATTCAGCATGTTTGAACACGCGGAATTCCAAAAATGGTTTTTCCATCGTTAATTGACGCCAAACAAAGAGGGCAATAAAGACGACTCCAATGATTAAGGTGCTTAAAACTTTAACGGAAGTCCAACCATCGTCACCGACTGATGAGAATCCGTATAGTAAACTCCCGAAGCCAAGTGTTGACATGGCTAATGAAAGAAAGTCTAGTTTTGGTTTTGAGGTTTCAAGAACGTTAGCCATAAAGAAGAACCCGGCGATTAAGACGATGGCGACGATCGGAATGATCATCCCAAATAAGTCTCGCCAGCTCATGTTATCAATGACCCAACCAGAAAGGGTCGGACCGATAGCCGGCGCGAGCCCGATGACAATCCCAGCCATCCCCATGGCAGCCCCACGTTTGTCAGCGGGGAAGATGGTTAACATAATCGTTTGAAGTAGTGGCATGGTGACCCCAACCCCAACGGCTTGGATTAACCGACCAGTGAGTAATAATTGGAAGTTGGGTGCCGTAAAGCAAATAATTGTTCCAATTTCGAAAATGGTCATCGCAGATAAGTACAACCATTTGGTACTGAACCGGGTACTGAGCCAAGCACTCACAGGAATCATGATCCCGTTAACGAGTAAGAAGCCAGTGGTTAACCACTGAACAGTTGACGTGGTGATATCGAAGGCCTTCATTAAAGTTGGGAAGGCGGTCGTTAAAATCGTTTGATTGAGAACTGTACAGAACGTCCCGATTAATAAAATGGCAATAAGCAAGCCGCGTTTGTAGGGCTTGCCGTTAGTATCAACAGCAGTTGACAAGTAAATCCCTTCTCTCTAAAAAACTACGTTGTCTAATATAATCGGATTTTATACTTTTGTCAACAAACTTGACACGAACGTTAAAAATTATATACTTAATATTGGAAATTGAAGAAAAGAGGCTATTTCGTGAATAATCAAAACGAGCTGTTTTTTAAAAACTTTAAAGCGCAACTTAATAAACATCAATTTACGGTCGGTATCAGTGACTTAGCCAAGACGACTGGTGTCTCGCAAACGCAGCTGCGTTATTGGGAACAAAAAAATTACATTCAAAGTGTAAAAACGAGTGAAAAAAATACGACCCACCGATTTTCTTATGGGACATTAATGCGAGTGCATTTTATTAAAGCAATGTTGGATGAAGGCTTTACGTTAGCCGCGGCCGCTAAAATGGCCAGTGAACGTAGCAATCAAATGGAAATGATGCGGATTTTTGTGATGAATGCGTTTCAAGGAATTGAAGAATTGGAAGGTCATCATATGATTAACCTGGGTTATTTTGATGAAGCCCATACCCAAGTACTCTATTGCTATATTGCGGATGATGAGGTTCATTATCGGGTCTTACCGGAAAATAAGTCAACGGACGGTGCCTTCTAGCTTGTGAAACCGATTAATTAATGGTAAATTTAAGGCGGTAAGAATCGGTCAATCATTCGGACAATCAAGTTTTCCGCTTGCCAATCGATCTTATGGCTGGATTGGCAGTTGTGTCATGTTGGTCGTGTTTTGACGTTTAACTTTGCAAAAGGATTTACAACAGAGCGCGAACAGGCGCTGAGAGATGCCTGGTGTTATCATCAGGTAGTGATCGTGCATAAAACAACGTGTAATTGGATTCTAGAAGTAGTGTTCAATTGTCCGGTGATGATCCTTACCAGTAGGGCCCAAGTGATGCGGGAAAGCTTGGGCCTTTTTTCTGTAGTGATTAAAATTGGATTGGCTTGCTACCTGCCGTTCGCCCACTTTGAGCCGAAACGCTGTGGGCGGACCGGATCAGCCAAAAAGCGGTCTGAACCGTCGTTTTGAACCGCAAAATCCGCGTTTCAAAAGCGCCTAGCTCTAAGCGATAAATCGCTAAGAACTCCCCCGGCTGGGCTCAATGTGGACGACTTTTGAGACTAGTGGTTTTCTAGGCTTAAAAGCGAGACGGAAGCCCGTACTTTGGCTGCAGTCGGTCCCACAGCCGGCAGAATCATTGACTGGCGTAGGTGACTAATAGGTAGTAACAAAAAAGGACCGTGACGTTAGCCACAGTCCTGGTTAATTAAAGTTAGGCGGTTGCGAGTTGTGAGAAGTGGTTGGCATACCAAGTTGCCCAAGGTTGAGCCGGGTTGCCAGTTTCAAAGTAGGCTTGATCAAGCCGAGCGATTAGATTGACGTAGTCTTGGTACGAAAAGTTAATACTGTCGGCCAAGCGTTGCGCCTTTGTCATAAAACGCGATAAGACCATGTGATCATTGATATCAGTCATATAAGTAACCACGTCAAAATTGGACATTAACTCCAGGTTATTGGCGTCAAAAAGTTGTTGATAAAAGGTTGCAAAAGTTTTAACAGCATTGTGTTGCAACGTCTCGGGTAGTTCAGTAATAGATAATTGTGCATCATTAGTCACGATGCGGTGCCTCCTTAGTATTGCACGTAAATCAGTAAAAAGTTGATTAGATTTAAAACGGTTACAACTAAAAGTAGCCGTCTTGCGCTACAATTTAATTATGGCACGATGTTAGGTCACCCGCAAGCGATTTGGCAGGTGCGGTTACTGAATTAATGATAGTGGCAAAAAAATGATAATTGTAGTACGATGGATTAACTATCAGTAATGGATGAACGAAAAATTAGTTGAGGTGAAGGATATTCATGACCCCCATGAAGGAAGATTATTTAAAAATTATTTTCGAGCTTGGCGGTACAAAGAAAAAGGTGTCCAATAAGCAGATTGCATTGAGTTTGGACATCGCAGCAGGTTCCGTAACGGAAATGGTGGGTAAGCTGGTTCAAGAAGGCTTGGCCAAGCATACACCATACGCAGGAATTTCACTGACCAAAAAAGGAATTCGTTATGCGGAAACTTTAGTTCGGAAACATCGTATTTGGGAAGATTTTTTAGTTGATAAGCTCGACTATGCTTTACCAGATGTGCATACTGAAGCTGAAGTTTTGGAACATGTAACGAGTGAACGGTTAATTGATTCATTAGAAGCTTATCTAGGGTATCCAGAACATTGCCCCCATGGTGGGACGATTCCAGATAAAGATGGGCACTATGAAGAAGACGGTCATTTGCCATTAGCGGATGCTGAAGATGGTAGTGAAGTGGTCATTGAACGGTTTATTGATAATCATGATTTATTGGTTTACTTAGACGATATTAGTTTGAAGGTTGGTCAAGCCGTACAAATCATTAAGCATGATCCGTTTGAAGGACCAATCACGATTAAGGTCCAAGCAACGGGCCAACAAATTCCGGTTAGCTATAAAGCTGCTCACAATATTTTTGTGGATTAGGTCGAAAGGTTCAGTAGGTCCCGAACAAAATAATGGTTGGACCAAGGAACCTTTCTGATTTTTAATGGCGTGATAAAGAATTTTCGGGAATTCATGTGTTTGGGTGTCTTTTTCGAAAGTAGTATGCTACAATTACTCTTGTAGCTTGGTTAGGTAATCTTGGTCAGATCGTTTCAATAAACTATCCCCATTTGCACCGAATCATGATTTACATTAATTTATATGTGCAAAAAAGCACTAGGAGGATTTTTTATTATGGAACATGGAACAGTTAAATGGTTTAACGCCGATAAGGGTTTTGGTTTTATCACTCGCGAAAACGGTAGCGATGTATTCGTACATTTCTCAGCTATCCAAGAAGACGGCTTCAAGACTCTTGAAGAAGGCCAAGCTGTAGCATTCGACGTTGAAGAAAGCGATCGTGGCCCACAAGCAGTTAACGTTACTAAAGACTAATTAACAGCTTAAACGGCTAATTTCTAATTCGTTAGAAATTATTTAGACCGATTAACGAAAGTAATTTCGTTAATCGGTTTTTTTGTCGTTTTTTTAAGTGAAAAGACTAGGCTTAACGTCACTTTTAGCTTAAAGTTAACATAGATCACGTGATTGAAGAGGTGTTAGTATGTTAACCACAGATGAGTTGATCATTGCGACGTGCTTAAAAGCTGGCCAGATTATGGTGGAGAACGGTTCTGAAATTTCACGAGTGGATGATACCATGAGTCGGATTGCGCAAAATGCAGGCGTGACCGGTGCGAATACGTATGTGACGATTACTGGCGTTATGATGTCGATTCAAGGACGCAATGCTACACAAATTGCGGCGATTAAACAACGGACCATTGATTTGGAAAAGGTCGCGCAAGTCAATCAATTGTCGCGATCTTTTGCGGTGCACGAAATTGATTTGCCAACGTTGCATGCCCAATTGGCGCAAGTCGATCAAGCAACGCGGTCATTTCCACTGTGGTTACAATTAGTGGGAGCCGCTTTAGTTAGTGGGCCGTTGATGATTATGTTTCGCCATGAAGTCGTCAATACTTGGCCAACCGTGGCGATTGGGACGTTGGGTTATCTCGTTTTTTATTTGTTGAATCGTTATTTAAAAATTAAATTTTTAAGTGAATTAGTGGCGGCTTTAGTCATTGGAATTATGGCCGAATGGGCCGTCCAGATCGGTTGGGGGACTAATATTAATGACATTATTATTGGTTCGTTAATGCCACTCGTGCCGGGGGTGCCATTAACCAACGCGGTTCGCGATATTTTGGCAGGCAATTTTGTTAGTGGTCCGGCCCGCGCAGTTGAAGCATTAATCAGTGCGGCAGCGTTGGGCTTTGGAATCGCCGTGGTGATTACGCTGTTTTAGGAGGTGGCAAAGATGTTGACAATGCTTGGACAACTGGCTTTAGCCTATGTGGCTGTGTTAGGTTTTGGCTTAATTATTAATATTCCGCGCCGCGCACTAAATGTAGCTGGATGGATCGGGACCTTGACGTGGGGCTGTTATTTAATTGTCCAGTCATTTGATGGTGGGGTCGTGTTGGGCAGTTTAATTGGGTCAATTGGGATTGGCGTGCTCGGCAACTTAGCGGCTCATTATAAAAAGATGCCTTCGATTATTTTTAACATTCCTAGTCTAGTGTCATTTGTCCCCGGCAGTCAGGCTTACCAGATGGTTCGTACCTTTGCGGTTGGCCGTTATCTAACTGCGGTAGGGTTTATGTTACAAGTGGTGATGATCACAGGCGCAATTGCGTTAGGCTTTTTGTTAGCTGAACTGATCAACCGCTTAATCACTTTTTGTTTGCAACAATGGGGACGACTTCGTCAAATTTAGGGAAAATAAAAAGCTTCGGAAATTAAATTTCCGAGGCTTTTTTGCTGATCAAACAGCTTATTTATTGGCGTACTTCTCACCAGTTGTGGCGGCCTTTAAGTTTAAAGACTTCCGTAAAACGTTGGTGACACGTTGTTTTTCAGTTTGTGAAACCACTTCGAAGGATTGACCATCAATCATTTTACCAGTCCCTTGAGCGTGGTCAGAAACGATATTCTTAGTAGCGCCACGATAACTTGTGACGATACTAGTCAAGTTACTAAAGGTTAAGTCAGTCCGAGTTTGTTTAGCCAATGACTTCAAGAAGCCTTGCTTCATTAAGTTAGTGGCATTGGTACCTTCACTAATAATTGCTGTAATCAATTGTCGTTGTCGTTGTTGACGACCATAATCACCTAATGGATCATCGTGCCTCATTCTTGCATAAGCTAATGCTTTATCACCATTCATATGTGTTTTTACACCTTTGGTAAAATGGTAGTTACCGAAAGTAAAGGTCCGGATAGGAGTGATATCAACACCACCGACTTCATCAACGACTTTCTTCATGCCACCCATGTTGATTAATGCGTAATAATCAATCGGCACATTTAACCATTTTTGAACGGTCTTGATGGTGGTTCCGGCACTACCGTAAGCATAAGCCGCATTTAACTTAGCTGGAAAATCTTGTTCGAAACCAGAAATGGCTACTTCTGAATCTCGAGGGAGACTCATTAAGGTCGTGGTTTTGGTTTTAGGATTAATCGTGGCGATAATAATGGTATCGGTCCGGCCTTTGTAGCTCCGACCTAATGCCCCAGTATCCGTCCCCAGTAAAAGAATTGAGACGGGCTTTTTCCCATTTAACACGGCGTCAGTATTCCGTGATTTTTTAATCCCGCTACTTTGATAAACGATTTTAGCAGCGTTTTTGGCGTTTAAATACGTCCGCGCGGCAAACGCACCAACCCCAACTAGCAAAACGGCAATCACAATTAAAATAACATTGCGAACCGTGTGCTTTTTCTTGGGACCCTGATTGTCGGGACCTTCCTGATGCATTTGTGACCTGCTTGGCATATCTTCCATGAACATTTTCCTCCATTGGTTATGTAAAGATTACCCATAGTTTAGCATTTTTCCCCATTAACGGAAACTTAATTTAATTCCCCAAAGTGGCCAAAAGCTTCTAAGGCAGTTCTAATCATAACCGTTTTATCGTCAAAAAGCGGCAAAAAGTTGATTTCTTTGTGATATTTTAATGTTAAGTTACGAATTAGCTGCGAAGCTGCGGTTTATTTTCGGGATATGGTATAATTTTCCTAATTGCTAAATTAATGGGGGTTCTTGTCTTGATGATCGATAAGTCGCGTAGTCGGCCGGTCAAGTTTGTGATTGCGGTTATCTTGTTCGCTTACTTAAGTTACTTTATTAGCGCGGGCGCAATCGGGATTGATTTGTTAGATGCAGGGGTGACATCTGTTGTCACCATGTCAACCAACGGCTTCTTTACGGGGCTGTTTACCGTGATCTCTTGGCTAGCATCGCCAGGACGTGATATTTTGTGGATGATTATCCTAGCATTCTTGCTATATGGCTTCAAATACAAAATTCAAGCGTTTTGGGCGTTAGCCTTACTCGCGGGTGGCAATATTTTAGCGTTTGTTTTTAAGCACTTGGTTGCTCGGGCACGGCCAATTGGTCATTTAGCCCAAGATACTGGCTATAGTTATCCGAGTGGTCATGTCTTAGGGACCTTTATGTTGGTGATGGTCATTACGATTTTTATCGTGCCGGAGTTACCAAATTATCGGTTAGCTGATACGCTCGAAGCGGTTAGCGTGATCTGGCTAGTCTTAGTGATGCTGTCACGAGTTTACTTACAAGCACATTACCCGACGGATACGCTGGGGGCGGTCTTACTCGGTTGGTGGTGGCTAGAAGTGATGGAATGGCTTTACGTGTTATATGCACGTAAATTATTGAAGTGGCAATTATTTTATCGCTCATATTTGTAAGCTAAAAAAGTCGTTACTGAATATTCAGTAGCGACTTTTTTTGTTGTGCAGTTGAAAGTTAATCAGTAGCCTTTTGAGCCTGTAACCATTCCAAGGCTAGTGATAACCAGTGAGCAACATGTGGCTGGTTGGCATCTGGTTTCCAAGCGGTTTGCGCATTAGCTAGGGCTAAGCCATGTGGGCCGTGTTGGAATAAATGAAGCTCGTAGTCAATGTTAGCCGTTGCTAACGCATTGGCATAAGCCAAGCTATTTTTGGCTGGAACTACGGGATCATCGGTCGTTGCCCAAATAAATGTCGGCCGGTTGTTTTTGTTAACGTGCTGCTCGGCGGCTAAAACGTCGGGGTCATCAGTCCATTGTGCCAGTGTTGCTTCAGTCGTTGGAAATCCAAGGAGCGGGCTAATCACTGGATAGCTCAAAATAACGTTGGCAAGTTTTAAATCCGCTGAATCAACTTGAAGTTGGGTGGCGACTTGATCATGCCAATAGTCATTATATAAGGCAACGACGTGTCCACCAGCACTAAATCCAGCCGCGGTGATCTGGTTAGGATCAATGTGCCAGTCAAGCGCATGTTGATGTAGCGTTTTAATGGCAAGACCTAGTTCGTAAACTGGATGAAGATGTAGCGGTTGGAAGTCACTAATAAATGAATAATTTAAATAGAAGGCTTGAAATCCATGGCCAGCAAAAGCGAGTGCCAAACTTTCAGCTTGTTCGATAGGTATATGCGTATAAGAACCACCGGGAACGATAACGATTACGGGCAAGTGGGTTAGGTTGGCTCGTTGATCAGGGTCGCGCAGTAAACCGACTAAATTAACATTGGGATCGGCTAATTTTTCTTGTATGACTTGCATGCAATCACCTCTATTGATATTGTTGATATAGATATTATAGCGCTAAGCAAGAGGGGGGACCAAAATGCAGTTGGTAACAACGACAGCACAAAAAGAAGCACTACAGTTACGCCCATTTACGCCGGCCGACGTGACAGATTATTTTGAGTTAGTCCAAAATAATGACATCGCGGCCAGCGCTGGTTTTACCCCGATCAATGAGTTGATGGCCGCCCAATACTTATTAAGTCGGCAATTGAACCAGCCGCAAGTGTTTGCGCTGGTGTTAGTGGCAACTGGAAAAGTTATCGGGAGTGTCGGGTTATACGAACGGATGAATCATCGTGGCGAACCGGCTCCCCAACAAATGGATCTTGGCTATATGCTGAATGAAGCTTATTGGCGTCGCGGCTACATGAGTGCGGCTGTACAATTAATCAAACGTTATGCGTTTCAAACATTAACGTTACGTCGCTTAACGGCCAGTTGTTTAGCACCCAATGTTGCATCGAGACTGATTTTGGAGCACGCCGGTTTTCAACAATATGATCAAGTCACGCATCCACAGTACGCCCAATTTGGCGCGGGACAAACGGAACTCTTTTTTGAGTGTCTACCTAATAAAGGAGATGACTAGCATGCAGCTCGCTAAATCATTTGAACAAGCGGCCTGTATTTTAGTACTGTTGGCAACCCAACGGCCAGATGTACCTTTAACTTCGGCGGCAATTCATGCGCGAATTGGTGGCTCAGAAACTTATTTGCGAAAAATCATGCATAAATTGGTGTTGGGGCAGTTGGTAGCATCGACGAGTGGTAATAATGGTGGCATGCAACTGGCACGGTCGGCCGCCGCGATTACGATTGCTGATGTTGTCGTTGCGATTGAAGGCCCTGTACATACTTTTCCTGATCGCGGGTATTTTGATCAAGTTTTTAATGATGTTGAACCGGTTGCCGATGCTGGGACTCAAGTGGTGAATGATATCTTTGCCCAGGCTGATCAACGCTGGTTGGCTTTTTTAGCACAACAGAAATTAGCGACATTAATCAAGGAATTATTAGCGGTACCGCAGATTCCCGTCTTAGACTGGAACAATCAAACCGAGGATAAAATGCAGGTTTTAAACCGATTATTGACCCGTTTACGTCAGACTAAGTGAGCAGACCTACAAAGTTGTTGAAAAATGTATGCGTTTTCGATATTTTTGAGCAGTCAAACCGGATTAGACCGCGATTGGCCGCTGGTAGTCGTGATATAAACTTTTTTCACAAGGTGCTAAAGCCTGTTATCACGGCTGTTTCTATGGTATTATTACATTAATTTTTCACAAACAGGAGCGAAACAAATGGCAGACAAAAAATATTATGGTGCCGACGCAATTGTCGACAGCCTTGCAAATCATGGTGTCAAATACGCGTTCGGAATTCCGGGTGCCAAGATCGATCGAGTCTTTGAACGGCTTGAACATCCCGTTAATCCTAAGGCGCCTAAGTTGGTCGTTACGCGGCATGAACAAAATGCGGCGTTTATTGCGGCTGGAATTGGTCGGATTACTGGCAAGCCTGGTGTCGTTTTAACGACATCTGGTCCTGGTGCAAGTAATTTAGCGACTGGGTTAGTTACGGCTACGGCTGAAGGTGATCCGGTCTTAGCGATTTCAGGTCAAGTTCAACGAGCTGACTTATTACGTTTGACCCATCAAAGCATGGATAACGCGGCGTTGTTTGAACCCATAACGAAGTATAGTGCTGAAGTGCAAGAACCAGAAAATGTTTCTGAAGTGATTGCTAACGCCTATCAGGAAGCTTCTGCTGCTAAGCAAGGGGCAAGTTTTGTCAGTGTGCCACAAGATGTGACGGATTCAATCGTGCATACACCGGTCTTACCACCAATTCAGGCACCTAAACTTGGACCAGCTAGCCCGGTTGAAGCCACATTATTGGCTCAAAAGATCAAAGCGGCCAAGTTACCGGTCTTATTAGTTGGGATGCGGGCGTCATCACCTGAAGTCACCAAAGCCATTCGGAACTTAGTAACCGCAGCCAACTTGCCGGTTGTCGAAACATTCCAAGCAGCGGGGGTTATTTCACGTGATCTTGAAGCCAAGCATTTCTTTGGCCGCGTCGGATTATTCCGCAATCAACCAGGGGACATGTTATTAAAGAAATCTGATTTAGTGATTGCGGTTGGTTATGATCCAATCGAATACGAACCACGGAACTGGAACGCCGAAGGTAAGTCACGGATCGTGGTCATTGATGCCATGCGAGCAGAATTAGATCACAACTTCCAACCTGAAACGGAATTGGTCGGTGATATTGCCCAAACGCTTGATTTCTTGTTACCATATATGCAAGGGTATGATATTAGTGACACGGCTAAGACTTATTTGAGTGACTTACAAGAACGGCTTCAAACCCGTGATTTTGTGCCTAATATTGATAAAGACTCACATCTTAATCATCCATTGTCGGTGATTGCGGCTTTGCAACAACGAGTGACGGATGAGATGACTGTGACGGTTGACGTCGGTAGTTTCTATATTTGGATGGCCCGGCATTTCCGGAGTTATGAACCACGGCACTTGTTATTCAGTAATGGGATGCAAACGCTTGGGGTTGCATTGCCTTGGGCGATTGCGGCCGCATTAGTTCGACCAAACACGCAAATCGTGTCAGTTGCCGGTGATGGGGGCTTCCTCTTCTCAGGTCAAGAACTTGAAACAGCGGTTCGTTTGAATTTAAATATCGTCCAATTGGTTTGGAACGATGGTAATTACGACATGGTTAAATTCCAAGAAGAAATGAAATACGGACAAGATGCCGCGGTTCACTTTGGGCCAGTTGATTTCGTGAAGTACGCCGAAAGTTTTGGTGCGACGGGGTTACGTGTCGATCAACCAGGCAACTTAGAAGCCGTCTTAGACAAAGCCTTTGCCACTAATGGGCCAGTAGTAGTGGATATTCCAATCGATTACTCTGATAATCAGGCACTCGGCCAAACGATGTTACCTGATCAATTTTATTAAAATGATCAAAGAAGGCTAACATAATGGCAACAATAGCATTGTATCAACACAGTACGATAACGGCGTTAAAGGCGGGCGTGACCGCTGGAAACGTTGCGCTCAGGACATTATTAAAACACGGTGACACAGGAATTGGTGCTACCGATCAACATGATGGTGACTTGACGATTTTAGCGGGGCACGCTTATCAGTCGCAAGCTAATGGCAAAACGCATGAACTAACGCCAACATCGCAAGTCCCGTTCGCGATGTTGCATGAGGCTCAGCCGACAATTGAACAAACTTTTGAAAATGTGGATTATCGCGTCTTTCAGCAACAACTTTTGGCGTTATATCCCTATCAAAACTTGTTAGTTGCGTTACAGGTCAGTGGGACCTTTACGACGATGCAATTAGCGGTGCACCGATTAGTGCCAGCGGCGGATCAAAGTCAGTATCGGTCATTTACTGCCCATAACGTGACTGGCACGTTAGTCGGGTATTATGTACCGACCGTTTATCATGGCCTCACTCAAACGGGGTTTCACTGGCACTTCCTAAATAATGAACGAACGTTAGGTGGACATGTGACCGCCTATCGAATCGATACTGGCGTAGTACAGTTGCAAGCGTTGTCTAGCTTACAAGTGGTCGTGCCGAGTCACGATCCAGCTTTTTTAAATCAATAACCATGAATCCTATATGATATGACGGCGGGTACCTCACTAGAATTGACTTAAGTCATGCTAAATTGATCACCTACGCCAGCCAGCGATTCTGCCGGCTGTGGGGACCGGTTCCAGCCAAAGTGCGGGCTTCCACCTCGCTTTTGAGCCTAGCCAAAACCACTAGTCTCAAAAGTCGTCCATATCGTAAAGTCCGGGGAAATCACCCGAACTAACGATATTTTCACGGCCGGCGCCATCACTGGCTGGCTCCGGTTATATCGCAAATGTTAAATAGTTTTGTGATCACAAATATAACCGAGAGTGAGCCCACATTGAGCCCAGCCGTGGGAGCTCTTAGCGATTTATCGCTTAGAGCTTGGCGTTTTTGAAACACGGGTTTTGTGGTTCAAAACGACGGTTCAGACCGCTCTGTGGCTGAACCGGTCCGCCCACAGTGTTTCGGCTCAAGGTGGGCGAACGGTAGGTGGCAAGTAAGGCCTATTTGGGGATTTATTAACGATTATTGCTAAGAAGTGGTTTCTAGATCAACAATAAGTGGTTGTCAAATTGAATACGGTTTTGTATAATGATTGAGTATATCGAAAGAAGAGGACGCGACTAACAATAGTAGTTCAACCAAGACGGGTAATCGTCAGGGCGGTTGAATGAACGGGGCAGTCGCCGAAATCGCGCTAGCGTTTACCAGCTAGCCGGTTGGGCCTTGGTTGAATAAATCAAGGACTGTCGCAACTCAGGAGCGAGTTGCGGGGCGCTATCGACGATGAAATCAGCATTTTAGTAATCAATCTGATTAAAGTCTTTTTGCGCAGTTTGCAAAAAGGCTTTTTATTTTGGCTACGGATCACTGAATCGGTGTGAACACTTTTAGATATAAATTAGGGTTTTGGAGGTTGCCAACATATGGCAGAAGAACAAACACATGAAGTGAAGCGGTCACTACAGACGCGCCATCTCTCCATGATTGCATTAGGTGGTAGTATCGGAACCGGGTTGTTCGTGGCATCTGGTTCTGCAATTTCAACCGCAGGGCCTGGTGGGGCTTTGCTGGCTTACGTCGGTATCGGGATTATGGTTTATTTCTTAATGACCAGTCTTGGTGAAATGGCCACGTACTTACCGGTTTCTGGATCATTTTCAACGTATTCCACGCGTTTTGTCGATCCGGCTTTAGGATTTGCGATGGGCTGGAATTATTGGTTTAACTGGGCAATTACTTTAGCGGTCGATATCAGTACGGCGGCAATTGTTATGCAATTTTGGTTGCCGTCAGTTCCCGGCTGGGTCTTTAGTCTGATTGCTTTAATCTTAATCTTTATGATTAATGCCTTGTCAGTCCGATCATTCGGGGAAACTGAGTATTGGTTGTCTTTGATTAAAGTTGTGACGGTGCTCATCTTTTTAGTTGTCGGGGTCTTAACAATTTTCGGGATTATGGGTGGTCATGCGACTGGTCTTAGTAATTTCACCACTGGTAAGGCACCATTTGTTGGTGGAATTCCAACAATCTTAAGCGTCTTCGTGGTTGCCGGGTTCTCATTTCAAGGGACCGAGTTAATCGGGATCACCGCGGGTGAATCAGCGACACCGGAAAAGAGTATTCCAGCAGCGATTAAACAAGTTTTTTGGCGGATTCTCTTATTTTATATCTTGGCCATTTTCGTGATCGCAGCGATCATTCCTTATACGTCGAAAGACTTACTAGGGTCATCAGCTAGCGATATTGCAATTAGTCCCTTTACGTTAGTCTTCAAACGGGCTGGTTTAGCGGCAGCGGCTAGTGTGATGAATGCGGTGATCTTAACGTCTGTCTTATCAGCGGCCAATTCAGGGATGTATGCTTCGACACGGATGCTTTATTCCTTATCCTTACAAGGCTATGCACCAAAGACGTTTGGTCGTGTTAACCGTCGTGGGATTCCAATTATGGCGTTACTTGGCACAACGTTTATCGGCTTGTTAACTTTCTTATCGAGCATGTTTGGGGATCGAATTTATATTTTCTTGGTTTCAGCCAGTGGGTTAACTGGGTTCATCGCTTGGCTTGGTATTGCGATCTCACATCTACGTTTCCGACAAGCTTTTGTCAAGCAAGGTCACGATTTGAGTGAGTTGCGATACCATGCTAAATGGTTCCCATTCGGGCCAATTTTTGCATTCTTACTCTGTGTGATTGTGATTATTGGGCAAGATTTGCATTCTTTTGCCACTTGGGATTGGCAAGCAATCGGCGTGACTTACATGAGTATCCCATTGTTTATTGTGCTATTTGTCTATTATAAGGTTCGACATCATACGAAGTTGATTCCGTTAGATAAAGTTGATTTATCGAAAAAACATTTAGATGATTGATTAGCTAAATGTTGAGAGCTAATTATGGTGGACTGGATTGGATAAAGTAGTCACCTACGTCAGCCAGTGATTCTGCCGGCTGTGGGACCGGCTCCAGCCAAAATGCGGGCTTCCACCTCGCTTTTGAGTCTAGCCAAACCCGCTAGTCTTAAAAGTCGTCCACATCGTAAAGTCCGGCAAAACCGTCCGGACTAACGATGTTTTCACGGCCGGCGCCATCACTGGCTGACTCCGGTTATATTAATCAATCTAGTAATCACTAATATAACCGAGAGTGAGTCCACATTGAGCCCAGCCGTGGGAGGCTCTTAGCGATTTATCGCTTAGAGCCTGGCGCTTTTGAAACACGGGCTTGGTGGTTCAAAACGATGGTTCAGACCGCTGTTTGGCTGAACCGGTCCACCCACAGCGTTCCGGCTCAATGTGGGCGAACGGTAGGTGGTAAGTCCAGTCACTTTTAATTAGTACTAAAAAGTAATTTTCAACCCTTAGTAATTGGTTAAAACGATCGACAAAACGTTGTCGGTCGTTTTTTGTTTGGTGTATGCTGGAAGCTAATTTAAGTTGAGAAGGTTTAATGATGAAGAAATCGGCAATAATGGTTATTGATGTACAGCAGGGGTCAAAATGGTTAGCTCAACATGTGTTTAAACAGATTGCACCGATTGACTTTAAAACGTTGGTGGCTCGTAATCAAGCGTTAATCGCACATGCCAGTGATGCTGGTATACCCGTGATTATGGTGACGATGCAGCCCCGTTTATTACCTCGTCAGGGACAACAATGATTTTCACGATCAATTTTAACCACCACGACTTTTAAGCAGGTGAGTTATTTTAATAAAACAAAGCCAAGCGCTTTTAGTAACGCTGATTTGGCTCCGTTTTTAAGACAAAACCAAATCCAACGGTTAGCAGTGACCGGATTCACACTCGATAATGGTATTCGTAAAACAGTGGCTGATGCTGCTAAAATTGGGATTGAAACGGTAATCCTAAAAGATGTCGTGGTGGCACGCAATTCGACTACTTTTCAAATGGTTTTACCGCAGTTTGCGCAGGTGAGTCGAATGGCCGATTTTTTAGCAGCGGATTGACGTTTACGCTTTAATGTTACAAAATACTTAAGATATCCCTAAATATTTGGCGTTACGTTAATTTAGATGTGGGGATCATAGTATGCTGAAATTGAAAGGCAGAGAGCGTGCATATGATGAGAAAGAGTGTTTTAACTGGGTTGGCCATGGTCGGCCTAGTCGGATTATTAAGTGGGTGTGCGACTTCCGATGCTAGCAGTAAGGCTAGTTCATCGAGTAGCGCCCAAACGACCAAGACGGTTAGCAAGCGGCAGAAATTGATTAATGCCTTGCCCAAAGGTGTTAAAAGTACTGATGCAGATTTAATTGTGGTCAATAAGTGGCATAAGCACAATGAATTGAGTTTCAGCAAATCCACGGTAAGCGGCATTACTGTGCGATCTTCGATTGTTAAGCCGTTGACCGCATTTTTAAATGGAGCAACGAAGGCCGGTTATCCGGCGACTTTGGTTTCAGGTTATCGATCAGTACAGTATCAAAAAGAAGTTTGGGCTGAATCGATTGAAACTTACGAAGGCCAGGGTAAGACTGAGAAGCAAGCTTTAAAGCTAACTAAAGAATATGTTGCAGTTCCGCGTGGGAGTGAACATCAAACGGGATTAGCAGCGGATATTATGAATACGACATGGTTTGATGCTCACAACAGCCAGTTATTGTCGTCGTCAGATAAAGCTAAAGGTCAACAATGGTTGATCAAACATGCCCCAGATTATGGGTTTGTTTTACGCTTTACGAAGACCGGTACTAAGTCAACAGGGATTGATTATGAATCATGGCATTTCCGGTATGTTGGTAAAAAGAGTGCGGCCTTTATGACGAAACACAACTTAACGTTGGAACAATACGTTTCCTTATTAAAGTCACGTGAGGCGGCTAAAAAGTAATTTTTAACCAGATATTGCATTTTAGCTGGTGGGTGCGTACAATATGTAGTGTTGCTTTAATAATACCGTTGAAATATGTACGTTTAAAAGGAGAGAACCCCCATGCTTGTAATGTCAGGAACAATTGGTGCTGGTAAAACGAGTTTGACCCATTTGGTTGCCGAACATTTTGGATCTCAAGCGTTTTATGAATCCGTCGATGACAATCCAATTTTGCCGTTATTTTATAAGGACCCTAAGAAATATGCTTTCTTACTCCAAATCTATTTCTTGAACAAACGACTTGATAGTATCAAGTCAACGTTTGGGAATGACTTAGACGTGTTAGACCGGTCGATCTTTGAAGATTCACTGTTATTCCATTTAAATGGTGATTTGGGTCGGGCTACGAGTACTGAAGTAGATATCTACGATTCTTTATTAACTAACATGATGCAAGAATTGCCTGAAGCTGAGCATCAAAAGAGTCCAGACTTACTAATCCATATCAACATCTCGTTTGACACGATGTTGCAACGGATTCAAAAGCGGGGCCGGTCATTTGAACAAATTGACCAAGATCCAGCGTTATATAAATACTATCAAACGTTAAATGATCGGTATACAGATTGGTATGCCAATTATGACCATAGTCCTAAGATGCAAATCGATGGCGATGAATTAGATTTCGTTGCTGATCCTGCAGCCCGGGCAACGGTTATTCAAATGATTGATGAAAAAGTAAAAAGTCTAGGCTAGTTGCCTTTTGAGGGAACATGCCTTATAGTTATAGCAGAATATAAAACACGGCGCGTTTCAAGTAGACAGTCAGAGAACCGGTGGTTGGTGTGAACCGGGTGTCGAAACTCCGACGCGACAATGTGGGCAGGTAATACTGCACGGCCGAGCCGTTATCCGTTTTAAGGGTGGGATTTTTATAATCCTGAACTTGGGTGGTACCGCGAATCACAGTCTCTTCGTCCCAATTATGGGAGGAGAGACTGTTTTTTTGACCAAATTCAAGGAGGAATCCACATGTTAGATGTTAAAATGATTCGGCAACAACCAGATTTTGTAAAAGAACAATTGGGTCATCGTGGGGTCGCTGCGGAACAAATCGATGATTTAATCAAGGCCGATGCTGATCGTCGTGACTTGATCTTAAAGAGTGAACAATTAAAATCAACCCGGAACCAAGTTTCAGGTGAAATTTCACAGTTGAAACGTAACAAGGAAGATGCCAGTGCTCAAATTGCTGAAATGCAAAAGGTCAGTGCTGAAATCAAGCAATTGGATGAAGATCGGCGTAAAGCTGATGCGCAAGTGCAAGATTTAGCGGCACATCTACCAAATATGCCACATCCAGATGTTCCGGTTAGTTTGAAAGAAGAAGACGCAGTTGAATTGCGTCGGATCGGGACACCTCGTGAATTCGATTTTGAACCAAAAGCTCACTGGGAACTTGGCGAAGACTTAGGTATCTTAGATTTTGAACGTGGTGCCAAGGTTTCTGGTAGTCGCTTCTTATACTATGTCGGTGATGGGGCCAAGTTAGAACGAGCCGTCTACAACTTCTTCTTGGATCAACATGAAGCAGAAGGCTACACTGAAGTCTTACCGCCATACATGGTAACTGATGAATCAATGTACGGTACGGGCCAATTTCCTAAGTTTAAAGACGATGCATTCCGCATTAAGACGCAAGATTTAAGCTTAATTCCAACGGCTGAAGTGCCATTGGTCAACTATTATCGTGATGAAGTCATTCCCGCTGAAAAATTACCTGTTTACTTCACTGCACTAAGTCCAGCTTTCCGGGAAGAAGCCGGGAGTGCTGGTCGTGATACTAAAGGGTTAATTCGTTTACATCAATTTAATAAGGTTGAAATGGTTAAGTTCACGAAACCCGAAGACTCATGGGATGAACTTGAAAAGCTAACCAACAATGCGGAATCATTATTGAAGAAGCTTGGATTGGCTTACCATGTCATTACCTTAACCACTGGTGATATGAGTTTTACCGCGGCGATGACGCATGACTTGGAAGTTTGGTTCCCAGAACAAAACAAGTACCGTGAAATTTCAAGTTGTTCAAACTGTACTGATTTCCAAGCACGACGGGCCCATATCCAATATCGTGATGACGATGGCAAGTTACAATTCGTCCACACGTTAAATGGGAGTGGCTTAGCTGTTGGTCGGACGGTTGCCGCAATTATGGAAAACTACCAAAACGCTGATGGCAGCATTACGATTCCAGATGTCTTAGTGCCATACATGCACGGCAAGACTAAAATTGAAAAACAAGCTTAATTCTAAATTAGGTATGAAGGCGTTAGTCAGCGATGGCTAACGCCTTTTCTGTTGGTTGCGCGTAAAATAGCCACCGAAGTCGGCCATCACTGACTTCGGTTAGTTTGTGGATACAAATTGTTCTAGCGATATAGCCGCAGAGAGTGAGGCCAGGGTGAGAACTGGTGATTAATGATAGGATATGAGTATAATTGCATATCTTAATCAATCGACTAACTAGTCGTCAGTGCGTGGATTTAGTGGGTAATAGGAAACACAAGTAAGGATTAATGGCTAATTTAATCGGCGGTGATGCAAAGACTAGAATGCTGTCAAATCAGGCATTGATTACTGTTACAATGAAAGTATCTGAATTAATTCAACTTTTTTTCAAAAAAAGGTTTGCTTAATGCGATTCCAGTGCTATAATATTTCTTGTCGGAAAAATAGACGATTTCATTCATTGAAAAAGAATATTTATCCAAAAAAATTAAAAATATGTTGACAATTATTCATCACCATGATAAAGTTAAATAGTTGTCAAAAGGCATAACGAGTAAGGCTGTTAGCGACAACAGGCATGCATGATTAAGATCATGCGGGTGTGGCGGAACTGGCAGACGCGCTAGATTTAGGTTCTAGTGTCTTACGACGTGGGGGTTCGAGTCCCTTCACCCGCACTTACATGCCGACTTAGCTCAGTTGGCAGAGCATCTCACTAGTAATGAGGAGGTCGGAGGTTCGAATCCTCTAGTCGGCATTTACAATTGAATAATACATTTGCGGAAGTAGTTCAGTGGTAGAACATCACCTTGCCATGGTGGGGGTCGCGGGTTCGAATCCCGTCTTCCGCTTTTAATTTGCCGGGGTGGCGGAATTGGCAGACGCACAGGACTTAAAATCCTGCGGTTAGTGATAACCGTACCGGTTCGATCCCGGTCCTCGGCATTTTAATTTGCACCCATAGCGCAACTGGATAGAGTGTCTGACTACGAATCAGAAGGTTGTAGGTTCGACTCCTACTGGGTGCATTAAGTATCGGGAAATAGCTCAGCTTGGTAGAGCACCTGGTTTGGGACCAGGGGGTCGCAGGTTCGAATCCTGTTTTCCCGATCGATTACGAACAGTCTTAGTTATTATAACTAGGGCTTTTTGTTTAAATTTTTAACGGGAAGTAGCTCAGCTTGGTAGAGCACTACGTTCGGGACGTAGGGGTCGCAGGTTCAAATCCTGTTTTCCCGATCGATAGTAACCGTTGACGCGATCATTGTGATCGCGTTTTTTTGTGCCGTTTGCTAAGTGGCCGATAAAATTAACTCGAATAAAGTCAGCCAATAAGCCATTGCTTGGTTCAATCAATTGAAAGCCAGCTATGAGCGTGCTATGCTGGAACAACCGTAAGGAAGCGGGTTATCGCTAGTCCTTGGGTGAAATTCTTTGCATTTTCGAATTATCCTCGTATAATGAAAGTCAATATTAGTCAAAGATAATGTAAAGGGTGATACAGATGCAAAGTCAAAATATCTCCGATATCATCGAAAAATATTTAAAAAGTATTTTGGCGGACGCTGAACACGTTGAAATTCGTCGTTCTGAAATTGCGGATCTCTTCAATGTGGTGCCTTCCCAAATTAACTATGTGATTAAAACCCGGTTTACCATTCAAAATGGTTACTTAGTTGAAAGTAAACGTGGCGGTGGGGGTTATATTCGGATTGAAAAAGTTAATTTGCTAGATGACGCTGACGTGCTGGACACCCTCATTCAAGTGATTGGGGATGCCATTACCCAGCGGGATGCTTACGCCGTTGTTCAGAGTCTTTATGAAGATGGAGTGTTAAACCGTCGAGAAGCACAATTAATTTTAGTTGCTACGGATCGAAATACCCTCGGGGTCGACGATCATGATTTAGAAAACAGCTTGCGCGCGCGAATCATTGTTGGCATTTTAAATCATTTACGCTACGAAAGCTAAAGAAAGCGAGGAATCGCACATGGATAACTTATTTACCCCGAGTGCCAAAAGTGTCTTAGTTTTGGCCCAAGAGCAGGCCAAGTACTTTAAACATCAAGCAGTTGGCACGGAACATTTATTATTAGCCCTCGCCATTGAGAAAAATGGGATTGCCAATAAGGTTTTACAGCAATACGCCGTGACTGAAGACGATATTCGCGAAGAAATCGAACGATTTACTGGTTATGGGACGTTGAGTAATGTTGGCAAGGATACGTATTTGCCATATTCACCAAAGGCCAAAGAAATTTTATCAATCGCGGGTGATGAAGCCAAACGGTTAGGTGCTAACAAGATTGGTACTGAACATTTATTATTGGCAATGCTATCTGATGAAAGCATTTTGTCCTCGCGGATTTTAATGAATTTAAACTTAGATTTGGGTCAAACTCGCAAAGTGGTTTTACGTAAACTTGGGGTGAGTGACGCGATGAATAAACGCAATAAAGGCACGCAACCAAATCGGGCTAAATCTGCTGAAGGCACGCCAACGCTAGATTCATTGGCGCGGGATTTGACGCAACTAGCCAGTGAAAAAGCAATGGATCCAGTGGTTGGTCGTTCTAAAGAAGTGAAACGGGTCATTCAGATCTTGTCACGTCGGACGAAGAACAATCCTGTCTTGATCGGTGAACCAGGTGTCGGTAAAACGGCGATTGCTGAAGGGCTTGCCCAAAAGATTGTTGCCGGTGATGTGCCAAGCGATATGGCCGACAAACGTTTGATGATGTTAGATATGGGATCATTAGTTGCTGGGACCAAGTATCGTGGTGAATTCGAAGATCGTTTGAAGAAAGTGATCGATGAAATTTACAATGATGGTCATGTCATTCTCTTTATTGATGAATTGCATACGTTGATTGGTGCCGGTGGTGCTGAAGGGGCGATTGATGCGTCAAACATCTTGAAGCCAGCTTTAGCCCGTGGTGAACTCCAAACCATTGGGGCAACCACGTTAAATGAGTACCAAAAGTATATTGAATCTGACGCAGCTTTAGAACGACGCTTTGCGACGGTAATGGTTGAAGAACCAACGCCAGATGAAGCGGTAGAAATTTTAACTGGTTTACGGCCTCGTTATGAAGCACATCATCATGTGACGATTACTGACGAAGCAGTTGAACAGGCGGTAATCTTGTCGAATCGCTACATTAGTGATCGATTCTTACCAGATAAAGCCATTGATTTAATGGATGAAGCGGGTGCTAAGGTTCGTATTGATCAAATGGATCAACCTAACAAGTTGTCTAAGAATATGGACAAGTTAGCAACGTTACGCCAGGAAAAAGAAACGGCGATTGAAGATCAAGATTTCGAACAGGCGGCTGAAATTCGTCAACAAGAAATGCGTTTGAAGCAACGTTTAGATAAGTTGCAAGCTGCACATGATGCCGAAGCTGAAGCGGGCGATGCGCCACAATACAGTTTACAGGTGACGGGCGAAGATATTGCCCAAGTCGTGGCTGAATGGACGGGTGTGCCACTAACCCAGTTACAAAAATCTGAAAGTGATCGCTTAGTGAACTTAGAAAAGATTTTACATGAACGGGTTGTTGGTCAACCTGAAGCCGTTTCGGCGGTTTCACGGGCGATTCGACGGGCGCGTAGTGGCTTGAAAGATCCAAGTCGGCCAATCGGGTCATTCATGTTCCTTGGCCCAACTGGGGTCGGGAAGACTGAATTAGCTAAGGCGTTAGCTGAAGCGATGTTTGGGTCTGAAGACAACATGATTCGGATTGATATGTCTGAATACATGGAACGCTACTCAACGAGTCGCTTGATCGGATCGGCACCTGGTTATGTTGGTTACGACGAAGGTGGCCAATTGACTGAAAAGGTTCGGCAAAAACCTTACTCAGTCGTTCTCTTCGATGAAGTTGAAAAAGCGCATCCAGATGTCTTTAACATCTTGTTACAAGTCTTAGATGATGGTTACTTAACAGATTCCAAGGGTCGCAAAGTCGACTTCCGGAATACGATTTTAATCATGACGTCTAACCTGGGTGCAACGACCTTACGTGATGAAAAATCGGTTGGGTTCGGTGCTACTGATCAAGCAAACAATTACCAAGCTGTTTCGGCAACCATTCATGCGGAATTGCGTAAAGCGTTCCGTCCTGAATTCTTGAACCGAATTGATGAAACCATTGTCTTCCATTCATTAGATAAGGAAGAATTACATGCGATTGTCAAATTGATGGCGAAAGAAATTGTTGATCGGGTTGCTGAGCAAGGTATCAAGGTTAAGATTACACCGGCCGCCATTGATGTGGTTGCTAAAGCCGGTTTTGACCCTGAATATGGGGCACGACCAATCCGTCGAGCCTTGCAGACAGAAGTTGAAGATCGCTTGAGCGAATCCTTGTTAACTGGTGAGATCAAAGTTGACGATCAAGTCACGATTGGTGCCAGCAAGGGTGTCATTACCATTAATGTTAAGAATCAACCAGAAGCTTCGGATGGCCGTTCGACGGTTTCATCGAAGTAATTGAAATAACGAAGCACTTGGGGATGATCCTCAAGTGCTTTTTTTTGTTAAAACCTAAAGGCTGAAAGCAACCTTTTTAGCAATAATCGTTGATATGATAAGCATCCATCGATCAAAACTAGTCATACTTGTCACCTACCGTTCGCCCACATTGAGCCGGAACGCTGTGGGCGGACCGGTTCAGCTAAAAAGCGGTCTGAACCGTCGTTTTGAGTCACTCAAATCGTGTCTCAAAAGCGCCGTTCTCTAAGCGATAAATCGCTAAGAGAACCCCACGGCTGGGCTCAATGTGTGCTCACTCTCGGTTATAATAGTGATTGCTAATTGATTAGTCTCTGCGATACAACCGGAGCCAGTCAGTGATGGCGCCGGCCGTGAAAATATCGTTAGTCCGGGTGATTTCCCCGGACTTTATGATATGGACGACTTTTGAGACTAGCGGTTTGGGCTAGGCTTAAAAGCGAGGTGGCAGCCCGTACTTTGGCTGGAACCGGTCCCCACAGCCGGCAGAATCGCTGGCTGGCGTAGGTGACAAATTTAATCCAACTTAAGTCAATGTAGGTAAGATTTCGACCACTATATTTAACTTTCAACCTTTAGTTAAAACTATTTTGTAAGCGCTACTCGCGTTGCTGCGCTAAATGGTGTAAATTATAATTAGGAGCAGTATTATGGAAAGAAGATGATTTTATGGCAACCCGTGCCGAACAACTAGCCAAGACGCATCAAGCTATTTTGGATGCCGCCCGCGAGTTATTTTTAAAGGGTGGGTATGCGGCAACCAGCACACGTGACATTGCTAAAGCCGTGGGGATTACGCAACCAGCTTTATATCATCACTTTGCCGATAAAGAAGTGATTTTTTTAGCCGTGATTACCACGGTCGGGGCAGAAATCAAAACCGGCATGCAAGAAATTTTGGCTGATCAAACATCATCGCCACTCGATCAATTAACGACGATTTCGATGCTGTTGACACATAAGCATCCCGCAGATATCTTTACGTTAATTCACACGAGTTTTAAGACGTTGTCGCCGGCCAATATTCGTCAATTGGGTGGTGTCTTCATGCAAGACTATGTGCAACCGCTACAAGCCTTTTTTGCTCGGGCTGATTTACCGCTGCAACCGGGAGTGACGCCGGCGATGGCCGCAAACTTTTATTTGACGAGTTTGAGTCCTTTATTCAATCGGTTCCATCAAATTGGGGATCCACATGCCGATGAACGGGCGCAGGTGCAAACGTTATTGAAATTGATTTTATACGGGGTGGCGCAAGCCCCTACAACCACTGAAAATTAAAAGGTTCATAGTTGACACGCCTGGCTGTATGTTGTATAGTATAGCTTGTCTGTAACTGTGAACTCAAACAAATGCGCAATCTATTGTCTGCGCGATTTGTTAATATAAATCCAAAAATAGTCCAACTTAAATGACTATTTTTGGTTTTTTTATGCCTAAAATTCGGGTAAATGTGCATTTGTAATACAAATGTAATATTTAAATACCTGAATTTGGGGGAGTTCCAGAATAATAAGAAGGGGTGAACAACTTGGCCGGACATTTAGTTAAATACGGTAAACACCGTACCCGTAGAAGTTATGCACGTATCAAGGAAGTTCTTGATTTGCCTAACTTGATCGAAATCCAATCTGATTCTTATCAGTGGTTCTTGGACGAAGGTCTCCGGGAAATGTTTGAAGATATTTTGCCAATCGACGATTTTGCAGGGAAACTTTCACTTGAATTTGTCGACTATCAACTATTAGAACCAAAGTACACCGTCGAAGAAGCTCGTGAACATGATGCCAACTACTCAGCACCATTGCATGTGACCTTACGCTTGACGAACCATGAAACTGGTGAAATCAAATCGCAAGATGTTTTCTTCGGTGATTTTCCATTAATGACGGAACAAGGGACCTTTATTATTAATGGTGCCGAACGGGTCATTGTTTCACAATTGGTTCGTTCACCCGGTGTTTACTTTAATGAAGAATTAGATAAAAACGGTCGTCCTAGCTATGGCACCACGGTTATTCCTAACCGAGGGGCTTGGTTAGAACTTGAAACGGATGCTAAAGGCATTTCTTATGTCCGTATTGACCGGACACGGAAGATTCCATTAACGGAATTGGTCCGGGCCTTAGGTTATGGTTCTGATGATGACATCATTGATATGTTGGGTGAAACTGACAGCTTGATGTTAACGTTGGAAAAAGATGTGCATAAGAACACTGACGATTCACGTGTCGAAGAATCCTTAAAGGACATCTACGAACGGCTACGTCCTGGTGAACCTAAGACCGCTGATAGCTCACGGAGCTTATTAACGGCACGGTTCTTTGATCCTAAACGTTATGACTTTGCCCCAGTTGGACGCTACAAAGTTAACAAGAAGTTAAGCATGAAGACCCGTTTAATGGATCAAACCTTAGCTGAAACGTTAGCTGACCCTGATACTGGTGAAGTTATCGCGCAAAAGGGTGACGTGATCGATAAGAACGTCATGGCTAAATTAGCGCCTTACTTGGAACGTGATGACTTCAAGACGGTGACATACACACCTTCTGATGAAGCTGTTGTCACGAACCCAATGGTCTTACAAGTGGTTAAAGTTTATTCCGTTAACGATCCTGAAAAGGTTGTTAATGTGATTGGTAATGCCAACATTGATATTAAGTACAAGCATATCTTGCCTGCTGATATTATTGCTTCCATTAACTACTTCTTTGATTTACGCGAAGGCCTTGGCTCAACTGATGATATTGATCACTTGGGTAACCGTCGGATTCGTTCTGTCGGTGAATTGTTGCAAAACCAATTCCGGATCGGGTTATCTCGGATGGAACGGGTAGTTCGTGAACGGATGTCAATTCAAGACGCCGCAACCGTAACGCCACAACAATTGATCAATATTCGGCCAGTTGTTGCCTCAATTAAAGAATTCTTTGGGTCTTCACAATTGTCTCAATTCATGGATCAAACGAACCCATTGGGTGAATTAACCCATAAGCGGCGTTTATCAGCCTTAGGGCCTGGTGGTTTGACTCGTGATCGGGCCGGTTATGAAGTTCGAGATGTGCACTATACCCACTACGGTCGGATGTGCCCAATCGAAACGCCTGAAGGTCCTAACATCGGTTTGATTAACAGTTTGTCATCTTATGCCAAGGTTAACCGTTATGGTTTCATCGAAACGCCTTATCGTCGTGTCGATTGGACCACTCATAAGGTTACCAACAAGATTGACTATTTAGCAGCCGACGAAGAAGATCAATTTGTAATTGCCCAAGCCAACTCCCCATTAAACGATGACGGTTCATTCGTCGAAGATACTGTTTTAGCGCGGGATAAGGAAGAAAACTTGGAAACGTCCATCGAAAATGTCGATTACATGGACGTTTCACCAAAACAAGTTGTTGCCGTTGCCACGGCATGTATTCCTTTCTTGGAAAATGATGATTCTAACCGGGCCTTGATGGGTGCCAACATGCAACGTCAAGCGGTGCCGTTAGTTGATCCACATGCCCCATTAATTGGGACTGGGATTGAATATAAAGCGGCCCATGACTCGGGGATTGCCTTAATTAACCGGCATGAAGGAACAGTTGAATACGTTGATGCACGAGAAATTCGTGTTCGTCGTGACGATGGTTCTTTAGATACCTACAAATTAATGAAATTCCGTCGTTCTAATGGTGGTAAGAACTACAACCAACGGCCAATCGTTAAAGTTGGCGACCGGGTTGATAACGACGAAGTCTTAGCCGATGGTCCAGCAATGGAAGCTGGGGAATTAGCCTTAGGGCAAAACCCATTAGTTGCGTTCATGACTTGGAACGGTTATAACTTCGAAGATGCCATCATTATTAATGAACGTTTGGTTCGTGAAGATGTTTATACGTCAATTCATATTGAAGAATATGAATCAGAAGCACGTGATACCAAACTTGGACCTGAAGAAATGACTCGTGAAATTCCTAACGTTGGGGAAGACGCTTTGAAGAACCTCGACGAAGATGGGATTATCCGCGTGGGTGCCGAAGTTAAGGATGGCGACATCTTAGTTGGTAAAGTAACGCCTAAAGGGGTTACCGAATTATCAGCCGAAGAACGTTTGCTCCATGCTATTTTCGGTGAAAAAGCGCGTGAAGTTCGTGATACGTCACTCCGTGTACCTCATGGTGGCGGCGGGATCATCCAAGATGTTAAGATCTTTACTCGTGAAAACGGGGATGAATTATCACCAGGTGTTAACATGATGGTCCGCGTTTACATTGCGCAAAAGCGGAAGATCCAAGTTGGTGACAAGATGGCCGGACGGCATGGGAACAAAGGGACCGTTTCAATCGTGGTTCCTGAAGAAGATATGCCGTACATGCCAGATGGTACCCCAATCGATATCATGTTAAGCCCAATGGGTGTGCCTT
Organism: Lactiplantibacillus mudanjiangensis; assembly: GCF_005405385.1. Lineage (GTDB taxonomy): Bacteria > Bacillota > Bacilli > Lactobacillales > Lactobacillaceae > Lactiplantibacillus > Lactiplantibacillus mudanjiangensis. The sequence goes on from NZ_BJDY01000004.1 coordinate 374,189, forward strand.
CCCGTATGAACATTGGACAAGTTTTGGAATTGCATTTAGGGATGGCTGCACGTAAGTTAGGCATCCACATGGCCACACCAGTCTTTGATGGGGCTCGTGATTCTGATATTTGGAAAGCTGTTCGTGAAGCTGGTATCGATGAAGACGGTAAGTCAATCGTCTACGATGGCCGGACCGGTGAACCATTTGACAAGCGTGTGGCCGTTGGGGTCATGCATTATATGAAACTTAGTCACATGGTTGATGATAAGATCCATGCCCGTTCAATCGGACCTTACTCGTTAGTTACGCAACAACCACTTGGTGGGAAAGCGCAATTCGGGGGTCAGCGTTTCGGTGAAATGGAAGTTTGGGCCTTAGAAGCTTACGGTGCTGCTTACACTTTACAAGAAATTTTGACTTACAAGTCTGATGACGTGGTTGGTCGGGTTAAGACCTATGAAGCCATCGTTAAGGGCGAACCAATTCCTAAGCCAGGCGTGCCAGAATCATTCCGCGTGTTGGTTAAGGAACTTCAAGCACTTGGCCTTGATATGAAGGTCTTGGATGCCGAAGATCAAGAAATTGAATTGCGGGATATGGATGAAGACGATGACGATGTTGTCAACGTTGATGCCTTGAGCAAATTCCAGCAAGAACAAGAACAAAAAGCCGCTGATAAGACAGCTAAAGCTGACAAACCAGCCGCCGATGCAACAACGAACGCTCACCAGGATAATCAATAAAAAGGGAGGTCGGTCCTTTGATCGATGTCAACAAGTTTGAAAGCATGCAAATCGGTCTGGCATCCCCAGACAAGATTCGTAGCTGGTCATATGGCGAAGTTAAAAAGCCGGAAACCATTAACTACCGGACATTGAAACCTGAAAAAGACGGTCTGTTTGACGAACGGATTTTTGGTCCTACTAAGGATTGGGAATGTGCTTGTGGTAAATACAAACGGATTCGTTATAAAGGGATTGTCTGTGACCGGTGTGGGGTCGAAGTGACTCGTAGTAAAGTACGTCGTGAACGTATGGGTCATATCGAACTCGCTGCACCAGTAACTCACATCTGGTATTTCAAGGGGATTCCTAGTCGGATGGGCTTAGTCTTAGACATGAGCCCCCGCGCCCTTGAAGAAATCATTTACTTCGCTTCATATGTCGTTATCGAATCTGGTAACACGCCACTTGAAAAGAAGCAATTGCTTTCAGAACGTGAATACCGTGAAAAGAAAGCCCAATACGGCAATGAATTTGAAGCCGCTATGGGTGCTGAAGCCATCAAGCGTTTATTAAATAACGTGGATCTTGAAAAAGAAGCGCGTGATTTGAAGGAAGCCTTGAAAGATGCTTCAGGTCAAAAACGGACCCGTGCCGTTCGGCGGTTAGATATCATCGAAGCCTTTGTGACTTCGGGGAATGAACCTGCTTGGATGGTCATGGATACGATTCCGGTAATTCCACCGGACTTACGGCCAATGGTTCAATTGGAAGGTGGGCGTTTTGCCACTTCTGACTTGAATGATTTGTACCGTCGGGTTATCAACCGTAACAACCGGTTGAAGCGTTTATTAGATTTAAACGCGCCTGGTATTATCGTCCAAAACGAAAAACGGATGCTTCAAGAAGCCGTTGATGCCTTGATCGATAACGGTCGGCGTGGCCGTCCAGTTGCCGGTCCTGGTAACCGACCATTGAAGTCGCTCTCTCACATGTTAAAAGGGAAGCAAGGGCGGTTCCGTCAAAACTTGCTTGGTAAGCGGGTTGACTATTCTGGTCGTTCAGTTATCGATGTTGGCCCATTCTTAAAGATGAACCAAATGGGATTACCTCGCCAAATGGCGTTGGAACTTTTCAAGCCATTCATCATGAAAGAATTGGTTAAACGTGAATTAGCATCAAACATCAAGAATGCTAAGCGGAAGATCGAACATGCGGATGACGATGTTTGGGGTGTTTTAGAAGACGTCATTAAAGAACATCCAGTCCTATTGAACCGGGCCCCTACGCTGCACCGTTTAGGGATTCAAGCGTTCGAACCTGTCTTGGTTAGTGGTAAAGCCATGCGTTTACATCCATTAGCATGTGAAGCTTACAATGCCGATTTCGATGGGGATCAAATGGCCATCCATTTACCTTTATCTGATGAAGCACAAGCTGAAGCACGTTTGCTGATGTTAGCTGCTCATCATATCTTGGCACCTAAGGATGGGAAACCAGTTGTGACACCATCACAAGATATGGTTATCGGTAACTACTACTTGACGACTGAAGAAGTTGGTCGTGAAGGCGAAGGCATGATCTTTAAAGACTTGAATGAAGCACAAAAAGCTTATCAATCAGGTTATGTGCACATGCACAGCCGGGTTGGGATTCAAGTGTCATCAATGCCTGACAAGCCATTTACCGATGAACAACGTCAATTGGTCTTAGTAACGACGGTTGGGAAAGCTATTTTTAACAATATCTTACCTGGCAAGTTCGCTTACTTGAACGAACCAACTAACGACAACTTAATTAATGGGACACCGGATAAGTACTTCTTGAAGCCTGGTGAAGATATTCATCAATTCTTAGATGCGCAAGATATTATCATGCCATTTAAGAAGGGCTTCTTGGCTGACATTATCGCGGAAGTCTACAAACAATACCATGTGACGGCAACGTCACTCTTGCTTGACCGGATGAAGGACTTAGGTTACAACATTTCAACTAAGTCTGGTTTGACGGTTGGGGTTGCCGATATTACTGATTTGAAAGAAAAACCAGCGATTATCGAAGACGCTCATAAGCAAGTTAACACGATTTCAAAACAATTCCGGCGTGGGTTAATTACCGACGACGAACGTTATGAACGTGTTATCGGTGTTTGGAACGATGCTAAAGACCAAATCCAACAAAAACTGATTGATAGTTTTAGCCCAGATAACCCAATCTTCATGATGAGTGATTCTGGTGCGCGTGGTAACATCTCTAACTTTACACAGTTAGCTGGGATGCGTGGTTTGATGGCCGCTCCTAATGGGAAGATCATGGAATTGCCAATTCTTTCAAACTTCCGTGAAGGTTTGTCAGTCTTGGAAATGTTTATTTCAACCCATGGGGCTCGTAAAGGGATGACCGATACGGCCTTGAAGACCGCCAACTCTGGTTACTTGACTCGTCGACTTGTCGATGTTGCGCAAGATGTCATTGTGCGTGAAAAAGATTGTGGGACCGATCGTGGCTTACGGATTAGTGCCATCATGGAAGGTAACGAAGTTATCGAACCATTGTATGACCGTATCTTAGGCCGTTACACGATGAAGACCGTCTTCGATCCAGAAACACATGACGAAATTGTTGGTCGTAACGTTTTAATTGATGAAGAATACGCGGCTAAAATTGTTGACGCCGGTGTGACTGAAGTCACGATTCGTTCAGCATTCACTTGCAACACGAAACATGGGGTTTGTGAACACTGTTATGGTCGTAACATGGCCACTGGTGACGAAGTTGAAGTCGGTGAAGCAGTCGGAACGGTTGCTGCACAATCAATCGGTGAACCTGGTACCCAATTAACCATGCGGACTTTCCATACTGGTGGGGTTGCCGGAGACGATATCACCCAAGGGTTGCCACGGGTTCAAGAAATTGTTGAATCACGTAATCCTAAAGGGCGTGCCGAAATCACGGAAGTTACTGGGGTTGTTCAATCGATTGAAGAAAATCCAGCCGAACGTTCAAAGGAAGTTACCATTAAGGGTGAAACCGATACTCGGACTTACACCTTACCATTGACGGCGCGGATGGCGGTTAGTGAAGGGGACTTCATTCATCGTGGTGCTGCGTTAAACGTTGGTTCAATTGATCCCAAAGAATTAATCCAAGTACGTGACGTCTTATCAACTGAAAACTACTTGCTCCGTGAAGTCCAACGGGTTTACCGGATGCAAGGGGTTGAAATTGGTGATAAGCACGTTGAAATCATGATTCGTCAAATGCTTCGTAAAGTTCGAATCATGGATCCAGGTGACACTGATGTCTTACCTGGGACCTTGATGGATATTGCGGACTTTAAGGATGAAAACTACAAGACCTTGATTGCTGGTGGAATTCCAGCAACGTCACGGCCAGTTATTCTTGGGATTACCAAGGCTGCCTTGGAAACAAACAGTTTCTTATCAGCAGCTTCCTTCCAAGAAACGACTCGGGTCTTAACTGATGCGGCTATCCGTGGTAAGAACGATCCATTGATCGGGCTTAAGGAAAATGTCATCATTGGTAAGATCATTCCTGCTGGGACTGGGATGCCTGCATATCGGCATATCAAGCCTAAGGAAGTCGGCAACGTGGCTGATGGGGTTTACTCAATCAGCGATCTTGAAAAACAAATGCAAGAACAAGATGCGAGCAAGTAATTAATCGCAGCTTAAAGGGACGACCAGTCAACTGGCCGTCCCTTTTTTGTTGGTCAAATAAGCTGGCTACAGATCACAAAGGCCCACGTCATGAACGGGACGAAAGGAAGTCGCTGACGCGAACGATCTAACAACAAGATAACTAATGCACCGAATGCAGCCAAGGTGAGACTACTTAACACGATCGCGGGCGAGGCAAGACAGCTTAATAGTAACAGCACATCGACATCACCTAACCCAAACTTAGTCGTCAGCCAGGCGAGCAAGTATAGTGCGATGATTAAACCGACAAGTAAGACCGTCGGCAAATTAAAACTTGGTGGTCGTTGCCAGCAACCGAGCAAGGCAGCTGGGACTAAAGTTAGCGGATAGACACTCCAGTCAAGATAGTCGGTTAAACTATTAAAGAGCAACGTACTATAACCAAGACTCAAGACGAACATGTTAAAAGGGGGCTGCATGGTCATTGTGACAAATAAAAAGCCAGTTAAAAGTTCGATGCCGGTCGATCGCCAACCGATTGGTGTATGGCAATCCCAACAGCGACCACACTGAATCAAGACACCAATGATCGGCATGAGTTGCCAAACGCGCAAGACATGTTGACAACTTGGGCAGTGAGAACGCGTTGTGTTCCAAATGGATTGCTTGGCGTGCAGACGTTCGGCCATACAGGTGATAAATGAGCCGATGATAGTCCCACTAAAAAAATAAAAACTGAGTTGAAGCATTGTGCTTACACGTCCTTTCTTATAAAATAGCTACGCCAAAAAAGTCGATTGCCATTGTTGACACAACTAGATCGACATGGTACTCTTGTAAAGGTGCTTTTTGCAGACAGATTCCTGTATAGGAATACAGACATGCTGACTGGTCGGCTAAGCGCATAATTACCATCATCTGGGCCAACTTTTTTTGCTTAAAAAAGAACCACCTGGATGTGTGGACTTAAAAACTCAAATATTTGGAAGGAGGACACTTTAGAACATGCCAACAATTAACCAATTGATCCGTAAGGGACGCAAATCTAAAGTATCAAAATCTAATTCCCCAGCTTTGAACTTCGGGTACAACAGTTACAAGAAGGTTCAAACTAACAATCCAGCCCCTCAAAAACGTGGGGTTGCAACACGTGTCGGTACCATGACTCCTAAGAAGCCTAACTCGGCTTTACGGAAATACGCTCGTGTACGTTTATCTAACTTGATCGAAGTTACCGCTTATATTCCTGGTATCGGTCATAACCTCCAAGAACATAGTGTTGTCTTGATCCGTGGGGGCCGGGTAAAGGATTTACCTGGTGTTCGTTATCACGTTATCCGTGGTACTTTAGATACTGCCGGTGTCGAAGATCGTCGCCAAGGCCGTTCTAAGTACGGTACTAAGAAACCTAAAAAATAAGGAGGTAAGTTAAATGCCAAGAAAAGGACAACCAGCAAAGCGCGAAGTTTTGCCAGACCCAATGTACGATTCTAAGTTAGTAACGCGTTTAATTAACCACTTAATGTTAGATGGTAAACGCGGTACGGCATCAACAATCTTGTATGATGCTTTTGACCAAATTAAAGAACAAACTGGTAACGAACCTTTAGAAGTCTTCGAAGAAGCTATGAAGAATGTTATGCCAGTACTTGAAGTTAAAGCTCGCCGTGTCGGTGGTTCTAACTATCAAGTGCCAATCGAAGTTCGCCCAGATCGTAAGACGACCTTAGGCCTTCGTTGGATTACACAATATGCACGTTTACGTGGTGAACACACCATGTCAGACCGGTTAGCACGCGAAATCATGGATGCTGCCAACAATACTGGTGCATCTGTTAAGAAACGTGAAGATACTCACCGTATGGCTGAAGCCAACCGTGCTTTTGCACATTATCGTTGGTAATATTTTCAAGTTTCGGTTAAAGGTTACCTTTAACTAAACGTAACAACAAGGTGGCTATTATATGTAAGCATATAGTAGTCATTTTTTGAAAAAAGTTTTTATTGTTTCCATTTAAATTGAGAGGAGTAACACATTTCTTATGGCTAACACACGAGAATTTTCACTCGATAAGACTCGTAACATTGGTATCATGGCCCACATCGATGCTGGTAAAACGACCACTACCGAACGTATCTTGTACTATACTGGTAAAATCCACAAAATTGGTGAAACCCATGATGGTGCTTCACAAATGGACTGGATGGCCCAAGAACAAGAACGTGGGATTACCATTACTTCTGCTGCGACAACTGCTCAGTGGAAAAACCACCGCATTAACATCATCGATACCCCAGGACACGTTGACTTCACGGTTGAAGTTGAACGTTCACTTCGGGTTTTAGATGGTGCCATTGCCGTATTGGATGCCCAATCTGGTGTTGAACCTCAAACTGAAACAGTTTGGCGTCAAGCATCAACTTACAACGTTCCTCGTATCGTCTTCGTTAACAAGATGGATAAGATCGGTGCTGACTTCAAGTACTCTGTAAGCACGATCAACGATCGTTTACAAGCTAACGCTCATGCGATCCAATTACCAATCGGTGCCGAAGACAATTTCGAAGGGGTCATTGACTTAATCGAAATGAAGGCTGACCTTTATGATGAAGATCAACTTGGTACTGAATGGGATACTGTTGACGTTCCTGATGAATACAAAGAAGAAGCTCAAGCTGCTCGTGATGATTTGATCGAAGCTTTGGCTGATATCGATGATAACATCATGGAAAAATACCTTGGCGGTGAAGAAATCACCAAGGATGAAATCAAGGCTGCTATCCGTAAAGGTACTTTGGCACTTGAATTCTTCCCAGTTCTTGCTGGTTCTGCCTTCAAGAACAAGGGTGTTCAAATGTTAATGGATGCGGTTGTGGACTACTTACCATCACCACTTGATGTTAAGCCTTATAAAGCCACTGATCCTGAAACTGATGAAGAAGTCGACTTAATTGCCGGTGATGACAAGCCTTTCGCTGCCTTAGCATTTAAGGTTGCTACCGACCCATTCGTTGGTCGTTTGACTTTCATCCGGGTATACCAAGGGACTTTGGAATCTGGTTCATACGTCTTAAACGCCACTAAGGATAAACGTGAACGTGTTGGTCGTTTACTTCAAATGCATTCTAACCAACGGAAAGAAATCCCAGAAGTCTTCTCTGGTGATATCGCCGCTGCGATTGGTTTGAAGAACACCACGACTGGTGATTCATTGACTTCTGTTGACCATCCATATCATTTGGAATCAATGGAATTCCCTGATCCCGTTATCCAAGTTGCCGTTGAACCTAAGACTAAAGCTGACCAAGACAAGATGAACGTTGCCTTACAAAAGCTTTCTGAAGAAGATCCTACTTTCAAGGCTGAAACTAACCCTGAAACTGGTGAAACTTTGATCGCTGGGATGGGTGAATTACATTTGGATATCATCGTTGACCGGATGCGTCGAGAATTCAACGTTGAAGCAACTGTTGGTGCCCCTCAAGTTTCTTATCGTGAATCATTCACGAAAGCAACTAAGGTCCAAGGTAAGTTCGTTCACCAATCTGGTGGTAAAGGTCAATATGGGGATGTTTGGATTGAATTTACACCTAACGAAGAAGGTAAAGGCTTCGAATTCGAAGATGCCATCGTCGGTGGGGTTGTTCCTCGCGAATACATTCCTTCAGTTGAACAAGGTTTGAAGGAAGCTATGGCTAACGGTGTGTTAGCTGGCTATCCATTGGTTGACGTTAAGGCTAAACTCTATGATGGGTCTTACCATGATGTCGATTCTAGTGAAGCTGCCTTCAAGATTGCCGCTTCATTGGCTTTACGGAATGCGGTTAAATCTGCTGGTCCAGTTATCTTGGAACCAATCATGAAAGTTGATATCGTAGCCCCAGAAGATTACTTAGGTGATGTTATGGGACATGTTACTGCTCGTCGTGGTAACATCGAAGGGATGGAAGAACGTGGGAACGCTCAAGAAGTCCATGCATTCGTACCATTAGCTGAAATGTTTGGTTATGCCACTACTTTACGTTCTGCTACTCAAGGTCGTGGGACTTTCACCATGACATTTGATCACTACGAAAAGGTACCAAAGGCTGTCCAAGAAGAAATTATCAAGAAAAATGGCGGCAACCCTGCCTAATTAACTTGAATGAGTTGAAAGACGTTGAGAATTATTCTCAACGTTTTTTTTGTCCATTTATTATAGAAGGAAATCGTTAAATTTAAGACACCGGTACCTTGTTTATCAAAAAGATTGAAGAAGTGCTTGCAAGCTGTGCCAAGTGCGTGTATAGTTCTTACTATTGTCGTGTATGAAAAATTTCGTTGGTTTTTAAGCCAATTGGTAAAGGATTACCACAGTAGTTTAAAAATCGCGATCACGGCAATCAATTAAGGTCACAAAAATGAGTTATAAAAGTAATGGTGTGCAAACCCTACTATTTTTATCAAATTTATGTTACATTAGTTGATGCTGGTTCGAAAAAAGGTAACACGGTTTACACGATGGTTTGAAAAAAGTGTGGAAACACTTGCTATTACAGAGCTTTTCAGTTATTATAGATTGTGCTTGGTATTTAGAAGGGGATAATTGTATCCCCCGGCATCAAGTAGTCGTAGTTAGCTTTGATGTGAAAGGTTGCGACACGCCCGGCCACATTGTCATGGGACGTGGCGGTAATTTTCACGGAGCTAGTCTTATTTTTCAAAATAGACGAAGGAGGTCACAACAATGGCAAAGCAAAAAATCCGTATTCGCTTAAAGGCATACGAACACCGTATTCTTGATCAATCTGCTGACAAGATTGTTGAAACGGCAAAGAGAACTGGTGCTACTATTTCAGGTCCAATTCCATTGCCTACTGAACGTACTGTGTACACGGTTCTCCGTTCACCACATAAGTTCAAGAAGTCACGCGAACAGTTCGAAATGCGGACTCACAAGCGTTTAATTGATATCGTTAACCCAACGCCAAAGACAGTCGACTCATTAATGAAGTTAGACTTGCCTAGCGGTGTGGATATCGAAATCAAGTTATAATACAAAATATATCAAATAATTGGAGGTGTACTCATGACCACTAAAGGAATCTTAGGGAAAAAGGTAGGAATGACTCAAGTCTTCACTGAAGCTGGCGAATTAATCCCAGTTACAGTTATCGAAACTCAACCCAACGTTGTGTTGCAAGTTAAAACCATCGAAAACGACGGTTACGAAGCAATTCAATTAGGTGTTGACGATAAGCGTGAAGTCTTGACTAACAAACCTGCTCAAGGTCATGCAGCAAAAGCAAAAACGACTCCTAAGCGCTTCATTCGTGAAATTCGTAATGTTGAGCTTGGAGATTACACAGTAGGTGACGAAGTCAAGGCTGATATCTTCGCAGCAGGCGAAGCAGTCGACGTTACGGGTATCACTAAAGGTCATGGTTACCAAGGTAACATCCACAAAGACGGTCAAAGTCGTGGACCAATGGCCCATGGGTCTCGTTACCATCGTCGTCCTGGTTCAATGGGTGCCATTATCAACCGTGTCTTCAAAGGTAAGAAATTACCAGGCCGGATGGGTAATCACCAACGGACGATGCAAAACTTACAAGTTGTTCGTGCCGACGTTGAAAACAATGTCTTATTAATTAAAGGGAATGTCCCTGGCGCAAACAAATCGTTTGTTACCATCAAAACATCTGTAAAGAGTAAATAAGAAAGGAGGACATAATACATGACTAGCGTAGCATTATTCAAACAAGACGGTACGCAAAATGGTGACGTTACTTTAAACGATGCTGTTTTTGCAGTTGAACCTAACGAAAATGTTGTCTTTGACGCAATCTTGATGCAACGAGCATCATTACGTCAAGGCACACATGCAGTTAAGAACCGTAGTGCTCGTCGCGGTGGTGGTCGTAAACCATGGCGTCAAAAGGGTACTGGGCGTGCTCGTCAAGGTTCTATCCGTTCACCACAATGGCGTAAAGGTGGGATTGTCTTCGGACCAACTCCACGTTCTTACAGCTATCATTTACCAAAGAAAGTTATGCGTTTAGCTTTGAAGTCCGTCCTTTCACAAAAAGTATTGGACAATAGTTTAGTTGCTGTTGAAACTTTAGCTTTCGACGCACCAAAAACTAAGGAATTCGCTAACGTATTAAACAACCTCAATGTCGATACTAAGGCACTTGTCTTAGTTGAAGACGACAACGAAAAGGCTGCTTTGGCAGGTCGGAACTTACCAAATGTTAAGATCCTCAAAGCCAATGGTGTTAACGTCTTAGACGTCGCTAATAGTGACAAATTAGTCGTTACCCAAAAAGCCCTCGAACAAATAGGGGAGGCGCTCGCATAATGGAAGCACGCGATGTAATCTTACGCCCTGTAATTACTGAAGCATCAATGGCTGACTTGGATGACAAGCGCTATACTTTTGATGTCAATGTACAGGCTACCAAGACACAAGTTAAAAAAGCAATCGAAGAAATCTTCGATGTTAAGGTCGTTAAAGTTAACATTATGAACGTTAAAGGGAAGTTAAAGCGCCAAGGTCGTTACGCTGGCTACACTAAGAAGCGTCGTAAGGCCATTGTTACCTTAACTCCTGATTCAAACGAAATTAAGTTGTTCAACGACGATCAACAATAAAATCTTATTATAGGAGGTAACTCTAGTGGGTATTAAGAAGTATAAACCAACCACTAACGGCCGTCGTAATATGACTGCTTCTGATTTCTCTGAAATCACGAAGACGAAACCAGAAAAGTCATTATTAGACTCACAAAGTCACACTGCCGGTCGTAACAGTTATGGTCACATTACTGTTCGTCATCGTGGTGGCGGTCATAAACAACAATATCGTATCGTTGACTTCAAACGTATCAAGGATGAAGTTCCAGCTACGGTTAAAGCAATCGAATATGATCCAAATCGGACAGCTAACATCGCTTTATTAGTTTACGCTGACGGTGTGAAATCATATATCTTAGCACCAAAAGGTTTGGAAGTTGGTATGCAAGTTCAATCAGGTGTCGAAGCCGATATCAAGGTTGGTAATGCATTGCCATTAACTAACATTCCAGTTGGTACTGTGATTCACAATATTGAATTGAAGCCAGGTAAGGGTGGTCAATTAGCACGTTCTGCTGGGACCTCAGCTCAATTACTTGGTAAAGAAGGCAAGTACGCTATCGTACGTTTGTCATCTGGTGAAGTTCGTTTAGTTCTTTTAACTAGCCGTGCCACTGTTGGTACTGTTGGTAATGAACAACATGAATTAATCAATTCAGGTAAAGCCGGTCGTTCACGTTGGCAAGGCAAACGCCCAACTGTTCGTGGTTCTGTAATGAACCCTAACGATCACCCTCATGGTGGTGGTGAAGGTAAGGCTCCAATCGGTCACCCATCACCAATGTCACCATGGGGTAAGAAAACCCTTGGGAAGAAGACTCGGAACAAGAAGGCTCGTTCAAACAAGCTTATCGTTCGTGGTCGTCGTCCAGGCAAGCATTAATAGTTGTTATTACTGTAGTTATCGAGAGGAGGTCACACGATGGGTCGTAGTTTAAAGAAGGGACCTTTCGCAGATGCGCATTTATTGAAAAAAATCGATGCACAATCTGATTCCGACAAGAAATCTGTCATCAAGACGTGGTCACGTCGTTCAACAATTTTCCCAAGTTTTATTGGGTATACAATCGCTGTTTATGATGGGCGCAAACATGTCCCCGTTTATGTCCAAGACGATATGGTAGGTCACAAGTTGGGCGAATTCGTTCCAACTCGTACTTTCCATGGTCATGGTTCAGACGATAAGACAACGAAATAATAGTTAGGAGGATATATAGAATGGCTGAACAAGTAACATCTGCACAAGCAACTGCAAAAACTGTTCGTATCGCCGCTCGTAAGGTCCGCCTAGTTGTCGATCTTATCAGAGGCAAAAGCGTTGCCGAAGCATTAGCAATCTTGAAGTTCACTCCACGGGGTGCTTCTCCAGTAGTTGAAAAAGTACTACTTTCTGCTGTTGCTAACGCTGAAAACAACTTTGACTTAGATCGTGAAGACTTGGTTGTAAGTGAAACCTTCGTCAATGAAGGACCAACCTTAAAACGGTTCCGTCCTCGTGCCAAGGGTTCTGCTTCACCAATCAACAAGCGGACAAGCCACATTACGATTACAGTTACTGAAAAATAGGAGGGATAACGCGTGGGTCAAAAAGTAAATCCAACCGGATTACGTGTAGGGATCATTCGTGACTGGGAAGCAAAATGGTACGCTGAAAAAGATTTTGCTGCTTATTTAAACGAAGATTTACGTATCCGTAAATTTATCGAAAAACGACTTGCCGACGCTTCCGTCTCCACCGTTGAAATCGAACGCGCTGCAAATCGTGTTAACATTTCAATCCATACCGCTAAACCAGGGATGGTTATCGGTAAGGGTGGTTCCGAAGTAGAAGCACTTCGTAAAGAATTAAACGAATTAACTGGTAAGCGAGTACACATCAACATCATCGAAATCAAGAAACCTGATTTAGATGCTAAATTAGTTGGTGAAAGTATCGCACGTCAATTGGAAGGCCGTGTTGCTTTCCGTCGTGCTATGCGTGGTGCTATGCAACGTACTATGCGTTCTGGCGCCAAAGGTATCAAAACACAAGTTGCCGGCCGTTTAAACGGTGCCGACATGTCACGTGTTGAAGCTTATTCAGATGGTACGGTTCCATTGCATACCTTACGTGCGGACATTGATTACGCATGGGTTGAAGCCACAACTACTTATGGCCAACTTGGGGTTAAGACATGGATCTACCGTGGCGAAATCTTGCCAGAAAAGAAATCTGCAGCTAAAGGAGGAAAATAAACATGCTGGTACCTAAACGGGTAAAGTATCGTCGTGTTCATCGTGGTAAAATGCGCGGTGAAGCTAAAGGCGGTAAGACAGTTGCTTTTGGTGAATTCGGTTTACAAACACTCGAATCACACTGGATTAGTAACCGACAGATTGAAGCTGCTCGTGTTGCTATGAACCGTTACATGAAGCGTGGCGGTAAAGTATGGATTAAGATTTTCCCTCACAAGTCCTACACTGAAAAAGGTGTTGGTGTGCGGATGGGTAATGGGAAAGGTACTCCTGCAGGTTGGGTTGCCCCAGTAAAACGTAACAAGGTTATGTTTGAAGTCGGTGGCGTTCCTGAAGAAGTTGCTCGCGAAGCATTGCGCTTAGCTGGCACGAAATTACCAGTAAAAACTAAGATTGTTAAGCGTGAGGAAGTAGGTGGCGAATCAGATGAAGGCTAAAGAAATTAAAGCATTGTCCACTACTGAAATGCTTGAAAAAGAAAAGTCTTACAAAGACGAACTTTTCAACTTGCGTTTTCAATTGGCCACTGGTCAGCTTGAAAACACCGCTCGTTTAAAACAAGTTCGTAAGAATATCGCGCGTATTAAAACTGCGTTGCGTGAACAAGAATTAAACAAGTAGAGTATAAAGGAGGCAATCACGAATGAGTGAAGATACTCGTAACAGCCGTAAGGTGATCCAAGGACGCGTTGTTTCAGATAAGATGGACAAAACCATCGTTGTTATCGTCGAAACTTACAAGAACCATCCAGTTTACGGCAAACGTGTTCGTTATTCAAAGAAGTTCAAGGCTCATGATGAAAAGAATGAAGCTAAGACTGGCGATATCGTTAAGATCATGGAAACTCGTCCTCTTTCAGCTACCAAGCGTTTCCGCTTAATTGAAGTTGTTCAAAAAGCTGTTATTATCTAGTTTATTAGCTGAATAAAATTACATGAAGGGAGGACACTTACTGTGATCCAACAAGAAAGTCGTTTAAAAGTTGCTGACAACTCCGGTGCCCGTGAAATCCTTACTATTAAGGTATTAGGTGGTTCTGGTCGTAAAACTGCTAACATTGGCGATATCATCGTTGCTACGGTTAAACAAGCAACGCCCGGTGGTGTTGTCAAAGCTCATGATGTTGTGAAGGCTGTTATCGTTCGGACTAAGTCTGGCGTTCATCGTGCCGATGGTTCATACATCAAATTTGACGAAAATGCTGCAGTTATTATCCGTGATGACAAGACACCTCAAGGTACTCGTATCTTTGGACCTGTCGCTCGTGAATTACGTGATAAAGACTTCATGCGTATCGTTTCATTAGCTCCAGAAGTTCTGTAATCACACACCGTAAATAAGGAGGTGCGCAACCTAATGTTGATTAAAACTGGTGATAAAGTTCGTGTAATCAGCGGTAAGGATCGTGGTCAAGAAGGTACTGTTAAAAAGGTAATCTCTGCCAAGAACCGTGTCGTTGTTGAAGGTGTTAACAAGATCAAAAAACACCAAAAACCTACGAACGTTAACCCACAAGGTGGTATCGTGGACGTCGAAGCACCATTAGATGCTTCAAACGTTATGTTCCTTGACCCATCAACTAACGAACCTACTCGTTTAGGTGTTCGTCGTGAAGATGGCAAGCGTGTTCGCTACGCCAAGAAGTCTGGCAAAGACTTAGAAAACTAATATCTCTGACTGAAAGGAGGAAGCAAGTTTCATGGAAAACCGTTTAAAAGCTCAATATGAAAAAGAAATCGTTCCAGCTTTAGTGGACAAGTTTGACTACACTTCAGTTATGCAAGTACCTAAGTTGGCAAAAATCGTTTTGAACATGGGTGTTGGTGATGCAGTTACTAACGCTAAAAACTTAGACGAAGCTGTTGAAGAATTGACTTTGATCGCCGGCCAAAAACCTTTGGTTACGCGCGCAAAGAAATCTATCGCCGGTTTCCGTCTTCGTGAAGGTATGGCAATTGGTGCCAAGGTTGACTTACGTGGTGAACGTATGTATGACTTCTTGGACAAATTGATCAACGTTTCATTACCACGTGTTCGTGACTTCCATGGTGTAAGTACTCGTTCATTTGATGGTCGCGGTAACTACACATTGGGTGTCCGTGAACAATTGATCTTCCCAGAAATCAACTATGATAATGTTAACCGTGTACGCGGTTTGGACATTGTAATTGTAACAACTGCTGAAAGTGATGAAGAATCACGCGAGTTGTTAACTCAATTTGGCATGCCATTTGCTAAATAATCCGAAGGGGGTTAATCGAAGTTGGCTAAAAAATCACTAATTGCTAAACAAAAACGTGGTGCGAAGTTTGCTGTTCAAAACTATACTCGTTGCGAACGTTGTGGTCGTCCACATTCAGTTTACCGTAAATTCCACTTGTGCCGTCTCTGCTTACGCGACCTGGCCCACAAAGGTCAAATCCCTGGCATGAAAAAGGCCAGCTGGTAAAAACGAACCCAAGTTAAAGGAGGTTAAACTTTCATGATGACTGATCCAATCGCAGATTTCTTGACTCGTATCCGTAACGCTAACATGGTACGTCACGACTCATTAGAAGTTCCTGCATCAAAAATCAAACGCAACATTGCCGAAATTTTAAAGAATGAAGGTTTTGTTCGCGACGTTGAATACATTGATGATGACAAACAAGGCATCATCCGCGTCTTCTTGAAGTATGGTAAGAACAATGAACGCGTAATCAGTGGTTTGAAACGTATTTCAAAACCTGGTTTACGTTCATACGTTAAATCTGATGCTGTTCCTAAGGTATTAAACGGCTTAGGTATTGCTATCATCTCAACTTCAGAAGGTGTCATTACTGATAAAGAAGCTCGCGCTAAGAAGCTTGGCGGCGAAGTTTTAGCTTACGTTTGGTAATAAATAATTAAGACGGGAGGTGCAAGTAAGTGAGTCGTATTGGTTATAAAGTAATTGAACTACCTACTGGGGTAGAAGTATCACAAGCTGGTGAAGACGTTACGGTTAAGGGTCCTAAAGGTACTTTAACGCGTAAGATTGCTAGTGATATCACGATGTCAGTTGAAGGCAACGAAGTTAAATTCACGCGCCCAACTGACGACTACAAGATGAAGGCATTACACGGTACTACCCGTGCTAATGTCAACAACATGGTTGAAGGGGTTACTAAAGGCTTTACTAAGAACCTTCAATTGGTCGGTGTTGGTTACCGTGCCCAATTGCAAGGTAAGAAATTAGTATTAAGCGTTGGTTACTCACATCCTGTTGAATTCGAAACGCCTGAAAACTTAACTGTTGAAGTTCCTGACAACACTCATATCAATATCTCTGGTATTGGTAAGCAAGCTGTTGGTGACTTTGCTGCTAACGTTCGTGCCGTTCGTTCACCTGAACCTTACAAGGGTAAAGGGATTCGTTACGTCGATGAATATGTTCGTCGTAAAGAAGGTAAAACTGGTAAATAATGCAGCTTAGTGCTGTCCATACTATATATTAGAGGTGACTATTGTGATTTCAAAACCAGATAAAAATAAGACACGTCAACGTCGTCACGCACGTGTCCGCGGTAAGATTTCTGGTACTGCTGAGCGCCCACGCTTAAATGTTTATCGTTCAAACAAAAACATCTACGCTCAAGTTATTGATGATGTAGAGGGTGTAACGCTCGCAAGTGCCTCAACATTAGATAGCGAAGTAACTGGCAACACCAAGAGTGAAAAAGCTGCTTCAGTTGGCGAACTTATTGCAAAGCGTGCTACTGAAAAGAAGATCGTTGACGTTGTCTTCGATCGTGGCGGTTACTTGTATCATGGTCGGGTTCAAGCTTTGGCTGAAGCCGCTCGTGAAAACGGACTTAAATTCTAACAAAGGAGGAATAATACCACATGACTTTCATTGATCCATCAAAATTAGATCTTGACGATAACGTTGTTGCCATTAATCGGATTACTAAAGTTGTCAAAGGTGGTCGTCGTCTTCGTTTTGCCGCATTGGTAATCGTTGGGGACCACAAAGGACACGTTGGTTTCGGTACTGGTAAGGCTCAAGAAGTTCCAGAAGCAATTCGGAAAGCATCTGAAGCTGCTAAAAAGAACTTGATCACTGTACCAATGGTCGGTACAACCATTCCTCATGAAACTCTCGGTGTCTTCGGCGGTGGCCGCATTTTGCTTAAGCCAGCCGTTGAAGGTTCTGGTGTTGCCGCTGGTGGCGCCGTTCGTGCCGTCATGGAATTAGCTGGTATTGATGATGTTACCAGTAAGCGTCTTGGCTCAAACACGCCAGTTAACGTTGTTCGCGCAACGTTTGAAGGCTTGAAGAGCTTAAAGAAAGCTGAACAAATTGCTGCTTTACGTGGCGTTTCAGTTGAACATTTAGCTGACTAGGAGGACAAACAACATGGCTCAATTAAAGATCACTTTAGTGCGCAGTGCGGCTCATCGTCTTCCTAAGCAACGTAAAATCGTTAAGGAATTAGGTTTAGGCCGAGTTAACAGCTCAGTTGTTAAACCTGATGACGCTGCAACTCGCGGTCAAATCTTCCACATCGCTCATTTGATCGATGTAGAAATCATTAAGTAATTAAAATATTTAAAGAGGAGGTGCCTACTAGATGAAGTTACATGAATTAACACCAAGTGAAGGTTCACGTTTTTCACGCCGTCGGATCGGTCGTGGTGACTCAAGTGGCCAAGGTAAAACTTCTGGTCGTGGTCAAAAAGGCCAAAAGGCGCGTAGTAAGGTTCGTGTAGGATTCGAAGGTGGCCAAATGCCATTGTATCGTCGGATTCCTAAACGTGGATTTACCAACATCAACCGTAAAGAATATGCGGTTGTTAACCTTGATGGCTTAAACCGCTTTGATGATGGTGCTGAAGTAACACCAGAATCATTGAAGGCTGCCGGCTTGGTTAAGAAAAGCGCTGCTGTTAAGATTCTTGGCAACGGCGAACTCACTAAAAAGTTAACGGTCAAGGCAAGCAAGTTCTCCGAATCTGCTGTTAAGGCAATCGAAGCTGCTGGCGGTAAAACTGAGGTGATCTAACTTGCTGACTACCATGAAGGACGCTCTGAAAGTTAAGGATATTCGGAATAAAATTCTGTTCACGTTGGGCGTTTTGATTGTATTTCGTCTTGGCTCTTATATCACAGTTCCAGGAGTTAATGCAAAGGCGCTTCAATCCGTTGCATCATCTGGACTTATAAGTATGTTGAATACATTCAGTGGTGGCGGGTTAACAAATTATTCCATCCTTGCTATGGGGGTATCCCCTTACATTACTGCACAAATCATTGTTCAATTGTTACAAATGGACATTGTTCCAAAATTTGTAGAATGGGGTAAACAAGGTGAAGTTGGGCGACGCAAACTTAACCAAGCAACGCGTTACTTAACTATCGTCTTAGCCTTTGTTCAGTCAATTGGGATTACTGCTGGTTTCAACTCCTTAAGTTCACTTAAATTGGTGAACAATCCAAGTGTGGCGACTTATTTAACTATCGGGATTATTTTAACCGGTGGGGCAATGTTTACGACTTGGTTAGGGGATATGATCACTGATCGTGGGATGGGTAATGGTGTTTCCATCATTATCTTTGCCGGGATCATTGCTCGGACACCAACTTCTCTTTATCAAATTTATCAAGAACAATTTGTCAATGTAGCGAAGAGTCAATGGTGGCAAAGTGCACTGTTTTGTCTTGGATTGTTAGTCTTGGTCATCTTAATTGTCATGTTTGTGACATGGGTTGAACAAGCTAATGACCGGGTACCAATTCAGTATACGCGCCGTGCAGCTGGTGCACCTGACAGTAGTTACCTACCACTTAAGGTGAATGTTGCCGGGGTTATTCCCGTAATCTTCGCGAGTTCTTTCATCGCAACGCCGCAAACGATTTTACTTGGTTTCCAGTCCAGTCATGGTGGTGAAACTTGGTACACAGTTATGAGCAGTATCTTCAATATGCAATCAACGCCCGGGGCGATCTTATATACCGTCCTGATCGTACTTTTTACTTTCTTCTATGCCTTTGTTCAGGTCAATCCTGAGAAGTTATCCAAGAATTTACAAAAGCAAGGTAGCTATATTCCTGGTGTTTGGCCAGGTAAAGATACGCAAGACTGGGTTTCTAAATTGTTAATGCGATTAAGTACAGTTGGTTCCCTTTACCTTGGATTAATTTCCTTGATTCCATTGTTAGCTTCAGATATCTGGGGCTTGGATGAATCAATTGGTTTAGGTGGGACTAGTTTACTAATCGTTGTTGGGGTTGCCCTTGAAACAATTCGTCAAATTAAAGGGTTAATGATGAAGCGTGACTACGTCGGCTTTATTCGTTAATCAAGCGAGTGTGTTGGGGAGACTCAGCACATTTGTGCATTATAGGAGGAAAAAACTATGGGAACAATGAACCTTATTTTAATGGGTTTGCCAGGTGCCGGTAAGGGTACTCAAGCACAGAAAATCCTTGAAGACTTTGATATTCCTCATATCTCAACGGGTGATATCTTCCGGGCAGCAATTAAGAATGAAACCAAAATGGGTATTGAAGCTAAAAAGTATATCGACCAAGGTAACTTGGTTCCAGACGAAGTCACTAATGGCATCGTTAAGGAACGGTTAGCTGAAAGCGATACGGCTAAAGGCTTCTTACTTGATGGTTATCCACGTAATATTGATCAAGCCCATGCGCTTCAACAAATCGGTCAAGATTTGAATAAGCCATTGGATGGTGTCATTAACATTCACGTTGAACCAAGTGTGTTAGTTGAACGGCTTTCGGGCCGGTTCATCTGCCGGACTTGTGGGGCAACGTATCACAAGTTATATAATCAACCTAAAGTTGAAGGAACTTGTGATGTTTGTGGCGGCCATGATTTCTATCAACGGGATGATGACAAGCCAGCGACGGTTAAGAATCGTTTGGATGTCAACGTTAAGTTGAACACACCATTAATTGATTTTTACGATCAAGCTAACTTGTTACACAATGTCGACGGTGACCGCGACATTGATGATGTTTATCAAGATATCAAATCGATTCTTGACAACCTTTAAAGAATTTGTCCCGCTAACAGTGGCGTCAGTTGCTTTTCAAATGGCGTTGTGATAAACTTATTCAGGTTTAGCCATTGAATAATTTAAGATTAAATTAATCGTATTTTAAACAATGACTGGTTCGAAAAGCGGACCAAAGTCGTGGCAGCACGAAACCAGATAATAAGGAGGGACAACTACTTGGCAAAGGAAGACGTCATCGAAATTTCAGGGACCATTAAAGAAACGTTACCCAACGCAATGTTTAAGGTCGAACTTGAAAACGGCGCTGAAATCTTAGCTCACGTTTCTGGTAAGATCCGGATGCATTACATTCGTATTTTACCGGGTGACAAGGTTACAGTCGAAATGTCACCTTATGATTTAACTAAGGGTCGAATTACTTATCGTTTTAAGTAGGACGGCGCTTTGTACCTTATAGGAGGTAAATATTCATGAAAGTAAGACCATCTGTAAAGCCTATGTGCGAACACTGCAAAGTTATTCGTCGTAAAGGCCGCGTGATGATTATCTGCTCTGCTAATCCAAAGCATAAGCAACGCCAAGGTAAATAATTAAAACTCAGTCGGAGGTGAAAAATTAATGGCTCGTATTGAAGGAATTGACTTACCACGTGACAAGCGTATTGTCATCGGTTTGACTTACATTTTCGGTATCGGTAATACTTCTGCAAAGAAGATTCTTGCTGAAGCCGGTGTCTCAGAAGACGTACGTGTACGCGACTTAACTCCTGAACAAGAAGATAAGATCCGTGCAGTCGTTGACGGTTACAAAACTGAAGGTGACTTACGTCGTGAAGTTAGCTTGAACATCAAGTTACTTCAAGAAATTGGTTCATACCGTGGGATGCGTCATCGTCGTGGTTTACCAGTTCGTGGTCAACACACGAAGAACAACGCCCGTACTCGTAAGGGTAAAAAAGTCAGCATTGCTGGACGTAAAAAATAATTATAAGGGAGGTTTACGAATTTTATGGCAACTAGAAAGACAACCCGTCGTCGTCGGGTAAAAAAGAACATTGAATCCGGTGTAGCTCACATCCATTCAACGTTCAACAACACACTTGTGATGATCACTGACATGCAAGGTAACGCTATTGCTTGGTCATCAGCTGGTTCATTAGGTTTCAAGGGTAGTCGTAAGTCAACTCCTTTTGCTGCTCAAATGGCTGCAGAAGCTGCTGCTAAGGCATCAATGGAACATGGCATGAAGACTGTTGAAGTCGCTGTTAAAGGTCCTGGTTCAGGTCGTGAAGCTGCAATCCGTGCTTTACAAGCTACTGGTTTGGAAGTTAGTGCAATTCGTGACGTAACGCCAGTTCCTCATAATGGTTCTCGTCCTCCAAAGCGCCGTCGTGTTTAATCTGTGACGTTCATTTTGAGGGCAAACTTCATTTTGTACGCACAACTACTAAACACCACGCGTTTTGAAAGGGGTAAAAGATAAGAATGATTGAATTTGAAAAACCTAACATTCATAAAATTGATGAAAACGACAACTATGGTAAGTTTGTTGTAGAACCACTTGAACGTGGTTATGGTACAACTTTAGGGAATTCACTTCGTCGGATTCTTCTTTCTTCTTTACCTGGCGCTGCTGTTACCAGTATCCAAATTGATGGCGTGCTTCATGAATTTTCAACGATTGAAGGCGTAACAGAAGATGTTACGGCGATTATCTTGAACGTTAAGAAGATCGCGCTTAAATTGGAATCAGACGAATCTAAGACATTAGAAATTGATGTTAAGGGTCCTGCAAACGTTACTGCCGGTGATATCATTGGTGATGCTGACGTTGAAGTCTTGAATCCGGATTTAGCAATTTGTACTGTAGCTGATGGTGCACACTTCCATATGCGTATGACTGCTAATACTGGTCGTGGTTATGTATCCGCTGAGGATAACAAACATCGTGAAGATGATATGCCAATTGGCGTTTTAGCTGTTGATTCATTGTATTCTCCAATCGAACGCGTCAACTACCAAGTTGAAAGTACTCGTGTTGGTCAACGTGATGACTTCGACAAACTAACCTTAGACGTTTGGACAAATGGTTCAATCACTCCAAGTGAAGCCATTAGTTTATCAGCCAAAATCCTGACTGATCACCTTTCAATCTTTGTAAATCTCACTGATGAAGCTAAAAACACTGACGTGATGGTTGAAAAAGAAGAAACGCATAAGGAAAAAATGTTAGAAATGACGATTGAAGAGTTAGATCTCTCTGTTCGTTCATACAATTGTTTGAAACGTGCTGGTATCAACACGGTTCAAGAATTAACTAACAAAACTGAAGCTGATATGATGAAGGTTCGTAACCTTGGACGCAAGTCACTCGAAGAAGTTAAAGCAAAATTAGCTGATCTCGGGTTATCATTACGCAAAGAAGACTAATACAAGGGAGGATATCCGTTCATGAGTTACCGTAAATTACAACGTACAAGTTCACAACGTCGTGCCTTACTTCGTGATTTGACTAGTTCATTGATCGTTAACGGCCGGATCGAAACGACTGAAGCCCGCGCTAAGGAAGTTCGTTCAACCGCTGATAAGATGATCTCATTGGCTAAGAAGGGCGATTTACACGCTCGTCGTCAAGCCGCTGCATTTATGCGCGACATTGTTGCCGATGTCAAAGAAGATGGCGACAACGTAACTGTACAAACTGCTTTGCAAAAGTTGTTTAGTGACTTAGCTCCTAAATATGCTGACCGCAATGGTGGTTATACACGAATTTACAAGACTATGCCTCGCCGTGGTGACGGTGCACAAATGGTTGTCTTGGAACTCGTTGACTAATTAAAGTTTTTACGGATCACTAAGATTGCTGGTTGACGGACGTTACGATGGTGGTTACTGCAACAGGTAACTAAGTCTAGTTCGGAAGTTATTTATGGTTAACATAGATGGCGTATCGTAGTCTTTAGTGATTTTTTTTATGACTTGATTTTGGTTAACCAAAAAGGTCTTAGATTACAGCTGATTGGCTGTGATCTAAGACCTTTTTTAGTTGGTTTAACTTAAAGGTTGAAAGCTGAATTTTAGACTTAACCATTGATAGGACAGTCATTTAACGGTCAAAAATAGTGAAACTTGCCGCCTACCGTTCGCCCAATCCGGGCCGGAACGCTGTGGATGGACAATCCAAGCCAAAGTTCGGTCTTGGATTTCGTTTTGAACCGCAAAGGTCGGCGTTTCAAAAGCGCCAGTTTCTAAGCAAAAACCGCTAAGAAACACCCACGGCTGGGTCCAGATTAAACTCACTCTCGGCTAGAATTGTGACCAAATCATTGTTTTAAACAATGATCGTCGCTTAACCGCTGTCTGTCAATGATGGCGCCAGCCGTGAAAACGTCGTTGTCCGGGTGTTTTTGTCGGACTTACGACGCGGACGTCTTGAAAGACTAGTGGTGTTTGCTAGGCTTTCAAGCGAGATTGAAGCCCGCCTTTTGGCTTGAAATCAGTCCCCACAGCTGGCAGAATCACTGACAGCCGGAGGTGACTAATTTAAGGATACTCAAGTCAGTTCTAGTAAGGTCCTACTAACGATGAGTAAGTTTCAACCTTTAGTTGGTTTAATTTTGACGATGTAATAGTTGTTCAGTTAATTGTATCAGCGCTTGCTGGGCCGGTTGTTTTGGTAGATGCTGTAGCCCTTTTAATGCCGTGTCTGTATAGTCACTAGCCAGCTTTTGAGCCTGTTGAACGCCACCAGCTTTAAGGACTAAGGATTGGACTTCAACGCGCTCGGCGGCCGTTATTTGGCCTTGTTTGCGCAACAATGGTAAGAGCTGTTGGCGATAGTCGGTTTGTAAGGCAAAAATCAACGGTGACGTGTAAACCCCTTCAGCGACATCTTCTAAGATCGGCTTACCGAGATTGGTCGCTTCAGCTTGATAGTCTAGGATATCATCTAGAATTTGGAAAGCCATCCCAATCGCCATGCCAATTTTACGCGCTTTATTTGCGAAGCGTTCATTTTGACCGGATTCGTAAGCCCCTAAGAAACAACTTAATGCGAAGAGTTCGGCCGTTTTACCTTGAATCTGTTCTTGATACTGGGCTAACGTCATATCCAAATGATAGTGGCGATCTTTTTGGTGAATTTCGCCGACCAAGATTTTTTCCATGTTACTAGCATTTAATTGAATACTCCGAAAACTACTCGAGTAATGGGCTAAAATCTTGAAGACCACAACGAACAGATAGTCACCGGCATAAACAGCGACGTCTTTGCCAAATTGTTCTTGAATACTGGCTTGATGCCGGCGTAACTTAGCGTCATCTAAAATATCGTCGTGAATAAGTGTTGCAGTATGCAATGTTTCAAGTGACGCGGCCAAGGCGATCATCCGTTGGCGGTCAGTGTCTTTAAATTGTGAAAATAACAAACAGTAAGCCGGTCGCAGCAATTTACCACCACTATGGATCATCGCTAAAATGGCGGCGGTGATCGCTGGATCGGAAAGATTAATATTGTCATCCATTAATTGCATGACTTGAGTGAGCTCAGGCTGCAAGTCTGGATAGGCTTGCCATAATGTATGTAACTTTGTGGCTTGCATGCAAACTACTCCTTTTTTTGACTAGGGTGCTGTTCGTGATTGAATCGCAAATAGTTCAGAATTGTGACGTGAGTGAACAAATAGTTGGCCGCAATGCCCAGCGCGATCCCGGCAGCAATCCCGATAATCGACAGAATCGGTAAATAGAGCATTACTGTCCATGTCTGGGCAATTAAACTGGCCATTAATAGCTGACCAACATTATGCATGACCCCGCCAGTGGCCGAAATACCGATAATACTGACGCGCTTAGGTCCGAGTTGTTTTACCAATAGCATGGCGAACAAACTGAGAAAAGCGCCGCCAAAACTATATAAGAATGTCGATAAGGTCCCGCCAATTAGCGCGGTCAAAATGAGGCGCAACCAGGTTAA
Source organism: Lactiplantibacillus mudanjiangensis (assembly GCF_005405385.1). Classification (GTDB taxonomy): domain Bacteria; phylum Bacillota; class Bacilli; order Lactobacillales; family Lactobacillaceae; genus Lactiplantibacillus; species Lactiplantibacillus mudanjiangensis. The sequence goes on from NZ_BJDY01000004.1 coordinate 399,383, forward strand.
GGTGATCACATCGCGCAAAGGGAGGGTGAAGATCGCCACAATCGTAATGAGGTTGGCCAACCCGAGTTTGGCACCGGGAGCGAAGGCAAATGGGAAAGGAATTAAACGTTCTAAAATCCCAATGATGACCCCTTGAGCCACTAATAGTGAAATATAAATATTGCGGTGGATACGGTTAGATAGTGCATATGATTTATTCAAGTGACTTACTCCGTAACCAGTCCATTGCCGCCAGATTTTACGTGACCGGTACTGGACTTAATTTCAATTAAGAGTTTGTGAGGTAAACAGACAATCGTTTGGCCGGGCTTACGGATCCAGCCACGGCGGACACAGACTTGATCTGAACAGTTCGCTTTTGTGATGGCGACTTGTTTAGGCTTAAACGTTATTTGATTATAATGACCGGATTTTTCACGGTACGTATAATGAATCGTTCGTTTCAGGCTAGTGAGATTGACTTTTTTGACGACCGTTCCATCATGAGAAACGACTGCAGTTAAGCTATGGGTCGCTTTCTTTTTCGTCTGTTTCGCGACCTGAGCCTCACGAGCGGCCTGTTGGCGTTGCTGCATTGAAAAGACGATTAGGGGCGTAAACGACAGCACAATTAGTGCCACGACAATGACGTAATCGAATGGTCGAATCATGCCGCCATAGCGTTTTAATGTACGGTGAATGGCTTTTAAACGGTGCATCGTTTGGCCTCCTTTTCTGTTGAATAAAAAATGGTTCAAGGTAAAAGCTACCCTTGAACCATCGGGAAACTATTCAATTAATTATAACGCATCTAGCGGGTTTTGACAGCATCGTAATGGGAGCTGACATTGCCGTACCACCAGTGTCCGAGGTGCTTTTGCATCCACGGTACAACCCAGTAGTCTAACCCAAAGGTCCGACCAGAACCGTTCATCAAGGCTAAGGCGACAAATGGCATCCAAATGTTGACCCAGTAGAACATCCCAGATAAGCAGAAGACCACGACTAAGCCGATGGTAACCGCATTAGCAAACCAAGTGAAGAGACCAAAGAAAATACATAGTGCAATGATCACTTCAACACAAGTCATGAATTTCTGGAAGAAGAGGGCCATTTGCATATTAGGGACAAAGACCTTCGTAATCGATTCAAACCAATGTGGTGACTTTTCAAAGACCATCAATGGGTCCTTACCGTACATGTACGATAAACTGAAAACGCCTTTAGTCGCTTTGGTGGCAGTTGAGGCAGCTTCACTGGCACCACTCGTTGCGGCTGCCTTGGTTGCTTGGCTAGCGCCACTCGTTGCGGCTACTTGAATCCAACTAAATGGTAATCGTAATTTATCCGTAAACCAAGATTCGGAACCTTGAACCTTCGTCCAACAGTCCCATAGCCACATAGCGCCGTAGAAGAACCGTAGTGGCACACTCCATAAGACATTCCCCATCCGAGACGTCCAACCGCGGAACACATTTCGACGGTTCCGTGTCCGGAAGAATTCGTGCATGAAGTACTGGAATAAATAATAGCCTGAGAAAATTTGAACATAGTACATCCAGTTGATCGCATGCTTCAATAAGACCGCGATAAAGCCAGAAACATTCCAGTTATCTAAGACTTGCGCAACCGCATATTTTGACCCAATTGAGTCTACGGAAGCTTGGTAAGCACCATGGAATGGTTTAAGTTCCACGTTACTGTTATCAATATTCTTGATAATCCCTTTAACGGCAGTAGCGGCTGTTTCTTCAGCCCCTTGCACGATTTGAGGGACGGGACGTGGTTGATCAGGTTCTTGATAGCTCGTTGAATCCCCAGCTAAGAAGATGTTATCTTGATCTTTAGCTTGCATGAATTCGTTAGCAACCAAACGGCCACCACGTGGGTTCGTTTCCATGTCAAAGTTCTTAACGACACTGTTGGCACGAACCCCAGCAGTCCAGATTAACGTGTAAGTTGGGATCGGTTCCTTATCTTTCAAAGTAACGTGATCTTCAAAGACTTCGGTAATCATGGAGTTGGTCATAATGTCCACGCCATGTTTGGTCATGTATTTTTCAGCTTTACCGGCTTGCGTCCGATTGAGCATATTGATGATCGTTGGCGCTGCTTCGACTAATTGTAAGGTGATTTCACTTGGATCAAGCTTGTTATCGCGTGCCAAAACATCACGATATTCGATCAATTCACCAACTAATTCGGAACCAGTAAACCCAGAACCACAGACGGTTAAGGTTAACATCGCTTTTCGTTTAGCTGGGTCTAATTCAACGGCCCCACGACGAATAACGGCAGCTAAGTGTGAACGTAAGGCCATTGCTTGTTCGAAGGACCAAAGTTCAAAGCCGTGTTCTTTAACCCCAGGGGTCCCAAAGTCATTGGATTCCCCACCGAGACTAATTAACAATTGATCATATTGATAACGACCGTGTTCCGTAATGACGGCTTGTTGATCTTTATCAATGTTGGTAACGGTGTCCGTCACTAAACGAACATTCTTGCGTCGCGCGAATAACCGTTGTAAATCGTATTGGATATGTTCCGGTTCCACCCGTTCGGTGGCAACTTCATGTAATTCCGTCATATACGTGAAGTATGAGTGCCGGTCAATCAGTGTGATTTCAACGTCAGGATTTTTCTTGAAATGCTTGGCTAATTTCTTAGTGGCATAGACCCCAGCAAAACCCGCGCCGACAACGACAATATTTTTCTTTGTCATTGCGTAACAACTCCCTTGAATAATAGTAAAAAAATAATAATTCCACAGATAATTATATAAGTTATGGAAGCGTTTGTCTATGAATTATTGACTAGAATGCATAATAAATCACATTATATCCACACCGGATTTGTTTGGTTAAGTATCAATGCAGTGAAGCGTCACCATTTGCGTTACTTACGGGCTTGAATACGATTATTTTTGTAAAATGTCATTGACTAAACTGATAATAAACGTTAAGATTAATGTGAATTTTCATACAAAAAGGTTAGGAGTGGGATATTATGAAGTTTAAGTCAGTTATTACAAGTGCATCAGTTGTTGCTATTTCAGCATTAGCATTAGCAGGGTGTGGGAGCAGCTCATCAAGTTCAAGCTCTAGTTCATCAAAGAAGAGTTCTTCTTCAAGCTCATCATCAACTACTAAGGTTGCGAAGTTAACCGCTGGGAGTAAAATGAAAGCGGGTACTTACAAACTTGCCGAAGAAAACTATTCACATGGTTACAAGACGGAATTCAGTATTACCGTTAACAAGAAAGGTAAGATCACGAAGTCCGATTACAACCAAGTGAACAAGAAGGGCAAGTCAAAAGTTGACGATGCTTCTTATAACAAACAAATGAAGAAAGTTGCTGGCACTAACCCTAAGACTTATCAACCTAAGTTGAACAAGGCCTTAGAAGGCGCAGCTGCAACTGGGAATGTTTCAACGATTGACGTCGTTTCTGGGGCAACCGAATCATCAAAGACATTCCAAAACTATGCACAACAATTGATCCAAGCTGCTCAAGCTGGAAACACCGCAACGATCAAGATCAATAACGGTGCTAAGATGAAAGATGGTACTTACAAGTTAGCTGAAAAGAACTACTCACACGGCTACCGCGATACCTTCTCAATTACGGTTAAGAACAACAAGATCACGAAGTCTGAATTTGACCAAGTTAACAAGAAGGGCAAATCAAAGACGGCTGATGCTGCTTACAACAAGCAAATGAAGAAAGTTTCAAAGACTAACCCTAAGACTTATCAACCAGCTTTAAACAAGTCATTGGTTAAATCAAGTGACCCAACTAAGGTTGATGTTGTGACTGGGGCAACGGAATCTTCAAACACCTTCGTTTTGTATGCTGAACAATTACAAAACGCTGCTCAAAAGGGCGATACGAAGACGATCTCTGTTGACAACATGGTCTTTTCTGAATAGCACTTATTTGAGTTAACACATTTTTGGAGACCTGAGACAATCTGTCTCAGGTCTTTTTCATTTTGTCGGTCGGTCAGCTTACCGGGAAAATGGCATACAGCTAGGCTAAATTTTGGTATAATGACGATTGAAATTAATTAAGGGGTCCGGAACATGAAACTGAGAAAATGGGTACAGTTAGGGTTAGTGGTCGTATTATTAGCACCGTTAGCGGCCTGTGGGAGTCAAAGTAGTAAAAAGGCGGCTAGTAGTAGTCGGCCTAAGCCAACGAAGGTTGTTCAAACACCAACAGAAGATACACAGTTTATGATGGGAACCGTTGTGACGTTACGTGTTTACAATAAAAGTAAAGATGCGGTAGTAGCGGGTGCCTTTAAACTGTTAAAACATGAAGCTAAACTAGTGACGGTTAATCAAAAAGGGTCAGAAATCGATAAAGTTAATGCGGCGGCTGGCAAACATCCAGTTGTGGTGAGCAAGTCAATCTACCCAATGCTCAAAGCCGCGTACTACTATAGTCAAAACTCTGATGAATCATTTGATATGGCGATTGGGTCGATTACGCAACTTTGGCGGATCGGTTTTTCTGATGCGCGGGTGCCTAGCAAATCAGAGATTGCCACTAATGTAAAATTGGTTGATTATACAAAAGTTAAACTTAATGATAAAAAACACTCTGTTTATCTTGAAAAGAAAGGCATGAAACTTGATTTAGGTGGGATTGCCAAAGGATATATGACTGATCAAGTGCGAACTTACTTCTTAAATCATGGGGTTTCGACGGCGATTATTGATCTTGGTGGTAATATCTTTGTGATGGGGAATAGCCCTAAAGGTACGAAGTCTGGTAATTGGACGGTTGGGATTCAAGATCCAAAACGGTCACGAGGAACGGCAATTGGCTCACTTCCAGCTAAAAATAAATCAATTGTGACTTCCGGTATTTATGAACGATATTTGAAGAAGAACGGCAAGATTTACAGTCATTTGATGGATCCCAAAACTGGGGCACCTTATCAAAACAACTTAATGGGTGTGTCAATTATTTCGAAGACGTCTACTGATGGTGATGGATTGTCCACCGCAACCTTTGATAAGGGGTTGAAGGCTGGGATGAAGTATATTAATGGTAAAGCTAACAAAGGTATTGGCGCAATCTTTGTCACCAAAGATAAAAAAGTTTACGTTTCAAACAACTTAAAAAAGCAATTTACATTATTTGGAGATACCGGTTATAAGTACGGTTCTGTCAGTGATTTGAAGTAGGCGGATATGGTATGATGTAACCCATAGTGACAAGAAATGAGGGACGATCGTGAGTCAGATTATTAACGTTGAACATTTAAATTACCGCTATCCGCAACAGGACACGGACGCGCTGACGCTGACCGATGTGTCATTTTCAGTTGCGGCCGGTGAATGGGTCGCGATTGTCGGTCATAATGGTTCTGGCAAATCAACGTTAGCAAAAAATTTAAATGGGTTATTGGCCCCCGTTTCTGGTCAAATTACGATTGACGGACAGGTGTTATCTGAAGACACGGTCTGGGATATCCGCCGTAAAATTGGGATGGTCTTTCAAAATCCAGACAACCAATTTGTCGGGGCAACCGTAGCCGATGATGTGGCCTTTAGTCTAGAAAATCAAGGGATTCCTCGCGAAACGATGTTAAAACGTGTCGATGAAGCCTTAGCTCAAGTGGATATGAGTGCTTTTAAAACACGGGAACCAGCACGTTTATCTGGTGGTCAAAAACAACGGGTCGCGTTAGCTGGGATGATTGCAGCCCGGCCCAAAATTTTGATTTTAGATGAGGCGACATCGATGCTTGATCCGGAAGGTCGAGCCGAAGTCTTAGCAACGATTCGGCAGATGAAAGCTGATTCAGATTTAACCGTCTTATCGATTACCCATGATATCGATGAAGCGGCTAGTGCGAATCGCGTACTAGTGGTTAATGACGGTCAACTCGTTGAAGAGGGTACGCCGGCTGAGATTTTTGAGCATGGGCCGGCCTTGATTAAAATGGGCTTGGATATGCCGTATCCAGAACGGTTGAAGGCGGCCTTAAAACGGCAAGGTGTTACCGTACCGACCACTTATTTAACGGAGAAAGGGATGGCAGACTGGTTATGGCAATTGATTTCAAACAAGTAGGCTTTACTTACCAACCAGGAACGCCGTTCGCGACGCAAGCCTTAACGGATATTAATGTGACGATTCCTGATGGCTCGTATACGGCGTTAATTGGCCATACCGGGAGTGGAAAGTCGACACTGTTACAACATCTAAATGCCTTATTAAAACCGACCACTGGGACGGTGACGATTGGTGATCGGGTGATTACGCCCGAAACCAGTAACAAAGACTTGAAGGCGTTACGCCAACATGTCGGTATCGTCTTTCAATTTCCTGAAAGCCAACTTTTCGAGGAAACGGTCGCTAAAGATATTGCGTTTGGACCGCAAAACTTCGGGGCTAGTGAAGCTGATGCGTTGAAAACGGCCGCAGATATGTTAGCGTTAGTGGGACTAGATGCTGAGTTACTCGATCGTTCACCGTTTGACTTATCTGGTGGACAAATGCGGCGAGTGGCGATTGCTGGGGTCCTTGCAATGGCACCACAAGTGTTAGTCTTAGATGAACCCACGGCTGGCCTTGATCCACAAGGACGCTTAGAAATGATGGAGATGTTTGCTAAATTGCGTCATGAACGTGAGCTGACAGTGGTGTTGGTCACCCATCAAATGGATGATGTGGCCAATTATGCCGATCATGTGATTGTGATGGATCAGGGGAAAATTGCCAAGACGGGGACCCCGCAAGAAATTTTCCAGGATCCACAATGGTTGGCCGAGCATCATTTGGGGCTACCGAAGACGACCGCCTTTGCGCAACAATTGATGGCTAAAGGCATTCAGTTTGACCAGTTACCATTAACTGAAGATCAACTGGCCCAAGCGTTGGCACACCAATTAGGAGGTGCCACGCAATGATGAATAAATTGATCTTTGGGCGGTATATTCCAGGTGATTCAGTCATTCATCGCATGGATCCGCGCGCTAAATTATTGTTGAGTTTTTACTTTATTGGCATTATTTTTATTGCGAATAATTGGGCTACGTATGTGCTTTTATTTGCGTTTACGTTACTGGCAATCAAACTTTCAGGGGTGAAGTGGTCATTCTTTATCAATGGGGTTAAACCGTTGATTTGGCTGATTCTATTCACCGTTATTTTACAAGTCTTATTCAGTGCTAGTGGGGGAACGGTGTACTTTAAGTGGGGAATTATTACCATTAGCCAACTCGGGCTGGTTAATGGGGTCTATATTTTCTGCCGGTTTGTGTTGATTATCTTTATGTCGACACTCCTTACCTTAACAACGCCGCCCTTGGAACTATCTGATGCGATTGAATATATCTTAATGCCGTTAAAAGTGGTGCACTTTCCAGTGTACGAAGTGGCCTTAATGTTGTCGATTGCGTTACGATTTGTCCCAACATTGATGGATGAAACTGAAAAGATCATGAATGCACAACGGGCTCGGGGTGTCGACTTTGGTGAAGGCAATATTTTTCAACAAATGCGGGCCATTGTGCCATTATTAATCCCACTCTTTGTGAGCTCCTTTAATCGTGCTGAAGATTTGGCGACAGCGATGGAAGCTCGTGGTTATCAAGGCGGCGAAGGTCGCAGTAAGTATCGCATCTTGAAGTGGCAAGCGCGTGATACGTGGGCGACTTTGGCGTTTGCTGTTTTGACAGTGGCGCTAGTCGGATTACGGCTTTACGTTTAATTAGTATTTACGGTGTGGTGTGCTTTTGAGGGCACCACCCGTTTTTTATCAGGAGGATTAGTGTGACAACCAGATATAAAATAACATTGACGTATGATGGCACCAACTTTGCGGGTTTTCAACGGCAACCACATCAACGAACGGTGGAATCGGTTTTAACCAAAGCGGTTAATAAGATGGCGAAAGACCCAGCCGAACCAATCGTGATTTATGGGGCCGGCCGCACCGATGCTGGCGTCCATGCTTTCGGCCAGGTGGTCCATTTTGATTTGCCTTATGCAATTAGTGCAGAAGGGGTCCGTCGAGGCTTGAACAGCTTGTTGCCAGTTGATGCCTTAGTTAAAACCGTCGAGATTGTCCCAGACACCTTTCATGCGCGTTATGATACGGTTGGAAAGCGGTACTGGTATCGTGCGTATTCCGATGAGTTTGTCGCACCGTTTAAACGCAATTTTACGGGCCATTTTAAGTTTGCGGCGGATATTAATCGAATTCAACAAGCCATTCCTGATTTAGTTGGGAAACACGATTTTTCCACGTTTGTGGCTTCTGGTTCGCAGGCCCATGATCATGTCCGTGAAATTTATTCGGCCAAGGCGTGGGCGTTACCCGATGAACAAGAAATTCAATTTGAATTTTGTGGAAGTGGGTTCTTGTACAATCAAGTGCGGATCATGGTGGCGGTGTTGATGGAAATTGGTCAAGGCCGTCGAGCAGTGGATTGTATCCCGCAGCTATTAGCGGCTAAAAATCGCGACCTCGCACGGGGCACGGCCCCAGCGGCTGGACTCTATATGAAAAAAGTGTATTATGAGGCTAAAGATTTACAAGCCGATCTAATTAAGGATTGACTTCTAGCACTAAGTTAGGTAAACTAATCGTTGGTATTGTTTGCCCCACGATAAGCCCCGGAATCTTATTGAGTGTCAAGCAAAACAGAAAATGGAGGAACACAACGTGCGTACAACATATATGGCTAAACCAGGTGAAATTGATCGTAAATGGTATGTAGTTGATGCTACCGATATCCCTTTGGGTCGGTTATCAACTGTCGTTGCATCAATCTTACGTGGTAAGAACAAACCAGTATTCACACCAAATGTCGATACTGGTGACAACGTAATCGTGATTAATGCAAGTAAGGTCGCTTTAACTGGTAAGAAAGCAGAACGGAAGATTTACTATCACCATACTGCTTATGCTGGTGGTTTAAAGGAACGGACTGCCGGTGACTTCTTAGCTAAAGAACCAGAAAAATTAATTGAAACTTCAGTTAAGGGTATGCTTCCTCACAACTCTTTGGGTCACAAAATGGGCTTGAAGTTGCATGTTTATGCTGGTGCAGAACATACGCAACAAGCACAAAAACCTGAAGTTTTGGATATTACGAACTTAATCTAAGGAGGAAACAACATTGGCTCAAGTACAATATCGCGGCACAGGCCGTCGTAAAGATTCAGTAGCCCGCGTACGTTTAGTACCAGGTTCTGGTAAAATTGTTATGAATGATAAGAGTGTAGAAGACTACATTCCATTTGCAGATATTCGTAAAGAATTATTGCAACCATTCGAAGTAACGGAAACAACTGAACAATATGATGTTTTAGTTAACGTCAATGGTGGTGGGTTCCACGGCCAAGCCGGTGCTACCCGTCATGGTATCGCTCGGGCATTGCTCGAAGTTGATCCAGATTTCCGCGGTCCTTTGAAGCGCGCTGGTCTTTTGACTCGTGACGCTCGTATGAAGGAACGTAAGAAGCCAGGTCTTAAGAAAGCTCGTAAGGCTGGTCAATTCTCAAAGCGTTAAAATTATTCGAAAAACGTTGTTATACCAACATTTTCAGAACGAAAAAGCACTCGTCCATTTGGGCGGGTGCTTTTATTTTTTTATTCAAAAATCAGTTAGTCACTCGCTTTGTTAGTTAACTATCCCCATTTGAAATCACAAGTTAGGTTCGAATAGGACAATTGAATCTTAAGGTTGCAACCGATTGTAACGTTATGTTCGTTAGTCTTCGTTAAAACCGGTCGTTTTTGCAAGCCTGACCTGCTACACTAATCGTTAAATTTAAATTAGAAAACTAATTATAAATTAATTTATTTGATGGGAAGTGGACTGAATGCAAGCAATTATCGCACTCGCAGTTGTGATGGGACTAATGGTCGTTGGTGAATGGGTGTCAACGCGTAGTAAAGCCTATATTCCATCGGTATTTGTGACGGGGGTCTTGTTTCTGATCGGTTTTTGGACGGTTATTCCTAAAAATATTGTGCCTGATGCATCCTTCACCAAGCCGTTTGTCGCAATTACGCAAGCCGTTTTACTCATCCATATGGGCACGTTGATGGATCTCAAATTGTTACTTAAACAATGGCGGGCTGTTTTGATCGCGTTATCTGGTGTGGTAGGAACGGTTATCCTGGCAATGGGCGTTGGCAGCTTACTTTTTAGTTGGCAAACGGTTGTTGCCAGTGTACCACCGTTAACGGGTGGATTAGTGGCCGCATTTCTGATGACCGCTGGGCTAAAGGCCCAACATATTACGTTATTAGCGGCTTTTCCGGTGGCGATGTTTGTCATGCATAGCATGATTGGCTATCCACTAACTGCCGTAATGCTTAAACGTGACAGTCGGCGGTTATTAAGCCAGTTTCATGCCCCTAATATACCAGCAGCTGTTACAGAAAATGCGGCTAAGTCGTCAGCGCAGGCAACCAATAAAACGACTGCGGTAGTCTCGTCAAATACCCCGACCAGCAAACCACACCCTTGGCGATTGAAAGTCAATGTACCAGCGGCTTACGAGACTTCAGCATTTATGTTATTTAAAGTAGCCATTGTCACGGTTCTAGCGGAAGGGACTGCGGCTTTAATGCACAATGTGATCAATCCGTATATCATTTGTTTAATCTATGGTGTTATCGCGCATCAATTGGGACTTTTAGAAGATGCTGTGTTGGAAAAAGCTGGGGTATTTCATTGGTTGATGTACGGCTTATTGGCATATATCTTTTCGAATTTGAATATTGTGAAAATGAACATGCTCGTTGGCATTGTGGTGCCGATTTTTACGTTGATTTTGCTGGGCATTTTGGGCATGTTTATTGCGTCATCGCTATTGGCTAAACCTTTAGGCTTTAGTCGTGAAATGGCATTTGCCAGTGCGTTAACGGCGTTGTTTGGTTTTCCAGCGGATTATATTGTCACCCATGAAGTGACGAACATGATGGGTAAAACTGAGGCCGAAAAACAATATTTGCTGGATCACTTATTACCAAAGATGTTGGTGGGTGGTTTTGCCACGGTATCGGTAGCTTCGGTAATTATTGCGTCAATTTTCTTGAAACTTTTGTAGGGGGGATTAGCAATGAACGACCAGGAGTTAACGACTTGGATGACGGCGATTCGTCATCGGTTACACCAACAACCAGAACTCGCTTTACACGAAATTCACACCACAGCCTTAATCAAACAAACCTTAACGCAACTAGGTATTCGTATCTTGCCCTATTCAGGAGAAACTGGGGTGGTCGCAGAAATTGGCCACGGTGAACCAACCATTGCGTTACGTGCCGATATCGATGCGTTACCCTTGCAAGAAAAATCAGGGCTAGCTTATGCTTCTAAAGTTAATGGCCGAATGCACGCGTGCGGTCATGATTTTCATACAGCGGCGCTACTCGGTGGAGCCCGATTGTTGAAGGCCCATGAGGCTGACTTAACGGGGACCGTGCGCTTGATTTTTCAACCCGGTGAAGAGGGCCATGTTGGTGCCAAGCTGATGATTAAAAATGGTGTTTTGCAGGGAGTGCAGGCGATTGCTGGGTTTCATAACATGCCTCAAATCCCAATTGGGACCTTAGCGATTAAATCTGGTGCGCTGATGGCTAGTAACGATAACTTTATCGTGACTATTCATGGAGCTGGAGCGCACGCGGCGATGCCTGATCGGAGTCAAGATGTCATTGTCACCCTGGGACAGCTTATCACGAGCTTGCAAACGATTCGAAGCCGTAATATAGCGCCAGATGCTGCGTTAGTTTTAACGATTGCCGACGTGCAAGCGGGTCACACCTTTAACGTCATTCCAGATACTGCCGAATTTAAAGGCACGATTCGAACATTTAGTGCGACTAATCGGAAATTGGCCATGGAACGGTTTTATGATCTAGTCCAAGCGACGGTTAAAGGATTTGAACAGACCGTTACGATTGATTGGGATCAAGGGCCGAGCTGTGTCACGAATGAGCCGATCTTGACGGCCTTGATTGCTAAAGCTGCCGCCGAGACATTAACGATTGTGCCGGCTTTGCCATGCAATGCAGACGATGACTTTGCTTTGTATCAAGAACGTATTCCCGGTTTTTATGGTTTTCTAGGGTCTGGTGGAACGGGGGTATTACATCAATCAACGTATTCATGTGACGATGCTGGACTCATTTATGGGGCTAAGTTTCACCTGTTAGCGGCCAAAACGATGTTGCAGGCGGTGACTCAAGGCCAATTGGCAAAATTTAAACCATCAGTCGAATCCGCAGTGGTTAACAGTTTACAGTCACTTTAAGCTAGATTGATAGAATAATTTTAAAAAATGATTTGACAATTCTATCAAACGTGAGGTATAGTCTTAGACATCAACAAATATTAAATTTTAAGGAGATTATCATTATGCGTGGATTAAGAAATGGTCAAAAATCAAATCGATTTTATTATTACTGGTTTCAGTAGTAGTGTCAGCCATTCGATGCGGGCACTACGCTCGCATCGAATGTGACCAGTAATTATCTTCGTATGATGAAAAATCTACGGGAAGTCACATAGATGTTGTCATTTAACAACTGTGTGGCTTTTCAATCAACTCGGGTCGAGGCTTTTTTGCCATCGCTCAGTTGGCAACGAAACGCTCACAGTTTAGACTGTGGGCGTTTTTTTGATAGAGAAAGGGATTGATAACATGAAATTAACCAACTTTGATGAAACCGATCAATTAGCAGTAACTAATTTACGGGTATTGAGTGCGGAAATGATTGAACAAGCCAAATCCGGTCATCCGGGATTGCCACTCGGGGCGGCACCGATGTTATGGGTGTTGTGGAGTCGTCACTTACGGCTTGATCCCCAAACACCCAAATGGTTGAATCGCGACCGATTTGTCTTATCAGCGGGTCATGGTTCTGCCTTGTTATACAGCCTGTTACATGTCAGTGGCTTTGATGTCACGATGGATGATTTGAAACATTTCCGACAGTTCGGCAGTCGGACGCCGGGGCATCCTGAATATGGTGTGGTTGATGGCGTTGAAGCTACGACCGGTCCTTTAGGCCAAGGGTTAGGTATGGCGGTTGGCATGGCTTTAGCCGAAACGCATTTAAGCGCGCAATTCGAAACGGAGCCAGCGTTGATTGATCACTACACTTACAGTTTAGTTGGCGATGGTGATTTGATGGAAGGCGTCTCACATGAGGCCGCTAGCTTTGCGGGGCAACATCAACTTGGTAAATTAATTGTCTTGTATGATGACAATTCGATTTCACTAGATGGTCCCACCAGTCGATCGTTTAAAACTGATGTCACGCAACGGTTTGAAAGTTACGGTTGGGATACTCAAGTGGTGACGGATGGTAACGATCTAGCCGCTATCGATGCCGCGATTAATCGGGCCAAGCAAACGGCGCAACCTTCTTTGATTGCCGTGAAAACCGTGATTGGATTTGGCGCACCGGGTGCTGGCACTAACGCGGTACACGGCAGTCCCTTAGGCGAAGCTGGTTTAGCAGCGTTACGCCAAAACTTAAATTGGACGGCCAAGCCATTTACGGTCGTACCAGCAGTGGCTAAACGAGCCCAAACGATGATTATGGCTCGTGGGCATCAAGCCGCTGAGCAGTGGCAACAACGCGTTGATCAATTACCATTGCCGATGCTACGGCAATTAAAACAACAATTAACGACGACGTTACCTTTAGATTTAGCGGCGCAATTACCCAGTTACGATGAAGGGGCCGAAGCATCACGGATGACCAGTCATACGATGATTCAAACGTTAGCCGCTCATTTACCAGAACTTGTCGGTGGCTCAGCGGACCTGGCGAGTTCTAATAAGACGACGATTGAAACGGATGACTTGATGACGCCGGCTCATCCAGCTGAACGAAACTTAGCGTTTGGTGTTCGTGAATTCGGCGAAGGGGCGATCTTAAATGGCATGGCGTTACATGGTGGCTTACGTGTCTTTGGTAGTACTTTCCTCGTCTTCTCGGATTACTTGCGTGGGGCGATTCGATTGGCAGCGCTGCAGCATTTACCAGTGACCTACGTCTTCACACATGACTCAATTGCGGTCGGTGAAGATGGTCCGACCCATCAACCGATTGAACAATTGATGAGTTTGCGACTCATTCCGAATGTCACAGTTTTACGACTGAGTGATCCGAATGAAACGGTCGCGGCTTGGTGGCAAGCAGTCAATGCCACCGATCATCCAACCGTCTTAATTTTGACACGTCAAAACTTAGCGGTACTGCCAAATAGCAAACGGTTAGCGATGACTGGCGTGGCTCGTGGCGGGTACGTCTTGTCCCCACAAAAAGGGCTTGAACCAACGGGAATCTTAATTGCCAGTGGTTCCGAAGTCGGGTTAGCGATTAAAGCGCAAGCAAAATTAGCGCGGTTAGGTCAAGACGTTAGCGTGGTGTCGATGCCATCGATGGACTTATTCCAACAACAATCGGCTCAATACCAAGCCAGCGTCTTACCACCACAAGTTCGTCGGCGTGTGGCTGTTGAAATGGGTGCCACGTTAGGTTGGGAACGGTTCGTCGGTTTAGACGGCACGGTGGTCGGACTCGATCACTTTGGTGCCAGCGGTCCCGCCGAAGCCGTTTTACCAGCATTAGGCTTTGCTGTTGATGCGGTAGTTCAAGCATACCAACAAACCCATGTCGAACGTGCTGGGCAACGATTAGCCGTTATTTAGAGAGGAAGACGAGTCAATGATTAATGGAAAAACAGCACTATTTGGGTTTATGGCCCATCCGGCCAAACATAGCCGGTCACCTAAAATGCATAATTTGAGTTTTGATTACTGGCATATTAATGCCCGCTACTTGGCGTTCGATGTAGCGCCAACGGATTTGACGGGCGCGGTTGCTGGGATTCGTAGTATGGGAATTTCTGGGGTTAACTTATCGATGCCTTTTAAGGAAACAGTGGTGCCAATGCTTGATGGGATGACCACACGTGCCAAACGGATCAAAGCTGTGAATACGATTAAGAATGATCATGGCAAATTGATCGGTGATAGTACTGATGGTGCTGGATTATACCAGGATTTACAACACCAAGGTTATGATCTACATGGGAAAAACGTGGTGATTTTAGGGGCCGGTGGCGCTGGCAAAGCGATCATTGCGGCTGCGTTGGATTATGATGTCGCTAGTGTCACGGTTTTCAAGCGGGCCAACGCGACTTATGCCCAAGTTGACCAGTGGTTAAACGACTTGGCTAGTCAAACGGACATCACGATGCAATTACGGCCATATGATGATTTAAAAGCGATGCAACAGGCTGTTCAAGCTAGTGATTTGATTATCAATGCGACTAATGTCGGGATGACCACGGCTGGACTCCCATTGCCACCACAAGTGATGGCTACCTTAACACCAAGTCAAACCGTCTACGATGTGATTTATCAACCACTAGAGACTGAGTTTTTACGCCAAGCCAAAGCACTTGGATGTGCCACCCATAATGGGTTGGGCATGTTGATTTGGCAAGGGGCTTTAGCTTTTAAATTTTGGACCGGCAAAGAGATGCCGATTGCTGCTGTAACTGAATCGATTATGTCGACCGCCAACTAACGAGGAGTAGATAAAAATGATTATTATTTTAAAAGAAACCACTGCCAGTGCCATGCAAGCCAGACTTGTTGCCCAATTCGGGGCTAAAACCGAAATTTTCACTCATGATAACCGGATTGCCTTACAAGGTGTCAACCCTGATGAGTTGCCAGCTGATGTGTTAGCTGCTGCCGATGAAGTCATTACCGATGTTCCCGCGGCCGTACAAAGTAGCCGGTTACTACATCCGGAAGATACGATTATTAAAACGCCGCATAGTGTCATCGGTGGGGCAGACTTAGTAATGATGGCCGGACCTTGTTCCGTTGAAAGTGCCGAACATGTGATGGCCATGGCCAAAGTTGCTAAGCAAGGTGGCGCAACGGTCGTTCGTGGTGGGGCCTTCAAACCACGGACCTCACCATACTCGTTCCAAGGGCTTGGTGAAACCGGTCTTCAATACTTACGAGCTGCCGCTGATGCCAATGGCTTAGACATGATTACCGAAGTCATGGACGATGAACACGTTGAAATGGTCGCCAAGTATACCGATATTTTCCAAATTGGTGCGCGGAACATGCAAAACTTCTCGTTGTTAAAAGCTGTTGGCCAGACGAATATTCCAGTCGCTTTAAAGCGTGGGATGTCGGCAACAATCGATGATGTGTTAAATGCGGCTGAATACATCGCTGCTGGTGGTAATCATCAAATCATGCTCCTCGAACGTGGGATTCGGACCTTCGACAATAAGTACACGCGCAACACGTTTGACTTAGGTGCCGTGCCAGTTCTGCAACAATTAACACACTACCCAGTTATTGTGGATCCTAGTCATGCGGTTGGTGAATGGGATCTCGTGACCCCAATGGCGATGGCCGGCGTCGCTGCTAGTGCCAGCGGAATGATTGTGGAAATTCATGACGATCCAACTCATGCGCTATCAGACGGGCCGCAAGCTTTGAAACCGAAGACTTACTTGAAGATGGCAAAGCAAGCGTTCCAATTACATGATTTGATGCAAACCTGGGATTAGGTGATGCCAATGACAATTATTCCAGTCAAAACGGCGACACAAGCTTATGACGTTCGCTTAGTCGATCACGGCTTAGATCAAATTGCTGAACATATTGCATCGGTTTGGACACCATGCCGTGTCGCATTAATTACGGATACAACCGTTGGGCCGTTGTATGCGGCTAAAGTAGTGACACAATTAACCAATGCCGGGTATTGTGTGAACGTCCTAACGGTGCCAGCTGGTGAAGCCAGTAAGAGTTGGACCCAAGTGGAACGATTGATTACGGCCATGAGTACGATGCATTTAACTCGGAGCGATGGGGTGATCGCACTAGGCGGGGGCGTGGTTGGCGATTTAGCCGGTTTCGTTGCGTCGATCTACTTACGCGGATTAAGTTTGATTCAAGTGCCAACCTCATTATTGGCACAAGTTGATAGTTCGGTCGGTGGTAAAACGGCGATTGATCTGCCAACCGGTAAAAACTTAGTGGGCAGTTTTTATCAACCGGCGTTGGTCTTGATTGATCCGCAAACCTTAACGACACTACCAGCGCGTAGTTTGGCCGAGGGGTATGGGGAAATTGTGAAATGTGCGGCTTTAGTTGGTGGGGCGTTTTGGGCGTTAGTGACGCAGATTAACCAGTTGGCGGATTTAATTCCGAATGCCGCGGCATTGATTACTGCCAGCGTGCAATTTAAAGCGCAAGTGGTGATGGCGGATGAAAAAGAGGGTGGCCAACGGCAGTTGTTGAACTTTGGCCATACCATTGGTCATGCGGTGGAATTGCTTGGTCAAGGTCGTTGGATGCATGGTGAAGCAGTCGCGATTGGCTTAGTTCAGGTTAGCCGGTTGTTTGAAGCGCACCAACTTACGCCAGCAGGCACCGCTGATCAATTAGCGGCACGGCTCCAAGCAGTGGGGTTACCAACATCATTACCAGATTTGCCGGTCACGCAATTGTTAGCGGCGATGCAACATGATAAAAAGGTTCATGGCAATCAACTGACGTGGGTCTATTTAACGGCGATCGGGAGGCCAGAATTACGAGCAGTACCGGTCTTACAATTGAAGGATTGGTTAGCGCCAATGATAAAGGATTAAAAAAGCGTCACGCAGGGCAAGCTGCGTGACGTTTTTTGCGACCAGTTACTGGTCAATATAATGGCTTAAAATCGTTAATAATTGGTCAAAATCTGGTGGATAAGCGCCGGTTCCACGGCGATGAATGTAATTTGTTGCATGGAGGACTTGATGATCCAGTCGATCTTGAGTGGTCCGCCAATCATCATTGGATAAAATGATTTCCCAATAATCGTGATTAGGTTTGTCGGTATCGAGCCGATCATAAACCCCTTGCCATGGTTGAATAATCGCCATTAGGTCCGCGACCAATAGTGGAATCATGGTTTTCTCGATTTTAAAATGACGGTGCCAATATTTTGGCGAAAAAAAGTGTTTCAGGGTGGGCCAATGCCGTTGGCTGACGACAAAGCGATGCGGTCCGCACTCGCATCGAAGTTGAAAATAACCATCCCGATTGCGCAACTTAAAGTACAGAGTTGCCACTGCTGTCGGTTGAGTTGACATGCCTTTTTCTCCTATTAAAATATATCCCCCATTTAGTACTTCCCGGTACTAAAAAATACCCCATTGGTGCATACCGCTATTATGACTGAAACCGATAGTTAATACAAGTGTATTAATTAAAAAAAGATTGGTCACAAACTGCGGTCCGAAGCTTTTTATAACGATTTACTTAATCAGCATTACTTTCGAAAGTCATTTCACTCATTGACAGTTCCAGGTCATCTAAAACATCGTTGGTGGTTAAAAATTGTTCCCAGGCAGCAACTGATTGATCACGAGTATGTGGTGTAATTTTTTGATGGAGATTATCAATCACGCCGTCGAGTAATTTTTCTGCCTGACGATTAATTTCAGCATCGTTATAACGCCGTGCTGGCAAGCGTTCTTGGTTCTGTTGGTTTAAAAAATCAGTCGCCTTCGTCATAAAAATGGTGACCACTTGTGAGTTATCAGCCAAGAAGGCTTTTAAAGTTGCATTATCCAAGTCAATTTCCTCCTAAATGATTCTTTTCTACTATAACATAGGTAGGGACGAGTACTGATGATTAAAGATCGTGGGTTATCGGCAATGTGAATAAATAAACAACTTAATAAAATAAAATTTTTTAGTTGATTATCAGGAACAAGTCAATAGTAGCTGATGTGAACGCTGTCAAGATAACCTCATAAGCAAAACTTATTGGTAAATAGAGATTTGACTATACTATTTTGTGAAGTTTAGAATTTGGTTGTTGATTAGTTGTTACCCATTTCACATTAAGTTAAATTTTAAAATACGGAGGGTTTCATCATGGAAAATTATCGAGTAGAATCAGACACTTTAGGCGACGTTCAAATTCCAGCTACCGCTTTATGGGGGGCACAAACCGAACGGAGTCGCAATAACTTCCCAACCGGCGCAAAAATGCCACTGGAATTAATCAAAGCGTTACTACAAATTAAGAAGGCTGCCGCAATTGCGAACAAAGAATTAGATGCAATTGCTCCAGAAAAGGCCGATTTAATTGTGACTGCGATTGATCAATTGTTGAGTTTGGATGATGAAGACCTTCGCAAAGACTTTCCATTAGTGATCTATCAAACTGGTTCTGGAACCCAAACGAATATGAACGTTAATGAAGTTGTCGCACATATGGCAGCTAAAATAAACCCAGACCTTGAAATCTTACCTAATGATGATGTGAATCACGGGCAAAGTTCCAATGATATCTTCCCAACGGCGATGAATATCACAGCCGCAGTAGCGGTGGACAATTTGGAAGCTGCTGCAGCGCATTTATTAGTCGAATTAAAAGAAAAACAAGCCAAATATTGGCGCGTGGTTAAAATCGGCCGGACCCATTTACAAGATGCCACGCCGATGACCTTTGGCCAAGAAGTGAGTGGCTGGGCTAGCATGATTGAACATGACTTAAACTTCTTAAAACAATTAAACCCAACGTTAAGCGAACTCGCCATGGGTGGGACCGCCGTTGGGACTGGCTTGAATGCTGCTCCACATTTTGCCGACATTATTGCCGAAAAGATGAGTGACCTATATGGGGTTAAATTCACCGCGGATTCTAACAAGTTCTATGGTTTAGCAGCGCACTCAGGTTTAAATGTCGTTCACGGTGCCATTAAGACATTGGCAAGTGATTTAATGAAAATTGCTAACGATGTCCGGTTCTTAGCTAGTGGTCCTCGGGCCGGATATGGTGAATTAAACATTCCAGCTAACGAACCAGGCTCATCAATTATGCCTGGGAAAGTTAATCCAACACAGGCTGAAGCAGTTACCATGGCGGCTGTTCGGGTGATGGGTAACGATGTTGTTGTTGGCATGGCTTCAAGTCAAGGTAATTTTGAAATGAACGTTTACAAGCCAGTTTTAATTAGTGCTTTCCTTGAATCCGCTGAACTATTGGCCGGGACGATGACCGGGTTTGCGGATAAGATGATTCATGGTTTATCCGTAAATGCTGATCGGATGGCTGAACTCGTTGATCGTTCCTTGATGACGGTCACGGCGTTGTCACCACATATTGGTTACCATGAAAGTGCCACGATTGCACAACAAGCCGAAAAAGATGGCACGACCTTAAAAGTAGCGGCCATTAAATCTGGCTTAGTGACTGAGGAACAATTCGATGAATGGATGGTTCCAATTGATATGACAAACATTGATGAAAAATAAGTAACCTTAGACCTTCCGGCATTTTTATGGCGGAAGGTTGTTTGAAAAGTGGAGGGAATCAAAAAATGGCTGAAAAATTTGTCGCAACTGGCTTAGCAACCTTACAAGATAACTATGACTTGATCGTCATCGGTTCTGGTGGTGCCGGCTTAACGGCTGCCATCCAAGCGCATGAATTGGGCTTGAAACCGGTAATCTTAGAAAAAATGTCAAAAATTGGTGGGAACACCACGCGGGCCTCATCTGGGATGAATGCGGCTGAAACCGATGTTCAATTAAATCACCATATTGTGGATAGTTTTGAAGAATTCTATGCCGATACCTTTAAGGGTGGCGGCCAACAAAATAATCAAGAATTATTGAAATATTTCACGGAACACAGTGCACTGGCAATTGATTGGTTGGCTGATCATCAGATTGTCTTAGATGAATTGACGATTACAGGCGGGATGAGTACCATGCGGACCCATCGGCCAAGCTCAATGGCCCCAATTGGTGGTTTCTTAGTGAGTGAATTACTCAAACAAGTGGCAACCGAAAATATTCCATTGTATACCGATGTTAAAGTTAATGAATTGGTGTTGAATGATGCGCATCAAATTAATGGTGTTAAAGTGACAACCGCTAATGGTGATCGTGAGCTCACGGCTAAAGCAGTTGTCTTAGCAACCGGTGGCTTTGGCGCTAACCAAGCCTTATTAACCAAGTATCGTGCTGATTTAAAAGGGTATAACACCACTAACCAACCTGGCGCAACGGGTGATGGGATTGAACTAGCCCAAGCCATTGGTGCAAAGTTAGTGGACATGGACCAAGTTCAAGTTCACCCAACGGTGCAACAGGATACTGATCACGCCTACTTGATTGGCGAAGCCGTTCGTGGCGAAGGTGCTATTCTCGTTAATCAAAGCGGTGCCCGTTTTGTGAATGAATTAGATACACGCAAAAATGTGACGGCGGCCATTGATGAGTTAGGCGGCACTGGTGCTTGGTTGATCTTTGATCGCGAGATTCGTGATCGGGTTAAGGCCGTTGAATTTTATGATTCAATTGGACTTGTTAAAACTGCGGATACCGTTGCCGATTTGGCGACAACGACGAAACTTGATGCGGCAACTTTAACCAGTACAGTTGCGAACTGGAATCAAGCGGTTGCTGATCAAAATGATGCTGAATTTGGGCGGTCAACGGGGATGGATCGTGATATTCAACATGGCCCATTCTATTCGATTCATATTGCACCCGCTGTTCATTACACCATGGGCGGGGTCGCGATTAATCACCTAACCCAAGTTTTAACAGCTCAAGATCAAGTGATTAATGGCTTGTTCGCAGCAGGCGAAGTTGTCGGCGGGTTGCATGGTAATAACCGAATTGGTGGGAATTCCATTGCAGAAACGGTGATCTTTGGTCGTCAAGCCGGTCAACAAGTCTTTAAGTATTTGCAACAATAATCACGTCAAAAAAGGAAGCGGAATTTGTGTCTCTTGAAAAAGTAAACTATAAAAAATTTATTGCCCCACTAGTAGTGGGCATCTTACTGTGGGTCTTATCGCCAGTACGACCGGTTGGCCTTTCGATTGGCGCCTGGCATATGTTTGCCATTTTTGTGGCAACAATTATTGGTTGTATTACGCAGCCGCTCCCCATTGGTGGGGTGGCGATTCTAGGTTTTACCATCGCAGTGCTCACGCATGAAATCCCGATTGATACAGCTATTGCTGGTTTTGGGAATAGTAGTATCTGGTTAATCGTGATGGCCTTCTTTATTTCCCGTGGATTCATTAAAACGGGACTTGGCCGGCGAATCGCGTTGGAATTTGTGGGATTATTTGGTAAACGAACTTTAGGCTTAGCGTACTCATTAATTGGGGTAGATTTGATTTTAGCACCGGCGACGCCTAGTAATACGGCGCGGGCTGGTGGGATCATGTATCCTATTATTAATTCTTTGTCAGAAGCGTTTGGCTCATCACCAAAACAAGGAACGCAACGTAAAATTGGCTCATTCTTGATGTTTGCCGAATTCCATGGGGATATGATTACGGCGGCGATGTTCTTGACGGCGATGGCTGGTAATCCACTAGCTCAATCGTTAGCGAAGAGTATGGGTGTGCACATTACGTGGATGAATTGGTTTATCGCTGGGGTTGTTCCCGGGATTATTTCATTGATTTTGGTGCCATTTATTATTTATAAAATGTTCCCACCAGAAATCAAGGAAACGCCCAATGCCAAGCAATGGTCTGAAAGTCAGTTAAAAGAAATGGGTGCCTTGTCTTTACCTGAAAAATTCATGGCTGGCATCTTTGTCATTGCATTATTACTTTGGGTCACGGGGAGTTTAACGGGAATCGATGCCACATTAACGGCTTTCATTGCGTTATCGTTATTGCTTCTTTGTGGCGTACTTTCTTGGTCAGATGTGACTCACGAAACAGGTGCTTGGAATACGTTAACTTGGTTCTCAGTCCTCGTTATGATGGCAACGCAACTCAATACGCAAGGGTTTATTCCTTGGTTGAGTAAGCAAATTGCCGGCGCGATGAGTGGGTTGAACTGGATTATCGTCTTAATCGTGTTGATTTTAGCCTACTTCTATAGCCATTATTTATTTGCCAGTGCAACGGCTCATGTGAGTGCGATGTATAGTGCGTTACTAGGGGTGGCCATCTCGGCACATGTACCAGCAATGTTAGCGGCCTTAATGCTTGGCTTCTTTAGTAACTTGTTCAGTTCAACGACTCACTACAGTAATGGGCCAGCCCCAATTTTGTTTGGTTCTGGTTATGTCAGTCAAAATGACTGGTGGCGGATGAATGCGATTTTAGCCTTTGTCTACTTTATTGTGTGGATTGGGATTGGCTCGCTTTGGATGAAACTCATCGGAATGTGGTAAAATACCGGTAACATGAAGAAATGAGTGATCGGCATGAATACACGTGATTTGGCCTATTTTCGGGCGTTGGTTGAAAAGAAAAACTATACCGTCGTGGCACAGCAGTTTAGTGTCTCACAACCGGCAGTAACGCAAGCCATTCATCGGTTGGAAAAAGAATTTGATGTGAAGTTGGTTTTACAAGATCGCAGTCATCAACGAACCGAGATTACTCGGGCCGGACAACTGTTGTATAAAAATGCACAAGCCATTCAAGCTAATATTTCATTGGCGCATCGTGAAATTGACAGTGCTAAGCAACCAGCCATTCGATTTGGCTTGCCACCAATTATTGGGACGATGTATTTCCCCAATATTGCCGGTGAGTTATTGAATCAAGGGTTCTTGAAACAATTGGCGATTACTGAAACTGGCTCCGGCGAGCTATTGACGAAGCTTCAGGCGGGGGACATTGATATTGCACTCCTGGGCTCATATGCGCCGTTAGACTTACCAACAATTCAGGCATTTCCATTAGGCGAGCGGCCTTTTAGCGTGATTGTGAGCCCCAAGCATCGGTTAGCCCAACAACCAACTGTTGCTTTTAAAGACTTGACACATGAAAAATTCATCGGTTTAACCGGTAAATTTGTCCATCCAGGCGCATTCAATGCCTATTGTCGTTTTGCTGGTGTCCAACCGGAGATTATCTATAATACGCCAGATATTGCCTGGGCTAAAGGGTTAGTCAAAGCCAACTTGGGGATTAGCCTATTAGTACGCGATATTGTTAATTCTGACGATGGGGTGGTTTGTTTAAGCATTAGTGATCCGGTGCCAACGAGCTTTCATGTCTCGGTAGCGATTAGAACCGGTTATGTGGTCACTGAACGTGAACAACAATTTATTGATGAATTACTAACCATGCCGATTCAACCAAATTAAATGCAAAAGGATCTACGATGACGTTAAAAATGTCATCGTAGATCCTTTTTTTGGTGAACGAAATTACCATTATCCTTTCAACGTGGCATGCATAATGGTTAATAACTGAAGCTGTGCCGGTGTCAAAATGTGGGACGTTCGATAGACGATGCTGGTGATAAACTCGGGCTGTTCTTCGTCCATCAATTCTAAGCGGACAACATTGTCTTGATGGTCCACAATATCGGTTAGATAAGTAATACCGACATTTTGTGCTACGAGCTTCATGATGATATGCGTGTCGTTAGACCGAAAGACAACGTCGGGGCGGAAGTGGTTCCGGCGCGTCAGTTTATTAAATGCTTGGTTATGAACGAAACTATTTTCAAATAGGACAAAATCATCGTGTCGTAGTTCGTTAAAAAAGACGCGTTTGCGATCCGCTAACGGATGATTTTTGCTAACGAAAATATAAAAGGGATGTCGGTCGAATTCGTCGGCCATCAAATTAGCGTAGGATAAAGGTTCGATTGAGCCTAACAGCGCCATATCCATATTTCCGGCTAATAAGCCTTTGCGGAGGTCCACCGAACCACCTTCAACCGTAATAATGTTACGTAATAATCGTTTAGCCTTTAATTTAGCGGCGATTTTGGGAAAGTAATAGTTTTCGATAATTGGCGGTAAACCAAGTGAGATTTGATTCTGCACCAAATTTTGAATTTCTTGGTGAGCCATCGATAAGTCGCGTAAAATACGAATCGCATGTTCCGCCAATTGTTGACCACTTGGGGTAATCGTCAAACTATGATGCACCCGGTCACGAATCACTAGTTGGGCACCGAATTCAGCTTCTAGTCGTTGGATAGCAGTGGTGATGGTTGGTTGTCGAACCTCGAAAATTTCAGCAACTTTTGAAAAGTTTTTTTGAATTGTTAATTCTTGAAAATAGGCTAAGTCTTTTGTATTCATTTTTTCTCCTGATATATCAACGTTTATAGTGGTATTATAAAATATTTTGATAACAACATTCAAGTTTGACTATAATATTTTCAGCGATTTATAGTGTTACTTGTAAATTAATAAGCGCAGATTGTTGACCGAGTGAATCAGATTCGTTAATCTGACAACCGTAGATTATTACTTGGTTAAGTCAACTGCCGAATTAAATGGAGGAATTAACAAATGACTCAAACAGCAGATCAAATTTTAAATAACCCATTCTTGAATAAAGGGACCGCGTTCACTAATGAAGAACGCCATGAACTCGGTTTAACCGGGACGTTACCTAGTCAAGTTCAAACAATCGACGAACAAACAACTCAAGCTTATGCCCAATTCCAAAGCAAGGCAACGCGCTTAGAAAAACGAATTTTCTTGATGAACTTGTTCAATGAAAACCGGACGTTGTTCTACCATTTGATGGATGAACATGTCGTTGAATTCATGCCAATCGTGTACGATCCAGTGGTTGCTGATTCAATCGAACAATATAACGAATTATTCTTAGATCCACAAAATGCAGCGTTTGTTTCAGTTGACGCACCAGAAGATATTGAAGCTACGTTGAAAAACGCCGCTGAAGGTCGTGACATTCGTTTAGTAGTTGTTACCGATGCTGAAGGTATCTTAGGTATGGGTGACTGGGGTGTCAACGGGGTTGATATCGCCGTTGGTAAATTAATGGTTTACACCGCTGCTGCTGGGATTGATCCGTCACAAGTGTTACCTGTCAGCATTGATGCTGGGACCAATAACCAAAAATTATTAGATGATCCATTGTACCTTGGTAACCGTCACAAGCGGGTTGCCGGTGAACAATATTACGAAGTTATCGACAAGTTTGTGGCTGCTGAACAAAAATTATTCCCAGAATCATTACTTCATTGGGAAGACTTTGGTCGTTCAAATGCCCAAGTGATCTTAGACAAGTACAAGGATAAGATTGCGACCTTTAACGATGATATCCAAGGAACTGGGATGGTCGTTTTAGCTGGGATCTTAGGTGCCTTAAACATCTCTAAAGAAAGTATCAAAGACCAAAAGATCTTATCATTTGGTGCTGGTACTGCTGGGATGGGGATTGCCAACCAAATCATGGATGAATTGATGCAAGCTGGATTAACTGAAGAAGAAGCTAAGCAACACTTCTACGCCGTTGATAAGCAAGGCTTGTTATTCGATGATACTGAAGACTTAACACCAGCGCAAAAGGCATTCACTCGCAAACGTAGTGAATTCAGCAACGCTGATGAATTAACAAACTTAGAAGCTGTGGTTAAAGCGGTTCATCCAACAGTGATGATCGGGACATCGACCCAACCAGGGACCTTTACAGAAAGCATCATTAAGGAAATGGCCGCACATACAGATCGCCCAATCATTTTCCCATTATCAAACCCAACGAAGTTAGCGGAAGCTAAGGCTGAAGATTTGATCAAATGGACCGATGGCCGTGCGTTAGTTGCGACTGGGATTCCAGCCGATGATGTGGAATACAAAGGTGTTACTTACCAGATCGGTCAAGGGAACAACGCCTTAATGTACCCTGGGTTAGGTTTTGGCTTGATTGCTTCAACTGCCAAGGTCTTAAACAGTGAAACGTTATCAGCTGCTTGCCATGCTTTAGGTGGCATTGTGGATACGAGCAAGCCAGGGGCTGCGGTATTACCACCAGTTTCAAAAATTACGGAATTTTCACAAACGTTAGCAACGGTCGTTGCACAAAGTGTGCTTGACCAAAAGCTTAACAAGGAACCCATTGCCAGTGCTGAAAAAGCAGTTGCTGACATGAAGTGGGTACCAGAATACTAAACGATCTATTAGTGGTCGCATAAGAGAAAAGTGCTTGCGGGTCGGTCGGCATAACTGACCTGGCAACATAAGAGAGAAAAAAATTGTAAGAGGTGGACACGAACTCATGACTGTTTTATGGAATTCGATTCAAAGCGTCTTAGTGGTCGTTTTGATCATGATTTTAGGGTATGTATTACGGCGAGCTGGTTGGTTTGATGATAAATTTGGTGGGACAATTTCGAAGTTTATTAAGAATATCGCCTTGCCAGCATCAATCTTTGTTTCAGTGTTAAGTCGCTTAACACGTGGACAGTTAGCTTCATTTTCTGGGTATTTAGCTTATGCGTTTTTAGCCGTTATTATTGGCTATATTATTGCATTTGCGTTGGTGAAAATCATGCGCATCAAACCAGGGCGTAAAGGGATCTTTATTAATGCCATGGTCAATGCCAATACGATTTTTATTGGGTTACCATTAAATATCGCGTTGTTTGGTGACAAGAGTATGACCTACTTCTTGGTTTATTATATCGTTAACACGGTTTCAACTTGGGCCTTTGGGGTCTTCCTGATCTCTAACGATGATCCAACGAAGCCAAAAGAAAAGACGCATAATAAGATTGATTGGAAGAAAGTGATTCCAATGCCATTGGTTGGTTTCTTAGTTGCCTTGGTCTTCTTATTACTCAATATTCCAATTTTGAAGGTTTCATTCGTGAACTCAACGTTGACCTATGTAGGTAACTTGGTCACGCCATTATCCTTGATCTATATCGGGATTGTGTTGGCTGATGCTGGGTTGAAGAGTATTCGATTTGATCGCGATACGATTGTGGCCTTACTTGGTCGCTTCATCTTGTCCCCAATCGTCATGATTGCCGTGATTATGGTTGCCGGTAACTTAGGTGCCAGCTTCCCAACGATGGCTTCACAAACGTTAATTGTGCAATCTGCGACACCAATGCTTGCGGTCTTGCCTATTTTGGCTAACGAAGCCCATGGTGATGTGGAATACGCCACTAATGTGGTGACAACCAGTACCGTCTTGTTCATCGTGGTTGTGCCAATCTTAATGTCCTTGATCCAATTTATCTAGGAAATTAAAATGAAATTAAAAAGATGTTGACCTAAATGGGTTAACATCTTTTTTTATGGACTGATAACTTAGCTGATTTTAATCTTTGGTTGAAATAGCTAAAATGAATGAAACCGCTTATTATCAACCTTTTACGACCAATAAATGAAAATAATATCGGTATTTGCTTGACACTTTAGGTGAAAATCAATAAAATTAACAACGTTATATTAATAAGAATTCAATTAGGAGGCAGCGACTTTATGAAAGAATCACGACGGTTATTGGTGAAAAAGCCCGTCAACCTAGCGAACTTTAATCAGGGTGGACTTGCCAAGACCCTCAATGCCTTCAGTTTAACGATGATGGGTGTCGGCGCAATTGTTGGATCTGGGATTTTTATTATGCCCGGGATTATTGCGGCTAAATATGCCGGACCGGCGGCGATGCTATCCTTTGTCATTGCCGCGGTGGTTTGTTCATTGGCGGCCTTGTGTTACGCCGAATTTTCATCAACAATTCCATTAGCCGGAAGTGCCTATACGTATGTCTATACGGTGTTTGGCGAATTTTTAGCCTGGATTTTAGGATGGGCGTTAATTTCAGAATATTTATTTTCAGTTTCATCGGTGGCAGTTAGTTGGTCGGCCTATTTCCAAAATCTGTTAAGTGGATTTGGCATTAAATTACCGGCATTTTTATCGGCCGCAGCTGGAACAGCCGGCTCACCACATGCTGGGTTTAATCTGATTGCATTTATCGTTGTTTTAGCAATCTCGTTATTATTAGTTGGCGGTTTGCAAGAATCTACCCGAGTGAACTCCATTATGGTCGTGGTGAAAATCTTAGTGATTGCCTTATTTATTGGGGTTGCGATCTTCTTTATCAGACCAGCTAATTTCCATCCGTTTATGCCTCATGGCGTGTCGGGTCTGTTCAAAGGGGCCTCCTTAGCCTTCTATGCATATATTGGTTTTGATGCCGTTTCAACGGCTTCTGAAGAAGTTAAAAATCCGAAACATGATATGCCGATTGGGATTATTGGGTCATTGATTGTGGCGTCAGTACTCTACATTGCCATGTCGATTGTGTTGGTCGGGGTTGTTCACTATACTAAGTTAAACGTTGGTGATCCGGTTGCATATGCGTTAGGGGTTATTCATCAAAATTGGGCCGCTGGGATTGTCTCATTAGGAGCCGTTGTCGGAATGACCACCGTGTTAATCGTCATGTTATATGGTGGAACCCGGTTACTCTTTGCGATTAGTCGAGATGGGTTACTACCTAAGACTTTCCAAAGTTTGAATCCACGAACGAAAGTCCCCGTTAAAAGTACGTGGATTTTCGGCGTCATTGCCAGTGTCTTTGCGGCAGTGATTCCGTTGGATAAAATTGCGGAATTGGTCAATATTGGGACACTGTTTGCTTTTGCAATGGTTTCAATTGGTGTGATTTTCTTACGTAAACATGAAACGCTACAACAAATTGATAGTTCATTTAAAGTGCCATTCTATCCAGTTTTACCAATCGTGTCCTTTTTAGCTTGCTTGTATCTCATGATTAACTTGCAAGGCTTTACTTGGGCGATGTTTGCGATTTGGGTGACGATCGGAATTATTATTTACTTCATCTATGGGTATCACCATTCCCGTGTTCGTGAAGATTTAGCAGCTAAAGAAAGAAAATAATTTTTTAACGTCTTGACGGTTGTTGAGGCGTTTTTTTGCTAAAATAGGGAGTATTAATTGTGTGCGGTTTGTTGCGGTGTAAAATCACTGCCAGTCGCCGAGGGGGAGTCTGTCTGATGCAGCGCAAGTCCAATGCTTATCAACTCAGTGTACTGGCCGTTTTGACTGCCATTGTACTGTTACAAAATTTAGTGCCATTTTTAGGATATATTCCGTTACCTGGTTTGAGTATTACCACGATTCATGTGACTGTGATTATTGCGGCCGTTATTTTAGGTCCCCGCGATGGGGCGATCATTGGTGGGGTTTGGGGATTGGTTGACTGGATTCGCGCGTTTGTGGCGCCAACGAGTCCGTTAGCGCCGATTGTCTTTACCAATCCATTAGTTTCCGTTTTACCACGAGTGCTAGTGGGATTAGTTGCTGGCTTGATCTTTTTGCATTGGGCTAAACGTCCACATCCAACAGTCGGGATGGTACTAGCTGGGGTTGTGGGTTCTTTGGTGAACACGATCTTAGTATTGGGATTAATCGGGGTGTTATATAGTCATGCCGCGGCTGGCTTCTATCAGATTAATTTGGCTAAATTAATGCCATATTTATTAACAATTGTTGGGACTAATGGGATTCCTGAGGCGATTTTAGCCGGCATCTTAACACCAATCATTGCGACACCGTTGTTACGGTTTAAACGTCGTCATCCTTAATGATCGATTGTGCTTGCTGGCCGTTCGCCCACATTGAGCCGGAACGCTGTGGGTGGACCGGTTCAGCCAAAAAGCGGTCTGAACCGTCGTTTTGAATCACCAAAACCGTGTTTCAAAAGCGCCAGTCTCTAAGCGATAAATCGCTAAGAGACTCCCACGGCTTGGCTCAATGTGGGCTCACTCTCGGCTATATTAGTGATCTGGCGTAGGTGATTAATTTAGCATGAACTCAAGCCAGTACTGGTACGGTTTCTGTCGCTATAACTATTTTTCAATCTTTAATAACGAGTAAATAAACATAAAATCGCGCCGCCATCCATGCTAGATGACGACGCGATTTTTACTTGGTTTCAGTGACTTTTTTTTGACTGATAATCACTTTATTATGATATTTATCGACAATTTCTGGATCAGTACTGGTGAACTCAATTAAATACGAGTTCGTGTAGGCCTTCGCAATGGTGCCGGTAAATGTTTGTTCTTCAAGTTTAAATGTGACGGTACTTCCAATGTCCATTTGGCGGCCTCTTCTCTAAGTAATGTTGCTAATATAGCACGGATTGGCAGAATGTCAACTAACAAACGGCAGTTGCCGGTTAATTGTGGGTCTAACGGTTAGCTGCTTTGACTATTTTGAGAATAAAAGTTGAGATTGATTGAATTTTCACTTATCACTTGATATGATAAACATGAAACTAAATGGTTCCGCTTACTTAAACGAACCAAAGCACTTATTTTGATAAGGGGGGGTTACTATGAATTTCGGCTTGAGTATTTTATCTTTAGCCCGTTTTCAATTTGCAATGACGACGGTCTTTCATTTCTTCTTTGTGCCATTATCAATTGGACTGGCTTTGATTGTTGCAATTATGGAAACCATTTATGTGGTTAAAAAGGATCAATTATATAAGCACATGGCCCAATTCTGGGGTCGGATTTTCTTACTTAGTTTTGCAGTTGGGGTTGTGACTGGGATTATTCAAGAATTCCAATTCGGGATGAACTGGTCGGACTATTCACGATTTATGGGTGACATTTTCGGGGCACCATTAGCGATTGAAGCGTTGGTGGCTTTCTTTATGGAGTCCACGTTTATTGGCTTGTGGATGTTTGGCTGGGATCGGTTCAGTGCCGGTATCCACTGTGTGTTTATTTGGTTAACCTCGATTGGGACCATGATTTCAGCAATGTGGATCTTGGCGGCCAACAGTTTCATGCAAAATCCAGTTGGGTTCATGATCAATGCGAAAACTGGTCGCGCCCAAATGACTAGTTTTGGCGCTGTTGTTAAGAACCCACAGCTATGGTATGAATTACCGCACGTGTTGTTTGGGGCCTTTGTTACTGGGGCTTTTGTCGTTGCTGGGATGTCAGCCTTTGCGTTGTTGAAAAAACGGAATATTGATTTCTTCCGTAAGTCGGTCAAAGTTAGCTTGATTGTAGGCTTAGTGGCAACCATTGGCGTTGTTGGCATGGGTGACTTACAAACGCGCTACATTATTAAAGAACAACCGATGAAGTTTGCGGCAACTGAAGGATTGTATGAGGATTCTGGTTCGCCAGCCGCTTGGTCAATCATTGAAAGTCAGAATACCAAGAAGCACAAGTCTAACTGGTCGATTGATGTCCCATACGTACTGGATATTTTAAGTTATCACAAATTATCCGGGAATGTAAAAGGCCAAAACACCTTAAATAAAGAATTGCATGCCAAGTATGACAAGAAGTTTGGTAAGGATATGAATTATTATGTGCCAGCTAAAACGCTATTCTGGAGCTTCCGGGTCATGGCAATTTCAGGTGGGCTGTTTGCTTTAATTGCGATTATCGGGCTGTTCTTTAATCGAGCAGGTACCGATTTGATTATGCGGCAACGGTGGTTCTTATGGGTCCTCGCGATCTGTACCTTCTTACCGTTTGCGGCTAATACCGCCGGCTGGTTTATTACTGAATTAGGGCGCTATCCTTGGGTTGTCTACGGCTTATTGACTATCGCGGATGCGGTTTCGCCAAATGTCAGTGTGGCGTCATTATTAACGTCTAATATTGTTTACTTCTGCTTATTCAGTGGCTTAGGTATCGTGATGATTGTCTTGTCACGGCGGGCATTACGTCAAGGACCAGATGACTTATTAAAAGCTGCCGATGATGCACCATATGACCCATATGGTAAGGGGGCCTTCAGTCATGAGTAACTTACAATTTTTGTGGTTTATCTTAGTTGGCGTTTTGTTTAGCGGTTTCTTCTTCTTGGAAGGGTTTGACTTTGGGGTCGGCATGGCGATTAAAAGCCTTGCTCAAACGTCGCATGAACGTGACGTGGTCATTGATACCATTGGCCCACACTGGGATGCTAATGAAGTTTGGCTAATCACAGCTGGTGGGGCCATGTTTGCCTCATTTCCGATGTGGTATGCGTCACTATTCTCAGGATTCTACCTCATCTTATTGTTGATTTTAGTCGCCTTGATTATGCGCGGGGTTTCCTTCGAATTTCGGAGCCGGATGTTAACTGAATCTGGCCGGAATTTCTGGGAATGGGCCGCAACATTAGGCAGTTTCTTCGCGGCTTTTCTCTTTGGTATGATGTTTACGGCCCTTGTTAAAGGGATGCCCATCAATGCCCATGGCGACATGTCAGCGCACTTTACAGACTATGTGAACTTATTTTCATTAGTTGGTGGGGTCGCAGTGACGTTACTTTGTTACTTACATGGCTTGAACTTTATTCGTCTAAAGACGACTGGTCCATTGCGTGAACGGGCTTTGAAATGGGCACGACCACTTTATTGGTTGTTGTTTGCCGGTGAAGTATTGTTTGCTGTTTTACTCTACTTCAACACCGATTTCTTTACCAAAAAGCCAGTCTCATCATTAATTCTGGTGGCTGTTTTAGTTATCTTGACGATTCTAGCAACCTGGGGTGTTTACAGCAATCACGAATGGTTGTCGTTTATTAGTAGCGGCTTGTCATTAATTGATGTCGTGGTCTTACTCTTTAACGGGTTGTTCCCACGGGTCATGGTGGCCAATAATGCCGCTAACAGCATTTTAATCAAAGATGCTTCTAATTCACCATATACGCTGCATTTGATGACCGTCATTTCACTAACGGTCTTACCAATTATGTTGGTTTACTTTATTTGGAGTTATTGGGTCTTTTACAAACGACTTGCAAGTTAAAGCAAATCGCGGTAACTGGTGGTACACTTTAGTTAGATAGCACGAGCAGGGTCGTGACTTAGCCGAGTGCAAGTCACGACTTTTTGAGTTAAAAGGGGGGCACAGTATGTTTGATCCAGCACTATTTAAATTGCCCGGAATGCGCCGCCTAGCCGTGATTTTAGCGATTTTGGCGGTCATTGAAGGAATTTGTATCATTATTCAGGCCCAATTTATGTCGGTGGCGATTGTCGGGCTATGGCATTTGCACGCATTAGGGACCGTTTTACAACCAATGCTGATCTTTGCGTTAGCCTGGACATTTCGGCAGTTGATTGTCGTTTTGAAAAATCGGTTAATGTACCCGGTGGTGGAAACGACCACGGGAGACTTGCGGCGTCAAGTTTTGCATAAATTATATGATTTAGGGCCTAGCTACGTTGCGCAAACTGGGACTGGTAATGTCGTAACTACCGCCTTGGAAGGTTTGGATAAAGTGCAAACCTACTTGATGCTAGTGGTCATTAAGGTCATTGATATGATGGTAATTCCGTGGGTCGTTTTAATTTATATCGCTTGGCTTCGTTGGCGTGAAGCGTTATTCTTATTAGCTATTTTTCCATTAATTATTTTATTTATGATTATTTTAGGTTACGCGGCTCAAGCCAAAGCAGATCGGCAATATGAAGGGTATCAACGCTTGTCGAATCACTTTGTAGATACGTTGCGGGGATTGCCAACCTTGAAACAGTTAGGGCTCAGTCATCGTTATGCGGATAATGTCTATCAGGTCAGTGAAGGTTATCGGCAACAAACACTGGCAGTAATTAAGATTGCCATGCTGTCGACGTTTGCGTTGGATTTCTTTACGACCCTCTCGATTGCGGTCGTAGCGGTATTTTTAGGCTTTGGCTTGATCAATGGCACGATTACGTTATTGCCAGCCTTGGTGATTTTGGTGTTGTCACCGGATTACTTCTTGCCATTGCGGACCTTTGCCAATGATTATCATGCGACTTTAAATGGGAAGAATGCTTTTGCGGCGGTCCAGAAAATGTTGGCGTTGCCCGTAACGACGGATCGTGATCAATTGGGGACGCACCCCTTACATTGGCAAGCTGACAGTACGTTAAGTTTGCAGCAAGTCGCTTTTAGTTATCCTGATGCGGCCCAACCAGCGTTACCTGAGATTGAGTTAACGGCGCATGGTTATCAACGAATTGGGATTATCGGGGCATCTGGTTCAGGAAAGTCGACATTGATTAACCTATTAGGCGGCTTTTTAACGCCAACGCCAAACCAAGGGACAATTACTGTTAATGGCCAGCAAGTGACACACCTGAATCAAACAGCTTGGCAGCAAAGTTTCTTCTATATTCCACAGAGTCCTTATTTATTCCATGCAACGTTAGCGGAAAATATTGCCTTTTATCAGCCGAATGCTAGTCTGAGTGCGATTGGGCAAGCGGCGGCAAAAGCTGGCTTAAGTGACTGGATTAAAACGTTGCCAGATGGATTATCAACATCGATTGGTGAAGGTGCGCGTGGCGTCAGTGGTGGGCAAGCCCAACGAATCGCACTTGCCCGGGCCTTACTGGATGACTCGCGGCGGATCTTATTGTTTGATGAACCCACGGCCCATTTGGATATTGAAACGGAAGCCGACTTGAAACAAACGATGTTGCCGGTTTTTGAAGATCATTTGGTTTTCTTTGCCACTCACCGTTTACATTGGTTGAATCAGATGGATTATGTCTTAGTGATGGATCATGGTCAGATTGTGGCACAAGGCACGCCGACTGAATTGGCCGCCCAACCGGGACCTTATCAACAATTGCGGACAGAAATGGGTGGTGAGTAAAGCATGCGGAATTTTTTTGCGACATTTAAACATGATACTTGGGTGATGCCGTATTTGCGAAAATATCGTAAGTTGTTAGCCTTGACGCTATTTTTAGGCTTAATGACTTTTTTCTGTGGATCGGCGCTGATGTTTAATTCAGGTTATTTAATTAGTAAGGCCGCTCGTCATCCATACAATATTTTGATGATTTATGTGCCAATTGTGTTAACCCGCGCATTTGGGATTGGCCGGCCAGCATTTCGCTATGCTGAACGGATTACCAGTCATAACTGGGTGTTACGGATTGTGTCAGATTTTCGCCGCAAACTCTATCAGGCGGTAGAAAAACAAGCCGTGGCGATTCGACAAAATTTTCAAACAGGTGATGTGCTGAGTTTGTTAGCCGATGATATCGATCATATTGAAAATTTATATTTACGAACAGTTTTTCCAACAGTGATTGCATTAGGGATGTATGTCTTAATTGTGATCGCACTTGGCTATTTTAGTTGGTGGTTTGGCTTATTGATGCTGTTACTCCTGGGACTCATTGTGATTGTCATGCCAATGGTTTCCGTGTTGGTCAATGGTGCTCGGGCAACCCAGAGTCGTGAGATCCAGCAGACTTTTTATACCCAATTAACCGATGCCGTGATGGGATTAGGTGACTGGTTGATTTCAGGTCGTCGACAAGCTTTTGATGATCAACAGGATGCGCCGATTCAACAAATTGCGACAATTCGGCGGGCCGATCATCGCTTCCAATGGTGGCGTGATTTTACGATTCAAGTTTTGTTTGGTGTGATTTGTTTGGCGTTAATGGTCTGGAGTAGTTTTTATTGGACCAGTGATAAAGCTAGTGCTAACTGGATAGCGGCGTTTGTATTATCGGTTTTTCCGTTAGTTGATGCGTTTCAATCAGTTAGTCAGGGTGTTAGTGAATGGCCAAGCTACCAGCGCTCTATTGAGCGGGTGAATGCGTTAGACACGACGCCAGTGGACGATCATGATCAAACTGAATTGACGGAACCGTTCCAAGTGTTACGCGTTGGTGCAATTGATTTTAGTTATCCAGCAGGGCAACGACAAATTTTTAATCAATTGAATTTGACACTAAAAGCTGGTGAAAAGGTCGCCTTGCTAGGACCATCAGGAACCGGGAAGAGTACGTTGCTTAAGTTGATTTTGGGCGATCTCAAGCCAGATGCCGGAACCGTACAGCTAAATGATGTCCCGATTGAGCGGTTGCAGCAGGAACGCGCACAACTTTTTGGTGTGCTTGATCAACAACCCTATTTATTCAATACAACGATTATGAATAATGTCCGGATGGGGAACTTGCAAGCTAGTGACGACCAGGTCAAGGCGGCGTTAAAAGCGGTCGAATTACAGGAACTGATTGAAGCTTTACCGGATGGTTATGACACCATGGTGACTGAAGGCGGCGCACGTTTTTCAGGTGGTGAACGTCAACGTTTAGCCTTAGCGCGGATCTTGTTACAAGATGCCCCAATCATTATTTTGGACGAGCCAACGGTTAGTTTGGACCCGATTACGGAGTCGCACTTGTTAGCGACGATTTTCCGAGTGTTACAAGATAAGACCATTCTGTGGGTCACACATCATTTAGCCGGAATCAATTATGTCGATCAGGTCCGGTTCTTGGAAGCCGGTCAATTTGACATGGCAGGGACGCCACAGGAACTATATGCGACGGAGCCGCGGTTTAAACGGTTATATGATTTGGATCAGGGTCGTGAATAAAAGGATGCGTGAGCGTTTATCAGTATAGGATAAGATGGTCACCTACGCCAACCAGCGATTCTGCCGGCTGTGGGGGACCGGTTTCAGCCATAGTGCGGGCTTCAACCTCGCTTTTAAGCCGAGCCAAAACCGCTAGTCTCAAAAGTCGTCCACATCGTAAAGTCCGGCAAAATCATTCGGACTAACGCTGTTTTCACAGCCGGCGCCATCGCTGGTTGACTCCGGTTATTTCGCGGCGTTCCGACTCAATGTGGGCGAACGGCAGGCGGCAAAGGTAGCGACTTTTGATCGATGAACAGTTGCCACATCAATGATTATTACTAAAAAGTAACTTTCAACTCTAGATATAAAAAAAGATGCCATTCAAGCGATGTAATTTAAAGCTTGAATGGCGTTTTTGCGTTAATGATTTCGAATTAAGAGTTGAGTAACCAACCGGCGTAATGTTTGTTGCGTGGCACCAGCTGGGAGTTGATTGATTAATCCAAGGGCCTGTTGTGTGTAGTCAGTGGCTAATTGTTGCGCTTTGGTCACACCGCCTAACGCGACAACTTGGTCACGAATGGCTAACAACTCGGCCTCAGTTATCGTCTGTCCAGGCATTGGTAATTGTCGCGCTAAGGTCGGGTCAACTTGTAAGGCATAAATGAGTGGCAGTGAGTAGACACCGTCACGAAGGTCTGTTAAGACCGGTTTGTGAGTGCGATGTTCATCGCCAGTGTAGTCTAAAATATCATCAAGCATTTGATAGGCAATTCCTAATTTCAATCCGATCTGTTGACCAAGATCGATCACTGCTTGTGGGGCGTGGGCAAGCTGGGCCCCTTGTTGGCAACTCAAACTGAACAATCGTGCTGTTTTACCAGCGGCGACTTTTAAGTAGTCGTCAAGTGTGGTTTGAGGCCGGAAGTTATGTGCCATTTGATCGAGTTCACCTTGTAAGATCGCGCGCATCGCCGCGACGTTACGGGTAATGTCGGTCGTTGTTCGTGCCGAAGCGACAACTAGATCGAAATAACAAGTAAATAATAAATCACCCGCATAAATCGCATTACGTTGGCCGTAATCTTGATGAATCGTCGTGACATTGCGGCGGGTAGGACTTTCGTCGATGACATCGTCATGAATTAACGTTGCCACATGCAATAATTCCATCGCCGCAGCCCCAGCTTGAAGTCGATCCAAATCTTGGTCATCACCAAAGCGACTGAAAAGATAGAAGAAACCGGGTCGCAAAAATTTACCCCCGGCAGTTAGTAATTGTCGGACACGCGCATTAATCGCCACATTATCGATTTGAACGTGCGCTAATAAATAGGGTTTTAAGGCCCCTAATTGGGTTTCAATTTGTGAATCTGGTTCCCAGATATTTTGAATCATGTCCCGTCACCCCATCGTTGCTAAATCACTACCCCGAATACTTGCAGTGAATCGCTTTCTAAAATACAATCTATTTTAAAGGTACAAATAATGATCAAGGTTGTCAATCAAAAAGGGGGACGTTCGCTCATGAAACCAAAAGTTTTTCTAGAATTTGTTGAGATCAAGTCGCTAATTGCCAGCGTCTTGCCATTTGTATTAGGTAGTTTGTACGCGATCTATAATTACCATCAAGTTCATTTAGGATATTTAGGGCTATTTTTCATTGCATCATCATTATTTCATATGGCGACCAATGCTAATGATAATTATCAGGATTTCCTACATGCACCGCGAGATGACAATAATCAGGAATTTTTAGAAGAGACCAATGTTGTTGGGGTCAATCAGATTTCAATCGGTCAAGCGCGCACGATTACGTTTGGCTTGGCCGGTATTTCGTTAATTCTAGGACTTTGGTTGGTCACCCGCACCGGTTTACCATTGTTATGGATGGGACTTTATTCTTATGCGGTCGGGTATTTTTATGCTGGTGGACCCAAACCAATTTCAACCGGGCCATTTGGGGAATTCTTTTCAGGCTTTACGATGGGGTTCATGATTTTTTGGATTTCAGTTTATCTCAATACGTACGATGTTGCCCCAATAACATGGATTGCTACCGGGCAAGTTTTAGTCGCATCTGGACTAGCCATTTTTGCGATTGCCAACATTATGTTAGCCAATAATATTTGCGATATGGATGAAGATATCGCACTCGGTCGCCACACGATTTTATATTATCTTGGTAAGCCAGTGATGCTACAAGTATTTGCTTGGAGCTATGTGGCTGGGTACTTGTGTTTGATTGCTGCCGTTGCTTTAAGGGTGTTGCCACCTTTAAGTTTATTGACATTGATTAGCGCGATTCCCGTGTACCGCAATACGAAACAATTTCTACGTAAACAGGTCAAACGCGAAACGTTTATCTTGTCGATTAAAAATGCGACAATCATTTGCTTGTCGTTTGCGGTCTTTATGGGACTGGGCTTGTTGATCGGATAACTTAAATCACTGAAAAAAATCAATTAATCATCCACTTATCGTTCGCTCGGAACGCTGGATCGGCCTAGCCAAAGCGTATTCCACGGCTATATTAGTGATCATCGATCAATGACCACAAGATAACCGGAGTCAGCCAGTGATGGCGCGAGCCGTGGAAACATCGTTAGTCCGGATGGTTTTGCCGGACCTTACGATGTGGACGACTTTTAAGACTAGCGGTTTTGGCTAGGCTTAAAAGCGAGGTTTCAGCCCGGTCTTTGGCTGGAACCGGTCCCCACAGCTGGCAGAATCACTGGCTGACGGAGGTGGCTTAAACAAATAAAGCGTCTGGATCAACGCATCCAGACGCTCAGAAAAATGATTATTCAAATGGATAACGGAAGTCCCATTGTTGCCGTGCCGCCGTCATGATATCCATGACATCAGTGGTTTTAACGAGACTGGTGTTAGGTTCGTGGTTGGCGATCATTTGTTGCATGGCCGCGATTTCATAGTTCATTGCGTTGGTGGTGTCACCAGCTTTGATGAGCTCAGTTGACCCATCACTAGCGGTAAATAAGGCTTGGTCGGCCCGTGGGTAAGTGTCAACGGTGAAGTACCCACCTTCGTAAGCCACTAGGCCTTGTTTGGGCATCTTAGCACGGAACGTTAAAGAAACGTTAGCGAGCTCATCGTTAGCATTACGGAGACTCAACGTTTCAGCTTCATCCACGCCACTGCTAAAGCGATGCATCGTTGTGCCAGTTAAGTAAGGTTTGGCCGTTAAAAATTCGCGGACAAATGCCAGGGCATAAACCCCAATATCTAATAACGCCCCGCCGGCTAGATCCGGATTAAAGAAACGGTTGGTTGGATCGGGTTCTTTAAAACTACCGAAGCTAGCTTGAACCATTTTAAGATCGCCCAAATGACGTTCTACAGCGAATTCGTGCAGTTTTTGATATAGTGGCATATGATATAACGTCATCGCTTCAGCGAGCACTAAGCCCTTGGTATGTGCTAATGCTTTAGCTTCAGCCAGTTGGTCACTGGTCATGGTAATGGCTTTTTCACAAAAAACGTGTTTGCCAGCAGCTAAGGCTGGTAGAATAGTTTCAATATGATAATTATGTGGGGTGGCCACGTAGACAATATCGACCTGGTCGTCAGCTAGTAAATCTGATAGCTGACTGTAGGCTTTGGCGATGTGATGTTCACTGGCAAACTGGTCAGCTTTGGCTTGTGAGCGTGAGCAGACTGCGTAGATTTCACCGTCTGGTTGATTAAAATAGGTCACAAAACTGTGTGCAATGTTGCCGAGGCCGACAATGGCCCAACGATAAGTTTTTGACATTTTAGTGCCTCCTGATTGGTTGACTTAGCCTTATTTTAACAGAAAATGTCGTGGTTGGCGGATGTCAACGGTCGGAAAGGAAGCTTACGATGGCAGCAAAGAAACGACGGCGTAAACGTCGACGGACAACTAAAACAAAGTCACACGGTGTTTTTGTGCGACAAGGTCGCGTCCAATGGCTAAACGTTGCAATCATTGTCGCCATCGGCATCGGGCTAGGCTGGATCATTAAAACGCATTGGCTCACTGATCCGGTACAGCAACAAGCTGCGCCTACTATGACAACCCACGCCGGATTTATCAAAAAGTTGGCGCCTGAAGCGCAAGCGATGCAGACTAAATACAACGTGTTGGCAAGTATCACTTTGAGTCAGGCTATTTTGGAATCCGATTGGGGCCAAAGTACCAATGCCACTGAAAATAATAATTTGTTTGGGGTTAAAGCTACTGCCAGTGAACCGGGCAAGTCAATGACCACACAAGAATATTATGATGGAGCTTATCACACGGTTAAACGCCGCTTTCGTGTTTATACGAGTTGGCATGCGTCGATGGTCGCCCACGCCAAACGACTCGCGTATGGCCCTGCTTGGAGTCCCAATCACTATCGCGCTGTGATTAAAGCGGATAATTATCAGCAAGCGGCACGTGCCTTAGCTAAAGCCGGTTATGCGACTGATCCAGATTATGCACAAAAATTGATTCAAGTTATTCAAAAATACGACTTAGAACGGTATGATAAGAAGTAGCACATTTTAAACGATTGCCACAATTTTAGGAGGGCCTTATGCGAGCACTTGAACAACGTATTTTAAAAGACGGTCGGGTTTTACCGGGCGAAGTATTGAAAGTTGATAACTTTTTAAATCATCAGATTGATCCAGATTTGATGTTTGCGATGGGCTCAGAATTTGCCCAGTTATTCCGTGAAGCTGGGATAACTAAAATTTTAACGGTAGAATCATCAGGAATTGCGCCAGCCGTGATGACCGGGTTGCAACTACATGTGCCCGTGGTCTTTGCGCGTAAGCACAAATCAGTGACATTAATTGATGATTTATATACGGCGGAAGTTTACTCATATACGAAAAAAACATCAAATCATATTTCGATTGCCAAGAAATTCTTGCAAGCGGATGATCGCGTGTTAATTATTGATGACTTCTTGGCTAACGGTCAGGCGGTACAAGGCTTATTTGATATTTGTGATGACGCTAAAGTGACGGTTGCCGGTGTGGGGATTGTGATTGAAAAAGTCTTCCAAACGGGACATAAAGTCGTGACTGATCGTGGGGTTCAATTGGAATCCTTAGCCAAAATCACGTCATTTGAAGGCGACCAAGTGCATTTTTTGACAACCGACGACTAGTGATTTAGCAGAAAGCAGGTGGCGCGATGTCAATTAATTTGGGGATGTTAGGGTTAATCTTTGGGATTAACTTGGTGTACATCACTTTAAATACGTTACGTTTCTTATTAGTGATGCGTGGCTATCGCTATTTTGCAGCTTTTACCAGTGTGTTTGAAATTACCGTGTATGTTTTAGGTCTATCTTTGGTGTTAAATCGGTTGAATAATCCATTAAATCTGGTGTTTTATGCCTTAGGTTATGGTGTCGGCGTGTATGTCGGGATGTTGATCGAAGATAAGATGGCTTTAGGTTATACGATGATTTCGGTCATTTTACCAGACCCACAATCAACCCTACCAGGTATTTTGCGTACCAATGGTTTTGGTGTCACGCAACATGTGGCTTATGGGTTGGAAGGCGAGCGACTTGAATTGGATATTTTAACGCCTAGAAAGCACGAACGCCAATTATACGATTTAATCAAGAAAACAGCCCCTAATGCCTTTGTCATTGCGTATGAGCCGCGGTATATTTCCGGTGGCTTCTGGCTTAAACGGGTTAAAAAACGAAATGCACGGCGCCATCGGTCCAACTAAAGTTTTGTAATAAACCGTTAAAAAGTGACGACAAGGCTTGCAAGCTGACGTTAGTCAACGTATGATAATTAGCGGAGAATTAATCGAATACTCATTTAATATTTATTTTAAGAAAGTAGGGACGGATGTGGACAACTCAGTTTTAAATCCAGGCGATACGCTGGGTATTATCGGGAATAGTACTAATGGCGTTGGCTTGGTAATTGCCGCCCGCAATGCTGGTATCAAGGTTGGGGTTTATGG
Organism: Lactiplantibacillus mudanjiangensis; assembly: GCF_005405385.1. Lineage (GTDB taxonomy): Bacteria > Bacillota > Bacilli > Lactobacillales > Lactobacillaceae > Lactiplantibacillus > Lactiplantibacillus mudanjiangensis. The sequence continues at coordinate 442,496 of NZ_BJDY01000004.1, forward strand.
CGATAACGAGAATACTGAGACCATGGAATTGGCAGATTTTCGCGTGGTCGGCGCCCTCAAAGATCAACAACAACTACAAAATTTTGCCGAACGATGTGACGTGGTGACCTATGAATCAGAAACGATTGATGCGGCGGTCATGAGCTTTTTAGCGGCACATACGCGGGTTCCACAAGGGACCGACGCCTTGGAAATCATGCAAGACCGTTCCCTTGAACGTGCCTTTTTTAGTCAGTTAAACTTGAACGTGGCACCTTCGGCAACCATTGTGAGCCTGGACGATGTTTATCAATCAATTGGCTCAATTGGTTATCCGAGTGTGTTAAAACCCATCCAAAAAGGATTAGGCCAAAACCGGCAGTTGGTGATTAAAACCCAAACCGATATTGTTAAGGCCGCCGATTTATTGGATTGGGGAACGTACATGTTAGAATCTTTGATTCCGTTTCAACAGGAATTGTCAGTTATCGTGGCGAAAACGCCAACAACGACGGAATTTTTCCCAATCGTCGAAAATCGGTATCGGAATCATGAGTTGATGATGACCATGGTGCCGGCCCAAATTGATCCAGCCGTTAATGATGAAATCTTGCGGATCACGCAAGAAATTTGCGACAATTTAACGTACACCGGTGTTTTTGAAGTGGCGTTCTTCTTAACGAAGAGTGGCAACTTGTATGTTAAACGGATCGTGCCAGCGATGCATGCATCTGGTTACGTGTTTGATCGGGCGACTAATATTAGTATGGCCGAGCAACACTTACGGGCAATTGCGGGCTTACCACTGACACCAGTTAAGCAGGTCTTGCCAGTGGTTGCGGTTTACTTTACGACCGCGCAAACCAATTTGATGCGGACACAATGGCAAATTAAGCCTAATTGGTTCTTCAACTTCTATCATCGGACACAATTACAAGCTGAAAAAGCGGTCATGGCTGGGCACGTTTTGTTGGAAGCTACTAGTGTCAAAGACGCTTTAGAGCAAATTGATGATACAAATATCTGGCATCAAGCTTCAGCCGAGACGTCGACTGAGACCGCGCCAGAAACAACGGATTAAAAGTTAACGTAAATTTAGAAGAGTTTGGGTCAGCCGACCTAAGCTCTTTTGTTGTTTTGAAAGCCCATGGTTTTGATCAGAACAAACATTCGAAAATGCGGTTGAAAGACCAGCAAACCGGGCTAAAATTTGCTATAATATTTGTTGACTGATTTTATGAAAGGGTGGCGAACATTGTGTCGAAAGAAAGCCTGCTAGCAGGAATGAATGACAAGCAACAAGAAGCTGTTTTAGACACGGAAGGACCGCTACTAATTATGGCCGGTGCCGGCTCTGGGAAAACCCGAGTATTGACGCATCGTGTCGTATATTTAATTGAAGAACAAGGGGTCAACCCTTGGAACGTTCTAGCGATTACATTTACGAATAAGGCCGCACGTGAAATGCGTGAACGGGTCGGTAAGTTATTGGGCGAAGATGCCCGCGACGTTTGGGTCTCGACGTTCCATGCGTTGTGTGTGCGAATTTTACGGCGTGATATTGAACAGATTGGCTACAATCGTGCCTTTACGATTGCCGGTTCTAGTGAACAACGAACCTTAGTGAAACGGATTTTGACGGATCAAAATATTGATTCAAAGAAATACGATCCACGGTCATTACTATCCGCAATTTCAAATGCCAAAAATGATTTGCAGACGCCAGCGATGTATCGTGAAAGTGCAGCTAGTCCGTTTGAAAGTATTGTCGCCGATGTTTACGATCAATATCAACGGGAACTAGCCGCTGATCAGGCCGTCGATTTCGATGATCTGATCATGTTGACCATTCAATTATTTAAACAAAATCCAGAAACGTTAGCTTGGTATCAAAATAAATTCCATTATATTCACGTGGATGAATATCAGGATACGAACAACGCACAATATACGTTAGTTAATATGTTGGCTGAAAAGTATCGTAACCTCTGTGTTGTTGGGGATGCCGACCAGTCAATCTATGGCTGGCGGGGTGCCAATATGGAAAATATCTTGAACTTTGAACAAGATTATCCAGATGCTGATAGCGTCATGTTGGAACAAAATTATCGGTCAACCAAAACCATTTTGGAAGCCGCTAATCAAGTGATTAATCACAATACAACGCGGCGGCCAAAGAAGTTATGGACCGAAAATGATGACGGTAATCAAATTGCCTATTATCGGGGTCAGAGCGAAACCGATGAAACCCATTATGTGATTGCCCAGATTCAAGAACAAATGCGTGATCACAATTATAATTATGGTGACTTTGCTGTGCTTTATCGGACCAACGCCCAATCTCGGGCAATGGAAGAATCGCTGGTTAAAGCCAACATTCCTTATACCATGGTCGGTGGCAACAAGTTCTACGATCGTAAAGAAATTCGCGATGTCTTGGCTTATTTGACCTTAGCGGTTAATGATCAAGATTCGTTGAACTTCGAACGGGTGGTTAATGAACCGAAACGTGGGATTGGTCAAACGAGTGTTGCTAAGTTACGAGCCTTTGCCGATGAGGCCGGCTATTCGATGCTAGAAGCAGCCAGTAATATCGATATGGCCAACGGTATTCCAACCCGGGCTAAAGGGGCGTTAGCGCAGTTTGCAGCGACCATGAATGAACTGCGCGCGATGCGTGAATTCTTATCGGTTACCGATTTGACGCAAGAAATCTTAGATCGTACCGGTTACATGAAAGCGTTGAAGGCTGAAAAAGCGGCTAAACCATTAGAAACGCAGACGCGGATTGAAAATATCGAAGAATTCTTGTCCGTGACGAAGCAATTTGATGACAAGTACCAACCAGAAACCGAAGATAGTGATAAGTTCGTCGACTTCTTGGCTGACTTAGCGTTAGTTTCAGATATCGATAACGTCGAAGAAGAACCTCAAGCCGTGACGTTAATGACGTTACATGCGGCTAAAGGGTTGGAATTTCCGGTCGTCTTCTTGATTGGCTTGGAAGAAGGCATCTTCCCATTATCACGTGCGATGATGGATGAAGACGAATTAGAAGAAGAACGTCGGTTGGCCTATGTTGGGATTACCCGGGCTGAAAAGCAATTATATTTAACAAATGCCTATTCACGGATGTTATATGGTCGTCGTCAAAGTAACCAAGAATCCCGGTTTGTGGCCGAAATTGATCAGAGCCTATTACGCAATGACAATACATTGGATGGGGTTCAAAGTAGCAAGTTAGATGTGCCATTTAAGACTCAAAAAGCATTGACGCCAAGATACAAGAAGAATCCAGTTGGGACTCGAGCCACGGTTAAAAAGGCCAGTGGAACGGGCGCTGACAAGAATAGTTGGCGGATTGGCGATAAAGTCACCCACCGCAAGTGGGGAACCGGAACGGTGGTTAAAGTCACCGGTGCTGGTGAAGATGCTGAGTTAGATATTGCCTTTAAGTCGGAAGGTATTAAACGCTTATTAGCGGCGTTTGCACCGATTCAAAAGGTTCAAAACTAGACGTTTAGAGGAGGCCCAAGTATGGCAACCAAACCGATTAGTGAGCTGAATTTAGCAGCTGCCAATGAAGAGGCGGCCGCATTGCGACCACAACTGAATCAGTGGCGACAAGATTATTATGATGAAGATGCGCCGAAAGTGGATGACGATGTCTATGATCGCAACTATGCGCGGTTAGTGGCGTTGGAACAAGCTTTTCCTGCAATTGTGACCCCAGACTCACCGACCCAGTTAGTGGGTGGAACGGTGAAAGCTGGATTTACCAAAGTTCAACATCCGATTCCAATGTTGTCATTGGGCGATGTTTTCTCGCAGGCCGAATTACAAGAATTTGATGATCGGTTACGACAAAATGTCGACGAACCGTTCGATTATAATTGTGAGTTAAAAATCGATGGACTAGCCTTGTCACTACGCTATGAAAATGGGCAATTAGTGCAAGGGTCGACTCGTGGTAATGGGTCAGTTGGAGAAGATATTACGAAAAATATCTTGACGATCGACTCAATTCCACACCAGCTTACGCGACCATTAACCATTGACGTGCGTGGCGAGTGTTATATGCCAAAAGCCGCCTTTGCCGCGTTAAATGAACGCCGTGAAGCGGCCGGTGAATCAGTCTTTGCGAATCCACGGAACGCGGCGGCCGGATCGTTACGTCAATTAGATCCAAAGGTGACGGCGGAACGGCAACTCAGTACATTCATGTATAATGTGGCTGATTATGAGCCGTTGAAAGCACGGACTCAAAGTGATTTGTTAACGGAATTTGATGAGTTAGGCTTATCGATCAATCCTGATTTCAAAGTGGCGCATTCAATGGATGATGTTTTTAGTTATATTGATCATTATCAAAATGAACGCCCCGACTTAGCTTATGGGATTGATGGGATTGTAATTAAAGCCAATCCATTGCCATTACAGCGTGAACTTGGCGCAACGGTGAAAGTCCCACGTTGGGCGATTGCCTTTAAGTTTCCACCTGATGAACAGCCAACTGTTTTACGTGAGGTTGAATGGACCGTTGGCCGGACTGGGGTGGTGACTCCCACGGCGGTGATGGACCCGGTTCAATTAGCTGGGACCACGGTTGCTCGGGCATCGCTTCATAATCCAGACTACGTGGCGGCCAAAGACGTCCGTTTGGGTGATACCGTCTTATTGCATAAAGCTGGCGATATTATTCCAGAAATCTCGGCAGTTGATTTAACTAAGCGTCCAGCAACAGCCGAAGTTTTACCGATTCCAACGGTTTGTCCATCATGTGGGGCTCCGTTAGTGCATTTGGAAGATGAAGTCGCGCTACGGTGTATTAATCCGACCTGTCCCGCGCAAGTTCAAGAAGGTTTAGTCCATTTTGCCTCACGGAATGCGATGAACATTGATGGCTTAGGACCAAAACTGATTGCACAACTGTATACCAATCAGTTGGTTAGCGATGTGGCGGATCTGTATCGGCTGAAACGTGAGCCATTACTGGCGTTAGATAAAATAAAAGATAAATCTGCTGAAAATCTCTTGACAGCCATTGACCGTAGTCGCAATAATTCACTTGAACGGTTATTATTCGGTCTTGGGATTCGTCACGTTGGCGCGAAAGTTGCGCGTTTAATTGCGCAACATTTTGGTACCATCGATGCCTTGATGGCGGCGGATCAGGAAGAAATTGCGGCAATCGATTCAATGGGTGATATTATTGCGAATGCGGTGGTACAGTATTTTGAAAGTACCGCGGTACAAGAATTAATCACCAAATTGAAGGCGGTTGGTGTGAATACGACCTACCAAGGTCCGAGTGAAACGGCTACGTTAGACAGTGACAGTTGGTTTGCTGGCAAGCGGGTTGTATTAACTGGTAAGTTACAAAGCTTTACTCGGTCAGACGCCACGACTTGGTTACAAGATCATGGTGCGACCGTGACTGGCAGTGTCTCGAAGAAAACCGATTTGGTGATTGCCGGGGCCGATGCCGGGAGTAAGCTACAAAAAGCGCAACAGCTGGACATTACCGTTTGGGATGAAGCACGGTTCAGCACGACAATGAGGGAGGATGCACAAGCGTGAATTTAAAACGCATACGCACGATGGGCTTAGTGGCAGTTGCCGCTGTAGCATTAGCCGCCTGCGGTAATCTAAAAAATTCGTCATTTGGTTCAAGTAGTACGAGCCAAACGACGACCACGGGGTCAAAAACGACCACCACAACTGGTTCAACCGATTCAGAATTTTATCAAGGGGTCATTAAAAAGGGCCGTTACCGGACGAGCAAGTCTCGCGGGGTTAACGTGTCACAAAATGACAACGTGATGAATTTGAAGAGTTTTGAAACAGGCTTGCTAGACGTGTCGAAAAAAGTCTTTTCAACGAGTAAGTACGTTTACCAAGAAGGTCAATACATTAATACCAGCACCGTTGAAAAATGGTTAGGTCGTAAGTCAAAGAGTAATCCGGATGGGTTAAACCCTAAGAGCAACGGGAAGACCGGTGCTAATACGCGTAATCCGATCTACTTGCAACAACTTGAAGAACAAGATTACATGATTCAAAGTGGTAGTAAGTTAAGTTTAGGCGGGGTTACGATTGGTCTCGGGATGAACTCAGTCGATTATTACACGAAGGTTGAATATGGTGCGACCTACGAAACCGACATTTCCACGACTGAATTGACGGCACAAGGTAAGAAGATGGCCAACACGGTCTTACAACGCTTGCGGAAAAAGTCAGCATTGAAGAGCGTGCCGATTGTATTAGCCCTTTACAAGCAATCGTCAAATGATAGTCTAGTAGGTGGCGATATGATTGCCTACGTGGTTTCAAAGAACGGCTCAACAACGGTTAATAATTGGACGGCGTTGAATTGGAAGAACTATGTGTTCCCAGCCACGTCTGAATCTAAGAACTCTGGGGCTAACAGTAATGATGAATCAGACTTTTCATCATTCAAGTCGCATGTGCAAAACTTCTTCCCTAACTTGTCTGGGGTAACGGCCAATGCGCACTATCAAGACAAGTCTTTGAAGAAATTGAGTGTCAACATTACCACGAAGTTCTATAGTGAAACTGAAATTATTAGCTTTACGCAATACTTGGCAACCGCAGCAAAACGTTATTTACCATCTGGGATTCCGGTGGAAATCACGGTCAAGAGTGCCAATGGCGATATTCAAAGTTTCTTAGCCCGGACTGCTAAAGGGAGTTCATACTATACTCATGTCTTTAGTGACCAAGGCGATAATTAAGTTAATGTAGCAGAATTGCAGAAAGAAGGAAATTTGATGGCTGAAGAACGCATTAATGCCGAACAAGTCAAGCATGTCGCGGAACTCGCGAAGCTCGAATTTACCACTGAACAACTGACCATGTTTACTGGTCAACTAGAAAAAATTATCGGGATGTTTGAAGATTTAAGTAAGGTTGATACGACTGATGTGCCCGTTACCTCTCGGGTAAGTGATCGTCAAAATGCCCTACGCGATGATGTGGCGGTTAAGAGTAATGATCGTGAAGCCTTATTGGCTAACGCACCACAGGCCGCTAATGGGTTAATTAAAGTGCCAGCAATCATTGATGAAAGCGGGGACGGTGAATAATGAACTTTTTTAACCAAGATTTAACGAGTTTACACGCCGATTTGGTCAGCAAAAAGATTACGGCCACGGAATTGACCCAAGCAACCTTTGATAATTTAAAGGGAACGGATGCCAAAGTCGATGCCTTCTTAAACTTAAATGAAGCAGCGGCTTTAAAACAAGCAGCTGAATTAGATGCTAAGGGAATCGATCCTGATAACTTGTTAGCTGGGATTCCAGTGGCAGTTAAGGATAACATCGTGACTAAAGGGTTAACGACCACGGCCGCTTCTAAGATGTTGGAAAACTTTGTACCTGTTTACGACGCCACGGTAGTTGAAAAGATGCAAGCACATGACATGATCATCATTGGGAAAACCAATTTGGATGAATTTGCCATGGGTGGGTCCACTGAAAACTCGGCCTTTAAGACGACGAAGAATCCTTGGGATGTTAGTCGTGTTCCCGGTGGGTCTTCAGGTGGTTCTGCCGTTGCCGTAGCAGCTGGTGAAGTGCCCGTTGCGTTCGGATCAGATACCGGTGGTTCAATTCGTCAACCAGCTTCATTTAACGGTATCGTTGGGATGAAACCAACGTATGGTCGCGTTTCTCGTTGGGGTTTGATTGCCTTTGGTTCATCCTTAGATCAAATCGGGACAATGACCCGTAACGTTAAAGATAATGCGGCTGCCTTGAATATTATTGCCGGTAATGATGTCAAAGATGGGACGTCTTCAAAGCGAGAAGTGCCCGACTTTACTGCTGGTTTGACTGGTGACATCAAAGGGATGAAGATCGCGTTACCTAAAGAATATATGGGTGACGGGATTGATCCTAAGGTTCGCGACGTGATTAAAGCGGCTGTTAAGCAGTTTGAAGACTTAGGTGCTACGGTTGAAGAAGTGTCCTTACCACATAGTCGCTATGGGGTACCGGCTTACTACATCATTGCCTCATCTGAAGCGTCATCAAACTTACAACGATTTGATGGGATTCGTTATGGCTTTCGGGCTGACGATGTGAAGAACTTGGAAGACGTTTACGTTCGAAGCCGTTCTGAAGGTTTTGGTGATGAAGTTAAACGTCGGATCATGTTAGGGACGTTCTCACTTTCAGCTGGTTATTACGATGCTTACTTCCACAAGGCTGGTCAAGTTCGGACGTTGATCATCAATGATTTCAATAAAGTCTTTGAAAACTATGATTTAATCATTGGCCCAACCGCCCCAACACCAGCTTTCAAATTGGGTGATGAAATCTCAGATCCAATTACGATGTATATGAATGATGTTTTGACGATCCCAGTTAACTTAGCAGGGCTTCCAGGGATGTCGATTCCAGCTGGCTTTGCCGACGGTATGCCAGTTGGGTTGCAATTGATTGGTAAGTCCTTCGATGAAAGTACGCTTTACAAGGCAGGTTATGCTTTTGAACAAGCCACTGACTTTCATCAAGCAACCCCAGATTTAGGAGGCGCACATTAATGAATTTTGTCACAACTATTGGGCTTGAAGTCCACGTTGAATTAAAAACCAATTCCAAAATCTTTAGTCCGTCACCGGTGCAATTTGGGTCAGAACCTAATGCCAACACGAACGTGATTGACTGGGGATATCCTGGGGTTTTACCAACGGCTAATAAAGGCGTGGTCGAAGCCGGGATTAAAGCAGCCACGGCCTTGCATGCCGAAATTGAACAATCCACTTATTTTGATCGGAAGAACTACTTCTACCCAGATAATCCAAAGGCTTACCAAATCACTCAACATGAAAAGCCATTAGCGCATGATGGTTGGCTTGAAATTGAAGTGGATGGCAAGACCAAGAAGATCGGGATCGAAGAAATGCATATCGAAGAAGACGCTGGGAAAAATACCCACGAAAGCGATTATTCGTATGTCGATTTAAACCGGCAAGGGACGCCGTTGATCGAAATTGTCTCCAAACCAGACATTGCCTCACCAGAAGAAGCTTATGCTTACTGTGAAGCATTACGTCAACGGATTCAATTTACCGGTGTTTCTGATGTGAAGATGGAAGAAGGCTCCATGCGGGTCGATGTTAATATTTCCATTCGCCCAGTTGGTTCAGACAAGTATGGGGTTAAAGCGGAAATGAAGAACTTGAACTCCTTCAACTATGTCCGTAAGTCTTTGGAATACGAAGAACAACGCCAACAACATGTCTTAATGTCAGGTGGCCAAGTGCAACAAGAAACCCGTCGTTTTGACGAAACTACTGGTAAGACGATCTTAATGCGGGTTAAGGAAGGTAGCGATGATTACCGTTACTTCCCAGAACCTGATGTACCAGCCGTTGAAATCAGTGACGAATGGATCAGTGAAATCCAAAAGACGATTCCAGAAATGCCTGGTTCACGTCGGAAACGTTATATCAACGACTTTGGCTTAACCGCCTACGATGCGGGTGTTTTGACGCAAACAAAAGAAATGTCAGACTTCTTTGATGCCACAGTTGCAGCTGGTGCCGATCCTAAGTTGGCTTCTAACTATTTGCAAGGGGACGTTAACGCCTACTTGAACGAAAACCATGTCGGCTTGTTAGCAACGAAGCTGACACCTGAAAACTTGGCTAGCATGATTAAGATGATTTCTGATGAAACCATCTCAAGTAAAATTGCTAAGAAAGTCTTCAAAGCAATCATGGAAGGTGCCGATGCGGTTGAATGGGTCAATAAGAAGGGCTTAGTTCAATTATCTGATCCTGCCCAATTGCAACCAATTATCGATCAAGTGTTGGATAACAACCAACAATCAATCGATGACTTCAAGAATGGGAAAGACCGGGCGGTTGGTTTCTTAGTGGGGCAAATTATGAAACAAACCCATGGGAAAGCCAATCCAAAGGTTGTTAACCAATTATTAATGGCGTCATTGAAGGCTAAATAAGCTTAAGAACAGAAAAAAGATAGGACGCGGAGGAAGAGTAACATGCGTAAACGGGCACGAATAATTTATAACCCGACTTCTGGACGTGAGGCACTTACTCACGATCTAGTTGAAATTTTAGGGATCTTTGAGCAAGCGGGGTACGAAACGAGTGCCTATGCGACGACACCAGCCCCAAATTCGGCGGCTGATGAAGCGCGACGTTGTGCCAAGGATGGGTTTGAATTAATTGTGGCAGCTGGTGGTGATGGGACCATCAATCAAGTTGTCAATGGGCTGGCCGGTTTGAAACGGCGTCCAAAGATGGCCATTATCCCCGCCGGAACCACGAATGACTACGCACGAGCGTTACACATTCCTCGGGATAATCCGGTCGCCGCAGCGAAGGTTGTCTTGAAAAACCAAACGGTTAAGATGGATATCGGCCAAGCTGGGGATCAATATTTCATTAACATCGCTGCTGGGGGGATGTTAACGGAACTCACTTATGACGTGCCATCACAATTAAAATCCATTTTTGGGTATGCGGCTTATTTAGCCAAAGGGGCCGAATTATTACCTCGGGTTAAGCCGGTTGAAATGGATTTGAAGTATGATGACGGGCATTTTAAGGGGAAAGCATCGATGTTTTTCTTAGCACTGACTAATTCAGTGGGTGGTTTTGAAAAGATCGTGCCAGATGCCTCACTAGATGATGGTAAATTCACAATGATTATTGTGAAGACTAGTAATCTAGCGAAAATGCTTCATTTGATGACGTTAGTGTTAAATGGTGGCAAGCACATCAACGATCCAAGTATTATCTATGTGAAGACCAGTAAAGTGGTTGCAAAACCCGTCAATGGGCGCCTGATGATTAACTTGGATGGTGAATATGGTGGCGATGCCCCAATGACGTTCCACAATTTCAAGCAACATATTGAATTTTTTGCGGATACGGATCGGATTCCAAACGAAGCGATTACGACAGCGGACCCAGAATTACAAGATGCTGAACGTAACTTCATGTCAGCCGTTGATCAATTACCAGCGGACGCGACCGATTCAGATTCTGAATAACTTGCTTAAATTACCGTTTACTTATACAATAGTGGACGGTAATTTTTTTAAGCGGGTGCTATTTGAGCAGCCCATTAGTCCGATTAATCAACCAGAAAGAAAAACGAGGAAATTCATGAAAGTTAGTTTACCAGTCTATAAAGACCAAGTCCTAGATGTCGAGATCATGGACTTAACGTATCAAGGGATGGGCGTTGCCAAAGTTGACAACTACCCAATCTTCATTGATAACACGTTACCATCTGAAAAAATCACGGTTAAAGTGACCAAGACGACGAAGAACTTTGCGTTCGGTGATGTCGTTAAAATTTTACAAGTAAGCCCTCATCGGGTTAATCCTAAAGGTCGCGTCTACCGTCAAACTGGGATCGCACCATTACAACACTTGGAATACAGCGAACAATTGAAGTTCAAACAACATCAAATCGCTGAATTATTTGCGAAAGTTCACATGGATGATGTTGAAGTCTTACCAACTATTGGGATGGATCACCCCTCACAATACCGGAATAAGGCTCAAGTGCCCGTTCGGAAAGTGCAAGGCGAATTAACGACTGGCTTCTACAAGAAGAATAGTCATCAATTAATGCCGTTAGAAGATTATTACATTCAAGATCCAGCGATTGATCACGCGATCATCGTCATTCGTGATATTTTACGTAAATATCATGAAGAAGCTTATGATGAATTCCATCATAGTGGGACCATTCGGACGATCATGGTTCGTCGTGGCTATTACAGTCACGAAATGATGGTTGTCTTAGTGACCCGGACGAAACGGTTACCAATGGCTGATGTCGTTGTTGAAGAGATTCAAGCCGCTTTACCAGAAGTGGTTAGTGTGATTCAAAATGTGAACCAAAAGCGTACTAACGTCATTTTAGGACCGGTTAACAATGTGTTAGCTGGTAAGTCAACCATGAATGACCAATTGTTAGGCTTGACGTTTGCGATTTCTGCGCAATCATTCTATCAAGTGAATCCCCAACAAACCGAAAAGTTGTATCAATTAGCCATTGATCAAGCCGGGTTAACCGGTAACGAAACCGTTATTGATGCCTATTCTGGGATTGGGACGATTTCATTAACAATGGCGCAACATGCCAAGCAAGTTTATGGTGTGGATATTGTGCCAGCTGCGATTGATAATGCCCGTCAAAATGCGGACAAGAATGGCATCAAGAATGCTGAATTCGTCTTGGGTAGTGCCGAAAAAGTTATGGCCCAATGGCAAGAAGATGGCATCAAACCAGATGTTGTCGTGGTTGATCCACCACGTAAAGGGTTGGATGAAGCGTTTATCGAAAGTGCTGCGGCCATGGGACCAAAACGAGTGGTTTACATCAGTTGTAACCCATCAACCTTAGTTCGTGACGTGCAACGTTTCGCTGAACATGGGTATCACATTAATGCGCCAGTACAACCAGTGGACCAATTCCCACAAACGCCACATATCGAAAGTGTGACGGTTTTAGAACGCGATTAGTAAGAGTGTGACCAAAAGCGGGTTGTGACTGAGCATAGCCTAGACAGGCAACTGATTGGCACTTTCAATCGGTTGCCTGTCGTAGCTAAGCGGAGGTCACAGCTTTTGGGCGCACGTTTCAACAAGTAAGGTCTAGAGCAATCCAACCCCAACTTGCAATTTCTCCAATCGTCCGGTAAGCTCGTAATAACAATTACATTAACTATCGGAAGACTTCAAAGTTAGATAAGGTACTCGTATGAGTATCGGAGGGCTGCGGCCAGATAAGATTAGCATCATAATCTTATCTGGTCGTTTTTTGTCGTCTCGGGAGGAATTGACATATGGAAAAAACGACTTATTGGCATCGAAACTTTATTTTGATTTTGATCGGTAACGCGCTGTTGTTTATGGTATACAACATGCAAGTCCCGGTGTTACCACTGTATGGTAAAAAGCTTGGGTTAACCCCCGGACAAATCGGGATCTTTGTAGGTGCGATCATGTTTGCCGCGTTGGTGACGCGGTTATTTGTGCCGTGGTTTTCGAGTCGATTTAATAAAAAGTTTTTGTTAATGGCGGGAATCATCTTGTATTTGTTGGCTTCGGTCGGTTACCCGTTGTTAAGTAGTTTCGGCTTATTAGTCTTGTTGCGGCTGTTTAATGGTCTTGGACATGGGATTACCACGACTTATTTTGCGACAGCGGCTGCTGACGAATTGCCACAACAAAAGATTGGTGAAGGGATGGGTTACTTCGGCATCGGAACGATGGTAACTGCTTCGTTAGCGCCATTATTAGCCTTGGCTGTCGTTCAACATTACGGCTTTAGTGCCTTCTTTTTGACTTGTATTGGGGTGTTGGCAGTGTCTTGGTTCGCAATTTTTGGTATTAGTAAAGCTGCGCCAGTAAACCCTAAAGCGGCTAAATCAGCACTAATATTTGATCGACAATTCTTACCGCAAAGTGGTCTGGTCTTCATTTTAGGTGTGTTAATGAGTGGGGTGATGACGTTTACGCCAATCTATGCACAACAATTACATTTAACGGGCATCTCAGGCTTTTTCTTCATCGCGGCGATAGCGGGAGTTGTGATTCGACCGATTGTTGGGCCGTTGTTTGACCGGCAAGGGCCACGGTTGATCCTCTTGGTTAATACCGTTTTGTTGACGCTCGGGATGGTGCTAATTGCGATGCTCAATCATAATTGAATGTTGCTAGTGGCAGGGGTCTTTTATGGGGTGGCTGATGGTGCGATTTATCCAACGCTACAAGCTTGGTTGTTTAAAGTAACCACCCTTGAAAATCGAGACACGGCGACGGGCATGTTTTTGAATTCGTATGATTTAGGCATGGGATTAGGTGCGGTTATTTTGGGTGTAGTTGTGGAAGTAGTCGGTTATCAAGGCATGTTTTTGGTGTTAGCGGCAGTAGCGTTAGGCTATATTGGTTTAGCGTTGTGGGGAAGCCGATCGACAAAAATCGTCTAAAAAAGTGTCGGACTAAGCTAATGCAGCTTGGTACGACACTTTTTTCAATAACGCGCTATTTTTCAGTTGCATTCAAAATCAAATGTTCATTCACAAAGGCATTCAACCCTAATTGATATAATTCGCGACCGTAGCCGGAATGCTTAACACCACCGAATGGTAGTTCCGGTGCCGTAATCCAGGCTCGATTAATCGTCGTCATCCCGGCCTCTAATTGTTGCGCAACTCGATCAGCATGTTCAGGGTCATTTGAGAAGACGGTACTACCTAGGCCGTAACTGGAATCATTAGCTAACGCGATGGCTTCAGCTTCCGAATGAACCTGGTAGACTGCGGCTACTGGACCAAACATTTCTTGATCATAAGCCGGATTGTCTTTGGTAATATCGGTTAGAATGGTTGGCTGAAAGAATTGTCCGGGTAAGTCAATTGGTTGATTACCAGCATAAACGTGAGCACCAGCCGCAATTGCTTCATCGACTTGCTTTTGGAGTTTTTGCTTCGCGCGCGCCGAGTTCATCGGTGCCAACGTGGTCGCTGGATCAAGTGGATCGCCAGGTTGTACTTTAGCAAATTCAGTCTTTAAGTAAGCCAAGAAATCATCATAACGGTCGGCCATGACAATAAACCGTTTAGAAGCTGAACAGACTTGACCAGTGTTAAAGAGGCGGGCTTGAGCGGCCACTTGTTTAACCAAGTCCCAATCGGCATCGTCTAAAATGATAAACGCATCATTACCGCCAAGTTCCATGGTCGATTTCTTTAAATTAGCCCCAGCTTCTTGAGCGACGGCGGCACCGCCACGTTCAGAGCCGGTCAGCGCCACACCGGCTACGCGTTTATCGGCAATCGCGGTTTTGACTTGGTCATAACTGATAAACAAATTGGTTAAGCTACCAGCCGGTGCGCCGGCACGGCTAACGACATCGGCAAAGGCCGCCGCGGAACTTGGGGTATTGGAAGCATGTTTTAAGATCATGGGATTACCGACCATATAATTAGGGGCAAAAACCCGCATGATTTGATAGTATGGGAAGTTCCATGGTTCGACCATCACTAAAATACCGACGGCTTGCTTGGCATAATAAGCCTTACCTGCTGAGGTTGTGAGCGATGTCGGTTGCAACATGTCGGCGCCGTGATCAGCAAAGTAGTCTGCAATATCAGCGCATAAGGTCACTTCGGCCTCGGCTTCACCGATAAGTTTCCCCATTTCAGTAGTGAGCACCTGTGCTAGCGCGTGTTTTTCTGTCCGCATTAGCGTGGCAAGTTGATGTAACGTGGCCTGACGGGTCACAGGGGCTTGCTCACGCCAAGTCTGGTACAGCTGATCACTAGTATTTAGTGCGCTTTCAAGTTCGGCGTCAGTTGCATTAGGATAGGTTTTCAATAGGTCATTAGTATAGGGATTAATCGTTTGGTAGGCCATATGGGTCACTCCTTTGATTGGCTATTAGGTTTATTGATTGGTTTTGGCCTCTAACGTAACCGTTTGCGGGGGGGAAAGTCAAGTGAAAACGCTGTTATTAAGTGATGGCCGTTAAGCTAATTGGACAAAAAAAGCTTGAGCACGGGGCTCAAGCTTTGATGATCATGGTTAATAAATTGATTGTTGTTTGGTTTGTTTAATGAGCTTAGTGATTAAGGTTGGTGCTTGTTTTTCAGCTGCTTTAGTTGCGGCAGTTTGGATCTTTTTCGTCAACGTGGCAACTTGAGTTGTGGTCATGCTAGGATCCGCTTGCCGAGCTTGTTTGACTTGTGCAGCAACGGTCTTTGCTAAGGTCACTTTAGCGGCTTTTTCTTGAGCCTTGGCCTGTTTGGCTAACCATTTTGCTTGACTAACACTTAAAGTGGTCCAAGTCTTTGGTAATTTAAACGTATTGTGCGTGCTAATTAGGGCCGAATGATGACCGGTCCAAGTATATAACCAACGCCAAAGTCCGGATTTATATTCCCAGTGCTTAGTGGTAGTTACTAATTTAGCCGATGATTGTGCAGTAGTTGTAACCGTATTTTTCGTTTTTAAACTAGTCGCGGTATGCTGCACCTTAGTATGACTAGCCTGACGATAAACGTAAACTTTTTCAGTTTTAGCGTGCTTGATCGGTTCGTATAATAACAAATCGACATAATCATTTTTGACGGCCGAAGTTAATGAAGTCGTGGTTGTTTTAGTTGTTTGGTGCATGCCCCAATGTTGGGTATCGTTACCAATCATTAACGTTGCTGCACTGACGAGCAAGATTAAGCCAATTCCACCAATGGTCCAGCGCTGCGGCTTAGTTGCCCCTGCTAGAAAACCAACGATAAATAGAATGAGGCCGAGCATTAAAATAATGAGAATCATGCTTGGTCACCCACTCTCGAGTTTTTCTTGACGAATGTCGCAAAGATTAAGCCAATAATGCCCATGGCCGTTGCCACAAGAAAGGCCGCATGAAATCCTTGCATCGCCGCGGCGGAAGTTTGATCACGATAGGCTAGCGGTGCTTGTTGCAATAGTACCGCCGCCGGTTTGTGAGTCGTTGTGACGTTGGTTAAGACACTCCCTAAAATGGCGGTCCCCATCGATGTCATAACTTGGCGCATCGTACTATTAATTGCCGTTCCATGACTAAGCTGTAAACCGTGAAGATCTACCGAACTGGCGGCAGTTAATGGCATAGCAACTAACGCTGTCCCACTCATCAAAACAATATATTCCATGATGATATAGGTATAAGGCGTCTGGCGGGTTAACATGGCGAATGGCAAAGTGCCTAACGTCAATAAGAACATCCCCATCAAAGCTAATCGGCGGCCACCGATATGATCATAAGCGCGACCACTAATTAAGCTGATGACGCCGTATAACAAGGCCCCTGGTAAAATCATTAATCCAGATTGTAGCGGGGACAAGCCACGAACGTTTTGCAGATACATCGGTAAAACCACTTGAATCCCAATCATGGCTGTATTAGCTAGCGCCGTAATTAACGAGGCAATTGTAAATGATGGGATTTTTAACAAACGGATATTGAGTAACGGATTGGCTTGGGGCCATTCCCGTCGCACGAATAAGGCAATAAAAATCAAACCGATAATAATACTGATAATGACGATTTGTGCGCCCCAACCGTATTTACCGACTGAAGAAAAGCCATAGAGTAAACTCCCAAAACCAATGGTCGATAAGGCGATGGCCACTGCATCGATGGCGCTCTTCTTCAGTGGAATCACTGGTTTAACGGTGAAAAAGGCGAGTACGAGCAAAATAGCGACTGGCGGAATCATCATCCCAAATAAATCTTGCCAACTAGCGTGGTCTAAAATGAACCCGGAAACTGTGGGCCCTAAGGCTGGTGCTAGACCAATCACAATGCCACCAAGGCCCATCATGGCGCCACGTTTTTCAGGTGGATAAATCACGAGTAAAACGGTTTGAATCGTTGGAAAGGTAATCCCAATTCCCAAGGACTGAACTAATCGACCTAGAAGAACCATCTGAAAATTAGTGGCAGTGTAACTGATAATCAATCCAATTAAAAAGCAGCTTAACGCGGCTGTATAAATTAGCCGCAAACTGAAATTATTGAGTAGCCAAGCGCTAACTGGAATCATAATCCCCATAACCAGTAATGAACCGGTCGTGAGCCACTGCACCGTTGCGCTTGAAATAGCGAATTTTGCCATTATCGTAGGGTAAGCTGTCACTAAAATGTTCGTGGTGAGCGCGGTACAAAATGTGCCTAAAACTAAGGTTACCGTCAGCCAAAGCTGGCTATAACGATGGCCGTTTTGATCAACCATAGTTGTCTCTCCTAAATTGTGGTGATAAGTTTAAACTGTTATAATCAGTTTGGCTATATTATAAAACTTTTTTCTAAAAAATTAAACAGTTTGATTGTTAGAACACAATAAAAATTATGAAAATGCGGTATAATAACTAACGAATTAACTTTAAGAGTGGGGGATTTACAATATGGTTAAAAGAAGAACGTTAACTCAAGCGAAAGTGTTGGCTACGGCTAACCAATTAATCGAAACTAAAGGGATTGATGGGCTCACAATTCGGGATTTGGCGCTCGTCTTAGATGTGCGACCACAATCGATTTATAATTATGTTGATAGTTTAAGTGACTTGTTAGACCAAGTTGGGATTCAATTTGTGCAAGGCGTCGCTGATCAGATGAATGAACGTTTGGCTGATTTAAAGGGTGATGAGGCCTTGATGGTCTTTGCTCAAGAATTACGTCAAGCTTGTCAGCGGCATCGTGGGCTGGCCCCAGTCTTACTTGATCTTAATGATTCACTTAAGATCCCTAAGACACGTAAAATGTTAGTGAAGTTATATCAAGACTTATTCAAGCCGTTGCAACTAGATGATAGCGCGCGGGTTGAAAATACCTTATATCGTTCTGCTTTATTCGGGTTTATCGTTCAAGAATTAGGCGGCTTTTTCACGTTACCCGCTGATGAATTAGATAAACGGTTTATTCAAACGATGCAATTAGCCATCGCCCAAACACATTTACCAGAAGATTAATTGATCAGAAACTCGACTCGCAATTTCGATTGCGAGTCTTTTTTTAGCTAAATTACTTTGACACACACAGTAATTGGTGTTAAATTATAGCTATTGAAATTACTGTGTGACACATAATAGTCACGGAAAGGAATTGTCGCATGCAACCAGAAATTTCCAAAGAAACCATTCGTGGGCACACGACGACGATTGTATTAAACATTTTGAGTCAAGGGGATAGTTATGGCTATGCGATTGCCAAAACGGTTAAAACGCTTAGTCATGGTGCTTATGAATTGAATGAGGCGACACTTTATACGGTCTTTCGTCGATTAATCAAGAATGGTGATATTACAAGTTATTGGGGTAATGAGACTCAAGGCGGTCGACGTAAGTACTATCAGATCACCACACAGGGGCAACAGACCTTGGCACAAAGCTTAACGGAATGGCAATTTGCCAAACAAGTCATTGATGACTTAATTTTAGGGAGGATTGATGCTGATGACAGCAACGATTGAAACATTAGTGGCCGAACAATTGGCGACTTATTTTGAGAACCAAACGATGACGGCCACACTAACCGAATTGAAGGCCGAGTTAACGGCGGATTTGAATGAAGCAGCTTTAGATCAAGTACAAGCGGGCCGAACACCAGCTGCCGCGGTGGCTAAAGCTTTTGCTGATTTTGGCGATATTGAAACGGTGATTACTCAAGTGCAAGCCGAAAATGGACCGACAACTACTGAAGTGGAACCACCAGTGATGACGGTGAACGAAAATGGGGTTTATGTGACTGGTGGTCGAACCTTAAAAGCCGATGCTAATGGCGTATCGATCGGTGATGGTGCCGTAAAAGCTGATCGTGATGGTTTGAAATTGGGTAAGCTGGTCATGAATGAAGATGGCATCAGCTATGGCGATCAGATCAAAGAAATGCCGGATTGGCAATCAACAGTGGCACCGCTTAATTTAGGGCTGGCTTACCAAGATAATTTGCGCCTAGCCAATGAACAACGATTTTCGGCGACTGAACTAACGACGCTAACGGTGTCTTACCGATCTGCGCGCGTTAAAGTGTTACCCACCAACGATGATAGCGATGACGTGATTATTCGTGAGTACATGCAGCCGAATAACCCAGCTTATTATGCACAATGTGCGGAAACGGGCACGAATTTAACCGTCACCCAAGGAAAAGTACCATTCTTAATTCCGTTACGCGTTCATGTTCAAATTTTAGTACCGGCTAGTTTTACTGGTGATGTGACGGTTGCTAGTAAGTCGGGAACGGTCTTAATTGCGGGCCTATCATCCGTGAAAACGTTAGCGCTAAAGGTAGCCAGTGGTAATGCGGAATTAGCTGACTTAACAGTGCAAACGACGACTGTTGATTTAGCCTCCGGTAGTTTGAAAATGGGACACGTCCAAGTTACTGATCAGTGTCGGTTGTTGGTTCGCAGTGGTCGCGTGCGTTTAGCCCAAGTTTCCGCGATAACTTTCACCGTGAAAGCCACTAGTGGGAGTGTGACGGGGAACGACTTGATTGGTGCGGGTGATTGGCAGGCACATTCTGGGGCCTTGCGATTAGCTTGGCAACAATTGACGGGAGATCTTAACTTAGATGCGCATAGTGGGGCGATTAAGGTATCACTACCAGCGACTGCCAGTTATCGTTACGAATTAGAATCACATAGCGGTCGGATCACGACGCCAACGCGGGCTATTCGCGATCGAGTAGCTGACGGCTATCAAACTGGGACGGTGGGAGCAAATGCGCAATATCAGATTCACGGTCGAGCTCATTCCAGTTCGATTAAATTAAGTTAATTGTGCTAGGTGATCCACCTACACCAGCCAGTGATTCTGCCGGCTGTGGGGACCGGTCTCAGCCAAAATTCGGGCTTCCACCTCGCTTGAAAGCCGAGCAAAAATCGCTAGTCTCTCAAGTCGTCCACAGCGTAAAGTCCGGCAAAAACATCCGGACTAACGATGTATTCACGGCCGGCGCCATCACTGGCTGGTTTTGGTTCAATCTGATCACTTTATAGCCGATAGTGATCCCACACTGAGCTCAGCCGTGGGCGTCTCTTAGCGATTTATCGCTTAGAGACTGGCGCTTTTGAAACGCGACTTTTGCGATTCAAAACGACGGCTAAGACCACTCTTTGGCTTAGCCGGTCCACCCACAGCGTTCCAGCTCAGTGTGGATGAACGGTAGGCGGAAAGTGCGATGATCTTTAGTTAATAAGATGAAGATTGGTATTTCAGATGTTGTTTTTTGACGCTGAAATACCAGTCTTTTTTTGACAGTTAAAAGTTATGAATGCAATTAGTAGTGTAAATAAGGTCGATTGTTTTATAATCTGATTAGCGTAGTTTAACAAAAGTAATCGGTTGCATATTGTTAGCATTTTCACGAGCAACCTTGTATGCTTTAAATACGTTAAAGCTCCCCCCGGTCAAGTTAGTTAGCGAAGGGGAACGTTTAAATTTAAAGTTAAAGCTTTGAATTAATGATCTAGTTAATCGTTGATGCCTAATTACTGAAAATAAACCAAGGAGGTCGTTATCATGAAATTTAGATCGCAACTTACACTCGTCAGTCTAATCACGTTCGGTTGGTTGCTAATGGCCGCTCAACCTAGTCAAGCGGCTACAGCCACAACAACACCGATTGCGCCATGGCGTTATTCAACGACAACTGCTAATTATCGCGATAAATCGACCTCGGCGTATTATCAAGATGTTTGGCGTCAAGCAACTAAGAATTGGCAAAAAAAGGGTTTTAAATGGAAAGCCGTTAAGGGAAACTCTAAAACTGTTTTAACGTCTTACTCAGATAATTCAGCCCAAGGTGTTGTTTACATCGGTATGAAGCAAACGAAATATACAGCTAGTGGGCGCATTATTAGTAATAAAGTCATGGTGAATCGGGCTTCATTCAAGCGATTTAACTATAATAAAGCAGAACGGGTGAAGGTCGCTGAGCATGAATTAGGACATGCATTGGGATTAGCCCATAATAATCCTGGCAGTGTCTCCGTGATGAATCCAGCTAACCGGTCGCATTCGATTAAAAATGTCGATGTGAAAGGGTTGAATTTACGTTACCGGACACCATACAAGACAGTATCTAAAGATACGGTTTATGTTACGAATTCCGCTTTAAAAGTTAGTCCGGACTTGGCCATTCAAGGAGTCTTCGGAGGACATGATGATTGTGAACATGATGAAGCCTTATCGTTATAAAATGAAAGCGATTACCGATGCCAGGTAATCGCTTTTTACGTATATTTTAAAATTGCTTTCTCACAATAATCATTGATATGGCAAGCATTCACCGATCAGAAATGGTCCTGTTTGCCACCTACCGTTCGCCCACATTGAGCCGGAACGCTGTGGGCGGCCCGATTCAGCCAAAAAGCGGTCTGAACCGTCGTTTTGAGCCACCTAACCCGTGTCTCAAAAGCGCCAGACTCTAAGCGATAAATCGCTAAGAGTCCCCACGGCTGGGCTCAATGTGGACTCACTCTCGGTTATATTCGTGATCACAAACCTAATTAACATCTGCGATATAACCGGAGTCAGCCTAACGCAAACGCCATTTAGTTAATGAAATTCAGCAAGCTGCTGGAACAAAGGCTGGTATGTTCGGGCCAACTCGGTGTATAACGGTGCCAACTTTTGATAGGTGGCAGCGGCTGTTGGATCTGGTTGAAGCGTGGTCTCGGGACCAACGAATTCGGCACTGGCAGTTAAGTCGGTGACGTCACCTAAACGTTGCCAACCTAATAGGGCTGCGCCCAGACAAGTGCTTTCAAAATTAGTGGGAATCGTTACTGGCATATCGAAAATATCCGTTAACAGTTGTCGCCAAGGGGCTGAGTTGGCAAAACCACCCGTGGCTTGCAAGCTTACGAAGGGACCAGTCAATTGTTGCACGAGTTGGGCAACGTGATACAAGTTAAAGGTGACCCCTTCTAAAGCTGCTCGAGCCATATCAGCGCGCGTATGTTGTGCGGTGAGTCCAAAATAAGCCCCGCGTGCATTAGCATCCCAAAGTGGGGCACGTTCACCGTTTAAGTAAGGGTGCATGAGTAAACCATGACTGCCAGCCGGTACTTGGGCAATGAGATCGCTTAGATAGGCCAACGTCTGTTTGCCGTAATGGTCACGTTCGGGGGTAAATAATTGATCACGGACCCAGGCGAGGACGTTACCTCCGTTGTTGACGGGGCCGCCGACAACCCACCGATCAGGCGCCAAGTAGTAACAGAATAATCGCCCGTGGGCATCTAATTGTGGTTGGTCAGTCACCACTCGTACGGCCCCTGAAGTCCCAATCGTTAAAGCGGCAACACCGGGTTGTAAGGCATTTAAACCAAGATTGGACAAACAGCCGTCACTGGCGCCAACAACGATGGGCGTCTGTGGATCAAGTTGCCATTTAGTGGCTAGTTCTGGTCGTAAGCCCGTGAGTACGGTTGTGGTATCAACTAATTGTGGTAATTGGTCGGTGGTGATGCGGGCAATCTTTAAGGCTAACGGATCCCAATTTAATTCGTGTAAGTTAAACAGACCAGTTGCGTTGGCTAACGAATAATCGAGCACGAATTGCCCGGTTAAACGGTATAGCACATAGCTCTTAATATCCGCAAACCAACGTGTGGCTTGGATTAAAGCCGGTTGTGTTTGTTGCAGCCAACAAATCTTGGCAAGTGGGGTCATTGGTTGTAACGGTGTGCCAGTACGCACGTAAAGGTCATGAGCATCTGGACGAGCACGGAAGGCGGCCGCTGCTTGTTTGGCACGGTTGTCCGCCCAAGTGTACATTCGCGTGAGTGGTTGGTAAGTGTCGTCTAATAAAATCAAGCTGTGCATGGCCGCTGAAAAACTGAGGCCGCCAACGGATAGATCAGGACAAGCGGTGATCACAGTTTGAATGCCAGTTAAGACAGCTTGATAAATGTCTGCTGGATTTTCTTCGGCCATTCCAGGCGTCGTTTGATAGAGGGGGTAGCCGTTGTTGGCACTGGCCGCGACTTGGCCGTTGCCATTATATAAGATCACTTTAGTACTTGTGGTGCCGATATCGATGCTGAGCATGGCGTGCATGACAAACGCTTCCTTTCAAAAGTCTTTAAGGATTAGTTTACAAGCAACCTGCTAGTGATGCAACTGGAGCTATCTAGGGCAATTGCCAAAGTTGTGGTAAAATTTGGACATGGAGGTGGCTGTTTTGGCAACACAAGCAACACATCGTAATCGTGTTTTGACCTTGATCCGGTCGTATTATCCTAATTTAAGCCATACTGATCGCAAGATTGCCGATTACATTATTCAAGACCCCGTCAAGACGGCGGCCCAATCAATTTCGGAACTCGCAACGGCGGTGGGCGTTTCAACAGCCACCGTGTCGCGGTTTGTTAAACGGATCAGTTTCAGCAATTTTCGTGATTTTTCGCGTGAATTGACAGCTGCTGAACCGCTCGAACAACGCAATAATGAAGTATTTCGCGATGTTGAAAAGCAAACGACCTTTAAAGGAATCGCTGAATCGACATTTAATAGCATTCGTAGTTCATTAGATCAAACGAGTCAAGTGATGACGGAGGCTGATTTAAAGCAAGCTACCGAGTTGTTGTTAAATGCGCGCACGCTAGGTTTTTATGGCCTAGGTGGGTCAGCGGTGGCGGCATTGGATGGCTACCATAAATTTGTGCGGACGGGGATCTTGTGTGTGCACAATGCAGATTATGACATGCAATTGATGCAGGCTGCTCAAATGACTAATGAAGATGTGGCCGTTGTGATTTCACATACGGGTCGCAATCAACAAACGTTACAGATTTTAAAAACCTTGGCTGAACACGATGTTCCCGTGATTGCGTTGACGAGTTTTGGTAATTCGCCGTTAGCTAAGGGGAGTACCGTGGCGTTTATTTCAGTCGCTGAAGAGATTAATTATCGTTCGGAAGGCTTAACGTCATTAATTGCGCAAATGAGTATTATTGATAGTTTATTCTTGATGACGGCGGTTCACGGTAATTTAGAAATGTCTCAAAGTTTAAGTCGCGTGCGAGCGGCCATTAGTCAGACCCGGACCGAGTTATAACGGATTTAGCTGGAGGATTGAGTTTATAGATGCCACAACAACGTTTACGACCAATATATGCACGAACCCGTGGAGCCAAGTGGCGCCATCGATTTAATGTGCTCTTAATTTTAGTCGTGGTTGCGGCTATTGGTTGGGCCGGTATTCAATGGTTTCATCTGCGTCAAGCCGCTGTCGTCAAAGGGTTCAATGTGCGCGGTATCGCCGTTAGCCAGGATGATGGCTATTTAGATTTTGACGGGTTACAAAAAGATGGATTACGATTCGTGTATTTAAAAGCGACGCAAGGAGCCAGTTATACCGATGATAATTTTGCCAGCAGCTATTCGCGAGTGCTAGGTACTAGTCTCGGTGTGGGGGTCTATCATGTCTTTAGTTTTTCAACGAGTGGTCGAGCGCAGGCTAATTATTTTGAACGTACCGTTAATGATAATGTCGGCAACTTACCGATCGCGATTCAAGTGCAATACTATGGGCAATATACCGAGAAGACGTTAGCGGTTAAAAAAGCGCAAAAGCAGTTGCGTGCTTTGGTATTACGACTAACGAATCAGTATCAGCGTAGTTGTGTGATTTGGACGACGCCCACGTTAGCCAAACAGGTCGTCAAACCGGTGATTAAAAAAACACCATTGTGGTTAGATACCACAAAGACGCATCAACGTTCTAGCCGGATTATGTTTATGCATTATTCGAACCGAGCGTTGTACCGGCAAAATGGAACGAGCCAGGAATTTACCGGGTTGATTTTTAATGGTAATGAAGATGCTTATCAAAAAGTGATTGCTAAAGGTCTAAATTAAGAGAGTGGGACAAAAGACGGTCTGCTACCGAGCATAGCCTAGAAATACGAATGATTGTGTACTTTCAATCCTTCGTATTGCGTAGCTAAGCGGAGGGAGCAGTCTTTTGTTGCACGTTTCGACTATAAAAATTCGGAGATAGCAAAAAAGTTTGGGCTTTGTCCCAAACTCTTAAATTAAGGCAATAAAAAAAGTTGGGCAAGAACCCAACTTTTTTTATTGCCCAGCGGCTTGGTTTAAGTGTGGTGACAGAATCACATAGTTGCGATTATCAGCTTCATCGAACAAGGCGACTGGCCGTTGTTCGTTAGCTTTAACTTCTAAATGAAACCCGTATTTATCAAGTAAGACTAGCTTTTCGGCTGAGATCGATTCGACCGTTGCCGGCATGGCGTGACCGTCAATCTTGATCACCATGTTAGGATCAATTTCTAACTGATGATCCCGGTGATGTGCTTCGTCACGGTACGTCCAGGTGCCTGCATAAAATACGGCTAGATCACCACTCGCTTGCTGGTGCGGGTGTTTTTTACGTAAGAATGTGCTTGAGAGTCCTGCCAGTAAGGAAAGGCCAAATAAAATAGCGCCACGTCGCTTCACCGGATCAACCTTCTTTCTTGAAGTTTATAGTTAAAATATACCACTATTTTGAAGTGTTAGTCACGCATTATGAGTTTCTTAGCAAAGCTTTTAAATGAATGTCATTTTTAGGCAATCGATGACATCTTTTTGACGCAAAACTGGTACACTGTAATTATTGGTAACGGTAACGCTTACGAAAATAAAACGAGTCAGACGCAGTGAAAGGATGTTAGGGTATGTTAAAATTAGGAATCATTGGGACAAACTGGATTACGCAACAATTCATTGATGCAGCGACGGCATCTGGTGAATGGCAGTTAAGTGCAGTGTATTCGCGGCGACTTGATCGCGCGGATGAATTTGCCAGTCAAAATGGGACGCCAGAAACCTTTGATGATCTAACGACTTTTATGACGACTGGTGATTTTGATGCTGTCTATATCGCGTCACCAAATAGCTTGCATTTTAGCCAAGCTAAGATGGCGATTGAGGCGGGCAAACATGTCATTGTAGAAAAGCCAGCTGCCGCTAATCAAGCGGAGTTTGAACAAATCGATGAAACCTTAAAAGCCCATCCAGACGTCTTGTACTTTGAAGCGGCGCGTCAGATTCATGAAGAAAACTTCAAACGCATTCAAGCCAAGCTCAAAACAATGGCACGCATTCAAGGGGCGACGTTGACTTACATGAAGTATTCGTCACGCTATGATGCTGTTTTGGCTGGGCAAGAACCGAATGTCTTTTCACTGAAGTTTGCCGGGGGTGCTTTGCAAGATTTAGGTGTTTATCTGGCCTATGACGCAGTGGCTTGGTTTGGGATGCCCGACGATGTCGCTTATTATCCAACGCTTGGACCAACAAAAGTGGATGACAAAGGGATCGCGATCTTGCGTTATCCAAGCTTTACGGTGACCTTGAATACCGGTAAATCCAGTAACTCTTATTTGCCATCCGAAATCAACGGGCTTAAAGACACCCTGGTCATGGATAATGCGGCTGAATTAGCCAAAGTCACTTATTATGATGCTGATGGTCAGGCTGAGAATCTTGGCGTGGCTCCGGATGATAATCCGATGTTGGCCGAAGCCCGTGATTTTGCGGCGGTGATTAACGATCCAGCCAAACATACGCAAACCTATCAAGCTTGGTTACAACTCAGTCGCAATGTTAATAAACTACTATTTAATTTACGGCAATCCGCACATTTGTATTTTTCCGATACAGAGCGCGACACGCCCGCTGAATAGAAACGAGGAACTATGTTAGACGTATTTAAAGAAAAATTTGCTGCGCAAGGCTTTACTGAACCATCACCAATTCAAATGGCGGTCGAAAGCCCAATGTTAGCGGGGACATCCGTGTTAGGGTTAGCCCCAACCGGATCAGGGAAGACCTTGGCCTTTACGTGGCCGATGCTTGAAAAGATTCAAGTCGGCGAAGGCACGCAAGCCTTGATTTTGGCGCCCTCACAAGAATTGGCGATGCAAACTACTGGAGTTGTCCGGGAATGGGCCCAATTGATCGATGCGAAAGTCTTAGCGTTGACCGGTGGTGCCAATGTTAAACGTCAAATGGAAAAGCTCAAAAAGCATCCTGAAATTATTGTTGGGACGCCTGGTCGAGTGACTAACTTAATTGATACTGGCAAATTAAAGTTAGGTCATTTGGAATTGATGATCATTGACGAAGCGGATGAATTATTGACCGATGAAACCTTGGATCAAATTCGTGAAATCTTAGATGCCACTTTTGCGGAATCATTACAATTAGGCTTTTTCTCAGCAACGGAAACCGAGATCTTAGACGAATTGCCACGTTGGTTCGGCCAAAACGTGGAAAAGATCGATGTTCGTGATATTGATCAAACCCAAGGCGAAGTTCGCCATCGGACGATGGAAGTCGGGAACCGTCATCGGGTTGATTTGTTAAAACGAATCAGTCGCGTTGACCGGCTACGGGCCTTGGTGTTCTTCAATAAAATGCAAGAACTGCAACATGTGGTAGTGGAATTACGGCATCAACATGTGAGCTTTGCCGCTTTGACGAGTAATCAACGCCAAGTGGATCGCGAAAAAGCATTACGTCTTTTCCGGCAAGGTAAAGTGGAATTACTGTTAACGACTGATTTAGCAGCACGAGGTCTTGATGTGCCTGAGCTACCAGCGGTTATTAACTTCCAATTGCCAAAAGATGTCACCACTTACATTCATCGGAGTGGTCGGACCGGCCGGATGGGAGCCGATGGGTTAGTCATTACCATGGGCGATGATCATGATATCCGGGACTTCAAGAAGATGATGAAGTCGACGGATTATGATGTGAAACCAGGGTATTTAGCCGGGTATCAAATTGTTGATACGAAGCCAGCTAAAGTGAAACCAACGTTAACGTTTGACCATCCAACCCATGGCACGGAAGCGACGGGTGCCCGTCATCGGGTCGCTGGTTTAGGTCATCCGGATTCAGTCCGTGAAGTGCCAACTGAAAAGCCAGTCCAAAAGCCAACGTTTGAAGCGAAGCCCAAACGTAAGAAGAGTCATAACAAGCATTCCAAGAAAAAAGGCATGCGGAAAAAGAATCGCGATCGGTCTACTGAAAAGTAGCAATTGAAAAAAATCTCAATCCGTGAGATGATATTTGACGGATTGAGTTTATGGCCTCATAGCACAACTGGATAGGGCACCCGCCTCCTAAGCGGTTGATTCCGGTTCAAGTCCGGATGAGGTCAATAAAAATAACAGCTACCAGCACAAAATCGTGTTGGTAGCTGTTATTTTTATGACTTAATTTTTAATCCAAAGTCCATTCTTTTGGTGCCATGACGCAATGGTTTTAGTGCCATATTTATAATGAACCACTTTACGCCAAGTAGTGGCAGTTGAAACCTTGTCCCCTTTTTGTATAACGATCTTGGATTTTGAGCTTGGGGCGTATGGTGAAAGCATAGTTTTGTTTTCTTTCCAAGAATTAAACTTTTGAATAGCGTTAGTATCTAGTTTGTAATAAGTCTTGCCATTAACACGAACGTATAATAGGTCTTGCTTGGCATACTTTTTATCCCAACGAATGGCAATTTTTTTGTAGATACTCTTGAGAGTGATACTTTTCCCGTTTTTGTTAAGTGCGCCTTTAGCTGTTGTATAAAGTTTCTGTGGTTTGTAGTCAGCCTGTAAATAGGCAGCAGTGTAGACGTTATCGTAAACGATATCATCAGCGTAATGATACTGTGCGGCTTTGGCACTTACCGGACTAAATTCTGCCGTGAAAGCTATTCCCAAAGCAAAGGTACTCATCCCGACCAGTAATAAATGATGTTTTTTCATAAGCAATTCCTCCAAAATAAAACGCTTTAATTAAATTAATTATATCATGGTAACGTGAATTAGTTACGTGGTTAATGTTTTTTATGGCAAGTAGTTGATTAGTGTTCATAAAAAAACTGTTACTGCCGAATAGCGGTAGTAACAGTCTTGAATGCTATTTATTAGTTGAAGCTTGAAAGGGCATCGGATAAGGCCTGACTCATGTTATAAACAGGGTCATAAAGGTCATCTGTACGAATTCCCTCTACCAAGCGATCATTAAGCGTGGCCAATCTAGCATTGGTTACAGCGTTAAAGCGACCAGCGAAAACTTGGTAAAATGATGAGAGTGCTTTGGCATCTTGTGTAGTGTGACGAAAACTAAAATCGTAAGCCGCAGATGATAAGCGATCGTAGGTGTTTTTTGTGTCAATATCAGTGAAGTCGCTGAGTACGTTGTCTTGGTCATCAGGTGTCATTGTCCGCACAGCGGCGAGAACCTTCTTAATGTCAGATTTACGTTGATTCAAGGCTTTCAAATTGATCTTACTCAAATTACCACGCCAGGCCCAACCTTTAACGGAACCTTTGCTGTTTGCGATGTAGTAGTAAACGGCTTTTTTACCGTTAGTTTTCTTAACGGTTGCGGACTTAGTCGCATAGAAAGTCGTTTTAAGGTAATTTTGACCTTTATGCGTCTTTTTAGTCAGTTTAGCACTTGAATATAAGTAGCCAGCATTAATATGATAAGTCGATTTAGTTATCGATTTTGTACTAATAACTTTAGCTGAACGGGTCTTAGCATTGGCAGTCAAGCCGGTGCTGGGTAGTACTGCAACCCCCATACTTAGTGATAATACCCCAATAGTTGTGAGTTTCCATAATTTACGCATGTTTTGCGCCTCCAAAGTAATGATTTAACGTTACAATTATATCATTATTAATTTAATTATAAACAATAAGTTTAAAAGCCCCCCACTAATTTAGTGAGGGTCCAACATGTTTGATTAAATTTAACGAATCACAATCACATTACAAGGGGCATGGTCAACGACATAACTCGTTGTTGATCCGACCGCCACGCGATGAGGTGAATCCTTACCGGTGGCGCCTAACACAATGAGGTCAATTTCAGGATGTTGTTTGGCATATTCCGAAATGGTGCGTTTTGGATTACCATAAGCCACTTCAGTTTTGAATTGCGAGACGGTGGTGGTGGCAACGAAACGCTGGCGATCACGCATATCGGCGTTGGCATGACTCGCTTCGGCTGTAAGCAGTTCATCGAGCACGGGATCTAGTGCGGGTGCATGATAGGCACTGTCATCGACCACGTACAGCGCCGTTAAAATGGCGTCGTGTCGTTGGGCGATATTTACCGCTTCATCAAATGCGGCTTGCGCTTGTGCCGAACTATCAACGGGGACTAAAACATGGGTATATGAACTTGGCATGGAAACCACCTCCGCTTAATTTTGCTTTAAGCATATCGAAATAAATAAAATTATGAAAGTTAAATGCACTTTTTTAAGCGAATATGATAGGCAATTTCCTGACCTTGGCGTATGCTTTTAGATAGTTAGGGAATAGGGGGGGATTAAACATGGTTGGACGATTCATGCAGCGACTACAACGATTTGATACGGCAGTGGCACAACAACGGTATTTCCGAACGATTCGGGATACGTTAACATTGCTATTTCCATTCGTACTCGTCGGTGCTTATATTAATGTTTTGAATCAAGCACTTTTTCAGAAAAATGGGTTTTTAAACCGCATTTATTATTTATCACATTGGGTACCGGGATTTAAATATATGGCCCAGTATACAGGTATGTTGAGTATTGGGGTGAACGACATAATCGCGGTGATCGCTGCGTTTGCCGTGGCAAACTTTGTGGTCCGGGCAACTAATCGCGATAACTTGATGGCTGGCCTTACCGCTGCAGTCAGTTTTGTGATGCTCAATGTAAATTTTGCGATCTTTAATGACCAAGGAGATAACACGAGCTCGAAATTTTTGGAAGGTAACTTGGGGTCACAAGGGATCTTTCTAGCAGTTTTGGTGGGCGTTATTACCGGGTGGTTGTTCAGTAAATTGGCTTTCAAACCGCATGAACATCAGTTGTTGGAAACCCGAACGCATTTGCTCATGCGAGCGAAAAATAACTTACTGCCGATGGTGATCACGCTGGGCTTGTTCAGTGCGATCGGGTTTGGCGTGAGCTTTATTAGTCAGATGGGATTGAATGGCTTGTTCTATACAGCTTTCAAATTACCATTTGGCAAAATTAGTCATATTATGATCACGATATTCTTAGCCACTTTGTTGAGTAACTTCTTTTGGCTGATTGGGATTATTGGACCAATTGGTTTTAGTGGCAATGGTTCAGTGACAACGGTACAAAACTTGGCTTATGCCTTGCAACATGGCTCGGCTTGGGGCGCACCTAATCCGATCACCTTGCATACCGTTTTTGACGCGTTTGCCAATGTGGGTGGCGCTGGGATGACGTTAGCGTTAGTCATTGCTATTTTGTGGAAGTCGCGTAACCAAGATTTTCGCTTAGTGGCTAAGATGAGTTGGTTCCCAACACTATTCAATTTCAATCAACCGCTACTCGTAGGGTTGCCAATCCTCTATAGTCCACTATTGGCGATACCGTTCTTATTGGCACCGATGGCTAGCATGTTGATTACTTGGATTGCGTTAAAACTCAGTTGGATGCCACCGGTGGCTTATCCGATTTATCGGACGATGCCAGGATTTTTAACCGGCTGGCTTGGTACTGGCGGTGATTGGCACGCGTTAGTGATCAGTATTTTGAATTTAGTGGTCTCGACAGCGATCTACTTACCGTTTATTTTAATCAATAATCGATTAACGACCGGGGAGGTGACCAGCGATGAAGCGTAATTGGTGGAAGTGGTTACTCGGTGTCGTTGTGTTGATTGGGATTAGTTGGCCAGCCTATACGTGGAGTCGGGCGAATATTAGAACAATGAAAAATGCCGGTCGGACTCGGATGGCGCCGGTCATTATGGTGCCGGGGTCCAGTGCGAGTCAAAATCGGTTTGATAGTTTGATCAAAGAACTAGGTAAAGAAACGCCACAAAAACACAGCGTACTGAAGTTGACTGTGGCAACGGATGGGTCGATTAAATATAGTGGCTCGATTCGACGTAATGACTATGAACCGTTTATCGTGGTTGGGTTTGAAAACAACAAGGATGGTAAGGCCAACATTGATAAGCAGGCCGTTTGGCTGAATACTGCGTTTAAAGACTTGGTGAAAACGTATCGCTTTAATCATTTTCGGGCGCTCGGTCATTCTAACGGTGGCTTAATTTGGACGTTGTTCTTAGAACGTTATCTAAAAGAATCACCAAAAGTCAGTATCGATCGCTTTATGACGATTGCCTCACCGTATAATATGGAATCGACGAGTACAACGCCATCAACGGATATGTATAAGGAACTGTATAAATATCGCGAGGGCTTACCGAACTCGTTGACAATGTATTCGATTGCCGGGACGGAAAATTATACGAGTGATGGGACCGTGCCATATAACAGCGTTAATGCTGGGAAGTACATCTTCCAAAATCAGATTAAGCATTTTACGGAAATCACGGTGACTGGGGCGAATACGACTCACTCAGATTTACCGCAAAATAAACAGATCGTTGCGTTAATTCGTCAATATCTCTTAGAGGAAAACGTTCCTAATAAGATTCGGAAACAGAATCAACGGCGCTTACAAAATCAATAATTAAATGAAGATGACAATATACCCTTCCTAATAAATAGACTAGCTTTGACCATTCGCTTGTCTATTTATTAGGAAGGGTATATTTGTTATAACCAAACATAAGATACTAACAATTGAATTACGTTTAAAAATCCTCGTTAATTCAACGTAAACATATATATATACGTTATAACGTAATGATGTTATACTGTGTATATTCTTTGATGGTAGCTTGCAAAAACCAAACTAAAAACCAAACTAAAAACCAAACTAAAAACCAAACTAAAAACCAAACTAAAAACCAAACTAAAAACTTAAGCAAAACTAATAGAGGTAACCAGCATGGAAAATACAAAAGAAGAAATTCGTAGCGCGATTCGGGTAGGTAATTCGATCGGATTCACCATTCCCGCCGATATGGCAAAGTCCTTAAGTATTGAAAAGGGAAGTCGTCTGGAAGTTAAGCTGGAGAATGGTGGATTGTCCGTAAAAAAGAAAAATGATGTGACTCAGGACTTTATGAATGATTTGAACGATACGATTTCCGAATACCATGAAGCGTTAGAAATTCTGAGGAAGAGTGACGAGTAATGGAATATCTAAACGCCGAGCAATTATTAGCAATAAACTTTGCCGTTTTAAATGAGCATGACGAACAATCAAGAGTACAAAATCTTGGAGGCCTGAAATCGATTGAAGCACTACCTAAGCAATCTTTTTTTGATGCTGATGCGTATCCCGAAGTTAATCAAAAATTGGGAATTGTGTTCATTAAAATTATCAATTTACATCCCTTTGCAGATGGCAACAAACGAACGGCTGTGATTGCGTTGATGCAAATGGCCAAACGTAATGGCTATCGCCTAACGTATACCAATCAACAAATCGCAGATATTGCGTTGAATATTGCTAAAAAACAGGACAAGGATATAGAATATAAACAGGTGTATGAGGATATTGGGCAACATCTGGTTAAATGCTAAGTTAAAAAAATTTATATGTCATGTGACATATAACGCTTTTTGAGTATACTAATTCAAAATACGTTGAAAATATCTAAGATAGCCAGTTATTCTTGAAGGGGGAAAGTCATTCCCCCTTTTTTAGTAATCGTTAACGCTGAACGTGCTAAGACGGGGGCACAACCATTGACGTTGAATGCTAATTTAACGAAGTTGGCGACTCAGCGGGCGTTAGATTGTGGCAAACAACAGGAGTTGTCACATTATGATGCTGCCGGCAATATGGCCGCGGCACAAGCGGCTGATCAGATGGGTATCAGCTACTATTTAATATCTAAATGTTTGTATTATACGAGTGCTTCTAAAGCCACGGTAGGAACGTTCGATTTTGGTAAGCAAGCGGCCAATCAATATTTGTATCATGATGCTGCTTCAGGTTGGGGCTATCGTGATAATTTGATTGAATCTGAAGCGACTCAAGTTGGCATTGGCTGATACGTCGACAGCCACAGTACGGTTTGGAATGCCGTGAATGAAACCGATTAGCGGTCAAAAAAAGACGATCAATTGATCGTCTTTTTGAATAGCGTTATTTAGTGTTGGTGCCTAATGTCACAGTCCCAATCATCGCTTTGTTGTTAGCGAGGTTACCGTAAGTAAAGAAGGCAATCCGTGAATGCTTTGTTGTGTTTGTGAAAGCACTTGGATTCATGGCAACTGCTTGCTTAACCGTCTTGGAAGCACCGGCTTTTAACGTGATGTGCGCAGACGTAACAGCTGGCTTCAAGTTTTTAGTTGGCACCGTCTTGTCAGTTAAATCGTAGACATTGAAGCGTAAGTTACTGAAGTAGAACTTAACCGTCTTCTTGGTCTTGTTTTTAAGCTTGAAACTGTAAGCATAGTAAGTCACGATCTTGCTAGTCGATTTATTTAACTTAGTCATGGCGGTTAACGGTTGTTTTTGGTTAGTTAATGCGATCGTGACCTTTTTCTTGTCTGCCGCTTTGAGCTTCCCGTATGTGACCGTCGTTGCCTTTTTGGTCGTCGTTTTCGCCGTTGTTTTTGCGTGTGCTCGTTGTTTAGATGTACTGGGCTTCGCGCGTAGTCGTAGATGGGCCTGATAAGCGTTACTGGTGGTGTCGGCGTTGGCGGTTGTGGCATTGATAGCCAAGCTACCACCAACGGCTAAAGCTAGAACTGATAAAATCATGCGATGCTTCATAATGTGTTACCCCCCGATTAATAATGTTCTTCTTAAGCTTACTGGTTGTGTACAGGTGCGTCAATGGTTGGCAATTAAAAATTAATCTTTACCTAACCTTTACGAGAAATGGATAAAGATTTAACCAAAACTGGGCAAATTTGATTGTATTATCCCGTCTTTTTCGTTATGGTAGGGGTAACACAAAAAAGGAGTTTGCCTAATGAATATTGAAATTTTAAACTCAGCTATCCAAGATTTACATTTTAAAATTGTTTACGATCGTGACGAAAGTAAAGATGAACCTGGCCAAGGCCAATTCAGCTATACACCAGCTAATGATGACGTTAAAAAGACGTTTGGCGATGATGTTGTCCAAGCCCAATTAGACGTCACTTACAAAGAAGAAATGTATGACCTTTCTGCAACCGTTTTTGCGATCATTCGTTTAAGTGGTGAAATGGTCAGCATTATCGAACGTCAATCTGGCGACAACCAATTGGAAGATGACGAACAAGACATGTTAAATGACTTGAACAACGCCGTTATCCCAGCCTTGTCATCAAAGGCGCGCGCATACGCTGCTTTGCTTTCAACTGAAGCAAGTAACTTTGCAATTATGCCAGCTGATTTTGATGGTGGTCAAACCACACAAGAAAACGCTGAAAACTAAGTTAAAAATTATCATGAGACGATCGTTGCGACGGTCGTCTTTTATATTCCCAAATTTTTTAAAGAAAATGCGGTTTATACTGGAAAACGTGGGGTAAATGACGTATATTTAAGTTGGGTTAGTAAGACTGTATTTGGGGGGATTATCATGAAAAAAATAATGAAATTATTGACTGCTGGCGTGGCTGGTTTAAGTTTCGCTGCGGTGGTACCAAGTTTTTCAGCGCAGGCAAAAACGTCAGCGCTGTCTGGTTACTATGTCAATCAAGCACAAAAATTAGTCATTCATAAGAGTGGCAAATATTTGTTAGTTGGGGATTATCAACAAGTACCCAATGGCCGGGTGAAGACGTACAAAATTGTTAGTGAACATCAAAAAGGTAATAAGGTCACGTTGAAGTATCAAAAGATGCGGTGGCGTTACGCCCATAACTTCCAAGAAGCTGCGGTCAGTCATCATTTTCTAGCAAAGAAGAAACGGACTAGTGTGATGACGGTGACAAGTTCAACGTTAAAAGTTCGGATGAGTCGTGATAAACGAGTACGTGGGTTACAGCCGAACAAGGCAAAGGCCGGTCAAACGCTCACATTTAAGGCACAAACGACTAATCCAGTTGCGTCTTGGGTGACGGCGTTTGAAACGAAGCATTTGACGGATCGTAATATGGCGTTAAAGGCGTATGCTGATGCCCAAGCGGCTAAAGGACTTGCAGTTGTTCAACCGGCATTATCAGATACACAATTGCAAGACATGATTAAACAAGCAATTGCGCACGATGTAAGTTTGGTCGAGAAACCTTATTTGGGCCAAGCCATGCCAGAACATGTTCATATGTAAATTAAATAAAGCAAGGTAATCGGGTTTTGATTATCTTGCTTTTTATGATGAATTGTTACGTTGATAATAAGTATAGACAAATAATTTAATATAGGCTTGTGTAAGCGTTAACAATTGTGCTACAATAGCGTTGGTCGGGATAGTTGCTCCAGTTAAATGTTTAATGGGCAAGGTCAAAAGGCATCATTTGGAGGTACTACAATCATCCATTAAGTTAAGGTGATGATTGGCTTAGTTGTCATGTTTGGGGGTGACGGTTGATATCAATAATTCGTCAGCACACATAGTTGAGACTTGCGATTATGCGCACATAGGATTGAGAACTAAGATGCGATCAATGAATAGTGGCGGCTGAGTTACGGGTGAGTAATTCGGTGGTCACTTTTTGTGTCTAGAGTGTTCAGGTGGTCGGGAGTTCCTGAGCATTAGCCTAGCTAGTCAATTATGACGATGGATTTGCGTCATAATTGGCTAACATAGCTAAACGGGAGGGGGCAGGGGGGCCGAACATGTTTCGGAAAGCCAACATAAATCAACACTAAAATACTGTAAAATACCCATTGAAAGCGTATACTTAATCGTGAAAGGGGTGTGATCGACATGTTTAAACCCATGGCTTCGATTTTTACGAACCATCAAATTGCCGGCCATTATCGGGCAATTGATCGCGCAAAAAAGTGTATTGTACCGTTTCACTTTGAAATTCAGGGACAAGAATATCCGGAACCAGCTAAAGAAACCAATTGGTTGCGGCGGTTGTCGGGCACGCATAGTGAAAAGCATGCGGTCGTTGAATTAACACCAAGTAAGGTGGTGCTCTGGTCACCAGAACAACGCAATTTAGGCGAAATGCAATTATCTGAAATTAAATTAATTCAAATTGGGGCGATTCGGTGGCACGCATCGGCGGGGATTGATCCACGGCATGCGTTCCGTGCAACCATTTTTGTGGTGACCGATGCGGGCAATTATTACTTTGCTAATTCGGACATGGATGTTTTGCCAGCTATTTTTAAGTTTGCGCATACGCATAACATTCCGGTAGAAGATCCATTACACTTGATTCCATTATTGAAAGTTGGTTGGCATGTAGCAGCCAAGACGCTGCATGAAACGTATCACCAATTAGTTGAGCATACCGGTTATCCCGATTCAAAAGTTTAAATCAGCTTGATTTTACGGAGTTCTCTATATAAGGAGGACTCTTTTTTTGATACCTCATCAAACGATAAGGTTGTAATTTTTTGAAATAAAGAATAAACTGTTACTTGTAAGTAACAACCGCTAGGAGCGGTTTAATGAAAAGTGACGATTTCCAGGTTGAATTGGCAATCCTGAAAATTAGACAAGATTTTTTGGAAAAACAAATTATGATTTTACTTAATCGAAAATCTAAGCAATTTATGCTACTGCATGGGTTATCATCTCAAAAGGTGTTAGCCGATGCAGTCTCAACTTTAGTCAGTGGTTATTATTATCGAAGACCGAGTAAGCAACATGGGCATGTGGATAACGATTCATCGGTTTTTGAATTTATCATGCCTTTGTATCAACATCAGATGTATATTAAATTCTTTATGACACCAACAGGAACCGAGTTTAGATCGTTACATCCAGCAGAACGTTTCCCAGATTTTACGTTTCACCAAATTAGAGGAGGCCATTAGATGTCAAAATCAGTGCCTAAAATTATTCGCCAAGTCGCTTATTATCGACCGGCATTGCAGCAACAGACGCACTATACTGAAATCGAAATTGAAGAGACTACTAAAGTTCGCAAGCATTGGGTGACAAACCCACATCTTTATTGGGTGCCGGCGGGCGTTGATCTTGAAGATCCCGATGGTTATTTGGAACCGCTTGAAGATCCTGATCTGAATATTCGTCGTGATTGGTCTCGTTATCGTGAAATCTATCAGATCTTAACACCGGCAGCGATTAAAGCTAATCGGGAACGGTACCAATTGAGTGGTCGCGAATATGCCTTAATTCTGGGTATCAGTCATAGTAGCTTATCAGAACTTGAGAATGGGTTAGTGCTGCAGTCCGATGAACAGGATAGCTTGTTAACGATGGCGGCGAATCAAACGGCTTTTTATCAGTTATTGCGGCGGCGTCAAGCGATCTTCACAACCGTTTTTAGTGATCAAAAATATGCGGCTATTTTAAAACGGGTGGAAGAGATGGTTACTAGTAAACCCAATTAAAATAAAAAACGCCAGTCAGCTAACAAAGCAATCTGCTTTGCCAACTGACTGGCGTTAACCTTATTTAATGTTTAAACTAACCCTTGTGAAATCATGGCATCAGCAACTTTCGTGAAGCCAGCAATGTTCGCGCCACTGAGATAATCACCACTAACGTCATAGTCATCCGCCGCGGCGACTGATTGGGCGAAAATTTCTTGCATGATCGCTTTCAAGCGTGTGTCAACTTCGTCAAACGTCCAGCTTAATCGGAGGCTGTTTTGACTCATCTCTAAGGCAGAAACTGCCACGCCACCAGCATTGGCGGCTTTGGCTGGGCCGTATAAGACATTGGCGTCTTGATAAGCCGCAATGGCTTCTGGTGAGCTAGGCATGTTAGCCCCTTCAGCGACGGCTTTGGCGCCGTTAGCGATGACGGTCTTCGCTTTAGCTTCATCAATTTCGTTTTGCGTGGCACATGGCAAGGCAATGTCATAAGCCAACTGTGCATCCCAAACGGACCCTTCATGATAAGTCGCACCATGAACCCGATCAGCATAATCTTTAATTCGGCCACGTTCGACTTCTTTGATTTGTTTAACGACGGCAAAATCAATCCCATTTTCATCAATGATATAGCCGTTAGAGTCGGAACAAGTGATGACTTTGCCACCAAGTGCTGTGACTTTTTGAATGGCATAGATCGCCACGTTACCGGCGCCGGAAATCGCAACCCGTTGGCCTTTGAAACTCAATTGGTGGGCCTTTAACATTTCTTCGGTGTAGTAAGCTAACCCGAAACCAGTGGCTTCGGTCCGAGCGAGGGAACCGCCGTAATTCAAGCCTTTCCCGGTTAAGACGCCGCGATCAGCGCCACGGAGTCGTTTGTATTGGCCATACAAGTAGCCGATTTCACGGCCACCGACACCAATATCACCAGCGGGAACGTCGGTGTCTAAGCCGATGTATTTGCTGAGTTCAGTCATGAAGCTTTGACAGAAGCGCATGATTTCATTGTCGGACTTACCCTTAGGATCGAAGTCCGAGCCACCTTTACCGCCACCAATTGGGAGGCCAGTTAAGGCATTTTTGAAGATCTGTTCAAAGCCTAAGAATTTAACGATACTTAAATTAACGGAAGGGTGAAGGCGTAAGCCACCTTTGTAAGGTCCGATGGCGGAGTTAAATTGCACCCGGAATCCGCGGTTAACTTGCGCATGACCGGCGTCATCTAGCCAAGGCACACGGAATTGAATCACGCGTTCTGGTTCGGTGAGTCGTTCCAAAATGTTGGCCTCGATATATTCAGGATGGCGTTCAAAAACGGGCGTCATCGTTTGGAAGAAATCGTGGATCGCTTCTAGAAATTCAACTTGGTGCGGATCGCGTTGTTCGATCACCGCATAAACGTGTTGGAGATAGTCGGTTGCTTGACTCAATATAATCATCCTTCCATTAATAAAAATTAACTATAAAACATAGTTTACTGGTTTTGTTCGGAAAATGCACTAGTTGAAATGACTAATTTTGTGTGAATTTTTGTGGATAGTGATATAGTGGAAAAAATCGCCAAAAAAGTATACTATATTGTATAGTTAATTCGGTCATAAATATTGATATATCGGCATTTGTTAAGAAAAAAGTATACAAAATTTAGCATAATTTGGAGATGAGGTATTAGCATGTTAATGTACATGAATAGTAATCTTTTTGATAGCCCGGCTAAAGTACTTGTTAACACGGTTAATACTGTTGGTGTTATGGGAAAAGGGATTGCGTTAAATTTTAAAAAAATGTATCCTGATATGTTTAAACAATATCAAAAATTTTGTGAGAATGGACAGTTAACGGTTGGTAAACTGTGGCTTTATAAAACACCTAACAAATGGATCTTAAATTTTCCAACAAAAAAGAATTGGCGAAATAAATCAAAGCTGTCTTATATAGAAGCTGGTTTGAAAAAATTTGTCGAGACCTATCGTGAAAAGGAAATCACGTCGATTGCGTTTCCACAATTAGGTGCTGGTAACGGTGGACTAGATTGGGAAAATGAGGTCAAACCCTTGATGGAACGCTATCTTGGTGATTTACCCATTCGCGTTTATATTCATATTTATCAAGCTAATGGTGCCAATCAAGAATATTCAAAACCTAAAGCGATTCGTCAGTGGTTAGATAGTAGCCCGACTGCGCTAAGTTATATGCAGGTAATTCAAGATTTAAACGATGCTTT
Source organism: Lactiplantibacillus mudanjiangensis (assembly GCF_005405385.1). Lineage (GTDB taxonomy): Bacteria > Bacillota > Bacilli > Lactobacillales > Lactobacillaceae > Lactiplantibacillus > Lactiplantibacillus mudanjiangensis. The sequence continues at coordinate 483,635 of NZ_BJDY01000004.1, forward strand.
GTTATCAGCTAATGAGGTGAATGCTAAGGTTATTGAAGTAGATCCTGCTGATGCCAACGCTAAGGCGATCCATGTTGTTCATGATGAGCTTGATTATTATTTAACAAAAAATGATATTGCGGAAAGTTGGAATAAATTGCGTAACAATGGTTTGTTGATTACGCCCGATTTTCCTAGTGTGGTTATGCGACATCAGGATGCCGACTTTTTTGAAAAGTTAATGACTTATTTGTCGTATGTTGAGTCAGCAAATGTGTCGTATGACGGTCAAACGGTCAATGGCTTGCTACTAAGTAAGGCTGAATTGCCCAAGGAAAAGATCCATGAAGCTAGTGTTCGGGAGTTAGCTTAGGGGGCCTTGAAGTTGTCTTATACGAAAACGATTAACGATTTATTGCATGGTAATATCGCAACAGGCTTAAGTCCTGCTAAGCAAAAGGTCTGGCCACGATATTGTTATCATTTTACAGATGAACAAAATCTGGCAACTATTTTGCGGACGGGTCACCTTATTTCGCGGTGGGATGCGCAACAAACCAATAGTATGGTCAATGAAAATGCTAATCCTGAAGTCATTGCCGGGACAAATGAGGCAATTAAACAGGCCGTTCGACTGTATTTTCGACCACAAACGCCAACGCTAAATAATAATGAGGGATTTAGAGCGGAATCGAAATATAAACAGGCGAAGTGTCCATTCCCAGTTTATTTACTGTTTCCGTTAGCCCAAATTTTAGCCTTACCTGATACTAAATTTAGTGCAACAAGTTTGGCTTTGCACCAGGAGCCACACCTGCTATCGGGTTCGCAGGCGTTTAGTGAATTACCTTTTGATTTAATCTATCATGATAGTGCATTTGGACCTGATGAACGTAATAATATTATTCATCATCGGCATGCGGAGATTATCGTGCCACATGAGTTGCCATTAACGCATCTTCTGTACATTATGGTCAGGAGTGTCGCTGAAAAGGAAACAATCATTAACTTACTAAAATTCAGACATTTAGAACAATATATTAGTAAAGTACGGGTTGATGAAGATAATCTTTACTTTTTCAAAAATTGGACTTATGTCGATAATGTTTTAATGGATGATGATCATGTTAATATTCAGATGCATTTGGGCGATGATGCGTATCCAGTTGAATGGGCTGATAGTGATGACCCATTAGTTCCTGAAAACCGAAAAGCTTATTTAGATTTTAATGTTCGTTTTCAAGATGCAACTAAGAAAAAATTTTTAGTTACGGGTGGCGGTCATTTAGTACCCGAGCGTCAGCTGATCAACTTAAAATCAATGGATACGTCTGCATATCGAATGATGATTGAGCTAGATGGTCACCTCGCTTACTACGGAACTTACTATGCTAGTAATAATTTGCCGTACTAACATAGTGTCACGAGATCAATTAAATAAGGTTCACACAACAGCTGGTATATTGTGCCAGCTGTTTATTTATGGGCAATTATTTGTTTAGTGTACTTAATCTTGCGTTCTCTAGTTAAACGCCGTATAGTTATGAGCGTGAAATTACAGGGGGAAAACCATGAGAATGTTTAAAAAAGTAGGGATTGTGGGATTGTTAGGTTTAGTGAGCTTGGTCGGCAGCTTGGTTGTTGGTATGCCAACCAGTTCAGCGACGACGCGCCCCGTTTATTTACAATTAAAACCATATGCGGGGAAATTAGCAGTTTATCAGCAAGTGCCAACGTCAACGCAAACACTGCAGAATGGAACTGATGCAACGGTTGCCAGTGATCAAGTTTATCGCAGTACCACCACTGGTAAGTATTTGACGTTCAAGTATCGGCATGTGCAAACTTTGGCTGGCAAAACAATCGGTTGGATCAATCAATCAGATATGAAGACGTTAACGCATGTGACTAAAGATGGTCTTTTAACCACGTTTAAAACCAAGCAATTAACTGGCCAGTTGCAACTTACCGGTAATGCTAAAAAGGTGGCCGTGACGGTTCAAGGTCCGACGGCCACCAAGGCCAAGTTAACTACTAAAAAGGTAGCGGCTAAAACGTTAACTACTAAGGCTTATACGGTGGTTAAACAAAGTTCGACTGATTTTGGCAAGTATTATCAATTACAAAAGAATCAGAAAAATTATGGTTGGGTGAAATCAACCGGATTTAAAGTCGCCACTAAAAAAGCGGCCACGACAACTGGTTTGCCCACAGCGACCACTAAAAAGATCGATGCCTTAGTAAACGCAGGTCACCTAAAAGGAACGTTATTGATGACGACAGCGACGACCAAAACACCAGTTGTTCGGTCGTACGGCTACGCTAACGCCGCGACCAAAGCAGTGAATACCGAAAAGACCATCTATCCAATCGCATCACTGCAAAAGGCGATGACGGGAACGATGATCGAACAGCTTGTTCAAAGTGGGGCCTTAACGATGACGACGCCATTGAGTAAATTCTATCCGAAAGTGCCATATGCGAAGACCATTACGATTCAAGAATTGTTGACGCATACGTCGGGAATTACGATGCCTGAGGCTAAGCCTAGCAAGGTGTTGAGTGAAACCGCGGCAATTAACTGGACGTTAACGCATTTGAAATCAACGAATCAGCATACTTGGCATTATACGAGTGCTAACTTTACGTTACTCGCAGGCATCATTCGTCAGGTTACTGGGGAATCTTATGCAGCTAATCTCAAGCAACGTATCTTAACACCCGCTAAAATGACGAAGACTTATGCGCCAGCCAAATTGCCAACCACCGGTGTTGTGACACCCTATGCCTACAAGACAACTGACTACGCGACGACTTATACCATATCCAAGCCGTTGTTGGCTAGCGAATTGGGCGCGGGCGATCTGAGTATGTCAGTGAGTGATTATTATAAATTTGTGACGGCCTTTAACGAGGGTAAAATGCTGTCAACAGCGGGGCACACTAATTTGACCAGCTTAATCACGACACACCGTTATGCCGGGGGCTTATATTATGCTGCTGATGGCCGGCAGTCAGCTACGGGGTACGATAACCATATCAGTACGTCGTACGCGCGGACTGGCGATGGAAAAGTGACGGTGATTGGGTTTTGGAATCAAGCAAACCATACAACTGCTAAAGCCACAACCAAGAAAATTGAAACGATATTAACAAAATAATTTGTGAGCGAGTTTGGGACAAAAACCAAACTCGTTTTTTGTGTCTCCGAATATTTATAGTCGAAACGTGCGACAAAAGACTAATGATGCAATCGAGCTACGGAATACAAACGATTGAAAGTACACAATCATTCGTATTCCTAGGCTATGCTCGGTAGCAAACCGTCTTTTGTCCCACTCTTGCTTGTTTGATCATCATGTTAGGCAGTTTAACAATAAAATTTAGTTTCGATGCATTTCTCTCGGGGTGGTCGTATGATGACGACAATCAAAGCCACGAGGGGGAGTTAGCGATGATGAAAATGCAACGAAGTTTAGTTGGATTGATTAGTATGGCCGTTTTATTAGGTGGCGTTGTGGGTGCGTCAGCTAGTGCTAAAGTCACGTATGTTCGGGTGAAGCCAGAACTGACTAGGTTAGCTGTTTACCCGAAGGTGCCTAAGACGGCCCATCAAGTAAAACTGGGGCATAAGCGGCAGTTGTCCGCCTATCAAGTTTACCAGGTGGTGCAACGGCGGCACGGATCAGGTGGTGAGTATGTTCAATTAAAAGGGCATGGGTGGCTGAAGCAAAATAAGACAGCCAAATTAACCCATGTGAAGTCAAATGGGACACTGGCGATTATTAAGCAGCAGGCGGCTAGGGGCACGTTAACTGCGAAGACAACCGTTAAGAAGTTAACGGTTAGTGTTAATGGGCCACAAGCGACTCAAAAGGTAATGCAGCATAAGACGTTAACCGCGGCTAAAGCTAAGGCAGCGCATTTAAAGGTTACACAAGCGGCTCAGACCGATTTTGGTCAGTATTATTATGCACAAGGTAAAAGTGGTATTCATGGCTGGATCAAAGCCACAACGGTGAATCTAAGTATCACATTACCGGCCGATGCTGATACGGTGATTACGACACCTAAGCCCGTAGCGGTTGCCGCTGCGCCAACAGTTGGTATTACCGCGCCAATTAGTGTGGTGACACCAACTACACCAGTAACGACGCCAACTAAACCCGCTAATCAGACTAGCAGTTCAAGTCAATCTAATCAGAGTAGTGTCGCCACAAGTACGACTAGTAGTTCAACAACCAGTTCGAAAACGCCAGTTGTGACTAAGCCAGCCACCGCAATTACTAGTGGGCCGTTGACTGAAGCACAAGCGATGGCGAAAATTAATGCGTTAATCACGCAAAACCATATTATGGGAACACTGTTGGTAACAAATGATGGGCCAGCTGGGGTTAAGGTAATGAACTATGGTGATGCGAATGTCACTAAAAAGATCCCAAATAGTACCAATCAACCTTATCCATTAGCATCGTTAGAAAAAGCGTTAACTGGGGCAGTGGTTCAGCACTTAATTAATGAGGGTAAATTGACGATGACCACATCATTAAGCCAATATTACCCACAAGTGCCATTTGCAAAAGATATCACGATTCGGGAATTATTAGATCATACTTCCGGGATTAGAATGGGTGAACCAATCCCAACGCCACCGTTAACCAATGAGTCGGACCAAGTGGCGTTTACGATTAGTCATTTAACATCTACAGATCAACATATTTGGAACTATTCGAACGCTAACTTCACGCTATTAGCTGGGATTATTGGTAAAGTAACTGGTAAAAGTTACATGAGTAATTTACAAAGCGATGTCTTAACACCATTGGGAATGCAGCATACTTTCTTATATAATCAGATTCCAAGTAATTTGACGAATCCATTATCGTATACAGACAATAACGGGCAGTCACAGCCTAATAATATTTCGACTGACTTGTTATCTAGCGAGTTGGGGTGTGGCAATGTTTATGCCAGCGTTGGGGATTACTATACATTTATTAATAGTCTATTTACGGGTAAATTAGATGGGCAAGCTGGTTTCCAACAGCTATCAGATGGCCAACAGATCAAGTATTCTGGTGGGGTTTATTATCGAGCTGGTAATACTGTACGGATTGGTGGCGCTGATAATGGGTTCCGTAGCTATTACTTTGGAACGAACAATGGCAAGGTTGCCGTAGTTTTGTTTGCAAATCAGGGTAATTGGAAAGGGGCAGATACGGTAGCCGAACAGATTCAAGATATTGTAAGCCAAAGTGAGAAATTTTAAATAAGTATGAGTGGTCCAGTTGGAGATATTTCTGTAACTGGACTTTTTTGTGGTTGCGTCTGCTAATAGAGTGTTACTTTGATATAATCAACGTAAAGATATTAGTGAGGGTGAATCTAAAAATGAAAAAAATAAAAGTAATGACAATTTTTGGAACACGTCCAGAAGCAATAAAAATGGCACCAATCGTGTTGCAATTACAGAAACAATCCGATAAATTTATTCCAGTAACGGTGGTTACGGCTCAACATCGAGAAATGCTGGATCAAGTTTTAGATATTTTTAAGATTAAACCAGACTATGATTTGAATATTATGAAACCAAATCAAACATTGGCGGGGATTACAAGTCGGGTATTAATGAAGCTAGATGAAATTATGGCAGAAGTTAAACCAGACATTGTTTTGGTACATGGGGATACAACGACGACTTTTGCGGCCAGCATTAGTGCATTTTATCATCAAATTCCAGTGGGTCACGTTGAAGCCGGCTTGCGGACTTGGAACAAATACTCACCATATCCAGAAGAAATGAATCGACAATTAACTGATGTGTTGGCCGATATGTATTTTGCACCAACAGAATTAAGTAAAGCTAATCTATTAAAAGAAAACCATGATGAAGCTAACATTACGGTTACTGGGAATACAGCGATTGATGCCTTAAAACAAACGATTAGTGCGGATTATCATCATGATGCGTTAGATTTAGTTGAACCAGGGCATCGGATGATCCTGTTAACGATGCATCGACGTGAAAATCAAGGTGCACCGATGGAGTCAGTGTTTGCGGCTATTAAACGAGTTGTATTAAGTCACCCCGACGTAGAAGTTGTTTATCCAGTACATTTGAGCCCAGCAGTTCAAACGGTGGCTAAGCGGATTTTAGGTGATACTGAACGGATTCATTTAATTGATCCTTTGGATGTTGTTGATTTTCATAATATGTCAGCCAGAAGTTATTTCATTATGACTGATTCTGGTGGTGTGCAGGAAGAAGCACCATCGTTGAATAAACCAGTGCTAGTCTTGAGAGATACTACTGAACGGCCAGAGGGTGTTACAGCTGGGACGCTTAAGTTAGTCGGTACTAATGGTGAAAAGGTTCAAAAAGCGATGGAAGCATTATTGGATAATCAAACTGAATATAATGAAATGGCTAAAGCTGAAAATCCTTACGGGGACGGTTATGCAGCTGGATATATTTTAGATGCGATTTTAAAAAAACTCAATTAATGATGGAACTAGCTGTGAAAAGGTAGTATCATAATAGTTGACATGTGTACAATACAATTGCTGTTAAGCCTATACAGTGAAAAAGGTAGTGTGGTTTTAAATCACACTACCTTTTTATTTTTGCTCTTTAACAATGTATTGTGGTCGATGCTTACTTTCAAGATAAATCTTACCAATATAGTTTCCGATAATTCCTAAACAAAATAGCTGAATACCACCGACAAGTAAAATAATGCAGACTAATGATGCCCAACCACCAACACTATTACCCCAGATTAACTTACGGATAATAATAAAAACGATGCCAATGACAGACATAAAAGCAAAGAAACTTCCAATAAAAGTAGCAACTTTCAAAGGCACTTCAGAAAAATCGACAATTGCTTCTACTGAATAGTTCAGTAGTTGCCAGAAGGACCAGTGTGATTTGCCAGCTGAACGTGGAGTGTTTTCAAAGGTAATGTATTTAGTATTAAAGCCAACCCAACTAAAAATACCTTTTGAGAAACGATTATATTCAGGTAATTCTAAAATGGCGTCAACCATCTGCCGAGTCATCAACCGATAATCCCGGGCATTGGGGACAATTTGAATTTTAGAGATCTTATTAATAACTGAGTAAAAGGCTCTTGAAAAGAAGGATCGAATCGCCGGTTCGCCATGGCGACTTGCTCGTAATGTTCCCACACAGTCATATTGGCTATCTGACAAGATTTGAAACATTTCGGGTAATAGTGCAGGGGGGTCTTGCAAATCAACGTCCATGACTGCGACATAGTCTCCATCCGCAACTTGCAGTCCAGCAGCCAGTCCAGCTTCTTTACCAAAATTACGGGAAAAGGACAAATAATGAACGGTTTCAGGATCAGTAGCTTGTAGTTGTTGTAATTTAGTTAATGTTTGATCGGTTGAGCCATCGTCAATGAAACGATACTCGTGAGTCACGTCTTGAAAGATGTCAGCGTGGTCACGAAAAACTTTTTCGACGGCTTGATAGAAAATATCAATGGTTAATTCCTCATTGTAACAGGGAACGATGAGGCTGATTTTAGGCATGCATTACACCTCCGATTCTATTAGTAGTTTTGTTTAATAGCTTACCATAAACGTATTTCAGATGTTTCAAAAGGCAATCCAATGTATAATTGACATTACTAAGTTAAGAGCGGAGCAGAATTATGTTGAAATTAAAAGAACGTTATCCGAGGACGATGCAATGGTTTAGCATCTTAATTCGGCGATACAATCAAGCTAATGTCAGTAATAATGCCATTGTGATGGCGTATTATGCGTTGATGTCGATTGCACCCATTATTTTGATTGTGGGAAATATCGTCGCACGTTTTAACTTAAAAACAAGTGTAATCTTATCTTATGCCCAAGAGTTCATGCCAAGTAACATTTATCAAACGTTTAAACCAATCTTAGTTTCTTTCTTATCCGGTGGGGGTAATGGAAGTTTGTCAATTGGGATTGTGGTCTCAATTTGGTCGGCATCACAGATTATTGCGGCGATTCGGCGGAGCTTGAATGAAGCGTATGGAGTTAAGAATGCTCAAGGAGCGATTGTCACGCGACTGATGGCATTTTTGTTAACTTTGGGCCTATTAGTCCTGATTGTGATGCTAGCCATCTTCTTCACGCTTAGCCAGATTATTATGGATACCATTTTAGACTTAACTAACACCTCACGATCTATTATTCCAGCTTGGTGGACCAAATTATTAGAAAATAAAAACTTGATCACATTTGTGGGGATGTTTGTATTAGCAATTCTACTTTATTATTTTGTACCGAATGCGGCCGTGAAGTTGCGCTACATTTGGGTCGGAGCGGTAGTGACGGCAGTTGGTTGGATTGTCATTTCACAAGGGTTCCGAATCTATATTGAATTATTTGCGCGTCGGGTGACAACTTATCAAACAATCGGGAGTTTGATTGTGTTGATGTTCTGGTTAAATTTTTCGGGGATGTTGTTAATGTTTGGCGGGGTTGTGAATGCGACGCTACAAGAATGGTTTGAGCATGAGATCAAACCGAAGTCGCCACGAGTAATTCGACGAATTCGACGACATTGGAAAGCACGGACGAAAAAAGACTAACTCAAGTGGCAAGTGCCAATTGGGTTAGTCTTTTTAGTTTAGAGTCGACTATTGTAGATTAAGAAGCTGATGTAACAAACATCACCATCTGGTAAATCATAGCCGGTGTTTTGGTTAGAGCCATCGTTTTCGTGTAAAACGGTGAATTCGCCATCGCCGTAGTCTTGTTTGTTCAAGTAATTGGCTAACTTTTCGTCACATTCGGCCAAAGTCTTACCTGTGACCATGCGCCGATTCCAGCCACGGTGAATTGCGGTACCTTCAAGGTTAATCATGAAAGTTTCCCCCTTACTTACAATTTTACTAACTAATTAAGTATACCGTAACTTGCGTTCAATGCTAGACCTTCACTGAAAATCGGTGGATTAATAAATAAGCGTATTAAATGTTGGACATTTTGTGTATAATGGTGTTCGTGTGAAAAAATGATCGTTACTTTCAGAAAAGATATTTAACGTGACTGGATTCAAAAAATTAATCGGCGCAAATGGCGTCAATGGAGGAGAATTATTGTGATTCATCAGCTTCTGGCAGAATTTATGGGAACCGCTTTGATGATTATATTTGGTGTGGGTGTGCACTGTAGTGAAGTTTTGAAAGGAACTAAATACCGGAATTCAGGTCATATCTTCGCGATTACAACTTGGGGTTTTGGGATTACGATTTCTTTATTTATTTTTGGTAATGTATGCATTAACCCGGCCATGGTCTTGGCGCAATGCTTACTAGGTAATATTTCTTGGGCAATGTTTATTCCTTATTCAATTGCCGAGGTTTTAGGTGGGGTTGTCGGTGCTGTGATCGTTTGGATCATGTACGCTGATCACTTTGCAGCTTCAGCTGATGAAATCTCTCCAATTACGATTCGGAACTTATTCTCAACCGCACCAGCCGTACGGAACTTACCACGGAACTTCTTCGTCGAATTCTTCGATACATTTATTTTTATTTCTGGTATTTTAGCTATTTCTCAAGTGAAGACGCCGGGGATCGTTCCGATTGGTGTTGGTCTGTTAGTTTGGGCGATTGGGATGGGTCTTGGTGGTCCTACTGGTTTCGCCATGAACCTTGCTCGAGATATGGGTCCTCGGATTGCGCATGCAATCTTACCTATTAAGAACAAAGCTGATAGCGATTGGCAATACGGGATCATCGTTCCTGGGATTGCACCATTTATTGGCGCGGCCTGTGCGGCTTTGTTTATGCATAGTTTTTTTGGTGTTTAATTTTTTTGCAAAAAAGAAGTGGATTGTTGTAAGATGATAAGCATATGTATGACCGTATAATTATTTTTGACAGTTAATCTTAGGAGGTTAAAATGAAGTCTAAAATTGTAATAAATGAAAATTTGTTAATACGTATATTGAAAAAATACTTATTAACCGCACTTTTAATTGGTGTGTTAGTTAGTGGTATCGGTGTTTATGCAAGTATGCGTCTACAGGCTAAAAGTTATACTTCTTCTGGTGAAATGGTTCAAAATGATAATAATTATAATTTGATTTCTTCGTATCAACAATTTGTCACTTCAAAGAAGTTCTTGAAAATTATGGATGGCGAAATTGCTAAGAGTCATTGGAAAAATAAAACAACAAAAAAAGATTACGATTTGACAATAACCAAGGCTGCATCAAATAGTTCTAGTTCACCGTTTTTTACGCTGAATGTTTCAAGTGATGATGCTGAATATTCAACATATTTAGCAGAGATTGGTATGAAGATGTTGGTTGCTAATATTGGTGAATATTTATCTGGTGCCAATATTTCAATTCTTTCCAACGCATCTGTAGGAAAGTTGAATACTTCGCATAAAAAAACATTTATGCTTGCAGTAATAGAATTTGTTATTGCTTTTTTAATAGCTAGTTTGTGGATGATTTACAAAGAACTGTATTTAGGAAAAGTGAAGGACGAGGAATTTATTGCAGATGTTTTCCACTTGAATAATCTAGGTGTAATAGAAATGCCGGAAAAAAAATGAAAAATACAAAGTGGGAGATTTTCTAAATGAATGCTATAAAAGAAGCAATTCGACGGATCAATATTGGCTTAGAAGGCGAATCCGTTACTAAAGTCATCACTTTTGCAACACCAAACAACGTAATGGCACAATGCACTGTAATTGCGAATCTTGCAATTATGTACGGACAGGCAAAAGAGAAGACTATAATTGTAGATACTGATTTCGGTCATAATTCGTTTTCAGAGGCGTTTAAATTAAATACTCAACAAGGGTTAGCTGACTTCCTGAATAATGAAAATATGAAAAATCAATCAGTTATTCATGAAGTACCAGGACAGAATGTCTCAATTATTACGCCCGGTAGTATTGAAGAAGGTGAAGCCGAGTTTTTAATAGGTGATCCGAAATTTAAGCATCTTATTATGGATTTATCGAAGCAATATGATCATGTTTTTATTAATTCGGCTCAATTTACGACTAAAAGTCAAAATAGCAATTTATTTGGAGTTTCCGATGGGACTATTATTGTGAGCGAGTTGAATAAGACGGCAAAGAAAGATATCTTTAGAATGATTAAATTTTTCAAAAATGAACAAATTGAAATTTTGGGATATGTTAATGCTAAGAGGTAATGATGAGAAGCGAAAAGATTAAGCATTATGTGAGTGTTTTAATACTAGTAGTTATGATTGCTGCAGTAGCTTTCTTGATTTTGAATTTGAGATCAAGTGATGATACACATTCAAAAGAAGTTGGTAAAAGCGATGTGTCTAAAAAGTCGTCATTAGATGATGCACTTACTCGCCAGACCACTATAGGTGTTAATAATTTAAAAAAAGATACCAGTCGAAAAAAGTTAAGCGATAATATTCAAGCGTTAACTAAAAAAAAGTTCATCGGAGCTTTTGTGGCGACGTCTGGAGAAAAAATAGCGTTTGCTGGACAATATGGATATGCAAATGCAACGTTGAAAAATACATTTAAGTTAAATAGTGTTTTTTTTGTTGGCGAGTATCAAAACTTTTTAAATACGGCGGCTATTTTTAAGCTTATTGAAAAGGGAAAGATTAATTCGAACGCCTCTTTAAAAAAATATATCGGAGTATCTAGTAATTTAAGCGTCAAAAGTTTTCTTGTGAATGGATCAGATTTATATTTGAAAAGACAAAATATAAATAGGGTTACGGCGAATGCTTCAACAAGGTATAATCTTAAGTATCTTCATAAGTATTCAACGAAACCAACCGGGTATGTTTCTGCAGATAGCCTTATAAAAGCTGTTCTTATATCTAAAATCATGAACATGTCTTACCAACGAGCACTAAAGGCTTTGGTAATAACGCCACTTGGATTGGCGAATACACGCGTATATACAAATACTGCAACTTATGTGAATGATGTAAAAAGTTACAAGTATTCAACTGATAATGGGACTGTTCTGCAAGATACTATTTTACCAATGGACAAAACTTATTTTGCTACAAATCAGTTGCAAATGTCGGTTTCAGATGTACTGATTTCTTCCAGCAAAATTATAAATAACTACTATTTTGCAAAAAAATATAATGTGAATTTCGAAAAAAGTATTAATAATATTAACGGTAATTACAAAATGACGACAAATGATTTTAGTTTTTATAGTAATGTAATGGGGCAAATGTTTAGTCTTAAAGCTGCAAGGAATGGTTCCAAAATGTTGTTAACCGTGACAAATTATCCTAATAGAGAGATCAATATTCAAAGCGAATCGACTAAATTGTTTGATATTTTGAAAGACGATTAAGAATATCGGATAATTTCATTCAAACACTGAAGCTTGATCCTTATTTTATTATAGAAACGTTGACAAATCTTAGGATAATGTTAAATTTTAGTTTTATGGGGATGTGATTGATCACCGGTAATAGATGTTATCGTGGGCTACTCACATTCTAAATGGTACTCTGGAAAATTTGACGTCGTCTTAGGTGTGGAAACTTAAGTAGTATGGCTTAGAATCATTCCTGCAATTTAGCACTAGTTGCTCTTAAATGGAAGAATAACCGGTTTGTAGGGACTATTGAAATACCAAAAAGCAGTGAAAGTATAAGCTATTTTAAAAGGAGTGTTACATAGTGAAAGCTTTGGTAACTGGTGGTGCTGGCTTTATCGGGTCACACTTAGTAGATCGCCTGGTAAATCAGGGGATAGAGGTAGTAGTTGTTGATGATTTATCAATGGGAAATATTAAGAATATTAAAAATCGGAATTTAGTTACTATTTATGTTGAAGATGTATGTAATGAACAATTTATGCAACGGTTGTTAAAACAAGAAAAGTTTGATTATATTTATTTTCTAGCAGCGGTGGCAAGTGTAGCTGATTCAATCGATCGTCCGAGCGAAACACATGAAATTAATCATAATGCAGTGTTACAAACGTTGGAATTTATTCGTGTTTCTAAATTAAAAATCAAACAATTTCTATTTACATCTTCCGCAGCAGTGTACGGTAATTTACCTGATCTTCCTAAAAAAGAAACTTCGTGTGTTGATCCTATATCACCATATGCTATTGATAAGTATGCTACTGAGCGCTACGTTTTAGCGTATGATGCTTTGTATAATATACCGACGGTTTGTGTGCGCTTCTTTAATGTGTATGGTCCGGGTCAAAATCCAACATCACCATATTCAGGTGTGTTATCTATTTTAACGGATTGCTTAAAAAATAATAAGTTGTTCACTCTATTTGGTGATGGATTGCAAACAAGGGATTTTATTTACGTTGAAGATGTTATTCAAGCACTTTGGTTGATTACTGAAAGTGATGCGCATCGGCAAGTCTTTAATGTTGCAAATGGTCGTGAAATAACTCTCAATGATATTATTCAAACATATGAAAAGATTGCCGGACATAAGTTATCGATATGTAAAGAAACAGGTCGAGATGGTGAGGTAAAACGTTCATTGGCCAACATTGATAAACTAACTAGTTTAGGGTACTCGGCAAAGTGGTCATTAAAAAAGGGTTTGAGTGAATATTGGAAGGGAGTTTAACATGCGACAAGTCGAAGTCATTAAGCAACCTGTTAAAGTTGGTGAAAAATTGACAGTTCAATCTAATTATAAGTTTATCAACAAAATAGGAACTCCAGTATCTGGACGTGGCTTGATTGTTAAAAGGGTTTTTGATTTGTGTGTTGGACTGGTCGGAATTGTGTTGAGTAGTCCGTTAATTATTATTTTTGCAATAGCAGTTAAAATTACGTCTGCAGGACCAGCTTTTTATAGACAAGAACGAGTTGGTCTAATGGGTAAAAATTTTAAATTAATCAAATTACGTTCTATGTATCAGGATGCGGAAGCAAGAACTGGAGCAGTTTGGGCTCGTAAAAATGATGCTAGAATCACGCCTGTTGGGCGTTTTATGCGTAAGACGCGTATTGATGAATTGCCACAATTCTTGAATGTCTTGAAGGGGGATATGAGCCTCGTAGGTCCACGTCCGGAGCGGCCAATTTTGACTGAACAGTTTAGTCAAGAATTTGTAGATTTCCCTCAACGTTTGCGGATTATTCCTGGAATAACGGGCTATGCTCAAATTAACGGTGGGTATGATATTACACCGGAAGAAAAATGTAAATTAGATAATTATTATATTGAACATTATTCACTTTGGTTTGACATCAAATTACTCATCGGTACTGTGAAAATTGTTTTTACAGGGGAAGGTGCACGGTGAAATTTGCGAATGTTTCAGTATTAATGTCTGTATACAATCTTGAAAGCCCTAAAAATTTTCGTGAAGCACTGAATAGTATGATTAATCAAACATATATTCCACGACAATTTGTCATTGTTAGAGATGGTGAATTGGGACGGGATCTAGACAAAGTTTTAAATGATTTTTTTGAGGAGTTTAAGGATTTTGTTAATATAACTATCGTTAAGCTCAATCAGCAGGTTAGTTTAGGCAATGCTTTGAATGCGGGACTACTTGTTTGTGAGTACCCTTTAATTGCACGTATGGATAGTGATGATCATGCAATTTCAAATCGGATTGAACTACAAACTCTTTTTTTTCAACAAGAAAAAAAGGTTAAAGTGTTGGGTGCGCAAATTCAAGAATTTACAGATACTTGGGAGCACCCCAATGGAAGTAGGAATGTTCCAATACATTCGGATCAAATTAAAAGGTTTTCAAAAACAAGAAATCCATTAAATCATATGACAGTTATGTTTAGAAGAGATTTTATAAAAAAAGAAATGCATGGGTATCGTGATATTGTGGGATTTGAGGATTACGATTTATGGCTCAGAGTGTTAAAGCGTCAAAGTGATGGGGTGGCTAATTTACCACAAATATTGGTGGCTGCCAGAACGAGTAGTCTGCAAAAGAGACGTGGCGGAGTAAAGTATGTTAGACAAAATGCAATAGCAAGATGGTCCTTTTATCGAGATAAACTTATCTCTTTTCGCCATTTTATTATTACTCTGAGTGTAGGTACCATTGTGGGGCTTTCTTCAAGTCGTTTCCGAATGTTCCTGTATAAGAAAGTTTTGCGCAAAAATCAACTTTATTAGATAAGTATAATATTTTGAGAAAGAGTTTAAAATGAAACTTTTGAGATCTTTAAAAAAAAATAAAATCATTCAAATGATTTTATCTTATGTCCGTATCATCTATTTTTTCCCTTATTTATATTATGTATCAAAGGAAAAGTTCGAGGTTAGTTCCCCATTAGAAACGGTAAAAAAAATAAGTAGTAAAAAAAATTCTGTAACCAGGTTTGGAGACGGAGAATTTAATATCATTTTTAGGAGCAAGGGTACTGGATTTCAAGCATACAATGAGCAATTAAGTAATGATTTAAAAAAAGTGTTAAAAGAAGATAACGATCGTTTTGTACAGGTTGCTATACCGCATGGATATAATAGTACTAAAATAGACCGATTTCGAGTAAAAACATTTTGGTGGTCTTATGTTGTGAGAAAACATAGGGATATTCAGCAATTTCAAAGTTGGACTGCTCATAAAAAGTATCTAGATGCTAGCTTTACTCGTGTAATAACTGAACTAGATGATAGAAAAGAAATCCACTTAGTTATCGATGGTATAAAAAAAATTTGGCAGAATAAGAATGTTTTGATTGTAGAAGGAAGTGGAACACGCTTTGGAAGTGGCAATGATTTATTGAAAAATGCACGTTCAGTTTCAAGAATTATTGCACCTGCGGCCAATGCCTATGATAGGATTGAGGAAATAAGAGCTAGTATTGATGAATTTATTTCACTTCAAGATGACTTGGAAAATGTAGTTATCTTAATTGCACTAGGCCCAACAGCAACGGTTTTAGCGAATGATTATAGTGTTAAAGTTCAGTCCATTGATATTGGTCATTTTGATTTGCAGTATGAATATTTACAAAAGGGATCATATGACAGAGTTGAAATTAAAGATCGTTATGATAATGAAATGTCAGGCGGAGCTGGATATAGCTCTAATACAGATTCGAAATATAAAAACGAAATTTTCAGTGTGATTAATTATTAACGGAGAAAAGTTCACCTATGAATAGACTGAAATCAAAGATTATTTATAAGATTAAAAGAAATATAAAACTGAAAGATAATATAAAAATATTTTTAATGATTATACAGTTTCCTGTGGTTTTAGCTGCTTTTATCAGTTCAAAATTTTATAAAAAAAATATATGGCTTATTGGGGAGACCGGAAATGATGCGAAAGATAATGGTCTCGCCTTTTTTAGTTTTTTGGTTAAAGAGCATGCGGAGATCAATACGATTTACTATATTTCAGGTCAAACAGCCGCGGCTGATCATGTAAGAAATTTAGGACCAACCGTTGAAACTAATTCTTTTAGGCATAAGGTTGCGTTCATGTCTGCAAAGTATGTGTTATCTACTCATGATGGGTATTCGATTCCTTTTTTTGGAGCTAATTGGAGAGAATTTAAATTGGCTTATGGTTGGTTAGTTCCAGAAAAAAAATTTGTATTTTTAAATCATGGTGTTAATAAAGATGATATGGTTGAAAATACAAAGTATAAAAGAACAAAGTTTGATTTTTACGTAACGACAACAGAGGATGAATATAGAGAGATGACTTCTTCCAAATATGGGTATCCTTTGAATGATGTTGTGAAAACCGGACTTGCTCGTTACGATTTTTTGCTGGCTAATCGGGTTTCTTCTAAAAAAAAATATATTGTATTCATGCCAACTTGGAGATATTATCTAGCGGATGTAGATGATGAGGCGTTTGTTCAATCTACGTATTATAAGACTATCTATTCGTTTTTACATGATCCTAGACTAGATACGATACTCCATGAAAAAAAGTTGCAACTTTACTTTTTCCCTCCACACCATGAAATCCAAAAAAGAATCCATCTTTTTGATTTGTCTGGGAAAACAATACAATCCATCAATACTGAAGAAACTAAGTTTAGTGATGTAGTGACGAATTGTTCAATGATGATTACTGATTATTCAAGTGTCATTTTTGATTTTGCATACTTATATAAGCGTACGGCTTATTTTCAATTTGATCTGAATGAATATCGTGAGGGGCAATACAAGCAAGGATATTTTGACTATGATGAAGATGGATTTGGCCCGATCTATTCAGAAGAGAATGATTTAGTAAATGAAATTGAGAGAGCAAGTCTTATCGATTTTAGGATTGAAGAGAAGTATAAGAATAGAATTTCAAAAACTTTTACATGGCATGACAGAAAAAATTGTGAAAGGCTGTTTAATATATTAATAAAATGAAAAAAGAAAATTTATCTTTTGTGACTGTTATTGTTACTTATGGATCAAAGGCAAGGTTTAGTAATCTATCTAGGACAATAGATTCTGCTTTCAAAGGTGGCACTACTAAAGTTTTTTTAATTAATAATGGTTGCGAATATGACTTGCATCAGTGCATTGTTGAAGATTTTCCTACAGAGAAAATTGATGTTTTTGATTTTGAAGTAAATCAAGGTTCTTTAGTTGGTTTTCGAACTGGATTAGAATTAGTATTAAAGGATTCGAAGGTTAGTAACAATGATTACGTATTAATTCTTGATGATGATGTTATTTTAGATTCACAGTTCAAAAAAAATTTTATTTTTGTTGAAAATAAATTAAATAGCGTCCAACGTCATATTTGGTCACTGTTTCGTGAAGGACGGGATGGCTCAGTCTCAGAGAAATTTGATAAGAATAGCAAATATTATCAAAATAGTATTGCTGGATTTTCAGTTTTTCAAAGGTTTACACATTCAGTAACTATGAGAAAGGATAATCTGGGGCATCCTTTTTTTATTCCTTGGGCAGGAACTTTTATCTGTAAAAAAGATTTGGCCACTATTAAAATACCGAAAGTAGATTACTTTGTTTATGAAGATGATGCAGATTTTTCATTAAACATTAGAGAACAAGGCTATGAAATTTATCGGAGCTACGATTTAAAATTACGTGAAAGCTCTAGTTCATGGTTCGAGAACGGTAGAAAAACAGAGTCAGGGTATAAGTTGTTTTATGATGTAAACAATAATCCTGGAAGATTTTTGTACAAGATTAGGAATAATGTTTTTTTAATAAAGAATAGGATGACTACTAACGGATTATTATTTTATGTTAATATATTTATTTTTATATTAGCTGGATTTATTAGGTATGGTATTTTTGCTAGGCATGGTGTATCGAGACTCTTTCAATTGTGTGCGGCGGTTAGAGATGGGATGAGCGGTCACCTGGGGGAAAATAGAAACTGGAAACTATAATGGAGGTTAATTTAAGTGCTTTATATCAGTACAATGATTATTTGTCTTGTAGCTAGTCTATTTTTGAGTAAAACTAAAGTGCTAGGTTTTCTGGCATTAATGGTGCTGGCATACTTTGCTGGAGCTGCTAATCCTCTGACTACGATTGATTATCCAGTATATTTGAACCATTACAATTTGTTAGGTAGTGAAGTATCACCATTTGAAAAAGGATATACTCAGTTATCATTGTTGTTCTTTAATCATGGATTTGATTATGCGAGTTTTAGGATTTGCTTTGCCTTTTTAGCGTGTCTAATACTATTTTTGGGTGTTAGCCTTTTTATAAAAAACATTGCTTTGTTTGCGAGTATATACGGATTAACAGTTTTTTTTAATGATGCTACCCAGATTAGAAACTTAATGATGATTTCTTTGGTTATCCTCGGAGCCGGGCTATTGACGAAAAAAAAACGATCAATAAAGTTATTAGGAATTCTAATTCTGTGGTTCTCAACACAATTTCATGATCTGGGTTTTATTTTTCTTTTGAGTTTTGTTATTCTTTATTTTATGAGTATGGCTTTACTGCATCGATTATATAAATATATAGTATTTACCTTATTCGGACTAGGTTTTATTTTTTCGGTAGCAGGTAATTCTTCAGTCGTTAAAGTTCTTGCATCTTTTTTATCGAGGTTTTCATCTAGAAGTGATTCGGCAGCTAACGTTATTAATAGTTTTGGTAGAGGAACCAGTACGCGTATTATTGTTTTTATGTGGATAGCCCTAATAATTTATTCACTAGTGTTAATGGTGTTGCTGAACGCTGCAAGTAGTCTGGATATTAATAAAGATAAGTTAAAAATATTGTTTATCGGTAGTAGCGTAAGCATGACAGTTGCATTTTTAATTGTCTTAGCTCCAGATTATTCTAGAATTTCAAGAAATGCTTTTTTATTCTTATTAATATTGCTTTGTATGGTGATCGAACATAAAAAGTTTCTTGTAATTAGTTTTAAAAATGCACCTAAAATCGTTTTGATACTGGCTCTGTTAATATCTACGACCTATGTAAATACATCGATTTGGGGATCTGTTTACTACGATTCAATACCATATTTAGCAAAAATAAAAAAATGATCATGGAGGTAATCAGATGAAAATTGGTTCTGTCATTGTAACTTTTAATCCTAATATTGAACAATTAAGACAAGTTTTAGATGCTATTTCGACGCAAGTTATACAGATCGAGGTTATTGATAATCATTCTGATAATTTTGAACCAATTTCCATGCTGATTAATTTATATGATAATGTGAATTTGCTTAGATTGGATGCTAATCGTGGTATCGCCAAGGCACAAAATGTGGGATTTGAAGTTTTAGGTCAAGATAATTGTGAATGGGTGTTAACCTTGGATCAAGACACTATAGTACCCAATAATTATATTCATCAATTAAAAGAAATTATGCCAATTGATGATGCCGGAATTATCACTGGTGCGTATGTTGACTTGAAATGGAATACTAAAAAAATTAAAGAAATTAGAAAAGTTAGACGGCCCAATATTCAAGCAGTTGACGAAGAAATTTCATCAGGGAATTTGGTATTGATGGATGCGTGGAGAAAACTTAACGGATTTGATGAAGAGTTATTTATTGATTATGTTGATTTCGATTTTGATTATAGGTTAGTTAAAAATGGGTATAAGCTTTATCGAGTAAATAGTGCTGAATTTCAACATGAAATTGGAAGTCAGATTAAAGATAGTTGGCTGACTAAAGTGCTTTTTTTGAGTAAACACGAGCTTTTTGACCATTCGTCTATGCGACTCTATTATATTAATCGCAATAGATTGATCGTTAGAAGACGATATCCAGAATTTGGATCGCCGTTCCGAATGTTTTTACGTGAATTACTAAATTTGCGTGAAATCTTTGTCATGTCATTTCCAAAGATGAAAAAAATGAAATGTGCTATTGTAGGTATTGTACATGGACTGTTTTATAGATGAGGAGCTGAGTTAGTGAAAAAAAACGGTACACGTGCTTATGCCAGTAAAAAGAATGCATTGTATGGTGTGATATTTCAGTTTTTAACGTTAGCAATGTCTTTTATTGTAAGAAGTATTTTCATTCAACATTTAGGAAATGAATTTTTGGGATTAGATAGTTTATTCAAAAATTTATTGAATTTAATGTCTTTTACGGAATTAGGTATTGGTGTGGCAATTTCATCATCGTTGTACAAACCACTTGCAGATAATAATGTTGAACTGATTAAGGCGCTAATCCATCTATTAAAAGTTTTCTATAGATGGATTATAGGAATAATCATGCTTTTTGGTGTGATTATGACAGCAATTCTTCCAAGTTTAATTAATGGTGCAATGCCTGCAGGTGCTAGGGTTGCTTTTTGTTTGTATTTTTTAAATTCTGCGGCTACATATATGTTAGTTGTAAATAGAACGCTGTTGATCGCGGATCAAAAGGCGTATATAAACTCTATTAACCAATTTGTTTTTCTATTTTTACAACAAATTTTACAAATTATAATGTTAATCATAGGGTTAAATTATATTGTATATTTGGTCATTCAATTATTGGCCACTATTTTTTCAAATTTTTCTTTAGGTATACGAAGTAAAAAGCTGTATCCATATTTAGCTAGTCCTTTAAGTACGAAGATCCCGGCTAATGTAGTCCGGGATCTTAAGCGGAATGTAATTGGTATGATTTCTGCAAAATTTGGTGGAATAGTACTAAATAGTACTGATAACGTCGTTCTCTCAATGTTTGTGAATTTAGCAACTGTGGGGAATTATACAAATTACACTACTGTGATTAATGGACTTACTACTTTGGTGAATACTGCAATATCTGCAATTACGGCTTCAGTCGGCAATTTGGGTACGGAAGAAAATTATGAAAAAGAAAAAAAAATATTTTTTCAATTATACTGGGGGAATGCGATTCTACTGATGAATATATCATTTGGAATGTACTTCTTTTTTAGTGATTTCATAAAAATATGGGTAGGATCTCAATATCAGTTGGCAGATATAACGACACTTGCAATTATTTTTCTTTTTTTTCAGAATCAATTAAGGCAAATTGCGATTACTTTTCAAATTGCACATTCTCTGTTTTGGCAACAGCGATATAAGTCTTTGTTTGAGGCAGGTATTAATCTAATATTTAGTATTTTTTTTGTGAAAGTTTGTCATCTATCCATTCTGGGTGTTGTTATGGGAACAATTGCAAGTAACTTACTTATCAATATTTGGTGGGAGCCACTTATTGTATTTAAATCAGGGCTTCGTAGCAATATGAAGCGATACTGGTATTCTTTTTTTGCTGTTAATAGTATATTCATATTGAGTTTAATCATCATATACTTTACTAAATCTCTTTTTGCTAATGTCTTTGTTTTGGCTGGCTATTATTTAGTATTTAGTTTAATCTTTAATGGACTAATGCTGATTTTTGTAGCTGATTTTAGAACATTAGTTTTAAAAGTTTTAAGAAGGTAAGAGATTTAAGTAAATGCTTTTGAATATTGTTTAGTTAAAAGAAAATATGCTTGATAGATTTTGAAAGTGAGGAAAGTTAAAATGAAAGGGATCATTTTGGCAGGGGGCTCGGGTACTCGATTGTATCCGATTACAAAATCAATATCTAAACAACTAATTCCTATTTATGATAAACCAATGATTTATTATCCAATGTCGGTCTTGATGTTGGCTGGGATTCAAGATATTTTGATCATATCAACACCACAGGATACGCCGCGTTTTAAAGATTTGTTCAATGATGGACATAATTTGGGATTAAACATTTCGTATGCAATTCAAGATCAACCAAATGGACTTGCTGAAGCGTTTATAATTGGTAAAGACTTTATTGGTGATGATTCAGTTTGCTTAATCTTGGGTGATAATATCTATTATGGTGGTGGACTTTCTAACATGTTGCAACATGCTAGTCAAAAGCCTAAAGGTGCCACTGTCTTTGGCTATCATGTTAATGATCCTGAACGTTTTGGTGTAGTAGATTTTGACAAAGACATGCATGCAAAATCAATTGTAGAGAAGCCAGAACATCCAGCTAGCAACTATGCTGTTACGGGAATGTATTTCTACGACAATCAAGTTGTTGATATTGCAGAACATATTCAACCGTCAGATCGTGGCGAACTTGAAATCACAGATATTAATAAAGTTTATCTCGAACGAGGTGAACTCGATGTTGAATTAATGGGTCGTGGTTTTGCTTGGTTAGATACAGGGACTCATGATTCATTGCAGGAAGCAAGCAGCTTCATTGCAACTGTTCAAAAGCGCCAGAATTTAAAAGTGGCATGTTTGGAAGAGGTTGCTTATCGTATGGGCTATATTAATGCAGATAAAGTGTATGAGTTAGCTCAACCATTAAAGAAAAATGATTACGGTCAATATTTGCTTAGATTAATTGGGAGGGCATAATTTTGGGTAAGTTAAAAGTAACAACAACTAAGTTACAAGATGTTAAAATTATTGAACCAGCGGTCTTTGGTGACAAGCGAGGGTTCTTTACGGAAACCTATTCTGATCGTGATTTTAAAGCGGCTGGTATTGATTTTGATTTCATTCAAGATAACCAATCGTTATCTGCGGAAGCAGGTGTTTTACGGGGATTACATTTCCAACGTGGTAAGGCTGCGCAAACGAAGCTTATTCGGGTCGTTACTGGGGCTGTTTTAGATGTTATTGTCGATGTTCGTAAAGGTTCACCTACTTACAAACAATGGGAAGGTTACATTATCTCTGAAAGTAATCATCGTCAATTATTAGTACCACGTGGCTTTGCCCATGGGTTTGTTACTTTGACAGATAATGTTAACTTCTTATACAAGTGTGATAACTACTATGACGGCAGTGCCGATGGTGGGATTACTTTCATGGATAAAGATTTGAACATTAACTGGCCAATTGATTTTGATCAGGCGATTACTTCTGAAAAGGATGCTAAACAACCAACTTTTGCAGAATTCGAAAAAGACAATCCATTTGTTTATGGTGAAATTTAAGGAGTCGTTATGAGAAATCTATTAATCACAGGTGGGGCCGGGTTTATCGGTTCTAACTTTGTTCATTATGTTTATAACCATCATCCAGAAGTTAATATTACGGTTTTAGACAAGTTAACGTATGCCGGTAATAAAGCCAATATTGCTGATATTTTAGGTGATCGGGTTAAGTTAGTTGTTGGTGATATCTGCGATGCGCCATTAGTTGATGAATTAATGCAACAAACAGATGCCGTCGTGCACTATGCTGCGGAAAGTCATAATGACAATTCATTAAAAGATCCATGGCCATTCATGGAAACGAATATTATTGGGACTTACACATTGATTCAAGCGGCGCAAAAGTATAATAAACGATTCCATCATGTTTCAACTGATGAAGTTTATGGTGATTTACCATTACGAGAAGATTTGCCAGGTCATGGCGAAGGCGTTGGCGAGAAATTCACGCCTACGAGCCCATATAAGCCATCTAGTCCTTACTCTTCAAGTAAGGCTAGCAGTGACTTGTTAGTGCGTGCCTGGGTCCGCTCGTTCGGTCTACAAGCAACCATTTCAAATTGCTCAAATAACTATGGGCCTTATCAATATATTGAGAAGTTCATTCCACGTCAAATCACCAATATTTTAAGTGGAATTCGACCAAAACTCTATGGTACTGGTAAGAATGTGCGTGATTGGATTCATACTAATGACCATTCAGCTGCCGTTTGGACGATTTTAACTAAGGGTGAAATCGGTGAAACTTACTTGATTGGTGCTGATGGCGAAATGAACAATAAAGACGTTCTTGAAATGATTCTTGAATTGATGGATCAACCTAAAGATGCCTATGATACTGTAATGGATCGTCCCGGGCATGACTTACGGTATGCTATTGATTCAACTAAGTTACGGACAGAACTCGGTTGGCAACCAGAATTTACTGATTTTCGTTCTGGTTTAGCTGATACAATTAAGTGGTATCAAGAGCATGAAGACTGGTGGAAAGCAGATAAATCTGCGGTTGAAGCCAATTATGCTAAAAACGGTCAATAAACAGTAAGTGTTAACGAGAGAAGTGTCGCTGGACAGTTCTCTTGTTTTTTTAGGAGGAAAAGTTAATGGTTAAAGCAATGATTGTTGGCGCTAGTGGTCAATTAGGACAAGAACTACAAAAACTTTTGAATGAAGTTAAGTGGGATTATGTGCCTTTAACGGTTGAAGATTTGGATATTACGGATCGTGATAAGATTGATGAAAAAATCAAAGAAATTCAACCAACTGTTATTTTAGATGCTGCGGCTTATACGGCTGTTGATAAGGCTGAAGATGAAGGCAAAGAACTTAACTGGGTTGTTAATGTTGATGGCACTAAAAACTTAGCTGAAGCCGCTAAATCACATGACATTGAACTGGTTTATATTTCAACGGATTATGTTTTCGATGGGACTAAAGAAGGTTATTATCTTGAAGATGATCCAGCCAATCCAAAGAACGAGTATGGGCGTGCTAAGTGGGCTGGAGAACAAGCTGTGCGTGAAAGTGGCGCCAAGTACTATATTGTTCGAACCAGTTGGGTGTTTGGTGAATTTGGCCATAACTTTGTATTTACGATGCAGAACTTGGCGAAGACTCACGATACGTTGACAGTGGTTAATGATCAGATCGGTCGGCCAACCTGGACTCGGACTTTAGCTGAGTTTATGATTCATTTGTTGGATGTTAAAGCACCATTTGGCACGTACCAATTAAGTAATGATAACGAAGCCACATGGTATGATTTTGCTTGTGAGATTTTAAAGGATACTAATGTGACAGTTAAACCAGTTACGTCAGACGAATTTCCACAAAAAGCCTATCGTCCACGACATTCAATTATGAGTTTGGATAAGGCCAAGAATACTGGTTTTGTGATTCCTACTTGGCAAAAAGCTTTGTCTGATTTTTTAGAATCAATTAAATAATCGATTCTTATATTTTTTCGAATAGTATCTGGTCATTTTGAATGGATTCGGTGCCATTTATTTATCTTTAGTGTTTCTATTTTAGGATTCGAATATGTAAAACTACGATTAAATACCGTTTTAGTTGGTATTTAATCGTAGTTTTTATATTCAGTGATTATTTTGTTGATACAGCTCACTAGCCTTCATCAGCAAACTAGCTCGCCAATTATAAACAGTCCGCCGGCTAACGCCATGAGTGCGCATAATGTCGGCGACAGTTTGTTCTTCCAAAAAGAACTCGGTCAGATAAATTCGTTCGCCTGGTTTACATTGATCGAGCAGTTCAGTCAACAAATCGGTCAACTCCCAATGTTGTTCGCGCGCTTGCATCGGCACGATGCTCATATCCACCGCATGATCCAGTGGAACTTGATGGTTAGTCCGCAACGTTTGTTTCCGCAAGTAATCCACGGTTCGCCATTTAATCCGACGAAAGGCAAACTTCCGAAAGTCGGCGAGATTAGCGGGTAAATCTGGTTCAAAGTTCTGGTAAGCCGACAACCAAGTCAAATGTGCCACGGTGACGCAATCATCAAAGTGGGCATGTCCACGGGTGACGTTAGCGGCTTTTAGAGCACCATAGAGTAGTCGTTGGTGTTCAGGTTGGGCTAAGAGGTCAAAAGCTGCTTTATTTTCAAAACGATCAGTTCGCATAGCATTATCCTTTGTGAGATGTATTTACCTCGGCCAAGGTTGCATTCAGTATAGCCGGATGCTAACCAAGCAAACGACTCACAAAAACGCCTAAATTGGCTAAAAAACGAACTAAAAGGATACAATTTGTAGCATTGGTAGGATTTTGGAACTTTAAAGTTGCAATTTTTAAATGATTAAGGCAATCTATAAAAATGATAAGTGTTTAACTAATTTATAATGAATGAAGATGACGAGCAAGCCAGGCAAATAAAGGAGTCAGCAACATGGATACAAAGTATGATTTTCGGCGTTACCGCAATAAACAACAATGGCCAGCAACAGAGACAAGCTATGATCTAACTGATTTAGCTGGACTAGTCAGTCGAAGCGAACGATTAGATGGGGCGCAAGTGGACTATTTACAGACTTTCTTTGTGCTTGACACGAGTCAGTTAGCAGTAGAGGTCAATGCGGTGATCCTAGATAGTCAGCGGGGCATCATCAGCACGATCCAAACCGTGCCACAATTGATGCGACAAGTCGCGTTAAAGTTACGTTTCGGAGCGCAACAACAATTACGCGAACTAGTGGATAGTTTGGGATTAACGCCATTTAAGTTACCGTTGATTTGTGGGGATATGCAGTTTATTCCGATGACGTTTCGTCATTTTGCCGGGCGTCATTGGTTTGGGGCGCATCAATTTAATTTTGCTACGACTTTGCCGACGGGCACTGGAACGCTACTACAGTTGTGGAATGGGTTGCATTTAGCGTTACCGGTTTCAAAACGAGCGTTGGGACATCAAGTTCAACGGGCCAAAGTATTACAACAGCGTTTAGCTGCGGATCGCGCGTACTATGATCGCTTTAATTATGGCGGCGCTATCGGTGGTCAGCGATTAGCGCCGGAACTAGTGCAAGCGAGTTATCGGAATTTTAGCCAACATTTGAATGTGGTTTGTTATGATGCGCCACTGGATCATCATGATTTAGAAGAGACATTGGCGGATTACTTTGTGGTTCGGGTGTGATAATTTTGATAAAGGCTTAGGCGTTAGCTAGGGGAGTAGCTGACGTTTTTTTGTTGTCAAAATGAATTATTTTTGATTGAACTGGTAAAACGACAAGTGGTGTCGGGGTGTTGTGCTAGAATAGCGTTGCTAAGCACGGGTAAGGTGATTTGATGGCTGTGTGAGTAAACGTGAAGGGAAGTTTTAGAATGTTAAAATTACCATTTAATGAATTGGATAGTTGGGCACTTTGGAATACGCCAGCAGATGATGAGATTCGGGGGAAAGATGCCAAAGCGGTTGAAGCTTTGTTTGGTGAAGCTTATCAGGAGAATCATTTTCCAAGTGAACAATTACCTAGTGATTTGAAAGAAGCTGTGGCTAGTACCAAGTATGTGTTAGTTGGTTTGAACCCAGGCAATGCAGCGGTTGAACGGAAAAGCGATGTGCCATTTTTGAATTTCCATGGTGCCAAGAAGAGCCTGGATTATCGGATGGCAGCGGCCGTTTATGGGACTGAAGTTTGGGGTGCCTTGATGACTGACTTAGATGGCACGATTGAAAGTGACAGTCGCAAGATTAAAGTTGGTCAATTACAGGTGGCGGCGTTAGAACACCATCTAGATGAATTAGGTGTGTCGAAAGATGCTAAGTTAATTGCGATGGGCAAGGCGGCCTATGAGACGTTAAGCAAATACAGTCAGCATTCGGTCTATAAGGTGGCCCATTATTCGGGTACTAACAGTGGGGCTGGGCAAGGTCGGTGGCAAGCTGATAGTGCTAAGGCAGCGGTGTTGGCGGCTGTTGCGGGATAGAATAGCAAAGTGATTATTGGAAAAGATTTTGGCGGCATGTCGGAATCTTTTTTTATTATGAAAGGACATATCGAAGGAACATGCTAAAGTAAGCTATTAAAAAATTATTTGATTTTTGTGATGAATATAGTGAAATCTAAGTAGATGGTGACAATATTCTTTGCTTGGAATACTTGACTGAAAGTTAAAAAACGTTGCAAAAATGCGACAAATCGTTTATAAGCTTGTTTGGTATGATACTACTAAAAGTAGATAAAGTGCCTTAGAAAGGCTGCTGTTCCTTTTGAGGCTATTTGATAGGTTGATTAACGTAACTATAAGTGATAGTATTACTATATGTGAAAAGCCCCATCGAATAGTTGGCCCTATTCGATGGGGTGGAACATCTTGTCATTTTAACATGACAATTGGTAAATTATATTATACACATAATACACATTTAGTATATTACCATTTAACGTATGTAATTTCAAATTTGAAATTACATACGTTAAAGTGTTCCACCCGGGGACTTTTTACAAATTCCTTTAAATTAAGGTGGAGTCGAAATATGGAACATTTTAATAATTCTTCTGATTCTAATGATCAGGAGTACTATAATGCTCGGTTGGATCAGGATGAACGAAGATTTATCAACCCCGATTTGTTTAAGAACTATCACGGTGTAAATTTCGATGCTAAAGCGGCAACGTTACAAATTAAGAACTTTTTAGCGGATGTTTTTGCACTTTATGCGAATGGAAATGTGAAAGCTGCTGCAAAGCTGCTTGCAATTCCAAAAGAAGTTAATGCGACTAGAATCGGATATGGAATTAATCCGTCTAAAGGTCGGGGAACAAGCTGGAAGATCTTAAATGATGTAATGTTGACAGTTATTAAATCTGATCTTAATTTACAGGCAGTCGAAGGTAGAATTCAAGTTATTGCACTGTTGGCACCTGATTTCGGACCTGATCGTTTATCTGATTTAATAACTAATTTAATTAGTTTACAGTTGGTACATTTTACGCAAGCGGTGTGTCGTGAAGAAAAAGTTAAAATGCCAGGTAAACAGACCATTAAGTATTATGATGTTCAGAAAAAGACTTGGAAGGAAAAAGTGGCGGAATTACCGATTGATAATTCTGGCAGAACGATTATTTTAATTCCAGTCGAGTGTGTAGTTGAATCGTATAATTTCAGTGCAATTGATTTTGTGAAAAAAACGATTCTAACAGCTAGACAGGAACAGTTGAAACTTGAGGGAAAGAAAGCCAGTAAGCAGGATTTAATTAAAAGTGAGATTGATCCTCTCGGTGTTGATAAATACAAAAAGTACGCTCTGGAAAATATCAAAAGCGATCCTGTGCTTCTTGAAGAATACTTGCATCGAATTGGATTATTTGCCTGAGTAAGAAATTTAGTTAATTTTATAAAGCACTTGTTGTGTGGTTCTAATTTTGACCATGCGGTAAGTGTTTTTTTATTAGGTAGAAATTTTTGAAAATGTTGTCATAACCGATTCATTCACGATAAAATAGTTATAAAGAGCTGACTTCTTGAACGGAGAATGTGTAATGAGAATACAAAATTTGGGTCCAATTAAAGATGCAAGGATAAAAATGAATCGAATGACTGTTCTTGTTGGTGCCAACGGGATGGGGAAGACATTAGCTGCGTATAGTTTATTTGCATTTAGAAATTGGCTTGAAACGAGTTTTAAACCTGATGTTGTTTC
Source organism: Lactiplantibacillus mudanjiangensis (assembly GCF_005405385.1). Classification (GTDB taxonomy): domain Bacteria; phylum Bacillota; class Bacilli; order Lactobacillales; family Lactobacillaceae; genus Lactiplantibacillus; species Lactiplantibacillus mudanjiangensis. The sequence continues at coordinate 513,175 of NZ_BJDY01000004.1, forward strand.
AACAAAGGATACTAAAAAACTATTAACAGATAAACAATTAATACTGCCAGTTGATACATGTGCTGAAAAGGTAAGGGAGCAAGTATTAGCAGAGTTTAATGAGTTGAATTCTAATAGCGATTATTTTGTGAACTTTTTTCGGGATTCAGAGGTTTATGTTAAAGGGAAAACTAAAATAGAAATTGAGAAAGCTGATGTTGATGAAAAACAGTTTCAATCAAATGCTTTGGCTGGTAGCCGATGGAGGTTGAATGATTTTAATGACTTCAATAATGTAGGTGGCCTTAATAAGAAAAACTATAATATTGTTCGAGTAGAACTAGATGAATTAAGTAGTAGTCTTGTAGCAACCTATGAGGGTATAGAAATTAACGATATTGATAATTCTATGATCAATGAATTTACTTCGTCGGTGAATGGTATTATTAAAGAAATTATTTTGGACCCAAGTTCAAGTTTTTATATGCCAGCTGAAAGAATTGGTATCAATGTTTTTAGAACTCAATTAAATAATCAAATAATAAATGATATTTTTCGAAATCCCAGCCATATAGTTGATGAGAAAACAAATTATGTTGAACGTTATCCGTATCCAATTGAAGCTTATTTGAAGTTTATCAATAATGCTTTGAGCTCAATAAGTAGTTCGGGACAAAAACAAGATTTGTCTCTATTTGTATCCGTTGATACGGCTGAGATTATCAAACGTCTGATACCTGGAGAATTTACTTATAATCGTGATACGAATACATTGGCTTATAATTTATCGGATACTAAGGAACAGAGATCAGAGCTTACTTTTAATTTGCTATCTTCTTCATTAAAATCTTTGTTTGGGATAGACTTGTTTTTGAAAAATCTTAAGGAAGGTTCGACATTGTTTATTGATGAACCCGAAATGAACTTACATGCTGCACGACAAAAAGATATTATAGATGTGTTATATACTTTAATTCCATCTGCAATTAATACGGTATTATCAACACATAGTGATTATCTTGTTAAAGCTTTGATAAATAATATGTTGAAATCTAAGCTTGAAGGTCATCCTGAGACAGCAGAGAGCGTTTCAGTCTATCAGTTTAAAGATGGTACGATTGAAGATTTAGGTGACATCAGTGATGAACAAAGCAACTTAGATAACTTCGATGCTACCACGGATGCTATAAATGATGAGTATTATGACTTAATGGAAAAGCTGGCAAATAAATCTGGTGATCAACATGAAAGATGATTACTTCAACCGATTTAATCAAGTGATTTCAGACGAAGTTTATCAACAGCAAAGTAAGGATAAGCGTTTGATTCAATCCATTCATGAAGAAGATTATGAATTTGATCTAAGTTTTATTGTTGATAGTGATCATGCGGTGGCATTTCGATTGGAAGATTTTAAGAAAGCGGCTCACTATTTAAATGGTCATGATCGAGCAGCGGGAAAAGATAATGACTGTACCGTTATTGATGATAATATTTATCAGTTTGAAGTGAAATATGTTAAGCATATTGGTAATGCGACGCCTAAACCACAATTTATTGGTGGATTGCAATGGTTACGACATTTATTATGGTTGGTTGCGGCTAGTGATGACAAGTTGTTAGATCGTATTAGTCAGTTAGCAGTATATAATATTGTGATTTTTATCCCTAGACGTAACCGTGGAATGTCTCGACATGTGAAAGGTGCCAGGTTTGAGGAGAAAGGTGATCATTTCTTGTTAACGCTAGATAGTCCTAGAGTTAAAAAAGTTGATATAACAGCTTTTAAGCAAAAAATGGGACGAACAAGAAACTGTGTCACGTTAACCGATGAACCTAGTTTAATTTAAGCAAGCTAAAAGGCCAGCCAAAGTTGAATGTTAACTTTGATGGCCTTTTTTAGTACCAAACATTATGAGGTCTAATTCGTACCCAATGCATCTAAGCGGTGTTACCGTATTTATGAGGTGAAGTTTATGTCAAATATTGGAAAAAAAGTGACAATTTCTGCCGAAGTCACCTTAACAGAAAAGCAGCGGGCCATGGAACTATTTGATGATTTAGGCCTTGATCTCTCAACGGCCATTAACATCTTCATTAAGAAGAGTATCGCTGAAGGTGGTTTGCCGTTTGAGATTGAAGATCCATTTTATAGTAAAGCTAATCAGGAAGAACTTAATCGGCGTTTTAAAAAGATAACTGGGGACTGAGATTGCTTAATTTGTGCCAAATTGTGTAATTACTAAGTTTTTAAAGAGTATTTTCCGTTACCTGGTACTATTCCGCTAACATTCACGGTACAATAACAACAGAAGGCACCAACAGACAAAAATCCAACACACAAAGGATGTTAACGACGATGGACGACAATGGTATTCAAGTTTTCCCAGCGGACTACAATTTTTCATACCATTTAATACTGCAACGCGGCACAGAACACTATGCTTATTACTACTTTAAAGTCGATAAGTTAGATCAACGGGTCATCTTCTATGATGACGTGGAGCGTAGCGGGATTTCAATTAAAACGCAGATCACGCGGACATTTATGCGCAATTTGGTCAAAGCGATTGATTGGCATCCGGTCGGTAACAGTATCATTGTTGAAATTTATAACGTTCAAAAAGAAACATCCAAACTCACGCGGTTGGCATGTGACATTTAAGTGAGGTGATAACGATGCAAGCACAGCATATTCGGAATATGTTAGTGGCAGCAATGGTCGCCGATGCTTTTGGTGTGCCAGTTGAAGGGCAACGCCGCGATACGTATCAGGTCACGACTATGACGAGTGGCGGTGTTTGGCACCAACCGGTCGGCAGTTGGTCAGACGATACGGCGATGTCACTAGCATTAATCGATCATTTAACGGTTGGTGGGACTTATGCGGATTTAATGGAACGCTTCGCAGCCTATATGTTTAAAGGTGCCTACACGCCCACTGGCAATGTATTCGGAATGGGACAGACTTGTCGCGTGGCGATTCAGCGCTATGTTCACGATCAAGTTGAACCGACCAAGGCGGGTAGTGATGATGAGCTGAGTAATGGTAACGGGGCTTTGATGCGATTGGCACCGTTAGCAATTGTGTTAGCTGATGAGCCGAGCTTAACGAAACGGTTGCAACTAACTCACGATTATACGTGTTTGACTCACCGCCATCCGCGTGCGATTTTAGCCAGTGATATTTATTTGGAATTGTTGCATGCCTTACTGAACGGCGCCACTTGGTCACAAGCATTAAAGACAGCTGCGACGGTTTTACCGGTGGCGTTACAAAAACAGTCGGCTATTTTGAACGAATGGCCAGCATTTAAACGGTTATGGCAATCTGGCTTCGGTCAATTGCCACGGACAGCGATTCGTTCAACAGCGTATGTGGTGGACACCTTGGAAGCGGCCGTTTGGGTAAATCTCAACAGTACTGAGCTATCAGCAGCCATTCAGTTGGCAGCTAATCTCGGTGGCGACACGGATACGATTGCGACCATCAGTGCCAGTTTGTTTACGGCGGTTCATCCCGCAGCGATGGTACCGCTAGCGTGGGCCCAAGCGCTAAATCATGGTGAGATTGCGGATGAATTGATCAGGCCATTTGTGGCGCGAGTGACAATGACTTAGTAATAGCTCACAAAAGATTGTTTGAACTTTAAAATTATTATAGTATTAACAATAAAAACGCGACTAATACCAATTAGCCGCGTTTTTGCTTGCTTAAATTCCCTTGAAACTAATGTTAAGAATTTAATAAATTAGGTTAAAGTTATGGTAAAGTATTAAATGGGTATTTTAAGTCTAAAAAGGGAGATAAAGGGTTATGCAACAGCAATTATATCAAGCCGCCGATGATCGTCAGGGTGGCAGTTTTTGTCCCAATTGTGGGCAGCCGGTCGCGGTGGGCGATGACTTTTGTGGTAGTTGTGGGTTTAACTTAAAGGCCGACACGACCACAACGCCAACTGAATCAGCGCCTGAAACAGCATCATCAACTGCGACGCGCAGCACCAGCCGATCACATCGGCAGTTACCGCGCTGAGCGTGGATTACGATCGGGGTCGTTGTCGTGATTTTAGTGGGGAGTTATTTATTTGGCCGCAATTATTATTCGCGCACTAATCAATTAGCACGGGATGTGGCCGCGTTGAAGAGTGGTAAGAAAGGTCTGTATCAACAATTTACGACCACCGATCCGTCACTAAAATTATCGGATAAAACGTTAAGTCCACTCGTCGATCGGTTCAAATCAAATCCGCAAGCGTTAGCGACTTTTCAACGACAACTCCAAACGGGATCGATGACCACGGATGGGTTGTTCCAATATAACGTGACCGGCAAAAAGTGGCTCTTCTTTGATCGCTATCAGATCAAGGTTAAGCCGCTCTATGCCACATTGACCACCAATCGCGTGGGTGCGCAACTTAGTGTGAATGGTAAACGTGTCGCAACGAGTCAATCGACATCATACGCCCATAAGTTTGGGCCATATGTGCCCGGCAATTACAAACTTATGGCAGTTGGCACGGTCAACAGTCAGCTATTGAAGAACACGGGCACGGTTTATTTACATGAAAACAACGCCAACTACAACTTAGATTTACGGACCATCTCATTTACCGTTAGTGGCACGCCGCAAACCAAGATTTACTTGAATCAGCATTATCAAGGCACGCTTGGGAGCAACGGGACGTTAGCGATTAAGGATGCGGCCTGGTCGAGCAACCTGGAATTAACGGGTAAATATACGGTTGGCAAGCAGACGATCACGTCCAAATCAACCAAGATTACGAGTGACGACGCTGACGAAACGGTGAGTGTTGATTTTCCGGGGACGATGAGTAAATCGGATGCGGGAGATTATTTGAACGGTTTATTCACGGCGATTAGCGGCTACACCAATGATGGTGATTTAGCTGATGCAACCGATGCCGATGACAAAGGTCTCGACAGTTACTTTGCCGATGGCACGAGCAATGCCGACTATCAAGGCTTTGCCAAGATGGCGAAAGGCTACTACGACGATGATGATGTCCTCAGTGTGACGTATACACCAACTGTATTAGCGGTCACACCGTCAACTAAGTCTCAAAGCCAGATTACTTATGATGTGAAATACGAATTTGAGAATTCTAAAGATAGTCGGATTCAAGTTTTCCGTTATACAGCCACGGTTGAAAAAGATGGCAGTGACACCAAGATCATCAAGATTACACCGGCACAAAAGATTCGGTCGTATACCTCAACTGATGACGATGATTAACACAACCAAAAAAAGGGAGTCGATTTAATATGCAAAAATTTTGTCCAAACTGCGGGGAAGAAACTGACGGGAATACACGTTTTTGTACCCATTGTGGCTATGACTTACAAGCTGATCAAGCGACAGAAACCACTGAAGCACCCAATCAAACGACCACTGATGACCAACCAACGGCTACACCAACTAATGACCGAGTGGCCCAAGTTCAAGCTTATTCAAAGAATTATTTCAAATGGTTAGTGGATTCATTCAAAAAACCAGACTTAGAAGAACCCGGTGAACGATATTTTGGGATTATCTCAATGGTTTTGAGTGCGTTGCTATTAACGTTTGCAATTGTGGCGGCATTTAACCGTTGCATCAAACAAATTAATGCTTCCGCTGCGAGTTCAGTAGTTGTGTTGAAAAACTTGTCATTTGGCATGGACTTCAAGTTCTTCATGTTAGTGCTAATCGTCATTCTGTTTTACGTGGTGATCGGCTATGGCGCTAGTGCGTTAGGAAACAATCAAGAGACACGCTTGAATTTCTTTGACTATTTAAATCGATTTGCCCATCTAACCAATATCGGCTTGATTTTAAACCTCATTCTGATTATCTCAGTGTACACGATTACCTTCAACGTCAACAGTCCATTAACGTTCTTCAAGCAACTTGGCTTTGCGATTGTTGTCTTAGCGTTAATCAGCGTGGTCTGGCAAGCTGGTTACATTATTGCGATTCATAAGTCGATCAAAACGCCAAGAATCGACAAATTCTTCATGGTGTTACTGGCTTTAATCGTGATGGCTATTGCACTTTATATTTTTGCCCGGATCGAATGGGAAAACTTGGCGTTAGATTTCGCCCAAGAATTTTCACAAGGCACGAGTGCTGGTAGTTTATTCAATTTATTTTAGGTTAGTTTTGGAGGAGTAAGCATGTTCTGTTCAAATTGTGGTAAAAAGGTGCCCACTGAGACGAAGTTTTGCCCTCATTGTGGCGCTGACTTGCGTGATAAAGCTGCGATAACTGCGACGGCAACACGTCCCACGCAGACCGTGACTGGTCAATCGTGGTGGCAACGGCTAAAGGCTTGGGTGTTAAAGTTACGTCATCCTTGGGTTGCAGGGATTGGTGTGTTGTTAGTTGTGCTAGTGATTAGTGGTGTCGTTTATCGGCATCATAGTTTTCGGGCGACGGTGGAACGTTATCCAAGTTGGGTGTTAGCGACGAAAGATGAGTTAACCAATAACAGTAGTGGCACAGCTGCTAAGTTAAGTTTCCGTGCCAATGGTCGTCTCTATGCGAATCAAGATAGTGATGGCGATAAATTAACGGATGCGTTAGCGGCTAAAGTTGAAGATTCTGGGACTTGGCACGGTGATCATAAAACAGTGACCGCTAATCTACAGTCAACCGATTCCAGTACCCCAACCAAATTAGTCTTTACACGACTAAGCAAGTTCAGCACTACTTTTAACGGGATTAAGTTTAACGGTTATCAGGTACGCATGGACATGTCTGAGTCCGGCGATCATGAAAGCGAAAACTTATATCTGATTCACAACTAATGGAGGCGTAAACATGACACACACACAACAACGTTTTTATCGGGCCGCCGATGATCAGGCCAGTGGGGCGGCGACCTTTTGTCCAAATTGTGGCGCTAAAGTCACGGCCAGCGATGAGTTCTGTGGCAGTTGTGGCTTTAACTTAGCCCAATACAATGCTGATCCAGAACATGCCACTACGACCAATACGGCGACTGCTGATGAAGGGACAACTACGACGCGTCAGGCCGCACATCAAGGATCGACTAAAGCTAAGACTACGGCACCACGAACAGGTAAAAAGTTGCCTAAGTGGGCTTGGTGGCTGATTGGGTTCATTGCAGTTCTACTGATTGGTGGTATTCTGTTTGGTCGCAACTATTACAGTCGTTCAGCGCAACTTGATCGGGCCGTGACGGCATTGAAGACGGATCAAAGTGGCGTTGCCAAATACTTTACAAGTTCTGATCCGAGTCTAAAACTCAGCGATAAGAAAATGAAGCCGCTCGTTAAATATTTCAAGAAAAATCCGCAAGCATTAGCGACGTTTAAACGTCAATTGAACACGGGTCAAACGTCTGATCAACGGTTTACGTATCAATTAAATGGTAAAGCTTGGCTATTTTTTGATAAATATCAGATTAGCATCAGGCCAGTGTACGCAACGGCGAAAACCAACCGGGTTGGTGCCAAGATTACCGTCGATGGCACCACGGTAGCGACATCAAAGAGCACCAGTTACAGCAAGCAATTAGGGCCATTGGTGCCAGGGCTTTACACGATTGCGTCATCCGGGACTGTTAGCGGTAAAAAGATGACTAACAGTGGTGATTACACGATTAAAGATGACAATCAATCGATTGACTTAGCTTTACGGACGATTTCATTTACCGTTGAAACGGCGCCGAAGACGGTTATTTATATTAATGGTAAGAAACAAGGAACGGCTGATTCAACTGGTGAACTCACTGTGAGTGAATTACCTTGGTCAGGTAACTTGGAAGTAACGGGGATTTATAAGCACGGGTCTTCAACGGTCACCTCAGAAGCCTACAAAGTGACGAGTGATGGTGAAGAAGTTGCCTTGAAATTCGCTGGGGTGATGAGTTTAGACGATGCTGACACGTACATGGATAACTTATTCTCAGCGATCCAAGATATGTCGAATAGTGGTGAAGAAAGCGATGCGACTGATCCCGATGGTCGAAGCTTGGACGACTATTACACCGATGGTACTGATAATCCGCAATACAAAGAAATGGTGCGGATGGCTAAAGGGTATTATAACGATGACGATTTGACGGGGATTGAATATGATGCCGAAGTCCGTGCAGTGGCCCCAATTAGCAAAAACAAATCAATCATCACGTATTACTTAACATATCGCTTTGCGACTGATAGCGGCACTCATTTACAAGAGTTTAGTTATGACGCCGAAACGGAAAAACAAGATGATACTTACCGGATTATCAAAGTGACTGGTGGGCAAAAGATTCGTGATACACACGAAGACGATTAGGAGACTTATAGATGTTAAATGAACGGTATCGGGTTTGCCCGAATTGCCAACATGAAAATGGCAATGACGCCAACTTTTGCTTGAGTTGTGGCACCAAACTGGATGCGGCAGCGACAATGGTTAAATTACCGCATGCTGGCGATCAGAAATTTGCACATCCAACGGTGTCTATAACACCTGAGGAACAAGCGGCGATTGATCAGTTAATGATCACGAATGGCACGATTCCAAATGGTTACACTCGTGGTGGATTGGTGTTCGCTGATGGAGATAATCATGGTGAAGGTGGCTATAAAGGCGCTTGGGAAGATTTAATGCTGAATTTATGGCGGCTATGTACAGGTAAGGACTATGCCGGTGTGGCTAATTTGACTATTGTGCCCACAGTTCGTGGTGAATACGTTCAATTATTTGCAACGGGCGATGCGCTAGTTAAGACGGTTTAAATGCGGAAGCACGATTGCTGAAAAGTGATCGTGTTTTTTTAGTTAGCTTCGATTTTTTGACGAACATATGTTCATTTTGGTGAGATTATGTTAAACTAACACTACTTTAATAACTGGAGGAGTTAACATGCAAGCTGATCAAATGCGCCAGTTTATCTATGCGGGGATTGTTGGCGATGCGATGGGGGTTCCAGTTGAATTCAATGAACGTGATACTTATCGGATTACGACAATGACAGGGCATGGGACTTGGGACCAACCACGTGGAAGTTGGTCAGATGATACGTCGATGACATTGGCTTTGATGGATAATCTGACTCATGACGGCACCTATGCAGATTTATTCGAAAAGTTTCAAGCTTATGTAATGTGGGGGGCTTATACGCCACGAGATGAAACTTTTGATATTGGTAAAACTTGTGCACATGCGATTCGTAATCGCTTCATCAATCAATTAGCACCAACTGAATGTGGTGATCCATCAGAATTTGCCAATGGTAATGGTGCCTTAATGCGACTGGCACCGTTAGCACTAGTCTTGGTTGATGAATCAGACTTAAAGACTCGCTTACAAGTAACGCGAGATTACACGGCGATGACCCATCGGCACCCCCGTACAATTCTTGGGAGCTATCTTTATTTGGAATTCTTACATGCGATGTTAAACGGACAGCCATTGCGGACGGCATTAGTGAAGGTGCCTACCTTAGTCAAATCAGCTTTGAAAAACGAACCAGCAGTATTGGCAGAATGGTCTCATTATGAGTTGTACTTAACGCCAGCTATTACTGAATTATCGCGGTCACAGATTCGGTCGACTGGCTATGTTGTTGACACTTTTGGGGCAGCTTTATGGTGTTGTGCGAAGGCCCAATCTGTTGCAGAAGCTATTTTATTAGCGGTCAACTTAGGCGGAGATGCAGACACGGTAGCGACGATTGCGGGTACATGGGCGGCAGCACGTTACCCAGCCCAGTCGATACCTAAAGAGTGGCAAGCAGCTTTATTAAATCAAACGCGACTGGCTGATTATATTGATCCTTTTATTTTAAAATTTAATGACTAAAAAAGCCCCCGCTAAGATCAATATGATCTTAACGAGGGCTAGGCAGATTTAATTAATTTTTAGGTACTTCAATAATGGGTGTTTCCACAGTTTCCACGTACTTCGCGGCGACTGGGGCGGCTAACAAATTGGCACCGTCTTTAACGAAAAGGTTGCTGGCGGCAAGGTCAGCCATGGCCTTAGCGACAACTTCTTTCGTGAGTCCGTCACTCGCATAGCGTAACTTCATATGATGGATCTTGTTGGTACTCGTTTTAAAGCTCATGTCTAAAGTTTTCATCAATTATATCCTCCTTGATTAAACGGCTGGGGTAGCGTGGTATTGGTGGTAACTGACGACGTTGGCGGTTTTAACTTGATCACCGGTTAAGGTTTCTAATGCAGTGTTAAACGTGGCGAGTTGGGCGTCAGTTGGATCTTGGGTTAAGGCGTTGAAGGCTTGCTTATGCTTTTCGCCGTCCTCGCTTAACAGTTCCATAACTAACGTTGATTTCATCCAAGTTTTATTCATGATGGTGCCTCCTGAGAAGTTTTTGGTAGGCTGGCCAGCTTACATAGATAACAACGGGGTAGGGTGCCAAATAGTGCAGATGATTAGATGAAAATTGTGCTATAGTCATTACTATGAAAGATACTAAAAGGCTTACGTATGGTAGAACCTCCGTCTATAATCTTAATCATCATATTATTTAGGTTACTAAATGCCGCAATCACGTTCTAAGAGGAAACGTTGAGCTTGTTTTGAAGAAAACATTGTTAGAAATAGCTTCAAAATATGGATTTAGTATCGAATATATGGAAATTGGTAAAGACGATCATATCCACTTATTAGTTAGCGCGTCACCAAAGTTATCTGTTACTAATATAGTACGCTGGTTAAAAGGTATTAGTGTGTGGCGACTATTTCGCGAATGTCCAGAACTGCAAAATATATTGATGACCAACGGATAAAAGAGGTGAATTTAGATGACCTTACGGGCAATTAAAACGCGAATCTACCCCAACATAACACAACAAGACAAGATTATTTCAAACTTTGGTTGTTGCCGATTTGTCTGGAATCAGTTGTTAAACATGCAGATTAAACGTCACAACAACGGTGGGTCCTACGTTAATGAATTCGGTATGAATTATCTGATTAAATGCCTAAAGCAGGAGTATTCATTTCTCAAGCAAGCTGAATCAACCAGTCTCTTGCATGTTAGTCGTGATCTTAATCAAGCTTTTCAGAAGCTATTCAAAGAACATGCTGGTTATCCAAAGTTTAAATCACGCAAGTTTCCTAAGCAGAGTTATCAATCTAATGCCGTAAATCACAATGTTACGCAAACCAATCAGTGTCATATTAGATTGCCTAAATTAGGGAATATTGCTTTTAAATCGGGACGTCAAATTACTGGTAAGATTAAGAATGTGACAATCCGTCTATCGGCTACAGGTAAATACTATGCAATTGTTTTAGTAGATAATGATGTACGAAAACTTCCCAAAACTAAGCAATCTGTAGGGATTGATATGGGGGTTTCTGATTTAATGATTACTAGTGATCAGGTAAAATACGCTACTATTCGGTTTGATAAAGCCCTATCTAGAAAGAAGCACTATTGGGAAAAACGTTTAGCTCGCAGAAGATTACAAGCTATGAAAGAAATCGCTTGGAATCATCACAACAAGGTATTGGCACCTCGTGAATTAAACGATTTTAGCAATTATCGCAAAGCTCGGACAATGGTTGCCAAGTATAACGAAAAAATAACTAATCAGCGTCGTAACTATTTGCATAATCTTACTAAGCAGTTAGTAGCGCAATACGATGTGATTAAAATTGAAGATTTGAAAACCAAGAATCTTCTTAGAAATCATAAGTTAGCTCGTGCAATTATTAATCAATCATGGCGAGAATTACGTTCTCAATTAGAGTACAAATGTGACTGGTACGGTAAACAGTTAGTCACTGTGAATCCTAGAAAAACTAGCCAGATATGTTCTAGTTGTGGTTACGATGATGGTTATCATGGGCTGTTAATTCGCCAATGGACATGCCCTAAATGCGGTGTAAGCCATGATCGTGATATTAACGCTGCTAAAAATATATTGAGTGCTTAACTGACTATCTAGGTTCGGAGCGAACCGTGGTAAATAGCTGTAACCTCTGCATGTAGTGCTAGACACTATATTGTAAGTCAGCAGTGTTCCCAGAAGCTCGGTCATTTATGGCCGAGTAGTTCACGAAAAAAGGTAAAATAAAATCGCCAGCTTGGTTTAGCTGACGATCTGATAGTTGGCATGATGCCGGTTTAGTAGTGGTACTGGGTGGTCGTTTGAAGCACAGCTGCTTCAAATGGTGCATCGATTAAGCGGTTAAAGATAGCGGTCAATTGGGCTAACTGCTGGGGTATTGGTTGAGCGGTCAAACCAGAAAAAACTTGTTTTTCGGCTTGCGGGTCGTCGGTCAGACTAAAAATCGTGAGTCGACTAGGTTGCCAAGTAGGTAACATGTCATAACCTCCTTTCTTTGGGGTTAACTGACTAACGATTTGGTGACAATTAAAGTGCAATTTAAACGTTAAAAATTTCAAGTTAAGGGAGTGTCCTAATTGGCAGATGAAGTAGCGAAAGTAACAATGATTCAGGCCCAGAAACGGTCAGGTCGGTATAATTTATATTTAGATGGAAAGTATGCCTTTCCGATTAGTGAATCGGTTATGATTAAGTTCCGTGTCTTTAAAGGTATGGAAATTACCCCTGAGTTGCAATTGCAAATGATGACCGCCGATGATATTTCGCGAGCTTACACGCGGGCACTCGATTATTTGTCCCATCAATTACGGACAGAAAAAGAAGTCCATGACAAGTTAGTCACGGAAGACATCGAAGCCACAATCATCGATGAAACCATGAAAAAATTGCGGGAAATGCATTTACTAGATGATGCGCAGTATGCGGCCGCTTATGTGCGAACGGCAAAAAATACCTCAACTAAAGGGCCGCGAGTGATTCGTCAAAACTTACGTCAAAAAGGCGTTGGCGAACAACTCATTGACGATGCTTTGGCAGAAAATTTTCAAGGCGATGACCAACTAGAAAATGCGGCTGCAATGGCCCAAAAGTTGGCCAAGCGCTATCAGCGGCAGGCTTTTAAAACCATGTTACAAAAGGTGCGACAAGGCTTAATGACTAAAGGCTTTGATAGCGAGACGATTACGGCCGCTTTAGAGACATTAGATTTAGAGCCGGACGTTGATGAGCAGTGGGAAGCCTTGGTCCAACAAGGGGATAAATTATGGCGGCGCAATCGCAAATATGCGTTCAGTGAACGTCGGATGCGCACGAAGCGAAGCTTGTATCAAAAGGGCTTTTTAATGGATGATATTAATAAATTTATTGATGAACAGCTGGCTGACGACTGAAAAGCCGGAATTTGGTACGCGCGCAAGGGTAAAATCTGTTATAATGTTTAATGAAATTCGATGAAATTTTTACCTGATGTTTTAGAAAGTTGGGCTATAACATGACGCGTGAAGCTAAAGGTCCTAAGGAAGGCGACTTCATTACGATCAAAAGCTATAAGCACGACGGAAGTTTACATCGAACTTGGCGCGATACAATGGTACTCAAAACAAGCGAAAATGTCTTAATTGGTTGCAACGATCACACCCTGGTCACCGAAGATGATGGCCGCCGGTGGGTGACCCGCGAACCGGCAATCGTTTATTTTCATAAGCATTATTGGTTTAATATCGTGGCGATGATTCGCGATAACGGCGTTTCGTATTATTGCAACTTAGCATCACCATACGTGTTAGATAAAGAGGCTTTGAAGTACATCGACTATGACTTGGACGTCAAAGTCTTCCCCGATGGTGAACGTCGCTTATTGGACGTGGATGAATACGAGGAGCACGGTGCCAAATGGCAGTACCCGGCCGCAACTGATCAAATCTTAAAGGCTAACGTTAAAGTGTTAGTTGATTGGATTAAGCAACGGAAAGGGCCGTTCTCACAAGAATACATCGACATCTGGTATAGTCGTTATCAAGAATTATCACGTCGGCAATAGTTCTGCTGGCGGACAGCCAGTAGCGTAATTTAGTTAAGAAAAAAGACACCCCGCGGGGTGTCTTTTTTTCGGCTAGAAACTGGTCAGTTGCGGGGGAAATAGCACTATGTTACAGTTAACAGCAATGAATCAAAGGAGTGAAGTTAATGAGTGTGCTTAATTGTCGAGCGCTGTCCGTTACGAAGTTTTAGCACCACAAAGGACCGACAATTCAAACGCAATTGCGATTCTCGCTTGTGGTGCGCGCAAGGAGAATTTTTTGAAACCTAAAATTAAACAATTAATCCAACTCGATCAGGTGTTAACCCAAGTTGCCAGTTATACCCACAGTCAAGTGGCGGCTGATGAGTTAATAACAACGCTTGGAAGTCATGACTTTCAAACGGTTAAAGCTGAATTGGCGTTAACGTATGAGGCTCACCAGCTGCTAGCAAATTCGGTGTTGTTAACGTTTTTTGACTTGGATCAACTTACTGTGATTAAGGCCAAACTTGATCAAGGATTGTTACTCAATGCCAGCCAATTAGGGCTATTGGGTGACTTTTTGACTAGCAGTCAACGCTTAGCAATGACGTTAGGTCAATATCAGTCGCTGGCACCGAAGCTAAATAGTCTGATTGCCCCAGTGACTGGATTACGTGGCTTACAACGGGAATTAACCCGAGTGATTCAACATGGGCAAGTCGCAGATGACGCGACGCCCGAGTTACGCCGGCTACGGCAACAACTTAAACAACAACGGCAACAAGTTAAAGCCGCGTTGACGACCTTTATTCAAAAGCATCCGCAAGCCGTTCAAAGTCGTCGATTGATTACACGAAACGATCATGTTTGCGTTCAGTTGAAAGCTAGCTATCGCCAGAAATTTGCTGGACAATTGATCGATCAATCCGGTAGTGGCTCAACGGTTTTCTTTGAACCAAAAGTTGCGGTGCAACGTGGCGCTGAATTGGCCAATTTGCAAGCGGCAGCTGATGCCGAAGTCTATCAATTATTAGCGACGCTGACGGGTGATATTCAAACGCACTGGAACCAACTCTTGCAGCAGCAACAATTGGTCAGTCGCTTGGATCAAATTATGGCGCGTGGTGAATATGGGCTAGCCATTGATGCTCACGTACCGGTCCTTAATCAAGATCAACACGTGAAGATTGTCGCAGGCCGCCATCCATTGCTCAAAACGAAAGCTGTACCGTTAACGGTGGAACTTGACTCTCAGCAAGGACTCATGATCACAGGGGCTAATTCCGGTGGTAAAACGGTTGTCTTAAAAACCATCGCGTTATTTGTGTTAATGATTCAAGTTGGCCTGGAAGTTCCCGCTGAAGCTGGGACTAGTTTGCCAGTGTTCGATCAAGTCTGGTTGGACATGGGCGACAATCAAAGCCTCGCTGCACAACTCAGTACGTTCGCGGCGGAAATGACCACGTTGGTTGAGATGACGGCTAATATTCGACCCAATGCGTTAGTCTTACTTGATGAAATAGGTAGTGGGACTGATCCAGAAGAGGGCTCAGCATTAAGTATTGCCATTATCGAATATTTACGGCAACAGCAAGCCACAATTATTGCCACGACACATTTTAGTGCTATCAAGCAATATGCGGTGACGTGCCCAACGTTGACGACGGCTACGATGGCGTTTAATCCGCAAACATTGCGGCCAACATATCAACTTGTGTTAAATCAGGTTGGGGCCAGTGAAGCAATATGGTTGGCTGAACGATTGGGATTACGACCGGATATTTTACAAGCAGCCCGGCAACGGTTGCTAGCTGATCATTAAAATAATGAGGACGATGTGTCGAAACTGACACGTCGTTTTTGGTGACTGCAAAAAATTGGGAATTGAGTACGGCTAAAGTTTGTTATAATTAACCTATTAATTCATTTCACGAGGAGGAAAGGGCATGGCAATTGCATGGGGTGTCTTGATTTTTAATACGGCACTGTTAGTTTTACTGGGTGTGATTTTAATTATTGCCAAGGTTTCTGTTCGTTATTCGGGCATTGCCAATCATGCCGATTTTTTAGATCGACTCAGTACTTTTATGGGCTATTACCGTTTTGATGATAAACGGATGCGCATCAAACTAATGCGTCATTTAGACTTGGCGTGGTTTGCGGCATTCACGGCTGAAAAGAGTCGGCGGTTTTTGCATATTCCAAGTCCGGTTCAAAATATCTTAATTGGTTTGTTATTGATTACGGGATGGTTGCAATGGATTGGGACGCTCACGGCGAGTCTAGGACTGCAACTGGCTTTGGGTTTAGGCATTGTCATTTCGTTATTGGCAGTGATTGAACAAGCCTTAAATTGGCTAGCGCTGCATCATTTTGCTGCTGCGCAACACTTACAATCGCAGTTGGTTCGTGATTGTGTGTCGATGATGTTAGCGGAACAAACCGCTGAATAAAAGATGCGATATGCCGTTTGATGGTGTACCGCATCTTTTTTATAATTATGGTTGATGTGACAAATGTTCAACGGTCAAAAATAGCAACATTTGCTGTCTAATAGTCGTTCAAAAGGCTATGAAAGGATCAGCCTAGCCAAAAAAGCTCTAGTCTGTTGTTGGAATCTACAAAAACGCTAGTCTCTAAGTAACAAATCGACAAACGATATACCGGAGTCGGCTAGTGATGGCGCCAGCTGTAAAACCATCGTTAGTCCGGGTGATTTTTCCGGTCTTACGATGTGGACGACTTTTGAGACTAGCGGTTTGAGCTAGGCTTAAAAGCGAGGTGGAAGTCCGAACTTTGGCTGAAACCGGTCCCCACAGCCGGCAGAATCACTAGCTGACGGAGGTGACTATTTCAAATGTAACTTTTAATCATATAAAAAACGCAACCGATTATAAAAATCAGTTGCGTAGCTTAAGCCAAGTTAATTAATGTGTTTACCGATGCGTTGAGGTTCAGGATAATCGGTAGCCCATTAGTTGCTTGGCAATTAATTAAGCCCCAAAGTTAACTGGTCGTGAGTAACCGACCGCGTTCCACCAAGAAACGTAAATTTTTTCTTGGGTAACGCCATTATCTTGTGCATCGATCATTTTACCATTACCGACATAAATCCCAACGTGGGTAATTGAGCCTGTACTTGAACCGAAGAAGACGAGGTCACCTTTTTTAGCGTTAGCTCGTGAAACTTTGGTTGAACTATAATATTGGCTTTGCGCCGTCCGTGGTAAGGTCTTGCTAGTAGCTTGTTTGAAAACGTATTTGGTATAACCAGAGCAGTCAAAGGTGTAAGGGCCGTTAGCACCGTAAGAGTAACGCGCACCTAATTTTGACTTTGCAACTTTATACATGTTCGTGAAAGAATTTGATTTTTTCTTTAAGTAACTGTGCCAGACCCAACCAGAAGCAGTCTTGTTAGCGTTAGTCACATAGTAGTATAAATATTTTTTACCGTTAGTTTTATAAATATACCGTTTTTTCGTAGCCATCCAAGTGGTGGATGGGTAACTTTTCAACGAATGTGTCTTGGTGAATGTAAAGTTTGTGCTACTGCCCGTCATGTTATATAGCGCACCGGCGGAACTTTTACGTGTATATGCTGTTTTACTAATGGTGCTAGTGCTGATAATACGGTTTGTCCCACTGGCTTGAGCGGTCTTGGTAGTGGTTAAGCCGGCTACAAGGCAGACAGCCAAAGTGATCATAATTGCAAACAAGCGTTTCATATATGTAAGGTTCCTCTCTCGATGTCTTTGGTTATGTGATTCAATGCTATTCATTGTAATTGAGTAATATTACAACTTGATTGCAGTCGTTTTGCTATTGCGTTAAGCATTCGTCGCAAAAATGACATCTGTCAACAAATTAGACTTGTAATTTTAGTCGATTATTTGTATATTTTAGAAAAAACAATCCCGAAACGGAGGATTAATTATGGCTTTTATGAAACTGGATAATGGGGAACTATTAAAGAATATTCGCACTTTCGCTAAGAAAAATGGCTTAACTTTGGCGGAAGTCGCAACGTTGGCTGGTTTAAGTGCCAGCGCCATTTATAGTTGGAAAAAACACACGCCATCAAAAGGAACTTTAAAAGAAGTTGCCAAAGTTTTGGGAACGAACTATCAAAAACTAGTTGGCAAGACTGAACATCAAGCTACGGAAAGGCCGGCGGTTGATTTGAAAACGGTGGTTGAGAATCGGCGGCATCAATTTGAATATGACGGCCAACCAGTTTCACCAGCACAACTAAAAATCATTCGTAATGTGTTGAAGACAATGTTTAAAAAGCCGTAACCTTAATTTTTTGTTTAATGACGGGCGAATTCAGTGCGTTTAGTTAGCCATTAGTGTAGAATAATGCCCATGTAGTTCAAGTGATTTGCAGGAGCAGGGTAAACTTGCGAAAATGCTTGACGTGCCCATAATAAAGGGGCACAATATCTTCAATCATTCAACAAGTTGGGAGATGCGAGAATGAAAAAAGTAACCAGTGCTATCGCAAAAAAGAATATTAACCAGCTATTAACCATCGTTAATCAGAGTCATGACACGATTGAGGTGGAAAATCCAAATACGCAAGATTCCGCTGTTATGGTCAGCATGAAAGATTGGCTGCAAATTGTGGCGACCTTGGGGAAACAAAATCAACATGATATGGAATTTAGCTAAATGAAAGAGTGTGATCAAAGCCGGGTTGTGACTGAGCATAGCCTAGGCCAACGATTGATTGGGGGGTTCAATCAGTCGTTGGCCGTAGCTAAGCGGAGGGCGCGGGCTTTGAGCGCACGTTTCAGCTATTAAAATAGAAAAAACCAAACTAAAAAAATCAGGCATCCAAAATTTTTGGATGCCTGATTTTTTCATGTCAAAACGCCTAATCTGCTTGGCTTTCAGCGAACTTTGTCTTGATATAATCCGCAGAAATTTGAAGCTTCTTTAATTCATCTTCAGTTAAATCTAATTGAACTTGTTCCACAATCCCATCACGACCAACAATGGCGGGATAAGAAAGGTAAACGCCGTATTCTTCACGGTAGTTGGAAACGGGGAGTTCGGTTAATGCATCGTTTAACACGGTGTTGGCTAGCCGAACCGCAGCGGTAGCCACGCCATAGCTGGTGTATTTCTTACCATGGAAGACGGTAAAACCACCACGTTTAGCTTCTTGATCGAGTTGATCTAAGTCTAAACCACGTTTTTCAGCGACTTCACTGATCGGATGACCTAAAACGCGAACCGTTGACCAAGCGGTGAATTGAGAATTACCGTGTTCACCTAAGTTGTAACCGGCAACGGAACGTGAGTCGATGTGTAATCGATCAGCGACAGCACGTTTCATCCGGGCTGAATCGAGTAACGTCCCAGTCCCAATGACATGGTTCTTAGGTAACCCAGTCACGGCTTGATAGATTGACGTGATCACGTCAACGGGGTTCGTGATGGCCACGATAATGCCGTCAAAACCGCTAGCTTTAATCTTAGTAGCGACGTCTTTAACTTGTTTGCTGGTGAAGGGTAGTTCTGCAAACCGATCGTCGTTAGGATTATCTTGAAGTTTGATATTGCCTAAAGCAGAGATAATCACATCGGCGTCTTTCAACGCGGCGTAGTCGTTAACCGTAATGTTGGTGTGGAAAGGTAAGTTAGGCATCGCGTCTTTAAAATCTAATGCATCGGCGTTAACTTTGCCTTCGTTTGGATCGATTAACACTAAGTCGTCAGCGAAGCCGTTGGCGACGATATAATGAGCGGCAGTGGATCCCACGTGGCCCATCCCGATAACTGCAATTTTTCGTGACATACGTAAAACACTCCCTTAAAATTTGTCTTCCTAACTAAATTACCATTATTCTCATCGCTTTTAAATAGTAATCTTCTTTTTAGACTGAATTTTAACCAGTTAATTATTAGCGGTTCGATGGGTACCTGTGTAAACCGTTCCGATTAGGGGCTAAATAGGTTATAATGTCCCTATCAGTATTGTGTCATAAAAAGGAGGAGCGTTTTGTGCTCAAACGTTTAAGAGAGTCACCGCTATTATTCTGGTCACTTGAAATCTTAATCGTGGCCACCTTGATTTTTGTATGTACCAAATTAGGCTTTTTGTTTCAGCCGATTGGGACCTTTCTAAGTGTGGTTTTCATGCCGATTGTGATTTCGGGTTTCTTATTCTATATGTTAAATCCCTTAGTTAAATTTTTAATGAAGATTCATTATAAACGGTTACGGATTTCACGGACTGGGGCGGTCGCGATTGTGTTCCTATTGTTAGTGGCTATTATTGCGTATGGCGCGGTTTCCTTGATTCCGCGGTTGATTACGCAGGTCACACAATTGATTACGAACTTGCCAAACTTTGCGACGGAAATTCAAAAAGTGGCCACAAAAACGATTAATAATAGTAGTCTTTTGAAAAAAGTTGATGTGAGTTCATATGTCAGCCAGTTCAATGGACAGATCAGTAAGTATGCCCAGAACTTCTTGTCATCGTTATCGACAAGCGTAGTTTCGGTGATCACGACCATTACCAGTGTCACGATCATGGCGATTACGATTCCGGTCATCTTATTCTACATGTTAAAAGACAGTGATAAGTTTGTTCCTGCAATCAGTCGCTTCTTACCGAAGAAACAGCAACCTGAAATGATCGGGTTGATGGAACAAATGAATAGCACGATTTCTAGCTATATTAGTGGTCAAGTGATTGAATGTTTGTTTGTCGGGACGTTTACGGCCATTGGCTACGTGATTATTTCGCAACCATATGGGTTATTGCTTGGGGTGATTGCCGGGATTGCTAACATTATCCCTTATGTTGGCCCTTATATTGGGATTGCGCCGTCGTTAATTGTGGCGTTTACCCAGTCACCAATGCAAGTCGTTTGGGTGGTTATCACCGTTATCATCGTGCAACAAGTTGATGGTAATTTGATTTATCCAAACATCATTGGTCGGACGTTAAAAATTCATCCGTTGACGATTATTATTTTGTTATTGGCCGCTGGAAACATTGCCGGAATTGTCGGTATGATTTTAGCGATTCCATTTTATGCCGTGGTTCGAACCGTTGTCGTTTACTTATATAGTATGGTGCAGCTGCGAAACGAAGAAGATTTACGGATGCAAACAACGGTTTACTACCCACAACCGGCTAAAGCAACTCCCACTGAACCTAAAAAAACAGCGAAAAAATAAATTTTATGTTTTTCTTACATTGACGGGCTTTCATTATATGGTAAGATTGACGGTATTGGAGTTATGAACTACTTGAATAGGAGACTAGTATCTTGAAAAAAGTAATTACGTACGGGACGTTTGATTTACTACACAAAGGCCATATTCGTTTATTGAAACGGGCCAAAGCATTGGGTGATCATTTAACAGTGTGCGTATCCTCAGACGAATTCAATGCGCTAAAAGGCAAGAAAGCTTACACGTCTTTTGAAGATCGTAAATATATTCTTGAAGCGATTAAGTATGTCGATGAAGTGATTCCTGAAAATAACTGGGATCAAAAAATTAGTGATGTTGTTGACAATAACATCGATATCTTTGTCATGGGTGATGACTGGAAAGGTAAGTTTGATTTCTTGAAGGACTACTGTGAAGTCATTTACTTACCACGGACAGAAGGTATCTCAACCACGAAGATTAAACAAGATTTAGGGATGCAAACGAAAGCTGATTAAAACGGGTCCCATCAAGTCGCTGACCGGTGGCTCGTTGTAGTGGATCAGTAAAAAGCCGGATTCAAAGCGCAGGTTTTGAACCGGCTTTTTGTGTGAGATGGGATTATTTTGAATGGAAATGATGGAGGCAACAAGATGAAGAATGCCGTTTTTTTGGTCACGGCCTTATCCGATATTAAAAAAGAAAGTTTTGGTGCCCAGTTAGCACAACTGCTAACGCAAGGGACTGCCGTGGGTGTGATCCTCGGTAACTTAGATTACGCGGAAGTCGCCACTGCTAAATGGATGATTAATAAGTTGGTTGGTAAAAATCAACAAGTTTCAGTAACCACGTTAGCGGAAATTTTTGCTGATGACAATGGGATTGAACTAGCCCCAACAGCGATGCGCCAAGTGGACGATGACACCTTAACCAAGCGTGAATTCGACGAACCAACTGGCATGCATCTAACACGTTACTTAGCGGGTGATGCTTTGCTAAAGGAAGTTCGGATGACGAGCCAAGGCCAACTCACCGATGTCACGTATTACGATGATGATCAAGTGGAACAAGTCATTTATTACGAACAAGCTAAGCCAGTGGTGATTGCAAATTATCGTGAGAATGCCTTGCAATCCTCATCGTTATTGAATGCGAATGGCCAATTGGTTTATCGATTTATCCGCCATACGAAGTCAGTCCGGCGGTTATATAACTTAAATCAAGCCTCAAGCTTACAATTAACAGATATTCGTGAAGCCCAACCGAAAGCCCCAACGACGGAACGGCAACAAGCCGCTGCTAAAAATGAAATGAGTGTCGTGACGGAACAAGCCGATTATTATCAAGTGATGAATTACGTTGATTTCCATAAGTATGAAGATATTTATGCATTCTACTACCATATCTTACAAAAAATGGCGTTAGAAACAGTTAACTTGTTCATTAACATTGATCATAATGTTGAAATGACGGCGATGATGCCTAACCAATTAATTTTTAACTACTAAACCCAAAGGAGCCGAGATTATATTATGCGTGCCATTTTATCTGGGATTCATCAAAAGAAGTCCCATCAAATTCTTGAACTAGAATTAATCGACGTACCCTTTGCGGTCGAAAATCTAGCGATTATTTTCTTAGAACAAAATTCATTAGCATCTATTAATGTGCCAATCCATCGCAATGTTCATGACAATATTATCAAGGTCGATATTGATCCAAACGACTTTATTTTTGATCAGCTGAACTTGACTGAATTTGCTTGGCAACTTTACTTCTCATTTAATGTTGAGAATGATCGTTACTTGTTGCAGGTTGAAAGTGAATACGTTTCTGACCGGCATCAATTGAGTTTGAGCAGTTACTTTGTCTTCGATTCTGATGATCAGCAACGCGCGTTGTTTAATATTCATGCGCAAGCTGGTGCTGATGAATTTGCCATTAATAGTATTAACTTAACCGATGCTGGCATTGAAGTGACGGGCTATTCAACGATTAACGGCCAACGGGTCACCGATCAAACATTAACCTTGGAAGATCGCGATACTGGCGACACATTAAGTTATACCGCTACGCCAACCACGTTACGGGGCTTGTTTGAAGTACAAGTGCCTATTGACGAGATTCGTCAAGACGGTCATTATGAATTATTTATTCAGTATAAGTATGCGGATCAACAAGTGCGGCAACGGGTGATTTTAGCGCGGTCTTTAGAAGGCCAAAGTGTCTTACAACCCAACGCAGCCGGACGTTTGGTTCAAATCAACAAGACTTATAACAATGGGATCGTCATCACCGAAATCCCAAGTTTAACGTTAGGGCAAAAATTCGGACTTGTCGGTACGAAGGCTGCTGGAGTAGGCGAGCTACTACACCAATTAAACTTGAAACTGAACTTGCAATACATGCGTCGGTTGTTCAAAGCCGGTCATCGGCCTTACGAACAAACCACGATTGTCTTTGAAAGTTTTGGTGGTCGTCAAGTCAGTGACAGTCCGTTAGCGATTTACGACTTATTCACGAAACTGTACCCTGGCTTTAACTATATTTGGTCAGTGGATAAGGAAGCGATTCCTTACTGTAAAGAACATCATATTCCATATGTGAAACGGCGAACGGCCAAATGGGTTCGTGTGTTAGAGAAATCGCAATATTGGATTAGTAACGCGCGTTTCCCAGCTTGGGTTAAAAAACCGAAGTATGTCACTTATATCCAAACGTGGCATGGGACCCCGTTGAAGAAATTAGGCTTGGATATTCAAAATGTCACGATGCCGGGGACCAATACGCAAGCGTATCATCGCAACTTCGTCAAGGAAGCTAACCGTTGGGATGCGTTAGTGTCACCTAATGATTATTCCACTCAAATCTTCCGGTCAGCCTTTGGGTTTAACAACCAGATCTTAAAGGTCGGTTATCCTCGAAATGATGAATTAATTAATTCTAAACCCGAAGATATTACGGCTTTGAAGCAAGCGATGGGGATTCCATTGGATAAGAAGGTTGTGATGTATGCGCCAACTTATCGGGATAACCAATTTGCCGAAAAAGGGAAGTATACTTTTGAATTGCCATTTAGTTTGGCGGATTTCCGTGACAAATATGGTAAAGATACGGTCTTAATCTTGCGGATGCATTACTTGATTTCTAATGCGTTAGATATTTCGCAATATAGTGATTTTGTTTATGATTTCTCAAGTTACCCAAACATTTCTGATTTATATTTGGTTTCAGACATGTTGATTACCGATTACTCGAGTGTGTTCTTCGATTATGCCTACTTACAACGGCCAATCTTGTTCTACCCTTATGATTATCATTTATATAAGGATGAACTCCGTGGTTTCTACCTGGATTATGAACAAGATTTACCAGGGAAGATTGCGCAAAATGAAGACGACTTGTTGGCCTATATTGGTGATTACTTACAAACGCCAGATATGCGCGATGATCCGAAATTCACTAAGTTCTATGAACGCTTCTGTGCTATTAACGATGGGTTGTCGTCGTTGAAGGTTGTGAATTATGTGGTTCATCAGATTGAGAATAATGGCTAGAGTGTGAGCGAGGACGGGAGTTTCTGAGCATTAGCCTAGCTAGGGGATTATGGTGGTGGTTTTCCACCATGGTCACCTAGCATAGCTAAGCGGAGGAAACTGCCCGAGCAAACACATTTCAAAAGGTGGAGCAGATTGCCGCCTACCGTTCGTCCAATCTGGGCCGGAACGCTGTGGGTGGACCGACCGAGCCAAAGACCGGTCTCAATCGTCGTTTTGAACCGCCCAAACCGCGTTTCAAAAGCGCCAGTCTCTAAGCGAAAACCGCTAAGAGACGCCCACGGCTGGGCCAGGATTGGCCGCACTCTCGGCTATAAACGCGTACTCTAGTAACTTTCAATAACTAAACATCCAAGAGACAAGCAATCACCCAAGTTAGGCTGATTGCTTGTTTTTTTGCATAAATCGCGTGCTATACTGAACATGAAATAGTCTACGAGGGGGGACTTAATATGACAGTCAAACAATGGATAACGGGGACGGTTGCTTTAGGGCTAGGCTTAATCGCTTATGGGACGCTGGCGAATGCGGCCACCGCAACTAATCCATTTGATAGTGGTTATTATCAAGCCACGAAAACATTCAAAACGCATTTATACGGAACAGCTCAAAATATTACGATTCCCAAGGGCACGATTGTACAAGCTCGGACGGGGATGAGAACAAGTAAGGTCGGGCAAGACTATCAAGTTGGCGAAATGGACTTATTAAATCTTAATTACAGCTTGCGGAAAACTTGGCCGCGGGCTAATGCGGGTGGCGTGGCAAATATGAGCGCCTTTAATAAGTCTTCTCTGAAGGCGGTCGCTGCACCGAAGTATATGCCGATTCAACAGCTGACCGCTAGTTATACGACTGGCGCAGTTATCACACGGAAGATGTCGCAAAATTGG
The DNA here is from genome assembly GCF_005405385.1 of Lactiplantibacillus mudanjiangensis. Classification (GTDB taxonomy): domain Bacteria; phylum Bacillota; class Bacilli; order Lactobacillales; family Lactobacillaceae; genus Lactiplantibacillus; species Lactiplantibacillus mudanjiangensis. The sequence continues at coordinate 538,621 of NZ_BJDY01000004.1, forward strand.
TCAAAGGATGCGTGGCTGACGGTGACAACTGATGGCTATGTCGCACATTTTGCGGCATTGAAAAAGGCTAATACCCGGAGCCAACGCAAACCGGATAGTGTCGCTAAAGTTACCAAGACCAAGCGCAGTGGGTCAACCTTATCCTTGTATTACCGGCATCACGTTAAAGGGGTGCCTGACAAGCGGGTCGCTAAAACCGGTAAAGCGCAATATCGCTTAACTATTGTGACGAAAAAGGAAATGACAACTAACGGTGATGGGTCGAGTTTAGTGAACTATATCAATTTTAAAATTGGTGGTAAAAATTACTACACGTTCTATAACATGCCTAATTAAGGGCTAAGTCAGAAGTCGTCAACGTCATTGTTGGCGACTTTTTAGGTCTACCAGCTGACAAGACTGGATTTTTACTGTAAAAATCAGTAGAATATGTAAGGCTACGTTTTTTAGAAACCGGACTTGGGTTCCGGGACGAACGCGCGACGTTCGTTAATAATCAAGTTGTTAATGAAAGGATCTATCAATGAATAAAGCAGAACTTACGACGGCGGTCGATGAACGACGGACCTTCGCCATTATCTCTCACCCGGATGCCGGGAAAACTACGATTACTGAACAGATGTTGTTATTTGGGGGCGTTGTCCGCCAAGCTGGGACGGTTAAGGCTCGGAAGAGTGGTAACTTTGCCAAGTCTGACTGGATGGAAATTGAAAAGAAACGTGGGATTTCTGTAACGAGTTCCGTGATGCAATTCGATTATGATGGCAAACGGATCAACATTTTGGATACCCCTGGACATGAGGATTTCTCTGAAGATACGTATCGGACTTTAATGGCCGTCGATTCAGCGATCATGGTGATTGATTCCGCCAAAGGGATCGAACCCCAAACCAAAAAACTTTTCCAAATTTGTAAGATGCGCGGGATTCCGATCTTTACCTTTATGAACAAGTTAGACCGAGATGGCCGTGAACCACTTGAACTTTTGAGTGAAGTGGAAGATGTCTTAGGTATCGAAACTTACCCAATGAATTGGCCAATGGGGATGGGTAAAGGGCTGAAAGGCTTGTATGATCGGTATAACCACCGGGTCGAACTATACCATAACGAAGATAAGGGTCAAACGTTCTTACCATTGGACGAAGATGGCAAATTGGACCCTAGCAATGAGTTAACGAAAGACAGTATTTATCGGGATGTCTTAGACGAAATGGAACTCATTGAAGAAGCTGGTAACGACTTTGATGAAGCTAAAATTTTGTCAGGGGACTTAACGCCAGTCTTCTTCGGTTCAGCCTTAACGAACTTTGGGGTGGAAACCTTCTTAAAGACTTACTTGAAATATGCACCTAAGCCTGGTGCACATAAGACGCAAGCTGATCAGAAGGTCGAACCAACCGATGATCAATTCTCAGCGTTTATCTTCAAGATTCAAGCAAACATGAATCCTAATCACCGTGATCGAATTGCCTTTGTTCGAATTTGTTCCGGTGAATTTGACCGTGGGATGGATGTGACGTTACAACGGACTGGCAAGAAAATGCGGTTGAATAATTCAACTCAATTCATGGCTGATACGCGTGAAACAGTTGAAACAGCCGTGGCTGGTGATATTGTTGGGTTATATGATACGGGTAACTTCCAAATTGGGGACACCATTTATAGTGGTAAAAATGCCGTTCAATTTGAAAAATTACCACAGTTTACCCCAGAACTCTTCATGCGCGTAACGGCTAAGAATGTCATGAAACAAAAGTCATTTCATAAAGGGATCGAACAGTTGGTTCAAGAAGGGGCCGTCCAATTGTACACGTCTTACACAACCGGTGATTACATTTTAGGCGCTGTTGGACAACTCCAATTTGAAGTCTTCAAATTCCGGATGCAAAACGAATACAATTCTGAAGTTGTGATGGACCCAATGGGGAACAAGACGGCTCGTTGGATTGATCCTGAACAACTTGACGAAAAGATGTCCAGTTCACGGAACCTGTTGGTGAAGGATCGTAATGGCGACCCATTATTCTTATTTGAAAATGCGTTTGCCGAACGTTGGTTCCAAGATAAATATCCTGATGTTAAATTAACATCTAAATTATAAAAATAGGTTGTGATGGTAATCGTTTCCATTGTTGCCAATTAGTAGTTCCGCGCTTTTTGAGGTATCTTGAAAAGCGCGGAACTACTTTTTTTGTGTTTAAACTTTTTGAACAATCATGTTAGACTATTGTTATCGCTTTTTTTAGCGACCGGTAGAAGAGACTAGGAGGCAACAAGTTTTGAACATTTTGATTGCATTAATTCCCGCGATTGGTTGGGGGTTAAATCCGTTATTATTATCGAAAATTGGTGGTAAGCCCGTTAATCAGACACTCGGGACTGGACTAGGGGCATTATTAGTTGGGATTATTGTCAAAGTCATGTTTCAGCCAAGCGTAGCCAGCGGCGTTTTTTGGCTAAGTGCAGTTTCTGGTGCTTGCTGGGTGATTGGTCAGATCGGGCAATATACGTCATATGCCAAAATGGGTGTCAGTACCACGATGCCGATTTCAACTGGGTTACAGTTAATCGGGACGTCGGTCATTGGGGTTTTGATGTTTGGTGAATGGAGCGGCAGTGTCGCGAAGTTAATCGGTTTTGCAGCGATTGCCTTAATGATTATTGGGGTCGCCTTTACGGCCGTGACCGATAGTTCTGAGAGTCGTGCGGGCTTGATGAGTGGACTAACTGTCCTAGTCCCAACAACGATTGGATATTGGGCCTACAGTGCCTTACCAAAGGCCGTATCAGCCTCTAGCTTGTCGATTTTCTTCCCACAAATGTTGGGAATCTTTGTTGGCGCTATTTTGTACGTGTTGCTTAGTGGGCATGCACATGCGTTTAAGGAATCAACGAGTTGGTTAAATATCGCTGCCGGCGCCGTGTTTGGGGTTTCTGCGTTAGCGTATATTTTCTCTGCGAAGGCTAATGGAGTGGCAACGGCCTATGTGATTACCCAGTTGAGCGTGGTTATTTCTACTTTAGGTGGCATGCTCGTGCTTGGCGAAGTCAAATCACATCGTGAATTTCAACTGACGATGATGGGGTTAGCCTTGATTGTGGTCGGTAGTGTTATGACTGCCTTTCTTTAAAAATAACAAAAATGACGAACAAGGGGTTGACCGCTGATGGTTAACCCCTTGTTTTTGTAACAAATCTGTAACCTGACAAACAAATTTATTGGGAGTAACGCTTAAATGGCGACAAATCACGTCATTTTGCAAAAAAACCAGTGATTAAATTAATTATAAAAAAGGTTAATAATCCCTTAACGACAACGTTTACATAATCAATGGATGCCGATGCTAGCTGGATTACGTGGGTTTAACAGGCTTGAGATAGTTTCGTAAGCGGTTTGTAACATAAAATTGCTAAGATAGTTACTGTTGATTAATACATAAGTCAAACACACTAACTACATACAAGGGGAGCGTTTAATTAATGTCAAAAAAAGCCAGTCAATTACTTATCGGAGTACTTACGTTTGTTTTAATGTTAACTGCCGGGGTGGCAAGTAGCCAAACCGTCTTTGCAGATGATGATACTGCAGATGCCGCCACGACCACTACTACTACTACGGATAACAGTGCTAGTGATACGACCACGACAACGACTAAGAAAACAACGAAGTACGATAAGTTATACAAAGTTGCGAAACAACAACTTGGCAAACGTTACAGCTATGGCTCAACCGGCCCTAGCAGCTTCGATTGCTCTGGTTTGACAAAATACGTTTACAAAAAGGCTGTTAAGAAAACCTTACCACGGACGGCGGCTGCACAATATGCGAAGTACAAGCATGTTTCTGGCGCAAACTTAAAGAAGGGTGATTTAATCTTCTTTAACTACGGTTCAGGGATTGCGCACGTTGGGATTTACGTTGGTAACGGTCAAATGATCGATGCTCAAAACAACGGTGTTAAGAAAGAATCATTCCACGCTTCATGGTGGCACCCATATGTTTCTGGCTATGCGCGTGTATCAAACATGCAAAAAGCTGCTAAATAATCATAATCAATGACTGACGATCGATGCCTTGTGTGGGGCATCGATTTTTTTGTCTCACGTTTCAGCTCAACTTGGGCGAACGGTAGGCGGCAAGAGAAATTTATCCAAAACGAAAAAGTACCAGTTAACGTCATCACGTTAACTGGTACTTTCGTTTAATCCCAATAATCAGGTGGATCTAAATGTGTGAGGTAACGACCGGGTAGATAGCCACGATCCTGAATACGATACCAGACGACACGGTTGTCATCTACTAGTCGTTCGGTTAAGTTAACTGTGTCACCATGAGTAACGGTTGTGAGGTAACGGCCATAAGGTTCCAAGTAGGTGTGTACTTGTTTACCGGGTACAAAGCTCACAATCCCAGTTTGATGCACTTGTTTCTTATGTCGTGTTTCATAGGCTGCTGGTGTTGGTGGCAACAATTGATTGCTGTTAGTTAATTGAACATGCTTTTCAGCGATCCATTGATCTTCACCGATGGTATACCAAGTGGATTCATCGTTGAGTTGCACACGCATAAACGTCTTATAAATGGCACCCACGGGTAAGGTTAACCAGTAGTTCGTGGTTGTTGCACCCGGGTACGGATAAACTTTAGTTGCGGTTTTAATTTGGACATACCCTGTACTGAGGTCGGTTTGGCGCCAATTGGCATTACGATAGAAGAATAACACTGTTTTTGACGTGGTCGTGTATTCACCGGTCAAATCTCCGACTGACCGTAATAACTTAAAGCCAGCGACAGTAGGTGCCGTCACCTGGTAAGGATCACCTAAACGGCCTCGATGCATGACTGGTAGGCCAATTAATTGTCGTTGGTCAATATCGTAGGCATAGACCCAAATCGGCTGGCCGGCCTCACGCTCATAAGTAAGGACGATGCGCGCACGTTCAGTTGTGAACCAACGCGTTAGTCCCTGAATATCCATTAAGTGATAACCTGACAAGTTCACGTCGGGTAAATGAATTTCGTCACCAATCGTGCCGGCAATCATTTCCGGTGCTTGTAATTCTTGGCCTGCTTGATCAACATGATGGACCAGGACCAAGGCAGGTGTTTGATTCACCACCGGGGTGGTCATGTCCGGCTCGCCCGGATCTAGAACTGGGGCTTGGTTGACCGTTTTCGGCGTCTCAGTGTTACTGTCAAGGGCTTGGAGCATTCCTTTGAGTCGGTCGAAAAAGTGCATCTAGACCACTCCTTCCATAAAAATCTTCAATATCTCTAGTATAACGCATTGTTAGCGATTTCGGCGACAAGTTCACTAACAAAACTTAACTTTAAGCTAGCCTTAAATCAGGTATACTAAAAGTGAATGGGGATGGGAAAATGAATTTAAAACAATTACAGTATTTTTTAGCAGTGGCCGAAGAGGGGCAAATGACGGCAGCTGCCAAGCGGCTACATGTGGCGCAACCGCCGTTGAGCTATCAAATTAAACAATTAGAAACTGAACTTGGCGTGGCCTTGTTCAAACGGTTGCCACAAGGGGTAACGGTGACGCCGGCTGGGGAACTGCTGGTGAGTTATGCCCAACAGCTAACCCAATTGTCGGCAACGGCCGAAAATAAAGTGCGTGCATTAGCACATGGGATTACCGGGACGTTAAATCTCGGATTAATTTCGTCATCAGCGGGAGTTATGCCTAATCAGGCTTTGATGAGTTGGCTCAAGCAACATGGTGACGTTCATTTGGAAGTGACGGAAGGCAATACGTATGAATTATTAGATGACTTGCATAAACGCTTATTAGATGTGGCAATTTTACGAACACCGTTTAATCGCCAGCATTTGGTTTGCCGCTTTTTTGACAGCGAGCGGATGGTGGCTGTGTTGCCAAAACGTTACCAGCAGTTTAGTCAGCGGCGCCAGTTACGGCTAAAGGATCTAACGGCTTTACCGCTGATAAAATATCGGCGTTTTAATGAACTGTTCCACGTGGCTTTTTTAGAAGAAGCTTTTGAACCGCACTATATTATGACATGTGATGATGCCCGCACCGCCATGCACTGGGCTGATTGTCAAATTGGTGTAGCGCTAGTGCCACGGTCACTGGCGGAAACCTATGCGTCCGATCAAGTATTAGTACGTTCATTGGCTGATCGACGCTTTGATACCCAACTCGCGTTAGTGACAACAACGGAGTCTATGGCGACACCGTTAGTGGCTGGTTTTATGGATCAATTCACGCAAGCAAAAGCCATAGACTAATTTCACATTTTAGGTATCTAATTTTTTAATGGCTATAAAATGAAGAATGGTGATTTGGCGGCAATGTTGACGGTTACAGGCTGACCGAAGCGGGAGAGTCGTGGATAACCTGGAAACGGTGTATACCTTGATAACAAAGGCTTTCAACGGTATATGCGTAATGATTAGGCCCTGTCGTCTTTCAATGGTACACTAACTAGTGAAATAAAAAAGGCGAAGGTGACTAATGTGATTTATTCGTTACTATTAATGCTCGGTGTCGGGATGATTGCTGGGATTTTTGGGGCAATTCTGGGGATCGGCGGCGGGATGATTATTACCCCGATTTTAACGTTGGGAATGGGTTTGGATATTAAGTATGCGATTGGTGCTAGTATTATTGCGGTAATTGCGACTAGTTCTGGTTCAACGATTGCGTACCTCAAAGATGAGATGTTGAATTTACGAGTAGCCATGTTTTTAGAAATCGCGACGACAGTTGGGGCGGTCCTTGGGGCGGTCTTAACGGGAATCGTTCATCCAACTTTCCTCTATTTCTTGTTCGGCGCGTTGCTAGTGTTTACCACTTACAACATGATTCGCAAATTGATGAACAAGAATAGTGATGCTCAAGATGTACAGGCTGACCGTTTGGCAACCAAATTGAATTTAAATGGGACTTATTATGATAAGGCACTTGATGAACAGATTGATTATCAAGTTCAAAATGTGCCCGGTGGGTTTACGATGATGTTTGGTGCTGGCTTGGCCAGTGGTCTCCTTGGCATTGGGAGTGGGGCATTTAAAGTGTTAGCCATGGATACGATCATGCACATGCCATTAAAACCGTCTTCAGCCACATCAAACTTGATGATGGGCGTCACGGCGGCCGCTAGTGCGATGGTTTACTTCTTTAATGGGTCCATTAAAGCTGGAATTGCGGCACCACTAGCAATCGGGATTTTAATTGGCGCCTTAATTGGGACGCGGATCATGCAACACTTGAAACCACGCTTAATTCGGATGATCTTTGTACCGGTTATGTTGTACTTAGGGATTCAAATGATTATGAAAGGCTTTGGGGTGACGATCTAATGAGTGAAAAAAACAGTAAAGCCCAAGAAATGCACAAAGTTGAACTAATCATTGGTCAGATCTTACGAATTGGGGTCGTGGTCTCAGCGATTGTGATTGCCCTAGGGATCATCTTAATGTTGGTACAAGGTACTGGTGGCTATCCTAATGGAGTAGAACCTAATAGCTTTCAAGCTATCTTTGCTGGTGTGATCGCTTTGAAGCCATATGCCGTGATGATGTTAGGATTGTTTCTATTAATTCTGACACCAACATTACGAGTCGTGGTTTCTATCTATGCCTTTGCGGTTGAAAAGGATCATTTGTATGTGTGGATCACAACGGTAGTCTTAATTATTTTGATTATTGCCTCAATTATTGGCTACCTAGGTCATTAAGCACATGAATTAAAGTTTATACTATGAGATAGTTTATTTAATAAGAGGGCGCTGATAAAAAGTCAGGGCCTTTTTTTGTTGACCACGTTTTTAGCTGTTTTAACCAATCGATTTTAACGCGTAAAGACGCTGTTTTGATCGTTTTTGACTTATTTATTAAGAAAAAATGATCAAGCGACTGCTAATGTATATGACTTGCGGATTGTAACTTGAAATGCGATGATATCAACAATATAAACGTGCTTTTCTTGATGGATAAACGAGGTGAAAGTGAATAAATAACGTTAATTGTGGCGAATTCATGAAAAAAATTAGAATTTGGGATTGATTTTAATTTATTTATAATATACAATTACTTTAACTTTTCGAGGGAAAAGCACACACATTAAAAAAAGTAAGAGGGGTTGGGTTTTTATGAATTTAAAGACAGCTGCAAAAGTTACGGTCGTAGCCGGCGCATCCTTGTTGTTCTTAGCGGCCTGTGGGTCAAATAAGAGTGGTTCAACAGGATCAACGAAGCAAGTAGCCACGATCGCACAAAAATCAGAATTACCAACAATGGATATTTCGAAGTCAACGGACGTTACCAGTTCAACGGCTTTGAATAACACCAATGAAGGGTTATACCGGATTGGTAAAGATAGTGCCATTACACCAGGGATTGCTAAAGCAACCAAGATTACTAATGGTGGGAAAACATATACGTTCACTTTACGTAAAAACGCCAAATGGAGCAACGGTGACAAAGTTACTGCCCATGATTTCGTTTATGGCTGGCAACGGACCGTTAATCCTAAGACTGCATCACAATATGCATACTTATATTCCGGTATCAAAAATGCCGATGCCATTGTTAATGGTAAAAAGGCTGTCTCTACTTTAGGGATTAAAGCTGAAGGTAACTACAAGTTAGTCGTTACCTTGGATCACCCAATCTCATACTTCAAGAAATTGATGGGATTTGTTAACTTCTTCCCACAAAACGAAAAAACGGTTAAAAAGTATGGTTCTAAATATGGGACAACTAGTACGGCCATGGTTTACAACGGACCATACAAGATGTCTGGTTGGACTGGGACTAACTTAACTTGGAAGTTAACCAAGAACAAAGATTACTGGGATGCTAAGAACGTTAAGATGCAAACCATTAACTTCCAAGTGGTTAAAGACAATTCCACTGGCTTGAACCTGTTTAACTCAAACAAACTTGACGATGCGATCCTTTCAGGGACACAAGTTAAGAGTTACAAGACCAACAAGAACTTTGTTTTACGTAAGGTTGCGTCAACTTTCTATGTTGAATATAACCGTAAAGCAAGCAACTCAACGGTTGCCAAAGCCTTCAAGAATGCAAAGATTCGTGAAGCAATGTCCTTGGCTATCAACCGGAAACAATTCGTCAACGATGTTTTAGCTGATGGGTCAACAGTTTCTAAAGGTTATGTTTCAAGTGATTTAGCCAAGAGTCCAATTAACGGGAAAGACTTTGCTGATGATGCTTATGTGAAGAACAGTGTCACTTATGATATGACTAAGGCTAAGAAGTTATATAAAGAAGGCTTGAAGGAAATCGGTGCTAAGAGCTTGAATATCAAGTTATTATCCGATGATACTGATGGTGCCAAGAAGACGACTGAATATATTCAAGGTCAATGGCAAAAACTTGGTAACTTGAAAGTTACCAACCAAAACGTGCCATTCAAGACGCGTCTTCAACGGTCACAAAACGGGAACTTTGATACGGTTATCTCAGCTTGGTCAGCCGACTTTACTGATCCAATCTCATTCTTATCATTGTTCACGTCTGACAACTCATACAACAACGGTCGTTACAACAGCTCAACCTTTGACAACTACATCAAGGCTGCCGAAGGTAAGGATGCAAACGACACCAAAGCTCGTTGGACTGACATGGTTAACGCTGAAAAGACCTTAATGAAGGATACTGGCGTAGCCCCAATTTACCAACAAACTGAAGCGCACTTAGTTCGGACTAACTTGAAGGGGATCATCTACAACACTGCGGGTGTGCAATACAACTACAAGTACATGTACGTTAAATAAGCTTCAAAAAACAACGTAATCAAAATGTGTGTGTTTTAACTGAACGAATTTGAAACAAAGGGGTAAGGGTTAACGCATGTTAATCCTTGCCATTTTGTTTTATAATCAGAGATGTCATTATTTTTTAAGGCTAATTTAATAGAATGCGAGGAATTCTAATGAGAAAATATCTCCTAAAGCGGATATTTTACTTGTTTCTGACATTGTTCATCGTGGCGACCGTCACGTTCTTCTTGATGAAATTAATGCCAGGGACGCCGCTTCAAAACGAAGCCAAATTGACGGCGAGTGAAAAAGCGTCAATTTTAGCACAATACGGCTTGGACAAACCCGTCTGGCTGCAATACTTTATTTACATCGGTGGGATCTTCAAGGGTAGCCTTGGGTTATCCTTCCAATTCTCTGATCAAGCGGTTAGCTACTTGATTGGGAGTCGGATGGGCCCATCAATGCAATTAGGTGGTCAAGCGTTACTTGTCGGGGTTGTCTTAGGGATTATTCTCGGGGCAATTGGTGCCATTCGTAAAGATACATGGGCAGACCGTTTAGCCACGATCCTCTCAATTCTTGGGATTGCGGTACCAAGTTTCGTGTTAGCAATCTTGCTGCAATACTATCTCGGGTTGAAAGTGCAGTTATTCCCAGTGGCTGGTTGGTCCGGGTTTACTTACACGATCTTACCAACCTTAGCCTTAGCGGCGAGTCCGTTAGCGGAAACGGCCCGGTTTATTCGGACCGACATGGTCGACGTTTTGAGTTCGGATTATATTGAATTAGCGAAAGCTAAAGGATTATCCAAGTTTGGGATCGTTTATCATCATGCGTTACGTAACAGTTTGATTCCAATGGTCACCTTGATTGGCCCATTGGCAGCGGCATTAATGACTGGTTCAATGGTGGTTGAAAACATCTTCTCCGTTCCTGGTATCGGGGAACAATTTGTTAAGTCAATCTTAGTGAATGACTACCCAACGATCATGGGGGTCACGATCTTCTATTCAGCCTTGTTATGCTTGCTGTTATTATTGACCGATATTGTCTACGGGATCATTGATCCGCGGATTCGTTTAAGTGGAAATGGGGACTAGTTAATGGCAGATAATCCAAATAGCATTGAAATCAAGCCCGGCGACTTCGCACCGCTGGACAAACAAGCGGGCCCCGATAACGAAAAAATCGCGGCACCGTCATTAACGTTCGGCCAAGATGTTTGGCGGCGTTTGAAAGGCAACAAAACGGCCTTTACGAGTTTTATCGTCTTAATCTTGTTATTCTTAATGGCCTTTGGGGGTCAAGCGTTGTATCATCATGATCCTAACGCCCAATCACCCAAGTATGCCAACTTACCACCTAAGATTCCGGGTGTAAATATCCATGGTTTAAATGGGCATATCAAACAATCCGGGACCGATGTCGATGCCTATAAGCAAGCCGGCGCGAAGTCAAGTGTCCATTATATTTTGGGAACTGACTATTTAGGTCGGGACTTATTAGCTCGGATTATGTATGGGACGCGAGTTTCACTTGAAATCGCGTTAATTGCCACCTTTATTGACTTGACCATTGGGGTTGGGTTCGGGATACTCTCCGGTTGGAAAGGAGGGCGAGTCGATTTATTCATGCAACGTATTATTGAAATCCTCTCGTCCGTGCCTTCATTAGTTGTCATGGTCTTAATGGCCACGGCTTTCCAAAAGACCGGGATGGCCTCCATCATTGCCGCATTGGCTTTGATTAACTGGACGACCATGGCCCGACTGACCCGAGCCCAGACGCTGCAGCTGAAGAATCAAGATTTTATTTTGGCTGCACGGACGTTAGGCGAATCAGCACCGAAGATTGCTTGGAAGCATTTGCTCCCGAACTTATCGAGTGTCATCATCATTCAAACGATGTTCACGATTCCTAACGCGATCTTCTTTGAAGCGTTCTTGAGTTATATCGGGATTGGGATTAGTTCACCACAAGCCTCACTTGGGACATTGATCTCTGATGGGCAAAAGAACTTCCAATTCTTACCTTATCAAATGTGGTATCCAGCGATCGTCTTAATCATCTTGATGTTAGCCTTTAACTTATTAGGTGATGGGATGCGCGATGCCTTTGATCCAAAATCTAAACGCTAGGAGGATGGCGAATTCATGAAAAATCCAGAAAATGTCATTGAAGTGCGTAACCTGGAAATTAACTTCCATACGTACGCGGGTGAAGTTAAAGCCATCCGTGATGTGAGCTTTGATTTACGTAAAGGGGAAACCTTAGCAATCGTTGGGGAATCTGGTTCCGGTAAATCCGTAACCACGCGTTCTTTAATGGGATTACTTGCACCCAATGCGGAAATTAAAAAAGGTAGCATCATGTTCCATGGCGAAGATATTATTAAAAAGTCAGAAAAAGATATGCAACACATTCGTGGGAAAGATATTGCGATGATCTTCCAAGATCCAATGACTTCGCTTGATCCAACCATGCGGATTGGGATGCAAATCGCCGAACCATTAATGAAGCACAAGGGCTTAAAGAAAAAAGAAGCCATTGCGCAAGCCTTAGAAATGTTGAAGTTAGTTGGGATCACCAACCCAGAAGGTCGGATTAACGACTACCCTTACCAATTCTCTGGTGGGATGCGGCAACGGATCGTCATTGCGATCGCGTTGGTCTGCTACCCAGAAGTCTTAATCGCCGATGAACCAACGACTGCGTTGGACGTGACGATTCAAGCTCAAATCTTGGACTTGATGAAGGACTTACAAAACCGGATTGATACGTCGATCATCTTCATCACCCATGACTTAGGTGTCGTGGCTGGGATGGCTGATCGGGTGGCCGTTATGTATGCTGGTAAGATTGTGGAATATGGGACGGTTGATGAAATCTTCTTCAACCCACAACATCCATATACTTGGGGCTTGCTCAACTCAATGCCAACTTTAGATACTGAAGATGGGTCATTGTCCGCAATTCCTGGGACCCCACCTGATTTATTGGAACCACCTGTTGGGGATGCGTTTGCAGCGCGGAGTGACTATGCGATGAAGATCGATACTGAACAAGAACCACCATTCTTCAAAGTATCAGATACGCATTATGCCGCCACTTGGTTGTTGCATCCAGATGCGCCTAAAGTGACACCACCGGCTGAAATTGTCCGGCGGCAACAAAAGTTCGCGGAAATGGAAATGCAACGTCCCGAACCACCAATCAAAAATGCAACGAAGGAGTAATTGACGATGCCTGATGAACGTAAAAAAATTCTAGAAGTCCATCATTTAAAGCAATATTTTAATGTTGGCAAACGTGATGAAGTCCGGGCGGTCGATGACGTCTCCTTCGATATTTATGAAGGGGAAACGTTCGGGTTAGTTGGTGAGTCTGGTTCTGGTAAGACCACTGCTGGTCGGGCCATCATTCACTTGTACGAACCAACCGATGGTGAAATTCTGTTTAACGGTCGTGACGTTTCAAAGTTGCACACAAAGGCTGAAATGCATGAATTCCGGCGTGAAATGCAAATGATTTTCCAAGATCCATATGCGTCATTGAACCCACGGATGAAGGTCAAAGATATTGTGGCCGAAGGGATCGATATCCACGGCTTAGCCAAGGACGATGCCGATCGGACCAAACAAGTCGAAGATCTATTGGAAATTGTTGGCTTGAATAAAGACCATTCGAGTCGTTATCCCCATGAATTCTCTGGTGGACAACGGCAACGGATCGGGATCGCGCGGGCCCTTGCCGTAGAACCCAAGTTCATCATTGCTGATGAACCAATTTCTGCGTTGGACGTGTCAATCCAAGCCCAAGTCGTGAACTTGATGAAAGAGTTGCAAGTTAAACAAAACTTGACTTACTTGTTCATCGCCCATGACTTGTCGATGGTGAAGTATATTAGTGATCGAATTGGCGTTATGCATTATGGGAAGATTCTTGAAATCGGCCCCGCTGATGAAGTTTACAGTCATCCACTACATGCTTATACCAAGAGTTTGATTTCAGCGGTGCCCGTACCGGACCCTGAATTTGAACGGGCTCGTAAGCAAGTGGCCTACGATGAATCACTTGAAAAAGACGATAAGAAGCGTCGGATGGTCGAAATTGCCCCTGGTCACTTTGTTCGTGCCGCGGAAGACGAAGTTGCGATGTATACGCAACGCGCCGTTGACGCGGGTTTGATTACCGATTAATTTTTGAAACGACTTGCCAATTTGGTAGGTCGTTTTTTTTGAAAGGGTGAGTTGATGTTAAGAAAGCTGCGGTTAAGCGATGTCGAAGCCATTCAGCAAATTAATGCAACCGCACTGGGGTATGCGGTGTCAGTTGCTCAAGTACAGGCGTATTTAGGCCAGTTATTGGCCGATACTGACCACCAGTGTTTAATTGGTTGGGCCGATCCAACGACTGACGAGTTACAAGGTTACGTGCAAGCCGAGCTTTACCAATCGTTGTATGCGCCAGCAATGTTTAATGTGATGGGCCTAGCAGTAGCCGAGTCGGCACAACATCAAGGGATTGGTCGGGCGTTAATGACCGCATTGGAACAAACAGCTCAAGATAAGGGGTTAGCTGGTATTCGGTTGAATTCGGGAATGTCTCGTACGGGTGCCCATCAATTTTATACTCGGCTGGGCTATATTAGTAATAAAGATCAGCGACGCTTTTATAAAGAAATTTAGTTAAACATAATTGACTAAAATCAGAAAATTCAGGAAAACGGCAAAAATGATTGCCAAAACTTGTAATTTAGGTAAAACGGCAAACGTAATTGCCAAAAATCTGGGGGATTAAACAAGCTGTTATTTACTGCTATACTGAAAAGGTCAAACTAGGGAGGCATTTTTAATGAAGTTACGGGGAATTTTAGTTAGTTTGGGTGTGTTAGCGGGGCTTAGCTTAGCGATGACGAATGCTAATGCGGCAACGACCTATGTCAAGGTTGGACGGACCAATCATAATTTTGTGAAAACCCAACGGACGATCAAAGTTAATGAACAATTTAGTACAACGAAAAGTTTCACGATTCCTAAGGATACGATCGTGGAAGTCACGCAGAACAATAAGCCTAATGATAAGAGCGGCAAGCAATACGTCACCATCGATATGTCACGTTTGAGTTACCATTTACGTGGCAAACATGCCCGTTATACGACGAAGCGGATCTTGGCGTCAACGGTTAATTTTAAAAAGGTAAAAGTGCCACAATACGTCCAATACTATACGACGCAAAAAACGTATCCGACTAATATTGAACGTAACCGGACGGCCGATGGTAATTTATATCCTGGTATAAAAGTACCGGATAACTTTAATGGTAGTAAGGATAACTGGACGCAACGGGTGTATGTGACCGCTGATGGCTATTTGGAATATTACGCCAAAGCGCGACTACTCAGTACGGCGGGGGAACCAGTGCCAACAGTCTCGGCGAAGATTACCAAAGTTAAACGGGTGCCCAGTCATGGGACCACGGCACTATATACGCAAAAATCAATTGCTAGCAAACTGAATGACCGCGTTAGCAAGACGGGTACGCAACAATACGTAACGACGATTAAACGCCGGTATCGGTCTTCAGCAACGATTATTTATTCATCGGTTAATCCGACGGCGGTGGATCATATTGACATGGCTGCCCAGTATCAAATCAATGGTCATGACTTCTTCATGATGACTGACGTGGTTTATCCAAGCAATTAACCAAACAATGAACCAAACAATGAACGCGTTGGCTCAGTCTGCTGGCGCGTTTTTATTTGGCATGCTAAGCTAACCGTATCTTTTAAATTGGAGCGTGAACGGATGTTAATAGCTTATCCAGCAAGGTTGACTGATTATCCAGAATTGATTTCCCTGTGGGAACGGTCGGTATTAGCAACACATCATTTTTTACATCCGATTGATCGGCAGACGATTAAGCAGAATCTGCCACAGTACTTTGACCAAGTGACATTGTTAAAATGGCAACTAGATGACGCCATCGTTGGTTTTTCAGGTACATCAGGGACCGAACTCGTGATGTTATTTCTTGACCCGGCGTATTTTCGTCGTGGCTATGGGCAGCAGATTATCCAGCAGTTAGGAAATATCAAAAGGGTGACCGTCAATGCGCAAAATCCAGGGGCCTTAGCCTTTTATCAACGACAAGGATTCAAAATTGTGTCCCAAGCTGCCGTTGATGGTGATGGGCGACCATATCCGATTATTAATTTAGCACGATGATAACCAAAAATAGACATAATGATTGACTATTCACGGTAATATTTGGATAATAAAAGAGTTAAAAACGAAAAAACGTTTTTAAGGGAGGATCCAATGCTAGTTGATTTTAAAGTAAGTAACTATCGATCTTTTAAAAATGAACAGGATTTTTCGATGGAGACTGGTAAAAGACTACGGAAATATCAGACCGCCAATACGATTCAAACCAAGCATGAACGTTTATTAAAATCAGCGTTACTGTTTGGCGCCAATGCCAATGGGAAAACTAACTTGATCAATGCGTTAGTCATGTTGAAATGGCTGATTGTTAATCCAACTACGGATGAGCTACAACCATTGAAAACTGATACGTTTGGCTATAATCAAGCTAGTACTAGGTTTGAAATAACATTTAGTGACGCGCAATACCAATATAACTATATTTTAGACTACACTGTTGATGAAGTTGTTTATGAAGCGTTGTCTGTCGATGAACAGGTTGTATTCAAACGAAATCGGCAAAGTTTTGATCAGTTACCGCCACAGTTAGCGGTTGTGAGTGATAATATCCGTAAGAATCAACTACTGCTGTATTTTGCGCAACAGAATAATGAGCAGCAGTCAAAGCTAGCTTATAAATGGTTTGTCGAGGATCTGATCATTGTTAATACAGATAGAATCAGAAACGATAAATTTAAGTTACTGCAGGATGCGACTTTTAAAAGCAAATTTTTACACTTTCTACAAGCAGCTGATTTTAATATTCATGATGTTGAAGTCCGTGAGCGTCAGGAATCTGTTTCAATACCTGAATCAGTGATGAAGCGTCTGATTGCGACCGGTGCAGCAGATGAAGATTTTACTTTTATGAATTCAACCGCATATGATGTTTATTCGATTCATAACGCGCAACAAGGTACTTTTCCAGTCTATTTCGATAACGAGAGTACGGGGACTAAAGTGTTCATGTTTTTAGCACTCTATATTTTGAGCAATAGTGAAAAAACCTTGTTAATTGACGAATTTGATCGCTCTTATCACTTAGAATTAGCACAAGCGTTACTGTCATTAATTAACAATAAAAATCAAACCAATCAATTTATTTTGACGACGCATGAATTGTCGTTGATGGATGCTGATTTACGCCAAGACCAAATCTGGTTTGCTGAAAAAAATCGGTTTGGCGAAAGTGAACTATTCAGTATCTTTGATTTTGACGACCCAGCGTTAAAGCGGAGTGATTTTAATTATAAAAAGCGCTATTTAGAAGGCGTTTATGGGGCAACTCAACTCATCAATCAAAAGTTACTTTTGGAGGCTTTGGAGGAGAATGAGTAGAGATCGGAAAAAAAGGCAACTAAAACCGCGAATTTTTTTCTTTGTTGAGGGAAAAACAGAGAAAGTCTTTTTTGAAGCTTTGTCACAGCATTATCGATTAGCGGCCGCTAAAACTATTAAAATTATGGATGCTAGTGGTCTTGATTGGGTCGATAAAGCAAGTAGTATGATGAAAAACGATCCTAGGCTTCGACCGGATGACCATACACAAGTCTTTATTATTTTTGATAAAGATGATTTTACCAAACAAAAGATTAATCAGATGATGAAAAAAGCTGACCGGTTGAGTCAAAAGATGATGACATGTCAATTGGGCTTTTCTAACCGTTCCTTTGAAGTTTGGTTACTGGCACATTATCAAGTCATGACATCAAGAATTGAAAGCCAAGTTGTTTTGAACCAAAAGTTATCTAAAGTTTTGGGTACCACTTATATTAAGGGAAATAGTCGGCAAATGGAACATATTTTAGCTGATGATAAAGTCTATCAAGCGATTGATCATACTAAAAAAATTGTGACGATTACGACCGAGCAACAAGCGACAAATATTGGTCGTATTGTTGATACAGTGATTGCTTAATTTGTTTCGATTAGATGTCCTACGTTTGCCCGTCAAAAAAATTTGACGGGCTTTTTGTTGTCAGAATAAACGACGCTGATGATTTTGATTATTGAAAGCGTTTTAATGTCCATGCTATGATCTTAGCGGAGCTAACTAATTAATGGAGGTCGGGGAAATGAAAAAGGGGATTCAAATCGGGTTACTTGTCATCTTGTTGATATTTGGCGGTGGTCTACAAGGGCAGGCGCAAACCAAAACACTAAGGTCGATCCAACACGTAAAAGTCACGAAGCGGACGGTTACCGGTCAAACAACTGGCCGAGCTACTGTGAAGGTTTTAACCAATAAAGGACAGGTTTTAGGACATAATCGAGCAAATTCAAAGGGTAAGTTTAAAATTAAAGTCAAACGAGATCTCAGACGAACCAATTTCAAATTCAAGATTAGTAAAAAAGGGTATCAGACCAAAACGATCCCATTTAATGGTGTAGTCGATGACGTGGCACAAGCGCGCAAAGAGGTTAATCGAGGGTTGAAAAAAATTAAAAAGCTACAAAAACAACTGGATGCTAATGATGCGATGATTGCAGAAAAACGGCAAGAATTAGCATCGTTAGAAGATTCTGAATCTATGGGTGAGGCTGATCCTAATCTTAAACAGGCCCATCAAGCTTTAAATCAAGCTGTTCAGGCGAATGCCGAAGCACAACAACAGTTGAACTTATTGAAAAGTAAATATGAGGGCATGAAATTGGTCCTCGATAGTTTGCAGTAACTATCAGTGCTTGTCAAAAACTAATATTTTTGACAAGCTTTTTTTATGAAGTTGTGCGCTTTTACGTAGCTTGATATGATTAATAACTTAGGGGGGAGATAAATTTGCGAGTAATTATTGGGGGATTAATTGGCATTAGTCTAATTGGCTGGTTAGGCTGGCAAAAGCATCAACAACGACGAGTGAACCAGCCGATGCTATTGATTTTAATCGCGGTGATCACGCTGTCTTGGACTTTAGCCGAAACTAAGGTGACCTATGCCGGCGTGCCGGTAACACGGACGCAGTTGATTCAAATCAAACAACTGACTGCGGCTGAAAAAGAGTTACAACAAGTGTTAACTGGAAAGTCTCAAGTGACGGCCGCTAAAAGTCAACTGGTCACGGTACGAACGACGCTTAAGCAACTTGATGGTGAGATGAATCAAACCAGCCTACAAGCTTTGACAGGACAGTTAGGGCAATTGAAGCACAAATCTAGTCGACAATGGTTGTTTAATGTGAACGCCAAATTGGCACAGCGTTTGGGCAAAACAACTAAGCAACGACAAGCCGTTCAAAAACAGTTGAAAGTTGATGTTGGGTTGTAAGCGAGGTGATTTTGACCATTTTCGAAAATAGCAGTGGTGTTATTTAGTTGTCTGTAAAATTAGGTTAACGAAAACTCACAAAAGATTATGTCTTTTGCGAGTTTTTTTGTGCTAGAAAAAAACTTTAAAAAAAGTTTGCTTAACTAGTCTAAAACGACATAAGGTGTCGCGGTGTTTTGGTATGATAGGCCCGTTAGTTCGTGGTTGGTGTTAAGGCGTATGGGGACTGAACACGAGCAAAATGAATAGAGGTCGGTGATGTTAGGTGGCGATGATTTAGCTATGGATTTGACAGATCCGTGAGTTGGCTAGGTTGTTGTTGAAAAAACAAGTATTAAGGTAATTGGAGTAGTTTTTTGAATTTAGGATAGCTGTTGGAGCAGCTATCGAAATGGAGGAATATTGGATGAAAATTTTAAAGGTAGTTAGTGCAATGATGATTGCGACCACGTTAGGAACAACAGCAACGATGGTGACACCAGCTGTGACGGCACAGGCTAAGACGAAGATGTCGTTGAAGACGATTCCTAAGAAATTTCGTGGGACTTGGTATCATTACGAAAAAAGTAGTGGGTATATGTATCAAAAAATCTCGGCGACAACGCTCAAAACTCGAGAAAAGGGTGCTGCCTCTCATTACAATCAGAGTCTGACAATTCATCAGTTTGATTTGAGTAAAGGAATTAGTAATACTAAAACCAATATAAATAATCCACATAAATGGATGTTTGCTTATAAGTCTGGCTCAAAATATATTATGGATAGTTGGGACGCCTATTTTGAGGGACCAAAATATCGTAGTACGTATTCGATGACAACACGCAATTATAAAGGTAAAAAAGTAAAAGTTATTAAGAATACGCCAACTAATTCTGGTACTTGGTACATTTACAGTCCATCAAAAGCCATGGCAAAGCATTTATGGAATTTGGATAATAAGAAGTAGGGTTAACTTTGGAGGCGGAACTAATGAAATTAACAAAAATGATTAGTGCAATGATGGTTGCGACGAGTTTAGCTGGTGCAATGGTTGTCGCTACACCTAATCTTACAGCACAGGCTAAGACGAAGATGTCGCTAAAGACGATCCCTAAGCAATTTCGTGGGACTTGGTACCATTATGAACAAGGAAAATATCTTTCTCAAAAAATCTCAGCTAAAAAATTAATAAACCATGGTGATGGTCGTAACTATAGTTTGACGATGCATCAATTAGATTTAAATAAAAAAGCCACTGCAACGAAGGACTTTACTAAGAATCCACATAAATGGATGTTTGCTTATAAGAGTGGTAACAAGGTCGTTATGCAGGACTGGCCAGCTTATTATGCGCTTGATAAGAAAGATCGTGGGTCCTATCAAGTGACAACTAGAACTTATAAAGGGAAAAAAGTAAAGGTTTTGAAAGTAACTTTGGCTGCTAGCGGGGGTATGTGGTATATCTATAGTCCATCTAAAGTCATGGCTAAGCATTTATGGAATTTAGATAATAAGTAACCATTGTCTTTGGAGGAGCACAACAAATGAAATTCGCAAAACTAATCAGCGTGGCGATGGTGGCAACGACATTAGGCGTAACGACGACGATGCTAGCGCCATCACTGCCAGCACAAGCTAAACTGACTAAAGCGCAGAAAAAGGCCAAGCAGGCTAAGGCTGAAAGAAAACATTATACGGCTAGCCAATGGGCACAAGTGACGAGTTACCGGAATCAAGCCAAGAAGATTGGAACTAGTACCAAAGGCATGTACGCACAAAAACCAATTGTGAAAAAAAAGTTTCGTGCCGGCAAGCTTAGTTCCAGTTATGTTAATCGTACGGTCAATTGGATTAATTTTTACCGTAACATGGTTGGCTTGAGCAATGTTACGGCGAATAGTGAGTGGAATACTTCCGCGCAATATGGGGCTGCGACATTGGCCGCCGCCGATAAAGGTTTATCACATGGGCTTGTCGGGATTAAGCGCCCATCATTCATATCAAAGGCTAACTGGAAACTTGGCGCAGATGCAACTCTTCAGAGTAACTTAGCAGAAGGTGTGACCTCGCCATATGATGTCGTAACTGGTTACTTAAGTGACGATGGTAATCAGGTTAGCTTGAATCCGGGTCACCGTATGTGGTTACTTGGTGCTATTGATAAAGTTGGTGTCGGTCAGGCTGGCAAATATAATGACTTGCGAGTGTTTGATGTCGATAATAACCAAGCAACCACAACCTTGAAAAAATTAATGTTTCCACGGGCGGGTTTAATGCCCTATGGATTAGTTAAAGCAGGTGCACCATGGGCCGTTTCATATCCAGATGATCATTATGTTGGCAGTACCGGAATAAAACCAGTAATCAGTGTTTATGACAATACGGCTAAAAAGAAAGTCAAAGTATCGCATATCGGTACTGGCGATGAATCGTACGGTTATTATGGTACCACTGTATATTTTGTACCGAAGAAGAGTCAAGTAAAGGTTAATCATTCTTATACGGTCAAAATTTCTAACGTTGAAAATCAGTCAGACATTTCATATAAAACGAGATTATTTGATCTGAAAGTGCAGGGGGGCTTCTACTAATGACTAAATGGAGACAACGATTACTGATGATTGTGGTCAGTGTGAGTGCGATTGGAATTGTCACGATGAGTGAAACGACAGCACAAGCAGCCAAGATCACTACAGTAAAACGGACCGCTTATCATGCTAATAAAGGTAACATTTATACGTCAACTGCCTTAAATAAGGTACGGGCTAAGGCCAAAACTTATCAGAACACAACGCTGTATGTCACTAAACATGCGACATTGAAGCAAAATGGTAAGAAAAAGGTATTTTACTATATTGATAGTAAAAAGGTGCAAGGCTGGTTGTGGCGTGGCTATTTAAAAGCGGGGAAGATTGCCCCTTCAGTAGCGTCTATGAATTCAGCGATGGCCAACCAATTTCTTAAACAAACTAATAAGTATCGTGCAGCTAAAGGCATGAAACCCGTTAGCTTAGATCCAAATCGAATGGCGTTACTTAAGCAATATAAGGTTTGGTTTAAAAAATCTGGATCAGATTATGATGTCGACAATGATGCATTTGGGGTTGAGTCTGGAAAAGTTGGCTTACCAACTGATGAATTATTTTCAACCTTTGCACCAATTACAAGCAAGTATGACTTGAAGAGTAGTAAAAACATGTGCCAATTTGCAATTGATACATTTATGATTATTGGAAATAGGCAGGTAGATTATAAAGGCGCCGATATTTTACAACCTGAAACGTCCAAGATTGGGATTAGCTGGTTCGAAGTAAATGGGAAAACCTATACAATGTTACTGACCAATCGTTATTACTAAACATTATTCTCAATATATTGATTAGGAGTCGAAATAAATGAAAAAGCTCATGAAACGCTTAATTTTAAGTTTGACTGTTGCTGGTACATTAGCCGGAACATTATCAATAGTATCAGCAAACGCTCAAGCAAGTGCCAAAGTCTATAACATTTCCGAAACCACGTCATCCGATGGCACGCATTATTTTACGGTTGATGGAAAGTATTACACGCCAGAAGCGTACGCAGCATGGGAAGCAACATTGCCGTACAATAAGTATGGTTATGATTCAGCAAAGCTAAAGGCGACAAAAAACAAATCAGGTAAGTCAATTAAGGTTACTGGTAAAGTAAAAGTTTTAAATCCAAATTTGGCTAAAAAGCATCAGGCGACATATGTACGCATTAAAACCTATAAAGGTAATCAATATGCAAAGCTAACAAAGTCAATGACATTTAGTAAGACTGTTAAGGTACCGAAAGCCAAGAGCATCTCGGTTCAAGCCGGTTACTATAGTTCTGCTAAAAAGAATGGCAAAACCGTAAAAACATTCCATGTCACAGGATTAAGCGAAAAAGTCACTGTGAAGTAATGGCAATTATCAAAGAGAACCGTTTCAAAAACGAAACGGTTCTTTTTTATATTCATAAATTATAATTCAAACCATAAGCGTATCATTTGAATAACGCCATAGCATTCGTTATATTAAGGTTATTCAATTCACAGGAGGACACTAACCATGAAGAAAATCATACTAGGTTTAACGGCAATTGTTGTGGGTGCCGGGGGCTTGTGGCTCTGGCGCAATAAAGAACGCTTAGAAGACGAAGCGCATCGGCGTGGGCTAGATGATCAGCTTCGTGGGAAAGCCATGCAGTTTAAAGGTGATCTGACTGATGATACGAAAGCTAAAATTAAAGGTGACTTATTAAGTGGGCGCGGCGATATCAAATCAAAGTTAATGGCAGCTAAAGACGAGCTGTCAGAATAGTCACCAATATAAAACAAGCGATCAGCAATTAACGGCTGGTCGCTTGTTTTAGTGTGTGGCTAAACTTTGATGCAAAAGTGGTAACGCCGGATTGTGATTGTTAGGGTCCGTTAGTAAGACGATTTGATAGTGTTGCGCACGGGCATCATCGAGTGGCATCAACTTGATTTCATCCGTCGGGGTCACCAGACCAGCGGGATAAAAGGCGTAAGCTTGGTTCAACGCTACGAGTAGCTGCATCTGTTCACTACTGGTCACCCGTTGAATCGGTGTGTTAACCGCCATCGCCGCCAAACTAGCACGAAAACCGCGGCCGAGAAAGTCGGAACTTTCGGGGCTGTAGTATAGGATGGGACGTTGGGTTAAATCAGTCGGACTTAATTGGTCTTGTTGACTAAGCGGATTCAACCGACTAACGCCCATCAGCATCGTGTTTTCGTAAATAACAGTCGCGGATAACGGTGAGTGCGGCGTTAATGCGGGTTGACCATAATTGATCGACAACGCCGCATCAAGATTGCCTTGCAACAAGTTTTCAGTCAAATGTTCATTACTTGCTTCTTGCAAGGTGACTTGTAAGGTAGGCTGCTGCTGCAACAAATGAAAGAGCGCTGTTTGTAGCAAGGTGCCTTCAAACGCGGAGAAATACCCCAGTCGTAGTTTTTGCGTGGCTTGGGCATCAAATGTAGTTAACGCGTTGACGGCATGACTGTAACTATTGACGATATCTTGCGCGGCACTTCGGAAAAATTGACCTTGTGCCGTTAACTCAATTTGATTAGCCGATCGGACGACCAGTTTGACGCCTAGTTCAGCTTCTAACTGGGTGATCTGTTTAGAAATCGTTCGTTGTGATCGGAATTGTTGATCAGCAACTTGTTTAAAACTTCCATATTGGGCGACTTGTAAAAAAGTTTGTAGTCGATTGATATCCATGATTAAGTCCTCCTGAGCCGTCAAAAAAGTGCGCCTCACGCAATATTTAGTGCCTGTGTTTGCAATTAAAAATGGCTTACGATGAAGCTATTAAAAAATGTATCCGATTACATCAAAGGCGCACGGCGCTTAGTTCTTAGTTTAATGGAGGGTATGCAAATGTCAATGACGAAACAAACGCAATATGATGTCGTAGTTGTCGGGACTGGTGCGGCCGGCTTTTCCGCGGCCGTGACGGCTGGTCAAAGTGGAGCGAACGTCTTACTACTTGAAAAGGGCCGCAATGTCGGTGGTAGTAGTAACTATACCGAGGGGCTATTTGCGGTCGACTCTTACTTGCAAAAGGAAGCTGGGATTACGGTTAGTGGTACTGACGTCCTCAAAGAAGAAGTCACTTATTCGAAATTTAAAGCCGATGCCCGGATTTGGCGGCAATACATTGATCACAGTGCCGAGACCGTCCAATGGCTCAAAGACCAAGGTGTCGTTTACGAAGGCGTTCAGGCGATGGGTGACGGTGAAGCAACGTGGCATATTTATCAAGGAATGGGTCACGCAGTCATTCAAGATGCCTTGCAACCGCAAGCTGAAAAAGCTGGCGTTGAGCTTTTGACATCGACTAGTGCCATTGATATTCAACAAGATGCCACGGGTGCTGTGAGTGGCGTAACCATTCGGTCAGAAGCCACACAAGAAACCGCGACAGTGGCTACGAAGTCACTAATTTTAGCCACGGGTGGTTACTTGAACAATCCTGAATTATTGGCTAAGTTAACGCCGTATGATACGACCCGGTTAGTGCCAGTGAGTTCAGGTAAAGGGACCGGTGACGGATTATCAATGGCGTGGCAACTTGGTGCCAAACAATATGGGACTGGAATGGCCATGTTGTTCGGTGGTTACTTAGCAGATCCCGACGAACCCAGCTTTAAAATGATGGCGTCGCAAATGAATACCGCCGCTGGGCAACAACCGATGCTGTGGGTCAATGAACATGGTGAACGCTTTGTTGATGAATCTGTCGTTTATAATTTCTCATATGCCGGTAACGCCCTATACACGCAAAGCGCGGTTTATAGTGTACTTGATCAAGCGATGATTGATCGGATGGCGACCAAGGGCAATTGGATGGGCTTAGGTGTTTACGTTAAGCGGGGTGCGAAGATGGATCACCTGCAAGCTGAGATCGATGACGCCGTAGCCGCTAATAAGCCGTTTATCTTTAAAGCAGATTCGATTGCTGAATTGGCGGATAAGCTAGGTGTGCCAGCTGAACAACTCCAACAAACGGTTCAGGCTTATAATGCCGACTGCGCGACTGGTGAAGACCGGTTGTACGGTAAGGCCGCTGAATATATGGTACCTGCAGCTACCGGACCATTCTATGGCTTCAAATTAAACGTCGGCGCCTTTTGCACGATGGGCGGGTTACAAGTGACGCCACAAAATGAAGTTGTGGCCGCGACGAATGACGTGATTCCGGGACTTTATGCCGCGGGTAACGATGCGGCTGGCTTGACTGGCGATACTTATGGTCCAAATATGCCGGGGACTTGTGTGGGTTATGCGTTTTACTCAGGTCGTCATGCCGGACAACAAGCGGTTGATTTTACGCGAGCAACCCGTTCAGTTAAATAACGTCACTGAAACACTTGATCAGAAACTAGGATCAAGTGTTTTTTGATGAGCTTGAAATGAACATAAGATTAATTTTATCATTGAATTTTAATCTCTGAATTGCTATGCTGTAACTTAACGAGGAAACGGGGTGGCAGCATGCGGGGATCATTAGCGCAACGGCAATTAGTTCGGGCGGGCACCAGTGCGATTGTGAATGCATTGGGTGCGCAGTTATTTTCATATGCACTGGGTTACGAGTTATTGGCGCAAACGGGATCGGCACTGAGTTTTGGCTTGTCCGTCTTGATTGGCCCATTAGTGAGTCTAGTTACGGCGCCGGGAATTGCCCGCTTGATCGATAATTGGAGCCATCGAAAAACTGCATTATTGGGCAATAGTTTAACGATTGTGAGTTTGTTGGGCTTTGAGGGCTATTTAATGTTAACAGGTGGGCGTCAAGGGCTATTGCTGGCCGCAGTGGTGGTGAGCATCATGATGAATGTGGCCGAACGGTGCTTTTCCGTTGCATACTTGGCTTCGGTACAGGCGATGGTTCCGCCACGGCTGGTTCAGCGGTTAAATGCCCTACAAAGTGTCGGTAACTCGACTGCTGGAATTTTAGCACCGCCAATTGCCGGCTGGTTGTTTGCTTGGTTGCCGTTGAAATGGATCTTATTGGTGCAATTGTTAACGGAGATCGTCACGCTCTGGCTGACTTATCAGACGAGTTTTGACGCGTTCCCAGTATCCAAGTCAACCGATGATAATAGCGCGTCAACCGCCGCAAGTTTCAAAACGGCATGGCGGTTTTTATGGCAGGAACAACGACTGGGTTTTCTGGTCATTGCAGCGTGTCTGTTAAATGTGACTTACGTGGCATTTGAAGTGGGGAGTCCCTATGTTGTCATGCACAAACTCCATCAAACTGCCGCCACGTCGGGCTCGATTCAGGCATTGAGCTCAGTCGGCTTAATTCTGGGCGGCAGTATTATCACCATTGTGACATTGAAGCATATTTTCAGATTTGCGCTAGCGGTCTATGTCAGTATGGGGTTCGTCATGATTGTGGCCGGTGGGCTGATGCAACTGCCATGGCTACCATTGTTAGGGCTGTTTGCCGTGGTTAATTTTAGTACCGGCATCATGACGGCATTGAGTGATCCGCCGTTATTTGCTTATTTTCAAAAAGCGGCGCCATATGCGTTACTAGGGCATTTGACGACCTTGATGATCACCGTAGCGCAAATTTTAAATCCAATTGGTGTGCTGATCTATACAGTATTGTTTGATCATGTGGCGTATCGCAGTGTTTATCTGGGTACCGCGGTGGTCTTGCTAGTGAGTGGTGGGATCATGACGTGGTGGTTTCAGACGATCAAAAAACAGCCCGTCGTCAATGAGTGACGCGGACTGTTGGCGTTGGATTAGTGAATGTAAACCGTCACGACGGTGACAAGTCCGAAAATGATTCCGGGCAAGTTCGAAATGATTACCGGCCAGTCTTTATATGTCTTGAACCAGCCGTAGCCAACCCACAAACTGGCGTTGATCATCGCGACCAATGGTTGTAGCGGAGACACCGGGTTGCCAGAAAAATTATCGATGATTTGTGGAATATAAGAGACATACATCGAAATGCACATAATCGTGGCTAGTTTACTGAGTAACTTGAGGCGTTTAACCCGTTTTGGATCAACGGCATCTTTGCCAGACGGGTATTCACCATTATCGTATTTAATAAAACATCAACTCCCTTAACAATAGCCTAACACTGAAAAAAGGGTGATTTCAACCAAAGTGAAGTTGAATTCGTTTTCAATTACGAGTCAAAAAAACACCTGTCGACTGATTTCGGCAGGTGTTTTTGACTACATAAACCAATCACGCAAATGATCGGAAATGGTTTGATGGAATTTGTTGACCCAACTCGGATTAGCCGTTTTGATTTCATCATAAAGGCTCTCATTAATTTTCGTTAGAATAGTGGTAAATTGATCGAGTTCTTCATCGCTTAAAACTGTCAAAAAATCAGGAATCTTAGCTGACTCTTTGCTAGCCGTTTGCCGACCCAAATCAGTTAGACGAATGATGGTCACGCGGCGGTCAACGGTTGACTTTTCTTTAGTCACTAAGTGTTTTTTAACGAGTTTATTCACAAATTCGGCGGTCGATTGGGCCGTTAGATTGAGTCTAGTGGCCAACTCTTTTTGTGAAAGGCCATCGGTTTGTGATAGTGCTAATAAAATTTTGCCTTGGCCTTGAAAGATAGAGCGGTGATCATCATGTTCACGATGGGCAAGATCATCAGCGATATGGCGGACCATGCCAAACTCAATGAGCTTGCCGGCCGCGTTTTTTTGTTTAAGTAAATTTGGCATTTTTTTGTCCTCCTAGAGCCATTATACCGGCTTTGATTTAAAAATACAGTCAGGGGACCTGAATAAAGTTGTTGACAAATTAATCAGGGGACCTTATGATATTTTCATCAGGTAACCTGATTAATATTTAAAAAAGCAAAAGAGGACTTGGCAATGAGAAAGATGAATGCAATTGAAGTGAGCCATTTAACGAAACGGTTTGGTGATAAAGTCGCGGTTGATGACGTGTCGTTTACAGTCGGTACTGGTGAAGTATTCGGTTTGTTGGGTCCGAATGGTGCGGGGAAGACAACCACGCTACGAATGATCACAACATTATTGAAAATCGATCAAGGCAGTGTGACTATTTTTGGACATGATACTGCTAAAGAAGGGCGGTTAGCACGTTCAATGTTTGGGCTAACCGGTCAGTATGCATCGGTTGATGAGGATATTTCAGCCAGGGAAAACTTGATGATTTTCTCACGTTTGAATGGATTATCGCGTGCCGAATCGAAACAACGTACAACAGAATTGTTAACCGAGTTTTCATTAGTCGATTCAGCAGACAAAGCGTTGAAGGACTTTTCTGGTGGGATGCGACGCCGATTAGATTTAGCGGTGAGCTTGATTACCCGACCGGCATTGATTTTTTTAGATGAACCAACGACCGGGTTAGACCCACGAACTCGAACGCAAATGTGGGACACGATTCGTAAGTTGGTGGATCAAGGCTCGACGATTGTCTTAACCACGCAATACTTAGATGAAGCCGATGCTTTGGCCGATCGAATTGCGGTGATTGATCATGGACAGTTAGTTAAAATTGGGACACCTGCTGAATTGAAACAACAAGTTGGTGGGACGACATTGACGTTTACGGTTGATCAACCTAAGCAGGTAGCCACTGCGGTGAAATTAGTTACGACTCAGTTAAAAGCTGTGGTTCAACGTGCAGGCCAACAACTTAGCGTGACCCTAGATCAAGTTGCTCAATTAACGCCGGTATTAACGGCATTACAACAGGCTAAGGTAGCGATTAGTCATTTGACCGTTCAAGAACCATCTTTAGATGATGTCTTCATGGACTTAACTGTTGGCAAGAATTAAGAAAGTCGGAGGAAATTAATCATGGATGTACAAACGCATCGCGGTAACTTAATCATGAATACGGCCACCATGGCGTATCGTAACTTGTTGAAAACCTTGCATAATCCGGATCGCTTTATGGATGTGATCATCCAACCGGTGATGTTTATGTTATTGTTTGGGTATTTATTTGGTGGTGCCATTGCGGGTGGGGTGAGTGCTTATCTGCCAACGATCGTCCCGGGAATTTTAATTCAAACGATGCTGTCGGCGGCGTCTGGTTCGGGTTCACAAATTCGTGAAGATTTGGATTCAGGGGTCTTTGATCGTTTTAAATCATTACCGATGGCGCACATTGCACCGTTAGCGGGGCAACTATTTGCGGATGTGCTACGGTTGTTAGTTGCTGCGGTTGCCTCGTTAGCGACTGGTTATTTGATGGGATGGCACCCAGCAGCTGGGCTAGGTTGGGTGATCGTGAGCGCGGTATTAGCCATTTTTACTGGCTGGGCCTTATCCTGGATGTTTGCGTTACTTGGGTTATTGGCGAAGAGTGCCACGACGGTTCAAAGCTTTTCGATGATTTTAATGATGGGGTTGTCGTTCATGTCCAACGCCTTTATTCCAATTAAGACGTTGCCAAAGTTCATGCAAGTCATTGCAAATTTAAATCCAGTGACGTACGTGATTACGGCGATTCGACAGATCTTAGCAACGGGGAGCTTAACGCATGAAGCGTTGTTGGTCTTTGTCTTTGGGATTGGGATTGTGGTAGTTTTCGCGCCACTGACGGTCTGGGCTTATAACCGTAATTAGGTTAATAACAAGGTAAACGGCATCATTCCAGAAATATCGGAATGATGCCGTTTATAATTGGTTGTTTCAATTAGATGTATTGCTAGAAATTGTGGCGTTAATTTGAGCATCGCCACGTTTGATTTTTCTGATTAGCTGAGTATTAGTTGAAATTTTAATAGTTTCAACTAATGCATCGTAGTCTTTAATGGATAAAATGACCACATCGTTAGTGTCATCAGTTCTCACAAGCAGAGGAGTGGAATTATCGATAACGTCTTTTAAGTGTTTATCTAAATGTTTTTTTAAATCTATGACAGTAATTGTGTGCATCATTATCACCAGCCTTTAGTCAAAGTATAACTAACTACAGTCGGTACGCAATGTAAAGGCCTTGGTGATTGAAAAAGTAACTTGATCGGTGCAGTAGATTGCGAACACCAATCGATCTAGGACTCGTTATAATAACCGAGAGTGAGGTCACATCGAGCCCAGCCGTGGGGACTGTTAGCGATTTATCGCTTAGAGTCCAGCGCTTTTGAAACACGGGGCTGGTGGTTCAAAACGACGGTTCAGACCGCTTTTTGGCTGGACCGGTCTCCCCACAGCGTTCCGGCTCAATGTGGGCGAACGGTAGGTGGCAAAATCGCAGTTATTTTGTTTTTCGCTCAAAAAAACAGGCGTCTCATTGCAATTAAGCAACGAAACGTCTGTTTTAGTAGTCAATTCAATTATTCAGCTTTAGGTTCTTCAGCCGCAAGTACGATCTTGCCGTCTTCCAACTTGGCAACCATGTTCTTCACATCGCCGTGATCCAAGTAGAAGTCCGCAATCCGATCTTCAATCTGTTCTTGAATGACTCGACGAAGTGGGCGAGCCCCCATGAGTGGATTGTAACCGAGGTCAACGAGCTTTTCTTCAACTGGACCGGTGACATGGACGTGTAAGTCCTGGTTAGCCAACATTTGGTTGACATCGCCAATCATCAAGTCAACAATCTTCGTCAAGTTTTGCTTCGACAAAGCATTGAACTGGATAATGTCATCGAATCGGTTTAAGAATTCTGGCTTGAAGTATTCGGTTAACCGATCGGTAATATCATGCGTCTTACCTTGAGCAGCGGCCCCGAAACCAACATTGGCTTCGGCATCGCCGGTCCCAGCATTTGAGGTCATGATAATAATCGTATCTTTGAAGCTAACCGTCCGACCTTGTGAGTCAGTCAGGCGACCATCATCGAGGATTTGCAAGAACATATGCATCACATCAGGATGGGCCTTTTCGATTTCATCTAACAGCACAAGGCTGTATGGATGACGCCGAACTTGTTCAGTTAATTGACCAGCTTCTTCGTAGCCGACATAGCCAGGTGGTGACCCAATCAATTTAGCCACTGAATGGGGTTCCATGTATTCACTCATGTCAAAACGAATCATCGCTTCTTCTGAGCCGAAGAGTTGTTTAGCCAACTGCTTGGCCAATTCAGTCTTCCCAACCCCAGTTGGACCAACAAACATGAAGGACCCGATTGGCCGACCAGTACCGTTCAAGCCAATCCGATTACGACGAATCGCACGAGAAACAGCTTCGACAGCTTGATCTTGACCAATGACACTGCCTTCAAGATCGCTAGCTAAGGTCTTCATTTGTGCTTGTTCCTTAGCTTGAAGTTCACCAACTGGAATGCTGGTCTTTTCTTCGACGATTTGTTGCATGTCTTTGACCGTAACGGTGGCTTCATCGTTATCTTGAGCAGCGGCATCTTTATCAGGTTTCGCTTTTTCAAGTTTCGCGACTTGGTCACGATAGTAGGCAGCTTTTTCGTAATCTTCCTTCTTCAAGGCATCTTGTTTCTGCTTTTCAGCATCATCGATCTTGTCTTGAATGGTTTGTGGATCGACCGTCTTCAACGTTAAGTTTTTGCGTGAGCCCGCTTCATCTAACAAATCAATCGCTTTGTCAGGTAAGAAACGGTCTTGGATGTAACGGTTCGATAACTTAACCGCCGCGACAATCGCTTCAGCGTCATACTTAACGTGATGATAATCTTCATATTTCTTCTGAATCCCCTGTAAAATCTTGATGGATTCTTCAACGCTCGGTTCGTCAACCGTGACTGGTTGGAAACGACGGGCGAGGGCAGCATCTTTTTCAATGTCGCGATATTCGTTTAAAGTGGTTGCTCCAACTAATTGGAAATCACCACGAGCCAAGGCTGGTTTTAAGACGTTCCCAGCATCCATCCCGCCTTCAGCATTGCCGGCGCCCATGATTTCATGGATTTCGTCAATGAAGAGCACGATGTTTGGATTCGATTGAACTTCCTTCATTAACTGTTGCATCCGTTGTTCGAATTGACCACGAATACCCGTACCTTGGACGAGTGAGGCCACATCTAAACGAATAATTTCTTTATTTAATAGTTTTTGTGGAACTTGACCAGAAACGACCTTCTGAGCTAACCCTTCTACGACCGCAGTCTTACCAACACCAGCTTCACCGATGAGGACAGGATTATTCTTCGTCCGCCGGTTCAAAATCTCAATGACCCGGTTGATTTCGTTATCCCGACCAATGACGGGGTCGATCTTGCCTTGTTTGGCTTGATCCGTCAGGTTATAGCCGTATTGCCCAAGTAGGCCATCACCGCGATTGCCGCGGTTACCGCCATTATTGGGACCAGCTGGTTGGGTCGGTGGGGTTTGTTGCCGAGCAGCGTTGTCAGCATTGACACCGCCACCTTGCATTGCCCGGAAGATATCGTCAAGTCCGCCAAAACCGAATGGATCTTGTGCCATATCTGTACCTCCAACGCCATTATTTGGTTGCTGTTCCTGATTCTTTAGCAGTTGATAGCAATTTTGGCAAAGATTAATTTGCCGCCGCTGACCGTTGACGTTCGTATATAAATGAATCGTCGCTTCGTTCTTTTGGCAGTTGTCGCAAAGCATATTGCTGTCACACCTTTCATATCAGAAATATCACTAAATCGATTAAATAAATTTAGTTAAAGGTTCAAACGTCTTTGACCTTTGTTGACCTTTGACTATTAGTATAGCGATTTTTATCAGAGGTGCAAGTTAAAAGCCTCAGTTGATTTGATCGCCAAAATTGTGTTAATCAAAGTTAGTGATCGGTTAATAACTGATAGTTGTCATCGTTAGTCATCCGTTGTATATTAAATATCTGATCACGCGCCGACAAGAATCGGTAACCGTTAATGATTATTATAGGTCAAAATGGTGATTTTGCATGAGTTAGGCTTGCGATGATCAATCATTAATTTTTTGATAAAGGGGGCAACTGCTTGGCAACGGATTATACTGCTTTAATGGAAGCCCTACGCAATGGTGAACAGGACTCATTTTCGGTTGAGCCTAGTGAGTTCATGGCGTTTCACAATGCTTATATGCAATATGAGTATCGGAAACGGATCATTGGGGTGGCGGACTTAGATGGTCATGTGGTTTACCATTTTGATAAGGATGGTAAGGCTACCAATTAATCGTAATTGAATGAATGAAAGGGCTTGTATTTCAATTCGATAATTGCTATCATCAATACTAAGGGCTCTTGAGCAATCGTGTTGGCGGCAACTCGCTTGACTCGGAACCAACTAATTTACATCTTTGAAGGAGATCGAATAGTTATGGAAAAGAAAGAATTTCACGTAATCGCAGACACAGGTATCCACGCACGTCCCGCTACTTTATTGGTACAATCAGCAAGTAAGTTCAACTCAGAAATTACCTTGCAATACCAAGACAAGTCAGTTAACTTGAAGTCCATCATGGGGGTTATGTCTCTCGGTGTTGGTAAAGATGCTGATGTTACGATTTCTGCTGAAGGTGCAGACGAAGCTGATGCTATCGCTGCTTTAGCTGAAACGATGAAGAAAGAAGGATTATCTGAATAATGGCTGAAAAGGTACTCAAAGGAATCGCTGCCAGTGATGGTATCGCGATTGCTAAGGCCTATATGCTAGTTGATCCAGA
Source organism: Lactiplantibacillus mudanjiangensis (assembly GCF_005405385.1). Taxonomy (GTDB): domain Bacteria; phylum Bacillota; class Bacilli; order Lactobacillales; family Lactobacillaceae; genus Lactiplantibacillus; species Lactiplantibacillus mudanjiangensis. The sequence goes on from NZ_BJDY01000004.1 coordinate 572,960, forward strand.
TTTATCATTCGAAAAGACGACCGTTACTGATGTGGAAGCTGAAGTTAAACGGTTGCATGATGCTTTTGACGCTTCTAAGGCAGAACTCCAAGTCATCAAAGACAAGGCAGTTGAAAACTTAGGCGCCGAAGAAGCTGAAGTTTTTGAAGCTCACATCACAATTCTATCTGATCCTGAAATGTTAGGACAAATTGAAGGTAAGATTAAGGATGATAAAGTCAACGCAGAAGAAGCCTTGAAGGAAGTCACAGATACTTTCATCTCAATGTTCGAAGCAATGACCGATAACGCCTACATGCAAGAACGTGCCGGCGATATTCGTGACGTTACGAAGCGGGTTTTAAGTCACTTGTTAGGGGTAACCTTACCAAGTCCCGCTTTGATTGATTCCGAAGTTATCGTGGTAGCCCACGATTTAACCCCTAGTGATACGGCCCAATTGGATCGTAAATACGTTAAAGGGTTCATCACCGATATCGGTGGTCGGACGAGTCATTCAGCCATCATGTCACGGACCCTTGAAATCCCAGCCGTTGTTGGTTCTGAAACCGCAACGACCGATCTCAAGGAAGGAACCACGTTAATTCTTGACGGGATTAATGGGGCCGCCTTAATCGATCCAACTGATGCTGAAGTCAGTGACTATCAACAACAAGCTAAAGATTTCGCCGATCAAAAGGCCGAATGGGAAAAGCTTAAGAACGAAGCCACCGTTTCTAAAGACGGCAAGCACTTCGAATTAGCTTCAAACATTGGGACTCCTGATGATATGGATGGCGTGTTGGAAGCTGGTTCTGAAGCCATTGGGTTGTTCCGTTCAGAATTCTTGTACATGAACAGTCCAGAATTACCTGATGAAGATACCCAATTCGAAGCCTACAAAAAGGTTGTCGAAGGCATGAACGGCAAACCCGTGATTGTCCGGACCATGGATATCGGTGGCGACAAGCATTTACCATACTTGCCATTACCTGATGAAATGAACCCATTCTTGGGTTACCGGGCGGTACGGATTTCATTAGACCGTGACGACATCTTCCGGACACAACTCCGGGCGTTATTACGGGCTTCCCATTATGGTCAATTACGGATTATGTTCCCAATGATTGCCACTTTGGATGAATTCCGCCAAGCTAAGGCTATCTTCGAAGAAGAAAAAGCCAAATTAGTTGCTGACGGAACGCCAGTTGCTGATGACATTAAACTTGGGATCATGATTGAAATTCCAGCCGCTGCTATTTTAGCTGACCAATTCGCTAAGGAAGTTGACTTCTTTAGTATTGGGACTAACGACTTGATTCAATATTCATTCGCTGCCGATCGTGGTAACGAACGGGTCTCATACTTGTATCAACCATACAACCCATCGTTGTTACGTTTGATCAAGCACGTTATCGACGCTGCCCATGCTAATGGCCGCATTGCGGGCATGTGTGGTGAAGTTGCCGGTGACCAAATCGCCGTACCATTATTGATGGGCTTAGGCTTAGATGAATTCTCAATGAGTTCAACTTCTGTCTTAAAGACTCGTTCATTAATGAAGACGATTGACACGACTGAGATGGCTAAGTTAGCTGACCGCGCCCTCAACGAATGTGTCACTAATGAAGAAGTTAAAGAATTAGTTGAAAAGAACGTTTTCGGTAAATAATCGAAACAAACGCTTCGATTATTAGCAGATAGTCCTTAAAGCCGCTTGGTTTTAAGGGCTATTTTTTAGCGCTAAAACGCTGGGATTTTCAGGGAACTCTTAATTTATCTTAAGAATATTTGCAAGTCGGATAGCTAACCAATATAATTGTTATAATTAATTATTGAACCTGGACGAAAGTGCTCGATTAACGGGACGGTTAGTTAGTTGAAGCAAAGGTGGTCATCGATTCATATTGGGATGACCAGAAATAAAGGGAGAATCTACGTGAATATCGGGATATTTACAGATACATACTACCCACAGGTGAGTGGGGTGGCAACGTCAATTAAGGTGCTGCGCAATCAACTCGAGCGGGCTGGTCATCAGGTCTATATTTTCACGACCACCGATCCCCATGTTGATAAGAATATTTATGAACGGAACATTTTTCGATTCACAAGTATTCCGTTTGTGTCCTTTTCTGATCGTCGAATTGCCGTACGGGGATTGTTTAAAGCGTATCAAGTCGCCAAAGACTTGGGTCTAGATATCGTGCATACCCAGACGGAGTTTTCAATGGGGGTTATTGGCAAGTTTGTGGCTAAACAATTAAAGATCCCATGCATCCATACGTATCACACGATGTATGAAGACTACTTGCATTATATTGCGAACGGTAAGCTGCTCAAACCTTATCATGTAAAAGAGGCCACGCGTGCTTATTGTTACCATTTGAATGGCGTTGTAGCGCCTAGTCAACGAGTGTCCAAGACATTAACCGGCTATGGGGTCAAAGCCCCAATTCGAATCATTCCAACGGGGATTGATATTAATCAGTATGAGCAAGAGTCAGAAGTGGATTATCGCCAAAAATTAGGCTATGCGCCCGAGACACCAGTGTTATTATCGTTGAGTCGACTAGCCTATGAGAAGAATATTCATGAAGTCATTGCAGCCTTGCCGGCAATCTTGGAACAAGTCCCAACGGCCCAATTGTTAATCGTTGGCGATGGACCAGCCCGTGAAACCTTGGAAAACCAAGTCAAGGATGCCGGTTTAACGGCACATGTGCAATTTGCTGGTGAAATTGATAATGATGAAGTCTATAATTATTATCATTTAGCTGATTTGTTTGTGTCGGCATCGAATTCTGAGTCACAAGGATTGACGTATATTGAAGCGATGGCGGCTGGTTTGAAGATGGTTGTGGCGACGAGTCCATACACGGATCAACTTTTAGATGATCCGTCACTTGGCACGACATTTAAGAGTCAAGAAGGGTTAGTGCATGATGCGTCGAGTTATTTAAATCATCCACATGCTTTTGATGATCCTAAGCCACGGCAAAAGAAACTCTATCAGATTTCGGCCGAATATTTTGGCAAGCAAATCATTAATTACTATCAAGATGTTCAGCTGAATTATTCAGAAACAAAGTCAGCGAACATCAGCAACTAAGGGGACGAATTATGCTAAACATTACCATGTTTTCGAAAGCTGACTCGGTCAAGGGTCAGGGTGTCGGTAGCGCTTATCAAGAATTGATGCGATTGCTTCAGACACATTGGCAAGCTGAATTTAACATTAAGATCAATCGGTATGGCCGGTCAACGATTTCGCACTACCATACGGTTAATCCAATGTTCTATTTATCAACCTTCATGCCGAATCGCGGTCGTAGGATTGGTTATGTGCATTTTTTGCCAGAGACACTAGAAGGTAGCTTGAAATTACCAAAACCATTTCAAGCAATCTTTAATCGTTACTTGATTTCATTTTATAAACGGATGGATCATATTGTGGTGGTTAACCCGACGTTCATTCCGAAGCTTGAGGCGTATGGGATTAGTCGTGGTGACGTGACCTATATTCCTAACTTTGTTAGTAAACGGGAATTTTACCCGATGACGGAAACAAAACAACAAAAGTTGCGGCAACAGTATGGGTTTGATCAAGACAAGTTCATGATTTTGGGAACCGGGCAGATTCAAGGCCGCAAAGGGGTTCCTGATTTTATTACGTTAGCACGTCGTAATCCAGATATTCAGTTTGTCTGGGCGGGCGGCTTTTCGTTTGGTCGGATTACCGATGGCTATGAAGACTTGAAAAAGGTCGTCGACAACCCGCCAGCCAACTTGGCTTTTCCTGGGATTGTAGACCGTGAAAAGTTGGTTGACTACTATAATATGGCGGACTTATTCTTGTTGCCGTCTTATAATGAGTTATTCCCAATGTCGGTGCTAGAAGCGTTCAGTTGTGGCACACCGGTCTTATTACGTGATCTAGATTTATACCGGGCGATTATTGACGGTTATTATGAATCAGCAGCTGATGTTGATGATATGCAACACAAAATTGACCAGTTACGAGCTAATCCAGCTGGCATGCAATTTTTGCATGACCAAGCGATTTTAGCCTCGAAAGACTATTCAGAAGAACGGTTAGCCAAAATCTGGTATGATTTCTATACGCAACAAGCAAAAGAGGGGTAGCCATGACGAGAAAAAACATATGGTCATTATTGATCATGGTGTTATTAGGGGTCGGCATTTCGTGGTATTCACTCCGCGACGTGAAACTAAGCAGTCTCATGGCGGATATCGTCACGTTAAATTGGTGGTGGCTATTGGTCGCATTGGGCTGTATTGCGCTGTATTTTGGCCTGGAAGCCGTTGTTGTTCGGAAGTTTGTTCGACACCGGTATCGGAAGTATTCGTTTCTAAGCGCCTTACGAGTACCACTAGCGGAACAGTTATTTAATGGGATTACCCCATTTTCTTCTGGGGGTCAACCAGCTCAAATTTTTGTGATGGCACAATCAGGTATTGATGCTGGCCGGGCAAGTTCGGTGGCCTTGATGAAGTTTGTCGTGTTTCAGGCCATGGTCGTCTTAAACTTCTTATTTGCCATGTTGATTGGTTTTCATTACTTGGCCGCTAAGTTAAGTTACCTATCGTTGTATGTTTTCTTCGGTTTCCTGATTCACTTTGCGGTGATCGTTGGGTTGCTGCTGGTGATGTATTGGTATAACTTTACCAAAAAGGCCGTTAAAGTTGTGTTGATTCCAGTTGGTTGGTTTATGAAGGCTGAACGTTTCGCACAATTAGAAGCAAATATTAGCATTAAAATCGATTCATTTTACGAAGAGAGTCTACGGATGACTAAAGATTGGCGAATGCTGTTGGAGGTCTGTATCGTGACCTTTTTCCAATTGTTATTTTACTATTTAATTCCGTACTTTATTATGCGGGCAATGGGGTATCATGGGATCAATATCATCATGGTGACTAGTTTAAATGTGTTGATCTTCTTGGTAACCTCGCTATTTCCAATTCCAGGTGGTGCTGGTGGAGCTGAATTTGGTTTTACGGCATTGTTTGCCAAATTTATTCCTAGTCACAGCAAGCTTATTTTGGCAATGCTGATTTGGCGGATCTTGACGTATTATCTGGGTTTGTTCTTAGGCATGTTTGCCATGGCGATGCGGCCACAGAAAGCCGAAGAAATTCCAATTGTGACACCGGAAGAATCAGTTGATGAAGTTGAATAAAGAAGCGCTAGCGCAAAGCCAGCGCTTTTTGCGATTAAAGAGGAGTTAGGTTAATGTTGAAATGGAGAACGCCAATGGTTGTTCGTTGGCTGAGTTTGATCGTTGTTTTATGGAGTGGCTTGGTTATGGGGACTACGACTGGTCAAGCGAAAACCAGCAAAGCTAATCAAGTTAAAGCAGCTTATATTATGGATGCTAAAAGTGGTCAAGCCGTGTATGCCCAAAATGCGGACGAGGCCTTACCGATTGCGTCATTGAGCAAGTTAATGACGTTGTATTTAGTGGAAGAAGCCATTGATCATGGTCAAATTAAGTGGACCGATATTGTCCCAATTCAGTCTAATGTCCAAAAGATGGCGACTAGTAGCACGTTGTCGACGATGCCAATGCCTAAGAAAACCAAGTTTACGGTACGCGAATTACTTGCGGCCACACTAGTTGGATCTTCGAATAGTAGTGCGATTGCCTTGGGTGAATATGTGGCTGGTAGCAATCCGAAGTTTATTGCTAAGATGAATGCGCAGGCTAACCAATGGGGGATTGAGGCTCATTTTGTCAGCGCCTCGGGCTTAGATAATACTGATTTAACGACGTATGACCTTAATTTAAAAGGTACCAGTGCGACGGCTCAAAATTTAGTGTCGGCTAAGGCCATCACGACTGTCGCTCAACACTTGGTTAATAAGTATCCGTCAGTTTTGAAAGTGTCGAATCAACGCTCAGTCAAGATTCATGGGTATAAGGTCCCAACCTCAGTCTTGGTTTTAAAAGGGGAGAGCTATTATGATGCGCGCGTTCCGGTTGATGGGCTAAAGACAGGGTATACGGATCAAGCGGGTGGTTGTTTGGTTGCGACCTTTACTTTGCATGGTCGTCGGATGATCGCCACCACTTTGGGCTCAAAATGGAAGTTTACGGCGAATAATAATTTGCGGTTACAGTTAAAACAACAAGGTCGCTATCAACAAGTCGCACCAACGACAATCCAATACGACGTGCCAGGGACACAAACGACGTTGCGTTTGGTTGCGCAAGGTCATACGAATGCGTGGACCTATACCGATCAAACAGTGACGACAACCAAACAGGTCGTTATTAAGGTGTTAAAGAGCCGGCCAAATTATTTGGCAGCACGAACGCCGGTCATGCAACTGAAATTAACTAATGCTAGTGCCGGGACGACCACAACCATCACCTATGTCACGCCGACGGCAACGGTGATTGGCGGGCCGATGCAGTTAGCCACTAAACCTATCGTGAAGCAATCGTTACCGCTAAATGCGGCTTTTGCCTTTGCAAATTAAAAAGCAACTTACCTTAATCACAATTGATTAGGGTAAGTTGCTTTTTTAGTGGATCAAAGTTAAGCCGTTTTGTTAGCGGGATCTTGCATGTAAGCAGTTAGTCGATCCATCGCTTTTTGTAATTTTTCCATGCTAGCAGCATAACTTAGCCGAACGTAGCCTTCGCCTTGTTCACCAAAACCAGTTCCTGGAATAATAGCAAGGTGGTTTTTAGTTGCTAAGTCTTTGCAGAAGGCCATTGAGTCTTGTTGGAACCCGGCTGGAATTTTAGCAAAGATATAGAAAGCCCCAGTTGGCCGAGCAATCTTAAAGCCAAGGTCATCCATCGTTCGATAAACAAAATCACGCCGTTTTTGATATTCGACACGCATTGGGATGGCGTCATCAATCCCATTAGTCAATGCTTCGATGCCGGCTTTTTGAGCGATAGTCGTCGCCGCTGTGACGTAGTATTGATGAACTTTCTTCATTTGGGCGGTCATTTCTTTCGAAGCGAAGAGAAACCCAATTCGCCAACCAGTCATCGCGTGTGACTTAGATAAGCCGCTAATTAAGATTGTTTCATCAGGAATAAACTTCGCCATTGAAACATGGGTGCTCCCATAAGTGAGTTCACTATAAACTTCATCGGAAACGACCCAGAGGTGATGCTTTTCGAAGCAAGCAGCTAAGGCTTTGATTTCGTCTTCCACATAGGTAACCCCAGTTGGATTGTTCGGATAGTTCATAATAATGCCCTTGAAGTGTTCATCGGGATGGGCAGCAATGAAGTCATCGACCATTTGTGGCGTGATGACGAAGTCGTTAACACCGGTATCCATGAATAATGGTTTTGCCCGTGCTTCTTGAATGATTGGAATATAAGCAGGGAAGATTGGTGATGGCACTATAATGGCATCACCTGGGTTACAGATGGTCGTTAAGGCGGTGGCGATGGCTTCGGTGGCGCCGACAGTAACTAAGACTTGGTCTTCAGCATCGTAGTGGAGGCCATATTTCTTAGCCTGGAAGTTAGCGGCAGCTTGGCGAAGCTCTAACAAGCCGGCCATCCCAGTGTAATGAGAGAAATTATCATCAATGGCTTGTTTAGCCGCTGTCTTAACGTGTTCAGGCGTGTTGAAGTCCGGTTCACCCAAAGTTAATTTAACCATATCGGGAATAGCACTAACGGATTCATCAAATTGACGAATCGTTGAAACTTGGATCTGAGCAATCGTATCATTAAGATCGTCTCTAAATAACGTCATCGGAAGGACTCCTTTGAATTTTTATAAGTTAGATTAATTTTATCACAACTTGGTAGGGACAAACGGTTGGATTGGGTTATAATTAAAAAGGCGATTTTTGGTCTTGAAGTGAGCTTTATCACTAAAAAGGGTGCTATATCAGGCAATTTTTGCTAGAATGAAAACAAAACCTAAGGAGCGAGATTATAATCATGGAAAAATCTGAATTAACTGCAATTCTCAAACGTTTAGAAGCAATGCGTAACACGGAAGCTACCGAAGTTCAATCACGGCGGTTTGAAAAGGAAGGCGTTGAACGCGGTGAAGTTGCCTATGATCCTGCAACGTCAACCTACACCTTACAAGAATTCAACCCAGATCAAACGTTTGAATTTGATAACATCGACTTAGTTGCGATTGAACTATATGACTTGTTAGCAGATAACTAGCATTTCCGCCAATTAGATATTTTATAGACTGATCCATATTATGCGTTGAATATTGAAGAATTGTTGAAGAAACCTTCAATTAATTGCGAACGAGCACTCAACCGTTATAATATGGATTTGTTAATAGTAATGACGGAGGAATTATGATGTCCAAATTTATCAAAAACACGGTTGGTAAGGTTAATACAACCTTAGGCTTTTTCACGCTAACCGTGGTCTTATTTTGGCTAAAGACGTATATTGCGTATAAAACGGAGTTTACGCTGGGGGTTAAAGGTGCTGTTCAGCAGTTCATCTTGGTTTTAAATCCATTTCCAACGGCCATCATCTTGTTGGGGATTGCGCTATACTTCCGAGGCCGGTTAAAGTATTGGATGATCATGATCATCGATGCTTTACAAACGACTTGGCTATTTGCCAATATTTTGTATTATCGTGAATTTTCAGATTTTATGTCAGCTGGGGTCATCAAGAGTTCTGGGGCTGCCAGTAATAATTTAGGGACGAGTTTAGGACAAATTATCCATGCGACTGACTTTTTAGTCTATGCTGACGTGGTTTTACTTATCTTACTCTTGGTCTTTAAAGTCATTCGGATTGATCCACGACCGTTTAAACTCCGATATGCCGCAACCATTACGATGATTGGGGTCGCCTTGTTTGCGGTTGACTTAGGGATGTCCGAGCATGATCGCTCTGACTTGTTGACTCGGACCTTTGATAATAACTATATTGTGAAGTACTTAGGGTTAAACACCTATGCTGGCTATAGTTTTTATCAGACTGAAAAGGAAAGTGCGACTCGCGCCAAAGCAAGTAGTAGCGACTTGAAGAGTGTCTTAGCCTATTTGAAGAAGAATAAGGCCGATACTAATATTAAGTATTATGGTAAAGCTAAGGGCAAGAATGTCTTTATCATTCATTTGGAAAGTTTCCAGCAATTTTTAATTGATTATAAGGTTAAAGGCAAAGCTGTAACACCTAACTTAAATAAGTTCTATCATAATAAGAGCACTTTGAGTTTTGATAACTTCTACAATCAAGTTGCACAAGGGAAGACTTCCGATGCTGAAATGATGCTCGAAAATTCTTTGTTTGGATTGCCTACGGGGTCAGCAATGACACAATATGGGACGTCTAATACGTTCCAAGCAGCACCAGCAATTTTAAGTCAGACTGAAGGCTATACTACTGCGGCGTTCCATGGGGACGTGGCTAGTTTCTGGAACCGGGATAATGCGTATAAATCTTGGGGATATAATTACTTCTTCTATTCTTCTTACTATAAGGAGAAGTCTAGTTATAATATCGGTTATGGGTTGAAAGACAAGATCTTCTTCAAGGATAGCGTTAAGTATTTAGAACAATTACCACAACCGTTCTATGCGAAGCTGATTACCTTGACGAACCATTATCCATATACCTTGGATAAACAAAACCAGAGTATCGATAAAACCACTACGGGAGACTCGACAGTTGATGGTTACGTTCAAACGGCACACTATTTGGACCAAGCTTTTGCTGAATTCGTGACTTATTTGAAGAAGGCAGGCTTATACAATAATAGTATGATCGTCTTGTATGGGGACCACTATGGGATCTCGAATAACCATCGTTCGGCGATTGCCCAACTATTAGGGAAGAAGTCAGTCACAAACTTTGATTTGGCCCAATTCCAAAAGGTACCATTCATGATTCATATGAAGGGACTTAAAGGTGGGATTAATCATACCTATGGTGGTGAAATCGATGTCTTGCCAACGTTATTGGATCTACTAGGCGTGAAGAACGACTATATTCAGTTCGGGAATGACCTACTGTCGAAAGATCGCAATCAGACCGTGGCCTTTAGAAACGGGAACTTTGTCTCGCCGACCTATACGAAGATTGGGAGTACAGTCTACAATAGTAAGACTGGCAAAGTCATCGAGAATATGACGGCGGCCCAGAAGAAGACGGTCAAGCAGATGCAAAATCATGTGACGACTGAACTCTCATTATCTGACCGAGTGATTGAAGGGGACTTACTCCGTTTCTATACGCCGAAGGGCTTTAAGAAAGTCGATAAGTCGAAGTACAGTTACAAGGTTTCAACCAGTTTGAAGTCATTAGAAGAGTTACAGAAGGAAAATAAGACAAGTGTCTTGTCGAAGCATAAGGGCAAGTCAACGGTTGATCTGTATAAAACTGATGCACCGGAACTGTCGAGCTCCAGCAGCAGTGCTGATAGTAGCTCTAGTTCTAGTAAATAATAAGCATATCTATGGAAGGTTGTCGCTAATGCGATGACCTTTTTTGTTGGATTATAGGTTAAGTTGAGATTTTTGAAATTAATTCATAAAAGTCCTTGACCTGCATACTAATCCTTGGTAAGATATTACTTGTCGCTGCGAGAGGTGCTGTGAAACAGCCAAGCCGTGGCGGTTATCGACATTATTAAGAATTAAAGCCAGTTGCATAATTATTCAATTTCTTTTAAAAAAGAGTTGACAGTTTGAAACTGATTTGTTATTCTTATTAAGTTGCGTTGAGCGCTTCTGAAACAAAACGCTTCATTAATTAGTTGAAAAAAGTTGTTGACAGATAATTGTCGTCATGATAAACTGATTAAGTTGTGTTGAGGTAATCAACTAACGGATTTAGATCTTTGAAAACTGAACAAAGTTTCGACAAATCAAATGTGTAGGGTCTGCTAACTTAGGTTAGCACAACAA
>NZ_BJDY01000005.1 GCF_005405385.1 Lactiplantibacillus mudanjiangensis
GGCTCACCTTGACTAACATAACGTTTTTTTATCAATTCCAATGTTTTAGCCACCTTCTGTCAATTTTAATTTATGTATAAGAAAAGCCCGGCGCATACTCCGAGCTATCCTAGAAGACTAATCTAATCAACGATTACCAGTGGTTGAGAGAGGAACACATTACCTCCAATTATTTACCACTGGCTAAGCGGACAATGAGAATCGAACTCATATAACACTTAGGCTGCCGTTCTACCATTGAACTACATCCGCTTTAACAGGCTGAGAATACACCCATCAGCAGCAGTCTTTAACGACCTTATTCAGTTAGTCGCGTTTCCACCCGGTTCCCCGAGTAACTGCCATGGTCGGTGGACAAGGGTACCACCATTACAATCCATTCATTACTCAGCAACTTTCGATCCATCAAATGGGAGCTACCCACTCAACTGCACTACTTACTACTGAACTGGCTCGCCTTGTGAGCTTGTCAGCACTCCATTACCTATCTCAGGCTGGAGCATTAGACCACTTTCATGAATAGATGGCGAAGACTTTTACTTTTTTGATTTTATAATTAACGGTGTAATAGCCCGTTCCATATAGTAATGGAACTAATCTTTCTTGAAATCCAGTGCTTCGCCAGAAGTTCCGGTACCTTTTGAGTATCAAAATGCTTCACTGGACCGATAGGCTTTGGCTGTCACGCTACTAACCATACTTGAATCACATTAGGGACTAGCGATCATTTCCCCATACGATTCAAATTGGCAACCGCCCTTGTCTGACAAACTCGGACTAATCACCTTACTTGCTAAAATCATTCACTACACCAGCTAGCCGTTATGTCGCTACCCGCATTACGGTTTGAGCACTTGCCGCCGCCGTTTACTGGTTCGTTTCTGATTGAACGCCCTCACAGACGCTTTAATAGCTTGCATTGCATGAATTGCCATTACTGGCGGCTAATCGTCAAGTCAACTAACCTTTGGGCTACATCACTGTAGCTTAATGTGTCATGCCACTAAATTTTATGATGGGCTGTTGAAAAGTGCGCATGCTTCCATGCAAAACTTACCCATCAACACAGACAGCAGGAATCGAACCCACGTTAACGGCTTTGGAGGCCGCTCATCTACCATTGAATTATGTCTGTAAATATCGCCTAGTTTTCCGAGCTAAGCGATAGTAAAGCAATCAGGCTGGTAATTGTTGTTTCAAACTCTTAACGGCTTAAGTGTCTGCAATACCTGTTTGCTTTGAACTAGCAAAGGGTTATACCGCGTTGAGGTTAATGCCACTGCTAGTACGGAGTGAGCTGGACTTGAACCAGCAACTCAACTAGTGAGTAACGGTTTAGTAAACCGCTGCAGTACCAAATTATGCTTACCACTCCAACGTAGCCTGTTGGACTCGAACCAACGACAACCTGATTAACAGTCAGGCGCTCTACCAACTGAGCTAAGGCCACAGATTGATGAACGGGATACCGAGCGGGGTGGCTCATATCCATCAATCAACAATATAATAATAATCCCCATTTCCGAGCTTTTTCCGCACATACCTCGCACGTTTGTCGCAGATTTACCGCGAAAACCTCGCACACTTTTTTAACTCCACTCAATTTCAGGCGTTTTAACTGGTTTGTACTTGTGCACGATCAAATCTTCGACCGCATCCGGGTACACTTCAGCAAACATTAGCAGCGCTTGCCGGTGATACTTATCAAACGTCCGATCAGGTAGGTTATCCAGTAACCGTGCACATTTGACGTTGGTATAATGCTTGATATATTTGAATTCTAGTAACTTTGAATAGACCGCAGTCCCTTCATCCACTTCAATTGCAGCAATCACGTTGGTGACCAAACTCGCCATAAACTCCGCATTCACCTTATTAACGTGTTTCTCCTCAATATGATTGCCGTATGACGGACTTTTAGGCATGCCATCCATAGTTGGGCTTTGCAAGCTAAAACTCACCCTACGCGCTCTTAGCACCCATTTACGATAGTCACCTAGTACCCGCTTAGCGTTCTCAATCGTTCGATCTTCATCCACATTCTTAAATATGCTTTTCAAAGTCGCCACCCCTTATACTTGACTGTGCTATAATTTGATTGCTGAGCAAATCGTGGCACTGCCTTACGAGGTAGCGCTTTTTTTATTCTAGATAGTCGTCATAAATCGTAATACATATAACGTCATCTTCTAAACGTGGCTTGCTAATAATTACTTCCTCGTCTACAGCGCTCATTAAATCAGGCACTCTTGAAAAATCAAAGTTCGTAATAAATGTTCTTCTATGACACTTACCTTTTTCAACTTCTAGCTCGAATCCAGCTTTTTTAAGTGCCTTCCCATAACCAAGCGTCACATCACAAGAGCTCGCTGCATCAATTTGAATTTTCATCTTTCTACCCTTCTACCCCCTCATTCTGGCTTGTATGTCCGAAAACAAAAAACTAATTACCGCATTGGCTAACACTTCGGGGAAGCCTGATCCCATCCATGTCGAAACTTCATATACTCCGACCGCATCACTGTCCACACTCGCATGAATGTCATTGAACTGATCAACAATCACTACCCGATCTGACTCAACTTTAACTTTGCAGTCATAAACTGCTGCTAATTTTTTTAGAACACTGATACCCATTTACTTACCCTCCAATTTGTTAGCATCCTCTTTAAGACTTTTAGCTCTTTTTCTAAGCCAATTCGCTCGCTTGGCCTTGAAGTCTTTAATCTCTTTCTTGGTTGCCACACTCAAAATACCGTAGTCATGAACAATAAAATGTTCATCTTTGTAACTAGCCACGCCTATTTCGCCATCCGCTATGCTTACTCCTGAGTCCGTTACCTCATAAACTCCAATCACATCAGATCTCCCATATCGATCTTCAATGAACCAGTACTTATTTGCTGAAAATAGGTTTTTCTTGATCCGATAAACTGATTTTTCACTAGACAATTTATGATCACTTAGCTTAACTTCTAGCTCGTGCAAATAATCATCATTGCTGTCTAAGCGTTTTGTAACTAGCCGATAGTAAATCAACCCGCTTATTGTTCCAATAACTCCGCCAATTAAGGCGCCGCCCAATAATTGCCACATTACTTTTTCACCTCATCTTTTTTTATGAATCTCTAGTGCCATCTGAATACAACAGATCAAATAGAAAATCGCAATGGCAAATGAAATAAACATTCCAATTGCTGTTAACCAGCTAAAGGTCGTAGAAAACAAGCTCAATCCGCTCATAACCGATATGCCAGCACCAATGAATAGAAGCAACGCGGGAAAATACTCAATCAGCATGCTGGCTCAATCCTTTCAGGAATTTTAACTACGGAATACAACTTAAACTTGCCGTCAACTTTAAACCCATCTTCTTCTTTAACTTCAATATGAAGCCCCGCAAAACTTTTATCCCAACCATTATTGGAAACACTGAAAATTTCATAGAACTGATCTGCCAAAGTTTGATTAACCGCTATCGTGATCTTTTCATCCCTTAGCCTTTTCCAATTCGAACGATAGAAAGTGAACTCATAGGTCATTTGTCGTCCTCCACTTGGTAACCATCCAACCATGCGCGGGCAACCAATTCAAAATGTTTGCATACCCATTCGGAATCAATATCTTTTTTGCTTTGCACCGAAATTCGGAAAAATTCAAAAAGACTAAGATCATAGTTATGCGCTGTCTTGATATAATTTGCGACCATTTTAGGAATCACCGGCAACTCAGTATTATCTCGTTCAAAATCCGCGTTATTAATTGGTCCGTAGATTCCATCAGGCTTTGAAATAAACCAATCACCAATATGAAACTCAAACAATCCATTTTTAGTCACCCATGAATTACTGGACGGTTCTGGGACATTCTTTGGAACCGGGTGAGCATATTTTCTGATCATTTTTTGGCTACCATCAAACTGTTCTGCCTGAATTGTTGCCGTTTTACGATAAGTTTTAATCATGCTACGCCTCCTCACCTAGGATGTCATAGCCCCATTCAAAGTGCTGCATGGCCGTTTCTTTAGCCTCAGCTTCAATTTGGGCATCACTTGCATCGACATCAACCTCAATTACTTTATGCCCACCTTCACCAGCTAGTAACGGGTCCCACCAAACATCTACTTTGATTGTTTTCTTATCCATGCTGCACCTCCTATTCATTTTTAATTCGTTGGTTATGATCTTTTACCCAACTGCGGACTCTGAATTTTTTATATCCATGACTCCTGAAGTCTTCACGAATCGCTTGATACATTTTTCGTTTAGCATCAGGCAACAAACTGTGTAGGTAGGCTTTTTTAAACTGACGTTTCTTCATCGTGCCGCCCCCATATCTTATTTGACGTTTATAAATTCATCAGCACATTTTCTATCTCAGCTGACGTCTTATTTTCCATGCCATCAAGTTCTTTAAATCTGACTGCTCTGATATCAGTCCACGATTCAGGATCAATTTCATATCCACATACATCTGGCTGGTACGCTTTAGTTTTAGCGGCAGATACAGAGTTCGCAAACACAATCGCATTGCCTGCGTCCGGGAAATCGTAAATTGATAGCCTATATGCTTTCATGGCGTGCCTCCTATAAATCAGAAATTTTATTTGAGTTTTCGACCACATATTGGGCAAAATCCAATTTGAATACCGGTACCTTTGCCATCACAATTTATAATCATGTGAACCCCATATGCTATGCGAACCTCTAGCCCTTTCTTATCAAATATAGGAAACTTTTTAAGGCAATACTTGCATCCGGCTCTTTTATCTTTATACAGCATTGGCCCAAACCATTTATATGTGCTAAATGATCCCACAACAATTCCGGGGATAACACTTACTAGGAACAAAAGGTATATATATCCCACGGAGCCACCTCCTCGTATTATATAAAGTAGTACTTTCATTTATCTGCAGATTTATTGCAGGAATTCAGCAGATAACCTGCAGATACTTTTAGTTAGCTCCTACTTAATGTCATTTAGAATTCCTTGAAGATCCCGCTTAACATTAATGATTTGATCATGAATAACCTTAGCGCTGGCTTCTGGCTTATCCTTGGTAAATTCAGCTACATCGGCAATCTCTACAAGTAATAAATCTAATAACGTCCCCAAGTCATTAAGGTTATGGACGCTATCAAGGTCATAATTAGTATCGCCAAAAAAATTGATATGACCGATTAGTTCTAGTACTAGCTGTTCAACTGAATACTTTTTCATTTTGCTGCCTCCAGCAACTTAGTTAATTGTTCTTAAATCCTTGCCAATGTATACCGTTTCCATACCGTCATAGTCATCAATTTTGTAGTCATAGCCGTCTGGCACCTCAACGATCTCAAGTTCAGACACTCGGGTATTAGCAGCATCACCATCCGCCAGAATAGTCGCAATCAAATCCTTGTCAGTCCGGTTTTTATCAGGTTCCCACTTCCAGGGTTTAAATTTTTGTATATATCCATCCCAGTCGGTGGACATGTCTTTCAACACAAATTGATCAACTTGGGGGTCTTTTTGAAATAGTTCCAATTGATCAAATGTTTCTTCGGCGAGGCCGGTGTACTTTATAAACGTTTTAGTCATGTCCATATAATCCGCCCTTGAAAATAGCTTTGAAATATATGGGTAAACCTTGATACCTTTACGCTCAGCAACGTGGATCTGTGAAGCCATCGACAGCCGAAATCCGCCAAATTGCCTATTAATAGCTAGTTTCATTTTTAGTCCTCCCCGAAAAGTTCAAACGCTTGCCGCCGCAATTCATCGGTCGGCTCTTTGACTTCAATCATCACTAACTTCATCTCCTGGCACCTCTTCCAAAGCCTTGTCCCAAGAAATATTAAAGTCGCCATTACTTCGTAATCTATCAACTTCTGATTTCGTGAAAATGTCTTTAACCCCATATGAAGCCGCACTATAATTTTTGACACCATTTTCATCACAAAATATATACCCACTTCGCAGACGTACTAAGCGTTGACGATTCATCCCATTGCTAATAAAGACACGAAAATTTTTCTCGTCTTCACGCTCTTCGGCAGGCGTTTCGTGCAGCGCATAAAGCAACTTGATAGATTCGTAGGGAACTTCGTCTGCTTGATACGTTATCAAGACTTTTTCGGAGTCATCACTCATCCACATAGAATTACGACCGGACTGTCTCAGCACAACGCCATGACCATCACTCATATCGGCTTCAATAAAATCAATTGAGGTGTCCCAACCCCTTACTCGCTTATTCGCTTCACTAAGTTTCATTCCGCATCACCTTATCCATTTCATTAGCAATTCTTTGAGTGTCCTTAATCACAGCTTCACGACCTAGTGTTTCAATGTGGTTATCATCAAATCCGATTACATAAAAATATGGTTGACCATCAACTAATGCTTTGCCTTTGCCATTTAATCCTTTAATGCAGTGCTCATAATCAAAATTTCCTTGCATTTGGTCTTGCATTCTGGGTGAAATCATCACTTGACCACCTTGATACTCGACGTTAGGGAAAACGATTCCTGAATAGGTTGCGCCACACCAGAAATTGAACTGATCATAAAATTTATCAGAATAATCGTGTGGTGCATTATTTGGCACTTCAATATAGCCATTTGTAAATTCACCCATTCCTAATGACGATTCATCGACCGTAAAATAGCGGCGCCCTAATTTAGTTGTCTTGATTTCAAAATTCATTCCGCACCCTCCTCAACTAAGGTTGGATTGACCATAAGGCGATCAGTCGGCTGCCAACAACAATTGGCAAGATCATCTAACGTTTTATAGCAAATTCCAATATCTTCCCCATCTCTTAAATTGATTAGATGATATTCCTTTTCACACTCAAACTCTGTAGTCATGCTAACAACTAATCTAGCCCCATTGGCATCTGTAACGATCACGTTACCAACCTGATAGAGGTCATACTTTTCCTGACCTGTGTTATCTCTTAATTTGACCTTCATAACGCTTCTCCTTGATATCCTCATACCGGCCCATTCAGTGACGGCATGTTTCAGCCGTCACTCCAATCTTTAGTAACCACGTACGGTGCGCTGTGTAAGTTGCTACGACCTTGTTCCGTCTTACTGTGCTCCATCGCGTGTTGACGCATCCGCCGCTTTTTCTTACGCATCGTTGACTTCTTGGTATGTTTCCGCTGCTTAGTCATTCTGACCATCCATTTCTGGTTCAACATAGTGACGATCCTTGACATACTTAAGCAAGACACCTTGAACTTCTTTAGCAATTGGCTTAGATAAATGCGAGCTTAAAAACATGATTGCTTCAAAAGCGGCCTCGTTATGATCATCACCGGTGTCATCAATTTCCATACCCACAGACTCAACAAGCAGTTTAACTGCCTTGATTGGCTTGATATTCATTTCTGACAGTCCGTGT
The DNA here is from genome assembly GCF_005405385.1 of Lactiplantibacillus mudanjiangensis. Taxonomy (GTDB): domain Bacteria; phylum Bacillota; class Bacilli; order Lactobacillales; family Lactobacillaceae; genus Lactiplantibacillus; species Lactiplantibacillus mudanjiangensis. Next base: position 7,397 of record NZ_BJDY01000005.1, read on the forward strand.
TCACCAATCAGAACTAGCGGCTCAATACTGTTGGCCTTTACGTCATCAACAAAGTTATCCAGCTTTTTATTTAACTTCTCATCATCGGTTAAGCCCTGATCAGCAATTTCCTTTAGTGCTGCTATTAAAATGTCGCTTAAACTTGGTTTACTCATAATTAGTCTCCTGCTTTCTAAATTAAATCGGTCCAACTGTAATTGACGTTACTTGTCACTAACGGTTCTTTTTTGCTCTTAGTCGTGCCTTGAAGCTTAACCTTGAAGTCATATTTGCGTATCACAACCGCTTCAACTGGTATTCCCTCATTCAGTGCAAACAGCTTGAATCGCAACCTAACGGCTCTATCAATGCCGTAATCGCCAAAACTATTTTTAACATCGTAAACATGCATGATATTGCCGTCCTTGTCATATACAATAAAATCTGGTGTATACGCAATGGCCGCAATCTTGGCCGGCCCAATAATAGTCTGGCGAGTGAGCTGATATCGTGGGTGCACATCATAGTCATACCCACAAGACTTTATAAAACGCTCGTAGAAGTCTGCTTCTTTACGACTGTCAAATACATAGCCATCCAAGTGAACCTTTGTCCCGCGTTTATTCATGGCCGTAGGAGAGCCACCGTTTCTAATCACTTTGTCTAACCCCCGTTGCCAACTCACGGCCTGTTGCCGTTAAGCTTAATGCCCGTGGCGTATTTTTCATTCGTTTAATGAATCCAGCTTCCTCTAGTTTTTCCAGACGTATAAAGACTGTGCCCTTTGAGGTCAAGCCAGTTTTTCGACCAATCTCTTCGATACTTGGTGCCCAACCAAAAGCCACCGTATATTGATAAATACAATTCAATATCTGTAGATCCGTCACTTTTCGCCTAATCATGAATCCGTTCCTTCTTTCTAATCCTATAGCCCAAAACGATTCCATTTGTATGAATAACCTGCTTGATCACTGTGACTGGTGCGCCTAAAAGTTGTGCCATGTCATTAGCCGTACAAGTCTGAATCTTACGACCACTCTTATCAATTCTTTCAGCTTCCCAAAGCTCGCGTTTTCGCAGATTATACGTCGAGCTTAAGCGCCTTGCCTGGCTGTAAGTTAACTCTGTCGCATCCGAAATCTGTTTTAACGTTTTATTGCCTGCTCGATAAGCGGCCTTAAACATTTTAATCATGTCTGTTTCAGTAGGCCCCTTGCTCAGGGTCGCGTAATACCCCTCATCATCATTAAATTTGGTTTGGTTACTAACGATTGCAACGGGATACTGCCATTCACCGTTCAACCTTTTTGCGTAAATTTCACGCGAAAGCTCGGCATGAGAGCCCTCAGCCAGAACAGGGTGCCCATGAACTGCTTTAATTGCAATCATCTTCACCCCTCCTGTGCGACCGGCTTATTAGCCAAAAACTTGTTAGCAAAGTATTCTTGGCCCTTACCAGTAATCAACGGCGTATAGCGTGTCTTAACGCCATGATTAGTTGTTACAACGGTTGCGCGAACCTCCATAATGCTTAACTCCATCGCGCGCTGTGTAGGCGAGTTGTAACGGTTGCCCAGTGCAATTAAGTAGCCATGAGTACGTAGCCACTCAAACAGACGGTTTTGGCCGATCTTAACGCCCCTTTGCCTTAAAATCTTAGCGAAGGTACCGACATTAACCGAAGTCTCTGAGCCAGCTACTGCATCACCCAATACAGCAGGTATCTGTAAACGCTCATTTTCAAGCTTTAATTGTTCGTTCTCCTTCATCAGGTACCCATAACCGCGCTTCACAACTTCAAGCGGACTGTTCCATTGATTTTCAACTGCTAAAAAATAGCTTCGGAAACGGCTACCAATCGCATTTCTAGGCATCATTGCTAACTGTTTTGCCATATCCACGGTGATTACATAGTCTTGTATTTCCTGCTTTTTTCCTTCCGGGTGCCTTGAGTTATAGGGGGTACTCTTGGTACTCCCTATAAAATCAACGCCTTCTTCAAACAACGGAAAATTATTAGTCACCCATTTGCTGAATCGTTGTGAAATCTGAAGGCCCTTATAAAGCTCTCTGGCAGAAACCACTTGTTGATCACCTTTTACCGAAATTTTAATTAGCTCATCCATATCTACGCCTCATTTCTTGTCGTGTCTAGATTAGCAACGCGTTCAGCTAACACTTGCCGTTCTGCATCGGTTAACTGTTTTCCTGTGAGACACTTAGAGTCCGCCTGTGACTCGTCATTTTTTGCCCACTTCGGCACAATTTCTTTTCGACCAGAATTCTGTCTATAACCAGGCTTATTACGGTTGGCAGCCCGTTGCTCATGCTCTGCTGCGGCTTTCTTTGCCTGATCTAGCGAACTAATTTTTCTCTTTTTCCAGCCGCCAATAACTGCTCGCATGTAGTTCAATGCCCCCCTGGACTGCACATCATGCTCACCGGCAATCTGAATTGCAAAGTCAATCACCTCTGGCTTAAAATCTGTTAGCCACTCATCAATTTCAGGAATAGCAACTGCATTTGGAAATCCCCAAAGGGCTTGCCATTTTTCGAACACGTTTTCGCGTGTCACCCCGTCATCATATAAGTCAGTATCAGTTAGGTCAGGGTCAGTAATAGTAAGATCTTTATGTCCTACTGGTTGACCTCCACCTTGCCCAACTGGTTGGCCTACTTCATCTAAACCGGTTGGGCTACTTTTATCATTCGTAGTTGGGTTACTGGTTGGGTAACCGGTTGTCCTACTATAAAGATTCGTAATTTTATATTCAGGCGGCTTCACATTTTTCTTGCCTTTAACGTACTTTATTAATCCAAGTTGAACTAGTGAGTTACGTGCTTTATCGAGGCCAGGTTCGGATAGTCCTGTCAGACTAAGCAGAGCCGAATTTTTCATGCGAAACTGAACGTCCAACTTACCTTCATCGTTCGCGTAGTCTAGTAACTCGCGATACAGATTATTTTGGCCGTTAGAGACACTCGCTTCATACATTTTAAAATTGCGGTACGCCCGTCTTTGTTTGAAGTAATCCAAATCCTCACCTCCTAAGCAATAAGATCATCCGCGCTAATCACATTATCAAGGCACTTAGTTGAGCGGCAGTAATCGCAATGCTCGCAACGTGTGGGCTTATCTTCACCAGTGATAACTCGCTGAATGTGTTCTTGCGCTTCTAATACTTGATTCATAGCGTTTGTAAGCCGATACTCTGGCAAGTCGATAACTTGTTTATCTGGTTCAGCTTGTTTGCTAACGGCCACGATATATGGCTTACAATTAATACCGAATTGCTGTTTAATTAATTCTTGGTAAACTGCCATTTGAAGCTGGTAGTTGTACTCATATACAAATGATTTATCATACTTGTGTGTTTCGGCATTGTAATAGCCTTTGTAAATATCGGCAGTCGTCTTTAAATCGGCAAAGTAGCCACGTTCTAAATTCAAACAATCAATTTTGCCTTTCCACAAATAGCCGCCGATCTTGCCAGTAACGATGACTTCTTTGTCACCTTGATAAAATTTTTTGAACATATCGTCGTTATCTAAAGTGTCAATCATGTTTTCAGCAACTTTAAATGCTTTTTTTAATCGTCCTTTAGTAGTGCCTCTACTTGAAATAGCTTCCGGATGTTCGCTTACAAACCTTTCATGTGCTGCTTCACTTTCAAAGAAACTATGCAGCCAATTGCCAACCACTAAAGCGGTAGGATCGTTTTCAGGCTTCCAAGACTGTTTTAATTCGGCTATTGCCTCTGCTTCACACGCTAAAAACTTTTTAAACCATGTCGGTGACATGTATTGCCAATCGGTCTTAATGTCGTAATAATTACTCGGCGTCAACGTCATCAAGGTTCGTGAATAGTTCTGTTTGTCCATCTGCCCCAGCGTCTTCATCATTTAGCGTAGCCTCCTCGTTGTTTGGCTCAATTGGAGCCTCATCCGTAATATCTGGCTCTGCTGCTACTTGGCCCTGCTGCTCGCCAACATCGGCCATCAAAGACCGCTTAGGCGGCGTCACATCTTTAGGATCGTCTTCATACTCGTCATTAGTTGTGTTATTAACGGCTTGCACAAATAAATCATTATCAGAACTGGAATTAATGAAGAACTTAGCTGCACGATTAATAATGGTGCGTTTAGCCATTTCTTCCGGAAATTCATTTTGTACATTCTTAGTTTTTGCATGGCTCCAGCTCATGTCTATATCTTTCTTTGTCATAACCGTATAAGTGCGGTTGCCATCGTTATCTTCAACCCAAGCGAACGCCCCAATGATTGGCTTGTCTAGGTTTTCAAAACTAGGTTCAAACTTTTTAACGACTAACATGCCGTCAACACCACCAATTTCAAATACGTCATCTTTATGAACAATTTGAGCCTGAATGTCTTTCACGTTTGATAGACGCTTCACCACTGAAATAGAACCAAAATAAGAACGTTGCATAACCAATTGAGTACCGTAAGGAATGAAATAACATTGATTTTTAGCCGGTGACAATCCTTGGATAGCCATATTCATCAATGCTTTAATTACAGAACCTTGGTCGCATCTTTCCAACAATGGTTTTCCCTTGGACGTATCACTAAGAATTAAGTAAGCACTATTTAACGCATTCCCTACCGAATAATCAGGAGGCAATGATAGGCCCTCATTTTGCTTCATATCCATAATGTTTTCGTTAACGGTCGTAACTAATTGATTACTCATGGTCTACATCCCCTCCTACTGCAAGCTTGATATCATTCAAATCAAACGAAAATGACTCATTTAATTGGTCAATTTCGTTTTGCGTTACTTGAAAACGTCTGGGGCTCTCAAAAAGAAGGCATTTCATAATATTTCCATCAGCGCCAATAAAAACGTTCGGAAACGACTTTTTCAACGCCAGATAGTATTTCTTTTCTTCATGTCGTTCATCAATTGGAGTGACCGCGTATTCGGCTGCAAGCATGTAAGCTTGGTGACTAAATGGTAATGAATTTGTTAACTCACTAATAAAGATAAATTGGTCAACTTCGCTAACTTTAAGAACTGGTTTGTGTTTGTACCGTACCATTGCTAGACTTTCAACGAAGTCAGTCACTTCGTAATGCTTGCTTAGTGATTCAATCGCTGATTTAAATTCGTTAAATTTCATAAGATATCCGCCTCTTTACCTTCTGCTTTGATTGTTTGCGCAACTATTGGCTTCCATTCTTTGAACTCGTCAAGGACGGCTTCTAGCTTCATACGCTCGTTATTTGATAAGTTGGTTGAATTGAGCCTCGTTTCTAACTCGTTCACCAAGTCAATATACTCAGCGTAGTTGCTAACCTCTGATTTAATTCTTAATTCGTGCATTAGCGTTCCTCCCCAACCGATTGCTCGGTAAACCAGGCGTCAAACTTCACTAGCTCGGCGTTGTAGTCGTCTCTGAGCACGTCATAAGGATTACCGTACTCATCAGCCTGGTAGCCATGGGAACTCAGCCAGCCACTTACAATATCGGGATCATTGGGTATGAAGTCATCGTCACCGTAGTAGCCGGTTAGCTTCCAATATCTAACGTTAGCAACAACCGGTTCACCCTCAATATCAACCATGCCTCCGTTTAAGGGCTCGTCAGGGCCTGCCATTAGCATTGAATCTTCTGCTGCGTTTAATCGGTCTAGCTGGTCAATAAAACTCATGTTGCCGCCTCCTATTCATTTTTAGACGTTGCAATAAGTTTGGTTTGGGCATAAAATAGATACATAAATATTTTTGTAATACATCCAATTGTGTCGTGCGGGTACTACCAATACCTGTGCGACTTTTTTCATACCCATAAACCGCGTTACTTGTTGGCTTCTTCATAAATGTTTTTGGCCTCCTTAGCGATTGCAACGTTCATATCGTGTTTGCTAACCTTGTCGTAACGTTTGTTGCCTAATGTGAATGTGTATGTTTGGTTCATGATATTTCCTCCTAAGCTGTATGCTTACTTTTTAAGTTCTTCATGTAAATCCGCTTAATGCCTTCTGCAAAGGCTGGAATTTTGAACGCTTGATCACTCAATGCGTCAAGGTGATTCATAAATTCCTCATCAGTATGAATGGACCCATCTAAGAACTGGTGATCAACTACTGTGATATGACCCTGTTTCCGTTTTGCCATTTCAATCACTCCTAAACGATTTGATATTTGTGACGTTTTAAGTAAGCCTCACGCTGTAAACAACGTGCCTGAATATCTGCGGTGTCCCAGCCAAGATAGTCACCAATAACGATTTCTAGCATCAATCCGTACTTGATCAGATCAAACATCTGGTTAAAGGCTTCTTCTGGATCATGTAAATCTTTAACCACGCTAACTGGGCTGCCAAACTCATCAAGTGAATCAGTAATTGCTTTGATAGCTTGCTGAGCTTCCTCAATCACCCTGTTATCCATGCTGCTAGCGTTTAAGAAGATATACTTGCTATCAACCGTTGACGGTATCAAACCGCCTGACACTTGATGAAGGATATCAATTAGCAGATACCCGCTTTGTTTCGGTAAAGCCTCAAGCAGCGGCTCAATTTGTTCAAACTGCAGCTTGGCTTTACCGGTTCGCAGTTTTGAAATTAATGGCTGCGAATAATCCATTTTCTTTGCCAACGTGACCGTTGACATTTTGTTTGCCCACATGGCCGTTGGTAATGTTTTGTTGACCATCGCTGTCCGACTCATGATTAAATTGACTGTCATAAACTTTCCCTCTAAACATTTAAAATAACGTGCTCTCTTACACGGTCCTGCATTGAATTGACTACCGTATGAAACTCAGTTCGTAATGATTGATCATCCATGGCCTCGTAAAAGGCTCGCGGTGCATCAGGATTGACTTTCATCAACGAGTCAACCAGCGTCTTACGTGATATACCTGTCATGCTTCTCGCTCCTTTCGTTCCTCCTTATGAGATAATTAGGTAAAGGAGGTGATATGATTGATTCTTTTGGCAGCCAGTACAAATGAATATTGGCTTAATGAAGTAGACTGGAAACTTATTGGGGTCTATGTTGTACCGGTACTGAGTGCCATTGCTAGTTACGTTTTAGGACGACTTTCCAATTCTATCGGTCAAAAACAGAAAGTTAGAGCCGAAAGATATGAGAAAGTCTATTTACCCATAATTCAAATTTTATTAGAACGAAAATACTGGCAGATTCCACCACACAAGGCTCATAGAACAATTGTTACCGATTTTTATCCTATTCTTTCGAAAAATCTTGGGCTTCTTGGTAAAAAATCAGCGTTAAACTTTTCTAATTTTGTAATGCCACTCTTTACCCACAAGATTGACCTTGGCATTAAAGAAGATGAAATGCATCCGAATCCGATTGAAGGGAAATCCAACAGAATTTATCAGATTCCAGAAGAACACCTGAAAGAATACGACAAAACATTTAATGAACTGGTATTATCCCTACTCCGAGAAGGTAGCCGATTATCAAGAAAGCTAAAATATCCAAACATATCAAAAACCATTTTAAGAATGTATTCTGAACAAGAGCATGAATGAATAAACCAGTAAATCCAAATGCCAAGCTAACTAATTGAACCTCTAGAACATTCATTTATTCACCCACATCTTATATTTGCTTTTTTCTAGGCTAATCAAGTATTGACTGATCGCTAACATTTGACCGGATACTTCAGCTAATTCACCTTCGCCACAATCTTTTGAATACTCGCTAAGTAACTGCAATTGCTTAGCGAGTATTTTTTTAATTTTCTTTTCACTCATCCTCTCGCCTCCTTTCATCCTCCTTATGCGATAATCAGGTAAGGAGGTGATTAATATGAAAATTAGTTCTAAAGATTTAAATGGCTCAATTTCAAAATCAGTATCAGATTCCCTGGAAGGCATTGATATTGACGCTGAATTAGAAACATTTAAAAAGTTTTATTGGGAAACAAAGCATACTCATTTGACTTGGGAAAGAGAGATCATTACTGAAATTCTTAACAAGGCTCAACAAGAATCCGTTAAGGCATCACTTACAGCAACTGTTTCTCTTTTAAAAGATTTAGGTTTAATTGATGTTGAGGATTAATCATCAATCCAACCTTTCAAACCAGTAAAAACTTCTGAGCTACCGAGGACTATATTTTCCTTGATGGCTTTTTTTTCAAAAGTTTCATCAATGAATTGCTTAAGCGTGTTCCAATCAGATTTGTTTAATCCATCTAAACTATCAGCAATCAAATGCAACTTTCCTGCTTCCATCCTCTCGCCTCCTTTCATAGTTGATAGCGTTCCATAACCTGCCCAGATAATTTCTAATCAATCTATCCATTCATATGAGATAATTATCGTAAGGAGGTGATTAATTATCATTACTATACTTACGCTTATCTTTGCTGGAATTTCTGCCATAGGTGTAGTCATTCAATTGATAATGGCAATAATCGATAATATCGGGCATATTCAAATTCAAGAATTTCAAGCAAGAAAATCAGTTCAAAACATCGGTCAGTTGAACTTCTATCTTAAAAATGTTGGTAACAAAACTGTTCTACTTACTGATATTTGCTTCCTGTGTAATGGTCAGAAAACACATTTGAAACCAAGGCGCGTTTACAATCAGTTCTTAAATCCCACTAGATTTGATGCAGGTGGTTCTCTCTTGCTAGGATATGAATTTGAGCCTGACTTGAACATTACCGAAATTCTTATCACTTCAACAAGTTCGATAAACGGTTTGAAACGACAAGCATCATTTCCGATAACTCTTAACTTTAATAATTAGTAATACGATATTTCCTAATGCTGAAATTCCCATCAGCACACACAATGCTAAATCCATTTATCATTTCCTCGTTAATATAGATTAAGTGTTAATTTGTAGGATTCTGTGATGGCTGCAACCATTACAGAATTTTCTTTTCCGAATAAATGATTTGCTTGGTCGATTCTTTGCCTAACTCCTCTCCGCCCATCAATCACTTCTTTCATAGCATCCACCGATCCATAACCGCGCTCCGTGTGATAATTAAGTTGTTGGGAATTACGAAACTAGTTTACGTCTTGAATTCGTTTCGATTTTCTCAACGTTTTTGAGAAAAAATTTTTGAAATCAATCTCTATTCCTAATGCTTCTGAAATAATTGGAATTTCTGTTGACTTAAAATTAATCTCACCATTCTCACGTTTGTTATAGCTTGATCTGCCTTCTAGCCCTAGCAGATCAGCCATCTGTTTTTGAGTAAGTCCCTTTTGTATCCGTCTTGACTTAACCAATTTTAAATTAATTTCGTAGTCCATTGCATCACCTTCTTTGTTTCGTTTATCTCAACTTTCATAATTCATTATACGTTTCTAAAATCGAAACGTCAATACTTTTGTTTCTATTTTTTCAACTTTTGGTATCTTTTTTAGCAACACTGCTAGAATATAGTTGTAAAAACAGAAACGATAGGAGGAACAGCATGGCTGATAGTAAACTTGCTAATAAGATTATTAATCTACGTGAACGTAAAGACATGAAGCAATCAGAACTGGCACGTCGCCTAGGTTTGGACAAATCATCAATGAGCAAAATTGAAAACGGCACGCGTAAAGTTTCAAGCGACGAGCTAAACAAGCTCGCTGATATATTCGAAGTGACTGCAGATTATCTATTAGGCAGAAAAGTTGATTTAGGTGACGTTCCGGTCGCCGCCCATATTGATGGCGAATTTGATGGCTTGACCGAAGAAGAACGCCAAGAAATTATGGACTACATTGAGTTCAAGAAAGCTCAATATAAAAAGCGTCACGAAAAGGACTGAGGCTGATTGGATAAATTGGAAAGTCTGATGTCGCAATATCCAAACATTACGTTTGATTTTGAACCAATGCCCATGAAACTTGGCGGGCTTACAGTAGATAAAGAGATTACTATTAATAGTAATAAGACCAAAACTGAGCAGTTTCAGTGGCTCTTAGAAGAACTTGGCCACGTTGAAACATCGGTTGGGGATATTAGCGACTACAACGAGATTACAAGTATGCGGCAAGAACATGCTGCACGAAAATGGGGATTTACACACTACCTATCCGAGAAAGATTTAAAGGATATCGTTAAGGAGCATCCCGAAAATGATTATGAGGTTGCTGAGGACTTGGGGTTACAGATTCCGTACCTACATGAAATTGGATTTACATACGGATTTAATTTTAAGCACGCAACCGACTAACTTAATTTTTTTACCTTGGAGGGTTTTAAATGGAGATTAAGAAGCCTAACAATATGGCAATGATAATGTTAGATATTATCGCTGTTGTATTAATGCTTTTATACTTTGTACCAGCATTATCATATAGAGCGTTCTATATTATTTTAAGTGTAGCAGCCACACTTTTTGCCTATCACAATAGTAAGAACTCAATCAGTTTGATCATAATGATTATTGGAATTCTATTCCTTGTCTATGTACTTTTTACTGGCAGCTACTATTTGTTGTATGCCTGGTAGGTATTAATTGATCAGTAAGATTGGAGAATAAAGATTATGAAATATTGTCAACAGTGTGGTAACAAATTGAATTCTGGTTCTATATTTTGCGATAAATGTGGTACTCAAGTAGCAGATATCGAAAAGGTAGCCACAATGTTTTGCACAAATTGTGGTACTAAAATACCTGCAACTTCAAATTATTGCACAAATTGCGGGTTCAGTACTAATAACTCAAACAATAGCAATCCAGCACCGGCCTTGAAGGACATTGCCTACAATGAATCTAAAGATCCAGATCCAATTACATCTTTTGCTTTAATTTTCCGCGACACATTCAAGGTCTCAAAAAGATTGGGACGAGCTGATTACTGGTGGGCCCGCTTAACTACTCTCGTAATAGGATCGTCACTAAGCATTTGTTGGATTGCTTTGCTTAGTCAATTTAGTGGCTATGATTTACCAAGCAGTAACATTAGATGGCTCGCTTTCCTACTTATTGGCCTAAGCATTCTTTTCGCCGTTTGGGGATTGATTGCCTTAATAACTGCGGGCATTCGAAGACTACATGATTTAGGATATTCTGGCGCGTTAATGCTACTCATCCTATTACCAACCTTGGGCGATTTAATCATACTAATCTTATGCATGTTACCGTCCAAACAAAACGGCAACCGCTACATTAATTAACTTATTAAAATGGGGTATTTTTACTAATTGGAGGGATTTTTGAAATGAAAAAAGTAGTTACGGGGATTATTACAGGATTGGCGTTAATAACGTTGGCTGGGTGTGGCACCAGTAGTAGTACTAAATCTGAATCTGACAACTCTAGTCAAGCTGTGGCAAGTTCAAAAAAGGCAGCCATTGATAACGCCGAGGCCGCAGTCATTAGTTTGTTTAATGACCAAGAGCAAGACCATATCGCAAAAAATCTTAGTTTATCTAAAGTCGCTAAAGTCAAAGCAATTGTTGATAGTTTACCTTCTGGCAAAGCTAAAAATGAGATGTTAAAGAGTATAAAAAATGCAAAATCGCAAGTAATTGCTGCTGCTGAATTTTCTGAAGACAATAAAAAGTCTAATGCATCTGAGTCTAAGCGAGAAGCCAGTAAAGAGAAAGAAGCATCAATTTCCCAATCGCAGTCATTTGCTTCGCACAAAAGTTCAGTAGCCGCCTCAAAGTCTAAAAGCAAGGCTAAAAAGTCATCAACCGCCACTACTTCTGTAAAATCTCGTTACAAGAAGATTTCTCTTGAGGATTTTGCCACTAATCCTGAAAAATACGAAGGAAAAGACATCGAAACGAGTGGGCACGTCACCTACGTTCAGAAAAAGCCTGACGATCCAGACGTTTATTACGTTGCAATCCTTCCAAAAGATAACTATTCATCATCTGGTTACTCTTTTGGATCAGTAACTGAGGTTAACATTGATACCATGCAAGAAACACCTATTCATGTAGGCGATAACATTACTGTTCGTGGTAGCGGATTGACTGGTGGAGTCCAGTTTAGAGGAAAAACATTGCGTGCAGATATCGTTGTAGATGATGTCACGATCAATTAGGTGACTTTCCATCGGAGGCAAACTAATGAAATTCGGTTATCGTACACTAAGTCTTCAAAAAAATCGGTAATCGCTACATCGACTGACTTACTAAAACGGGTATTTTTATAATTTGGAGGAATGACATATTGTTCAAAGAAAAAATATCAAATATATTTATATGTGATGTGAATGAAAAACCTGTAACCACCATCAGCCTTACAAATACGAGTAGTACACGGATTGCTATACGCTTCTCTTTTTTAAACGTTCTACTCGGGAAACCATATACAATTAGTATTGCAATCTTGGATTCTAACAATGATGTTCTATTTACGAATACAGGGCCATTCGTGCACAGTGATTCAAATAATGACCACCCGGATGGCATGATAAACATGCATAATTATTTCACGCCTCTAGTTGAAGATTTAAAAAATGATACTTACTGCCTAAAAGTTTCCTTGATGACTGACAATTATGTTTCTTTAAGCCAAAGCACAACATATTTTTCTGTAAAGCTGGTTACCACTGATGAAAAATAACTCGAATGAAAAAGTCATCAGTATGTCGCCTTCAAATGAACAATATCTTCCCCCTGACAATAAACATGATTTGCCCAATCAATACCATACAACCTATAATGGAAACAAAAATGGTGGAGGTGGCAACATGAATAAAGATTATGTTACTCATGAAGAGTTAAACCATGCTGTAGACAGATTATCAGATAAGATGGATCTCATTGATTCTCATATTGATACTAAATTTGAAAAAGTTAATACCAAGTTTGAAGAAGTCAATACAAAATTTGAAGAAGTTAACACCAAGTTTGAAACAGTTAATGCCAAACTAGCCATGCAGGAAACTTCAATGCACAAATGGATCATCACTGTAGTTAGCGTAGCAGTTGCAGTAATTGGTATATTAATTAAATTTCTTTAAGATAACGGCCCTCTAACGGGCTTTTATTTAAAGCCTAAAAAGAACATACGTTTGTAATTTTAATAATAATTGGAGGAATTAAGCATGACAGAAAATAAGAAATTTACCTGGGACCCAATCAAGATGGCTGAACCGACAGAATTTATGGACTACGAGCAACTCATGGAACGCTTAAAAAAAGATCTGGGTATCAAGGATAAAAGCTTCTGGGTATTCGATATGCAGGTTCCTCATAACGAAGCCGAATATCAAGAAAGCTTAAGAGTCGTGCGTATGATACGAGGTATGGCTACTAAGGCCGTAGATAAACGAAAGGATGATTCAATTGACTAGAAGCGTTGGCATTTATGTACGTGTCTCAACTGAAAATCAGGTTGATGACGGTTACTCAGTCGGTGAGCAAACCGACAAGTTGAAAAAATATTGTGAAATCAAGGACTGGAGCGTCTATAACGTTTATACGGATGGTGGCTGGTCGGGTTCAAACATCAAACGCCCCGGCATGGAAATGCTGGTTAAGGACGTTAAAGCTCATCAAATAGACACCGTTCTGGTGTACAAATTAGACCGCCTATCGCGTTCTCAAAAGGACACCTTATATCTGATCGAAGACGTATTTAACGCGAATGACGTGGCCTTTATAAGCCTCAACGAGAACTTTGACACCTCCACTGCATTCGGTAAAGCCATGATCGGGATTCTTTCTGTGTTTGCTCAATTGGAACGTGAACAGATCACTGAACGCATGCGTATGGGACGTATTGGACGCGCTAAGGCCGGTTACTTTAAGGGTGGCCCTCATTCGCCCTTCGGATATGACTACGTTGATGGCGAGCTAAGGATCAACTTAGTACAGGCTGAAATCGTAAAACAGATTTTCACCGAGTATGATAACGGGCTGTCACTAAACAAGTTAACGCGCAAACTAAACGCTGAGGGACACATTGGCAAAGATATAAACTGGTCTTACCGAACTGTTCGTCAGGTGCTGGATAATGATGACTACATCGGCAAAGTTCACTATTTAGGTGTTTCCTACGAGGGTAACCATCAAGCCATCATTTCAACTGAGCTTTATGAGCACGTCCAAAAAGAATTAAAGCGGCGGCAAACAGCGGCTTACAGCAAATTTAACAATCCGCGGCCATTTGTTGCCAAGTATATGCTTAGCGGACTGCTCCGCTGCGGACGCTGTGGATCAAGCATGAGCGGCCAAGCCAACTCAACACAGAAACAGATCGCGGCAGCAAAGGTCAAACATCAAGCTAGCTACTACATCCGCTATTACTGTGTATCAAGTCGTCCATCAAAGCTGCACGGGGCCATATCCACACGGCGCAAAGACACTTGCGATTTACCAACGTATTCTGCAATCGAGCTAGAAACCAAGGTACTAGCCAAAATTGAGGACATGTCAAAGCACCCCGAAAAGGTTGCCCGGCTATTTCAACGCAAATCAGTCCAGATTAATACCGAGCCTCTAAAGAAACGACTAGTCGACATTGAAAATCAGATTGAGCGTTTTATGGACTTGTATGGATCTGGAACAATCTCAATTGATAAGATCAATGCGCGGATCGTCAAACTCAATGACGAAAAAGAAGCATTGCAAAATAAATTAGACCAGGCTGCTGACAAAGGACCCGAAGTAGCCGCTGCCAAAATGAATGAAGCCTTAGCCAGTGCCTCGGAGATTATTGCAAGTGACGATTACACGGAGCAAACAAGACTTGTGCGGTCACTCATCGATAAAGTCATTCTTAACGGTAACCGGATGACCATCAAATGGAATTTAGATTGGTAGTATTTTGCCGATATTAGGAGAGTACGATTTCTATTAACGTGAAGCCTTTTCGTGGTGCCGAAGTTTTTCGTAAAACACGTTTTAATTTCATCATTTGATAATCTCCCCCATTGATTGATACATCGGTAATAAAATACTCAAATAAGTCCCTACAATAACCACGGCGATCACCATAAACATCAGTGGCTGAATCCAACTAATTAATCGGTTCAAATCACGAACTAAGCGGTTATATTGTAAGGTTGCAAAATAAATCAATTCTTTCCCCAATTGATTGGTTGGACTCTGCTTGCCAACTAAGACCGCCAACTCATTTGGTAGCAAACGATCTGTTCGAATAATGTCTGGAAGTGCTTGGCCCTTCAGCAATGCTTGTTCAACAAACGTACTTTGTTGTTGAATCAACGATTGGCTTTGAAAATGCTGACTGACTTCACAAATCGCTTGTAATCCTAAGCCACCGGATAACAGCATCCCCGCATTTAAGGTTAAATAATAACCACAATACAATCGGACTAGCGAACCCACAATCGGCCACCGGGTTAACTGTCGGTACCGGTCACGCACAGGAAGCCGTTTTAGCTGACCACCAATCAGTAGGACCCCTAATCCTAAAATCGTGGCTAAGCTGCCTAAGATAAGCTGCCAGGAGATTGATTGTGCGGGAGCTGTGGTTGCTTGATCAAAATTTGGCAGAATTGTGGTTTTCACCACCACTAATGTCCCAACTAACAAAGCCAATAACACCAATGGATACTGCAATAATCGGCGAATTTGTTGCTGTTGCGTTGCCTTGGTTCGCATTAGTTGCCCCGCCTGGATTAGCGTTGCAGTTAACTCACCATGCGCCTCAGCAATCAACAACTGATAATACAAATCCACGGCCACAAAAGGCTGTAAGGCTGTGGCCAGCCCATCTCCAGCGGCTAACTTGGTAATGACAGGCTTCAATAGTCGAAATTGTCGACCTTGCACATCAACGACAAAGCGCATCGCCGCTTGCAGCGAAAAACCGTTATTAATCAAATCAGCCAATGTTTCAAACAAAAATGCCTGCTGCTTAATCGTTAATTGCCCTTTTCTAGCCAAGCGTTGCGGCCACTTGCGGACTAATCCGCCCGATGTTTTGCTGTTCTTCAATCAAGGCCCTCCATTCTGACGTCATGAGTTGTGCTGGCTGCGTCATTAAGGTCGTTGGATCAGTCACAATATCGAATAAGGTGGCCTGACGCCCATCTGTTAGTGGCACTAACCGTTGATAACTCACAGCAGCTAAGGCCTGTTGCAAGGTCTGTTGATCAACCCCTAATTGTTGCAATCGCGGGCTCACCCCATAAACCCCACGCGCATGGATAGTACTCAATACCAGATGCCCACTAAGTGCCGCTTGGATGGCAATTTTAGCGGTCTCAGCATCACGAATTTCTCCGATAATAAAGATTTCCGGGTGATGCCGTAACCCCACTTTTAATAAATCCGCATAAGCCATTTGAGCCGATGGATTCACTTGTAACTGTAAAAAATCAGGTTCAAAAATTTCAACCGGATCTTCAATAGTCATCACCACTTTTTGTCCACCAAACGGCCGTACCAAATCGTACATGGTTGTCGTCTTCCCTGATCCCATCGGGCCTGAAAATAAAACCAACCCGCTATGCTGTAAAACTTGCACGAGTTGTTGACGCTGTGTTGGTACTAGGTATTGCAAGTTAGTCTTATCGTTTTGATACAAGAGCCGTAAAACCAATGATTCACGTCCCAAAAAGTCCCCCACCGTTGAAATCCGTAAATTCAAATCGACGCCTTGCACTGTCATGACCATTGCGCCTAATTGCGGCCGTCGATGGTCGCTAATGGCCATGTTACTCCGATATTTAATATGATTAATCAATTGTTGGCCAACCACGGTCGTGACAGTAGCCAGTGTTGTCATTTTTCCGGCACTTTGACTCATGATTTGATATGATGTTTCAGCCGGTAACCAATAAATATCACTAGCCTGCTGATCCATCGCAGTTTGAACCAACTCAGTTAACTGTTGTGAAATTGCCATAGGTGCCCCCCTTTCACTCAGCAACTCCGCAGCTGCAGTTATTTTGAACGAAAAAAAACACCATCTTTAATCATTAAATTAAAGATAGTGCTCACAAATTTTCAATTATTTTACGTCTAAGCGCGTTCTGCTGCTTGAATCTCAGCCTTAGTTGGAATCGATGGTTGGGCACCCAATTGTTGCACAGCTAATGAAGAGGCCCGGTTAGCCAAACGAACCGCTTCAGCTAAATTACTAAAATCAGTCTTCAAAACGGAACTCAATGCCCCGATGAAGGTATCACCAGCCGCAGTCGTATCAACGGCATGTACTTTGTAAGCTGGCACAAAACCATGGTCTTGATCACGCATCCAAAAAGCACCTTTGCTTCCGACAGTGATGATAATCGTTTGAATGCCCTGTGCCTGCAATTTTTCCGCAGCTTTGATCATCGAATGTTCATCGGTAATATGAATCCCAGTCAATGTCTCGGTTTCAGTTTCGTTAGGCACAATCAAATCCGTCAAAGCTAACAAGTCAACCGGCACCGCACTGGTTGCGGGAGCCGGATTCAAGATCGTTCGGCGCTTTGCCGCATGCGCCAGTTCAAACCCTTGAATGGTAGCCGCAATCGGCGTTTCAAACTGCGCAATTAAAAAGTCACTCGCTTCAATAGCTGGTTGCGCAGCTTTAACATCGTCGGTTGTCACTTGTTGATTCGTCCCACCATCAATAAGAATCCGATTCTCACTACTACTATCTAATAGAATGAATGCCGAACCCGTCGCAGCCTCATCACTATGGATGACGTATTGATCATCAACCCCACTATCAGTGAGTTGTTTGACCATAAAGTCGCCTTCTTGGTCTTGACCAACTTTGCCGATAAACGTCGTCTGAGCCCCCGCACGTGCTGCCGCAATCGCTTGATTAGCGCCTTTGCCACCACCAGCAATACTTTTACCAGCTAGCGGTAAAGTTTCGCCTGGTTTGGGGAACCGTTTAAATCGCAAGATCGTATCAACATTTAAACTTCCTAATACGGTTACTTTATTCATTCGTCATCTGTCCTTTCGCGTCTTTGCTGCCCTAATTTTAGCAAACCCCCGCGCCAGACACCAGCTAGAACCCAATTTATTAGCAATAATTAACCTAGAATATAAAAAAACGGTTATTACCATCAAGGCAATAACCGTTTAAGTTGACTGAATTAGTCTGGAAAGTTAGCCGTATCATAAACTTCAGATACATCATCGTTATCTTCAAGTTCATCAATCATGTGTTGTAACTTTTCAGCTTTGTCAGCTGGAACATCAGTTAAGTTTTCAGGGATCATGGTTAATTCAGCGGTTGCCAAAGTATAACCAGCTGCTTGTAAAGCATCCCGAACTTGAGCCAATTGCTTAGGATCAGTATAGATTTCGAAAGCTTCGTCACTAGATTGTAAATCATCGCCACCAGCATCCAAAACATCCATTAACATCGTATCTTCATCCGTGTCTAAATCTTCACGAGAAATAACGATGTAACCTTTCCGATCAAACATGTAACTAACCGCACCAGTAGCGGCTAAGGCACCACCATGATGAGTGAAAGCTGAACGAACTGCTGCAGCAGTCCGGTTCTTGTTGTCAGTTAATGCGTGAACCAGAACAGCGATACCACCAGGGCCGTAGCCTTCGTAAGTAACTTCTTCGTAGTTTTCCGCACCGGAGCCACTACCTTTATCAACCGCCCGTTTAATATTATCTTTAGGCATGTTGGCAGCTCTAGCCTTATCCATGATCAAACGCAATCCAGCGTTAGAATCTGGATCAGGACCCCCGGCTTTTACAGCCATATAAAGTTCGCGAGAGATCTTTTGGAAAATCTTCCCACGTTTAGCATCTTGAGCGTTTTTACGCCCTTGAATGTTATGCCATTTACTATGTCCTGACATTGTGACTCCTTCTTTCTTAATTTATTCGATTTATGATTAAACATACGTAAGGTATCATATCAAATAAAACGGTTTAATTCAAGGTCTAGACCCGATTTGACCGAAGCACAAGTAGCCTTTTGAAAATTTCATATAATGGCGTTTTCTATTCTTTAATGTCACTTAGTCTATTCATTGTTTTTCATATAGTTGCATGGCTCTAACTTCTATTTAAGCATATCCTTTAAAAAGAAATCGGTCTTAACTAAGCTGGCCTTACTAGTTATTTTCAATCCTTTTAAACTAGTCGGTTTCGCTGTACTTATTTGACCAAACGAATGAAATTTATGTCCATTTAGATGAATCTCACCACTATAAGTTCCCCGATAAAGATGTGGAATCTCATACGTATGCTTACCGGTCCGTTAGATAGTTAGCGTGCCATAATCCTTATAATAATTATCTTTAATCTGACGACCATCTAGCCTCATAGTTAGCTCATTACCACTGACTCGCTGACTCATAATTCGATAACTTATTGAAGAGGTACTTCGACCTGCTATCGTAAACATTTGAATCTTTTTATTGCCACGCAGTCGTAGCACAATCCCCCCACTAACATTTTTCGCCATATATTTATTTTTATGGTTCAAAATTTTTTACTAATCTTATACGTCTTAGCACTGGCCGTTGTCGGTGTTGCAGTCATCACTAGTGGTGCCACCGTGACAGCCATTAACGTCATAGCCCCTAATTTTGTTAGTAATTTCATGTCATACTCCTCCATTATTTCTAAAAGTCATTTATCCATATCCCAAACAATCTTGTTTGTCTCACATAGCATCTAATAGGCCAATGGTACAAAATACGTTGTAATTTCATCTTCCCCTTTAGATTTTATTAAAACCGCCATTACACCACTTGTCTAAGCACTCCTATTATAGCAATCGTCAATAAAAAAGCCGTAGCGTTAGTCATCGCCACGAGCTTACTGTCATTATTTCTTGCTCCACCACATTTACCAACTATCCTTTAACCGTTCGTCAGCTTGCATTTCTAAAATTTAACTGCAAACTACAAAAAACGACCGTTAATTGGAGCTAACGGTTGGTAAAAAAAATAACTCGTCTTAAAACCTAATCTAGCGGTTTTTAAACGAGTTATGAGGATTATAAATTAGCTATGTATTGGTACTACAAAAAACGGTCGTTTATTAGACAAGTGGCCTAACTTAGTCCACTAATTATATTATCATAATTAATTAACGATTAGTCAAGGTTAACTTACGCTGACTGAGATGATTTCGCTTAGCGACATTATAGACGGTCGATACTGATACACCGCACACTTTGGCGATATCGTTCACGGGGTAGTCTAAGATGCAATATAACTTACAAATCTTTTGTTCGACATCTGTAGATAATCTTGGTCGCCCCAGCGTTTGCCCGTGCTGTCTTAACTCAGCAAGCGCATCACGGGTCCGTTGTCGAATCGTATTCAGTTCATATTCACTGAATGTCGCTAGAATCTGATACTGTAAGATCCCCGTGGGCGTTGACATATCGAGCTGTTCCCGTAGCGAGACAACTTGCACTTGATGTTGGGTCAAATCATCGATCGTGGTGATCATCTTCACCGTTCGACGTGATAATCGGTCTAGTTTGTAAACCATAAACTTAACCTGCCACCCAGCCGCCGCTTTACGCTTCGCTAATTTTACGGCATGATTGAATTCCGGCCGTTCATCATCACTACCAGATAGCTGATCCGAAAAAATCAATTGGCAATGTTGAGACTCTAACGCACGGATTTGTAACTCCAACCCCAATTCTTGTCGATTTTCGGCCGTTGAAACCCGTGCATAACCTATGCTTAATTGTTGCATTTCTTCACTCCTTATCAGTGAAACCTTCATAGTTGACCACAATTAATTGTGAGTTTTACAAAATTTAATAGTACCCAACTATTCTGACAATTGCATAAAAAAACACCTTCCAGTTTTGGGAGATGCGTCTGTCCTCAAAGATCTTTATTCTTTACCGATAGTCCGCGCACCACTCATCTAATACTAACTGGTAGTCTCAAATACTTAAGCTAGTTGTACCATCCTTTAAATGCCAATAGATATCACATCTCGATTGGCATTACTTCATTTTAATTTTTAAATTAGTTGATATGCATAAATCATTTGAATTAGTTTATTATTCGATGATCATTGTAGCAAAATTAGCTGCTAAATAACATATTTGCTTAGACAAAAAAATCTCGTTGATCGTAACTTATCAACGAGATCAAAATGACAATTAAGTTTTTTACTGACACTAATCACTAAGGCTTCAAATAACTAAACCCTTGTGTTTCCAATTCAACGATTCTTACCACCCCAGCGGGCACAACTTTAGCACCGGCAACTAGATCAGTTGTTGCGATTTGATGACTACGCAAGGCATTTTGACACGCATCAACTTCCACCATCGGATTAGCCTGCAAAAAAGCCGTCCATTTGTCGCCAGTTAACGTGGTCACCGCAGGACCATTGACCACCATCACGATTTCACTAGTCGGCATCGCTGCTAGCAAGTTATGCACGTTGCCTTGAGCCATCGTCACTTTATCGACATCATCGACATGAACCACCACTTTAGCCATTGACTGTGCCTCGACTTTCAATCAGTTTCGTTTCCAAGTTACGTAAATAATGATAGCTCGACAACATATTGGCACAAGTCGCATCGGTTTCATCCGGCACTTCATAAATCATGCTGGCAGTCGGGTTCAATTCACCCAACACTCGTTGCCAGTCAATTAATCCAGTTCCTAATGGCAAACTATCGTGTTGTTGCCCCAATGAATCCACTAAATGGTAATGTTTAATCAATGGTTTTAGCCGTTTCAACGCTAACATCGTTAATTCCATATCACCATGCAACCCAATAAAAACGTGACTAATATCGCAAACTAATGGCAATTGATGATGAATAATCTGTTCATCTAATTGCGGATCGCCATACATAAAACTGGGCGTAATCCCATTTTCAATCATCACATGACCGTTACCTTGACGAACAAGCGTATCTAAGCGTGCAAAGACCGTTTCACGGGCGGCGGTAATTGACTCATATTCTTTAATCAACGTAGCACTATCGCTCCCATAGCCCCCGTGAATCAGGACTCGGATATTTAAATCAGTGGCTAAGTCTAACAAGTCACTCGTTGATTTTTGCAAAAAGTTATAGGCGACCGTTTCGCGTTGTGGATCTAATAACTGATCCAAATGAATCCCTTGATAACTCATTGGATGATGCACCACAATATCAGTCGTCACATTTTTAGCGACAAACGTAATGGCCGTTTTCAAATTTTTAAACGCGTCTGGTTCAAAATCAGCCGCACTCGTGAAAAATTCAAAGGTTTTTGGCCGATATTGCAGCCGATTCATTAGTTGTTTTGGTGTTTGGGCCGCTTTTAGCCCTAACTGAACAAATCCTGGTCGTTTTGGTAATACAAGCATCTGTTAATCATCCTTTCAACGCATTCTGGGCGGGATATTACTATTTTTATTGTCGAAACGTGCTCACTAGCAAACCGGCTTGCCTCACTCTCTACAAAAAAAGCCCAGAACCAAAGTTCTAGACCTAGTATAACGCTATTTAGATTTTTACTGTTACCCATTACTAAACAGTTTGATTAACATTAATAATCAACTTTCCAGCACTATGGCTAGCTTCGCTATAACGATGCGCCGCCTGAACACCAGCCGTGGTAAATGGAAAGACTTGGTCAATAATGATATGCAAGTGTCCTTGAACCGCTAAGTTAGCTAAAATCGCTAATTGTTTCCCATTCGTTTGCAACCACCAGCTAGACACCTCTGGGCCTTGTTGCTGCTGAGCCTCTGTAGGCTGACCATCAATAGTGACCAAACGGCCAGTTGGCTTCAAAATTGCCAAGCCATCATCGATTGCATTGATGGTATCAAAGACGGCATCATAATCATGCAACACTTCTTTAATATCGGTCGTATGATAATCGATTACCTGATCAGCTCCGATTTCAGTTAACAGCTCACGATGATTTTCACTCGCGGTCGTGGCTACTTCGGCACCAAAGTATTTTGCCAATTGAATGGCATTCAATCCAACACCACCCGCACCAGCTTGAATCAACACTTTTTCGCCGGCTTTTACTTGTAACCGATCGTGGATCACTTGATAAGCTGTCAGTCCGGCTAACGGTAATGCCGCAGCTTGCTCAAAAGACAATTCAGCTGGTTTCAGTGCTAGTTTGTCCGCCTTAACCGCCGCATATTGTGCATAGGTCCCTCGACGACCATCAGTATAAATATCTGGCCGGGCAAAGACCTCATCGCCAACTTTGAAATCACGGACATCTTTCCCCGCTTCAACAATCGTCCCAGCAACGTCCCAACCTAATACGACTGGGAACTGCCAATCATACATGCCTTTTAATAGGCCTTGCCGGGCCTTCCAATCAATTGGATTGATACTCGTTGCGCGAACAGCCACCAACACCTCATCACTGGCAATTTCAGGACGGTCGATGTCTTGCATTTGAAGTTCTTCCGGACCACCATATTGATTAATCACAACTGCTTGCATTTAAATAACCTCCAGAAAAAAAATAGATGAGAACAGCTTAGCATTTCTAATCAACCTGACGCAATTAATTAGCTTCCAACTTAAAATCAAAGGACTAAAAAAGACTCCGGAAACCCGGAGTCTTAGGTTATTTAACTTATTCGGCAGATTTAGTCGAAGCACGGCGAACGATCCCATATGGTAAGGTCACAGTCTTTTCGTCTAATTCTTTATCGTTCATTAACTTAGTTAACATCCGCATCGCTACGGCACCAATATCATACAATGGTTGTGTGATCGAGGTGATCGCTGGCCGCGTAATTTGAGTAATGATCGTATCATTACTGGTAATCACTTCTAAGTCATCTGGCACACTAACGCCGGATTCCATGCTGGCATTGATAATTCCAGCAGCCATTTCATCATCACCAACGAAAACAGCGGTCGCACCACTATCAGCGATAACCGGTTGTAACTTCGTCCCAGCATCATATGAGTAACCAGCTTCATAAACCAAGCTATCATCATATGGTAACTTCGCTTTGCTTAAAGCCCGTTTGTAACCCGCCAAGCGGTATTCCGCATTGATTGATTGTGACAAGGGTCCTAAGGCCAAAGCAATCTTAGTGTGGCCACGCTTGATTAATGCTGTAATCGTTTCTTCAACCGCTGCAGTATAATCGATGTTAACACTTGGCGTATCGCCTTCTGGATCAACCGTCCCAGCTAATACAACTGGTGCCTTGGCCCGTTTAAATTCAGCCCGTAATTGATCATCGATGTGATTACCCATGAAGATGACCCCATCAACTTGCTTAGCCATCAACGTGTTTAACACGTTAACTTCTTGTTCGCCAGCATCATCTGAGTTCGTCAAAATGATGTTGTATTTGTACATCATTGCAATATCATCAATCCCACGTGCTAACGCCGCAAAGTAAATATTGGTCACATCGGGAATAATCACCCCAACCGTCGTTGAGCGCTTACTTGCTAAGCCTCGCGCAACGGCATTTGGCCGATAATCTAAGCGTTCGATAACTGCCAAGACCTTCTTACGAGTTGCTGGCTTGACATTGGGATTCCCATTAACGACCCGTGAAACTGTGGCCATTGAAACCGCCGCTTCGCGTGCCACATCATAAATCGTTACTGTTTGTTTTTCCATATAAAATAGCCCTTTCTTACTTGGTATCATTTGTTTTCATTCGTTTTCATGCAACATCAACCAATATAGCAAAATAACGGATGAGTTGCAACTAATGACGGACGTTGAAATCGCTTTCATGAAAATAATACCTTAATTTTTTCAAAAAAACAACTTTTTACACAGCATATTCTGATTTTTTTCAGTAACGAAACACACGAGCATTTCCAACCTAACAGCGCTATACTAAAAGATATAGCTAAATATCTTTTAAGGAGTGTTCTGTAATGGATTACACCAAACTGCAACAAGTCCGTCAATGGACCGTCGATAACCACGTTGATGTCACCTATGTCAGCGACTTTCACACGATTTCTTATCTAACTGGGTTCGGGAGTGACCCGATCGAACGCACTCTAGCCCTCTTTGTATTCGCTGAAGACGAACCATTCTTGTTCGCCCCAGCCCTCGAAGTCGAAGCCATCAAAGGTACTGGCTGGCCATATCGCGTTTACGGTTACTTGGATCATGAAGATCCTTACGCCTTAATCGCGCAACACATTCAAGAACAACTCACTGATCCAAAAGTTTGGGCCTTAGAACAAGGCAATTTAACGTTGGACCGTTTCAATGCGATCAAGACGCAATTTCCTGCCGCCCACTTTGACAAGAACTTATCACCCATGATTCAACAACTGCGTCTCGTTAAAACACCCGACGAATTAGAAAAATTACACGTTGCTGGTAAATGGGCCGACTTTGCCTTTGAAAAAGGCTTTGCCGCCGTTAAAGCTGGTCGGACTGAACAACAAGTTGCTGCTGAACTCCAATATGCCTTAATGCAAAAAGGCGTCATGGAAATGAGTTTTGGTACGTTGATTCAAGCTGGCGCCCACGCTGCTGAACCTCATGGTGCCACCAACCAAACTCAAATCAAGCCAAACGAATTAGTCTTGTTTGATTTAGGAGTGATGTGGGAAGGCTATGCTTCTGATGCCTCACGGACCATTGCTTACGGTCAACCAACCGACAAACAAAAGGAAATCTATGATGTTTGTTTGGAAGCCCAATTGACCGCTCAAGCTGGCGTTAAACCTGGCATGGCCGCTGAGGACGTGGATAAACTTGCCCGCGATGTCATCACCAAAGCTGGTTACGGCGAATACTTTATTCACCGTTTAGGTCATGGCCTCGGTCAAACTGACCATGAATTCCCATCAATTATGGAAGGCAACCACATGCCATTAGTTGAAGGCATGTGCTTCTCCATTGAACCTGGGATTTACATTCCAGGCGTTGCCGGTGTCCGGATTGAAGACTGTGGGGTTGTCACTAAAGATGGCTTTGATCCATTTACCCATACACCAAAAGACTTAAAGATTTTAGACATTTAAATCCGATATTAAAGGCACGTCAGGCCATCAATTATTGATGATCTGGCGTGCCTTTTTGTGTGATTAATAAACGATTTGTTGAACACGCTTGGTAATCTGTTTAACCTTACCAAAACCGGTGTAACCACTGATGCCACCAAAGTTGGCGGGTTGTGGTTGCCAGGTCAAAACGGCTAATAAATAGCGTTGCCCATTTGGTAGCGTCACAATCCCCGCATCATGATGATAGAGTCGATTATAATCGCTCAAAAAACCAACTTTATCTTGAACGGTCGTTCCGGCTTTAGCTTGTTTAACCCCGGCTGGCATCCCGGTCCGATAAACTTGTTGACCCATCAAGCTTAAAATATGTGCGCGGTCTTTTTTATTCGTAAATGCGCCCTTGCCTAGTTCCAAGTCGCGTAACACTTTAACCAAACTATTGGCTGTTGTCACTGAATCATGAGTTGCACTAAATGGTGCGCCATAATAGCCTTGTGTCCCCAACCAATGATTAATCTTAGCTCGACCGTATTTGTGCAAGACACTAACTGGATAGTCATTAGCACTGATCACAATCATCCGCCGCATCCCAGCCGTATTCGCTTTCGTCCAACTGAATTGATGTTGTTGCTTGAGGTGCATCAAATAGGCCGCAATATATAACTTGTAAGTACTGGCCGACACAACCACTTGATGACCACGGGCATTAGTTGCTAGCTTGCCTTGCGTATAAACTTTGGCGTCCTTGGCTTTAGCTGCTTGACTACCCACTTTAGGCGTCAAATTATAGAATGAAACCATACATGACCCATCTTTGGTCACGCCATCAAGATACGTTTGTAGGCGTTGCTTAATTTTCGCTTGTTGTTTAGTCGCATCATAATAAGTCCCCGCTTTTAAGCCGTTATGCCAAACCCAGCCTTTCGTCCCATTCTTACTGGATACGTGCACGTATAAATACTTCACGCCGTGCCGATAATAATAGCGTTGCTGCGTCACTCGATACGTCTGCTTGGCACTTAGTTTTTGGCCTTTAACTAACTGCATCGCCGCCCGAGTGCCTTGTAGCTGATACACCTTACCTGTTCGCGCTTTGATATAATTTTTGGCCGGCCGTTTCACTGGCGCATCCGTTTGATAGTTCCGACCAGGGGTTAGATCAGTCTGTGCAATCCAGCCTTGCACCCCATCCTGGGCATTTTTCACTTGAACATAGCGGGTAGCCACGCCCTTAGCGGTTGTCACTACCGTTTGTCCAGTCACTAGCCACGTTGTTTTCGCGTACGTCTTAAGGGCCTTTTGGGGTGTCACCGTCACCTGATTGAGATCACCAGATAATTCAACTAAGTCACCCGTTTTTCCCGAATAACATGGCTGAGCCGCCTGTGTTACCGTTGCCGTCCGCGTTGTGGTCGTCGCAGCGTGTACCGGTAGACTTAAGCCCCAACTAGCTAAACCGATCAAACTCCCTAATACAACTTTACTTGTCACTTGCATCAAAAAAGACCCCTTTTCATTAAAAACTCCTCCAAATTAATCACTTACGCGGTTAATCATGCTTTTAAGTTTAATAAAGTCAATCTAAAAAGTAAACGGTTACTTTTTAAACGATAAGATTTTCCAACTAAAAAAGCGGCCCGGTTAAAGGTCGCTTCTCATAATTAAACTTATGGCAAATCATTCCCGGCAGCAAAGTAAACATCATACCATTCCTGGCGTGTTAATGTCACATCAGTTCCCGCAATACTTTCATTTAAATGTTCTGGATTCATTGAGCCTAAGATCACTTGCATCTTCGCCGGATGCCGTAAAATCCAAGCAGTCGCAATCGCATTTTTAGTCACGTGATAGCGATCAGCCAATTCTTGTAATTTGGCATTTAACTCTGGGAACTTCGGATTATCAATAAAGGTTCCTTCGAATAATCCGTATTGATATGGTGACCAAGCTTGGATCGTCATGTCGTGTAACCGTGAATATTCAATGATCTCACCATCATGATTAATGCTGGCCGCATCTTGCATATTGGTATGCAAACCAAACTGGATCGGTCCGGTGTGCATTACACCAAATTGTAATTGATTAATGATTAACTTTTGATTCAAGTCTGCTTGCAACATCTCAACTTGCATCGGGTTAAAGTTAGACACCCCAAAGTGGCGAACTTTACCGGTAGCTTGCAAAGTATCAAATGCCGCGGCAACTTCATCAGTTTCCATCAACGCATCTGGACGATGTAATAAGAAAGCATCCAAATAATCTAGTTGCATCCGTTGTAAAATGCCATCGACAGCCTCAATCAAATGCTGTTTAGAAAAGTCATAGCGTTGACCAAAAACTAACTCACCACTACTCTTTTCTGGATCTAAGACGATCCCACCTTTAGATTGGATGAAAAAGTCAGCCCGATTCAAGCTAGATTGTTTCAACGCCTGACCAAAGACTCGTTCAGAATCACCATTACCGTAGATATCAGCTGAATCAATGTAGTTAATCCCATCTTGATGAACTGTTTCAAGCACATTGGTCGCTTGATCAACATCTAAGCGGACCATTCGCATAATGCCCAAAGCTACAGCTGAAACATCTTGCTGGGTAGAACCTAATCTAATTGTTTTCATTATTTAAACTCCTTTAACATCTAATTACCGATCAACGATTTAAAGAATAGTCCTTAGAGCCAACTCTAAGTCAAGCGTTCTAACAAAACTTTTTTATAATTGCTGTGTTTCTTCATATTCACGAACTTGTCTTAATAAGTCACTCGCCGTCCGTTTTGGAATATAATCACAATCAACTTGCGCTTCACTACCGAGTTCACAAGCTCGACGGTAAGAATCAATCTTATGATTAACCTTACGCAAATTAAGTAAAGATTGATGAACCTGATCTAAAACGGCTTCCCGTTGTTTTTCAAACATCGTTAATCGTTCAGGCAAAGTCTCATCACCGCCATCACACCAATGAACAAATTGGCGAATATCTTCTAACGGCATCCCCGTTTGTTTAAGGCATCGGATTAGGCCTAATGACTCTAGCCCGTCATCATCAAAAACACGTTGACCACGATCATCGCGTTTGACAAAGGGCGTTAATCCCGCTTTATCGTAGTAACGTAGCGTATAACTTGAAATGCCAGTCTTCTTGGCTACAGCGCCAATGGAATATAACATGTGTGTACCTCCAGTCATTTTTGGCTAAATAAAAAGCCATGTTAAGAACCCATGACTTTCACATTTAATTCGTTTAAATCGATTTTATTCTGGTTGATCAGTAGCGCTGTCAGCCGCACTCGTCGCTTCACTGTCAGCAGAATCAACGGCTGAATCAGTTTCCGAGGTTGCTTCCGCATCAGCACTTGTCGCCGCTGATTCATCGCCAAAAGCAGTCGCACTATCAATAACGATATCATCGTTAGCGTCTTCATCAGCATCAGCTTCAACTTGTGCTAATTCAGAACGTAAACTATCGGTTGCTTCGTCTAAACTAGAACTGAAGCTAGCGCCACCTTCATTTTTAGCAGCTTGATATTGGTCAGCAAAGTCAGCGACTTTGTCTTTAGCCAAGTCAAATTGCTTACTTGCTTCTTCTTTGAAATCAGCAGCGGCATCATTAGCGTAGAACGCATAATCGATGGCCCGATCTTTAAAGTCAGCCAAGCCTTGTTGCGCTTTGGCCTTTAATTCAGCTTTCTTATCTTCATCCATCTTCATAGCAACCCGTGCAATCGCGGCGCCACCAACGGCTAAACCAAATAGAAATGCTTTTTTCGACATATGCTAGTCCTCCTCGTTATTCTTGTTCCGACGATTCCGATAAACGTCAAATGCGGCCTTACCAACTTTAGAAGCACTCGTAAACCGACTCTTCTTTTCGTTGCCCTTACCGACTTTAGCGGTTAATTCCCGCGTTGCCGCATTCAAATCAGAAACACTTTGCCCTAAATCACCCATCGCTTGAAAGGCTGGGTCAATTGAAGCGACCTTACCATTGACATCCTTCAATAATTCATTGGCATTGGCCATAATCTTTTCAGTTTCATGTGATAAAGCATCGACATCATTCGTGATGGAACTTAAGCTCTTATTGACTTCCCCCATCGTTTTAGTGATCCGAACTAAGAAAATACTAATAAAGACCACTAATAATAACAACGCAATGGCGGCAATAATCCCCGCAAGATGTGCAATCATGTTAAATTCCTCCTTCAACAGCTGGTAACATTAAAATAAGCATAGCATTGTCTAAAAAATACTGCAACGAAAAAAGTGCTTACATCGCATGAGATTACGGTTAGTCCCGTTTGGCTATTGGTTCTCACGACTTATTCTGATAAACTAGTATTCAGCAATTTAAAACGAGGGTGACACGATGTCTTTTCCAATACTATTGGGGGTTACCACCCCGACGAAACAAGTTTCCATTTGGATGAAACTTGCCGCTAAAATCGATTGGCAACAAATACTCATTAATTTTGGCGGTAAGATTTTAGAAATTATCTTTTTTTGCGTCTTATTCTGGATCATTGATCGTTTAGGCAAACGGCTCTTGCATCATATCTTTGTCACTAATGCCAATACCAGTCTAACCGCCTCTAATCGGGTTTCAACAATCTTTACGTTGGCCCTCAATATCTTTCATTATACAGTGATGTTTTTCGGTATTTATGCCGTCTTATCTGTCCTTGGCGTGCCAGTCGGAACCTTAATTGCCAGTGCCGGAATCTTCAGTGTGGCGTTAGGTTTAGGGGCTCAAGGCTTTGTAAGCGACATTGTCACTGGCTTCTTCATCTTACTAGAAGATCAAATTGATGTTGGCGACTATGTCACGATTGATACCGTTGAGGGGACTGTTTCCGCAATTGGCTTACGCACCACCCAAGTCACTAGCCCAGACGGATCATTAAACTTTATTCCTAATCGTAAGATCATGGTCATTAGCAATAAGTCTCGTAACGATATGCGTGTTTTAATCGATTTAGTGATTACCACCAGTACCCCAATCGATCAGTTGACAACGGCGGTCAAACAAGCCAATCGGACGTTAATTCCACAATATCCGGATATTATTGGTGATCCAGATATTCAAGGGGTGACCACCCAACCAGACGGCACACTCGTCTTTCGGGTACAATTCTACGTCAAAAATGGCATGCAGGCCACCATTCAACGTGACTTCTTAGCCGCTTACCTAACCGCAGCTAAACAAGCCGGCATCACCTTACCATCACCAACACTAAATTTCCATAGTCCTAAATAACTAAAAGTTACTTTTTAGCCATAAGCATCGATATGACAAGTATTCATTGATCAAAAGTAGACTTACTTGTCACCTACCGTTCGCCCATATTGAGCCGGAACGCTGTGGGCGGACCGGTTCAGCCAGTGATGGCGCCGGCCGTGCAAACATCATTAGTCTGGACGGTTTTGCCGGACTTTACGATGTGGACGACTTTTAAGACTAACGGATTTGGCCAGGCTCAAAAGCGAGGTGGAAGCCCGCACTTTGGCTGGAGCCGGTTCCACAGCCGGCAGAATTACTGGCTGACGTAGGTGGCTAATTTAACCCTTAAATACGAAAAAGATGACCGCTATTTGCTATTACAGCAAGTAGCGGTCATCTTTTAGTGATGCGTTATTTTTGTAATTCATTTCGATGCGTCAAAAAGCCATTCATGGCATTAACACCAGCCATAATTGCACTGGTATCAGGCACCATGTGTTCTGAATGTAAGGAATAAGGGCTATCCACCCCTAACCAAAACATCGTCCCAGGAATTTGTTGAATCAAATAACCGAAATCTTCACCCGTCATTGCTGGCTGAGTTTCGATGAAGTTTACATCGTCTTTAGCCTGCATATAATCAATGAAGTCGGCGGTAATTGCGTCATTATTTTCAACGGGATAATAGCCGCCTTGATGCAAGGTTAAATCAATATTGCAATCATAGGCCAACGCAATCCCTTCAGTAATAGTCCGTACCCGCCGTTGGATATGCGCGTTCATCTCTTGGGTCAATGCCCGGATCGTCCCATCAATTTGGGCTTCACCCGCAATGACATTACCAATCGTGCCGGCCGTAAAATGACCTAAAGTGACCACACCACTTTGAATCGGATCAACATTACGCGACACAATCGTTTGTAATTGTTGGACCAACGCTGAACCAGCGACAACCATATCATTGGCATTGTGTGGAAAAGCCGCATGACCACTCTTCCCCGTCAAATGCGCATGAATTTCACACGTTCCGGCAAACAACGTCCCTAACCGACAGCCAATGGCGCCAGCCGGTAAGTCCGGATTATCATGAAAGGCAAAAATTTCATCAGGCATCCAATCATCCAGTGCCCCACTCTCATAGAGCCGTTTCCCACCAGACGCATTTTCTTCAGCCGGTTGAAAAAGGAAAATCATATCCGTTTCCGGTTGATTTTCAGCAAAGTAACTGAGAATGCCTAACGCCACTGTCATATGAATATCATGACCACATGCATGCATTTTACCCGGATGCTTAGAAGCAAATGGTAAGTCGGTCGCCTCAGTGACTGGTAAGCCATCAATATCGGTCCGATAACCGATCCGATAATCATGTTTGTGCCCACTGACTTTAACCAAAAGCGCCGTTGGCACAGCTGCCACTTTTTTGACAGTCAAAAAGTCTTGTGGCATTTGACTAATCAGTTGTAGCAAATAGGCTTGGGTTTCATGTTCTTCTAATCCCAATTCAGGAATCTGATGAAGATGTTGATAGATTGGAATCAGCTCTGCTTGTTGTAACGCCATTGATGATTCCTCCCGTCCTAAAGTTGACGCAAGGCGGACATTAATTCAGTCTTGTCTTTCGTCTTGTCATCGATATCTTTGAGTTTCCGAGCAGGGGTCCCACCGACAACAGTATAAGGCGCCACATCATCTAAGACAACCGCACCGGCACCTACAACGGCACCTTTACCAACGTGCACGCCTTCAACAACGACTGCATTGGCACCAACTAACACATCGTCATCAATCCGGACAGGATCAGCCGAAGGTGGTTCTACCACACCAGCTAACACGGCACCGGCACCAATATGACAGTTGTTTCCAACTAACGCCCGGCCACCTAAAACGGCACCCATATCAATCATTGTGCCACTACCAATTTCGGCACCAATATTAATCACGGCACCCATCATGATGACTGCATTGTCACCAATCAAGACTTGGTCACGAATCGTTGCGCCTGGTTCAATCCGTGCATTGTATTGTTTTAAGTCAGTCATTGGCACTGCTGAATTACGAGCGCCATTTTCTAATTCAGTATCTTCAATCTTATCGGCATTTGCCTTTAAGAATGGTTCAACATCATTCCAATCGCCAAATAAAACGCCGGCGTTACCGCTGAAGAACGTTTTAATGCCAGCTGGAACGTCTAATTGGTCAAGTTGACCTTTCACGTAAACTTTCACTGGGGTTTTTTTCTTTGCATTCCCAATGTAATTAATAATTGATTGTGCATCTAATTTTGCCATTAAGACAGCCTCCATATAAGTTATTTAGCTATTGAGCTATTGGAAAAATCCTTCTCAATCATATCATATTGTCTCCCAATTTCGTGCGTTAGGAAGTTAAAACTCTTCATAAACTCGCGCCGCGTAATGATCCCCTCAAACATATTAGCTGAATCGACGACCGGTACAAACGGATTATCCACCATTAAGTGAAGTGTCTCCTCAACATCCCCCACTGATTGCACCGTTCTAATATCAGTATCCATAACCTCACTCACCCGACATTGCATTAAAATATCGGTGTTTAGTTGGTCAAAGCCCAACATTTTTTCGGTAATCAGTGGTAATGAGACTAACCCTTCAAAATGACCGGCGTGATCCAGCACCGGAATCCGCGAATACTTAATCTTCGTCAAAACTAAAAAGGCATGGTACAAGTTATTATCAGTTTGAACGTTGGCCACAATGTCAGCTGGAATTAAATAATGGTCGGCATTGCGCAGCAACATCTCTTCAACTGGTTTAATTAGCATCGTCCAAAATTCCTCCTTGCGTATCACTCATATTAACCATTCTACCTGAAAGCGGTCTCGATGCGTGTTTTAATACTCAAAATGAAATTTTAGCGTGGGTACTGGTTGTTGTTGGCGATCATAATACTGAACATCAATTGCGGTATCGTTCGTTTCAACGATCGCATATGTCCCGCCGATTCGAGCAAACTCTCCCCGTGGATAACTAATACTCCCGGGGTTTAAGCATAGGATGCCATCATGTCGTTCCACACCTAATTGATGCGTATGCCCAAAGAAAGCCAGCTGGGCGTGATGTTGTTGCGCATTAGCTAATAAATGGTCTAATGAAAAGTTAACCCCGACCAAATGTCCATGAGTCATATAAACCGTCGTATCAGCCACGGTTTGGACGACTTCTTCTGGTAGCTGACTGTCAAAGTCCATATTGCCTTGAACAACCGCCATTTGTTTAAAAACGTCATCATCGACCGTTAATTCAGAATCACCACAGTGAAAGAAAGCATCGACTTTGCCTTGATACGCCGCTAAAAGATCACCTAAAATTTGCCGATCACCATGACTGTCACTGACAACTAAACATTTCATTAAGCTTCCCACCATTCTTCAAATTTTGGCATCAATTGACGTAACGCCGCGCCACGATGGCTAATTGAATTCTTCTGGGCATCCGTTAATTGTGCAAGTGACTTTTGAAACTGGTCTGACCAAAATAGCGGATCATAGCCAAAGCCGTTGTCCCCACGTGGGGCAATTAAAATTCGTCCTTTAAGTTCACCATCAACGACTAACTTTTGACCAGTTGGTTTTAACGCCACCAACGTGGTATGAAAAGTGGCCGTTCGCTTAGCTTCTGGGACACCACCTAAATTCGCTAATAACTTAGCGTTATTGGCCGCGTCATTGTGGTCACCAGCATACCGAGCCGACAAAACACCAGGGTCGCCATGTAAGGCATCCACCATTAAGCCAGAATCATCCGCAATGGCGGGTAAGCCCGTGGCATCGACCACGGCCTGCGCCTTAGTTAACGCATTTTCTTCAAAAGTAATCCCATTTTCGACAATTTCTGGAATCTCAGGGAAATCAGCTAACGTTTTAATCGTTAAGCCGTATGGGTGTAACATTTCGGCAAATTCCCGCGCTTTGCCGGGATTATTGGTCGCAATAATTAAAGTTTGTGGTTCAGTCATTACTTTCACCGCCTAAATCAATATGAGTTGCTTGAAAATCAGGTTGATCGAGCCAATCACGCGCAATGGTCGCAAATGCGGTGGCCGATCCAGTTGTTTGAAAACGATCAGGATAGTACTTGGTGGCACTCGTGTTGGCAATATCTAAATAATCTAACATAAAGGAAACCCCGTTCACCGTCTCAGCGCCTGAGTCAATCAAGGTGACATCGGGACCGACTACATTTTGAATCAATGGTCGTAGTAATGGATAATGTGTACAGCCTAAGACCAAGGTATCAATACCGGTTCCCTTCAATGGCCGTAATGATTCTGCGACCACCCGTTTGGCTACGGTTGAACGATACTCGTTTGACTCCACTAATGGCACAAACTTGGGACAAGCTAGCGAAAATACTTTGGCATCGGGATCTTTAGTCATAATCGCCTCGCGATAGGCATTGCTTTTAATCGTGCCTTCCGTCGCAATCACGCCAATCCGATGATTCTTTGAGGCTTTAATCGCCGCCCGCGACCCCGGTGAAATCACACCAATGACTGGAATAGCCAGTTTTCGCCGCAAATCCGGTAATGCCGCCGCCGTAGCCGTATTACAAGCAATGACTAACATCTTAATGTCTTGTCGAAGCAAGTAATTCGCCATCTGCCAACTAAACGTCTTAACTTGTTCACTAGGACGCGGACCATAAGGAAGTCGCGCCTGATCACCAATAAAGGTCACCGTTTCACGTGGCAGTTGCTTGATGGCTTGTTTAACCACCGTTAAGCCGCCAACGCCAGAATCCATAAAACCAATTGCATGTTCATCTGCCATTATTTTACGCTCCGTTCACTTAATTCTGAACCTTAATTATCGCCTTTTTTGAAACTGATTTCAAGCGACGGCTTACTGCCAATATTTCGTTAAATTTTAATTTAAATTGGAAAAAGTTCCGCCCCGACGCTGAAACAAGGTATAATAATGAGTATTAAGCGGCAAAAAACGCTGCGATTTTACATCGGAAAGGATCTATCATGACGAACGCCTTTTATTCTCAATTTGCAGCTAACTCAGTCAAGACTTCCGTTTTAAGCGTTGAAATCTTGCGGGACGCTTTGCTCCCACGCCTCCTCGGTGATGACAGTAGTGGGATTCTTTACTGGGCTGGTAAAGATCTCGCCCGCCAATTCCCGATCGCTAGTAATGACGACCTTTGTACCTTCGTTGAACAAGCTGGCTGGGGCCATCTTGTTGTGACTAGCGAAACAAACAACTTACTCACTTATGAGCTCACCGGCGAACCAGTCGCTCGTCGTAACGCGGCTGTTAAGGAACCTGACTACATGCTAGAAACTGGTTTCTTAGCTGAACAAGCTGCTCAACGGTTTAACTGCGTCAGTGAAGCCAAAATCACGGCCAGCAAACGACTCAAGATTCAAATTGCAGTCACGGTTGATCATAATCAAGCTTTGACGAACCATGACCCCGCGACACCCATTGAGGTCGTGCGGCCTCAAGTTACGGATGATACTGAACAAACCGACTAAAAAAACGACCCCCAAATGGAGGTCGTTTTTTTGAATTAATCAGCTAAATATTGATCTAGCGTCTTTTTAATTTGTTCTTTGGAATGGTAACCAACCAAAGTATCAACCACTTCACCGTCTTTTTTAACTAATAAAGTTGGGATACTCATGATGCCGAAGCTGCTAGCCGTTTCTGGGTTAGCATCCACGTCCATCTTGTTAAAGGTGACTTGGCTACCCATTTCACTGTCTAATTGTTCAACGACTGGTGATTGCATCCGACAAGGACCACACCAAGTTGCCCAAAAATCAGTCAAAGTGACCCCTTTAGCAGTATCGCTTTCAAACGTCTTATCTGTAGTTGCTACGACCATTTCGATCGGCCTCCTCATATTTTGACTATTTACTAATAGTAAGTATATCAGTTTCACTTTAAAGCACAACTTTTTCGCTCGCCTACAATTTAATCTATTTAAATTGGACTTCAGTTGCCCCGTTACCACCATGATTAGGCGCTGCAAAATGGAAGGACTTGACTTGGCGATTACCTTGCAAATATTCGGTAATCCCTTGCCGCAATGCCCCCGTCCCTTTCCCATGCACAATCGTCACGGATGGATAACCGGCTAAGAGGGCTGCATCGATATAGCGATCAACTTGCATCATCGCATCTTCATACCGCACACCTCGTAAATCCAGATTAGGCGAGACGTGGCTGGCATTGGCACTTTGAACCGTTGCTCGTGCGCGCTTTGGTTCCGCTTCGGCTTGAGTGCGTTCCATATCGGCTTCATTGATTTTCATCTTCAAAATACCGAGTTGAACTTCCCAAGCGTGGTTACCCATTTTCTGAACCAAGACACCACGTTGCCCATAAGATTTGACCAACACATCGTCACCTTTGTGGAAGTCTTGCTTAGCTTTGGCACGCCGCAATACCCGATTCTTTTTGAGTTTAGGCTGTTGTTCTAAGGCGTTTAACGCCCCTTTAGCATCGATCAACTCATTTTCCTTGATGTTGGCCCCAGTAGCTAATTGCTTCTTACGTAAGTCACTAATAATGGCATCAGCTTGCGTCTTGCTCTTTTCAACAATGGCATTAGCTTCAACCTTAGCCTCTTCCATTAATTGATCTTTTTGTTGTTGGTAAGCGTTGAATTCACTCTTCAATTGCTTATGCAATTTTTCAGAGTCTTCAACTTCAGCCTTCAGTTGAATTTGGGCATCTTCAACTTGCTTGCGTTTAGTCACTAAGTCCGCGATCATCGCATTCAAATCTTGACTATCCGTATCCGTTAACGACCGCGCTTGATCGACAATGGCTTGAGGAATACCTAACCGTTGTGCAATATCTAGCGCATTACTTCGTCCAGGAATCCCCACTAATAAGCGATACGTTGGTTTTAACGTGGCTTCATCAAATTCCATGCTAGCGTTGATCGTTTCAGGACGATTAAACCCATAAGCCTTCAATTCAGGATAGTGGGTCGTCGCCACGACTTGGGTGCCATGCCCACCAATCGCATCCAAGATGGCAATCGCTAATGCGGCCCCTTCTTGCGGATCGGTCCCGGCACCTAATTCATCGACTAAGACTAAACTATGGTCATCGATTTGCTTCAAGAAACTTTCAATGTTTTCCATATGTGACGAGAACGTACTTAAGTTTTGTTCAATTGATTGTTCATCACCAATATCGGCAAAAATCTCATGATAAATCGCAATCCGACTCCCCATGTCAACTGGAATAAATAAGCCAGATTGACCCATTAATTGAAGAAGTCCAAGGGTTTTTAATGTGATGGTTTTCCCACCAGTATTAGGCCCAGTAATGACAATCGCTTGATAGTCTGTCCCTAACGCAATATCGTTAGCAACGACTTTCTTTTGATCGATTAATGGATGCCGCGCTTGTCGCAATAAGACTTCATTAGTCGTTGACACCGCTGGTTCATTGGCATGCATTGCCCGCGCGTAACGGGCTTTAGCGTTGATAAAATCAAAATGACCTAAGATCGCCGCATTTTCTAGGATCTCATCTTGATAAGGCGCAATCAAATTAGATAATTCTTCTAAAATGCGTTGTTCTTCTTGTTTTTCAGCCACTTGATTTTGACGCAAACGGTCATTTAGTGCCATTACTGCTTGAGGTTCGATGAATAACGTTTGCCCACTAGCACTTTGGTCATGG
Organism: Lactiplantibacillus mudanjiangensis; assembly: GCF_005405385.1. Classification (GTDB taxonomy): domain Bacteria; phylum Bacillota; class Bacilli; order Lactobacillales; family Lactobacillaceae; genus Lactiplantibacillus; species Lactiplantibacillus mudanjiangensis. Next base: position 46,105 of record NZ_BJDY01000005.1, read on the forward strand.
ACAATCCCACCAAAACGACCACGATTCTCGGCTTTTACCGGAATGACATACCGATCATTACGAATGGTAATAATCGGATCACTCAAATACTTAGCTTCTTTACCATGAGTATAACGTTCCATCCGTGACCGAATTTCGCCCTCAGTTTTACTGATATGGCTGCGAATACTTGCTAATTCTGGTGACGCATTATCCGTGATATGCCCGTCACCTTCAATAGCAGTCGCTAAGCGTTTAGTGACTTCTGGTAACGTCACTAACGTTTGAACTTCATCAAATAAATGACGGATATCATTTTCTGGCGCATCGGCTAAAAGTTCTTCAAAGAAGCGGGTAATTGCCCGTGTCGTCTTTAAGACCCGACCGACTTGGCCGAGTTCACTTCCATTCAAGGTCGCGCCGATCGCTAAACGCTTCATGTGTGGCGTAATATCCGCTAATCGGGCGACTGGAATACCACCCTTTAGGCGGTACACCTCAACGCCGTCGTTGGTTTCGTCCAACGCATATTGAACTTCTGCCAGCGTCGTCATTGGCTGCAAGGCACTTAATTCTTTTTGACCAGCCGCTGACACCAAATATGGTGCCAATTGCTGTTTAACTTGTTGATATTCTAATGTTGCTAATACTTTGGGATTCAAGACTAACCCTCCCCGATTGACTGAAACTGTGTGAGCAAAAAAAATGACGCTTAAGCTTCAGCATCATTAGCTTGCATTTTTAACAGTTCCGCTTGTTTATCTACCTGATCTGAAATCGCGTTAAAGGCCAATAAAATGGCGATTTGTTCACTCGTTAAGTCTGGTGATAATTTTTTTAACGTTGCAATTTGTTCATTCATCATGTTCGTCACCGTTTGCATGTGACGATCGGAGGCACTTCCGATAATCGTATAATCGTGCCCGTCAATTTCCGCTTTAAAGCGGCGTTTGCTGGCTGCCATGGTCCGTTCAGCTCCTTTTCAATAACAGTTAATATTTTAGCATGTTGGCAGGGTTTATGCGACTTTTGGGGACTAAATTAGGAGTTAATGCCAAAACAGAAGGTGAAATTTATCAGTTATCAGATAAGTTTCACCTTCCATTTATTTCGCTAATTCCCCATTTGTTGCTTGGGCTAACTGGTTCACCAAAGCAATTCCATGGCTTTCATCGACATTATTATTTGTATAGATTGACATTAAATAGCCTTTTTTAGACGTTTTTTCAACGACTCGACCAACACTGTTAACCGCCCAATGTCCATTATCATCCGCATCCAGCCAGCCATTCTTCAACTGATAACTAGCTGCGCCTTTAGAAACACCCCACGCCTGATCAGACGCCACGTGTCCCATTAAGCCTTGCATATAAGTCTGCGACGCTTTCGACAAGTAATGATTAGGCGTAAAAATAACCTTTAACAGTTTTAACTGATCCACCGCTGTGGTCGTCGTTAAGCCCCAATAAATAGGCGCAGCATGACTATGCGACATCCCTAAGTTCTGATACAAACTCGTTAACGCGGCACTACCACCTAACCGATGAAACAACAAAAAGTCAGCTGCGTCATTATCACTTTGCTCAATCATTTGAGTGGCTTCTGCCTGATCATTGCTCGTCAAGCTTAATGCGCCTTGATCGCGTTGGTGCAAGAGTTGTACCAAAATACCCACTTTAACCGTGCTAGCTGCCACATACGTGGTTTGTGCCGTCCGGTTGGTATATTGATACGTTTGCTTGGTTTTAGGATCATAAACCGCTATCGCAACTTTAGCCTTCGTTCCAGCTGTCGTTGTTGCCCAAGTTTTTGCCAGTCGCGTTTTTAGTGGGACGACTTTGGGCTTGACCACTTTTTTGACGGCTTTAGTCGATGACGCTGTTTTAATCACTTTGGCCTTATTGGTTTGACTGGCATGACTCAACGTACTTTGCCATAACCAACCACCAGCAATCCCAATGATTAAGACAATACTTAATCCGACAACCCAGCCTTTGAGTCGTCGCTGTCTATTAAAATGCACGAACTACACCTCTGACACCCGTTCCCCCAATTGAATCGCGTGATTCGTTACTAAGGCGCTTCTTTTTTAATAACTCCGCATTAAGCTTATCATAAATATTAAATAATTTGTTAACTTTAATTACTAAACTAGAAGTTTCAAGTTAATTATAGTGGCAGAATTCATATCAGTATTGGCTCAAGTTAGGATAAATTAGCCACCTACACCAGCCAGTGATTCTGCTGGCTGACTCCGGTTATACTGTTCATCAATTTGGTGATCACCAGTATAACCGAGAGTGAGTCCACATTGAGCCCAGCCGTGGGGGCTCTAAGCGATTTATCGCTTAGAGCCTGGCGCTTTTGAAACACGTGTTTAGTGGTTCAAAACGACGGTTCAGACCGCTTTTTGGCTGAACCGGATCTTCCCACAGCGTTCCGGCTCAATGTGGGCGAACGGTAGGCGGCAAGTTCATCTATTTTCAATCGTTGAATACTTGCCGTATCAACGATTATTGCTAAAAAGTAGCTTTCAACTTTTAATTACTAAAATTAAGGCACAAAAAAAGTGGCGCTAATCATTACTGATTAACACCACTTCTAGGGATTAAGTTTATTGCATGCCGCCATCATCGGCTAAGAATGTGTTTAAAACTTGTTCAACCATATCCCATTCGTCATCGGATTCGATTAACTTCAATTCACCGTTATCGCCATCTTCTGGATCAAAGATGTAGGCTTGAATGTCCACTTCTTCATCAGCTGGAGCATCGGCTGGATAAATTAAAATATATGAGTGACCGAAATCTTCTGAGTCGAACGTGAATAAAATGTTAAATAACGTTTCATTACCTTCGTCATCAACTAAGGTGATCACTTCTTGGTCTTTATTACTTTTGTTTTGGCTCATGCTAGTTCCTCGCTATCCTTGTGTGAGTTTTCCGTGGCGATCCAAGTAGTTTTGCAAGATTAAACTTGCCGCTAGCTTATCAATCACTTTTTTGCGTTTCTTTCGGGACGTATTCGCTTCTTCAATCAACATCCGTTCGGCTTCAACGGTCGTCAGACGTTCATCTTCAAAGTCAATGGGTAAGCCGAAACGTTCTTTCAAAAGCTCGCCATAATGTTGTGAGGCTTCGGCGCGTGGTCCCAAAGAATTATTCATATTCTTTGGTAAACCAAGGACAAAACCGCCAGCATCAAGTTCTTTAACTAACTCTGCCACCCGTTCAATCCCAAACTCGCCTTCATCTTCATTAATTCGAATAATTTCGACTGCTTGTGCCGTCCAGCCAAAGGCATCGCTAATCGCAATCCCAACTGTTCTGGACCCAACATCTAACCCCATTAACTTCATGCATTAACATCCTTATCTGCCTTCAAGTATGACTTGACCAGCTCTTCGATAATTTCATCACGTTGGTGCTTACGAATTAAATTCCGAGCATCCTTTAAACGCGGGATATAAGCCGGGTCCCCTGATAGTAAGTAACCCACAATCTGGTTAATCGGATTATATCCTTTTTCTTGTAGCGCTTCGTAGACCGTTGTCAACGTGTCATGAACATCTTTAACGTTGTCATTATCGAAGTCAAAATACATGGTTTTGTCTAATGTACTCATATAAAGCACCTCCCGCTAGTTTCCGCTTCTAATCTATTTTACTAAATGCTTATATGAAGTACAATCAATCGACTTTGATGTAACACATTCGTAATAAAACCTATTGTTCGTTTAACCAGTCATGAGCGGCAGTTAATGCATCCGGTAACCCAGCTGGGTTCTTCCCACCAGCTTGAGCCAAGTTAGGACGGCCGCCACCGCCACCACCAACTTTAGGGGCAATGGCTTTGATTAAGTCCCCAGCTTTAAGACCGGCTTTGACCTTATCATCACTGACCGCAACTAATAAATTAACTTTTTCGCCAACGACCGCGCCTAAGACTAAGACGTCTGACGCTTGCTTGTTCTTCCAAGTATCGGCTAATTGTCGTAATTGATCCATCCCGGCAACTTGTACAGCTTGGGCGATTAAACTCGTGCCATTCACTTCATCAACTTGTTCAAAGACTGAACCGGCTTGTTGCTTAGCTAATTTATTTTCTAAGTTAGCGGCTTTTTGTTGGGCGGCCTTTAAGTCAGCTTGCAATTGGCTAACTCGATCAGCAGTATCCGCTAATTTTGGTGCCTTAACTTGTGCGGCGATGGTCTTTAACCAGTTTTCTTCATTGGATAAGAGTTCGAAGGCTTCTTTTGACGTTACGGCTTCAATCCGACGAACACCAGCACCAACCCCAGCTTCAGAAACAATCTTGAATAAACCAAGTTCGCTACTGTTCTTCACGTGGGTCCCACCATCAAATTCAATGGAGTAATCGCCAATCGAAACGACCCGCACGATCTTGCCATATTTTTGGGTGAAGACCGCGATGGCCCCCATCTTGTGACCCGTTTCTTGGTCCGTTTGAATGGCGCTAACGGGTAGGGCTGCCCAGATCTTGTCATTAACAATCTGTTCAACCTTGGCTAACTCTTCATCACTGACTTGACCGAAGTGGTTAAAGTCAAAACGCAAGTAGCCTGGTTCCACTAACGAACCGGCTTGTTGCGTATGTGGTCCTAAAACATCGCGCAAAGCTTGGTCAAGCAAATGCGTTGCCGTATGGTTCTTTTCAACCTTAGCATGGAAGGCCAAATCTACGTTTAGCGTATACGTGGCATCCTTGTGCATTGGTTTTAAGACTTCCACCGTATGCAGATGTTGTTTATTAGGGGCATTTTGGACATCAGTCACCTTGGCAACCGTTTGACCATCGGCATCTAAAATCACCCCACGGTCGGCCACTTGACCACCCATTTCCGCGTAAAATGGTGTCTTACTAAAGATCATTTCCGCGGTACCACTCGTCACTTCATCAACCAGCTTTTCGTCGACAATAATGTCTTTCAAATCGCCATGAACGTCAGTTAATTCGTCATAACCGACATATTCACTAGGCGTCTTAATATCAATTAAGAGACTGCGTTGAACGCCCATTGATTTGTCACTGCTCCGCGCATTACGGGCCCGATCACGTTGCGCTTTCATTTCAACTTCAAAGCCAGCCTCATCAACTTTCAAACCTTCATCGCCTGCGTATTCAGTGGTTAATTCCAATGGGAAACCGTACGTATCATAAAGCTTGAACGCATCGACCCCTGGTAACGTGTCTTGCTTAGCGGCTTTGGTATCCGCAATTAATTGGTTCAATAAATTCAAACCATCATTTAAGGTTTCATTGAAGCGACTTTCTTCAGAGCTGACAATCTTTTCGATATAATCTGCATTCTTCAAAACGTCTGGGTAATGTGATTGCATGATTTCCCCAACGATTGGCACTAATTGGTCTAAGAATGCTTCAGTTAGGCCTAATTTTTGACCATGTAAAATGGCCCGCCGAATCAAACGACGAATGACATAGCCACGGCCTTCATTAGATGGCAAAGCACCGTCACTGATGGCAAATGTAATCGCGCGGGCATGGTCTGCAATCACTTTAAAGGAAACATCATCTTGGGCATTGTCCCCATAATGTTTACCAGCACTCAAGGCTTCCGTCTTGCGAATAATTGGCAAAAACAAGTCGGTTTCAAAGTTAGTTGGCGCATTTTGGAAAATGGAAACTACCCGTTCAAGTCCCATCCCCGTATCAATGTTTTTCCGTGGTAATGGTTCGTAAGTGCCCTCGGCAGTATGGTTGAATTGCGAGAACACAATGTTCCAGACTTCTAAATAACGTTCATTTTCGCCACCAGGATAATTTTCAGGATCATCATCAGCTAAGTTATTGAAGGCCTCGCCACGATCATAGAAAATTTCAGAATCCGGACCAGAAGGGCCTTGACCGATATCCCAGAAGTTATCTTCCACTTTAACAATATGACTTGGCTTAACGCCAGTTTCTTCCCAGAACTTGGCTGCATCAGTATCCTTAGGATAAACCGTCATATAGAGCTTTTCAGGATCCCAACCGAACCATTTTGGTGACGTTAAGAGTTCCCATGCCCAGCTGACAGCTTCTTTTTTGAAGTAATCCCCAACAGAGAAGTTTCCTAGCATTTCAAATAAGGTATGATGACGCGCCGTCCGACCGACATTTTCAATATCGTTGGTCCGGATACTCTTTTGTGAGCTAGTCATCCGAGGATTGTCTGGAACCACAGACCCATCAAAATATTTCTTCATGGTCGCTACCCCAGAGTTGATCCACAACAAGGTTGGATCATCATTGGGGACTAATGACGCACTGGGCACAATCGTATGACCTTTTTCATGGAAAAAGTCTAAATACATTTGCCGAATCTCACTACTGCTTAATTTCTTCATTAACTTGGCACCCTTTCTCACGATTCCTATTTTTAGGCAAAAAAACACCGTTGCTAGTAAAGACGCTGTTAACGCGGTACCACTTTACTTGCAACGATGTGTTCGTTTACCTCTTGAGCTCATTAACGCTGAGACACGGACTGGTTAGCCAGTCATTGGTTATTCGGTAGCATTCAATCGACACCGCACTTTTTCCAGCAACCAAAGCGTTTCTAAACAGATATGTCGACTTGAATATATCCTTACTCTGCAAAGTATAGAAAACTTAGACCTAGTTGTCAACCAACCGACTAGGATTTCCGATCTTTCCGAGCCTTTCGAGCTGAAGCCCGCTGTTCGATCCGACGCTCCATCCGAGCTTTATCCGCAATTTTGGTTCGAATACGGCGTTTGTAACCTGGTTTGACCTTTTTCTTAGCCTTTTTCACATAGCTAATCAATGATGGATCGATCTTATCTTGGCGATGTCCCCGATTAACACGGCGGTTACGATCATAAGAATCGACAATCTCACCATCTCGAATGGCCTTAGGTTTAAACTTAATGCCCATCGCTTCAACCGCGCTGACTTTGTCTTCTTCACCAGGACTGTAAAGGGTAATCGCCGTTCCGGCCATTCCATTCCGGCCAGTCCGGCCAACTCGATGAACAAAGAATTCCAAATCAGTTGGGATATCGTCATTAATGACGTGTGAAACCCCTTCGATATCAATCCCACGAGCAGCCAAATCCGTAGCGACTACAAATTGGTATTTCAAGTCCTGAACGTCACGCATCACCCGTTTCCGTTCGCGTGGTTTAATATCACCGTGAATCATCGCTACTGTTAACCCTTGCTGCTTCAAATAACGAGTAATTTCTTGCACCCGTTCCTTGGTATTCGCAAAAATCAAAACCAAGTAAGGTTCACCAATCGTGAGTAAGCGATAAATAATACTATTCTTGTCGTGACTCTTGGTTGAGATCAACCAGTTATCGATCGTTGGACTAATGACCGATGCCACTGGAATAGCTTCCATTACTGGATTATTCATGTACTTTTTCAAGAACGGTGTTAGTTTTTGTGGCATCGTTGCCGAGAAGACCAACATTTGTAGCTCGGCCGGCATCCGCCCAGCAATTTGGTCAACCACATTCAAGAATCCTAAATCCAAAGTCATGTCTGCTTCATCAACGACTAATTGAGTCGCGGTATGCACATCTAACGCTTGCGACCGAATTAGATCTAAAATCCGACCAGGCGTCCCAATGATCAATTGTGGTTGATGGCGATTCAACTTATTAATTTGGTCTTGCTTATCAGTCCCACCAACATATAACCCAATGTGAATTGGTTTAGGACTATGTTGAACCAATTGCTTAGCCGCTTTTTGAATCTGATAAGCCAATTCCCGACTCGGTGTCGTAATCACAACTTGAACCCGGCGTTCGTCAGCATTTAGCTGATTAATCAATGGCAACAAGAAGGTGTGGGTTTTCCCACTCCCAGTTGCAGATTGTCCAATGACGCTACGTCCAGCCATAATCACAGGGATCAATTTTTCTTGCACAGCGGTTGGTGTCTGGAAATTAATTTCTTTTAAGGCATCCATTAAAAATGGTTTTAATTTAAATTCTTCAAAACTTGCGGTCATTTTAAACCTCTTTCTGATCAGCCTGATCAACTTGATCGAGCTCACGCACGACCGCTTCAATTTCGGCTTGATCCTTTGCTTTAGCGCCACTGGCTAAGGGGTGACCACCACCGCCATGTAACTTGGCGACTTCATTGATTGCCGGTCCCTTTGACCGTAACCGAATCCGATAGTCGCCTTCCTTTTGTTGGACAAAAATGGCCCATGATTTAACCGTGTCAATCCGACCAGGGAGTGGCACGACGCCGGCCGTACTAGCATCCCCAATTTCAAACGAATCCATAATTTCATTCGTCAAAATGACATAAGCAGCCCCTGATTCAAGCTGAGTTAAATGCTCGTAGACATAGGCAGATAACCGCGCTACCGGTAGCGTAATGGTATCTTCAATCCGATTAACTTCTGGGGCATTTGCGCCAGCTTCCATCAACGCAGCGGCGACCCGTAACGTACTTGGATGAGTTGCATCGTATAAGAAACGTCCCGTATCGCCAACGATCCCCGCATAAAGTAACCGCGCCGCATTAGCCGTTAGTGTCAGCGCTGCTTCATTAGCAGCATAAAATTGATACACTAACTCGCTTGTACTTGACGCATCCACATCAACCCATTGAGGATCGCCGAACGCATCATCATTTGGATGATGATCGATCTTAACGAGTTGCTTGCCAGTATTGTAGTATTCGCCATCCACGCGTGGTTGGTTAGCGGTGTCTAAGACGAGTACTAAGGCGTCTTCATAGTCCGCTTCAGTGACGGTATCCATTTGGCCTAACCAGTCAAAGCCATGGTACTGTTTACCAGGTGCTAAAACTTTTTTGTCAGGAAAACTGGTCTTAATAATCTCAGCCATTCCAAGTTGACTCCCAATCGCATCGGGATCAGGACGTTGGTGTCGATGAATAATAATCGTTTTTGCTTGTTTAATTAAGTTGAAAATTTCTGTTTGGACGGTCATAAATAGTCCTTCCTATTTGTTCAAAATTTGCTGATGGCTTTAAAACTGCCATAGTACTCTAGTATACCGAACAATACGGCTTACGCCAAATTAATTCGCCGCTAAGTCTTCATTCGGGTATAACGGTAACGTGAGGTTCTCAAAAGCCAGTGGTGCTAATCCCGTCATCGTGATCCCCAACAAGCGAATCCCCGAATCAAAGTGTTGATCAACCACATCCTCAAATAACTCCTCCGCATATTGTTCAAACAGTCCGGCGTCATTTGGCAAAAATTCTGTCAGCGTCCGGCGCTTGGTGATCGTCACAAAATCCCCATAGCGTAGTTTCAACACCAGCGTTTTACCATGACGTTGATGATCTTGCATCGTTTCACTCACCATTTGTGCCAGTTGTTTTAAATGCGCCTGGACGTCTTCACGCGTCTGGAGAAATGGGCCAAAAGTGCGTTCTTTCCCAATCGACTTTCGTTCTCGTAAATACTCAACGGGCCGATCGTCACTCCCTCGCACCCGGCGGTATAAAATATAGCCCAACTTACCAAAATGTTTAATCAAGTCTAATTCCGTTTGGTCATATAAATCTTGCCCCGTTAAAATACCTAGATCATGCATTTTTGGAACAGTCTTCTTACCGACACCGCGAAATTTTTCAATCGGTTCTCGTAGTAAGAAAGCTTCCGCATCTTGTGGCAACACAATTGTGACACCGGCTGGCTTGCGATAATCCGAGGCCAATTTGGCAATGAATTTATTATATGAAATACCCGTTGAACACGTTAAGTGAGTCTTTTGCCAGATTTCTTGTTGAAGTTGATGGGCAAGTTGAACAGCACTATGCATCTTGGGTTTATTCTCCGTAATATCTAAATAGGCTTCATCAAACGCAATCGGTTCAATCTTATCCGTATACTCATGAAAAATCTCGTGAATTTGGGCCGAAACTTGTCGATATAACGGAAAGTCGGGCGTTTTAAAAACGGCTTTCGGGCACAATTCTAACGCTTTTTGAGCCGGCATCGCCGAATGCACCCCATATTGACGGGCAACATAATTGGCAGTGGTCACGACACCGCGACCCCCAGTTTGGCGTGGATCATGAGCGATCACTAAAGGTTGCGTCCGATACGCTGGATGCTCACGTTCTTCAATCGATGCATAAAACGCGTCCATATCTACATGAATAATTTTACGTCCGGTCTCGACATTAATCGGTATTGCACTCGTCGTTTTCGTCATCACTCACACCATCCTTTCCGTTGCATTAGGTAATTCAATTATACACGAACGTGCGTTCAGACACCAAAATTAACCCTAAAAAAATAAGCCAACATTCAATGAATGTCAGCTTACTTCAAAGTTCATTATTTAGCGGCAGAATCTGCTTCGCTATCGGCACTCGTTGCTTCACTTTCAGCAACTGGCGCTTCACTAGCAGCTTCAGATTCAGCAGCGGCACCACTAGCTGGGGCCACAGCAGCACCACCATCAGCAGGCGTTACTTTAGCTAAAGCTGATAAATCGAAAACTAAGAAAATCCCATCACAATCAAGCGTAACGGTCTTTTCAGCTTCGTTAACTTCATCGACAACCCCATGTAAGCGGCCAATCGTGGTAACTTTGTCGCCACGTTTAACTTTGCTTAACATACTTTGATGTTGTTGTTGTTGTTTCCGTTGTGGCCGAATCATAAAGAAGTACAAGAACGCGAACATCACAACGATGAACACGATTGACATAGTTGAGCCACCAAAAGCAGATGCTCCAAGTAATAAATTCATTTAAAAATCGCTCCTAATCTTTGTTTGACTATCTTTAACTTTAACAAATTACACCTAAGATTACTAGTATCCCTAGAAGTTTTTGGCGTTTTTCTTGTTAAACCCGTACATTTCAAAGAAGTTTTCGCGGAATTCTAACAAGTTGTCATCCATGATAGCTTGCCGAACTTGCTTCATCAAGTGAAGTAAGAAGTACAAGTTATGATAACTCGTTAACCGTAAACCGAACGTTTCGTCCGCTTTGATCAAATGCCGGATATAGGCCCGCGAGAAGTTACGACACGTGTAGCAGTCGCAATTATCATCCAAAGGTCCAAAGTCATGCGCATACTTCGCGTTCTTCACGACCAACCGACCATGTGAGGTCATACAAGTCCCATTACGGGCAATTCGCGTTGGCAAGACACAGTCAAACATGTCGACTCCTCGCATGGCGCCATCGATCAAGGCATCCGCAGATCCCACGCCCATTAAGTAACGGGGTTTATTTTCTGGTAATAATGGCGTGGTAAAGTCGAGCACATGATTCATTTCCGCTTTGGATTCACCAACGGATAATCCACCAATCGAGTAGCCTGGGAAATCCATGCTGACCAAGTCTCTGGCGCTTTGTTCCCGCAAATCTTTAAAGCCCGCACCTTGAACAATCCCAAACAACCCTTGATAATCAGGATGTTGATGCGCTTTTAACCCCCGTTCAGCCCAACGACTCGTCCGGGCAACGGATTTTTGTACGTAATCGTATGTTTCAAAGAATGGTGGACATTCGTCTAAACTCATCATAATATCGGGCCCTAAGTCGTTTTCAACTCGGATCGCAATTTCGGGTGACAAGAACCGCTTAGCCCCACTCAAATGATCTTTAAAGTGGACCCCTTCTTCAGTAATGTCACGGTTTTTGGCGAGCGAGAACACTTGGAAACCACCAGAATCGGTTAAGATCCCTTTCTTCCAATTCATGAATTGGTGTAAGCCACCTGCTTCTTTGACGATCTGTTCGCCAGGCCGTAGCCATAAGTGATACGTATTCGATAAAATAATATTCGCACCCATTGATTCTAATTCTTCAGGCGCTAACGATTTCACACTAGCTAACGTCCCAACGGGCATAAACATTGGGGTTGGAAAAGTGCCGTGAGGGGTAATGATTTCCCCCAGCCGTGCACCAGTGTGTTTTTCTTTTTTAATTAAACGGTATTTGATTGCCGGTTCCATATAATTCCTCCGTGTTGACCTCTGTTTGCTTTGAATATGATAGCACGAAACACGCCGAGTCGCTATCAAACAAAAAGACCAGGCAATAATCACCTGATCTTCAACTCAATTGTACTTAGTGAATGAACATTGCATCGCCAAAACTGAAGAACCGATACTTTTCATCAATGGCATGTTGGTAAGCGTTCAAGATCATGTCCCGACCCGTAAAGGCTGCCACTAACATCACTAACGTTGATTTTGGTAAATGGAAGTTAGTGATAAAGGCATTGACGACTTTCCAGTCATAGCCAGGTTTGATGAAAATATCCGTCCAACCAGAGTCAGGTTTGATTTCGCCATCAAACTTCGAGCCAATCGTTTCAAGTGTCCGAATCGACGTCGTCCCAGTCGCGATAATCCGACCACCATTAGCCCGAACTTCATTTAACGTCTTCGCTGCATCGGCATCTAAACGATAAAATTCACTGTGCATTTTATGATCTTCGATATTATCTTCTTCAACTGGACGGAATGTCCCAAGTCCAACGTGTAACGTTAAATAAACGAGCTTAACCCCTTTATCCTGCACCTTTTGTAATAAATCTTTGGTCCAATGCAAGCCAGCCGTTGGTGCCGCTGCGGAACCATTTTCTTTGGCGTAAACCGTTTGGTAACGATCAGGATCATCTAACTTAGCCTTGATGTATGGTGGCAATGGCGTTTCGCCTAAGCTTTCCAAGATTTCCATGAAGATACCATCGTAATGAAATTCGATCATTCGAATCCCATCTTCTTTTTCACCAGTAACCGTGGCCGTTAACTTCCCATCACCAAATGAAATAACCGTCCCAACTTTGGCTCGTTTAGCTGGCTTCATCAAGGTTTCCCATTCGTCACCTTCAGTATTGTGTAATAACAAGACTTCGGCATGACCACCAGTTTCAGGTTTTACCCCGTATAACCGTGCCGGCATAACCCGTGAATTATTCATAACCACCGCGTCACCAGGATTTAATTGGTCAATAATGTCATAGAAATGCTTATCTTGCATTTCCCCCGTTTCTCGATTTAAATCCAGTAACCGGGACGTATCACGTTCCTTAATCGGCGTTTGCGCGATTAATTCATGTGGCAAATCATAGTCAAAATCTTCAAGTGTTAAGCTCATTGCTCGTAACCTCTTATCTTCATTTAATTTTGGGGCGGATAGGGTAATCCTAAATGTTGATAGCCCTTAGCGGTGACCACCCGTCCCCGTTGTGTTCGTTTCAAATAACCAATTTGGAGCAAATACGGTTCAACCATTTCAGCAATAGTATCCGTCTCTTCGCCAATATTGGCTGCTAACGTTGACAGGCCAACTGGACCGCCATCGTAAAAATCTAACATCGTCCGTAATAACTTATTATCGGTTTCATCCAAGCCATCATTATCAACCCGTAGATAAGTTAATGACCGATCAACAATCGGTTCATCAATCGCCGCCTGCTCAGCGACTTCGGCAAAATCGCGAATCCGTTTAAACAACCGATTGGCAATTCGCGGCGTCCCACGTGACCGACGTGCAATTTCATGAGCACCTGATGGTTTAATCGAGGTTTGAAAAATGTCCGCTGTCCGTTCAACAATATCTTCCAAATCTGCGACTTCATAATAGGCCATGTGTTCGACAATCCCGAAACGATCCCGTAACGGCGCCGATAACATCCCGGCTCTGGTCGTGGCTCCAATGAGTGTAAACGGTGGTAATGGAAAATGGACCGGATGAGCAGTTGGCCCTTGCCCCACCACAATATCGACATAGAAATCTTCCATCGCCGAATATAGCATTTCTTCAACGATTTTTGGTAGACGATGAATCTCATCAATAAATAAGATATCACCTGGCTCCAGTTCATTCAAGAGTGCAACGAGATCACCTGGCTTTTCAATCGCTGGACCACTCGTTGTTCTAATCTGAACATGCATTTCATTGGCAATCACCATCGCTAAAGTCGTTTTCCCTAACCCCGGTGGCCCATAGAGTAACACATGATCGAGTGATTCTTCACGTTTACGCGCCGCTTCAATATAAACGCCAAGCTCATGTTTAACGCGCGTTTGACCGATATACTGGGCGAGCGTTTGTGGCCGCAGCGATTTTTCTAATGAGGCTTCCGCCGCATCGACATTGTCACCCGATAATAATTGATCGTCGTCCATCGAATCCCTCCTCTACTTCGTCAATAACCGCAACCCTTCACTTAATAGGGCATTGGTATTGGCATGTTGTACTTGTTGATAAGCTTCCAATTTTTTCGTAATTCGTTTGACTTCACGTGGCGAATAGCCTAATGCCGTTAACGCCGCTAATGCATCGGCTAACGCTCCATCAACAGCGGGAGTCTCAACATCCAGTGACGTTTGACCCGTCATAGACACATTGAGATCATTAAGTTTGCCCTTTAAATCTAACACAATTTGTTGAGCAGTCTTTTTGCCGACCCCTGGGAAACTGGTTAAATAAGTGGCATTTTCTTGATTGATCGCTTGGATTAAGCCTGAGTGATCATTATTGGCTAAGATCGCTAATGCCGACTTAGGACCAATTCCCGACACATTTAATAACTTTTCAAATAACGCCTTTTCATCAGCATCGTAAAAACCAAAGAGTGACATCCCGTTTTCACTAACCGCTTGATGGATATACATTTTAACGGGATCGTTGCCGACCTCATAACGATACGGATTGGCCGTTAACACTTTGTACCCAATCCCCGCAACTTCGATGACCACAAAGCTGGGGGTAACATCAGTGATTTGGCCTAAAAAATATTCATACACGGGCATTAAACTCCTTTAATCAAAACGTATGTTTGCTTGCTAAATTGTACCATAAATCGCCCGTAACTTAACACTACCGACTTGATAATTTAACATGATCGCAGAAAACTTGCTGCTAAATGTCAAAACATGCTATGCTCATAGCCAAAGGAAGTGTCCTCATGCAAGTAGAACCTTTTATCGCCACACTACCCACAACTAGTGGCTTACAAAAAATTCAAACTGGCGATCTTAATTGGACCGCTGAAGATACTGAAAAACAAACAACACCTGGTTATTACTGGCACGAATTGACGTTAAATGGGCAACACCAATGGCGCCTAGTTGCTGCTTGGGCAACGACCCCGGCCACGGTGACCACAATTACCCCGGCACCACTTAATACGGTTCTATATACCCGGCAACCAGTCATTGAAATGCTGATTGATGATTGGGTGGGTCATTTTGATCGAGAGCTCGAAGTGACTACGCCAGATAACATCACACATCGACTCTGGCAAGTGACAGATTTGGACGTTCAAGCAGATATCACCGATGTTATGACCAATGTTACCCCACGTCAAACTTGGCTCACAACGGCACCGACACCATTAATCAGTCTAGTCACCGATACCGAATGGACCAAATTCACGGAACCATTAGCAACTCCAGCTCATTTAATTGACCGCGCTGATTAACAGCTTTAAATAGTATCAGCTTGATTAGCCACCTACGTCAGCCATTGATTCTGCCGGCTGTGGGACCGGCTCCAGCCAAAGTTCGGGCTTCCACCTCGCTTTTAAGCCTAGCCCAAACCACTAGTCTTAAAAGTCGTCCACAGCGTAAGCCCGGAAGATCACCGGACTAACGCTGTTTTCACGGCCGGCGCCATCACTGGCTGACTCCGGTTAGTTCACGGATACTAATTAAGTTTTTGATCACTCATATAACCGAGAGTGAGCTCACATTGTGCTCAGCCGTGGGCCTTCTTAGCGATTTATCGTTTAGAACTCGGCGCTTTTAAAACAGTTGAGCTACTTTCGATCAATAATTCTTGCTAAGAACAGCCTTCAATGTAATAGCACTAAAAAAACGACCTTGAGACGTCATCTCAAAGTCGCTTTTTGATTACAGCCGGTGACGCCAATAACGCCAACCTAAATAACCACCCAATAGAACCACACTTAATCCAGTAATCAACGCCCCAACCAAAAGGCCGGGTGTCCGATAAACCAGCTTGATATGATGACGGCCAGCCGTTAGCTTGGCTCCCACAAAACCAGTGTTTACCACTTGGGTCGCTACATTTTGACCATCAACTTGTAAATGCCAACCGGTCGAATACGGAATCGAGGTCGTTAAGACTTGAGCCTGCGTCTGATTAGTCGTCCCCGTCACTTGATTATTAGTGACTTTCAAATGCTGCAAGCCTTGTTGTTGCAGTTGCCTAGTTTGTCGATCATACGTCTGACCGAAGCGTACCGCTACCAACTTCGCGGTTTTAAAATGAATACCTTGAATATCAGCTAAGTTCAAATCAATCGTTTTCCGCAGACGATCACTATAGCCAAGATTGAAAACCGCCGTTTTCCGTGGTTCATAATCCGACATATTGGTCGTCCCTAGTTGATTAAAATCAACTGAACGATCAACCGTTTTTGCCGTTAACGTATATCCACTCGCGCTCAAACTATCCTTCAAGCCATCACGCCAACGGTTTAGCTGATCTACCTTTGTATTTGGCCGACCACTAAAAATACTGTTATTGCCACCAATCGTTAGTTGTTGACTGATTGATGAGCGATCATAGGTAATGCCAGTCAATGATAAGTAAAGCTCCGTGTGTCGATAATTCTCTGGATGCTTTATCGTGAGCTGCAATGGCATTGGTTGTCCCTGCACGTCACTCGTTAACGTCGTAAGCCCATTTTTGTTCGCTTGATTGGTCTGGCTAACCAGTTGTTGGTTTTGCTTAATCAACTGTTTAAGCGCCGTGGTTGGCTGTTGTAGTCCGGTAGCTGGTGCTAATGTTTGCCGCTCAGTTGCAGTTAGCTCAGTCGTCTTAGCCGGCAGACTTAGATCACCATTAGACGTTCCACTGGCATGTTGTACCCGATAAATCATGACTTTATCCAAACTATCTAGCACCGACGTATTGTCCACTTGGGCCGAATAAGCGACTGACTCACTAGTCTTAGTCGGTGTAGCTGTTTTGACACCGGCCATGGTGGTGGTCGTCACAGCACCTTGTAACATTGCCTGTTCACGATCAACCGGTGACAACTTTTGGTACGCCGCGGTAGTTAATTGTTGTGCTTGCGTATACACCAACGGTAAGGCATGCGTTGAGCGTAATAATACCGTACCCGTGTGATTACTCAAGCCATAAACATATTTATCGGGATAAACCTTAACTTGCCCCCCTGCCGTTTTAACCGGCGTGTATCCCGCTGGCAACGACTGCTTCTTCAACTCATCCGCACGGGCAAACATGTAGGTCACACCCAACAAATTATTCAAAGTTGTTCGCGAATTTAGCGTCCCTAATGGCGCATTCATGGCGTAGTCTAAGTTACCTACCGATTGGCTCAATTGACCAACCGCACCACTTTGTACCGAATAGTATGAAGCGACACTATGGGTATTTAAGAGCATCGGAATATCATTACCAGCGGATCGTTGGGTATAATAATCCGGCGTATAATTGGTTCGATAAAACCCCGTTTTAGGTAACCCCTTTTGGGCGTCATCAAAGTAATGCTTTGCCCAGGTTAATGCCGTGCCCCGGCGCAATTGTTCCGCACTGCCAGCTGTGGTATTAATACTCAACCAACCAAGGCCGTTGGTAATTAAGTTAAGCATCACTAATCCCAATAAAAGACTGACGAATTGTCGGCGGGTTAAGTTTAATTGTGCTTGCAAGATGACAAAAATCACCACTGCTAAAATCACTAAGTAAGTGGCAATATCGTGCTTGCGAATATTCATGTAAAAGCCGTTGACCACCCAGATTAGTGCAATAAGTCCCAGACTAAGTCCAGCCAACCATTTTAAATCGGTCGTCGTTAGCTTGGTTAACTGATCGACAAAAATCATCGTCGCATAGGCAAAAACCAACGTTGCCAACAGTAACCAGCGATTGGATGGTGACGATAAAACATTAAAAGTCGCCGCAAAACCTGGCACCAAGATGCCTACCATCATGACAATAATCACTAAGTTTAAATAAAAATACGTTTTAAAATGACGCAACGTGTAGATTAAGCCTAAAAAGCTCACACCGCTCAATCCCAACGTCACCCAATACTGAACACCACCGCCATTAGTCAACAAGCGATTAGGCAGATTAACGTAATAATTAATTGGATACGTCCAGAGGCCATTAGCAAAATCAAAACTCGTTCGTGTCGCATGTAACATCGTTAACAGTGTTGGCACCAATAGCACCACTGATAAGCCCACTCCGCCACTCACAGCTAACACTAACCGTGTCAGCAAAGCGCGTAAGTTAACGTGTAATTGTTGATCGGCCTTTAAATGCCAATAACGCACCACCAAATAAATCAAACTGCCTAGCGCTAATAAATAAGCAAAATAGAAGTTGCTCATAATCACAATCGCAGTAACTAACGCTAATTGCCACCAACTTTGCCCACGTAAGACACGTTCGATCGTCCAACACAATAATGGGAACCAGATCATCGGTAACAAGAAGAATGGATGGTGCATCCCCACGTAGAACGTGTATGCTGTAAAGGTATAAGTGAGCGTTCCGATTAAGCGACTGAGTCGACTAAAGTTAAATTGCCGACTAAACCCTAAGAAGGCTAAGCCAACTGTATAGAGCCGTAATAAAATGAGAAATTGATACCCAAATTCCAGCTTACTCGTTGGCATCAGGGCCACTAAGTAATTAAATGGATCGCCCACCACATAGTACGTAAAAGTCGTGAGCTGATCGGCACCTAAGCCCAGATTCCATGACCAACTAAATAGCCCTTGCTGACTAGGATGCTGTAAAATCTTTTGAAATTCGACCAAGATCGGAAAATGTTGGGCAATCCCATCCACTTCCCAAATCAGTGTCCGACCGGCTAGAAAGAGACTGCCAAAAGTTAACGCAACAATCACCAGAAAGCCACCTGTATAAATAACCCATAATGGTAATTTTCTTAATTTAGTCACCTGAACCCCCCCAATTTTATGATGGCTACCCATCACCCCGATAATTGCTAAAAAGTCATGTTGTTATTCTATCATGAAATCGCGACCAGCTACCCATACAACGATAATCTTCACCACTTGCTAACCTAATCTTTACACAAAACCAAAAAAGCTAACTAATCAGGACACCCGATTAGTTAGCTCATCAACTTTATCGATTCAGACAGCTGTTAATTATGCGTTTGTGATTCATGACTATCTTGAATTCGTTTAAACATTCGTTCCATATCAGTGTTCGTAAAATGCACCGTTACTGGTCGCCCGTGCGGACAGTTAAATGGATTCTCACAACCTGGTAATTTTTTGAGTAAAGCACGCGCCTGCTGATCATCCAAATGATGATTGGCTTTAATCGCCCGTTTACACGACATCATGATCGCCGTTTTCTCACGGAACTGGGCCACCGTCAAATGATCATCGGCCAATAACCAATCGACCATTTCCTTGATGGTGTCTTCTTCTTGCCCCGCTTTAAACCAGGTTGGATGTGCATGCACAATGAAGCTATTACCGCCAAACGGTTCTAAATGCAGACCCAATTGCGCTAACAACGGCAATTGTTCTTTAATCTTCAACATATCACTCGTCGGATAATCTAAAATAATCGGCACTAGCAAGTTTTGCTGATCATCACTAACTTCGCCAATGGCTTGACGATAGTATTCATAATTAATCCGTTCCTGAGCCGCGTGTTGGTCCAAGATATACATGCCATCATCGGCTTCTGCCAATAAGTAAGTCCCATGCATTTGACCTAAATAACGTAACGTTGGGAACCGTTCGCTCGCTTCAGGCGTCGCGGTCTCCTTGGTCGCTGGCTCAAAACCAGCAACGGGTTCAGGCCTTTCATCACCAAACGGCAAGGACGGCGTTTCATGTTGATAGCGTTGATCAAAATCGGTCATCTGCCCTGAAGTTAATTCAGCCTTTTGGGCAATCATGATCGGTTCCGTTGGCGCACTCGACGGCGTTTGGGCCGCTAGTGTCGGGGCCGGCGCCATCGAAGTTGGCTGCAATTTAGGCGCCGGTGTGATCGTTGCCGATTCAACCGATTGCGGTTTAACCGCTGCTGGTTGTGAGACTGGCTGATATTGTGAAGACACCGCATTTAGGTCAATCGCCAGTTGATCCGTATTCAATCGTTCCCGTCGATGACTCCCCAAATTGGTTAGTGCCGAAGGAATTAAGTTAACATTGGCTAATCGATCCGTAATGGTTGTTGCGATTAATTTAGCCAATTCAGGCTCTTTACTCAAACGAACCTCTTGTTTAGTCGGATGGACATTAACATCCACTAGCAGTGGGTCCATGGTTAACGCAATCACGGCAATCGGGTAGCGCCCGACCATTAACTTGGAGCCATAACCTTTAATCACTGCTTTGGTTAACTGCTGATTTTTAATGAAACGACCATTAATCAATAACGAGATGTATTGACGACTAGCTCGCGTTAGTTCTGGCAATGCCACATAACCGGTCACCTGATAATCGGCATCGTGGCCATCAATCGCCACCATTTTACGCGCATTTTGAACACCATAGATACCGGCAATGACTTGTTGTAAATCACCACGCCCCGCCGTTCGTAACACTTCTTTTTGATTATGCACCAACCGAAAAGCTACTTGTGGGTAGCTTAACGCCAACCGATTGACAATATCTAAAATATTCGCCAATTCGGTTTGTTGAGATTTTAGATATTTTAGCCGCGCCGGCGTGTTAAAGAACAAGTCAGTTACGGTAATATCGGTCCCCGGCCGTAATGGCGCTGGTGACTGTTTTAATAACTTGCCACCACGATAATGAATCGTGGTCCCACTCGTTCCGGTACTGGTATGCATCACCACATCAGCGACTGATGCGATACTCGGCAACGCTTCACCACGGAACCCCAACGACCGTACTTTAAACAGATCCGTTCGTGACGTAATTTTACTAGTCGCATGGCGTTTAAAGGCGGTTAACACGTCATCATCATCGATGCCATCACCATCATCGATAACCCGGATCGATTTCACGCCGGCTTCGGCTACCATCACATCAATCTGAGTGGCATGCGCATCTAAAGCATTTTCAACTAACTCTTTCACGACTGAGGCTGGTCGCTCGATCACTTCACCAGCTGCGATTTGATCCGCTAACACGGATGATAATTCATGGATTTTTGCCATTGCCATCAGCCTTTCTTACAAACTTACTTCTCTAACTTTTGTTGCCATTTGTACAATTGATTCATGACATCCATCGGCGTCATCGCCATCAAGTTCAACGTTTTCAATTGTTGCAACACTTTTTCACCTTTTGGATCAGTCACCGTTGGTTCAGTAAATAACGATAATTGTTCCTCTGCATGAGCCACTTCTGGCACTGGTTCAACTTGAGGTGCCGGCGCCGCGGCTACCGTTTCAGTGACCATCGGCGTTGCCGATTCAGCTGGTTCAGACGCAGACGTTGTTACCGTACTACCTTGTTGTTCCAAGTCCGTTAAAATATGATTGGCTCGGTCTAGCAACGCATCTGGCATGCCCGCTAATTTGGCAACGTGCACCCCATAAGACTTGTCAGCCGCACCAGGTTCAACTTTGTGTAAAAAGACCAGCTCGCCATTCTGTTCGGTGGCGCCAACATGAACGTTATGCAAGCCTGGCAATTCTTGATCAAGGGCCGTTAATTCATGATAATGCGTTGAGAACAACGTTTTCGCATGAATATGATTGTGCACAAACTCAATAATGGCTTGGGCTAACGCCATCCCGTCATAAGTCGCCGTCCCGCGGCCAATCTCATCAAATAAAATCAGACTGTTCGCTGTTGCTGACTTAATCGCATTGTTGGCTTCTTGCATTTCGACCATAAACGTACTTTGACCAGAAATTAGGTCATCAGTCGCGCCAATTCGGGTAAAGATTTGGTCAAAGATCGGCAACTTAGCCGCTTTCGCTGGTACGAAACAACCAATCTGAGCCATAATAACCGTCAAAGCTAATTGACGCATATACGTACTCTTACCAGACATGTTAGGCCCTGTAATCAGCATCACGGTGTCGTCTGGTCCCATCGTCACATCATTAGGCACATAGCTTTGGTTACCCATCACTTTTTCAACTACCGGATGCCGACCATCAGTTAAGGCCAAATCGTGTGATTTCGTCAAAGTTGGTCGCACAAAATGGTAGTCTTCACTGACCACGGCGAAACTTTGTAAGACATCAATCGCTGCGACCGCTTTGGCTAGGATTTGGAGCCGCTTGATGGCGCCTTTAACCGCTTCACGAACTTTGGTAAACAACGTATATTCTAGTTGTGTAGAATGACTTTCAGCCTCTAGAATCAAACTTTCATGTTCTTTTAACTCTGGGGTACTGAATCGTTCAGCGTTGGTCAACGTCTGTTTCCGTTCATAACGATCTTCAGGCAGTTGGACCAAGTTAGCCTTAGTCACTTCAATATAGTAACCAAAGACCCGGTTAAACCCAATCTTCAACGTCTTAATACCGGTTTCTTCACGTTCACGAGCTTCTAAAGCCGCAATCCACTTTTTACCGTTATTCATGGCATCTCGATATTTATCAAGTTGGTCATCATAACCGTCTTTGATAACGCCACCATCAGTCACTGAAAGTGGGGCTTCGTCAACAATCGCCCGATCGATCAAATCAGCAACATCTTCAACGGGGTCTAAATGGCTCACTTCATCACTAAAAACGCTAGCATCAAGTTCTGACAAAATATAACGTAATTTAGGAATTTGCCGTAAGGAAGTTTTTAATTGAATCAAATCACGACCATTGACGCTCCCAAAAGCAACGCGTCCGGCTAACCGTTCCAAATCATAAACTTTGACTAATTCTTCTTGTAAATTACTACGTTCAAAATAGTGATCTAACAAAACGGCCACTTTATTTTGACGTGTTTCAATATCGGCTTTAACAATCAATGGCCGTTCTAGCCACTGTTTGAGCAAACGCCCACCCATGGCCGTCTTGGTTTCATCGAGCAACCACAATAAAGTTCCTTGTTTTTTACCCGTTCGAATTGAACGCGTTAATTCCAAATTGTATTTCGAGTTGTGATCTAACTTCAAAAAGTACGATGGTTCATAAGCCACCGCTTTTTGTAAATGGGCTAAACTACGCTTTTGTGTGACGTTGATATACATCAACAAATGTTCAACCACTTGCTTCTCAAGTTCGACAGTCAAGTCTTGCGTCAAGTAGTTCAATTCAGATTGCGCTTCAACCTTATTTTGTTCAGAGACCAAGATCCCTAACGCTTTAATTTGCTCACGCAACGCATCGTCAACACTAGCATCCACCACGATTTCCTTAGTTTGTAAACTTGTGACTTCGTTAATCAACGTTTCGTTAGTGGTCAACAAACTCGTTTTAAGTTCACCGGTTGATAAATCAGCGTAGGCAAAACCAAATTGACCATCTGCTTGAACTAAAGCCGTTAAATAGTTATTTGATTTAGCTTGATCCGCACCACGTTCTAACGTTGTCCCAGGGGTAACTAACTGGATGACTTCCCGTTTAACCATCCCTTTGGCCAATTTAGGGTCTTCCATTTGTTCACAAATCGCGACTTTATAGCCTTTATCCACTAAAATATCAATATAGTTTTGCACCGCACGATGCGGAACCCCACACATTGGAATCGGATTAGTCGCCGAATGATTCCGGGTGGTTAAGGTCAATTCTAGTAATTGGGCCCCTTTAATGGCATCGTCAAAAAACATTTCATAGAAATCTCCGAGACGGTAAAACAAAAAAGCATCGGGATATTGATCTTTAATGGCAAAATATTGCCGCATCATGGGCGTATCACTTGTCTTTTGTGGCACTATTTTTTCCTCTTTTCATCGCTTAGTCGTCAAAATAAGGGTGGTCTGGATTAATCAAAATCCGTTGAATTTTCTTGGCATGGCCAGTTTTGCCATCAAGATCAATCACACAGCCTGATAAGACTGCGGGACTATCTTCTTGCACATTAAACCGGGTCGGCATTTGTTCCAAGAATCGTTGAATGACATTTTCGCGAGTCATCCCCAAAATGCCATTATACGGACCAGTAAAGCCAACGTCACTTAAAAAGGCCGTCCCACCAGGTAAGACACGATTATCACTCGTTTGAACATGCGTATGGGTGCCAATTACGGCACTTACTTGGCCATCAAGATACCAAGCCATCGCTTCTTTTTCACTAGTCGTTTCAGCGTGCAGATCAATGAAAATATTTGGGGTTGTTTCTCGTAATTCTTCCACTAGTGGCTGGACCGTCAAGAACGGATTAGCCAAGTTTTGTCCCATAAAGACATTGCCTTGTAAGTTAATCACTGCCAATTTTTCCGTATTCACATTCACAATCGTATAACCAACACCCGGCGTGGTTTCAGTCGGAAAATTCAAGGGACGCACTAATTTTTTAGCCCCACCAATAAAATCAAAGATTTCGTTGTTATCCCATGTATGATTTCCCATCGTAATGACATCCGCACCAGCCGTTAAAAAGGCTTTATAGACAGACTCATTAAGCCCACGACCTCGTGTGGCATTTTCACCATTGACAATCGTGACTTGTGGCTTGTAACGCCGTTTCAACTTAGGTAAGTAGGTCGCGATCGCTTCTTGACCCACATTACCCATGACATCACCTACAAATAAAATTCGCATAATTACTCCCTTGTTTGACTGTTATAATCATCATTTTAGCATTAATTGCCATAAAATTGGCGGTTCCACCACGCTTTTTAACGATGAATCAACTCATTTCATCGCAAAAAAATAAGTCTAAGACGCAAGCGTCTCAAACTTATTCTTGGTTTATTTAGCGTAGTCTACAGCTCGAACTTCCCGAATGACCGTCACTTTAATATGACCAGGATATTCGAGTTCATTTTCAATTTGCTTCTTGATATCGTGCGCCAAGACCGTTGCTTGTAAATCAGAAACGTCCTTAGGCTTGACGATTACTCGAATTTCACGACCAGCTTGGATCGCATAACTCTTCTTAACACCATCTTCAGCGTTCGCAATCGTTTCGAGTTTTTCAAGTCGATGAATGTAGTTTTCTAATGATTCGCTCCGGGCACCAGGCCGGGCAGCTGAAATCGCATCACATGTGGCCACTAAGACCGCGATGATTGATTTAGCTTCCACATCACCGTGATGTGAAGCAATCGTATTGATGACTACTGGATTTTCTTTGTACTTCGTTGTTAATTCCACGCCAATTTCAACGTGGGAACCTTCGATCTCATGATCGACGGCCTTACCAATATCGTGTAATAATCCTGCGCGTTTCGCAACAGTAACATCTTCACCAAGTTCAGCGGCCAAGACACCCGCTAACTTCGCAACTTCAATCGAATGGCTTAGTACGTTTTGACCATAACTGGTCCGATAGTTCAACCGACCGACAAGTTTAATTAAATCAGGATGCATCCCATGCAATCCTAAATCAAAGACCGCTTGTTCACCGGTTTCACGAATCTTTTCGTCCATTTCTTTCCGGGCCTTTTCGACCATTTCTTCAATTCGTGCCGGATGAATCCGACCATCTTGAATAAGTTTTTCCAACGCAATCTTAGCGATCTCACGTCGGATCGGATCGAAACCACTCAAAACAACCGCTTCAGGGGTATCATCAATAATTAAATCAATCCCCGTCAACGTTTCTAACGTCCGAATATTTCGGCCTTCACGACCAATAATTCGACCTTTCATGTCATCGTTTGGTAACGAAACGACAGAAACTGTGGTTTCAGAGACCATATCGGCGGCACTTTGTTGAATGGCTTGGACAATTAAGTTTTTAGCTTCCTTCTCGGATTGAGCCTTAACTTCATCCGTACTTTCTTTAATCATGACCGCACGCTCATGCGTTAATTGATTCCGCGTTTGCGTTAGGATCTGATCGCGCGCTTGTTCTTGGGACAAGGCGGCGACTTTTTCTAATTCAGCCTGTCGTTGCGTGATTAGTGAAGCTGCACTTTGTTGCTGCTGTTCAACCCGTTTTTGCTCATTAGCAATTTTGTCTTCTTTTTTGCTAAGGGCATCTTCGCGTTTCTCAAAAGTATTTTCCTTATGATCCAAAGTTTCTTCGCGTTGTAACAATCGGTCTTCTTGCTTTTGCACTTCATTCCGACGTTGTTTTAACTCGTTTTCAACCTCAGTTCGGTAACGATGACTCTCTTCTTTTGATTCAAGAATCTTTTCTTTCTTGTGAGTCTCCGCTTGCTTCTTTGCTGAAGCAATAATACCTTCAGCTGTATGTTGAGCCACATCCAATTGTTTTTCATGGACGTTCTTTCGAATCATATAGCCCAACACATAGCCGACAACAATTGCGATGACTGCGAGGATTATACCGAAAACATTCATGTTTCCACCTCCGCATCACCAAAATCCAGTTAACTTAAAATCAACTATCAATTTTCAGATGTTATATTTTGATTACTTACACACTTGTTATTCTAATGTTTGAAACTACTAGTGTCAACTTAAAGTCCTATGTGAAACAGCGCGAAACTGGCTTCAACCAAGGCTCAGCCTGCATATTTATGTAAAAAAATACCCGTAGCACAACGGCTACAGGTATTCATATCAAACTTATTTATCGTCAGTTGTGGCATCATCTAAAGGCAATTCACTTGGATCAGCTTCGGTTGCAGCTTCCTCAGCCTCGTCACCCTTAGCATCCATCCCATAAGCATCCCGCACTTTTTGACGAACTTCCGCCATCACATCAGGATGTTCAGCCAAGTATTTCTTCGCATTTTCACGGCCTTGACCAATTCGATCATCACCGTATGAATACCAAGAACCACTCTTCTTCACGATATCTTTATCAGCAGCCATATCGACAATTTCACCCGTTTGTGAAATACCATGACCGTACATGATATCAACTTCAGCTCGTTTGAATGGTGGCGCTACCTTATTCTTGACCACTTTGATTCGAACACGGTTCCCGATAATATCGGTCCCATCTTTAATCTGTTCAGCTCGACGAACTTCCAAACGGATCGTCGCATAGAATTTCAAGGCCCGACCACCAGGAGTCGTTTCAGGATTACCGAACATAACCCCAACTTTTTCACGAATTTGGTTAATGAATAACGCAATCGTCTTGGTCTTATTCAAAGTTCCTGAAAGTTTCCGAAGCGCTTGTGACATTAACCGTGCTTGTAAACCAACATGGGCATCACCCATTTCGCCTTCAATTTCAGCTCGTGGTACTAACGCTGCCACAGAATCGACAACTAGAATATCAACCGCACCACTGGAAACCAAGGCATCAGCAATTTCCAACCCTTGTTCACCAGTATCTGGTTGTGATAACAATAGATCATCAATGTTAACGCCTAAGTGTTCAGCGTAAACAGGATCTAACGCATTTTCCGCATCGATATAAGCGGCAGTCCCGCCTTGCTTTTGAACTTCCGCAACGGCATGTAAAGCCACCGTCGTTTTACCGGAACTTTCAGGCCCATAGATTTCCACAATCCGGCCGCGCGGATAACCGCCAACACCGAGCGCATCGTCCAAGGCTAAAGACCCACTAGAGATTGTTGAAATTGCGGTATTTGCCGCATCCCCCATCCGCATAATGGAGCCTTTACCAAAGTTCTTTTCAATTTTTTTAAGGGCAGCATCGAGTGCTGCTTGCCGTGCATCAGCCAAATTATTTCCTCCTTTGGTTCTCGCTCTTAACTCTTAATATCATAGCTGTTCAGTCACCGAATTGCAAGCAAAAAGCGAACAAAAGTTCGGTTTATTTTTCAAGCAGCTTGTCCAGCACTAATTGCCGTCGTAACAAGTCTAATCCGGCCAAGACACTCCGTTCCCGAATTCGTTGCCGATCTCCAGCAAAGTGATACAACCGGGCAATCGGTGCTTTATCTCGATAGGCCAGCCCGATCCAAACGGTTCCAGCCGGTTGACCTTCGAGTGGATCTGGCCCAGCTGAACCAGTAAAACTCAGCGCAACATCCGTCTGTAACTGCTGTTGGGCACCGCTTGCCATCGCCTTAGCTGTCGCTTCAGACACCACCCCATCGTGATCAATTACCGCTTGCGGCACATTAACCAGCTGATGTTTAACCGCATTGGCATATGTCACAAAACCGCCGGGAAAAATGGCCGAAACGCCAGGAACACTGCCAATCGTGCTTTGAAACATGCCAGCCGTTAAACTTTCAGCAGCTGTTATACTGAGTCGACAGTCAATTAAACGCTGCACCACAACTTGCGCTAATGAGTTGTCGTCACCGTAACCATATAAATAGTCCCCGGCTGCCACTTTGATCTGCGTTTCAGTGGCATCTATTAGCTGCTTAGCCGCAGTTTGGGTATCTGCTTGAGCACTTAGTCGCAAGGTCACTTCATTGGCCTTAGCGTACGGCGCAATTGTCACTGCAGCTTGAGTCGCAATTAACGGTTGCAGTCGTGTGGCCAGTTCAGACTCGCTGATGCCAAAGAACCGCAACACCCGTGAATAGATCTGAGCCTGGTGACCATATACCGCTTGTAACTTTGGTTTAGCTTCCGTATCAAACATCATCGTCAACTCGCGCGGTGGTCCTGGCAACAATAAGAAATCGGCCGAATCTGGCGATTGGTAAAAGGCCCCGACCGCTAGACCATTATGATTCACTAACGGCGTTGCACCAGCTGGATACAAGGCTTGCAAGCGATTATTAGCAGTCATCACTTGTTGACTTTGATCGAAAAATGCCGTTATCTTTTGCATCGCAGTCGGCTCCTCAATCAGCGAGACATTCAAATACTGCGCGACTGTTTGCTTAGTTAAATCATCTTTTGTCGGCCCTAATCCCCCTGATAAAATCACGAGATCATTACGTTGCGCCGCAATTTCAATCGCCGCTGTCAATCGTTTGGGATTATCGCCCACGACCGTTTGATAATAGCTATCAATTCCCAATTCGGCTAAACCTTGTGCAATGTACGTACTATTCGTATTGGTTATTTGGCCGAGCAAAATTTCGGTGCCGACCGCAATAATTTCTGCTTGCATTCTTGACTGACCTTCCTCTTTATAACGTGTGTTCGTTACGTTAAGTATATACGAAATTGATTTATGACCGCACTAAAAAAGTTCTGCTTTTCAGCAGAACTTTTGGTAGATACTTATTTAAATCCATCTGAGAAGACATCGCGATTTTGCACGAAGTAATCAATCCCCGAGTAAATGACGAAGAAGAGACAGATGTAGAGCATGATACTGGCAAACGGCACATTCAGCGCCGCAAAACCAACGTTGTTCAGTAACAACAAAATGATGGCAATCATTTGTGTGGTTGTTTTAATCTTACCAGGCATAGCTGCTGCCATGACTTGACCGTTATTTTCGACAATCAAAAGTCGTAACCCAGTAACTGCTAATTCCCGGCACATGATAATCGCTACAACCCAGTCGGGTGCAGCATTCAACCGCACTAAGATGATTAAGGCCGTCATCACCAACATTTTATCTGCTAACGGGTCAGCAAACTTACCAAAATTAGTCACCAAATGTTGATGCCGTGCAATCTTGCCATCAGCTAAATCGGTTAGTGACGCCACCGCAAAAATGATGGTTGCCAATACTTGTGTCATCGGAATTGTCGTTCCTAGCCAAACGACTTGGCCCCAGTCTAAAGGTAAGACCATAATCAGAATAAAAACGGGAATTAAGATAATCCGAAACACGGTTAATTTATTGGGTAAATTCAAGGCTCAAACTCCTTTACAGCGCTTATTTAATGGTTAACGTAATCGTCCGTACTTGTGTGGTACTATTGTCGGGATTGAAATTAAACGTCTTACCATTAATTTTTGCTGAAGTTGCCGCTGCATTCCCAAATTGGAATTTAACGGTGGTGGCATTACTTGGTAACGTTACGGTGTGTGACCCACCAGCTGTTAACGTCCCTTGCCAAGTTGTTGAACCATTGGTTGTGACAGAAGTCCAAGCAGCTTTAGACGCCTTTAAAACGATCTTGTTTTTCTTGGCGCCATTAGTCAACGTATAAGCTGTGGTACTGCTACCAACTGCTTTAATCGTTTGCTTGCTACTGCTCTTCTTAGTCGCAGCCTTCTTTGAACTAGCCTTAGCAGCACTACTGCTACTTGCAGCTTTCTTTGAGCTAGCTTTGCTACTAGTCTTAGAACTCGATACTTGAGTCGATGAACTGCTAGAACTAGCGGCCGTGCTTGAGCTAGAATGGGTCCGCACAGCCATAAACCAGATAAACAATAAAATTAAAACGACAATCGCCGTAATAATAATCGTTGGTAAATAGTTCCGTACTCGATTCGTCGGACTAGTTGGCTGTTCACGTGTGGCCGTCCGTGTTGGTTGGACGTCATCCACGTTTTGCACATTCACTTCGGCATGAGTTGCAGGCAATTCATCGCGGTATTCTTGCAACAAGTCATTCCCATTCAAATCAACCGTATCAGCATATTGCTTGATAAAGGCCCGAACATAAAAATCACCCGGTAACTTATCAAATTGCTCATCTTCAATCGCAATTAAATATCGTTTTTGAATCTTGGTGATTTGTTGCAAATCATCAATTGTTAACCCTTTAGCGGTCCGCGCGGCTTTTAACCGCGCCCCAATACTGCTTTTTTCTTCATTTTCACTCATTGACTTTTTCTCCACCCTAAGTCTATTTTCAAAAATCTTTCGTTTCATAGTATAGCACAGCCGTTGTCTCGTCGAAACTAATCACGCGAAATTTCAGACTTCCTTAACCCTTGGTTACCGGCTGAATCTGATACTCACTAATGGCTTGTGATGTCAGTAATTCACGCGCAATCGCTTGGATATCAGCCAACGTTAAACTGGCAATGATTGCGGGTTCATCAAACAACGTCCTGTTGCCAAATAGCTGCTGATCATAACGATTAGCCACCGCTTCAAGCGAATTCGCCATAAAGACAACTCGGCCAATCATTTCTTTTTTAATCATCGCTAGTAAGTTTTCTTGACCATCGACGGCCTGGGTCCAATTCTCTAAACCGGCAATAATCGCGGCATCAAATTGAGCTGGCTCATTAGTTTCACCACTAAAGGTCAAGAAATTAAACCCATTTTGCAGTTCAAAATCATAACCAAATGTATCATCGATGACGCCTTGATCATAGAGCTTTAGATAATTTTGAGAGGTATCGCCAAACAATAATTCTAATAAGACGTTAACCCCTGCTCGATATTTCAAGGCCGATAAGCCAACTTCAACGGGAGCTAGGCCCTTCACCCCAACAACGGTTTTAGCACGATTAACCGGCATATTAATCATCCGATACGGAATAATATCGTGGCCGTCAGTAATCGTGGCTGGCAGTTTACGTTCGATTGGTTGGAAAGCGTCAAAGTGCTTCTTAGCTTGATTATTATTGATCCATTCCAGAACTTCATCAGGATCTAATTTACCAACCACAAATAACGTCATGTTCTCTGGATGATAGAAAGTCCGATAAGCGGCATATAAATCATCGGCCGTAATCTTAGCAATTGATTCGGTCGTCCCAGCAATATCATATTGCAACGGGTGGTTTGGATACAGATTGCCAATCATCCCAAAATACAAGCGCCAACTGGGATCATCATTGTACATTTCGATTTCTTGCCCAATAATCCCTTTTTCTTTTTCAACGGTCTGCTTACTAAAGTAAGGATCTTGAACAAAATCAAGTAGGGTCTCCAAATTTTCACGCAAGTTACGGGTCGCTGAAAATAAGTAACTCGTCCGTGTAAAGCTGGTAAAGGCATTCGCATTCGCCCCATATTGACCAAAGGTTTGAAATGCATCATGATCGGCTTTTTCAAACATTTTATGTTCCAAAAAGTGCGCGATACCATCTGGGAAACGACGTAATTCCGTTTCGCCAGCCGGAACGAAGGTGTTATCAATCGAGCCATAATTGGTCGTTAGCACCGCATAAGTCTTATGATAACCCGCTTTTGGTAACATCGTCACCGTTAAACCGTTAGTCAACTTGGTTTGATAACTGGTTTCATTAAATTGTTCATATTGCTTAACGTCCATTACTGCCCACCTCCATTCAAAAAGAAGCCGTTATTTAAAGTCACTAATTGGGCGACAGCTTGAACTTGTTCACGAGTAACGGCCTGAATTTGTTGTAGCCAGTCGTCATCCGTAATGGTGCGCTTGGTTAAATCGTCGATCAACGCTTGAATCGCAAACGTTCGTTGACTATCTAGACTTGATTCAAAATCATTAATTAACCCTAGTTTAATTTGGGCCATTAAGTCATCAGTAAAGTCACCATGCTTAATCGCCGTCAGTTGCTCGTCAATAATGGCTAATACTTGATCGTGCTTATGACCATCGATCCCGGCTTGAACTTTCATCACGCCACGGAACGTGTCCAGTGAACTGCTAGCATAATAGGCTAAACTAGCCTTTTCCCGCACATTCATGAATAACTTCGACAACGGTGATCCACCAAAAAGCTCATTAAACACTAAAGCCGCATAGTAATGTTCACCGCGATAAAAGACTGGCAAATCATACCCCAAGTTTAACTTAGCTTGACTCAAGTCTTGCCGTTCTTGGATTTCAACGTAGCGACCTAGATTTTGATGTTTAAAAAACGGCGCTAACTGATCCGTTGGACGATCCGTAAAACCGACTGCTTGCCAACGAGCCGTCACATCGTCAACATCTACATCCCCCACCACGATAATATCAATCTGATCACGGGCCAATACCCGTTGATAGTAGGCATACAAGTCACGGGCATTGATCGATGCTAAATCGGTCGTCACCCCGTAACTTGGAATCTGTTGAGCTGGCATACCGTCAAACAACGCTTCGTTAAGCTTTTGCGCCGCATAGTATTGTTTATCATCAGTAACTGATTCAATCGATGCTTTTAAGTTAATCACTTGACGATCAAACGTTGCTTGGTCAAACTGGCTATCTTTGACCAGTGGCCGATAAATAATATTTTGTAAAAATTGAATGGCACTGGCCGTTAAGGCGTCGTCAGTGTCTAAATAACGTTCATTTGGGACTGTAATGGCTAATTGGAGGCTATGTGTCGGTCCCTTGCGACTCACACCAGCACCAAATGCCGCGCCATACATATTCGCTAACGCATGTGCTAAGGCCCGTTGGTCAGGATAGTCGGCCGAACTGGTCTCTAATAAATTGGTAATCAACGCCCGTTTTGTGATTTCATCACGTCGCAGTGGCGCTCTAAAATTAACGATAATTTGGTTGGTTTTAAATTGATGACTAGTTACCGTCGTCAACTGAACCCCTTTTGCTAATTGAACTTGCAAATTCAGTCCTCCTTGATTGTATGTATAAATAATAAGCGAAAGGCTATGTTGACGCAACTTTGTCAGTCGCAATTATTTTCAAAAAAGTTGTCATTTGCAGTGTAACTGGTAAAAGTACTAAAAAATGAGAAGTTTATGAGGTCAGTTTAACATTGCAAACTCGCGGTTTGTCTGCTATTCTTTTCATTATTGATAAAATTTAGGAGCGATTTAATGTGAAAGTAATTAAATTTGGTGGCAGTTCGCTTGCCAGTAGTACTCAACTGCAAAAAGTCCTGTCGATCGTCCAAGCTGACGACCAGCGAAAATATGTGATTGTTTCCGCACCAGGTAAACGGTTCGCCGGCGACACGAAAGTCACCGATTTATTAATTCAATATGCGCGCCAAACGATTCATCATCAAAACACGACTGCAGTGGTGGAAACGTTGATTGATCGTTACGCCGAAATTGGTCATGGCTTCAATGTACCTGAGGCTCAATTAACACCAATCTTTGACATTATTCGCGACTTGCCACACCAAGACTATGCGGATAATACTTATTTAATGGCTACTTTCAAGGCTCATGGTGAACGGCTCAACGCCCAACTCGTGGCCGCAGTCTTTGCGCAAGCCGGCTTAAATGCACGCTACTTAGATCCTAAAGACGCTGGCATGGTCGTGACCGATGTCCCCGATGATGCTCAGATCATTGACAGCAGTTATGACCAACTGGCAAAATGGGCCAATAGTGATCAGATTTTAGTTATTCCTGGCTTTTTCGCCTACAATCGTAATGGCCAAATTTGTACATTTTCACGTGGTGGCTCTGACATCACCGGTGCCATTATCGCGCGTGGTGTTCACGCTGATCGCTACGAAAACTTTACCGATGTTGATGCTATTTACGCAGTTAATCCCTCATTGGTCGCTCAACCAGCTGCCATTGCTGAAATGACTTTTAGGGAAATGCGTGAACTTTCATACGCCGGCTTTTCCGTTTTCCATGATGAAGCCTTAATCCCAGCAATTCAAGGTAATATCACAGTCAATGTGAAAAATACGAACCATCCCGAGGCCCCAGGAACGTTGATCAAATCAACTCGTACTGCCAGCACGCAATACCCAGTCACGGGGATTGCCAGTTCATCGAGTTTCTGTTCCTTATACTTGCGTAAATACTTGCTTAATAAAGAAGTTGGCTTTGGGCGTAAAATTCTCACAATTTTAGAGGATCATCACGTGAGTTACGAACACATGCCATCCGGGATTGATGATTTAACGATCATCTTTGATGAACATCAATTAACCCCAGAACTCGAAAAGACACTCACTGAAGAGATTTCAGACGCGGTTCATCCTGATGAACTTTATTTCACTCATGATTATTCCATTTTAATGATTGTTGGTGAAAGCATGCGTAATCGGGTAGGTATCATGTCTCGGGCTGCCACGGCTTTAGCCAATAGTAACATTAAGCTAATCATGGTCAACCAAGGTGCTTCCGAAATTTCTATTATGTTCGGGGTTCATGACCACGATGCTGACCAAGCCGTCATTGCTTTATATAACGAATTTTTTAAATAATCTAATCGCATCGGCCATTACGGTCGGTGTTTTTTTGTATTGCTAAGGGTTAAAAGATAATGATGATGGTCCCTTACCAGTATTCAGGCTAATGAGCCACCTACGTCAGCCAGTGATTCTGCCGGCTGTGGGGACCGATTTCAGCCAAAATGCGGGCTTCAATCTCGCTTGAAAGCCAAGCAAAAAACACTAGTCTTTCAAGACGTCCACGTCGTAAGTCCGGCAAAAACACCCGGACAACGACGTTTTCACGGCCGGCGCCATCACTGCCTGACTCCGGTTGTTAATTAAGCTTGTGATCACCACTAAACCGAGAGCGAGCACACATCTTTGGCTGAACCGGCCCGCCCACAGCGTTCCGGCTCAATGCGGGCGAACGGTAGGTGGCAAGTAAGTCTCTTTTCAATCAACAAAAAACGACCACCATCCGGCAGTCGTCATTTACTAGTTTAGTTTTCAACCTTTTGATTACCAAACCACTTCTTATTAATTTTAGCTAACGTTCCGTTGGCCTTCAATGTTTTCAAACCAGCGTTGATTTTAGCCTTCATTGTCTTATCACCTTTGCGCATCCCAACCGCGAAATCTTCCGATTTAAAGGTGCCTTGGGTTTCTTGGTAATCGGCCGAGTTGGCTTCGTGCTTAATATAATAACTCGCATAAACACTATCAATCAATAGCCCTTTAATCCGCCCCGCATTCAAGTCTAAGAAAGCATTCGTAAAGGTATCGTATTGAATTGGCGTCTTTTTAGCAATCTTATTTTTCAATAGTTTCGGATTGTTCTCCAAGGATTCGTAACCTGACGAACCTGATTGAACCCCTAATGTCTTACCAGTCATATCATTAAATGACGTGATGTGGTTCTTCTTTAACGAAACTAACACTTGTTTATTCTTCAAGTAAGTATCACTGAATGCCACTACTTTTTCCCGCTGTGGATTCTTGGTATACCCGTTCCAAATTAAATCAATGGTCCCATTACGTAATTCCGTGGCGTTCATTGACCAATCAATGGTTTGAAAACTCACTTTAATGCCATAAAGTTTAAAAACAGCCCGTGCTAAGTCAACATCATAACCAACTAGTTTCCCAGATTTTTCTCGAAAACCCATTGGGACAAAGCTGTCATCTAAGCCGACAACGACGGTACCACGCTTCTTGATTTTCGCCCAAGTATCTTGCGTATTCGCCCGTGTGGTGACACTTTCACAACCAGATAAGCTCCCAGCCATACCAATCAGTAAGATGAATAGCAGGCCGAGGGTCATGATTTTTTTCTTCATTCTGCCACCCCCTACTTCGATTGATTCGGTTCAACCCGTAACATGTCGTCTGCAATATTTTCCGCAAAGGTAAGATCATGGCTAACCACGATCTGTGTCATCCCATCCGCTTTTAATCCTAAGATTAGCTTTTCAACTTCTTGCCGTAAGTTAGGATCAAGTGCTGACGTTGGTTCGTCATAACACAAAACGTTGGGTTTCATAGCTAATGCTCGCGCAATAGCAACCCGTTGTTGTTGTCCACCAGAAAGTTGATATGGATATTGATCGCCATGATCACCCAAATCTAACCGTTCCAACAATTTTTGGGCATTAGCTTGCGCATCCGCTTCACTTTCCTTTAAAACCATCGTTGGTGCCAAAGTAATGTTCTGCAAGACTGTTAAATGTGGAAATAATTGGAAATTTTGGAAAACCACGCCAATGACACTTTCATTGGTCCGATTGGTATATGGATCAAAAGGTTGGCCATCAATAAGGAATTCCCCTTCATCCACTTTTTCCAAACCGGTAATGCAGCGGAGCAAGGTGGTCTTCCCAGCACCGGAAGGGCCGACAATACTCAAAACTTCACCATCTTTAACGGTTAAATCTAATTGGTCGATGATCGTCCGATCACCAAACCGTTTTGTAATATTTTTAAGTGTTAACATGCGACTACCTCCCTATTTCCAGTAACTATAGTGTTTTTCGACCCGACCAAGTACAAAAGTCGTGACCGCCGTCAAGACTAAGTAGATCACCCCGACTAACAACAATGGAATTAACGTGACATCACGTGCGGTGGCCACGTTACCTGCACGAAGCAAGTCGCCCAATCCAATCACGTAAACCAACGATGAATCCTTAATCAAGTTAATGACTTCATTCCCAACCGATGGCAACACGATCTTGACCACTTGTGGGATCACAATCTTGCGAATCGTTTGTGCATAGCTTAGACGTAACACTCGGGCACTTTCATATTGGCCATTATCAATTGATTGTAAGCCCCCACGGAAGATTTCGGCAAAGTAAGCGGCGTAATTTAAGATAAACGCGAACAATGCTGCTTCATAACGTGGGAAGACAATGCCAATCAATGGAAACCCATAAAAGACAACGATCAATTGAAGTAACAATGGGGTTCCTCGCATTAACCAAACGTAAAAGTTAATTAGCCATTGTAGCGGTTTGATATTGGAGATTAGCCCTAAACTCAAAATCAACCCTAATGGCAATGACCCGACCAACGTCCATAAAAAGACTTGCAGCGTCAAACCGGCGCCAGATAACAATGATGGCAAAATTTCTAAAATATAATGCATGTGTATTCCCTCCTAATTCACTAAAACAGTCACAAAAAAAGTCCCCTTGAGCCTTAAGCTCAAGAGGACGATTGGACGCGGTACCACCTCAGTTCGTAGTCACTTCACAGTCACTACCTCAGGGAGTTTAGTGATAATAAAAAAAATCGCCCCTAGGCCTACAGCCTAAGAGGACGATTTTTATCGCGGTTCCACCTCATCTTCATCAATTGCTCACGCAATTGAACTCAGCGAGTTTATCACTAAACTCCGCCGCTAACGAGGCCAACCGAAATGACTTACTTCATTCAGTCATTCAACTCACAGATGTGGTTCGTCATTTAAACGTGATCGACTTTTCACCGCCGTCGACTCTCTGCTCACCGTCTAACCAACTACTCTTCTGTTCTCTGTTTTTTAATGTTGTTCTCATACTAACGAAAACTTTGCTAGCCGTCAAGCCCTAATCACTTATTTTCGATGAAAAATTCCAGCAATCCGTGACCAGACACCTGGCTTTTGGGTCTCTAAGTTCATCAATGGCACGGTTTCGCCTTCAATTCGACGAGCAATATTTCGATAACCCTGTGCCGCTGGATTTTTAGGATCAAGCACGATTGGTTCACCATTATTCGATGTCCGAATGACCGCATCATCATCAAACACAATCCCTAAAAGATCAATTGATAAATGGTGGGTAATTTCGTCAATATCCATGGTTTCACCATCTTGCATCATCCGTTGTCGAATCCGGTTGATCACCAACCGTGGCGCTTCAGCTAGTGGATATTGTTCCAATAACCCAACGACACGATCGGCATCACGAATCGCTGAAATTTCTGGCGTTGACACAATAATGGCCGCATCTGCACCGGCAATCGCGTTCATAAACCCGCGTTCAATCCCCGCTGGACAATCTAACAAAACATAGTCAAAGTCCGGTTTGAGTTCTTCTACCAAGGCTTTGACTTGATCAGGATTGAGATCATCCTTATCCGCATTTTGAGCCGCTGGCAACAAATATAACAGATCATCAAAGCGCTTGTCTTTGACTAATGCCTGACGTAATTGCGCCCGATTTTTGACCACATCCACGATGTCATACAAAATTCGGTTATCTAAACCTAAAA
Source organism: Lactiplantibacillus mudanjiangensis (assembly GCF_005405385.1). Lineage (GTDB taxonomy): Bacteria > Bacillota > Bacilli > Lactobacillales > Lactobacillaceae > Lactiplantibacillus > Lactiplantibacillus mudanjiangensis. The sequence continues at coordinate 84,636 of NZ_BJDY01000005.1, forward strand.
TCACATCCAAGTTTCGCAAGCCGATATCTAAATCGACTAAACAAACTTTTTTGCCCATTAAGGCTAGTGCTGTCCCGAGATTGGCAGTCGTCGTTGTTTTACCGACGCCCCCCTTACCAGAGGTCACAACAATTGCTTTTCCCATCAAATATGTCCTCCATTCTGAATGAATAATTTAGGTCGTACGCGTTTTAACTGATTCAACGGTTGATAATCCAAGGTTTGAATGTCATTGATATACACCACGTTGGTATCATCAACGATTTTAGCTGGATCAACTAACTCAAGCAGTTCACCAACCCGCACTTTTGGAACAGTTGCGAGCGGGCTCACAATCACGGCCTCATTATGATCAGGATAACCGGCTTCCAAAGCACCGGCGACTTCCCCCATCACAAAGATATTCCCACTTGCTTGCAAAACGCCGCCTTCATGAATTTTACCAAAGAACAGCACATCACCAGTAATTGTCACAACTTGTCCATTACGAATAATTTGATTGACCAAATGAACCGTTTCCCGGTCAATCATCGCTAACGCATCAGACGTTAACACCACATCGGACGTTAACTTATGAATACTAAAGGACGGATAACGATTGATCAGCTTGGTCACTGCTTGCGTCTGATCGGCCGTTAACAACCGACCTTCGGTACTCATATCAAAAGAGATTTGTTTGTCAGTCGTATTGTCAACTTGCAACCGGTCTAATAAGGTCTTCAAATCAACCATAATCTCATCAAACCCGGCAGCCTGCCGAAAGATTAATTCATAGCCATCATTACTGGCTTTTAAAACCACACTTTGTTGCATGTTGTGAATTCCTTTCTACCGACTAACTAACTTTTAGATACAACTGCCGTACTGGATAATACAAAATGACAAACAAGGCTAAGTTGACCGCAATGGTTGGGCCTAATGTATAGACCGCAAAGTCGGCTAAGTTACTCGTAATTACTTTACCAATTAAATACCAAATATAAACGAAAGCTTCGACAATCGTTAAGTTGATAATATAGACCATCAGCATGGTCAGAAAGTTTAAGTCTAACCAAGGCTTAATCTGACGACTGATATAAACAACCAGTGGTAAGGCGACTAGATAGACCCCAAAAACACCGGTATAATACCAATCAAAAATTAACCCAGCAAAGGCTGCCCATAAACCTACCGGCAGCTCCCCTCGATCATCCAAGAAGATTGCAAAGACAATCCATAATAGGACTAAATGCAACACACTGGAATAGGGATACTTAAACAAATGGCCCGCAAAAGCGTTAGATAACGAACCATCCAAAAAGAGGGCTAAGAACAACCCAATTGGGAAGATAATTTTCAAACGTGAATATCGCAAGTCCATACCTCCCTTACTTCACGGCAACCGTGACCACCGTTAAATCACTCAAGTCGGCAGCTGGGGTAATGCGGACTTCCGAAGCCAACCCATAATCATCTTGTTTAACGCTGGCAACTGTCCCAACGTACAAGCCCTTAGGCGTCACACCACCCAAACCACTGGTGACAACTTTGTCACCCTTTTCGATCTTGGTCTTTGAAGTGACTGAACCCATTTCAATCAAGTTGGTACTCTTATCATAACCCGTCACAATCCCATTGACCGTACTACCAGATTTATTGGTAACTTGAATGGCGAATTTATCCGCTGACGAACTGGTATTTGAAATCAATTCAACTTTTGAATTAGTTTGATTGACTTCAACCACTCGACCAATCAGACCTGATTGTGACATGACTGGCATATTCTTCTTAATCCCAGCAGTAGCCCCTTTAGAAATCACCAATTGGTTCATCCATGAAGATGGCGTCCGCGTCAAGACATTAGCCGTTACAGCTGTGTAGTCTGACAAGGATTTATTTAATTTTAATTCTTTACGTAACTGCTTATTTTCCGCCGTCGCGGTTTGTGCATTGACTTTAACTTGTGCTAATTGGTCAACTTGTTTCTTTAACTTTTGGTTTTCTTGGTAAGTATTTAATAAATCAGATACCGAATTAGAAGCACCTTGGAGTCCATTGACCGGCCAAGCAACGACGCGATCAACGGCCCCCACTACATCGTTCCCGAATTGCTGGATCAATGGTGGTGTTGACTTCTTATTACGGATAGCGACAGAAACGCTCATCAAGCCGAGACTGACAATTAACACAATAATCACGATTACCAGTTTACGGTTGGAAAAAAACTTTTGCATGTTGAACCCCCGGTCGAAAATTCAATTTGTTAACAATAAATAAGCGGGAAGTCATCTTCCCGCCCACTTGTTATCGCTTTTTCATAACATCGATGCTCTTAAGTGATTCACCAGTCCCAACGGCCACACAATCAAGTGGTTCGTTAGCAATGAATACTGGCACTTTAGTCGCATCAGCAATGACTTCGGAAAGATTCTTCAAAAGGGCGCCACCACCGGTCAAAACAATCCCGTGGTCAATCACATCAGAAGCGATTTCTGGGGATGTTTCTTCGAGGGTTTCCTTAATAGCCGAAATAATTTCTGAGACGATTTCTTGAATCGCTTCAGCAACATCAACCGCTGAAATTTCAACCGTTTTTGGTAACCCAGATAATAAGTCCCGGCCCCGAATCGTTGAACTTTCAATATCTTTAGCTGCTTCTAATGAAGCAGAGCCGACATCAATTTTTAATTGTTCCGCAGTCCGTTCACCAATTAACAGGTTAAACTTCTGACGGACGTGATAAATGATTGAATCATCAATCTTATCACCAGCCATACGGATCGAACGACTAGACACAATTCCACCTAAGGAAATTGTGGCAACGTCAGTCGTCCCACCACCAATATCAACCACCATGCTACCGGTTGGATCCATAACTGGCAAACCAGCACCGATCGCAGCAGCAAATGGTTCTTCAATGACATAAGCATCACGTGCACCAGCAACTCGAGTTGCATCGATAACGGCCCGCTTTTCAACTTCAGTTACACCACTTGGTACGCAAACCATGACATATGGTTTACCATTTGAGCGGCCTAACGTCTTTTGAATAAAGTATTTCATCATCGCAACGGTTGTATCGTAGTCTGCAATGACCCCATCTTTCATTGGTCGAATCGCAACAATACTTGCTGGCGTTCTCCCGATCATATCCCGTGCTTCTGAACCAACAGATACGATCTCACCAGTCTTCGTGTTCTTCGCAACCACGGATGGTTCTCGTAGTACGATTCCCTTGCCGTCAACGTACACAATCGTGTTGGCAGTACCGAGATCGATCCCGATATTCTTTGTCCCAAATCCGAACACTACATTCATCCCTTCATCATTTACAAATTTATATTATTTTATTAGTCATAATAGTAAGTATTATAGCATAATAGCCCAGCATAAAAAACTTGCCTGAAACCTAGCATACCGTAATCTATTAAAAAATACAGTCCCATTATTGAACTTAGATAAAATTTAACAAAAAACGCGATTAGGCGAATAATATTCGTCCTAACCCCGTTATTTTACCACATTCTTTTCTCAATCCGTATTACAATTTAACAACCCTTTTTCTGCAAAGCTAAAGTAATCGTTTTCACCAATAATCAAGCTATCCAAAACCGGTATGCCTAATAATTCACCACTTGAAACTAACCGATCGGTAAACTGGCGATCAGCTATTGATGGCGTCGCATCACCACTAGGATGATTGTGGGCCACAACAATCCGAGCTGTCGTGGTTTGTAATGCTACTTGAAATAGTTCTCGTGGATGAACTGGACACGTATTGAGCGTCCCCTGAAACACAATTTGCCGACGAACAATCTGATTTTTAGTATCTAAACATAACAATAATAATTGTTCTTGTACTTGTTGCGCAAAATCGTGTTGCAAGGCACTTCCCAAACTTTGACTACCAAAAACTTGCCCTAAAACGACCCGGGGTTGGCGCTGCAGTAACTGCCCACATTGCAATGCGGTTAGTAAGCCTTGCCACAAAGGATCTGTGACTGGTTGTTGTGACCAAGTTGCCACTTGATCAATCGGATAACGTCCCATAAATTGTTGCGTCGCGATAGCCGCCGGTTTGGGCGCCAATTGTGTCAAAAAATACGTCCCAATCAACTGTTTAATCTGTGCGGTCCAATCAGGATAAGTTACGATTGCAGTACTATTCATCAGTGTCACCTTCACTTTCGTTAGGCAACTCCGTAAAACTAGTCCTGAATTGTTTTAAAATACGCCCTGACCGCCGAAATAAAGTACAACGAACCAGTTAACAAGACCACATCTTCACTCGACATCTGTTGTGTGACATGAACAAAGGCCGTTTGCCAATCGTCAAACTGAGGTGCCGATTGACCAGCTGGCAATTCTGCTTCTAAGGTTGTGGGCGTTGTTACAGCCCGTTTTCCTGGTCCAGCAAACTGCGTTAAGACTAATTGTACATTAGGCAATGCCGCTAGTGTTTGGATCATTTGGGCGTGCTGCTTATCAGCTAAAACTGCCAAAATCACATAGACCGTTTGTTGTCCAAATCGCGCTTTCAACGTTGCCGCCAATTCCGTCATGGCAGGCTCATTATGGGCGCCGTCAATTAAAATCAGCGGGTCAGCATTCACAACTTCTAATCGTCCTGGCCAATTGGTTTGAGCTAGTGCTTGCCGAATATCCCGTGCATTGACCGGGGTTTGTTGTAAGCGGTGATAGGTCAAGTAAGCTTGCAACGCCACTGCCGCATTATCCACTTGATAATCACCTAATAATGGCGTCGTTAACCCTTTGAAATGCGCATCAGCACTATCGAAGTCGAACCGTTCACCCCACCCTTGTGGCGCTAATAATCGCGTCGTAAAGTCTACGCCTAATGTCTGCAACGGTGCCTGCTTTTTTTCAGCAGTTGTCTCCATGACGGCCTGGGCTTCTGCAGGTAATTTTCCTACCACGACCGGCACTTCTGATTTAATAATCCCAGCTTTTTGCGTGGCAATTGCTGTCAAAGTATCGCCTAATATCTGCATGTGATCATAACCGATCGTTGTAATCGCACTTACTTGTGGTGTCCAAACATTGGTCGAATCATATAGCCCACCCAAGCCGACCTCAATCACCGCCACATCAATGGGCTGTTCAGCAAAATAGACAAACATCATCGCTGTGATAATTTCAAACTCAGTGGGACCACCAGTTGGCAACTCGGCATCTAACGCTGCAACTACTGGTTCAATCTTTTGAACTAGCTGAACTAGCGCCGTATCACTGATTGGTTCTCCATCGACACTAATTCGCTCATTGAATCGAACAATAAATGGTGACGTAAAAGTGCCCACCGTTAGCCCATCAGCCATCAGTAAGTCACGTAAATTTGCAACCGTTGACCCTTTACCATTCGTCCCTGCGACATGAATGCCGGGTACTTTTAACTGAGGATCACCTAAACGTTGTAAAAAGGTCTGCATCCGCGACAACGTTGGGATCTTTTTAAATTGCGTCCGGCCGTGAATAAATGCTAATGCCGCATCATAATCTTGAATCACACGATCTCCTCCTCTGCCTAGCAAAAACGAGCTTGGGACCAAAAGCCCAAACTCGTCTTATACAGGTTAAAAATTAAGCTTGCGCCTTAATATCAACTAACCGTTGTTTCGTAGCTGCTAATTTGGCTTCGTTATCCGCTAATTTTTCTTTTTCACTGGCAACCACATCTTCAGGGGCGTTGGCAACAAAGCGTTCATTACCTAGCTTCTTGGTGGCACGAGTGACTTCACTTTCAAACTTCTGTTGTTCTTTTTCAAGCTTTTTGATTTCATCGTTTAAGTCCACTAATTCCGCTAACGGAATGTAGACTTCGGCATCACTGATCACTTGCGTCATTGAGAGTTTTGGTGCCGTGACATCAGCGCCAATTGACAATGTCTTAGGATGAGCGAAACGTTGAATGTAATCTTCATTAGTCTTGAAGACATCTTGTAACCGTTGACTGTCCGTCTTAATTAAGACATCGACCGTTGATGACATCTTCGCGTTAGCTTCCGCCCGAATACTCCGAACGGCCGTAATCAATTCGATTAAGGATGCCATATTAGCTTCAGCATCTTGATCGTCAAATTCTGGATGATCTACTGGATAAGCGGCGTTAACCAATGACTTGCCTTCATGTGGCATTGACAACCAAATCTTTTCAGTAACGAATGGCATGATTGGGTGTAATAACCGCAACGTTTGATCCAAAACATAGGCCAAAACATTTTGCGTATTGGTTTTAGCTTGCGCATCGTCACCAGTTAAGACTTCCTTACTCATTTCAATGTACCAATCACAGAAATCATTCCAAATAAAGTTATACAAGGCCCGGCCTGCTTCACCAAAGTCAAATTTGTCGAAGAGAACTGTTACTTGTTTAACCGTATCGTTCAAGCGACTTAAGATCCATTTGTCAGCTAGGGTCCAATCAGCTTGCACTGGCAAGGTTGGTTGTGCCAAATCACCCAAGTTCATGATGACGTAACGACTGGCATTCCAAATCTTGTTAATAAAGTTCCAAGCCGCGTCCATCTTCGTATAACTAAAACGAACATCTTGCCCCGCCGTTGACCCATTTGATAAGAACCAACGTAAGGAATCGGCCCCATACTTCTTGATAACGTCCATGGGATCAATCCCGTTACCTAAGGATTTACTCATCTTCCGACCTTGTTCATCTCGGATTAACCCATGTAACAAGACATGATCAAATGGTCGTTTACCCGTGAATTCAAGGCTTTGGAACATCATCCGTGATACCCAGAAGAAGATAATGTCATAACCCGTCACTAACGTATTGGTTGGGAAATACCGTTTGAAATCTTCAGCATTTTCATCAGGCCAACCTAACGTTGAAAATGGCCATAAAGCACTAGAGAACCAAGTATCTAACACATCAGGATCTTGTTCCCAGTTTTCGATATCCTTTGGTGGTTCAACATCAACATAGGTTTCGCCCGTCTTTTTGTTGTACCAAGCTGGAATTTGGTGTCCCCACCAAAGTTGGCGTGAAATAACCCAGTCATGCACATTTTCCATCCATTGGTTAAAGGTGTCTTCAAAACGATCTGGCACAAAGTCAACTTTACCATCGGTTTGTTGATTCTTTAAGGCTTGTTCAGCAAGTGGTTTCATCTTCACGAACCATTGTGTCGACAAGCGGGCTTCAACTTGAACTCCAGTCCGTTCTGAATGGCCAACGCTATGGACGATTGGGTCGATCTTGAGCATTAAGTCTTGATCTTCCAAATCTTTAACCATCGCTTTACGCGCTTCAAATCGGTCTAAGCCTTCATATTTTCCGGCATTGGCATTCATTGACGCATCATCGTTCATCGTATTGATCCGTTTTAAATCATGACGATTCCCGACTTTAAAGTCATTAGGGTCATGGGCTGGCGTAATCTTAACCATCCCAGTCCCAAATTCAGGATCAACATAAGCATCGGCGATAATTGGAATCTTGCGATCGGCTAATGGTAAGATCACTTCTTTACCGACTAATTCCTTATAACGATCATCACTAGGGTTAACCGCAACGGCCGTATCACCCATCATCGTTTCTGGACGAGTTGTCGCGATTTCAATATAATGTTGACCATTAAACGTAAAGTCTGGGTCAGCAAATGGGTATTTGACGTGGTAGAACGCGCCTTGGTCATCTTTATGAATCACTTCAATATCAGATAACGCCGTCCGAGCTTGGGGATCCCAATTAATGATATATTCCCCACGATAGATTAAGCCTTTTTTGTATAAGTTAACAAAGACTTTTTTAACCGCGTCAGATAAGCCATCATCCATCGTAAAACGTTCACGTGAATAGTCTAATGACAACCCAAGTTTAGCCCATTGCTGTTTGATGATTGACGCATATTCGTCTTTCCAATCCCAAACTTGTTGAATGAACTTTTCACGGCCTAAATCGTAACGAGAAATGCCTTGCTCACGTAACTTGGCTTCAACCTTAGCTTGTGTGGCAATCCCGGCATGGTCCATCCCAGGAACCCAAAGCGTGTCGAATCCTTGCATCCGTTTTTGGCGAATGATGATATCTTGTAATGTCGTATCCCAGGCATGACCTAAATGCAACTTTCCAGTAACATTTGGTGGTGGAAGCACAATGGAATAAGGTTTAGCTTTTTTGTCGCCCGAAGGCTTGAATAAATCGTCGTCCAACCAAGCTTGGTACCGACCGGCTTCAACGGCGGTTGGATCGTATTTAGTTGGCATATCAGTGGTTAATTCTTCTGACATGGAGACACGTCCTTTCTGTTTTTGGGACCAAAAAAGTCCACTCATCCTAACAAACTTAGGACGAATGGACTTCGCGGTACCACCTAATTTTAAAGTATCCAAACGATACTTTACACTTAAACGTTGTTGTTAACGAACGGGGGTGCCGTCCGGTTGTCCCTACTATCAGTTCAGGGCAACAGCTCGCAAGCTACTTTCATTTAACGTTGAACGAAAACTTACAGTCCCGTTTTCTTTCTGAAGATCAACCGTTAAACTACTCTCTTGCTCATTGCTTGAATAAGCCTATTGTAATGAATTTTTAATCGAACGTCAATCACTATTCGAATTGTTTTAGTGCATCCAAGGCAGCGACATAATTTGGTTCATGAGTCATTTCTGGCACAATTTCGTGATAAACAACTTTACCGTCTGCATCAACCACATAAATAGCCCGCGCTAACGTGCCATTGTTTGGCAGATACAAATTCGTGGCATAACCAAAGGATAATTCTTCATCAGAAACCACCGTTAAATTCTTGACGCCTTCTTTAGCACACCAGCCAGCTTGTTCCGCAGTTGAATTGTTGGAAACGGCAATGAACCGAATGCCAGGATAACGATCAGCTTGTTGATTAAACTTGCGCGTTTGAATTGAGCAGACCCGCGTATCAATATCGGGCATCACACTAATTAAAGTTGGCTTACCTAATAAGTCTTTAGTTTTTAACTTTTCGTTATGCGTCGTAAACACTTTAAATTTTGGTAATTGATCGCCATCTGTGAGTGGTTCGCCAACTAAATCTAAAGCTTGATCATGAAATAATACTTGCACCTTCAACACCCCTTTAAAAGATTAACGTCTCTGCTGGATCGCTAGTTCAATCTAGTATGTGTTAAATTTACCGCAAAGTTGCTCAGGCCGCAAATGATAGGATTAACTTTTTTAATCGCCTTCACTGTCTTCATCCTCCCACCAAGGATACCCCGTCGCTTTAAACCAATAACCATGTTGAATTAATCCCGATTCAATACCGCTAGCCTCGAATCCGTCAAATAATTCGCCAGAGGCCGTCATCACTTCCGGTGACTCAGTTGTCATCGTGTATCGACTGTTCCGATTCGTTAAGGCATGTGGCTGTCGATCAAAAAATAAATGTGTTGCCATCGCCGTTACTGGATTACTGTAACCGGCCAAGTAGACTCGCATTGTAGCTATCGGGCTAAATCGAACTATCCCACTAGCTAGCACTAATCCGACTAAAAGACCAGTTAACCACCGCCATGCCCTTTTTAAACTTGCATCCGGTAACCACCGTGCCATGATCACTTGAGTTTGTACCCAACACATCAATAAAGCAATTGGGACAACCAGCATCATAAAACTTGGATTTTCTTTTTGATAACCACGTAGCCACTCTGTTACACCTACTAAAATACCAGCTAATAGTAGCCACCATTGACGCCGTTTTAGTCCCCAAAAGCCCTCAATAATCATGAGAACCCATGGCGCTGCTAATCCAAACAACGCAAGATTCCATGTCGTGTCATCGTTACTCACTTCAACCAAAATTGAGCCATGATATAATCCCCAACTACAGCCAAGCCAAATTAATAAAACAATCAGTAGAACACCTAATTGCCGCCACATTACTTGTCTTTTTGTCATCATTTTCCCCTGCTTACCTATTCTCTTTTATTAATTGCAACTGTTAAACCACCCACCACGGAAACTCAGTCACGTAAAACCAAAGTCCACGTTGATGCAACGTTAACTCAATACCTTTCGCCCCTTGTGTCTCTAAAACTAACAACGTGATCACTTTTGGTGATTTCGTATCCACGTCATAGTTACGGGTTCGTTTAGTCAACACCTGTGGTTGGTGATCAAAGGTTAATTTCGTGGCCATCGCTGTGATTGGATCACTATAGCCGGCCAAATAACCGCGCACCGTGGCCGTTGGACTAAGCCGTGTGAATCCACTGATTAATCCCAAAACAATGATCACTCCGATAAACCAACAACGTAGTGTCGTCAATTTTGCGGTTGGCATTCGATGTGCAATGATTGCTTGCGTTTGAACCCAGCACATGAGTAACCCCAACGGTACGATCAACATGACAATTGCTTGATTTGTTCGCTGATAGCTACGTAACCAATAGACAACACCAACTAAGATACCAGCTGTTAACATCCAACCTTGACGCCGTTTCACCCCTAAAAATAGTTCTCCCAGCATGAGCAACCATGGCGATATTAACCCCAACGTGCCAATATCTTCTTGCCAAGCTGTTTCACCGCCTGCAAACCAAATCGTGCTATGATACACACACCAAGTCCACCCCAACCAAATCAATAACACCACCAACAATACGCTTAATTGTGCCTGTATTACTTTCCGCTTCGTCATCGTTAACCCTCTTAATTAATAATATTATATTTATAATACCATTTAATTAATTGAGGACTGTTTAAGAATTTGTTAGGAACCTTTATAGATAGAAAATTATTTTTTAGTCATAATCGCTGATATGGCAAGCATTCACCGATCAAAAATGGTCATGCTTGTCACCTACCGTTCGCTTATCTTGAGCCTGAACGCTATGAGGCACGGTTACGATAGCGATTGTTAGACTATTTAATGACCACCATACAACCGGAGTCAGTGATGACGCCGGCCGTGAAAACATCGTTAGTCCGGATGATTTTGACGGACTCTACGATGTGGACGACTTTTGAGACTAGCGGTTGGGGCTAGGCTCAAAAGCGAGGTGGAAGCCCGCATTTTGGCTGGAATCGGTCCCCACAGCTGGCAGAATCACTGACTGGCGGAGGTGACCAATTTAGCATAGTTCAAGCCGGTATCAGTATAGTGTCTATCGCCATAATTACCTTTCAACCCTTAGTTAGAAACCTAAAAAAGGACTTGAGCAATAAGCCCAAGTCCTTAGTTGGTTCGATATTATCTTGCTGAAACGTGTGTCAAACGGTTTGCCCCACTCTGATTAAAGCAATTCCGCAAACACATCGGCTTGCGCGTTCATATAATCTTCACCAGGTTTGATTTCGCTAATCTTAATCCCGTCTAAAGCCCGTTGCATTAAGCCTTCAACATCGATCCGTTCTTCATAAGACCGTGACCGATCCAATTTTGGATGAGTTTTAGGTGCTGGTGGCGCAAAGATCGTACAGCAGTCTTCAAATGGCATGATCGACAAGTTATACGTGTCGATGTTTTCAGCAATCTTAATGATTTCCGTCTTATCCATTGAAATAACTGGCCGTAAAACCGGTAGTGTAGTGACATCATTAATGGCAATCATACTATCCATCGTTTGTGATGCCACTTGCCCTAATGATTCCCCATTAAAAATGGCTTTACCATGCCGATCACGAGTGACCGCATCCATTAAGCGCATCATTAAACGACGTTGGACCGTCATCAAATAACCTTCTGGTACCTTTTCTTTGATCTCTTCTTGAATTTCAGTAAATGGAATTTGGATAAACTTCACACTACCAGAATAACTAGCCAAAGTTGAGGCCAATTGTTTGGCTTTCGCTAAAGCTTGTTCACTCGTGTATGGCGGACTGAAAAAGTGAACCATTTCCATGTCAACGCCACGCTTCATGCCAAGATAACCAGCCACTGGTGAATCGATCCCACCAGATAACATTAGCATCCCTTTACCGGCAGTCCCTACAGGTAACCCACCGGCACCTTGAATGGTTTCAGAAGACAAGAAGATCCCGTTCATCCGAACTTCAACCCGAATGATCACATCTGGCTGTTTCATTTGAACTTTAATGCCATCAACGTTTTCTAGGATTTTCCCACCCAGCATATCGTTGATTTCATTCGTATCATATTCAAAATGATGGTCTGAACGCCGCGTATTAACTTTAAACGTCATCCCAGGTTTGAATTGGGCTTTCATCATTTCAATGGCCGTGGCATAAACCTCGTCCATATCTTGAGCCACTCGAATACTAGGTGAGAAGTTTTGAATTCCAAAGACCAACTTTAGACGTTCAATAACGTCTGTAGCCGGTTCATCATTTAAACTAATGTGCATCCGATCACGATCAGCATGCACTTTTAAAGTTGGAAAGTCGTGCAACGCTTTGCGCACGTTACGACCCAAACTATCAATAAAGTTCCGTCGGTTTTTACCTTTGGTTGAGAGCTCACCGTAACGCACCATAATTTCAGTGTATTGCATTAAGTTATAGTCCTTTCAGTTAGGCATCCGCGTTAATCTTTGAGAATCTTTGATACAACCGATCAAAGACGTCATTGAATTCATCGGCTTCTGCCATGGTGTTATTTTCATCTAAACTAATCCGCACTGCGCTAGTTGCCACAGCTTCAGGCGTATGCATCGCCATTAACGTGCTTGACGCTAAATGCTTCTTCGACGAGCAAGCACTGGTCGTTGAAATAAAGATGCCTTGATCTTCGAACGCATGCACAATGGTTTCACCACGTACGCCATTAATGGTAAAGCACAAAATATGTGGTGCAAAGCCATCGGTTGGCCGACTAAAGATTTCAACCTTATCAAAATCCTTGATATGGTCATAAATCCGTTGCTTAATGGCCCGTTCTTGTGCCACTTTTTGATCTTCGTCCGTCAACAGTAACCGCAACGCTTTGGCCATGCCGGCAATTGCGGGCAAGTTTTCAGTGCCTGAGCGCCAATTATTTTCTTGACCACCACCGGCCATCAACGGCGCAATTTTACGGCCAGTCCGCGCATAAATAAAACCCACACCTCGAGTCGCATGGAACTTATGCCCTGAAAAAGTCACGAAGTCCACCCGATCATTCATGATCATATTTTGAATGCCTTTACCAATTCCTTGGACAGCATCAATATGAAAATGGATCTTAGGATATTGTTTCAACACATCGGCCACCGCTTGCAACGGTTGAATCGTGCCAATTTCGTTATTCACAGCCATCACTGATACTAAAATCGTGTCCGGGCGAATTGCCGCCTTCAAATCGGCAATCGAAATCCGACCTTCTTGATCAACTGGTAAATAGGTCACGTCAAAGCCTAATTCTTTCAATTGTTCCATTGAGTTATGAATCGCTGGATGTTCAACGGCCGTGGTAATCAAATGCTTACCAAACGTCCGCTTTTCCATGGCGGTTCCTTTTAAAACCCAGTTATCACCTTCTGTACCACCCGAGGTAAAGAAGATTTCACGTGCTTTAACTCCCAGTAAATCCGCAATCTGTTGTCGCGATTGTTCCAACAAGTGATAAGCGGATTCCCCAAAGTTATGCAAACTAGACGGGTTACCCCAAACTTGTTGGGACACCTTTGTATATGTCTCTAATACTGACGGTGCGGCTTGTGTCGTCGCACTATTATCAAAATAAATCATCTGTGAGCCTTCACTTTCCAAAAAGACCGCGGGCACGCCCGGATCTTCGAGCAGAATTCTTTGCAATTATACCAAATAATAGGCATGAAACAAGTATTTTTGTTTTCAGCCTAACTAAAAAGCCACCGTTTCCGGTGACTTTTTTACCAAACAACCTAGTCTTCAGTGGTTGCTTTCGAACTATAATAACTATCTTCAATTCGTTTGTAAGAACCAGGATCAACTTTATCAACGGCAGCACCAATCAATTCAAGACTCTTCGTATAATCAAATTCTTCATTGAATAATCGTTGCGCTTCAACACTGGCCGCTTGAACGTCTTCATGACTGTTCTTGTAGCGGTTGGCATATTGCAACACTTGTTCCGCTAACACGGCCGCATCAGTCAAATCAGTCGTCTTTTCTTCCAAGGTCGCCATATCCGCCTGAATCACAATGAGTTGCTTGGTGATATCATCCATATTAATGACTAACTTGTTGATATCATGGTCCAACTTTTCGATTTCTTTGCTAACCACCATGAAGTAATCCAAATATGAGGCTGGTAAACCTGGCAAATTCATATTTTCAACTTGACGTTTAATCGCATGAATTTCAAAATCAAATCGTTGTAGCGTGTCATGCGCCTTCGATTCCTCTTCAGCCAACCCGGCCACGCCTTCATTAATTGCGACTTGTTCTTCTTCAATGCCTTTTAACTGTTTGTTTTGCTCTTCATAATGAGCCGCAATCGTACTATAAACGGCTTGCTTGCTCGTTAATGCAGTCATATCAGCTTGATAAACCGATTGAATATTTTTCAGTTGTTCGTTTAACTCACGCGTTCGTTCAATCTCGTGATTGTTCAAGGTATAGCTTTGCGCCAAACGATCTAGTTCAACTTGCAGTCGATGATTTTGATTCATGGCGTGCGTCAAGAATTTGCTGATTTCGCTTTGTTGTTCATCCACAACGGCTTTAGCATCAATTTCAACTTGCATGACATCATATAAATGGTCAATCCGTTTTTCAATCGCATGATTACCGGTTTGGGCTTCTTCAACCTTTAACTCACCAAGCAACGCAGTGTTATCCGCAATCGCTTGTTTCAACGCCTGTAGTTCAGGTTCAATGGTCGCAACTTCAAAGTGAAAATGTTGCGCCACTAATTGATCATAACCCGTTTTGAGTTCGCCCAATTGGTCTGGGAACCCACTGACCAAATCTTTGTAAATTGGTGGAATCTGATCAATATCAGTTTCTAAGGCACTCGTATCATGGTGTAATTGATCGAGCACCCGTTCCGCAGCATCATGATCACCCGACTTGGCCAATTGCGAGAAGTTATCAAAATCGCTCTCTAAATTGGCTAATCGATCTTCCAATTGATCAATGCTAGGTCCAAACGAAAAGTTTTGTGATAGTAAGACTTTCCGTAAATCTTGATACTTCTTTTCTAAACTCGCTACAGCTTGGCGATGCGCTTGATCGGCCTGATCCAGATCATCTAGACCTGACTGAATCGTCGTCAACTTAGTTTTCAACTCAGCCAAGGTTCCACTGATTTTGGTCAACGCTTGCTTCGCATCGACAACTCGTACACTACGCGCCTGTTGTTGCACTTGTTTAAGCCGTTCAATGATCGCTGGTAGCTGATCATTTTCAACTGATTTGGCCTCAGCCTGCAGATCTTCAAACTTCGCTAATGACCCACCCGTTAGCCCTAGACGCTGAATTTTTTCAAAATCCAAGGCTTGCGTTTGCGTAACCAACTGCTGCTGTTGATCCGTTAATTGTCGAACCTGTTTATCTATGTACTTTTGAAAGCCCACAATGGCCGCATAAATGACGATGGCGACCACCACAATGCCAATTGCTACTTGCATACGAATACCCCTTACTCTAGTTGCTAATTTTTAATGGCTTGGTTGTGCCCTCGCCTTGCCGAGTCGCAGCCTTGCTTTTTCCTTAAATTCCACTTAAAATCGATACAATAAAATTATAGCATAGTCGCAATTATCAATCAGTACGAATTTATTAACTTTCTAGGAGGATTTTCGCATGTCAGAAACCCAAACTTCACTTATGAACCAACAACTGGACGCGCTACTTTATCAAGAAACCAATTTGGTCGCCAATTTAGCTAATGCAAGCGCTTTAATCAATGATACTTACACCGACTTAAATTGGGCTGGTTTTTACTTATATAATGACACTACTGATGAACTTGATCTGGGTCCCTTCCAAGGCAAGGTTGCTTGCATGCACATTAAACCAGGTGCTGGTGTTGTCGGCACAGCTTTCAAAGATCAACAAGTTCAGCGCGTCGCCAACGTTCATGAATTTCCAGGTCACATTGCTTGTGATAGTGCTAGCAACTCTGAGATCGTCGTACCGTTGACCAAAGGCGATCGCCAAATTGGGGTATTAGACATCGACTCACCGTCCCTTGATCGCTTCACGGCAGAAAATGAACAAGAATTAACTGAATTCGCCAAGATTCTGATGCAACACATTGACTAACCACCGGTAAACATGCTATGCTACTCTTTGTGTAAAATATGCAGCAGTGAACGGGTAAGCTCGTCAACAGATTGGTGCCACTCAGTGGTCAGTTAGTAACCTGCGGCTGCAATGGTGAAACCTGCAGTCTAATCTGAACGAATATTGCGTTCACATCGGCCTATTTTACTCCAACTAAAATTATTGGAGGAACCAATTTATGTCACGTTATACAGGTCCAAGTTGGAAAATTTCCCGTCGTTTGGGAATGTCCCTTTCAGGTACTGGTAAAGAATTAGCTCGTCGCCCTTACGCTCCTGGTGATCATGGCCAAGGCCGTCGCGGTAAGCTTTCAGAATACGGTACACAATTACGCGAAAAGCAAAAGTTACGGATGATGTACGGTTTAACTGAACGTCAATTCTCTAACTTATTCCTTAAAGCAGGTAAGATCCGCGAAGGTAAGCATGGTGTTAACTTCATGATCTTACTCGAACGTCGTTTAGACAACATGGTTTACCGTTTAGGTTTGGCTACGACTCGTCGCCAAGCTCGTCAATTAGTAAACCATGGTCACATCACTGTTGATGGCAAACGTGTTGATATTCCTTCATACGAAGTTAAAGTCGGCCAAGTTATCTCAGTTCGTGACAAGTCTAAGAAGTTAGTTGTCATCACTGGCGCCGTTGAAGCTGTTGTTTCACGCCCTAACTTCGTTTCTTTCGATGCTGAAAAGCTTGAAGGTTCATTAACTCGTTTACCAGAACGTGAAGAACTTGAAGCAGATATTGACGAATCATTAATCGTTGAATACTACAACAAACTTTAATTTCCGGTTTACAAAAAAAGTCATCGCAAATGCGATGGCTTTTTTATTATCCCTATTTTTCTCGAGTGGCGGCCATAATCGGGGTATAAATTGGTAATAGTCCGTTAACCGTCGCCAAAATAAAAGCCGTTAACGCCGCTTCATCATCAAATAACGGGCTATCAACTGGCACAGATCGCCCAGCGACTAATTCACTATGTTTGGTTTGGCCAAATTTATGAATCGCAGCGACAATATTTTCAGGGGTCGCCATATTAGTCGTTGCCACGCCATGATTATTGCTAATCACATAGTCAGCTGGTAATTGTTGATACCAAGTGAGTAATTGATCAGGCGTTACTTGCGCTTGGACCGCCGCTTTACTCTCATCTAGGATATCTACATAAATGAATAACCGATCGGGCCAAAAGCCCAGTTCAAAATGCGGCAAGGCTTTGTAGCGCCGTTTATCTTCACTAAAGGCCACCCAAGTATCAACTGGTGGATTTTTAAACCGTCGTAAATGCTTGGCAACATGCGCGTAAAATGGTTGGCCAGTCACCGCCAATTGTTCAATCACCGTTGGCGCAATGGCCTCAAACTTTGGATCAATGATGGTTTTAATTAAGTGCATCCGTCCGGCTAATGTTGGATCGTCAAAAATTTCAAAGTCACTTTTGGTAAACATTGGACTCACTTCCTTATCAAAATTAGCATACCGTAAACACTCCAACTTTTAAAGCCCAGTATCATACCGGCTAATCATCGCCTTTCAGACTAGAACATGCTACAATTAAATGATTAGCTGAGAAAGGATGTTTGATATGGCTGATACAGAAAACCAAGCAGGCGAGCGATTACAAAGCGCCATGTACGGGACGCCGCAATTGCATCCCGATGAACAACACAAATATTTAGGCACATTTCGGGAACGTGTCGAAGTAGCGGTCACCGTTTATCAAATCAAACGACAACATTACGTTGACCAACTCAATCAGGCCTTTGCCGCCCACCCTGACTACCGACTACTCATCAATGGCAACCTCGATGAAGATATCTTAGGCCCCTATTTGGCTGCTGTCGCCAAGGCCAATGTCCCATTCACATTAAAGACCGACAGCGTTTATCATACTGGCGATGATAACTACGCGTTAGTCTTCGCCGCCGATACCGCGATTAACGAGGATGTCATCGATATTGAAAAACGATATCCAACGACCACCCCAACTGATGATAAACCGGCCAGTACCGGTTTCCTCAACAAACTAAAAAAATTATTCTAAATACTCAAAAACGCTCAGGATTTCAAAATTCCTGGGCGTTTTATTTTGCTAACTAAAGGTTGAAGAATAATTACGGCCATAATTACCAGTCTGAGTGATGCTAAATTGGTCACCTGCGTCAGCCAGCGATTCTGCCGGCTGTGGGGACCGGTTCCAGCCACAAAACGGGCTTCCACCTCGCTTTTAAGCCTAGCCAAAACCGCTAGTCTCAAAAGTCGTCCACATCGTAAAGTCCGGTGCCATCACTGGCTGGCTCCGGTTGTATCGCAGAGACTAATCAATCTAGTTAATCACTAATATAACCGAGAGTGAGCTCACATTGAGCCCAGCTGTGGGAAGCTCTTAGCGATTTATCGCTTTTTGAAACGCGGGTTTGGTGGTTCAAAACGACGGCTCAGACCGCTTTTTGGCTGAGCCGGTCCCATCCACAGCGTTCCGGCTCAAGGTGGGCGAACGGTAGGTGGCACGGACGTCTAGTTTTGATCGATAAATACCTAGCATATCAACGCTTATTGCTAAAAAGTATCTTTCAATGGAAAGTCACTAATCCAGTTAGTCTTTTGGAAATAACGTTGCTAATAACGTTGTCGCAACTGGTTGTGCATCGCCAAACATTGGAAATAGATGTGGGTAGAGATATGGCGTCGCGTGAATACCTAAATAAACAGCCATTTCAGGATGTTCAGGTGTTAATTCAGCATACAAATTCGGAATCATCACATCAACCCCGGCAACTTGTAAATTCAATTCAGCGACTAATTTTTCAACAGCTTGTACATATGATGGATGCATATCATCGGTGGCATCTAAGACATCCGCCCCATTACCAAAGGTTGCATCTTCTCGCAATAAGATTTGGGTCCCTCGACTGACCACAGTATCGAGATCTAGCTGATATGACGCTAAACGATAACGTTCAATCGTGCCTAGGGTCAATTGCGATTGTGGATACTTGAAGGCTGGCCCCCGTAAAGCGCGTGCGTTCTTGCGATCTAGTAACGTTTGCACGGTTGAGCGACCATCACCTACAATATTAGCCGGAATACGTTCAACAATCGCTTGAACCTGTCCACCAATAACCAAGAAACGATAACTGGCACCCACAATTAGTTCTTCGGCCATAACCGACTTGGTTTGTTCGAACAACTGACGAACCACTTGCTCAAATAGTTGACGCTCAGGCATTATCCGAAAAGCAACCACCGCATGCGTCTGATCGGTTGCCTTCAGGACAATCCCACCCCCCTGAACATACCGATCATAATCGTCAATTAGCTGATTAGCAGATCGATAAGTCTGTGACGCTGGTACCATGACACCGTGTTCTGCCATAACCTGCTTAGCAGCAACTTTATGGCTGAGCACCGTTGTCAGCGCTTGTGGGTTCAAATCGGTTCCACTACCGTTAACCACTAACTGAGCCTGATCTTGGCGAGTCAAACGCAAAATGTTAGCTGTGGCATCGACGACATCAACTTGAATGCCACGAGTGAGCGCTGGCGCAATCAACAATTGACTAGATAAATCTAGCTGATCGAATCCGGGCAATGTAAATGGCTGTTCGTTAGCTGCGGCCTGGTATTGCTTAGCTTGTTGGCAGCTCCAAGCTAAAGTATTTGCTTGTTGCGCAACAATCGCACTCGGTGTTTGCTTAGGATCGGTCACCCGTTGTTTCAAGTTCGCTAGCAACTGACGATCATGATCAGGTAACCCTTGTTCGGTCACGAAATCAGCTAAGGCCGTCAATACTTGTAATGCCGGTTGTGCTTGAGCACTGGCCGTTGTTGGATTTTCAGTCGTCACTTGCGTCATTAATGCGGTTGCCTGCTTACCAACTTGAGTGACCATGGCAGTTGGCAACCCTGGCATCATCGCAAAATAGCTCGCTAACAAACGAATAAAGGCCACCGCTTGTTGATCAACACCGGTCATCGTCGTTGGATCTAAATCTAAACCACGATATTCTAAATAATAGACTCCTTGTCGAGCTAACTTTTCTAAACTGCCCATACTTCTAAAACGCACTGGACCGTCAAAATCGCTCACACTCAACAAGTCACCTTTACGCACCGCCGCTTGGATATTGGCCACATACCGATCAATCGAACTATAATCACCCGTAACCGCATTTAATCGACCAGCGGGGGTATGAACACTCGTCCGCTGCGGTTTGGTCTTCGTATCGGTCACTGCTAAAGTTGGCGTTGCACCAAATAAATACTGGATTAACCAGTCCATTCGTACAAGTCCTTGGGCCACTTTCAAATACACGGCATTACGGAAGTCAACATAGCTACTGTACTGTTGATGGAATGTTTCGGTATATAGCCGCGTAAAAACTTGTTCATTGAAGCTCAGATTAACATGGGTCCCAGTTGTCATTAAAGCCGTCATATCATATTTTTCCGCCTGCTGTTGACGGCGTTTAAAGCCAACTTCATCGGCTTCTGCCAATGGAATCGTGGACAACTCAGCTGGTAATACTGGCGTACTCGACAACGGCCACAAAAACTCATCAGCCGCTAATTCTCGACGAACTGCCATATTCAATCCGGTTAAATAAGCCATTAATTTTGATAAATCAGCCATGGCCGGGGTCATAAATTTCAATTGCGTTTGGGCAAACCCTGCATGTAATTGCCGATTATGTCGTTGATTGCCGAAAGCCTTTGGGTAAGGCTGAGTGGATAAATGTCCCTGACCATCAACTCGTTGCATCGTCACTTCCAATCCCAGATTGGATTGACTGACCAATGGGACTAAGTGGTACTGTTTAATTGCTTGACCAACTGCATCTAATGCCATAAACGTTAACCTCATTTTTCTTAGTTTTAATTAATTGCGACTATCGCGACGTTAAACCGATTACTCGGTTATGTTCCTTCTAAATGCTATAATAGTTGGGACTAGTTTTGCAAGGAGGAATCGAAAAACATGCAACAGCCATTAGCTTATCGCATGCGGCCCCAAACGATTGAAGACGTCGTTGGCCAACAACATTTGGTCGGCCCCGGCAAAATCATCGCCCGCATGGTCACGGCCAAACGCCTATCCTCAATGATTTTATATGGCCCACCAGGTACCGGGAAGACCAGCATCGCCAGTGCCATTGCTGGATCGACCAAGTATGCCTTTCGGATGTTAAATGCTGCCACGGATAGCAAAAAGCAACTACAAATTGTTGCTGAAGAAGCCAAAATGAGTGGCACCGTGATTCTACTGCTTGATGAAATTCATCGACTCGATAAAACCAAACAAGACTTTTTACTGCCCCACTTAGAAAATGGTCGTATCATCCTAATTGGTGCGACGACTGAAAATCCTTACATCAGTATTAATCCCGCCATTCGAAGTCGAACACAAATTTTTGAAGTTCATCCACTGCAACCAGCTGATATCAAAACGGCGATCGAACGCGCATTATCTGATGAAAAGAACGGTTTAGGCCAATATGATATCACGTTAGAACCAGCTGCCATGAGTCATCTCTGCAACGCCACTAATGGAGATTTACGTAGCGCACTAAATGGCCTAGAATTAGCCGTCTTATCAACAGTTAAACCTAACGAAACCGCCGTCACTATCACCCAACCAATCATCGAAGAATGCTTGCAACGCAAAGCACTATCGGCGGATAAAGATGGTGATGCCCATTATGATGTCATTTCAGCGTTCCAAAAATCCATTCGTGGCTCTGATGCCAACGCCGCGCTCCATTATTTAGCTCGGTTACTTGAAGCTGGTGACTTAAAGAGTATCATGCGACGACTAATGGTCATTGCTTATGAAGACGTCGGTTTAGCGAATCCCCCGGCATGTGCCCATACGGTGACTGCTGTGCAAGCAGCCGACCAGTTAGGTTTACCCGAAGCACGTATTCCATTAGCCAATGCCGTCATTGAACTGGCTTTATCACCGAAATCTAATTCAGCCATGGGCGCCATTGATGCGGCAATCGATCAAGTTCGTACTGGTCATTTCGGTGATATTCCTGCTGATTTAAAAGATGCCCATTATGCTGATGCCGCTAAATTAGGCCACGGGGTCGGCTACGATTATCCTCATGATCATCCAGGCGACTGGGTGGCCCAACAGTATCTCCCTGATCGCATAAAAAATGCCACTTATTATCAACCAAAAACTAATGGCCGCTTTGAAGCAGCATTAGGTGAACAGTACGAAAAACTACTCAAAGCCAATGCGAAGAATCGCTAGATTAACGACCCTTGCAGAATGATTGCAACTTCGAATCGATTATGCTAGACTAATAGTCGAAATTACTAAGGTGTGCGCATTGCTCTAACAAAAGCGTTGCCGAACAATTAATACTACTTTGGGATTACCTACAGGTTGCTATCGAACATGCCTTATCATTTGGTAGTTTTGTAGCTTCACAGCTGATCCCACCTGCCTTGAAGCGGGTCAACACTGAAGGGCGATTAACGGCACCACTAGTTTTTCCGGAAGCTTGCTTCCGCGAGTCAGGACTTGTTCCTGACTCTTTTTTTATTGATAACTTACACCAACCGGAGGCCTCGACCCTTGATTACTTTATTACTGATTATCTATACCGCGATTGCAGCGTTACTCGGCTATTATCTAGTTAGCCATCAAGCCAAGCCATTTTTAACGTTTGATCCAACAAAAACCCCAGCGGTCAAAAATATCGCGCGCTATGGCGGCAGCTTGATGCTACTCGTTGCCATCGCCAGTTGCGTCAGTATTTTTTATCAAAACACAGCTTTGATCGCCCTCACCTTAGCTAGTGGCTGTATTATTATGATGGGCGTTGGCTTATTTTTGATGAGTTTTATGACCATCTAAGAGAAAACGCTTTTTATTTTTCACGAAAACCTTTACAATATAAGTATAAAGTATTGAGGGGTGAGAGTGATGTTACAACAATATCAAAACATCTTAGTTCCCGTTGATGGTTCTTACGAAGCGGAATTAGCATTTAAAAAAGCGGTCGCCGTTGCAAAGCGGAATGGCCCACGAGCAGCAGTTCATATGGTTCACGTCGTTGATACCCGGGCCTTCCAAAACATTTCTAGTTTTGACACGACTATGGTTGAACAAGTAACCGACACAGCTCAAAAAACGTTAGACAAATATGTCGCTGAAGCCAAAGCTGACGGTTTAAACAACGTCGACTATTCGATCGAATATGGGGCACCAAAGACCATTATCGCGCGTGATGTGCCTAAGGACTTAAACATTGATCTGATTATGATTGGCGCAACTGGTCTTAATGCCGTTGAACGATTATTAATTGGTTCTGTCACCGAATATGTCACTCGGATGGCCGTTTGTGATGTCTTAGTTGTGCGGACCGATTTGGCCAACCAACCAGCACCAAAGCCTAAGAAAAAATAAGCACCATTACTAATGACGTTACTAGTCGCTGACTAGTAGCGTTTTTTGATTACCAACTAAAGGTTGAAAGCTAGGTTTTAGCAATAATCGTTGATATGATAAGCACTCATCGATCAAAGGTAGTCATACTTGCCACCTACCGTTCACCCACATTGAGCCGGAACGCTGTGGGCGGACCGGTTCAGCCAAAAGGCGGTCTGAACCGTCGTTTTGAACCACTAAACCCGTGTTTCAAAAACGCCAGTCTCTAAGCGATAAATCGCTAAGAGCCTCCCACGGCTGGGCTCAATGTGAGCTCACTCTCGGTTATAATAGTGATCGCTAATTAACTAGCATCCGCATGATAACCGGAGTCAGCCATTGATGGCGCCAGCTGTGAAAACATCGTTAGTCCGGATGGTTTTCCCGGGCTTACGATGTGGACGACTTTTGAGACTAGCGGTTCTGGCTAGGCTTAAAAGCGAGATGGAAGCCCGCACTGTGGCTGGAATCGGTCCCACAGCCGGCAGAATCACTGACTGGCGTAGGTGGCTAATTTAGCATAGCTCAGACCAGTACTACTACCGTCACATTTAACTTTTAGTTACAAAAAAACGACCAGTTACGAACAACTGGCCGTTCACTAATTGACTTAAGCTTCACTAGCAACTTGCAACGGTGCAATATGGTAAGTAGCCATATCTTGAATGATCTGTTGCGTTAACTTAGTGTTGTGTGTAACCAAACTCAATGCATACGCCACATAATAATGATCATGCGCGGCTTGGACGTTGTTTAACACAACCTCGTTGGCCGCTTTTTGGGCATACAAACGATCTAACAAATACAACGATTGGCTATTTTGGGCCTTTTGTAAAGCCAAATCAATCAATTCTAGCGCTTCTTGCGGAAAGTTGATTTTGGCATACAACTGCGCCGCCGATGCATAGATTAGAATCTCATTTTGCAAATAATCATCGTCGCCTAACGTCACAGCTTGCGCATCCATGGCATGTAGCGTGGCGACGGCTTGCTTCACAAAAATCTCCGCTTTATCATATGACTGCTTGCGTTCATACGCCAGACCAGTACCCAAAGTGGCTAAAATCGCATACATGTCATGGCTAGACTTAACAAACTGGTTCAGCAACATACCGAAGTTAAAAATCGCTTCATCGGGATTATGCTTTAAAACCAGTTGCAAATATCCCTCATAATAATAATACTGCTTTTTATCTGTATTACTGCGTAATTGCTTTGGCCGAATTTTTTCAAACACCGCTGCTGCATCAGTCAGTTGCTCATGACGAATCAATTGATCAACTTTTTTAAAAGTCCGATATAATTGATCATCATTTTCAATAATGACTTCTGACAAACGAATTCCTAATCGATTGCAAATTTTCATCATAATTTTCATACTTGGAATTTTGTTTTTCTTTTCAATTAAACTAATTGTGGCTTGCGTGCAAATACCCTCAGCCAGCTCCTTTTGTGACATGCCCTTCCGTTTCCGGAATTGGCGGACCTTTTCTCCTAATATTCTCATCTTAAACCCCTCTTTTGTTAATTGCCTTAAACCTAACTCACGAATCATCCAAACTAACTCGACCCCACGTACAAGTTAGCCGGTGTTAACCCAATTGCCACAAAATTATCAATTGTCCACCAACAAATTGGCCAATACCAATTATGCATATTATTATATTAAGATAACACGTAATACGCAAGAAATAAGATTAATTCTTATTTAATATTAAGTTAGCATGTTTAATCATCGCCGTCACTCATAAATTATCATCACGCACGATTAGTTAAGTGAGCTAATTTAAGCGATGTTCACTAACCTTAAAAGCGGTTTCTAACCGATTATCTCAAGCGTTATTGCCAGTCAAGTGATCACACATCTAGCCTATTGAGTCATCATAATGACGGACCCACAACTCTCATGATTTTCTTAACCGATTGATAACAAACTAATCACCCAATTCAAAAGTTGGGGCGTATAAATCAAACGCGGCGCTCGCAATACCCGGCGCATTCGACCAGGCTGATTGGTAATCAACCCATCAGCGCCGAGAACGCTCAGCCGTTGCATCGCCAATGAACGATCCACCGTCCATAGATAGACATGGCGGTGTTGCCGATGA
Organism: Lactiplantibacillus mudanjiangensis; assembly: GCF_005405385.1. Classification (GTDB taxonomy): domain Bacteria; phylum Bacillota; class Bacilli; order Lactobacillales; family Lactobacillaceae; genus Lactiplantibacillus; species Lactiplantibacillus mudanjiangensis. Next base: position 110,340 of record NZ_BJDY01000005.1, read on the forward strand.
GCCGCGGCTAATTGTTCACGAGTCACCGTTAAAGCTTGTAACGAATAGAAATCCGCGGCATTCGCTTTGAAATTCGTTAAATAAAACGGCGTGATATAGCCCACTTTCAACTCAGGTACCTGTTGTTTCAACCGGGCAACAACAACGTAATCCAGCGAATGCACTTGGTGATGATCGCGTTGTAGTCGGTTGGCATAGCGCGTCGCAAAGGTCGGCATTAACTGTGCGGCCTGACCTAGGGGTTTAATCTCCACAATTAAGGCTTGTTTCAAGCGATGGGCCGTCTTTAAATAGCCCGAAAACGTACTCAATTGACCATGTCGCCCATTTTCAGTTAATGGTAACCCCGCTAACTGGGATTTTTTAAACTTAGTGACCGTACCAGGGCGTTTGGCTAAATTCATCAAGGTAGGATCATGTATCACAATCCACTGATCATCAGCAGTCGGTTGAATGTCCATCTCAACAGCTGTCGGATGCGTGGCTCTATTCGTCCGTTTCAGCACGCTAGTCGTGTTTTGCACCCCATTGTGGCCATTGACACCACGATGTGCAATAACCGCTGGTGCGACAAAATTAGCCCCACTCAGCCACCACCCTGCTAAGATCAGCATTAAGCCGATATCACTCAGGACCACAAATAATCGTCGAGATAATCGCTTGGTCGTTGGACTCAACACCCCTGCAATTAGTGTCCAAAGAACAAGTTGTAACCCCACAAAAACACTCAGTGCCATTACTAGGCCGAAAGTTCGATTCAATGACTCACTAAGGCCAACCACGCCTAGTCCTAATAGTGCCAACCCAAGCCAACCTAATACCAGACTCAAGCTACGACCGACTGTCCGCAAGCCTAACCACCAAGATGTCCGCCAACCAGCTAACCACCAGGCTCGAATCGTCGTTGGCTGTCGAAATTGTTGGCGCCAACTTGGGAGCCACTTCCATGAAAATAACCACCAAACAAACCAGCCAACGCCAACCACCGGTAACCAGTGATAACGCGTCATGAATAACCAGTTTTGCCAGGAGGCCGGTAAAGCGACACTAGCTTGCAAACTCGCTAAATAGCCGCCCCAACCAAATGGCAACCAACTTAGTGCTAGCCCTAATTGACCTAACCACCGAACAATAAATTGGCGCCAACGCCATGGCTGTTCCAGCAAATGTCCCATTAACCATGGCAACCAACAACTTAATAGTATTATCCCAATTAAAGTTGACCAGCCCCCTAGCTGAACACCCATTATTTTAACCACGACTGCCAGGGTCAGTCCGCCACTCCAAGCCCAACGATGCGACCCAGTTAACTGATCAAATCCCCGTTTTAAAACATGCTGCATCCGTCGCATCAAAACTTCCCCCCTGACCATAAAAAAAGTGACTGAGAACTAAAAAGTCCCAGTCACCCTTGATGATGCCATTATTCGGCGTCTAAAGCCACGAAATCATAATGAATCGCTGATTGTCGTTTAAATTCATCAAAACCTAATTGGATCAATTGATCAATTAAATCTGAATAACCGATGCCGGAAACTTCCCATAACTTCGGATATAAACTAATGTTGGTAAACCCTGGCAACGTGTTGATTTCACCTAAGTAAGGTTCGCCATCTTCAGAAACTAAGAAATCTACTCGAGCCATACCCTTTAAGCCTAATGCTTTAAAAGCACCTAAAGACATGTCCTGAATCCGCTTCGTTAAATCAGCAGGCAATTCAACTGGTAATTCAAATGATACCCCACTCGCATCCACAAACTTATTATTGTAGTCGTAGAAGGTGTCACTCTTAGGCACATCAATCGCACCTAACTTAGAAGCCTTGGGATTTTCATTACCAAGAATTGAACATTCCACTTCACGCGGATTGTCAATAGATTCTTCCACCAAGATCTTGAAGTCGTACTTAAACGCATCTGCCAAACCATCCAAGTATTCTTGTTCTGTTTCAGCTTTATGAATCCCAACTGAAGAACCTTGGTTAGCTGGCTTGATGAACAAGTGATCACCCACATGTTCTTGTAAGTAAGCGTAAGTCATTTGATCCCGATTTTCAGGCGTCACAACCACGTACTTCGTGTTTTGAATATGATTGTGAGTCAAGATTTGTTTCGTAATGTCTTTATCAAAACTTGCAGCAGAAGCCAACACGCCACTACCGACGAATGGTTTCTTCAGTAACTTAAAAAGGCCTTGTAAGGTCCCATCTTCACCCAAGTTCCCATGCACGACTGGATAGAAAATATCAATATCCGTGGCCGTGGCCAAGTTCTTGATGGGTGCCAATGGATCACTTAGATCTAACTTTGGCATTTCGTCAGCAACGACTTGATCTTCCGGTTCTCCGGCAAAAATACGTTGGGTCGCGGCATTATCTAACACGATCCCGTCTTTCGTTAACAAGAATAAATCAACGTCATACTTCTCTTTATCCATGGCATCGTAAATATTATGCGCTGAACGCTTTGAAACATCATGTTCCGAAGAGTTACCGCCAAACAACAAGCCAACATGGATCTTTTTTTGTGTCTCCATCATTAAGTTCATCCTATCAAGATTTATTTCATACTACGGCTTCTCTAATTCTACAATATCTCGTCCCAATTGAAAATAGTTTTGCGCTTTTGTTAGCGTTATCACCCGTTAAAAGGCGCGGTTAACACAATTTTGCCTAACATTTGCCCGGTTTCAACGGTGCGATGAGCCGCAGTTAATGTGGCCGCATTGATGCCAGTCACCACTTGTTTCGTCGTGGCAACCAATACACCAGCATCTGCCAACGCCGCCACTCGAGCTAAAATCATTCCTTGTGTGGCCATCTCTGGGACTTGGTAGTTGGCTTTTGTAAACATGAACTCCCAAGCAAAGTTTAAACTTTTAGCCTTTAATAAAGCCATCGGTAATGGTTTCGCATTCGTCACCACCGCCACAATCGTGCTCAACGGCCGCATCAATGGCGCTATTTTTGGCAAGTATAAATCAGTTGAATGTAAGAGCACTGCACTATCGACCATCGCCACGCCTTGAGCTTGTAACTGGGCGGCTAAATCTTGATGATAATCTAATACCATATCAGCCCCTAATTGCTTCACCCAAGTGGTGGTTTCTGGTCGACCAGTCGTGGTAATTACCGTCAACCCAGCCCACTTGGCCAATTGAATCGCAATCGAGCCAACACCACCAGCACCATTCACGATTAACACGCTATGCCCACTATTAGCATCCTTTTCAGGGACCCAACCAAGCTTTTCAAATAAAGCTTCCCAAGCGGTCAAGGCGGTTAACGGCACTCCCGCAGCATCCGTGACCGACCAATTTTGGGGTGCCAACGCAACTAGTCGTTCATCGACCAGTTGATATTCAGCATCACTACCTGGCCGATCAACGGCTCCTGCGTAGTAGACGATATCATCAGTCATCACTGAGGTGACCGCTTCACCAACAGCCAATACTTTACCGACAGCATCAAAACCTAAAACTCGTGGCGTGGTTACCGCTGGTTGAGCTTGTCGTTGTTTAGTATCAATCGGATTAACAGAAACCGCTTGGACCGCCACTAATATATCACGGCCGGTCGGCTTAGGTACTTCAATGGTGACATCTTGAAATCCTGATTCAGCATCAATTGCTGCCCCTTGATAAATGCCAACTGCTTTTGCTTGCATCTGACTAGCTTCCTTTCAATTAACCTAAAAACTCTAATTCTTCATCCAAATAGTCACTCACATCCGTTGGAAAGTCCGTGTGAAGTGCCATAGCTTCTAACAGCCGATTCCGATTAAAGATCCGCGTCCAAGCGACTTCACTCTTGGGAGCTGGCTGCATAACCAATTGTTGATGCCAGCGCTTTAACGCCATTAACAAATAATCAGTATAAACATCATCTTTAGACGTAATCATCGCCAAGTATGACGAGAGTCGTTCTGGTTCCCCAAAGATTAACGGTTGATCTAATCGTTGGTAGCGTTCAATTAAGGTCGCTAACATCATTAATTTATCCGCACGAGTCAACCGCGCGTCTTCACCAAGCTCCTCCAACAAGTTGCCAATATGCGTATAGGCATGGGCCCAACCGTTAGTCCCAATGAAACCACGCGTATCGCGTTCTAACATGAGGTAAACGGTAAACTGTTGAACCAATTGTTCTAAGCGGGCCGTCGTCATAAACCGAAAACTTGCATGATCAGCATACAAAAGGATGGCCAAAATTAAAACCGTAAACGACCGCTGATAAATCGCATCGTTTTCTGGTTCATCAATATGCGCAAATAATTGTTGATCTTGAATGAGCGTATCAAAAATCAATCCCAGTTGGTCGTTACTCAACAATTGTTGTTGAAACGCTTCATTGATTAAATAATAACAGCCACTATCTCGAATGGCGGGATTCAATGAGCCAAGATGCGGCAACAACTGCATGAGTTGCTCATCGGTAATCTCCCGCAACGTGCCATCATCCAAGCCTTTATGTAGCTGGTTAATTAACGTCAGCACGTCACCATCAGGTACTGCAATCACGGTGGTTGCCGGAACGATTTCGATCTGATTAATTAAATAGCCAATCCGCTGTGGCAATGATTGGTACAAATCACCTGCGCGGATATGCTGTCGTAATTGCAGCACATTGGCCTTTAGTGTGGTTAATTTCTGTTTATCCATGCCAGTCTCCTATTGATCAATTTAATGTCTATTTTAGCATGCTTCACGTCAATTGCGGGTCCCAAACACACTAAAAATGGTTCACCCATGCTGTCTTGCGCACAAGTGAACCATTTGCCAATATCAGTCCCTTAATCAACGGGTAAGACATCGACATTTTCTTTAATGAATTTGGCTGAAGCTGCAAGTGACGCTTTTTCAGCTGTCGTTAAATCTAAACGAATTAAGGATTCAATCCCATTTTTACCGATAATCGCTGGCATACCGACATAGGTCCCTAATTCTGGATCAAAAGCGGAAACGGGACAAGCTAATTGGGCATCAGCACTAACTGCCTCAGCTAAGCGAACACCACAAGTCGCAATTGCAAAGTTGGTATAGTGTTTACCATTCATAACCGCGAACGCCCCTTGCCGCGCATCTTCTTCTAATTGATCTAAATCCAAGTTCGCATTCTTTTGGAAATGGGCAATTGGTTGACCGTTAACACGCACCGTTGACCAGGCCACAAATTGAGAATTACCGTGTTCACCATAAACGTAGCCGTCCACGTTTTTACTGTTGGTATGTAACGCTTGACCGACACATTTTTGCATCCGCGCCGTATCTAAGAACGTCCCAGTCCCAAACACCCGATTGTGATCAAAACCAGTTAACCGTTGTAAGTAATCCGTCATCACGTCACAAGGATTCATAATATCAATTAAGATACCTTTGAAGCCGGAAGCCACAATCTTGGGCGCAATATCACGAACAATCGCTTGATTCGAGTCGTATTCACCAAAACGACCCTTTGAGCTATTCATGTCAATGGCTTTAATATTACCACTCGCAATGATTAGCACTTCAGCATCGGCTAAGGCCGAATAATCATTTAAAATGATTTTAGTCGAAGTTGCCAACCGGGGTGACGCATCTTCCAAATCAATCTTTTGTGCTTGGGCTAGGGCCTCGTTATGATCGATCAATACTAATTCATCGACCGTCCCACGTTGAACTAACGTATAAGCAACCGTTGCACCCACTTGGCCTAAACCAATAACACCATATTTACGCATTTTATTTGCCCCATTCTGCATTTTATTTGACTAGCATTAGCGTACCTTGGAAGCGATATAAAGTCAAGCGGGACGCGGTCTCATGAGATTTTAATGTTCAAAAAAAAAGCCGACCAGGTTATCCCTAGTCGGCTCAAACATGCTAATCGTTTTAATCACCAGATACTGGTAAAATGGCGCCCTTGTACTTCTTCTTGATCCAAGCTTGCGTGCTCTTAGAACGTAAGGCTTTCATTAATTTCTTAATGGCTGGCTTATTTTGGTCACCCTTCCGAACGGCCACAATATTTGCATATGGCGAATCAGATTTTTCAAGTGCAATGGCATCTTTAGTTGGATTCAATCCAGATTGAACAGCGTAATTAGCGTTAATAACAACCGCATCGCCTTCGTTATTCTTGTAAAACTGAGGCATTAACTTGGCTTCGTAAGAATGCTTAAAGACCAAATGACGTTTATTTGTCTTGATATCACTGAAAGTGGCCGACGTAATATCGGTCCCCTTCTTCAACGTGATCAACCCGGCATCCTTGAACAAGGTTAAGACCCGACCATAATCGGCAACGTTGCTGCTGACCAAAACGGTAGCGCCCTTCTTCAAGTCTTTCAAACTCTTAACTTTTTTAGAGTACACACCGATTGGTTCCAAATGAACGGCCCCAGCGGATACAATCGTGCCATTGTTTTCCTTATTCCAGTTCTTTAAGAATGGGATGTGTTGGAAATAGTTGGCGTCTAATTCTTTTGAGGCCAATGCTTTGTTTGGCAAGACGTAATCTTGGAACACTTTAATCTTTAAATTAACGCCTTCCTTTTTCAATTGTGGTTGCACATGCTTCAAGATTTCGGCATGTGGCACAGCGGAAGCCCCCACCGTAATGGTTGTGGTCTTACTTGATGAAGAAGATGATTTACCACAACCGACTAATAAAAATGCGGTCGCAGCTACTGCTAATAACCCTAAAATTCCCTTTTTTTGCATAACTAAATGCCTCCTATGTGATTAAAAACCCTAACTAAATTTATGCCCGTTTATCAATATGCTTAACAGCAAAGTCACCGATAAATTGGAAAATAAACACGATAATAACAATAATAACGGTTGCCACTAACGTGATCGCATTATTATTAGATTGGAACCCATCTTGATAAGCAAGGTTACCGAGCCCCCCGGCCCCGATCGCCCCAGCCATCGCGGTATAGCCAATTAACGAAATCGTTGTCACGGTAATCCCGGAAACTAACGCTGGTAAACTTTCAGGTAATAAGACCTTCCGAATAATTTGCCAACGGGTTGCCCCCATTGATTCGGCGGCTTCAATCACCCCATGATCGAGTTCATGAAAGGCCAATTCGACCATCCGTGCATAGAACGGTGCCGCTGAAATAATCAATGACGGTAACGCCGCCCGTGGACCGATAATCGTCCCAACCAATTTTTGAGTAATTGGTAATAACAACACGATCAGAATGATAAATGGAATTGACCGAAAGACATTGACGAACAGCGAAACGACCCATTTGAGTAACTTCACTAGTGGATTGTTGCTGCCAGTACTTTCAAATAACAACAACCCTAAGGCAATGCCTAAAATAGCGACGACAATCATCGAAACTAAGGTTAACCAAATGGTTTCCCATGTTGAGGTCATCATGTTGCCCCAGTCGACATTAGAAAACTTAAAATATGAGCTGAGTCCTTGATCATTCACGATTTAAAACCTCCGTTTCGACGCGTAACTTTTGTAAGTAAGCTAAGGCGCCATCAATATCTGCCTGTTCACCAGTAATTTGAAGATACAACGTCCCAATCGCACCTTCTTGGGTTTGATGAATAGTCCCTTCAATAATGTTCAAATCCAAATTACCATATTGTTTTAAAACTTCTGAGACAATTGGTAACTTCGCTTGATCACCATGGAACGTCAATTGTACGATCGTTCCCTTAGGATACTTCGTCAACAACTGGTCAACGACAGCGGTCGTATCAGTTAAGGACGGCGTCACTTCTTCATTAACGAAGCGCTTCGTGACTGCCTGTTGTGGGCGCTTGAAGACATCCAAGACAGGACCTTGTTCGACAATCTTCCCAGATTCCATAACCGCTACATGATCCGCAATCTTACGAATAACGTGCATCTCATGAGTAATCAAAACAATCGTTAAATTGAGCTTTTTATTAATATCCAACAACAAGTCCAAAACTTCATCGGTCGTTTGCGGATCTAACGCACTAGTTGCTTCATCAGATAGTAAAATTTGAGGATCATTAGCTAACGCCCGAGCAATCCCAACCCGTTGCTTTTGACCACCAGATAATTCTGACGGATAAGCTTGTTCGCGACCAGCCAAGCCAACCAAATCGGCTAAGTGTTCCGCTTGCTTTTTGGCTTCGGCTTTAGATTTGCCAGCAATTTCCAGTGGAAACATAATGTTTTGTAACACAGTTCGTGACCAGAGTAAGTTGAAATGTTGGAAAATCATCCCAATGTGTTGTCGCTGTTCGCGTAATTTTGAGCCGCCTAACGCTGAAATTTCAACGTCATCAATACTAACAGATCCTTCAGTCGGCGTTTCCAAACCATTGAGCATCCGAATTAAGGTACTCTTCCCAGCACCGGAATAACCAACGATGCCATAAATATGACCATCTTCAATTTTCAAATTAACGTCTTGGACCGCATGAACCGTGCCTTGCTTGGTCTCAAAGGTTTTGGTCACGTCTTTAAATTCAATCAATGCAATTCCTCCTTGCGCCTGTATCAAAAAAAGCTGCTCATCCTAATTATTATAAGTTGCTTATAATAATAGGACGAGCAGCTGGGTCTCGTGGTACCACCTATATTTATAACTGACTCACGCCAGTTATCTCAAGAGTTAAAAATTAACTCTGCACGGTAATGGGTGCCACCAAGGCCGGCTTACTTACGCTCACCAACCTACATTGATTCAAGACCATCTTCAGTTTCACGATTAATCTCCTTTACACCAACCGGAGACTCGCTTGGTAATCGTAGCCACTTACTCATCTTTTCAAAATGTTATTTTTTAATGATTTATTAATGTTTCGAGTATACCGAGGCGCTTTGAAATTGTCAAGTCCTTGCAAACTAATTAAATTTAGTCAACATCAACTAACCAAGCAACCCCATCTTCAAGACTGTTCAATGCATCAAAGTTATCCTTTAACGCAGGATTAACGGCAACAACCGTCCCGTTAATCGGGCAATTAAATTCAGAAACGGCCTTGGTCGCTTCCACGCTAAGGAACGCCTTATTTTGACTAACTTTATCACCAATTACTGGTAATTCAGCATACTTGATTTCACCTAACGCTTCGTGGGCTGACTTCGTTAAGCCAATCCGGGTATGACCATCAGTATCTTTTGTCCAGAAATAAGTTGCATCTTCACTCATTTAAAACACCCAACTTTCCTTGATTTTAGTTATTCAAACCGATCATTACGGCTGAACATGTAAGACTTGTAGTGGAATCGCATCGACATCATTAAGCCGATCCCGGCCATATTGGCAATCAACGCCGAACCCCCTTGACTAATAAAAGGCAACGGAATCCCAGTCATTGGTAGCAACCCAATACTCATCCCAATATTTTCAAACACGTGGAACAAGATCATCATAATAACCCCGGTTGAAATATACGCATAAAATTCGTTTTTCGTATCAAACGTGACCCGAATCATTTGGTAAATCAACAAGAAGTACAATAAAATGACAACGACACAACCGATAAACCCAAAGTTTTCCCCAATGACTGAGAAAATCATATCAGATTCTCGCACCGGCACCGTCACGTGTGACACGTTAAAGCCCCGACCCGTGATTTGACCAGATCCAATGGCTTTCATACTTTGCCACACTTGATAGGCATTATTAGACGTATCCGTTGATGGATTCAACCACGTATCGATCCGAGCAAACTGATAGGCTTTAAACCCGATGGCTTCTAGCACTTTCCGGCCACTATCAGAGATAACCAAATACAGGGCAGTCCCAGCAATGGCAAATACAATGCCAAAGGTTGGTGCCAATAATCTCCAAGAGATACCTGAAACTAAGATGACCCCACCTAAAATGGCAAAGAACACCAACATCGTCCCAAAGTCATTTTGTAACTTTAAGAGTACGGCAACAGGAACTGTGTAAGCAATCAGCTTCCCAATCAATAACCAGTCGCTTGACATCGAATGAACGGGATTTTCGGTATTATGCATCGTCACCACGCGTCCCAACATCAAAATAAACGCGGGTTTCATAATTTCCGACGGTTGGAAGGTCAGTGACCCAACTGCAAACCAACTTTTAGCCCCGGTGCTATCAAACATTGCTTTACTATACAAAAGCAGCACCGCAACGAGTAGGAAGATCCCAAACCAGTAGGCAATTGGTGCCACGCGCCACATTTGTTCGGAATCAAACTGCATAATAATCACGGCCAAGGCCGTCCCAATAATAAACCACATTATTTGGGTAATAACTTGTTTTGTCACGTTGACGGAACTGGAATCATGACTAGCGGCAACGTAAATTGAGGCTAGCCCGATTAGGCCCAACATCATGACTGAAAATATGATACCGTAATCAATTCGTGACTCTTCTTCTTGAGTACGGAGTCTGGATTCTTCTGCCACAATAACGCTCCTTATTTTTCTAAGATATCCTTGATTATACAACAACCTGGTACCGATTAACGACACCAGGTTGCAAGGTTAACTAAAAATTAGCCTTTGTGTAAATGATAGGCGGATAAGACTTCTTGTAAACTTTCATCAAACGATTTGGTATGGGCAAATGCTTGATTACTACTTGCCATTTCAGCATCAAATCGATCAGCGGCAACTTCGGTCACTTGACCAATCAATTGCTTGCCAATTAACACTTCGGTAACGGTTTGACCATTAACTTGCGTTTCGTTTAATGCGACAGAAACAGCTTTATCTTTTTTTGACACGCGTCGGTTCCTCCTTGAATTCAGGCTGCTGACGTCGCAGGGAGAATTGGGTTGGAACAGGATCAAACCCACCCTTTACAAACGGGTGACAGCGCAAAATACGCGCTAACCCCATTAAACTGCCCTTAGCGGCGCCAAAACGTTCAATCGCCGTAACCGTATAACTGGAACATGTCGGCCAATAGCGGCAATGTGGTGCTGTATTCGCTGAAATCACTCGTTGATACCAGTGAATACTCTTAATTAATAACCGTTGCATCACGGCTTATTTTTTACCTGCTTTTTGCATGTGTTCCAATAAAATCCCGGCCCCTTGGGCAACGTTATTTAATGGATGTTCGGCAACGACCACGGGTATTTTCAAGTTTTGGCTAATTAATTGATCTAAGCCACTTAAAAGCGCACCCCCACCAGTTAACGTGATGCCACGATCAATGATGTCTGAGGCAATCTCAGGTGGTAAGGTTTCCATCACATGATGAGCTGTGTTGACAATTTGCATCAACGTTTCATGAATGGCCGTTTCAACTTCATTCGAGTCGATTTCTAATGACCGTGGCATCCCAGTAACGGTATCACGACCACGAACTTGCATATGCTTGTCCGCATCGCCTTCTTGTTTGAAGACCTGGGCGATTTGAATCTTAACTTGTTCGGCACTACGTTCACCAATCAACAAGTGATGTTGATCTTTGACATAATTGACGATGTCTTGATTCATGCGATCCCCAGCCATGCGCAATGAACTGCTGGCCACGATATCACCTAATGACAAGACCGCGATATCACTCGTCCCACCACCAATATCAATCACCATGTTTCCACGTGGTTGGAAAATATCCATACCGGCACCAATTGCCGCCACTTTAGGTTCAACTTCCAAATAGACCTTGTTACCACCAGACTTTTCAGCTGCCTGTAAAATCGCCTTGCGTTCGATTTCGGTCGTGTTGGTTGGCGTACAAATCATAATACTTGGCCGTGACATAATGCCGCGGACGTTTAATTTTTTAATGAAATAAGATAGCATTTCTTCGGTCACATCAAAATCCGAAATAACGCCATCCTTCAATGGCCGGATTGCCCGAATGTTGCTAGGAGTTTTACCAACCATTTGGTAAGCTTCTGACCCCACCGCTAAGACTTGATTCGTGTTCGTATCAATCGCAACGACAGAAGGTTCGTTTAACACGATCCCTTTCCCCGAAACGTAAATCAAAACATTGGCAGTACCCAAGTCGATACCAATATCTAAAGCCATGTTTTTTCTCCTCTCAAACTTACAGTTATACAACAGACAATTATAGCATACCTAATTGGCGTCTGAACACCCAAGCAATTGGGGTCTGACACCATTTTACTCTTGATTTAGTCGTCTTGACGTTGTGACCATTCATCGACAGTTAGTGAGTAAATGACTTCGTCAACATAATGACCGTTGATAAAGGCATGCTCTGGTAAGGTAGCATCTAAATGATACTGACGACGCTCAGCCACTGCCCGACTTGCCGGATTATCAACATCAGCATCCAATTGCAATTTGTGCAATTCTAGTTCAGTAAAGGCAATTTCTTCCAAGCGTTCCAAAGACTTGGTCATGACCCCTTGACCGACAAACGCTTTACCAAGCCAGTAGCCGATCTCACCGCGATGATTAGCTTGATCAATATTGTGAATATCTAGCATTCCGGCAACTTCACCGTCAACAATAATGGTCGTGATAAAAACTTCACCACGCGCTTGTTTCGTCAGCATACTTTCAATAAAGTGCCGTTCATCAGCAACTGTTTTAGTGGCATCCACCCAAGGCATCCAAGGGTGTAAATGTTCACGGTTCGCATCCACTAAGTTAAATAAGGGTTCGGCGTCCCCAATTTCAGTGGGTTTTAATGAGATATGTTGGTCAATAATATTAATAAACATAAATTTCCTCCTGAATGATCGTGCAATTTCCGTAAAAAAACCTTCAAACACGATTTTATCGTATTTTGAAGGTTTTGGTTAGACCTAATTTGTGACTATTCGGCCGCTTCGTTCGCAAAATCGGGATTTAAAGCATAAACTGAGGCGTCAGGGACTTTAATGCGTTTAATTTCAGCCCCTAATTTCGCTAACTTACCATGGAAATTAAAGTAACCACGATCCAAATATTTTAAGTTCGTCACTTCTGTATAACCACGACTGACCAAGCCAGCGATCACTAATGCCGCTGCTGCTCGTAAATCAGTTGCCGCCACTTGGGCCCCACTAAAATTAGTTGGCCCATACATAATGACCGAACGTCCTTCAATTTTGAAGTCAGCATTCATCCGGCGCAACTCATCTAAATGCATGAACCGATTTTCAAAAACGGTTTCCGTCAACAAACTCGTGCCTTGCGCACAAAGTTGTAAGATCGTCATTTGTGGTTGCATGTCGGTTGGAAAACCAGGATGAGGCATGGTTTTCACTGAAGTCGGTTTCAATGTCAATGGTCCAATCACGCGAATACCTTCAGGTTCTTCAGTGACACTGACACCCATTTCGCGCATCTTAGAAATTAACGGCTTATTGTGTTCGGCAATAGCATCTTCAATCAACACGTTACCTTGGGTCACAGCTGCCGCCACCATAAAAGTTCCGGCTTCAATTCGATCTTGCACGATGCTATGATCACACCCATGCAAGGCAGGTACGCCTTCAATCCGAATGGTTTCGGTACCAGCGCCGGTCACATTAGCCCCCATCTGATTTAGCAAGTTCGCTAAATCAACAATTTCAGGTTCACGAGCCACATTCTCCATCACGGTGGTCCCTTCGGCGAGCGTGGCTGCCATCATGATGTTTTGAGTCGCCCCCACACTTGGAAAGTCTAAATAAATTGAAGCACCGTGTAATTTTTCGGCAGTGGCTTCAACGTAGCCATCGTGGCGTTCAATTTCAGCACCCAAGGCATTTAAACCTTTCAAGTGTAAGTCAATTGGTCGCGACCCGATCGCACAACCACCAGGCATCGCAACTTTAGCATGTCCCAAACGTGCCAACAACGGTCCCATCACAACGATTGAGGCCCGCATCTTTGACACATATTGAAACGGTGCTTCAGAAGATAACTCATGGCTAGCATCGATACTAACTTCTTTATTGATTTCATCAAAATTAACTTTTGCATTCAAAAAACGTAAGACATTATTCATGGTAAACACGTCGGACAAAACCGGCACATTGGTCAGATTGGTTGTGCCACTACTAGCTAACAGTCCTGCTGCTAAAATGGGCAAAACCGCATTTTTGGCACCTTCAATATGCACATGACCTGCTAAACGCCGACCGCCATGAACCAAAATTTCTTCCATGGATAAACCCTCCATACACTAACGATTATTAACATACCAGCTACACTAGTTTTTGGATTGCATCAAGAATTGACTAGTTGGCTAGTCAATAATCATTGGTCATTACATTTACGATTTGGGTCATATTGACACACTATCTATAAAATAAACCACAATAGTTGCCATACCCAAAAAGCAATCCAAATAAAGAAAAACAGCCTAACAAGTTTTGATCACGTTTAAACACTTATCTCGTGCCTTAGCCTGTTGGTTTCCTAATCATCATAACATAGGAAGGCCGCCGCAAATATTACATTTTACAATTTCGTTACATTTTTGGGTTAGCCGGTATTAACCATAGTTAGTTAATCGAATATGACGGCACAAAAAAAGTACCAACAACCAACTTGGTTGTGGTACTTTTTGGTGACCGACATTAACGCCGAGCCACATTCAATCGGTTCATAGCCCGTCGCAAGGCAACTTGGGCGCGAGACAACTCAGCATCATCATGCTTTTGTTGTGCCGCTTGAATCCGACTTTCAGCACGTTTCCGTGCATTTTCCGCCCGCGCAACATCAATATCATTTTGACGTTCAGCACTATCAGCGACAATGGTTGCCGTGTTATTACTGAATTCTACGAAACCACCGTTAACGGCAATTTCATCGTCTTCTTGATCTGATTCGAGTTGTTTGATACGGACCTCGTCAATTGCCAACGATGCAATAACTGGAATATGGTTTGGTAAAATCCCCAATTCCCCGTTAATCGTCCGAACAATCAACATCGGTGTTTTATTTTCGTAGACCTGACCGTCGGGAGTTACGATGCTAACGGTTAATGAGTTTGCATTGTCAGCCATATTAACCCCTCCTAATCAGTGACCATCGATTTCGCTTTTTCAACGACATCTTCGATCTTACCAACTTGACGGAAAGCATCTTCTGGTAAATCATCATATTTACCTTCAAGGATTTCTTTAAAGCCTTTAACGGTTTCCTTGATTGGTACGTATGATCCAGGTTGGCCCGTGAAGTTTTCAGCCACGAAGAAGTTTTGTGATAAGAAGAATTGAATCCGCCGTGCACGTGCAACAACGGTCTTTTCATCATCAGATAATTCATCCATCCCTAAGATTGAAATGATATCTTGTAATTCACGATAACGTTGCAAAACACGTTGAACTTCAGTGGCAACTTGATAATGTTCGTCCCCAACAATTGATGGGTCCAAAGCGATTGATGAAGAAGCCAATGGGTCAACGGCAGGATAAATCCCTTGTTCTGTCAATGAACGTTCCAAGTTGGTCGTCGCATCCAAATGGGCGAAAGTCGTTGCAGGTGCCGGATCGGTATAATCATCGGCAGGCACGTAAACGGCTTGAATCGACGTAACGGAACCTTTCTTCGTTGACGTGATCCGTTCTTGCAATTGACCCATTTCAGTCGCCAACGTTGGTTGGTAACCAACGGCTGATGGAATCCGACCTAATAAGGCGGAAACTTCAGAACCAGCTTGCGTGAACCGGAAGATATTATCAATGAACAACAACACGTCTTGGCCAGCAACATCCCGGAAGTATTCCGCGATTGTTAACCCAGTCAAGGCAACCCGCATCCGGGCACCAGGTGGTTCGTTCATTTGACCATAAACCATGGCAGTGTTCTTTAAAACACCAGAACCCTTCATTTCGAAGTAAAGGTCATTCCCTTCACGAGTCCGTTCGCCGACCCCCGTAAAGACAGAAATCCCATTGTGTTCTTGCGCGATATTATGGATCAATTCTTGGATTAAGACGGTTTTACCAACACCGGCACCACCGAACAACCCAATCTTACCACCACGAACATATGGTGCTAAGAGATCAATAACTTTAATCCCAGTTTCCAATACTTCCGTACTGGTTGTCAGTTCATCATAAGCAGGTGCATCCCGATGAATCGGGTTACGTTCTGCATCTGGACCGAATTCTGGACCACCATCAATGGTTTCCCCTAAGACGTTAAATACCCGACCTAACGTTTCTTTACCAACGGGAACCGTAATTGAAGAACCAGTGTCTTCAGCGGCCATCCCGCGACGTAAACCATCCGTACCGTCCATTGCGACAGTCCGAACAACCCCATCACCTAATTCTAGCGAAACTTCAACCGTTAAAGTATCGTCGCCATCTTTATGGATGATTAAGGCGTTATTAATATCAGGTAATTTATCGTTTAGAGAGAATTCAACGTCAACGACGGGTCCAATAACTTGTACAACTTTACCTGTACTCATTAGTCGTTAATTCCTCCCAATTCGTTATTCTTGCGCGACCAAGCCACCAGTGATTTCGGTAATTTCAGTGGTAATTGCGGCTTGACGAGCGCGGTTATATTTCAGATTTAGCTTATCAATTAACTCGCCAGCATTATCTGATGCCGCCTTCATCGCCGTTGACGATGAGGCGTGTTCAGCGGTCTTGGCATCCAAAACGGCGCCATACACTAAACTTTCAGCATATTGTGGTAATACGGCTGATAAAATCGCTTCTTCCGATGGTTCCATTTCGTATTCCGGACCAACATCGACCCGGCTGTCTTTGGCTTTACGATTATCTTCTTCACTTTGTTCAAACGTTTCTTCAGAAATCGGCAGCATTTTAACTGTCCGAAAACCTGAAGATAACCGGTTGATAAAGTGATTATAGAAGACGTAAAGTTCATCAAACACTTCGTTATGGTACATCGACGTCACGGTTTTAACGATTTCACGAACTTCTTTGAAGGTTGGGACGTCAGAAACGCCGCGGTATTCATAAGCCACGTTTAACCCGTTCTTCTTATAGAAGTCAGCACCCGTACCACCAACCGCCAAAACAACCGAATTATCAGCGTTTAGTTGGTGTTCTTGCATAAAAGCGTTGGTCTGTTTCAAGACACTACTGTTATAACTCCCAACTAACCCCCGGTCGGAGGTAATCACTAATAAACCGGTATGTTTAACGGGGCGTTGCGCCAACAATTCACTTACCGAAATGGTATTAGAATTACTGTTGGGTACGCCGGCACTAGCTGACATCAGATGAGCTTTGGCAAGATGTGAAACGATACTTTCAACCTTAGAAGCATACACTTGATACGTGCCCGTATGCTTTTGAATCTGGCTCAACTTAGATGTTGACACCATTTGCATTGCGGACGTGATCTGGTGGGTCTTCTTGGTTGAGTCGATCCGGCGCTTGACATCCATTAATGATTCTGCCATGCACTACTCACCATCCTTTTCAGCGCTTAATTACTTAGCAGCTGCCGCAGTTGGTTGGAACTGCTTGGCAAATTCATCTAAGGCCGCATTGACCTGATCAGTATCTGGCAATTTCTTCGTTGATACAATCGTATCAAAAAGATCTTGATGGCTACTGTGGATGAAATCAAACATTTCTGTTTGATACCGCGCAATATCGTCAACGGCAACTTTGTCCAAATACCCCTTAGTCAAAGCATACAAGATCATAACTTGTTCTTCGACTTTAAGTGGTGAATGCACAGGTTGTTTCAAGACTTCAACCGTCCGTTGACCACGATTCAATTTAGCTTGCGTTGCCGCATCCAAATCTGAACCGAATTGTGAGAAGGATTCCAATTCACGATAGGAAGCCAAATCCAAACGTAAGGTCCCAGCAACGGACTTCATCGCTTTGATTTGAGCATCCCCACCAACCCGAGAAACTGAAGCCCCGGCATCGATCGCTGGCCGAACCCCTGAATAGAAGGAATCACTATCCAAGAAGATTTGTCCATCGGTGATAGAAATAACGTTGGTTGGAATATAAGCCGAAATGTCCCCAGCTTGCGTTTCGATAATTGGTAAGGCCGTCATTGAACCGCCACCCAACTTATCATTCAACTTGGCAGCCCGTTCGAGCAACCGTGAATGCAAGTAGAAAACATCCCCAGGATAAGCTTCACGACCTGGAGGACGACGTAAGATCAATGAGAGTTCACGATAAGCGGTTGCTTGTTTTGATAAATCATCATAGATGATCAAAACATGCTTGCCGTTAGCCATGAATTCTTCACCCATTGCGGCCCCAGCATAAGGTGCTAAGTAAAGCAATGGTGCTGGTTCAGAAGGACCAGCAGTAACCACGATCGTGTAATCCATGGCGCCAAACTTCTTCAACGCTTCCACTTGAGCGCGGACAGTTGAATCTTTTTGACCAATAGCCACATAGATACAGATCATATCTTGATCTTTTTGGTTCAAGATTGCATCGATAGCAACTGATGTTTTACCAGTCTTACGGTCACCGATAATCAATTCACGTTGGCCACGACCAATTGGTACTAAAGCATCAATGGCCTTAATCCCAGTTTGGAGGGGTTCGTCAACCGATTGACGTTCCATGATGCCAGGTGCTTTATGTTCAATTGGCCGCGTATTCGTGGTCTTGATTTCACCTAAACCATCAATTGGTTGACCTAAGGCATTAACAACCCGGCCAATCATGGCCTCCCCAACAGGAACTTCCATGATCCGGCCAGTCCGTTTAACAGTATCACCTTCGCGAATACCATCAAAATCACCTAAGACAACGATACCAACATCGTTGCTTTCAAGGTTTTGCACCATCCCGTAAACACCGTTATTGAATTCTAACAATTCCCCTTGTAAGGCATTGTCGAGTCCATGGGCACGGGCGATCCCATCACCAACGTAGGTGACAGTACCAGTTTCAGCAACTGAGAGCTCAGTTTGATAACTTTCTAATTGTTGTTTGATTAGAGCACTGATTTCTTCAGATTTAATGCTCATAAAAGTTTCACCTCTTCGTAAAAGACTTTTTTAATTGTTGATGAGTGCTCGTTTTAAATTCATTAGTTGTAACGCCACGCTACCGTCAAACGTTTGATTGTTTGATTTCACAATAACGCCACCAATGATTTCGGGGTCAACTTTTTGAGTCAGTTGAACCTGTTTGGCCCCGACACGTTTAGCAAACGCTGCTGCGATGGCTTTAGCTTGCTCATCGGACAACTTGACCGCTGACGTGACTTCGGCATGCACAATTTGTTGTGCATCATCGTAACGTTGTTCAAACGCATCGATAATCGCTACCAAGTTCCGCATACGGCCGTAATCATACAACATTTGAATAAAATTCTTAATATATTCTGACGCTTGGTCAGTCAAAGTACGCAGGGTCGTCTGCTTTTGATCAACCGTTAGCAATGATCCTGCTAGGACCTCTGCCAATTGAGGGTTGTCGATAAAGACTTGCCGCAATTGCTTCAATTCAGTCAGGAATGCTTCGGTCTGATCTTTTTCGGCTGCCAATTCAAAGAGTGCCTTTGAATAACGATTGGCAATTGTAAGATTATCAAGACTCATGCTTTCCCAACCCTTCAATATATGAATTAATTAATGCTTGTTGGCCTTCAGGGTCTAATTGCTTCTTGATAATCTTTGAAGCAATTTGTACAGAAATGTCAGCAACGTCGGATTGGACGTTCTTTAAGGCATCCTGACGCTCCTGTTCAATATCTTTACGCGCGTTTTGTTTATACTGCGTTGCTTCGTTTTGAGCATCAGCCACAATGGTTGCCCGTTGTTTTTCACCACTTTGCTTAGCATCAGCCACAATGTCGCTGGCTTCGCTCCGTGAATGTGATAAGGCTTCACGCCGTTGATCAGCTAAGTCGCTGGCTTCTTGCCGTGACTTTTCAGCCGTATCAATGTCGTTAGCGATTTTGTTAGCCCGTTCACCCATCATTTTCGTGATTGGATTCCATGCAACTAACGCAATCAAGGCCATCAAAACTAAGAAACTAATTGCAATAAATAGCATATCGCCCAGATATAGACCGGATGCACCGATAATTAAATGCGAGAGCATCTAATGACACCTCCTTCTTCCATTTTTATCAAAATGAATACGTTAACCAATGATTATTTGTTCATAACCATTAAGGCTACAACGAAGGAAATGATCGGCATCGCTTCAACAAGCCCAACCCCGATAAACATGTTAGTCCGTAATTGACCAGATAATTCTGGCTGACGGGCCATACCTTCAAGCATTTTAGAAATAATCAAACCGTTACCAACACCGGCACCAATAGCGGCACCAAACATCGCAATACCTGCTGCAAGAGCTCCCATAATTTGTGTATCCTCCTTAAAATTAAAAAACTAAAAATTTCTTTATTCCTCAGGCGAAAGCTGTTGAGAAATATAAACTGAAGTCAAGGTGACAAACACGAATGCTTGCACACTACCGATAAAGACTGAGAATCCTTGCCAAGCTAACTCAACTGGGAATGAATAAATATAACTGATCCAATTATCACTACTGGTTAACCCACTGATCAAAGTCAGTAACATTTCACCAGCAAAGATATTCCCAAACAACCGCAAACCTAATGTTAAGAAGTTTGTAAATTGTTCAAAAATGTTTAGTGGCAGGAACAACGTAAATGGCGCTAAATAACCTTTAAAATAGGCCTTGGCACCATTCTTCGCAATTCCGGCGTAATGTGCTAACGCAATCGTCATCAACGATAACGTTAAAGTCACCACTGGATCGGCAGTAGGACTTTTGACGTACGTATACTCCCCAACTTGGATATGAATAAATAATCCAATTTGGTTAGCAACGAAAATGAAGAGGAATAACGTAAACGCATATAAACCGAAATGTGATGCGTCGTTCCCCTTAATCGAACCTTTGACAATGCCATTCGTGAACTCAACGAGCCACTCCAGCACATTTTGCCCACCTTTTGGTTTCATCGCAATGTGCCGTGACAGCGCAAAGACGACCACGAAAACGATCAGACAAGTAATTAAAACTGACAGATCATTCGCCACGTTAAACGTTAAACCAAGGAACTTGACGGTAGGAACTGGATCATTCACAGAATATCACCTCTTTCCTTAATTTCGGTGTTCACGATAACCATAACGTGTGTACTACATAACGTCAATTGTATCGAAACATGAAATAGTAAATTAGAGTTACCCCTAATTAAAATACAATGGTAATAATACCACCACAACCATAAAATTTCAAAATAATTTCAACTTTTCGATAAATGGCAAAAATCCTACGGCGCCAAGCTTTCATGTCGCTTTCACACCGTAGGATTTTCATTTTGTCATCGAAGTTTTCAACTTTCACTCATACTTGTTAGCGGTTACTGTTCGTTTACAGCCGCCTTTGGTAAAATTAAATTCATTAAAATTCCTAACACAGTTGCCACGGCTAACCCACTAAATTGGAAGGTGCCTAATTGTAAATACGCATTCCCAATCCCGATAACCAAAACAGCTGATGCAATCATTAAATTACGCTTTTGATTAAAATCTATCTGATTATCGATCAAGATCCGCATCCCACTAGAAGCAATTACCCCAAACAGTAAGAAACTAACACCACCAATAACAGGTGACGGAATACTCTGAATCAACGCAGAAAGCTTGCCAACAAAACTGAAGATAATGGCAAAGAGTGCCGCACCACCAAGAACATAAATACTGTGCACACGTGTAATTGCTAGCACACCAATATTTTCACCATAAGACGTCACTGGCGGGCCACCAACAAAACCGGCAATAATTGACGCAGTCCCGTCACCGGCTAACGTGTGATTTAACCCAGGATCCTTAAAGAAGTTTCGTTTGGTTAACTTATTTAAAACCATAATATGACCCATGTGTTCTGACATCGTCACAAAGGCAATCGGCGCCATACTCAAGATAGCACCCCAGTAAATCCCCGGATGATACGTTAGGAATGGAATCTGAAAGTCTGGCATCGCAAACCAAGGTGCCGCAATCACCGGCGCAAAGTTAACAACCCCAAACAAGACCGCAATCAAGTAACCACAAACAATACCTAACAAGATTGGGACTAAACTCATAAATCCGCGCAAGTACATATTGAAGATAACCGTTAAAATCATGGTTAACATGGCCACTGCAAAGAACCGTAAATCATAATGAGTCCCATTCATGGTTGCATCTTTAGCCGCCGTACTAGCTAGTGACAGTCCAATGACCATGACGATTGGCCCAACGACAATTGGCGGCAACGCTTTGTCAATCCAGCTTGAGCCAATCAAGGTGACCAACAGACTCACTAACAAGTACACACAACCAACCGCAATCGTTCCTTGCGCAATTGCCGGATATCCAGCCGTTTTCATCAATGATTGCATGACCACAATAAATGAAAAACTCGACCCCATATAAGCCGGAATCTTATGCCGTGTGATTAAAATGTACATCAAGGTTCCAACCCCAGAACTGAATAACGCAATCCCTGGATTTAACCCCACTAAAATTGGCACTAATACAGTTGATCCAAACATCGAGAACAAATGTTGAATCGATAACCCTAGCCAGCTGCCAAGTTTTGGTCGATCGTGAATATCTAAGACGACGTCATCATTATGAAATGCCGTTTGCTTTGACATAATGCACCCCTTACTAAGACTTTTTGGTAAAAGAAAAGACAGCCCCCCACTCGAAAGCGGCTGGTCTGTCTGAATAGCGTTCACCTATCCTAGGTCAACGTCCGGTCATCCTTTTCAGCCTCTCTGAGCTAAATTAAAGGAACTATTTAAATGTTAAGTTTAGAATAGTCGTATTCTTGTTATTTGTCAACCGTTCACCGTTACTAAACCTAACTAAAAATATATCGGTAAGAAATTTACTCGAACTGTCTCGAGTCACCTCCATCAGCCAGCGATTCTGGTTATCTTGTGATCGTTAATTGATTCAGTAACCATCATAACCAAGAGTGAGTCCACATTGAATCCCTTGGCTCGAACAGTCCCAGCGTTTCGGCTCAAGGTGGGCAAACGACAGGTAGCAAGTCGAACCGATCAGTGATTATGGCTAAAAAGTCACTTGCAACCTTTAGAGCCTAACAAAAAAACACCCCACAACTTAATGTCGAGTGTTTTGAGCGTTCACTTATTTAGTACCGAATAACCGATCACCGGCATCGCCCAAACCAGGTACGATGTAGCCATCTTCGTTCAAGCCTTCATCCAACGCCGCCGTGTAAATATCAATGTCTGGATGTGCTTCTTGTAAGGCTTTAACGCCTTCTGGTGCGGCAACTAAACACATAAACTTAATGTTGCTAGCGCCACGTTTTTTCAACATGTCCATTGCCATAATTGCTGAACCACCAGTAGCTAACATTGGATCAACGACAAATAATTGACGTTGTGAAATGTCACTTGGTAATTTAACAAAGTATTCAACGGGCTTCAATGTCTTTTCGTCCCGATACATCCCCACGTGACCCACTTTAGCAGCTGGAATCATGTTTAAAACACCATCAACCATACCAAGACCAGCCCGCAAGATTGGCACAATTGCCACTTTCTTACCAGCTAATGTCTTTTGCGTTGACTTGACGATTGGTGTTTCAATTTCAATATCTTTCAATGGCATGTCGCGTGAAACTTCATAGGCCATCAATGTCGAAATTTCATTGACCATTTCCCGAAATACTTTCGTTCCGCATTCTTTTTCCCGAATGATCGTTAACTTATGTTGAATGAGCGGATGATTCAAAACCTCAAACTTACCCATGTTACGCTGCACGCTCCTTAGTGATTTCTTTCTATTGTAGCTAATTTAGGTCGAAAAAACTAGGCCTTAACTAGAAAAGCTGATAAAAAAAGCCGACCATCAACAATAAATCCCGAAGATTACAAAGAAGTCAACACCAAAAATGACCGACTTCACCACAATTATTCAACCTTCGTCCAATTAATTTTCGTGATTACCCACAGTAAAACGCTTTTTTCATTAAAACTGTACGAAAAAACCAGCCTTGCCAAATAATTGACAAAGCTGGTTCAACTTTTAATCGTTAATCAACATCAATCGGATGTTTAGCGGTTAGTGCCATGGCTTGTTCTTTAACTGAAGCCAGGCTCTCTGCATCTTCTGGTGCTTGGAGCACTTGCAAGATTAATTTAGCCACTTGGGCTGCATCCGCTTCATCAAACCCACGAGTCGTAATCGCTGGCGTTCCCAAACGAATTCCAGATGTCTTAAAGGCACCCAACGTTTCATTAGGGATGGCTTCCTTATTAACGGTAATGTAAACCGTATCCAATAAGTCTTGAACTTGACGGCCATTTAAACCGGATTTAGTCACATCTAAGGTCATCAAATGGTTATCCGTTCCGCCAGAGATAACTCGGACGATGTCAGATTCATTAAAGACTGCGGCCATCGCCTTGGCGTTCTTAATAATTTGTTGCGCATACGTTTTAAATTCTGGTTGTAAGTCTTCACCTAAAGCAACGGCTTTCCCCGCAATCACGTGATCCAATGGCCCTCCCTGGTTACCAGGGAAAACAGCGGAATTGATCTTCTTACCATATTCCGCTTTAGCTAAGATCAACCCACCACGAGGGCCTCGTAACGTTTTATGCGTCGTGGTCGTCACTACATCCGCATATGGCACTGGGCTTGGATGTAATCCAGCCGCCACTAACCCGGCAATATGTGCCATATCTACCATTAATAATGCCCCAACGGCATCGGCAATTTCACGGAATTTTGCAAAGTCGATCACCCGACTATATGCAGAAGCCCCCGCCACAATTAGTTTAGGTTTAAAAGCTTGAGCTTGTGCCAAAATGGCATCGTAATCTAATTCTTCCGTTTCAGGATTCAAACCATAATCATTAAACTCATAGAGTTTCCCTGAAAAGTTGACGCTGGCACCATGCGTTAAATGTCCCCCTGCATCCAAAGACATCCCCATGACACGGTCACCAGGTTGGATCAACGCCATATAGGCGGCTGCGTTGGCTTGTGAGCCTGAATGAGGTTGAACATTCGCATATTCTGCGCCAAATAATTCTTTAGCCCGATCAATGGCTAATGTTTCAACTTGATCAATAAATTCATTACCACCATAAAAACGATGACTTGGGTAACCTTCCGAATACTTGTTAGTGAGAACACTGCCTTGAGCGGCGCGGACGCCCTTCGAGACAATATTTTCCGAAGCGATTAATTCAATATTGTGTTGTTGCCGAGCAGCTTCTTTACTAATTGCAGCCCAAACAGCTGGATCTTGTTCCTGGTAATTCATGAATATTATCCTCCATTTCGCAAGTGACAACTTTCGGGTTTTCCCGATAGCCATTATTATACACTAAAATGAGTCTGACCGGCAGATTTATTTAATCGATTCATGTAAGCCGCGCCCAGTCCGGTATTATCAAAGGCTTGGCAAAGAATATCTTTAATTTCAGTTTCAGTATCGAAATGACGTAGCCCAGCAAATAGTTCGCGACTAGCCGACTCTACGTCTTCTCCTAGCGAAAATTGTTCGCAATTAGCTGGTAACTGATTGGTCGTAAATACGTCGTCAGTTGCCATTACCCCGACCGAAACATCCTGCTTAGCCGCCCATGCTAAGGCAGCCGGCCAATCTTTAACATGATCGACAATATAAACCTGCGCTGCAGGGGCATAATGCTTATACTTCATCCCAGGCGCTTTTGGCACTTCTGTCGCGCCCACATGATGTTGTTCCGTTAAAACGGGTTCACCAATCACAGCTTCAATCTGAGCAGCGGTCACCGCCCCAGGTCGTAAAATAGCTGGCTGAGTGCCAGATAAATCTAGAACAGTCGACTCAACCCCAACTTGGGTCGCACCATCATCCAAGATACCTGCAATCTTACCATCTAAATCATGTAACACATGTTGGGCTAATGTCGGGCTAGGCTTGCCAGACGTATTAGCTGACGGTCCCACAATTGGGGTCTGCGCTGACCGAATTAACGCTAACGTTGCGGCGTTATTTGGGTTCCGAAAAGCAGCGGTCGTCAGGCCACCGGTCACTTCAGGGGCCAAGGCATTAGGCTTTAAGTTAAAAATCATGGTCAATGGTCCTGGCCAAAAGGCTTTAATCAACTTTTTAGCTGACACCGACAACGGTTTGGCAAAACGCTCAACCGTTTCGACATCGGCAACATGGACAATCAATGGATTATCACTTGGACGCCCTTTAGCTTGATAAACTTGTTTAACGGCGGCCACATTTGTGGCATCGGCACCAAGACCATAGACGGTTTCAGTCGGAAAAGCCACTAGTTGCCCTGCTTTAATAAGGGCGGCTGCTTGATCAACGGTTGTGGCATTAAAAATTTTTGTTTCCATATTATATTCTCAATCCTTCTTCGTATTAATAACCCTTAACATTCGGTCGTGACCGGCCATATCTTGACGCAAAGTCACCTCTGCTTGTGGTAGGGCCTGTTCAAATAACTGTTGGACTGCAGGTCCTTGGTGATAGCCAAATTCTAAATATAAGCGGCCATTGGGGGACAAATGGTCAGCCACTGTTGCGGCCAACCGTTCATAAATCGCCAAACCATCATGCGCCGCAAACAACGCTGTTTGGGGTTCATAGTCACGAACACTCGCATCCATAACGGTTGTCTCACTCGTCGCAATATATGGGGGATTGCTGACAATCACATCATACTTAGTCGCTGGCAGTGTCGCAAACAAATCACTTTGCATAAATGTGACCGATAACTTCAAAGCGGCCGCATTTTGTTGTGCAACGGTTAACGCTGCGGTTGAAATGTCACTGGCTGACACTGACCAAGTCGGTTGATTTTGCTTTAAAGCTAACGCAATTGCACCAGAACCAGTCCCAATATCTAGGACATTAGCCGTGGTCGTCGTCGCCAAATCCGTTAAGATCCAATCGACTAACTCTTCAGTTTCCACTCGTGGAATTAAGACCGCCGGATTGACTGACAATTCCAACCCATAGAATGGCGCAGTCCCTAGTACGTATTGCGCCGGCTCGCCAGCGACAACCCGATCAATCGCTACTTGAAAAGCGGTCCAAGTGGTTGCTGGAACCTGTTCTTGATACCGAACCAACAGTTGGGTTTGATCGAACTTAGTTAAACCTAATAATAAAAATCGTGCTGCATCGGTGGGTAATTGAGCCGTTTTTAGACAAAAAGAAGCCCATTGCTGGGCTTCAAAATAAGTCGGTTGGCTTGGCCGCTTAGTCATTAGCCAATTGCTCGATTTTCTTCGTTTGATCCGCTAAAATCAACGCATCAATCACTTCATCTAATTCACCATTCATCACACGATCAAGCTTGTTCAACGTCAATCCGATTCGATGATCAGTAACCCGGTTTTGTGGGAAGTTGTAAGTCCGAATCCGTTCTGAACGATCCCCGGTCCCAACGGCCGATTTCCGTTCTGCATCGTATTGGTTTTGTTCCCGTGATTGGTAGTAATCATAAACCCGTGCCCGCAAAATTTCCATTGCTTTGGCCCGGTTTTGTTGTTGTGACCGTTGATCTTGCATCGAGACAACGATTCCAGTTGGTAAGTGGGTCATCCGAACAGCAGATGACGTCTTGTTAATATGCTGACCACCGGCACCAGAAGAACGGAACACATCGACCCGAATATCTTTTTGATCAATATCGATATCGACATCTTGTGCTTCAGGCATAATCCCCACCGTCGCAGTCGAGGTATGCACCCGACCAGCTGATTCCGTCACTGGAACCCGTTGAACCCGATGTGCACCACTTTCATACTTCAGTTTGGAATAAACTTTATTCCCAGAAATAATCAAGACGATTTCCTTGAACCCACCAACTTCAGTTTCATTCCGATCGGCAACTTCAATACTCCAGCCTTGGCGTTCCGCGTATTTCGCATACATGTTGAATAAATCAGCGGCAAACAAGCTGGCTTCATCCCCACCGGCGGCCCCATGAATTTCCATGATGATATTTTTATCATCGTTAGGGTCTTGTGGCAACATCAATAAGGTGATGTCATGTTCAAGTTGATCTTTATCAGCGTTTAATTGCTTTAAATCATCCTTAACCATGGCGCTCATGTCATCGTCCAATTTTTCCCGTAACAATTCGTTATTTTCGGTAATTTGGTCAGTCACATCTTTATATTGGTTATATTTTTCAACCGTTTCACGTAAACTGGCTTCTTCTTTAGATAACTTCAAAAAGCGTTGCGTATCCGCAATGACTTCAGGATCACTCAATAATTCGCCGAGTTCTTCATAACGGTCGGCCACCGCTTGCAACTTATCAAAAAACTTATCCATACTCGCTTAATTCCTCACTTTGTTAATTTCGGGGGACAAAAATAATGTCGACGGCAAACGGGGTAATACATTGAATTACCACCAACTAGGACTTGTTCGCCTTCATAGACCGGTTCGCCATCGTTAAACCGTAAGTTCATAATCGCCTTCTTGCGACAGAACCAACAGATCGTCTTCATTTCTTCAATCTTGTCCGCATACAACAATAAATATTTACTACCTTCGAACAACTCATTTTGGAAATCATTCTTCAAGCCAAACGTCATGACTGGAATATTCAAGTCATCGACAATGTGGGCTAATTCTAGCACGTGGTGTTTTTGTAAAAACTGTGCTTCATCAATTAAGACGCAAGCCGCGTCAGTATTGAGGGCCTTCACCGTTTCTAACACATTGGTGTCATCAAAAATCGGGGTGGCATCTCGCGATAATCCAATCCGACTCTTGACATGCCCGATACCTGCGCGCGTGTCAACGCCACTCGTCATAATGATGACGGACTTATTTTGTTCTTCATAGTTATGGGCGACTTTTAAAATCTCAATCGTTTTACCACTATTCATGGCTCCATATCGGAAAAATAATTGTGCCAACTTACTCGGTCCCCTTTTTTTACGCATTTCTAATTAATTATAGCCGATTTAAGCTGGAATTTCAGCAATCCGCAATGAAAACTCATTAATGATTTCATAAACCACGGTTAGAAGCGGTAGTATCGCTTTTCTTTTCGTTAAGTTCAGTATAAAATATTTGGAAGTAGCGTAAACGTAAACACGCTTGAATTTAAAAGTTAGGGGCAACAACACGATGTCAATTAATAGTCTGCTAGCAACTTGGACGGGTAAGTCAGCTTACTGGTTCTTGCATACTTTCCGTGGCGGTGGGAGTTCTTTACCCGGAAAACTAGCGTTGAAGCTAGATCCAGCCATTTTAAAACACTTGGCCCGCAATTACGAGGTCATTGTGATTACCGGGACCAATGGAAAAACGTTAACGACCGCTTTGACGGTCAAAGTGCTCCGTGAACAATATCCTGACATTTTAACGAATCCAACTGGTTCCAATATGAAACAAGGCATCGTCACGACCTTTTTGACCGCACCGAAGGCACATCAAAAACCTTTAGCCGTGTTAGAGGTCGATGAAGCCAATGTCATTATGGTCACCAAGTACATTACGCCTAAAGCGTTCGTCTTCACTAATATCTTCCGTGACCAAATGGATCGCTATGGCGAAATTTACACCACTTATCAAAAAATATTAGACGGGGTCGCTTTGGCCCCCGATGCAACCATCATTGCCAATGGTGATTTGCCATTATTTAATTCAAAAAAATTACCGAACCCAATCTTATATTACGGATTCGATTATCAAGCTGCTGGCGATGAACACGCCCCCGCTAACACGGATGGCCTACTTTGTCCTAACTGCCAACACATTTTGCATTACCGTAGCCGCACATACAGTAACATGGGTGACTACTTCTGCCCACACTGTGGCTTTGAACGGCCACAATTAACCTATAAACTAAACGCCTTAACCGAAATGACGCCAACGTCATCTGACTTTGAAATCAACGGCCAAGCTTTACATTTAAATATTGGGGGTCAATACAATATTTATAATGCGTTAGCGGCCTTTGCCGTTGGTCGTTTCATGGATGTTCGACCAGCTAAAATTGCGCATGCCTTGAGCGACAACGACGAACAAGTCTTTGGTCGCCAAGAAATCTTTCATGTTGGCGATAAAGATGTCACCTTAATCTTAGTTAAAAATCCGGTTGGGTTAAACCAAGTCTTACAAATGATCAGCACCGATGAACGGCCATTCTCATTTGCGGCCCTGCTCAACGCTAATTATGCCGATGGGATTGATACCAGTTGGATTTGGGATGGTGACTTTGAAAAATTGCCTGAGCTCAATATTCCAGCCTTTATTAGTGGTGGTGAACGGTACCGTGATATCACCTTCCGTTTGAAAGTAGCCGGCGTCTCAGAAGATCAATTGACGGTCATTCCAGATCTCACCAACATGACTGCGGCAATTCAAAACTTGCCAACTAAACAAGTCTACGTTGTTGCCACTTATACGGCGATGTTGCAATTACGGAAACAACTTGCTAGTCAAGGAATTATCGATGGAGGGATGGCTTAATCATGACTTATACTTTAAATGCCGCCCACTTGTACGGCGACTTGATGAATACGTACGGTGATATTGGTAATATTTTAGCGATGCGCTATTACGCCAAGGCCGTCGACGCCACTATTAACGTCGACTTAGTCAGTCTTGATGACGAATTTGATCCTGACACTTATGATTTTGCCTTATTCGGTGGCGGTCAAGATTATGAACAAACCATCGTTTCGAAAGACCTACAGACTAAAAAAGCAGCGCTTACCGCTTATATTGAAGCAGGCGGTCCCTGCTTAGCTATTTGTGGTGGCTTTCAAATGCTTGGCCACTACTATATTGGTGCCAACGGTGAAAAGATTGCCGGCATTGGCGCCCTTGATCATTACACGCTCAGTCAAGACAATCACCGTTTTATTGGGAACATTACGATTAAAAATGCGGAAACTGGTCAAACTTATTATGGCTTTGAAAACCATAACGGCACCACGTTCCTTGGTAAAGGCGAACGCCCACTAGGCGAAGTGCTTCAAGGAAACGGGAATAATGGTCAAGATAAATCCGAAGGGGTCATTTACAAAAATACTTTTGGCTCGTATTTCCATGGCCCAATCCTAGCGCGTAACGAAGCCTTGGCCAAACGAATCTTGAAGCTGGCCTTACAACGCAAGTATCCTGACGCCGACTTTAGCGCTTTAGATGAACTTCACGAAGATCTGACTAAAAATGTGGTTATCAAACCTTAATTTAGCTAAAAACACTCACTTTGGTGGGTGTTTTTTTATCAACCAACACGATCAATCAGTGGGACGTTTTTTGTCCCCTAGCCGGTTTTGCTCATTAGTAAACCCGTTTAAGTTATAAATATTATTTATACTAGCTATTTTCCCTAGTTATCAGCAACCCTAGCTAACAAAAAAAGATTGATGATCAGTTAAACCTGATCATCAATCTTACTTATAACTTAAACCCGTTAAGCTTTTTCACCGGGTTCTGAGGCGATGAGTTGTAAATCACCTTTAATCGTCCATTGTTTAACATCAAATGGCAAGATAAAGTGAACACCCTTAGCCAATGGATAATCTTTCCCATCAACGGTGATGCTACCTTGACCGTCCAAAACAGAAACTAACGTATATGGTGCCTTTTCTCGATTGAAGGTCGCTTGTCCATCGGTGATCCGCCATTGCCAAACACCGAAGAATGGTGATTGCACGTACTTCGTGACCGTGGCATCACCAACTTGCGTTTCCGTTATATCCAATTTAGGATCCACATGCGGCACAATCGTCGTATCGATAGATTGTTGCAAGTGCAATTCACGTTTTTGACCAGTTGTCTTGTCCACGCGATCCCAATCATATAAGCGATAAGTAGTATCAGAACTTTGTTGGGTTTCTAAAACCATGATCCCTTTACCAACCGCATGAATCGTGCCAGATGGAACATACAAAAAGTCCCCTGGTTTAACGGGTACTCGCCGGAATAATTTGTCCCATTCGCCATTATGAATCCATTCAGCTAATTGTTCACGAGTTTTGGCGTAATGACCATAGACCATGGAAGCGCCTGGTTCAGCGGCAATGACATACCAGCATTCAGTCTTGCCAAGTTCGTGTTCATGTTCAGCCGCATAAGCATCATCTGGATGTACTTGCACGGATAAATCTTCACTAGCATCCAAAATTTTCGTTAACAATGGGAAGACGTCGCCTTTGGCATTACCAAACACGTCACGATGTTGTTCCCAGACCTTGTCCAAAGTCATCCCAGCATAAGGGCCATTTTCAACCGTTGCTGGGCCATGTGGATGGGCCGAAATTGCCCAACATTCACCGGTATGATCGCTTGGAATTTCATAACCAAAGTCAGACTTTAGCCGCGTTCCACCCCAGATTTTTTCATGGAAAACGGGTTTTAAGAAATAAGGTTCACTCATGACAACACACTCCATTGCTCTTTTTTGATACGTCTAGCATAGCATAACTGTAAGCGGTTGTGAAACTAATCCAACAAGAATGTAACCGTATCCGCTAACCAGGCCGCAATCAACCGTCTGCGGGCCGGTAAAAAGGCCGCATTATTAGCTATTGGATGCACTCGATTCGACAAAAAGACTAAGGCCGATTGGGTTGTCCGATCTAACATTAATAAGGTTCCCGTATACCCGGTATGAAAAATAACCGGGGGTAAATCGGCGGTTAAATGCCATAGATTCCAACCAAAACTGCGCCGTAATTGATGATTGGGCGTCCAGTCCTGATATAAACTTTGAATCGTTACTTGATCCAACACGTCATCATGCGGCCGCTGCCCTAACATAAACTGGGCAAATTGTACTAAATCGGTCACACTAGCAAACATGCCGGCCGATCCACACTGCGCACCCAATACTTGTGCTTTAGGATCATGGACAACACCTTGCAATAAGCCACGCTGTCGCGAATAAGTCGTCGGTATACATTGAGCTGGGTCCGGTTGAAAAGTCGCAGACGGCAAGTTTAGCGGGACTAACACCCGTTCAGTAACAGCGGTTTGAATTGGCATACCGAGTATCTTTTCAATCACTAACCCCACTAAAATCAATCCTAAATCCGTGTAGACGACTCGATGATTCCGGTTTATTTGGCTCACTGGTAATTTTTGAATCGCCGCTAACAACTCGGCTGCTGGTAAAGCATTTCGATTGGGAATATAACCACTTAACCCACTCGTGTGCGTCATAAGATTTAAGACCGTAACTTGTCGATCTTGAAAGGTTGGTAAATAGTCGTGTACCGGACGATGAATATCTAAATCACCACTCGCCATTAATTGTGCAGCAACGGTGGTCGTCCCAATGACTTTGGTCACTGATGCTAAATCATATAATGCGTTTGGCCAGATTGGTTGCGTCTCTGGTTGGGTCTGGGCAACACCAACCTGCCCCGTTTCAACCTGCGACCCATGAATTAAGGCGTAACTTGCACCTGGAATCAATGCTTGATCAAGCATGTGCTGAATTTGTTGTTTGGTTTGTGTAAATGCCATTATTGTTCTCCTGTCCTCACTAAATGTCTTTCTCCAGTGTAGTCGTTTGCTGGATAACCGACCACCGCTTAATGGAAAAATAACCAAATAAAAAAGTTTGGATTTTCATCCAAACTTTTTTCATATTGATTAATCTAAGTCAACCTTTTGAACCCAACCTTCAGGGGCTTCACGGTCCCCGAATTGAATCCCGGTCAATTCATCATATAATTTCTTGGTTACTGGACCAACTTCAGTTTCACTGTAGAAGACATGTAACTTACCGTTGTGTTCCAAACCACCGATTGGTGAGATAACAGCAGCAGTCCCACAGGCACCCGCTTCAGCAAAGCGATCTAAATCATCAACGTAAACGTCGCCTTCTTCAACTTCCATGCCAAATTTATGTTCAGCTAAGTATAATAATGAGTACTTCGTCACTGATGGCAAGATTGATGGTGATTTTGGTGTCACAAACTTACCGTCTTTGGTAATCCCGAAGAAGTTAGCCGAACCCACTTCTTCAATCTTCTTGTGTTCAACTGGATCTAAGTAAACACAGTCAGAGAAGCCATCTTGATGTGCCGCTTGGCCTGGGAATAGGCTGGCTGCATAGTTCCCACCAACTTTATAAGCCCCAGTCCCCTTGTGAGCGGCCCGGTCATATTCAGACGTGGTGAAGTTGGTTGGCGTCATACCACCCTTGAAGTAACTCCCAACCGGCATCGCAAAGACCGTGAAAATATATTCTTCAGCAGGATGAACCCCGATGTTACCACCAACCCCGATCATTAATGGCCGTAAATATAAAGTGGCCCCAGTCCCATATGGTGGCACAAAATCCTGGTTTGCTTTAACCACTTGCTTAACCGCATCCACAAACATGTCCGTTGGCACTTGTGGCATTAAGAGCCGTTCACAACTCGTTTGCATCCGCGCCGCATTGCGGTCAGGACGGAACAATTGCACACTGCCATCTTTCGTCCGATAAGCTTTTAACCCTTCAAAATCTTGTTGACCATAATGCAAGGCAGTTGACCCTTCACTAATATGTAACGTGGCATCTTCACTTAATTCCTTTTTGTACCAGGCCCCATCTTTCCAATACGCCCGATAACGATACGGAAGATTACGATAGTTAAACCCTAAATTATTCCAATCTAATTGTACGTCTGCCATGTGCGTCAACTTCCTTTATATGTAATTAATTCCATTTATTTAATTGGAATTTAATTAAAAGATTAATAGAGTCTGTGAAATTTGTCAAGCGCTTTTCAATTCCCAGTCCCGCTTTTCGTCAAATTTTGGTATAATAGCCGTAAATTCATCAAACAAAGGACGGCCTTGTCGTGGCAAGTAATTCAGATTCAATTTATAATGTAATGTTCTATATCGTTCATCACCCAGCTGAGATCACCTTCACCACTCCGGAATACACCAATGTGGTTCGCATGGCGATTCCTGACCATATCAAGGTGGCCAATCCGGACATTTATTTTCCGGATAACAAACTCTTGGTGAATCGTTTCCAAGAAGACTTCGTTGCTAAAAATGGAAATCTGTTAGACTTCTTTTTTGATTATACAGAAAAGAAAGTCCCAAACTATCATGAAGTTTGGGTCTCAACCGCCCATTTAACGAGTAAACAGCTTTATTTTATGGAATTATCGTTTGAGTAAGCGTGGGGCAAAAGACGGGTTGGGACTGAGCATAGCCTAGGAAGTCCCAGTCTTTTATCGACAAACTACAACGACACACCAAAAAAGTCACCGCCGAATTGGGCAGTGACTTTTTTGGTGTTGCCAGATTTACTTGGTAATAAAGATATACAAATCAGAAGTCGAAACCCCGATGGTGAACTTCACATGCTTCGAGTAAATCGGATCAATAGTCGTGGTACTACTATTGTTACTCTTAGTTTTTTTCGCGAACTTCTTCATGACTTGCTTGGTGTTAGCGCCACTAACGCTACTCATCAACGCAAAGGCCGTTCCAAAGTTCTTCTTCCGGGTCGTGTTCTTCATTGCTTTAACCGGCACAATCAAGGCCGTCCCCATGACATCACCAGATTGGACGTTCATCCGAATCTTGTAATCCTTGGTGGTTAAGACGTTTGTTAACCCTTTAGGTGCCTTAGTTGGTAGCAATTGGTCTTTAACCTTGGCTTTGGCCGTCTTCATGGCCGCCGCGACCGATTTTTGACTGGCTTGTAAACTAGCCGCTTCGGTTTGTAGCTTAGCAGCAGCAGTTTGTTGCGCTTGTAAGACTTTCGCCCCAGCCACTGCAGCCGTACCGCCCTTAGCAACTTGGGCCTTGCCAGCTTTAACTTTAGCTTGGATCGTGGCTTGTTGCTTTTTCAAACTCGCTGCTTGAGCTTGTAACTTTTTAGCAGCAGTTTGTTGTTTCTTCGTCATCTTCGATGCAATTAAAGCTTGATTATAACTAGTTGATAGTGTTTTGTAACTCGCAACCCGTTTAGCCGCTTTAACATGGACCGTCTTACTTTGACTACCAGCCGTCAACTTGATTGTTTGGCGGGTTGTCTTGGTTGGCACCTGAATCACAAAGGTGTTGTTGTGAACCTTTTGCTTTTTCGTTTTACCGCCGTCAAGCTTGTAACTAACCGTCTTGGTATTGGCGTGACCTTTGACAGCCGCAACCAAGCCATTACGTGTATAAGTTGACTTCGTTGTCGATAATGTGGACGTTCCACAGCCAGCTAATACTAAGGCTAGTAAGCCAGCTGAAACCGCGACCAATGTCATTTTTCGAAACACGTGACACCCCTCCTTTAATCCAGGCTGATATTCCCAGTGAATTGACTATTGTATAAGTCGGCATAGAAGCCATTTTGAGCCATTAATTGTTCATGGTTCCCGGTTTCAACTACTGATCCATGGTTCATCACAATAATATTGTCGGCACCTTGAATTGTTGATAACCGGTGCGCCACTACGAAACTCGTCCGGTTCTTCAATAAGCGTTCCATAGCATGTTGGATATGAACTTCAGTCCGTGTATCAACCGAACTTGTCGCTTCATCCAAAATCAAGATTTCAGGATCAGCAACGAAGGCCCGCGCAATGGTTAAGAGTTGTCGTTGCCCTTGCGAGATATTGGAGGCTTCTTCATTCAAGATCGTGTCATAACCATCTGGCAACTTCCGTACAAAGTCATCCACATGGGCCGCTTTAGCTGCCGCATAGATTTCTTCTTCAGTCGCTTCTTCACGACCATACTTCAAGTTATCATAGATTGTACCAGTGAATAACCAAGTATCTTGTAAGACCATCGCAAAGTGTGACCGCAAGTCTTCTCGTGACATATCGCGAGTATCGGTCCCATTCAAGCGAATTGACCCGCCTTTGACGTCGTAAAAACGTTCCAACAAGTTAATGATGGTCGTCTTTCCGGCCCCAGTCGGTCCAACAATGGCGACTTGTTGCCCACGTTTAACATCTAAGTTATAGTCGGTCATCAACAAATCACTACCATCATAACCGAATTGCACGTGATCTAACTTGATAAAGTTATCATCGTCAGGCGTTGCTGGTAAGTTAGACTTAGTTTGCTTCATTTCTTCTTCGTCTAAGACTTCAAAGACCCGTTCAGCAGAGGCCACTGTTGATTGAATTGTGTTCATCAAGTTGGCAATCTGAGAGATTGGTTGTGAAAATTGTTGCGTGTATTGTAAGAAGGCTTGGATATTCCCTAAAGAGACATGCCCATTAGCAACATCAATCCCACCAATAATCGCCACAAACACATAGCCGATGTTATTCAAGAACATCATTAATGGCATGATAATCCCAGAAATGAATTGAGCTTTCCAAGCAGATTGATAGTAGTTATCATTTTGTTCTTCAAAGGCATCAATCGTATCTTGTTCCTTATTAAAACTCTTGATAACCACGTGACCAGCATAGTTTTCTTCAACTTGATCATTCAATAGCCCTAAACTCTTTTGTTGTGTGCCAAAGAACTTTTGTGATTTAGGTGCAATAACGCCAACAACAACCACACTCAACGGAATCGTCACTAAGGCGATTAAGGTTAACTTCCAACTAATCGTCAACATCATCCACAAAGTCCCAATAAAGGTCATAATACTGGTAATCCCTTGGGTCAGATTTTGTTGCAACGTATTAGCAATATTATCCATATCATTGACAGCCCGACTCATAATGTCCCCATTAGAATGGGTATCATAATAAGAAATCGGCACATCGCGCATCTTTCCCTTAAACGACCGTCGCATTTTATAAACGGTTCGTTGAGAGATCCGCGTCATGATGAATTGTTGAATAAAGTTGAACAAAGCAGACAACAGATACATCACAATGACAATCATGATGATTTGGAAGATTTTTTCAAAATTAATCGGATAACCTGACTGGCTAATCCCAGCCTTTTGTTGCGCGGCACCCTTCATAATTCCTTTGTAAATTTCAGTCGTGGCTTTCCCTAAAATTTTAGGTGTCCGAATTTGGAAGATTACCGAAGCAATCGCGAAAATCAGGACGACAGATAGGCCTAACCAACGATCAGACATATACCGCATCAATCGACCAGCAGTTTTCCAGAAACTCTTTGGCTTTTCAACTAACCCTTGTGAACCAGGTCCATGACGTGGGCCAGCTGGGCGTGGTTGAACAGCACTACTCTTCTTTTCGCTCATTAGATGTCATCCTCCTCTCGTAATTGTGACTTCATAATTTCTTGATAAACTTCATTTTCAGCTTTAAGTTCAGCATGGGTCCCTTTACCAACTAACTTCCCGTTATCTAACACGAGGATTAAATCAGCATCGGCAACCGTGGCAATCCGTTGGGCCACAATGACCACGACCCCTTGTTGCACGGTTTTATCTTGACGTAATTCCGCCCGTAATTCCGCATCGGTCTTAAAGTCCAAGGCTGAGAACGAGTCATCGAAGACATACACAGCGGCCTTCTTAACTAATGCCCGCGCAATCGCTAAACGTTGACGTTGACCACCAGAGAAGTTACCCCCACCTTGTTCAACGTGCGCATCTAGGCCACCTTCTTCTTTAACGAAGTCCGTTGACCGCGCAATTTCTAAGGCATGCCAGATTTCATCATCGGTCGCCTTTTCGTTCCCAAATCGCATATTATCACGAATTGAGCCGGTAAACAGTGTCGCCGTTTGTGGGACAAACGAAATCGCCGCATGTAAGTCCGTGGTCTTCAATGACCGGACATCGGTTCCATCTAAGTTCACATGCCCACTTTCAATATCGTAAAAACGTGGAATCAGGTTAACTAAAGTGGTTTTCCCAGAACCAGTCCCACCAATAATCGCCACGGTTTCACCAGATTTGGCCTTAAAGTCAATATCGGTTAACGCTAACTGCTCAGCGCTTTGATAACGATAGTTCACATGGTCAAAGTCTAAACTGTGGGTCGTTGTTGCAGGTAAGGTTTCTGGTGATTCTGGATCATTAATTTTAGGTTCAATATCTAAGACTTCTTGAATCCGTGATGCTGAAGCGGCTGCCCGAGGAATCAAGGCAAAAACCATCGCCAACATCATAAAACTCATTAAGACTTGCATCGCGTAAGTCATAAACGCGATCATGTTCCCAACTTGCATCGTTTGACTACTGATCAATTGACCACCAAACCAAACAATCGCCACGTTGGTCCCACTCATGATTAACGTCATGACCGGATAAGCCAAGGCAACAATCGTGTTAACTTTGATCGCATTTTGCGTATAATCTTGGTTGGCATCTTCAAAACGATCTTGTTCAAACTTGTCTTGCCGGAACGCCCGAATAACCCGAACCCCGGTTAACCCTTCCCGGAAAACTAAGTTTATCCGGTCGGTCTTGGTTTGCATGGCCCGGAATAATGGAATGGCAAACGCCATAATTAACCCAATAAAGATCAATAAAACAGGAATAGAAACCACGAAGATCCATGTTAATTCATGACTCTTGGTATATGCCAAGAAACTCGCGCCGATTAACATGATTGGCGCCATGATCATCATCCGTAACGCCATCATGGCCACGTTTTGAATCTGGACCACATCATTGGTCGTTCGAGTAATTAACGAAGAGGTTTCAACTTGATCAAATTCATCATTTGAAAAATGAATGACCTTCTTATAAATATCTGAACGTAAGTTTTTCCCTAACTTTTGTGATGACCGTGCGGCGAGAAAGACATTCCCAAACGCAGCAACCACAGATAACAATGAAAAACCAATCATTTCAAAACCAATCTTCCATATATAACTAATGTCACCAGTGGCAACCCCGTTATTCACAATATCGGACGTTAAACTGGGTAAATTCAAATTCGCAACAACTTGCACGATCATAAATAAGACCGCACCCAAAACGGCCCAATATGAGATCCGGCCTTTCGCTATTTTAAGCATTAACACGCTCCCCTTCATTTGGTTATTCCTGCTTTTAACAGGCAGTATTCTAATCTAACTAAAAACGGTCTGCTTGTCAACCATCTTTACAAGATTCACGCAAACTATTGTAACTCAGCCACACCAATTTGACAGCTAAAAGGTCTTAAGATTTACTTAACATTCTAAATTTTTAAGAAACAAAACAATGTCGGACAATCAAAAAAAGGTCGAGACTTTTATCCCGACCTTGACCTTAAGTTAAACTCATTATGCTGCTTGCCACCTGACCTAAAACGCTGTGGCTGGACTTACTCT
Source organism: Lactiplantibacillus mudanjiangensis (assembly GCF_005405385.1). Taxonomy (GTDB): domain Bacteria; phylum Bacillota; class Bacilli; order Lactobacillales; family Lactobacillaceae; genus Lactiplantibacillus; species Lactiplantibacillus mudanjiangensis. The sequence continues at coordinate 150,334 of NZ_BJDY01000005.1, forward strand.
CGATTATATTCGTGATCACAAACTTACTGCGATATAACCGGAACCAGCCAGTGCTACCGCCATATTTATCTTTCAATTTTTAATTAACTGCTTTAAAACCGACGTGGGGACTTCAGTTGCAGGAACTGCTGACCATGATTCAACATTTTGCCCTTTGGTTTCAATCTTCAAATAGCGTTGCACCTTCAAGCGCTTTTGCGCATCAAATGTTAGCAAACGCTGACGACCAGTATCATCAATTGTTTTGATCCGATAAGTGTATTCATCTTCGCCAGCACCACCAATTCGATGACCGATTGGCCGATTAGTCACGCCATAAACGGTCGTCACTTTGACCAACGGATTAACATTGTCCAGCGCCATTGCCAATTCACCGCTTTGATTCTTCGTCATCGCCGCTGAGCCAAATAGTAGACCAGCACCAATTCCCACAATCGCTAATAAACTAATCATCCCTTTTTTCATCGTAATTCCCCCTCGTATAGCCCTTTTCCTTAACGTAGGCCTTAGCATACCAAGCCAGGAAAACCTTGGCTAGTCTCACTAACAGATTCTTAATCATCTTAGTAAAGGGCTAACGATCTTAAGTTCGGCTTAAAAGTCTGTTTAGTGACCTTATCAAAGCTTCAAATTAAGTGTTATTCACAGTACAATATCTTTAAAGCTCATAAAATCAATTTGGGGGGAATTTTATATGGCTTTCATCACTCATCGTAGCTGCTTATTGGGGAGCAGTCTACTATTATTAGTTCTAGCAACCGGTTGTACTCAAGCAACTAGTACCAAAACGACGGCCAGTCAACCTGAATCAAAGCAGACTAGTCGCATCAAAACAGTCTCATCAACACGCAAAAAAACGCAGCCTTATGCCAATTGGCATACTGTTAAGTCCGTTAAACTACCAATTTTAATGTACCACAGCATCGCTCACGGAAATACCTTACGTGTTCCTGCTAAGCAATTCAAAGCTGAACTCAACTATTTAAAGCAACACCATTATTATTGTTTAACTGCCGACGAAACTGTGCACGTTTTAAAAACCCGGCAAGTCCCACAGAAAAAACTGGTTTGGATTACTTTAGATGATGGCTATCAAGATAATTACACCAAAGCTTGGCCTTTGTTAAAGCAAACTCACAGTCATGCAACCATTAACTTTATCACCAGCTTCGCACATAAACGCCATCATTTAACTTTAGCCACGGCTAAAACCATGAAGGCTTCTGGTGTCGTTGACTTTCAAAGTCATACAGTGCATCATTTGGATTTAAATCGACTCACCTACCGTCAACAGTTCGCTGAAATGTCCGGTTCTAAAACCTGGCTTGATCAACACTTAAGTCAACATACACAAGTCGTCTGTTACCCAGCTGGTCGTGCCAACGCCCAAACTAGCCGTGCCGCCAAACTGGCCGGCTATCAAATTGCCCTATCTACTACTCCAGGCATCGCCACGAATCACAGTCCACGCTACAATTTACCACGTCAGCGCGTAACACCTGGTATGTCACTGGAGAGTTTTCAAAGTCTATTGCATTAAATACTAAAGGAGGTCATGCTAAATTGATCACCTACGCCAGCCAGTGATTCTGCCGGCTGTGGGGACCGGCTCCAGCCAAAGAACGGGCTGCCACCTCACTTTTGAGCCTAGCCAAAACCACTAGTCTCAAAAGTCGTCCACATCGTAAAGTCCGGGAAAATCACCCGGACTAACGATGTTGTCACGGCCGGCGCCATCACTGACTGGCTCCGGTTAGATGTTAATCAAGTTTGTAGTCACTAACATAGCCGAGAATGAATCCACATTGAGCCCAACCGTGGGGGCTCTTAGCGATTTATCGCTTAGAGCTTGGCGCTTTTGAAACATGGGTTAGGTGGTTCAAAACGACGGTTCAGAACGCTGTGGCTGAACCGGCCCGTCCACAGCTTTTCGGCTCAAGGTGGGCGAACGGTAGGTGGCAAGTATGACTAGTTTTGATCAGCAATATTCTTCTTATCAACGATTTCAACGATTATTGCTAAATAAGTAGCTTTCAATCTTTCGTAAAAAAATAGTTTCTTACTATATTTTAACGTGACTTTCTGCTTACCAGTTCAACTTTTCAGGTTGACAGTTGTAAATCATCGTGCTAGTTTATTAGATAATGATTTGCTTTTTAATTTAATTTTAATCTAAACAACGTTGATGAGAAGAGTAAGCACAATAGTAACCGACTAAGCGACCACCGACAGTGTAAGGGTGGCGGTAAACTTGTGCTGAAGATGAGCTCGGAGTTATGGTTACGGTGCAAGCTAGTAACCCGTCAGGATACGATATCATCCCCGACATTCTTAACTGGATGTTTTTGAGGTTAGCCATGGCTAACAAACTTGGGTGGTACCACGATACGTTCGTCCCTGTATTTTAATACAGGACGAGCGTTTTTTTATTGAGCAAATCAAATCTGAAAGGAAGTGACCGGAACATGAGCTGGGCAATTATCCAACAAAGTTTGCCATTATTTGCCAAAGGGTTTGTCCTGACCTTAAAGTTAGCAACCTTAGGTATTATCGGCGCCATCATCGTTGGCTTAATTTGTAGTTTGATTTACTACTTCAAACTGCCAATCTTAACACCAATCGTCACCATTTATACTGAAGTGGCTCGCAACACCCCACTGTTGATCCAGTTGTTCTTCTTATACTATGCTTTTCCGATTCTGGGTTGGCGCCTGACGGCCAGTCAATGCGGCATCATTGGCCTAATCTTCTTAGGCGGAAGTTACATGGCAGCCGGATTTACAGGTGGTTTTGACGGCATTACCAAATCACAAATTGAGGCCGGTCAAGCCATTGGATTCACTCGCTGGCAACTTGCACGTTATGTCATTTTACCCCAAGGGCTTGCCTTAAGCGTCCCAGCATTAGCTGCCAATGTTATTTTTCTGATTAAAGAAACCTCTATTTTTACAGTTATTGCTATTCCAGAACTAACAAACACCGCTTTGGATCTAATCGGGATGTACTACCACACTAATGAGTATCTCTTCGTGCTAGTCATCGCCTACGCCATCATTTTGATCCCATTATCGTTAATTTTAACTTATTTAGAAAGGCGGGTACGCTATGGCACATTCGGGCATTGACGTTTTAACCATGGGTAGTAATTTTTGGCGCTTACTTGGTGGTTTGTGGATCACAATTAGAATTGCCCTAGTCGCGAGCATCATCGGAATCCTATTGGGCAGCTTGCTAGGGATCTTACGCACCTTGCCTAATCGACCGTTACGAGTCGTACTCCGATTATATTTGGAATTCTTTCGGATTGTCCCAACGGTAGTGCTGCTCTTCTTGTTCTATTATATTTTACCTAAACAATTTAATTTAAACTTGCCCGCTAACCAGGTCGCCACACTAGTTTTCGCGCTGTGGGTCGCTGCCGAAATGAGCGACATTGTTCGTGGTGCGTTGCAATCAGTATCAACTCATCAGCGTGAAGCCGGCCAAGCAATTGGTCTTAATTATTGGCAACTCCAGCGCTATGTCCTCATACCACAGGCCTGGCCATTGTGTTTACCTGCGACCGTTAACTTGCTGACTCGCGTCGTTAAAACCACGTCACTACTCATGCTCATCAGTGTGATGGACGTCATCAATATCGGCCAGCAAATTATTGAAGCCAACAATAAGACCGACCCCAACGGTGTCTTTTGGATTTACGGCATCATCTTCTTATTCTATTTCTTAATTAATTATCCCTTGTCGCGCTGGGCAAAGCATTTAACTCAACATCAATTGGAGGCGACACATCTATGAGCACCCCGCTATTAACCGTTAGCCATTTAGAAAAGTCCTATCAGAAGACTCATATTTTGCATGACATCAGTTTCGATTTAGATGCAGGTGAAGTCTTGACCTTACTTGGACCCTCAGGCTCAGGTAAAAGCACCCTGTTGCGTTGTTTGAACGGCCTAGAAGCCTTTCAAGCCGGCACGCTAACTTTTGCCGGTGAAGTCATTACTCAAAAAGCCAAACAGTGGCAACAGCTGCGTCAACAAATCGGGATGGTCTTTCAAAGTTATGACCTTTTCCCTAACCGAACAGTCTTAGAAAACATTTTGTTAGGGCCCTTAAAAGTTCAAAAGCGCTCACGCGAGACCGTCTTACCAGAGGTCGAAAAATTACTCCAACAGGTCGGAATGCGTGACTATCGCGATGCTTACCCACGACAACTTTCTGGTGGGCAAAAGCAACGTATCGCCATTGTCCGTGCCTTAGCGCTGAAACCACGATTAATGTTATTTGATGAAGTCACTGCCTCACTGGACCCGGAAATGGTTCGCGACGTTTTAACCATCATCCGTCAATTAGCCGATACCCATCAAATGACCATGTTAGTCGTCACTCATGAAATGGACTTCGCACAACAAATTTCAGATCAAGTGCTATTTTTAGCGGATGGTCGGATTCAAGAACAAACACCGGGACCGCAATTCTTCAAGCGACCACAAACTAGTCGAGCACAAAACTTTTTAGCTAGTATGGATTTTTAATCAACACTATTTGGAGGTATTTAAGATGAAGAAATTAGGAAAAGTTATTACTTTATTGGGGGCACTTGCCCTATTGATTGGCGGTCTGGCTGGCTGTGGTAAAAGTAGCAGCAACAGCAGCGGTGCTAGCGATAATCAAAGTACTGTTGCCAAGATCAAAAAACGGGGAACCTTGCGTGTCGCTGTCTTTGGGGATTTGCCACCGTATGGTTGGGTCAATAAATCTGGTAAACGCGTTGGTTATGATATTACCTTAGCACGCCGCGTCGCCAAAGACTTAAGTGTCAAAATTAAATTCGTCCAAGTTAACGCCAACAATCGTGTCGATGCTTTAAATGCCAACAAAGTCGATATCGTATTAGCCAACTTCACCGTGACTAGCGAACGTAAGCAAGTCGTTAGTTTCGCTAAGCCTTACATGAAAGTTTCCGTTGGCGTGGTGTCACCAAAGCGCGCCCCAATCACTAAAGTGAGTCAACTAAAGGGTAAAAATCTGATTGTGACAAAAGGAACCACCGCTGAAAACTACTTCACAGCTAAACAAAGTAGCGTTAACTTATTAAAGTTTGATTCCAAAACGCAACAATTTAACGCGTTGAAGAACAGTCGTGGTGTGGCGTTGGCCGATGACAATTCTTATTTGTATGCTTGGGTGAAGAACAATCCAAAATATACCGTTGGCATTAAGGGAATTGGGCCTAAACAATACATCTCACCGGCTGTCAAGAAAGGCAACACGTCGCTATTAAACTGGACCAACAAAGAAATCACTAAGTTAACCAAAGCCGGCTTCTTCAAAACTGACTACCAGAAACAACTCAAACCCTACTTCGGTAAAGAGGTTAAAGCGAGTGATATTATTATCAACTAATTGACAATCAAGCGTTTGAGACAAGATCCGAAAAACTGATGACCAAATTTATAACATCCAAGTCTGAAACTGAAAAGGCGTCCCCCAATTTTGGGAGACGCCTTTTCACTATATTGCTTATTTTGTGGCTAAGTAAGCGGGGAACAAAGCTTCATACATCTTAATAAAATCAAGATACATTGCTTGATCCAAATACTCATTTGGTTGGTGTGAAGACAAGTTACCGGGTCCAAAGACCGTATAATCTGCCCCATTTAAGTGATCAATTAAGAATCGCCGCGCATCAGTTCCACCTGGTGTACCCAAGGTTGGAATTGTCTTTTGATCAGCTGGCAAACCCAATTGTTTCATCACTTGTTGGTTCTGCTGTTGTTCAGCCGCCGTATACGTTGCTCGTTCAGCGTACGGCTGCGCAACTTGCTTGATCAGTTGTATCATGCGACTGTTGCCATCTCCGATCACCGGATCAACGACCATCTCAGCCTTTAAACTGATTTGTGCGTTATAAGTCTGATTAAATGTCGCGACCGTTTCATCGAAAACTTTTAATAGTTCGGCATTGCTGACTTCGGGGATCGTCCGTAAGTTCACTTGCGCGGTTGCCTGTCCCGGAATCGTATTGACCTGATTGCCACCGTGGACAACATCGATATTAAACAACGTTTCTGTATTCAACACGGGGTTAGTCTTGCCAGCAATTAATTGGGTGATATTGGTCTGCAACTGATAGAGTACATTAACCAAGTCAGCCAAGGCATTATGTCCTAAGCTTGGCATCGAACTGTGGGCGCTTTGACCAGCTGCATTAATCGTCATGTCAATCGACCCTGCTTGCCCATAACAAATTCGATAGCCCGTTGGTTCAGCAATCATTAACGCCGCGACATCCTGCATATAACCAGCAGCCGTTAAATCCGCGGCCCCTTGTTCTGCAAACTCTTCACCATATGTCGCTAACAATCGAATCGTGCCGTTTAGCGGTACTTGACGCTGTTTTAGCTCAATCATCGCAATCACTAACGCCGCTAAACCGCCCTTCATATCGTTAACACCGCGACCAATTAAATGACCATCAACCTTAGTTAACGTAAACGGATCTTGATCCCAGTCGTCAGGATTAACGGCGACCGTATCCATATGGCCAGAAATGGCTAGTACCGGTTTACCGCTGCCGATTTCTGCAACCAAATTAGCACGCCCATCTTTGGTCGGTAAGACTTCGCAAGTTATCTCGTTTTCCTTAAACAAATTGGCTAAATAAGTTGCCACTTCCAGTTCGTTACCATTAACTGACTGGATGTGAACCAAATCCTTTAAAATTTTGATTTTTGCTGTAGTTTCCATACATTTACCCCCATTTTTGCTAATAACTCAAAACTGCCTTCATTATGGCACCAATTTTACCAAATGGGAAGTATTTGCCATTTGCTTTTATGTCAACTGAACTTATTGTCTGCATTTTTTGTTTTCACGTGTAAACCATTCATTGAGATTCTTATTGACTAAAAATATCGAACAAAAAAAGTGGTTCAACCGCTGTATACTCAACGTTTGAACCACTTCTATTTACCACGATAACTGCGTTTATCACCCGCATGGGGATCGAACCCATAATTCCGCCTTGAGAGGGCGACGTCTTAACCAATTTGACCAGCGGGCAAATTCAATATTAATCTTACAAAAAGATAAGTAACTTGTCAATCGTTCATTTAGCACGCAGCCGCATAATCGTCACGATAACGAGCGCGATAAACAACAATAAACAGTATACTACGCTGCCCCAAAAGACCCAAGTAAGTAATTGCGGTAAGATAAATGTCCGCATCACGGCTAGACCTACCGCAGTCACTGCCCACACAATGAGCTGCTGTCGCAAATAATTAAACGTTCGTGTTAATTCCGCCGATGACATTTTAATCACACCCCTTAGTCTTAGTGTGCCTGTCTCGCACAATAAATTCAAGTAATTTCCGAGCGGTGCTTGACATGGTTTCACCTTAAAGCTAAAATTAAATAGTTGTTTATTGGGTATTCGCCAAATTGGTAAGGCAGCGGACTCTGAATCCGTAATTTACTGGTTCGAGCCCAGTATACCCAATTGGAACCATTCGATAGCGATCAATATGGCTTAGACGCTTGTGTTGATCGCTTTTTTGATACTTTCAAACATAGTTATTCACGGACTGGTTGGACCGCAGGCGAGACAAGTAGCGGGCAACAGCTGACCTCACCCGTTTGATCTTACATAAACGTATAAAAAAGCCCTCGACTACTGCAATAGTCGAGGGCTTTGGTGAAACATTGTGTTTCAGATCATTTATGCCTTCATTATAACAGGCCTTCACTCTAAGTGAAAGTATATTATATAACATATCTAAAGGTTGAAAGCTAGGTTTTAGCAATAATCGCTGATATGATAAGCATTCATCGATCAAAGGTAATCATACTTGCCACCTACCGTTCGCCCACAGCCGGCAGAATCGCTGGCTGGCGTAGGTGACAATTTAATCCAACTTAAGTCAATGTTGGTAAGGTTTCGACCAATACATTTAACTTTTAACCTTTAGTAACATATTTAAAAAAAAGTGCCAGATTCCTATCATACCGGCGATTGCCGGCCCCTTTTCCGCTATTTTTCAAGCAATATCACTTTACGACTTGCGTGACGGGTCTATAATAGAAGTGTAGATTGGTTAGTAACGGGCCGTTAACCGACTCGTTTTAGTAAACTTTAACTGTTGCAAACCGGAAAAAGGAGATCCTATTATTGGTATACAAAGATGTATTTGGTATTAATCATGATGATTGTCATATTGTTCAAACTCGTCATGAATTCAATCGTATCTTTATTGTTGAAAACGAAGTCGGGTCACGCTTTACTTGTATTAAGGACAATGCCCCATTAGAAAAGAAAATGTCGGGTCATTGGAAATACGCTAAAGCTAGTGACGCGCCTAAAAACTACGCAGTTCCTTATAAAGCTCAAAAACGCTAACTTAAGCTGAAAAGAGGATCAAGATGCACCTTTATAAACCTGTAACTAAGACTGACGGGCGCGCTAATCGCGCCGACAATCGTCACATTAATCCCTACTACGGCCAACATGGCGCTGCTTGGGTCAAAAACGGTAACGCCTCGCTATACAATGCCGAACATGAGCACTCCCAAGCCAAGTTACACTTACAACATCGGTTTGGTAAGGCAATGTATAACGTTTTATGGGCCGTTATCGCCATTATTTTGATGCTCGTTGGTGGCTTGATTATCTACTCTCTAGCAATTAACTTTTAAAAAATGGACGTTAAACCAAATCTGGTTTAACGTCCATTTTTTTAAATCCAACCAATGATTCTGCCGGCCATGGGGAACGTCCCTTAGCAAGCAGCCCAACTATTTCAAAAATGATTTCCGCGTCACCAAGCGATAGATCGCATCACTCAACCCAACCACAAAGACCAGTCCTAAACCGGCGATTTTTAACCACGGCCAGGCTTGGTTAATGCTATCGATTTTGCTTCCAATCCCGAAAACAAGTAACCCAATTAAAATCAAGATACTTTCGATGATATTTAAGTTTTTCACCTTGCCACCTCGTTTCTATCCTACTCATTATACTAAAAAACGTGATTAAAATCGGCCTTAACCAATTTTAATCACGTTTCAAGTTAAATTTTAAGGCTTATTTGTCTAAACGAGCCGTTAATTTAGCAGTTAATTCTTCATAGCCAGGTTTGCCAAGTAAAGCGAACATGTTGTTCTTGTAAGCTTCAACCCCTGGTTGGTTGAATGGGTTGATCCCGTTCAAGTAACCAGAAACAGCAACAGCTGATTCGAAGAAGTAAACCATGTAACCTAAGGTGTAGGCATCTTGGTTAGGAATATTAACGACCATGTTAGGCACACCACCGTCGACATGGGCCATAATAACCCCTTCGAAAGCTTTAGTGTTAACTTGAGCCATTGTCTTACCTTCAAGATACTTCAAACCATCAAGGTTTTCAGCTTCTTTAGGAATGTCAACGTCAGTAGTGGCGTTTTCAACTTTGATGACCGTTTCCATCAAGTTACGACGACCTTCTTGGATATATTGACCCAATGAATGTAAGTCAGTCGTAAAGTTAGCTGATGATGGGTAGATCCCCTTTTGGTCTTTCCCTTCGGATTCGCCCATTAATTGCTTCCACCATTCTGAGAACATCGCCATATTTGGTTCGTAGTTTTCAAGAATTTCAGTGGTGTAGCCCTTCCGGTATAAGATGTTCCGGTAAGCAGCATATTGATAAGCTTCGTTCTTCGTTAAGTCAGCGTCGCTGTAAACGTCCATGGCGTCAGCAGCACCCTTCATTAATGAATCGATGTCTCCACCAGAAACGGCAATCGGTAACAAACCAACTGGCGTTAAGACAGTGAAACGACCACCAACGTCATCAGGAATAACGAAAGTTTCGTAGCCTTCAGCATCGGATTCTTGCTTCAACGCACCGCGTTTGCGATCAGTTGTGGCATAGATCCGGCCCTTAGCGCCTTCTTCACCATACTTTTCAATTAACTTTTCTTTGAAGACCCGGAAAGCGATTGATGGTTCAGTCGTCGTCCCAGATTTTGAAATAATGTTAACAGAAAAGTCGCGGTCGCCGATTAAGTGAACTAAATCGTTGACGTATGATGATGAAATTGAGTTCCCAGCAAAGACAACTTGTGGGAATTTACGGTCTTCACGTGAAAGTGATGACCAGAAAGTTTCATGTAAGAATTCAATGGCTGCCCGTGCACCGAGGTATGAACCACCGATCCCGATTACGACTAAGACGTCAGAATCAGATTGAATCTTCTTTGCCGCCGTTTTGATGCGTGCAAATTCTTCCTTATCGTAATCTTTTGGTAAATCTAACCAGCCGCGGAAATCATTCCCGGCGCCAGTACCTTCACGCAGCTCCTTATCAGCAGCTGTGACCATAGCTTGCAATTCACCAAGTTCGTTATCATGAACGAAGTTAGTTAAATTAGAGCTGTCAAATGAAATGTGTGCCATTTATTATTACCTCTTTCTATACATATTTAACAACTCACATTATACAATACGAGTCGCTGGAATGAAAAGCGCTTCCGCCTGCTTTTTCTTAAATTTTCGCAATTTATGTAAAAAACAAGCATTTTTATGAAAAAAAGACCTGCTCAGCAACAGTTAATTACCAAGTCGGGTCTACTTTTGAATCGTTTTCAAATAATTTATTTAATTTAATAGTAAAAGTTTTACTAAGCCTTCATTAAGGATAAGGCAACCCCACCAACGATGACTAAAATCGAACCAATGATGACATAAATCATTTCGCGATGCGTCTTCCGTTCACCTAGCAGGTAAATACTCCCGAAAGTTGAGATAACGATCCCCATCTGTGATAAAGAGTAGGCAATAGCTTGACCAATTTGGGCCATCGCCATGAACATGAATAAGTTCCCGATACCCCAGACTAACCCGGTCACAATATTGCGATAGGTTGCTGTTTCTTTCCATGGACGATCTTTGAATGACCAGATCAAGGCCCCGATTAACATCCCGACCGCTTGTGGCATCACCACAGCTTGGGCATTCACGTTACCATAATGCACGACAATCGTGTAACCGGCATAGCCGACGGTGGATAAGATTAACGCCCGAATCCCAACTGACCAGTTTTCTGATCGTTGCACGTTAGGGTCAGTTTTATCAGTTAATGACGTTAAGACGGCCCCAAAGATTAAGACGATCACTGAGATCGAACCAATCCAATACATCCGGCCATGCCATTCGTTGAAGAGTAAAACCCCAGCCAACGCGTTGGCAACTAATTGCATCCCAGTTGAAATTGGCGTCGTCCGCGAAATCCCGACAGCTTTCATTGACGTAAATTGTTGACCTTGACCAACACTCCAGAAGAGTCCGGAGATAATCCCCGTTGCCCAAACCGCCGAGTTTAAAACAGGCTGTTTAAAGAGCCACAATACAATCCCAAATACCAAGGCACCCATGGTCATCCCGAGGGTCTGTTGCCGCGCAGAACCACCCATGTGACCGCTAATTAAGCCGATACTACCCCACGCAATCGCAGGAATCAGTGCAATTAGAATTCCCATTAATCTAAATCCTCATTTCTCTATGTTTTTTCTCTTATGTCTAGCGACAGAAAATAAGTTTAACAGGAAAGTAACCGTTTTACCAGTCATAATCAGCCTTACAGCGCGAAATATAAATATATTTATATTTTCATGAATTCGTTTTCTTTAGTGATAGATACCGTTTTCATCTTATGAAAACGGCCTCTTTTTTGACTAATAAATTTTTTTAATTTTACTGATAAAAGCAGCAAATTTTACCAATTATTTATCTAACGTCAACACTAAAACCTTGAGATAGTTGCTGGCAAGATAAGCCTTCTTGGTGACGAAGTCAGCTGGCAAACGGAACGTTTCCGTAATCGTATAAGACCGGTCACTACCGACAAACGCGGCTTCAACTGCCGCCTTAAACTTCTTCATTGAGAAGTTATTGGCCGTCGTTGCAACCACTAATTGTCCATCACGACGAACCGTTGGCAGCGCATCCGTCAATAAGTCGGTCAAATCAACTGCTACTTGGAATTTTTGCTTCTTAACACGTGCAAAGGTTGGCGCCGTCACAACGACCACATCATAACTCAAATGATGTTTAGCGGTGTAATCAAGATAACGATTAACTTCAATGGCCCGAATTTCATGCTTATCAGGATCAATATTATTAATCGCTAATTGTTCAGCCGTAGCGGTGGCACCCTTTTTGTTGGTTTCAATCGAAATAGTCTTAGCAGCACCAGCGACTGCCGCTGCAGCGGTAATCCCGTTTTCTTGGCTAAACAAATTCAAGACCGTCTTACCTTGTAATTCGGCACTTGCCAACCACTGACGGATGGGACGCATGTCTAACAACAAGCCGGTTGTTAAGTCATCTTCCAAATGTACGGGATAAGTCACTTCACCTTCAGTAACCAATAATGGTTCTGGCGCTGCCGTCCCCGTAACCAGACGACTCTTCAAGCTGCCCGCTTCAACATTAAAGCGCAACTTGGCGTAGAGGCCTTTGAATTGATGATCTGCGGCCGCTTCAAAGGCGGCATAAATCATTTCACGTTGTTTATAAACCCCTTCGGCATACCATGTGAAGACGTAATAATCGGTGTAATGGTCAATAGTGACACCACCTAGGCCATCACCTTCTGCGTTAAACACGCGTTGTGGTAGCGATGGGTCCATGGTCGTTGACCGCCGAACTAAAGCTTGTTTAAATAACTTCCGGAAATAATCCGTCGTCGGCGTTTCACTTTCATCTTGGCTTAACACCCAACCTAATTGGCGACGATGCTTCGCCACTAAGGCATAGCCCATAAATTGAGAACTTGCCATTAAAGCGACAAACGACCCATCGGTTAATTTCAAGCTAGGATCTTTTAAGTCATCTTGAACTAATAATGGATAACCATCCTTAACCTTCCGTTGAGAATTACCCGTAATTTGTACTCTTTGCATATTGTATCTCCTATTCATTCTTTCAGTTCTTATCTAAAGTAGCGGTAAATCGCTGTTCACAGCCGTTTTAAGTGTAACATATCCTGTCACTCAACCGTTAGTTATTACTGATGTCTCATCAGAATCTGTAGCAAAAAAACAGCCCCCTGTCGGCGACTGTTTTATCGTTAATCTTCAATAATTGGCTTGTCAAACCCTTCATCTGGGAACGTAACTGTAAAGCAAGTCCCCTGATTAGCTTCACTCGCGACATCAATCGTCCCACCATGTTGTTGAACCAATTGATGTGAAATGGCTAAGCCTAAACCAGATTCCCCATACTTGGTATTCTTACGTGATGGATCGGCCTTGTAATACCGTTCCCAAATATTTTTCACTTGATCGGGGGTCATCCCAATCCCGTGATCTTGGACTGCAATCACGGCCGCGTGTTCTGTCCGCTTAGCCGTTACTTCAATCACACTGTCTTGAGAGAACTGAATCGCATTTTGCATAATGTTAAATAGCACTTGCACAAAACGATCATAATCTGCCCAAACTGGCAATTGATCTGGCGCCGTCAGCTTAAAGGTATCCTTGGCAGCGGCCGCCTTTTTTGTGAGTTGTTCAACTAAGTTGTTTAAGACTTCCGTACCATCGAAATTGGTCTTGTTTAACGCAATCTGTCCAGTCCGAATCTTTTCATAGTCCAAGTTCTCATTCACTAAGCGAATAAGCCGCTTGGTTTCATTTTGCATTAACTCAATGGAATGACCTTTGTCTTCTTCAGGGATCACATCGTAGGCTAACCCTTCCAAAATACCGTTGATGGTCGTCAATGGTGTCCGCATTTCATGAGCAGCATCAGCCATAAATTCACGTCGGCGTTTTTCCTGGCGCTTGATCTCTTCATCTGAAGCCCGTAAAGAGCCCACCATGCCGTTGAAATCATCAGCTAAATCATCAATCTCGTCTTTGTGATTACTATCCACTTGAATATCAAAGTCTCCACTCGCAACAGAATGGGTGGCATACCGCAGACGATTGATCCGTCGAACCGAATAACGTGCGAGAATGAAACTCAATAGTAACGCCGCAATTCCAGAAACTAGCAAAGCAATAAAGAGATTATTTTCAATTTGTTGCTCATTGGCTTGCAAGGTCTGTTCAAACGATCCAATTGAGATTGCCCCAACGAATTTCTTCGTACTCCCACTCTTATAGAAGAGCGGAACTAGCACATCGATGGTCTTCAAAGACGGTTTGTTCACTGGTCGATCTTGACTGCGTGATTTAAAACTCACGTGTGGTGACTTGGTAATCGTCTTGTTGTTCTTTAACTTTTTCCAATCACTACTCGAAATACTCGGCGCATAAAAAGAACCCGTTGGCATGTTGCTTAACCCTAAGCTATTTGGATAAACGATCTTCTTGTTGGCATCATACACTGAAAAATGAATGTGTTGATCTCGCAAAATAGCCGTACTATCATTTAAAAATTGCTGGTTAAATCCCACGACTTTATGCGTACGGGTATTATACCGAATGGCTTCCTTTTCAATACTCGTTGCGTATTGTTGTAGTTGCTGCCACGAGTTTTGATAGATCATCGTTTTGGTCGTGCGGATAAAAGCAAATCCCAGCACCACAATCACCGTAATGATCACTGCAAAAAAGGACAACATTTGTTGATAGATCAGCTTCATTTAGCTTCAACTCCACTATCGTCGAACTTGTAGCCAACCCCCCAAACCGTTTGGATAATTTGTGGACCGGCCTTTTCGATCTTCTGACGTAACTTCTTAATGTGCGCATCAACCGTGCGTTCATCACCATAGTATTCATAGTCCCAAACCAACTGTAGCAATTGTTCACGTGAGAACACTTGGCGAGGCTTTTGGGCCAAGGTCTTCAATAAATCAAATTCCTTTGGCGTCAAATCTTGAATTGGCGTCCCCGCTAAGTAAGCTTCACGGGTCTTCGTATTCAACTTAAAGTGATCTGTTTGAACATCAAAATCACTAATCGCATCATCAGTTGGTTCACTAGGCGCCGTCTTACTAAAATCAGCCCGACGATGTAACGCTTTGATTCGCGCAATCAAGGTAATGGGTGAAAATGGCTTGGTGACATAATCATCCGCCCCCATTTCAAGTCCCAGCACTTGATCGCTTTCAGAATCGCGAGCCGTTAGCATGATGATTGGTACAGTTGGCGAAACTTTGCGAATATCTGCACTAACTTGCATGCCGTCTTTGCCTG
This sequence comes from Lactiplantibacillus mudanjiangensis, assembly GCF_005405385.1. Taxonomy (GTDB): domain Bacteria; phylum Bacillota; class Bacilli; order Lactobacillales; family Lactobacillaceae; genus Lactiplantibacillus; species Lactiplantibacillus mudanjiangensis. The sequence continues at coordinate 165,517 of NZ_BJDY01000005.1, forward strand.
GTAAGTTCAAGTCTAACGTGACCATATCCCAGCTATCCGCTTCGGCCTTAAACATGTCAACGGCTTCGTTACCATCATAGGCAAAGTGAGCGTCCCACTTTTCTTTCTTAAAAAACATCGCCATCATTTCTGAGACGGATTTATTATCTTCAATCATTAATAATTTCATTAACGGATTCCTCCAAATTACGCATTTTAATGTTTTAGTCAAGCCCGTAATCACTGACACACTAACAAGTCAGTGCCTGCTTCCAAGTATCATCATACCCCACTTGTGACTAATTATCAGTCTTAGTATATCAACAAATTACTAACAATGCGTGGTCGGTTTGTGAAAAAAGTATGGCGAAAACTCGATAGCCATGGGTTCAACTGACCTAATTTTTGAAGGAATGAATTGGTGCTGGAATGTGCCCACCACGTTGAATGAACGCTTGTGGTTGACTCGGATTAACTGCCATCACTGGCGCACGACCGAATAGGCCACCAAATTCAACACTGTCACCAACCTTTTTACCAGTTGCCGGAATTACGCGAACAGCCGTTGTCTTATTATTAATCATCCCGATAGCCGCTTCATCAGCAATCATCCCACTGATTGACGCCGCCGAGGTCTCACCTGGCACCGCAATCATATCTAGACCAACGGAACAAACCGCCGTCATCGCTTCCAATTTTTCAACACCTAAATGACCGGCTTCAACCGCGCGAATCATTTCAGCATCTTCAGAAACTGGGATAAACGCACCAGACAAGCCCCCGACATGTTCACAAGCCATCACGCCACCTTTTTTAACGGCATCATTTAGTAACGCTAAAGCCGCGGTGGTTCCGGGCGCCCCAACTTGTTCTAACCCGATTTCTTCTAAAATCTCTGCAACCGAGTCACCTTCGTTCGGTGTTGGTGCTAAAGATAAATCGACAATGCCAAATGGGACGTTTAAGCGTTCAGCCGCAATTGACCCGACTAATTGGCCCATCCGTGTTACTTTAAAGGCCGTCTTCTTAATTTGTTCAGAAACCACATCAATAGACTGGCCGCGGACTTGCTCTAAGGCCCGTTTGACGACGCCGGGACCACTAATCCCCACGTTGATCACACGATCGGCTTCACCAACCCCATGAAACGCACCGGCCATAAATGGATTATCATCGACCGCATTAGCAAAGACCACTAAACTCATACAGTTTACCGGATCATCAGTGGCAATTTGCTTGATCACACGGCCCATTTCGCCAACAGCATCCAAGTTAATTCCGGCCCGTGTCGACCCAACATTCACGGAACTGCAAACTCGTGTAGTTTCAGCTAAGGCTTGTGGAATTGAGGCAATTAAGGTTCGATCGCCATTTTGATACCCTTTTTGTACGAGCGCTGAAAAGCCCCCGATCAAATCAACCCCTAAAGCCACCGCGGCACGTTCCATTGTTTGGGCATAGGCAACATAATCGTGATCACCACTGGCCGCCGCGATTAGGGCAATTGGCGTCACCGCGATCCGTTTGTTAATAATCGGCACACCATATTCAGTTTGAATCTGATCCGCGACAGTGACTAGATCACGAGCACTAGTCGTAATTTTATCGTAGATTTTTTGTCGCGCCTTAACGCCATCACTGTCAATACAATCAAACAGCGAGATGCCCATCGTGATTGTCCGAATATCTAGATTCTCTTCGGCAATCATTTGAATTGTTTCTAAAATTGATCGACTTTCCATCACGGCCTCCTATAATTTTTGAATTGCATCAAACAACGCTTGCCGTTGAATCCGAATCGTCAAGCCAGATTGTTCACCTAACTTATCCAAAGCCGCTTTTACGGCCGCAAAGCTCAAGACTTGATCATCCCACTCACCAGAGAGCATCATCGTAAAATTGTGATCCATTAAGGTTTGAGACATATCCACAATATTAATTTTTAATTGGGCCAGTTCGTTAGCGACCGTAGCAACAATCCCAACTTGATCCTGACCCACAACCGTAATAATTGCTTTCATGAAAAATCCTCCAGATTAAAATTTAATAAGAGCACTTGTTGCCCATATCATAGCATGGGCTCACCCTAAAAGTCAGCCCTTTTCAAATCTAAGTCGAGATTTCTCATCTCATCACTGGTGAGCGTTTTATTAAGCGGTTACAATTATAATCACATGAAGAATCGCTGAAAACGCCGGGTTGTCAGGCAGAGCTTTGCTATAATAATCAACATTGACTTTATAATTGGGACTAAGAATAAAGGGGTTGGCTAATTTGAGTTTGAAGACATTTGGGGTGTGGGTTCGATGACACAACAACATCATTTAAAAGGCGTGTTACTAGCAAGTGTTGCGTGTATTTTATGGGGAATTTCAGGCGTTGCTGCGAGTACGCTCTTCCAATTAAATCCACATATGACAGCGCTCTGGTTGACCCAAGTCCGGATGATTATTGCCGGGATTATTCTCATTATTATGGGACAACTTACCGGCGCAAAACCATTTAGGATTTGGCGCCATCGTCGTGACAGCATCCAACTTGTAAGTTACGGCTTGTTGGGCTTAGTTCCCGTGCAGCTCTGCTACTTTGAAGCGGTCCGCTTTGGGAATGCACCAATTGCAACGATTATTCAATTTTTAGGACCATTCATCATTAGTATTTATTTCTTCCTATTTAAGCATGTGACGCCACGTCGCTCTGAAGCCGTTGGAATGCTCATGGCTTTTATCGGAACCTTGCTCATTGTTACCCATGGTCATTTAGGGAGCTTAGCCATTTCACCAGTGGTCTTATTTTGGGGCGGATTATCAGCGATTGGGGTCGCTACTAATACGTTGATTCCGCGACGCATTTTAACTAAGTACGGTGCCCAAACAGTGACTGGCTGGGGATTACTAGTCGCCGGTATTTGTTTAAATGTTTTTCAACCACTCTGGCAAGTCCATGTCAGTTTGACCGGATCAGCGATTAGTTTGCTCGTGGTGATCATTATTTTAGGAACTGTTTGTCCGTTCTTAATGTTTGCCAACAGTTTGAGTTACATTTTACCGACAACTGCTAGTTTAATGGATGCATTTGAGCCTTTGGCGGCGACCATCTTTTCAATCGCCTTTTTGAATGTTCAATTGACGAGTTTTGATCTCATTGGCGGACTTTTAATTATTTTAGCCGTTATGGCTTTATCGCTCAATGTGCGCAAGATGATGGGCTTTTTGCATCGGCGGACGGAATAGAAAATACTGATTCAAAACCACTTTATTTACTCTAGTTCCCCTTAAGATCGACAGATGAACAACAATAATTCATCTGTCAATTTTAAGGGGATTTTATTATATTCAGAATTAGATTTGAACAATATCTTCGTTACTTCACAATCCGGTAACACACAAAAAGCAGCTTTACTATGGTAGTAATACCACGGCAAAGCTGCTTACAAAGAACTTAACAAAAACTGGCACACTCAGTTTATTTTTGAGGCCACTATTCTAAGCTGTGCGTTGTACTCAGTTGATAATACCATTGGCCTGATTTCTTTAATGTTTTAACTTGAGTATGAATATCATCGCGAATCAATCCATAGCGATTATGATAAGCATTCTTCCAAGACCAACAATCAATAGCCGTCCAAACAAAGTATCCCAAACAATTACTACCAGCCATTATCCCTTTATTCAAAGCTGTAAGGTGATCTTTAATGAACTTGATTCGATAGTCATCTTGAATAACCCCATTGGCATCCATAAAGCGTTCTTCATTCGCAACGCCCATGCCGTTTTCTGAAACAAACCAAGGAATATTATGATAATTATCACGAATATTTATCGCAATGTCATAAAGTGCATCTGGGTAAATCTCCCAATCTTTATCAACATTCATCACTCGGCCAGGCATATCATAATCATCAAAATAAATATCCGGCATCCAATCTGTTAAACTCAATGGCGAAATATCTGGTTGCTTGACCCGAAATGGATGGTAATAATTGACACCCACTAAATCAACGGTATTTTGTGCAATGAGCTCTAATTCAGTAGGAGTTGCATCCCACAAAACATTATCATGTGATAAAACATCCGTTAATCGTTTTGGAAAAGTCCCTAAGATTGCTGGGTCAAGAAACATATTATTTGACCAATCCTCAGCAAATTCAGCAGCCTTTATGTCCGCTGGATCATTGGAGGCTGGATACGCTGGGGTTAAGTTAAGTATAGTCCCAATCTTATCATCCGTATCACCTAAAATCTTACGGAATTCTGCAACAGCTTTAGCAGAGGCTAGATTCAAGTTGAACGCAACCTGAACTGCCTTAGAGCCGTCTTTTAATAATGGATAATGAAATTGATATAAATATTCACCATCAAGAATCACTTTAGGCTCATTAAAAGTGAACCAATACTTAACCCGATCACCAAAAAGTTGAAAACATTGAGCAGCATATTTAGCAAACAGATCGACAACATGTTTTGACTCCCAACCACCGTACTTTTGATACAGTTCAACTGGGAGATCAAAATGGAATAAATTAATATAAGGTTCTACACCGTTATCAAGCATTGCATCGATGATATGATTATAAAAATCTACCCCAGCTTGATTGACTTCAGCCGTCTCAAAATCTTTGATAAGTCGTGACCATTGAATAGAAGTCCGTAAGGCTTGAATACCAGCATGTTTCATTAACGGGAGATCACTTTGATAGCTATTATAAAAATTAGAAGCCGTATCTGGGCCAACCGATTGATAAAAGGCCTCCGGATCCTTCGCATACCAATAATCAAAAACATTCTGGTGAAGTTTATCAAAGTTACCCTCACTTTGTGGTCCTGAAGTAGCCGCCCCAAATGTGAAATTATCTGGGAATTTAATCATTTTGTTTAGCCTCCTGATGTTCTTGTATAAAGTCAAACGCTGCTCCTCGCAAATTAGCCTCATCGGTAAAATGACATGCAACTACGGTTGGCTTAATCGATGCAATTTCAACAACTTTACGTATCTTTTCAATTTCTTGATTAACTGCTGATACTAGTTGTGGATTATTTGAAACGGCACCGCCTAAAACTATCATTTCTGGATCAAAACTATATTGTAAATTGTAAATAGCCTTGGCTAGCGTATGATACATTACTTGCACTTCCGCTTGGGCCGAAACACATCCCTGATCAGCTAAATCAAAAACTTGTTTACCAGTAAGGGGGGCTTGTTCAGGGTGATTAGCATTGTACCGATTAGCCACTGCTACCGAAGTTCCTAGATTGCTTAAAGTCGATCGATCATCAACAAGTGTAAAGCCAAACTCACCACCAAATAGATGAGCACCATGCCAAATTTGATGATTCATAATAACTGCCCCACCGACACCAGTACCGATAATCAAAAAACAAAGGCTATTAACATTTCGACCAGCACCACCTGCTAATTCCGCTAAAGCAGCACAGTTGGCATCATTTTCCATACTAATTGGCAAATCAAAATATTTTTCTAGTACTGATTGGATCTTAAAATTATGGATGTATGGTAATGCACTGGCTCCTTCAATGATGCCAGTCCGTTTATTGACTGCTCCGGGTGAACTGATACCAACACCAACAATTTTATAATCTTGTTTCATCTGATTGATTTGGATAGTCAGTTGTTCATAAAAACTATTTAAATCTTTTGGTGTCGCAATCCTAGTCCGTGAAACAAGCTGACCATCTTGCCAGACGGCAAATTTAATGGTTGTACCCCCAATATCAATTAATCCAATTGGTTGCATTACTTTCATTCCCCTCAATCTGATAACTAAATGGTGTCAGCGGGTCACCCAATTCGTTAAAAATCGTCAGTTGTGTATAGTTCTCATATTGATAGCGAACCGCCGTTACTTCAGCACAATCATGTAACACAATGCGTTGATCATCTATCTTTCGAACAATTCTCTGAACCCACTTATGCCCAACCTTTACTTGCATGGTCGTATTCGGTCTAACTTCTAACTGATGAACTTGGCTAATATTAAACACAACATCATTACCAATTCGCTGTATATCAATGACCACTGGCGTCTGATGATAGTCTTGACCACTCAGCAAACGACCAATTCGTTCGCCTAACTGACGTTTAGACGTTGGATGAATATTATGTCGTTCCCCAGTGTCGCTACCCGATATCAAGTTCACATTTGGCTGCAGATTAGCAACTGTTAATTGTGCTTGCCGAATCTTAGGCCAAGCCTCAAAAGGTTCATCCTCATAACCAGGTAGTTGAATAATATTAAATACTAGCGATGTATCCGCTAACATTTTTCGCCAACTCTGAATTAATTTTGTCAACATCACTTGATAGATATCAGGCTGTGACGCATCGTTTTCACCTTGATACCAGACTACCTGATTGAACGTATAATGCTGTACTTGGCACACCATCGTATGATATAAACCGCATGGCCGTAGGAAGCTGGTTGGTGACAGTGGTGGTGGCCAAGGTGTATGTCCTACATGGTTTTTAGCATCACTTAGTGATATTTTTGGATTAGCCGCTTGAAAGGCCGCCAAGTCCGTATTATGTTGATTAACCGCTCGCTGATAACTTTGCATTTCTTGTGCATAGTCTGCAACTGTTTTCCCCGTAGTTGCAGCTTCAAACGGCGTCAAAAATGTTTTTATTAAAGTCGTATCACTTCTCAAGACATCTTCCGAAACCCACGAAGAAATTGATGTTCCTCCCTTATAACAGTCAACAATGCCAATCGCAGTCTGTGGTAGTCGTCGTTGTAGCTCTTGACTTAGCCAATAGCCAATAGCTGACATTTCAGCCATGTTATCACCACATAACTGATTCCAAGTTGGCTTTCGCAAATTTTGAGGTGTAACGGTACCATCCTGAGAGACATATTCAATTTTTGGAACGTTATAGTAATAAACATTAGCTAATGGCGTTTGTTGCCGTATTTGCGCATATTCATGATCATTTTGAATTTCGTACTCAATATTAGATTGACCGGCCATCAAAAAAACCAGGCCAAAACGTAATTCATGTATAATAACCGACTCATAACCATCATCAACTTGGATCGTATACACACCACGACCATCATTAATTGGTTGAAAAACAGCATTCCACCGACCATTAGCTGTACTCATTACTTTTCTAATTTGTTGACCAATCGTGACTTGAATTTGAATTTCAGCCGCTGACCAGCCACTAATTTGGAAAGTCTTACCAAGTGGCAAAACTAGCTTGTCACTAAATATCGTGTCTAGTCCTAATGCCATTTAGCTACCCCTTTGCTACTTTCAGCTGCACAATTTCTTTCTGTAAATTAATGACTTTTTCAGCCATGGTCATCATAATGTCTGCCGCCATGAAATGATCTTGAGAATGAATCAACATAATCGTTTTTTCCACTTTTTCACCATTCATTTCATCAGTCATCCACTTGGTCTGAATATTATGTGCTTCATGTAAAGTTTTGCGAGCTTCATTTAACTGTGCTTGTGCCGCATTAATCTCACCGCTCTCAGCCTTTTGCATGGCTTCAATACACAACGATTTAGCATTACCAGCAACCGAAATCAGCTGCATTGCCCGTTCTAATTGTTTTTCATCCATTTAAAGTTCACCTCTTAAAATACTATTCGGCTAATTTAGGATCAGCCTTAGTTGCCGAAATCTTTTTATCAATATCAGGATTCAATTTATTGTCCACTTGAATAAATGGGATATAAATTGCCGTTGTAGCAACCACAATAATTGCCTGAACGATCAGTCCTTTAATCGATCCTGTATATAGCAATCCTGAAATTAAAGTTGGGACTGTCCAAGGAACATTGTTGACAATAGGTGCAATAAAACCGATTTTTATGAAGAAGTAACCGATATAAAAGGCTAATGGTTGTGCGACCACCCACGGAATAAAGTAAAGCGGGTTCAGAATAATCGGTAAACCAAAAGTGATTGGTTCCGAAATGTTGAAAATTGCTGGCATAATTGCAATTTTTGAAATCTTCTTTGCAGCCACTCGCTTTGAGAACAACATCAGCGCCAAGACTGGTGAAACTGAGCATGATCCTGCGGCAATGGTTGAGAAGTTCATGAAAAGCGATGAATAGATGTGATGGGCTTGTCCTAACATATTTTGAGTATCATTGATATTCCAAGTCAGCCCAAAAATAGGTCCCCAAATTGAGGTTGGATGAATCCCAAACCACTGCAATAAACTCCAGGTTGTTTGTGAAACAAAAGCAAATAATCCAGTACCAGAAATAGCCAACGCTGGTTTTTGTAGTAAAGTTAATAATAATTCCGGCATGGTTTCGCTCGTGAAAGTAGTACTAATCCCTGTCAAAATGATAAACACACCCATGGTACAAACACCAGGAATTAATGATTCAAAACTACGTGCAACTGCAGGTGGCACTGAATCAGGCATTTTAATCGTAATATTACGTTCCAAAATTTTATTATAAATCCAAACCGCAAAACCACTAATTAGTAGTGCCGCAAAAACCCCCTTAGTTCCAAAGAAACTAGTATCCATATAATTTAAAACATCAATAGCTTTTTTGGAATCAGTTGGTGTGTATTGGAACTTCCATGGCATACAGATAAAGAAGGCCCCTAGAGCATACAATACAGAAGTCATATGTTCTTTTGATTTTGGAAAATATTTGCGGGAAAACGTATGTGAAAAAATAACAACTAACAAAACCGCAAATGTATTCAAAGAACCATTTGAAACTAAACCAATCAAATTACCGGTCGAAGTCAACCCATTGAATAGTCCTGACTTTTCCCATGCTGACCAAGAACCAGCAATCATCTTACCTAAGCCAAACCCTTGTTTTCCAAAAACCAAACCATTTGTCGGGTCAACAAAGACGTTTTGAATCATGATTGCAAAACCAGCAATCATTGAAGTTGCTGCCACAATAATAAATGAATCACGTAATGTTAATAGCAATTTATTAGCGGCAATTTTACCAGCATATTTCGTAAAGTTGGCTTGAAAATTTTGCCAACGCCCCCCGTTTGTGTTCATCAGCCTTCAATCCCTTCTTGAGCTAACCGATCAACTAACACTTGACCATTCATACTCCCGAATTCTTGCATCGTTAATTTGATAATCTTAGTATCCGGATAACTCTGTTTCACTTGGTCATATGCCCAACCAATTTGTGGTGCTAGCATGATAACATCAACACCACCACCAACTTCATCGACCATCCCAAGATCGTAAGCATCGACTTGAACATCTTTATGTTCCGAATCATAAACTTTCTGCATCTTTGAACCAACCAAACTAGTTGACATCCCACCACTACAGAATAAAGCAATTTTCAATTGAGCCATTACGACTACCTCCTAAATATTTTGTTATCGCTTACAACCATGAGTATAGACGTATCGCTTTTGAAAAACAATACCTTTTTAAAATTTGTTATAACAAATTTTAAAAATAAAAAAACTACCAGCTACAAACGCTGGTAGTCTAAGCTTTTACATTAATCGATTCATGTAATGAGAATTCAGTTGGTCGTAAATATGTGTACGCGTACTCAAAAATTTGACCATTTTCTAAAAATGACCGTTGTTCCATTGTTAACAACGGTTCAGTTTTAGATAGCTTCAATTTTTCCATTAATTTAAGGTCTGCCAATTCACTCGAAATTGTTCGAATTGCTGACCCTAATACCAATCCTAAATCAGCTTCTAAAAAATCATAAATCGATCCTTTTAGAACATCCATCCGCATACCTTGAATTACTTTGGCTGGCATATAGATCCGTTGCAGTCCGATCACTTCGTCACTATCTTGTTGAACAATCAGTCTTTCTACTTCATACGTAAAGTCAAACTGCGTTACATTCAACTGATTGCTGATAGATTCTTCAGGCTTCACGACTGCAAAGTTAAGCAGTTCCACTTTGTAATGATTAAAATCAAATATTTCAAGTGAACTCTTCTGAGTTGAATTTTCTGTTGGCTGGTTATCTTTGACATAAGTTCCCGAACCTTGAATTCGATAAATCAGACCCTCTTCAACTAGCCCATCTAAGGCTTTCCGAACGGTAATTCGACTGACATTATAAGCCTTTGCGATAGCATTTTCTTGTGGTAACTGATCATTGACAGCATAACGGCCTTCAAGAATCTCCTGCCGCAACTGCCCCGCAACCACTACATATTTAGGTGCTTCTTTCATTGGATTTGTCTGTTAGCCCTCCTATCACGTAAAAAATTCATTATAACAAATACAAACTAGTAATGCACTTACCAGCACTATTTGTATTTCAACTCATTCATCACTTTATGATACTGCTACTCCTTAATTATACAATTTTAATGACACGAAAATCCAAAAAGTTAAGCTTTATCATTCTTATATAAAATCGATCTCTCGATTTAAATTGTTGGCGTTCATGGAACTGAAATTATTTAAAATGACTTTGATAAAGTAGCCCTCACAAAAAAATATTAATATATAAGTCCTCATTAGCGGCATCGATAACATGTACGCTAATAAGATCAGATCTTTTAACTCATGCAACATGCCACTTATAATTCCATCTAGTACGACTAACCCCTATCACTTTAGTTTTTAGTAAACAGATTAGTTGGCAACACCCACCCTGTATGCTAAACTACTATTGTATCGAATTTGGGGGTGTTCTGGATTCGACAGGTATAGTTTGAGTTCGGATTGCGTTTCGTGCTTGCCTCACGTAAAAAGGTTCAGTTTATATTATAACTGCAAAAAATAATAACAATTCTTACGCTTTAGCTGCCTAATAAGCGCTTAACGTAGATCCTCCTAAGATCGTCCATGTCTTAGATCTGGGTCCTAAATTTAGTGGACTTACGCTCAATGCTTCCACCTGGAGCAACGAGAAGAGATTAATCAGGTTAGTGATTGCTGAGTGCCCTGACATGCGGCGTTTGTAATCGCGAAATTTAAATAGTCTGTCTATGAGCGTAGATATCCGAGGGGCAATATGCTTGGACGCGAGTTCGACTCTCGCCACCTCCATAAAGCACCAAAACGACCACTTACCAGAGAGTGGTCGTTTTTTATTTGACTAAATTTATTCATAAAATACCGCCAGCTGCTAATTAATGCTGGCGGCACTCAATTTTTTTATATTAACCGTTAAATCGATCCCGTGTGAAGCCCATCTTTACCAACAACATATACAACAACGGTACCACTAAAAAACTGACCACTGAGTTTATTAACGCCGACAATAGGCTGGCAAACGAACTAATCATTGCCACATTCACCGAGGTTCCCGCCATCAACGCCACAATCACGCCATTCCCCCACGACGTCATTAGTTTGGTCACCCCAGCCAAACTAGACACTACGTACAACTTGGCCAAGTGATGTTCATCGTAACCAATTGCTTTAAACGCAATGTTCACCACAGCCGCTAAAATAATAGCTTCTAAAATCGTTAACCAAGCGGTAGCGGCATAGCCATTCAAGATATCAAACAACCCTAGGCCGACTGCTCCAGCGGTTGCGCCATAGCCAAAGCCTAGCCACATCACGGCCAAAATAGTAAGCGTGTTGCCAAAATGTACAAATGGCCGCCCAACTAGTGCAGGTAACGGAATTCGTAATACACTAATCCCGACAAAAATAATTGCCGCCATTAAACTCGCAAAAATCAGTTTTCTTAATTGCTTTGTCTGCCCCATCTGATTGACTCCTTTAAATTAAAATATAATTAGAATACTTTGTATCGTACCGTGATAATTGGCTGGGCGCAAGTCTTTAATTCACCAAAAACGGCAAAATGCATCCAAAATCAGCTTAACCGCTGAACTTCAGATGCATTTATCATTTCAATTATTCATTTTTAATAATCAGCCATCAAATCAGTAAGATCTAATGTCTTATCCCAACGATGACTCTTAGTTGGTTGCCGGAATGCGTACACTTTGCCGACACCATCGATTTTTTCACGTAAAGCCGTTACTTGATGATGGTTCACGTTTACTTTAACCAAACTAAGCGTTGCAAAGTTAGCTTCCGCTAATTTTGACCCTAGCCGATAGGTAACTTTCTTGGTTTTAGTATTTACCTTTTTAGTTACCGTCACTGGCACTTTAAAACTCATTGCCCAAGTCAATGGTTTAAGATTCGCCTTGGTCGTGTAATAAACCCCATAGTTCATCTTCTTACCGGACAATGTCATCTTAGCAAACGCCCGTGTCGTTGTTTTTCCAGTCTTTTCAGACGAAACATAACCATACCAACTTCCTTGGTAACTCTTTGGTAAGTTAGTTGTCTTGGCACCCGCCACCATTGGGACGGTACTTGCTAATAACCCGATCCCAGCACTCAATAAAATTCCCCGCATTTTATGCATGTTAAAACCCCATTCCTTTTTGAATTACCTTAATCATTAAGGTACCATCATCAATATAACTGAATTTATAATTATTAACAAGCATTTTTTTATTAAGCAATAAGCGCTATAACATGGGAACAATCGGCGTATCCGGTACCTGTATTGTTTGGGCCACTGCCAACAACTCATAAGCTGCTCGTGGCATGGTGTAGTGGTGACAAAATAGATAATAACCTAAATCGCGAGCCACTTGCTCAGCAGTTACAACTGCGTTACCAGATGCTTGTAATCGCCGTAATCCCCGTTGAACCAGTCGCTTTAGGGCAATATCAGCTTGAATATCTGGCTTTGTCGCCGTCAAAACCAATTGTGCGCGCAGTTGGCGCTGTTGCTGTAACTTGATTCGTCGGTTCACCATTTCAATCCACTCCCATCCTACTAATCGGCCTCATCATAGATGACTTTCAGTAATAACACAACTTAATACACCTCGTTATCCCTGCCATTACAGCATTTAAACTTAAATTATAAATTTCTTTATGTCACATCAGATGGTCAACATCAATCGACCCTAGACTGGGCAAGCACTCACCCAAGTCACGAGTTTGACAACCGGTATTGGCTAACAAGTTAGACCAATATATTTATAATTAATTAAGACGCAAAAAGGCTCGATAAATAAACACTTTTGACGTCACATTTTTAATATTACGTTCCCATCAATACCGTAATGATTCGACAACTACAACAAACATCAAGCACAGATTTTGCTATTCAAACGTCAATTCACTAAAACTTCCACTTGCATTGCAGCTAGCGAAAGCTTAGGTTAGAAATAGTGCTTATTTTTAGATTAGGGAGTTTTTGTCTGATGGAGGAATTATTCGTAAAAAAACCAATCCCGCAAGCCTACTTTCAATTAGCCTTGCCAGTTGTTTTTGGGATGTTAGCCAGTATGGTTTATAACTTGGCTGACACCTTTTTTGTTGCTCAAACTCAAAACACTGATTTAGTGGCAGGTGTCGCCTTATGCACCCCCCTCTTCTCATTTATGTTAGCCGTTGGCGATATCTTTGGTCTCGGCGGCAGTGCCTTAATGTCACGGCTGCTAGGGCAAAAAGATACCACTACCAGTCGGCGTGTTAGCAGCTTCTCAGCTTATGCCGGGATTGCGACTGGTTTAGTCGTCACGATTTTGCTACTAGTCTTTGAAACACCCATTTTACATTTATTCGGTGCCACCAGTGCAACCTATGGTTATGCCGCTCGGTTTTATCGTATCATGGCTTGGGGCGCAATCTTTATCATTTTTTCATTAATACCTAGTAATATGATTCGGACAGAAGGTCTGGCCAAACAGTCTATGATTGCCACCATCGCCGGAACTGCATTAACGATTATCTTAGATCCCATTTTTATCTTTCCCTTACATGGTGGCGCTGCTGGTGCCGCGTTAGCCACGGTTACTGGTTATGCGCTCACCGACCTTATTTTAGTTTACTTTGTACTCAAACGGTGCCAGGTTAACAGCGTCAACTGGCATGAAGTTAAAATTGGCGGGCCGTTAATCAGAGGAATTTTAGTCATTGGGATTCCTGCGTCCATCACCAACCTCATGCAAAGTTTTGGCGTTGCCTTACTAAACAACTACTTGGCCCATTACGGCACGACTCAAATCGCAGCCATCGGAATCGCCAACAAGATCTATATGGTCGTCATGCTCCTTATCGTTGGCTTCGCCTTTGGGGTCCAACCGTTAATCGGTTATAATTTTGGTGCCAAAGCTTTCCCACGTTTGAAGAAGATCATTTATTTTGATTTATTCGTGGAAATGGGACTCGCTTTAGTCTTGGCTAGCATTTTGATGATTTTTGCCCCAACTTTAGTCAGCTGGTTTATGCCACAGGCGACTATTGTGAATGCTGGTAGCTTATTATTACGCAGTTTACTAAGTACGACGCCATTCATCGGTGCAATTTTGGTCTTCACAACACTCTTCCAATCAACTGGTCAAGCATTGGGGGCTTTCATTATGGCAATCTCTCGTCAAGGTGTCGTTTTTGTCATTGTCATCGTCCTTGCCAATCAATTATTCGGCTATTTAGGGGTCGTTTGGGCACAACCGATTGCGGATCTATTGACATTTGTAATTGGTCTAGCTTTTTATGTCTTCAAATTCCGACCATTAATCACCCGTTAATTGCCCCAAGTCAGTCTGTTGGCACCAATTTAGTGGTATATTTAAAAGGATTTAAACACTACTTTTGGAGGCAAATACTTATGAAAAACTGGCAACGGCAGCTCGGGACTGCCCTCGTCGTCACCCTTTGTGGCTTAGGTACAGTTACTGCGGCTTCCGCAGCGACTTACAATCAAAAAGGTAACGCTTTGAAGTCATACAATGTTAAAAAATATCGGACCGTTAATAATAAAAATTATTATCAGTCGGCCTACAGCTATCAATCAGCTCCGGGTTATACTCAAGGTGGCCTGTATCAAACGACTCCCGGCACGATTCGCCGGACTGCGGGAACTGTTAAATCCTTAACGTTCACAACTAATGTCTATCTCCCCGTCACCTATGCAACTTCTGGTGATTGGGGTAATCCGCAAAGTGAAGTCTTATCAAAAGACGGCAACACCTTGTATACCTTAATCATGCTCAACAAGGGCACCGAAACTGGTCGAATTGTGAAATATGATTTGGGTAAATTGCGGCAACAATACCATATTAGTACGACTAATATGACCGCTTTACGGCGGGCCACTTATGATAAGAGTGTTAATAAATTAACCGTAACTGACAAGGCCATCCTAAACTGCATGCAAGTTGGGCCAACATTCAAGGCTGGTCACGGTCAATCCTTAGCACAAAATCCGAAAACCGGTGAACTCTGGTTTGTTGGTTCAGCAGCGGTTAAAGCCAATGTGCAACGTGTTAGCACCAAGACATTGAAACCTAACAAACGAATTAACTTTACCTTGAAGTCAACGGTTGCCATGGGTGAAAACTTAACGTTTGACAAAAACGGCAACGCCTACTTCTACACTTACTCTTACGGTGGCTGGGCACCTAAAAACAGCCTTAAGCTTTACCAAGGTAAGATCAACAAGAAATCGGTTAAGTTCCATCTAGTCATGCAAGGCTTGCGCCATAATCCTGGTTGGAAATCCCAATCAATTGCTTATAGTACCAAGCAAAATCGGTTGTACTTTGTTTCTAACAGTAGTATCTCCTCGATTCCAGTCAGCAAACTTGGCAAGTTAACCGCTAAAGACGTCAAGACCGTGAAATTATCCGGCCAACGCGAATTTGAAGGCTTACAATTTGATCAAAGTGGCGCTGGGTATTTGTTAGTCAACAAAGGCGCTGAACTTTTGAAGACAACCGGTAAATTTTAAGTTAGCCTGATATCTAAAGGTTGAAAGCTAGGTTTTAGCAATAATCGTTGATATGATAATCATTCATCGATCAAAACTAGTCGTGCTTGCCACCTACCGTTCGCCCACCTTGAGCCGGAACGCTGTGGGCGGACCGATTCAGCCAAAAGCGGTCTGAACCGTCGTTTTGAACCGCCTAACCCGCGTTTCAAAAGCGCCAAGAGCTCCCACGGCTGGGCTCAATGTGGACTCACTCTCGGTTTGATGGTGATTACGAAATTGATTGGTAGTCGCAATAAAACCGGAGCCAGCCAGTGATGGTGCCGGCCGTGAAAACATCGTTAGTCCGGGTGGTTTTACCGGACTTTACGATGTGGACGACTTTTGAGACTAGTGGTTTTGGCTAGTCTCAAAAGCGAGGTGGCAGCCCGCACTTTGGCTGGAACCGGTCCCCACAGCCGGCAAAATCGCTGACTGGCGTAGGTGATCAATTTAGCATGACTTAAGTCAATTCTAGTAAAGTCTTTACCGTTAGACTTAACTTTCACCCTTTAGCTGATATAACAAAAGTACGTATCACAATACTCATCATGAGTGTTGTGATACGTACTTTTTTAGTTACTTGCCAATCGATCCACTCATTAACAACATCAACATCTGAATGGTCGCTGGATAATAATCATGATTATCAATTTTGACACTTAGCGCATTAGCGTAGCGCTTCGTGAGCACTTGATTTGATAAAGCTTGCGCAGAATAAACCACCGGCGTCGTAAACGCTTGATTGGTATACGACGTTACCGCCTGCCCTTTCAACGTATAGATTGCCTTAATCTTTGATTGCTTGGTAAAGAACGTCAACATCTTTTTGGCAATTTTTTGACTCACTCGACTATGATTCAATTGATAGTCATACGTGACCCGCCAAGGAATCCGACAAGCATTATAGCCATACTGAGCATCATGACTAGACGCAACCTGTTTTGGTTGCACGGTGCCTAATGTCAACCCGGTCCCAGTCACCGTGACAAAGTCGGCCATTAATCCAGTTGACTGTGCCGCACTTAATTTCTGCAACGTTGTTTGACTGCGTTGCGCGACTTGGGTCCAACTGCCATCGCCAGTATAGCTCGCAAATTTCCGGAAATATGCCGTGATCAAGTCAGATGGACGGACAAGGTTTTTCGTAGATTTCGAGGTTGCCCAATCACCAACTAATGGTAACTTAGTCGTTGAATTCAATTCATACGTCTTAATTGCGCCAATTAATTTCTTAGCCAATTGCTGATAATTATAGGTTCCTTTACTCCCCCACTGTTCATCAGCCAAGATTAGCGCATAAGCAATATCTAAATCGCCATCGGTCGCACTCGTTTTTTCAGCGGTTGTACTTTGCATCTTACCTTGTCGTTGTGTTTGCCGCCAAGCCATCAATGGTTTCGTTGAACTGACCTGATGAGCCAGGTAATAACGAGTCAGCTGATTAAATGTCTTTTGCGACTTCACGCCATGTTGCGCAACCATCGCCGTAATCAGCATCCCGTAACCTTGGCCTTCTGACAACGTCTGCTTAGCACCACTACTCGTTGTTAACACATACTTTTGCTGACCACCACGCAGATAATCCTTTTTCCACGTCCGATAATGTGAGACAATTTCAGATTTGGTCGTACTGGAAGTTGCCTGTGGCCGTTGTGTCTTATAGATTGCTGAGCCCAGCGCGATGGCCACTAAAATAATCAGTGCTCCAATCAACCATTGATATTTATGCCGTTTAAACGTCTTCAACCTAAAATCCCCTTACTAAAAGCGTTGTGTCTTATACCACTTTGTATGTCGTGTCCCAGTTATTTTATCACGAATAATATCATACATCGCCGCCACTGAAACGATAATAAATAATTGGGCGTACGTAAAGTATGAAACAATCGCATAAATAAAGTTGGTAACTGTCGCCTGCCCATAATCACTCGCCAGGGCAATATTGATTTGTAATAAATACAGATAAAACATCAAGATCCAATTAATCAAGAATAACGTTGAGAGCTCCCCGCTCAAAGAAACCAGCTGGTGCAAATGGGGGAAGAACGTTTGTAAAGCTGCTAAATTAATGTTGATGATAAAAATGACATTAGAGATCACGATCGCGGCATTAAACCAGAAAAATGTACACATATAGTAAAAAACTTCCAACTTAATTCGCCAAGACGACCGGTCAAATAAATGTTTCGCATTTTCCATAATGACTTCATAATTACCACGCGCCCAACGTTTTCGCTGATTATAGTAAGCGAACAACGTTTCTGGTTCTTGTTGAAAGGCTTCCGCCCGATGTGCCAACGCGATCAATTTTCCTGCCCGCATCAAACTAAATGAAATCGCCGTGTCTTCAGTTAACGCCCCATTATTCCAGCCACCGATGGATTGCACGATCGCTTTGTTAATAATGAAGTTCGTGCCAGGAATTCGACCAATCTTGAAGAGTTGCCACAGTCCGGTATGCTGAATCCGTTGGGTATTCACGATTTCCAAGTTGATACAACGCGTCAAAAAGTTCTGCTGATAATTCCGGGTTTTATTCCGACCGAATGCAGCCGCATAGCGCGTGGGATTCTCCAAAACTTTCTGAACCAAGAAATATAAAGCATTAGTTTCGGGTGCTGCATCGGCATCATAAACGCCTAAATATTCGCCAGCCGCAATCTTTAACGCATCGTTTAAAACGCCAGCTTTACCACCAGTCCCAGTCCGTTCGATCACTTGCAAATTACGCCCTTTAAACTCGGGCTGTTGCATCAATGCGCGTACTTCATTCGCTGTTCCATCGTTACAATTATCCGCATATAGTAAAACTTCCAATTTATCTTGCGGATAATTTAACCGCAAAATCGCTTGAATCGTATCTTGAATCACCAATTCTTCATTATGTGCAGGCACCACCACCGTTACAATCGGATAACGTTTTAGCGGCGGTAAAGAATCGATATCTGTATGTTTTAGGTGTTTAAAAATAAACGTCACACCACCTAGTAGCGTGACAATCGTCATCACGATCGACAACCAAATCGTGATAATCGCAATCACGTATAAGCTATCGAGCATCATCTTTTCCTTTCAAATTAAACCGCCGGACTGTCCGCTTAAAGATGAGCCACCAACAAACGGATAGCCCTAAAACAACGATACCAAAGCTAATCGTCACAATTAAACTAACCGGTAATAACCATGCTAAACTTCCTAGTACCATCCTCTAGCCCCCTATAAGTATTCCTTAGCGATATCAGTTTCAGCACTCCGTTCCAATTGTACCAGTGCATCTTCAACACTACGATTAACGACTTTATCTTGCGTCGAATATGATATTTGTCCTGTTCGCAGTACTAATGCGTTGCGGGCCAAACCAAATTCTTCCGCAATATCGTTAATGTGTTCTTTGATTTTCCGTTTCATAATTGGCGCGTTATTCGCACCGAGCATCGGCGACATGATGACAAAATGCCCTTCGCCAATATAGTAGAGATGATCGACCGTAAACAACATTGATTCCAAGTTTCGCGTCGTTTCACGTAACAAATCATTAAATCGATCATTCCCCAAAAAGTTCATCACATTTTCCAAAAAATCGATTTTGACCATCGTCAAAGTGAATCGATAATCTTGTTCATGATAAAAAACCAGTTTTAATTCCCGTTGGACATCGCGTTCCAGGGCTGATTCGTTCAACGCCCCAGTTAACACTTCCAAATCAGGCTTTTCTTTTTGCAACTTGGCAAGTTCTTGTGCCAACGCTTTTCGCTTCAATAACTGATGATCCAATAAGTACATTAGGTAAGTTGTCAACGGGGTAATTGTGAGTAATGCAATTGCCGACCAAAAATACAACTCACGTGTGTACGGCATAAGTAGCATGAGTGCCCCAGCACTCATACTGACAAAGGAAAGTACCCCACCTAAAATGATATAAATCGTTCGGCCTAAAAATAGTCCTAATCCAAACGCCCCAGCGACAATTAAAAAATTCAACCACGAGCCACTAATGACACTCAAGTAGAGTAACGCGTATTGATAAATTAAAATTAAAATCATGCCCAAAAACACAAAATTATCAATCGATTTCTGCTTCATAATGTCCTGCCTAACTTCCTTCATTTTGCCATAATTGGTCTTTAGATTACCATAATCCCCAACAAATTACATGTTTTTTAGATTCATTACTAAAAATATTTTAATAGCTGTAATTATTGAAGTGATAACTATCAATCTTTATCATCATTTAACCACAACAATTTAATTAATTATAGCAAAATAAAAACATCGATAATCACCACTTTTGGCAACTATCGATGTTAAAGTTACGATTTAAAATTTACGTTGACGCTTCGTTGAAAAACCTAATACCGTCATTAAACCGGTCATGAGTAAACCTAATCCGGTCCATGCTGCATTTTTATCTGATTGTTCATTAGTTTGTGGCAATTTCGCTGCTGTATGAGTTGTTGGCGTTACCTTCACCGCCGTTACCACTGGTGTCCGCATCATTGTCGTGGTAGTCATCACTGGCGCTGACTGTAAGGTCGTTGATTTCGCCGTCATAACGGTTTTGCCTTTAGCCGGTTGCCCACTATCAACATCAGTTGGTTGATTGGTAACCTGAATCGTGTCAGCTTGACCATCATCAGTTAAGACACCGTCATCCTTTGGTGTGGATGTGGCTGGTACTTGGATGTTCAAGTGATCATCTTCAGCATCAGTTGTCGGCGTGGTTACCGTTGTCTCATTGTTATTTCCATCATCCGGGACAGTTACGGTTGTCTCGCCGTTGTCTCCGTTATCCGGATCGGTCACTGTTGTACCACCGTTATTCCCGTTATCCGGATCAGTTACCGTTGCACCACCATTATTTCCGTTGTCTGGGTCAGTCACAGTTGACCCACCATTGTCTCCGCTATCCGGATCAGTTGGCTTTAGAGTATAGGTCACAACGTTTGTCACATCGGCACTCGTTGGCGTCACGGTCACTGCTGGCAACTGTGTTTGATCCGCAGTGTAACCCGTTATTGTTGGCACAGTTACCGCGGCAAACTGATCATTGTCGGACTGCCAAGCACTATAAGTCACCAGTTGTGTGACAGTATCTAGTTGACCCGTCCGAGTAAAGATGACCGTTGACTGTTGGTCAGGCGCCAACGTCTTGCCAGCTTGATCAACAAACTGAATCGTCCGTGTCACAACTTTTTGTAATTGATCTGCCGCCGTTACAGCTTCCTGACCATGTTGTAAATGAACGATATAAGTCGTTGGCGTTGCGGTGTAGGTTGCCCCAGTAGTTGGCCAGTCATCTTGAACCAATTGATAACCTCCAGCTACATAAGCCGCAATTTTTTCAGCGGTCGTATAATCACTAGTCGTTCCCTGATCACCAGTTAACGTATCCGTTGCCAGCGTTTCGCCAGTTATATCATCTAAATAATTAACGATCACGCTGCCTTGAACAACCGGATCCTTCGTGTAAACATAAGTAACGACCCCATTTGCGGCGGTTAATGCTCCGTTGGCCGCCAAACCAGTTGGGTCCATGTGACTGTAGGTGTAGCCCGCAAACGTTTTAGCCGTAGTTTGATAGCTCAAGCCCACATATTGACCATTAGGATAAGTCGCTGTCGTCGTCCCTAACACTTTTTGATCGGTATCCACATAGTTCACGGTCACCGCTCCAGCAGCCGTTTTAGGGAGCAACATAATATATAAAGTTTGCGGATCTTGACCGAAAGTCCCGGTTACTGGACCGTTAGTGGCATAGGTCAAGTAATTGTCCACATTTAAGTAACTACTCAAGTCAAAAGCATCGCCCAAATTCACACCATCAATCACTTGATCTGGCAAAGTCGCGATTGGTTGTGCATTCTGATCAACATATTTAACAGTGACCGTCGGATGTGCTTGGAAATTAACTTGTTGGTAGATCATGGCATCGGCCCGTAATTCGACACCATTATTATAAGTGACGTCAATGTAACGATCTGCTTGCCAACCATCTGAATAAGGAACCCCTAAGTTACCATAAACAATGAAACCAGGCACATTGCTGATTTGCTGAATATCACTAATTTGATATTGATTATTGCCTAACATCGTAATTTGTTGTTTTCGTTGCGCCACATTGTTAAACGAATAGCCAAAGGTATCGCCAATCGCCTCACCTTGTACCCCAGTAATAGTTGTTCCGGTAAACGTCGCCGTCTGATTCTCAACCACATTAATTGGATTAGCCGCATCACTACGCCGAACAATCATTTGACCAACGGCCGCAATGAAAACACCAGACTTGGTAATGCCTGATAATGATGAAAAATCTGAAAGACTATTGTTGCTTAGACCAATATAGTTATTCGAAAGATTATTATTGCCAATGGCCGTAATCCAAGGACTTAATTGGACCAATTGCGCATTTGTCATCCCAAATTGGTGACCTTGATACGAACCGGCATTATCGTTTAAATCGATAAAACTAATCGAACTTGGATCAATTTCGGTTAATGGTTGTAAGTTAACATAGCTTAAAGCCGTTGCTTCCACCGTTAGCCGATAGAGGCTCAAACTTGCCAATGGACTCAAATCAATACTGGTCATCGCATTGTTAGCAATCCGCAGTGTTAAATCTAGCTTATATTTGCTAGGTAAATACTGCAATCCTTCAATCCCAGTTAAAGTCGTAATTGGCGTGGTATCGGTGCTAATTTGGAGCCAATTTCCTAATTTATAGTTTCGAATAGCACCGACAGTAATCGGACTATCTGTTGATAGCCCCAATCCTTTTTTCACGGCATTGCTCAAATTCGTATCTGCAATGGTGACAACCGTCTCATCGCTAGGGGTTGTCTGATCAGCAGCTTTAGTTAAGGCCGCCTTTGAGCTTGCTAGTGTCGCAGTTGGCGCGGCGGCTTGACTCGTTGCGGGCGCCTGTGACGTGGTGGTTGCCTGACTCGTTGCTGTACTTGTAACTTGAGACTTAGGCGCTTGACTGGCCGCGCTCGTAGCGGTTGACGCGGGTGCCTGACTCGCTCTAGGTTCAGTGCTTGTCGCTTGTGAAGCTGTCGATGAAGCGCTGGTTGCCGTTGAAGCTGGTGCCTGTGATGATGATTGACTGTCAGCGCTAGTTGAGGCGCTGGCCGCAGAACTTTGAGTACTAGTTGCCGCCGCTTGACCACTCACCGTGGTTGTCGCTTGGCTGGTGGCCGATGTTGCTTTAGTGGCCACGGACGTGGTGGTCACAGTTGTTGTAGCCGCCTGCGCAACCGGTGCTTGGCTAACCCCAACCGCTAATAATGTGGTGGTAATCCCCATAGCAACCCATAACTTCTTATGTTTATACAACTTAACCCGTGTTTTGGTTACTTGTTTGTTCAACATATGAACTCCCCCTTTAGTTATGGCTTCCTAATTATGTAATCAATTTAAACAATCAATTTTTCTAATACCAATTTATTTACACTCTTATGATAGGCGCTTTTTAGATATAGTTCAATAGGCTAATAGTCTCTTTTTGTAACTATAATCAAACCTAATACCACCCCGAATTAGTTGCTGACTTTAACTTTTCGTCAAAATTGGTCAGTATGCTTACGCCTCCAAGCGTTACCCCACTTTTACCAGCGCACATCAGTTTATACATCGCCTATTAACCAATCAAATACAGTCGCAAATTATTTTTAAAAAATAGGTAATAAAATCGAGCGAACCACAAAAAAAAACGGTACTGACCAATGGCCAGTACCGTTTTCGTTCATTATTCATTATCTTGACTAAAGGTTGAAAGCTAAATGTATTGGTCGAAGTCTTACCAACATTGACTCAAGTTGGATTAAATTGTCACCTACGCCAGCCAGCGATTCTGCCGGCTGTGGGGACCGGCTCCTGCCAAAGTACGGCTTCCACCTCGCTTTTGAGACTAGCCAAAACCACTAGTCTCAAAAGTCGTCCATATCGTAAAGCCCGGGAAAATCACCCGGACTAACGATATTTTCACGGCCGGCGTCATCACTAGCTGGCTCCGGTTATATCGTGAAATTAATCAATCTGGTAACTATTTATAGCTGATAGCGAGTCCACATTGAGCCCAGCCGCGGGAGTCTCTTAGCGATTTATCTCTTAGCGATTTATCGCTTAGAGACTGGCGCTTTTGAAACACGGGTTGGGTGGTTCAAAACGACGGTTCAGACCGCCTTTTGGCTGAACCGGTCCGCCCACAGCGTTCCGGCTCAATGTGGGCGAACGGTAGGCGACAAGTATGACGAGTTTTGATCGATGAATGCTTATCATATCAACGATTATTGCTAAAAAGCAGCTTTCAACCTTTAGTTATCTTGATCTGTCATCCCCCAAGCTAACACAACAATGCCTAAAATTAACGCACCTGCAAAGATGCTGAAAATCATCGGGATCTTCCAACCGCTACCTAACAAGTAGCCTACTAGATAAGGCCCACCAATGGCGCCTAACCGCCCCATTGATTGGGTCACGCCAATTCCCATACCACGAATTGCTAATGGATAATGTCCAGGCGTAAAAGCAATCATAATGCCCCAAGCACCAAGCGTAAAAAATGATAACCAAGCGCCACTTATTAAAATCACAGCATTAGAATTAGCTAGTCCAAAGGCCACGGCACTAATTAAGGTTCCTACTAAATACCCCATCAGGACCCTCTTACGCGACCATCGTCCCACTAACCACGCAGCCAAATAATACCCCGGTAACTGTGCGATACTCATTAATACTGTATACCCATACCCTTTAACCACCGGAAACCCTCGGTTCATTAAAACCGTTGGCAACCACAGAAACATCCCGTAATACACTAACATAATTACAAACCAGAGCACGCCTAATCCTAAAGTTGTCCGCCAATACGGCAGTGACCAGACTTGTCGCCACGCAGCTTTAAAATCGTATTTACTAGCAGCGGCAGTATGTGTCTCTGGTAAATGACGCCGCATTAAAATGGTATAAACGCCCATCAAAGCCGTTAATAATACGGTCCAACGCCAACCAATTCGGGTCATGACCGAAAAGGCTAGGACCGCGGCCAAAATCCAGCCGAATGCCCAAAAACTATCAACCAACACTAACATTCGAGAACGTTGACTACCTTTAAAATGATCGGCAATAATTGTTGTGGCAACGGGTAATTCGCCACCAAGTCCTAACCCAGTCACAAATCGAATGATGATGAACCACATCACATTCGGTGCTAAAGCCAATAATAAATTACCGATTGAAAATAAGAGCAGTGTCACTAGCATAATCGGCTTACGTCCAATCTGATCAGCCAAATGGCCAAAAACAATGGCCCCCACAAACATCCCCAATGATGTGATTGAGCCTACTAAGCCTAACTGATTAGCCGATAAGTGCCAACTGGTTTTAATAGCTGGCATAATAAATGATAGTAACGCGACATCTAACGCGTCAAACAACCATGCGGTCCCAATTAATAATAAGAGCTTATGGCCCTTAACTTCCATGCGATAAATCCCCCATACAATTGGTCCCCAAATCGCAGCGCCGCTTTCAATGAGACCTTAGTTACCCTTAGAGTGATTTTAGGTTAGCATGCGCCTTTTTCACTGTCAACTAAGCTTTTTTCACAACCGAGTGATTAACCTAGCATTAGACCATGATTGTAGTCTAGACCAATCAAGAAGGGCTAAACGCCCCGTTTGTTGATTAACCGCTATCATTGTCAACGCCAGCTAAAGATGAGATTGATAGTCATGCATCATCACTGACAACTTTAGCTAGACCGCTCATTCACGATTGTCACGCTTTTTTGATATCAAAAGTTTACTGTGATCTTTCTCAGTACAACAAAAAAGTCACGACAACGAGTGTCGTGACCGTAATTAATTGTCTGTTATTGTTGTAAAGCCTGAACCATCCAACCATTAATGGCGGAACGTTCAATGATGGCTTTTTTGATTTCCCAGACATCCGCTTTGATATAGCGTTGTCTTGCTGTCATTAAAGGAATATTTTGATAAACCTCATGACCGTTTTTAATCGTTACTCGCATTTAATTACGTCCTTTCCTAACGCTCAGGAAATTTTGCAAATAATTCTGGGTACTTATACTGGGTCAAGTATCATACTGCCATATTTTTCCAAAAATCTGAGATGCTTAATTGATTTGATGTTCCTAACAAACCAAGTGTTAACTTTAACACATTGCCCCCACTAAAGCGACTACTTTGCTTCACACTTAACTTCTAGGACACTTTCTTAGGTTAGTCTTAACCTTTCAATTACCGCATCGCGGCCTCGCCCCCAAATGACTTAGATTAACCAACTCACTCACTATATCATAACTAAAACCAGCACTGGTTCAATTAACACAAACCTTACAAATTTTACGTAAATCATACATTTATGTTCGATCGCCACACCCACCTATGAGCATAACCGATACCTTTCAATGACGCACTTTTCAACGCTTAAACATTAAGTTACCAAACATAACTATTTTTATTTCAGAATTAAGTTGTTAGCGTTGCCATTTAGTACCACTGGCCTTACACTTAGAGCATAGAGATAGGAGGTCATTAGCATGCGCAATTATAAATATTTAGCATATGGAGGTATTACTGTCGTTTATTTATTCGCTCTGTATGCCCTCTTCCATTTAGTCCGGTTAGCCTATTTCCTTTTCTTCTTATAGACCCAACAAAAAAATTCAGTTTGGTCAATGACCAAACTGAATTTTTTTAACGATGCCACAAATAACGATCAATCGTCAAAGCGACCTTTGCATTTTCATGTAATTGACTGTGTTGTGCATGCTTACCATGGAAGACTTTTTCCGTATAGTGGACGTTATGACCACGTGTCAGATATTTCACCGACCGCGCCGACACATTCGTCACTAAACTGTCCGAATTAGACCCATCATCTAAATTACCAATAATATTCAATAGATGAACCCCATTCGGGAAGTTAGCCCGTTTGGCGTCCAGTAATTCGTAGGCAGCATGTAAATACTTCGGTTGACCAGAAGTTAAAAATGAATTCTGATTAGCCACATCATCTTCACCAACAACCCCATCAAACGGCCCCGCAATTGTCACCAGTTTGTGAATCGTTGGTAATTTAAGGCCCGTTGTCATGAGCATGTTCACACTTGCCACACAACCAGCAGAATGCGCTACTAAGTTGTACGACTTAAATGAATGGGCCTGTTGTACCGTTTGAATAACCTTCGCTAACCAAGCACTTTGTTGATCATACTGAGCCAAATTATTTTTAAAGACCACTTGAATAATCGGGTTACGCGTCTTGGCATCCCAATGTCCACTCAGCGTCACTTGCCCACTTGTACTGACCGTTGCCACATAAACCTTATGCGCATGTGCGGTTTTTTCAGCATGCGCAATTAATGTATTGGTAGATTTAGCACTACCTTGAAATCCATGCACATAAAACGTCGGCCGTGAACTAGTCACATAAGCTGATTTCGCCACCGTCCGTTTCGATTGGCTAGTCGTTGACGACGCCTTGTTTGTCGCACACCCCGTCAATAGCATCACCAAGCTCATCACTAACCCTAAATAAACCCCTAATCGCCATCGTTGCACTAACTTTCGCCTCATCATTCTGTTTGCCAGTATCGTTTAACTTGAACTAACTCATCTTTTAAATAGGTCGCGGATAATTGTAAATAGGTCACCATTTTACCCGGTGTTGGCGCATGTAATAACCACCCATCGCCTGCGTACAGTGCCACATGATGCAGGGCACCTTGACCTTGTTCGTGCGCGAAAAAGCATAGGTCACCTGGCTGCATGTCATCGACAGCCACTGGTTGACCATCCAAGACTTGTTCACTGACATCACGCGCTAATGTCACGCCAATGCAGCGATGTAAGGCGTAGGCAAAACCTGAGCAGTCGAAACCATACCCGCTCAAACCGCCCCATAAATAACGCAAATCCAAGAATGACTCACCTAACTTAATCATCGTTTGTCCGGGCGTTAACGTGGCAGTTTCAAAGCCAAATTGCGTTGCGCGTTTTGCCACTTTTCCAACTCCCAGCGGCGTTTGGACTAAATCATAACGTGGATCTTTACTCGAAACGACCGGTAGTTGTGTCCCAATACTTAATTGCAACAAGGTGCGGCCGTCTGCTTGTAATAACGGTGTAAACGCGCGACGAACCGTGACTGTTGGGCCAGTTATCACCGGTAGTGGTATCGTTGATAACTGTGCCGCCCAGATCCAGCCCGGATACCCTTGTGGATGACGCACATCACGCTGCGAAACCACATAAACTGCGGCCCAGCCATCGACCACATGATCAATCACCACTGGATCATTAAACAAGGCTTGCGTCACTAATCGATTATCACGTTCTAAGGCAATCGTATCTGAATCGCTTAATTGGGCTAACCATGGCGCTAGTCCGGCATTCTGTAACGCTAACGTATCCAACGACCGGATTTGTGGTCGTTGCCAAACGTTAGCCACAGCCGCTTGAACTCTAGCTGTTTGCATTCCTGATTCCTCCCGTTTTTCATTACGTTTATCATACGCCACTTTGGTTAACCGCGGTAGCGTCCGGTTAAGTTGTTAACCTTTCTTCAAAAATCCGCGGTTAAAATTAAAAACCACTGTGAAAGTATGCTATCATACTTATAATTACTCAGGAGGCGTGGCAATTATGGATAAAACCGATTTAAAGATCTTGAACGCCTTACAAGCAGACGCTCGAATCTCGTTGAAGGCCCTCGCCGATCAATGTTTCATTTCCTCACCAGCAATTTCAGCTCGAATTGCCCGGTTAAAAAGGAGTGGCATTATTCGCGACTATCAAGCCAACTTGAATTACGATCAATTAAACTACCATATTAAAGCTTATATTCAGCTTCAATTAGAACCAACCCAAAAGGAACGGTTTTATCCGTTTGTCGCTAGCATTCCCAACGTTCTCGAATGCGATTGTGTGACCGGTGAATACTCACAAATCATGAAAGTCGTTTTTGAATCGACACAAGCGTTGGATGAATTCGTTAACAAGATTCAAGCCTTCGGTAAAACCAGCACCCAAATCGTCTTTTCAACCAGCGTCCCTAATCGGGGGCTGACCTTACCAGCTGATCACGATCTCAGTCAGATTGTCGATTGACGTTCACTCAGACAATTAATTAACCGTTTCATCAAATCACTTAGCCAATATCATGACCAAGTCCCCTATCTATCAGGGACGGTCATCGATAATGGCTTTTTTAAGTTGCCCAACTTTTACTAACTTTAAAATCCAGGTGCCGTTTTACCTGCATTTTAATATTAACCGGTGTACCATATCATTAGTAAGCAATTTAATTGGTTCATATCGAAGTTTGAAAAGAGGTTAATGATTATGGCAACTATTTTAGTACTCGGTGGGGGTTACGCTGGCATGCGGGCTGTTAAATTTTTACAACACGATCTACCAGCCGAAGATGAGATTATCTTAGTGGACCAAACTGCCCAACACACCGAAAAAACCAATTTACATGAGGTCGCAGCCGGGACAATCGATCCCAGCAAGATTACCTATCACATTCCAGAAATTATTCATAAGCGCGTGACCTTTTTACAAGCAACGGTCACTGGGATTCAGGTTGCCGACCAAACCGCAACGTTTACCAACCACCCAGACATTCATTATGATTACGTGATTATTGCTCTGGGCTTTCAGTCTGAAACCTTTGGGATTCCAGGCGTTGCCGACAATTCACTACCGCTGGATGATTTAGACTCAGCACAGGCTGTTTATCAACATCTTGAAAGTCAATTTGCCAACTATCATAAAACTAAAGATCATGATGATCTTAAAATAGCGGTTTGTGGTGCTGGCTTTACCGGTATCGAATTACTAGGTGAACTCACCCAGTCTTTGCCAAAACTACAGGCTAAGTATCAGACACCAGCAGCCAAATTAGTCTGCTTCGAACGGATGCCATCAATTCTGCCGATGTTTGGTCAAGACTTGCGTGATTATGCCATCAACTTTATGGCTAAACACGACGTTGATATGCGGTTAGGGGCTAAAATTACCGCCATTGATCCTGGCGCCGTCTTGTATGAAGATGCTGATGGTCAACCACAAAGCTTTAGTGCCAACTCTATTATTTGGACAGTTGGTGTTAGTGGCTCACACGTCATCGCGGACTCACAATTTGAACAGCGTCGTAACCGCGTTGTGGTCAATGATGACTTGTCATTGGCCGATCATCCCGAAGTCTTCATCGTGGGTGATGTAGCGGCGGTCATGGACCCTAGCAGCAACCGGCCGTATCCAACTACCGCGCAAATTGCCTTGGCAGCTGGTGAACAAGCCGCTAAAAACATCGCACATTTACGCCATCAACAGTCAACCACGGCATTCACTTATGAATCCATGGGGACGGTTGCCTCATTAAGCGACCGTGATGGGATTGGCGAAATTTTCCATAAACCTCGTCAGATTCACGGTTACGCGGCCTCGGCGATGAAGAAAATCATTACTGATCGGTCGTTAATGGAAAGTGCTCATTTGAGTACGTTATTTAAGAAAGGTCGGTTTGACCTTTATCATTAAAGGGTTGCAAAAAAGGACGCGACGATTTTTAAAATCGTCGCGTCCTTTTTTGTGCACTGATGTTATGAGTCAAAACGTGGAACCAAAGCCTGCGACCTGTGCTTAGCTACGGCATCTAAACGATTGAAAAACCCAATCATTTAGGTGCCTAGGCTATGCTCGGTCCCAACCCGGCTTTGGTCCCACTCTTGACTTATCGGTTCTTCAAACTCAACTTTTCAACATTCAATTGCTTATTAATCCAGCCATCCACAAAACTACTTTCATGGCTGACCAAGATTAAGTTACCAGGGAAAGCTTGTAAAGCGTGTTTTAACCCTTCCTTGGTTTCATCGTCCAAATGGTTCGTTGGTTCATCCATAATTAAGAAGTTGCTAGGAACCAGTTCCAATAAGGCTAACTTCACCTTGGTCTGTTCCCCACCACTTAATAAGTGCATCGGTTTCATCGCGTTAGCCGCGTTAATCCCACACTTAGCCAACTTAGTCCGAATCGTCTTCGGTAACATCGTTGGATATTCATTTTGGATCGTCTCCAACGGCGTTAATTGTGGATTATCCCATTCCAAATCCTGGTTGAAATAGTTGATCTTAGCCGATGGTGAAAAGTGTGACGTCCCATCTAGCGCTTTAATCACGCCTAAAATAGATTTAATCAACGTCGACTTACCAACCCCGTTAAACCCTTTAAACGCTAACTTTTCGCCACCAGTCATCGTGAAAGTCACTGGTGCTAGTAATGGCTTGCCATAACCTACGGATAACTTCTTCACCGTTAAAGCGTTTTGTGAACCCGTATCTAAGTATGGAAACGCAAACTTGGCATGCTCATTTTCACTCGGTGGATCAACCCGGTCCAAATGCGATAGCATCTTCTCCCGGGACTTCGCCATCGTTGATTTCGAGCCGGCTTTATTCTTCCGAATGAACTTTTCAGCTTTGTCGATCACGACTTGTTGTTTTTCAAAGGCTTTTAATTGCGCTTCTTTACGCGCTTCTTTTTGGCGCATCGCCGACTTGAAGTCGCCACGATACTTGATGATCTTGCCAAAGGCCACGTCACAAATACAGTTCGTCACTTGTTGTAAGAAGTCGTAATCATGAGAAATGACCATGACTGCCCCTTCAAACCCATTCAGATAGTCGACTAACCACGCAATGTGGGCCGTATCCAAATAGTTGGTTGGTTCATCTAAGATGATGACATCGGGATCTTCCAGTAACAATTTAGCCAAAATAATTTTTGACCGTTGCCCACCGGACATTTCACTAATGACGTGGTCACGGCCGATTTCATCTAGCCCTAACCCAGTAATCACTCGTTCCATTTCGGTTTCAATATCGTAGAAGTTGTTGGCTTCCAAGGTTTCTTGAATCCGGCCGGCCCGTTCCAACAACTTGTCGTCCATCGTTTTCGCATAGTCGGCATACAGTTGTTGCATTTTGCCATCCAAATCATATAACCGTTGGAAAGCGGTTTTCAGAAAATCATAGAGCGTCATCCCAGCTGGAATATCCGCATATTGATCCAAGTAGCCAGTCCGAACATTACGTTGCCATTTAATTTGACCAGTTAACGGTAAAATTTGTCCGGTTAAAATCTTAATTAAGGTACTTTTGCCGGCCCCGTTTTGCCCGACAATCCCCATGTGATCGGCCTTTTCTAATGTAAAGTTGGCGTCGTCGTATAATTTACGATCCGCAAAACTTTGCGAGAGGTCGGTTACTTCTAGTAAAGCCATGTTGTTTTCATCCTACTTTCATTTATTAACTCGGCAAAACAGGCCCCGTTCGTTTTAACGAGGCCTGTTGCAAACACTTAGGTGGCGGCTAGGCCATGACTAAGTCTTTATCTAACTCATACTGCATATGAAAATACATGTGATCACCAATTGGCTTAATGCCGACCGTTTCATAATCGTGACGGTCGTAAAGCTTTTTGGCACCGGGGTTAGCCATATCCACGTTCAAGCCAATCCGTTTTTGACCGGCAGCGCGTGCATAGGATGGTAAAGCCGCTAGTAAGCGACCGCCAATCCCGTGACCTTGATAATTGGGATCAACCGCAATCGAATCCAAGTACCATTCATGTTCATAACTCTCTGCTTCAGCTTCAAATGCTGAACCAAACGCATCGTTATCCGCTGTGACTTGGGCAAGTACCTCATCCACAGCATCCTCATTTTTGTCAGGGTAACCAAACGCTACCCCGACTACTTGACCATCGGCCTCGGCCACTACCGTCGTCGCCATATCGGACAAATAAGCTGGTGTCCGGTAGGCGGCAGTAATGGCCTGCTCTAAGTCAGGTTCAGGGATGTCGTCAAGTTCCTCAAGTTGCATTTCATCAAAGATCATATTAATTAGCGGTGCTATCTGGCCCGCATCGTCTTGATTGGCTGGTCGAATCGTTATCACAAATAGTCCTCCTATCGTAGTAACTAATACATTACTATGAATCCTAGACGTTGTCAAAATTCAGACACGCCGTGGTATACTGGTAACCGAATTCATTTTGAAAGGATTTGAAATTGTGAATATTCGCGAAATTGATCATATCGTCTTGACCGTTACTGATATCGCTCGGTCACTGCGGTTCTACCATGAAGTTTTCGACCTACCCGTCATTACCTTTGACGGTGATCGCCAAGCCGTTTTAGTCGGCAAGCAAAAAATTAATTTTCAACTCGTTGACCAACCCCATGAACCCGTCGCTGACAAACCCACGCCTGGGAGCGCGGACTTGTGTTTGATTGCTAAGGACAACATTGAAGACATTGAACATCACTTGAAGAGTTACTTTGTTGAAATTGTCGACGGCCCCGTTGAACGGACTGGTGCTCATGGCAAGTTAGTGTCGTTGTATGTGCGCGACCCTGATAATAACTTGATTGAGATTAGTAATTATAAGTAACCATTTCTATTTTTAAATAACAAAGGGCCCACAATCAGATTATGCTGATCGTGAGCCTTTTGTTATTGCACCAGCTAAGACTTGAAATTCAATAAATACGAATACTTAGTAAATTGATGATTCTCGTGTGGCACTAAAAAACTAAATCGCGGCGTTGCATTCCGACTTCGATAGTTATCAATTGGCGTTCTAAAATTCATGACGATAACTTTATCGCCGCTTTTAGCCATTTCGCCCATCGTCAACAACTTGCCATTCACTTTTTCAGCACCTTTGGCAACACTGTAATACCCATATGGAATATTGAACCACATATTTTCATCGAAATTAGGATAATTCTGTTTAAAGCCATAATTAGCGGGGCCCACTTGTTTAATCTTAAGCTTGACACTAGCTAAAGCTTCATCCTTGGTTAATTGTGTTTTAGCAGATAATATTTGAAAATGAACAACTTCATCCTTAACCCTCTCACCTTGATGAACCATAACTTCTTTAACCGTTTGCGGTTGATAATGACGATTGACCGCTTGATACCGAAAAAAGCTCCCGACACCTAACAACAAGAAGATAACAATTAAAACCAAACGTTTAATTTTCATAAACATGGCCTGCCTTGACTAAGAATTGACGATTAGCAACCTTAGTTACAAACTCTCGATCATGCGATGCAATTAGGAAAGTCGTTCCCTGCTTATTTAGCTCATGGATATAAGCAATTAAGCGATCAATGCTCTCTGCATCCAATGCATTGGTAGGTTCATCCAAGATAATCAATTCACTGTTTCCTAACATCGCCTGGGCAATACCCAACTTTTGCCGCATTCCTAACGAGAATTTTTTAACGCACTTGTGACCATCAATTGGCAATTCAAATTGCGTTAACAATTGCTCGATCTGCGCGTTATCAACCGATGGCAATAATTTAGCCAATAACTCAAGATTACGTTTGCCCGTAAACTCTTCCAATACACTCGGATTCTCGATCATAATTCCAGCTTGAATTGGGAAAGCGTCGCCTGCTTTTAATTGCTGGTCATTAATTTTGATTTGTCCAGACGTTCTAATTAATCCTAGAATCGCTTTTAAAACTAGTGTTTTCCCGGAACCATTAATCCCTTCAAAAACCGCAATCTCTCCGCTGGAAATTGTTAGATTAACGTCCTCTAATAATACTTGTCCTTTGACCTTTTTAGATACATGCGTTAATTCAATTAAACTCATGGTAAATCCCCCCCATACTAATAGCTGTCAAAGCTTCGATAAATATAAAAATAGCTCACCATTAACCCCAATATAAGACCAATCGTTATCAAAATTGTCGTCATATTTAGCACCGTCACACGTTGAAAAATGCTTTGATTTAATGGGTTATATTGATTTGGCCAATAAATTGTCAGCACTAATAAAACTGTGGGTGCTATTAAGCCAAGCACCGAACTAGCTAAACTTCCTAACATTTGAATCAGTAGTAACATCAAGACTTGACCGTAAACCAGTGCGCCCCAAAGCAACCATGCACTACCGCCATTAAAACTACTTATCCTTAATTGAGTCGTCCCATTAAGCAATGTTACCAACGCCATAGTGGCTATTTCCACTAGTGTATAAACACCAGCTATTAGGCTAACTAATAATAAATTAATTTGAGCAAAGTTTGCTTTTGAAAACCGATAGCCAAATAATTGAACCGCATGGCGCTGCCACAAAAGTTTGAAACTGTCGCCAACCATGATCAATGGAAAAATAAAATATCCTAGCCATAGACTCGGAAAAATAATTTCTTTACTGCGGATATCTAATGCGGTCGGACCCGAAAAGAACCTAGCAACAACATTGGGATAAATACTACCCGTTAATTGCCATCCCACTAACCAGCTGACAATCCCCAATCCGATACTAATTAATAGAAACCTAAACTTAACCAACTGCCAATAATATCTAAATTGCACGCGCCATAATTGAGCCATCATTAAAACTCTCGCTTTAAAACTAACCAATAAGTCAATAGATTGAGAATGGTTATCAGACTAATCAGGATTAACAACTGACCTACTCGAACTGAGACACCGCCTAAAGTTGAAAAGTCATAGATCAACGTTGATACACCGCGCATGCTCGCTTCAAAAATACCGATATTAATAATTAGCATGGTCATTACTGACACAACCTTATTATTCAGCAGGAAGTAAATACCTAAGCTGCCACTAACAAAAAGCAATTGCACCAATAGTAGATAAATAAATCCTAAAACATTTGCGATAAAAAATTCTACGGGTACATGTAACTGAAATCGAATAAGCACTAGTACGATTGATACTAAACTCCACCCCAACCAAATAATTAACGTCGTCATGATATTTTGAAAGCAAGTCTGATAATACAAGACTGAACGTTTTTGACAGATAAAACTGTCACCTAATCGATACTGGGTCATCACGGAACCAGCAACGATTGTTAGTGGTAAGAAAACATAGTGAATCAAAAAACGATCAAATACACCTTCATAAAGTGACTCAAAATTAGTCGCATAGATAAATAAATCAAAAATCTCTTTTAAGCCGCACCCAATTGCAATTAACAAAATGATTACCAATAGCTTGCGCTTGGCCCAGAGCCGACCCCATTCTTGAAGCCAAATATTATTCAATAATGCGATAACGATAGCCTCCCATTGCTAACACTGCGGTTCCTACCCCCATTAACATCGTCATTAACAAGACAACCCATAGTTGAATATCATTCTGACTTGTCTCTGTCACAAAATACATCGGTACAAAAGTAACCGACAAATCTGTCATGCCATGCACTAATAGAATTGCTAATTGCAAGACAAAACCTG
Organism: Lactiplantibacillus mudanjiangensis; assembly: GCF_005405385.1. GTDB lineage: Bacteria > Bacillota > Bacilli > Lactobacillales > Lactobacillaceae > Lactiplantibacillus > Lactiplantibacillus mudanjiangensis. The sequence continues at coordinate 201,576 of NZ_BJDY01000005.1, forward strand.
CAGTCATTGCCACGAACCGATTATTAATGAGTAACGACCAGCCTAAACAAAATATGGCAAACATTGCACCCCAGAAACCTGCAAATATGATTGATAACAAAACATGCATGAACGGATGCTGGAAAAATAAGCCTACTAAAAGCGTATTTCGATTAATCACTAAAATATTACTATTCAAAAGATTGTCAGGATGAATATTAGGAATCAACAAAAAGTAGAGCAGAAAATTAACCAATAGTGGTATGACAATAATAGCAGCACCTAACAAAGCTGTTACAAACAAATAAGATTTAAACACCGACTTTACACTTAGTCTAAGTTGTAATTGTGCTAAAAAACCACTGTCCAAATCTTTTCTTATCAATGTGCTGACTGGTAATGCCGCCAATAACGGTAATATCAAATAGAAAGCAGTGGATGAAAAATGAAAGCTATCAATACCAATCCACTTGGTATACGGTGAATCAAAGAAAGTATTACTTACTAACAATCTGCGGTTTAAGCTTTGAATAACTTGAACGATCGGCAAGATCAGAGCTATAAAAAAATAAAGAGTGACAATTCTGTAATCTATGCGTTGTAATATAAGTTTCATGGTTTCCTCCTAAAAAATATGTATTACAGAGCCGAATCTGTAATTCTAGTTACTTACTATCTGGACTCCAAACTCCAGATGCACTACCATTTGCTTTTCGAATGCTATTAATTCGGACCGAAACACCACTACCAGTTGATTCAACTGCATTGTTCCATAAATGAGTTGTTGAACCTACATATGATTTATATTCGTGACCGCCCGAAACGTCTCGACCGTCGTATAACGCAGCGTGAATATTAATATAATTCATTGAGTTAGTAACTTTGCTGGTATAGTTATAGTACGCTGAGCGATTATTTTTTTTACGTGCAGGCGTGTGGTCATACATACTATTAACCGTATATTTATTTGTCCAACTAGTATCACCAGTATTAGATGCTGCTGATAACACACCAAAGCCACTCCCCATGAGTGTTAATGCTAAGGCACCTGTTGCAAAACTTTTTTCATATTCAATGTGATGACCCCCAATTAATTTTTATTCGGCTCTGCACCAACTACAATACATGTACACGTTCTGCATGTCTACACTATTTTTAGATATATGTTATGCATATAATTTTATTTATTTATAGACAATCAAACTAGTTGATATTAATAAAATCCAAAAGGTCTTATCAACATCAGTAATTTCTTGTTACAAAGTAGAGGTTCATAATTAAACATTTCAAATAAGCTACCATATAAAATTCATGTTTTCTCACTGGAAAATAAATAATAAAATATAGTAACATTCTAAAAATATTAATACTCAAAACAGCATATCTAAATACAAATAAGCCGACTACTTTTCATATAAGGTTGACTTGCGTACATTTAATTTTTTAATTAATCGTATTGGAACTAACACGCTTACAAAGTTCTTTGAACAGGCTTTGTTTTTGATAACTAAATTATGGAAAAGTTACATTATAGCCGATCCGATTAGGCTTACTGGTGCCCATAGCAAGTTAGTGTCGTTGTATATGAGTGACTCTGCTAATGACTTGATTGAAATCAGTAATTATAAATAGATTGAAACAATCCCGGCCGACAACTTTTGTCAACCGGGATTGTTTAGTTAAATGAACACAGCTATCAAACCGTTTTAGTTACTCTTATGACTGAGTTTTCCAACCAAATAACGATTAAGTTTGCCATCTATTCTGCCATTTACCAGCAACAGCAGCATGATATATATCACACCAAAACTTAGAAAATAATGCTCATTGATAAATGGTATTTCCCATAATAAGTACATGCCAAAAATAGCCACGATAAAGATTAGATTTCTAACGATAATTTTTGCCTTCATAGTAGCCTCCACTTAGACCAAACAGCTTTTACTGACGTTTACGCCAAAAATAACGACCGATTCGATAAATCACAATGACGATCAGCATCGGTATTGAGAAAACAATAAAAACTGCACGTTTCAAATGAATTAAGATCAAACTTAAAATATCATCGGAACTACCCTCACCAGCACCACTGGCACCGGCAATATCATACCGATTGGCAGTTGGATTTATCGCATCATGATAACGATCTGCATAAGTTTTACCATCATTAAAATTCTTTTTAGTCTGCCGATCTGGAATTAAATCCATGATCAGTCGATTAGACCTTAGCTTAGGTAACAATGCCATCACAATCGGATAAATGAGCACATATGAAACCGTCAGCCAAATATTAACTGGGTTCCATTTAAGTACTAACATCGCATCACGATTCGCCGATACAAAGTAGCCGACTATCAAGTAGAACAAAATACCATACAAATAATCCATCATTAAATGACCTAACGCTTTTCGCATCTCTAAGACCTCCGCACTAAGACTCAGTTTTTTTACTCAATAAAAACAGCGTTTGGAAGTCCATTCCAAAACAAGCAAATATGGTATCCGCAATGAGCAGACCGGTAATACTGCCAATGATGTTAGATAGTAAAGAACCAAATATCAGTGGTAGCCAATTGCCACCCAAGCTAACAAAAATCAAGGTGACAGTAACATATAGAAATTTTTTCAATTTTTCAACCACCTCTTTTAAGTATTTCATCATTGCTAATAAAAAACTGTTAACAATAATTAAAATAACTTATTTGCATTCCTGTCAGCTACTTTGTTCTGACAATTGATTTGGTCCTAATTCAGACAATAAAGGTAAATCGGCCCCAATCTATCTAAATAAATAACTGCTGGCTTGGTTGCAGCCTGATAAGACATCGCGTAAATCTTAGGATTCGTTGCCAAAGCAGTGTACTCATCCTCCATCCGAATTGATACACGCACAGCTTTTACTGGATCACTAATTGTAGCGTAAGCCCAACGACTAGCCACCCGATTATTTGTCAGACTAAAACAGCATACAATTGAAAGTACAACTAAGCCCCAATACAAATAATGGAGTTCAACTTCTGGCTCTAATTTCTGATATAGCACACCTGCAATCAAACAACTATTAATTAATATCGCCGGCCAACCAAAAATCACCGAATAACTCAAAAAATAAGGAGGGGATGCTAAAGCAGCAATCAAAAGCGTTATTATAATTAATCCCCATAACAATCGTATCACCATTCACTTCATTGATTCCATTGTTCCGATAAATCCAACCAATAATTAAAATCAACCATAAAACACCACAAAGTATGAGGTTGCAGAATTTTTTTAAGTTCATTTTCACACGTTTTACCTACCTCATTTTCATTTTAATAACCCGTACACCAGATATCTTCTTACTACCATAAAGCGAAGTTGAAAGTTTTCTATTATAAGCATTATCTGTATGCTGGATATTGATATCTATAAAAGGACCAAATATTTGGCACTTTTTATACGCTTTATATTAGTCAAGCTGACAGGGATTATAGAAAGACTTTTTCCCACGTCCTTCACCAGCCTCTGACTAATAAATAGTTTTGCTTTTCAATTGATCAACTACTTTGTCGATTTATCAGTTACCTTTTTAACAAGATAACTATTCAATTTTCCACCGACTTTGCTATAATCCAGCACAAATACTGCTACCCCTGTAATTATAAGACCAGGTAATTTATTTGTTCGTAGTTCGGGTATAAAGCCCGAACCCAACATCACAAGAAGTACAAAAATGAACAAATAATTTCTGATTTTTTTCTCAAGCTTCATTGCGTATCACCCATTCTAGTTGACTAAAAACATGCTATTCAATAATCGTATCAATCAAAATTATCGTAAACATGATTGCCAGCAAAAGACTCCCAATTGTCACAATGACATCAAATACAACTTTGACCTTTTTACGTTGAATGATATCCACAAACAAAGTCGATGTCATTGCTAAAAATTGCCAAATCATGTAGCCACACCAAAATATTGCACCTAATACTCACTCCTCTAGTCTAAGCGATTGGATATGCTGGATAAGCCTTGTATTTATGTGCATTAATTCGTTTAATTCTTACCGTAGTTGTATTCGTTCTACCGGGGCCTGCAGAAAAACTCATTTTCACATCGTAACAAACCATTTTTTTACTACCAGAATACTCTGCACTAATATACTTCGCCGATCTTTTTGGAAACGAAAACATCGAAGCAATCGGATGCCTATTTTCAAGTATGCTTAAGCGAACCGCATTTTGGGGTGTATAGGGAATCAAAAATATCGGTGTCGAAACAAGCCATATCGTGATAACGAACATTCCAATTTTTAACCAGCGTTTTTTCACTATCCTACGCTCCTTTGGCCAATTACTTAGCGCTCACCGTATATCGTTTCAAATTAAAATCAGTCGTCTTCGTACGGACATTAGGCTGCTTGATGATAAATTTGAAATGGCTCTTTTTGCGACTAATCCGTGCCGTATAAGTTTTTCCACGATTCGTAAACTTCTTTGTGACACCAACTTTTTTGAATAGTATGTACTTTGGTCGCTGCACGGCTATATCGAAAAAGCTGATCTCGCCAACATTCATGACACCTTTATCACCGGTTGAAGAGACATCATATCTATACGCGCCTTTACCGGATAGTTGTAGTGATTTTAACGTCTTATCTGCATAAACCGTTTGATACAACGTCCCAATTTTGGTCGGCTTTATGTTGACATATGGCACCGCATAAACAAAGACGACCTTTTGTGGCTTAGCTTTAAACACCAGCTTACGCTTAACCGATCCCTGTAATAACAAGTTTTTATTATGGTCAAAAACATTGCCTTTGGCCGTATATGATTTGCCAATTTTTCCGGTGACCTTATCCTGATCTAAAACGCCACCAGTGTTCATTTTATAAACAATCGTGATAGTCCCCTTATGTACAGCCGCCTGAGCAACATTTTGTTTTGGTCCCATGAACAATCCAAACCCGACCATCATCAAACCAACTAGCATGCCCCAAGACTTTCTCAGCTTAACCATCTAATCTCCCCCTCAACGACTTTAAAGCCCATGAAATTGTCCAACGTGACCATAAACCAACATTAATGGCATATTCACCACTAACAACCACCAAAAGACTTGTAACGTTTGTTTTAACGAGGCCTGATACTCCCCCACCCGACCGGCTAAAATAATAGTCGCGGTTAGTAACAACCAAAAACAGCCAATCGGCGTTAAATCAATGTTAAACCACACCAACGTAATCAAGACAAACACCGCATCAAATAATGAAAAGTCATCTAAGTCAAAGCCACCTAGACCAACTGGTTTCCCAGTTAATGGCCGTTGAAGCCATTGTTTCAGCGTCGTAAACAACATAATCACCAACGGAATCACGGCCAAAATGACCGCCAACTGATTATGCCAAAAATAATACAAGATACCGGTTTCAATTAGGTTCGCACCTAATAAACCACCGGCAATCCCCAGGGTTGTTTTTAAATCGACCCATGCAAATTGAGTCCCCGGTCTGTCTAAGCTCATCGTTATCCCACCAATCGCTCGGTTAATTGTTTCCTTGCTTAATGATTATTATATGTTGTTGATCACCTTTTAACAATCACTAATCAAACCAACAAAAAAATCGTTTACCAGTTTTAAAACACTAGTAAACGATTATTTGAATCAACTATTACAGCGGCATCAGGTCAACTTGATGGTCCGTGTCAATGCCGTTTGCTGACGTTTTTAGTCAGCTTAGGGCATGGACAGTTAGTAGACTTGCTTTTTAGGCTACTAACTGAGGGACCAGACCGCTTTTTGGCTGGGCACGTTCCCCACAGACCATCAAGTTACACCTGATAAAGCGGCAACTACCTCACCCCAAAAAGTCCAACATCACCTGATTAAACTTATCCGTCTGTTCCGCCATAATAATATGGCCGGCTTGTGGAATCACGACTGACGAGCCATGTGGGCACAACTTGGCGGTAGCTGCGGCATGTTCAGCTGGCCAGAATGGCGTTTTTTCACCAGCCATGAATAAGACCGGCACCTGCAACCGCCCGATCACATCTCGCCAATCTTGAAACGCATGATCGTATAACAGTGGTCGATTCAAGGCATAATCGAATTTATGATCGCCTTGTGCCGCTTTAACTGCGGCAAAGGTACTGTCATCGATCCGTTTGAAGGTTGTATGCACGTGATACATTTCTTCAGCGGCTTTTGGAAAATTATCCCACGTCAAATCTAGTAATCCATAAGGCCACGACTCATCGCTAATCATCTTAGGCGACTGGTCGACACTAATAATCTTATGAATCAAGCGGTCACCATATAGCGAACAATAGGCCCAAATCACTGCGACGCCCATTGAATTCCCCATCATATCGACATTGCTAACATTCAAGTACGCCAATAATTCCGCCACATCCTTAGCTTGCCGACTCATCCGTAAGCCCTTAGTTGTCGTTTCCGAACGCCCATGATTACGCCGATCTAAGTTAATCACACGATAGCCTTGTGACACTAACGCTTTAACTTGTGCGCGCCAAATTTCTTTATAGCCAGCGTAACCCGTCATGATGAGAATCGGTTGTCCAATCCCCACATCATCGTATGTTAACTGCACGCCATCACTCGTTAAAAATTGCATTCCCCTTTACCTCCTTAAGCCTGCGCAACTGCTGCGACTGTTGATTGACTTGGTTCTAGCCAAGTGAGCTGATGATCCGCATTCATGTGGACTTGCCAAGCGGACAATGACCGTAATGGGGCAACATTCTCATTAAAATTACGTTCATTAATTTCTATCCAGCTTCGACGCGCTCGTGGTTCAAATTCCGCCCAAGTGAGTCCTTGTTGCCCGGCCAAGTTCAAATGTGAACAGCGTTGTAAGTACCATTGATAGTTATCCGTTGGCTCAACATCTAAGAAAAGACTACTCGTTAATAACTGGCGAAACATTGGTTGTAAGACCATTAGCCCTTCAATAATTAAAATATCCGGTTGATAAACAACTTTCTGTGCTTGCCGGTCGATGTCATTCGTGGCATGATTGTACGTGGGCAATGTGATGGCTTGATCATGCTTAATCGCCATGACAAATTGCCACACCAACTGCTTATCATAACTGATTGGAAACCCTTTTTTATCACTCAACTGAAATCGCTGTAATTCAGCGTTTGATCGTAAGAAGTCATCAGTCGAAACCAAGACACAGTTCAACGCTGGCCAACACTGTTGATACGCTTGTTGTAATTGCCGCGCTAGCGTGGTTTTACCAGAAGCGACTCGTCCAGTAATTCCAAGAATCACGGGGCAAGCATTGGTCGGTTGCGGTAATATTTTTGTTAAGTCAGTTGTTTTAATTATTGGCATCATGCCACCACCTTTAAAATTGAGTCTGAAAGAAGGGTCTTTACCATGGATATTCACCAAATCCAATATCTCATCACCATCGTCGACAACGGTTACAATCTCACTCAGAGCGCGCGGGCATTGAATGTCTCCCAACCAGCATTAAGTAAACTGATTAGTGAACTTGAAGCCACTGAGAACATTCAAATCTTCATCCACCACAAGGGTCGGATTACCGGACTCACTCCGATTGGCAAAGATCTGATTCGTCACGGTCGTCAAGTCAGTGCCGATTATGAAAACATGCTCCAAAGTATTCGAGATCACGCTGACATTAAACGCGGTAAAGTTAAGATTGGGATCGCCCCCGTGATCATTTCCACGATATTTAATCGGGCGATTCCTGAATTTATTTTAAATAATCCCAATATTGAACTTAAAATCATTGAAAAAGGTGCCTACGAACTACAGAAAATGTTGCTACTTCACGAAATCGACTTGGCCGTGATTGTGTCACCGACAACATTTCCTTCTATTAAAGAACAAATTATCTACCGTGACTCCGTGGCGGTTTGGTTCAATCCTCAACATCGTTTCCACGAGTTCGATGGCGCGATTCCGATAACCGAGATTGGTAAAGAACGGATCGTTACCTTAGATGACAGCTTCATGGTCACCTATCAAGTCAAACAACTCTTCCGTGAGCATGATCTGCATCCCAACTTTTTCCTGCAAACTGGCTCGTGGGATTTGATCTTAAACATGTGTGAAGAGATGGATACTGTCGGGATCATTGCGGCGCCAATCGGTGGTAACTATGCCGGCACCCAAATCGAACACCGAGACTTTGAACCAAACTTTCCCTGGAATATCAGTATTTGTCGGTTTAACGATAATTCCCAAAATAACTTGGTTCGTTATACTGAGAAATGGTTCACCGATTATTTTCAAACCGTCCAACAACAAGGACACTTTTAACTAAAAGCGAGCATGGCCATCGATGCCATGCTCGCTTTTCTATCGCTTAATGCATTGCGGCTGGTAATTGAACCAATTGATCAGCTTGATTGAGCGTGTTTCCCATTAATGGTTCTTGGAAAATCCGCGTATCCATATAACGTAAGTCACCACTAATCAATGGTTTAAAGTCCATTTGATCTAGGATATCTGTTTGAAGATCCATCCCGGGTGCAATTTCAATCAATTCAATGCCACCAGTCGTCAATTCAAAGACGGCCCGTTCAGTAACATAATAAATGTTTTGCTTATTTTCAGCAGCCACTGGCCCAGAGAACGTGATCTGTTCCACATCTTGGACGAGCTTGTGACGACGACCTTCTTGGTCAATTTGTAGCTTGCCATCCACAACCGATTCACGTAGACCACCGGCGGTAAAGGTCCCAGTAAAGACGACCGTTGGGGTATTCTGGGTAATATTGACAAAACCACCAGTCCCGGCGATCTTCGGCCCAAACTTCGAAACGTTGATGTTCCCAGCATGATCGAGTTCAGCCAAACCTAAGAACGCAATATCAATCCCACCACCATCGTAGAAATCAAACATATATGGTTGGTCAATCGTGGCTTCTGGGGCAATGGCACAACCGAAGTCGCCGCCACCCATTGGCACCCCACCAAAGGTCCCGGGTTCAACCGTTGTGGTGACATTTTCAGCACTACCTTCAGCTTTCAAAATCAATGAGACCGTTTCAGGATATTTCCCAATCCCATAGTTAACGATGTTGTCACTATCTTGTTTAAACATCGCCGCACGCCGAGCAATTACCTTCTTGGCATCCAATGGCACTTGAATTGACCCAGCTGGTTTAATCACATCAGCATCAACATAATCAGGATTGTATTGCGTGGTATTGCTTTGCATCGTCATGGTTTCATCGGCCGTTTCAACGACGTAATCAACCAACAAACCAGGAATCCGAATATCCTTAGGTTTCATCGAACCAGACTTAACGATCCGTTTAACCTGGACAAAGACTTTCCCACCATTGTTGTGAGCAGCCATCGCAATCGATGTTGATTCCAAGGTCAATGGTTCATCATCAAAGGTGATATTCCCATCTTCATCGGCAAAGGTACCCCGCAAAATCGCAATGTTTGGTTCTGGGACTTCATAAGCTAAATAATCTTTCCCATGAATTTGCATCTTCGAAACTAAGTCATGTGCTTTAGCGGCATCGTTTAACTTACCGCCTTCAACGTCAGGATCAACGAATGTTCCTAAACCAACCCGACTGATTTGAATCGGCTTGTGCGCCGCAGAATCCCGAAAGATTTGTGACAATACCCCTTGTGGGAAGTTGTAAGCTTCGAAATCATTAGCGGCCACGAGTGGTTCTAATTTGGGTGCTAAGCCCCAATGTCCACCGACGATCCGCCGTAATAAGCCTTTGGCAGCGAGATTATTGGTGCCCTTGGCATCGCCATCACCAATCCCAGACGCATGCCAAATCTCTAATTGTTTCGGATGACCTTCATCATCAAAGCGCTTGCGAATACTCCGTAACATTTCTTCGGCAACATCGGACCCTAAGAAACCTTCCAGTGCAATGGTGGCGTTATCTGGAATTAACTTTGCTGCTTGATCACTATTAATAAATTGTACCGTCATGTCTGACACCCCATTCTCAAATTTACGCCAACCAACGACTGGTGGCTCTGTGTTAATCCTTGTGGCTAATTTATGGTTCTAGCCCTTTTAACATGTCTAAATCAACTTCAGTTTCATCGGCACCCGGAACTTCAAATCCATTCAATTGTAAGAATTCACGCCGGAATTCGGCATAACCTGTTAAATCAGAATTGAAGTTTTCTGGGGTAATCTTGGTCATGAGTTCGGCAACTTGGGCTTGAATGTCTTCACGTTGTTCCCAAGCATCTGGACGTAAGCGACCATTTTCATCAACCGTCCGGCAACCACCATAAACCATATCCCGGAATAACCGGTCTTTATGCATGATTGGGGTTTCGTGAGTCCCAGTCTTTTCTTCTACTTTATAAAGCGCTAAGCAATAGAGTGGGAAGATTGGAATAACAACTGAGGCTTTGGTTGTCACAGCCCGTGAAACGGAAATCAACGCTTCCCCATTAATATCATCGATCACTTTTTGAATCTTGTGTGATGATGCTTCGGCGGCATCCTTAGCAGCGCCTAAAGTCCCTTCATGATAAAAGGCATAAGTGCTCTTTGGTCCAATGTAAGAATAAAGAATGGTCTTAAAGCCTTCTGCTAAGACGCCAGCCTTTTTGAGTTCGTTAACCCAGATTTCCCAATCTTCGCCACCCATAACATGCTTGGTCGCTTCAATTTCATCTTCGGTTGCGGGTTCAACCGTTTGTTCAAATAATTCATTCTTCTCTAAATTAATGTTTTCACCAGTAACCGTTTCACCAACAGTCTTAATCACTGAGCGCCATACTTCATCTGGGTTATCAGGATTGATTCGTTTTGGTGCGGCGACGGAGTAAACTAACAAGTCAATTTGCCCACCAAACGTTTCTTTGATGTAATTGATGACTTGATCCTTAATCTCTTGGGTAAAGGCATCACCGTTAAAATTCTTCGCAATCAAGCCAGCTCTTTCAGCAGCTTCGCGGAAGAAAATATTGTTATACCAACCAGCAGTTCCTAACATTTTTTCGTCACGTGGGGCCCGTTCATAAGCCACACTGATGGTGTCAGCACCTTGACCAAAGGCTGCCGTAATCCGGCTAGCCAAGCCATAACTAGAAGATCCCCCAATAATCAACGCTTTTTTCGCACCGGCATAATGACCCTTCGCTTGAACATAAGCAATTTGATTCAGTACGGCTTGACGACAACCGTAAGGGTTCACAGAACGCGCAACGTTTCCTTGTAACTTTTCTGATAATGGCACCATCGTCTTTGTTTCTGACATTTTAAAAACCACCTTTTCATGTTAGTTACAATTGATTACCAGGCTCATTATCAGACATTGATCACGGTTGAAAGTACTCGTTGGTACACATTAGAGTCCGTGATAAACGCCTCATTAACAGGCTTAACCATCAATTGTGCTGATGAGTATTTAGATAATTAAATCGATTGCTACCCGGATTGCCAAGGGAAAGATTAATAATTATCTTCGTGAATAATGTAAGCCTTTTCAGCTGTTTTCACCAATATGCCTTTTTTATTCACATCATAACCGTAAGTTATGATGTTGCTAACGATGGCTTACTGCCAATAATTAGCTAATAAATTCACAAACTTTTTTTAACTTATTACAATCCGAAGAATCCTTTATAAATTAAGATCCCAATAACTGCCCCTACAACTGGCGCAACCACTGGCACCCAACTGTATTCCCAATGAGAACTTCCTTTATTAGGTACCGGCATCAACGCATGAATCAAACGTGGGCCAAGATCACGCGCTGGATTTAAAGCGGGACCAGTTGGGCCACCTAATGAAATCACCATGGTCGCAATCAAGAGCCCAACGCCGATGTTGGCAATATCAATACTTTGATGGAAGAACATCCCCCGATAAAGCCCCATCGCACCAAACGTCAAGACACCAGTACCAATCATTTCGGTCACAAATCCATTCCACCAACTGCCACTGGCATCACCAGTTGAAAAAGTTCCTAACACTAAACCAGCATCTTTGGTTGCCTTATAATGTGGCCAATAAATGGCTAAAACTAATAATTGCCCCACCATAGCACCGGCAAATTGCCACAATATATATGGGGCAACTTGGGCCCAAGGAAAAATCCCGGCGGCGGCTTGAGCGATCGTAATTGCCGGATTTAAATGATTCCCAGAAATTGAGCCAAACATCATCGCTGGAATCATAACCCCAAACCCAAATCCTAACGCAATGAATAACCAGCCCCCATTACTTTGACCAGGTTCACCATTACCGGTTGTATTCTTTAGAAACGAATTCGCCACCGCCCCGTTTCCGAATAAGACCAAAATCAAAGTACCAAAAAATTCCGCGGCGTATCGTGCATCCCATGTTCCTGACATTGTGTGTTCCTCCTTAGAATGGTAGTTAAATTTTTTTACAGCTTGAACTATATCTGATGAATTCGCCCATGTAAACGTTTACAGTTTTTCATGCCGACCATAGCCGTAAGTTATAGTCCCCATGGATCAGTCTCCGGATTAACGAAAAGCGCTGATTTTCACAAACTTTTCGTTAAATAAACATTTTGAGTCGATCCTGACCAGTCGAAGAACGTTGATTCCACGGGATTTTTATTTTTCGGCAAGTTGTAACTTCATTCACAACCAGGTTGCTTTTTTAGACAAACTCGGTAAGATAGTCCTTGAAAGTACTCGTTGGTAACCACTGATGATTTTTGAAAGGGAGTTACTAACATGATGAAAATTAACACTTATGACAACATTTTATTGGACGTTACCGATGGCATTGCAACCTTAACCATCAACCGGCCAAAATCAATGAACGCTTTGAACACTGCAACATTAGTTGAAATTGGTGAAGCATTAGATGAAATCAAAGCTAACGCGGCTGACATCAAAGTGGCCGTCATCACTGGGGCTGGTGAAAAAGCCTTCGTTGCTGGCGCCGACATTTCGGAAATGCGTGATATGAATGCGCTAGAAGCTGCGGAACTCTCAAAGGTGGCCCACAATTCCTTTGGTAAGATCGAAAACTTACCACAATTAACCATCGCTGCAGTTAACGGCTACTGCTTAGGTGGTGGTTTGGAACTCGCCTCCTCATGTGACATCCGGGTCGTTTCTGAAAAAGCCAAGTTTGGTCAACCAGAAGTAACTTTAGGTATCGTTCCAGGCTTCGGTGGCACCCAACGATTAACTCGCTTAGTTGGTCGTGGCAAAGCTAAGGAAATGATCGCGATGGGTACCATGATCAACGCGCAAGAAGCTTACCGGGTTGGGATTGCTGAAGAAATTGCGGCACCAGAAGCTTTGATGGACAAAGTGATGGAAATTGCTCATCAAGTGATGAAGAACGGCTTGTTAGCTGTTGGTATGGCCAAATATGTTATTGACCGCGCCGCTGATTTGCCACTCGACACTGCCATTGATTTTGAAACCCAAATGTGGGCGCAAACCTTCGCTACTGAAGATCAAACTGAAGGCATGACCGCCTTTCTTGAAAAACGGCCAGCTAACTTCACCAGTAAATAGGGCTTAAGTTCTAGACTGACAAAAATCCCCTTAAACTTGACGATGTCTATCAAGCTTAAGAGGATTTTATGATATCTGGGCATACCGGGTCGCCTACAACCGCTGACTAACGTCCGTTTTAAAGCATACTAGCTAACTTCTAAAGAACTCTCACCATTTCCATATTCATTGTCATACCATGAAACAGTTTTTACTAATTGAAATTCACCAGCACTGGTAATTTCCGTTTGTGTTGGATCAAAGATACCGTCAAAAGTCGTACCGATCACATCTGAAGAAACAATTTCATCATCGTTAAACCCAAAGGACGGATTGTTAACCGTGTGCTTTTTCAAGGCTGCATTGACTTCTTCTAGCGTGACCTTCCGTCGTAGAACGGTGACCAATTCGGCCAAAGCCATTAATCCCAATATTAATCGTCATGAAAAATTATCCCTTCAAAAGTCATTTATTCTCTACCAATTAGTTGTTTATAAGTTCCGATCTACGCGATGCTTGCCCCCTTTTCTTGATAGTTTCAATTTATCATCGCTTCCAACAATTTAGAAGAAACGTTTTATTATATCGGGTAGTCCTATTCGTTATGCCTTCATTATTAATCGACAGCAAAAAGCGGTTTTTGCATCGTAATGACCACGCAAAAACTGCTTAGATAGAACGCTGATTTTTCTTAACTCGTTTTCGTTTGTTTTCGATCCTGTCGAATAATCCACAATAATCCAGCCAGTACCATGACCGCGACCGCCAACCATAATAAGTTCTTAAAGTGAGCCTGAATTAACGCATCGCCACCTAATGCATAGATGACCGCGGTCGGCATACTGCCGATCAAAGTCGCAATCATCAGTTGTCGCGATGATGTTTTGGTTCTGACCGCCGCTAGACTTACGAGGGACGTTGGGATAAATGGCACCATATAACCAATCACAATTCCCAAAAACGGATGCCGCATTTGCTCAATACTTTGAACGACACTCTCTGTTTTAGTGGTGGTATGCCGAGCTTCTAGCAACCCATAAACGCGCTGCGACATGAGATTGCCCAGTGTAATCCCAACAATATTTAATCCCGCTCCCATCGTTTTACCAAAGCAAATTCCCGCAACGATGCCTACCGCTGAGACTGGCGCACCAGGAATAAACGAAAATGCCATTAACAATGGGACGACTAATAATCCGTCAATCATCGGATGACGCCGCACTTGTGCCACAATTTCGGCTTGACTAACCGTTTTTGTGGTTAAGAGCTGCCAAGTTGGTCGATAACGAATCACCATTAAGACCACTAGCAGTAATGCTAAGCCACCCATCACGATCAACCAGCGTTTTTTTGTGCTTTTTATCTGCATGCCCGCATTCCTTTCGTTAGTTCAATAAACTCATTATCGCGAATTTAGCGGTTCAGTGCAATCAAAGTCCTTTACTGGGCGCACAAAAAGACGTTTGAGCGATTCAAACGTCCTTCATCTATTATTTTCAACAAAAATCCGTTACTTTCGTTGAGCTGGCATAATTTGGGCTTCCCCATCGGTCACCACTTGGCCATCTTGATTCGTCACTACTGTCGAAAGCGTTACCAATTTAAAGTGCTTTTTTTGATCAATCTTTGTGACTTCCACGCGAACAACTAGCACATCATCAAAGTGAACTGGCGCATTGAATTTCAAGCTTTGACCTAGATAGATCGCACCTGGCCCTGGCATTTTCGTCCCTAAACAAGCCGAAATCATCCCAGCCGAGATCATCCCATGGGCAATTCGACCATGAAATTGCGTTTGCGCGGCAAACTCATCATCCATGTGCATCGGGTTATAATCCCCCGTCACTTCAGCAAATGATTCAACATCAGCCTTCGTCACACGCTTTGAAAAATCACCGGTCATCCCTACTTTAATCTCATCATCGTAAATAATTTTATAACTGTCCATTAGGCTAGCCTCCAAATGTGATCTAGTTCACATATTTTTGTATTGGTTTCATTATAGCGAGACCCAAATCATTTGGAAAATACCAATTATTTATCGAATGCATAACCATTAGTAATGCAATTGACCAAATAAAAAAGACCCGTCATGATGACGAGCCTTTTCAACGCTTAACCGACTAATTGAAGATCAGTCAGTACCAATGCCCCAAAGATGCAAAGCACGGGCACAACAATAACTGTTAAAGCTGTATCAGCAGTGATTAATAGCCAACCACTATGATTACGGGTATGTTTGATCAAATGATAGACACCAGCACCCAAAGCCAATATCAAATAAATAAACACCACCACATCACCCAGCATTAACAAAGCTTGTCACTCCGATCTGTCCTAATTTTCATATCCACTATCATACGCCATGCCGGCGAACATCACAAACTTTCTTAAGTGACCTTAAGATTTAAAAAAACGTGACTCCAATTGGAATCACGTTTTTATTGCGCTTATTCAGCGGCACCGACAATCTCGCCGGCGGTCACTGTTTGAGTTTGATTTAATTGAAAATCATGAACTTGATCCATATTCGTCATGACGACCATCATCGTCGTTGCTTTGTCAGCTGCTTTGATCATAGCTAAATCAACCGTAGCAACCGCTGTTCCAGCGGCAATCTGATCGCCAGATTCAACGTGCAAGTCAAACGGTTCACCGTTCATTTCAACCGTGTTGATCCCCATGTGAAGGAGAATTTCCAACCCACTAGCTGTCTTGATCCCCAAGGCATGCTTAGTTGGGAAAATACTAGTCACTTCACCACTAACTGGGGCCACAATCTCACCATTAGTGGGTTCAACGGCATAGCCATCACCCAATAACTTTTGCGCAAAGGTTGCATCGTCAACGTCACTAATTGGCACTAATTTACCGGTCGCTGGCGCCTGTAGCACCGTTGTGACTGGCACAGCTTCAGCAGCTGGTGTTGCCATCGTTGCTGTGGTTGCCGTTGCAGTATCGTCTACTACCGCAGCAACGGGTTCGGCGCTCACTTGACCACTAAATAATTTTTGCAAGGCTTCAGCCACAAATTGCACTTCGGTCCCGATGACGATATGGATATTATGCACATCCAACACGTTTAATCCGGGTACGCCCGCTGCTTTAACGGCGGCTTGGTCTACTTTACCTGTGTCTTTTAATTGTAACCGTAAGCGTGTCGTACAGTTATTAATCACGCTAATATTAGCGGTCCCACCAATCGCTGCAAAAATCTTCTTAGCTTGACGCATATACTTATCGTCACCACTAGTCGCGTCATCCGCCACTGCCGCTTCATCTGCAGCAGTTAACGGTTCACGCCCGGGCGTCTTCAAATCAAATTTCTTAATTGCAAAATCAAAGCCGAAGTAATAAATCACGGCCATGACCAGCCCTTGAACCAATAACATGTAAGGCTGGTTCGCTAATGGCATTCGGAAACTTAACAAATAATCGACTAAACCGCCACTAAATGAGAAGCTCGCTGTCCAATGCATGAAAGCCGCAAAACCTAGCGACAAGCCCATGAATACTGCATGTAACACGTATAATGGCCAAGCCACAAACATGAATGAGAATTCTAACGGTTCAGTAACCCCGGTAAAGAATGAAGCAAACGCCCCGGCTAACATCAAAGAACCCGTTTCTTTTTTTCGTTCTGGTAAGGCATTGCGATAAATCGCATAGGCCCCAGCAGGTAAGCCGAACATCATAATTGGGAAGAAGCCGGCTTCATACATCCCGGTAACACCCTTGATTCCTTTGCTAGCCCAGAAGTTACCAATATCATTGATTCCAGCAACGTTGAACCAGAAAACCGAATTCAAAGCATGATGCAAGCCAGTTGGAATCAATAACCGGTTAAAGAACCCGTAGAGTGCGGCACCCACAAAGCCCATCTTAGAGATGCTAGTCGCAAATAACACAATCGCATCATACAAAAATGGCCAAACAAAATACATTACAGCCGTGAATACTAGCATGACAAACGCCGCCATAATTGGCACTAACCGTTTTCCGCTGAAGAAAGATAACGCCATTGGTAACTTCACTTCATGGAAACGATTATACAATGCCGCCGCAATTAGCCCAGCACTGATCCCAATTAACACATTATTGTCGATCGCACTAAAAGCCGCATTTAAGTGACTCGCTTTGATATTGACAATTTGTGTTAATACCTTTGGTGACAACATTGTAATCGGCACTTCATAAGCAACGACCCCGGCAATTGCCGCAGCGCCATCCTTATTACTGGCCATCCCAATAGCTAGCCCAACAGCAAACAACAAAGCCAAATGGTTTAAAACCACATCGCCACCTTGAATTAAAAAGTTAGCGAATATCCAGCCTTTAGGTAAATAGTTCCCAATCCCAACTAAAATTGCCGCGGCGGGTAACGTCGCAATTGGCAACATGAGGGATTGCCCCATTCTTTGAAAATATGTCTTCATACCAATTTCTCCCTGTCATCTTTTATAACACGTTGTAAATAGTATCACAGCAAGGGATTTAATCAAGGTACATGTCACGTCCTTATGTATAGACCAATGCTTTTGTATCCGTTACCATCATGATTAACTTACGATTTATTCGAATGAAAAAAGTTCTGAAAAAATTTCATTTTTTTCAGAACTTTCTATCAAACTCGCACTATTTACTTATTTTAAATGCCTATGAGCCTTGTATTCGTTGATGATTTAACTCATTCAATAACGGTTTCCAATCATACGACCAGATCATCCCTAACGCGTGTTCACCAGTTAGTACACCCATAACTGGACCAATTTCACCAGTCTTCACTCGAACTGCGGGGAACCGATAACGTAATTCACTAGCCCAGTTTTCCGCAATCGGCTCATCGTTGGCGCTAATAATATCTAACCGGATCGGTTGTTGACTACGCATCACAAACTGATTAAAGGCATCTTCAACGGCCTGTTGCGCATTTTTAAGCGTCCGTTCCTTACCCCAAATCTGTAATTTACCATGAGTATTAAACGTCATGATTGGCTTATTGCGTAGGACCATCGTTCCAGCTAAACTACTATTATTGTAAATTCGACCATTCTTCACTAAGTGGCGCATACTATTCACAATTAAAATCGTCTGCGTGGTTGCCCGTAAAATCGTCAATTGATCGACAATCGCATCCAACTCATAACCAGCTAACGCCATGGCGGCCGCTAATTTAACCATATTGGCCGTCCCCGCACAGGCCGTTCGTGAATCAAACACTTCGACATCTAAATCTTTGACTGATGGCGCATACGTCTTCAAATTATTAACATAGCCACTAATCCCACTACTCAACCCAATCACTAACACTTGCTCATACCCAGCCGCTTTTAAGTCATCAAAAACGACTTGCATTTCTGGCATCGAAATTTGTGAAATCGTCGGAATTTCTTTTTCAACTTTTAATAATCGGTAAAACTGATCCGTCGTAATATCCACATTTTCATGATAGACATGGTTTCCAAACATAATCGGATCATTGACCACCGTAATTTTGTAATCAGCCGCGGCTTGCGCCGTTAAATTGGCCGAACTATCGGTGACTACCGCAATTTTCATATTTTTCACTCCAATTTAGCGAACACGATTCGCAGATTAAGACTGAACTTAATCTGCCACTCAGCGTCCACAAAAAAAGACGCTCCAATACAGTATACTGTACCAGAGTGTCCTTTTTCAAATCGCCATTTTAGTCGCAACGGCCGATTGTGATGTCGCCGCAGCGGTTGACCAAACCACCGACCCAGCAATGGGGATTAATTGCGCACCAGTTGCCGTTAAGCCCCGGACTTGATCTGAGGTTAAGACGCCCGTTTGATAGCCGTTTCCACCAAAGCTACGCCAATCGACAACAGAAACACCGGTTAACTGGCTTAACGTTGCCGAAGCGACTGGACTAAATAATAAATACGCTTGCGGGACTTGCGCCAAGCTAGCCACTGGTAAATCTCGCTTTTGCAAATTAAAGGCGCGGCCGGCCGTATGGGTCAATCGATGTTGAGCAGCGATTAGAACATCATTTAAGACACTATTAGCCGTCGCGGTACTTCCCGCTCCAGGCCCCGTATACAAACTTGATCCGATGGCGCGACTCGTCACAGCGACACCGTTTTGAACACCACTTACCTGACTCAGCGCTTGACCAAGTGGTACGGCCACCGGCGCTACCCGGCAATAGAGTTTTCCTTTAGCCAATTGGGCTTGCGCCAATAATTTTATTTGCCAGCCATATTTTGCGGCTTGTTGACAGCTGGCTGCCGTCAGGGTCGTTATGCCGACTGGCTGTAAACTGGCTAACGACGGGCCTTGTCCAAAGGCAAATTGACTTAAAATGATGAGTTTGTAGGCGGTATCCCAACCAGCAACATCATTAGTCGGATCAGCTTCCGCGTAGCCAGCTTGCTGGGCCGCAACTAAGGCTTGCTCATAAGATTGTCCTTGCGTCATCGCACTTAAAATATAATTAGCCGTCCCATTAATAATGCCAGCTACGGCGGTAATTTGGTCGGTCGCGTAACTATCTGTTAAGGTCCGTAAGATCGGAATTCCGCCTGCGACACTGGCTTCATAGAATAAATCAACTTGTTGTTGCTGCGCCAAAGCAATGAGTTCAGCCCCAGCGGTCGCCATTAAGTCTTTATTAGCCGTAATCACGGATTTGCCGTGCGTTAAGGCGGTTATAATCGCTTGTTTGGCGGTCGTCACCGTTCCCATGACTTCAATCACCAATTGAATCTGTGGATCAGTAACTACCGTTTGAATCGAATCGGTCAGCCGCGTTCCAATCGGCAACGTGACTGATCTCGGTGCGTTTAAATGATTCACGGCTACTGCGGCTAAATGCAAGCGGAAGCCTTGTGTCTGTTCAATTTTTTGAGTAGCTTGGTGCAATCGCGTCACTACGCCACTCCCCACTGTACCTAGTCCTAGCATGCCCACTTCAATAGTCGTTGTCATTTAACTCACCTTCCTATTAACTGATTAAACTTGTGCTAATGCCTGTTTCAAATCCGCAATCAAGTCGTCGACATTTTCCACCCCAACCGAAATCCGAATCAAATCTGGGGTCACGCCGGCAGCCAATAATTCTTGCTCATTCAATTGCGCATGGGTTGTCGATGCTGGATGAATAATCAATGATTTTGCATCGGCCACATTCGCCAACAATGAGAATAATTGCAAATGTTCGATTAGAGCTTTGCCAGCCGCTTCACCACCGGTTAACCCTAATGTAAAGATCGAGCCTACC
Source organism: Lactiplantibacillus mudanjiangensis (assembly GCF_005405385.1). Taxonomy (GTDB): domain Bacteria; phylum Bacillota; class Bacilli; order Lactobacillales; family Lactobacillaceae; genus Lactiplantibacillus; species Lactiplantibacillus mudanjiangensis. The sequence continues at coordinate 222,274 of NZ_BJDY01000005.1, forward strand.
CCATTCGGAAAGTATTTCGTTGCTAAATCATGGTAAGGACTATCTGGCAACTCGGGATAATTGATCCAAGCCACTTCTGGTTGTGCCTTTAAAAAGGCCACAATCTTACGTGTATTGGCAACGTGGCGTTCCACCCGTAACGATAAGGATTCTAGTCCTTGCAACAATAAAAACGAGTTAAATGGACTAATCGTCGCGCCAGTATCACGCAACGTTTCTGCGCGAACTTTCGTCGTAAAGGCCGCCGTGCCTAGATCAGCGAACACTAAGCCATTATATTGTGCATTAGGCGTTGTGAATTCAGGATACTTGCCACTGGCGCGCCAGTCGAACTTGCCGCCTTCCACAATCACCCCACCCATCGTGGTCCCATGACCACCAATGAATTTCGTGGCCGAATGAACAACCACATCAGCGCCATGTTCCAGTGGCCGCACTAAGTAAGGCGTCCCAAACGTGTTATCCACAATCAAGATAATATTGTGACGATGAGCCACTGCAGCAATTTTCTCAAAATCAACTAAGTTAATGCCGGGATTCCCAATACTTTCTACATATAATGCCTTGGTATGTTCATTAATTGGCGCTTCAAAATTTTCCGGATCATCTGGATCAACAAAATGAGTCGTAATGCCAAGTTTCTTCAACGTGACACTGAATAGATCAAAGGTCCCCCCATACAACGTATTCGCCGCGACAATCTCATCACCTTGCGCCGCAATATTTAAAATTGCTGCCGTAATCGCCGCTGATCCGGTTGCTAATGTCACACCAGCCGTCCCATGTTCTAGCGCAGCGACTCGTTGATCCACAACGGCGGTTGTTGGGTTGGTTAACCGGGTGTAAATATTCCCCGCATCAGTCAAGGCAAAACGCCCCGCGGCTTCTTTAGCATCCTTGAACACATACGATGTCGTTTGATAAATCGGTACCGCTCGTGAGCCTGTTTCGTCAACGGTTTGACCAGCATGGACTTGTAATGTTTCAAAATGGTAGTTGTTTTTTTCTGTCATCTTTAATAACCTACTTTCATTAATTGGAGGGTCCGTAACCAGTTGGCATAGAGTTGATGACTCGTGACATGCCAACTGTCATCAATTTGTTGTAACTCGTTAAAATAGTGTTTAGGCCGTTGAATCGGTAACTGGCGTTGAACATCTCTCGTGTATTCATTCGCTAGCGTATCGGTATCATACTCAGGATGCCCCGTCACATAAACGGCGTGCGCCTTGGCTGCCGTTAAAACTAACGGCCCAATTTCATCGTTGGCTGCCACCATGTGTAAATCATTCGGTAATGTTATCGGCAAAACCAATTCAGTGTGCCGCGACTGGGGCATCTTCAACAACCCGCCGGCACTCAAGCCACTAATTAAGGGTGAGTGATGATCGACGGTATCTGCTGCGTAAATGCCGAAAATTTTATTGGCGACCGTTTGTTTATGAATATTGAATTGATAGTACAATCCCGCTTGGGCTGCCCAACATTCAAACAGTGTTTGGGTGACGTGGGTCTGCGCCCAATCCACAATCGACCCGAACTCGTCCCAATAATCCACCGCCTCAAATGGTAATTTTTCCACCGGTGCACCAGTGATAATCAAGCCATCGAAAAATTGCGTCTCAATTTGCGCCAATGTCACATAGTTTTCAGCGACCGTTGCTCGAGGTAATCCCTTGAACACATGCGTTTCTGGATACATAAAAGTGACATCAACATCCAAGTTCGTTGCGGCCAAGTTTGTTAGAAATTGCCGTTCCGTGGTTTGTTTCGTGGGCATTAAGTTCAACACGAGTAACCGTAGCGGATGTGCATCTTGGGATTGTGATTGAGACCATTGTTGTTCACTTGTTAATAAACCATTGTTTGCCGTTACGGTCATGTGGATAACTTCCTCTCATAATTGACTGCTATAAATTTTGTCACTGATGGGCAACAAAAAAAGCTTCCGCCCACCAGTCTCTCTACAGAAACTGACGGACGAAAGCTTTCGCGTTACCACCGTGATTCATTATCAGTTCACACTGATAACCTCGACAAGTACCCCGCTAAATGGGGATACTCCGCAATATATCGGTTGCAACCGCACACGTAGCCGTTCGACCCGTGTCATGACTCCGAGCTCATCTTCGCTTGACCGCCCACTGCTTCTCTCACCAACCGAAGCTCTCTGGAAAGTCGTTGACCAAGCTACTCTTCTCTTCAACGTCTTAATCGTTTTATAATATGATATTAATCTAACACCATCTTTTTTAATTGTCAACACACTAATCGTGTTCCCAGTAAAATGCCATTTTATTTTCTAACTTTTTTCACATTTAGCTTGACTTTAATTTTAAGATTGTCTTATACTTATTGCATTCAATAAACGAAAGCGAGGAACCAAAGATGACACAGTTAAGTCAATTCAATTTGAATAGTTCATGGCAAAGCCGGTGATTCAGATTGTACTTCCGTTGCACGGATACAATCTGGCAAACAGTTTGTATCTGTGCCGGCTTAACTTTGATATCCAAAGGAGTCTGCATGGGTTTAAGACACAGCAGGCTTCCGGTTCCGAAAGGGCAAACCAGTCGCTAGCTGGTTTGCCCTTTTTTTCTTGGTTCCAGTAGTTTAAATCTATTATGAGGTGATTATATTGAAACGCATGATTGCATTTATTAGCGCCCTCGTTATTTTTCTAGGTGTTGCCTTCGTGATGACGAGCAACCCGAGTTCTAAGACAACAACGAGTTCAAAAAAAGTGCCAACAGTTGGTATACTTCAACTGCAAACTCATCCGGCGTTAGACGCCATTCACCGCGGGATTATCGCGGGATTAAAAGCAGAGGGTTATACACCAGGCAAGAATATCAAAATTGATTATCAAAATGCCCAAGGTGATCAAAGTAACTTAAAGACAATGAGCCAAAAGTTTATCAATGAAAATGCTGATGAAACGATCGCCATTGCCACCCCCGCTGCTCAAGCCTTAGCAAATGCAGCTGGCAAAACCACACCGGTTATCTTAGCCGGAATCACTGATCCCGTCGGCGGTAGCCTAATCAAGAGTAACCAACATCCTGGTGCTAATATCACTGGGACGTCTGGTGAATCACCACTCAAGTCACATTTAGACTTATTACGAAAACTCGTCCCTAAAGCTAAAAAGATCGGGATCATCTATACCACGTCTGATCATGGTGGCGAATATAACGCCAAGAAGTTTGCCAAGATTTGTAAACAAGAAGGCATCGCGTACAAGTTATACACCATTTCTTCTACTAATGATATGCAACAAGTTGCCGAAACCATGGCCTCACAAGTCGATGCCGTTTATGCACCACAAGATAATGGCGTTGCCAGTGCCATGAAGACCTTGATTTCTGTCACCAATAAAGCCAAAGTTCCCGTTATTCCAGCTGTTGATACCATGGTTAAAGATGGCGGTCTTGCCACCTTATCAGTTAACCAATACAAGCTAGGTAAATTATCCGGTGAAATGGCCGCTAAAGTCTTAAAAGGCAAATCACCATCAAACTACGCAATTAAATTAATTACTAAAGGTGAAATGACGATTAATTTGTCAGAAGCTAAAAAGCTAGGAATTACCTTCCCAGCTAGCGTCATTAAAGAAGCCAAACAGAAAGGGGAAATTTACAAATGAGTATGATTGTATCGAGTATTGGTCAAGGCCTCTTGTGGGCCATTCTAGGGATTGCCCTTTTCTTAACCTTCCGAATTTTAGATTTTCCAGATATGACGGTTGAAGGGACCTTCCCATTAGGCGCGGCGACCGCCGTTACTGCCATTGCTAACGGGGTTAACCCTTACTTAGCCACTTTATTAGCCTTTGTCACCGGTGCCGCTGCCGGCTTAATCACCGGCCTATTGTATACCAAGGGTAAGATTCCCATTTTATTGGCCGGCATCTTAGTCATGACCGCCTGCCTTTCCGTCAACTTACGAATCATGGGTAGCGCCAATGTTTCCTTATTAGGTAAAAAGACCATCTTTTCGAGTCACTTTTTAGAATCATTACCTAAGTATTTCGACAGCGTTTTTATTGGCCTAGTGGTCATTGTCATTGTCACCGTCTTGCTGATTCTCTTCTTACAAACCAACCTTGGTCAAGCCTTCATCGTCACTGGTGACAACAAGATCATGGCCCGTTCAATTGGGATCAACACTGATAACATGACCATGATGGGCCTAATGGTTTCCAATGGCCTAATTGGCATGGGTGGCGCCTTAATCGCACAAAACAATGGTTATGCCGACGTCAACATGGGAATTGGGATCATCGTTATCGCCTTAGCCTCCATTATTATTGGTGAAGTCGTTTTTGGTGAATTAACCTTAAATCAACGTTTAGTTGCCGTAACTTTAGGGAGTATCCTCTATCGCTTTGTTTTACTAATCGTGTTGCAATTAGGCTTCAGTACCAACGACTTAAACTTACTTTCCGCAATCATCTTAGCAGTCTGCCTGATGTTACCGCAATTAAGTAAATTCCTTCATTTAAATCACGTCTTACAGAAAGGAGTCGCTAAATATGACGAAGACTGATACCCCTTTAATTTCTTTAAACCATATTGTCACCAAGGTTAACACCGGCACGCCAAACGAAGTGATGATTTTACGGCATTTAGATTTAGACATTTATGACGGCGACTTCATTACCGTGCTTGGGTCCAATGGGGCTGGGAAGTCGACCCTCTTCAATACGATTAGTGGCGAACTTCCAGTTGACGCTGGCACCATTAGCTTGAAGGGCCAAGACATTACAACAATGACCGTTGAAAAACGAACCGCCTTTCTCGCGCGTGTCTTCCAAGATCCTAAGATGGGCACGGCACCTCGAATGACGGTAGCCGAAAATTTATTACTTGCTAGTCAACGTGGCAAACGTCGGACGTTACGATTACGTCGTCTGAAACAACAGTTACCACACTTCAAAGCTTTAACGGCTACGATGAACAACGGGTTAACAGAACGGTTAAACACCGCCACGGAAAACTTATCCGGCGGGCAACGCCAAGCCTTAAGTTTCTTAATGGCAACCGAACAGCACCCTGATTTATTATTACTTGATGAACATACGGCCGCGCTTGATCCCAAAACCAGTGCCGAATTGATGCATCAAACCAATCAACGGGTTACCGAAGAAAACCTGACTTGTTTAATGATTACCCATCATTTAGACGATGCATTAAAATACGGCAATCGTTTAATTGTGCTCGATCAGGGTCAAGTGAAATTCGATGTTCGTGGCGCTGAGAAAGCTGAACTAACAAAAGAAAAACTCCTAAGTTTCTTCGATATTATCGAATAATCATTCAACAAAAAGGCTGGTCAGCTAACCATTAGCGACCAGTCTTTTTATATTCCTAAAGTACAAGTGATTGTGCCCCTAAATTTAATTAGCGACCTACACTGTTATTTTCATCGAGTTAGTGTTACGATTGTTTAGAACAATTCTAAACTATATTTGGAGGCAGCTTAATTATGAAAGTTATTGTTGTAGGTTCTTCACACGGTGGTTACGAAACCGTTCGTGGTATCTTAGCCACTCAGCCAGACACTGAAATTCAATGGTATGAACAAGGTGACTTCCTGTCATTCTTATCTTGTGGCATGCAATTATACTTAGAAGGCACCGTCAAAGATGTCAATCAGGTACGTTATGCCACTCCTGAAGGTATGACTAAAGCTGGCGTACACGTGTTTATAAAACAAGAAATTTCTAAGATTGATCCTAATAATCGTACCGTCCACGTCATCAATCATGCCGACGGTACTGAACGTGATGAAACTTATGATAAGTTAGTGTTGAGTGTAGGGGCCGTCCCATTTGAGCTCCCCGTTCCTGGCCATGAGTTACAAAATATCTACGCGATGCGTGGCCGCGATTGGGCCATCAAGCTAAAAGCCAAGACCGTTGATCCTGACATTAACAATGTTGTGGTCATTGGGTCTGGTTACATCGGCATTGAAGCCGCTGAAGTCTTCGCTAAAGCGGGCAAACATGTAACGGTCATTGACTTATTACCACGCTTGCTGAGCTTATATCTTGATGAAGAATTCACCTCGACTTTAACAGCTGAAATGGCTACACACCATATCACTGCAGCCGTTAATCAACAAGTTCAAGCTTTCAATGGTGAGGCTGGTCACGTTGTGAGTGTCACTACTGACCAAGCCACATATCCAGCTGATTTAGTCGTTTCAGCTGCTGGCATCAAGGCCAATACCACCATGCTTAAAGGTGTCGTGGACTTAGACGACCATGGCTTAATCAAGATCAATCAATACCTTCAAACCAGTCAACCAGATATCTATGCGGTAGGCGATGCCACCTTAGTTCCATTCGCACCAACTGGTCAATCCGCACGAATTGCCTTAGCCACCAACGCCCGGCGCCAAGGTCGTTTTGCTGCTAAAAATCTATTAGGAATCCCTAGTCCAATGCCAGCCGTGTCAGGTTCTTCAGCTTTATCCGTCTTTGATTATCACTTTTCCTCTACTGGTGTCAAGACTGGAACGAGCAAAAAGCTGGGGATTAGGTCAGCCTCAGTGCTGGTTACCGATACCGTGCGGCCAAAGTTTGTCCCCAATAATGCCGGTAATGATAAGGTCTGGTTCAAACTAACTTTTGATCCAGATGATGGCCGCGTGCTTGGTGCCCAGATTATGTCTAAAATTGATGTGACAGCTAATATTAATACAATTTCATTGGCGATTCAGGCACGTTTAACCGTGGCTGATTTGGCCTATACTGACTTCTTCTTCCAACCCGGTTTCGATCGGCCTTGGAATATCATGAACGTTGCTGCCCAAAAAGCTTTAGCAACACTAGCCTAACCTAATTAAATATGGTCAAGAAAGTCGGCCCATCTTAATCAGAACTAATCCGATTAAGATGGGCCGACTCATGTTTATTCACTTTAATAAATGTTAATTAGCCCCTGTGTCCCTTGATCACCAAGGCCTTTAACATCAACCATCACTTCGTATAATCGCTTAGCTTGCGCCGTGGCAACTAAGTCTAAGCCCATCGCATCAGCTTCCGTTAACGCAATCCGTAAATCTTTCAAGAAATGCCGTGCAAAGAAGCCTGGCGTGTAATCATCTTTCAAGATTCGTGGCACATAGTTATCCATGCTCCAATTTTCTGCGCCACCACTCGACAAGGTTTCTAAAACGGTTTGTGGCTCAAGTCCAGCGGCTTTCGTATAAAGTAACATTTCAGTTAAGCCGGTCATTGTCCCAGCAATCATAATTTGATTGGCCATCTTGGCATGTTGACCCGTTCCGGCCGCACCGAAATGGTTCACTTGATGACCCATGATCTTAAATAACGGTAAAACGGCCTGATACGTTGCCTCATCGCCACCAACCATTACCGTTAACGTGGCATTCTTAGCCCCAATATCGCCACCAGAAACCGGCGCATCCAGTGCTTGAAAGCCATGTTGCTTGGCATAATCCGCGATTTTAACCGCTAATTTAGGTTGACTCGTTGTCATATCGACCACTATTTTGCCAGCTTTCAAGCCACTAAAGATGCCATCATCGCCAAAATAAACTTGTTCAACGTCTTTTGGAAAGCCAACCATTGTAAAGACGACGTCACTTTTAGCCGCAACCAATGCCGGTGTCGCTGCCCAAGTGGCCCCTGCCGCAACTAAAGCATCGGTCTTACTTTTGGTCCGATTATAAACCGTCATTTGATGACCCGCTGCCATTAAATTCTTGGCAATCGCGGCTCCCATCACACCGGTTCCTACAAATCCTAATTGCATATTTCCATCCAACCTTTCTAAGCAATAATCGTTTAATATCGAACTCACACTACACGTTTCAGTATACCCGTTTTAACGCTAACTTTTAATAATTGCAATTCAGTTTGATTTAAACTTCACTGAAAAGCGCGTACGCTAAGATCATGAGGAGATGACACAATGGAAATGGGGACCTTATCTGAATGGATTGCAGCAACCGCTGAAACGTTGGCTGTGATTGTCGCCCTATTTTTACCCTACTATACACAGCGCCAAGAACGACAACGTCGCAAAAAACGATTCAAAAAAATTATCCAGCAAAGCTTAGCTAATTTCGCGCATGGTGATCTATCCGGTCGCGATGATTTTCAATCGTTTGTTAAAATTTCATCATTGCTAGAAATTGACGAGGATTTATTAGCTATTTTACAAATTGGTGACGCCGCAATTGATCTCATGGGGACTACATCATCGTTAACCCAGCAACAACAGCAGCAACTAATCGAACTTCAACAACAATTACGGCTTGTTTAATTGTGGCTTCACTAACACAACTGTGGGCAACACCCGATCGCTTTTAATCACCTGTCAGATTACTTCAATAAAAAAATCGGTCATTGACCGACTTTTTTATTGTTCAGACAAATCCAACGACCGAATGACCCGTGCTGGCACACCGCCAACCAATGAATGATCAGGAACATCTTTAGTCACGACCGCACCAGCCGCAATCACCACGTCATTGCCAATCGTGACGCCAGGAGTAATGGTTACCTTTCCACCAATCCACACATCATCGCCGATCGTTACCGGTAGTGCCTTGGCTAAGTACTGCCGCCTTCCTTGAGCGGTCATGGGATGGTTCACGGTATAAATATCAACGTTAGGCCCAATCATGACATGCGCACCAATCTTAACCGGTGCCAAATCTAAGATCGTTAAATTGTAGTTACTTAAGAAATCTTCTCCAACGGTAATATTTTGCCCATTATCGCAACGAAATGGGCTCTGCACAGAAACACGCTTCCCAAAGCCACCTAAAATTTCCTTAATCTTAGCCGTCTGTCCTTGGACATCGGTTGCTGCCAACGCATTAAATTCCTGACACAATTGTGCTGCACGAGCTTTTTGTGCCGCAACTTCTGCGTCGGAAAAATTGTACCAGTCACCTTGGTTAATCTTTTCTAACTCACTCATTTTCATCAGCCTCCTTGTTTACCATCACTTTACAACTTAGAGCGGGCTCTAAGTCAAATCAGGTACAAAAAAAGTTTGAGACAAAGCCCAAACTCTCTTGACTAAGCATCATTTTGATAAGACAAGATCAATTGTTGAATCGCCTGATTATCCGCTGCGGTCCCAATTGTGAACCGAATCCAGTCTGACTGTAATCCCGTCCGCAAACTATACCCGTGATGCAATAAATAATCAGCTAACTGATCGGCCTGTGGATATTTGAAGAAAATGAAGTTGGCATCACTGCGATCATATTGAATCTGTTGTGCATCAAAGAACGCTTCCCATTTTGTCCGCTCTACGGCATTTTTAGCAACGGTTGTCTGCACGAAATTCTGATCATTAACGGCCGCTAACGCCGCTGCTTGGGTCAAAGAATTCACGTTATAAGGTAACCGAACCGCCTGCATCGTTGGCGCATAAGTCTTAGAAAAGACCGCATAACCGACTCGGAAGTTGGCTAACCCGTACGCCTTAGAAAACGTCCGCATGACCACAACATTATCATAACGACTTGGCAATTGCATCGCCGTTAACTTGGCTGCATCCGTTGCAAAGTCAATATAGGCTTCATCAATTAACACCATCGTCTCGGCTGGTACTTGTTGGATAAAGGCTTCTAAATCAGCCAACGTCTCACTAGTCCCAGTGGGGTTATTCGGATTACATAACCAAACCATTTTGACATCAGGAGTTAGCGCTTGTGCCATCGCTGGAAAATCCACATGTCCATCAGCTAACGTTGGTACACTGACTAAGGTGGCTTCCTCAATTTCAGCGTGTAGACCATATTCAGAGAAGGTCGGTGCCGCCACCAAGACTTGGTCACCCGGGGCTAAAAACGTCCGTGACACCATCACGATCATTTCGTCTAAGCCAACACTAAAGACCAGTTGTTCTGGATCAACATGTTGTTGGCTCGCCACCGCTAGTCGTAATTCGGTCGCATCGCCATCCGGATAACGATTACTACCAGAAAAGTCCCAATTTTTAACGGCGGCTTCAACTGCCGGTGAAGTGCCATAAGGATTCTCATTAGCGGATAGACGCACTAACCGGTTGACACCCAATTCTGCTTGCAACGTTGCTAATGGTTTCTCCGGCACATAAGGTTGGAGTTTTTTGACACTTTCTTTCATATAAGGTACCTCCTACAAATTCTTGATTTCAGGACGATCTTTAAAGCTGCTCATCTTACCTTCGCGTTTAGCTAGTTCGGCCTTGATTTGATCAAAGCTAACGCCTCGTTCGACTAACAGCACTAACACGTGGTAAAACAGGTCCGCTGTTTCGTAAACTAATTCATCATCACCCGGATTTTTAGCCGCAACGATCACTTCTGTCGATTCTTCACCGACTTTTTTCAAAATTTTATCGATACCTTCCGTGAATAAATAATCCGTGTAAGAACCTTTTTTAGGCGTTTGTTTCCGGGCAGCGATCAGTTGATAAAGTTCTTCCATATTTTGCATATTAATTAACCTCTTTCTGTGTTTGAACGGTTTTAAAGAAACAGCTGTAGTGACCAGTATGACAAGCTGGACCATGCGGTGTCACCGCGATCAGCAATGTATCGTTGTCACAATCGAGTTTAATGCTGACCACGTCTTGTAAATTGCCACTCGTGGCGCCTTTATGCCATAATTCTTGGCGCGATCGTGACCAAAACCACGTTTGACCAGAAGCTAACGTCCGTTGGTAGCTTTCCGCATTCATCCAAGCCACCATTAACACGTCTTTAGTCATCGCATCCATAACGACCGTGGTTACCAGGCCATCGCCTTTTTCAAAGTCAGGTTGTTCATTCATCTCACGATCACCCCTTTAGCGGCTAGTGCCTGTTTGACTTGACTAATCGTTAACTCACCATAATGAAATACCGATGCCGCTAACGCCCCATCAACCGGCGCCTGGTCAAAGACCTCGACAAAGTCAGCTAAGTTTCCAGCCCCGCCAGAAGCAATCAGGGGTACGGCGACAACCTCGCCTAAAGCTTGATAAAGGTTCAGATCAAAGCCGGCCTTAGTCCCATCGCGATCCATGCTGGTCACTAACAATTCACCGGCCCCTAAGGCAACAGCTTGTTGCGCCCAGTCTAAAGCATCCAGATCCGTCGCTTTTTTGCCGCCATGGGTATAAACACGGTACATCTGTGCCGCTTCATCCCAAGCCGCATCAATTGCCACCACAATACATTGGTTGCCAAACTTTTCGGCCCCAGCCTTAATCAAAGCTGGATTGGCAACCGCCGCGGAATTAATCGCCACTTTATCAGCACCCGCTTTTAAGATCCGTTGCATATCATCAACACGACTAATGCCGCCACCAATCGTTAGTGGCATAAAAACTTGTGCCGAAACTTCTTCAACCAAATCGGCCATCGTTCGACGCTGTTCATTAGTCGCAGAAATATCGAGGAAAACCAGTTCATCGGCACCTTGTTGTTGATAGGCGGCGGCAATTTCAACTGGATCACCGATATCGGTCAAATTCACAAAATTGACGCCTTTTTTCACGCGACCATCGGCAACATCCAAACATGGAATTAACCGTTTTGCTAACATGCATCCACCTCCGCTAATTCGGCCAATGAAACGGTGCCGGCATACAATGCCTTACCGACAATCGCATCTTTAATGCCGGCCGCCTGTAATATTTTCAAATCATCGACATTGCGAATCCCACCACTAGCAACTAAATTAGCCGCTGGCAACTGTGCGTGAAGGTCAGTTAACAGTTCTAAGTTTGGCCCTTGCAAGGTACCATCGCGGGCCACATCGGTGACGATGAAGTGCCGTGCGCCACTCACCATCATCGTCTGAATCAAAGTACTCATCTTCGTTTGTGATTGAGACAGCCAACCGTCAATCGCGACTTGACCGTCCTTACCATCAACCCCAATTACGATCCGATTACCACCAAAATCAGTCAGTAATCGTTTGACTAAGTCGGGATCTGTCAAAGCTGCTGAACCGATAATCAACCGATCTAAGCCGAGGTCTAAGTATCGTTTCGCTAAGTCATAATTGCGAATACCGCCGCCCAATTCCAAGGTGCCAGTAAACGCCGCCCGCACGGCCTTAACGGTAGTAAAGTTTTCTGGTTGTCCGGATTTGGCACCATCTAAATCAACCAAATGGAGTTGATTTAACCCGGCAGCTTGAATCTGTTGCGCTTGTTCAACCGGATCAGTATTAATTAACGTTGCCTGGTCAAAATCACCTTGGTATAGCCGCACGCTTTGGCCGGCTTTTAAATCAATTGCTGGAAAAATCATTGGCACTCACCATGTCCTTAAAAGTTGCTAATTGTTGTAGTCCGACTTGTCCACTTTTTTCAGGATGAAATTGCATCCCCACCACATTATCGCGTTGAACGATGCTTGGCACTGTCACGCCATGTTGAACCGTGGCGACAATTTCATCAGTTGGGCATACCGCATAATATGAATGAACAAAATACGTATAGTTTTGATCAATGGCTTTAAAAGCACTCGCTGGTTGTTGCAACACATTTTGATTCCAACCCATTTGTGGCACTTTCACACCCAGATCAGCTGGCAGAGCAGTGACCCGCCCTTTTAATAGACCTAATCCAACATGATCACCATATTCATTACTACTCTTAAATAAGAGTTGCATCCCTAAACAAATGCCGAGCATCGGTTTGCCATCACGAGCTAACCGTTGTAACACTGGCACAAGTTGTCGTTCATTTAAAGCAGCCATCGCCGCAGCGAAGGCCCCAACACCAGGTAAGATAACCGCATCCGCCGCCGCTAGTTCAGCCGGATCGGCCGTTAATACCGTAGCGACATCTAAATAATCGAATGCTTTTTTTAAGTTACGGGTATTCCCCGTATCGTAATCCACGATTGCAAACATCTAAATCACACCCTTTGTCGAGTTGACCCCCTGAATTTCAGGATTGACCGTCACGGCCGCGCGCATCGCCCGGCCTAAGGCTTTGAATAAGCTTTCCACTTTGTGATGGGTATTACGACCGTAGAGAATTCGAGCGTGTAAGTTCATCTCAGCGGCAAAAGCCAAGGCTTGGAAGAAATCTTCTACCGTTTCGGTATCTAGTCCCCCGAGACGTGGATTGGTGAGTTCAGCATCAAAAACCAAGTAAGATCGACCACTCAAGTCAACACTCACTTGACCTAATGTTTCATCCATCGGTACGAATTCAGTACCGTACCGTTCAATCCCAACTTTATCGCCAAGAGCTTGTTTAAAACATTCCCCCAGCACAATCCCAGTGTCTTCAGTCGTGTGATGTGGGTCAACGTCCAAGTCCCCGTTGGCTTTGACGACTAGGCCAAACCGACCATGCTTGGCGAATAACGTTAACATGTGGTTTAAAAAGCCAATCCCAGTATCAATGTCGATGCCACTCTGTTCGTCTAGATTCAAACTAATTTCGATTTGCGTTTCTTTAGTGTTCCGTTTAATCGTTGCCTGTCGCATGTGTCTTCCTCCTAGTCATAGTACGTGTCAAAACGTGATTCAATCGCACGGGCATGCCCCTCTAGACCTTCAACTCGAGCCAACGTGGTAATGGCTTGGGCTTCTTTTTGTAAGGCCGTCTTCGTGTATTGCACAAATGACGTCCGTTTGACAAAATCATAAACGCCTAATGGTGAACTGAAGCGGGCCGTGCCGCTTGTTGGCAAAATGTGATTAGGACCCGCCACATAGTCACCTAATGGTTCCGAGGCATATCTCCCTAAGAAGACGGAACCCGCATTTTTAATCAAATTCAAGTATTGGGTCGGATTAGGCAATTGAATTTCCAAGTGTTCGGGGGCCACGGTATTCATTAAGTCAAACATGTCTTCAACTTGATCAACTACCGCGATGAACCCCTTATTGGTAACCGAGGCTGTCGCAATCTCAGTCCGAGGCAACACTTTTAGTTGAGAATCCACATTATCACTGACTGCTTGGGCCAGTTTAGCGCTATTGGTAATCAGGATCGGCCGGGCAAGCTTGTCATGTTCCGCTTGGCTCAACAAGTCAGCGGCCAGTTCACGCGGATTGGCACTGTCATCGGCGATGATGCCGATTTCAGATGGACCCGCGACCATATCAATCGCCACTTGACCGAAAACTTGTTTCTTGGCCGTGGCTACAAAAACGTTCCCAGGACCAATAATTTTATCCACTTGAGGAATTGATTCGGTTCCATATGCTAACGCCGCAATTGCTTGGGCCCCACCGACTTGGTAAACCGCATCGACACCAGCAATCTTAGCAGCAGCTAGTACGGCGGGATTAATCCCATCGGTTTGTGGTGGTGTGACCATCACCACTTCATTAACCCCAGCAATTTTAGCCGGCAAGGCACTCATCAAAATGGTCGATGGATAAGCCGCGGTACCACCTGGAACGTAGAGACCCACACGATTCAGTGGTAAGAATTTTTGACCGCGTAAGACCCCTGGTTGCTCAGCGTCCACAAAACCAGTGGCCTTTTCTTTTTCGTGGAAACTGGTGATATTACGTTTGGCTAAGAGCAACGCCGCTTTAACGTCTGGATCTAAGTTATCGTAAGCCGCATCAATCGTAGCTTGGTCCAACTTGAATTGATCAACAGCCACGCCGTCAAATTGTTGACCGTAGTCTTTTAAGGCCGTATCACCATTTTCAATCACGTTGGTGATAATTCTTTGAACAGCTGTGACCACGTTTTGATCAGTTAATTGTTGTGTTTTGGTTTGAACTAATTTTTTTAAGCTGGCTAAATCTTCATTAATAATTTTCATGATGGCATGACTTCCTTTTTGGCATTGGCATTGACAACATCAGCTAAACGATCAACTAAATCATAAATTGCATTGGCTTGTTGCTTGAGAGCTAATCGATTGACCACTAACCGCGTCGAGACGGGTTGTAAGTAGTCGTAAATCTGTAAGTGATTCTCACGAATGGTGGTCCCGGTTTCGGTAATATCAACAATGGCATCCGCTAATCCGGTTAACGGTGCTAGTTCAACCGAACCTTCAATTTTGATAATTTCAACATCTTGGCCCAGGCGGTCAAAATAACGTTTCGTAATCAATGGATATTTGGTGCCAATAATCTTGCGCCGCGGCGCTTTCGGGTCAAAATCTTGCGTTGAGGCTAGGACAAACTGACATTCACCAATTCCCAAATCGAGTAATTCATATTGGGTACTTTGGTGTTCAACCAAAATATCACTACCGACAATCCCAATATCGGCGGCACCGCGTTCGAGAAAAGTGGTGACATCCGGGCCTTTCGCTAAAATAAATTCATACGGTTGCGTTTCAGAATCAAAGATCAAGCGTCGCTGTTTATGCCGAACCAAGTCGCAATCAATTCCAGCTTGTTCCAACAATGGCAAGACTTGTTTTTCAACGCGTCCTTTGGTCAAGGCAATTTTCAAACGTTTAGTTGGCATCTGACGTCCCCTCCGTTAAATCAATTAAAGCTGCACCCAATTGTTGGGCTTCAATAATCGCACCGGCCCGATCCGCGGCCAAACTTAGAGTCGCTTGTGGCTGGGTGGCTAATACTTGTTCCGCCTGTGTCCATTGATCAGGGTTAAAATAAATCACTTGTTTAGGTGTCGTCACTGTCGTGTTTAAGGCCAATTCCGTTAAGAGATCGACATCTAATCCCATCCCAACAGCCGGTTCACTTTTGGTCTGAAAGTTCGCTAGTAGTTGATCGTAACGGCCACCACTGAATAAGTAACCCGCACCAGCCTGTGAGAATCCCCGGAACGTCAAACCGGTGTAATACTTCTGCGGCGCTTGGCTACTCAAATCAATTGAGACCGCTTGATCAGGCATGGTCGTTTGCATCCAAGTCACCACCGTTTTTAGTTCATCAATCCATTTGGTGACCGTCTCAGGTAGCGGCGCTTGGGCCAATCGTTGAAAAATCTGCTTGGGTTGACCGAATAACCGTGGCCATTGTTGCAAAAAGGGATAGATGGGCTGATCTTGATACGCCGCAATTAACGCGGTATACTGTGGAATTTGCTTATTGAACAAAGCAGTCTTAATCGCCGTTTGTTGCTCAGAATCAGTCGTCAAACTGGCCACAACTTGTTGGGCGAATGGCGCACTGCCGAGTTCAATTTCAACTGCGTCATCAATTAATTCAGCGCTCAACTGATTGGCAATCGCCAAACATTCTAATTCGGCTTTCAAGGACGCATACCCTACTAACTCAACGCCGGCTTGCGTAATCTGATTGTAAGACCCAGACAGACGTCGACTCACACGAAAAATATCGCCAACGTAGCCAAATTTCTGTGGCAGCGGCACTTTGGTCGCACTGAGAAAACGTGCAATGGGTAACGTCATATCCGGTCGTAAAACTAAGGTCTGGCCTTCCGTATCAAGTAACCGGTATAACTGATAATTGCCCATCTGGTAAGGATCAAAGACCGCTTGATTTTCCAACAACGGTGTTGCGATTGGAGCCAAACCACGTTGCTTAAAATGGGCTTGGATCACCGCGATGAGTTGTTGTTTAGTCGCGGCCCGGCGACCAAATTCATCGCGCGTACCAAGTGGTAATAAATTGCTTAACATGTCCAAGACCTCCTTAATTTTTCCTGCCGAATGTCAAATAAAAAAACGCCCTCTTAGCTTAATTGCTAAAAGGACGTTTACGCGTGGTTCCACCTTTGTTCGTTACTAGCTCACACTAGTAGCCTCATGTTGACAAATCGTCAACTTGGATAACGAAACCATTCGGCCAAGGCTAATCTACCTGGTTCACCTTGGCAGTTCATAGATGTGGGTTCATTAATAATATCTGCTCGGTTCTCAGCTACCCGAACTCTCTGGATGAGGAAGTTATTAACTACTTTTTCTAATCACAACCGTTTTATTAAAATTTGATTAGGCGTTTAATTTAAAATTCATTCTAGTAGTCTTTTTTTAACTTGTCAACCAACAATTAATTTTTTTATGAGATGCTGTCCCCGACCGACACTGATAATATCGTGTGAATCTGAACCATAAATCAGCGGAATCTCAAGCTTTTGAGCCCGCTTCAAAATTTGATTGCCCGGATAAAAATCATTACAAAAAGGTTTGAACAAACCAGCTAAATTTAAATCTAATTCACGGTGTTGCGTTTTAAGTAACGCTAAAATCTGATCAACTAAAGCTAAGTTATCGGCATCCAACGGTTCGATCAACTTGAAGTAATCTTGATACTTACGCACCAAGCTCATATGACCAATCCGTTGCGGCGCATACGGCCCTAAGTCAGCTTGTACGGATGCCAGGACCGTTTGGTAGTACTGTTTAAAGAGCTGTTGGGGCTGATCTATCCAAGGTTCAAAAGCCACGCCAAAGTTTTCTGGACTTAAATCAATCCCCCAAGTTTTACGTTGGGCCCCAGTCATGAAGTGCACCGACAAAATGCTTTCCTGAGTTTGTGGACCATATGTCTTCAAAAAATCACGTGTCCAAGTTTCAAAGCCGGCTAAATAATCCACTTCAAAGCCAATCGAAATGTCAATCTGATCACGATACTTAGCTTGTAATCGTTGCCCTAACGCCAAATACGTTGGCACTTGGTCAAGTGTCAGCGAAGCTTCCGTAATGCCTTCAGACATGCCAGCATAAGTTGCCGCAAACTCTGGTGGCAACGGTGCATGCTCCGTCAAACAATACTTCTGCATGCCTAACTGAATCGCCCGCTGCACCATTTTCTCAGTCGACTCACCACTGCCATGCGGACATAATTCCGTATGCGTATGACCATCCATTAACATATTCTCAGCTCCTTTTAATAATTGTTCACTATTCAACCATAAATTATCATAAATAGCAATATTCAAAAAAAAGCCTGAGCCTTAACCCAAGCTAGTCTCAATTAAGCTTTTTCAGATGCACTACCCGCATGGCGATAAGCCGGCACTAAAATATCATCGACCAACAATTTCACCTTATCATCGCCAATCGTTTCACGCGTAAATACATGATATCGTAACCACTCAAACGGTAATAATTTTAAATCGTTTGAAAAAGCAGTTGTCGTGATTTCACCCCGAGTTTGCGCCCGTTCGAGTACCCGATCAATGGCGTGAATATCAATAGTTGAGCTTTCTTCAACAATTTTTGAAATCACAGTCCCTTGTTCTTGATTTAAAACACTAAAAAAAGTCGTCACATATGACTGACCAAAAGTATTCATACTAATAACGAATCGTTTCATAACTTGCATTAAATCCTCGCGTAAACTATCACCAGTAAATACCACCTCATCAGTTCGACCATTGTTCTCAGCCTTAATCTGATCCTGAACTGCCGCTAACGATAATTCAAAGGGTGACTTCCAGCGCCGGTAGATCACGGGTTTACTCGTTCCAGCTGCGGCTGCCACTTTCGGAAACGTTAGTCCCGCTAATCCTTCAGTCGCTAATATCTCACGTGTTGCTTGAAAAATAGCCTTTTCTAATTCAACCCCACGGCGACGTGTTTTTGTCATCACGATTCACTCCTTATTTAAGAAACCAAAAGTTTCTTATTGACTTTTTTCTCTCTAAGCGTATTATAGCAGTTGTGCTTTTAAGATACCAAAAGTTTCTTATGTAAGGAGAAAGAAAATGAAAAAACAACCTACCAAAATTTCAAAATCAACGATGACCATTGCTTGGGTCATCGTATTCGGTGCCATGGCACCGCTATTAGATTCAACCATGATGAACATCGCCATCAACAACTTGGTCAAAAGCTTTAACAGTTCGGTGACCACGGTTCAATGGACGATTACTTGTTACCTACTGGCTACTGGTGTCGCCGTACCATTTTCCAGTTGGCTACTCAACAAATTTGACGGTAAACTCGTCTTTATGACTGGTGAAATTTTATTTGGTGTCGGATCAATTTTATCCGCAATCTCACCAAATATTCAATTTCTAATCGGTGCGCGCTTAATTCAAGGGTTTGCTGGCGGTTTAATCATGCCACTGTTAACGACCTTGTTAGTCCAAACTGCCGGAACTGCTGTGATGGGTCAAATGATGGCAACAGTAGGGCTTCCCATGATTCTTGGACCACTTTTTGGACCCGTTATCGGCGGGGTTATTATCAAGTTTCTTTCTTGGCACTGGATTTTCTGGATTAACGTGCCCGTCACCTTAATTTCAATGTTCTTAATCATTTGGAAAATGCCTAACTACCCCGCACAAAATAAAGCAGCTAAAATGGATTTCATTGGAATCTTATTGTTAATCGTGTCATCCAGTTCAATTATTTATGCGATCGTCAAGGCTGCTCACAGTGCTAATTTCACCAATCATACGACGGTCACTTTCTTAATTATTGGCGCCGTAGCCTTGATCTTGTACATTATCTGGGCCGCCTTTCGTCGTGAACAGGCCGTTTTGCCACTTAGTCTATTCACCTTCCCATCATTTGATGGTTCAGTCGTCGGGCTGTTTCTCGCCGGGACAGTTCTCAATGGTGCCATGCTATTACTGCCACTTTTCCTCCAAAATGTGCAAGGGATGAGTGTCATCATGGCCGCCTTAGCCTTGGTACCACAAGGCCTTGGTATGTTAGTTTCACGGCCACTAACCGGTAAGCTCACAGACCAAATTGGGGCTAAATATGTGGTCTTCACCAGTGTCTTAATCACGTTTATTGGCACACTACCGTTCTTTTGGATTGGTATTCACACGGCTTATTGGTTAATCGCCATCGTCTTGTTTGTTCGCGGTATCGGTGCTGGTGGGATTTTGATGCCATTAATGGCTGACTCTTACACCGGTATGGACAATGCCCAAGTACCAGCCGCAACGATTGGGTCTCGGATTATCCAAAATGTCGGCAGTGCATTTGGTTCGGCGTTAATCACCACTTTGGTCACGGCTTACTCCAACTCGCACGTTAAAACATTTGAACATCGTCTGGCAGCTGGTCATTACCATGTAGCCGCAAGTCATTTGAAAGCATTCACGACTCAACACTTAGTTAACATTCGCCTTGAAGCATTTCAATATGGTTTCTTATTCATCTCAATCGCAGCCTTAGTCATCATTTTGCCAACCCTATTCTTATCTAACAAAATGAAAAAAGTTTAATCTAACTAAAAAAGATGATCACAACAGCCAATATTGGCGTTGTGATCATCTTTTTATATTTTCATCACTAAAGGTTGAAAGCTGAATTTCAGACTTAACCATTGATAGGATAGACATTTAACGGTCAAAAATAGCGAAACTTGCCGCCTACCGTTCGCCCAATCCGGGCCGGAACGCTGTGGATGGACAATCCAAGCCAAAGTTCGGTCTTGGATTTCGTTTTGAACCGCAAAGGTCGGCGTTTCAAAAGCGCCAGTTTCTAAGCAAAAACCGCTAAGAAACGCCCACGGCTGGGCCCAGATTAGACTCACTTTCGGCTAGAGTTGTGATCAAATCATTGATCATCGCTTAACCGCAGGCTGTCAGTGATGGCGCCAACCGTGAAAACGTCGTTGTCCGGGTGTTTTTGCCGGACTTACAACGTGGACGTCTTGAAAGACTAGTGGTGTTTGCTAGGCTTTCAAGCGAGATTGAAGCCCGCCTTTTGGCTGAAATCGGTCCCCACAGCTGGCAGAATCACTGACAGCCGGAGGTGACCGATTTAAGAGTATTCAAGTCAGCTCTAGCAAGGTCCTACTAACGATGAGTAAGTTCAACCTTTAGTTTTCATCATTAATTTTGTGTCAGCCATTTCTTAATACTTGGCCAACTATTTCCGTTCACGATCATTCGTGGTAAGTTGTTCATTGCCGTTTCATCGGTGACAATCCCGACATCTAAGGTTGCAATACCTTCAGTCAAATGTTGCTTACTCAAGAAATTATTAATCCGTTTAGGGCCACTCCCATATGGATAGGCAAACATCTTCGCAGTAACCCCCATATGCGCTTTTAACTCACGCTTACTTAACGCAAAATCACGTTTAAAGTTTTGATATTCATGTGGTTGATCAAAAATCGGTGTAAACTTCTTGGTTAAATAATGCATATCATGCGTATGCAAGCCTAAAGTCATCAATGATCCTGCCGACTTTTTAGCAGCCTTGATCTGTGACCAAGTTGCCAATTGCGTGCCTTCACGGTAACGGCCAGTATTTCCGGTAATCACAAACGTGGTAAACGGCATGTGATACTTCTTCATAATTGGCATGGCATTATCAATCGTGGTTCGATCAATATCATCAAAGGTTAAGACAACGTATTTGCCCTTAATCGGTTTGCCGCTAGCTTTCATTTGCGCCATTTGCGCACTCGAAATCACTTTCACGTGTTGCTCATGAAGGGTCTTCATTTGGGCGGCAAATTGATCTAATGGCACATTAAAGTCATGTAACTGTGAGTTACTCGACAAGATTTTTGATAATTGGACCCCGGCAGTATTCTTCAAAATCCGGTGATAACAAAAAATAATGATCCCATTTTTCGCGCGCGCATCTTCTGGGCGTAACGCATAATCTTCGTTGCCACCCTTATTAAATTGGAAATTCTGTTTAACGGTGAAGCCCATGGCCACGACCACTAATAATGCTAACAGCCAAATTAATCCTTTTCGTTTCCACCGCTTCATGCTTGTTTCCCCCGTAATTTCCGTAACCGCCACGCGGCATAACCCCAAACTATCAGTGAAACAAGCACAATGATACCAACCACAATGCCATATAACTGATAATCCAAATTCATCAACAAGTAAAAGCTAACCAGTGTATCACTGTAGACGTGAAAGATGAACGCGAGATTCACGACCACAACAAAAATCACAAATAGCCACATCGCCGCAATCAACAAAATCCGCCCACCAGTCCGATGCGCACTAGTCTGCTTACGAATCACAAATTTTTCATTATCCCGCATTACTTCAACCCCCGATCTGGACTGGTCCACGTCCCAATCCGATCTGGATCTAAGACGAACGAAATGATGGCCGCGATACAACTGACCAAGTTAATCATCCAATAATAGATGATATAAACTGGTATCAATAATAGATCGCGCCATTCCAAATAGGCCGCAGCTTGTGATGCTTTAAACCCAATCCCGAATTGGGTAAAACTGATGACCAATAAGATCAACAAAATATCGCCATCCAGCTGCACCGAGTGCACCATAATCAAATTTAGCACCCATGAAATAAGACTTAATGAGGTACAAATCGCCCAAACATTACTAATCACTGTTTCATAAAGTAAAACGCGTTTACTCCAGCTACCATGAGCCAGGACATCACGGTTTCCCACCAGCACTTCAAGCCCACCACGTGACCAACGTTGCCGTTGCTTGATCAGATTCCGTACGCTTTCGGGCACAAGAATCCAGCAAATTGCTCGTGGTTCATAACGCACTTGCCAGCCATGCCGATACATCCGCCACGTAATATCAATATCTTCAGTCATAACCGCTGGATTCCAACCGCCAACTGCCAGTAATGCGTCTCGACGAAAGGCAACAATGACGCCAGAAACTGTTGTAATCCGGCCCGTCAAAAAGGCTTGGGCTTTCTTAATAATGTCAATAACCCCAATATATTCCAATAACTGTAGCCGACCCAAAATAGTCGTCCGATTCCGAACCACTGGTTTACCAGCCACTGCTCCAATATGAGGATCACTATTTAACGTCTTCACAAGTTCAGATAATGACTGATAGTCTAGGATCGAATCTGAATCGATCCCCAACAAATACTCACCGTTAGCCACTTTTAGTCCCTGGTTCATCGCGTTAGCTTTGCCTTGATTAACTTCAATTGGCACAACTTTAATCAAAAAACGATTTTCATAAGCTTTTTGTAACTCATACATGATGTTCAACGTATCATCACTGCTCTTGTCATCAATCAGAATGATCTCAAAATTATGATAATGTAGCGCCGCAATCGATGCCACGGCCCCTTTTAAGGTATCCTGTTCATTATGCGCTGGCACGAGAATCGACACTAACGGTGCAGTATCAGGCGTTAGCACTGGTCGTTTTTCAGTTCGCTGTAACTTACCAAAATAAAGACACCCAATAATCCACAGGGACGCCACTAAGATTGGATAACCA
Organism: Lactiplantibacillus mudanjiangensis; assembly: GCF_005405385.1. GTDB lineage: Bacteria > Bacillota > Bacilli > Lactobacillales > Lactobacillaceae > Lactiplantibacillus > Lactiplantibacillus mudanjiangensis. The sequence continues at coordinate 245,330 of NZ_BJDY01000005.1, forward strand.
ATCACAAAGTCATTCATTAAATTAATCAACCACATATTTTTTTAATTACTCCTTTTAATCGTTCCCCATCAATAAGCATATTATTTTAACACATAATTGCCGATTGACTAGTTGAATCACATAATCGGTGGATTTTGGTTCCTAAACGTTTATGACGTAATTAAGTGGCAATTTCTTTATTTTCTATGAAAAAAAGGTGAATGACCATCATTCAGTCACAATTCTCCAGTACAATGGGTTTAATTAACTAAAAGTTGAAAAATAATTATAGTGATGGAACCCTTACCAGTACTATCCTGAGTTATGCTAAATCGGTCACCTACGCCAGTCAGTAATTCTGCCGGCTGTGGGGATCGGTTCCAGCCAAAGTACGGGCTTCCACCTCACTTTTGAGCCTAGCCCAAATCGCTAGTCTCAAAAGTCGTCCACATCGTAAGCTCGGGAAAACCACCCGAACTAACGATATTTTCACGGCCGGCGCCATCACTGGCTGACTCCGGTTATTTCGAATTAATCAACTTGGTAACTATTATAGCCGATAGTGAGTCCACATTGAGCCCAGCCTTGGGAGCTCTTAGCGATTTATCGCTTAGAGCTCGGCGCTTTTGAAACACGGGTTGGGTGGTTCAAAACGACGTTTCAGACCGCTCTTTGGCTGAGCCGGTCCGCCCACAGCGTTCCGACTCAATGTGGGCGAACGATAGGTGGCAAGTATGACTAGTTTTTATCAATGATTATCGATAAAAACTATCTTTCAACCTTTAGTTTAATTAATTCATCGGGGGGACGCCATTATGCGAAACTTAATCACTAAACTCTATCAACTGGCTCAATCTAGTCATATCGTCAGTACGTTGCTCGAACCCGCGCACATTATTATTTTGGCGTTGCCATTCGTCACCTTACTAATTGCCTTAATCGTTCTATCCGGTCAGTTACACAGCCACGAAACCCTCAGTGAACGGCGAATTGTCAGTACTTACTCCTTTATCTGGTACCTAGCAGCCAGCTATTTACTGATTATTTTGCCACTCCCTTCACGCAGTTCAGTGGCCGCCTTAACGAGCGCCGAATATAATCTCCAACCTTTTTACTTCGTCACGCAGCTTAAGCTACTCACCGGTTTTCAGCTAAGCAATCCGGCGACATGGTTAGCAACATTTAAAACATCGACTTTTTTCCAACCGTTTTTTAACGTGATTCTCTTAATGCCATTTGGCGCTTATCTGAAAGGCCGTCACCATTGGCCAATTTGGTTAATCACGTTGGCTAGCTTCGCCCTATCGTTATTCTTTGAAACCACTCAACTCACTGGGCTGTACGGCTACTACAGTCGGGCTTATCGCATGTTTGACGTGGATGATCTGATCACCAACACGTTCGGTGGCTTTTTAGGTGCCGTGGCACTAGGCTTTATTCCTAAAAAATGGTGGCAAACCGATCATTCTCGTCAACTTAATCATCAAGATCATCCCATCAATTGGCGTCGTATTGGGGCACTTATCATTGACTGGGGCTTAATTGCATGCTTTGATGCCGGTTACTTTGTACTCGTTAAACATTTTAATTGGCCACTACCGCATGATTTTCGTTGGCTGTATGTCTTTAACATCTTAGCGTTCTTCTGGTTACCAGCCAAACTCTGGCGTGGTAAAACGATTGGTGGTTGGTTAACCAATAGTCGCCTTTTAAGTACCACCGGTCAGCCAGCTAGTGGTTGGCAACTTTTAGTTCATTATGGTGGTCTTTATTTCATTAGTTTGCCACTACTTTTCTTAGACTTGTGGTTATTCAATAAACTGGGAAACGTTCCTAGCCCAACACTCAATCGGTTAGATATTAGCCTTGTCATCGTTTCTTTAATCTTACTCATTATTAGTTACGATCTACTCTTAACTTTCTTCAGTCGCGAGCATCAAATGTGGTGTGAACGGTTAAGTCGGACGACTGTTCATTAAAACGCCCTTTACGTTCGGGGCCAAAGCATGTTAAATTGAGAGTAAATCAAAAATCTGGAAGTTTACAAACATGATAAAAGTAGAAGCCCTAAGCGACGATTTCCGGTGGGTCGCAGTTAACAATTATACGGATAATGATTATAATCAGCTCATTAATGAAGAAGGCGTCACCGATGAAATGTTGGGTTACGCCACCGACCGACATGAACGTGGCCGACTCGAATACGATGCCAAAAGTGCCATTACCACGTTGATTTTTGACGTGGTGACCAAGAACATTGATGAAGGGACTTACACCGCTCAAGTCAGTTTTATGTTGGTTGAACACACGTTGCTCACCTTCACGACTGACCACACTGATTTTGTTGAAGACATGTTGGCGGATGTGATCGATGCCGATTGGGAAAAAGTCCAACATCCCATCGATTATATCTTTGACGTGATGTACAAGTTATCACGTCAATACTTTCAAGCAATTAATGCCATCAACAAAGACCGGCAAAATATCCAATCCAAAATGCGTAAACAAATCCAACGTTCCGTCATTCTACAACTGATGGAATTAGAAACGACATTGGTTTACTTTTTGACTTCGCTCAAAACCAATAATGACATGTTACAATCGCTCAAACGCTTTGCACCAATTAAATTATCAACGACACAAAAAGAACGCCTTGATGATATCATTGTTGAAGCACAACAAGGGCTCGAAATGGCTAACATCGCTTCTGATATTATTGGTCGAGTTTCCAACGCCTATTCAAACATCTTAGATAATAGTTTGAACAACACCATGTGGCTATTAACGATCTTTTCAATCGTGTTGACGATGCCAAATATCGTTTTTGGCTTTTTCGGTCAAAACGTCGATCTCCCATTCACCAAAAATCCATTCGGTTGGGAGATTACGGTCATCATCGCGATTGGCTTGTGCGCCCTCACCATTTGGCTACTCCGTCGTAATTCATTTCGTAAATAAGCCTCAAAAAAGGTCGCCGATTCGAAAATTCGAATCAGCGACCTTCTTTTGATGTCAGAATATTTATTGCCAAAACGTGCACCAAAAGTCAATCAGTTCCGCTTAACCCTGCTAACCAAGCAATCCAAGTTCAGGATTGTTCGGTTAGCAACGTTAATGCTCGCTGACTGCCCGACTTTTGGCTCACTCTAATCTTATTGCATGTGTAACAAGCCTAACTTATCTAAGTGTTCGGCGATTTGAACGGAGTTCCAAGCCGCACCCTTCAATAAGTTGTCAGAAACGTCCCACATATGGAAAGCCATTGGATCTTCTTGATCAGGACGAACCCGGCCAACGAAAGTATCCTTAGACCCTTCAGCATTGTGAGCTTGTGGGTAAATTTGATGATCTGGATCATCTTGTAACACGATCCCAGGAGCAGCAGCTAAAGCGGCTTGAATGCCTTTAACGTTAGCTTTAGGGTCTTCAACTTCAAAATAGACAGCTTCGGAATGACTAACAGGTACCGGAATCCGGACACAAGTAGCCGTAACTTTGATATCATCACTATCCATATCGCCACCACACATGATCTTCTTGGTTTCATGGATCATTTTCCATTCTTCATGGGTATAACCGTCTTCTTCAAAGACATCAATTTGTGGTAACGCATTAAAGGCAATTGGATAATGCTTCTTATCACCAGAAACGGGTAAAATGCTAGCTTCCATTTCCTTACCATCTAAATAAGCTTGTGCTTCATCACGTAATTCTTGTACCGCACGGTTACCAGCACCACTAACGGCTTGATACGTGGACACAATGACCTTCTTCAATCCAAAGGCCTTGCGAATTGGTTCCAATGCCACGACCATTTGAATCGTTGAGCAATTTGGATTGGCAATAATGCCATGATGCTTGTACAAAGCATCTTCGTTCACTTCTGGTACCACTAATGGGACTTCGGGGTCCATTCGGAACGCACTTGTATTATCAACAACGACTGCACCACGTTTAACAGCTTCAGGCGCAAACTTCTTAGAAACTGAGCCACCCGCTGAGAATAAGGCCAAATCAATCCCTTCAAATGATTCTGGGACAGTTTCTTCAACCGTTAACGTTTGACCGTTGAACTGCAATTCTTTACCCGCCGACCGACTCGAAGCCAGTAATTTAACTGAATTGACTGGTAAACTCGTTTGTTCCACCATTTTGATCATCCGGGCACCTACAGCACCGGTTGCACCGACAATCGCGACGTTATATCCACTCACAATGAAGACCTCGCTTTGATAGTTATTGAAACTCAAGTATAGCACATTCAAAAAAATTAAAAACTAATGAGATCTAAAAAAATAATGATCCTAATCTCAAATCAATTGAGGACGACTTAACTGTTAGCGATTAAGCCTTATCAAATCAACGTTTACTCGCTTATCAGGCGTTCATTAAGTAATCAAAAAAATTATTTTTGCGCCCTTGACCGCATGAAAGCGTTGTCAGATTAGTTAACCCGTTTCACTTTAGTTGCTTATTCCACTGAAATGAGTCAAAATATATATCGAGGTGAAGAAATGCCAACCAAAAAACGATCGACGCGCGTTAGATTATTCGCTGATGTGAATCACGTCTTGGATACTTTGGAAATGAATTCTGCTCATTTAGTTTCAGAGTATTATCATCAGATGGCAACCACCGGTTTGATTCCCAAAGGTTTTCATGCCGATCAGGCTTGCCAAACAGCTAAAGATGCTGATACCCACCAAATGTCAATGATGACGACTATTGACGATTTAGACCAAATGTACGCTAATCTTAAAGAATGCTAGCTACCTGGTCGGGGATCAATGACTCATTCAATTTAATCCGTTACTAACGTTTGTTACTGAATGACGACCGGCGATTCCGGGCGTCTTTTTTTGTGTCTAAAAATCCCAGCAAACTCACCCCGCCTTTTTCTGTTATTTACTTAAAACTGGGCTTCTCAGTATTTGCTCATAAAAAAGCTAGATCAATTTTATTGACCTAGCTTTTTTAAACGTGTTGACTACGACCTGCGTTTAGTGCCGTTGCTTCAAAAAATGATCAAACTGCGTATTAATTGCATCCATGACTTTCGGGTCATGCAAATCGGCCGGTTCAGCTGCCGTCCCACCAGTAATATCACTGACCACCTGCAAATAGCCAAAAAGTACTTGACTCGGATCAAGGTGGTACTGTTGTGCCAAGTTTACTGCTAAATCATAACGATCTGGACCCATTAATGCTGAATAATTTGTCATGCTGATTTTCCTTTCGATAAAGCCAATTGATTACTCATCCGTAAATATGCTAAAAAGTGAAAAATAATCCCACCCGCTAGTAGTAAAGCCCCTAACCAGACTGACCAGAAAGTGCTTACAATGGCTAATCCATAAATAGACACACTGCGAACGGGGTCGAATTTGATGGCTGCGTAAAAGTCATTAGACACCCGCGTACTTTTTAGCTCTTGATGATGGTGTAAATACAAATACATAAAATAGAAGGTCGCTGAAATGAACAACGCAACCAAGTCATAGACAATAAAAGCGGCTTGCATATCTGCTCGGTTACCGCTAGTCAAAGCTTCCGCAACTAACGACATCGGATAGTCAAGCAACGTGATACTAAATAGCATCAGTAAATTCAATATATTTACATTCCGATCAATTCGTTGCAACATACTAAAATAATCATGATGAAACAACCATAACGTCCCAACGTAAAAATATGAAAAAGCATAGGACAAAAATAACGGCCATTGTGCTAACAGCGCGGCCAGTAAGTGTCCCGACTTAAAGTCTGGTACATGGAATTCCAAAACTAAAATCGTAATTAAAATGGCAAAAATACCATCGCTAAATGCTTGAAAGCGATCCGTTTTCATCAAGCATCCCCCTCTCACAATTTCAATAGGATAGCATAACTGTCTATCAATTGCTGGAATTTGACTTTTCAAGCGGTTACATCATTCAATTGTAATGCCCAGCACAAGTCATCTATGGTAGACTTATCATAACGAAATCAATAGATGAGGGGCGTCACATCCACATGAAAAAATTTCTCAAACCGAAATTTTTGTTCTTGGTCTTTTGGATTGTCGTTGTCTTTGTCGGCATCGCCGCGTTACCAAACGTGCAGTCGCTAATCGACAGCCATCAAAGCCAAACGAGCAGCCAAGTTTCCACGGCAAAATTGACAAAGCTACAAAATAAATGGGGACGCGGGTTGGCTCATACCGATCAACTCGTATTAGTTTTTAATAATCAGCGAACTCAATTACTGCCGAGTCAACAGACAAAAATTGACAAAGCCTTAAAGCAAATCAATAAAAAGGCGAAATACTATGGCATTAAACAAATCCGGACGATACATACTTCAACTAATGATCAGCAATTATTAACCTCTAAAGATGGTTCCACCGAATTGGCCGTTGTCGCCGTTGATAATCAACAATCCGAATTAAAAGTCGTAGCTAACCAACTGGCAGATGCGGCTAAGGTCAAAGGACTCAAAACCTACGTGACCAGTACAGATTTAATTGCCGCTCAACGACAACAAACGCAATTAAATCACACAATTATGATTCTCGTTATTGGTGCCATCTGTACATTGCTTTTATTAGGAATTATTTTCCGATCCCTACTGATTCCACTAATCAACTTGCTCATTCAAACCATTACCTTAATTACAACAACTAGTATTGCTGCAAATGCCGTTACCTTCTGGAAACTTCCATTTGCCGGCAATAGTGTGCTTTTAATTGGGATCAGTGTTTTGATTTTAAGTACAGTCTTAACCTGGTCTTACATGAATGATTACTTAGCCGAAGCTGAAAATACTGACGATCTAGAAGCCGACGCCCTAGCAACATTATCCGGTCAATTTAAAAAGTGGTTAATTGTCCTAGTCAGCTTTGCTTTGATGACTGTCGGATTAAGCTTTGCTGCTTTGCCAGCAGTTGCTTCTAGTTGGATACTTGCCTTAGCGGTGGTTTTATCTGCGTTGGCGGTGCCAACCTTAAATTACACCTTTGCTGCGCTACTCGGCCATGGTATTCAATGGCCCGGGACTCAAGCTTGGGGTCAACGCTCCAAGAATCTGTGGCGGCAATTTGGACGTTTTAGTCATTGGCGACCACTATTAGCATGGTTAGTCGCCTTAATCTTAATCGTGCCTGGTTTGTGGTTTGCACAGGCACGGTTCTCGTATGATACCTTAACACCTGATTTACTAGCCACCACCACTAATGCTGAAGATGGTAGCCAAGTAATCAGTGCACACTTTGGTGCTGGTGAAACCACGCCAGTTACCATTAATGTCTCCACGAACCGTAACTTGACCACTCAAAAAGATTTACAAACCATTGATGCGTTGACAACCAAGTTACAGCATGTGGCTGGGGTTAAATCGGTTGTTTCCGTGACTCAACCGACTGGTCAAAAAGTTGCGCAGTACTATGTAGGTAACCAATTAGATACGATTAACGCCAACCTCAGCGTTAACCAAAAAGACTTACAAAAGATCAAAAAACGTTTAGACAGTAATCAAGAAACCTTAACTAGTACCCAAGTTGGCCAACAGTTAAAGAACTTGAAGAAACTGCAAAAACAAATCAACAAACTCTCGACTTACAACGACCGCATCTCTAATGCACTGGTCAATACCGAAATGACTGCCGGCAATATTACAGGTAAAAACAAACGCAGTCGCCGGGCCTTACGTTCATTGAATCGAGAACTCAACAAAGCTGACAATTTAGTTGCCAGCATCACTGATTTAACAAATACCGTTCAAATGAACCAAGATAGTGTCGTATCCATGTACGATGAAACGAATCAAAAGATCAAGTCCGTTAATAAGAAGTTAGCAAAAACCGTTAAACTCGTTGGTACTGTGGGTAGTTCAATCAATAAAACCAACACCTACTTGGCTAGTTTGAAAGCCAGTGAAGTCGGTAAAGCGTTCTACCTACCAGCCGATGCTTACAATAGCAGTCTCTTTCAAAATAGTTTAACGACCAATACCAGTAAAAATGGTCATCAAACACAGTTGATTGTGACCTTCAAGACGGCTTCAACTAGTACGACTAGTTTCCATGCGTTAACTGCGGTGAAACAAACCGTTAAAGCGAGCCTACTAGCCACACCACTCTCAAAAGCTGACATTAACTACAGCGGTGAAACCGTTACGCAAAGTAGTATTCGTCAAACCTTCATTTCAAACTACTTGAAATGGGCGTTATTAGCGTTTGTTTTAATCGGTGTTTGTCTCTGGTTAGGCCTACGTTCAATCGTCTTGAGCGAATATTTGGTTATTGGGTTAGGGCTTATCGTAACCGCCAGTTGGGGCTTCACGCGCCTACTCTACACGAGCTTCGCCAACTTTGGGAACTTACCATGGTTAACCCTCGTTTGGGGCAGTATCTTATTAACCTTACACTGGTTACTCATCAGTACCGTAACGGTTAATCGTCGTGATTGGTTACACCAATTTGAAGCTGAAAGTTTGATGCAACATTTCGCTCGTAGTGGTCGCATGATCTTACCCGTTAGTTTGTTCGAATTAGTCTGTGTCCTCCCAATGTTGGGCATGCCAGAACAACTCTTACAATCAACTGGGATCATGGTTCTGATCGGCATTATTCTAAGCAACCTAGTCACCCCACTGATCTTACCGGGATTGATTGCTTGGACAGTTAATCCGCCTAAGCTCAATGTTAAGTCATGGGGCCCATGGCTTAAGGCCCGCTTCAAGCGAACACCTAAAGCTAAGAAAGCCAAATCGACTAAATCAGAGCAAAAATAATTAACTCAAATACCACCAACCTTGCGATCAACAAGGTTGGTGGTATTTTTTTATAATCAAAATTAGTCGTACTTACCACCTGCCGTTCGCCCACCTTGAGCCGGAACGCTGTGGGCGGACTGGTCGAGCCATAAACCGGTCTCGACCATCGTTTTGAACCACCCAACCCGTGTTTCAAAAGCGCCGAGCTCTAAGCGATAAATCACTAAGAGCTCCCACGGCTGGGCTCAATGTGGAGGCACTCTCGGTTATCAATGATGTCTAAATTAATTAGTCCACGATATAACCGGAGTCAATCAGCGATGGCGCCGGCCGTGATAACATCGTTAGTCCGGATGATTTTGCCGGACTTTACGATGTGGACGACTTTTGAGACTAGCGGGTTGGGCTAGGCTCTTGGCTGAAGCCGGTCCCCACAGCCGGCAGAATCACTGGCTGGCGTAGGTAACAAGTTAATGCTGGCAAGACTTTCTGCCATCTTTGTACTACTTTATAAAATCACATAAGCATAATACGTCACGAACACACAAATCACCATACAAATCAGGTTAAGTGGAATCCCAACTTTAAAGTAATCGGTAAACTTATAGTGACCGGGACCATAAACAATCAGATTCGTTTGATAGCCAATTGGCGTTGAAAAGTCGGCAGTAGCCGCGATCGTAATCAACATGACTAACATTATCACTGGTAAGTTGACAATTTTCGCCGCTGAAACCACAATTGGAAACATCAATGATAATGCCGCCGCATTCGATAAGATGGCCGTTAAGAAGTTGGTGATAAAGTACAACAAGAACATATAAACTATCGGGGCCGAGTTTCCTGTTAAGGCCACCAATCCTTTAGCAATAAACTTATCCGCACCAACATTGGACATTGCAACGCCTAAGCTGTAGGAACTTGCAACTAAGAACAAAACATTCATATCAACGGCCTTCACCACATCATCAACCGTCACACACTTAGTTAAGAACAAAAGCACACAGGCCGCGGCTAAACCGACAAATAAATCGATCACACCAATGGTGGATGCAATAATCGTTGTAATCAATAACAAGAGTGGCAAAAAGTCTTTATACGTTGTCGCCACATTTTGGGTTGGTTGCGTATTAAAGACATGGACATCTTTCATCGCTTCAAGTTGGGCACCATCATTGTTGGTAATCGCCACGAGATCATCGCCGGCCTTCAAATTAATCCGACCAATTTGACCTTTTAACTGAACCGCATTTCGATGAATCGCGACGATCACACTGCCATACCGATTACGAAAATTGGCTGATTTAACCGTTTGATTAATCAATGTTGAGTTTTCGGGAATCGATAGTTCTACAATTTGTGCCTGTTCATTCGTAATATCAGCCATATTGACCTTTTCAGTACTGGGAATTAATCCTTTGATTTGTAATAAATCATTGATTTCGTTAATCGAACCGGTGAAGTACAACTTGTCGCCTTGTTGTAGTTCGACAGCTTGACTGACGGGGACAATGGGACGGCCAGCGCGATTGATTGCGGCCAAAAAGACATTTTCTAAATCACGCAATCCAGCTGCAGCTACAGTTTGCCCAAGGTATTCAAAGTCTGGTCCAACTGACATTTCAATCAAATAATCATTTGGGGCGTCCGTGACTTCATCTAAAGGACTATTGCGATAATTAGGTAACAAGTGATACCCAATCGTCATCAAATAACCAATCCCAACGATGGTAATCGGCAGCCCCACAATCGCTAAGTCAAAAGTCCCGAATTGCTTCAAATGGTATTTGGATAACAATCCCTGAGCAACTAAGTTTGTCGACGTCCCTAAGACCGTCAACAAGCCACTTAAAATCGTGGCATACGATAGCGGAATTAAGAATTTTGAGGCCGATAGTCCTTTCTCCTTACACCATTTCTGTACCATCGGCGTTAAGGTTGAAACGATTGGCGTGTTATTCATAAAAGGCGAAATCACACTCACGGTCGTCAATAATTTCAATAACGCCCCACGTTCATGTTGCCCATTACCCAAAATACGGTTAAACAACCGATTGACAACATTACTCTTCGCAATCGCATAGGCCATAATATACATCAACGCAATGGTGGCTAAACCATCATTAGCGAACCCCGCTAGCGCATCACTAGGTGACAACACCCCAATTAATAATAAGAAACCCAACGCACATAAAATCACGGCGTTCGGGGTGGTGATTTCCATGGCCATCACAACAAAAGTTACGACTAAGGTTATTAAAACAATGGCAATTTGAACGGTCATTTACCAAGACTCCAATCCGCGACAACGCGCTATTTTCGATCAACTAGACTTTTATTGTAAGCAACAAATATGACCAAATTCGCGCTAGCCTGTGAAAGCATTAGGCAATTCCGCAAGATTTTGAGAAGATTGTGTGTGTATTTTTAAAACTGGCCAAAAAAAGAAGCGTGCGACTATAGTTATTTAATGCAAAAAAGAGTTTGGGTGTTATCCCAAACTCTTCCTTTGAATTCATACCTATTCATTAGTTCCGTAACTGTGTTTCGTTGGATATAAGGAGAATCGTTCGGCCCGATAAACGTAACCGCCGCTCCCCAAATTACTTAACTTCACGTTAAAGACTTGTTTTTTCGTCTTTGTGTCATATTCAATAATATTCGCGGCATCACCGTTATCTAACCACCCGAAGTCAATCAAGCGATTACTGCTACTGAGGTAACGGTTCGACCCGATAATATTACTAAAGTTGGCCTTACCTAACGATTTTCCATAACTACCGACTTGACTAATTGTCTTGGTCTTTTCGTTAATATGGTATTCGACACCTTCTGAATACTTACCAGAAGATTTAGCCAATGACGACTTCGTGGTCCCGACCGCAATGTTATTATTGAAGATTAATAGATTCAAGGAATTCTTATTCTTCAACGTTGATGGATCAACAATCGCAGCGTGTTGACCACCTGGCCAAGAAATCTTGCCACTCGCCTTCAACAAATACTTCCGATAAGACTTCGGCCAAGCTGAACGTTTCTTACCCGATAGAATCCACTTAATCTTTTCAGTCTTGTAATCAATCTTCATGACCAAGTTTTGATTCCGACTAGAAATAATCAAGCTCTTATCGGTTGAATCGTAATAAACCGAATTTTCATGGAACCAGTCAGTTTTACCCATGTACTTAGAAGACTTGGTTGCGGAATATTGTTCATAGAATTTCGCTGGTAAGATGTTCTTCATGTTAATGACCTTGGTAATCTTACCGGTCTTATGCGAAATCACGATCATCGTATCTTCAACATACTTCCGACCACCATCAGAAACCGTGGCGATCAAATCACCATTTGGCAATTCAGTCACATCATGGTGAATTTGGTTATGGTTTTGTTTCTTAGAACCAGCCGTCTTCCCCCATGCTTTATGGTTTAAGCGATAGACCTTGTACATCTTACCCGTGTAATCCATTTCAACTAATTGATTAAAGTAGGAATTAGACTTCTTCGACTTCGTCCAGATCAACAAATGTCCATTACTTAATTGCTTAAAGATATGCGAGGTTGGACGTGTCGTATACCAACGAATTGTTCCATCCGCATCCATCCCAAAGGAATAGTTCTTAGACTTGTTTTTACCAGAGATGGTTGTCCGGACCATAAAGGTTAACTTAGAATTACCCGAGCCTAAGACCATCTTTGACTTGTTATTCTTCTTAACCGAGACCTTCATAGAAGACAATGAACTTGGTAACTTCTTAGTCTTCAAATAGATCGTCTTCGTTTGTTTGGTCTTATTCTTATAAGTGACCGTCACTTTGACTTTGTTCTTATAGTTAGCATACAAACCAAGCACTTGTAACGTATGGTTCTTCGTATACTTAGTCGTCTTGTTGGTAATCGACGTCTTACTTGTCTTTCCAACGACTGTATACGTCACTTTAGCCGCTTTAGTCGTATGGAACGCTGCAATCGCGGTCAGTGGCGAACTTCCATACGCATTCACTTTAGTATACATGTTACTAAAGGTATAGCTAGATCCACTAGCAGCAGCCTTTTTTATCTTAGTGGTTGTTGATTTTTGTTTCTTAATACCACCATAAACCAGCCGCGAATTAATATCCTTCTTAACCGCACTGTCTGAACGGACCTTGCTACCATTGCTAGTCGTCTTGGTTGCGGATTGATAGCCATACCAACCGGCAGCCCCGCCACCAAGTACCACCACAATTAAAATGATGAGCCAAACTTTCTTGCGCATATCATCGACACCTTTACTAATAAATGTAGCGGCCTCCAACTTGGAGAACCGCCGAATATTTTATCCTATATCTTTAAGTAAAACACGTTTGACTTAAAAAAGCTCTCGCATGCGCTCAATTAACTGCTCAGCCACCGTTAAGTTTTGAACATAAGTACCACTAGCCAACGGATGGCCGCCACCACCAAAACGTCGAGCTAAATCATCGATTGGCACTTGCTTAGAACGCAAATGCACCCGATAAGTGCCATCAGGATGTTCAATCAACCACAGCCAACCTCGGACATTGGTTAATTTTCCCGGTAAGGCCACCACAGCATCGACTTCATCTAACCGCAACCCTAATTGACGCAACGTGCGTTGGGTCAATGTTAAGATGCCAACTCCATGATCATCAACTTCCAGATTGCTTAACACGTAACCGGCCAACTTACTAATTCGTGGTGTTAGATCCGTCACCTGATGGCTGACACGACTGACATCCACACCTAATGCCGCTAACTTCGCGGCGATACTCAACGTCCGGGCCGTCGTTTCTGGTGTTGAAAATTGAACCGTATCACCTAAGATCCCGGCATACAAGCGACTCGCCGCTGCCGTATCCAACGTCAACTGTTGATAGTTAGCTTGATAAAACGTATAGATCATTTCCGCGCAACTCGAGAAATCGGGATCAACCCAATTCAACTGTCCATATGGATCTAGATTAGGATGATGATCAATCTTAATGACAGGAATCCCCACCGGTAGTGCGCCATCAATGCGTTGCGCATTAGCGCAATCCACCACAATAATGAGATCATCGGCTTGCGGTGTTTCTAATGTTATCGCTGCTGGATCGCTTAACCACGCCAAAGTCTGACTCGGCGTGCCACCAGCCATCACATTTTTATCAGGAAAGGCCTGTTGCAACAAACCGATTAACCCGAATTGACTACCTAACGCATCCGGATCAGGATTTTGATGGCGGTAAACATAGATGTTGGCATGTTGCTGAATCATCGTTAAAATTTCAGTTAACATCATCAAGCCACCCGTGTTAAGCTGACAGGTCTAAATAACCATGATTGGTTAAATAGCGCATGATTTGTTCGACCGACTCACTTAATGGTTGTTTCGACGTATCAATAGTAATTTCCGGTTGCGTTGGCGCCTCATAAGGCGCATCGATCCCAGTAAAGCCTTTGATATCACCACGACGAGCCTTGGCATATAATTGCTTCACATCACGTTCTTCACACACGGCAAGTGGCGTATCTACAAAGATTTCGACAAATTCACCCGCTGCCAATAAGTCACGCACTTGGTCGCGATCCGCTTGATAAGGTGAAATAAACGCAGTAAGTGTAATGACACCGGCATCAACAAACAATTTAGACACTTCACCGACCCGACGAATGTTTTCTTGCCGATCAGCCGCAGAAAAGCCTAAATTACTGTTCAGTCCAAAGCGCATATTATCGCCATCTAAAACATAGCTATTCACTTGTTCTTCATAAAGCCGTTGCGCTACCGCATTGGCAATCGTTGATTTACCAGAACCTGACAACCCGGTGAACCACAGCACGGGGCTGCGATGACCGGCTAATGTTTGACGTTGTTGCTTACTAACTTGCGTATTTTGCCAAGTAATATTGGTTGATTTACTCATGAACCATCGCCGCCTTTCGTTTTAACCCATCAATTAAGACTTGAGCGACTTCTGGTCGTGACACTTCTTTTGGTGGTACCACGCCATCGCTTAACATCTTCCGGACCTTAGTCCCGCTCAACGAAATATGGTCGTCATCTGGATGTGGGCAAGTCTTCGCCGTCGCCATTGAGCCACAACGTTTGCAATAGAAAGAATTTTCAAATTTGAAGAAGCCCATCCCAAGTTCGGATTCAACGGACGTAATCAAGGCTTGGGCTTCGTAAGTCCCATAGTAGTCACCAACACCGGCATGATCACGGCCGACAATAAAGTGCGTACAGCCATAGTTTTTGCGGACCGTTGCATGTAAGATGGCCTCACGAGGGCCCGCATAACGCATCGCCGCTGGATAAATGACTAAGCGGACACGATCAGCGGGATAATAATGCTTCAAAATCGTTTGATAACTGTCCATCCGCACATCGGCCGGAATATCATCAGCTTTGGTTTCACCAACAAGTGGATTCAACAACAAGCCATCAACACTTTCAAGCGCCGTTTTTTGAATAAATTCATGAGCACGATGAATCGGATTACGTGTTTGGAAACCAACAATGGTTTCCCACCCTAATTCATGAAACATTTGGCGCGTGGCTTTGGGTGCCATATAGAATTGATCGAATTCACCATGACTCGGTTGTTTCAATAATTTAATGGGACCACCTAAATAGACATCACCGTTATCAAGCATGCGTTTTACTCCAGGATGCGCACTTTCAGTAGTGCCATAGACCTTTTGGGCTTCGACTTGTTTGTCAGGTCGGAATTTATCGGTCACGGTTAAGGTCCCATATAAAGTCCCATCAGCGGTCTTTAAGGCAACTTCTTGCCCAATTGTCACCGTTTCAGCCGTGGCTTCATCAACCGGAAGCGTAATCGGAATAGACCACAATACGCCGTTCGTTAAATGCATGTTGTCGACGACACCGCGATAATCAGCTTCCGACATAAAGCCAGTCAGTGGACTAAAGCCACCAATCCCAATGAGTTCCAAGTCGGATAGATTCCACGCATTGATTGTTAAGCTTGGTAATTTTTCAGCAGCTTGTCGTGTTGCGTCAGACTCATCTAATAAATCAATTAATTGGCCGCCGTGCGGTAAAATACCTACTGTTGTTTTTGTCATTATTAATCACCTATCTGTTTTAAAATTTTGTCATGATATAACGCTAAATATTGTTGCAAAGCGGCTTGGTTAGCCGGATCTTGACTAGCTGCTGTTATTAGCTGTGCCAAGTTTTGGGCAACCTGGGCCAACGTTAGTGGCGCTTCTGGCATCGATACCGCTGAGTTGTTTTCAACGACAACCTCATCTTGTTGTACGAAAGTTGCCAATTGAGTTTGCGTATCCGGTTGTGTCACCGCGGCCGCTGGGATAATCAAGTAAGGTTGGTCTTTGACCGCATGCAAGACACGCACGGTGGATCGTAAGGCCACCTTTAAGGCTGCTGGATCTTGTTGTAATTGTTCAAAGTCTGCGACTAAAACCAAGTTACGAGTCGCTAAGCCCATTTCGTCACTAACGGCCATGATCATTTCAACAACCGAGCTAGCGGCAACATCACCTAAGCCCCAAACATCATCATGTTTGGCATGTTTACGAATAAAGTTATTTAAATCTTCTTTGTCACTAACTAAGACATAATCTTTTGGATACGTGACCTCCCAAGGCTGGGTCGTCGCCAACTTTTGACTTAATTGTGTTTGTAATTGATGTGCGCGGGTATTATCGGCCGTTTGTAACACCACACCAAGTTCGGTTAATTGATCATTCACGTGTTCCACGGCCGCTGCATCATTCCCCCAAACATAAACGGTCTTACCAGGAATCTTTTTATTAAAGTCTCGATATAAGGACCCATGTTTAGTCACATATTGATCAGTTAATTGTTTAATTTTGAGATCAAATTCTTCTGATTCAAAGAATTCAGGATCATTCGCCGCTCGCACTGCTAATAAATACAAGGTCTTCGCATCCGGATCGATATTGTTATCCGCTTTAAAGTCGGCCAAGCTTTGCGCACTGTCACTATGTTGCAAGTTTGGATCAATGAAGCCATCAATTTCAGCCTGCAATGTCCCTTCATCGCTTGGCCATGGTAATTGCAATTGATCAGCAATGCGTTTTAAGGTCGGTAACGTTTCATTAAATAAAGCCTCGTAAGTAATTAAAATCCGATTCTGATTCTTCGTATCACGCAACGACAATAAGGTCCGCACTTGCCATTGACGTAAAGCCAAAGTCGCATCGCGATGCCAAGCCCGACTATTGGAATTCACCACATCAATCGGGTTACGGATTAAAATAATCTCAGCCGGTTGCACGTTGATATCAGCTAGTACTGCTTGCCAGAGCTCGATATAATCATTCATCCGGGGATCTTTAATCGCTAAGTATCGTTCATCTGCAAAAAAATCAGTTAAGTATTTGGTCAAGTTTTCGCGATCTTTTTTTATTTTGGCACTATCCTCATAACCGGCAAAGGCTGGACGATAACGAATCTTACTCCCAATCGACTTATGGATCTTAATCACATCTTTATTCTCAAAATAGCCTTTGGGATTGATCTTCTTACTAGGGCCCAATAAGTTATTAGTGCCTAGCGAGATGCCCATAAAACTAATACATTTCGTTAAGACGGACGTCCCGGAACGACCACTGCCGAGAATTAAGACGGCTTTTTTCTTGGGCCGCCATCGATTCATCAAGTGTTGCATCAAACTGTTTGCCATTGTCATCATCCTAACTTTTAGTAGTGGTGCGTTGTCTGGCATACCAGAAACATTAGTAATAATCCTAGCATGGTTTTCGGCCGCAAATATTACCGTGGTCTGAAAATAATATGATTAATTCACGAACAAATAACTAAAAACTAACCGTAAAAAAGACTTAATTAAAAGCCGCACAATTTCGTTCAAACACTGTTGAATCAACTTTTGTTTCAAATTGTGTGAATTTTAATTGACCAAATCAGTCAACGTGAGCTGGTAAAAATTGGGACTAATGAGATCTATTTGCTCACTTAGTCACATTTAAATCAGGGCACAAAAAAACATCACTTTAGACTTAGCAATCTAAAATGATGTTTCGTTAAATGCTCAATCGTCGAGCTGATCCAGCTGTCATTCAACCGAAAAAAATAAGCAATATTGGCTTAAATCGTGCTAAATTGGTCATCCCTGGCTGGCTCCGGTTATTTTGCAAACCGATTAATCTAAGCAACCATTATAACCGAGAGCGAGTCCACATTGAGCCCAGCCGTGGGGGCACTTAGCGATTTATCGCTTAGAGCCTGGCGCTTTTGAAACACGGGTTGGGTGGTTCAAAACGACGGTTCAGACCGCCTTTTGGCTGAGCCGGTCCCCCCACAGCGTTCCGGCTCAATGTGGGCGAACGGTAGGTGGCAAGCAAATGGCGAAAACTTGCCGTAAAAAATAACTTTCAATCCTTAGTTATTTTATCCCCGTGGTTTAGCCCCGGAAATTTGAAATTCTTTGGCATATGGTGTGCCCGCTGCCCAAGCCTTAACTTGTGTGGCCGTCACATCAGCCCACACAGTATCTACTGGTAAATCTCGCAACTTCATCGGATCCTTGACCGTCAATTGATAATCCTGCGCCCAAACCAATAGCGCTGGGATCACCGTCAAATCATCATTTAACAAATGATATGTTGCCGCCGATGTGTCAATTTCTAAATTAACCGTCAAGCGATCTTTGAATTTGACGATCGGGCCATAATCATTGGTCACCGAATGGTAAATACCGATGGTCAGTCCATTGATCATCGTTGGGCCAAAGGAGCAAAATTCAGCACCATGTTCATCAGCCAATGTTAATCGGCCCGGCGTGATCGTCAACTTGCCGACCGCAAACGGATCGTGATTTAAAGCCTTCGCTAAAAAGCCATGCTGTTTTGGTTTGGGTTTTGGATACGTCTGTTCATTCAACGTAATATCCATAAATGTTAATTGGTGTTCTAGATTGGTCGCCACATCAGCCACCGTAACTGCTTTTGGTAAGTCCATCCTATCCACTCCCAGATAGTTCTCATTCTCTCTAATCTAAGAATACCACTAATCCAGTTGACCGAAATAATCATTTTAAAGGGTTAACGTCATCGTTTGATGGGGCAATCCTGCTTCAGTAAATGGTTCGCCACTTGGTTGAAAACCTAAGGCTGTGTAAAACCCTTGTGCGGTCACTTGCGCCCCTAGCGTTAATTGTTGATACCCTTGTTGCCGCGCATCCGCAATCATTTGCGTGAGTAATGCCCGCGCATAACCATGTCCCCGAGCATCCGCTAACGTGGCTACCCGTTGAATATGTAACGTTTGTCCATCTGTTTCTGGCGTCATCCGGGCTGTGGTAACCGCACCATCCGTCGTATAACCGACATAATGCCATGTCGCATCAGTCACTTGGTCAAGCTCTAATGCGGGATCAATGTGTTGTTCTGTGATAAATACTGCCTTACGAATCATAATCGCATCGGCGTAAACCGTCGAATCTGTTTGGTTACTCATTTTAATTTGCATACTCGCGCCTCCATCTTTAAATTTGAGAATACCGTTTTTATTTAACGCCGTCAATCTCGCTGGCTTTAACGAGATGTTAACCATTCAAAACGACGAGATATGTTAAAATGACATGATGACTGTTTATCGAGTCATATCCAAAATTGTGACAAATGAGGTCTGATTAATATGTTAAAGCAACTCCGCCAGCGTCTAAATACGCGGCTGGGATTCTTTTGGTTACTCGTGCTCTTCTTTTGGGCCAAAACAATCTACGCTTATTTGACAGAATTTTCACTCGGCGTGTCTGATATTCTGCAAGTCTTGTTAATGCTGGTCAATCCAATTGCCATTACGGTCTTTTTATTTGGATTAGCCTTGTATATTCGCAAAACCGGTTTTTATTATTATTTACTCTTATTAATAGATACGCTAAACACCGTGATTTTATACGCCAATATCATTTATTATCGCGAATTTACCGACTTTATGACCGTCAGTACCGTTACGGGCTATTCTAAAGTTAGTCAGGGACTAACTGGCTCATCACTGGCTTTAGTCCATTGGTATGATTGGTTGTATTGGATCGATATCATCGTCATGTTAGGATTGTATCTCTTCAAACGATTCCGACATGATGATCAACCAATTCGTAAACGTAAAGCTTTTGCAATCACATCAGTCGCGATTGCTGGGTTTGCCTTAAACTTAGCGTTAGCCGAAGCCAATCGGCCCCAACTGTTGACGCGAACCTTTGATAATAATTACATCGTCAAATACTTAGGTCTTGATGCCTTTTCACTTTACGATGGGATTAAAGATGAACGCACCAATCACCAACGTGCTAGTGCTAAGAAGTCTGAACTAGATACCGTCAAAGACTTCACCCAGTCCCATTATGCCAGTCCCAACAGTAGCATGTATGGGATTGCTAAAGGTCGCAATGTAATTGTGATTCACTTGGAAAGTTTCCAACAGTTTTTAATTGGGAAAAAGGTTAATGGCAAAGAAGTCACCCCATTCTTGAATAAGTTGTATCATAGTCAATCGACTTATGCGTTCAAGAACTTCTTCCATCAAGTTGGCCAAGGGAAGACCAGTGATGCCGAAAACATGTTGGAAACCAGTACTTATGGATTATCGACCGGTTCACTGTTCGCCCAACTTGGATCAGATAATACATTCCAAGCGGCACCGGCAATTTTAAATCAGCGCAGTAATTATAGTTCGGCGGTCTTCCATGGAAACGTGGCTAGTTTCTGGAATCGGAATAACACTTATAAGAACATGGGCTATCAGTACTTCTTTGATGCCAGTTACTTCGATACGACCGGGGATAAATCAACCGGTTATGGGTTGAAAGATAAGCTACTCTTTAAGGATTCAGTGAAGTATCTGGAACGCTTGCAACAGCCGTTCTACGTCAAGTACATCACTGTCACCAACCATTTTCCATTTACGATGGATAAGGAAGATACCACTTTTAAAACGACTGATACCAGTGATTCAGCTATTAACGGTTACTTCCAAACAGCGCATTATTTGGATCAATCGATTAAAGAATTTTACGCTTATTTGAAAAAATCGGGCTTGTTGAAGAACTCGATGATTGTCTTGTATGGGGATCATTATGGGTTATCTAATAGTGAAAACTCAACCTTGGCCCCACTGCTTGGTAAGAGTAGTGATGATTGGACGAGCTACGACAGCGCGCAATTGCAACGCGTACCGTTCATGATCAACTTGCCAGGGACTAAAGGTGGTAAAATCGAATCCACTTACGGTGGTGAAATTGATGTCTTGCCAACAATCTTGCATCTATTAGGAATTTCTAGCAAACGTTATATTCAATTCGGGACCGACCTCTTCTCTAAGCAACATGATCAAGTTGTCGCCTTTCGAAATCGTGACTTTGTCACACCGAAGTATACGGTACTAAGTGACAAAGTTTATAGCAATGCCACGGGTAAACAAGTTGAAATGACCGATGCCATTCAAAAAGTCATCGATAAGGATCAGAAGAAAGTGAATAAAGAATTGAGTTTGTCAGATTCATTAAACTCGAAAAACTTATTACGCTTCTATCATCCTAAGGGCTTTAAGAAAGTTGACGCGTCGAAATACAACTATGCGGACGGCTTGCAAAAAGAAATCAAGATTGAAAATGCCTTGAAGAAATCAGCAACTAGTCTCTACGCTGAAAATGGTGATAAATCGACGACATCACTCTACAAGACTGATGCGCCAGAAGCGTCACATAAGAAGACAAACTCCACTCGGATTCAAATTACCAATCCGGATGACACGTCAACGACTAACAGCAGTAGTAGTTCTAAGAAATAAGCATGACTTAAACCGGCTCCCATTATCTGAGAGCCGGTTTTTATGTGCGTTCAAGTCGATTTTTTAGACGTTTGTGACAATGTAACCGTTTTAGCATTGAACCACGTTATGATACGGTTAGCATTGAATAAAATCTAAGCAAAGAAAGCTGGTCATATAATGATTCTACTCAGTATTATGGGATTTGCCCTAGCAGTGCTTGGTTGCTATTTGATTGGTGGTGGTTGGGTCGACAATGGCTTCGAGCTTTATCGTAATTATCGCCGCTCACACTTGCCACTCACTAGTTTTATTCAGTTACTGGTGCCTAGAAGTCACCGATGAGTCACGTTTAGCCAATAGCCATCACTCTTATGGGTATTGGCTTTTTCCATACTAAATTATGATAAGGGGGAATTTCTATGCAACGCTTAACAAAAGCACTAATCGACTTTAGCACTGATTTATTTGGCCCATTAACCCCCAGACAAACTCAGGAGCGCGATCACCAATTGGCGATCAGTTTTTCCTTGCTATCATTACTTGTTGGATTCACCTTTTTTATCAGCTTTTTAACTGATATCGCGCACAATCAACTCAGCTGGACAACTGGCGCTTTAATTGTATGTTTGGCTATACCGGCCTCAATCAATAGTTACATGTTTAGAAAGCTACGATTGACACACGATTTTGAGGTCACCACTCAATCCGATTACAAGTATTGGCGGCGCATTGCTCGTCGACAAATCATAATTGATTGGTTCATAACTGTGCTTTTTTTCATTTTTGCTTTGAAATTGGCTGATTATTTTGATTGGACTGCCTTAATTATCGTTCTAATTATTATTACTTTCAGTCACTGGATTCGGTATCGTCGGCTCTTACGCAAAATCATTTTCATAAAAAAACAGCCGTTTAGTGACAAAAAAAACAATTCCTAGCTATTAAAGTTAGAAATTGTTTTTTTAATATTAAGCTTGTTGGTGCGTACGTTTTTCAAATAAAGTCGTACTATGCAACGGACTACGCCGTTCTGGATACAGCTGCATCATCAACTGATTAACCGCATTAGGGGCTTCGCCAAAGCCACTGGCAATTAATCCTAGCTTTCCTGTAAAGGTCACGGCATCGCCAATGGCGGCAATCCCAGGCACATCAGTATTCATCTCTGAGTTCACGGTAATCAGATGATGCGCCATACTTGGCGTTACTTGCCAAGCTTGTAACGCTTTATTGTCGGCAATAAAGCCATAGTTCACAACTAAGTCATCCACTGCGACGTGTTCTTCCGCGTCCCCCCGAACTTCTTTCATCATTAAATCTAATTGGCCGTTATCTAAGCGTTCGATCGTTTTAATCAAAAATGGGGTTTTAACGGTCACACTCGAGGCCTTTAACAAGTCCACACTATGTTCCATGGCACGGAATTGATTGCGACGATGCATGATCGTCACTTGTTTAGCAACGGGTTCTAGCATCAAAGCCATATCAATGGCGGAGTCGCCCCCACCCGCTACCAAGACCGTTCGATCCTTAAAATCAGCTAAACTTGGAATATGGTAAAACAATTGTTGATCTTCAAACTGCTCGGCACCTGGTACGGCTAATTTCCGTGGTTCAAATGCACCTGTCCCCGTCGCCACAATAATCGCTTTACTGTGTGACACCCGGCCATCGACCGTGGTAATGGTAAAGTCGCCCATTTCACCCGTCACGTTGGTTACGGCACTTTTCGTGTGAACATCAATTGGAAATGTCTGCATCTGTGTCGCCAATTGTTTAACTAACTCGCGACCTTTAATGGCCGGATAGCCAGCAATATCATGAATCATTTTTTCTGGATAAAGGGCTTGAACTTGCCCACCTAACTCTGGCAAACTTTCGAGTAACTGTACTTTGGCATTCCGCATCCCGGCATAAAACGCCGCAAACATGCCTACGGGACCGCCACCAATAATGGTTAAATCGTATTCAGTCTCCATTCCGCAACCAACTTTCTCAATTGTTAATTAACTTTATTCTAGTGGATTAACCAACGATTTGCAAAAAGCTTTTACCCGCGTTTTAATAGGATTTATGAATAGTTTATTTGAAAGACAATAAAGGAGCGTTTTGGGGATGCGACGAAAACGAATCATTCAATCATTAGCCGGTATTAGCGTTGGCATTGTGATCGGCTCAGGGGCTTACTGGCAATGGCGATTAGCACCACTTAAAGCAACCACTGTCAAAATGACCAACATTCCAACTGTCTTTGTCGCTGGCGATTATGCCCGCGCATTTTCAACCAATGGCTTTGTCCATCGTTTAAGCAGTACTCATCTGATGACTAAAGCCTTGGTGGTTAATGTTGCCAAAAATGGGCACTTGACCATCAAACAATGGGCACCCTTACGGCGCAATCCTACAATTCAAGTCATTTTCGCCGATAATCACCACCCCAAGCGCCAGGCTCAACAATTAGCCGTGGTTATGGCACAATTAAAGAGACGTTACCATATCACGACTTATAATGCCGTTGGTCATTCTTCTGGTAGCAACATTATTTGGCAATACCTCGTTAATACCGCCAAGCAACCGCAACAACCTAAGATTCATAAATTTGTTAGTATTGCCTCGACTTATCCACAGGTCACATCTCAATTACACCAGTTACCCACCAAAATACCGATTCTAAACATTGGGGGCCAGATCTGGCAAACAGCCGGCGATGGTGAAGTTTCATTAAAAGGTGTTTTAGCTTTTAGTCAAAAGTTACGTCAACAGGGCTGGCAGCCAAAAACGGTCATTATGCATGGTAGCCCGTTCACGGTTGAACATTCGCTGTTACATATTAACCCAGCCGTCGATCGTCAATTGGTGACCTTCTTATATCAATAAAAAATAGCGCGATGAACAGCCACATTTGCTGTGTCATCACGCTATTTTTAGGTTATGGTACTATCCACCTACACTAGTCAGCAATTCTGCCGGCTGTGGGAACGGCTCCAGCCAAAGTACGGGCTTCCACCTCGCTTTTAAACCGCTAGTCTCAAAAGTCGTCCACATCGTAAGCCCGGGAAAATCACCTGGACTAACGATGCTTTCACGGCCGGTGCCATCACTGGACGACTCCGGTTATATCGTGGAATTAATCAATTTAGTAGCCATCATAACCGAGAGTAAGCTCACATTGAGCCCAGCCGTGGGAATCTCTTAGCGATTTATCGCTTAGAGATTGGCGCTTAGAGATTGGCGCTTAGAGATTGGCGTTTTTGAAACACGGGTTGAGTGTTTCAAAGCGACGGTTCAGACCGCTTTTTGGCTGAGCCGGCCTGCCCACAGCGTTCCGGCTCAAGGTGAGCGAACGGTAGGTGGCAAGTTAACTCATTTTTAACCAACGATTCTTGCTAAACCAACTACCAATTAAACTACGGTAATGGTAAAAACGCATGCTCTTCGGCTGGAATTCCCGCTTGTCGCAACATTCGGACTTCACGTAATCCCGCTTCAATCAGGACAAGAATCACGACCCAACCACCAGCAATTAGGATTAACTGATGAATGTAAAAAATATCTAACCAAGCAAATGGAACGTGCCAATCCCATAACGCATGGAACAGTACCGCTAACCCATAAAATCGCATAAATTTGGGTCGCAATACCGTTTGTGTCGTTAAGGGCCGGTAATCGTCTTTAGCGAAGACGACTGCGGCACCCACCATCGCTGACCACAAAGTGTGCGTGCCAATTGCCTGCCAGGATCGAATCACTAAGGTAACTAACCCATAATCCATCCCGTAACCAGCCGTTTCAAACACGGC
This sequence comes from Lactiplantibacillus mudanjiangensis, assembly GCF_005405385.1. GTDB lineage: Bacteria > Bacillota > Bacilli > Lactobacillales > Lactobacillaceae > Lactiplantibacillus > Lactiplantibacillus mudanjiangensis. Next base: position 270,653 of record NZ_BJDY01000005.1, read on the forward strand.
AAAGCCAGCGCCAACTGCCGCACCAATCAACATCCCATTGAAAATATAATTCAATTGTAAATGATTAATAAACCACGCGATGATCAAAAGTTTCCCAGTCTCTTCAATCAAGCCAATTAAGGCAGCTGACCACAAAGCCGTCCCATTGGCGGTTGGGATCAAGGTGTACAAGAACATCGTCGCCACCATCGATGCCACCCCACCGAGTAAAAAGACTTCCAGTACACTCAAAATTGAGACATTTTTGAACACATTGACTTCAAAGAAGTAAATCATCAATGAAAAGGGCACCGTTAACGATCCCATCACCAATAACCCTGGGAGGACTCGCTCATTCTTGAACGCATAAAATAGCAATAACAATAAACTAAATGTGACTAATAGAACCACGAGTACTCGCGAAAACAGCCACGGTTTAACCGGCGCATCCGATACTTCTGCTAACGGTGGCGTCGTGGCTTCTGTTCCCGCAATAAAAATCGCATCGGCATCGTTTTTGGTATGCCGGTCAAAGACTTCCGAAAACATCCGCAATGGATGAATTTCAACAGCTTTCGCTTCCCCTGTCCATTCATTTAATTCCTTGGTTGTGTCATCTAGTAAGTTATGTTTTGGCTGTTTCGGTGTTGCCATCACCAAGCCCCCGTTTCAAAAGTTAAAATTAGCCCTTTCATCATACCGTTTTTAAGCCAATTAGTCCAAATGGTCTAATTCGGCCGATTTCCTAACAATCCTTATTGATATCGCCTTCATGTATACTCATGGTAACTTATGGATGTTGAGACCGGCAGCCTCAGCAGATATAGATTGGAGGAGAATAAGCATGTTTAGGAAATGGCAACTGTTACTATTAGCACTATTTGGTGGATTGATTTTATTTTTAAGTCCACCACTGATTAGTCATGCTCGCGTTGTGACCGAGACTAGTGGCTTTGATGAGGCAAGTGCTGTTATTAAAGATAGCCAAGGTAAAATTTATGCGCACGATGCTGTTTTGTCAGCCGAGAATAGTTATACCGTTAGCTATAAATGGCGAATTTCAAATTCGGCCAAGCTAGCCGCAGGTGATACAATTCTTGTTTATGTTCCCACCAACGTTCAAATTACCAAAGCCATTAGTTTTCCAATGAAAAGTACTACTGGCCTATCAACGATTGGTGACTTTACCATTGCGGCTGGATCACATGTTGGTGTATTTACACTCAATAACAAATTAGTGACCGACAATTTATTCCGTAATGGCTATATTAACCTTAACGTTCATGGCGCCGGTACCACTGACGAACAAACTCCGCCAGAAACGCCAGAACCCATCACCATGAATAAATCGGCGGTGTGGGTTGATCCAGATACTCACGATGCTATCCGTTGGAATATTTACGTCAATAATAATGACCAAACTTTACTGAACCCAGTCATTACTGACACTTTAATTGGTCATCATGTTTACATTCCAGAAACAGCACAGGCCACAGTTAATAAGCAAGTAACACCGGTAACCGTGACAACTAATGGTAACCAGATTGTCTTTAAGCTTAGTGGTAAGTTTACAAGTCCATTGAAGTTGACCTACCAAACAAAACCCACTAGTGAATTAGTCGATGAAGTGTACCAAAATGATGCTACCTATCATGATGACAACGACAATGAAGCCGCGGCCGATGCGGAAATCGTCTTAGAACAAGAGGAAACACCACCCGTTACCCATCCCGGTGGTAGTGAGAATCCAGAAGATCCAGGAACCACTGAGCCCGAAAATCCTGGGACTACCGAACCTGGTAATCCTGGCACCACGGAACCTGAAAATCCTGGGACTACCGAACCTGAGAAACCTGGCACCACTGAGCCTGAAAATCCTGGGACTACCGAACCCGGAAAACCTGGTACCACGGAACCTGAGAAACCTGGGACTACCGAAC
>NZ_BJDY01000006.1 GCF_005405385.1 Lactiplantibacillus mudanjiangensis
AAACCTGGCACCACTGAGCCTGAAAATCCTGGGACTACCGAACCCGGAAAACCTGGTACCACGGAACCTGAGAAACCTGGGACTACCGAACATGATATCCCTAGCACTAACGAACCTAGCAATCCTGAGACTGCTAAACCCGAGACTCCTGTGACCACTAAGCCTAGCAATCCTGAAACTACTAAGCCAGAGAATCACGTATCAGCTAAACCGGTATCCCCTACTAGCACAGCTAAGCCCCAAAATCCGACCTTGGCACAATCAACAACGCCAACGGGTACCGTCAAGCCGTCACTAACTACGGTTCCTAGCGCTACTCGACCAGTATCAAGCGTTCAATCGACCTTGTCAGCCGTATCATCAACGCCAGTCACAACCAACACAACAGCAAGTAAAGCCATGACTCGCTTGCCACAAACAAACGAGTCGACAAATTGGTTAGCGGTTATCCTTGGTTGTAGCAGCTTATTATTAAGTTTCGGCTTAATCTACTGGTACCGCCGGAAAATTTAACTTGTCTTCTCAATAAAAAGATCCCCAGATTTAAACATGCTGGCTACTCATCGTAGTTCACGTTTAAATCCGGGGATTTTTCACTTTTTTATTTAACTTCACGATGACCTAACATTGGATATAAACCAAATACAACCAATAAGGCCAAAATTACGCCAACAACGGCTGAAGTGCCTAATTGTAACGTAAAGGTTTGATGCGTGGCACTAACGATTTGATCACCAATGTATCCAATAACCAAACCAAAAATAGCACCCCAAAAAGCAGTAATGATGGTGCCTGAGAACCAATGACTCTTACTCATGATAAACCTCCCAGTAACGCTAATATTAATCATCATATGGATCGTTCTTTTATTGCTGACATCACTGCGCCAAAATAAAAGAACTCGTTGTTAGTTTATCTTAATCCGAATTGACTAAAATTGCTAGTTTTTCTAAAAAGTTAATCGTTTTCACGATCTAATTGTTCCAATGCCGTCTTCAATTGGGCCTGGTTATCCGCATCTAACGATGGATATGCCAATGGTAACTGACCTAACCGTTGATTAATAATTTCTGACACGCACAATCTTGAATACCATTTACTATCAGATGGAATCACGTACCATGGCACTGACTTAGTTGCCGTATTGGTGATGGCTTCATCATAGACACGTTGATAGTCGTCCCAATATTGACGTTCACGAATATCCGCCGCAGAAAACTTCCAATTATGACTCGGAATTTCAATCCGCCGAATGAACCGTTGCTTCTGTTCAGCCTTCGACATATGCAAGAAGAACTTCAGCACCGTATATCCATTATGTTGTAAATAATCTTCAAAATAACGTAAATCCTTAAACCGACGATTAAAGAAGTCATCGTTCACTTGCTCCGGTGACTCAATATCGCCAATATGTTCATTCACAATGATATTGGGATGAACGCGACTCACTAGCACATCTTCATAATAAGACCGATTAAAGATACCGATCATGCCGCGCTTCGGTACTTGATTATGAATCCGCCATAGATAATCATGTGCCACTTCATTGCTAGTCGGTTGCTTAAACGAAGTCACTACACAGCCTTGCGGATTAATCCCGCTCATAATATGCGCAATCATACTATCCTTACCAGCCGCATCCATCGCTTGAAAGATAATCAACACGCCATGTCGATCTTGGGCGTACAACTTGCCTTGGAGCTCCGTTAATTGTTTGATATTTTTGGCAATCTGATTCTTAATTACTTTTTCATCGGTATATTCTGCCGCTGGGGCAGTCGCCTGTTCGGTTAAGTTTAACGTTTGTTTACCAGTATATCGGTACTGTTTTTCAAAATTCACATGTGCCACCTCTTTAACGATAGTCAACTAATTGCGATAACGGCTTGTGTTCAGCTAGCTTACCAGCCTTAGCTGCTTGACCAACTGAAACCAACAATAACGGTTGATACCGCCGTGGATCAAGATTCAGGATCTGATTAAACATCGCCGCATCAAACCCAGTCATCGGATTGGTATCATAACCAGCATCTTTGGCGAGCAACATAAACTGCATCGCCACCAACCCAACATCGAGCGCCCCAATCGCTTGATGACTCGTTGGCGCTGGACGTTGTGCTGGTTGAAATGGCTTTGCCTCATCACGATTTTCCAGATCATTTACAAATAACACCACAGCTGCTGAAGTCGTTAACTGACTGGTGTTACCGGTAGCCGCAGTTAATTGTTGTCGTACCTCTGGCGAGTCAATCACCAAAGCCCGGATTGGCTGTTGATTCAACGCCGTTGGGGCTAGAAAAGCTGTTGTTAACAACCGGTTCAGTTCGGTACGATCAATGGGTTGACCATCGTATTGTCGTACAGAATGCCGGGTTTGCATGATATCAATGATTGGATTGTTAGTTGTCATTGTGCCACTTCCTTTAGTTCAGTATAAATCAGCATCGTTGGATTGACAAAAAGTGAATATTTCCAACTTTTTAGCGATAAATGTTAGTTAATCTGTCCGTAAACATTGTCACGCTTACCGGGAACGTTTACAATTAAAACATAAGTTTTAGTTAGACCCATTTAGGACCGACTCAAGGAGGAATTTGGCTCATGGCAAAACGTAAAATGATTTTAGATTTAGATACTGGGATTGACGATGCAATGGCGATCGCTTACGCGGTTGGCGCACCCGATGTTGATTTAATTGGGATTATTAGTTCTTACGGAAATGTCTTGGTTGATCAAGCCGCTAAGAATAGCTTACAAATCTTAGCCTTACTTGGTGCAACCGACGTTCCCGTCTATGTGGGCGAACCCCACTCCAGTACAACTGAACACTTTGATGTGATGCCAATTTCTGCTCAAATCCACGGTAAAAACGGGATTGGGGAAGTTGACTTGCCAGAACCAACGCGGCAACCAGAAAAACAATCTGGGGTGGACTTCTTAATCGATGCCGTTCATCAATATGGTTCAGACCTCACCTTAGTGCCAACTGGTCCCTTAACCAACTTAGCAGCCGCTATTGAAAAAGCACCCGACATCGCCAGCACCATTGGTAATGTCACGATCATGGGTGGCGCGTTAACCGTTCCTGGAAACGTCAGTCACTTTGCCGAAGCCAACATTAACCAAGATGCCGAAGCCGCTAATACGGTCTTCACTAGTGATATCAAGTTAACGATGGTTGGTTTAGATGTCACCTTACGGACCTTATTAACAACTAAGGAAACCGGTCAATGGCGTGACTTGAAGACGACTGCCGGTGAAAGATTCGCCGATATCGTTGATTACTACATCGATGCTTACAAAGTCACCAGTCCTCATTTACACGGTTGTGCGTTGCATGATCCATTAGCAGTTGGGGTTGCGTTAGATCCTAGCTTTGTTAGAACGTTAGATCTCAACATGTTTGTTCAAGCTAGTGGCGAAGATTACGGCCGCACCATTGGTGATCCTGCTCGGTTAACCGAAGCTAATCCTAATGTGACCGTTGCGTTAACAGTGGATACCGATCGTTACCTCGACACATTCATGACTTACTTAACTGATTTATTCAAACAAAATTAAGCTAATCCAAAAGTTGGACCTGCATTTTCGAATTGAAGATACAGGTCCAACTTTTTTAGTGTTTACTAAACATTGATGCAGCACTTGCCACCTACCGTTCGCCCACATTGAGCCGGAACGCTGTGAGCGGACTGGTCGAGCCATAGAACGGTCTCGACCATCGTTTTGAACCGCCAAACCCGCGTTTCAAAAGCGCCGGGCTCTAAGCGATAAATCGCTAAGAGCTTCCCACGGCTGAGCTCAATGTGAACTCACTCTTGGTTATAATAGTGATTACTAGGTTAACGCAGACAACTAACCGAAGTCAGGCAATGATGGCGCCGGCCGTGACGACATCGTTAGTCCGAATGTTTTTTCTGAACTTACGATGTGGACGACTTTTGAGACTAGCGGTTTTGGCTAGGCTTAAAAGCGAGGTGGAAGCCAGCTTTTCGGCTGGAACCGATCCCTACAGCCGGCAGAATCATTGGCTGACGTAGGTGACTAATTTAACATAATTATCTTTCAACCTTTAGCTGTTTATCTAAATCTCATGTCTCACCATCAACTTAATTCTTTCAATGATAAACGCAATAAAAAAGCCCAGTGCTCACATCAATCATGAGTACTGAGCTATCGTTATTTCATTAAATCCAACCAATCGCTTTGAGGCCATTTTGAATGCCATCATGATCACAATCCGTCGTTGTCAAATTGGCACACGCTTGAATGGCAGGTTCGGCATTACCCATCGCAATCCCAATCCCAGCACTGCGCAGCATTTCTCGATCGTTATCATTGTCACCAAAGGCCACGATATCTTTTTCATCCACGTTCAGTTTAGCTGCCAATTTGGCGACCCCTTCAGCCTTTGAACCAATCTTCGGGATCACATCGACGCCATTTTCCGCAAACCGCACGAATGAAAACTCGTCAGCGTGCGGTAAGTTTGCGTCCATTTCAGGCCGATAAAACATCATCGCTTGATAAATTGGATGTTCTCGATAGTAGTTCGGTACGTAATCTGGTAGCGGCGCGCGGAAGTCATGTAAGACTTGCTTGGTGGCAACGCTAGGTTGCGTATGGGCATGTAAGCCATCTAAAGATTCAAAAATGATATCGACATGTTGTTCATCGGCTGCTTCAACCAACGCCGCAACATTGTGCATCGACAAGGTCTGTTGATGCACTTGTTGCTTATTGGCAAACGCCGCTGAGCCATTACACAAGATAAAATCTTGTAAATCCAACGCTTTAATAATTGGCCGCGCCAATCGTAAGTTCCGACCAGTCGCAATTGCCACGTTAATCTTTTGTTGTTTTAACTTTTGAATACTGGTGATCGTGCTGTGTAACAACTTTTTGTTACGTGCCAACAACGTATTATCAATATCAAAAACCGCTAATCTCGCTACCATATTAATTACCGCCTAATAAATTCTGATTTAATCAACTTATGCGTGGTCGTCTGGCCCGTCGCCAGCTTAAACGCCGCCCGTCCTAGAGCTTCTAAGTGATGATCGATGGTTGAAAATTGACATAATCGACTAGATAATAAATTCTCTTGCCCAATAATTGGCGGTGGTGTTAATTGGTGATCCGTAAAGTAGGTTTGAACCCCAGCCCCAATGTCATCGCCATTTGTAAACACGGCATCCACACCAGGGGTTAAGTTAGCGAAGTATTCGCCAGCTCGATACCCATCTTCATAAGTCACTGCACCCACAAACAAATGTTGCGATGTTAACTTACCATACACTTGTTGATACGCGCTGCGCGTCACCCGCGTGCTGGCACTAATCACATTATTTCGACTAAGCACGACGCCCATCTTCTGATAACCCTGCGCTTGTGCCCACTTTAAGGCACTAATATACGAGGCTTCACGATCGGTATAAGCCGCCGCTAGTGGGCGCTCACCTGGATCTTCACAACAAACGATTTGACCGTACTTGCGGTACCGTTCCAGTGTTTCAAGTGAACTACTTCGTGAGGTAAAAATTAACGCATCATAAGCCTTACTCCGCAACTGATCGAGGTATCGCCGTTCAATGGTTAAATCATAATTAGTTGGTAATAACGTAATTTTATAGCCAGCTTCAAATGCCGCACTAACTAAGCCGTCAATGATTCTGGCAAAGTAGGGATGATTGGCATACGGCATCACCACGCCAACTGTCTTCGTTTGACCATTACTTAAATTACGAGCCACCCGATTGGGTACATAGTCCAGTTGTCGCATAATGGCTTCAACCTTCGCCCGCTTTTCATCGGCCACGTATTTTTGGTGATTAATTACACGCGATACGGTTGACACGGAATAACCGGAAAGTCGCGCGATATCATGAATATTTGTCATAGTTGCCACTCCTATCTTCCATATTGTACCGTTAGATAGGTCGACTTGCACCAAAATCCCGACCGTGACCAAGGCTTTATTGAGAATGTCTATACATTAGTGTATGAAACCGGTCCCAGGTCAAGCACAAACTTGCAAATCGACCATTATTTTTTTAGTTATCGTTGACCGTTATCCCTAGTAACGCCAGATTAGACTCACCCCAATTCATAATCGACACTCAGCGAAAGCTTGACACCTATTCAAATCCCGGAAAACCGACTATACTGAACGTATTCCAATTCGAACGAGGTATGCTGATGTTAATTCTTGATCAACTTCAACAGGCGGCTGATTTTACGGCCACCGAACAACGCATCGCCACTTACATTTTGGCGCATTTATCGACCGTCACCGACCTGTATATTAAAGACTTGGCTACGGCTACTTACACATCACATTCAGCAATTATTCGTTTAGCGCAAAAACTAGGCTACCGCGGCTATCGTGAGTTTCAACGGGCGTTGAGTACCGCGGCCATCACCCAGGCCCAAACGGTACAGCAGGTCGATCCTAACTTTCCGTTTGATCCGACTGATGACGATCAACTGATCGCCAAAAAGATGGCCGATCTGACAGTGACGACCGTGCAAAAATCTTTTGCTCAGCTAGATATCCCTACTTTGACGGCCATTGCGACTGAACTCATGCAAGCAAACCGGTTATTCATCTTTGCTCAGGGTGATTCGCAATTACGCGCCCGGAGCTTTCAAAATAAACTCGTTAAAATCAATCGTTTTGCGATCATCGCGGATGAGTACGCTGATGCCGCTTGGAACGCGGCTAATATTGGCCCAAATGACTGTGCCTTCTTTATTTCTTATGGTGGTACCACTCAGGTTCATCAACAGTTTGCCCAATACTTCCATGATCAGCAATTGCCAAGTGTTTTATTAACTGGCAATCCCCAATCGCCGCTACTGCCGTTAACCCAGTATCACTTGATTTCGATGCAGTCGGAAACTAGCTTTGCTAAAATTGGGACATTTGCCTCACAGGCCGCATTTGAATACTTACTCGACAGCCTGTTTGCGGTCATGTATGCCCAGAATTTCAAGCATCATTTAACGGACTTACAACATAAGCAACAATTAATTCAGAATGGCCCATTGCATAATAAATAACCACAACGGGACCGCCGGCAATCACCGACGGTCCCGCTTTATCTTACTTACTAAAGGTTGAAAGTTAAATGTATTGGTCAAAACCTTAGCAACATTGACTTAAGTTGGATTAAATTTGTCATCTACGCCAACCAGCGATTCTGCCGGCTGTGGAGACCGGTCCCAGCCAAAGTACGGGCTGCCACCTCGCTTTTGAGCCTAGTCAAAACCACTAGTCTCAAAAGTCGTCCATATCGTAAAGTCCGGGGAAATCACCCGGACTAACGATATTTTCACGGCCGGCGCCATCACTGGCTGACTTCGGTTATTATTCGGATGCTAATTAATTTAGCGATCACTATTATAACCGAGAGTGAGCTCACATTGAGCCCAGCCGTGGGAGCTCTTGGCGATTTATCGCTTAGAGCTCGGCGCTTTTGAAACGCGGATTTTGCGGTTCAAAACGACGGTTCAGACTACTTTTGGACTGAACCGGTCCGCCCACAGCGTTCCGACTCAATGTGGGCGAACGGTAGGTGGCAAGTAGGACTAGTTTTGATCGATGAATGCTTATCATATCAACGATTATTGCTAAAACCTTTAGTTACTTCGTCTTCACTTGTTTAATCCCAGTTTCCAACATTTCAATTTGCAAAATGGTTTCTTCATCTTTAACGGTCTTTGGTTTACCGTCAATAATCGCCGCATACAAGCCTTGATAAACTCGACTATAATCGCCGACTTCTGAGACAACTTTTTCTTCATGATACTGTTGATTGTCATCCATATAAGTCAACGTGCCGTAATCTTCAGGTTGATCAATTCCAAAGTCAGGATGACCAACTGGCAAGTAAAAGTGCTTTAAATCATATTCTTGCCGGTCTTTATGGGCTTTGACGAATTGGCCTTTTTTACCGTAAACCACAAAGCTCGGACGGGCTTTAATCCGGAAATAGCTGGACTTCACGGATACTTTTAACGTCCCATAATATAAGTCGAGATCAAAATAATCATTCATCCGATCTGCCCCTAACAATTGACGTACATCGTAATGCATGTCATCAGGACGGCCAAAGTAAGAGATCACTTGATCCAACGTATGACAAGCATGCCCATATAAATAACTCGTATCTAATGAAAAATGATCGACATTAGTTGGCACTTCGGGACGGAAATAGTCATACGACATTTCAACTTCTAACAGATCCCCCAATTTGCCACTTTCAATAACTTTTTGAACCGTCAAAAAGTCAGAATCATAGCGACGGTTTTGATAGCATTGAACCAGCAACTGCTTTTCTTTAGCCAACGCAAACAAGTCTTTGGCTTCAGCTGAGGTTTCCGTAAATGGCTTTTCAACTAACGCATTCTTACCATGATTTAACACATCTTTGGCAATTGAATAGTGCGTATGACTAGGCGTCGTGACTACCACCAGTTGAATTTCAGGATCATCATAAATATCTGCTAAATTCGTCGTATAGTTCACACCTGCAATCGGCGTCCAATTTTGCCGACCTGAACGTGAATAAATCGTCTTAACCCGGATTTGATCGGTTAATTTTAACGCAAATGGTAAATGATACCGATTAGTACTCTTCCCATTCCCAATATAAGCAATTGTTAGCATATTAGTCCTCCATCTGATTGTTTGATACTTTTATTATACTGATTCGGCTACTGGAAAACAGGGATTCCCCACATTCTGGGACTTAAATTCAGTGCGATCCACTAATTCAGCCCTAACGCTAAACATCACGTTCAAGATTGCCTGTTAATTTAGTACCCTTACTGCTTAAACTGCGTTAAACTTAAACAAATTCATCTCGTAACAAGGAGAAATTTTTAAATGGATACTGTTTTTTTAGTCTTACTTTTAATCGCAGCGGTCATCGGCGCCAATGCCGTGTATGCCCGCTTTAAACTCGTGCCCGTGGCCTTTCTACAAATTGCCGCTGGTCTCGTCTTATCGCTGACCCCACTCTATCGAAATTTTGAGCTTGAGCCAGAAATTTTCCTACTCGTCATTATTTCAGTGCTCATGTTCAATGATGGTCAGAATACAAACATCCGTAAGCTATCGCATCAACTGGGAACTACGATGTCGTTAGCGGTCGTTTTGGCAATCGTCACCATCCTGATTGTCGGTACCGTGACGCACTTCTTAATCCCAGCCTTTTCACTCGCTTTATCTTTAGCTTTGGGAGCCATCATTACGCCAACCGATGCCGTGGCCGTTTCGTCCATCACGACCAAAGTTTCCGTACCCAAAGCTGTGATGAGCACGTTGGAGAATGAATCCTTATTTAATGATGCTTCCGGGATTGTGGCCTTTAACTTAGCGATTGCGGCCATCACAACCGGGCAATTTTCCGTTTGGCACGGGATTACGAACTTTCTATACGTTTTTGTCGGTGGGATTCTAGTCGGCTTACTCCTCGGCTACATCATCGTGGCCATGCGGATCAACTTGATTAACGCCCAAGTCGACACCCCCTCCGTCATTGTGCCCTACACCTTACTAACGCCTTTTGTCGTCTACTTAATTGCGGAAAGTTTGGGCGTTTCGGGCATCTTAGCCGTGGTTGCCACTGGCCTGATTCACGGCGTCCAACAAGAACGGTTGCGACTCACCACCTCACGGCTACAAATTGTCATGAGCACCACTTGGTCAATTGTCGCCAGCATTTTAAATGGGATTGTCTTTGTTTTGTTAGGTGTTTCGCTACCGAGTGTGATTAGTCACTTGCAACAACGTGATACGGGTTCAGTCGCGATCTTAATTGGCCTGGGCGTCTTACTGTATGCCCTGATGACCGTTATCCGATTCTTATGGTTACAATTTGACTTTGCCAAATTGCGGGCCTGGGATCATCATGAGAAAGCCAAAAATAGTTGGCTGATTGCGCTAAGTGGCGTGCATGGGACGATTACTTTAGCGATGGCCTTCTCACTACCTTTAACGTTGAATCACCAAGCGTTTATGTATCGCAATGACTTAATCTTCGTCGCTGCGGTGGTTATTTTGACCAGCTTGCTAGTGCCAACACTCGTCCTACCACTGATTTTACCAGCCAAAGTCGATCAAGTAACCGAAACAGATTTAGCCAAGGCCAAAGTTGAAATGGTCACGAGTGCCATTCATATGATCCAAGCCCGCTACGGTGAAAGTCCTAGCGCCAGCAAAGTTATCATGATTCTGGAAGGCCAACGCAATCTAGACGGTCGCCCCGATCGCGCCCAACTGAATCAACTTTTTGATCAAGCCTACAATATCGAAGAAACAACTGTTGAACAAATGCTAGCAAACGGCGAAGTAACCTTACCAGTTGCCCAAAAGTATTTACGTGTGGCTAGCCAAACCCGGTTGCAAAATCAACAGTCGTTCTGGCAACGATTCCGTTTATTTATCAAATTTGTGATTATTGGCAAATTTTTCTGGAGTAAACAATCACGCGCACGTCGACGGGCCCATCAAAAAGCCCGCCAAAAAGGCCTCGATCGCAAACAATTAAAAGCACGGAATCGTGAATTCTGGAGTCAAATGCGCGCTATTGAACAAAAACCTTATCAGGCTATTGTGACCTGGTTAAACGATAGTTATACGGTTGATAACCATCAAGCCATCGGTATCGTTCGTCGCGCTTACGACCAACGACATCAACGGCTGTCTGGAACACGGGATCTTCAAGACGCCCAAAATGAACTCTTGATTCAAGCGTTCCAATTAGAATACAACTTCGTGCAAGCACAAACCGCGCAACAAAAGTATGATCGAGCTTTGAGTAATGCGTTATATGAGCAAATTTCAACCGATCAATTGGTTTATTTGCAATCAGTTAACGTCGAATAATCGGTCTAAATCAACGTTTTGATTAAAACGTTGATTTTTTTTTGATAAAAAAGCTTGTCTTAGACCTACTCTAAGGTGCTAAGCTAAGTTCATGTTCGATAGTTCAAATGAAAGTGAGCAACTTAAATATGGAAACACCAATTTTAAATACAATTGATTCACCAGCTGATTTAAAACAGCTAGATTTAACCCAATTAACCGCCTTAGCCGCAGAATTACGGCAAGTACTGCTAAATAAAGTCAGTCAAACTGGCGGTCACGTGGGCCCAAACTTGGGCGTCGTTGAGTTAACGATTGCCTTTCACACAATTTTCAACTCACCAACTGATAAAGTTGTTTGGGACGTTTCACACCAATCTTACACGCATAAGATTTTAACCGGCCGCAAACAAGCGTGGTTAGATGCTGAACATTATGCCGATGTCAGTGGCTACACCGAACCAGAAGAAAGTCCTCACGACTACTTCAATATCGGTCATACCTCAACCTCGATTGCCCTCGCAACCGGAATGGCTTCGGCGCGTGACTTACAACATAAAACGGGTAACGTCATGGCTGTGATTGGCGATGGTTCCTTATCTGGTGGTTTAGCCTTAGAAGGATTGAACATGGCAGCGACCTTAAACTCGAATTTAATTATTCTGGTCAACGATAACAACATGGCGATCGCCGAAAATCATGGTGGCTTATATACGAACTTGAAGGAACTCCGTGAAACCCACGGTCAAGCTAAGACCAATTTATTTACCGCCATGGGTCTTGACTATCGTTACGTTGAAGATGGTAATGATTTGGCCACGATGCTAGCTGTTTTCAAGGACATTAAAGACATTGACCACCCAATCGTTTTACACGTTCACACCGAAAAGGGTCATGGTTATCAACCAGCCATCACCCATAAAGAAGCATTCCATTGGCATGTGCCATTTGATTTAGCCACTGGCAAGACCTTACACCCTAGCACTGGTGAAACGTATACCGATGTTATGCATCAAGTGATGGAAACCGAATTAGCTGACCATCAAACACCCATTACCGCCATTACAGCCGCTATTCCGGGCATGTTTGACTTGAAACGCTTTGGCAACCGTCATCCTGAACGTTACTTCGATGTAGGGATTGCCGAACAAGTTTCCATTAGTATCGCCGCTGGTCAAGCTAAGCAAGGCATGCGTCCCATTGTCTTCCATTCAGGCACATTCTTACAACGGGCTTACGACCAACTCTCCCATGATTTAGGCATCAACAAACTGCCAGTGACCATCATGGTTGGCGGTGGTCACATTAGTGAAGGTGACCCCACTCATCAAGGTATCTTTGATGTGGCAATGTTAGCCAACATTCCTGGGCTCACTTATTTGGCCCCAACCACGAAAGAAGAACTCGCGGCGATGATGCAATGGTCCTTACATCAAACTGATGGTCCAGTTGCCATTCGCGTGCCAAGCAATGAGGTACAATCCGCCCCATTAGTTGAGTTTAATGCACATCAGATGCATACCTTGCATGCTGGAAAAAAGGTCGCTATCTTAGGTGTTGGTAGTTTATTACCATTAGCAGAAACGGTTCAACAACAATTGGTTGACCATGATATTGATGCCACCGTGATTGATCCGCGTGATATTTCAACGTTAGACACAACCACCTTAGCTAACTTAAAAGCTGATCATCAACTCGTTGTGACCTTAGAAGAAGCAAGTCTCAGTGGTGGTTTTGGCGAAAAAGTTGCCAGCTATTATGGTAACAGCGGCATGCATGTCTTAAACTTTGGTGCCGCTAAACGGTTCAATGACCACGAAACGACCGCCGAACTCTGGCATGAATTCAACTTAACCCCTAAACAACTGGTCAACCAGATTACGACTAATATTCACTAATCAAAGGTAGATCGACTTGACGCCTGCCGTTCGCCCACATTGAGCCGGAACACTGTGGGCGGACCGGCCCAGCCAAAAAGCGGTCTGGACCGTCATTTTGAACCACAAAAACCGTGTTTCAAAAACGCCAAGCTCTAAGCGATAAATCGCTAAGAGCTCCCACGGATGGGCTCACTGTGGACTCACTCTCGGCTATATTAGTTACCAAATTGATTAACCTCAAATAACCGGAGCCAGCCAGTGATGGCGTTGGCCGTGAAAACATCGTTAGTTCGGGGGGGTCCCGGGCTTACGATGTGGACGACTTTTGAGACTAGCGATTTGGGCTAGGCTTAAAAGCGAGGTGGAAGCCCGATTTTTGGCTGTAACCGGTCCCCACAGCCGACAGAATCACTGGCTGGCGTAGGTGACTAACTTAACCTAACACCAACCAATACTGATAAGATTTCAGGTTTCTATCATCATCTTTCAACCATCAGTTCACGATTTAACGCCCCCGACCAATTTGGCCGAGGGCGTTTTTGATTGCTTTTTTTTGATCAACCAGACATACTTAACCTATCCTAATAAGCTGGAGTTGATCATATGGCAACTAACGACGCGTTACTAATTATTGATTATACGAACGATTTTGTCGCCACGGACGGTGCCCTGACTTGTGGTGAACCCGGCCAAGCACTCGCTGAAAAAATTGTGACATTGGCCGAAACAACCCTAGAAAATGATGGTTGGGTGTTACTGCCAACTGATGTTCACACGCCACATGATCCGTATCATCCTGAAAGTAAACTGTTTCCGCCACATAATGTGCGTGACACTTGGGGTCGAGAACTCTACGGCCCGGTTAAACCTTGGTTCGAACAAGCCAAAACTAACGATCACGTCTGGCAATTCGATAAAACCCGTTACAGTGCCTTTGCAGGGACTGATCTCGACTTACGGTTACGTGAACGCCACGTTGATACGTTACAACTGACTGGCGTCTGTACTGATATTTGCGTCTTGCATACCGCGGTTGATGCCTATAACCTAGGCTATCAACTCATCATCCATCGTTCTGCCGTGGCCAGTTTTAATCCAACCGGTCATGCTTGGGCGTTGGAACATTTCGCCAATACCTTAGGTGCCCAAGTCGTCTAACCTTAATAAACAGCTAACGCCTCAAATCCAACCATGGACTTGAGGCGTTATTTTAATAGTAATAATTGGTTTCCATAATTAAACCTGGTTTAACAACTGGCACGGTCACCGCTGGGCTAGCCTTGCGATCGGCTTTTTTAGCGGTAACCGTCAATTTGTATTTGGTCGCCGTAATATCAGTCAAGCCGAAGAATGCAGTCGTTGTTTCATTATATTGCTTAGTCAAGAAGCGACCATTTTTATAAACAGTTGCCACACTGGCTGCGGGGACCTGCGCCGTCACCATTAAGCTTCCAGTAACGCCACTACGATCCGTTCGCGTAACTAATGGTTTTTGCGTGGCATAACGAGCCGACGTAATTGTTTGAACCTTCGTAATCCGCTTACCTTTCGCAGTGGTTCCATAAAGCTTGAAATTCCGGTAACCGGTGAACGCCTTGCTAACTTTAAACTGCTGCTTTTTAACCGTTGTCGTTGTATGTTTGGTTTTGCCGTAAGTCACGACGATATGCTTAACTTTCCCGTTGCTGGTCTTACCTGTAAACGTAGCTGTTTTGTTAGCGGCTTGATACGTTACCGCTGACGTCGTTAATTTTGCTTTAATCGTCGTTTTCGCTTGTGCCGTTATCGTTCCCGCGGTCACTAAGCTCCCCAGACTTAGTCCCAAGAGTCCCATTAATTGCCAATTTAATTTCATGACTAATTCCCCCAATTTTTTTGTTTTCCTAACACTTTAGAACGTTATTATAACTGATCTTATCATTCACCGCTACTATCCTTGAAAGTTGCTTTAGTGACAAATCTAACTAATACTCGCAGTTGTCTTCACCTTTTTTTACTTTTATACTTACTCGTGGGGGGAACATGGTACCCATTAAATTGGTTGCCAACCTAAATATTATTCATAGGGAGAAGATATTTATGACTACTACTGCTGCAGATTTACTCCAAGCAATTGACACCGCCTACAACGATGCCGAGATTCAAGCCGAACCAGAACTTAAGGAACGGTTGATGACCGCTGCCAAACAATTAGGGGATAAAAAAGATTATCACAAAGTGGCGGCCGAACTTAGCCAAGCTTTGAAGTACTGGGGTATGGCCCACTTGCACGGACCTAAGGCACTCGATGCTGTTTATGAAGCAACGATCGAAGCCAGCCGTGGCTTAGCTTATCAAAAACCTTATTCAACACCGAAAAAAGCTTAATTTAAACATCAAAGACGCCGTTGGCAATTGCCAGCGACGCCTTTTTTAATAAGATTTAGTTGGCGTCAGTTTCAACCCAACGCTTCAAGCAGAGTACGTTGATTGCCCCTTCAATGAGAATCACAACAATCATCACAAAAATCGTGATCCATAGTTGACCGACCCAATCAAAACTACCGCCATTATTAAACATAGTTTGTGAGATCCAGCTAACACCGTTACCGATTAACCCAGAAACGCGCAAGGTCAAGAACACCACAATAGCATAGACGATAATATTCAAAACGCCTTGTCTGAATTTAGGTAAGAACGTGCTAGCCGAACTTGTAACCAAGTGGACGAATGAAATGGTACTCCAAAATACCATGTTCAACACGAGCACTAATACAATTATCGATAGTCCCATTAAGAGCCAACCAGATTCAATGTGCGTTGGTGTCGTCATGTCCTTTGCCATTGAAGCCAGTTCTTGCCAACCAAATAACATGCTAATGATATAGATCCCTAATTGCACCACCGCTAAATAAACAATATTGGCTAATGACGACAATAAATTAATTGTATAGAATTTAGTTTCTTCAACTGGAATCAACCGATAACTATCCGCGGTATACACTTTTTCATGACGGATGGCAATCAAGATAACCCCAACAAAGGCCGGTACTGTCGACCAGCCCATCGCCGTAGTAAAAACGGTCATATTTGAATATTCGCCTCTAATTGCAGTCCAAATAGTCGTGACGACAATCGCCAGCAATTCTAAAACGATCAACAAGTTCATTTGCCGAAACTTTAGCCGATTTACTGCCTTAAATACAGCCCCAAAACTAGTCACGGTTAACCCCTCCTTCATACAAGCTTTCATAGTAATCTTCAATATCCATACCAGATTCGCTCCGAATCTCATCGGCCGCACGATGTACCGCAATCGTCTGGTCCTTGACCACGACAATTTCATCTAAGATTGGCGCAATTTCCGTCACATAATGATCACTAATTAATAACGTGGCTTCTTCTGGCATCCACTGAATAATACTACTGATGATCTTCTTGCGACTCATGCTATCAATCCCACTAAAGGGTTCATCCAGCAAGTACAAGTCCACTTGACGAGCTAAGGTCAATGCAATGATTAACTTTTCACGCATCCCTTTAGACAACGCACCTAACCGTAAGTTGACGTCAATTTGCAAGAATCCCGCCAACTCATGAAACCGTTGAGGATCAAAGTCAGGATAAACCGTGTGATAAAATGCCACGACTTGGGCGACCTTTGTATTCCGGTTAAAGCCACGTAATTGTTCCGAGAAACTTAAATGACTTTTCCGTTCAGTTGGTGTTTGAGTACCACTAACCATAATCGTGCCATGACCTTGGGCACTCCCAGTAATCAACCGCATTAACGTCGTTTTCCCGGCACCGTTTTCACCAAGCAGCCCCACAATTTTGCCTGCGGTTAACGTCAAGTTCACATCTTGTAACAGCAACCGTTGATTCCGTTTATAGGTTAAATTCTCAATCTTTAAAATGTCAGTCATGTTGGGCCGCCCCTTTCCGTTCAATGTACCGTTTTAGACTTGCTAAGATTTCCGCATCGCTTAAGTTTAATGCGTGCAATTGCTCGTAAACCAATGCCAACTGTTCCATCACTAATTGCTCCTTTAATTCGGCTAATCGCGCCGTATCATCGGTCACAAAGTTACCTTTGCCCCGCTGTGAGACGATCGTTTTTTCAGTGATCATTTCACTCAATGCCCGTTGAATCGTATTCACATTAACGGTTAAGTCAATAGCTAGTTGCCTGACCGCCGGGAGTTTATCGCCCGGTTTCAACGTGCCCGCTAAGATTTCATGATATAAATGCTGTTTAATTTGATAGTAAATCGGGATCTTATCGTCAAACTTCACTTGTAACGCCTCCCTAGTGTTGTATCTCACTAGTACACTATAACATCATTACGATTAGTTGACAAGGATGGTCCACGTTTCAGCAATAACCATCCAGAGACGAAAAAACGTTTGGGTTTCATCCCAAACGCTGATCTTTTATTTAACATATTTTGCCAAAAAAGTTTTGACATGCTGCTTATACGCCGCGTAATCATGCGTGATCGCCGTCGTATGGGCCGCACCTTTCACCAACCAAAGTTGCTTAGGCTGATGCGCATTGCGATACAGTTTTTTCGCCATTCTCGTCGGGACAAACTCATCCTTAGTGCCACTAATAATCATAATGGGCTGGTGATTTTTTTCAATTTGCGCCACCGCATCAGCTTCACCAAACGTATACCCAGCACGCAGTTTCGTTATCGCACTCGTTATGTCGACCAACGGAAACGCTGGTAAATGATAGAGCTGTTTGGCTTGATAACTGATGATGTCTTTGGCACTCGTGAAGGGACTATCCACAACATACGCTTTAATTTGTGGCAGCTGTTTTTCCCCACTAGCCATCGTCATCCCAGCCGCGCCCATACTAATCCCACTCATCACAATTTGGGTCGTCTTCGTCTTTTTGACCACGGTTTTGGCCCATTGCAAATCATCACGGCGTTCTAACCAGCCATACCCGATCGCGGAACCTTGACTAGCTCCGGCTGCCCGCGCATCAGGAACCAGTACGTTGTAGCCTAATTCATGATACATGCCGGCCCAAGCCCCCATTAACGATTTGTTACCCGCAAAACCATGCGCTAATACCACTGTTTTAGTGGCCCCTTTTTTCGGGATATACCAAGCAACTAATTTTAAATGATCGTGAGATTCTATCTGCCACGTCTGTTTCTTAACATGTGCATACCAATATTTTTCACGATATACCGGACTCTTTTTCGACAGTTTGGTGCTTTGGGTAATGAACGCTTTATCCCCACGTGCAATCGCCACGTGGTAGAAATAGGCGCCGGCCCCAATCAAGCCACCACCAATTATTAAAATCAACACGCCGAGCGTGATTAACCATTTTTTCATCGTTTGCCGCCAACCTTATGCCATTTATTGGTAGAAATATTGCCACTATCACTATGATAACGTTTATAATTAAAGATAACTAGCAAATATTTGGAGGGTTCGCCGATGCATTATTCTGAAACGTGGGACTTAGACAGTATTTTCCCCGGGGGCTTAGCTTCCCCGGCTTTAAAAAGTAAGTTAACCACTTTAAAACAACAACTACATGATACGCAAACCACCTTGACGAATTGGCGGGCCGAAGCCGATACGCCCGCTTTTGATTGGTTTCAACAATTAACTCAGGATTTACAACGCTTAGAGGCCGGATTACTACAAAGCCAAGTGTTCGTGGTCGCGGTCCAGTCCGCTGATGCCAGCAACACTCAAGCTGGTGCCTTACTGAACCAACTCTATCAATTGGATAATCAGCGTGAAAACTTGATGACCCAATTCAAGAAAAAACTCGTGGCGTTACCCCAAGCAACTTTCGCTAAAATTGTCGAACAGCCGGAACTCAAACCGATTGCGTTTAACTTAACAGAAATGCGGAAGCAAGGCTTAGCGTTATTAGACGACCAAACCGAAGCCTTGATTAATAACTTGGCAATCGACGGTTTCCAAGGCTGGAGCGATCACTACGACACCTTAGTTAACCAGATTAAAGTGAGCTACACTGATGAACAAGGCACCAAACAAACCCTTTCTGCGGGACAAGCTCAAAACATGTTGGCCGCAGCGATGCCCAATCAGCAACGCACTGACTTAATGCACAACTGGGAACAAGCTTGGCAACAACAAGCTGCGCCGATGGCTGATACATTGAACCATTTAGCTGGCTTCCGACTACAAGATTACAAGGCTCATGGAACCAGTGACTTCTTGCGGCGACCATTAGACTTGAATCGTTTAAGCAAAGATACCTTAACCACCATGTATCAAGTCGTGGCTGACAGTCAATCGTTATTGTTGGACTACTTAAAACGCAAAGTCACTTTAATGGGCAAAACACAACTTGACTGGCAAGATGTTGAAGCCCCCCTCACCTTGAGTGATGCCCCACAAACCCAGACTTACGATCAAGCTGCCGACTTTGTCATCAGTAACTTCGCAGCCTTTAGTCCTAAAATGGCCAAACTCGCCAAATATGCGTTTGACCATCGCTGGATCGAAGCGGAAAATCGTCCCAACAAACGTCCCGGCGGTTACATGGAAAGTTTGCCCGAAACGAAAGAATCGCGGATCTTTATGACCTTTACCGGTTCGCCAAACGACACGGCTACTTTAGCTCATGAACTCGGTCATGCCTTTCATAGTGACGTCATTAAAGACCTGCCACTCTGGCGACAAGACTATGCCATGAACGTGGCAGAAACCGCCTCAACTTTTGCCGAATTAATTGTCGCCGATGCCAACGTCAAAACGGCTAAAGACACGAAGACAAAGCTAGATTTGTTAGATGCAAAAATGCAAAATCCACTGGCAATGTTTTTAGACATTCGCGCCCGGTTCTTGTTTGAAACTAGCTTCTATGAAGCAAGACAAGATCATATTGTGACGCCAACTGAATTGTCTGACTTGATGTTAAACGCGCAAAAGACCGCTTATGGCAATGCGTTAACGACTTATCACCCGATGTTTTGGGCTAGCAAGCTCCATTTCTACATCGCTGATACGCCGTTTTACAACTTCCCATACACGTTTGGTTACTTATTCAGCCTCGGCATCTACGCCCAAGCCAAGCAACAACCAGACTTCGAAGATCGTTACATCGCTTTATTACGCGATACGGCTAATATGTCCACCGAAAACTTAGCGAAGAAACATCTCGGTGTGGACTTAACCAAACCAGCCTTTTGGCAAGCTGGCGTTGCTTTGATTAAACGCGATATTGATGAATTTATGGCCCTCTCCGCGCCATTATTATAATGAAATGGATGTGAGCATATGTTTCCAGAACGTTTACGAGCCCTTCGTCGTGGTCAAAAAATGACGCTCGGTGAACTCGCGACTGCTTTAAATAATCTCCCTGATGCTGATTTGACTAACCGTAAAAATACGGCCGCCCAAATTGGGAATTGGGAACGTAATTTACGGACGCCTTCTTATTTAGAAGTTCGTAAATTAGCTGAATTTTTCCACGTCACAACCGACTACTTATCGGGACGCGCTGACCAAGCTGAATACGACTTAGGTCGAATCTTCTTATCCGGTAAACCATTGACCTTTAATCAAGAGTCGCTTTCCAGTGAAGATCGCTACGAACTCTTCCAACTGATGGACGGTTATTTACATGGCCGCCAATATCGAACAACTGATGACGCCGTTGGTCAAGAAGAACTTGACTTACATTTTGACAACTAGGAGGTCTTCATGCACCCAAAGAAATTAAAACAATTAAAAAAGCACTTAAAATCATCAACATCAGCTAAAACCAGTTACATTACTCAGATGCAACATTACCGAGAAGTCTTCAAGGACGATCCACAAATTTTGATCTTAATTAACAACGTTTTAGAAGCTGACCGTTTACTAGCAGCAGGATTAGCACCACAGCCATTGCCGGTCTTACAAGTCCCCGATGACTTCCAAGATCAACTTTTTAAACGGATTAATGAACAATACGCCATGGGTGATCCTCGTGGTGATGCTGCTTGGAATACGTTATCGGCGGCGTTGCCAAAAGTCGATCAATTACTTCGCGACTTCCGTGATTACATCGAAGACCAATATGGCATGTGGGCCTACATTAGCGCCCCATTTCTAAAAGACCTCGCCGACAACCTCGGTAATGGTCCAGTCCTCGAAGTGATGGCGGGTAATGGTTATATCTCTAAAGGCCTCAAACGCCTGCATCCAACGCAAACGGTGATCACCACTGATTCTAAAGCTTGGACGAAAGAAAACGGCAATCAAACCGGGAAACAACCGGTCACGGCGATTGAAACGTTAGATGCCGTCAATGCCTTTCAGAAGTACGCCGCTGACCTGGATTACGTCATCATGGCCTGGTCGCCAGATAAGTTAACGATTGATTGGGACTTGCTTCAAGCAATGCGAGCTAGTGAGGTCGATGTGCCATTAATCTGCATTGGCGAAAAATACGGCGCGACCGGCTCCAAAGCCTTTTGGGATCACGCCGAGTATCAAGATGGTCCCCTCGTTGAAAAACTCAACGCGCACTACCGACCATTTGATCTCATTCATGATCAAGTTTATGTCATAAAATAAACCTAACTTGCCGCCTACCGTTCGCCCACATTGAGCCGGAACGCTATGGATAGACCGGCTAAGCCAAAGAACGGTCTTAGCCGTCGTTTTGAACCGCCAAACCCGCGTTTCAAAAGCGCCAGACTCTAAGCGATAAAACCGCTAAGAGTCCCATGGCTGGGCTCAATGTGGACTCACTCTCGGCTATAATGGTTATTTACGCAATGAGTACGTATAACCGAAGCCAGCCAGTGATGGCGCCCGCTGTGAAAACATCGTAAAGTCCGGATGGCTTTGCCGGACTTTACGATGTGGACGACTTAAGAGACTAGTGATTTTTGCTAGGCTCTTAAGCGAGGTTGAAGCCTGATTTTTAGGCTGAAACCGGTCCCCCAGCCGGCAGAATCATTGGCTGGCGAAGGTGGCCAATTCAGAGCTATTAACTAAAATAACGCGTCTTCACATTAATTGTGAGGACGCGTTATTTTTTAAGCTAGTGGATCATGCTGATGGGCTAGATGATAGGCGTAGCCAGTGGAGACGGCAATGACTATCGCTATAAATATCAAAATTGGTATCGGCGTTAGGTTGGCGTTTAAATAACTAAACCCAATCATCAACCAGCCACTCGCAACTAATAACCAACCACCAAGTACATTGGTTTTATGCCAAATGATGGGCGACTGCAGTGTCCAAACGATACGAATGCCTAAGACATGATTTGGCAACGTATCAACACATAAAACACCGACAACGCCAAATAACAAACCG
Organism: Lactiplantibacillus mudanjiangensis; assembly: GCF_005405385.1. Lineage (GTDB taxonomy): Bacteria > Bacillota > Bacilli > Lactobacillales > Lactobacillaceae > Lactiplantibacillus > Lactiplantibacillus mudanjiangensis. Next base: position 22,051 of record NZ_BJDY01000006.1, read on the forward strand.
ACGATGACGGCCACCGTATTTTGCAAATGCCACACCCCTGGTAATAAAATCGCTAACCAGCTGTAACTAAACCAGGCAATCGCCCAGTGACTTGCCACTTGCCAGGCTGACCACTGTAATACTGGCGCTAAAGCAAACGGCAACACTAACGATAAACTATAAATCACCGTTATGGGTAATAGGATCGTTGGAGACACGATTAACTTAACCGATTGTGACAATGGCAACCACAGCCAGATTAATCCTAATAAATTGCAACCAGTTGCCCCTAACGCCCACCAACGTTGCTTTTCAACTGTTGACATTTTTCTCACCACTTTTCAATGATGTAGTCCTAAAATCATCATCACGACTAGAACAACTACCATCATTCCAACTAGATAACCATAAAATAACCGATCAGCCCAAGTCACCCGTTTAATCCCCTGTACCGCTCGCGTCATACCTGATACAAAGAGCGCTAAAAATGCGTAACCAAAGAGACCAGCCATACTCAGACCAATCCAAGAATGTCCACTTGCCGGTTGTTGATCAATCAAATAGATACCCCATAATAAACAGTCAAATAATCCAATCGTTGGTAAAATCGCTAGTCCTTTTCGCATACACACCACACCCGTTTTACACAGATTATAGCCGTCTAAAAATCATTACAACATTATAATGACTTCGGCTCACCTCTTTTAAAGCAAGCATACAGCAACAACCAGTAAACTAGCTCACCGCTATCTTGGTTAAGCAGCCTTACATTAAAACGTCTTGATAAGTTTCTTACCGACAAACCGGCTATACTACCCTTAACCTTAATCGTGGAGGCTTGATGTTATGCGCAACTTAATTAAACTTATCGGCATTTATCTAAGCGGCCTGCCAGTCTTCATCATCATCTTTTATTTCATGACGGCCACACCAACTGGTCAGTTGTCCCTCTCCTGGAATCTTGCCAATGGTTATTTGACCTTATCTTATCTGATTGCTTTCCCCATTTTACTTATGTGGTTGCCCAACTTACGCCGAGGTCATTTCACGATGAAATCCTTAGCCACGCGCTCAACCGAGCTCGGCTCACCTAGTCGTAATCAGGCGACTAACCCGATCGCGCCACCATCTAATCTGCAGTTACTCAATCAACAACATGATGATACGACCAATTTTTTACTTTTCTTATTTGAACGTGGCATTTTATCGACGATTGCACTACCTGTGATTATCATTGTCGCTAGCTATAAAGGCGTCAAACACTGGCATAAAAAATGAGCCCTTTACCTGAAAAACGTCAAGTAAAAGACTCATTCCTTATTTGGCTACTAAAAATCGAAACTTGTATTTGGCAATAATCATTAATCAAGAGTAAAACTACTCTTGGTTAAACTGGTAACCACTAAATTGACCGACAATATAATCGGAGTCAGCCAGTGATGGCGCCGGCCGTGAAAACAGCGTTAGTCCGGATGATTTGTTCCGGACTTACGCTGTGGACGACTTTTGAGACTAGCGGTTTTGGCTAGGCACAAAAGCGAGGTGGAAGCCCGCACTTTGGGCTGAAGCCGGTCCCCACAGCCGGCAGAATCACTGGCTGGCGTAGGTGACCAACTTAACACAACCAAAATACGACTTCTACTGCCATATTTATCTGTTAACTTTTAATTAGCTATTTTTTACATGTGTTTGTAAAAAGGTAACTGCGGCAGCGTGCATCTTGTGTGGCACATGATGAACCCCACCTTCAGCGCGTTTAAAGATAGTCGCGGACAACGCTGGCGTTGCGGCAAACTGTTCTTTAAAGGCTTGCACATACTTATATGGCACCATCGTATCAGCGGTCCCATTAAAGAAGAACATTGGCCGACCCGCCAAACGTTCTGGATGCAACGACAAGTCAATGGGATCTAGTTGCGCATACGTCTTCGTTAAAAGGTCAGCCGGTAATTTGGCTTGCCATTCAGCAGGTAATTGCGCCACTTGATCTTTGGCAAAAGCCACCGGTGCTGGTGAACCGATTAAGGAAACACCGGCTTTAATGTCCGGTTGTGTTGCCATAATTGCCGATGCCGTGATACCACCCATCGAGGTTCCCATCACGCCTAAGCGATCAGGGTCAGTAATCCCTTGATTGACTAACGCCTCCACCAATCGTGGAAACTCAGCAACGGAATGACCGACAATATTCCAGAATTGTTCTGGATGATGGGCTAGATTCGTGCCATCATTGCGACTACCATGTAAGTACGCCGTTGGTAAAATCACTCGGAAGCCAGCTCGAACCAAGTCATAGCTCGCCACTAGTTCGCTGGACGTGGGCGTCGTCCAGCCATGATAATCGATAATGGTGGGGAGTTTGGTTTGCGCTTGACTAGCCGCAAACACGTGTAATACAGGTAAATCGTCGAGCTTCGTTGCGCGCACGATTACATCTTCAAAAATTGTTGTTGTCATCTTTATCACCATTTCTTTGCCAGGATTAATAATTTCCAGTGTAGCAAACAATCCATCTCAAACCAATAAAAAAGCGTTAGTGGCCTCGTTTGACCGCTAACGCTAATCTTTACTTTTCTAACGTATCTAAGAAATCTTCAACTTGTTTTTGCGTCTTGCGGAACTTATCCACATAACGACCAGTTTCCTCACCATCGGTAATCCCAACGAAACTAGGAATTCCCATCACACCCATGTCTTGGGCGATTTCGATGTTGGCGTCACGATCAACGGTAATCCAATCATATTGGTCGTATTTCTTTTCAATTTCTGGCATCACTGGCTTGATAAAGGCGCAATCTGGGCACCAGTCCGCTGTGAAGAATAACATGTGTTTCCCTGTTTTGATGCGATCGCGAATTTCGGCATCGCTTAAAGTTGCTGTTGCCATTTCAAAACCTCCAAAAATTGTGTTTGTCTCTTTCAATAAACCAAGTTTACCACATACCAAAAGTAAGTAAAGTGTTTTGTTTTACTTGACCGCCGCCGCTAATGCCTGGGCTAAGTCCGCTTGTAAATCCGCAACATTTTCTAGACCAGTTGATAACCGAATCAAGTTTGGCGTGATGCCTTTAGCTTGCCGAGCTTCCTCGGTTAAATCCGCATGGGTCTGAACCGCCGGCACCGTCACCAAGCTTTCCGCCCCACCTAAACTCTCCGCAAATGAAATCACTTTAAGGGCTCGCAAAAATTGATCGACATCAACGTTTTCAGCTAAATAAAAACTAATCATCCCGCCTCGTCCTGGATACAGCACTTTATCCACATGTGGATCTTGACCTAACGTTTTAACCAACGTTTGTGCATTAGCTTCATGTTGATGAATCCGTAATGGCAACGTTTTTAAACTACGCAGTAATAACCAAGCATCAAACGGATCAAGCACCGCCCCAGTTGTCACTAAGTTAAATTCCAAGGCATCCGCATCAGCTTGGTGTTTCGCTACGACGGCCCCGGCTAACACGTCGTTATGGCCAGCTAAGTATTTAGTCGCCGAATGCACGACAATATCCGCACCTAAGTCTAACGGTTTTTGAATAAGTGGCGTGTAAAATGTGTTATCCACAATTAACTTAATGCCCTGGGCTTGGGTGGTTTTCGCCGTCGCTGCAATGTCGATGACTTTCATCGTCGGGTTGGATGGCGTTTCTAGCCATAACGCCACGGTTTGATCATCAATCAATTGGGCTAACGCGGCCTGATCTTGCCCATCCCACACCGCAAATTCCAAGTGATAATGATCGTGCAATAAATCAAAGAATCGATATGACCCACCGTAAAGATCATCGGATACAATAATCCGATCACCACTGTGAAATAACGTGAAAACTAGTTGGATCGCCGCCATGCCAGACGTCAATGCAAAGGCCGCAACACCATGTTCTAACTGCGCTAATGTTTGTTCCAAAATACATCGTGTCGGTTGCGCTTCTCGTGGGTAATCAAAGCCCGTCGATTGGCCTAAGCCAGCATGGCGATACGCGGTGGATAAATAGATTGGCGCTGAAATCGCACCAGTCTTATCATCATCGGTTCGGTTCCCCGCTTGTGCGAGTAAGGTTTCAATATGTAATTGGTCAGTAGTCGATTTTGTCATGATTAAGTCCTCTTTCTCTGATTAGTTGTTGACACAAAAAAGCGCCCCGAATCCTAGCTTGCACTAAGATTCGGGGCGCATCAGCGCGGTACCACCCGAGTTTGATAATTGGTCACCCAATTAAACTCATCAAGTTGCCATCACAACTCGCTGGGGTATCGGCCAGTGCCGCTAGCACAGCGTTTAACCACCGTGACTAGGCATTCCGAGCTCATTTTCATTACCTGCGACAATACCGGTTTTCAATTCATCCGGCTCCCTGTGATTGCTTCTAGTAATTACTCTACTCATCAACATGTAATTTTAATTATATTCTCATCTTACGCTAATTATCGAAGACACGTCAAGGACAAATTTAACTGACTAAGACCAACTGGGCTTGAATTGCCTGCAAATCTGCTTGCAAGGCATGTTGAATTTCAAGGTTAGCCGCCGTTCGGGTACGTAACTTGGCTAGTCGCTGCGTGAGTAACCGTTGTTGCACCAGTAAATAATGCTGATGACTCGTTAACTTAACGGGTGTGACCGTACACGTCAATGGTTTTCGTGGGACCACTAGTTTAACCAGACCACATTTTTTGTTCTGTTGATTATTCGCCATTCCCCCGGCCACTTCCCCTCAAACTGATTATCTATAGTATAGTCGCTTATACCTACTATAAGGCAAGCTTTTTTGTGAAAAAACACAAAAATCCGGTCCAAATCGGCACCGGATCTCTGGTATGTTCAATCATCGATTATTAATCAGTTAAGTGTTCGAGATGTGCTGCTCGTAATAGTCGATATGCAGTAGGTCGTTGTAGCCGATCACATGAAAATGCTGGGGACGTCACTTGACTCAACCAATACGCATCGTTAGCTAATTGCCAACCTCGTGACTGACCAGTGACACAACAAAAATCTAGCGTTGCAACTTGCGTCAATAATTGTTGACTAAGTTTGAACAATGGTTGCGGTGTCGCCAGTAATTGTAAGTCTGAAACTTTTGCCGCCAACAACCAACATCGTGCTTGATCAGCTAAGCCACGTAACTGCTGATCAGCATCGACCGTTGGTGATTTTAACTCAGCAACCGTCAAACTTAACAAGGCAGCGGCGGTGTTCAATAACGACTGATGATCTAAACAGGCTAAATAGCTTGCCAAGTACCACTGCTGTTGCAATCTGGGCGACACCGATTGTTTTAGCTCAGCCAACACCTGCCCCATCGTCGTCAACAAACGTGCATACGCAGAGGTTTCGATTTGTCCCATTAACGTTGCCAATGAATACTGTTCATAAATCTCACTGGCATCTGTCGCTGGGTCCCACATGAGTAGATCAACATCGTCACGAACCACTAATTCATTAACCACCGGCCGAATATCCGTTGACCAGTGACTGCTAGGTTCAAAATCATGACCAGACAACTGTAAGGCATACCGCCGCATTGAACACACCTCCTCACTTAATTGATTGTTCTTACTGTAACACCTTCGGCCCACTCGAAGGCAACTGGAAACTTCACTAATTTAAAAGGAGCCTCCAAGCCTTCTTTAGGCAACGATATCCCCTTTAGTTTACTTTTTAAAGGCAATTGGTTATACTTACTGTAACACCAAGGTAGTTATGAGCATTTATGTTATCATAGCGATCCTTGGTCGTTCAACTTTTTTAGCTATTTTTACATCATCACTTTTTTAGGAGGGTTCTAGTTGTCCTATACAATTCAAGAAGTTGCCAAGCAAATGAACATTTCCACGTATAGTATTCGTTACTATCATGATCATGGCATGTTACCTTTTGTTAAACGCGACGAAAACAATAATCGAATTTTCGAAGATACTGATCTCGAATGGTTACACATCATCGTCTGCCTCCGTCAAACAGGGATGCCGGTTGAACGTATCCAACATTACTTGGACCTCGTTCAAGAAGGCGAACAAACCGTGCCTGAACGTTACGACATGATGAAAGCCCAACAAACACGGACATTAAATGAAATCAACGATCTACAAAACCATTTGAAAACAATCAACTACAAAGTTGACCACTACGCTGATATTTTAATCAACCATAAAGCTGATAACTTCGTGCCATCTAACTTGGCCGAAGCCCAACAGCAAGATGTTTATCAAGAAAATCAACCGTAATACTAAAAATCTCGCTAGCCTAATTTTGCGGCTAACGAGATTTTTTTAATGCTGTTTTTCACCCGGCATAATTAAGAAAATTGCCGCCAATAAAGCAAATAGTAATAATCCTGAACCCGTTAAAATGGCTTGTCGAAAACCAACGAGTGGCTTGTTAGATAATCCTTGAACTGCAACTAAAATAGACAAACCGACCGAACCACCAAGCTGATGCATCACATTAACAACCCCAGAAGCAGCCCCGGCATCAGTGCCTTTTGTATGTGCCACACCAGCAGCGGTAAAGGGACTAAGTGACAACCCTTGTCCAATCCCGATCACCACCATCGGCGCAGCAATCCCTAACCAATAGCCAATCGTCACGGTGAAGAAACTCATCCAAAACATCCCAATTAACGTCAAGGCAATCCCAGTAACCAGCAAGCCACCGTTGCCCCATTTGGCCGTCAACCGCGCAACTTGGAGCGCGATAATAAAGTTCACAATCGTTAATGGGAAGAACGCCACGCCTGCCATTAACGCGCTAAAACCAAGTTGATTTTGCATCAATTGCGGCGTAATGAACCAAAATCCTAGCATCGATCCTAAATACAAGAACCGGCCGATATAAGCCCCTACCCGTTCACGATCGGCAAATAACCGTAATGGCATAATTGGTTGAGCAGTCCGATGCTCCTGTAAGACAAAGATCCCTAACATCACAATCGCTAAAATTAAAGCTGGCACTTGCATCCAAGTCCCAACAATACTATAAACTAACGCACTCATCCCGATTAATGACGTGATTGTGCCAACCCAATCCAAACGTCCAGTTTGTCCTCGATCTGCTTTTAAATACCGAATAGCTAACGTGAACATCCAAATACTGATTGGCACATTAATAAAGAACCCGACTCGCCACGTTAATAAACTAGCAAAGACACCACCGATGACCAAACTAACACTGGCACCAATCCCGGCCATCGCACCATAATAAGCAATCGCGCGAACTCGAGCTGGACCCGTATACGTATCCATCAAGATGGCTAAAGTCGTTGGCGCTAAAATAGCTGAACCAATCCCTTGAAAGGCCCGCGCTGCAATAATCATTGGTGCATTAACCGCCAAGCCTACGATCAAAGAACCTAAGCCAAAGATCACTAACCCAATTTCAAACACACGCCGGCGACCAAATAAATCACCGGCCCGACCGCCTAATAATAAGAAACCACCAAAGGTCAACGAGTAGGCACTGCTGACCCATGATAAGGTTTGTTGATTCAAGTTCAAGTCTTGTGCGATTTTAACAGTCCCGGTAAAGATAATCGAGTTATCTAGTAAAATCATAAAGTAGCTAAATAAAATAATTAATAATATCCAATCAAAACGTTTCTTGTTTGTCATGTTATGACCCCTTTTTCTTAAGTGAATAAATGAAGTTTAGACCTTCATCTGTACTTCAAGGCAAGGGATTATTTTCATTTTTTTACAAAAAAAGTTGCCGACACTTGGTCGACAACTTCATGGACTAGTTTACCGATAGACCGGCGTATCACCATCGGTACCCGGTTTAGCGATACCGAGACTACTATTTTCATACAAATCTGGTTTCAGCATTATTTTCATAATCAAGTCTGCAATGCTAGCACGCGAAATTGTCGTGCCTTTAAACGTCTCGCCTTTTTCAGTTAAGTCATAGTCCACCTCATCATCATTCGTCATATAGCCAGCCCGAATGATGGTGTACGTTAAGGGCGATGTCTCAATACGTTGGGCCGCACGCCGGGTATCTTCCATGACCTCATGGCCGATTGACCGTTCTAGCCAAGCATCAAACTTAGCAGGTAATTCGTGATATAACCCTAATCCCGTAACATAAATCAAACGTTTCACGGTACTTTCAGTCATCGCTTGAACAATATTCTTCACCATGGGTTCAAACGTTCCACCCAAGTTAGCATAGACGATGTCCTGTCCGACCATGGCTGCTTGTAACATTGCGTAGTCATTCACGTCACCTTCGATCAACGTTTCACGTTGAGGATCAATTGGTTGTAACCGATCCGCGTGCCGCAAATATGACGTTAAATGGTTATCCGTTTCTGCCAATAATCGTTGCCGAACTAAACGGGCAATTTGTCCATGGGCACCTAAGATTAAAATATTCATGTTTTTTCCTCCAATTACTTAGTAGACCTAGTGTAAAACTTAAAGTTAACTTGAAGTCAACAAAAAAAGACGGCACTTGGCCGCCCCCAATCATTACATCTTATCGTTAAGTTTGTCTTGATGCTCTCGTTCCAAAGCGCGTAACTCCGCTTCAGTGCTCGCCATATGATCATAGAAATGAGCTAACTTGAAATTCAAATGGTCAATGGCGGCCTGTAAATCATCGCGTTTCTCTTCCATAACCGCTAATTGTTCTTGTAAAATCGCCTTTTGTTCATTCGTATTGTCTTCTTGAGCATCGAATAACTCGATATAGCGCCGTAGACTTTCGATACTCATGCCGGCATTTCGCATTTGGGTGACAAATCGAATCCGGCGTAAAATTCGTTCGTCAATATCGCGATTGCCGACTTCAGTCCGATCAATCGCTGGAATCAAAGATTCTTTTTCATAGTAGCGAATTGCCGCCGATGAGACGCCTGTTTTTTGACTGGCTTCTTTAATATTCATGCTGTGACCTCCTAGTATACGGGTCGATCTTGGCCTTGTGTGTCTGAGTCCGCAATGCCAAGGCTTTCCTGTTGATATCGACTTGGCTCTTTAATGAGTTGCAAGACGATATCGGCAATGCTTTGTCGTGAACCAGAAACGCCATTATAAGGTTGGTCTTTGGTGGTCAATTGATAGTTGATCTCATCACGATCATTTAACCATGGTAATCGTAAGGTTGTGTAAGCCAAGTCAGACGCTGCTAATAAGGCATCTGAACGTTGCGCTGGCGCCATCCCGTTGCCAATCATTTCAAGGTTCCAGCGGCCAAATTCACCCGGTACTTCATTGTAAAGACCTAATACGTTTGTAAAGAGGACGCGTTGAACGTGGTTAGCCTGCATTGCCGCAATCACATTTTTCGTGAGTCGATTTTGTGGATCATGATCGACAGCCGCTACAAAAACGATATCTTGTCCAACCATAGCGGTATTAACCGCTGCTGCATCAGTGATGTCACCGTCAATTATGGTCACACGATCATTATCGGCTAAAGCTTGCAACCGACTCGCTTGCCGTAAGAATAAGGTTAAGCTCACATCTTGAAAGTCAGGTTCGGTTAATAATCGCTGTTCAACAATGCGTGCAATTTGACCGTTCGCTGCTAAAATAAGTATCTTTTTCATCATTAAAAACTCCTCTACTTTTAAGGTCATCATCTAACTCATGATCACAGCCTAAACCTTCATGTGTACTTCAAGGCAAGAGAAAATTTCCAATTCAATAAAAAAACGGTCGATCCAACTACGATCAACCGATTAATCTTAAAGTTTACTCTGTAAAAAAGCAGCGATCACTAGGATATAAGCAATCTCTAACACGGCGACCCCAGCTGCAATCCCTAATGCCGATAAAGTCCCCCAACGACCATCGCGCCATCGTAATTCAAAATAAAATTCAGTGAAGACAATGCCAATCAACCCGGCCCCAATTCCTAATCCGGCTTGCCAGAGTTGCCCCCACGGTCCTATAATCGTCAAAAACAGTGCGACCCAACCAGTAATAGTAACTAGGTAATTTATCAGTTTTGCCATTACTACTCACCCCAATACTTGCCATTATTTGCCAAGCTGAGCAATAAAGCAATGACTTAATTCATCAATTATCACGACTAATAAGTCGCAATCCATAGTTTTTCATATAACCCAGCCTGTGCCATCAATACATCGTGGCTTCCATGTTCTATTAACTGTCCATGATTCATAACATACACACTGTCACATTGTTGCGCAATCTTTAAATGATGAGCGATAAAGATAATTGTTCGACCAGTAATCTGCATAAGATTCCTAATAACTTGCTTTTCAGTTAGAACATCTAGACCACTAGTCGCTTCATCTAAAATAATGGTTTTAGAGTCTTGCAATAGCGCACGCGCTAACGCCAGTCTTTGCTTTTGCCCACCCGATAGATTACTCCCCTTTTCTTCTAGGATACTCTGTAATCCCAACGGTTGTGAGTCAATAAACTCATCTAGCCCTGCCAAATGACAAACCGAAAATAGTTCCTCATCATTAGGTGTATGACTGACACCAAACAACAAATTATCCAATATACTACCGCTAAAGAAAAAGGATTCTTGCGGTACATAGGTAATCTGACTTCTAATTTCATCAGTCTGTAAATCATCTAACTTGTGATTACCATAACAAATTGTTCCGCTATCCGGCTCATAAAATTTGACTAATAATTTTGCCAGGGTTGACTTTCCAGAACCACTAGCACCGACAAGTGCTACCTTTTCGCCAGGTTGCACCGTTAAATTAATATTCATCAGTGTTGGTTCATCAAACTTATAACTAAAACTAACTTTTTCCATTCTAATAGTTTGACCAGTTGGCTTAACTGTTTTACTTTGAATCGGCAACTCTGGATTAATTTCAAGGACTTCATTTAATCGGTCAGCGGCTATTTTGGCGGTCTGAACTTTTGTTTGCAACGTAACGATGTTCTCCAAAGGTCCCATATAAAAACCGAGTAATGCATTGTATGTTATTAATTGGCCAATACTTAATTGACCATTGATGACATATTTTGCGCCAATCCATAAAAGAATGCCACTACAACCAAACTGAATAACTTGTTTGCAAGCCTCGTGCAATTGGCTAATCACTGAAACCCGATAAGATTTTTTCAATAAATCAGTCAAATAGTGATTTAATTTCACAAAGATACGTGGCTCTTCACCATAAGCCTTAACGGTTTCAATTCCTTTAAGTGACTCAATAAAGTTAGCATTAAATCGCGCTCCCGATGCCATTTCATTTCGATTAACTCGATTCAATATTTGATAAAAAGCTAACATCGTACCACAGTATAACGGCACCACAATCAGTGTAATTAAAAATAAAACCCGGTTTTTCAATGACAAAATAACGCTAATAACCAATAACATGCTGACATCAATGAAAATAGTCAATACTGCACTGGCGATTGCATCAATAATCTTACTAGCATCAACAAAACGTGTGAAAATTTCACCAGTCTTGCGCGTTTCAAAAAAGCTCATTGGCAATTTTAAAACATGCCGAATATAATGTCTCATTGATCCAAGCCCCATTTGCTGGCCTAGTCTTGCCAGCAAAATATTACTACTAAAGTCCGTAAGTGAACGTACGACATATAAAGTAAGCAATCCTATCGACGTAATTGTTAACAGATTTAGACTTTTCTGTGGCAAAATCGAATCTAATAAAACTTGAAAATAAAACGAACTCAGTAATCCTAGAATAGTCGTAATCAAGGTAACTAAGATAATTATTGCCACCAAGCCTTTAAACGATTTAAGCATCTTAGTCATCTTAAAAAGATTAGTACCTAGCTGCTTAACTGGTTGGTATTCAGGTGTCGGTTGAGCAGTTAATAAAATACCTGTCCAAGACTGACAAAATTCATCAATGGATATTTTGCTTTTTCCCTTACCTGGATCGGCAATATATAATTGATGGCCCTTAATACGATAAATAACCACATAATGCGTATAATCTTCGTCAATCATTAAATGTGCAATTAATGGTAGTTGCACATTTGACTGTAATAAATAATCACTATTAGCTTGTAGCGCTTGAAAGTCAAAGCCATAATGCTCAAAACCTCTTTTTAAACCATAGGCCGTAGTCCCTGATGAGTCGGTTTCAGATATCTCACGCAACTTTTGCAAGGATACTAAGGATCGATATTTTTTTAAAATCATCGCCAAACAGGCAACGCCGCAGTCGCTTTCATCTAATTGCGGTATATATGAAAAACCCATCATGAACCTCCTTAAACTAGTTTAAGCCGCCGCTTCAGCTCCTTAACCTTGGTTAGAGAACACTTACAATTCATACCATTACTAAAATAAATCATTCTTGTTTTGACATCATAAGATTCAATGTTGCTAACATTAATCAACGCTGATTTTGAGCATCTAAATAACTCCGGCGTCTTCTTTTCTACAGTCTGTAATTTACCGTAAAACTCATATTCACCACTACGTGCGTATAAACTAATCCGATGGGGAATATCAGATGGTGTTAGAAGTAAAACATCTTGTAAATTCAAATTATAAATTCGACTGCCGACTGTAAATGAAAAATTCTGTTGTCTTTCTTGCGCCGCCGCTATTGATCTAGCACGTGCCAAGTTTAAGTTATCAATAAGTTCATCCCGTAATTTTTCAACCGACTGATCCTTACTAATAAAACCTAAAGCTTCCAACTGATGCTTTAATGTTGCTGGAGCCAGTTCATCATGGGTGATGATAAAGATTAACTTAGCCTGAACATCCTTGACACGAATCTTTGCTGCTAATTCTATGCCGTCAATTTGGGCATTCAAATCTATATCTAACAAATAGATACCATTTTGAGGCTGCTCCTTATTCACATATGCTAAACATTCTTGGGGATCGGACGTACTCAACCCAAACTTAAAGTCTTCATCGTGAAATAAGACATAATTCTTAACAATCGTCGTTATTTGTGACAATTGAGTTGGATTATCCTCACACATAACAATTGGATACATTTAGCCCTCCTCCTTGGAATCATTGATGGTTATTTGAACTGTAAACTTTTTAGGCGAACTTTTATAAACAACAAAGACATTTGAATATTTACGACGAATATCATCAATAATACTTAAACCTAAACCACTATGCTTTTCCTTCGTTGTTACACCTGGCTTACGCAGCTGCTTCAAGTTGCCGACCTGATCATGTCCCGTATTCTCAATAGTTATATTTAAACTATCGGTATCTTGAAAGATCATAATCGTGATCATGCCATCGGTCTCGTGTCCAACAGCTTCCATCGCATTATCCAATGTAATACTTAATAAACGAACCATATCAAATGACTTAATCGTCAGTGAATGGACGGGCCTGCGACATTCAAACCGAAAATCCACATGATTATGTTCGAACATAAAAAATTTATTTAGCAAGATACTCTTCATATGGATCTCATTGACATTGCCAATATCTTGATAATTATCAGTAATTTCACTCAGTTCTTGATTAGAATATAATTGTAGATCATCTAAATAATGACGAACCTTTTCTACATCTCCGATTTGAGCAAGTTCAGCCAAGCTTAATAACATATTTTTATAGTCATGTCTAAACTTTCTTAACTCCATTTGACTTTGCTCTAACTGTTCCGTATAAGTACGTAAATTATCTAATTGCTGTTGTTTAATTTGGCTCTCGTAGTGCCGCTTAATACTTAAATAAGCGCTTATAAACAGCCCCAATAAAAAAAGCAATTCAATACTTGCAAAAATTAAAGTTCCAATTGAGAATTTATTGTACACACCGATTTGATCTGCTAATTCAATGTACAAGAAAAAGATTAATATTACTCCAGATTGTAAAGTCACAAGCAGCCACTTAAAATTTTCATTCTCAAATAAACGATTAACACTATCTCTTAAACACAAATTAATCAGCATCAAAAAAATAGCTTCCACCAACAGCCTCGACAAAGTAAATCCCCAACCTACTAATTTAGAATTACTAACAAGACTAAGCAAAGCATCGCTAACAAAAGTAACAAGTAGCAATGATAGATATGAAAATAATAGTAGATTTAAACCTTTTACCACTAGTTTAAATCTATAATTGATGATGTATAACAATACTATATATATTAAGTAAACAATAAAGCCAAAATTAATATTCAATATAAAGATTAACGGAACACATAAAATACCAAGCCATTTATTCAAGGTTCCCTGTTGATCCATACTTATTTTCAAAAAAAACAAGTAGAAAAAGATGATCTCTATTAAAAGCTGAAAAATATATGCCCGAGTGTCCATTTGCACGACTTATCACCTCAAATTAATGATGCACATGATGCACCCTTAATATAGCATATTTTATAAAAAGTTAGCACTTAGTGAAAAATGAATAGACACACGTTGTCACACTTTTCGCAGGATCTTTAGTATGCACTGAACCGCGAATTTTACGACCACCATTAATTTTTTTCAAATCCTTCAATTTAATAATTCTTACTTCTGCTGTTGATTTTTTCATTCTTAAAATCCCCTTTGCTTTGATACATTTATTATGCATGCATTGTTCGATAATTGACTAAAAACATCTCAAAGTAAAAAATATTCTTCTTGAAATGTAATAATGTTAAATGTGCTCTTATATAGACTAAAATCATTAACTCAATATTAATTAGATCTTCCATACAAGATAAACCTCCACTGCCAATATCTCCCACACCATGTGATTTAGTAATAGTTCACATAGTTTCTTCACTAAAAAACACGCCAAGAAAATGGACTCTCTTGACGTGTCTCAAACATAACTATTATTTAATTAACATTTGCCATGACCAGCTGTAGCTACACGATTAACACCGCATGAAAAAGCTTGTCCCCAGTTCACAGTACAACGTTTCTTTGAACATGAAAGGCCGTTACCATAATATTTACCACCGATAATTTGCTTCATTTCTTTTTCTGAGACTACTTTAACTTTTGACATAATAATTCCTCCATTTTGTTTTAGGTTTAGTGAGAAACAAATTGAAATCTAAATACAATTTATTACCAGCTACTTTGAAACAATATTTACTAGTTTTGACTGTAATCAGTTTCAAGTTGTTGCAGATCTGATAACGTGGTGTCATCACCAACAGTCATAGAAACAACTTTTCCTTTAGAAAAGACAGCGACAGTAGGTGTTCCCATGAAGTCGAATGGGCTGTTGAATGTATCGAAAAATTGATTTCGTGTTTCCTGAGAAGCAGTTTTAAGTGAACCTTCTGGACCATAATCAAAATAATAGACTGGTTGTTTAGCTTCTTTCAAGAATTGCTTCATCACAGGTGAAAACGCACGGCAATGTGAACATTCTTTAAAACCAATAAATACGATGAATTTATCCCCACTCGCGACTTTAGACAAATATTGATCGACATTAAATGGCTGAACACCTTTAATATTAGCTTCATAATTAGATTCACTAACTTTTGGTTGTGTCGTCACTTCAGTTTTAGTTGTCGTACTAGTCGTATCAGCATATGCCTGGTTAGGCGTTTTAAGCATTAAGCTGCTAGTAGCTAAAAGCACTGTCGCCGCAGTTACAAAAATTGATTTAAATTTCATTATAATTCCCCACTCAACATTTATTGTTCTAGCTGATTAAACTCAACTAATATTAACGAGGGCTCTCGCTGTTCCGTTCGAACAATATCTATATTAGATCGTTTTTTACCAAAAAGTTAAACTTATTTTGTAAATGAGAAAATCCGTCTTAACCGCAAGCTGAAACGTGCCTGTTTAACTTTTGTCAACCCATCAATTAATTTGCTAAATCTTGCCGATTACTTTTAACAAAGCTAGTTCTGAACAGGTAGTGCGGCCACACCAATCAATTATTTATGATCACTTGAAGTTCACTATTTAAATCAATCTTATCTGCTTCCATTCTTTTTAATCAGTTCAAAAATGAAGTTGCTCTTAGGATTATCCCCAATAGCTAGATGATGTTCTTGGTCATCCACTCAAATAAAGCTTTCAATTACTCTTAAATAATCCAATGGTAATGATAGCTGTTCAGGTGTCGGACTGATAATATCACCATCGATAAATAACCTGTTGATTGTGTAAATCAAATCGCAACCAATAGACAACCGAACAGTAAAAAAAAATATAATCGCCATGTACCTTAGTAATACTCGAATCTCTAGCAAGAGCTTATCCCTGATTTTGCTGATGAATAACTTTAAATCTTGTTAGGAATTTTTGTTCATAGTCGTTACAAATGACACCAGCATGATCAACACTTCCATCATCGATATTCAGATATTCAAAACCAACATCCATGCTTTAAACCCAAACATCATTTGATATACTTTTCCTCGTTATAGGTGGTCTCAATCACAGATAATTTCATCATCCATACACTTAAGTCTCATAGTTCAGCAACCTCACATTTGTTCATATCAACCTTCAGGACTGATTTCTTTCCCCATATTTACAAATATCAACATAGGTTACGTACTCAGAAAAAAACTTGCACGGCGACTTGATTCACACCATAAGAAAAGTTCTCATTCATAACCGAATCGTACATCTATTTATCTCGCTTATTAATGCTAAAAAAAAAGCGTAGTAGAAATAAAAATTTCCACTACACCACTTAATTTATAGCCACATCGTCATCGACATTTTCCTCCGATAAGCGTTAGCTTCGTGTTCAACTACACCGTAAAGCTCATTGATAGCTTTCGGTAACGTCAACTTATGCTGCAATGAATACCGTGTAATCGCATTACTTAACTTAACTGCAACCAAACCGGGTTCTTTACCACCATATGGCTGACAATATCTTTTTCGTTTTATCCACGATTATTCCCGATTAATGCCGTGGGACTTCTTCAAACAGGCTATAAAATTGCGACTTATCTGAAAAATCCGCCATATATTGGCCATTTAACCCAGCCTTTTGACCGAAAACACTCAAGTCAATTAATAACTTTTCTTCATCAGTTGGGAAGTGTAACTTGCCTTTCAATGCCACACTCCGTACATAATTAACTAACCGATTGATTAGTGCCTCTGGATTCTTAGCACTATCCAACTTGGCATCGACTTGTGTCAACACATCGATAATGTCTAATAATTCAGTGGTTTGATCACGTACCTTCAAACTTGCCAATAAAGTTTCAATGTTTTGTTTTACTGGTGCTAATGCTTTCCCCGTCATAATAAAGTCCTCCTCAAATTATTAAAACTAACTCATTAACCAGTTCCATCATAAGCATTCCTCCAACCAAACAGAACAAAATGTCCTATCTGGCTATTTTAACTTCCTGAAATGCCTTATTGATTCAAAATATCTGGAAAACGCCCCTCCGCAATAAAGGCCGCTTTGAATTGATCGACACAGGCTTTGGCGTTAACAATATCTGGTTTGATTTTTAACAACTTTTTAGCGGCCTTTTTCTTAGACAACTTTTGCTTAGTCACCTGTTTTTTAATCAAATAATTCATAAATTTGCGACCTTCTTTGGCCGAAAAATGGCAATCTAACAACACGAGTTCAACACAATTAAAATCCACTTTTTCAGCCATTTGTGTCAACACATTGACAACAAGCTCATCATGCTCAAAGATATCAATCGTCTTCACTAAGTCCCCCCCGTTTCTGCCAACTATCAACTTATTATTAAAATAATAATGAGCTCAGTTTATCATTATTCCAAACAGCGGTGGCTAAATGTTCATAAACAGGCATAAACCTGACTTAACCGTACAAAAAAAGATGCGTCAACTGTTAAAAACAGTCAACGCATCTCTTCCGCAGTACTAGGTTGCCCTAGTGGGGTGATGTGTTCCACAACATCAGAGACCCAAGCATTCCGCAAATCCGTCGGAAAATCATGCCCTGCTATCAATTAAGTCACTAGCCGCTCGCGCGGAACCATCATCACTGATGATCTGACTCTATCGACTCATCGCAAAGATAACTCTACCATGGTTTACGGCTTTATGCAAGTCACAAAGCATGGTATATTTAGGCCAGCACTAACAGGAGGTCCATATTTTGACTTGGTTACTAACGATCATCACCACCATCATGCGCCCACTGACGCTTTTAGTCAGCTTGACCAATCACCTTGGTGTTTGGTCGTACGTTGTGTTATTTTTGATTATCTTTTTAGAATCGGCATTCATCGCCTTTGCCTTTTTACCAGGCCAATCGCTACTTTTTCTCAGTAGCTCGATTGCGGCAAATGCCAACTCTAAACTCAATATTTGGCTACTACTAGCGATTTTCATTGTCGCCGCAACTAGTGGGGCCATGTTGAAATACCAACTCACCCGCCGTGCCGACCAACGCGATAGTCGGCTTGAACGTGGCCTCAATTCTAGCAAGTTAGACACCACCAAAGCCTTATTCGATCGCCATGAAAAACCCTCCTTACTCTGGGGACGCTTTATTCCGTTTGTCGGCCTCTTCATCCCTGTCATTGCGGGCACTACTGAGATGGACTGGCATCACTTTGAAATTTGGAATTTCTTCGGTGTGCTCATCTGGGTCGGTGGTTGTTGCTTTTGTGGCTACTACTTTGGCGACTGGCCATTCGTTCAAAATAATTTTACAATCATCATGCTCGCTTTAATTATCGTGCCAATTATTTTACGCTACGGTTATCATCAGTTTAAGCGACAAGTGGCAGACTAAATTTAGTGCAAAAGTCCTGTCACTATGTTGCGTTTTCAACATTAAATAATCAAAAAAGACCCCATAACCGTCGGGCGCTTCTCCAACGGTTATGGGGTCTTACTCAATTGTATTGCTTTGGCTCTATCACAAGAACTATCATACCGAATGAATGTAAAGGGATCATCAAGTTTCGGTAAAGATTAGTCCTTATTTTCAGTATCGGTTTCATCGCCAGCTGCCATAATGGTATCCAACCGGTCAAGTTGAGCGTCAAACCAAGTTGTCAATACCTTTAATGCCCCAGCTTGATCAGCCAAAACATCTTCGGCACTGCCCAGTTCATCGATCCGTAAGCCAGAACGAAAGGCTTCGGATTCTGCAATCATGTAAAGATTAATCGGCATCTCATCTTCAGCCATCGTCACTTTACCGATTTCAGTTAAGTTGGCCAGTGGCAAGTTAATAACACTCGTTTCTAGCCGAAAACTAATCGCTGGTTCATGATCAGTCGTCAATTCAGCTTGAGCCAATTGATCGTTAGCCACGACCGCTAAAAACGAATCTAACCACACCTGTAATTTGGACGTCAATTGATCATACGATGCTTGTAGCGTCACCTGTTCCACTTTTTCTGCAGTGACTTCATCAATAAAAGCTTGTACATTTCGTTGCATAATATCCCTCATTTAATGATTTTGTCGCCATCGTGTTAACAACACGACAGTATAGAAGTTAATGCCTAAACCAATTGCCGCCACAACTTCTAGCAACAATTTAATTTCCATGGCAGCCGTACTTTGATACCCCGACATCAACGCACTAATCAAGCCCAGTGAATAAATCAACAAGACTAAACCTAACACGTAAAAGCCGAGCAAACGATTCACATAAACCGCTAAGATACCTAAGAAATACAGCACCAAGGCAATTAACAACCCTTGCCACATGTGCGCCATCGAAATGGTGGTCGTCTGTAGCTTTAACGACTGCGCTGACATCAGCCAATTGACGATACCGTAACAAAAAAACGAGACGAACGCAAACGTCACTACCCGGGTGAGCTTCACAAAATCCCTCCAATGATTACTTTTATTGGGCGATTAAATCGATAATTTCTTGACGTGGAATCCCAGTGAAGTATTGATTCAAATCAAACTCATCAAGCTTAGCCGCGATCGTTTCATGATCATACCGCAAGCCCGTTAAAGCCGCTTCAATCTCATGCACATCACCACTACCGAAGAAATCCCCATAAAATTTAAGTTGTTGGATATGGCCATCTTCAACTAACAAGCGGGCATCAATGGTCCCCATGTCGAAATGTTGCCGCCGTTTGACACTAAATTTTGGCGACTTGCCATAAACCCAGTCCCAATTAGCATAATAGTCTTCATAAATTTTATCAATGGCTTTTTGTTGTTCAGGCGTCACTTGATATTCTTTATCCGCAATTTCAGCCAATGAATCGACCCCAAATAACTTGGTAATCAACACGTCACGGAATTCTGGAACAGTCATCTCTTGATATTCTGGCGCTAAGTAAGGCCGCAAGTTGGTGACCCGACTACGCACAGATTTAATGCCCTTAGAAGCGATCTTATCCGTTGGCACGGTTAAAGCTTGTGGCACAACGTCAAGATCGACATTTAACATCAACGTCCCGTGTGAGAACGTCTTGCCATTGCGTGAATACATGGCGTTACCAGAGAATTTGCGCCCATCGACTAATAAGTCATTTCGGCCACTAACGGTCGCAGTCGTCGCCCCCATTTCATGCAGCACGTCGATAATCGGCTGGGTGAACGTTTTAAAATCGCCAAATTCTTGGCTATCACTATCGACCACAAAACTAAAGCAGAGGTTACCTAAATCTTGATAAACGGCCCCACCACCAGATAAACGTCGGGTCACCGTAATATGATGATCACGCACATAATCCGCGTTAATTTCTTCTAGAGTATTTTGATTTCGACCAACGATTAGACATGGTTCTTCATAATAAAAAAGCACCAATGGTTCATCAAATTCAACATTGTTCATTAAGTATTGTTCAGTGGCTAGATTACGGCCAATATCATGATCTTTCATTGCGACATAGTACATAGGTAGATCAGCTCCTCAGCATGAATTAAGTTAAATATACAATAAAAATTAAAAAAGGACCCACAAAGTGAGCCCATTTCTAGGAAGAATCACTAAGACTTAGTGTGGATTCTTCATCCCCCAAACATCATCGATCCACAATCCGTATCCTCGTGCGTTTTTGATTGGCGGCCAAACACACTCCTCGGATATTGCGTGCCATCAATAGATGGAAGTTGGTCAGTTGGTTATCCGAAATTAGCGGAAACGCTGCATACTACACTAGCTATCACTTGACGGGTTTGTTACAACAATTGGGTAACGTTGATACTGACCTTAGATTCTTCCGATGGCTTAAGTATATCAGACCATGTAAGCGATTGCAAAACTAATTTAATGACAACTAAAAACACCCCAGTCAGCCGTTGCCAACCAGAGTGACTGAAATTAATAGCGGTCGTAATCGCTATCCATTTGATACTTATATTATAGAGCGGGATGTAACCGTTGCCAACTTTTTCGCTCGCTTAACGCACAAATTTCCAGCCATGATCTAAACTAAAAGGCTTACACTTTTCCAAATTAATGCTAAAATGAATTTATTAATTAGCTACTAAAAACGGGGGTAACCATTATGTTACAACAATATCAAAACATCTTAGTCCCAGTTGATGGCTCTAAGGTCACCGAAGAAGTGCTAAAACGCGGCATTGAAGTTGCCAAACGCAATAACACCCATTTAGATATCTTGAACGTCTTAGAAGTCAATCAATTCAGTGACACTTACGGCGGTGCCGTCAGTGGTGACGTGATCTACAAACTCTCTGAAGACGTGCAAAAACGTTTGGAAGAACTCAAACAAGAAGCTATCGACGCCGGCGTAACCGATGTTGACATGCATGTGCGTTTTGGGAATCCTAAAACGGTTATCGCGCGTGAATTTCCTGCCGACCATCACAACGAACTCATTATGATTGGGTCAACCGGATTATCCGCCGTCGAACGCTTAATGGTCGGTTCCGTAACGACCTACGTTAGCCGGAACGCGATTTGTGATGTCTTAATCGTCAAACCAGACAAATAATTACCTTTTAAATAACGCGGTAACGCGTTATTTTTTTATCCATAAGGAGCATCATCATGACCTGGACCAAAAAATTAAAAATTCCTGTTGCCCTCGATCAACAAACGGTGCGGACTTGTTTACAAACCTGGTTGCTGCCCAAACGAATTCAAGGCCAACTACGGCAAGGTCGGCGCATCTGGGTCAATAATTTACCAGCTAGCGTTGCGACAATCGTGCACACTGGGGATCAATTGACCTTACAATTTGTTCCCGCCGACTTTCGCACCGCCACATCCAACTATCTCGCCGATGCGACACAACCAATCGAGATCTTATATCAAACCTCAGATTTATTGGTGGTCAATAAACCGGCTGGCATGAAGGCTCACCCTAATCAACCGGGCGAAACGGGGTCCTTACTAAACGCGTTAGCCGCTCAACTGGCCCCAACTGAGCAAGCCCCTTACATGGTCCACCGACTCGATCAAATGACCTCAGGGGCGATGCTAGTGGCCCTCAATCCGATTGTGGTGCCCATTCTCGACCGTCTAATTAGCAGTAAGACCATTCACCGGACTTACTTTGCCTGGGTTCGCGGCTATTTTGAAACACCAACTGGCCAATTTGACGCCCCCATCGGCCATCATCCAACCGATAAACGCAAACGGTGGGTCAACACTGCCGATGCCCAAACGGCGCTAACTGACTATCAAGTCATGCAAACAACGACCCATCAAAGTTTGGTAAAACTTGACTTACACACTGGCCGCACCCACCAACTACGCGTACATCTAGCGGCTAGTGGTCATCCGATCATTGGCGATCCGTTATACGATGAGCAGTTTGAAACCAGTCCACGATTGCTTCTACATGCTTGGCAACTGTTATTACAATTACCATTCAGTGATCAACTCGCAACTGTTCAAGCACCGTTACCGGATAGCTTTAAAATGACTGACAAAATCGACAACTACTAACCAAAACGGCCCCACCAGCTTGTATGCTGATGAGGCCGTTTTGGCGTTTAAAAAATTCACGTCTGTCTTGCTGTCACTTTAGCCTTCTCGTTGTGCCTCCCATGAAGCACCCTCACTAACCGTCACTTGCGGCAAGTAGCTGCGGTTTAGCAGGCCTTGCCAAGCACGGATAATTTTCGGTAGGCTAAACGCTTTTGCGCGTTGTAATGATCGTTGTGCATAAGCTTCGCGTAGGCTCAGATCAGCCATCAGCGGTTGCATGCCATGCCATAACCCGATCACATCATGGGCCGGTGTTAACACCCCGTAGCGCCCACCTTGTAAGTATTCCGCTGACCCAGTATTGGTCATCGCCGCTACTGGCAACCCTAAGGCCATCGCTTCACCCATCACGAGTGGCATGCCTTCCCAACGTGACGTCATGACAAAGATTGACGCCTGTTGATAATGTTGACGTAAGGCCTCATCTTTCAGGGCACCGCGATAAATGATCCGATCCTGAACGTTTAAGTCGGTTAATAACTGATCGAATGTCGCCATCGCACTCGGTGTGCCTTTTCCAGCCATTGAAATCTGCCAGTCATCTGGCAATTGCCGCGCTAAAGCCAGCAAATAATCAATCCCTTTATGTTGAATATCAATCCGACCGGTAAATGCAATCGTGTGGTAGCGCAAGTCGGCTCGGTGACCGGCAGCGTTCAACGTGAGCGGATTATAAATTTTAACCGTATGTGGATTGAAGCGTGAATACCCTTCTAAATCAGACGCGGTTAACGTCACCACCGCATCAGCCGCAATCAAGCCGGTTTTGAATTCTTTTTGCATGTGAACGTAGTATTGATATAAGTAAGTTTCAACGTTATTATGCATCCAGGCAATCACGTTTAACCGTGGCAAACTGGCCTTTATTGCTGGCGCAAAACTCGTCAACAAACCACCAGGTAAGATAACACTGTCATACTGACCAACTCGCAAAAACGTAATTAAGTCTGTGATCTGAATCGCATATTTTTGTAATGGCGCATCGCCAAAATAATTTAGAATTTGATCATCGACTGGATGTGGTGCCACCACTAAGGGTGCTTGTAGCCGATAAAATGACCGTGGATGCGCTAATGAGTAATAGGTGACATCTGCTTGACTGGCCAACGCATTGCCTAAAACCGTACTCGCACGTTTAACCCCATCCATCACCAAGTTTTCAACAACAATGAGTAATTTCATATGCTTATTTGGCGGTCACCGTTAGCCGTAAAGCTGAGACTGCTAGGCCGCCACTCCTCTCTTTATAAACTAAATCGAAACAAGCCAGGCTAACGTTGTAGGTATTATAGTCGATAAAATTAAAAACTAGTTAGAAATATGCTCATGAGATTATAAAAAAAGGCGTTCAGCCTATGCTGAGCGCCTTTAAAGGTTAATTAACTTATTTCAATCCAGTCCATTGCCAATCATTGACTTCTGGTAAATCATCACCGTTTTCACGGATATAAGCCGCGTGCTTGGCTAATTCATTGTCCATTTGTTGAACAAAGGCAGCACCGGTATTTTCCATCGCTGGTTGCACATTAATGGCTGACTTCGCAAGATCGAAACGATCCATTTGGTTCATCACCCGCACATCAAATGGCGTGGTGATATCCCCATTTTCACGGTAACCATGAACATATAAGTTATGGTTGTGACGATCAAAGAAGATATCCCGAATTTGATCTTCGTAGCCGTGGAAAGCAAAGACCACTGGTTTGTCCTTAGTGAAGTAGTGGTCGAATTCTTGATCCGTTAAACCACGTGGGTCTTTTTCAGGACTCCGCAGCTTCAACAAATCAACGACATTGACGAAACGAATCTTCATGTCTGGGAAGCTAGCATGTAACAATTGGATGGCAGCCAACGATTCAAGCGTTGGTTCTGTCCCAGCTGCCGCAAAGACAATATCAGGTTCACTACCTTGATCGGTACTTGCCCAATCAACAATGCCTAAACCATTGTCAACCAATTGCTTAGCTTCTTCAATACTGAACCATTGTTGACGTGGATGTTTCGACGTAACCACGTAGTTAATCTTCTCTTGACTCCGTAAGATAACATCGCCGACCGCTAATAGTGTGTTGGCATCAGCTGGCAAGTATTCCCGAATATATTCTGGTTTCTTTTCAGCTAAATGCGTTAATGCGCCAGGATCTTGATGGGTATACCCATTATGATCTTGTTGGAAAACTGTCGAAGACGCAATGATGTTCAATGATGGGTACTTTTGACGCCAATCAAGTTCGTTGGCTTTGCGTAACCACTTGAAGTGTTGCGTTAACATGGAATCCACAACGCGCAAGAACGCTTCATAGCTGGCAAACAAACCATGACGACCTGTTAAGACATAGCCTTCAAGCCAACCTTCAGCTTGATGTTCAGATAATTGCGCATCCAAAACTCGACCAGCTGGGGCTTCGTATTGATCACTATCTTCATGAACAGGTTCCAACCATTGCCGATTAGTGGCTTCAAACAAGCCATATAAGCGGTTAGACATGGTTTCATCAGGGCCAAACAAACGGAAGTTATCCGGGTTCTTCTTGATAACATCACGCAAGTAATCAGACCAAACTAACATATCTTGTTTAACATTTTCACCACGTTCAGTCGTATCAACCGCATAATCACGGAAGTTTGGTAAGTTCAAGGCTTTTGGATCAACCCCACCATTAGTGATTGGGTTAGCCGCCATCCGGGCTTGTCCTTGTGGGATGATTTCGGCAATTTCAGGTTTCAATTGACCATCAGCGGTAAAGAGTTCTTCTGGTCGATATGATTTGAGCCAATCGACTAAGGCGTCGGCATGTTGCATATCATTTTGATCAACTGGAATTGGAATTTGATGGGCCCGGAATGAGCCTTCAATCTTGTCGCCATCCCAGCTCTTAGGACCCGTCCAACCTTTAGGGGCGCGAACGACGATCATTGGCCATACTGGCAAAGTGGCATCGTTGTTTTCACGCGCATGTTTTTGAATCGCTTGAATCTTTTCAACCGCTTCATCAACAGCTTTAGCCATCGCTGGGTGCATCTTTTCAGGGTCATCGCCTTCAACAAAGAGTGGTTCCCAGTTCATGCTTTCAAAGTATTGGGTTAACTTTTCATCAGACGTCCGACTCAATAACGTTGGGTTAGAAATCTTGAACCCATTTAAGTTCAAGATAGGTAAGACCGCCCCATCATTGATTGGGTTGATGAACTTGTTTGATTGCCAAGATGTTGCTAATGGGCCAGTTTCAGCTTCCCCATCACCAACAACAACGGCGGCGATTTGATCAGGGTTATCTAAGATTGCTCCAGTCCCATGTGACAATGAATAACCGAGTTCGCCACCTTCATGAATCGATCCTGGCGTTTCAGGTGCAGCGTGAGAAGCCACCCCACCTGGGAATGAGAATTGCTTAAATAACTTTTGCATCCCGTCTTTATCTTGGGTAATTTCTGGATAAATATCCGTGTAAGTCCCATCAAGATAAGAATTGGAAACCATTACTTGACCACCATGACCGGGGCCTTCCACGTAGAACATCTTTAAGTCATATTTATTAATTGCCCGGTTCAAATGGGCATAGATGAAGTTTTGTCCGGCAATCGTGCCCCAATGGCCGATTGGATGGACCTTCACATCACTGGCCTTTAATGGCCGTTCGAGTAACGGGTTCGCTTTTAAGTACAATTGACCAACGGATAAATAGTTGGCTGCGCGCCAATATTGGTCAACTTTTTGCAAATATGCTGGTGCTGAATAATCAGTTGTCATTTTGACTCTCCTTTATCTGCATCTCATCGTTACGTATCTGACATCTTTTACAAGTTCCATCTTAGCAGGTTATTTTTAGAAGTCAACCTTTTTGATAATTGGAACGGTCCAATTAATTACATTGGCAAAAATAGATTACCAAAAAGCCGGTGTCATCGCTGGGATAACGCCGGTTAGGGATGTCTTAATTAAATTTTCTTAAATTGGCAGGTTTTGGCAACCTAGCTAATCTATTTTAAATTGACAAATGATTCGTTGTAAGTCATGGTACGTTTGCCCGTCACCATCACATTGGCTTGTGAACTCGTTGCACTAGCCTTTTCTAATAACACGGTGACTTTTTTACCCCCAATGTTACGTTTAGTCACTTTGTAATATGGGTTAGCGTTGCCAGTATAACCAATTCGATACCAGCCCCCCTTGGCCTTCTTGACACTTAAGTTCGAACCAGAAATCGTGTAATGATAACTACCATGTCCCATCACAATACTATGCTTGGTCATTTTAGTAAATTCAGGATTTCGATCGTTTTCCAAACGTTCGAACCACTTATGACGAAACTTGGTTGGAACGGTTGCACTTTTCTTTGCCGCTTGAATCGTTGGGGCCATGACAAAACCGCTTCTTCCGACTAACATCACAGCTACGGCGCTACTCAAGACTAATTTACGCATACTTTTCTCCTCCAGATTTAAGCATCCCCATTGCTAATCAAGCCATTAGCTGGCTTAAATTCAGTTTAACAGTTCAACTAATAAAAGCCAATCACTAGTTGACCGCTTAAACTCTCACGAAGGTCGTATATTTCATGTATTGATAATGAATTCGCATGTTAGACACTTCAAATGGCGTCCCATCATCTAAGAAGAAGATCCCGCTCATCACGCCCACCGGTTCTGTGGCTTTTAGATGTAATAAGTTCTGATCTGTTTCATTCGAGGCGTCGACTGCGATCGACAAGAATGATTTGGTTACCGCGGCATGTTTAGTCTCCTGTACATAATTAAAAATAGAACCACTGATAACTTCACGATTTAATTCTGGGACTAGCTTAATCGGAATATAGCCCGTTTCAATCATAAACGGTTGGTCATCTAGCAACCGTAATCGTTTAATCTCATAAACAAACTCATCGGGTGCTAAAAATAAGTCTTGTTGCAACTCTTGACTTGCAGGAATGACTTGAAAGTCTAATAATTGAATACTGGGCTTGGCACCTTCAGTATTCAAACTATCGGTAATGCCTAAATTCGTGCCTTCATATTGAAATGAAGATTGGTTTTTAAGATATAATGGATTGATGAACGTCCCGGAACCCCGCTTCTTAAAAATCAAGCCTTGATTTGCCAAAACATTTAAGGCGCGCTTGATGGAACTCCGACTGACCTGATACTGGTCACTTAGGCTCCGTTCATCCGGTAACTTTTTATCGACAAACTCATTGGCCATGATCCGCTTTTTTAAGTCGGTCATCACTTGTTGATAAACTAAATCGGCCATGTTGGTTCCTCCTCTGCTGAATATGCTACCTGTAGTATAGCAGA
The DNA here is from genome assembly GCF_005405385.1 of Lactiplantibacillus mudanjiangensis. Classification (GTDB taxonomy): domain Bacteria; phylum Bacillota; class Bacilli; order Lactobacillales; family Lactobacillaceae; genus Lactiplantibacillus; species Lactiplantibacillus mudanjiangensis. Next base: position 50,087 of record NZ_BJDY01000006.1, read on the forward strand.
GTTTACGAACCAGTGACGAAATTAAAACGGTCCATTCAAATAATTGGAACGCACTTTTAGAATTGTGAGGAATATGTCATGTCAAAAAAGAAGAAGAAACAAGATCAATTAGGTAAAACCTTGGTTGAAAAAATCCTTGATAAAGCTAACGTGAGTTATCAACAATATGAATTTCCAACCGAAACTGAAGGCGATGTTGAACAACTTCAAGTCGATCACTTGGGCGTTGACGAACATCATATCTATAAGACGCTAGCACTCATCGGCAACAAGACCGGTCCGTTAGTTGGCGTTTTACCTTTAGATGAACACCTCAGCTATAAGAAGCTCGCCAAACTATCCGGCAATAAAAAGGTCGGGATGATTCCATTAAAAGATTTGGAACGAACGACCGGCTATCAGCACGGGGCCAATACGCCCGTCGGTATTTGGGAAACTAAGAAATTTCCAATTTTCATCAACGATAGTGCAAAAAAGCAAGGTAAAATTTTAGTATCATCTGGCAAGATTGGCCGCTCGATTGAAATTGACGCCGAAGACCTGCGCAAGCTTGTGCATGGAACTTTCGGTGATGTTGCGGAGTGAGGTTTTGAAAGCACTACTAATCAATAACTTGTTCGTTCTAGGAAGCCTGTTAGCTTTACCAGCGGGCTTTGCTTGGTTACTAACCCTCGTTAATCGTCAAACTAAAGGAAACTTAGTAACCCGTTTTGGGATTAATAGCCAAGTCTATCTTGGCTGGCTGGGCATTATCATTCACGAGACCAGTCATTTGATCATGGCGTTAATCTTTCGTCACGGCATTCAGTCCGTCAGGCTATTAAAGCTGCCTCATTTAAATCGTGAGGCAACTGACGACACTGACTTAGCACTAGGTTACGTTAACCACACTTGGAATCAACATAGCTTTTATCAAACCATTGGCAATCTATTTATCGGGGTGGCACCTATCTTTGGCTGTACCGCTAGCCTACTTGGATTAGATTACTTGCTATTTCCCGGGTTAGCGCATGCCATCTTAAAAATTGCTGCCCACCCCACGCAACCAACATGGCAAAGTAGTTGGCAGGCACTAACGACTGGTTTGGGTGGCTGGGGGGCCTTGTTAATCTTGCTAGGCTTAACGATCTTCATCGTGATCGGCGGTTTTGATCTTAGTCCCGCTGATTATCAAAATAGTGCTTTAGGACTATCTAGTACCGTTATTTTACTCGTGGTCTTCACGACAATTATCACCTTACTAGATGCCCATGCCACCGTAATTGTCGGGGCGATCGTCACTTTTGGATTAACCATGGCCATCATTTTAAGCTACGCCTTGATCATTTCATTGATTGTCATGGCGGTAACGCGCGCCTTACGCTGATTGTGAGTCCATTCGCTAACTAATGATTCTACCGGCTGTGAAGAACATAGTCGAGGTAAATCCACTTTGAGCCTTCCGACTCAAAGCGGGCTAGTGACAAGTTCGATTGTTTTTGATCACTGAATACTTGTCATACCAGTGATAGTTGTAAAAATATACTTTTAGATTCTACAATATTTGGTGTTGATGGATTTTCCAGCAACACCATTTTTGGTAATCGCATAAATAATTCACGGCCGCAGATCGTAGTTAACTGATTTTGGGGGCCATTATCGAAATGGCCAGGCCCAGTGCAAAAACGTCAATCCTAATCAGTATCGTGTGGTTGAGAGAAAGTGGCGGCGATGATCATACTTGCCAAGTTACAATACGTGTGATCACGCCTTGGATGCGTAGGAAATGAAGACAGCAACCCAGTTAGTTAAAGTAACAATTTATATAGTGAAAATAAAAGCCAGCTCATCTACAGATGTACTAGATGAGCTGACTTTTGATCTATTTATTCATTTTGTACAGCTTGAACTTATATGACTTAACAGTCGATTTGCGATGATTTTTGCTGGTTGCATAAACCTTAACGGGCTTACTGTAATCGAATTCAGTTAACTTCAAGAATCCAACTCCGCCAACCAATTTTTTGTGGTAAAGTACTTTCTTTCCTTGAGTGACAAAAACCGTTGTATTTCGTTTAGTTTTGATAAATGCTGTATATGGTGGTTGTGCATATAGAACATGTATATCTTCTTTTGAGGCAAGGATTTTTTTGTTGTCCTTGAATATCTCATTGGCCTCATTTAAATATTTAATATTATAATATTGCTCAAATTTTGGTGTTGCTGTCTTAGTCTTTGTTGCGGCTAAGCTTGTGGTTGCCATCATAGATGAGGCCACAATACCGACCATTGCAATTATCATTGCTGGTTTTTTATTCATTTAATCTCCACCCTACTTTTGCAATTCATTTGCGCTAATAGCGTTATTTGTTCCTAGATTAATATAACTGTTTTTACCAGATTGTACAAATGCGCCATATTGACTGTTTACCACATCGTATTTGTTAGCCGACTTACTTAGGATAAAGGTTACTTTAGTGCCTTTTTGTAATGGTTTAAGCCCGTTAACAGCGTTTGTGTCAGAACCAATGAATTGTACAGGAATCGTTTTTTATTTAAATTATTACCCTTTAAGGTGTTTGTCACTTCAAGATCTTGGGTAGTACTTGGTACTGTAGTGCTATCGCTAGACAGGTGGGTGTCTTTAGTTGCCTGAGTTGACTTGATAACTCCACTAACGATTGTGTCGCTAGGTTCTTTCATTTCTTGTACGTTGTTTACTGTTGAATCATAATCAATGACAGTATCGGTTTGTTCTTCGTTTGCACCTGTTAAAAATAAGCTATCATGCGCGTAATCGAATTGTGTTGTGCGGCGTGTCCCTGCAGCGGTTGAATAACGTAATTTGGCTGCACCAGAATCCGACGCCGTAACATTGACTTGGGAGCCATCGAATCCCCAGTGCATTAGTGCACTCTTTTGAGTGTTGTGTGCAAGTCCCATCGCATGTCCTAATTCGTGAGCAGCAATACCCATTCGCTGGCCTTGATTAAATTTGTTAACTCGGTCACGTATCAAAGTTACTTTACTATTACTAATTAGACTGCCACCCTTTTGGTTGGTACTAGTATAGGCTAAAGTACCACGATGTGCTGCATTGTTCATGCTACTTGGAATTGATGCAGTACTGAAAAATAATGCTTTTGATCCTGCGTCTGAAGTAGCAATATACTTGAAGTAACCTGTATTATTCCATTTCTTGGCTGCACCTGCCCAAACGTCCTTATAGTATGAGCTAGTGGCGTTTGTGTAGTAGTGAACGTATGGATGATTCCACCGATATGAATAAAATGGACCTGCTGCTGCGTTGGCATTAACAACTGGTACTGCAGTCCCCAAAGAAATACCAGTAAGTAGTACTAAACCTAACGTCAACTTTTTGTTGAATTTTAACAATGTAATTCCCCCTACATTTTGTTTGGTATTGCACGAGCAATTGTACTTTATCAAAATATTAATTTCAATCATTAAAAAATAAAGTTAGGTTACTAATGTCTATGATATTAGCGTTTAACTAAATTTGTTTTTTTTTAAATTCACACTATGTTTTATACATAAGCAGAAATGATGTCCACAACAACCTTCTAAAGGGTGGTAAATAGTCTTAGAAAGTTCTAGTTTAGGCAGATTTAGTCAAATATTATACTTGATGGCCTATGTGAAATACATTAATATTTTGGGATATTCTTCAAATTGATAAACTGCTGAATGTAGATTTTTTTTAAAAAGTCAAAAATATCACAATGTACACTCCTGGATAAAGAAAAAGTTATAAATATTTTTATATTTATAACTTTTATCATTATTATTCATTTTTACTAATTAACCTGTTCTTGTCAGTCGCTTTACGTTGAAAAGCAACCGAATTAGGCAGTGACACTTCCATTTAATCGTTCCGCAGCAATTTTGAAATAATCGAGTCTTAACTCCATCCCGATAAAGTGGCATCCCAAATAAATCGATGCAATCCCAGTAGAACTAGAACCCATACAGCTGTCTAAAACTATTTTTCCTGAGTGCGTGTATGTCTCGACCGGATATTCTAACAGCTCAACTGGCTTTTGGGTTGAATAAACATTGCCTTGAACCACATTCGAAAATTGTAAAATACTGATAGGATATTTCATATTTTCTTTTTGTAGAATTGCCAACGTAGTCATGCTAATAAATTTCGTACACTTTTCCCTGATCCTTGAAGTTGCTATTCCTCAATTGCGCGAAAAATCCTCCTTGTCCAAGGGCTATTGCACTATTTGGCTTAATAACATGATTGTATTATTTCCAAAGCTTACTCAAATCAATAAGTTGACCCCAATTTATTATGAGTAACTGCATATGGTAAATCAGTAACTATCGCATCGATACTGTCATTCGTGAAGTCAAGCATCAGTTCTAAGCAATCCCTTGTTGCAGTTTAATCATACGACTTGACCATCCTTTTTGGACACGATGGCTTCTTTAATCCACGCCGAGGCCGTCTCATGGTATGTGTCTTCTAAGTTCGTACCTACAAAGTGTACAATCGTAACGCACCGCAGCGACACCATTAAAGTCAGACCCATAGATTGGTGATTGGTGTAAAACGATGCTGTTAGATTCACTTGAGTATAAAACCTGAGGAAACTATAAGAACGTATCACAAACACCTTTCATTTATCAAAAACATGATGGAAAGTACTTACTCAAATGACTCTGTAAAGGGCCCAAATCGAAAAAAAGAAACCAATTCGAAAGTGAATTGGTTTCTCATTAAGATCATTCATCAACAACCATTAACAAAGCGCTTTTTCTAATATCGAAACACTCGCTACAAATTACCCCTGATCGTCCGCTTGCCATTCGGCTTTAAATTGATCAACAAAGGCCCGCATCACATTCGTTCGCTGATGTGCCAACGCTTTAGCAGCATCGGTATTCATTAAGTTTTCTAACTTAAATAACTTTTCGTAGAAATGATTAATGGCGGTACCAGGTTCGTTACGATATTGTTCTTTAGTCATATGCAGGCGCGGTTCAATCGCTGGATCATAAATTTTTTCGCCAACATGCCCTGAATAATACAATGCCCGAGCAATACCAATGGCACCAATGGCATCTAATCGGTCAGCATCTTGCACAATTTGTCCAGCTAATGACAATGTTTGGGTGCCATTTAATGACTTGCTAAACGACATATGATCAATAATATCGAAAATGGCTTTTTGAGCAACTGGCATCACGTGTAGTGCCGTTAATTGTTCGGCCAACGTTTGATGCGCCAACAAAGGATCAGCCATCAATTTATCATCAATCACATCATGGAGCCAAGCCGCTGCCAACGTCAAGTTCAAGTCCGCCTGTTCAGCAATTGCCAAACGCTTGGCTAACTTGACGACCCGCATTAAATGATCCGTTCCGTGCCCACTATGATCCTGGGCCAACCGATCCATCGCATACGTTTGAATCGCCGCTAATTGCACATCCGTTATCATTAAAATCATCCTATTCTGACGTTTGATAGTATGCGCGTAACTTTTTAATCGTCCCGCGGCTAAAGATCAAGTGATCCCCATTACTCATGGTCACAATGCCTTTATTGAAATCAATCGTCACGATTTGATCCAAGTTCAACGCATAACTCTGGAAATCGTTGAAAAAGCGCCCACCGGTCAATTGAGCCTTGATCGTACTCAAGTTCTTATGCACCACATAAGCCTGATTCGTGGTCACAATCCGCGCCGTTCGCAGACCATGTACCTTTTCACAATACACGATATCTTTGAGTCTTAACTTTAATAATAACGCGCCACTCTTTAAATTTAAAGTTGGTTCTGGTGCTTGATTTAAGGTTGCCAATCGTTTTTTAATCACTGTCAAAACGTCGCGAACTTGAGGCACGAACTTGGCCTTATCAAACATCTCAAGCTTTGAAATAAACCCAGTTGGTGTGGTCATCGCACTCACCGTATTGGGCATCAAGTCGTCACGAGCTGTCACGTAGACAATAAACCCATCAGGATCATAATCTCGAATCTTCGCTGCTAACTCAATCCCATTGGTGGCCTCTTCTTTTAACACAATATCCAAAAAATACAAATTGGGCCCAGTTGTGGCCTGAACGGCTTTTAACACTGCTTCAGGCCGCCAAACTGAGGCCAACTGATAGTTAAACCCTAACGCATCTAATTGCGCTGTAATCACATCAATTAACCAAAGGCGGTGGTTTTCAAGATCATCACTGATGAAAACTTGCATATCAATTCACACTTTCTCTAGTAGCATGATCAGCTCACACTACTGGCCTAAATTCCTAATATCACTTGTCTACAATTGATTGCAACACCTTGTTAATCATACTAAAATCTCTACAGACCGGCAACCAAAAAAGGCGCCAAAACCCAATTAATTAAGGGATTCTAGCGTCTTTTACCTAGATTGTTCATTTTTCAATCTGTTTTGGTTTTACATGGGCCTGATTGAGTCGCATTAATTCGTCAGTTCGTAACTTATCGACAATTAATTGTGCCGCTGCAGCTGTTAAACTACCACTCAAATCTTGATCTGAAACTTGGACAGGTTCATCTAATTGATGTAAACGTGTCACCATCTCATCAATAAAGTTATCATAAGCCCGTTTCGGGTAGCCAGTGGCCGTCACTTGGTTGATCCCCTCACGAATCATATCTAGTGGATAACTTGGTTTTAGCAAACTGATCACAATAATATCTGCTAATTGCATGATCTGGTACTTCTTCTTGACCGGCGCCAAAATCACTTGATGCTTAACGTAGTTGTTAATCATCGCAGCTGTCACAGGATCAACACCGAGTGGTTGCAGCGTTTCATTAATGAGCAATAAGACTTGATCCATATACAGATCAAAATTTGGTAGTTCAGTCCACTTAGGCAAGATCACCTTACCCATTCGTTGTTTCCAATCCGCATAAGTTGTCACATTGGCATCCATCTAAATCACTCCCTGTCATTTATAATCATTATAAACAGTTAAGCTAGTCTTGTAAACTAGCTTAACTTGTAAATGGCATTAAAATTACCGTTTATGGTATGATTTAGACCGATATTTGAAATTTAACAGAAAAGTGGTTGAAACGATAATGTATGAAATGACCAAGAAACACCGGACTGGCGACGATGTTAAAGCCTTAATCCCACAACCCGTCATTGATGGTTTATGGGATCGCCTCAAAGCAATGCGTCAAGAAAAATTACTGATCGATAGTACCATGGCGGTCATGTTCAGTGACGACTTCGAAGATCAAAAGATTTTCTTCATGACCTTACAAAAAGAAGGCGCCTTTGCCAACGAATATGAACTAGCCTATGATGGCCCCAAGGACTTCTTAGGAAAAGGAACGATCGTTATCTTTAAAGATCGGCCTAAAACCATTTCGATGACCATTTCTGATGCTAATAAGCAAGCAGCTAACACCGATGACGCTTCAGAAACTGATGATAAATAAGCACTCAAAAAGCCTAGCAAAATCGCTAGGCTTTTCTTTTTACTGAATCTCAATTTGGCTAGTGGTTGCCGTCACCTTTTTAGGCAAAGTCACGGTTAGCAATCCAGCTTCAAAGTGTGCTTGAATCGCCTCAGCCCGGACATTTTTAAAATAAAATCGTCGTTTAGCCGTTGCCACTTGGCGTTCGCGTTGCAACACGCGACCATCATCATCACGATCAAACTCATCAGGCTGATGGGTCGCTGTTAACGTCAGCCAGTCATCGGCATATTGCACGTTAATCGCGTTCTTATCAAAACCGGGTAATGCAGCGGTTACCGTATAATCATCATCGTGCTCGACCACGTCGGTCTTCATGACTAACCGCGACGTCACCGCCGTGTCAACATCATGATGGACCTGACGTAAAATTTTAACCGGTAATAATTTTTCAAAGTGCCGTAAAAGTTGCTGACGCATATCGGTTGCCTCCTCTAAGTTGTGGCTAGTACACTTGTTGACCGATAGCAGCTCCTAATAATTCAGACGCATGCTCACGGTTGCCAACTTGATCCATATCAAAAATAATTGAATCAATGTCGCCACCTTTAAAGTCAAATTGTTCAAAATAAATGTATGGATCTTCATTTTCAGCATTGAGGAACCCAGCTTCAATCTTTTGATCAAAGCCTTCTGCCCAATCTTCATCGGCCATTTGCTTAAAATCAGCACGGGTCACATACCCTCTTTGCCGAATCAAATCCATCGCTTTTTTAACATCACTATCTTCATAGACCAATTTCTTCGAATCCTCATGAATCTTCGTTTTCGTTTCTACTGGCATGACTAACAGATCTCCTTTGACTTAATACCTTTAGTGTAGCACCAAACCTTGAAAACGTTAACTTATCTTCCCTAGATTGCAAATTAAGGTGACAATCCTTATAATAGTAGCTACTTCGCGTTATAATTTAGGTAACTATTAAATGAAATGAGGAATGTTTCTTTGGACAGTGGCCAGATAATTACAAATTTAGTCATTATTGTCATTACGTTCTGCGTCGCCGCTTTCTTTGTGGCCTGTGAATTTGCTTTAGTTCAGACCCGACCAAGCGCCCTCGAAGAAGAACAAAAAAAGCGAGATAAGCCTTCCAAACGGATTGCGACCTCGTTACACATGGTTCACAACTTAAATGAATACCTCTCAACGACTCAAGTTGGGGTTTCAGTAGCTGGGATCATTTTAGGTTGGATTGGTGAACAAACGACTGAGCACTTTGTTTTACAATTGCTCGATGCGTTCCACCTGTCGATTAGCACGTCGATTTTACGGGCAATCAGTATTGTGGTTGGGGTTTTCGTCCTAACCTACTTAGAAGTTGTCCTCACTGAAATCGTCCCGAAAAATATTGCCATCGATATGCCACTCAAGGTAATGGCCGTAGTCACTACCCCATTACGTTGGTTCCATGTCATTTTTTATCCATTCGTTTGGTTATTAAATACCTCTTCGGCAGGTGTCGTCAAGATGCTTGGGATTCCAGTCGCTAATGAAGATAATGATGTCTACTCACAAGCTGAAATTTTGAACTTATCACGTAACGCCGTTTCTGGTGGTGAACTTGATCGTGATGATTATCTTTACATGGAACGGGCATTTGAATTTAACGATAAGATCGCTAAAGATGTCATGATCGACCGGACGCAACTAGTTGTCATCGACATTAATGATACGGTTAAGCAAGCCATTCGGGTTTACTTGCAGAAACGCTTCAGTCGTCTTCCCGTCGTGGCTAACAATGACAAGGATAAAATCTTAGGTTATGTCTATAACTATGATTTGATTCGTCAAGGTGAAGTCGACGATGAAATTCGGGTCAATAAGGTGTTACGTAACATCATCACCATTCCCGAAACGACACCGATCCAAGAGATCCTACAAAAAATGATTCAAAAACAAACACCTATTGTGGTCGTTGTGGATGAATATGGTGGGACCAGCGGGATCGTCACCGATAAGGATATTTACGAAGAACTCTTTGGGACAGTCAATGACGAAATCGACAATGTTTCAACTGAGTATGTCGAAAAACAAGACAATGGCAATTACCGCATGAGTGGGAAGATGACGTTGTATGATTTCGAACGTTTCTTCAAAATTGATTTAAGAGAATTTGAGGATTCCGATGTCGTTACACTAACCGGATATGTCTTAGACAATTTTCCAAAGATCCAAGCTGGCGATACCGTCCAAATCGCAGATTTCGATTTTAAGGCCTTGGATTTTGAGAATGCGTATATCAATTGGTTTGAAGTCAGTCGTCGCGAACCTGTGGCAACCGCAACTGGTGATGACGAAGACAAAGCTGAATAGTCTTTAAAATGCGATAACGCCTACTACAGGTTGTTATCGCATTTTTATTTAAGCCTTTTTGGATCGAATTAGCTCGACTTGCCACCTTCCGTTCTCCCACCTTGAGCCGGAACGCTGTGGGTGGACCGGTTCAGCCAAAAAGCGGTCTGAACCGTCGTTTTGAACCGCAAAATCCGCGTTTCAAAAACGCCGATCTCTAAGCGATAAATCGCCAAGAGCTCCCACGGCTGGGCTCAATGTGAGCTCACTCTCGGTTATAATGGTGATTACGAAATTGATTGATATTCGCAATAAAACCGGAGTCAGCCAGTGATGGCGCCGGCCGTGACAACATCGTTAGTCCGGCTGTTTTTTCCGGGCTTTACGATATGGACGACTTTTGAGACTAGCGGTTTGGGCTAGGCTCAAAAGCGAGGTGGCAGCCCGCACTTTGGCTGGAGCCGGTCCCCACAGCCGGCAGAATCACTGGCTGACGTAGGTGACTATTTAGCCTAACCAAGAGTATTTGGGCAAAAGCTTTACTCCCGATTATCAGCTTTCAATCTTTATTTTAAAACTAATCATTATTAACGGATAATCATTATAATGATAAAAAGTAGCCCATCACAACAGTCAACAAATTTTTTTAATTTATTTGGATAAGATGGTCTATTTAGTCGACTATGTTTAACTAAACTGACGTAACACCAATCAGACCGGCATTTTGATTTAGGCTTTAATTGTTCATAGCTAAACTAGTTTTGTTAATCGCTTACAATTGTAAGCAGATTTAACATAAAGTTGTTTGCAAAACCATCAGGCCGGGCGTAAACTTAGTATATGAAATTACAGAAATGGGGAACCAGCCGTGAGTGAAAACGTCATTAACATTATTTACATCTCGATTGAAGGAAATACCCGCTCATTTGTGACGGGCATGCAAGACTACGCTAAGACCCAACACGCTGCGGATGAAAGCAATCCATTAATCACCTTAAAAGAAATTAGTGAACAAACTGACTTTGCCATTGAAACGAAACCTTATTTTGCCTTTGTCCCAACTTATTTGGACGGTGGTAACGGCATTGATACTGGCGTCAAAGAATTGTTGACCAACGTTTTGGGCGAATATTTAAACTACGATTTGAACCCTAGTCTTTGTTTAGGCGTTGTGGGTAGTGGTAACCGAAACTTCAACGAACAATACTGCTTAACTGCCCGCCGTTACGCAGAACAATTGGACACTGATTTAATCGGTGATTACGAATTACGTGGCACCTCAGTTGATACTGAACGAATTTACAACGTCATGAAAGAACGGCTACACGCCCTTGGTGACTAAACCCAAAAGAACCGCCAACTCAATTGAGCTGACGGTTCTTTTTTAACCATTTAACAAATGCGTCTGCCAAGCTTTAATAAGCACGCCGGCTAACGCGACTAACATCATCAGTGTCACGCTAATAAACAAGATCGTATAAGAGAACTGTGCGACCATCATCCCACCAAACAATGGTCCTACAGCCCGTCCTAGCGACAACGCCATATTAAAGCGGCCTTGATACTTACCACGTTGATCAACCGCAGCCATATCATCAATCCAGGCCGGGACAATCGGTAAACCGACCACTTCGCCCAAGGTCAAGATAACCATAATCACGATGAAATCAATATATTGTCGCGCAAAAACGAGCCCTAGAAATGATAGCGCAAATAACGTAATTCCTAGACCAATTTGAGTGCCAATTTTAAATCGTTCGTTGAATAACGTCACTAACGGCTGACTAATAATAATTAATAGGCCGTTAATCGTCCACACTTCGCTGTATCGCCGGAACGGAATCCCTAAATTAGTCATATGAACCGACAACAGACTCTCCCACAGCGCGTAACTGAGATAGACCGTAAAGATTAATAAACATATCATCCAGATCAATTGTCGTTTAGCACCGGTCGTCGTGTCAGGCGTCCGCCCGGTCTTTTCTGTTTCTGGTTTAATCGCGGCGACGTTAATGTTAAATTTACTCAATACAATCACGACTAACCCAATGTAACAAGCCGTTGTCACCATGAAGACCACATCAATACCCAAATCAAGTAGATACCCAACCAACAAGGTGCCAATGACCACACCAACATTTAAGGCCAGATACAGCATATTGAAAACATAACGATTACTCTTAGTTGTCACGGTAGCTGCATAAGCATTAACCACCGTCATACTAATCCCATCGCCAAAACCAACCACAATCAACCCGATCGCATATGGCCACAAACTATGCCAAAAAATAAGTGTTGCTAGCGTTAGGGTGGAGACTGTCACCCCTAAAATTGCTGTCCAATAGGGCCGCCAACGATCAAACAACCGCCCCCCGACATAGTTCCCCAGAATCATTGCCAACGACATCCAGAACAACACAGTTCCCGAAAACGTTAGGCTTTGATGGAGATAATTGTGCATGTAAACCGTCGTTAACGGCCACATGAATGCGGCACCGGCATTATTTAGCAAATTAGCTAAAAACAGCCACCGCAACCGAACTTCTTTTTGCATGTTACTCACCTAATTTTTTCCATTTTCTTTTTAGTATACGCCTCAACAAAAAAGACGCCCACTCTAAAAGAGTGACCGTCTTTAGACAAGCGCCGTTAAACTAGAAACTTAAAACGCTTGATTTGCTGCTGGTAGCAACTTTTGAATAACTGTAGTAATGAGCACCTTGACCAAAGTTTTCTTTGACCCGGCTGTTCTTGCTATTTACAACGTAAAAGCTTGAAGCGCTCCGGAAACGTAAGTAGAAAGTTTCAGTCTTGCTGCCAGACTTAGCGCTAACTTTCCAAAGATGCTTGTTACTGGTACTTGCAGTATAAGTCCCACTTAACAAGGTCTTGGTCTTAGCACCTGACTTGTAACGTTTAACGGTGATCTTCTTACCACTCGTTAACGTCCACTTCGTGTAATAGCCTTTGTAGCTTGATGACTTCCAAGTCCCAGTAACGCTGCTAACTAAGCCATAGGTTGAGGCCTTCTTAGTTGTTGTAGTGGTCGTCTTAGCAGCAGTTTTAGCCGTTACAGTGACGATCCGGTACATGTATGAATACTTGCCATTAGTAGCGTAGACATACAAATCAGTACCCTTCTTGTAAGTCTTTGGTAATTTAACAGTAAACTTACCCGTCTTTGATGAAGCAGTTGCTGAAGCAATCTTGCTCTTACCAGCGTTTGAACCACTAGCACCCTTTTTAGCATAAACCGTAACTTTAGCGCCTTTAGTGGCAGTCCCAGTAACCGTCTTGCTGCTGGTGTTTAACCCGTCAACTTTAATAGTCGTCTTCGTTGCAGCTTGAGCGACAGTATCAGCTGAATTGTTAGTCCCTAAAGCCGCTGGGGCAAATAAGGAAACAGCTGTAACTGTTGCTAATAAGCCTGTCATTAATTTCTTCGAAGTTTGCATCAAAAATAACTCCCTTTCTTATTTCAGACCATATTATAACCTCTTCACTTCATTCCGGCTAGTTATCTGGATTAAAAGATATAAACTTTTTAATATTTCTTCAAACAAATTTTAGATTTTCGATATAACTGACATTAGCGATCCATGTCGTATAAGACCATTCGGTAAGATCTAACCGTCGATCAACAATGATGGGGACTAGCCGTTATTGCACGTTGCGGATCAAAACCGGTTCAATCGTAAGTACTACTCCCCTGACGATTGTCATCATTTCAAAAAACACCAATTTTTTAGGTCTGCATTCCCAACTCTGGCACAGAGATTGTTATAATAGATAACAACGCCGGCATTCATGCGTTAGCTGAAACCGGATTAGCGGAGGTGTTAATTTGCATGCAACGAATTTTGGCCTGTCTTGGGCTTTCTTAATTTTTTGGTTGGTCTGGATTTATCAGTGGGTAAAAATGCCCCCGTTCCGATCACTATTAGGTTATACCTCCCGGCTGGCCTGTCGAGATAAAACGGCTTGGCGATTTGCCCAACGATTTTACGCCTTACTTGGTATCGAAATTTTTACTATTTTATTAATTGCCGCAGTCTGCGGTGCGCTATTCAACATCGATTGGTTACAAAGTTTTAATTTACAAGCCATCGGTTTAGGGATCGGCTTAATTATTCAAAACGTCGCCACTGAGCGTGAACTTAAACGAGCCTTTCCTAAAACAAAACCACAATAGTCGCTCTCAACAAAAAAGCTTGAGTAAAAGTCTCAAGCTTTTTTGCGTCATACTAAATTTTAAATCGACGTAATAATTGTTCACGTTGCGCCAGTGATTTCTTCTCAACTTGGGCAATATTATGCCACTTAAATTGCCACAATCGTGTTTTTAAAAAGGTGCCTCGAAACAGGCTTTTAATAACCGGTGCACCAAACACCCACCGATAGACCCAGCCTGGCGTACTCATCGTGGTGATCACATCAATCCGCGGATGTTTCGTTAATTTGGTCCGCATTGAATCGGCTTGATACAATTGTCCTTTCGCATACACGCGATCCAAAAAACCTTTCGTCATCGCCGGCATGACTTCCCACCAAATCGGAAACATAAAAATTATTCGATCGGCAGCTAACAAACGTTGCTGATAATCGGCGACTTGATCATCAACCGGTCGACCACGTCGCCAGTTGGTTAAATCCGCCGCCGACATCACTGGATTAAACCCATCAGCATGCAAGTCAATCAAATCAACGGTATCGCCGGCTTGCGTTAATTGCGCCATCACCTGTTGGCAAAGTACGGCTAAAAAAGACCGGTTGTGCGGCACATTTTGACTGGCAGTAGCGGTATATGGGTGGTCAAAAATTAAAACAGTTTTCATCATAAATACCCCGTTTTCAAGTTAATGAGGCTAGTATAATGAAACTAATTAACGGTCGCCTTAACAAAAGTTAATGACGACCATTTTGGAGGATTTACATATGAAAATGCCACCTTATCTCGCCCAAAAACTCCCGATTCTTGCAACCCACTGGGATCAGATTCAGTCTCAATTCACGGTCCAAACGATGCCTGCTGGTCACACACTTTTAGCTGAAGGTGAGGTTGCCGATGCCATTTATATCATCGTCAGTGGTGCCTTACGTCTATGGCACAATGCTCAAGGCCGCGATATTACGCTCCAGTTTTTCTTTGAAAATCAACTAGTCGCCTCATTTGAAAGCTTCTACCTAGATCAGCCGAGCGATTTTACCATTGAAAGTTTGGAACCGACTCAAGTCTTGCGATTGAGTAAGGTCAACTTTGACCAACTGCGTCAAACTTATCCGGCACTTGAGACGACCATCACCCGCTTAATCTGCGAACGCTTCGTCACTTATCGCAATACTTTTTTTGATCAACTTCAACTCACACCAACCGAACGTTATCAACAACTCGTCCAGGATGACCCTGAACTCATCGAACGGGTACCCCTACATCTCATCGCGGCTTACTTAGGGATCACCCCAGTTTCACTCAGTCGGATTCGGACCCGGTTAACTAATGATTAGACGCCAACCGTTCACAAATTTGGATTAAACGTGGTATCGCGATTTCTAAGTCAGCTAACGATAAGGCCGCAAAACCAAGCAAATAATAGTCGTGACTTGGCATCGCTTGCCAGTTAGAGTCTAACGGATAAATGCGAATATCGGCCTGAATGAGCGCATTTAATAAGTCAGCACTATCAATTTCGGGAATTCGGACCACCAAGTGAAGCCCAGCTCCAGTCGCGATGGGTTGAATCAAGGTTGACTTAGCCAGCAGTTTACAAACCAACTGATACTTTTGACGATTCAGGTTACGACTACGACTCAAATGACGATAGTACGCCCC
Source organism: Lactiplantibacillus mudanjiangensis (assembly GCF_005405385.1). Taxonomy (GTDB): domain Bacteria; phylum Bacillota; class Bacilli; order Lactobacillales; family Lactobacillaceae; genus Lactiplantibacillus; species Lactiplantibacillus mudanjiangensis. The sequence goes on from NZ_BJDY01000006.1 coordinate 65,688, forward strand.
ACTTTCGAAATAATTCACCATGGCTTGCTGCAAAAGCCCCGCCACCATGGCCGAACGATATTGATATTGTTGGTGATAAGTGGTCACTAATTGCGGTGGTAAGACTAAATAGCCCATTCGTAAAGTTGGATCAATTCCCCGATCAAAGGTCCCCAAATAAGCGACTTGGTTAGCGGTCGCTAATGACTGTAACGCTGGTAATGGGCGGGCATTATACCGATAGGCACTGTCATAATCATCTTCAATAATTAAACGCTGATTGGTTGCCGCCCAATTTAATAAATCTAGCCGTTGCGCAATTGGCAAGACATACCCTAATGGAAATTGATGCGCTGGTGTCGTGTAGACCACTTGCGGTTGCGCGGCTTTTAAAGCAGCTAAATCCACGCCCTGTGCGGTTACCGGCAAGGCGACTGTTCGATGCCCATAACCAGCCGCAAGCTCATCTAGCCCCCGATAGCCCGGATTCTCAATGCCAACTAATCCTCGTGGCAACAGACTAAGTAAAAAACTCAAACCGGCTTTGGCACCATTCGTAATCACGATTTGGTCTGGCGTACATTGAATGCCCCGCGTGGTCGCTAAAAATCGTCCCAATTGTTCACGTAACGCGAACAATCCTTGTGCTTCGGGATCATGAGTGTTAGCCGCATCCTCTGCTTGGCGTAAGGCTTCTCGTACTGCTCGTTTCCAGGCATTCCAACTTGGCTTCAACATCGGCAATCGACCATAATGAAAGTCATAAGTCACCTTGGTCGGCGTTGCCAATGGCGGTGTCGGTGGGGTGTCAATCGTGGCTGGTGTTGGCCAATGTTGTAGGTCATGATAAAAATAACCACTCCCCGGTACCGAATAAATATAACCTTCTGCCATTAATTGGTCATACGCCTGTTCAACAGTTGTTTTAGAAACAGCTAAATTTTGTGCCAATTTTCGAACTGACCATAATTTTTGTCGGGCGGTATTGTTAGGATCATACGCCGCTCGCAACTGTTGATAAAGCTGTAAATATAAGGGTTGAGTCGCATTTCGGTCTAAGATCATCGCACAACTGTCCTTTCATTTTTATAAAAACTGTTCCTTTTAAAGATAACGATTTTTATTTATTATAAGCCGTAATCACTTTGAGAGGAAGCTGTTAGCATGCCGGTCATTAATCAAATTATTCATCAAATTCAAGTTTCTGGTATTCGGCGCTTTGACGAAGCGGTGAGTCCCATTCCCGATATCATTAAACTGACACTCGGCGAACCCGACTTACCGACACCCGCCCATATCAAAAAAGCGGCCATTCAAGCGATTCGTGATGATTGTAGTCATTACTCGCCATTAATGGGCTTTCAACGCTTACAAGTCGCCGCCAGTCAATATTTCAATCAAAAATACGGGCTAACGTATGCCCCTAGTGAAATTATTGCCACCGTTGGCGCGACCGAAGCCGTTGCGACTGCTTTATTAACTTGCCTTAATCCTGGCGATGGGGTTTTATTGCCAACGCCTAACTATGCCAGTTATCAACCAGTCGTTGCCATGGCCCAAGCACACTTAATCACTGTCGATACAACCAGTGCCGGTTATAAATTAACCCCAGCCCAACTAGTCGCAACCATCGCTGCTCACAAAAACGACCATTTAAAGGCCATTATTTTAAATTATCCGACCAATCCAACTGGCATTACGTATACCAAAGCTGAACTTGCCGCTTTAGTGACCGTGATTCGATCGGCTAATCTGTTAGTCATTAGCGATGAAATTTATAGTGAACTGACTTATGAACAACCCCATACAGCGTTAGCAACCTTGTATCCTGAGAAAACCATTACGATCAATGGCTTGTCCAAATCACATGCTATGACCGGGTGGCGCCTTGGGTTCATCATGGCACCACTAGCCCTAATCAATGAAATGAAAAAGACGCATCAGTACCTCGTCACCTCGACCAGTTCGATTAGTCAGATGGCTGGCATCGAGGCCCTAACGAACGGCTTAGATGATGGTGCCAAGATGCGTGACATTTATCAAGCCCGTCGCGATTATTTGATTAGTCGTCTGAGTGAAATTGGTTTGAATTATTGTTACCCAACTGGCGCTTTTTACGTCTTTGCTCAAGTACCAGCCGACTTTACTGGCAATAGCTGGGCATTTGCCACTCAATTGGCACAACAAGCCCACGTCGCCGTCATTCCTGGATCGGCTTTTGGCCCAGCTGGTGAAGGCTGGTTTCGGATCAGCTATGCCGCTAGCATGACCGCATTGCGCACCAGTATGAATCGCCTTGCAATTTGGCGCAGTCAAGTACCCATAAAAACGGAGGATTAACGATGAAATTTGATAATGCCCATTTAATAACCGCTATGGTCACCCCATTCGATGATCAACAACACTTAGATTTTGATCGTTTGGCACACTTAATTGACCATCTACTCAGTCATCATACAACTGGTATTTTAGTTGGTGGCACTACTGGTGAAGGCCCCACTTTGTCCACAACTGAAAAGTTGGCCCTATATCGTGAGACCGCTCGACTCGTAGCGGGCCGCGTACCGATCATTGCCAATACCGGCTCTAATAACACTGCCGCAACCATCGACTTTACCCGTCAAGTTAGTCAGATTGCTGGAATCGATGCTGCCTTAGTGGTCGTGCCCCCTTATAACAAACCCGATCAGGCCGGGATGATTGCGCACTTTACGGCAATTGCTGATCGGGGTGGTTTGCCGATTATCATTTATAACATTCCAGGTCGGGTCGTGGTTAAAATGGCCGTGGAAACGATTGCTAAACTGGCACAGCATCCTGATATCATTGGGATTAAACAATGTACCTCAACAGACGAGCTAGCGGCCGTGATTGATCAGACCCCTGCTGACTTTCTCGTCTACACGGGGGAAGATGCCCAAACCTTAACAGCACAAGCTTATGGCGCTCATGGGGTCATCTCAGTAGCGAGTCATTTGTACGGCGATGCGATGAGCACGATCCAAACCAAGTTGAGTCAAGGCGATGCCCGCACTGCTGGACAACTGCAACGGCAACTTTTACCGAAAATGGCGGCCCTATTCAGTTCACCATCTCCAGCACCGGTTAAAGCCGCACTTAATCAACAACGGATCTTAGTCGGCGATCCGCGGCTACCAATCTTGCCACTAACTACTGCACAACAACAAACATTGTTAGCGGCCTTACAGTAAACTGGCACAAAAAAAGACATTTGAGATAATCCCAAATGTCTTTTCTATTTATTCACTTAACGCTTCGTCAATTGGCGTATCACCATTAATTAACGCAATCGTCTTGCCGATTGTTGCTGGCGTGGTTAGGGTCTTAACCGCAACTGTTGCGACATCGTCACGTGTAATCGCACCACCAACTGCTGGGTCAACGCTGACTTTACCGGTACCAGCATCATTGACTAAACTACCGGGTTGTAAGATCGTGTAATCCAACGCCGTCCGGTTTTTCAACCATTCGTCTGCGTAGTATTTTGCCACATAATATGGTTGTAATGATTTAGGCCATTTAGCCCGTTCTGGCGTGAATTCAGCGCTAATAATCACATAGCGTTTGATTCCCGCGATTTCAGTCGCTTGCATTGATTTAACGGCACCATCTAGGTCGATCATCAAGGTCATATCATACCCCGTTTGACCGCCAGAACCAGCCGCAAAAACGACCGCATCCATGCCCTTTAAGGCTAAGGCTTGCTCGGCCGGTTGGGCCATTAAATCAAACTGAACTGGTTGCGCGCCCGCATCTTCAAAAGCTTCCGCTTGGTCCGCGTGCCGGATGCCAGCATAAACTTGATCGCCTTTGGCAACCAACTTAGAGACAATTTTTTTACCGATTTGACCATGGGCCCCAATTACAAAAACTTTCATTGCTGTTCACGCTCCTAATTATTGTTGGTTATTATTATGAACCAATCGCTAGCTAACTGCCATCAATCTGTTTTTGAATTTGTCGCACATGACTAAGAAGACTATAATGATAAGCATTCTATGCAGAAAGTGACGTGATTGCATGTCCAAATACGTTCGAGCCGCCACCACGGCTGATATTCCCCAAATGCTGGCTATTATTGACCAAGGTCGACAACTATTAGCTGCTGATCAGATTCCTCAATGGCAAGACGGCTATCCAGCCATCGCTGACTTACAAGCCGACATCGATGCGAACCAGGCCTGGTTATTAATCGTTGATGGCAAAATTGCCGGCACCGCTGCATTGTTGACAACCCCCGATCCTAACTACGCTGATATTTATCAAGGCGCATGGTCACCGGCGACCAGTGATGGCTATTCATCCATTCATCGAATCGCGATTGCCGGTGGTTATCACGGGCAACATTTGGCTGATTTTTATTTCAGCAATCTTATGACCTTAAGTTATCAACAAGGCTTGCGGCAAGTCCGAATTGATACCCATGCCTTAAACGTTCGGATGCAACACATTATTGAAAAAGCGGGTTTTACGTATCGTGGCATCGTCTATATGGATCATGATGCGACTGATCAACGAAACGCCTATCAGCTCACGCTTTAAAATTCCAATAAACAGCAATGAGCGTCACAACGATTTTTTCGCTGTGACGCTCATTTTTTTAATCATCACTGCTGATCAAAAGTGGTTCGACTTGCCACCCGCCGTTCGCCCACCTTGGGTCGGAACGCTGTGAGCGGACCGGAGCCAGTCAGCGATGGCGCCGGCCGTGAAAATATCGTTATTCTGGGTGTTTTCCCGGGCTTACGATGTGGTCGACTTTTAAGACTAGTGGTTTTAGCTAGGCTTAAAAGCGAGGCGAAAGCCCGCACTTTGGCTGGAGCCGGTCCCACAGCCGGCAGAGTCACTGGCTGGCGTAGGTGACTCATTTAGCACAGCTCAAGCCCTTATCGTGTCAGTGACTATCACGCTTTAGTTATTTAACCGCAACTAGTTCATGATGACCGAGTGAATACAAATACTGTTGCGTGACAGGTCGTTGTAACATTGATTGCAACGCGGCCCCGTATAATTTCACTTGCCCCGCATACTTACCGAGTAAGTCATCGGCATGGGCCACGTGATCTGTCTTGTAATCAAACAGAATTAACGCTTCATCCGTTTGCAAATAGCCATCGATAATCCCATGAATGAGAATTTTGCTATTACCATCAGCCTCAAAACCATCAAATAAGGCTTGGGCTGGCAACAATAATGAGAATGGCACTTCACGATGAACTTGATCAGGCTGTGCCAAGAGTTGTTGTCCCAACGTACTGTCGTAAAAACTCAAAATTGGCTCAATTTGAATCTGATCACCAATGGCGCTTGTCAACACTTGCTTCGCGACTAAATCAGCAATCGTCGCCTGAACGGCCTCAGTCGTCACCGGTTTATGAATATCTAACTGTTCTAAAACCAGATGTGTCGCACTCCCGATTTCAGCCCCAGTTGGCGCTTGCGTTGTTTGCAAAAATTTTGGCAAAGTTAAGCTATCGGCAACATACCGATTATGCACTCGCGATTGCTTAGTGCTGACCGTTGGATTTTCATTCATCAATGGTGTGTCCGGGTCTTCAAAGACACGTTTGACTTCTGATACTGATTGATAAGCGGTAGTCGTCGTCGCCACTTGGGCTGGATAACTAAAGTTTAAAATCCGACTAATCTGTTGTCGCGTCATATCATCAATATCCACGGTAACGTCAGCCTCAACTTGCTCAACTGCACTCTGATTAGCAGTAGCTGTCGATTCGGCTGCCGCCGTCTCAATCGTAGTGGCGTCGCCCAGCTCGATCGTTACCCGCGCATCGGCCGTCGTAAACTGCATTTGAGGTTGGTCGCCATCCCAGTAGTCTTTGAAATCTACATGCCGAATTAAACTCATGCCGACCCAATCCAGTGCATTATTGGCCGCAACACGCAATGTCGCTGGTAATAATCGTTCCGGCGTACTAAACGTTCGACGCCATTGTTGAGTGGCAGTCTCAATATCCTTAACCGTCCCCACTAGATACAATTGTTGTTCCGCTCGGGTAATGGCCACATACAGCTTTCGCATTTCTTCCGCGCGTAACTTTTTTCCAGCAACTTGCCGTGCCACTAGTCGTGGTAAGGTTGGATATTTAACGCGTGTTTCTGGATCTAAATAGGTAATGCCAATCCCGGCTTGTCGGTCTAACAATGCTGATGCATTTAGATCCGTTTGATTGAAGCGTTTATCCAAATCCATGATAAAGACAACTGGAAATTCCAACCCTTTACTCCCATGAATCGTCATCACACTGACCGCTTCGGTGCTTGTTTCCGCGACCGCCGAGGCGAGATCTTCATCCTTTTCTTGCATGCGTTTGATAAATCGGACGAATTGAAATAACCCCTTAAAACTGCCCTCTTCATACGCATGTGCTCGTTCATACAAGGCGTGCAAATTGGCTTGTCGTTGTGGGCCAGCTGGCATCCCACCAACATAATCCAAGAATCCAGTCCGATCATAGATGCGCCAAATCAATGTTACTAACTGATTACGTCGGGCTAAATCTCGAAATTCAGTTAATTGAGTCATGAACCGGTCAATCTTATCGTAAACCGCATCACCATAGGCATCATGTGCTTGTCCCGGATAACGTTCATAGAAATCACGCAAGGCTTGGAAATAATCACTCGTCTTATTCTGAATCCGTAAATAAACGAGTTGATTTTCGTCTAGACCGACCATTGGTGAACGCAAGACCGCCACCAAAGGAATATCTTGATACGGATTATCAATGATGGTGAGTAACGCCATCATAATCCGAATTTCAGTGGTTTGAAAATAGTTTTGGGCATCATTGACAACAATCGGAATATGCAATCGTTTAAAGACATCGACAATCGATAAGTTATGATTACGCGTTGGTACTAGTAATGCCACATCACTGTATCGCAATGGTCGATACGTTTGCGTTGCTCGGTCATAAATCGGATGATCTTCCGCTTTTAACGTTAAAATCTTTTGAGCAACCATCATAATACTCCCCAATGCTGGGTCATCGATGGCAAAATCAGCTTCATCTGAAGCGTCATCCTCAGTGGCCGCTTCGCCACTTTGATACAGCATCAAGCTCGTCGTTTGTGGCAAGTCACTCGGGTAATCTTTAGGTCCATACTTCAAATAAGCCGCCTGATCATAGTCAATCTGACCCACCGGTGCATCCATAATCTGGCTAAAGATTAGGTTAGTTAATTGATCAACATTTTCAACCGACCGAAAATTTTCCGCTAAGACAATGCGATCCCCATGTTCAGGGTTAGCCCCAAAATCTTGGTACTTGTGTAAGAACAACAACGGATCAGCCAACCGGAATTGATAAATCGACTGCTTCACATCTCCCACCATAAACATGTTGCCAGGTGTTGACTGTGACAATAACTGCAAGATGGTTTCCTGTAAACTGTTGATATCTTGGTACTCATCGACCATGACTTCTGAAAATTGCGCTTGTAATTGGGCTAATGCCGCTTGACCACTCTCGTTTTGACTGGTTAAAATTTGTAAACTCAAATGTTCCAAATCGTTAAAATCAAGAACATGCCGGCGCCGCTTTTCAGCCGCGAAAGCATCTTTGAAGGCTAACGTAGCCTTAACCAGTTCAGTCACCAAAGCTTCGGCCCCAGTCATGATATCCAAGACTTGTTGCTCATCACTCATAAAATAGTCATCAGCCAGTTTGCTCATCGTCTTTTTGACTTCGGCCACTTGGGTATTGATGGCTGTCCCCACCATCGTCCGAGTCACGTCATCTTTGTATTTCTTCGCAATCGTCCCAATTTTAAAGTTTTGGCAAACGGCACGTAAGGCGTTCCAATCCATCGTGGCCACATTGGCTACCAGTTCAGTTAATTCTGCTTGCGCACTTTCCAAATTCTTAATTGTGGCCGGCTTTAACTCATTGGCCTCCGCTTGGACTAAGCCTTGTTGAATCGTTGTCAACATATTTTGAAACAAGGGCATGAGCTGTGGCAACACCTGTTGTTGATAGAAGCTTGACGTGGTCACGTGGTCACCATCAAGATGATAAGTTGCTGGCAATTGTTGCAACCAAGCGACTGGATCAGGCGTTGATTGCGCAAAATCATACAACCGCATGATCAGTCGACTGAGTCCGTCATCGCTGCGATCATTAGAAAAGTTCGCGGTCAACAGCGCAAAGACTTCGCCATCATCTTCGTACAACTTTTCACGGACCGTATCCCAGACTTGATCCCGAATCAACAAGCCTTCGGTATTATCCGTCAGTAATCGAAAAACCGGATCAAGATTAATCACGTAATAGTAACGTTGAATCAATCGATTACAAAAGGCATCTAATGTACTGATATTAGCGACACCGAGCAGATTTAATTGCCGACGCAATGGTTGTAATTCGGGACTGGCCATTGTGGCTTTAGGATGAGCCGCTAAAAACGTTGACAACTCAGCATTCAATCGTTTTTCAAGTTTTTGTTTCATATGCTTAGCAGCGAGGTTCGTAAACGTCACCACCAATAACTGATCGATATCAGTCCCAGCTTTGATTTTGCGCATGATCCGTTCAATCAAAACCGTGGTTTTGCCAGAACCAGCTGATGCGGACACTAATAAATTATTACCTTGCTGGTCAATCGCGGCTTGTTGACTAGCTGTATAGGCTGTTTTTTCACTCATTTTTCTCATCCCCCAACTCCGTGGCAATCCGATCCAAAACTTCTTGCGGACTCAACGGTGGTAAATCGCGGTAATTATTTTCTGGTAGCATCGCATCAAATTCCATAATTGCGAGATATGGCGAATATTGTAACGCCGTTTGTTTATCGTTCAAGCGGATTGGATTCAAGGCCAAGGCCCCAGCGAAAATCGCTTCGGCAGCAGCCACAATCAATTGTCGATTATTAGCCAATAAGGCATCCAATTGCGTTTCAGTGACCAGTGGTGCGGCTTTGGTACTACTATAAGCGCCATCTGTCTTGCGACTAAATGGATAAATTTTTGAATGTTGATAACCCGTTTTCTTAGGTAATTCAGTATCTAAATGTTGTAACAGTTGTGGGTCATCTAAAACGACCCCTTTGTATTTATTAGCTTTCAATAAAGCCGCCTCAAAACCAGCCTTGGCATCACTCGGCTTGAGCGTTGGATTTTGAATATGCATGTACAATGCTCCGGCCAATTTCACTTTTTCATTCGGATTTTGAACGATTTCGGATTCATTCACCAAAACGGCATTGAGATAAGTCAACATTTGCATGGCTAAGCCATAGTAGGCCTGCTGAAAATCAAACTTGTGTTGTGAAGACTTGTAATCCACAATTCCCAAATAGTTTTGGTCAGCAACCTGAATTTGATCTAAGCGATCAATCTTTCCCCGCACATGGACACTATGTTCGGCATCAACTTTGAAATCAAGGGCCTTTAGTCCATGTTCTTTACCAACATTCCCAAACAAGACTTCGGTTTGACGTGGCGTGGCTTCGGAATGCAAACTCTGATTACGAATAGCATAAGCAATTTGGCGAACCGTATTTAATAATTGCCGGCGTAAATAGGCCATCCGATTAGAACTCGATAGAATCGTAAATTGGGGTTGTGCCAAAACGGTTAACGACACCTGATCTAAAAATTGATCTAAAGTGTCATCGTCCAGCGAAGCCAACGTTAACCCTTGTGCCTGAACGAGTTTAATTAAGCCATCAAGCACCGCATGGAAGAATTCACCCGTACTTGCTGCTGACAGCTCGAAGACATCTCGTTCACGTAACTTTAGTCCGTACTTTAAAAAGTACGCATATTGATTACGGTAGAACTCTTCTAATTTTGAAATTGAAGTATAGATCTGTTTGCCATACAATGCTTGCACACTGTCTGACGTTAATGGTGTCGGCACGTTGCGATAACTTAACCCCGCTAGCAGTTGTTGCGCTAAGGGACCAAAAGTCGGATCTTGACTGAGTTCACGCCGCAACCACACCCAAACTGGGGCCGGTCGTAAGGGCTCACCCACATGATTATGATCTTGATTAGCCGTTAACACATCACGATAGACTTGGATCACATGCGTCAAAGTCCGACGTTTGGAACCGACAAACGGTGCAATTTTCGGCTTGGTTGGATCTGGCGTTGCCAAATACACTAGCGTCTTCAATTGAAAGGCCCGTTGAATTTGGATCACATAACTCGACAAGTTCAATTCAGCTTCTTGACTATCCTTTAACGGCGCGCTCAAATACAAACGTTCCGTTGCATTTAAGAAAGCCAAATAATTCAGATAGCGTTCATCACCAAGTTGAACGACTGCTGAATCTGCTAAATAATGATCTCCATCTAACTGATTTAATTCTGGTTGTAACTGGTTCTTATCAGTATCACTCAATAAATCGTTGGTCATGATACGATCGGGCATCACTAAGTCAGTGGCCCCCATCAGCATCACCACTTTGCGATTTTGACTCTGTTCGCGACCACTTTCAGAAATCGACACTTGATCTAACGTTGATGGAATTTGCGCATATCCAGCGCCTTCAAATCCAGCCTGGAGTAACGCCAAAAAATCAACAAGTTCAAATGGCTGATCCCCTAACATGGTCACAAAATCATCGAGCATTTCACAGAATGTCTGCCAGGTTTGTTCCGGTTCACTAGCTGTCGCTAAATCACCGCGTTCAACGGCTTGATCCCGCCATGCCATTAGTTGTGTATCCACACCATTTTTCGTCAAAAAGGTCACTAATAATGTCGCGGCTGTGCGTCCATCTGAGGCCTTCGAAAGGGCTTTAAAAAATGGTGGCAAGATTTTGGCCACAAAATGATGAATCAAGTTAATTTTTTCAGTAATCGCCGCATTTTGATCAGTTTCAACCCCAGCATCACCGGCAATCACTTGAAAGTATTGCCAATCTTCTTTTTGCGTCCATCGGCGGCCACTGTAGCCACTCTTCAAAATAAAGTTTTCGGTTAAATCAACCGCTTGCTGATAAGCTTGACGATTCATTGGGCGCCCGTTCACTTGCGGCAACAACAATTCAGTTTTCAATAATCGCATGACATCACGATATTGATAATGATTTTCTTGAACCGCAAAGAGCGCGCTGATTAATTCTACTAACGGGTGGTCAGCCATAGATCGGCGTAAATCCAAGAAATACGGGATTTCCATCGCGTGAAAAATTGGCGCAATCATTGTGTCATAACTCGTTAAGTGACGCGTCACCACAAGAAAATCACGATAGTGGTATCCTTCATTCGCCACCAACTGACGAATTTGACGAGCCACTTGCGCGATTTCAGTCTGCCGCGTATCAGTGCGAAAAACGTGTAAGGCCTTTTGGTTATCGTCAATTGCGCTTGGTTTACCAGCACCACGCCAAACATCATCAAGCGCCGCTAATGCTGGCGCAACCCGAACTTGTTGCGCAAAAACATCTGGCAACTGCTCGATATGACGGACCTGAGCATACTGACTCAAGCGATAATACAACCGGCCCGTTTGATAAAATAACGTGCCATTCAATGGCTTCTTTTTTGGTGCTTCGGTTAAAATCAAACTCATTGTCACCTTGGCACCACGCTCTAACAGCGTTGTCACAATCGCCTGTTCTTGCGTTGATAACTGTGAGAACAGCTCCAAATAAACTTGTGTCCCATGTAAATTTTGCGTTTGTAAATACTGATTAAGTTGCGCTAACACATCGGCATTTTTTAAATACTTACCAGCGGTCATCGCATCAAAGTCGGTGTATACAATCGCTAAATCATGTAATTTAGCCTGCAAGTCTCCCGCTGGCGCATTTTGGGCTAACTGAACGACATCTTCCGGTGCTAAATTAGCCAATTGTAACTCATTAATTTCTTGAGCCAGTTGCGTAATAAACCCAGTTTGATTAACTTCCCCGCCGAATAAACGTAAGTCCTCAGCGTGGGCCCGTAAAATCTTAAAGAGTAGCATATTGATCCCAGCACTAGATAATCGTGGCAATTGATAAGCCGCTTCATTTTTCATTAAATACCATGCCAAACGGGTAAATGAAAAAACCTGAACTTGCGTCTGCGCATATAACGCCGATTGCCCAGCCATCATTGCCAATCGATTTAAGACATCGACTTCAGTATCAAACTTCACGTGGTTCGGCACCAAGTAAAAGAATTGATCCTGTGGATTAGCCTGCAATTGCTGGTTCAATTGGGTCACCATTGTTTGGCGATGATCGACTTTAGCTGGTCCTAGAACGAACTGTAAAGACAAATTTTACCCCTCCATTTCATGAACAAACGTTCTCATATTTAAGATTAATTATCGCATATCTGAGTACACAAAAAAAGCGCGTCGACTTAAAAGTCCCGTGCTTTAATTGAGTTATGCTAAATTTATCACCTACGCCAGTCAGCGATTCTGCCGGTTGGATTACAGGTGTTAATCAAGTTTGTAACCACTGACATAACCGAGAGTGAGCTCACATTGAGCCCAGCCGTGGGAGCTCTTAGCGATTTATCGCTTAGAGCTTGGCGCTTTTGAAACACGGGTTGGGTGGTTCAAAACGACGGTTCAGACCGCTTTTTGGCTGAACCGGTCCACCCACCGCGTTCCGGCTTAATGTGGGCGAACGGTAGGTGGCAAGTTACGCCCCACTTAATGTAATGACACTCACTAGAAAACTAAACTTGTGGGGTCCAAGTCGTTGGGTTTTGACGCCAAGCGTGTAACGATGCTAACCCAGCATCATCGATATAATCGGCTTCACGGGCCACCTTAATCAGGGTTGAATAATTCGACAAACTGAACAACGGTAAGTCAGCGGCCGCAAAGTTCGTTGTGGCCGCATCTAGTTCATAGCTAAACACCGATCCGACTGCCACAATATCGCCACCTTCGGCTTGTACGGCTTTGGCGGCCTGTAAGACACTCCCGCCTGTTGAAATCAAGTCATCAAGCATCACAACTTTTTGTCCGGGTGTTAAGACACCTTCAATTTGACGACCGGCCCCATGATCCTTAGGCTTTGAACGCACATAAATCAATGGCAAATCTAATAATTGGGCTACCCAAGCGGCATGTGGGATTCCCGCCGTTGCCACACCGGCAATCACTTCAGCTTGTGGATAATTTGTACGAATTAAGTCAGCAATGCCTTGCGCAATATGATTCCGGACTTTTGGATAAGAAATCGTCAAGCGATTATCCGTATAAATCGGACTGTGAATTCCACTGGCCCATGTAAACGGATCTTGTGGTTTTAATGTGACCGCCTTAATCGTTAATAAATCTTGCGCGATCGTTTCAGCAATTTCAGTCATGATTAACATTACTCCATTCTGTTAGTAGTTGTTGATAAGCGTGAACGGGATCAGTGGCCTGTGTAATCGGCCGACCAATCACTAAGCCATTACTGCCGGCTTGTGCAGCGGCAGTTGGGGTCATAACCCGTTGTTGATCATCAGCCGTTGCTTGCGCAGGTCGAATACCTGGCGTGATTCCCAAGAAGTCCGGACCAACTGCCTGATGAATTGCCGCAACTTCTTGCGCTGAACAAATCACCCCATCACAGCCACTGGCTTGAGCGACTTGGGCAAGATGGACGACACTATCACGCACCGTTCCTGGAATTTGTTGATCAACATTTAAGGTAGCTTGATCCGTTGAAGTTAATTGGGTAATAGCCAATAACTTGGGCGCTGGTAACCCGGCTTCTTTGGCGCCGGCAACTAGCCCGGCTTTAGCAGCTGCCAACATCACGTGTCCACCTGCAGCATGGACGGTCGTATAACGGACACCCAAACGACCAAGTACCCGCATCGCTGATTCAACCGTATGTGGAATATCATGCAACTTCAAGTCTAAGAACACCGTGTGTCCACGTTTTTGAACCGCTTCAATAATGGTTGGTCCAGCAGCGTAAAACAATTCCATGCCGATTTTAACAGCCAACGTTTGATTAGCTGGAAACTGATCTAAAAAGGCTAGTGCCGTCGCCGCCGTTGGAAAGTCCAAGGCGATAAACAATGGTCGTTTCATCCTTGCACCTCCGCAATCAGTGCTTGCAAGCTACTGATTCCATAGTGATCCATCGCGGCTGGCAAACCAGCGATGATATCGGTACAAGCCGTTGGATTGCCATAAGTGGCCGCACCAACTTCAACAGCATTCGCACCCGCTAGATAGAATTCCAAGACGTCTTCTGGTGTGAAGACGCCCCCAACCCCAATGATTGGCAATTTCGTTTGTTGCCGGACCTCATGAATCATGCGCACCGCTAATGGATGAATCGCCTTACCTGACAAGCCGCCAGTACCGTGGGCCAAGATGGGCTGGCGCGTCTTTAAATCAATCCCCATCCCGGTCAACGTGTTAATCATCGTTAAGCCACTGGCACCACCCGCTTCGGCAGCTGCTGCAATGGGAACGATATTCGTCACATTAGGGGTAAGTTTCATGAAGACCGGCTTATCCACCGCCATCACGATTGCCCGGGTTAAGTTTTCCACCATCGCTGGATCAGTTCCAAACGCTAACCCACCTTGTTCAACATTCGGACATGAGATATTGATTTCCAATAATTTCACATTTGGCGCCGCCGCCATTTTAATTGCCACCGTGACATATTCATCAAATGTACTGCCGGCCACACTACCGATGATTGGCAAATTGGGGTAACGCGTTGCTAGCCATGGTAATTTTTCAGCCATCACAACATCAATTCCAGGGTTTTTCAAGCCAATCGCATTTAACCAACCTGCGCTCGTTTCCGCCGTGGTTGGCCGGGCATTGCCGACTTTAGGTGCGGCAGTTGTGGATTTAATGACCAGCCCACCGAGCATCCCCAAATCTAATTGACGGGCCATCTCCTGACCATACGCCGCGGTGCCACTTGCTGGCATCACTGGATTATCTAACTTAACACCTGCTAAATCAACGGTTAATCGTCCCATGTTTGCGCCTCCTATAATGCTTGTGTGACAAATGATTGTGATTCTAAGACTTGTAAGATCGCCGCGACGGTATCGAGGGCCGTAAACAATGGCACCCCATGAGCAATCGAGGTATTTCGAATCAGCGCCCCATCATCGGCCGCATGATCCTCATCAGATACCGTGTTAATCACCACTTGAATCTGGCCAGCTTCCATTTGATGTAACAAGTCATGTTCACCGGTTGCCACCTTATCGACAACTTGCACGGCTAAGTCATGATCGGCCAAATAAGTCGCCGTTCCACTCGTCGCCAACAATTGATAACCCAAGTTGTAGAATCGTTGCGCGAGTTTCAATGCTTCTGGTTTATCCTCATCGCGAACTGTGATCAACACATGACCATGGGCAGGCACATGTAATTTAGCCGCTTCAAAGGCTTTATACAATGCCTTAGCCATCGTTTGATCACTCCCCATGACTTCCCCAGTCGACTTCATTTCAGGTCCAAGCAAACTATCGACTTGGTTGAGTTTTGAGAAAGAGAAGACCGGCGCTTTAACATGCACTAATGGTCCTGGTTGAACTAAGCCCGTTTCGAAGCCTTGACTCGCTAAACTTTCGCCTAAGATGACCCGCGTTGCTACTTGGGCCATCGCAATCCCAGTGACCTTGCTTAAGAATGGCACCGTCCGACTAGCGCGTGGATTCACTTCAATGACATAAACTTGTTCGTCATGAATGACAAACTGAATATTCATCATCCCAACACAGTTTAAGGTCAATGCTAGTTGTTGTGTGTATTGCACAATTTGTTGTTGCACGGCTGTGGATAACGATTGTGGTGGATAAACCGCCATTGAATCTCCCGAGTGAACCCCAGCTCGTTCGATGTGTTCCATAATGCCCGGAATTAAGACCGTTTTCCCATCACAAATGGCATCCACTTCACATTCCTTACCGACCAAATACCGGTCAATAAGTACCGGATGGTCATGTGACACTTGTACCGCGTTATGCATGTAGTAATCAAGATCCGCGCGTTTCTTGACAATTTCCATCGCCCGACCACCTAACACATAACTAGGCCGAACCAGAACGGGATAGCCTAATTTGTCGGCAATCGTTAACGCGGTCGCTTCGTCACTAGCCGTATCCCCGGCTGGTTGGGGAATATTTAAACTTTTAATGACTTGATCAAATTCATCACGATCTTCGGCCCGGTCGACATCGTCAACACTTGTACCCAAGATTTTCACACCATGTGCGGCTAGCGGGGCGGCTAAGTTAATCGCCGTTTGTCCACCGAACTGTACGATCACCCCGAGTGGTTGTTCAAGATCAATCACATTGAGAACATCTTCTAAGGTCAATGGTTCAAAGTACAATTTGTCCGAAATCGAGAAGTCAGTTGAGACGGTTTCTGGATTACTGTTCATGATAATCGCTTCGTAACCCGCCTTTTGTAAGGCTTTAACCGAATGCACCGTGGCGTAATCGAATTCGACCCCTTGTCCAATTCGAATGGGACCCGAACCAAGCACTAACACCGATGGTCGGTCGCTCACTTGGCTTTCGTTTTCAAACTCATAAGTCCCATAATAATAAGGTGTCGTTGATGCGAACTCACCGGCACACGTATCCACCATTTTATACACAGGCTGTAAATCGTGTGCTGTTCGGAATTGACGCACCGTATCCGCAGTCTCATTCCAGAAATCCGCGACCGTCGCATCAGCAAAGCCGTTACGCTTAGCCGTCGTTAAGACCGCTAAATCATCGGGATGAGCTTGTAGATCTTGTTCTAATTCAATAACGTGTAACAACTTATCCAGGAAGAACACATTAATTTTCGTAATCTCAGCAAGTTCTTCAATTTGATAGCCGCGCCGAATCGCTTCGGCTAGATAGAAGAGCCGATCATCTTGCGCATGAATAAGTTTGTCGCTCAATGTATCGTCATCCACCTGAGCCAATGCTGGTTCATTCAAATAAGTAACCCCAATTTCGAGGGAGCGTACGGCTTTTAGTGTGGCCTCTTCAATATTACGGCCAATCGCCATGACTTCCCCTGTCGCTTTCATCTGCGTGCCTAAACGCCGATCTGCATGGGTAAACTTATCAAACGGCCAGCGTGGAATCTTGCAAACCACATAGTCCAACGCTGGTTCAAATTCGGCAAAAGTCGTCCCCGTCACCGGATTTTTGATTTCGTCTAAATGTAAGCCTACCGCAATTTTAGCCGCCATCTTGGCAATCGGATAGCCGGTCGCTTTAGAGGCTAAAGCTGATGAGCGACTCACCCGCGGATTCACTTCAATAATGTAATAGTTAAAACTGTTTGGATCTAACGCGAGCTGGACGTTACAGCCCCCTTCAATCTTCAACGCGCGAATAATCTTCAAAGCCGCATCCCGTAACATTTGAACTTCACGATCTGCCAAGGTTTGCACCGGTGCATACACGATTGAATCCCCAGTATGAATGCCGACCGGATCAAAGTTTTCCATGTTGCAGACCACCATCGCGTTATCAGCGGCATCGCGCATCACTTCAAATTCAATTTCTTTGTAGCCCGCAATACTTTGTTCAATCAGAACTTGCGTGACTGGTGATAATGACAACCCATTTTCTGCAATCGTGGCGAGGTCTTGCGCGTTTTCCGCAATCCCTCCGCCGGTGCCCCCCATGGTAAAGGCTGGCCGTACAATCACGGGATATCCGGTTTTTTCGGCAAAATCCAACGCTTCTTGCGTGGTTCGCGCAATCCCAGAAGCCGGCACCGGTTCACCCAATTGTTCCATCAAAGCCTTAAATTGTTCACGATCTTCGGCTTGATCAATCGCACTCAACTTAGTGCCGAGGAGTTCAATAGCCAAATCTTTTAAAATACCAGAATCGGCAAGTTCCATTGCCATATTCAACCCTTGCTGCCCACCCAATGTTGGTAAAATGGCATCCGGTTGTTCTTTACGTAAGATCTGTGAGACGAATTCTAACGTGATGGGTTCCAAGTAAACGTGATCGGCAATTTCACGATCAGTCATAATCGTCGCTGGATTGGAGTTCACCAAGACGACTTCGTAACCAAGTTCCTTTAACGCTAAACAAGCTTGGGTGCCTGAGTAGTCAAATTCAGCGGCTTGCCCAATAATAATGGGGCCAGAACCAATGACCATGATCTTATGAATATCTGTCCGTTTAGGCATTGAATGAGCTTCCTTTCCGTTCAGCTTGGTGGGCTGTCATTAAATCAATAAATTCGTCAAAAATATGATCGGCATCATGTGGACCAGGGGCCGCATCAGGATGATACTGCACTGAAAAGGCTGGATAACGGCGATGACGGACACCTTCAACCGTGCCATCGTTAATTTCTTCATGGGTGAGCAACAAGTCGGTCTCGGCTAATGATTCACGATCAACCGCGTAACCATGGTTTTGCGATGTAAAGTCAATCCGGCCAGTGGCAATTTCACGAACCGGATGATTAAAGCCGCGATGACCGAACTTCATCTTAAATGTATCTGCACCGTTGGCTAAGGCAAACAATTGGTGACCTAAGCAAATCCCAAATAAAGGCACTTGTTGTTCAACTTCACGAATCATGGTTAAGGCTGCCGGTACAGCCTTCGGATCACCAGGGCCATTGGTTAGCATCACCCCATCAGGATTCAAGGCCATAATTTGACCAGCCGTGGCATTATATGGCAACACCGTTAAATTACAGTGGCGTTTAGCCAGTTCACGCAAGATGGAGTGTTTCAAGCCAAAGTCAACGACTACGACGTTTGGACCAGTTGCCGGATTGGGATAAGCATTGCTCGTTGAACTTTCAGCGACGACCGCTTGATTGAGAACCGTTGCTTGTAATTGTGAGACTGTATCCGGTTTGACCTCGTCGACAATCGTCGCTTTCATCGCCCCAACTTCACGAATATGTTTCGTCACCGCCCGGGTATCAATATCGGCAATCCCCGGAATCCCATTTTGCTTCAAGTAATCATCTAAGGATTGTTCACTACGCCAATTGCTGGCACGGCGAGCGAGTTCATGGACAACCACCCCTTTACACGTTGGCGTGATCGATTCATGATCATCACGATTAATCCCATAATTACCGATTAACGGATAGGTAAACATGAGGATTTCACCGTTATACGATTGATCGGTAATCGATTCTTGATAGCCGCTCATCCCGGTATTAAAAACCAATTCACCAATTGTGGCGCTAGGTGCGCCAAAACCAGTTCCCGGATAAACCGCCCCATCTGCTAAAACTAAATATCGTTGCATGTTGGTTATTCCTTTCCGTAAACGACTTGACCGTCAACTAACGTCATCAACACTTGACCATAGACTTGCCAGCCAATAAATGGTGAATTATGTCCTTTAGATAACATCTGATCCGCTTTAATTTCATAGGCGTGATCAAGATCGATAATGGCTAAATCGGCTGGTTCACCAACTTCTAAACACCCCGCATGGTGTAAACCGAACAGTTGGGCTGGCTTGGTACTCATTAAGTCAATCAATTGACTAAGTGTTAACAATCGCGTTTTTACAAACGTCGTATACATCGTGGCAAACGCGGTTTCTAACCCGGTAATTCCAAAGGCCGCGGTCTTCATTGACCCGGACTTTTGCGCATCTGTATGTGGCGCATGGTCGGTCGCAATCATATCGATCGTCCCATCTAACAACCCGGCAATTAAAGCCGCTCGATCTTTAGGTGAACGTAACGGTGGATTCATTTTTAACATTGGATTATCCATCGTGATATCTTCATCGGTTAAGAGCAAATGGTGTGGGGCGACTTCACAAGTGACGTTGATGCCCGCTTGTTTAGCAGCGCGCACAATTTGTACACTTTCCGCAGTTGAAACGTGACAAACATGGTAATGCACGCCACTGGCCTGAGCTAACAACACATCCCGTGCTAATTGGGCGGATTCCGACACGTTGCTAATCCCTGGTAGCCCTAGTCGCTCGGCTACCGGACCGGCATTCATCACACCGTCACCTTTCAATGCAGCATCTTCAACATGCGCTGCTAAAGGTAGGCCAACTTTAGCGGCCGCCACCATCGCTTGATACATCGTATTGGCCGTTTGCACCCCACTACCATCGTTACTAACCGCAAAAGCGCCGGCTTGCTTAACACCATCAAAGTCAACGAGGGTTTCACTGGTTCGATCTTTGGTGATGCTAGCGTACTGGGCCACATGGACATGCGCCTTTTGCGCATTCTGGGCGACCATCAACGCCACTTTTTCCGGCGTATCTGGCACCGGTTCAACATTGGGCATGGCGCCAATCGTGGTAAACCCACCATGAGCAGCGGCCATCGTCCCAGTCGCAATCGTCTCTTTATCTGTTAATCCAGGTTCACGTAAATGGACATGGACATCAACGAGTCCAGGCGTGACAAAATGTTGGTCAGCACAAATGACATGATCAGCTGGTCCATATTGCGTGTGTAAGTCATGACCAATCGCTAAGATCTTGCCATCCTTGACCAAAATGTCTTTGACCGTTAATTGCCCAGCTACTAATATCTTGGCATCTTTAATTAAAGTTGACATGGGTAGCCTCCTCGAGTTGACGTGCATCCAATAAACCGCGTTGCCCTAATAAATGGGCGACCATCGCCATTCGCACATACATGCCGTTGGTCATTTGTTGAAAGATCCGTGATTGCGGTGCTTCGACTAGTTCACTAGCAAGCTCAACCCCACGATTGACCGGCGCTGGATGCATGATAATTGCCTGCTTGGGCATTTTTGCGGCGCGCGCAACCGTCAAACCATACTGCTGATGATAGGCTTGCGCATCAAAAGCTGCATTTTTAGCTTGTGGCAACCGTTCATGTTGTACCCGTAATAACATCATGACATCCATCTCGCCGACTAACTCATCGAGCGGCCGATATTCACCGTAAGCGGTAAATTCTGGTTGCATCCAAGCTTCAGGTCCACTAAAGAAGACTTGTGCACCTAGTTGTGTCAATAACGCCATATTTGACCGTGCCACGCGTGAATGTGCCAAATCCCCAACAATCGCAATCTTCAAACCGTCAAAGTGACCGAATTCTTCATAAATGGTCAACATGTCAAGCAATGATTGTGATGGATGTTGGCCGCTGCCGTCGCCGGCATTAATCAAGCTGATTGGCATTTCGGCTGCCAGCAAGTCTTGATAATAATTGTCTTCAGGATGACGAATCACTGCCAAATCCACACCAATCGCTTGAATCGTTTTGAGCGTATCTAACAAACTTTCGCCTTTCGTCACCGAACTGGTTCTAGGGTCAAAAGGAATCACCTGTAAGCCTAACCGCCGTTCAGCCATTTCAAAACTGGTATGTGTCCGCGTACTATTTTCAAAGAATAAGTTCATTGCAAAGGCCGGTCGGTTCAATGTCACCGTTAATCCGCGCTTAAAGGCTTGCGCTAGCCGAATAAAATAAGTCACATCTTCATTAGTTAATTGGTCAACACTCACGAGATCATTCGTTGCTTGCATGTTGTTCGTCGTCTCCTTTTGATTTTTTTCCAAAGAAAAAAGTCTAGCTCCTGCAAATTGCTTGCAAAGAGGCTAGACTCCGATTAAACGACCACGCATGGTCAAACCGTTTTGTTCCTCTCTGGAAACAATTAAATGGTTAATTTTCAGTTTTAGGCTAATTTTTCAATACTAATGCCATCGTGACCATCATGTTCTTCTAAGGCCACGCTAACTTGTTCATCCAAGGCTGTTGGGATGTTCTTACCAATAAAGTCTGGTCGAATTGGTAATTCGCGATGCCCACGATCAACCAAGACCGCTAATGAAATCTTAGCTGGCCGTCCTTGATCCATTAACGCATCCAAGGCTGCACGAACCGTCCGTCCCGTAAATAACACGTCGTCGACTAAAATGATGTGTTTGCCATTAATGTCAACCGGGATCTCAGCCCCGTTCAACTTCGCTTGACCTTGCACATCAATCGCATGATGATCATCACGATATAAGGTGATATCTAATGAACCAACAGGTACGTCGACACCTTCGAGTTGCTTTAGGCGTTGGGCCAACCGTTCAGCCAAATAAATACCTCGAGTCTTAATCCCGATAAAGACCAGATTTCCGACCCCTTTGTTTTGTTCAATAATTTCGTAAGTGATCCGCGTTAAGGCGCGGCGCATCGTCATCGCGTCGACAACTTCTCGTGCCATCTTTGTCAGCTCCATTTCTGTTTAGTGACCACCGGGAGAATTTTGAAAAAAAGAGTCTCCCGTTTTTCCTGCGAAAAGCGTGGGAGACTCCTAATTAACCGTTCCCCTTGTTAGCCTCACAGGACTAAGTTAAAGGTGCTTGTCTGATTGCAATCAGTGTACCCAAATATCGAATCAGTGTCAAGGACAGATTTTATTGACGCAATTAGACCACTTATTTCATATTATTTTAATCTATTTTTCATTTAATTATAGTCAAACTGCCAAATTATCGGTATACTACTTGTGAAAGATAACCAATTTTTAGGAGGCCTCATCATGCATCTACAAACTTTATTACAACTGCCATCAATGCAAAAAATGCGGGTAATTGCAGGTGAACGCGGCCTCAATCGAGAAATTAATAATATCGGGATGATTGAATCACCCGATATCGCGAGTTATTTAACTGCCCATCAATTTCTCATTACCAATGGCTATCCTTTCATTAACACGACGACTAATCCATTAACTTTAATTAAAGCCATGCATCAAGCCAACTGTGCGGGATTGGGATTTAAGGACCGCCGCTATGTTGACCATTTACCTAGCGACGTCTTAGCACTAGCTGACGACCTCAACTTTCCCATTATTGTGACCCCCGCTGATGAGTTGATTTCAGAAACCATGCGCAAGATGCTCACGGTGATTTTAAACTCACAAACGGCCGAACTGAGTCATATCGTGGCCGTTAACCAGACGTTAGCTGATCTACTCATTAAAGATCCTGCTGACACCACCGTTTTAAATAAATGTACAGAATTGATTGGTCACCCCCTATTTTTGATGGATAGCCATTTCCGCGTGGTCAGTGCGTCCAAAGACCTACCGATGACGCGCAGTGCCCTCACCGACTTTTTACGCAATCAAACACAAATTGATTATTTCAACTTACATACCCCCACAACAGTGGCCTACAATCGTGATCAACTCACGATCATGCCACTATTTTCGGCGTACAAAGAAAATAAAGCGTTTGTCGGTATGCTGAATTTAGATGCTGACAACTCGACCGATCAAATGTTGGCGCAAGTCGTTTTAAACTCGCTCAGTTTCGTGAATAGTCGTGTTGATATGTTAAATGAATCGGCTTTTCGGAATCAAAGTGGTTTTTACTTGAACGTGATGGATGGTGGTATTTCTAACGAACTCGTCAATAAGACGCTTAAAGCACGCGGCATCGAGCCCACCACTAAATTTCATTGTGCAACCATTCTCGTCACCACCCATCAGCAAACTCTACTCAGTAATCGATTATTAGAGCAAGTGCAACAACTGACACTGTGGTTCATTAAAGAACATCAAGCTAAAGTCATTGCGTTCTCGCTCAAGCAGCAACTGGTCTTACTGATCAATGATGACCAAGATGCGCAGCACTTCTTGGCAGCTCTAGTGAACTTTATTCAACCAAGACTGGATAAACAGGCCCGCTTAATCGCCGGTTATAGCTACTCAACATTACCGTTAACCGAGCTGGCAACGATTTATAATGAAGCCGCCGAAGCCTTAGCACTCAGCAAAAATAGCCCCCATGCCATTACGATCTATCGGCCAAAATATGTAAAAGAATTAATCTCGTTAATTCCTAGCAACGAAGCCAAGTCTTTTGTCGAACGGGTCCTTGGCGGCTTAGTCGGCGGTGTCAGTGAGAATGAACAATTGAACTTGCTTAACACGTTGTACGGCTATTTCTACTATCATCAAAATATCGCCGAGGTGGCCGGACATTTGGCAATTCATCGTAATACTGTCATTTATCGGTTGAAAAAGGTCGAAAAAATGCTGACACTTAATCTCGATGATCCTGAGCAAACCCAAACTTTGGAGATGGCCGTCTTGCTGTGGCATAATCGGCAAATTCAAAAGTGAACGTTTTCATGTCCGTCTTAACAGCTTCTAATGATTTCACGAACATTATTTAGTTCGATTTCGTTTGTATTCGTTTTTCATCTATGTTACGATATTCCCATTCAAATACGAGTTATTGCCTATATAATGTCATGATATGGATGACGAGTTTCTACCCAGCGCCGTAAACGCTGGACTATAAGCAAACGAGGCCATCCCGTTTGCCCGGGGTGGCCTTTTTTTCAGGCAAATTCGCAAAATTGAGGAGGAAGATTTTTTTGAAGGAAGTTGTCACTAAGCCAAAAACCTCCAACGTCAAAGCGGCGATCTTAGGTTTTCAGCATTTATTAGCCATGTATTCGGGTGACGTGTTAGTCCCACTATTGATTGGGGCGGCACTACATTTTACTCAGCAACAGTTAACTTATTTAGTCTCCATCGATATTTTCATGTGTGGGATCGCAACCCTCTTGCAATTAAAACGGACTCCTTTAACGGGGATTGGTTTACCAGTCGTCCTTGGCTGTGCCGTGCAGGCGGTCAATCCGTTAATTGAAATTGGTAAAACTTATGGCCTCGGTGTCATGTACGGGTCCATCATTGGTGCGGGGATCTTCATCTTCTTAATTGCCGGCTTATTTTCAAGAATCAAGAATCTCTTTCCACCGGTAGTCACTGGATCGTTAATTACCATTATTGGATTCACATTAATGCCGGTTGCCTTCCAAAACTTAGGTGGTGGCGATGCCACAGCTAAAGACTTTGGGAACTTGCCGGCATTAGGCGTGGGGTTCTTAACCATTGCCATTATTTTATTGATTAATGTCTTTGGCCGTGGATTTATTAAATCCGTTGCCATTTTAATTGGGATCTTAGCGGGAACATTATTGGCTGGCGCTTTTGGGATGGTGTCTTTAAAGCCTGTCGCAGAAGCCAGCTGGTTCCATTTACCAACCCTCTTTTACTTCGGCACACCTCATTTTGAATGGTCATCGATCGTCACAATGATCTTGGTCTCTTTGACAACGATGGTTGAATCAACGGGGGTCTTCTTTGCCCTTGGTGATATCACTGGTCGCAAAATTGACAGTGACGACTTAAAACGTGGTTATCGATCAGAAGGTTTGGCAGTCATCTTAGGTGGGCTATTCAACACCTTCCCTTACTCAACCTTCTCAGAAAACGTTGGTGTTTTGCAATTATCAGGTGTCAAAACTAGAAAACCGATTTATTTTTCAGCCTTCTTCTTAATCGGACTAGGCTTATTGCCAAAAATTGGCGCACTCGCAACGGTTATCCCTGATCCGGTTTTAGGTGGCGCCATGGTCGTGATGTTCGGAATTGTCGGCGTTCAAGGCATTCGAATGCTCGCCCAAGTTGACTTCCGAAATAACAATAATTTATTGGTCTCAGCCGTTTCCATCGGTCTAGGATTAGGTGTCACTGTTGAAACCAATATTTTCCAATTCTTACCAGCTGCCTTACAAATCATGTTAAATAATGGGGTTGTGGTTGGGAGTTTAGCTGCGGTCTTATTGAACCTGCTATTCAATCGCCACACAGTTGAACCGATCGTCGACGAAGAAAGTGTCGGCCTGAATGAAACTGATCATTAATCTAAAAACCAGCGCGGCCACCGGTCGCGCTGGTTTTTTTATTGATTACAAACTTCCCGCGTTATAAATTTAGTTATTCAAGCAAAAACCAGTATGTTATACTGAATAATTGTTGAATTGTTAACTTTTTATTATGTTAGGAGCGGGAGAACATTTTAGAGCAATTATTTCATTTGCGGGAAAACCGCACATCAGTCCGGCGTGAACTTATCGGTGGACTCACAACCTTTTTAGCCATGTCTTATATTCTGGCCGTAAACCCCGAACTATTGGGTAGTGCTGGAATGAGTAAAACCGCCGTCTTCACGGCGACCGTTTTAGCTGCGATTGTGGGCTGTTTGCTAATGGGCCTTATCGCCAACTTCCCAGTTGCCTTAGCGCCGGGGATGGGCCTCAATGCCTTCTTCACTTATACCGTCGTCCAAGAATGGCATATTCCGTGGCAAACCGCTTTAGCGGGCGTCTTTGTTGCTGGGATCTTATTCATTTTATTGACGCTATCAAAACTACGAGATAAATTAATCAACTTGATTCCAAGTGCGTTGAAATATGCGGTTTCAGCTGGGATTGGGCTATTTATCGCCTTTTCTGGGTTACAGACCTCTGGAATCATCGTGGCAAACAAATCAAACGCCGTGGCGTTAGGTAACTTACACAGTCCAACTGTGTTACTCGCAATCTTCGGGATCATCGTTGGCGTGATGTTAGTGACCGCTAACGTGACTGGCGGCATCTTCTGGGGCATGTTCATCACTGCCGTTGTCGGCATGATCTTCCAAGTCATCCCGTTACCAACCGGAATTGTCAGTGGCGTGCCTAGTGTGCAACCAATCTTTGGTGCTGCCGTAACGCATTTGGGCCAAATCAATTCCTTCCAAATGATTATTGTGATTCTGACTTTCTTTATCATCGGCCTCTTTGATACATCGGGCACCTTAGTTGGGGTTGCCACCGAAGCCGGCATGGTTAATCATAAAACTGGTGAAGTTAAAGGCGTTGGGAAAGCCTTATTCAGTGGCGCGGTTGCCACAACCTTAGGTGCCATTTTTGGGACCTCACCAACTACCGCTTACGTGGAATCAACTTCAGGTGTGGCTGTTGGGGCCCGGACCGGGTTATCCTCCGTTGTCGTAGCCATTTTATTTGCAATTGCCGCCTTCTTCTCACCAATTTTAACGGTGATTACTTCGGCCGTCACAGCTTCGGCGTTAATCATCGTTGGGATTTTAATGTTATCAAACGTACAATATATTGATTGGACGAAATTTGAAATCGCCGTGCCAGCCTTCTTCACCATGATTATGATGCTGTTGACTTACAGTATTTCGGAAGGATTAGCCGTTGGATTTATCTTCTACCCTATTACCATGAGTGTTAAAGGTCGTTGGCGTGAAGTCAATGCCCTCATGTGGACCATGATGGTCGTCTTTATACTCTACTTTGCTTTTGTGGCTTAGTTAAACTAAAGTTTGAAAGTTAAATGTATTGGTCGAAACCTTAGCAACATTGGCTTAAGTTGGATTAAATTTTTCACCTACGCCAACCAGCGATTCTACCGGCTGTGGGGACCGGTTCCAGCCAAAGTGCGGGCTTCCACCTCGCTTTTGAGCCTAGCCAAAACACTAGTCTCAAAAGTCGTCCATATCGTAAAGTCCGGGGAAATCATCCGGACTAACGATATTTTCACGGCCGGCGCCATCACTGGCTGACTCCGGTTATCACGTGGATGCTAATCAATTAGTGATCACTATTATAACCGAGAGTGAGCCCACATTGAGCCCAGCCGTGGGAGGCTCTAAGCGATAAATCGCTTAGAGCCTGGCGCTTTTGAAACACGGGCTTGGTGGTTCAAAACGACGGTTCAGACCGCTTTTTGGCTGAACCGGTCCGCCCACAGCGTTCCGGCTTAATGTGGGCAAACGGTAGGTGGCAAGTACGACTAGTTTTGATCGATGAATGCTTATCATATCAACGATTATTGCTAAAACCTAGCTTTCAACCTTTAGTTAGTTAAACCTAAAAAAAGGTTGCATCGGATTTTTTTAAAATTCCGACGCAACCTTTTTTTGATGATCCACTTTTAATTAAGCGCCCCAAACTTCTTCGGCGATTGATTTAACCAAGGCGATCTTGGCCCATTGTTGATCAAACGTTAAGACGTTGCCTTCTTCAGTCGAGGCAAATCCACATTGCGTACTCAAGCATAACCGATCTAATGGCACATATTTGGCTGCTTCCTGAATCCGATTGAGGATCGTTTGACGATCTTCAAGTTCACCGGATTTAGATGTAATCAAGCCTAAAACGACCAATTTGTCATCGCTAACCAACTTCAAAGGTTCAAAGCCACCCGCACGTTCACTATCGTATTCTAAGTAATAAGCTTTGACGTTTTCTTGATTGAACAATGGATCAGCAACACTGTCATAGCCACCAGCAGAGGCCCAAGTTGAATGATAATTTCCCCGACAAATGTGGGTGGTAATGGTTAAATCGGCTGGTAAATCTTTAATAGCTGCATTGTTAACATCTAAGTAAAGCTGTTTATTTTCATCTAATACCGCATCATTACGATCAGAAACCTCGCCCGTTTCGGCACCCTTGGCATGGTTTCCAGCTAACATGCCCCACGTGCAGTCGTCCAATTGAATAGTCCGCGCACCAGCCGCATACAAGTCTTCGATCACTTGATGATACGCAGCCGCTAAATCAGCCACAACTTCGGCATCGGTCGCATAGTATTGACGCAAGGCGGCTTGGTTTTCTGGCCGTTGTAGTTCTGCTAAACATTGTGCGGGTGCCGGAATCGTCTGTTTAACCTGAATACCATCACTAACATGTGCCTGTACAAATTTGAAATGATCCACAAACGGATGGTTGGCCCCACTTAACTTGCCACTCACCGTCGCGGTTTCGGCCCGCGTTTCTTCATCGTGGAAAATGTAGCCTTGGTCTAATTGCTTCTTGCTGATACCTTGTAATCCCCAGAAAAAATCTAAATGCCACCAACTGCGCCGAAATTCCCCATCGGTAACGGCCTTTAGCCCAGCAGCTTCTTGTTGCTTAATCAGTTCAATAATACTCGTATCCTCAACGGCTTTTAATCCAGCTGCATCTAATTGACCGGCTGCGAATTGGGCCCGCGCATCCTTTAAAACTTGTGGACGTAATAAACTACCGACGACGTCATAGCGGAATGGTGAAACGGTGCGTTTAGTAAAAGTTGTTGTTGTCATTTGAAAAACCCCTGTCTAATTTTTAATTAATTTTAATCGTAAAAAAAACGTCCCTTTTAACCACCAATGTGATTAAAAGGGACGTTTGCTTAACGCGTTGCCACCCTACTTCGTAACGATCTTGACGATCGCTGCCTCAATGGTACCAATTGATACCTGGCAAAGTAACGGTTGCAACCGGCCAAGTAGCGTGAACCACCTGACATGCTCAGAGCTCATCTTCAGTGCCGTCTCAAGACCCGTTTCCACTAGTCGGGTTCACTGTTGCTTGAGTTAGTCACTTACTCTTCTCGTCAACGCAAAATTAAATTACGATTAAATTGATGACTAAATCATAAGTCGTTTTCTCATAATTGTCAAGCGACTACTAAAATTAATTTTGTAATCCTTTATCACCAATATCATGCCGATAAATTAATCGACCCGTTGAAAGTTGTGTCAATTGCCGATAAACCGCCGTTTGTGCGGCCGCCAACGTTGCTGCCTTGGCAGTCACCATCATGACCCGACCACCCACACTGACTAAATGATCTGGTGTTCCGGCCACGCTAGCATAATCAGCACCAGCTAACGTCGGCACGGGCACATGGGTTTCTGGCATATTCGGATAGCCAGGTGCAGCTAAAACAACGCCTAGATAGGTTTCACTTTTTTGCCAACTAACAGTCGGTTGGCGATGTTGTAAGAGATCCAAAATGAGTTGATAAAAGTCCCCTTGCAGTTGTGGCAACAAAATTTGGGTTTCTGGATCGCCCAATCGCAAATTATATTCGATAACTTGAACACCCTGCGCCGTTAAAATACCCCCAACATACAGAATGCCTTCAAAACTTAACCCTTCGGCCTTGAGCCCACATAATGTCGGTTCAATAATGGTTTGGATGGTTGTTTGGACAATTGCCGGTGTAATTTGTGGCACTGGTGAATAAGCCCCCATGCCGCCAGTATTTGGGCCAAGATCACCATCTTGCAACCGTTTATGGTCTTGTGCTGTTGGTAATAACACGTAGTTGTCACCACCCACCAAAACCATTTGAGAAAACTCAAATCCGGCCATAAAGCCTTCAATCAAGACGGTATCGGTTGTCGCAAAGGCCGCTACTAACGCTTGTTCAGCTTGAACTAAGGTTGTGGCAACGGTAACGCCTTTACCAGCCGCTAGCCCATCAACCTTGATGACCTGTGGTAAAGCAGCCGTTTGACTGTAGGCTTGTGCACTGGCCAAATCATGAAAGACCTGATAGTCGGCGGTTGGAATCTGGTAACGAGACATAAAATCTTTAGCAAATAACTTAGAACTTTCAAGCTGGGCAGTCGCTTGTCGAGGACCGAAAATAGCTAAACCAGCTGCTTGAAAATAATCCACAATTCCAGCTGCTAATGGTACTTCGGGACCAACAAACGTTAAACTAACCATTTGTTGGCGGGCCAAGGTCGCTAACCCGTCAAAGTCTAGTTCATCAATTGCAACTGTTTGAATGCCATCCCGTTGCATTCCCGGATTACCTGGTGCGCATATCACTGTATCGACTTGTGGACTAGCTAACATCGCTTTGGCAATCGCATGTTCGCGACCACCATTTCCAATAATTAAGACCGTTGCCATCTTGTCACCCACCATCCTTTGCTTGATTAATGCCGGAAGTGCCGCACACCAGTTGTCACCATGGCAATGCCATACTTGTCAGCCATAGCAATTGAGTCTTGATCTCGAATACTTCCGCCTGGTTGTACAATTGCGCGAATGCCATGTTGGGCAGCATATTCAACACAATCGTCCATTGGGAAAAAGGCATCCGAAGCTAAAATTGCTTGTTCATAGCCTGGTTGTTGCATGGCTTTATCAATCGCAATCTTAGTTGAATCAATCCGGTTCATTTGACCAGAACCCACGCCCAAGGTCCGATCAGTGGTTGTCACCACAATCGCATTACTCTTCACATGTTTGACCACTTGTTGGCCAAATGCTAACGCCTTTAATTGTTCAGTCGTAGGTTGTTGTTTCGTTACAACCGTAAAATCAGCCGGCGTTTCGATCTTTTGATCAACTGCTTGGCGTAATAACCCACCGCCAACCGAAATCGTTTCAAAACCATCGGCCGTATGTGCTTGATTAAAATCAACCGTCATTAACCGTAAATTCTTTTTCTTCGCTAAAACGGCATAGGCCTCATCATCAAAACTGGGCGCAATAATAATTTCTAAGAATAGCTCATGCATCTTTTGGGCCGTTGCCACATCTACAGGACGGTTTACCGCAATAATGCCCCCAAAAATTGAAATCGAATCAGCAGCATAGGCTTTGTCCCAAGCACTTTCTAGCGTTTCGCCTAAGCCCACGCCACATGGATTCATATGCTTCATCGCGACTACAGCTGGTTGCGCATATTCACTAACCATTCGTAGCGCAGCATCAGCATCTTTGATGTTGTTATAGGACAATTCCTTACCATGCAATTGTTTGGCACCAGTAATTGAAAATGGTGTTGGCAACGCATTTTCATAAAAGGTCGCGGTTTGATGACTGTTTTCGCCATAACGCAAGGCTTGTTTTTTATCATAAGTTAACGTTAGCTTTTCAGGATACGTTTCAGTCGTTAAGTATTGGGCAATTAACGCATCGTAAGCCGCCGTATGTTGAAATACTTTGGCCGCTAAGTTTTGCCGAAAAGCTGGCGTAACCGTATCGGTT
This sequence comes from Lactiplantibacillus mudanjiangensis, assembly GCF_005405385.1. Taxonomy (GTDB): domain Bacteria; phylum Bacillota; class Bacilli; order Lactobacillales; family Lactobacillaceae; genus Lactiplantibacillus; species Lactiplantibacillus mudanjiangensis. The sequence goes on from NZ_BJDY01000006.1 coordinate 97,232, forward strand.
TGTAACGCCGTCAACAGGTCCGCATAGTCCGCTGGATCAACCACTGGTAATACCGCCGCAAAGTTTTTTGCCGCTGAACGTAACATCGATGGGCCACCGATATCAATTTGTTCAATTGCTTCAGCTTGGGTCACATCAGGTTGTTGAATCGTGGCCTTAAACGGATACAAATTAACCACAACTAAATCAATTGGCGTAATGCCAGCGTCCTTCAACTGTGCCATATGTGCAGGCACATCGCGTCGCGCTAATAAGCCAGCATGAACATTTGGATGTAAGGTCTTAACCCGACCATCCAACATTTCTGGAAATCCAGTCACGTCTTCAATGCCCATCACCGGAATATTAGCTGCTTCCAACGCTTTTTTGGTGCCACCGGTTGAAACCAATTGATAATCTAATGCCACTAATCCTTGTGCAAACGCTGTTAATCCTTGTTTATCAGATACACTTAATAAGGCCCGTTTTGTCATTTAAATAGCTCCTTCATTAATGAGTGACTGTAAGACGTCTGGATAAAATTGATGTTCCACCGTATGAATCCGCGTGGCTAAACTTTCGATCGTATCAGTTGATAACACGGGGACGACCCGCTGATCAATCACTTGACCAGTATCGACCCCCGCATCGATGTAATGAATGGTGACGCCGGTTTCGCTCACCCCTGCCTGGAAAGCATCTTCAATCCCATGGCGACCCGGAAACTTTGGTAACAGCGCCGGGTGAATGTTTAAAATTCGATGGGGATACGCCGTTAACAACGTGGCACCGATAATGCGCATGTACCCGGCAAGTAAGATTACCTCAACTTGCGCGCGTTGCAGCGCGGTTAAGATAATTTGTTCAGCCGCCGTCTTAGTCGCATAATCATGAAAATTCACGACTAACACCGGCACTTGTAAATCCTGCGCTTTTTTAATAACAGGTGCCAACGATTGATCGCAAACCAGCAACGTGATCTCGGCCGGTATTGACCGGTCAATAATCGCTTGCTGCAACGCGACAAAATTCGTCCCATTGCCAGAAGCAAAAACTGCAATCTTTTTAAGCATGCGCCGCCTCCTGAAAGGCCACTGGCGTATTGCCCGCATTCACTCGGCCAACCTCGACATACGCTTGTTGTCCCGCTGCTAATACTGCTTTAGTTGCCGCCAAATTTTCTGGATGCACCATCAGGACCATCCCTAAGCCCAGGTTAAATGTGCTGCGCATATCACTCGGCGTCAGCTCACCTAATTTGGCTAGCAACGACATGATTGGTGGTACTGACCAAGACCCTAAATCGAATTGTGCGCTCAAGCCCGCTGGTAATGCCCGTGCCACATTTTCAATCAACCCACCACCAGTAATATGAGCGATACTGGCCACTAACTTTTGCTGTAACAGTGGCAAGACACTAGCAACATAGATTTGTGTTGGCCGTAAAAGTTCTGTTTGTAAATCGTGATCAAGTTCGGCAAATTGATGGGTCAATTCAAAGTGATGTTGTTTAAATAAAATATCGCGTACTAAGCTAAAACCATTGGCATGCAATCCGTTAGACGGCAGGCCGATTAACACATCACCAGCCCGTACATTGTCTGGTGTCAGTAAGTCCGCTCGATTAGCAATTCCCACTGCGAAACCTGCTAAATCATAATGATCATTGCCATACATGTCGGGCATCTCGGCAGTTTCGCCACCAATTAAACTGGTCCCGGCCTGTTTGCAGCCAGCGACTACGCCTTGTAAAATTGCCTTTACGCGTGTTTGATCGGTATGTCCAAGGCCCAAATAGTCTAAGAAAAATTGCGGCCGTGCACCTTGTGCCAAAATATCATTGACACACATTGCCACTAAATCAATGCCAATGGTTGTGTGTTGTTGTGCAGCAATAGCGACTAACAATTTCGTTCCAACCCCATCGGTCCCTGCCACTAAGACGGGCTCATTAGCAACGTCACTCGACGTTAGCGGAAACAAGCCGCCAAAAGCCCCTAATTGCGTATTACCACTCATTTGCTTGATCGTTTTTAACACAGCATAGCCAGCATCGATATCGACACCAGCCTGTTTATAGGCATCACTCACCTGCTTCACTCCTCTACTTGTGTAACTGCAATTGTCGAATTTCTTCATCATATTCGACTTGATAATCATAAAGCGGTGTTGGATAATCACCATTAAAGTAAGCCATACATAAGCCACCATATGGCGCTTCAACTTTCAATCCAACTGACTCAATGACGCCAGCCTCACTTAAAAAGCCTAATGAATCGGCACCAAAAGATTGGCACATTTCTGGAATCGTTTGATTAGCCGCGATCAACTCACGTGTCGTTTGAATATCAATGCCATAAAAACAAGGATAGCGTAATGGTGGAGACGCAATTCGCAAATGAACAGACTTGGCACCAGCATCTTTCAACAACTTCACAATGCGGCGACTCGTCGTTCCACGAACGATTGAATCATCAATCAAGACCACCCGTTTACCAGCTACCACCCCTTTTACCGCCGATAACTTCATGCGAACTCCTTGTTCACGCAAGGCTTGCGTTGGTTGGATAAAGGTTCGTGAAGAATATTGATTCTTAATCAGGCCCATTTCATATGGCAGGCCGCTGGCTTCGGCATAACCAGTCGCAGCGGATAGTGATGAGTTCGGTACACCGACCACGATATCGGCCTCAACCGGTTGTTCCTGAGCTAGTCGAGCGCCCATTCGTTTACGAGCTGAGTGCACATTGACGCCATAAATATCGGAATCCGGTCGGGCAAAGTAGATAAATTCCATGGAACAGATCGCTAACTGAGTGTCGGTTGTATAATGATCAATTTTTAAGCCCTGATCATCAATCGTAAGTAGCTCACCAGGATGTACATCTTGAATAAACGTTGCACCCACCGCATCTAACGCACAAGTTTCACTACAAACCACATAACCACCAGTCGGTAGTTGACCGACGACCAAGGGCCGAAAGCCATTGGGATCAAGGGCTGCAAATAATCGATCATTGGTGATTAACAAGTAGGCAAAACCACCTTGGACTTGATTTAAAGCGTCTTTAACTTGTTCATCCAAGGTCGGGGCCTTACTCCGACGAATCAGATGCATCAAGATTTCGCTATCGGAACTCGCATGAAAAATCGCGCCAGCTTGTTCAAGCTCACGACGTAAACTCACGGCGTTCGTCAGATTGCCGTTATGGGCCAAGGCAAACTGGGCATCGCTGAAATTAAATTCTAGCGGTTGAATATTTTCAACACCATGGTTACCCGCGGTGGCATACCGCACATGTCCGACCGCCGCTGTTCCCGTTAGTCGGTCTAAGCGCCGTGGATCACGAAATACATCCGCAAGTAAGCCTAAGCCACGTTCAGATTTTAACGTACCTTGATCATTAGCCGTAATACCCGCGCCCTCTTGACCGCGATGTTGAAGAGCATGTAAACCAAAATAGGTGAGTTGAGCAGCATCAGGAGACCCCCAAACACCAAAGACGCCACATTCTTCATTGAGACCCTTTACTTCAGTCGACATGGCAGCGCCTCCTCCCATAGTTGTTTGGCAAAACTAACTGGCAAATCGAACGCTTGATCAGCGGTTTTAATCCAAAGCCGGTCATCAGTGGTCGTTTGTCCAAGATAAGTCGCGGCTGTGCCCATCAGCTCTTCAAATGCAACTTGTTGCGCTGGCTTTACCGAAACGACAAAACGTGATTGGGTTTCGGCAAAAAAGTCAGTCGCCGACAAGTCACTGGTCAACGTCACACCTAAATCGTGGTCAAAACAACTTTCAGCAATCGCCACAATCAAGCCGCCCTCAGACACATCATGCGCACTAGCCACGAGACCTTTTTGAATGGCGCGTAGTAATAGACGCTGGTTTTGATGTTCCGTAACCAGATCAAAGTCGAATAGTTCACCAGAGACTTGCCCTGTCAGCATTTTTTGAATCTCACTACCGTTAAAATCAGCCCCAGTTGTTCCCAGCACATAGACACCATCGCCGGCTTGCTTGAAATCTTGCGTCGTAATATCGCGTTGGTGTTTGATCAAGCCGACCATTCCAATCATAGGCGTGGGGTAGATAGCTTCGCCGTTTGACTCGTTATTGAGTGAGACATTGCCTGAAATCACCGGCGTGTTGAATAACTGACACGCACGGGCAATCCCTTGGGCTGATTCATCCAAATCATAAAATTGTTCCGGCTTTTCGGGGTTACCGTAATTCAAACAATCTGTAATCCCAAGTGGTACACCACCAGAAGCGATAATATTGCGTGCCGCTTCAGCTACGGCAATTTCGCCACCAATTCGAGGGTTTAAATATAAGTAACGTCCATTTACATCGGTTGTCATCGCTAGGGCCTTATCGGTATGGCGAATCCGAATGACACCAGCATCCGAGCCCGGTTTAACCACCGTATTCGTTTGGACTTGTGAATCATAAGTTTCATAAAGTGATTTTTTAGAAGCAATCGTTGGCTGCTGCAACATTTTTTTCAACGTCCCAGTTGCATCAACTAGTCGTGGCATAAATTGATGATGGCTCTGCTTGGTTAACCGACTTGGTCGCTTTTTATCCCGTTGATAAACGGGCGCTTTAGTCGCCAACGCATCTACCGGCACATCAGCTACCAGTTGACCGTGATGAAATAATTGGTATTGATGCCCTTCAGTGACTTCGCCAATCTTAACCGCATCTAACCCATACTTTTCAAACACGGCGTAAATTTCGGCTTCGGCGCCGGCTTTGACGCACAACAACATTCGTTCTTGTGATTCCGATAACATCAATTCAAACGGCGTCATCCCGCTTTCACGTTGTGGTACTAAATCTAAGTTCAATTCCAGTCCACTGCCAGCTTTCGAGGCCATTTCAGCGGACGATGAAACTAAGCCCGCCGCCCCCATGTCTTGAATCCCGATCAACACATCGCGATGCTCATGGATAACTTCCAAACAAGCTTCCATTAACAGTTTTTCCATAAATGGATCACCCACTTGTACTGCAGAGCGTTGCGTGGCTTTAGCATCGTTGAATTCGGCCGAGGCAAACGAGGCCCCATTAATGCCATCACGGCCCGTCTTGGCACCGACATAAATCACGCTATTGCCAATTCCGGTGGCTTGCCCTTTTTGAATATCGGCCTGATCCAAAATTCCGACACACATCGCATTAACAAGCGGATTTTTTTGATAACTGGCATCAAATACAGTATCACCGCCAACCGTTGGAATCCCGATACAGTTACCATAACCACCGATGCCGGCGACCACTTGTGAAATCAAATATTTCGTATGCGCATCATCGGGTTCGCCAAAACGCAAACTGTCCAGTAGCGCAATCGGGCGCGCCCCCATCGAAAAGATGTCCCGAATAATCCCGCCAACACCAGTCGCGGCCCCTTCATATGGCTCAACCGCGGAGGGATGATTATGACTTTCCGCTTTAAAGACAACGGCTTGTCCATCACCAATATCAATGATTCCCGCCCCTTCACCAGGGCCTTCTAAAACTTGTTCGCCTTGGGTCCAAAACTTTTTGAGGACTGGTTTCGAATTTTTATAAGAACAGTGTTCACTCCACATCCCAGAAAACAATCCGGCTTCCGTGTAATTCGGCAACCGACCAAGAACTTTTTCACTAATGAGTTGATACTCATCATCCGTTAAGCCCCAGTCACGGTAAACTTTTTGATCACGCAATTCATTGGCCGATAAGGTTTGGTTTTTAAGCATGGGCAACCTCCTGAGTTTGGCGAGCAATTAACGATTGGAACAAACCAAGGCCATCCGTTGAGCCTAATAGCGCTTCAACTGCACGCTCAGGATGAGGCATCATCCCTAAAACATTGCCTTGACGATTCATAATTCCCGCAATATTAGCCACACTACCATTTGGATTTGCCGCATATTCAAATAAGATTTGATGATTGGCCCGTAATTCAGCTAAGGTATCATCGTCGCAATAGTAATTCCCTTCGCCGTGCGCAATCGGTAGCTGAATATGTGCATCCGGTTCATAAGCTGAGGTAAATTGTGTTGACGTATTTTTAACGATTAACTCACTCGTCTGACAAATAAATTGACCACGACGGTTAGCTTGTAACGCACCGGGTAACAGGCCAGCTTCAGTTAAGATTTGGAACCCATTACAAATACCCACAACCGGCTTTCCGGCCGCTGCCATCGCTTTAATTGCCGTCATAACCGGTGCAAACCGAGCAATCGCGCCACTGCGCAAGTAATCACCATATGAAAACCCACCCGGTAAAATCACGGCATCGTATTGATCGAGAGTCGTCGTTGTTGCCGCCGGAACTAAATCAGCTTCAACCTGCAAAACATCACGTAGCGCATTGACCATATCGTGGTCGCAATTAGAACCTGGAAAAACCGGGACTGCAAATTTCATCGTTTAGAGCGCCTCCATCTCGGTAATTTCGTATCGATAGGTTTCCATATTAACGTTGGCCAATAATTGATCACACATTTCATCAACTTCCGTGGCAACAGGACGTTCACCGGCGGCTAGTTTAAGTTCAAAATATTTACCCAGTTCCACTGACTGAACATTTTCATAGCCCAATCGATGTAAAGCATCGTTCACCGCTTCACCTTTGGGATCGAGGATAGAATCTTTATAAGTCACATATACTTTAACGAGATACATTAAGCTTGACTCCCTTCAACGGCAGTTAACCGGTTTAAGACTTCTTGGTAAACGGTGGTGAGATCACCCAAATCATGACGGAAGACATCCTTATCTAGTGACTTTTTCGTCTTTTTATCCACTAATCGACAACTGTCAGGGGAAATTTCATCGGCCAATAACACATGGCCCGTTGACGTTAAGCCAAATTCAATCTTAAAATCAACGAGTTCAATGGCCATTTCGTTAAAAATAGTTTGCAACCGATCATTAACCAATAACGCTTGTCGACGCATTTCGGCAAGTACCTCAGGTGTCGCAATCTTAAGCGCAGTTATTTGAGAATCATTAATAAATGGATCATCTAAGTCATCACTCTTATAAAAGAATTCCATCACCGGTGTTGCAAAACTGGTTAAATGGGGCACATTAAATTTACGTTCAAAGCTTCCAGAAGCCGCATTTCGGACGACTGTTTCGAGTGGAATCATGTTAACACGTCGAACTAATTGAACGTGTTCAGATAGCTGATCGATAAAATGATTGGCAATACCATGTTGGGCCAAGTCCTTGAAAATCAAGCTTGAAATCCGGTTATTTAATAAGCCTTTTTGATCAATTGCCACTTTACGTTTACCGTTCAGTGCCGTTGCCTGATCGAGATAATCGACCCACAAAACATCAGGATCAGTCGTTTGATACATCATTTTTGCTTTACCGGTATACAGCAAGTCACCTTTTTCAATCGTCATGTTTATTGTGCTCCCTTCAACAAATCCATCATGTGTAAACTCTGATTCAACTCATCCGTGACAATCGTGATATGCCCCATTTTACGTTGTGGCTTAATCTCGGCCTTGCCATAATCATGGAAATGCCATTCGGGATGCGCCACAAGTTGGTCACGAGCCACGGTTAAATCGGCCCCCAATAAGTTGCGCATCACCGCTGGCTTAAGCTGGGTAATCGGCGGAATAGGTAACCCACAAATACTACGAATGTGGGCTTCAAACTGAGAAATATTACAAGCTTCTATCGTATAATGCCCAGAATTGTGGGGTCTTGGTGCTAGTTCGTTTACTAATAACCGATCATCTGGCAGGACAAAGAACTCAATCCCTAAAACACCACGTAACGACAACGCATTGGCGATTGATACTGCAATTTGTTGGGCAGCGGCATGAACGGCTGGTCCGACAGTTGCAGGTGCAATGGTCGTGTGCAAAATATGATTTTTATGCCGATTTTCAACTAAGGGAAAGGTCGTGACGACGCCAGTAGCACTGCGCGTCACCATCATTGAAACTTCTAATCGAAAGGTTTGGCGTGCTTCTAAAATACATGGTTGATCAAGTAACGCTAAGGCTGCTTCGCTTGGGAGAGTTGTCATTAAGTCGGTTTGTCCGTGACCATCATAGCCACCAGCTGCTGTTTTTAAAATGGCCGGCGTCCCCACTCGCTGCATGGCATAAATCAACGATTGCTCATCTGTCACTGCCGCAAACTCGGTAACAGGAATCCCATTATCATGCAAAAACTGCTTTTCATTTAATCGATTTCCCGTAATATGCAATAACGCTGTGCCTTGCGGTAAAGCCGCATATTGTTGGGCCGCGATCAACGCAGCCTCATCGACATTTTCAAATTCATAAGTTAAAACATCGCTACGCTTGGCAAGGTCAATCAACGCCGATTGGTCATCATAGGGCGCCGTAATTTGAAAATCGGCCACTTGAGCCGCGGGTGCTTGCGGCGTTGGATCTAAAATTCCCACATGATAACCCATACTCTTCGCACTAAGTGCCAACATCTGACCCAGTTGACCACCACCAACAATCCCGATTGTCGCTGGTGGCAAAATCGGTTGCTTAGAAGTCACGTTCACTTTGTTCCGCCTCCTGCCGTTGCTGCTGCCGAAAATCCAGTACCGCTTGTTGACTAGTTGCATCCTGTAACCCCAAAATTTGTGCCGCCATCAGCGCGGCATTCTTTGCGCCTGCTGTCCCAATTGCCATTGTTGCTACCGGTATCCCACCCGGCATTTGCACAATAGATAACAACGAATCCATCCCATTCAACGCTTTCGTTTGCATCGGCACGCCAATCACTGGTAACACCGTGTTGGCCGCGAGCATCCCAGGTAAATGGGCCGCACCACCGGCACCAGCAATAATGACTTGAATTCCCAACTCCGCCGCTTGCTGCCCATAGCTTTGCAATTTATCCGGCATCCGATGTGCCGAAATAATGTGCCGTTCATAATCGATTCCGAGGGCCGCCAATTGTTCGGCAGCCAGTTGCATGGTCGGCCAATCTGAGATCGACCCCATTACTAAACTAACTTTCGCCATTTCAATCCCTCTTTCCATCTTTTCACCATTAGTTTAGCAAGACATGGTTTCGCTGTCAACGAATTTCTTAACTTTATCCATAAATTAACATTTTAATGTTCGTGTTTAACAAAATAACCAGATTATTCAACTCACTAAATATAACAAACATTTTGGACGATTATACATTCATTTCAATGCTTAAAGCTGTATTTAGTGGGTTACGTTGACTTTTCAATATTATTTTATTTATCCAAAATTAACCGAACAATAAAAAAAGCAGCCATCAATTAAGATGACTGCACAGAACTTCAATTTTAGCTGTTGCTAGAGGCGCCAGAAACTTCATCAACATCAGGCTTAGCTGGTTTTTCAGGTTCTGCAGTTGGTTCTGCATCCGCTGAAGCACCAGAAACTTCATCAACTTCTGGTTTAGCAGGCTTTTCTGCTGCCTTGCTTCTCGATGAAGCACCAGATACAGCATCGGTTTCAGCATCAGGATCTTTAACTAACATTTGACCCGTGTGTTCCAAGTAGTAATTAACCATTGGCATAATATCTAAGACTAACTCGTTAATCCCTTTATAGTCGCCATCAGCATCATGCATCGCCTTATAGTAATGCATGACATACTTGTCAGCACCCATACCAGGAACTGGCAAACGGAACATATCCGTTTTACCAGTCCGCAACATATGAATCACTTGTTTAACATGTGGAATGGCTGGTTTAGGATGGCAATCAGCCATTGGGTTCCCGGCTTGCGCTGGGGTCCGGGCAGCCAACATATCTTTAGCTTCCAAGAAATGGTTGTAATAGATAAATTGGTTATTGGCATCGGCGTAAGTTAATTCCATTGGCATTGAATTCAAGAAATAATTCAATTGGTTAACGGTAAGCAACCCACGATCTAACTTAACGTAGTCGTCACCTTCAGCCGCATGCGTCTTTTCAGCGGCCTTTTCAACCCAATCAGCCGCATGCATATCAACGCCTTCAACGGTCGTTTCAACTTTGCCATGTGATTCCAAGTCTTCAGCTTCCCAACCGGGATCTTCCGGCTTGTTCATGTCGTTAATCACGGTCACAAACTTAAGGAATTTTTCAAGCGTCGTCTTTAAGAAGGACACAGTGCGTTCGTCTTTGAGATTTTGTTGATCATCAAACGCCGTCTTCACGTCGCCTAATAAGAATTCGTTACCAGGCATGACCACTGCGTCAACACCCGGTGATTCCAAGATTTGGCGCAAGTTTAACTGTGCTCGAGAGGAGCCTTGATCATAATAAGACGCACCCACGATCATCACTGGCTTCCCCGCCATTGGATGAATCTTGAAAGATAACCATTCGATGACACTCTTCAAACTAGCCGTAATCGTATGGTTATGTTCAGGGGTCGCAATAATGATCCCATCAGCATGTTCGATCTTCCGTTTCAAATATTGAACAGCATCGCCTTCAGTTTGATCATCACTTTGATTGAACAATGGGACATCATTAATATCCAAAAGTTCGATATCGGCTTCATCACCAAAGTGACTCGCAATATACTTTAATAACATCCGATTGTATGACTTATCAGCCACCGAACCGGCAATTCCAACTAACTTCATAACTTATAGCTCCTCTCGTTATAGATTGGCCCAATCCAAATCGCGGATTTCTTGCCGATTAGCTTCATTCGCATGATTCAATTGCTTCGTCAAGTCCACAAAAGTTTCAAAATCACGGAATAACCCGGCTAACTTAGCCAGCTTGGTTTGGTCAATCATATTACCATCATCATCAAAGGCCTGTAATGAGTGGCCTAATAAGAATTCTGAACTTGGCATGATTCGTGCGCGTAATTCAGGTGAATCTAAAATCTGACGCAAATGTTCTTGCGCACGTGAAGTCCCCAAAGCCCCATACGATGCACCAATAATCATGACGGGTTTATCTGCAAAGGGATGAATGTAATAAGATAGCCATTCTAAGGCGTTCATCAAAACAGCGGGTGCTGAATGATCATATTCTGGCGTACTGATGATGACCCCGTCAGCTTGATCAATTTGGTCCGCAATCGCTTGCGCCGTAGCTGGAATTTGCTTATCCGCTGGCTTGTTAAACAACGGTAAGTCCTTAATTTCAACGAGTTCAATTTCCGCTTGTTTAGCGAAATGTTTTTGCATAAATTGCAATAATTTTCGATTGGTCGACTTATCTGAATTAGTGCCGACAATCGCAACAAACTTGTGCATGTCAAATAACTCCTTTAACTAAATGATTGAATAACATATATTTTTCTAATTGCTGCCTATATTGTAAACGATTTCACGATATAAATCAAAAGTATATTTAAGCCGGCGCTTCATCGGGGGCCATAAGTAATTGAATCAGGTCCTGTCGCGCAATCGCACCAAAATAAGTCGTTAAATCTAATGGTGCCAACGCTTCAGTAACCGCAGCAGTCGTGTATTTAACCCCTTTTAAGTGGTCAATAACCGCTTGCACGGGTTGGGCGCCGAAGAAGTCACCATAAATGGTCACATCAGCGATGCGCTCATGCTCAATATTTAACTGAAATTCAACCGTCCCCGCGGAAAAATGCCGGCGATGAGTGACTGTATAGGCCGGCGCGGCGCCGTAAATCCAATCCCAGTTCTTAAAATAAGTTTGATTGAGTTGCGCAACCCCATTTTGAATGGCAGCATCTAATGGATAGCTTGAAGCCCGGGCTAAATCATGGACACCGAGAATCTCTCGTGCCAAAATATCGCGGAATCCTTCAATAGTTAGATTTCGATACTTGGGATCTAAGTAAGGCCGCAGATTGGTCACGCGGCTTTTAACCGACTTAATCCCCTTGGACGCGAGTTTATCGGCTGGCACATTTAACGCTTTTTCAATCTGCGTTTGATCCACATCATACATTAGCGTGCCATGTGAAAACATACGGCCGTTTTCAACATGCATCGCATTGCCAGAAAACTTCTTTCCGTCAATCAAGAGATCATTACGACCACTTAATTCAGCCCCAGTCGCACCCATTTTGTGTAACGCATTTAATACGGGTTCCGTGAAACGTTTGAAGTTTCCGAAGCCGTTGCCGTCATCCTTGGTAATAAAGCTAAAACTCACGTTGCCTAAATCATCAAAGACCGCGCCACCACCAGACGTCCGACGGGTTAAGATAATATCATGATCCGTCACGTATTGTTGATTAATCTCGGCGCGCACATTTTGATAGCGACCGACAATAATACAAGGCGAGTTGATATAAAAATATAAAATTGGCTCTGTTAAATCAGCATGTTCCATTAAATAAGTCTCAATCGCTAAGTTCGTACGAATATCATGACTCGGACTAGTTAAATATCGCATCGCTACCGCTCCTTTTTAGTCTAAATACAAGTGCCGTAAATCGGCCAATTCCGTCTTGGTTAATTTTAATTCGGTCCGTAAATAATGTTGCATATTGCCGGATTGCCGTTTGATTTCGGCTAAAGCGGTATCCAAATAATCGCCATTAACTGACCACAATGCCTTCACACTCGATAAAGTAGCCTCATCAACGCCTTGAGCTTGGGCTTTTTTAACCATGTTATCGATCCGTTGCTTGGAGGTTTCATTACTTAATAAGTAATCCTGCCGAATCGTCTTTGGATCAACGCCTAACGCGCTCAATAAGTATACGGCACCCATCCCAGTCCGATCTTTACCAGCCGTGCAATGGAATAATAAAGTTTCATTAGCTTGGTCATTGGCAAGCAAGTTATCGAAGAACCGTCGATATTCATTTTTAGCATGTTGTTCCGTTGCAATCATGCGGTAGACTTTCAACATGTGTCGGTAGCCGCCATCGGGATTTTTTTCCAAATTAGCGGTCATTTTATCAGTTCCATCAGAATTCCGTGTTTCATCCACATTAAAGACTGGTGCAAATTGATACTTAGCATTACCAGGGACACGATCAGGATCATCCAAAACTTCTTTTGGTGATCGAAAATCAATGTCATAGCGAACGCCATATTGATCTAAGAATTGTAAATCCGTTTCCGTTAATTGACTTAAATTCCCCGTCCGAATCACTTTATGCCATTTAACAGTGTGACCATCTTGGGTCGGATAGCCGCCCAATTCCCGGAAGTTAATTCCTTGTTGCATCGTTAAGACCCGTTGTTTTGTCATGCGTTCATCCACCTATTCTATAAGATTATCTCTACCACTATTCTACCATGGTCATGAAGGTCACGATTAGAAATCTGCCACATTAATTGACAATGCTGGCCACGGTGAGAAAATGAAAGTAATCAACGAATAATGGAGGATTTTTTCATGACATTTGACTACAAGCACCAGGAAGACTGGCAACAAGTTGGTGGTAACCATCAATCCCCAATCGCAATCAACACGACCACCGCTATTGACTCACAACTATCAGCGATTAGTTGGCGCGGTTTGTACCAAGCCAAAACCATCCAAGGCGACGAAAACACCTTGACCGCTGCGGGTACTGGGATGGCCTACTTAAACGATCGTGATTTTAACTTTGAACAAGTTCACTTTCACATTCCCGCTGAACACATCATTGATGACGTAACAGCCCCAATTGAATGGCACCTCGTCCATCGTAGTGCTACTGGTCAAATCGCCGTTGTTGCCATTATGGGCCGAATTGGCAAACCTAATCAAAGCTTCCAAAATTTATTAGATCAATTAACACCAAATAGTCAACACGACTTGACTGAACCGATTAACTTAACTGAATTATTACCAGATACAGGCACGGTTTATCACTACTTAGGTTCATTGACTACCCCACCGTTAACCGAAACAGTGGAATGGTACGTTTGTGGAGACAGCGTCATGATCGGCGAACAACAATTAGCTGCTTATCAAGCTTTATTCGCTGGCAATACCCGCGCCGTTCAACCATTGAACGACCGGCCAATTATTGCTGAACGTTTCTAAATGACGGTTGAAATGAGGGGATCGCTATGTCGAAGAAAATACTAGTTAGTCTGCTAGCTTGTGGTGCCTTTTTATTATTAATTATTGGTTTAGGCTTGAGTAACCAGCTGCACAGCGACCAAGCTAGCCATGTCATTTCTAGTCAACGACGCCCGCTAATTCTAATTCCGGGTAGCGATAGCATGTCAAACGATTTTGATGTCTTAATCAAACAACTGAATGCCCAACAAACTCATCCAATTGTGAAATTGACCGTCACTAAAGATCAACAGCTTAAGTTCCAAGAAATCCGAACCAAAGATACCCCTTTAAATGACACGATTATTGTGGTGCATTTCGAAAATAGCCGTGACAATAACGAAACCATCGTTGAACAAACTAATGGTCTCGCTGCCGCAATCACTTATTTGCACAAACGTCTGGGGCTAAAAACTGCCAACGCCCTTGGTTACTCAAACGGTGGCCTCATTTTAAGTCGTTACCTCGCCGGTCTAAGTGACAAAACACCACTTAGCATTCGCAGCATCATGCTGGTGGGCACGCCTTTCATTGGGACCAATACCAACCAACCTGATACCACGTTGTTCAAGCCACTTAAAACTCATCGGCAGGCCTTTAAGTCGTTGCATGCTGTCGTTAATGTGGCTGGCGACACGGGTCAAAGTAGCGATGGTATCGTGCCCGTTAGCAGCGTTCAAGCTGGTCAACAGCTGTTCATGCAACAAGCCCAACGTTATACCCAGATGACCGTTAATGAAGCTGGGTTAAGCCACACCAACTTCTTGCAACAACGCTATTTAGCCCGTCTTGTCCGCCAAAATCTGCTTAATCAGTAATAATCTAAAAGCCCGTCACTTTTGATTGTGACGGGCTTTTAATCTGTTCATTCAAAGGTTGAAAGCTGATAATTGTTCTTGGCTAAATTAGCCACCTACGCCAGCCAGTAATTCCGCCGACTGTGGGGACCGGCTCCAGCCAAAGAACGGGCTTCCGCCTCGCTTTTAAGCCTAGCCCAAACCGCTAGTCTCAAAAGGCGTCCACATCGTAAGCCCGGAAAAATCATCCGGACTTACGATGTTTACACGGCCGGCGCCATCACTGACTGGCTCCGGTTACATTGCGACTACCAATCAATCGCGTAGTCACCATAACCGAGAGTGAGTCCACATTGAGCCCAGCCGTGGAGGCTCTTAGCGATTTATCGCTTAAAGCTCGGCGCTTTTGAAACGCGGGCTTGGCGGTTCAAAACGACGGTTCAGACAGCTTTTTGGCTGAACCGGTCCGTCCACAGCGTTCCGGCTCAAGATGGGCGAACGGTAGGTGGCAAATAATCCTACCAATACTTGGCATTACCAGCGATCACTACTTAAAATAGCTTTTACGCTTTAGCCATTTCAGTTTTAAGAGTTAGCGGTCGCAACAAAACGAGCAAGTTCGTCCGAAGACATACCAGCACTCACACCGACTAATAATTTAATCCGCGCTTTTTGTCCATTCAAACCTTGGCAGAAAATCACGCCCATTTGTTTCAACTGAACGCCCCCACCTTCATAATCATAGACATCTTGGGCAATCCCGTTGAAACATCGCGAAACCAACACAACCGGAATATCTAAATCAAGTAACTTTTGAACCGCCGCTAACGTTACGGGTGGTAAGTTACCAGCGCCAAGGGCTTCAATAACGACCCCATTAGTCGTTGGTTGTGCAATTGCTTCAAGTAATTCTGGCCCCATACCGGCATACGCTTTGATCAAAAAGACGTTATCAGCTACCGTTTGAATGGGACACACGGTTGATCGTAATAAAGATTCAAAGAAAACCACGCCGTGTTTGGCCACTAACCCAATCGGACCAAAGGTTGGTGTCCGGAAAGTTGCCACATTAGTTGTATGCGTTTTGGTGACATACCGTGCCGAATGAATTTCATCGTTCATCACGACTAAGACCCCTTTATCGGCAGCATCTGGCGTACTAGCTGTTTGAATCGCCGTTTCCAAATTGTGCAACCCATCAGAGCCAATCTCATTAGCAGAACGCATTGCCCCAGTCACCACCACCGGTAGCTCATTTGGCAACGTTAGATCTAAGAAATACGCGGTTTCTTCCAACGTATCGGTTCCGTGGGTCACCACCACGCCATCGATTCCTTCGTGGGCCGCTTTAGCGATCCGTTGCTTTAATTCCAACATTCGAGCTGGCGTAATATGTGGCGATGGTAAATTAAAGACATCTTCAGTCGTTAATTCAATATCACCGGCCATCGAATATTCATAGCTATCTAACGGATTTTGGGCACCTGGCGCCATATTTCCGGCTTCATCGGCCGACATCGCAATCGTACCGCCAGTGTGTAAAACTAAAATCTTTTTCAAAAACTTTTCCTCCTATAATGGTCGCAACCTAAACTCAGTAATTGTCATTTTAGGCTAGCCATGCTGGGATTGCAATCACAAACACGCTTAACCCTCCTACTAGGTTAGTTAGTCATCATCAGTTATCACCATGAGTAACGAACCTCACACAACCCAAATCTAGCCTAAGAAAGAAAATTTATGATCTTGATAAACGCTGGTACCATCCCCTTTTAATCGGTTTTGGTTGCCTCACAAAATCAAATTAAGTTGACAATTCAGCTAGTTGCTTTTATAGTTAGTTACATAAGCAACTAACCAAATAACTTTTAAAAAAATAAAGGGGTACAAAATCATGCCTACAACACCAATTATGACCGTCGCCGACTTACACAAGACATACGGTAAAGCCGGCAGTAAACAATATGAAGCCTTAAAAGGGATCGACTTCGATGTGCAACCCGGCGAATTTGTCGGCATCATGGGGGCTTCTGGCTCAGGGAAAACCACCTTACTCAACATGCTCGCAACCTTAGATCAACCAACTAGCGGTGAAGTGACCATCCATCAACAACCAATCACCCATTTAAAGGGCAATCAGCTCGCTGACTTCCGCGCTAAAGAAATCGGCTTTATCTTCCAAGATTTCAACTTATTAGAAACGATGACGGCTTACGAAAACATTGCTTTGCCTTTAATGTTACAAAACGTTGCTAGCAAAAAAATTCGCCCCGCCGTTGAACAAGTTGCCACCCAATTAGGGATCAACGACTTTTTGACCAACTATCCTAACGAATTATCTGGTGGTCAAAAGCAACGGGTCGCTGCAGCTCGTGCGTTAATCAATGAACCCGCCATTTTATTCGGTGATGAACCAACTGGGGCCTTGGATTCTAAATCTGCCCGTGAATTACTCGACATGTTCACCAAGATCAATCAAGAACAAGCCGTTTCCATCTTACTGGTCACCCATGATCCATTTTCAGCCAGTTATTGCCAACGCATTTTATTTATTAAAGATGGTAAGATTGGCCAGGAATTACGCCGTGATCAATTAAGTCGCCGTGATTTTTATCAACAAATTCTCGATACTTTAGGGACCTTCGAACAATAGAAAGGAGTTCAACCCATGTTTAAATTAGCGTTAAGTAGTTTTAAGCATCGCTGGCGTGACTATTTAGTCTTATTCTCTGGCTTAGTCATGTCGAGTGCGATCTTCTATATGTTCGAAGCCCTCGCAACGAATAAAGATTTTCTGAAGCAAAACAGTATGATTAGTATGATCGGCTATGTCTTTCAATTTGGTTCCGTCTTACTGACAATCATCACCTTGGTTTATATTGGCTATGCCAATTCATTCTTACTCAGTATGCGCAAACGTGACTATGGGCTGTTTATGTTAGTCGGTGCCCGCAAAGGAAAAATCGGCCAACTCATTTGGCTTGAAACATTGCTCGTTGGGATTTTAGCAACAATTATTGGGATTCTTCTAGGAACCGGCCTAACCACTGGCGTTAGTCACCTATTGGTCCAAACGCTTGATTTGACCTTAAAACATTTTTCAGCCTGGTATACAACCGCAGCCTTAGTCACTTTGGTGTTATACGTTGGCCTATTCCTAATTGCTGGATTGTTCAACTTGATTGCTTTAACCAAAACACCGGCATTGAAGTTGTTACACAGTAACGATCAACCTAACCGACCACAACTACATCCCGTCCGCCAAATTATTGAAGTCTTAGTTGGCGTCATCTCAATCGGGATTGGCTATTGGGCGATGAGTCATTTAATCGACTTACAATTAGCCGGAATTGGGATTGCCTTAGTGACAATCGTTTTAGGAACCTATCTGCTTTTCAATGCCGTGTTCGTTTGGTTAGTCGTGTTACTCAAACGGTTTAACTGGGCACAACGTGGCTTAAATCGGTTCACGTTATCGCAATTGAGTTTCCGAATTCGCAACTATACTAAGATTCTGTCAATTGTTGCGATGTTGTTTGCCCTCGCTTTAGGCGCCATTACCACTGGGATGGGCTTTCATCAACAAGTCCCACTCATGGCCCAAGGTGGTAGTGCTTATGATTTAAGTCTGGTTAATCCCACTAAAGCACAACAAAAAACGGTTAACCAATTAAAACCAATTCGTCAAGCAACCTATCGTTACAAAGCGACCACAAAAGTGATTTATTACAATGCGGCTGACTTTAATCAACAACCGTTTTACACGACCCATACCATCGGCAAAAAACAAATGAGCTTTAAACTCGTCAAAAACAATGCCCAACAGTTAAAGAAATCATTCTACAACTACCAATTAGGTGACTTACAAGCAACCGTAAATATCAACAAAAAGGCCGTCTTCTTATCTGCCAAAGCCTATCACCAGCTTAAACAACCTGAGATGCAGCTAGTGGTCTTTGCAACAAAAGATTTCCAAAAGCATTTTACGACCTTTAAACACTTAACCAAACAACAAGCCAAACGTAGCGTTAATACGCGAATCGGCGCAACTGGTGGCCGTTATTATGGTTATCAAGTCTTTAACGGCATGTACTCCGGCTTAGAATTCATGGGCTTCTTCTTAGGTGTTGCTTTCTTAGCAATGTTAGCTAGTTGCTTAATGTTCAAGATCTTGTCCGGGGCCGCTGCTGATCGTCAACGCTACCGGATGCTCGATAAACTAGGCACCACGCGTTCACAATTGAAAAAAGCCTTACGTCAAGAAATCGCCGTCCTCTTCATCTTGCCTGGACTGGTCGGGATCGTTCATGTCTTGTTCGGACTGCAAATGTTTAAGATCATTATGGTCACTTCACCTTACCAAGGCATTTGGTTACCATTTGGCATCTTTGCCATCCTATATTTGGGGTACTATTGGCTAACACTCAAAATTTATCAACGTTTGGTTTTATAATCTAGAATCTAGTCTAAAAGGAGGACTAAATCATGGTATACTTTGGATTAGTCGCGTTATTAATTGTCATCACGCCGTTGCATCGATACGTGCTAGCAACCCGCAACGTTTTTTGGCCGGGGATACTCATGCCGGCCCTCTGGTTAGGCACTAACGGCGTGCTGGCCTTGATAACCAACTTTCAACATCAAGATAGCTTACTAGCAGTATTGGGGACCCTGCTATTACTAAGCAGTTGGATTGCCGCGCGGATTGATCATGCTGAAAAAAGCTTGACCGCCACCTCGACACATCGAATGGCAGCTAAATAACGCTCAACCCACTGCAATGAGGTGAAAAATATGCAGTTTAATTTTAATAGTACGGAACCAATCTATTTACAAGTTGCCGAGCAAATCGAAGAGGCTATCTTTACCCAGACTTTCGCCGAGGGTACCCAGATTCCATCAACGACTGAAATTTCTAAAGAATTTCACATTAATCCAGCAACGGTTTTGAAAGGGATGAACATCCTCGTCGATAATCAACTGATTGAAAAACGACGCGGTGTCGGGATGTTCGTCATTGCAGGGGCTCAAGCCCGAGTTGTCGCGAAACGGCGCGATCAATTCTATGACGATTACGTTAAGAAGCTGGTCAGTGAAGCCCGTAAGCTACACATTACCAAAGAAGAGTTGGCACAATTAATTGAACGGGGGTTTGCCACACAATGAGTCTACAAGTTAAAGCAGTCACACAACAATTCCACGGTCAAACGATTCTCGATAAACTCGATTTGACCTTTGAACCACACACCATCTATGGGCTACTCGGTCGTAACGGTGCTGGGAAAAGTACCTTACTCAATATCATCAGTAATCGGATCTTTGCCTCAGACGGCACGGTTACTTTAGATGATGAGACCTTGGTCGACAATGATGCGACTTTAGGTCGACTCTACTTGATGAGTGAAGTGAACTTGTATAACGAACGGACGAAACTCAACAAGTTGCTTACCACCACCGCGCAATTCTATGGGGATTTCGATCAAGCCTATGCGGTTAAATTAGCTGGGCAATTTGATCTCGATCTTAATGCCCGCTTTGGTAAATTATCAACCGGCTATCGAACCATCTTCAAGCTAATCGTGGCGCTTTGCGTACCCGCCGACTACATCTTTTTAGACGAACCTGTTTTAGGTTTAGATGCCAATCACCGTGAATTGTTTTATCAAGCGTTAATTGATACCTATACAGAGCGCCCCCGGACTTTCGTGATCTCCACGCATTTGATTGAAGAAATTGCGAACTTGTTAGAAAACGTGGTCATCCTGGATCAACACAAGATTGTCGTTAGTGGTGGCGTACCCGATGTCTTAGCCAAGGCTTACACCATCACTGGCCCAGAAACCGACGTGCAACAATACACGGAAAGTTTGAATGTGATTGGGACTGATCACTTGGGGGGTATTACCGCACACTATGTTTACGGTGACTTACCTGATGATCGACCAATTCCAGATACGGTCCAAGTTGAGCACTTAGACTTACAAAAACTCTTTGTCAATCTGACGAATGCCACGGAGGTCGCTCATGCCAACTAAATTACGTACTACCACCCATTACTTGTTTACTGAGCAATTGCGGTTGCTCGGCTGGACTTATGTCTACTTGATCGCGATTTTCTTAATTTTGCCGTTCATATTTGATCTAATATCCGGTAATTTAAAAGATTTTTCGTTGACTGGGTCGATTGCAACCTTAGGATTAGGCGCCGTCTTTGGCCTATTCTTGATGATTACGATGTCTCTCACTTACGATCATTTTAAATTGTTCATTCAAAATGGGATTTCCCGGAAAACCTTCTGGCGTGCGCGCATATTGAGCATGTTAGCAATGGGTCTTGTGGGGACCATCATTACCGCCATTTATGATTATGCAATTGTGGTGCCGCTTCGTTTTGACAGTATCGCCAAATTTTTCAACAATGGCAATTTTTACACACTATACATTCATTACTTTGGCAATAACCTGGCCATTAATATTTTTGCCAGTTTGATTATGCTGCTTCTGGCCTATATTCTTTTAGGAACAACCGGATTAGCTTTTGGTAGTATCTTTAGCTTGTTATCAAAAACAACTCGCCGATTGGTTTTGATTTTAGGTCCAATCCTAGGTATTTTCTTCTTATTCTTCATTGCTAGTAATTCGAATGGTCACAGTTCTGACAGTTTCATTTGGCTTCTCGATCTGTTTAAATTCTTAGTCGGTGATTTCAACAACGCCGCTGCTGGTCATCTAAATCCATTGATGCCAATGCTCACTATGCTAGTTGGTAGTAGCATCATGGCAGGAATTGCTTACTTCTTCAATCAGAAACTTAAGGTGAAATCTTAGCATTAACTAAAGGTTGAAAGCTAGGTTTTAGCAATAATCGTTGATATGATAAGCATTCATCGATCAAAGGTAGTCGTACTTGCCACCTACCGTTCGCCCACCTTGAGCCGGAATGCTTTGGGCGGACCGGTTCAGCCAAAACGTCAGTCTCTAAGCGATAAATCGCTAAGAGACTCCCACGGCTGGGCTCAATGTGAGCTCACTCTCGGTTATAATAGTGATCCCTAATTAACTAGCATCCACATGATAACCGGAGTCAGCCAGTGATGGCGCCGGCCGTGAAAATATCGTAAAGTCTGGGTGTTTTCCCCGGACTTTACGATATGGACGACTTTCGAGACTAGTGGTTTTGACTAGGCTCAAAAGCGAGGTGGAAGCCTGCACTTTGGCTGAAACCGGTCCCCACAGCCGGCAGAATCGCTGGCTGGCGTAGGTGACAATTTAATCCAACTTAAGTCAATGTTGGTAAGGTTTCAACCTTTAGGCATTAACCTAAAAAAAGATTCCCCACTAACCATTAATTGGTTTAGCGAGGAATCTTTTTTTAGTTGCATCATTATTTTTCTAATAACGTATTATTCAAATCAGTTTTAACGACGATCACATCAGTTAAGGCATTCCGTTGCACATAGGTGGTAACAGAACCTTCTAAGACTCGTTCCATCGCATTTAACCCCGTTGACCCCATCATGATTAAATCATTGTTGTGGTCTTGAACGAAATCTTGCGAAATGATTGGCTTAGGGCTGCCCATCCGAATATGGAATTCAATGTCATCAAAGCCTTGCGCCTTAATTTCCGCGACTTTCTTTTGTAAATAAGCTTCTGAATCTTGAACCAATTGATACGTGATATCGCCATCGGCCAAGCCAGCTAAATTATAACCGAATTGTCCCGGATCGATCACCGACAACACATCAATATGCGCTTCGTTCCGCTTTGCAACTTCGACAGCTTTCGTTAATGCGGTTTCCGCTTGTTTCGAGCCATCCATTGGCACTAAAATCTTCGTATATTCTTGTAACATGTGCGCCACACCCTTTCCATCTACTACTAGTTTACCATTTATCCAACATGAATGCGTTCTCAAATGCAGTTCACCGCCAACAAAATTAGTTTTACACAACATTTACACAAACGGTATCGAGTCTTTACATCAACCGCCTACAATGAAGTTATTCCATTGAGAGAAGGCGTTGTCGATGCTCACAACGATTCATTCCAGCGGCCTTAATCAGGACACCATCATCACCACAACCCAAACTTATCAATTAACGTTGACTCGTGCTTTATTTGGTGATCATCCGTGGCGGCTTAAAGTTACAGCGACCACGTTACTTGGCCCACGCACCATTCAAGTCACCCGCTACCCGGATCTCCCAACGGCAAAAGCCGCCTACGACCAACTTTGTTTGACTTTACAAACCGACTAATTATTCCTCCCGCTCCAACTGAGTTTGTGCTAGGATTAAGCTAATTAATCTGAACACCGACGCGGGGGAACTTTATGATCAAACTCATTCAACAATTATGGCATCGGTATCAAGCGGTTTTAGCCTACTTAATCTTTGGCGGTCTCACGACAGTTATTAACTTTGTGGCTTTTTGGCTATTCAACAACTTGATTCAATGGCCGTATCTGATTAGCAACGTGATTGCCTGGCTATTGTCCGTCCTATTCGCCTATGTCACCAATAAGCTTTGGGTCTTTGATGCCGCTACACCAACACTCAAAAGCCTCTTACAAGAGGCCGGCGCCTTCTTTGGTTTTCGATTACTCAGTCTAGGGATCGATGAACTCATCATGTTCACTGGGATTTCCATCCTACATGGCAATCCGCTCCTCGTTAAACTTCTCGACCAGATCATCGTGGTCGTCTTAAATTGGTTTTTCAGTAAACTCTTTATTTTTAAAGAACGTCACTAATAAAAATGTGGAATGACTCGCTAACTTAGCTGGTCATCCCACATTTTTATTTAGCTCGATTTTTGATTAACTGGATGAAATAACGTTAACGTTCGCATGACATCATCGATATTAATACCATCCCAATTGTAAAAATTGAACTGCCGACCACCTTTCATTTGAATGACCAAGTGCCGTGCCCGCGATTCATAACCGTTACGAATCTCATTTTGGACGGTGGTTAGCTCATAAGCCTTAATTTGCGCTAACTTAATCACGACGTCGCCAATCCGTACAAACTGCGGTGCTGATGAATCATACACCGGTGGCACAACTACTCGAGTTCCATCATGATGATGTTGCTGTAACGAAATTGCGGCTAAACCGGCCGCAGTCAATGTTGGCGTAAAATATAATTCTTGACCTAAAGTCGGAACTGTCCCCGCTGGTAAGGCTTTCAAATCAAACTTGAACTGATGCCCATGAAAATCAGTTAGGACGCCTTCATGTAACCCCAGATTTAAGGCCGTAATATGTCCAATCATCTGATCCCCCTCTTTCTGCCTGCACCAAATTTAGCACAATTTGATCATTTTCGAGGCCATAAATTAAAAAACAACCTCGAAAATCGGGCATTTATCGTCAATGTAATTTCGGTAAGTTAGTAAACTTGAACTGTATGTTAAAATAAACGGCGACTAGACTAATCATTTGAGGAGCAGACTGACCATGGACTTAACCACTACTGAAACCGATTATTTATTAGATTTATTAACCACTAAATTATTTGAACTGCTTAGCCGAGTCACCCGCTGGCAAACGCACAGCTTATCACAGGCTCAATATGATCAACAGGTCGAAGAAACCTTGCAACCAAACTTAACCATTTTACAAGGGTTACTCGAAAAACTCAGTGCTGACCAGCCGGATGCACCGCAAGTGATCGCTTTACAACAAGGTCTTGATAAACTACAGACAGCGACAACCTATCAATTAACAACGACTCAATTGGCTCAGGCTAACGCGCATCGTTTTAATCGGCATCATCGCTAGCCAAGCGGATTTATTCACTCTTAACAAAAAATTCAAATTTCAATCACGGGATTGCTATTTTTAGCCGTTACAATGAATGCATAAACTTAAAAGCTTCGCGACGAAAGAAGGAGGGCTTATGTTTCTAATTGTATATTGTGCATTGGCAATTGCGGTGTTTTTCTGGATATTTGGCTTCACGACCGCTGCCATCATTGTCGCCCTATTGACGCTAGCCCTAATCGGGTATGCCTCCATTCGCCGACAAGTCGCCCGTAAACGCTTATTAAAACAACGAACTGCGACTAAAGGTCGAGGTTAATTTTGAAAACAATCCTAAAAAAGACGTTGCTAATCACTGGGCTTATCCACCAATGATTAACAACGTCATTTTTGATTACTTATTTAATTGTGCCAAACAACTGATAATATTTTGCACCGCTTGATGCACATATTTTGGATCAGTCGCTAAGTTCAGGCGCACAAACCCCTGATCATTCTTACTGAACCATTCACCGAAGTCTACTGCTAGCCCACATTTATCTTGAATAAATTCGCGAGTCGTTGCAGGATCCAGATAAGCCCGTAAGTCTAACCAGATCAAGTAAGTCCCTTGTAGATCAGCCACTACAATTTTAGAAGTTTTTTCGCTAAATTCAGTTTGCAAATAATGATAATTATCGCGAATAACCGCTAAAATTTGATCTAACCAGGCACCGCCATGTTCATAGGCAGCTTGTCCAGCTGTTTGCCCCAACACATTAACTTCTGTCTGATTATATCGTTGCATAAACGCATCGTACGTCGCACGCAAGTCGGCGTTCGGGATAATGACGTGTGAGTTTAACAAACAAGCTACGTTAAAGGTTTTTGATGGTGAATTAACCACAATAACTTGATCTTGAAAACGGCCATCCGCTACGGTTAATGCCGAAATAAACGGATGATTTTCAGGATCAATTTCGATGTCTTGATGAATTTCATCAGAGACAACTAACACCCCATATTGTTCACATAACGCTAAAATCTTAGTTTCTTCTTCAGCTGTCCAGATGCGGCCAACTGGATTATGTGGTGAACATTGGATAAATAACCGAACTTCATTGGCTTTAATTTTAGCCTCGATATCAGCAAAATCCATCGTATAATGACCGTCATCATTGATGAGTTCAGACGTCACCAGTTGCCGGTGATTATCTTGAATCGCATCAAAGAAAGGATAATACACGGGTGTTAAAATCATCACGGCATCACCTGGTTGCGTATATGCATTAACGATCGCATATAGTGAGTTCACGACCCCCGTGCCAAAGCGCACCCAATCTTTTTGTAACGTCAATTGATGACGTTGCTGTTCCCAGTTAATAAAAGCATCATAATAGCTATCTGGTGTAAACGAATAGCCATAAATACCGTGGGCCACGCGTTCAGTTAGCGCCGTCGTCACTTGTTCCGGTACTTTAAATTCCATATCCGCCACCCACATTGGTAACAAATCAGGATTGCCGTAGCGCACCCCTAACGCATCCCACTTAAGTGAATTCGTATTTAGTCGATTCGTTGCGTATGTTTTAATAAATGTTGCTTGATCCATGTTAAAAACCCCTTCCAAATTAGCCCACAAAAAAACTTCGTCCTTAAGTTACTAAGGACGAAGTTTGCACTCCGAGGTACCACCTA
The DNA here is from genome assembly GCF_005405385.1 of Lactiplantibacillus mudanjiangensis. GTDB lineage: Bacteria > Bacillota > Bacilli > Lactobacillales > Lactobacillaceae > Lactiplantibacillus > Lactiplantibacillus mudanjiangensis. The sequence continues at coordinate 123,416 of NZ_BJDY01000006.1, forward strand.
TATTCACAGCTTTTGCTGCCTCACACTTGCTAGTTGTCTAACAAAGCATCACATTAACGGTGATTAATCCGAATTAACAGCAGTCTCCTACCATTAATTTACTCCGAGTTCATCTTCACTAGAATCATCCCATCAATTTCCACCAACCATTGACTCGCTGTCAGACCCATCTAGTTACTCTTCTCATCAACGTATCATTTTTAAATTGATTCTAACTTACAACGCTTGATTGGAATTGTCAACTGCTGTCGTCATCGGAAATTGTGGTGTTGTCGGCACGTCATAAACGGCGATTTCTTGATCAGCTACAGGGAAAGCCCCCGTCTTCAAGTATCGCTTCGCTTGCATAACTAACGGCGAACTATTGGACCAGTTTAATTGATCCAATGGCACCCGGGCAGCCCCATCCGATACCGCTGCCGTAAAGGCTGGCCGATTCGTCAATAACTTACCACCCACTGGTTCAAGTAAATAAAACGTATTAATCATCGCTTCACGCGGTTGATCAGCTGTCAGGGCTGGAAATGTAAAACGAATAGTACCTAATTGCTTAGCGATGGCCGTTTGTAAACCGGTCTGAATGGCCGTAATCTGACTGACAGTCGCACTCAACGTTTGGTCTACGGTGAGCGGAGCCGTTGCCAAATCATAACGATTAGTGAAGCGGCCTGTCAAATTTTTAATCACGATTAAACTGGTCTCATCGCCAACGATGCCACATACATAGAGGGGATTAATTTGTTCGACTATCATCGGTTCGCTTCCTTCATTAATTCTCAAGTAGTTACAATATAATTAGATATTATATAATTAATGATAGAATATCACAATTATCGCAACTACTTAATTTTACTACTTTATACGGTGAACTAAAACCAAAAAATAGCAACTGATATAAACATTTAATAACTTGTAATATTTGAGTAAAAAAAACAGTCCAATTACTTGAACTGCTTCAATCACTTACTATTCAGTTGTCAGATCAGTCGTATTGATAAAGGACTGCGCCGGTACCCGAATCAACCAACGTGTCATCGCCTGATGGTCAACATGCACACCCAAACCATTCAAAAAATTAGGCTTATAAGTCGCCGTCATTTTAGCAACATAGGCCTTTGTATGCGACCGATCCAATTTAGCTAACTTCGTTTGTGACCACGGAATTCCCGCATCAGCCACTTTAGCTTGTTTTAAACTTGTAATTACTGTCGCCTTATTGCTGGAGACGGTATACTTTGCACCCTTGACCCAATAATTGTAAATATGGACAGGTTTGTTCGCACTACCACGATCAACGGCCACATAATAAGAACCAGTACTGCCAACACGCATGACTAACGGTTGATAGTCATAACTGATGCTAACGGTGTCTGTTGACAAGTCTACTCGCTGGCCGAATGTTACAAAGAACATCCCCGCTAGTAAGCCAATACTTACCACCAATTCACCCACTGTAATCCATAGACTTGACCATTCAAAAGTGTGCTTCCGCTCCACGATCATTTTAATACGCCGTACCCGGATATTATGAAAGACCCACACAACGAGCGCCAGTACCATAATCCAGGCAATGATTCCAATCCAATTCCATGCAGAAGTCATCAATTGCCAACCCTTTCCCTGATTTCCTTTATTATCATGCTCTAATTGTAAATAATTCGCTTCCAAATAACAAGTAATGCTCCCAAACTTTAACATTTCTATGGCGTTATATTGTGAAAAAAGTCACGGTTAAGCTGCAAATGTAATCGAATTCATGGTAGAATAATGGTATTAACTTGTAGAAAGAAGGAGTACCGATGATCGCAGCATTAATTTATTGGGTGGTCGTAGTTGGCTTAATCGTCTGGGGTGTCTGGATGGCGATTCTTTCCGCTTACTGGGCTGGTCAAAAACAAAACGGCAATTTATTTTTTATTGCAATTATGAATACCTTAGGGTTAATCGCCGGCTTGTTGGTTTGGTGGGTTTTCAACAACCAAAACTGGCAATATTACTGGTTATCTAGTACCGTTCAAACAACCAATTTATTAGGCATCGTCTTAATTTGTTACGTTGTCTTGATTGTCATTGAATTCATTCAAGGCCGAGGCATCAAACCTGCTAAAGCTTAAATTGACTCACAAAAAGCGTGTCCATCGGGCACGCTTTTTGTTTCGTTTAAATTGTCACCTACGTCAGCCAGTGATTCTGCCGGCTGTGGGGACCGGTTCCAGCCAAAAATCGGGCTTTCACCTCGCTTTTAAGCCTAGCCAAAACCACTAGTCTCAAAAGTCGTCCACATCGTAAAGTCCGGCAAGACCAGCCGGACTAACGATGTTGTCACGGCCGGCGCCATCACTGGCTGACTCCGGTTATATTGCAAATATTAATCATTCTCGTCATCATCATAACTGATAGTGAATTCACATTGAGTCCAGTTGTGGACCGTTCTTTGCAATTTATCGCTTATTTAAAACTTGCAAACTAAAACCATCCGCAGCCAACTGATCACCGGTTAGACCCGCACTCACAATCGTTTTGCCGACAACAGCTGAAGTCTGTGAGTGTTGACTTAAATTAAAGCTACCAACCACGGTTTGCGTGGCATCTTTTCGGATTAACTGTAACCAACCATCGTGAATTTGCCAGCTCAATTGACTTGTGGCTAAAAATTCAGTTTGTGATCGCCGCCACTTAACTAATTTTTGCACAATCGGATACATCGCCGTTGTCTTTGGTGCCGGCTCCCATGGCATACAGCGCCGGTTATCAGGATCGGGGCCACCGGCTAAGCCCGCCTCGGTCCCGTAATATAGGCAAGGCGCACCCGGTAACAACATCATCAACGTTAACGCCGCTTGGACTTTTTGGGGATCATCTTGTAGTACCGTTAAGGCTCGCGCCGTATCATGCGTGTCTAGTGCATTAAACATCACCTGTTGATTAGGTTGGCAATACTGGCAAAGCTGCAGATTCGTTTTGCCGACATAATCCGCAATCGTGACCGTTTGATTAAACAAGCTCAAGATCGGTTGCGTCAACGGATAATTCATTACCGCATCAAACTGACCATTTCCTACCAAGCTAGCACTAGTATGCCAAGACTCCCCTAACAAGTAAACATCTGGTTTAACTGCCCGTAACGCCGCACAAATGGCGCGCCAAGTTCCATGATCGACTTCATCGGCCACATCAAAGCGCCACGCATCAATATCGAGTTGCCGCAACCAATAACTGGTAATTTCAATCAAGTAGTCGCGAACCGCTGGATTTTGAGTATTTATTTTAGGCATCATTGCGGCAGTTCCAAAGGTTTCATAATTTAGCGCACCCGTTTTAGCGTCTCGCCCGACCGGGAAATCATGAATGTGGAACCAGTCTGCAAAACGTGACTGTGCGCCATTTTTCACGACATCTTGCCACTGCGGTGATGCCGTCCCAAAATGATTGAAGACCGCATCTAGCATCACCCGCATCCCACGATCATGGGCAGCATCGACCAATTCTTGAAAGTCCCGCTTAGTACCAAAATGCGGATCAATTTCGAAGTGATCCAATGTATCATACTTATGATTCGATGGTGATGTAAAGATGGGGCATAGATACAGGCCGTTAATCCCCAAGTCCGCCAAGTCATCTAAATGATCGATAATTCCGCGCAAGTCGCCACCATAAAATGAGTCGCGTTGTACAGGACCTTGCCCCCATGGCTGGACTTTAGCCGGATCATTAGTTTGATCCCCATTGGCAAAACGTTCCGGAAAGATTTGGTACCAGACTGTATCTTTAACCCAAGCTGGTGGCAACTCTGCGTCACTAACGTGCAAATATGGCAAATGGAAATAATGCCCCGTAATTGCCCACTGAGTGGCTTCATCAGTAAACAAGCCATCATCACCATACCCGATGGTCGTACCATCGTTGCCGGTAATTTGAAACCCATAAATCAGGCGATTCGTCGGGACGGTCACAGTCAATGTCCAATATTGCGCCGCCTGCGTTGCTAAACCCCGCTGCATCGTGGTCGTTTTCATCGGTGCCCCTGCTTGCCATAAATACATATCGGCATATTTAAGTGTCACCGACTGGATGTCTTGAGCCGTTTGTAGTCGAATAAGCACTTGATGGTCGGCCAATACCGCTGTATCTTCGCTTTCTGGGCGGTGTAAGATTCCTGCTAATTGCATGTTTAATGCACTCCTTTTATGTAACCGATTACATTTCGATGTCATCATGACGCTCTAAAATTGATGATTTCTAGGTTATTTTCGTGAAAACGTCCCCGTTAAACCAGAATTTAGTGTATGATTTAGACAAATTCAATTGAAAGGACGTCCTTCCATGGAAACACTTTATCGCAGTACTCGCAAAACTGCAAGCCAAACTATGACTAGCTCACAAGCCGTCCTGCAAGGGTTAACCCCTGATGGTGGTTTATTCGTTCCAGTGACCCTACCAACCGCCGACTTTGATTTCGACGATCTCGCCCAACAATCGTACCAAACGGTTGCCTACGAGGTTTTAAAACTGTTCTTCACCGATTACACGCCAGCCGAACTTAAAGCCTGTATTCAAGCAGCCTATGGCGATCAATTTGATGATCCAGCAATTGCCCCCGTCACCAAACATGGGAAACAATACTACTTAGAACTTTTCCATGGCCCGACGATTGCTTTTAAAGATTTAGCGTTGCAAATTTTACCCCATTTAATGACCACCGCTGCTAAGAAAAATCAGTTGACTGCCGAAGTGGTGATCTTAACCGCAACTTCTGGAGACACCGGGAAAGCAGCGATGGCCGGGTTTGCTGACGTCGATCAAACTAAGATCATTGTCTTTTATCCACAAGCCGGCGTCAGTGCGATTCAAAAACAACAAATGGTGACCCAAGTTGGGGACAATACTTATGTCGTTGCGATTAATGGGAACTTCGATGATGCCCAAACTAAAGTCAAGGAACTGCTGAATGATCCCGAATTACGTGACCAATTAGCCACAAATCAGTTCCAATTTTCAAGTGCCAACTCAATCAATATCGGCCGGCTGTTCCCACAAGTCGCTTATTACGTCTATGCCTATGCACAGCTTATTAAAAAAGGCCGCATTAAAAATGGCGACGAGGTCAACTTTAGTGTGCCAACTGGGAATTTTGGTGATATTTTAGCCGGTTATTATGCTAAAAAACTTGGCGTTCCAATTCACAAATTGATTTGTGCGTCTAATCGAAATAACGTCCTCACTGACTTTTTCAATACGGGCCTTTACAATCGTCAACGCGAATTTTTCTTAACTAGCTCACCATCGATGGATATCTTAGTTTCCAGCAACTTGGAACGACTAGTCTTCTACGCAACTGGCGAAGACGCGATGCAAACTGCTAGTTTGATGAACGACTTGAAGACGACTGGCTCGTACCAATTAACATCAACGATGCGCCATGCCATAACCGATTTCTGGGCTGGTTTTGTGACAGAAAAACAAGATCAGCACGAAATTCAACATTTGTATGCGCACCATCACTACACGATTGATCCACATACTGCCGTTGCTTCCGCAGTCGCCAAACAGTATCAAGCGGCCACAAAGGATCAACGTCCGATGGTGGTCGTCTCAACAGCCAGCCCGTATAAGTTTCCACAGGCCGTTTTGACCGCCATCACGCAGCAACCAGACTTGACCATTGACGGCTTAGCCGCTGTTGATCAGTTACACGACTTAATCAAGACGCCAATCCCAGCAACGGTAACTGCTTTACGGACAGCTCCCGTTCGTCACGATCGTGTGAGTGACCCCGCAGATATGGCAACGACGATTAAAGACATTTTGAACTTAGACTAGAAAGGATTTTGACGATGATTACGACAATTGCGTTGGATTTAGATAATACGTTACTCACCTCTGATAAAACGATCTCTCCACGAACCGAAACGGTCTTAAAACAGCTCCATCAGGCTGGCAAACGGATCGTGCTTTGTACTGGACGGCCGATTAAAGCCATTCAGCCGTTTTTAAAACAGCTAGCCTTAACTAAGCCAACTGACTACTCGATTACGTTTAACGGTGGCTTAGTCCAACAAAATACCACTGGTGATGTATTGGCACGTAAGAGTGTGACTAAAGCGAACATCCAACCGTTGTATGATTATGCCAAAGCAAACGGTTTTCCGTTAGATATCATCGACTTAACCCAAGTCTATTCGATTAAAGAACTCGGCAAGTCACCTTACGAAGCATTCATGAATGGCCTCATGCCCTTTAGTGATGTTTCGTTTGCTGACCTCCCCGCTGATGATCAGTTCGGTAAAGTCGTCAGTGCTTATGACGACGTTGATAAAATTCAAGCCAACTTACCACAGATCGTTACTGACAATTTCCATGTTGTGCCATCACGGCGGAACTTATTGGAATACTTGCCAGCAGGCACCGATAAATCGGCCGGACTAAAAGCGTTGCTCGCAAACTTCAACGAAGACTTTTCAAACTTGATGGCCTTTGGTGATGAAGAAAACGACCTCGGCATGCTCAAAGCTGCCAAAGTTGGTGTGGCGATGGCTAATGCCATTCCAGTCGTTAAAGCGGCGACAACCGATGAAACGTTAAGTAATGATGACGATGGTGTTGCAGTATTCTTGGAAAACTATTTCGATTAACACTTAAACTGATTAAAAGCACGTTTAACGGTCCAATTGCGGACGCGTTAAACGTGCTTTTTTTAGTTGGGACTAGTTATCACGTTCAAAATTCAAGTACCAATTCAACGCACACACAGCCTGCGCTGACCGCAACTTACCATCACGCATCAACGCAATCACATCGACTAACGGCACTAACTGAGTATTCACGAATTCGTCGTGATCAAAGTGACGTTCACCATGTTCATTAGGATCGATATGCGTTAAGACTAAGCTGACAATTTCGCTCGTAAAGCCTTCTGACGAGGTAATTTGTGTCATCACTTGTGGTGATTTCGCAATATAGCCCGTTTCTTCTTGCAATTCCCGTTTGGCAGCAGTGATTGGATCTTCACCCTCATTGATTAATCCGGCTGGTAAACTAATCGTTTCGGCATTTTGGCCGACCCGATATTCCGAATTCAATACAACTTGATCATCCGGCGTTAACGCCAAGATCGTCACGGCATTACCATGATCGATCAAATCCCGTTTCACTTTTAAACCATCTGGTGTTTCAATTGTTTGCTTGACCAAGTTAAAGATTGGGCCCTGATACAAATCTTCTTGCGCTAAAATTTTGCCGGCACGGCCGGCTTTTGGAAAAATTGCCATGTTGATTCCTCACTCTTTTCATTATTGTTCATCTTCAAAAATACCGCTTTTGAAATGCGACGCTTGATCCCAATACAAGGTGCCTTCAGTATAGACCCCTTCAGAGTCATACTCACTTTCCATGAAGTGCAGTATCTTTGTCGTCGATTGTGGATTAAGCGTTAATTCCACTGCCAAGCCATATTCGTTATCTTTTTGGTAAGTATGCTCTTTAGGCTTTGCCTGCCAACGTTTCAACACCCGATAATTTCTTTGATACAACGTGACGCTAACTGGTTGTTTCTTTTGATAGTCGACCTTAATCGGTGTATTCATGGCAGTTAAGATCAATAGCCGTTGCAGCTTTTTATGCCGATAAACTTGATAAATTCGACTCTGACTCACATAGGCATTATTTTCCGTACGTTTCTGTGGTTCTTGTTGAATCAGTGTCATTTTTTCATCCGCAGTCGGTTTCAATAACCGTTTACCGACATCGCGGTAATATCCGCGAATGAGTTGCCCCGTCGCAGGCAACCAGCCAACTGCCTTACCGGTAGCCGTTTGCATATACAAATACTTACGGTCATCCGTTCTAATTAACTGTTTGGTGGCATAAAGTTGGCGATTTAATAACGTATCCGTATTATGAGAAAATGTCCGAAAAACCGTTCCTGGAACGTGCGACCAGGCATGATACGTTGTTTCACCTAAGTTCATATTTAAGTTAGTGCCTTCTTTAACATCAAACGACGTCAGATAGTATGGCGTTTTAGTGATTGCACTTTGACGACGATAATAGGTTGTTGGCTTAAGATCTTTCAGCGCGATATAACCATAATCATCGTCCGCCGATAAATGATTCCAAATACGATTACGATATTGATCAAACGGCTTTGACACCGCCTCATATTGTAAATTTTGAATCGAGCAGTACGTCCCTTTTTGTGTATAGTAGTACTTCGCAACTACCACTTTAATTGGCGGCGAAATCTCTTCTTCGTCACCATCAACGCTGACGTGATAGCGATTACCCACATGTTTCAAACTATCATAGAGTTTGACGCTATCATTTGCCAAAACAAATGGCTGACGAGTGCTCCCCTTCTTCGTGCGTAAAATTTTACCGACACCATCAACGCGATCAGCAGCACGTCGCCGTTTTTGAGCTGCCGTTAGTGGACGATTTTTACGTTGCTTAGCTGCTTTAGCTCGCTGCTTGGCTGCCTTTTGTTTAGCAACACGTACGGCTGCAGCATGTTGGCGCTGTTTAGCTTGTCCCCAAACAACACCCCCACCAATGCCTAATAAAATCACAAGGCCAAGTACACCCCATAATCTCCATGATTTTTTCATTAAGGTTCTTCCCCGAATCTGTTATTTTTCGCTTTGATCCGTTGGTAACATCTTGCGAATGCCCCCAGTTGGATCAGGCACATCGCCCACATAGCGTGGAATCACATGCAAATGACAATGCATGACCGTTTGACCTGCAACAGGACCAACGTTAAACCCTAAATTATAGCCAGCTGGATGATACCGATCATCCAAATAGGCTTTGGCCTGCACCAATAAGGCTTGCATCGCCGCCAAATCAGCTGCTGGTACATCAAAGTACGTCGGATAATGCCCTTTGGGAATAATCAGCAAATGTCCCCGACTCACTGGATGAATATCAAAAAAGGCCGCAGCCAACTCATTTTCTAAAACGTATGGTTGCGGTTGACAAAAGATACATGTTGTCACATTTAGTCCTCCTATTTTTCTAACCAACCACCGTCAATCGGGACAACCGTCCCATGAATATAATCTGCATGACGGCTCGCCAAGAACAACGCTAGATCCGCTACTTCTTCAGGTTTAGCCCACCGTTTAGCCGGCGTTTCACTCGCCACCCATTTAGCCATCTTACCGTCACCAGCAAAATCAGCCGCATTCATTGGCGTATCAATCGCGCCCGGCGCAATACAATTGGCCCGAATACCTTGACCTGCATAGTCCAAATCCAGTTGTTTGGTATAGCCGATAATCGCATGTTTAGCAGCCGTATAAGCGGCCCCGCCACCACCCGCCACTAACCCCGCAATCGAGGCCATATTGACAAAAACACCATGTTGTTGTGTAAGCATCGCGGGTAAAACGGTATTCGTCACAATGAATTGGCTTGTTAAATCCGTAGCCAATATCCTTTGCCAATCAGCAAAACTCGTCTCTAAGGTTGGCCGATAACCATCTAAACGTCCGGCTGTGTTACAAACAATTTGCGGTTGCCCTAATTGGTCGATGCCCGCATGAATAGCCGCCACGAGTGCCGCTTCATCCGTCACATCTGCCACTTGATAGCTCAAATCATTGCCAGCCACTATGCTAACTGGTTGCGCTTGCCGATCAATCGCAATCACATTGGCGCCTTGTGCTCGAAAAGCATTAACTTGTGCTAAGCCAATCCCAGATGCTGCACCAGTAATCAACACCGTTTGCCCAGCATATTCACTAAATTGCATTAGTCAACCAATTGCCAGTCTTCAGCTAAAATATCACAATCCGTTGGTGACCATAAACTATAAGCTTCATCAGCCGTTTTAATTAAGAAGTAAGGATTCAAAACGTCCCCTTGATATGTCGTCGTCGGTTGTAAGACCACAAATAATTCGGTCCCCTCCCAACCAGTTCGAACAGCCTTTTTTCCTGCTTTTAACTTAGGTAAAATTGCTTCAAATGTCATGATTTTTCCTCCATATAATTGGTTTAATCTTATTTCTATGCTAGTCTGTCAAAATCGTAGCATATTCCCACGGTCTTGAACAGTTTTAAAAATTTGTTGGTACAAATTCGTCGTTTTGGCTGGTACGGACCAATTAAGTATGCGATAATGTAAGCGAATACAGAACGACTACTTTTAGAAACATTCATTTGGAGGGATTTTTATTATGAGTAAACTTGGTGTCTCCGTCTATCCAGAACGGTCAACCTTTGAAAAGGATGCGGCTTACTTAGATTTAGCTGCAAAATATGGCTACAAACGTGTCTTCACATCATTATTGGAAATTAAGGGGAATGCAGACGAAGTTGTGGCTAACTTCAAGAAAGTCATTGCTTATGCCAATAAACTTGGTTTAGAAGTCATGGTCGATGTCAACCCTGGCCTATTCAAACAACTCGGTGTCTCATATGATGACTTGTCATTTTTCCATGACTTAGGCGCTTGGGGTGTGCGGTTAGATCTTGGATTCACCGGAGAAGAAGAATCACGAATGACCCACAACCCATACGGCATCAAGATCGAAGTTAACATGTCCAAAGGGACGCACTACGTCGATACCATTATGGACTACTCACCAGCCAAAGATAACTTATTGGGCTCACATAACTTCTACCCACAACAATATACCGGCTTAGGTTACGATTACTTCGTTCAAACCTCGAACCAATACCGGCAATATGGTATTAACACAGCTGCCTTCGTGTCATCAAACGATGCTACTTACGGTCCATGGCCAATGCAAGATGGCTTATGTACCTTGGAACAACACCGTGGCCTACCATTAGCTGCGCAAGTCCAACACTTAAAGATGACTGGTCTAATCGATGATGTCTTAATCGGTAACGCCTATGCGAGTGAAGCCGAATTAAAAGCCGTTAGCGACGTCTTCTTCAGCCCATACCCACTCTTACACGTGGAAACTGTTGCTGGTTTAACCGACGCTGAACATGCAGTTTTATTTGACCAACCACAAACCTATCGTGGGGACTTCTCTGATTACGTCATCCGGTCTTCTGAAACTCGCGTCATCTATAAGGATCGTGATTTTCCAGCTCATGACACCACCGATATTCACGCTGGCGATTTATTAATCGACAACAATGAATTTGGTCAATATAAGGGTGAACTTCAAATTGCCCGGCGTGATTTCAAGAACACCGGTCGGATCAATGTGGTCGGCCATGTGATTGCCGCCGAACAACAATGCTTAGCTTTATTAGCACCATGGGCTGACTTCAAACTCGTCGCGGCTAAATAAGGAGGTCTTTAGAATGACTGAAAACTTACGTTTAACCACGGATACCGACCGCGAAGCGTTTTATCAGTTATATCAATATGCCTTTAATAATCACGATACCCCAACCCGGCGAACCTTCTTCATGGATCGCTACCAACATGGCTGGATTTATGGGTTACACGATCATGATCAACTCGTAAGTGGCTTATACAGCCTGCCGATGAAGGTGAACTTTCATGGCGTCACTTATCCAATGAATGGGATCGGCGATGTCATGAGTGCCCCAGAATATTCTGGTCGCGGTGGCGCCGGTAAACTGTTAACGGCTGCTTTAAACGAAATGGCTGATAATCACATTCCGTTATCTTATTTAGCGCCGTTCTCTTATGCTTACTATCGTAAATTTGGCTACGAGCAAGTCTTCAACCATACGCAACAAGAAATTGCGGCTAAAGACTTGCCAGTCATTAAACCGCATGATTTGTCGGGTTCAATCACCCGTTATGGCAATGAGGGCTTGGCTTTAGTGAATGACTTTTATGCCACTCAACCAATCAACCAACGTGGTGGTGTCATTCGTGAAGACTGGTGGTTACATTATTTAACCTTAAAGCATGACTGGTCCGTAGCGATTTATCGCAATGCCAATCAACAAATTGAAGGTTACTTGATTTATGACCGCCAAGCAACGACGTTTGCCATTCAAGAATGGTCATTCAGTACCCCCGCTGCATTTGAACGCTTAGCCAACTTCATCACCAAACACGGGACCACCTTTGAAACGTTTAGTTACGAAGCCCCCAGTGATGAGCATGGCTTGGACTTGTTAGCTAATCCTTACAGCTTACACGTTCAAACAACGCCATACATGATGGCCAGAATCGTCTTGTTACATGACTTCTTAAAACGCTATCCGTTCATTAATGACTTAGTCCCCATTCGGTTGGCCGTTACGGACACTACGTTGACGCTTAACCAAGGTATTTGGGAGCTGAGTGTCACAAACGGACAGGTCACTTGCAATCGTGTCACCGATACCTTAGACGGCCATAGTGACTTACAAGTATCGATTCAGCAACTCACCAAAGCATTATTTGGCACACGGTCCTTGACCAGTGCCTGGCAACATCACCAAATTACTGGTGACTTAGCCGAGATTCAACGATTAGATGCTAGTTTGGTTCAAACAAAACCGGCATTAATTGATTATTTTTAAAGCTACTAAAAAGATAGGACAACGAATCAGAATGTGATTCGTTGTCCTATCTTTTTGATTAAATAGTTAATACACTTTCTTATATTTGTTGGTTAATAAATTAACTGATATCAAAATAATGTTATAGGCCAAAAGCATGATGATGCCATTCATAAAAGTAACCGCATGATTATTCGTTTCAAAAGCAACCGTTCCATCGATAACACTAATCGTATTAAAATAAGTACCAGGAATCCAATTAACTATTGAATTCAAGAATGCTAACTTACTTGCCGCTATCGTTTGGCAAACTGAAAAGCCAATGACCAACAGTAACGTTAAATTTTGATTCTGGGTTAGATTGCTTACTAACTGAATCAAACCGATTAGCGAAAGTAGCGCTAAAATTTGTAAACAAAGCGCTTCGAAGATAACTTTAATGATTGAAATCGTCGGTCCCGGCATTGATCTTACAATCACAACTGGATAATGCGGATTACCCAAACCAGAAAAGATACCACTGACGGCAACTGCCACACAAACTAATAAGACAAAGCTAAAAAACATAACAAAAAATCCAGTTATAAATCGATTGCTTTCCAACCAAACACTACTTCTTGGAAATAGCAAATCCATATTTTTTTCATGCTGATATTTTCCTATAAAAAGCGGAACAACCATGAAGGTAAATAATACCGTTACAACAATTGGAAAATATATATCAAATAGGTCGTTAAGAAAATTAACACTATGAACCCCCATATCTTCCACTTCTGGAAAAACATTATTTGCCTTAACAAATTCTAGCTCAATATTCTCAGTTATTAGTGCAGATACACCTTGTTGATCACCAGAATTTTTACTGGATTGAATATCTTCATTATTAATTTTAATTTTATTTGCAGCAGCGGTTGACCAATCTTTATTGTCATAAGCAGCTTTCAAGGCTAATTCACGCTTAAGTCGAATCGTTAACGCTTTAGGCACCTTATGTCCACGCGATTTAAACTGGTGTTGTTGCCTTTGCATATCTTTAGTATCGCCTGCCACTAAAGCCACAATGTTAACATTATTAGTTGCCGAACGATTAGCAAAATAGACACCAAACACACCAAAAATAAGAATAATCATCGGTAACATAAACGTTTTTTTCTTAATTACTGACTTGACGTTAAAACTAAAAAAACTATTCCACGCTTTCATTTAGATTGCCCCCGTTCAAGTTGATTGTCACATCTGCCACGGGTGCAATTTTTTCAATTTGATGTGTGACAAATAAAATAGTTCGATTTTGTTTTTTTGCCTGTAACAACGAATCTACAAGAAGTTGTAGATTTTCCTCGTCCAAACCATTATTTAATTCATCAATCAGCCAACAATTTGTATCTGTCACAATATACAACGCTAATACAAATAATTGTCTCATGCCTAAGGAATACCCCACTACCTTTTTATCAATAAATGATTCAAGCTTTATTTTTTTGATAACCATTTCAATATCAATGGCGCTCGACCAAAGATTAGTAAAAAGAGTTAAATAGTCCCTTCCAGACATACTCGAATCAAACTGGAAGTCATTCGGCAAATAAAAATAATCATTAGCCGTACCCGTCTTTTCAATTTCTCCCCGATATGGAACCAAATGCACTATCGCATTTAACAAAGTTGTCTTTCCAGAACCGTTTCTAGCTTGAATTAAATAAAACATTTGATCCTTAAATTGATACGAAATATGCTTCAACACAAATTGACCTTTAAAAGAAACTTCCACTCCTTTTAATATAATCATTCATATCCCCCCAAAGTTTAAACAACCGTAAAAATCATGTCATAAAGATATACATTATTACATTCTCTATAAATATAACTCAATTAATGCTTCCATCAAAAAATAATTTTAATCACACTATTAGTTTGACGTCTTATGATCTAAAAACAGCATCAGTCTCATTGATTTTCTCAATGAGACTGATGCTGTTTTTAGTCTTAATATGTCCAATCCGTGCCCGGTTCCATCGCCCACATGGTTCGATGATAGGAACCATCTTGGTCTGAATAATACGCCTTAATGAGTTGTCCCATTTTAACTTTAGACTTGGGGTATTCTTGATACGCCGGTACTAAACCATGGAGCGCACTCGGTGTTTGATTTTTAAATCGATACACTCGTACATGGTTCTGCTTGTCAATTTGCGTTAAATAGTAAAATTTTCGCTTTGCTTCCGTTGATGTCACCACAATCGTTAGTGGCTTAATATTCTTAACCACATGATACACATATTTGACCGTCGGATTATTGGCAATACCATTATAATCATAATGATTCAGGACTAAATAGTACATTGAAATCAAACCAACACGATCTTGCCTTGTCAAATACCGTTGAGACTTGACTGGTAATGAACGCACATAGGCCGCGCTAGTGTAAACTTTTTTAACCTTTGTTTGCGATTCACTCGAACGGGTTGTCGTCTGTTCAGCATCGTCTTGTGCGTCATCATCATCGGTGTCCGACTCTTGTGATGAACTCGATGAAACACGAGGCATCACACGCGAGCTCGTCGATTGCCACCCCAATCCATCTAACAAGCCACCAAGATAATCATCCGGTAAAGTCTCAGTGCCACTGGCCACAGCTAATGTCAGCATTAAAGTTGCTAACGTGCCAATACTCCATAATTGCAACCGCAAAAAAGACTGTGTAAAATGCATCGGCGTCATCATCAAATCAACATGTGCCGGTGTCTGTGCAATTTGCACACTAGCATACAGTTGTCGATTCAGCTGCCATTGACACAAGTTGCGTCCCGTTAACGTCACCAATAGCCCCAGCCAACATAGCGTTGCCATTACTGGTTGGTCATCCGGTTGCCACAAGCCAATTTGTTGCACGACAATCAGTGCTAATAAGCCATAACTCCCCCACCGACCAACTTGAACCCCCATATGTAAACGACGATAAATTGAAGATTTTTTAACTTCAGTTTGAAAGAAAAACCGGCGGCTATGCTGAATTTGCGCTGGTGTCATGGTTTTATGATACGTCAATTGAAAATCAATAATGCCACGTTGTTGTTGACGTAAACGCCAACCTAAATAGATGAGTCCAAGTACTAACATCCCACCAATGATACTGAACCATAATGCCATCTTGTCACCTCCGTGTTAACAGCATATCATGCCTATTCAGTCATTGTTGGAACTCGGCTTAATAGTCTGATGAGAGATACGTCATTAATTATTAATAACTAAAAAAAGAAATACTGCCCTTTTACGTACAAGAATCATATTATGTGCATCAGATTGACGCCCTAACTTAAACGGCGTATATTCTTAACCGTTGTTCAAGCAATTAATCATAAAGGATTTGATCTTAACTTATGCAAAGCAAATTAAAAGAACGTTTAGATGTTTTCAGCGATGCCATTATTGCTATTCTCATCACCATTATGGTTTTAGAGTTGCCAATCACGTTACACAGTGGCGTGGTTGATTACACTCGGTTGTTTCAATCCATTGGCATCTACGCGGTTAGTTTCTGTTTCATTGCCAATCTCTGGTACCAACATGCGGTCATCTTTAATGAAGCCGATACGGTCCCCAATGCCATTATTATTTTAGACTTAGTCTGGTTATTCACCTTATCCCTCATCCCCACTTTTACGCGAATGATGACTTCAGAAACCACCAATATCAACGTCATGCTCTATGCAGGACTATGCTTGATTATTTCGGCTATTTTTCGACGAATCACCAAAACCGTCTTACATGCCAAATACACCGAGAAGTCCGACATGCGACAACTTTACAATGTCATTTACGGTTCCGGCTATTTAGATTCAGGTGTCATGTATATCGCCCTAATCATTTTGGGCTATTTTTGGCCGAAAGTCGTGCTCGTATTACTCATCATTATTCCGATTCGCTCATTCATCAGTCATGCCCACGAACACGAAGAATTAAACGAATTAGAAAAAATGGATACAACCGAAAAACGCGACTTCTTAGCCCTACCACTATCTGAACAACGCCGATTCCGTCAGTTACTACAACACTATTTCACTCAGGCTCGGCGCCAACACGGCGATCAAGCTGGTCAACAACAGGCTTGGGCTGAATTTGCCAACACCGCTAAAACAGAATTTCACGTCTCTGATCAAACACTTGGTAAATGGATGAAGCATTCACAACCTAGAGATCGACAACAGCATCATTAGCAAAAAAACGGTATGAGACGACTTAACTGTAGTCTCATACCGTTTTTTAGTTTGAATGCTGAAATAGTCACCAATTTAGCCGGGAGCGAGCCCTCATTGAGCCCAGCCGTGGGGTTCTTAGCGATTTATCGCTTAGAACCTGGCGTTTGGTGGTTCAAAACGACGGCTAAGACCGCTTTTGGGCTTAGCCGGTCCTTCCCACAGCGTTCCGGCTCATTGTGGGCGAACGGTAGGCAACAATATTAACAAGCCTATTGTAAATCTTCACCATCGGATTGGATGACTTTTTGATACCAGTAGTATGAATCCTTCTTCGAACGATCGAAACTACCTTCACCGTTGTCATCAACATCGACATAGATAAAGCCATAACGTTTGGCCATTTCACCGGTACTGGCTGAAACAAGATCAATACAGCCCCATGGCGTGTAACCAATCAGGTCCACGCCATCTAAAGCAACGGCTTCTTCCATGGCTAAGATGTGATCACGGAAGTAACTGATCCGATAATCATCATGCACGGTACCATCGGCGTTCTTCTTATCATAAGCACCAAACCCATTTTCCACGATAAATTGTGGTAAATGCCAACGATCTTGCATCCAGTTCATTGAATAACGCAAACCAGTTGGGTCAATTTGCCAGCCCCAATCTGATTTTTCAACGTAAGGATTTTCCACAAAATCATCAGGTTCGAGGTATTCATATTCGGGTGCTTCATTGGCTTTGGCCTTCGTCACAAAGGACATGTAGTAACTGAAACCAACGTAGTCCACCGTGCCGGCTTTCAAGGTTGCCAAGTCTTCGTCCGTAATATCTAACTCGATATGCTTACGTGCCAAGTATTTTGGCAACCACTTTGGATATTCACCTAAGCAGTGCACATCACCATACCAGTAACGGGTTTGCATCGCGCGTTCAGCCTTCATGATATCTTGTGGTTTAGCTGTTAACGGATAGATTGGGCACATCGCAATCATACAACCGATTTGGAAATCAGGATTAATTTCATGCCCGGCTTGAACCGTCAAGGCACTTGCCACTAATTCATAGTGCGCGGCTTGATACATCGCTTTTTGCCAATCGTCATCTTTGTCTAGTTGTAATCCAGAGTTTTGCAACAACGGATGAGGATCTTGCCAAGCCGTTTGGTTATTGATTTCGTTAAAAGTCATCCAATACTTAACCTTGTCCTTGTAACGGGCAAAGACGGTTTTGGCAAAGTTTAAGAAGAAGTCGATCATCTTCCGATTTGACCAACCACCATACGTTTTTACCAAATGATAAGGAATCTCAAAATGAGATAAGGTAATCACGGGTTCAATGTGATGAGCTAATAAATCATCGAATAAGTCATCATAAAACTTCAAACCAGCTTCATTTGGTTCTGTTTCGTCACCATTCGGGAAGATCCGAGTCCACGCAATCGACGTCCGAAAACACTTAAAGCCCATGTCTTCGAATAATTGATCGTCTTCTGGATAGCGATGATAAAAATCATTACCCCAATGGTTCGGGTAAACTTTCCCATCTTCAACACCATCCGTGACTTGCCGAGGCACACCATTGCGACCGGCCGTCATGACATCGGCGATACTAACGCCTTTACCACCTGCTTGCCAACCACCTTCTAGTTGGTGCGCCGCTACCGCGCCACCCCAAAGAAAGTTTTTCGGCATTTGATATCCTTTTACCATATGTTTATACCTCCAAATGAATTCACTATTTATCATAAATGTATATACTTTGGTTTTGCTCCGAAAAAAGAACCACAACTAATACCGTAGCACTAGTCGCGGTCCAAAATTAACGACATTATTTTTCGGTAGCATCCAAGCGACGATAAACATCGACAACTTCACCAGCTAAGTCGCGGAACGTGATAGCATTCATGATATGATCTTGTGAATGAACGAGTAACAATGAAACGTGGGTATGTTCCCCAGCAGCTTCATCCGTTAACATAGACGTTTGGGCATTGTGCGCTTCCGTTAAAAAGTTATCAGCTTCCTTTAACTTCGCATCAGCTTTGTCAAAGTCACCTTCCTTAGCGGCCCGAATGGCTTCAAAAGCGGAACTTTTAGCGTTCCCACCATTGACGATTAATCCCATGATTGTTTCTAAACTTGCATCGGTTTCAGTTGCTTGCTTTTCTTCTGCCATTAATTTGTTCATCCTTTTTTTATGAAATATTGTGTTTGATTAACCTTGGAACTTTGCCATGGAGTCTTCAGCTTCTTGCAAAACCTTTTCCCCATTCATCATGCCGTAATCTTGCATGTTGATAACTTCGACAGGAATGTTGGTTGCTTTCTTTTGAAAATCGCTTAACATGTAACGAATTTGAGGTCCAAGCATTAAAATGTCTGGATTCTTGGAAGACAACTTGTTATCGGCATCGCTGGCAGCGGTTGCAAAAATTTCTGCATCAATTCCTTTTGCTTCTGCTGCTTTTTGCATCTTGGAAACTAATAATGAGGTTGACATCCCAGCAGAACATACTAACATAATTGTTTTTTCAGCCATGATCAACACGCTCCTAATTTGTTTTTAAATTTCTTTAATTTAGCGGTTGCTTTGTAAAACCGCTTTCATTACAATTAAGATTATAAGTCATGGGTACAAATTAAACAAGTCTGAATAAATATTTTTCGAAAATTATTCGGATTTCCCATCCCCGTACCCACAGAAAGTGTGATTTGCTATGTACCGTGATATTGCTACCAGCATTGTTAAAGCCATTCGTGATGGTATTTTTGTGACCAAACTTCCCACTGAAGCACAACTGATGGAACGTTACAGTGTCAGTCGTAACACCATTCGTAAAGCCATTGATCTGGTCTACCAACAAGGTCTATTACGCCGCGTTCAAGGAAGTGGCTACTTTATTAGTAAGATTCAGCTACGGCAAAAGACTGTGGTGAATCTCTCGGCTCGTTCAATTATGGGTGGTGAAAACCAACCGCACAATTTAAAATCAAAAGTTGTCACTTTTGACACGATTAAAGCCGATGAACAACTTGGCCAACAATTCGGCATTCCAGTCGACGAAGAACTCTACCGAGTCATCCGTTTACGCTATTGGCATGATCAGTTATATAGTCTTGAACGCTCTTATTATCTCTGTTCAGTCGTCCGATTTATTTCTGTCGAAGCCGTCAATAGTTCTATTTTTGAATATTTGGAAGAAGTTTACGGCATTCGTGTCGCCAATAGTGATGATTATCTCTCGCTCACTGAACTCAATCCTGAGGATGCGAACTTATTAGCACAACCAGCCGGAAAAGCCTTCTTAACCTTAGATTCAAGCAATTATTATAAAAACAATGGCTTATTTAATTTTTCGCATACAGTCTTCGCCTACCCCGAGCTAGCGCTATATTTCCACACCACAAATCTGGCAAATAATTAATAATCAGCAAAAATTTGCGATTCGATGCAATTTCATCACATTTTACGGCTATAATGGTATAGTATACTAAAATATGATGGAGGAATTAGCGTGTCTGCACCCCTTTTTTCAGTGGTTGTACCTGCGTACAATCAACATAAATTTATCAACAGTTGCCTGACCAGTTTACGCCACCAAACGCTGACGGACTTTGAAGTCATCGTGGTGGACGACTGCTCAACCGATGATACCGCTGAACAAATTGCGGCGTTAATCAAAGACGATGATCGTTTTCACGTGATTACGCATGCGCAAAATCGTGGTGTCTCTGCCGCACGGAACTCAGGAATGGCAGCAGCTAGTGGCCAATACTTGTGCTTCGTTGACGGTGATGACTGGGTTGAACCCAACTTTCTTGAGTATTTCTTGCAGGCTTACCAAGCTGCTCCCAAATCACAATTAGTTATTTGTGGCCACCATGGTTATTTAGCCGTGCCTAGCCCTGCTAAAACTTATGATCAAAAAGAATTAGTTGCCAACATTAACTTTGGGACGGTCGGTGGTTTTTCGTGGAATAAATGCTTTATTCGCACGGTCATCACCGAACATCATTTGACTTTCAATGAAGATATTGATTTTCTGGAAGACCAGTTGTTTGCGTTCCGTTATGCGGATTACGTCAAAACGGCGGCTTATCTCCCGGAAAAGACGTATCATTATCGCTGGCGCTTCCGCAGTAATCTCGCTCATATCGGGATTCCATTCTTCGCGGCGCGTCGTAAAATGATCAAAATTCTCAAACAAGAAAGCAAACATGTGTTGAGTGAAGATTTAAATAATCAGTAACACAATTAGCGTTTAGGCTGAACCTAAACGCTTTTTTGCTGCCCAAAATTCGCTACTCAAGTCGACTTAACACACAGATTGGCACAACCTAATTGAACGATTCATCTTTTATCAACAAATGCTTGTTCAATCCATAAACACGTCTTACAATAAAGCTATGTTACTAATTGAAGGGGGGCCTTGCGTATGGCCACGATTCATCTTTACCTCGTCCGTCACGGTCAAACCGAATTGAACGCGGCGGGCCGTTTACAGGGCATTTATGATTCTGATCTCACCAAGCAAGGCGTCCGCTCTGCCCAACGACTCGCCCGAATGTTAGCCGACGTCCATTTTGGCGCGGCCTATACGAGTGATCTCGGCCGGGCACAACAGACCACGCGAATTATCACTGCATTACATCCAGAACTCAAAAAGCCGACGATTGACGTCGGCTTACGAGAATTTAACTTTGGTGGCCTAGAAGGCACTAAAAACGCTTGGGTTGTTCAACAGGTCCGCCGTCAACTCGGCATTGGCACCTTCGTTAAGCTCATTTTGAGCAAGGAACGCTTTGCCACCCTGCTGTGGGTCTTTAACTCGTTAGATCAAACCCGTACCGCCGAAACGTTAGTCGGTGTGACCGATCGGATTAGCCGTACGTTACGGCGAATTAGCCTATATGAGAGTCGACAAGCCGATCATGATCAAAACATCCTTATCGTCTCTCATGGCTTGGTATTAAGTGCTTTTCTGTACCAACTCAGCCCTGGCGAACTGCCTACGCGTTTACTCAAAAATACGAGTGTGTCACGCGTTGACTATACAGATCACCAATTCGACCTCATCGACATTAACGTCACGCCTAAGAAGCGGGCCTAACGGTTTCCAACACTTGGGGAATCGCAGACAATGTTCGGTACTGCAGTCGCGCTTGAATCCCGAAAAAGGCTTTCAATTTTCGATGTAAGTCTTGCGCCGTTGCATGTACCACCGTATCGGTTGTTAATGGCGCGCCAATCACCACTAAAATTTGGCTACTCTTACTATCCAAATCCGGCGCGACTGGCTGACCAGCTACTGTCGTTAAGGTTAGTTGTGAGCCAGTCACTTGGAGTTGCATTGGCGCTTGTGGTTGCAATAAAGCCGCATCCCAAGCTTGAATTGGGGCTTGATGCCGATCACTAATCACCGCAATTAAGTCACCTAAGGCACTTTGGGGTGTGGGAATTGGTAACGCCCGTTCCGCTAGTTGTTTTTCAACGGCTGGATTCAATTCACGATTGTCCAAGCCTTGCATTGATAAAATGGCTACCGGTGTCGGCACCGCTGCCGTCGTTAATTTAATTTCCATCGCACTCACTTCCTCATAAAACACTTCTCTTTAAGTGTGCCAAATTCTCCATAAAAGTCAATCTTCAAGCTAGGACTAAAGATAAAATTTTAATAATTAAAATCATAAAAATAGGCATATCGGTCATTTTTGACTGATATGCCTATTTTAAATCCAGCACTTGACAAGCACCGGTGGTAAGGCTCAACTAACTTAAAGGATGTTCTTCAAAATATTGCGCTAAAAATTTAGCTAATCCATCGTTGTAATTCGTATCCGTCTCATAATTAGCGACCGATTTCACTTGTGGTAACGCATTGCCCATGGCCACTGACAAGTCTGCTTCAGCCATCATCCCAACATCGTTTAACCCATCACCAAAGACAAAAGTATGGGCGGCATCGACGCCTTGTTCTAATTGGATCTGTTTAACGGCAGTCCCTTTATCCGTTTCCAATGGAATTAACTCCAAGTTATTCGGATTAGAGGATGAAATCCGCATTAATTTACTGTTCACTAATTTTTCACGAGCAGAGTCTAACCGTGACATATCTTCTCGGCTCAAAATCACCCCATTGGTAATTTGATCTTCGATGGTCGCCAACTGCGTAAAACTTTTAATTTCTTCCGAACCAATCGTCGTTTCCGTTGCATCAAAGTTCGCCGCATTCCGGGCAATGAATCGTGGAATTTGTTCCGTATAATATGCCATTTCTGGGGTAAATAACATCATTGGCAAATTATCCCGCCGCGCAATTAAGTAGGCGAGTTCAACCGCCGCGCCCCCTAATTTGGTTTCTTTGCGACCATTTTTGCCATCAAAGACAGCCCCATTAGACGTCACTAACCGAACATTATCATTCAGTTTGTTCCGCACGAGTTTTGCTAACTCATACATCCGCCCAGTGGCAATGTAGAAGAGCACATCTTGTTGTTGAAGCCGTTCAATCGTGGCTTTCGTATAATCTGAAACGTATTGATGGTCCGTTAATAACGTCCCATCAATATCCATAAAAACTAAGTATTTTGGCATATGATGATCTACTCCTTTACAATTTTACAAGTACAATTGTACGCTATTCGCGCTCAGAAAGGAAATCGCTTTCAATAAAAGACTTTTCAGTCCCGTAAAACCGTTGAACAGTGTATGCTTAACATAAACAATTAAAGGTTGAAAGGTGTTTTTTAGCAATTAACAATAGACCAACTTGCTACCTGCCGTTCACCCACGGCTGGACTCACTCTCAGTTATCATAATGATCCCTGATCAATTAATAACCGTAATCCAACCGGAGCCCGCGTTTTGGCTGGAGCCGGTCCTACAGCCGGCAGAATCACTGGCTGGCGTAGGTGACTAATTTAACAACGCTTAGCTTTCAACCTTTAGATGAACAATTTTACTGAGGAGGCCACTTCATGCCAAACCCTGCATTAACGACTTTAATCGACCATATCAATACCGTTGTGGTCGGTAAACCCGATATTATCAAGCTCACCGTGACAGCCCTACTTGCTGGCGGTCATGTCTTATTTGAAGATGTCCCCGGCGTTGGTAAAACCACGTTAGCTCGTGCGCTTGCTCGCAGTGTTGCTGGCGACTTTAATCGAATTCAATTCACACCGGACCTATTACCAAATGATATTTTAGGGGTCTCTATTCTCAATCAAACTCAACATGAATTTGACTTTCATCCCGGGCCAATCTTTACAACAATGCTCTTGGCTGATGAAATCAATCGAGCCACACCACGAACACAATCGGCGCTATTACAGGCGATGGCCGAACGTCAGGTGACGATTGATGGAACTACTTATGATTTACCCGCTAATTTTTTTGTATTGGCAACTGAAAATCCAAACGAATACGCCGGCACGTATCCATTGCCAGAAGCCCAATTGGATCGCTTCTTATTTAGTCTACAAGTCGGTTATCCAACTTGGCCAGACGAGCTCGCCTTATATGCGGGTGACGACCGGCAACAAACCTTAGCTAATTTACAAGCGGTGCTCGCCGACGACACCCTCACGCAACTTAAAGCCAGCGTTAATCAAGTCACGGTTGATGCAGCAATTACATCGTATGTCTTAACGCTCGTACAGGCGACTCGACAACAAGCCGCCATTCGTTTAGGGATTAGCCCTCGTGGTGGTTTAGCCTTGATGCAGGCGGGACGCGCTTACGCCTTACTTAGTGGTCGTGATTATGTCATTCCGGCCGATATTCAAGCCGTCCTGGTCCCGACATTCAGTCATCGCTTAGTTTTGGCTAATGGGGCCCAGGCTTTGAGTGCCAAGCAACAAGTCGTGCGTGATATTCAAAGCCACACCCCTGTGCCAACCGAGGGGGCCTAACATGGCAACTCTGAAAAATCTCGGCCATAATTTATTGAGCCTGTTGCTGCTGATCCTAAGCTGGGGGTATGCCTTAAGTTTTAACAATGCAACTGGCTGGGCATTAGCAACTATCATGACTGGATTAAGCTTACTCAGTGGTCTGACAATGCTCGGCAGTTATCGCATGCCAAATGTGACCGTTCGTTTAACTGAAATGCCAACTGCCAAGCTGATGATCACGTTAAAACCTAATCATTGGCCACTTCGCCAGCAGCTGCGACTGCATCAGCTACAACTAGCCTTAATCCCCACTCACCGGCCTCATCAATGGCAAACGACAACGACTTTACCACGTGGTGTTTACGACCACCTGCAATTAACTTGGCACTATCATGACCCGTTACAGTTATTCGGACATCGATCAACACAAACTATCACCACAGCACTCAGCGTCCCACCACAATTGCAACCTGAAGCCGCCCAAGCAGCATTTCAGCAAATTGCCTCGTTAATTCACGCTGATCAACCAAATCAGCTCGCACAAAATGGTTTTGAAACGCAAGATTTTCGTCCTTATCATCCGGGCGATCCAAGCAATCAAATTGACTGGAAACTCACTGCTAAAACACAAACACCCATGTTGCGTGTTTTGGCTCAAGACGATCCCGTACCATGGTGCTGGCTATTTTTTGCAACTAGCGAACAGGCTTTAGAATCGCACTTAGCCACCTTCTATACGTTTGTTCAACTGGTCAGCGAGTTGCCCGCACAAACGTGGCTACTAGGTACCGAGTCCCAACGGTTTGCAAGTCTCCAACCTGAGGCTTTTGCGCGTTATCAACCCTATACGGCCACAACGGTCCCCGTCCTATCACAGTCCCCTCAACGGATTGTGCTCTTTAGTGACGGCAGTCCATTGGCACAAAAATTACAGCAGCAACTTGCACAGCAACAACAGCTTGTCGCGACCATTGATTGGACACTGATCGGAGGTGAGTCTAATGCCTCGTTGGCTTGAAACACTTTTGTTGGCAATCGTTAATACTGCCATGTTAGCCATCCCGTTAATCACCTATACGACAGTCAATGAGTTTAGCCATCCGCAAATGATGTTAATTTACTTGATCGTCATTAATGGCCTCGTGTTTGGACACACCAACCGTCCTCAGTGGCGTTGGGTGTGGTGGCCGCTTTATCTGGTCAGTCTTATCGCTGCTTGCTACGCCAGTTATCCGTTAAAACACCTTTTTTCACTAACATGGGGCCAACGATTCGTTACTCAGCTCATCCAGCAAACACAAGCTTTTCGTGCTGGTAGTACCACCACAATGCCGGTACTATTGAGCATGGTGCTCATTATGATTTTAGTCTTAGGCTTGACCTTGCTGACAGTCCATTGGCAACAACCGGTGCTCGGTATCGTTGTTAGCATCGGGTATCTCTTAGCCGTCACCTTATTTGCCACGCGCAATGAAGTCATCCCATTAACCCTCACAATTGCCCTAGCTGGCGGGATAGTCAGCGTGTTATCGCCGCCTAACTGGCATTGGGGCCACTTGGGTTACTATGCGTTATTAGCGATGGTCTTAGTCGGCGGTGCCACGGTTAACACCTGGGCCAAACAGCCCCTAAGTCAACTGGCACAAGCGACCGTTACTTGGCGAAACCAATTGAGTAGCCTAGGCTTTTATAACTTTTTAACCCAAGCATCCGCTGCTAAAAAAACTGGCATTTCAGAAGATACCGCAACACTAGGTGGGGCTATTCAAGATGACAATAGTGTGGCCTTCAAAGCGGTCGCCACGACGAATCACTATTGGCGGGCGGATACCCGGGCTGATTATTCCGGCAAAGGTTGGGCCGCCACCGACGATGAAACAACGCGTAAACCAACCACCACAACCAGTGGCTTTGTTGCTAAACCAACGACTAAACGCCAGGCCGTTAAACTCACGATGCCAAAGTCCCTCACCTATTTGCCCGTGGGCTATGGTCAGACGACTTGGGCTGTTAGTGCTGCTCAACAACATCGCATTGGCGTCAGCTACACGCCTGCTCGTGGTCGTATTTATCTCAATACGGGGAAACATCCCTTGACGACGATTCAATATACGTATCAGCCACAACGATTCACCGCCGCACAATTAAAAGCCGTAACTGCCAAGGCCTCAACTAGTCTGACTAAAACAAATACCCAATTACCAAGTGAACTTCCCGCGCGGGTCAAACGGTTAAGTCAAAAATTGACTCGGAAACAAACGACGCAATATGGGCGAGTCCAAGCATTAGTGCACTATTTAAAACAGTCTGATACATTTACCTATACCAAAATGGATACGCCAACGACACCGGCCAAACGTGACTACGTGGATTATTTTCTATTCACGAGCCATCGTGGCTACTGTGATAATTTTTCGACCACGTTAGTTGTAATGTTACGCAGTTTAGGCATTCCCGCACGTTGGGCCCACGGGTTCAGCGGTGGTACGCGAGGTAAGACGGCTGGCAATGGTCAATATCACTATCAGATCTTAAACTCCGATGCCCATTCCTGGGCCGAGGTTTACTTTGCCGGTATCGGTTGGGTGCCATTCGACCCAACACCTGGTTATCAAAATCCAGGAACCAAACGTACACAAACTAAGGCTGCGGCTAAAACACAACAAACCAAGACTAGTCCAACTAGTCGCAGTCAATCAGCAACTACTAAATCAAGCTCATCAACCCGTAATCAGGCTAGCACGCAGCAGTCATCATCATCAAGCCAAGCTTCTAAAAGCTCAACGATGCCTAAAACGGTGGTTCATTTATCCACCAGTCTGCGTCGTCGCATAATTGGTGGCCTATTGCTCCTGTTACTACTGGGAAGCTGGTTCGGTCGTGACTGGCTATTATTGATTGGCCTGAGTCTTAGTTTTCAGTTCATCAAGCCAACGCGTGGCTATCGTTGGTTAACTTGGTGGTTTAACCGCCGGCTACCACGTCGGTCATCAGAAAGCTTGACTGATTACGCGGCCACAGTTGACCAAGTTTGGCCGCAACTTGACGGCCAATTTCAAACCACGACCACACACTATTTGGCCCAAACTTTCGGACATCAAACCGACACAACCTTAAATCGCGACCTGCAACAGATCGTTAAAGCGTTACGTAAGAATCGTCAGCAAATTGTCCATTAACTCAGCTTAATTGTGGCTCGACACTAAAGATTCTTAAGTATTACTCGCTAAACTTGACGACCAGTCTCATTACGTGTAAATTAACAATCAATTAATATTTGATGAGAAAAAGCAATGATCAGTTTTAGTAAGTGACCATCGGCGTGTCTAAGCGAGTCTGAATCGGTGTAAGCAGACCGCGCCTTGTCACTGAATATCGACTGTGAGCGTGAAGGCCAACTAAGTGATCGTAACCTTCAATGGTGTCGCACCCATTAACGTGCCGCGTATCGCCAATTGGGGGTACGGTCGAGATCAAGATAACCTTGATAAATGACGGTGGTAACCCGCGCAAGCGGCCGGCAGACTAGCAATAGTCGGCCGGCTTTTTTGATCAAATTTAATTAAACATAACTTTATTTAGAAGGATGGTCTTACATATGAAATTTACAGTTTTAGGTGCTGGTGCGATGGGCTTACGTTACGGGGTTTTGTTACAAGAAGCTGGCAATGACGTTGATTTTGTAGATACTTGGCAACCTAATGTCGAAACCATGCATCGTCAAGGTGGTGTTTACGTTTCTCGTGATCATCAAGATCGCCATTTAGTACCCGTTAAGGTCTATTATCCTGAGGACTATCAAGGTGACCCCGATGTTTGGGTCGTCTTTACGAAGCAAATGCAACTGTCAGATTTTCTCAAGCGCACCGCGCACGCCTTTAAACCGGACCAATATGTCCTCACTTGTATGAACGGTATGGGCCACGTTGAAAAGCTGCGACAATACTTCCAACCTAACAAACTTTTGGCCGGAACCGCATTAGTCGCAACTGTCTTAAACGGCCCCGGCGATGTCGATTTCATCGGTCAACGCGGCGCCGGTACGATGAATTTGGCTAATTATACTGAACACCCCGATGACATGACCCATCGAGTCGTCGCTGAACTGGAAAAATGTCAATTTCATCCAAATTTAACAACCAACTTTAAAGGAACATTATTGGCCAAAGTGGTTTTCAATTCCGTCGTCAATACGCTCTGTACCTTGTTCGAGATCACGATGGGGGAATTTGCAGACTACGAGGGCGCCAACGAATTAAGTAAGCAACTCATCGATGAAGCTTACGATGTTTGTGAACGTGATGGTGTTACGATGCTCAACACTCGTGCTGAAGAACTGGCATCAGTTAACTATGTCAGTCAAGTCGCCAATCCACTTCACTACCCTTCAATGTACCAAGATATGTCTCATAACCGTCCAACGGAAGTCGATTATATCAACGGCTATTTAGTCCAATTAGGGCAAAAATACGGTTACCAAGCGAAGACTCACGCGTTCTTAACTCATTTGGTTCATCTAGCAGAACACACTCGCCAGCAAGTCGCCACAACGACTAAAACTGCCGCTAGTGCTTAATGTTGTAACCCCACTTTCACCTCCAAATAAGGTACAATAGTGCTTGAATGTAAATTTGGGGAGGGAGTCCGATGCAAACGAGTTTTAACCGCGAACTACGTGGGATTATTTTAGCTAGTGTCAGTGCCACCTTTTGGGGTGTTTCAGGAGCCATCGCCCAAGCGCTCTTCGATACAACCAACATCAATTCGATTTGGTTGACCGGGGTCCGCATGTTAGGTGCCGGCATTGGCTTCTTAATCTATAGTCTCATCATGCACGTTGATCTCTGGTCAATCTGGCGGCATCCTGGTGATCTTTGGCAAATCGCCGCTTATACGTTATTAGGGCTCATGCCGGTTCAATTTACGTATTTCTTAGCCGTTGAAGCTAGCAATGCGGCCACTGCAACTATCTTACAATTTATGGGACCGGTCTTTATTGCTTTATGGTTAGTCGTGGCGCATCATCAATGGCCAACCCGACCGGAAGGCTTGGCCATCATGCTGGCCTTAATTGGGTCTTTCTTGTTGGTCACCCATGGTAATCCTGCTGCGCTCGTTATCTCTGGCTGGGCGCTCTTATGGGGCCTACTGTCAGGAGTCAGTTCGGCAACCAATACTTTATTACCGACTAAATTGTTAACCAAATACAGTGCCGTTACCGTAAATACTTGGTCAATGCTCTTGGGTGGACTTTTATTTAATCTAGTCCAACCGTTCTGGAGCATTCATGTCCCATTAACGTTGGGTAATGTGAGTCGGTTAGCTTTTGTGATTCTATTTGGGACGTTACTAGCATTCTTATTCTTCTTGCAAAGTCTAAATGATATCCGACCAACTGTCGCCAGCTTGTTGGATGCCTTCGAACCCCTTGCGGCAACAATTATTGCCGTGACGATGCTCGGCGTTCACTTTGAATGGTTAGACTTGTTTGGCAGCTTATTGATTATTAGTACCGTCTTTATCTTAGCCATCGGTCAACGTCATAATGACCGAGCCGCTGATGATTTTAAAGCTGCTCGTCATCCTGATGATGAGCCATAAAAAAAGCCACGTTGCTAGTCAACGTGGCTTTTTTCATATCTAAAGGTCAAAAATCCTCATCCTTGCCACCTACCGTTCGCCCATCGTTTTGAACCACCAAACCCGTGTTTCAAAAACGCCGAGCTCTAAGCGATAAATCGCTAAGAGCTCCCACGGCTGGACTCAATGTGGAGGCACTCTCGGTTATGTTAACGAAGTGATCCGAATACAATTAGCAGTTCCATACTGACCGGAGCCAGCTAGTGATGGCGCCGGCCGTGAAAACATCGTTAGTCCGGATGCTTTTGCCGGACCTTACGATGTGGACGACTTTTAAGACTAGCAGTTTAGGCTAGGCTTAAATGCGAGTTGGAAACCCGATCTTTGGCTGGAGCCGGTCCCCACAGCCGGCAGAATCGCTAGCTGGCGTAGGTGGCTGATTTAGCATCACTCCTGGTAAAGTCTCTCCCACCTTTGGTTAATAGCCACGGTGTAAATCAACTTGATTGCGAGCTAATTTACCAGTCGCTTGCCAAGTCTCAAAGTTCGTTTTAAAAATATGAAAAACCGTTGCTCGAAAATGACTGATTTGCCCGGACACATGTGGCGTAATCATCACATTGGGCTGTTGCCAAAGTGGATGATCCGCTGGCAACGGTTCTGGATCAGTGACATCCAACATGGCATGACCAAGTTGACCTGAATTTAATGCGGCCAACAAATCTGCCGTCACCACGGCTGGTCCACGACCGATATTAATAAACATCGGTTGCTGTTGCATTTGTGCAAACCGCGCCGCATTAAAATAATGCGTTGTCTCAGGTGTTAATGGTAACGCATTAACCACAAACTGTGCGGTCTTCAATGTTGTGTCCACATCAGCTAACGCGACCGTCGTGTCAAAATCAGCTGCCGCATGTCCAGTCGTATTGACGCCAACAATCGTCATCCCGAAGGCCGCGGCCTTCCGGGCAATCGCTTGACCAATTTGACCGGTGCCGAAAATAACCAGCTGCTGACCTGCTAAACTACTGGTTGTCATTGGCAAGGCCCAAGCATGGTCACCTTGTTGATTCAAAATGGCTGCTTGATACCCACGGACAATCGTTAACATTGCCCCCAAGACCGATTCACTGATACCATCCGCATGAATCCCACTCGTATTGGCAACTAAGACATGATGCGCCGCTAAGTCGGCTAACGGTAAATAATCAACCCCTGCCGAAATCACCTGCAAGAAACGTAATTGCATCTCGGGGGTAGCTAGAATTTTGGTTAACAATGGATGCTTACCGTACATGACTTGAACGTCGGCATATTCGGTTGGCGCTAGCGTTGCTGGCGTTTTAAACGTCCATTCCGGATACGCTTGTTGTAAAGCAGCAAATTGATCTGGTTTTGTGGCTTGAACCATTAAAGCAATTGGCATAAAATCCCTCATTTCTCATTAATTAGACCAACAGCCGCACGCCTAATGATGACACATTAGGCGTGCGGCTGCTCATTTTGTTAATTCGTGGTCGTCGTATCGTTCGTCCCAGTAGTGTCATTATTGGTGGTACCAGTTGTCGTAGAACTCGACGCACTGTCATCAGTCGATTGGCTATTACTTGTTGTCGTGCTTGAACTGTGCTTAGCTGAGCTTGTGGATGTCCCCGCATTGGTTGAATCCGTTGTGCCAGTAGAACTAGTCGAATCATCAGAACTCGAATAAGTCGATTCATCGGAACTTGATGCTTCGGCTTTGCTAGCCGAGCTAGCCGCAGATTCAGAATCGGCCGCACTACTGTCAAGATAAGCCGAGTATGAACTAGCACTGGCCGCAGCAGCGGAACTTTCAGATTTCGCTAACGCCTTACGATCCGCCTTTAATTGGGTGTAATCAGTTGCTGCTAAAGCTGAAACCTTCCGATATTTCTTCAAATCTTTTAGCACTTGATCAACATCGGTTGTTGAGACATTGCTCTTGAGCTTGCCCTTCTTGGTGTACAGGTCTTTGTAATCTTGATGATAACTTTGAACCTTTTTAACCGTCTTGTTTAGTGACGTTAACTTCGTGGTGTATTTCTTAGTGAAGTACGCTTTCTTGGACGTTAATCCAGACTGCTTGATGACCGTCTGTACATTAGCAACAGTCTTCGTGGTCACAGCTGACTTGATTAACTTATCACTCGTAAACAAGCCATCATAATTGTCGCGTACGTCTAACATCTTAGCTGCTAAATCGTGCTGACTTTGTAAACTCG
Source organism: Lactiplantibacillus mudanjiangensis (assembly GCF_005405385.1). GTDB lineage: Bacteria > Bacillota > Bacilli > Lactobacillales > Lactobacillaceae > Lactiplantibacillus > Lactiplantibacillus mudanjiangensis. The sequence goes on from NZ_BJDY01000006.1 coordinate 155,785, forward strand.
TTTTTTCACTCGATTTTGCCATTTCATCGATATATGTTTGTAATTGTTCCAACTTATCGTCAGAAGCACTACGACGTAAATCACGTTGGGCATCGGTGGTATAAATTTCACTCACCAGAGATTCGGCATTTGCTTTAGCTTGCGCTTGCGTGGTTTTAGCATGCGTCCACATGAACATAAATCCTAAGGCAGCCACGATTAAAAGGCCAACGCCCGCAACAGCCAATTTGCCACTTCGCCGTTTTTTCGGTTTTTGATGTGGTTTAACTGGCTTTTGTTTCTTCTTTAAGTGTGGATTTTCTGATGCATCAGTTGCCGTTTCAGTGGATGCAAACTCATCTGCATCATCAAAGTCGTGATGACGTGCTAATCGTGACATCGGTTCTGAGTCAGCTGATTCTTCAGCCGCCGCACTCCCCGCATTAGGTTGTTGATCTTCAAAGAGCGCTTCACGGGATAACGGAATCTCTGGTTCTTCATCAGCTGATTCCGCTTCCGTCGCATGAATTGAAATCACCGGTTGCCCGTTATTTGAGGCCGCACTTAACCCAGTGTCCGTTGATTTTGGCATATTAGCCCAGCTAGCTGAACTGGCAGCGGCACTCGTTGCTGATGCGGCTTCTGATTGCGGTGCTGCTGAAGCAGCAGGTATCGCTGATTCAGGTGTTGTCTGTCGTTGTCGACGACTGGCCGTTGCTGATACTGACGCTTCTGATGCTGGTGCCGTAGACTCAACGACCGGTGCTTCCGACTCAGGAGTTGGTGCGCTACTCTCAGGATCTTTTAAATCGTAGGCCAATGGAATTTGTTCATTATTTTGGTCATCCTGATCATCAGGAATTGGTTCCGTGATCGAATGCCACAACCGTTTCCCTAAACCTTTCTTTTGTCGCTTATTTTTCTTTGCCAATTTGCTTACCCCTATTGTGCAGATGCTTGCACGTCATTTTTTAAGTTAAACTTAGTTATTCATATGTAACGTCGGTTAAATTCAGGTTAAACCTGAGTCAAAAAGCGACTGTTAATATATAAATTATAGCATGGATTGTCAGTGTGAGAAACTGCTTAGCATAGGGATTTGAGAATTAACCGCTGGCGTCTTAATTTTACATTAAAATTCTGTTATAATCAGCCTATTAAGACGTTGAAAGCGAGGAATTGATATGGCCACAGCTAAAGTAATTTTTGCGACAATTACCGGTAACAACGAAGATGTCGCAGACCTCATCATTGAAAAGTTCGAAGACTTAGGGGTGGATGTCACTAAAGCCGAAATCTCCCAGGCCGAAGCAACTGACTTTGAAGCCGTCGATATTTGTGTCGTCGTGCCCTATACTTACGACGAAGGTGCCCTACCAGAAGAAGGTCTGGACTTTTACGATGATCTACAAGAATTAGACTTGAGCGGTAAAATTTTTGGTTGTGCCGGTTCCGGCGATACCTTTTACGAAGATGATTACTGTCGGGCGGTAACTGATTTTAGTAACGCCTTTAAAAAGACTGGCGCTACTCAAGGCGCAGCCGATGTTTTTGTCAATTTGTCACCCGAAGCCGATGATATCAAACGACTGGACGACTTTACTGCACAACTCGTTGCTAAACAAGCCGAATAATACGAAACGCCCTGACCAACCGGCCAAGGCGTTTTTATTATTTATTTTGATGTCGTTTGACAAAGCGTTGCCGTAGCCAATTGTACAAGCATTCGACGAACCAGAACAACACCGTAATCCCAAAAATATTGATGATATAAGTTTGCCAATGATAACCGACGTGGGCAATCCATAAGTCGTATGGTCCTTGGATCAATAAAAAGTAAATCGCCAATGTTTGTAGGATATAGCTCGTATGGCGCCAAATTGATTTAAAATGCATGACTGGCCTCCGTAAGTGGCGTTAAGACTTGTAGGCTTTGTTTCAATTGACTAACTGTCAGTTGGCCTGGTGCCGTGATTTGACCAACCGCACCGAATATCACACTAGATCCCATTAACTGACCACTCACTGCCGCATACTGTCCAAATGGTCCCATAACCGTTGCAATTAACGGCAGCGTCAATTGTTCCCGCGCCTTAGCTGTGGCAGTCATCAAAGTTAATGTTTCTAACTCACTAGTTGTCCGCACCGTTAACTGGGCAACATCCGCCCCCGCAGCGGCTAACGCCTGATAATCAGCGACTAAATCCTTAACTGTCGGCAAGGCTTGATCATAAGTTTGACTCAAAATTAAAGGGACTTGCTGTTGTCGCATTTGTTGCGTTAATGGCATAAAGCCGGCGTCATTAACCATGGTTAAATCTAGATTCAGCGCATCAACCGCCCGATTATTCGCCAACGTTACATAAACTTGATAATAGGTTTCAGGGGTCACGACTTGTGGCTTGAGCGTTGCGATTATTGGAACGGTCCCCAAGAGTTGCCGCAATTGCGCCGCAGTATTGACCAACTCAGCCCGATTATCTAGCTCAACATACTGGTCTAAGCGCCACTCCACAATTTGAGCAGCGGAAGTCAACACTTGAGCCGCTTGTCCCATCAACTGATCACGCGTATGCCCAGCTAAGACAACGCCTAATTTAGGTCGTCTTGCATCTAATGTCACCATGCCAATTTTTACCTGTCGCATCTTAATTCCCCGTTTCCGTTACATTATCCTATCTTTTATAATAGCAAACTTTCGCCGTTTTACCATAAAATGCTCATTTTTTAAATCATTTTTTAAAGCGCTTCTAACATTGAAAAAATAAGCTTGTCACCGTTTACATTTTCGATTTACAATTAGGTAAATAGTCACACTAAAAAAGGGGTCTGCTTATGAAAACTGAAAAACAGCTTCGTTGGTCCAACATCGCACTAATTGCGTTTGTGGCGGTCTGGGGGCTCGGTAACGTTGTTAACAACTTTGCGTTACAAGGTCTCTCTGTCGTCACGTCCTGGATCTTAATTATGATTATCTACTTTGTGCCATACACGCTGATTGTTGGCCAACTTGGATCCACCTTCAAAGATGCTGAAGGTGGGGTCTCTTCCTGGATTCGTGCTACCAGTACGAAACGATTAGCTTACTATGCAGCTTGGACCTATTGGATTGTGCATGTGCCTTATTTGGCACAAAAGCCACAAGGGATTCTGATCGCATTTAGTTGGCTATTCAAGGGTAACGGGAATTTCATTAATACCACGCCAGCATTGGTCGTACAAGGGATTTGTTTAGTGCTATTTTTATTCTTCCTTTGGATTGCATCCCTTGGTTTGACCACGCTGAAACGGATCGGGAGTGTTGCCGGAACTGGGATGTTTATCATGTCCATTCTGTTTATTATTCTCGCCGTATCCGCACCGTTCATGACTAAATCAGCAACTGTGCAGACGCCCAATATGTTGTCTATTAAATCTTATTTACCTAAATTTGACTTTACCTACTTTACAACAGTCTCAATGTTAGTCTTTGCCGTTGGGGGATCTGAAAAGATTTCCCCATATGTTAATAAGACGAAAAATCCTGGCCGCGAATTTCCGCTCGGAATGCTCGTCTTAGCTGGGATGGTCGCCATTTGTGCCTTACTGGGATCATTCGCGATGGGAATTCTTTTCAACGCTAAACACATTCCAAATGACTTGATGGCTAACGGCGCTTACTACGCTTTCCAAAAATTAGGTAGTTTCTATCACGTTGGTAACTTATTCTTAATCTTCTATGCCATTGCCAATGTATTGGCCCAAATTTCAGCCTTAGCCTTCTCGATTGATGCCCCATTGAAAATCTTGTTAGGTGACGCTGATCCTGAATTCATCCCTAAGAAACTAAGTAAGATGAATAAAAAGGATGTTCCCGTCAACGGTTATATCATGACAGGCGTCTTAGTTAGCATTTTGATTATCATTCCAGCATTAGGGATTGGTAACATGAACGAACTGTTCAACTGGTTATTAAACCTGAATTCCGTTGTCATGCCAATGCGTTATCTCTGGGTCTTCTTAGCCTACATGTTGCTAAACAAGCACTTAAAGGAATTCAAGAGCGATTACAAGTTCTTGAAGAATCCAACTGCTGGTAAGCTCGTTGGTGCCTGGTGCTTCCTATTTACGGCCTTTGCATGTATCTTAGGGATGGTTCCTAAGACATCCTTAGCTGCCAATCCAAGTGGCTGGTGGTTCCAGTTAGCATTAAACATTATCACCCCAGTTATCTTTGTGGCCTTGGGTATGATTTTACCAATGATCGCCCGTCGTCATCAAGACGCTTAATAATCTTAACTTAAAAATGAGTAAAACCTACGTTTAATAGGCTTTACTCATTTTTTGATTGAACTTTTACGCATTATCTGAATTTGAGCGTAAGATGACTATGTTGATATGACGCGTTTAATGGTATAATTGATTTTATACAATTAATTGAAACATCAATTAATTGCTTCGATTTTTTTCTAGGAGGATGTCAGATGAACGGATCGCCTGCAATGTTAAATGACTTTTTAAAATATTATTCTACCGTTTTACGTTACATGGATAACTATATTTCCGAACCAATTAATCGCTATCATATGACATTTGATGCTTTTTTGATTTTGCACGAAATTGGTGCCAGTACTAAGCCAATTCTATTAATGGATATTGCTGATAGCCATCATGTTTCTCGTAGTGCTATTTCTCGTCAAATCAGCACGCTATTGAAGTATGACTACGTTTATCAGGTTGCCAATCCGGCTGATCGCCGGCAGAAGAGTTTGTTATTGACCGAAAAGGGCCAAGCAACGGATAAGCAATTAATTCATGATATCTCGTTGATTTTTAATCAATGGATTGATCAATTAGGTGCCAATCGGATTCAGGCTATGCTTACTTTCTTCAGTGACTTTACACAACAAGTTATTGAACCACAGCAAAAATAAGTCTAATCAGAAAGCGGCCTCAGCCAACGAGTTTGAAACTCACTGGTTGAGGCCGCTTTTTTAGTGCCACTCAAGATGCCGTCTAACGCGCTTAACAACTAGTTAAACTTGAAAATAAGCAGTCCTGTTAGAATCGCTGTTGCGCGTAAATTAAGCCGTTTAGCAGATTTAACTATCAGTTCATAAATCTCTATAAATCAACCATACAAAGGTATCTTAATCATCATCGTGTACCCATGGTGTACATAATCTCAAAAAGCTAAATTTTTTCTTGCTTTGGTGCGTAGTTAAAATAGTAAGGAGGTGCTTCACTTGTTCGCAGAACTCAACGATTTTTCAACTGCTAGTTTATCAAAGAACGCAACCTACGTTCAAATACTTGAGACAGTTTATCTCATTAAGAACGAAAGAATAATTAAAAAGCGCTTTGATTCTTGTGAAGAAGCATTATATTTTATGCTGGATCATACCTAATTAGTATTCTATATAATAGAAAATTATTATAAAGCAAAAAAGCCACACACCTACCTTATTGGCAGATGTGTGGCTTTAAATTATTCCTTAACCCATTTATCGTAATTTTTGTTAGTGGTCAAATCAGTTTTATGTCCCGCATGAATAAATCGTAAATACCCGTTAATCACTTTGTACCCATTAACTTTTAACGTAGAGCCTTTCTTATAGAAGTGCTGCCTTTTCCCGTGTAAATAGGTATAAATTCCTTTCTTGTTGATAACCTTAATCTTAGTCACATACTTGGCATGATAGTAACTGGCGCCGATATCTTGTGCACGAATCTGACCAATCACAGTCTTGCCGTTATAAAGCGTCAATACTTGATTGGAAGTGCCGGTATACACAGTTTTGGCAGTGCCGACCGTTAAATTAGCCTTGGTTAACGCGGGATCAATCTTAGTTGAAGTACCATAAAACTCGGCTCCCTTTTTTACGCGAACCACTTCACCTTTTACGTAACCGCCATGAGTGAACTTCGATTTATCTACCGTGTTGCCAAACCACCACGCAACCGAATGCTTTGACGTAATGATCTTGCTGGCATCAGTGGACTGTTTAATAGAAGTAAAATAGTGAGAATCCGTGTACTGCCATAAGGCATAATCATACGGCGTTGGTTGGCTAGACTGATACGCTGCGATCCATTTAGCGTCATACCCCGAATCCGTTTTAATATACGAGTTATAGAAGCTACGATATGAGTACAAAATCACTGGCTTCTTAGTCAGCTTCTTCATTTGAGTAGCCCACGCCTTTACAGCAGTTGCATATTTTCCTGATGTTGTTGTGTACTCCTCAGCATCATTCACATAAAACTGCGCATGAGGTGCCCGCTTATACGTAGCCCTAGCCTCCGACTTAGCATCGGCAGCATTGATAAATTGACCATACTGATAAACACCGTACTTTAAGCCAACAGCGGTAGCGGCTTTAATATTGGCATCAATGTGACTGTCTTTTCTATTCTCACCATAACCCGTCCGTAAGATAACTCCACCGGCCTCACCTTTAAGCAATTTGGCTGTCGATTTAGTTAGTGGGCTCTGAAACTCACTGATATCAGGTACCGACTGTTTACTTAGTGTTTGAGCATTACTTTTCAATCCAAAAGAAAAAGCTACTATAATAGTAGCAATTCCCACGAACACTAATTTATTTGGATGCTTGATCACTCTTGTCACCTCCATCAGTTGGCTTTGAAGTATCGCCATCTTTTTTTACAATGCCATGGCTACCAAAATACGCGATCAGCGATGCAACACCCGTCAGTGTGGTTGATACCCAATAGTTCAGTTGATCACTGTCAATTGGCAATGGCCCCTTACCTTGCATTGATAATGCTTGATTAATCAAGGTTAACAGTAACACCGCAAAACTAGCCGTCCCTTTAACATCAATGTTACTAGTCCACACTTTAATTTTCCCCATGTAATTCTTCATCTACTTTTCCTCCATTTAATTTATCGAGTTTGTCCTGCATCGCCCCAACTTGCTTGGTCAAAGCGTCAATCGTTGTTGATTGTGCCTCAACTTGTGCGGTTAGCTCGGCAATCTTACCGTTCTTTGATTCAAGCTGTTCAAGCAGTTCTTGAACCTTAGCGATCATATCGGGCATTGAATGCGCATACACCGACTCCGTATCAGAGCTAGCTTTGGTCTTGGTCCCCAAATAAGTGATGATACCGCCAATAACACCGCCACCAACTGTCAGTAGTGTTTGAAATAGTCCTGAGTTCATTCGGTATCACCAGCCCACGCATCAAAAATTAATCGCCCGGCCACGGCAAACATCAGCCAACAATCTAGTCGTGCGAACGGATGGCCCCATAACTCAATGTTTTGTATTAAAAAAGCCAGCGCATACACCACCCACAAAAATGTAAGAGTGATATAGCACCAGCTAACTAATGGCCTGATATTATAAATCGCCACAATCACCGTGATCGTACCTAAGATGATAGCAATCGTTGCAAATGGTGGGTCGTCAATATGACTTGCCACCGTATTAAAAAAGTCCGGTCGCTCGAAACGAAATGAGTTAGCCACAAAGTAGGCCCCAAGCATAATCGTTTCTAAACCAGACATTAATAGTGATCTATTCTTCTTTAGTGAGTCCAACACATTGAATCACCTCCATCAATCATTAAACTAACTACGCTGTTGCCGCGTATTTTTTGCCCGTCAACTCCTTATATTGATCAGCGGTCAGCTTATTATTTTGAACATAATATTCGGCTGATGGTACCAAGGCTCCCCAGCCATACAACATTTTAATCATTTGAAAATCAGAAAACATGTCAATCCCTCCTATTCGGCTTTAGTAGCTTCACTAACAGCTGGGCTAGCTTCTGAAATAGATGCCGATTCCGCACCCGTGGTAGACGTATCAGAATCTGTATCATCGCTAGTATCTGTGGCCGGGTTTAATTGATCTTGAAGAGTCGCAATCGTTGATTTAAGTGTTGAAACCTCAATATCAGCAGCAGCCTGTTGTGCATACAATTGCCCACTAAACTGTTGTAACTGTGTGATGGTACCGGCCTGACCGTCAATCGTGGCCGCTTGTTCTTGAATCGTACCGTTGGCCTCATCCAACTGTCTCTTTAATTCATCGATGGAAACGGTTGGTAAGTTGCCCGGCGCTTTCAAAACACCATCAATCACGCTAAATTTGGACGAATAGGACATAAAATCCGACATCCACGCTAACGGTACAGTAATTGCTGTATAGCCATCAGCCGCCACCTTTTTGAAATCGCTCACGTAATTTTGACTATCAACTTTGATATACACTGTTTGATTCATTGCTTTTCCTCTCTTTCTAGGCTAAAACTATATTCATGCTAAGCATCAATCCATATCCATTATTGGCCGCCGTGCTACCTGCAGAAGTTGATCGGTGTTTCAAAAAGATAATAGTTCCATTTGTTTGAACTTCCGCTAGCCATATATTGTCATCCGCAGATTGACAAACAGAATAAGTTTCATCAGAAATTGGTAATAGGTATGATGGGAGCATCCCAATTGTCGCCACTTCGCCTGCCGCTATGGTCTTAGACGGTGTTAATCGAGCATTCAAAGTTAAACTATTTCCCGAACGTGACCAATGAATAGCATCCTTAGAACTCGTTGTCCCCAAACTATAAAAGTTTGACCCACAATCAAAAGTTCCAGATCCTTCAACTATGGGTGCCATACTCCATGGTGACGGTGTTGATTCCCGCGCTACCTTCACCTCGGTAAAGCACAGCCACGCGGGCGTACCATCCGTTGACCCGCTGTTATCAATTCTGAATCGTACATTTGTCGCTCCTACTGGTACTGTGCACGTACCTGAAATAGGTTGTACTTTGCTAGGTGATAGTTTCACATTATCTATTACTTTTAAAGATGTATTATCAAAAATTAAATAAACATCTGTACCTGAGACATTAGTTCCTGCAAATGCCAATGCACTCCATGATATCTTTTCACCCGCCATCACCGGAAAAGGGCTGCATGAACCGTTGACTTCGGATTCTGATTCGTTTGCAATTTTTGATGTAACCAACCTAAAAACATTATCCTTACCATTATGGTAAAAATTATGTGTCGTCACACTAAAACTTGCACTCGCATCTGATGATCCAGATCCGGTCATTATCCAGCCCCTCGTACTTGATGGATATGCTGAATTCACAACTAAGTTTGCTGAACCATAGTTGCTTGCAGCCGCAACGACATCGGCGGTGTTCGCCTTACCCTTGGTTGCATTATCCGTATAAGCATTCGCTTGATTCATGGCCGTTGTAATCTTTGTATCAATCACTTGCTCATGATTGGCCAGTTCCTCATAAGTCACCGAATCAGTCGGGCTGATAACAATATTGACGCTAGCAGCGGCCCCAATATGCGTCTTGAAATTAAAAGTCGTTCCAGTAACGGTTGTGCCGTTTTGTGCTGGGATCAAATCCGCTACCGTTGCGGTGGCAATCCCATACATCACTTCTTCGCCATTGACTGGTTTGGCATATAGCGCAATCGCATAAAGCAAGTAGTCGCTCTCTAAATCCTGATTAATCACCTTAACCGGAATATCTACGGTATGGTCGTCTTGAACGGTGATATTGCCAACCTTAAAATCTTGTACCACATTTTCAATGCCCGTTAGAGCCTTTAAGTCATCACTGCTTAGCTTACTCATATCGGTGGCCGTTGTTGACGCATGTGTAAATTGCACTTGCTGCCCACTAACGGATTGAGCACTTAGCTGGTAACCCGCATCAGTGATCACCAGTTGATTCCATTTTGCCATTAATTTACCTCCTCACTTTCAATCGTGTAACTAGTTGAAACTTGATGAACTGCCCGCATATAGGCCGTATCAGACAGTGTGCGTTCGTAAGTGTCATTATCAACATCACTTTCAAGCTCAACCTTGTTGAAGACTGTCATTAACGAACCGATCCATAAGTTACCGTCAACCTGTGCCGCGTACTCAATATCAATGACACGAACAGTCGCAGGCACCACAGACTGGATAATTTTTAGCAGCAGTCTTGTACGCCGTTCATCGCTAATGTAGTGCGCCGGGATTCCAGTAACCTTAATCGCCATTGGGTCACCACCCAACTGGTCTGCATCTGTGATAATGTGGAACTCACTAGGATCAGCACCAGTTGTAAAAGAAATGAACCGAATTAGGTCATCCTCAGTAACGCCCATATGACTCTTCATCTTAGCTAGCCGAATTAAGAACTTAAGATACTCGTCATCACTATCAATTCGAGTAACACCCCAATCGGCAGCATACTTTTCCAATGGAACACCGGCTAAGTTTTCCGGCCAAATAGCTTGGTAAATATCTTTGAAAAGCTTTGCATCGGCTACTTGCTGATCAGCAATCATGCTCAACAGCAATTGATTAGCCGAACCGTCCTCAGACGCTAGGAAAGCTGGAAACTTGTTAGCGATGCGATTACGAATATTTGATTCGGAAAATCGATCCCAATCAATCATCTAAAACCACCTCGATGTTGGCCGCATTACCTTCCAATAGTTCAAAGGAATTGCAGGTGATATCTTGTAAGCTTAAGTCATCTTTGTCTTTACCGATGCCAACAACTACACTACTGATTCCCGGGACCTTCCAAACATACTCAAAAACCTTTGAGAATAGTAAGGTATCCCCCATTCTCAAAGTATTCACGTAATCTAAAACTTGCTGTTTAAGTGCTGCAGGTCCACCATCGGAATCAAAATCATCATTAGTTTTAACATCCAATTTAAAATAAACCGGCGTTTGTGAGGCGCGCGAAAAACTAATTTGCCGCTCATCACCTGATAAATTAACCAAAGTCTTAGTGATGTCACCATACGTCCGCCCCGGTAAAGCAACAGACGTTCTGATAGCCTCGGCAATTTCATCATCGGCACCACCAATCACATAAATGTGCACAACTTTTGGTGGGTTACCATATTGATCAGTTTCCATAGTGTTGTTATCGACCACTTTAGCCTGTATAACACCGGCAACATTTTCAACGGCCGCCTTGATGCCATCATCGGCTGAGGCAGAATGTGACAATCGACTGGCTTTAACACGTGCCCGATAAGCTGTATCGGTCTCTGCATCACCACCACCAACTGCTGCATTCGGATTCGTTACGGCAACCACACCATCTAAGATTTCTTCTTCATTAATGATTGTGTTAGCGGCAACATTACTATCAGCACCGGCTTCCTCGGCAATTGCCTGAACTGAAACACGACCAATCGCGTTCCCATCTTCATCTAGCAAATCAGTGGGCTGCTGAGTATCTGGGTCAGTGACCGTTGCCACTTCAATAATCTTCACATCATCAAGAACTGAGAAAATTTGACCATCATCTGTTGAATATTCAGTACCCTCAGGGATTTCAGTGCCAACATCACCATCAATTTGAAGATAAACGGTAGCCGCTAGTTCTGGTTTACGTGTAATCCCTTCATCGGTTCCGTGATAATCTAGGGTTTCGTCAGTGCTAGAATCCAAAAAGATACTAAGTAGCACGGCATGTGCTAATTGCGTAATCTCAAGCTTGTTGTCAGCCATAATTGCGAACAGCTGGCCTGCGCGCGTTTCATCACCAGTCGCAATCTGCTCACCAAACTTGCTAGCAGCATTGACGGTAATTTCTTCACGGATGTCATCCAGTTCAGGCTGATCAAATCCATATTTAGTCAGTTCCACTATCGCTCACCTCCAAATCTGTTTGAATCGATTCATCTGTATTAATTTCAATAGTTAGATGAATCGTTGCAGTTCTCCCCAACTTATCCACACTATCAACAGTAACCCCGATAATCTGGTCTTCCATGACATCGGTTAGATAATTTTCTAGTTCCGCTTGTAACGCACCCTCATCATCTAAAAGACTGAACAAATTCAGATGTCCGAAACCAAAGTCTTCATTCCAATCAAGTTCACCGATGTTTGTACCTAAAGCAATGCGAACTGCCTGTGTGGTTTGGCCTTCATCTTCAATCATTTGAAAATCACCGGTATCAGGATCAAGCGTTAAATCACCATCACTGCCAGTTAAAAAATCTAAACTCATGCAAGGATCACCCCAATCACCACAGCATCGTTCACACTGTGCATTCGGCGGCTAGCCAGAGAGAATGGACGCGGACCATTGAAATTATCCATGTCACGGTCAAGGAACCCCACAAGCACCACATCACCTTTTTTTAAATGGACGTCTTTACCGTCTTTACGGTATTCAGCAGCTTGTTGAGTTACTAAGCAATTGCCGATAATCGGACGCTTATCTCCATCAGATTGTAGTGGCGTGGGCTGTACATCGGCAGTGCTGCCGTTCAACTTAGCGACAGTCCCCACCGTCATGCAGTTGGCCGCAAGTAAGAAATACGGCAGTAGGTTATTTTTGATTAGTGTCAAAACATCATTTTTATCTCTTGCTGTCATACTCGCACCACCTCCGCAGACATCAGGCCGTCATCTAGCCCAGTCGATGTATTTTTAGTTCTTACCAGTCCCTTGACCGTTTCCGAATCAACATAAAAAATAGAACCCACTGTGATCAATGAATTCAGATAAAGTGATAGTGAATAAGTTGGTTTCTTGCCGTCCGAATCATTAACGGTAGGTTCAGCCGTTAGCCCATCTTTCAATGTCAGATACAGATGAGTAGCGTACAGACTCGGTTTCTTATGATCATCGATGACTAGCGACCCACGACGATAATACATAACACTGCCACAATCCTTAGCTAACTTTTTAAGCGCATCAAAAGGCTTATCAGACAAGGTGTAACCACGCTTGTACACCTTATTTTTCTTTAAATGCAATACTGAAATTTTGATTCCTGAACTTCGACAAATCCGACCAATAATCGTTTTAGCTTTAACGTTCTTGCTAAAGCGGATATTGATTTTCTTTTTCTTTCTAGACGTCCAAGTAACTGTTTTTCCATCACTAGTCTTATAAGAATGCTTGACCTCTTTATAGCCGGCGTACTGGTTATAAATCTTGCTTAATTTTGAGTAATCTTTACCCTCAGTGAATGTAAAAGAAAAAGCACGATCCACACCATCAATTGTGATAGGTTGAATCTTGCTTATATCGCCCTCGCTGAGAATACCGAATGTTGACTTAGAACCGCCCTTAATCACAACATGATCGTGGACTTTAAATAGGGCCCGATGCTTCTTGGATAGATTATAAATCGTGATAGTGTTAGTGGTCGGCTCGCCTTCGTCAGATGAATTAATCTCACCACTTATTGTTAGACCATATCCAGCTGGTTTGTAGTTGTAAAAACTATACGTGCCATGCTTAAGATGCAGCTCAACTACAACGCGTCCACCATACCAGGTTTTCCCCTTAGGGCCGGTGCTAATCATCGTCATCACTGTCATCTCCTAAGCTGTCATCGAGTAGTTTCACTGTCTGACCGAGGTTATCAAGGTTAATTTCAGTTTCTTGGCCCGATTCATCCATAGGGACTAGCCGTTCTGGTGGCAACCATGGATAAGGGCACCAGCCCCATAACGGGTGATCCAAAATCAAAGGTTCACCTAAAATTTGATGAGTATCATCGTCAACGGATACCAAATCAACGGTAAATAACTCTGCAACTTCGTTATATTGAAGCGTTACGTTGTATGAGCCGTTTTCTAAGTCAATTTCAAAGGTTTGACCTATATCATCGGCGCTAATCGGAATTTCATCACGCAATGCCATTGCTACTCACCTACTTTGGAATCTTAAGTTTATGACCGGGAAACATAGTCTTGTATCGAGAACCATTAAGCTTAGTCAGCATCGCCACGGTTGTCCCATGCTTCTGTGCTAGGCCCCAGTACGTATCCCCATACTTAACGGTATAAGTAATGTACTTCGACTTACTCGATCCAGTCTTTTTCCCCTTCTTACCAGACGAATTGTTTTTAGACTTCTTGGCACTCTTCTTTTTCTTATACAACACTGAACCGGGCTTAACGTACTCAAACTGAATATTCAGTTCAATCACGTTCTTATGCGCCGTTGAAACGGTCTTGCCAATCGATGAGATTTTTACATGGTCCCATTTTGAAAAACCACGAATCACAAGTTCGTAATCGTAACGTTGCCACTTTTGAAGGGCCACATACTGCTTATCAATCGTAGCAAAGCTTTTTCCAAACATATAGTAGGTACCAGACAACTCTTTAGAAGTTCTGACTGACTTACCAGCTCTGGGGTCACTACGATCAACCCCATGAGTTGGAATGTCATTCGTGTTGGTTTCCGTAGGGCTTACTTCACCCAAGAACCAAACTTTGCTGGACTTCTTATCAGCCCGGTAAATCGCAGTTTGCGGTGCCACAGGTTTCTTCTTCTGCTTCGCTATCTTTGCGTTGATCTTCTTGGTATTAGCCTTGACCAACTTGGCATTCTTCTTTTTAGCATTATTTGATGTTTGCGTTTTATACTTCGCCAAGGATTTTTTATCCTTGGTTTTACGCGTATTCAAAGTTGCCACTTTGGTCTTAGCCTTACTTATGGTGGAATTGGCCTTACTACGCTTCGACAGTTCAGCTTGGTAGCTTGCTGAACTAGTTAACTTAGTTAAATCTTTATACACACTCTGCTTATTTTTGGTCAACGTTTTAATCTTCGACTCTAACGTTTTCCGCTTAGACTTGTCCTTAGTCTTGGCTAGTTCAGCCTGCGCTTTAGACAAGTCAGTAGACGCCGCTTTGTAGGCCGCGAGCCGCGTATTATAGCCATTCTGCTTCTTAAGGTAATCATCGGCATTGTCGATGATTTTCTTTTGAGCCTCAATAGTTTTTTTAGCGGTGGCGATGCCCGTAGCATCTTTAGATACCTTGCCGTTCCAGTACGTAACGGCTTTCTTAAGCTTGGCCGTACTTAGACTAGCAGGTTTGGCTTTATAGTAGACTGTCAAATCACGAGCCCCCCATCATCGTTTGGTTCAAAGAATTGTCTAAGTTGATCAATGATGTTCGCATTAGGCTGAGCCATAGCGGTGCTGACCTGTTGCTTCAAATCACCGGACACCCCATCAGCTTTAATCGTGATTTTCTGATTAATCTCAACTTTTGTACTACCAGAATGGGTAGCCGTTGCACCTGCAACTAAACTCTTAGATTGCTTGTGCGGAATGATTGTCCCGGGCTTATCAGCTTTGAAAAGTTCCGGACCATCTTCACCAACTACCGACCATTTGCCGACTATAGGGCGGCCGCCGTTCTTGTACCATCCGTGAACCTTACGGAATGCAAGGGCCTGATTAGTACCACCATAGCGACCATCCACATATGATTTCATCCACTTCAACTGGGTAATCGGGTTAGTACGCCAGTCAGAACCAGCGCTAGCCATCTTAGAACCCGGTAAGGCTTGCGGAATACCATACGCAGAGCTATTGGGGTTATGAATCGTTGGATTCCAACCAGATTCAGCACCGATGATAGCCGCCGCTGCGGATAATTCGGATGGCTTGAATCCAGCCTGCTCTAACCAATGCTTATGGCTACCGGATGGCATAACACCACCACCGGCACCATATGACACACCCAACTTGTCACTAATCCACTTAAGGGCTGTAGAACCAAGTTCTTTCTTTACCAGCCCACTTAGCCCCTTATCAGAGGTCTTAACGTCTTTACGTTTACCTTTATACGTATCAGGGTTAAAGCTCTTACCACCTAGCCCTTGGCGAATCTCATAATGGACATGAGGGCCAGTTGATTGACCTTCACTACCCACATGGGCAATCGTTTGGCCTGCTGAAACTGTATCACCAGCGTGTACGTTATAAGACTTCATGTGTCCGTAAATCGTATCAACCGCCATGCCCGATGGTTGAATTACAACCCAGTTACCAAAGCCGGCTGCATGCCCCGCTTCAACAACTTTACCACCGTACTGTGCCGGGATTGCGGTGCCCATGGCCGCACTAAAGTCGATCCCTTTATGGAAATCACTTACTTCACCGGACCGCCGACCGTAGCCAGACGATTCAGTAAAGCCCGCACCAAAATGAGGCGATAGTGAACCATTACCGCCCCCTTGAATTGTTGAATTAATTAATTTCCACATCGCGCCAGACCAAGCCGTACCAACTGAGCTAGCCGCACCAGTGGCAGTCTTTTTAATGCCTTTGCTTAAGTCAGTGTCGCCACCTTTACCAACATTCTTAGTAAAGTCGGTAGTCCATGCGGCTTTAGGATTACCAGCATTCTTTGAAGCTAGTGACACTAGCCGCTTATCGGAAACACCAGTACCTTTGGCAAAATGTGGTAAGAATGGTTTCATCTTTTCGACTTGTGAACCATTTAAAACTTCATCGTTTTTACGCAGTGGAACCAGCGCATCGTCGCCAGTCGGTTTCAGCAATTTGTTATCACGGACAACAAGTTCCTGACGTGGGCCAACAGTCGCATCGTTGAGGACTGCTAACTGATCATTAGCAATTGGTCCTTTAGAACCAGCAGCGTAGTGAACAGGACTCAAAACAGCCTTATTACCACCGAATTGAGCCAGCGTTGTATCAATGCCAGTAATCCCTTTGTTAAGTGCTGTAATTGCCGATGCCATACCTTTATGTGCGTACGGCCCCAGCTTCGCAAAAGCATTGCCAAAACCGGTTGCGGTATCATCTGCAATTGAAATGAATTGCTTACGCATCGACTTAATTTCGGATGTTGTATCGCTGCTCATGTCACCAACCTTGTTAGTGGCCTGTTTGTAAATGGCATTCGTGCTGGACTTGGTGTCCTTAGCAGTATCGTCCCAAATAGCATCATTTTGCTTGTTGAATTGCTTCAACGATGAGCGCATGTTCTTAGTCGAATTATCGTAGTCGTTAGCAGAATTCTTACTAATCTTCTTAGTCGATGCTCGGGTGTCTTTAGTGGTGTTGTCCCATAGCTTCTTGGAATCACTACTAAAGGCGGCTAATTTTTGCTTAGCGCCTTTAGTGCTTACACCAGCATTAGCCCCCTTAGTTGCCGTCTGGGACGTCTTAGCACTAGCCTTGCTGTTTACTCGTCCAATACCTCTAACAAGTACAGCAATCCGATTAATGGCGGCCACGATTGAACCAGTACCCGAAACAGGCGCTGCCTTAGCAGTTCCTGACGCGAATCCCGGAATACGTTTGCCATACGATCCAGACATCATCGCTCGAGCATCGGCATGGTTATAAATTTCATCACCGGGTTTTAGATGGCGTAATTCTGCACCATGTTCACCGATCATCTGAAATTTCTTGCCACGCTGTAAGATTTCAAAACCATTTTCACCAACAATTGACATCATTGGGCTACTGATTTTTCCACCAGCAGCATTACCAAACACATTAGTAGATGCACCAGCACCGGCAAATTTAGTGACCTTACCTGTTTTAGTCGATTTACTAATGCCGTTCGAATTTTTAACAGTAGCCTTGGTAGGCGTTCCCAAGTTGACATTGTAATTATCCATAATGGATTGATCATCAGACTTAGGTTTGGAATACTTGCCCCCAGTAGCTAATGCATTTTGACTCAATACAGTTGAAACGGCATCACCAACACCGCCCATAATGGTTGTAATATCCCCGGCCTGAGCCTTAGCCTCTTTTACAACAGCTGCATGTTGTTTTTGCGCCCAATCAATGGTGTCATCATGTTGGTCTTTCGCCGCTTTAACCGTTTTGTCGCGCTGATCAGCCGCTTTCTTAACAATCCTTTTGTACATATCACTGCTAGTACCATACATCTTGGCTGCTGCACTTTTTGTATTTCGATACTGTTTATCGGCACCTTTCTTTGCTGCCGTATATGTTTTATCTGCCGATGCTACGGTTGATTTTTCGGCAGACCTAGATTGTTTAAGAATAGACTTGAACTGTTTACTAGAAAGCTGAGTAGTGGAATCATTCAAATTACGAATTAGCTTCTTTTGCTTTTGACCGCCGCTATCAGTTAGCTTTAGAATTTGACCATTTAATCTCTGGGCTAAAGCAAAACGATTTGAGTCACCACTTTTTTCAGCAGCTTGCAATTCGTTCATTGTTTTCTTAATAGCATTCAGTCGTCTGGTGTTAGAACTCTTGTCCACATTTAATCTAAGTTGCGCTTGTTGTTCAGTGATTAAATTATTTTTAACCAGTAAACTGGCACTCTTCTCAGTAGACTTATTAGTTTTATCCGTGTACCCAGATAAGACCTTATAAGCTTTGTCATAATCCTTGCTGTTGGCATTGAGATACTTTTGACGATATTCCTTAGATGCCTTAACACCTTTGGCACTAGCCGCCGCTGTGATGTTGACCCAATTTGAATTAGCATCTTTAATTAGGCCAGTGGCTTTCTTGGTTGCCGATTCTGCATCCTTAGGTAATGAATCGAACATACCTTTAGGTTTAGGATTCGACTTTTTCGATGTGTTTTTTTTCTTAGTAGTAGGCTTAGACTTATCACCCGAAAATTGGGATTGAATCCATCCTCCAGCGTTTCCCATTGCTTGGGAACCTAGCTTACTACCCAGAATTGAACCACCAATAGAAAGGCCACCGCCAATTAAGGCACCAACTGCGGTACCAGCACCGGGGATTACCGACCCAAGTGCTGCACCAGCCGCTGCGCCGCCTAAGCCACCACCAACATCGCCAACATAGTTACCAATGCTCTTACCAGCCGTTTTCTTAGTCATACTGAAAAGGTCTGGTAAAGCGGTGAGTGCGGTAAGCGCCACTGTACCTTTACCAACAGCAGGAATCTTTGCAGATAACTTACCTAATTTACTTGCTGACGCCGCTGACCGTTCTAACCGTGTAGCGCCAGTCGCGAATTGGGTACCACGTCCAGCGCGTGTTGTTTCTTTAGCATACTGTGCACCACGAGATGTCCGTGTGCCGTCAAGAACCGCAGTGCCAGCCGCATGGGCACCAGCACCGGAATGCTTACCCTTAGCGCCGAACAGATTAAGCAGTGAGCCACCGGCGGCTTTGCCCGTTGCACCTTCACCCGCAGCAGTTGCTACTTCTTCTGCAGCCGCCACTTCGAGCGTACTTTTACGAACGTTGCCAAGCATCGTCACCAGTTCACCTAGAGACTTAACCATGCCCAAGACTTTACTGGTGATGATAATGCCAGTGATAGCTTTGGCAGTGTTACGAATACCTTGTTCATGATCAGCAATACCTTTAAGCAAGTCATCAACCGTTTGAAGTGGATCTTCACTCTTCTTACCGTTCTTTTCGATAAGGCCAAAGGTGGTCCCAATCAAGTGCAACGTATCACCAAATGTGTTCCATACTTCATTGCTGGCGATACCCAAAATCTTGCCGCCGTTGCTAAGAATGTCAATGATAGTCTTCTTATGCTTATCTAGGTAACCGATGGCCTTAACCGCGCCGCTAGTAATTGTGCCTAAAGCCGATGAAATACCGTTGGCGTACTTGGTCATCATCTTGTCAGACAATAAGTTAGTCATGGCGCTGGAAGTGTCTTTGCTCATCTTAAATGAAGTACGCATCACATCACCGGTTAATTTTTGATACCGTGATTTGATGTACATACTCATCCCCATTGCTGAGGTCATCGCTTCTGACGTACCAGACTGATACTTCTTACCCAAGAACGTCAATGTGTCTGTAAATTGCTTGGCTGACAGCTTACCAGCCGCCGACATTGCGTACAGTTGCTTCATCGACTTACCAGTAGCTTGTTGCAGTGCTTCACCAAACATTGGGAAGCGATTAATCATGACAGCCATGTCTTCGGACGATGCCTTACCACCAGCAACGATCTTAGCGAATTGTTCGCCACTCTCGGCCAGTGCATCATTGCTCATGTGCAACGTAGAACCTAAAGCCACAAAGTCATTGGTCCAGTTCTTGGTTTCTTTTTCACTGGAATGAACGTGATAAAAACTTTGCGCCATCTCGTTTAGGGTATCCGCGCCATAAATGGTTTTCTGCGACATGTCATTGATGAAACTAACAAGCTTCTTACCATCTTTAGGTGCCTCAGTAGTTAAAGACGTCCACACCGTCTTCATGGTATCTTGCTCTTTGTTGTATTCCATCCCAGCTTCTGCCGCGCTGTGCAAACCATTTACTAAGACATTGATCCCATTAGAAATAGCCGCGCCCGCAAAGGACCCGGCTATAACATCTTTGACACTCATAAATTTAGATTGCGTTTTTTCAGCTGCACGATCAGTCTTAGCTAAATCATTTTGAATGTGCTTGGTTCCGGCGTTAACAGATTCAGTATCAAACTTAACTTTAGTCACTGACTCTTTAGGTAAGTCACGTAAACCGTTTCTGACCCGATCAATAGCGCTAAGCTGTTCTTGCCATGCCTTAGTGGCGCTATGCGAATTGCGAGTTTGAGAATCTGAATAACTGTCGTAAACGTTGTTCAAGTTAGAAAGCTTGTCACGCATGGTGGTAGCTGAGTGGTTCATTTCTTGGATATTACGCTTAGCATCGCCATTAGCTTTGGTAAAGCCTTCAACTGAAACTTGTGCCTTAGTGAAAGCCCCAGTAAAGTCATTGCTAAATCGCCGCATGTTATCGGTAACTCCGCTAAAACTGCCACCGATTTTTTCAATCCGATCAATTAATCTCGTTACTTCGTTATCAACTTTACTTAGCTTTTCAAAATCAAAATCAAAATTGATGCCGATATCTTCACTTCGTAATTCCGCAGCCACTAGCTACCACCTCCTTTCCAATCCTCAATAGCTTTCGCAATACCACGATAAACTCCCTCTGAGATTAAATCAGCCTTCATATCTAGTAACTTGTTAGCCAGTTCATTAGCTAATAAAAGCTGGTCCCGCGTCATCAGCTTTGCTTTCTCTGCTGAATCAACGACACCAGCCAACACTGGGCGATAAAATTGTAATTGATCATCGACCAATTTATCGATGACCTTTTCGTTAACCTCGCCATCGCTGTCTAGTAAATGGCTGGTTAGCGGATTATTATAGGCATTCTCCCAGAAACGTTACCAACGTATTCACCGTAGCCGTAAAGCCATCGTGATTTAATACATCATTGAAATAATTGACCGCTTTTTGCACAGCCTTAACGCCACCGCCGTGTTCTGACCAGAATTCCATATCAATTGGTTTTCCAGTGGAAGAATCACGGAATACGGTCTTATTCATGTCTGTTAAGATTGGCAGATAGTTATCAGAACCGTTGATACCATGAATATCAGAACTGTAGTTAAGCGCAGCACGATAACCAGGAAAAATCATTTTAATAGTAACTTTGCTATTATGTTTACCATCTAAAGTGACCGTCTTTTCCTTGAATTTCTTTGACAAACGATTATCCAAGTCTTCAAAAGCTAAGCGCGGTGAGACCAAAACATTTTCTAGCAACATGTTTACCATTTCGCCATTATCAGACTCGTTGTTACCGATGTTGGCTTTGGAACGGATTTGCATGGCGACTTCATACCCCGGATCACGGAGTGTAGCCACCCGACTGTGTTCTTGCTTGTCCTCAGTCCATTCAACCTTGCGCTTATAGTCCTTGTCCCCTAAATGGTTAATATCGACCTTTGGCTTCTTCATTTCAGTTTTTTCCATAATTAAAATCTCCTTTAGTATTTGGTATGTACACGGGCCTAAGCCCGCTAGTTCTAGTTACCGAAAGTATCTTTATATTGCAATGCAAGAATCGTCCATACACGTGCTTGGATGGAGTTGCTGACTTGCCCTGATGTCATCTTTTGAATCAGGCAGACGCTAGATTCGGCGACCTCGCCATTATTATCGTTTTGAACCTTAAATCCAAATGTTGGTAACGTATCGCCGCTATACGTATTCTGGTTATAGTAGCAACCGTACATAACATCATTTGAAGGCGATCCATCGTTCAAGTTGGCCGTAAATTGACCAAGCTTACTGTGGTTCATTACACCCAGTGGCAATCCTTTAAAGTCAGATTGAACATCCACATCGTTATCGGTCTTTTCCCAGCCGACTGCTTCCCCGTTCTGAAAGCCGTTTAGTTCAGTAGCGACACCATTGATAATGACGTAAATATGGATGAAGCGAGAATCCTTTAAGACAAAATAGGTCCCGTCATCTAATGAAATTCGTCTTGCTGCCATATATTATTTCCCCCTTAGAGTGTGACTGTGTTATTGATGTAAATTGTTTCAATAGCATTTGGTAATGAATACTTAGTTTTCACATTGCGCAACCGCCGTGCGGTTACATCAACGTTTGATACATCGGCTCGATTAGGCGCAGTTGCATCACAATCTGGATCACCATCAAGCTTTTTAGCAATTAAGCCTTGTGACCCCAAAACTGTTAATTCTGTCTTGATAGTGGTTAATAGTTCTTGGATATCGTCATCCGAATAGTTGACGTACTTCTTCCCGTTCATCCACTTTTGAGTAGCCTTAAGCAATTCATCGTGGTTGTATTGCTTGATGAAACTGTTATCGATGAAGTTGCCATTTGCAGTCTTAGAGCTGCTAAGCATCAAATCACCCGATTTATTTAAGACAGTCAAACCGTTAGCAGCGATGATTTGATCAATTTCTACTGGGGTCCAATCGTCCTGAACGAATTGCGTTAAGTTACCGATATGCATCCAATCCAGTAGCAAGTTCATCGATGCATACGCAGCTGCTTGTGCCGCAATATGGTTATCAGTATTCTTGGTAATCGTATTGATTAAGATGCCAAGCTTGTTCTTTTCGGTATAAGTCGATGTCGCGTATACACTAAGGGCTTGCAAGTCAGCAATCTTTGAAAGTTGCGTGACTAACAAGCCCTTTTGGTTAGCATATAAAAAGTCAGCTGCCGCTTTGATAGTATCGGCATCATCGGTTACTAGAACGTTCCAGTAAGCACCATCTAGTGCATGATCTTCCAGTGCACGAACAACGCCCGGCACCATCTTAGCAGTGACCGTGGCACCGTCACCTGTTGGCGTAGCGGTCGCCCCAGTGATGTCAGGTACTTCTTCATTGGGGTAAGCTAAAACCTGCACAGGCCCTTGAAAATCGTCCACATCAAACATCGCTTCAACGTTAGCGTAAACCGCGCTATTTTCGTCATACCCGGCATCGGGTAAGTCGTCTAAGACATAAAAAACGTTACTTTTTACAGTGGCATCTTGGCCTTCTACTAAGAGATTAACAGCGATTGTGCCATCAACCGGTAAGTTTTGAATGGTATCGGTAATGTGCACATCGTCATGGGTCTTAAGAATCGTAACTGCTTCCATTTAATTTCCTCCTATTGTTGATTGATCTAAGTCCACACCGGTAATTTGACCGGGCTGTGTTTGATCAACGTAGTCGCTATTTACCAGTAGCTGAAAATCAGCCCCAGCCATATACTCGATTTCAGTCGTCCAGTCCTCGTTAAGTGGAGGCATGGCATTAGCCTTAACCACCGAGATGCCTTGTAAAGCTAGCTCATAGCTCGGCTGTTTGCTTTGGATAATATCCCGCACCCATTTAGCTAAGTCCTTGGCCTCAAAGTCATCATCGGCATGAGCCTTAAACTGTACTCCCATCAAAAACGGCGCATGATCATACGGTAGCGATGTCAGCTCCTGAGCATCGTCATAAATCGCGTAACTAAAAAATGGCCGCTTAGTTTGACTAGCAGCCATTTTCTCTTGAACGATCTGAATGTCTTTATACTTGCGAATTTGATTCAGAATCGCCAGTATCACTGTCTCGTACATTATCATCACCTACCCGTTCTAATTGATAAAAGACTTTACCGCTACGTGTAACCCCAGAGCTGTTGATGACCTCAAAGGTTTCATCGGTATTATCGCGATGAACCTTAGTGTGCTTAGGCATATTTGGTAACTTTGATACCCAGTTGATTGTTGTGATTTGCATCTCACCACCTGAGGCATCCTGATATCTAATAGCCTGATTATCACTAATAGAAATTGGCTCATTAACATGAATCGGATCACTACCATCTGTAACAGGCCGCCCTAGCTCGTCAAAGCTCTGATGCACCGGTTTCATGACGGTCAGTGGCTCGGCCGTTCGATTAAACATGAAATCGAAATTGAACGCCATAGCTAGTTACCCGTAACTACTGCACCATCATCTGTTGGCGTCACCGTCACATTTTCGGGTGCCGCTTCCTTAGCCGCATTCACCGTGAACCCAGTAACTGGTTCATGATCAGATTCAGGCTTAACGCCATCACTATCTTGTACAGCTAGTTCATAGTCACCAGTTGCCACAACTGTGCCAGCAGCTAACCCTGTGATGGTTACCTTGTCCGCATCGCCCGTAAAAGATACAGTCGATTCACCTTTTTTATAAATTACCAATTTTTCAGCCATTTTATGACTTCCTTTCTATTTTCCATGTAATGGAACCAATCAACTTACCAGTATCAATTAACGGATCATCAAAGCCTTTACGCGCGACCGTTAACGGCGCATTACGCGGTGATTGCATCTGCTTAATGGTCCGTTTAATATCGTTTGAGATTTGCCGACCTAACGCATTCATTACTGACCTAGCTGTAGCTTTGCCATCCATCAACAGGCCAACCTGACGCCGCATCAGCGACTGCCAGTCATCCCTACAATGGTTATAGGTAAAACGGATGAAA
Source organism: Lactiplantibacillus mudanjiangensis (assembly GCF_005405385.1). Classification (GTDB taxonomy): domain Bacteria; phylum Bacillota; class Bacilli; order Lactobacillales; family Lactobacillaceae; genus Lactiplantibacillus; species Lactiplantibacillus mudanjiangensis. The sequence continues at coordinate 180,304 of NZ_BJDY01000006.1, forward strand.
GGTCGTGGTGGGATACGTACGCTCTCCTTAAGAACAAACATTACTTTAATTCCGTTGTGAGACGACTTATCAGCAACTGCTAAAACCATCTTGCCTTTTGGCCTAAAAAGGCCCGGAACATCCTTAGCTTTACGGCCATCCGCTGCTGCCGTTGGAATCGTCAAGTAATTGTGCTTAGCACGCAATGTCAGACCATTTTCATTTACCCGTGCAATCATTTGTAAGAACTCATCATCAACGGGCACCCCAACAACTAGGTTAAGTTGACTCAACTCTTTCATCTCAGCAACTAGTTCAGGGATTCTATTAATATTTGCCAACGTGCATCACCTCTAGTTCCGACTGAAAGCACGACCACGATGTCGGCCATGACCGTACTTATCAACAAGGGTTAAGTAATCAATCATGTAAGGATCATTGCCCTTGCTCCAATCAAACATCGTCTGCGACTCATTCAACTGACTAGCCGACTGTACGCCACCAGTAGCCACGATTTGAGCCACGACTAACTTACTTTTGACCAGTAAGCGATTGCCACGTTCCTGCTCATAGCTTGGCAGCTTATCAGCAAGGACGTCCGGCCAAGTATCATCGATTTGCTGTTGAATAGCTGATGCATCGACATTAGCAAATGCAGGGTCGGTTTGAACCGCGACAACCGTGGTCTTATTACTATCAGCCATTTAAAACACTCCTTTAGGCAGCGGGTGTGCTTGCTTTAGAAGAATCAGTCGTGCTGGTACTTGTTGAGCTAGATTGTGCTCTCTTCTTAGGTACAAAGTCGCTATCAATCTTTGATTTGTACGCTGCAATTCGAATGTTGCGAGGATCTACAACTGATTCCCAAGTTGTCCCTAAAGCTAGCTCATCGGCAGTAACTGTTTGACCGGCTGGTGTAAAGTCTTTAGCCACGCTAGTCCCTAGCACGTGAGTTGCCATCACGCGGCGGTTAATAATATTAGTACGACCACCGTTTTTACGTGCTTCACGTTCAACCTCAACGCCATTTTGTGGCGATGCAACTGAAAAACCAACTGAACCAGTACCAAAGATATAGCTAGTCGCAACATTATCATCCAATGGCACTTGGTCATCAACCACGATTTCCATACCGTTATAGTTACCAAATGGACCAACTGCTTGCCCCGGCTGGACGACATCGATCATTTGTTGAGCTTTCATTTGAGCGTAGGTTGCAGAGTGTACTGCAATCTTGCTAAATGTTTGGTCTTGCAAATCGCCCATCTTAGCAATCGTAGCTAAGAAGCCACGCGCACCAAATGAATTTGCAGAATCATCAAATAGCTTAGCAGTCGCAATATCAGTATTAGCAAAGATGCCAGCTAATTCTTGTAATAGCACTTTTTGATTTACACGAACCCAGTAATTACCAAAACGAGTTGCAATCACTTCTTGTGGATTAGCGCCAGAAACTAAGCCTGAAATATCTGTGAACCCAAATGCCTTAACTTGACGAAACTTGAAGGCACGTTGCTTCCCAGTAGTAAGCCCAGCAACACTAATATCATTGGTATCAGTCCATGATTCTGGTTCACCTTCCAAATCATTGGTAAACGGCATCGTGATGAAATCCGATGGGCTTAAAAGTTGAGCCCCTAGTGACGGATCATTAGTGACAATACCCGAATTGATAAATCGGTCAGTTTCTGTAGTTAGTTGTTGTACATACGGTGCAAACAATGATGGAACGATTGCATCAGCTAAACTAAATTGGCTATCGGCCATTAAAATCACTCCTTAATTTATTGTTGAGAAAGTTGTGCATATAGTTGAGGGTTATCATGATAGAGCTTAGTTCGTTCATCCAAATTCATTTCACTAAACTTCTTGTCTGGCGTAGTGGCTGGTGCACCGTTGCTTGGTGTTTCTGGCCCTTTCATCTTAGCTAAAACAGCTTTATGGACTGCATCGTTAAATGTGGCGCTGAATTCCTTAACATTTTGCTCACGAACTGTCTTATCCTTATCAGCTAGAAACGATGCGAATACGGTAGGTAGCCCAGCATTCGTCAGTTGATCCTTGGTATCAGCCATCGCTTCACGATGATCAAGCGCATCAATACGTTTTTGATATTCAGCATTTTCACGTGCCTTTTCCGCCTCACGTTTTTCTTTATCAGTCATGTTAGCTTCTTCAACGCCAGCAGCCTTGGCAGTAGCCAGTAAGTCCTTGAATTCATCGCTTTCACGAAAATCTTTAAGTGCCTTCTGAGTCTGTGCCTTAGCGATACTAGCTAGTTCAGCACGGCTGAAAGTTTTTGCACCATCGGTCGGTTCATTTTCTGGATCGGGTTCAGTGGCAGGTGCACCAGTTGGATCAGCATCTGGCTCCGCAAAGTATTGTAAATTCATTGGTAACACACTAGTTTTAAACATTAATATCCCTCCGTTTTACGTCCTAAAGACGAAATCACTTATACGTGGCGATAACGAAATCGGCTGTTCTTTAAAGCCCGCTACCGAAAAAAGGGCATAAAAAAAGCACTCACAATGGAGTGCATACACATACTAATCTTTGTAACTCTGACCTACTAAGCTGTCTGATATTCGCTCTAACCGCAAACCAACACTATCTGGTTCATAGTCGGGCGCTGCCGCATGTTTTAAGTAAGCTTCATCATAAGCAACCTCGTTCTTAACGATTCCAAATACTTTTGATCAGTCAAGTCGTGATTAATCTTCTTACACCGGCAGTTAGGATGCGTATCAGACGGAAAACTAGGACAATTTTCAATTTTAAATGGGCCCATCCCTGCTAAGTGCCGACACTTCTTACATGCATCGGGTTCAATAACGATATCAATTAATGATGCATCGTCATTTTTCAACTGATCCATAGTGGCCTCATCAACAACCCGGGCTGACTCACTACGAACAAGCGTTTCGATTTGCCACATTCGTTTCTTAGCTGCTGATTCCAAATTACCTTGCTCTTTATCAGCAGGCTTTAAATGTTTGATCAACTGGCCTAGATTGTCCTGTGACATGCCGTTGTTCAGCGAGTCACGGACAACGTTCTGAACATCCGTAACCATCGCATCGCTGTGGTTCCATAGAGTATCTGACCACTGGCTACCATCAATCATCTTTGCCACATTAGGCTTGATATCAACATTATGCTGCTTAGGCAACGTCCATTCATGATGAACCGCAAGCCGTTTTAACGCATCTGATTGCCATTGCCGCTCATTAGCGTAGTCATCAGCTAAGTGCTGTCTACTGGCCTTGTGAGCGTGTTTAGTGGATATGGCTATCGTTGCACCGATCATGGCGGCCAGTAAGTCTTGCCGATTGCCCTTGGCCGCTTGATACTGGAACAATTTCAGCCGTTTGCTTAGCTCGCCATCAGACTTATCATCATCTTCAAGCAATTCTTTGATTGCATCGACAAACTGATCTAAGTCCCACTTAGTCACATCACGCTTAACCTCTGCTACAGTCAGTCCCTGATCAGTCGCATACCGTACATAGAAAGCTTGCAAGTTAGTTTTGATTAACTTTAAGGCATCGAGGTAAATCCCCTCAACACGCTGATCATTCGCTTGATCCGATGCAAGTAGCTGGTCAATTCTAGCTCGTTCTTGTTGCTCAGCTAGGCTTGTTGTCATCAGTGCCACCACCAGTCAACGGTTCGGCAGACGTTCCTAAAACATCGGCCTTATCTTGATCAGTACCCTTAAGCCCAATCATATATTTCAAATTGTCTTTCGTGTTAGTTTCGCCTTGACTATCGACCCGTTGTTTTTCCTGATCAGCTGGTACGCCAGTCACTGGTTCAACTTGTTCACGGATGGTTTCTTGACTAATGGAGCCATTTAAGGAGTTCAGCGCTTGAATGTTAGTCATGATTTCTGAATCATTTTTCGGCAGATTAGGTGTATAGCTAATCTTGACGTTTTCCACTTCATCAACAGTCTTGATTGAGCTAATCTTGAACCAGTATACGGCCAACAAACGTAGACGGCGCATCAAGCCACGAGTATACAGCGATTGTTGCGTAGCTCGTTCCTGATCACTGCCCCACAGCTTATACGACATAGCTACACCAGTAGCATTAGATGCAAAGTTTTCATCGCTGACATCAGGTGTATTGGTGTCCTTGTGCACATCGGCTAAAAGTTGCTTAACATACGTTTGCCAACTAGTAGCGTCTAATGCCTTAGTGATGTATTTTGCATCAGTTGGAACTACTGTATTAGTGCCGCTAGGGTTAGATACAATGGACGGCTTTAGAAAAAGAATCAGCTTCAATAAATCTACTTTATCAGCGGAACTAACTTCATCGTCATCTTCATCATCATCGCCAGTATCGATATCCCCGCTAATGGCTAGAATCGCGTTACTGAAGTCTTCTTGACTATTCGCCATTTCAGATAGTGACTTGTCGTATGCATCGATCTCATCTAGTTTAGGTTCCCATGCTCCAAGTCGCTCATCGTTCAGCTTATATTCACTAAGCGGCACTTTACCAAAGAAGTGCGGCACCTGCTTAATGAACTTATACTCACCAAATGGAGAATTTTCACTTGTGTAATAAAAAACGTTGGAGTCAGTATAGACTTCAACGTAGTAGGTAATTCTATCCATAAAGGTAGACATGTAATAGCGTACGGCAAATAGCGAGTGATTCTCGATGGTCGTATCATAAACGACAAATGCATTAGCTGGGTCAATCGCCTTGATAGCAGCATCATTAGTGCCCTCTCGTATATAAACCAGTTCAAATGCACGACCGGTATTATTAAGATTCTTGCCCATGACCTTTTCATGATAACCGATGTCGTTGCGGGAATTGAAGCCCTCAATGATGTCAGTTAGGTCTTCACCAGTATCAGCATCGTTATCAGGGTTCGTATACGCATACTTAACCGGATTGCCGAATTGATAGCCGACCCTGAGATTAGTGATATAGCGTGGCAAGCCACTGGCGATGCGATTATCAGCCCGATTATTGGCTTTATCTGATCGCCAGTAGTGAATGTCATTATCGCCTTGATAGTAGCGCTCTAACGCTAAGATTCGTGGCAATTGATATGAGTAATGATCCTTAATAAACCACTGTAATACCTTAGCAATTTCCTGAGAATTATTTTTACTAGCTTCCCACTTTTCGGCAGGCATCTGATAGTCTTGGTTCGCATTAAATGGGAATCGATCACCGGATAGCATTAATAAACTATTGTGCTGTGCCCATGGCAAACTGATTGAGTGTGCCTGAAAATCATTCGTTTCTGCCAACTTGCATCTCCTCCTACACTAAGCCCATTTTGGCCGCTAACGTCTTATCTGGTGCCTTCTGGATGAGCTCATCAATCGTCATCGGTCCAGTAGACGTATCAAACTCGATCTTCCCGATATCCTTATTGGGATGAGTTTCAACTAGCAATTTTTCAATTGCGATTGCTTTAGGTAAGCCGCATTTGATCACGAACGCTTCACCACTTCGCCGATCTGCGATAACGATGCTGGGTCCTTTGCGCATGAATGCGTATACGTCTAGCATACCGTGTACTATGGCGCTCACGTTTCCCATATCTGTTTTTTCCATGATTAAATCGTCCTTTCAGTAGCCGGTACGCCTTTGCGTCCAATGTAATAGAATGTGAATACTCGCCATCGTCCGTAAAACCAAGGCAGTTAGCCGATGCCCGTGTTAGAAAGATAAGGTCTTCCATTGAAATCTGAATTGGATTACCACCACCCCAATACACTTCATTCCAAGCATCTAAATCTGCCTTATTTTCAATACGCACATCGAATTGAGTCATCCAACCAACCTCCTATATAAGTCCTAGTGACCGCAACTTGTTAGCTTGTTTCTTACGGCTTGAACCGGTTTTAATCTGTAACTTATTTTGAACCTGCTCAGCAACGCCAGTCAGTGCATCGGGTGCATCGTCATGCTCATTCTTACCCTCACGTTGATACCGAATTAAGAAATCATATAGTTCAGGCCAGCGATACCGCCAGTTACGAGGAAAGTAAATATGGTCCATAACCCAGACTGAATTAGATAAAATTCGTGCTATCTTGTTCTGGCTATTATGGAACCACTGTACTTTAGTTGTATTGCTGTGGTATTCATCTCTTAGCCGTGACTCAACCTGCCGCGCAAAACCGCGCCCACCGTTGTTGGATTCAATTGTTGCCAAGCCAACCTTTTGAGTAAAGAACGCCTTAGCAACAGTAGGCTCGGTAAGCTCCATCGGTTCCTGACTGAAAACAACATCTAAGATGTAAGCCTCATTCTGATAAACCCCGTAAATATAGCTCGCCAACCAGTCGGAACCCTCATCGGCCGTATCAGTGTATGAAAAAATCCCCGTAAACAGTGAGTTGCCCTCATCATCTTTGGGGATATCGTCATACTCTTTAAAGTGGCTATATAAGCGCCCTTTCTGATCAATTGGTTCTTGCTGGTAGTTAGCAGCGGCAATTTCAGGTGACTGTGCTTTAGTGGTCCGATCATACTGTGCTTTAGTCAGGATTTCATCGCAAAGCATTGAGCCGTCATCCTGAACAGCTTTCATACTGATATGCCGTACTTTATACCCCATACTCGGAAACTCGCTTAAAGCGCGTCCTGCGAGGTCACGCGATGACCATCGTGTCATAACGATGATTAGCTTTCCACCCGACTCTAGCCGCGACAGCATTGTATCCGTAAGCCAGCGCCACTGCTCATCAAGAAGGACTTCATTAAAGGCTTCTTTGGCGTTTTTGATGAGGTCATCGATGATTTCAACCTTAGCACCAAAACCCGTTGCGGTCCCTGTGGGCGATGTCGCTAAATAATTGTTATAACCGCCGTTAAGTGACCACAGATTCATCGCACCATCGCCCTGCTTGATGGTAACGCCGGGAAACACATCGCTAAAGACCGGAATATTTGGATCAGCTTTAATTTCTTGGATTGAATTACGGACACCCTTAGAAAAGGTTGTCGATAGTGACTCATTATATGAACCCGTCATAATTTGAGTAGTGGGGTCATTACCTAATAGCCATTGAACAAACAGACCGGCAGTACGTGACTTCCCATGTCGTGGCGGTTCATTAATAACTAGCACATCGTCATCAGATTCGATGAAGGATTGTAAATCATCACACAACTGAACTAGGTAATCTCGCCGTTTCACGTAAAACTTAGGTGCCATTAAATGGCAATAATCAAAAAAGGACCGGCGTGCTAATTCAATCTTAGCTCCCAATCTTATATCAGCACGACTAACCATCGTCATCACGCGCCAATTTGCGCAGCTCATCCGTGGTTAAGTCCTTATATGGGTCATTCACACTAAGACCACCTGATATCTCGGTTTCTTTACGGTCACGCCACTCAACAGGCTTGCGATTCTTAAGCCAAAAGATAGCAGCGGTCGTATCTGGTGGCACCTCATGAGTATTTTGATACAACTCGATGCGCTCACGAGTTGGAACCGCTTCGGCAGCATAGTCATTGATTTCTTGCTGAGTAGCCTCGGGATGGTCAAGCTTAAAAATGTTAGCAGCTTTGCGCCGTCTAGCATGTAAAACATCTTCATCCACATCCACAATTTTATACTGGTGATCAGTAGTGGTATAACCTTGTGCTCGCCTTAAGAGTGCCCCCTCAACTTCACGATCAACAACTTCTTTACCCTTTTTTAGGGCGTCAGAAATGTCAGGATACTTTTTCTTCCAATCATAGAGAGTAGGCCGCCGAATGCCGATGTTGTGAGCAATTTGCTCATCCGTTAGTCCATCGCGGGCCCAGCCTTCAAGCTTAGTCAAGTTCTCATGAGTCCGCCACTGTTTATACTTACCCGTAGCCATTCGAGGTCACCTCCTTTGATCAGAATTAGTTAGATTACTTTGTTTGACTAAGCGCCGAATCAATCTTTTCATGCTGCAAAGCGAACCAGTCGATAATCTCTTCGTTTCTTGCCCAGTCACTATTGGAATCTAATCCAGATTCATACAAGAAAGCGTGTAAAACTTCATGATATAAAACCTTTTGACTATACGTTTGTAGATTTGCGACAGAGTTAGGACTATCCTCAAATTTTGCAACATGAATTTCCTTGGTGGTGCTATCAGTAATAGCATCTGCATTAGCATACTCTAAACGTGAATCAGTAGAATCAAAAAAAATCTTATACGGAACTCCCATAACATTAATACTTTTAGTTTTGCTCATCATTTACCATCCTTTTATATTTTAAAATTTGATTCTAATCCGTGTACGTTGTCTTAGGCGTTCCATAAAATTTGATTGGAACCAGCGGCATGTTATTACCACCAATTGTACGTGGCAACGTTGTGATCTTATCAATTTTCAT
>NZ_BJDY01000007.1 GCF_005405385.1 Lactiplantibacillus mudanjiangensis
AGCGTTCGTCCTGAGCCAGGATCAAACTCTCAAATTAATGATGAGTTTTAAAGCTCATTAAATGTTGTACTAAAATTCATTTGCTAGCGAATTGACTTCGCAAATGTTTGTTGTGCTAACCTAAGTTAGCAGACCCTACACATTTGTTTTGTCGAAACTTTGTTCAGTTTTCAAAGGTCTAATTTGTTGGTTGATTACCTCAACGCAACTTAATCATCATATCATCAAGGTTAAAAGTTGTCAAGAACTTTTTAAATCTTTTTTGAAGTGAATCATATTTGTTGCTTCAACAGCAACTCAATCATCATATCGCTAATATTTTAAAACGTCAAGAACTTTTTTAACTCACTTGAAATGAATTTTATTGGTTGCCTCAAACGCAACTTAATTAGAATAACAAAATCATTTTTCGTTGTCAACAACTTTTTAATTTTGTTTTTCAAATCAATATGTTGTGCCATAACAGCAACGAGTAATACTATACCAGGATAAAATTAGTTGGTCAAGCAAAATTCAAAATTAATTTTAAAAAAGAGACCTATCAAGTTGTGTTTGATAAATCTCTACTATATAAGTGACTTTTAATTAAATTGAGTTCTAACATATGATTGCATTCTAACCACAACGGGAAATGCAATCACACTACCAACGACCGCTTGCACAGCATTAGTTGGAACTCCGATAATTCCGGTTGGCAACGCATATAAGACCGAATCAGTTATAAAATAACCTGCAATCATCACAATGCTCCCCACAATCATCGCGATGACTTGCCACCGTTTGGACTTACCCGCACCAAGTTGACCGACTAGCCAACCTTCTAAGCCATGAACCACTAACGAAAATAGCATATATTGTGAATACCCTGAAATCAAATCTAAAATAAATCCGCTAGCGCCACCTACCACGGCACCACCACGGCGACCAAATAGTAACGCCGCAATCATGATCCCTGCATCACATAGATTAATATTTCCATGAGTCATGGGCACTGGTATGATCAACAATCTTGAAATCACTACGGTTACGGCAATCAGTAAACCTAACACTGCAATCGTTCGTGTGGAACGATGTTCGGGCTTCGTTTGCATAAACAACTGTCCTTTCTTTATCCCCCATTAACAACTAACAATTATCAAAAATCGATTTAACTATAGCATAGCGCAATCATCGCTGGCGAGGATAGTCTCCGGTTCATTTGTCTTCGTCAGTAACCTAACCAACTGTCTTTAATGTATTTTTAATTTTACTACACTTATTCTCATAATGCGCATAAAAAAAGAAATCGATTGCGTTAACTACAATCGATTTCTTCAAAAAGCTTATTTACTTTACTCGTGCTAAGAAATATTTTTTCTTCCCACGACGCACAATGACAAATTTACCATCAAATGCAGCTGCTGGATCGATCTCAGCATCGACATCGGTGACTTTTTCGCCATTAATCCGGATCGCACCATTCTTAATATCTTCACGGGCTTGACGCCGTGAACCTTCGAACTTCGTTGCATCGACTAACCATAAAACGATGTTTTGTTTTTCACTCGTCACATCGGCTGATGGTACACCTTTGAAACCTTGTTCGATTTCATCGGCAGTCAAAGCTTGCACATCACCTGTAAAGAGTGCCTTAGTAATATTTTCAGCTTCAACGACTGCATCTTTACCATGCACAAAGGCAGTCACTTCTTCAGCTAGACGACGTTGCGCTTCCCGTTTTTCTGGAGCGGTCTTGACGGTTTCAGCCAAACGATCGATTTCTTCATGACTCAAGAATGTGAAGTATTTCAAGTATTTGACGACGTCACGGTCATCTTGGTTAATCCAAAATTGGTAGAATTCATAAGGTGATGTCTTTTCAGGATCAAGCCAAACGGCCCCACCAGCCGTCTTACCAAACTTAGTCCCATCAGCTTTCAATAATAGCGGAATCGTCAACCCATAAGCTTCGGTTTCACTACCTTCCAAGCGATGGATCAAATCGGTCCCTGCAGTAATATTTCCCCATTGATCGGCACCACCGATTTGGAGTTGAACATGTTCGGCACGGTATAAGTGCAAGAAGTCAACTGATTGCAAAATTTGGTACGTGAATTCGGTATATGAGATTCCGACTTCAAGACGACTAGCCACAACTTCTTTATTCAACATCGTATTCACACTGAATAACTTCCCATAATCACGTAAGAAGTCTAATAATGATAATTTAGATAGCCAATCGTAGTTGTTCACGATTGAAAAGTTATCATCTGACCCGAACAACTTATGCATTTGACCACTCAAAGCATCTTGGTTGTGTTTAACTTGATCCATGGTTTGTAAAACCCGTTCGGAATTTTTACCAGAAGGATCACCAATAGCACCAGTCCCACCACCAACTAAAACGTAAGGATGATGACCCGCTAATTGGAATCGTTTTAAAATCATAAAGGGAATTAAATGCCCGATATGCATACTGTCACCAGTTGGATCAATCCCACAGTATAAGGCAATCGACTGCTTTTCTGACAATGCCTTCAAGCCGGCTTCATCAGTTTGTTGATTGATAGCACCGCGCCACTTTAAATCTTCAATAATGTTCATGCTAAATCCTCCTAAGTTTGGTCCGAAAAAACGAAAAACTCGTCCCTGTTATTACAACAGGGACGAGTTTTTCCGCGTTACCACCCAAGTTATCACTATAATGTGATCGCTCATTTATTGATAACGAAATAATCCGGCCGAATGGCAGCTCGCTTTATGTAATTCGTCATTGATCGCCGCTCGGTTCACACCAACCACCGAGTCGCTTAACGGTTGGATCAATCACTACTCATTAAAGGTCACCACTTTTAATTGTTAATTAACATCATAATCACTCAGCAACAAAATGTCAATCGTGCTGGCGCGTCTTCATCGCTAAAGTTAAAGCCACCCCATCAATCACCGCCAGCACCAACAATAATCCTAAGGCGGCCGTCGACCCTAACGCTGTTTTATGAGCCGTACTCCCTGTGGCTTGTGTTTGTACTAACGTAATCACCGCCGACACAATCGACGTCCCAGTTGCTCCAGCAAATTGCTGCAACGTATTAAAAACCGCATTTCCATCGGCTTGCTGTGCCATATCCAATTGACTCAGGCCACTAGTCATCGCATTTCCCATGATTAATCCAAGACCAATCATAAAGATGATATAAAAACCTAAGATTAGCCAACCATTCAGCTGCATCGCAAAGCCAGCAAATAACGCCACAGCGACCATCAACAAACTTGCACCGGTAAGTAAAGGTTTCGCCGCACCAAATTGATCTAAGATGCGACCACCAAGCGGCGCAAAGATTGCGCCTACCGCGGCACCAGGTAACACAAATAATCCAGCAACCATCGCAGACTTGCCATTAACCAACTGTAAATAGTTTGGCAAAATAAACGCCATGCCTAACGCATTCAATTGCAATAAGAAAAACCCGACTAAATGCCAATCGAACGAGTGGTTCTTAAAGATAGTTAAATGAATCAGCGGTTGCTTAGCACGACTAGTCCGCCAGACAAATGCGCCTAGACCGATTAAGCCAACTACTAGCATACCGAAAAAGGCTAATGGTTGCGTCGTCACTTTGGATAAATTGCTAAAAGCTAAGGTAAATCCGATAAAGATTAACCAGATTAGCATCCAACCGAAAGCATCAAAGCCGACGCGTTTCGTCGGTTGGGCTTGTCGAATCGCATATAGTCCTAAGATCAACGATACAAGCAATAACGGTAACAATAAAATAAAGATCCAATGCCAGCCAAGGCTGCTGACGACAATCCCACCAAAAGTTGGGCCCAGTGCTGGCGCAATTGCCGTAATTAACGTCCCAATGCCCATCAGTGTACCTCGTTGTTGGATCGGTACCCAATCTAAAATAATATTAAACATTAATGGTAACGCAATCCCGGTTCCCAGTCCTTGCACTACCCGACCGAGGACTAGCATATCAAAGCTTCCAGCTAGCGCATCAATCACTAAACCCGCCATAAATAACAAGTTAGCGGTAATAAACAGGGTTTTCGTCCGGAAACGTTGCTTTAAAAATGACGAAATTGGTACGATAATCGACACAACCACCAAATAAGCGGTCGTCATCCACTGCACAGTTGCCGTATTGACTTGAAACTCACGCATCAGGGCTGGAAACGTGATATTCATCGCAGTTTCCACAATCACCCCACAAAAAGATAATAAACCGGTCGCCACCACGGCTAAAATTAATTTGGCGTCTACTTTTTTGGTCATGTTTGCCACTCCATTTTAAAAATTAGTTCTAACACGAACTATTTACATATGCTAACACAAATTCTCAGTAATACCAACTAATAATTCAATTGACTTTTACGATCAGCTTTCATATAATGCCAAATAGTTAGTTAACGAACCATTATAGGAGGCTATCATGCAAACATCACTTGGCATCGCCATCAAAAAAGCCAATAACGCCCTCGCCCGCGACTCGGACCACTTTGCAAAACAACTTGGACTCACCGGGACACAAATCAGTACAATTAACTTTATCGCCGATCACGAAGCGACCCAAGATATTTTCCAACGTGATTTAGAACACGAATTTAATATTCGTAAAGCTACTGCCTCAAGCCTCGTCACCACGATGGTTGCCAAAGACTTACTCCTACGCGTGCCGGCGACCAATGACGCGCGCTATAAACGACTATTATTAACCCCACATGCACGGCAATTAGCACAAACTATCGAGGCGTTTTTCGCTAATAGCGAACGTCGAATGAGGCAACTACTGGGACCCGATTTTGACACGATTCACACCCAGTTAACACAGATCAGTCAAACCTTCACCGCTGAAAATACCTCTGCACCACAGAAAAAAGCTTGAGCCGCAGCCCAAGCTTTTTTGTCGCTTTAATTCATTAAACATCCAATGTATTTTCTCCCGTTGCAAACAAAACGGCTCGACCACTCATCGTTACCCGATCATCATGCCATTCACAATCCAATACCCCAACTCGTGCTGAGGCTTGTTGCGCATGTAATTGCCGTTTGTGAAGACGTTGAGCCCAATAAGGAATTAGATTCGAGTGTGCTGATCCAGTGACCGGATCTTCATCAACCTGTAGTTTAGGATAAAAGGCTCGTGACACAAAATCAAACGTCGTATCAGGTGCCGTGACGATAACACCCAAACCAGTTTGTAAAGCCTTAACTTTGGCCAAATCCGGTTGCATATGACGAACTGTTTCTGCATCGTCATAGACTAAAAACAAGTCACGTGCTAAATAAGCCGCCGTGGGTTTAGCTCCCATTGCAGCCGCAAAGGTCGGCTCATTTTCAATCGGTTCTGGCATTAAGCTAGGAAAGTCCAATCCATATTGATCACCTTGACGAGTCGCAGCAAGTGGTCCTTTTTGCGTTTGAAAATGTAACTCAGTCGCATCCGGTTCATAATAATTAAACAGGACGTAAGCCGTTGCCAGTGACGCATGTCCACACAAATCGATCTCTTGTTCTGGCGTAAACCAGCGCAAGTCATAATGATCACCGTTTTTAACCGTAAAGGCCGTTTCTGATAAGTGGTGTTCTAACGCGATTTTTTGCATCGTTGTTGCACTAGGCCATTTTGTTAACACGTAGACCGCCGCCGGATTGCCTTTAAAAACCTCATCATTGAACGCATCTACCAAATAAAACTTCATCGTTTCGTCACCACTTTCTTATGTATTGTCAAAATTGACATGCGTCCATTCTAATCTTAATCACATCATTTTACAATCTTTTTATAACAAAAGATCACCAACCCGATAATCGAGTTGGTGATCTTCACTTAGTTTTTAAGCCATTGATCAGCTTGACTGAATTTTAGTTCGTGAGCAGACGCTTGTGCAACTGATGTACGACCTAACGCATCGGTCAACGTCAAGGTTCGCGCCGCTGATAATCGCCAATAACCCGTTGTAACGATATCACCGATCATCAGCCGGTAACTGCCATCGGCCCGTAACGTCAAAGTTCGAGCTGACTGTGGCCGATGCCAGGTCCCAATAATGGCCTTAGCAGACACCTTTTGTGCCTGTCCTGGCGTTAGCTTTTGGACCACATGAGTCGTGTCAGTCGAGGTCTCAGTCACAGGCGTTGTCGTGCCAAATTGCTTAGCACTGGCCGTCGTCACCCACAAAAGGATGACCATCAACCCCGCAAATAAGCAGTGTCGCCACCAGATTTTAGTTGCTTTGGGCATCGGCAGCTAACTTCATCACGGTGCTGGCTTGTTGACCTTTTACTTGAGTGACTTTATCAGATTGTTGCCACTTAACCGTATTCGCTTGGCCAGATTGTGTCTGATCATAAACGGTCACCGAACCATGGGTAACATTAGTATCCGTTAACTTTTGACTCGTTAATTGATTGTTGACTTGTTTGGCGAACTTCGCTGGATTAGCTTGAACATCCGCCGTATTAGCAATCGCGGTGACTGACCAGTTATTCGTATTCCAATGAATATAAACACGACCCATCGTCCCTTGTAACTTGGCCGTGGTGCCATTACCTAGAGAAACCGTACTCCCTTTAGCCGCACCAATATAATCAACTTCGTCTTTGGCATCACTCTTGCTGTTATAGGCCGTCTTTTTATATGTGGCCGTCTTTGAACTCGTTCCAGACTTCACATAGCTCACACTATAATTCGACTTAGTCCCACTGGCACTCGTTGCTTTAACCGTTTGATCGGCCGCTTTAACTGTGGTTGGGGCTGCGGTTTGACTGACAGTCGTAACATTATCAGAAGCCGCATGAAGCACATGATTAACTGATGGGGCCGCCACTAATCCTAAAACTAGTGCACTGGTGGTCGCAAAAATTCCAACTTTAACTTTACGTTTAAATTGCATTAAAAAGTTCCTCCTTAATTCGTTACGTATGACTTATTGGCGGTAATGTATTGCCCATTTGCCGTCACCAAGTAACGTGAACCAGTTGATCGTTTGCCAACTTTAGTCACTGATACCTTGGTTCCTTTGGCGATCGCACTACGACGGTAAGTCTTGCTTAAAGAAGACTTGCTGTAACTATAGATCTTCTTGGTAGTCGTCACAGTCTTGCTACTTGGCAATGATTCAATATAAGCTGGAGTTGCATACTTCACATTGCCACTCACATAACCCTTGCTCGTCTTAATCCGATAAACACTGCCATTCTTGACAACTTTACCTTTAATCTGACTACCCTTGGTATACTTCGAACCAGTTTTAGTCTTCAAACCAGCATCCGAGTAGATATTTAAATTACTCGTGAGGTTAAAGGACCCATGTTGGCCGTACCAATAACCCGTAATGTCTTGAGCTAAGACCCATTGGTTCAACCCACTTAAGTAAACCGCTTGGGAAGAATTACCACTAGTTACCGACTTAACAGCCGTAATCTTATAAAATTTCTGTTTTGCACTGCTTGGAATCGTGGTATTCGTCCCATAATACGTTGTCGCCGCTTTATGCAAATAACCATGTTGACCAACCTTATACTTGCTGTAAGCCGTTGGTGTCGTGGTCGTTGTGGTTGACGTATTGGTATTCGTACTAGTATTAGTTGACATATTCGTCGACGTGCTCGTATCTGTCGTGGCACTGCTTGCCGCTGTCCACCAACTGATTGGATGCACACTCACAACCGCTTTACTATTATCAATATATTGATTCAATGCTGACATATAGTAGGCATCTGTATATTGCCACAGTGAATATGAGATCGTTGGCGTATATGAATAATTCGCAATCCATTGCGCATCGAAACTTTGCCGCGCAGTATTCGCATACGTGGTGGCAAAGGATTGATAAGAATAGAAGATTAATTTCTTATTCGTTAACGACCGCATCTCTTCATACCAGGCTTTAACTGCCGCATTGGTCGTGCCTGAAGTGACTGTGTTCACTTCAAAATCTAGAACATAAAAGGCCGCGTTTTTATTCGATCGATTATAAAAATCTTTGGCTTCTTGCTTAGCATCGCTGGCACTCACAAATTGGGCATAGGCATATTCACCAAATGGGACGCCATACTTTACATATAGGCTGGTGTTATTAGCCGCATATTTATCCACATAGTCAGAGCCATATTGCCGCCGGTTAATCACAAAAGAAACATTGTTCTTCATGCTCTGTACTTGTGTTGCCGTTAATTGACCTTGCCATTCAGAAATATCTGGGATTGCCTTAGTCGTATCGGCACTAGCCGACTTGGTTGCGGCCACCCCGAAACCAATCGTCACTAATGCGGCGATGGCGAGCCCACGAACAATGGGCTTTAATTGATGTGCTTTCAAAATTAGTTACCTCACTCTACCAAATTAATGTATGAACTCCTTGAACCAGACCCCTGATTTATTGCTTACGGTCCCGCCATCCCACGGGTACTTGCCATCTCCCATATCGTTAGTCTGGAAAATCCTCAAATCTTCAAACTTTCGGCCAGTGCCAAACGCTTTATGTATAAAAAATTCAATATTTCCCAATTACCTCTTATCATAAGCTTAATTTCTTGAAATTAGAAAACAGTCAGGTTGCATTTTCGTTACACAACCTTACAAAAGTTTGAAGAAAATGTAATATTTGCAACTGTTTATAGCGTACCCGATAATTTGACCAAATAAAAAAGCTCACGATTGTCTCGCGAACTCTCCTTTTAAGCTTCCGAATCAAACGCAACCTAACCAAGCAGTTGTCAAGAGCTTGATCATCCTAGCTGGTGGTTAATCACGGAAGAAGTATTGGGTTGGTACTCCAAATTCATCATGCAATTGTTGCACTTCAGTCGTATTCCACTGTGAACGGCCATGCAACTTATTCCAAACCGTATTAACACTTCGATTAATGGCATTAGCCAAGTCTTGTTGTGTAATATGATTTTGTTTAAAATAAGCGAGCAAAAGCACATCATTATCAGGTTTCATGAACACACCTCCTTCCGATATCCCCTTATGGGAATTCTACCGCATTTTTTAACTTTCGGCAACATTTAACTGTGGATTTTCCAAAATTTATGGGTAAAATAGTTATTGAGGTGGCAAACAATGTTAGCAGATGATTTAAAACGTGCTCGCCAGCAAAAAGAATTAACGTTGACTGCGGTTTCGCAACAAGTCGACGCGCGCTACCATGTTCGCATGGCGCCTTCAATGCTTTCGCGCTATGAACATGGCTATTCGATTTCAATCAATCATTTATTTGCATTAGCCGCGTTTTATCAACTCAGGCTCGATCCGCTCGTTCAAGAATTTGCCAAAACCGGTCAGCGTTATCTAACGAGGTAAACAAAAACGTCCCCTTAGCTGTGATCAGCTCAGGAGACGTTTTTAGTTTATTTGTATTTTTACATAGGATCTATATAACTCATGCTAAATTAACCACCTACGTCAGCCAGTGATTCTGCCGGCTGTGGGGACCGGCTCCAGCCAAAGTGCGGGCTTCCACCTCGCTTTTGAGCCTAGCCAAATCCGCTAGTCTCAAAAGTCGTCCACATCGTAAAGTCCGGCAAAACCATCCGGACTAACGATGTCTTCACGGCCGGCGCCATCACTGGCTGACTCCGGCTATATCGCGGACACTAATCTAGTAATCACTAATATAACCGAGAGTGAGTCCACATTGAGCCCAGCCGTGGGAAGCTCTTAGCGATTTATCGCTTAGAGCTTGGCGCTTTTGAAACACGGGTTTAGTGGTTCAAAACGACGGGCCAGACCGCCTTTTGGCTGGACCGGTCCGCCCACAGCGTTCCGGCTCAAGGTGGGCGAACGGCAAGGTGGCAAGTCACTCTACTTTTAAATGAATACTCGTCACATCAGCGACGCTTGTCCAAAAACAGCCTTTAATGTTTTAAAGTTAAAACAATGGCTTGACTGCCCATTTGGCGATACGCTGCCGCAAAGTTTTTCCACGATACGGCTTGTTGTCGTTTGCCATACGGATTATTAATATAAATCACTTTTTTAGCACGATTAAACCCGACGATCACGACACTATGCATGTCATAGGTTACTTTCACATTTCCTGTCGGAGTTGACCAGGTTTGCATCGTCGACACTGGCGCAAAACTAGCCGTTGTAATTGTCCATACCGGCCGCCCTTTTTCGAGCTGCTTGATCACATCACTAAATGAATGACCGGTTAAATCACGAACGTGTTTCGTTTCAGTTTTAGCCAACTTGTAAATGGGGCCGTGATAAACGCCCAATCCCGGTTGACTACCAGTAATGTCACCGACAAATCCGGTATTGGGATTGCCATGCTGACCATTGCTGTAAGTTAATGGCACGGTCGTTATCCGACTAGCTAATTCATTTTTAGTCACATTGATATGGGCGTAATTAAATAGCATCGTCAGTGAGGTGACTTCACAGCCGTTATATAACCGAGGAGCGGTCATTTGATTGACTAACGGGACGGCTAATTTCACCTGATTAATTGATTTAGCTTTGGGTTTGGTTGTCGTCGTATTCTTAGTTGTAAACGCCGCATCAATCCAATCAGTTCCTTGAACTACGGCAACGCCACCAACCCCGATACATAAAACCACGCCCAGCACAAGCGGCCAACGCCGCCGTTGTTGCATATGTCTTGGCATGTTACTTCCACCTTGTTTTTAATTGATTCCCCAAATAAATCATGTTATTTCCCCGCAGAGGTAATCATAACATTAAATAATTTGTAAAAACACTCAAAAGCAACTTAGTATAAACAATTTATCAGCCGAGTCCAAACTATGCCACGAGTGACCATGGTGTGGTAACCGTTAAATAGTCCCACAGTTGTAGTGGCCGGCGTGCCGGCACCGCTGTTAACCATTCTGGTTGCATCGCCCGAGTATAAATCGCCATGTCCGCCGCGGTTTGACCTTGTAACATCGTAAAGTTAACCCCACTCGCACCTAGTAACTGCTCACTAGTTCGCAGCTGTGCCAATCGTTGACGCTGATGATGTTGTTGATACCATTTTACCGGCCGGTTAGTGAGCGACAAAATACTATCAGGACTCGCTACGACTAATCGCGCTTGATTGCTGACTGGTAACGCCGCCAGAACGGTTTCCGTTTGTGAAACTAATTGGCCTGCGTCAAATTGAGTTAAAACTAGATCTTGATCAACCATTGCCGCAGTTAACCCACTAAGATCCGTGAGTTCACCAGAAATAACATTGATTTCTTTCGGCCAAGTAGTTGGTGTTTTCGTATAGACGGTTAAAGTGACTGCTAGCATTTGTTTAATTGTGGTTAGTAACGTTTCGATTTGGTTAGCCGTGAAATCACCGGCTAGTAAGATGTTTTGCATTTCAAGCACCCCTCTATTATTTCAGTAAGTTTAGTCTAACAGGTTCGAGTTAGTCGAAGGCAAGTCCCTGAAACAACTTTTTTCCAATTTTTCTCATCGACCTTTAGAAAATCTTAATTTGATAAATACTCGGTCTTATTTACAATTAAAGATGATAACGATTACAACATAGAAAGGACCTGTGCTTATGTCGACTGAAGATGAACTCGATAAACATTTACAATCTGCTATTTTCGGCACCCCAGTCTTACATCCTGATGAGCAACATCGTAACTTAGGCACCTTTCACGAACGTTTGGACCTCGGCATTACCTTCACCCAGGCTTATCGGCATGACTATACCATGCCTTTACAAACTGAAATCACCGCCCACCCAGATTACCAACTTTTAATACACGGATTACTGGATCCTGATATTTTGGAGCAATATGTTTGCTTAGCCACCAAAAACAACTTACGGTTCGCCATTCGTACTGATCTCAAATATCTCCATGAACCAGACAGCTTAGCGATTGCCTTGGCCGCGCCGAGTGCGATTACACCGGCAACCATTGACATCGATCAACGCTTTCCAGAAGCGCTGACACCACCAACACCGACGATGCCTCGGCAATTGCTCATTCAACGCCTTCATCAACGATTAGAACATAATCGTCGTGACTTCCATCATCACTTAAACTAAAATCCGCCCCCCGTCACGATGACGGCGAGCGGATTTTTTCGGCTTAAAACAATTGTAAAATGGCAATCGCAATTGGTGGCACAATTAACGCTGGTAATAGATTCAACGTATTAATCTGCTTAATTTTGAGTAACCCTAACCCGGAAGCCAAAATTAAAATACCACCGACAATCGTGATTTCGTTAATTAATACCGTACTCAATGCTGACTTCAAAACTAGCGCTAACACATAGATCGACCCTTGCCAGACAAACAGCACCCCGGCCGCAATCGCAATGCCAAACCCAAATGTTGACGCTAAGACAATCGATGTAATACCATCGAGCATCCCGTTAGTAAATAAAAAAGTATAGTCGTGCTTTAAGGCCGCTTCAATCGGCCCGAGAATTGATAATGATCCAATACAATACAGTAAAATCGCCGTGGCTAAGCCTTCAGCTAAATTACCACCCGAAAAACGACCAACCAACTTATCAAATCGACCTTGTAAGTCTAGTGCTTGTCCGATAATGCCACCGAGTGCCAAACTCACAATAAACAAAACCGGATATTTACTCTGCGGCATTCGTTGGACAACTGCGTTAATCCCAATCACGGTCGCTGCTAACCCAAGGGCCTGCATCAAAATATCATGGTACGCTGGCTTGATTCCTTTTTTAAAGACACTACCAACCGTACAACCTACCAAAATCATCGTGACATTAAAAATCGTGCCAATCATCACTTCACCCCGTTTGCCTAAAATAACTGTTAAGTGCCATTATAAAGTCTCTAGTTACTTGAGAGTCAAGCTGATTTTCGAACTGGCAATTGAATTAGTGTCACCGACTGACTCACATCATCGGTAATGCCATAATCAATTAACGCCGTTTCGATCGCAGCGCCATTGAGTTGCCAATCGTTTTGCACCACGCTCGCCAATAACTGTTGATAAGCTGGTGCTGCATTTTGATGCGTACCGGCGAAAGCCAACTGCAAGTATGTGCCACCTGCCACCTGTTGATTGGTCAGCAATTGATCTCCTGGCTCGAACAGCAATAAAATACCATCATAATGATCAAATTGCGCGTTTTTCAGCGCTGTAGCACTCAAGGTTAACGCAATCTTCCCTAGAAACACTTGCTGACTTAACGCATAGCGTTCTCTTAACTTGGCAATGACCAATTCAATATCCGCTTGTGGCGTATAATTTTGACGCAAATACACACTTGGTCGCGGTGGCAAGGTCACCGTTTGAACGACGTTTAACGGCAAGTGCTCGGCTTGATCTAATTGTGCTAAGCGATTCGTTAGTCGTTGATCGATGGCTTGTAGCGTCGTCAATTGTTGCTGAACTTGCGCTTGTTGCGTTTTCAACAGTTGCTTTAACTTGGGGATTTCCCGTGCGGCAAAAAAGTCCGCAATCGCCGGTAAACCCACGCCCAGCGCGCGAAAATAGCGAATGGTACTCAATCGTTCAAATTGAGCCGTTGAGTAATAACGATAATGGCTATGGGGATCAACTTTAGCCGGTTTAAGTAACCCCAACTCATCGTAATATCGCAAGGTTGGGACTTTCATATCAAACAAGTCAGCCAGCTGCCCAATCGTAAAATATGGAGGCATTACGTTCAGTCCTTTCACTAAAAACGCGAGCCGCCGGTTAAGATTAACCGCACGTCTCGCGTTTGATACTAAGCGTCACTTAACCTTCCTTAGTTCCTGCCACTGTAGTTTTACCAGCGCGGATTTCAGCAAGATAGCGATCACTCATTTCAGCATCAAATTCATGTTCAGATTTTCCGATAATGACCGCTGCCAATGAGTTACCGGCCACATTGACGACTGTCCGTCCCATATCAACTAGTCGATCAATCCCAGCGATAAAGGCTAAGCCTTGTACCGGCACCCCAATTGACGAAATCGTGGCAAGTAAAACCACAAACGACGCGCCCGGAACCCCGGCAATCCCTTTGGAGGTAATCATCAACACAATTAACAATGTCACTTGTTGGCTTAGTGACAAGTGAATCCCATAAGCTTGTGCCAAGAATAAGGCAGCTAATGATTGATAGATCGCTGAACCATCCAAATTAAACGTGTAGCCAGTCGGCACCACAAAGGACACAATCCCTTGACTAACGCCGTATTTACCCATTTTATCAATAATCTTAGGTAAGGCGGCTTCAGAACTGGCTGTCGAGAACCCAAGTACCATTTCATCACGGATGACCCGTAACAAATGCCAAATATTTAAGCCGAATAACCGCGCAACTAGGCCCATGACAACGACAATAAAAATCGCCATCGTCACATAGGCCAAGAAGATAAAGTAGCCAAGTGGTGCTAAAGCTTTAAGTCCCATTTGAGCCACGGTAACCCCGATTAACGCACAAACCCCAATCGGTGCAGTATGCATCACCCAGTTAGTAACTTTAAACATCGCTTCGGCGACGGCATTCATAAAGTCTAAAATGATTTTGCCTTGCTCGCCAATTGCGGCCGTCCCTAAACCAAAGAAGACGGCAAAAAAGATAACGGGAATCATATCCCCAGCCGATAACGACTTGAAGACGTTAGTTGGAATAATCCCCATAATCGTAGACCAAATACCACTGTGAGACACGGTCTTAGCTGTAGCGACATACTGGCTGATGTTACTACTGTGCAATTGGTGAATATTGATATAATCCCCAGGATGGAAGACGTTACCAACCAATAATCCCAGTCCAATCGCAATGGTCGTCATGATTTCGAAGTAAATGATGGTTTTACCACCAATTCGACCCAATTTCTTCAAATCGCCCATGTTGGCGATCCCCGTAATTAAACAGGCCACGACAATTGGTAACACAATCATTTGAATCAAACTAATGAACATCGTCCCAATATTTTGCATCGCCGTAATTGCGGTATTATTTCCGTAAAAGACGACTCCCAAAATAATCCCTAAGGCCAATCCAATTAGAATTTGCCAACCCAAACTTAATCGGAAATGGCGATAATTTTTAAGCTTAACTTCCTTTTTCAAGCGCTCTCGCTCCCCATATATGGATGTTTTAACTAAAATTGCTAGATAATATTAACATTTTAGCATAAAATTCCAGTAAATGAGAAATAAATTAGAAATCATGGTGAACGAAACCGTTTTATTTCGTCAATCGCCGATAAACCGCATCACTAACCCAGTCAGCTGTCCACATCCAAAGGACATGCCCAATCCCTTCTGAGACATGTTCTTCAATCGGTTGATCTTTAGCCCGAGGAATCGTTCCTAAGGCTGGTAAGATGGCATGATGATACAAGCCCCAGATGCCTAAACCAAAGGCAGCACTGCTACCAGCTTTGGCCTTGGGGTGTTTGCGCGCCCATAAGCTATAAGCAACAGCAAAGGTGGTCGAAAAGCCAAAATGCATCACATAACTGACCCCAGGAAGTTGTTGTCCAGAATACGTATAAGTCGCATGGGTTAAGCGCGCCGGTACGCCCATTTGTTGCAATAATTGTTGTGGCGGATTCGTTTGATCCCGTTCAGGTGTTCGTGGCGGCAAGATGTTCTCCCAACCGAGTTTAACGAGTCCAGAAATCACACCACCAGTCACGCCAGCAATCAACGCGGCCCGATGATTAATCGTTTGTTTTGTCATAATATGACCTACCTTTCACTTCATTATGTTTATGATACCAGTCTGTCACGTACAATCGAAATATTTGAATCGTTAAGTTGTTACTTTAAATGAGCAAACGACTTGCATGACTGGCAATCAATTGTTATGATTTGGTTATTCGTTTATCGATCGATAAATAAAAAAGGAGATTTTGTGATGTATTTAGGACTAAAAGAAATGTGGCATGAAAAGTTGCGCTACACATTACTAAGTGGCGTTTTACTCTTGATTGCGTTAGTCGTCTTCATGCTAGCGGGCCTCGCCAACGGCTTATCCGCCGGGAATCGACAAGCCGTTGATGTTTGGCAAGCCCGTAGTGTTTACTTGAATAAAGATGCCAATCAGACCCTAACTGCCTCTCAACTCAAGCTCACTGATCGCGATAAATTATCCAACCAGCCAGTGGCCCCGATTTCTGTGTTGTCAGGAACCTTACGGACTAATAAAAATGGCTTAAAAACATCAATCAGTGCGTTAGCTACTAGTCGAAACAGCTTCCTCATGCCAAAAGTTGTGAGTGGGCATGCCATTAACGGCAAGCATCAACTTTTAATTTCAGCGGCACTCAAAGAAAAAGGCTTCCATATTGGTCAAAAAGTCCGGGTAGGAACCACCAACCGCACTGTCAAAATTGTCGGCACTTATGCGGCCAACACGTACATGATTGCGCCAACCGCCTATACCGATACGAGTACGCTGAACTGGTTAAAATCATTACCGATAACAACGGGGAAACGGCAGTCAGTCAATGGTTTTGTCACCAAGCAAGCCACGTTTAAAAACAAGCACCATGGTGGGCTTGAAAAGCTCAGTATCGCCACGTTCATTAACAAGATTCCCGGTTACAGCGCCGAACAGCTGACCCTAAACACGATGATTTACTTCCTGTTTGTCATCGCTTTAGCGATTATTGGGATCTTCATGTTCGTTTTAACCCTTCAAAAGAAACCACTTTTCGGGGTATTGAAAGTACAAGGTATTGGCACTAACCATATCTTGGCTGCTTTGCTGACTCAAAGTATTGCCATGGCCCTGATCGGCATTATCTTGGGGTTGGGTATTACCGTTGGCCTCGCGCAAATTATGCCAGCCGGGTTACCCTTTGCGATTAACTGGCCACAATTTGGCCTTTACGGTTTAGCCTTGTTGCTAGCATCGGTCATTGGCGCATTGCTTTCATGGCGCACCGTCGCTAAAATTGACCCCGTTGTGGCACTCGGATAGGAGGGATTCTTTATGACAACACCAGTCTTAGCATTAAAACAAATCACCAAACAATTCGGTCAAGGTCATACCGCCGTTCAAGCGTTAAAACAAGCTGACTTTGAAATCTATCCCGGCCAATTTGTCGCCATCATCGGCCCTAGTGGCTCCGGTAAAAGTACCTTTCTGACGATTGCCGCTGGCTTGCAAACGCCAACGAGCGGACAGGTCTTATTGAACGGGACCGAACTTGACAGTCAGTCTGAAAAAAGTCGCTTGGCATTTCGATTTAACGAAATCGGCTTTATTTTACAAAGCTCAAACTTGATTCCATTCTTAACGGTAACGGAACAACTTAAACTTGTTGATAAATTGGCACATCGATCATTTCAAAAAGAACGCGCGACAACGCTATTGTCGCAACTCGCCTTAACGGAAGTCGCAACGTCATATCCCAACGAACTCTCTGGTGGTGAACGACAACGTGTGGCGATTGTTCGGGCGTTGTATAATGATCCGAGCGTGATTCTAGCCGATGAACCCACCGCTAGTTTAGATACGCCCCGCTCCATCGATGTCGTTAAACGTCTCGCAGACGAAGCCCACCAACATCAAAAGGCCATTGTTATGGTAACCCATGATCAACGGCTCATTGGTGATTGTGATGTTGTTTATCAAATCGAAGACGGGATCATGACCCGTCAAAAATAGTATAAAAAAGCTAGCAGTCATTTTGATTGCTAGCTTTTTTTGTGCTAATTTTATTAATTTGCTAAAGGTCGGAAAATAATTGTAGCAATAGAGGCCTTACCAGTACTGGCCTGAGTTGACTTTTTCTTACTACATATTAGGTGTCGATTGATAACGTTCAGCTAAGAAATCTGCTAACGGTAAATTAAATTGATCACGTTGCTTGGCAAACAAGTCCGCAAACGTGCCAGTCAAGATCTCATCGTCATGGTGGTCAATTAATTTTTCCGCCCACGTTGGATCAAATAATAGTTGTTCGCCGACTGCAACTAAATCCGCATGCGCCAAGACATTCGTCACATCATCACGATTACGAACGGCCCCAACGCCGACAACTGGCAAACGACCGGCTACATGCTCATAAACATATGCCAACGCTGTCTTCGCCTGATATTCTTTGGCCCGGGTGACACGATCATACGTATTTAATGAAAGATGCAAATAATCTAAATCATATTTAGCCAGTTCATCAATTAAATATAGCGTGTCAGCAAATCGAATCCCTGGCGTTTCAAATTCTTCGGGTGACACCCGATAGCCCACGATAAATGGCCGATCAGCATATTGTTTAACCGCCGCAAAAACCACATCTAACATCGCCTTGATAAAGTGCGTCCGTTTTTCACGGTCACCACCCCATTGATCGGTCCGCCGATTAGAATGTGGCGAAAAGAACTGCTGAATCAAATACGTATTCGCACCGTGTAATTCAATCCCATCAAATCCGGCTTGAATCGCGCGGCGAGTAGCATCGCCAAAGGCTGCGATAGTTGCTTGAACTTCATCGTCAGTCATTGCACGTGGTGTTTCAGCATTGGGCCGCGCCGCTGGAATCGCACTTGCCGATACCGTTTGAACGCCACCAAGCGTGGCCTTTTCAGTCATCCGACCAGCATGGACAATCTGAACAATCGCTTTTGCCCCAGCATTTTGAATGGCTGTCGCCAAATCATGCAACCGTGGGATCATCGCATCATCGGCGATACTCAATTCACCCGGCCACCCTTTACCGCCAGCTTGCACATTGGCCGCACCAGTAATAATGGCACCCACGCCATGGGCCCGTTGTTCATAATAGTGAATTTCATCGGTGGTGACTTGCCCATCAAAGAAACTCTGCCGTGTTGTCATTGGCGACATCATCAACCGATTCTTTAAGGTAACACCTGATTTCAATGTTAGTTCATCTGTAAATTCAACCATTTTAAAGATCCTTTCTTATTTAGCCAATAACTTTACGACCGCTTCGGCAACGCCTTTAGCGGATTGTGGGTTTTGTCCAGTCACCAAGTTGCCATCGACCACAACGTGTTCAGTGTAGGCTGGTGAACTGGTATACTGACCACCGGCTTTGATGAGCGCATCTTCTGTTAAGAATGGCACCGCATCGGTCAACTGATTGATCGTTTCTTCTTCATTAGAGAAACCAGCGACTTGCTTGCCAGCAATTAATGCTTGACCATCAGTTCCATGCAAGCCTAATAATCCGACAACACCATGACAAACGGCAGCCGTCACGCCACCATTTTGATGAATCGCATCGGCCAATTTTGCCAAATCTGGATTGTTCGGAAAGTCCCACAAAACACCATGACCACCGGCAAAAAAGATCGCGTCATAAACTGTCGGATTAACATCTTTAGGCGCCAAGCTTTGAGCCAGATATTGATTGCGGAAATCCGCATTATCATAAAATTTCCAAGTCAGGTCATCCATATCCGCTAAACTACCAGGATCTAACGGGACATAACCACCCTTGGGACTAACATAGTCTACGTCAATTTTATTTTCCGCCATGACTGCATGAAAATGCACACTTTCACTGAGCCATAATCCAGTAGCACGTTTTAAATCACCAAATCGATGGTTATTAGTCACCACAACTAAAACTTTTGTCATCTTGAATCGCTCCTCTGTCTTGATAATCTCAAGATAGCACCTAAAGTCGGGTTGAGGTCAACGAATTAGTTCGCTGCAACTAGCAAAGTTTCTAAATCAACGGCACAAAGTCCGCCTGGATAGCGTTCTAATAATTTACCTAACGTGTCTTGGGCCTCAGTTTGACCACTAGCTGCTAAGTAATCCGAAAACTCACAAGCAAGTTGATGCTCACTAATCGTTAACCGATCTATCCCACCAACGGCTTCAGCTTGATCGTAGTACCACTGTTTGTATTGCACATAAACTTGGGTCATCCGTAAACAATCGACTTTTGCTTGCAATTGGGCCGCTCGCTGAGCAAAAAAATCAGCTCGCGCCGTTAATGTCGTCGAACCAGCCTCATAGAGTTTCAAAAAATCAGCAATTTCGTCCAACGAGGCATCCGCTCGTTTCAGATTAATGATTTGTTGCACCAATTCCACATCATGATCACTAAATTGGCGACGCCCCGCCGCATCACGTTCAATGGTTGGCAATAATCCTTCTTTTTCATAAAACCGTAATGTCGGTACGGTTATGCCACACTTAGCGGCCACTTCACCGATTGCATAACTCATCAGCACACGTCCTTTGTTTGTCATTAAGTAACGTTAGTTTAACGCATTTTCATGACTTTTTGCCGTTTGGGGTCTGATTGAATCACATCAAAAAAGGAGTTTGGGACTGATCCCAAACTCACAACTAAAACTGACTATATATTATGCTGAAGATTGAAAGTTACTTTTAGCAGCAATTACCGATATGGTAAGCATGCTACCATCAAGAATAGGTTGACTTGCCACCTACCGTTCGCCCACCTCAAGCCGGAACGCTGTGGGCGGACCGGTCCAGCCAAAAAGCGGTCTGGCCCATCGTTTTGAATCGCCAAACCCGCGTTTCAAAAGCGCCGATCTCTAAGCAATAAATCGCTAAGAGTTCCCACGGCTGGGCTCAATGTGGACTCACTCTCGGTTATGACCGTGACCACTAGATCAATTAATATCCCCAAACTAACCGGAGTCAGCCAGTGATGGCGCCGGTCGTGAAAGCATCGTTAGTCCGGAAGATTTTGCCGGACTTTACGATGCGGACGACTTTTGAGACTAGCGGTTTAGGCTAGGCTTAAAAGCGAGGTGGCAGCCCGAACTTTGGCTGGAACCGGTCCCCACAGCCGGCAGAATCACTGGCTGACGTAGGTGACTAATTCAGAGCACTAATTAGTACTGATATGACTGCTATCGTCATATTTAACTTTCATCCTTTAATGATTACTGTAAAATCTGTTGCTTTAAATTCACCATTTCCAAGACACTTAACGCACAGTCGGCACCCTTATTGCCTCCTTTAACGCCGGCACGATTAACGGCTTGTTTGACCGTGTCCGTCGTTAACACGCCAAACATTGTTGGTAATCCTGTCTGTAATCCGACTTGGGCGATACCTTTAGACACTTCACTGCAGACGTAATCATAATGTGACGTTTCACCACGAATCACTGCGCCTAACGTGATTAAACCGTCATAGTGCTTAGTTGCCGCTAACTGCTGTGTGGCTAACGGAATCTCAAAAGCCCCAGGCACCCAAGCCACATCGATATCGATTGCTGCGACCCCATGCCGAATCAAACTATCCTGTGCACCAGCCAATAATTTTTCAGTCACAAAATTATTAAACCGTGCCACCACAATTCCGATTTTTAACCCGTTACCTTGATAGTCACCACTAAAAGTTGTCATTGTTTTTGCCTCCATTATAAAGTTGCTGATAATTGATGATGAAATTTGTCACGCTTCGTCTTTAGATAAGCCGCATCGTGCTCATTAGCAGGAATTTCTAACGGCACCCGTTCAACCACGTCAATGCCGTAAGCCGTTAATTGATCGACTTTATCCAAATTATTAGTCATTAAACGAATCTTCGTGATCCCCAGCGCATGTAGCATCACAGCCGCTTGATCATAACGCCTTGCATCTGCCGGTAACCCTAACTGAACATTCGCGTCATACGTATCAACGCCTTGTTCTTGTAAATGATAAGCACGTAGCTTATTGGCTAAGCCAATCCCACGACCTTCTTGTCGCAAGTATAGTAACAACCCGCGGCCTTGATCGCCAATCGTCTGTAAGGCAGTTTGAAGTTGCTGCCCGCAATCACAACGTTGTGACCCAAAAACATCACCCGTTAAACATTCTGAATGCAGCCGTACCAATACCGGTTCATCTGTGTTTAAGTTGCCTAGCTGTAAGGCTAATTGCAGTTGATTCTCGCCTGGTAATTGCATACCGGTCAAGTTAAATTGACCGTGAACCGTGGGCAATTTCACCGGATCTAATTGCGTTAACGTTGGTTGCGTTTGCCGAACCCGATAAGCCGCAATATCTGCCACGGTAATCATCGGAATCTTTAAGCCTTCCGCGAGTGCTTTTAATTCTTTGCGTCGTGCCATTAACCCATTCTTTTTCACAATCTCACAAATATAAGCAGCGGGGGTGACGCCGGCTAATTTCGCTAAATCTACCGCCGCTTCGGTATGACCGCGTCGTTCTAGGACACCACCCGCACGGGCAATTAATGGGAACATGTGCCCCGGATGATAAAAATCATCGGGTTGGCTAGTTGGATCAGCGACATGGCGAATCGTTGTCGCCCGATCGGCCGCTGAAATGCCCGTAGTAGTGGTGTGATGGTCCAGCGATACCGTAAAGGCCGTGCCAAACGCATCATGACTTTTGGTTGTCATCAAGTCTAAGTCCAAACGTTCCGCAATCGTCGGTGCAACTGGTAAACATAACAGCCCACGAGCCGAAGTAATCATCCGATTAACGGTTTCGGTGGTCGCAAATTCTGCTAATCCAACCATATCGCCTTCCGCTTCACGCGATTCATCATCGGCGACAATAATTAAGCCACCTTGTTTTAATACGGCCAAAGCCGCTTCCACTTTGCTTTCAATTGACATCTTAATACGTTCCCTTCAATTGCGTTTGCTTCACCAAATATTTTCCTAGTACATCGGTTTCAATATTGACCGCACAGCCTAGTTTGAGTGACCCTAGCGTCATTGCCTGTTGCGAATGAGGAATCAGATCAATTTCAAAGCTGGTCGCAGTCACCGTCACAATGGTTAAACTCACGCCATCAATCGCCACCGAGCCTTTTTCAACCACATATGGTTGATACGCTGCCGGTAACTTAAAAAATAACTTAATCGCATTTTGATCAACTTGCCGGCGGATTAATTGACTCAGATAATCAACATGACCTAAGACAAAGTGACCATCTAACCGTCCATTCGCCGCTAATGCACGTTCCAAATTTACTAATTGTCCCGGTCGTAACTGACCAAGATTGGTTCGCCGCACACTCTCTGGCATGACCTCAACAGTAAAATCTGGCGTCGCCAATTGGGTGGCGGTTAAACAAACCCCGTTAACCGCAATGCTATCGCCGAGTTTCAAATCAGGTGTTACAATATCGGCCGCCGTAATCGTTAATCGCAAGGTTTGGCCTTGCCGTTGAACCTGTTTGACGTGTCCTTTAGTTTGCACAATTCCTGTAAACATTCAGTCAACCACCTTTCGTTGCCACTGAACCTTCAAGTTATCTCCCAATGGCGTCACCACTGGTGCTTGAAAGGCCAACGCTTGTGGCTTGGTTGGTCCTTGAATCGCCGGTAACGCGGTTCCGCCAAATAAGGTCGGCGCTAAATACCAGATCACTTCATCGACTAATCCGGCCGCCGCAAAACTAGCTTGCACGTGACTACCGCCTTCAACTAGTAGTGATTGCCAGCCTTGTTGCGCACACCAGTTGCTAATTTTGGTTGGCGTCCAATCATCAACTAGCACGTGCACATTGGCTCGCCTAGCTAAAAGGCCATCACTCGTTGAGCCCTGTCGACACAGTAAATACGTTGGGATAACGCCTGCAACCGGACTGTCAACGCGGGATCATCCGTCGTTAGCGTCCGTTCACCAATCAAAATGGCTTGGCTCTGACTACGCAATCCTTGACTATCCACGTAAGCGGCTTGATTCGAAATTAAGCTCCGCTGACCAGCCTGCGCATTCACCTTGCCGTCTAAAGTAAGCGCCGCTTTTAACGTGATCCACGGCCGTTGATGCGTATAAAACCAGTTATAATGCGGATTTAACGCTTTGACCTGCGCCGTTAAACAGCCGGTTTCCACAATGACGCCATGCGCGACTAAATAATCGCGACCACGACCAGCTACTACTGGATGTGGATCAAGTTGGCCAATGACGACTTTGGCAATGCCGGCCGCCACGACCCGTCGACAACACGGTGGCGTTTTGCCAAAATGACTGCAAGGTTCTAACGTCACAATCAAAGTCGCCCCTTTAGCGACCGCTGCCGACACTTGCTTGAGCACATCAACTTCGGCATGGTCACCGCCAAAGTGATGATGATACCCAACGGCAATGACTCGGTCGTCTTTGACTAACACGGCCCCGACTTGCGGATTCGTGTACGTTGCCACCCCACCTAACCTAGCCTGAGCGATTGCTAAACGCATCGCTTCTGTTGCTATCATTTGTCGCACCTCCATAAAAAAACACCCCGCTATTTTTAAATAACGGGGTGTTTCATGAGTTGCTAAATCGATTTCATCCGTGGCATGTCTAAATAAACCATTAACGGTTTACCAAAAAGACTGCTAGTTCGATCAAACAGCAATTATTTTCTTCTCCCATCCTGACTTTACAGTCGGTTCCAGACTCTCACTGGATCAGCCACGCGCACGTGGGTCACGGACTTCAACGCCATTGGCATTGTCACCGTCGGTCGGGAATTACACCCTGCCCCGAAGAAATCGTATTTAGTTTTCAAAGCATAGTTTAACGATAACGTGATGAATTTGTCAACACGCTTTTGATAATTCGGTTTTGTGAACGATTATTAAGACGCTTATTGCAAGCGTTTTCTGAAAATAAATTCAGAAAGCTAACCAGCTGTTTGTTTTTCAATAATTGTCGCTAATAACTGGCCTGCACCTTGACCAGCTCGCACATCATAATAAGCTTGAAACCGCGCATCTGCTCGATACAGCGCCGCTAAGCCCCGATGCTTTTCAACCGAATATGTCGGCCAAAAATAATGTAACCATTGCCGATGATCCTGGAAAACTTGTTGCGCTGTCTCGCCAGTCACCTCACCACTCACTAATACGGCTTTCAAGTTAGTGATTAATCGTGCCTCCACCGTTTGGCTTGCCTGATAATCACCCGCACTTAATTTAGCGAATTGTTGTTCAGCCGCTTTAAGCGTCGTTTCATCGTAAGTGGCTGTCAGTTCATCCCCGTAAGTTGCGTTATTTTCGGCTAACTTTGCTTGTTTAAACGCGGCAAATTTTTCAGTATCTGTCATGGTTGTGCCTCCTTGTTGACTTGCCAATGTTGCTTGGACTAAAGCTAGTAATCGATCGAGCTGCTGGCGTCGATCTTGCAACTGTTGCGCTTGCTGTTTTAAAGCGTCGATGCGCGTTGCAGCATCAGCGGTTAACAACTCCTTGATCGCTTTTAACGGCACACCTAACACTTGATACAAGCGAATCTGCTGCAACTGATCCACTTGTACCGTTTCATAATAACGATAACCATTCTCACCCACATAGGCAGGCGGCAATAAGCCAATTTCATCATAATATCGTAATGTCCGCACACTGACGCCTGCCAGCCGCGCCAGGGCCGTAATTTGATATGCCATTCAGTCAGCCTCCTTTCTCAATAAATTCAGTTTAAACCGTCACGTTACGTTAGGGTCAAGTCAAAAATAAAAGAGCTTAGATTTTCACCTAAACTCTAGCTTCATAGCTAATTAAGTTGTTGAGGTAATTTGTACCGCAACGCGCGATAAACCAAGGCCACGACGTAAACCGTTAAGAATCGGTCTAGGTAATCCGTACCAATTTGGATCACAAAAACCGCCAATGGTTTGCTGAGACCCGTTCCCAACAGAACCTGTACTAACATGCTTGATCCAGATGACGTTATCCCATGAAACAACATCACTGTAATTAACGTACTGAGTAACGTGCCAGGCAACGACACGACTAACGCTAACCACCAGTTTTGTCGAAAACTCGCTGGCTTCACCCGCCGATAAACGAACCCAGCCACGAGCCCTGTTACTAATTGGACCGGCATAAAGAACAACGAATAGAGGTCAGTGGTCGCCCCGACAATTAAGCCAGTCGCGCCACCAGCAACCATCCCACCGAGCGGTCCAAATACCGCCGCGGCTAAAACCGTACCGATTGAATCCAAATAAATGGGTAACTTCAACATGAGCGCGATATTACTGCCGACAATGTTTAGGGCAATACACAACGCGAGTAAGGTCAACGTACGCACTTTTAGTTTCATGCGTGACCTCCTAGTAATTGATGCAAGGTCGTGCTCAAGTCAGGATCAGTCGCACCAACGACCCGCGATAAGAACAGGCGCCAGAACGTGTTAACGTCGACATCCGTCATGATATGACTATTGTTGGCACGATGCCAGAAATCATGATCATCTACAATCGATTGTCCGCGGGCCACATCATCGGTCGCAACGACCGTGGTATAGGCATCAAAGCCGCCTAAGATTTCGGGATCAATCATTGCAGCCACGGCCAATGGATCATTAATCACACAACCAATCACCCGTTCATACTCCCAATGAAAATCAAAGTAGAAACGTGTGATTTTAGCAATGAACTGACCCATTTCTGGATTAATGGCCCGCATATATTCTAAAATGCTAGGTGTTAAAACGATCTTACGAGTGACATCTAGGCCAACCATTTCAATCGGAACTGGCATGAGGTCAAACGTTAATTTAGCGGCATCGGGATCACACCAGAAGTTATATTCTGCGACTGGTGAACAGTTCCCATGACTACGATAATTACCGCCCATTAGGACAAAGCGATCAACTTGATCAAATAAATGAGCGTCACGCTGTAAAACTTGCGCAATATTGGTTAATGGTCCTAACGCTAAGATCGACGTGGTTGGCTCTTCAGTTAGTGTGCGTTCGATAAAGGCAACCCCATCTTGCGCCGCATGGACTTTCGTGACCGCGGGGATCTGACTATTACCTAGGCCATCGTCGCCATGCGTATCTTGGGCACTAGTATAAGCCACCTCAAGTGGGCGATTTTCTCCCATAAAAACAGGGATATCTAAACGATCGGCTAACGCTAAAATTTTGAGCGCATTTTCGGCACCAATATGGGTGGGCACATTGCCACACACGGTGGTAATGCCCACCACATTTAATTCCGGTGAGTTTAAGGCCAATAAAATGGCTAAGCTATCATCGATCCCGGGATCACAATCAATGATGACGTTACGAGCTGCATTCATGTCTCCTACCTCCGATTATCATGAAGTTCTTGGTTTTTTATCCTGGGAAGTTTACGAACCAGGCAGTCGGACTGCCGACTAATGTGATAAATGCACCTCTAAGTATAAGGGAAACCGCGACAAATTAACATCATCTATGAAAAATATGTCAATTTCATTGGCAATCATTGTATAATTAGAACCAGCTAATTTCGTAGGAGCGTGTTTAAATTTATGACCACCAAAGAACGCCTGTCAGCCGCGTTAATCCAAGAATTACAACAAACACCTGTTGATAAAATCACCATCCAAACCTTAGTCGATGACTGTGATCTTACTCGTCAAACATTCTACAATCATTTTGCAGATATCTATGAACTCGTCGAATGGACCGCTGCTCAAGCCACAGCTAAGTCGTTGGCGCACAGTGCTGACTATGATCATTGGCAACACGGCTTTCTCAATGTCATGCAAACGATTCAGGCCAATCAATACTTGATTGAAAATACGTATCAGTCCGCCTATCGCGACTTACTAGAAAAATACATCTATACCGTTCTTTATCAATATATTTTGGTAGTCGTCGATCGCCAGGCCCAAGGGTTAACCGTTGCACAAAAACACAAGGATTTCATTGCCCACTTTTATAGTCTCGCCTTCATTGCCTTAATCTTTGATTGGGTCAAAGACGGACTGAAAACTGATCCACAAGAACTAGTTGACCAAACCGCGGTCCTAATCCAAGGTGATTTTCGCAAGGCCCTTCAACAGTATACCCATTAACTTTACAATTCCCGCGAACTGTCAAAAACTAGACAGTTCGCTTTTTTTGTCAATTGTACCGACGGTTGGGACGACTTATCGTTAAGACAAGTTATAAATCCAATCAAAGAAGGCCATTGATTATGAACATTTATCAAACCATGTATCGTCCTTTAAAACCCGCTGGTATTGATGATCGCCGCGCTAAGATCGTTGGCGGCGGGATTGCCGGTTTAGCCACTGCCGTTTTCTTAATTGACGACGCCCAAATGCCCGCCAAAAATATCACCATTTTGGAAAAGAAACCCGTCATGGGTGGTTCCATGGATGGCACCAAACAAACCGCGGGTTACTTATGCCGCGCGGAACGCGAACTCGAACCTTATATGGAATGTCTCTGGTATCTATGTAGTAAAATTCCATCATTAGAAAATCCCGGCCGTTCCGTTTTGGATGATGTGGTCGACTTTAACCGTGATGAACCCATTCATAGCGAAGCCCGGGTCATTATCAACCAAGGTGAAATTGACAGCCACTACCATGACTACAAATTAGCACCACAATATGCCGAAGCGATGCGGAAAATCATCAGCTCGTCAGAAGAAGAACTTGCCAATAAGCGTCTTGATGAATTCTTCGATGAAGGGTTCTTCAAAACCAACTTCTGGACTTGTTTCCACAGCCAATTGGCTTTCAAACATTATCACAGTGTGACTGAATGCCGTCGCTACTGGCAACGGTTCACTTTCATCACTCGTCATGAATATTTGGAAGGGTTCATTCATACGAAGTACAACGAATACGATGCCATTATTTTACCAATCGAACGCTGGTTAATTGACCAAGGCGTGACTTTTGAAAATGACTTTAATGTCACCGACTTAACTTTTAGTGATCAACAAAATACCGTTAACCAAATTATCGCGACCCAACATGGGCAAGCCGCTAATGTGACTGTCGCACCACAAGATTTGGTTTTCGTTACCACTGGCTCTATTAGTGAAAACAGTACTTTCGGTGATAACCACACCGTTGCAGAAACTAATCGTGATACGACCGACATGGGGACCTTCACTATTTGGCAGAACCTTGCAAAAAAAGACACTAAATTCGGTCATCCTGAAAAGTTCTTAGGTCAAATTGACAAGACTAAATGGATTTCGTTCTTCCCAACCGTTAAAGATTATCCTGAATTCTTCAAACGCATTGAAGACTTATCCGGTAGTCCAGCCGGGACTGGTGGCTTGATGACGTTCAAAGATTCTAACTGGGATCTCTCGTTTGAAATTCATCACAAACCATTCTTCCCCTATCAAGCTGATGACGAAGAAGTTGGTTGGGGCTATGGGCTGTATGGTGAAAATATCGGGAACTACATCAAGAAACGGATGTGGGATTGTACCGGTGACGAAATCATGACCGAATTGCTCTATCACTTGGGCATGTTGGATATCAAAGATGACGTCCTCGCCCACACTTACATGTCGACCGCAATGATGCCATACTGTACCGCACAATTCATGCCACGTGAGCTCGGCGATCGGCCAAAGGTCATTCCTGATGGCTGCACCAACTTAGCGTTACTTGGTCAATTCGTTGAAATTGATGACGATGTGGTCTTCACGGTTGAAACTTCTGTTCGGACTGGTTTAGAAGCCGTTTATGACTTACTTCACTTTGACAAAGCCGTCATCGAAGTTAACCCATCACGCTACGACGTTCGTTACTTACTCGAACGGGTTAAGCGCTTTGCCGGCGTCCATGGTGAAATTACCACCGACGACTTGCCCAAACTTGATCCCGCTCAGTTACCAGCATTACAAGCCAGTTTGCTGAAACTCATCAACGACGTGCCACCGTTCTATCAGATGTACCTCGGTCGCGACCAAACGATTCCACAAAAAGCCGCCGTCTTACATCCTAAAGCACCACGCAGTAAATAGTTCTCTTTAGGTTTCTTGAGTTATGCTAAATTAGTCACCTACGTCAGCCGGCGCCATCACTGGCTGACTCCGGTTAGATTGTTTAATCAAATCTTGTAATCAGCTTTATAACCGAGAGTGCCTTCACATTGAGCCCAGCCGTGAGAGCCTCTAAGCAATAAATTGCTAAGAGGCTGGCGCTTTTGAAACACGGATTTTATGGTTCAAAACGACGGTTCAGACCGTTTTTTGGCTGAACCGGTTCGCCCACAGCGTTCCGACTCAATGTGGGCGAACAGCAGGTGGCAAGATTACCAAATTTTAAATCAGTGATTATTAAACGTAACCTTTAATTAGTTTTATCATTTCCCATAAACGAGGCAGTCCTATTCAGGAGTGTCTCGTTTATTTTTAGCAATTTTTTCATTTTAAGATAGTATTTTCCGACAAAAAAGACTATTCTAGCACTGTACAAAAAATACTGAGTACCTACTCACTATCGGTAGGAATCACTTAGTTTAGGGGTGATGAGCATGGCTCAATCAAAATTAATCACTGACGATTACGCGCAATTAACCGCTACTAAATTTTACGATGACTTACAAACTAAACAAACCGGTTTGACCGCGGCGCAAGCGGCCCAGCGACTACAACAAGTTGGGCCAAACACGATTCAACAAACCCAATCGCGTTCCCAGTTAAAGGCCTTCTTGAAAAACTTTACCAGCCTGATGGCCTTACTGCTGTGGGTCAGCGGCCTTATTGCCATGTTTACCGGAATGCTTGAACTTGGCATTGCCATCTGGGCAGTCAACTTAATTAACGGTTGTTTTAGCTTTTGGCAAGAACATGCCGCTCAAAAGGCCACCGATTCCTTAAAAGCGATGTTGCCGACTTACACGCAAGTTTTACGTGACGGTCAAACGCAACAAATTAATGCCACCGAATTAGTTCCGGGAGATGTTTTTCTAATTCAAGCTGGTAACAGTATCTCCGCTGACGCTCGTATCATGCAAGCGACTAGCCTACAAGTCGACGAATCAGCGTTGACCGGTGAATCCCTAGCCGTTGATAAACAAGCCGCTTATGCCAAAGGTGAAGGCCACTTTGCGGAACGTAATATTGTTTATGCCGGCACTGTTGCGGTTAGTGGCACTGCCACGGCAGTCGCTGTTCAAACAGGCATGCAAACCGAGTTCGGCCAAATTGCAGCGTTAACACAGCATCAAAAAACAACGGTTTCACCACTCACAACCGAGCTCAATCGATTGACCCGTCAAATTTCGTTAATTGCGATCTTAATCGGTCTGGTTTTCTTTGTGGCCGCAATCTTTTTCGTTCACTACCCCATTGCCAAATCGTTTATTTTTGCTTTAGGGATGATCGTGGCTTTCATTCCAGAAGGCTTATTGCCAACCGTCACGCTATCTTTGGCGCAAGGTGTTACCCGAATGTCGAAACGTCACGCCTTAGTTAAAGAACTCAGTAGTGTTGAAACACTTGGTGAAACTACTGTCATTTGTTCTGATAAAACGGGGACATTGACCCAAAATCAAATGACGATTAATCACGTTTGGCTACCGCAACAAACCTACAAAGTTAGCGGCGAAGGTTACGTCAACAATGGACACCTAACCTTAACTGATCAGCCGGTCGATCTAACATCAGACAACGATTTCACCTTACTTTTGCGGATCGCCGCATTAGATAACGATACTGATATTAAACCTGGTCAAACCACTGCTAAGCCTAAAATTATGGGCACGCCGACTGAAGCGGCGCACTTAATTTTGGCGCAAAAAGCCGGCTTAGACTTAGATCAGCTACGACAAACGTATCCACGAATACAAGAATTGCCATTTGATTCTGACCGAAAACGCATGACAACCTTGCATACGCAGCCCGATGGCACCACCGTGATTTATGTCAAAGGGGCTTTGGATAGTACGTTAGCATTGTGTGACACGATTTTAGATCACGGGACTGTACGACCATTAACCACCGCCGACACTGAACGCATCAATCAAGCCAATCAACATTATGCAGCACAGGGGTTACGGTCACTGGCCTTTGCTTATCGACCATTTGATGGCTCACATGACCTCCCAGATGATCCGGCTAACTGTACGATTGCTAACACCGAACAACACTTAACGTTCATTGGCTTGACTGTCATGGCTGATCCGCCACGCCCTGAAATCTACGCGGCCGTTGAAAAATGTCGCCGTGCTCAGATTCGGATCATTATG
Source organism: Lactiplantibacillus mudanjiangensis (assembly GCF_005405385.1). GTDB lineage: Bacteria > Bacillota > Bacilli > Lactobacillales > Lactobacillaceae > Lactiplantibacillus > Lactiplantibacillus mudanjiangensis. The sequence continues at coordinate 31,796 of NZ_BJDY01000007.1, forward strand.
GTCACCGGTGATAGTCCCCTAACTGCTAAAAGTGTGGCCACTAAGATTGGCATTACCAGCGATCAGGCGCGCGTTGTCACTGGCGATGAACTCAGTGCCATGAGTGATGACGCGTTACAAACGGCCGTTAAAGGTGAAGTCATCTTCGCTCGTGTTGCGCCTGAACAAAAATACCGCATCGTTCAAGCCAACCAGCATAACGGCGAAATTGTTGCGTCAACTGGTGACGGTGTCAATGACGCCCCCGCTTTGAAGCAAGCCGATATCGGGATTGCCATGGGCGTCACCGGTACCGATGTGGCTAAAGATGCTGCCGATATGATTTTGACTGACGATAACTTCGCTTCGATCGTGGCTGCGATTGAAGAAGGTCGAACCGTTTACAGTAACTTACAGAAATTCTTACTCTACATTTTAAACAGCAACGTCCCAGAAGCCATTCCGTCAGTCTTGTTTCTGTTCTCACGTGGTTTAATTCCATTACCTTTAACCGTCATGCAAATTTTGACCGTTGATCTGGGGACTGACATGTTGCCCGCCTTAGGACTAGGCGCAGAAGCCGGTGAACCAGGTGTGATGGATCAACCACCGCGAGCTCGCGATGCGCATCTATTAAATAAGGCTATTATCTGGAAAGCTTTCGGCTGGTACGGCTTGTTTGCCTCAGCACTGTCAACCTTCGCTTACTTCTTCGTCAACTGGACCAATGGCTGGCCGCAAGTTGCTTTATCCGCTAGTGGGAATACGTATGTTTTAGCTACCACCATGACTTTAGCTGCGATTGTCTTTTGTCAAATTGCTGCTGCCATTAACTGTCGAACCACTTATAATTCAGTCTTCACAGTCGGCCTGTTTAGTAACCGGCGCATCTGGTGGGGTATCTTATTTGAAGTCGTTTTACTGGCGGCTTTGATGTATGTGCCAGTATTACAAGGTTTGTTCAACACCACCGCAATCGCTAGTCGTGACTGGGCATTCCTCCTTTGTTTACCAATTCCGTTAGTGTTAATTGAGGAAGGTCGCAAAGCGTTGGTTCGTCATTGGCAAGCTTAATATTGAACTTAATCGCTCCCCGAACAGTCTGATGAGAAACTGTTCGGGGAGCGATTTTTAACAAAAACTTTAAAAAAATGGCACTATACTTCCAAAAAAGATGAAATTCAGTAAAAATGGAAGTATAGTTCCATTTTTGGTCAAACTTCCTCAGAACATTCTCACCCAACTTTTGGCTAAAAATGTTACAATACGGTTACAAAAACTAAAAAGTAGGTGCCAATTTATGCGCAAAGTTCAATTCTATGGTGCGGTTTCCATTGATGGCTACTTAGCGACCACCGACGACCGCCTTGATTGGCTTTTCAAAACCGGCGGGGCCGATCAAGCGCCCACGGCTGAGTTTATGCAGGCAGTCGATACGGCAATCATGGGACGTCGCACGTACGAATATACGATGGAACAAACGACGGACCAACTCATTAATCCCTATAATCCATTAACTAAAAATATTGTGATGACATCCGATCCCCAACCAAGTACCGCGCACACCACATTTACGAACGCTGACATCACCAACGTGGTTAAGCAACTCTTAACTGAGCCAGGGCAAAACATTTGGATTGTTGGCGGTTCAGGCGTTTTAATGCCACTACTAACCGCCGACTTGGTCGATGAACTCTTCATTCAAGTCGCACCCGTACTACTTGGTGATGGGATTCCATTATTTACTAAAGTCGATTACACGCATCGGTTTGAACTTGTTGAAACCAATCATTACGGACAATTAACTGAATTACATTTTCAACGTTAACTAAAAAGCCGGTATGGTTTTGACTTTTAAGTCACGACCATACCGGTTTTTACGTCTAAATTAGGCCTTTTTCTGCGCTGGTTTCGCCTGATGCTGAATCGATTGTCGTAACAAGATCGGTGCAATTAAAGTAGTTAAAATAATCGCCGCGATCACCGCTGAATAGCGATCCGCGGATAACAACTTCCCTTGATACCCAATCTGCGCAATAATTAACGCCATCTCACCACGTGACACCATCCCCGCACCGATTTCATAGCCACTCGTCCAACTAAATCCAGCTAATTTAGCACCAATACCAGCGCCCAATAACTTCGTCACAATCGCTGCCACCGTAATGACCACGATGAACCAGAAGTCGGCCAAAAATCCCTTAAAGGACATATTCAGACCGATGCTGACAAAGAAGACTGGAATAAACACCGCATTCCCAATCGGTTGAATATGGGCATCAATCACTTGTCGATAATCCGTTTGTCCAACCGCGATGCCGGCAAAGAACGCCCCGATCACGGCACTCAATCCGATAAAGTCAGCAAAATAAGCTAGGCCAAAACAAATGACTAACGACATCAAGGTCACCGAAGTTGGCACTAACAGAGCATCACCAATCTTCATTAAGCGCGGCACGATCCACTTCACCACCGCAAATAAGCCAATGAAGAAAGCTGCTTGGATCGCCAATGAAACACCTAGATTAGTTGACGAACTTTCACCAACTTCGCCACCAAATAAACTAATCATCAAGCTTAAAATCAGCACGGCTAACACATCGTCGACAACTGCGGCGCCTAGAATAGTTGTGCCTTCCTTGCCATCAAGGGCATGGAGTTCCTTTAAAACGGCGACAGAAATCGAAACCGATGTGGCCGCAAACGTCACGCCTAAAAATAAACTCTCAATGCTACCTAGATGAAAAAGCTGACTACACCAATCAATCACTACAACTGGTAAAATCACACCCAGAACAGCCACTAATAAACTCGGCCGCCAATACTTTTTCAATAATTGCAGGTCACTTTCAAGACCGGCCATGAACATCAAAATAATTACGCCTAATTCAGCAAAGTTGCTAATAAAACTGGTGGCTGTCACCCACCCCAACAACGCTGGCCCCAACACAATGCCACTCAACAGTTGACCAATGACCGCCGGTAACCCCAAACGCACACTAATATGCCCAGCCACCGCGGTCACAATCAAAATCAAGCTCAAGGTTCCAATATAATCCAAATTTTGCCTCCTAAAAAAGGACACTTCAAAAATTCGACTACCCAACCCAAAAGTAGTCCGAATTCTTGAAGTGTCCTTCAACCGAATGTTTTAACTGTGAAACTCAGTATAGCACATTTTCATTAGTCCTGTCATTGACGGCGGTGCCAACCAACGCTTATAGTAAACTTATTAACGATCACTGAAAGGAAGTTCACCCGTGACGCACTTAGTTGATTTTCGCCAACGTTTTTGGTTTCTCGTTTTTTCCATTTTATTAAATTCTGCCGGTAACGCCCTCACTATTGCGACAAATCTCGGTAGCGCCGTTTGGACAGGGTCTAGTGTTAATCTCGCTAATTGGATTCATGTGCCACTCGGGACAACCTTGCTGCTATATGGCATCGTGGTTACCATCTTGAACCAATTAATGCTCGGTCATTTTGACCGCCGACGCTTTATTTCTAATTTACTCTATATCCTACCGTTCAGTTACTTAGTCGAATTCATTGGTTACTTCTGGCAATGGCTCGGCGTCGGGACCTTGCCACTAGGGATTCGGTTAGTGATTAATCTAATTGGCTTGTTAGCGGTGGCGGCCGCGGTGTCCATTTATCAGCGTTGTAACTTGATTCAACATCCTAATGATGATTTATCTTACATTTTACGATTTCGGTTCTTACATGGTTCTGCCATTATTGCGCAATGGGTCAGCTACTTGCCACCATTAACGATTACCGTGGTAGCCTTATTAGTAACCGGACAGCTGCGGGCGATTGGTATTGGCACTGTATTTGCGCTAGTTGCACAAGGCGCCATCATGGGCTGGTCCGATACGCACGTTTTTCCCAGCTTAAAACATCATGTAGATGTCAGCCAAGCCCACCATCCGGCTTAACAGATTAATTTTAGAGGATTGATGATTAAATGAATTTAACCCAATTAACAAGTCAAATTATTTTGATGTTTGTGTTAATGCTAGTTGGCTTAATGATTAACAAGCTTGGCTTCATGCATGCGCAAACCTCAACTGATTTGACCAATATTTTATTGTACGTTGTTTCACCGTGCCTGATTATTAAGGCTTTTGAACAGACATTCTCCACCACACGCCTGCAAACTTTAGGTCGCGTGATGCTCGGAATTATCATCATCTATGTCTTGATGATCGTGATCACGCAACTGGCCTTTAAGCGGGTCAAGGATCCGAATTTGCGCCGCATTATGCGCTACGGATCGGTTTATTCCAATGCTGGTTTTATGGGGATTCCTCTGACGAGTTCCTTGTTTGGCTCAACTGGGGTTTTCTTTGCAGTTGCCTCATTAGCTGCTTTTAATATCTTTAGTTGGACACATGGGATTACCCTATTTACCGGTCAACAAGGACGCCGACGCGACAACTTAAAACAAATTATCTTGAATCCTAATATTATCGCCATTGTCCTCGGGTTAATCCTATTTGTGACGGCTTTGCCAGTGCCAACCTTTGCCAATCGTGCGATTACCACGGTTAGTTCAATCAACACCCCCTTATCCATGATTGTCATCGGGAATAGTCTTGCCGACGTTAAATTCAATCGTGAAACCCTGGATAAGCGGTTATGGTGGGTCTTGCTATTACGTAACTTAATGTTTCCCTATCTAGCAATCGTCATCTTACAGTTACTTGGGTTAACTGGTGTTCCACTTTTTACCACCGTCTTAATGATGGCTTGCCCGGTCGCTGGTATCGTAGTGTTGTTTACGTTAAAAGTACATGGTGAACCGGGTCCAGCCGTAGCAATTATGAGTCTGTCGACTATCCTTAGTATTGTGACCATTCCGTTAGTATTTGCGTTAGTGAGTTTACATTAAAATCATTGAAAATGGCGTTGCTGGATTTTTTCTGCAACGCCATTTATAATTTTCTCAATTATTTTCACCAACTATGCATCCCACAAGCATAAGCGCCACCACCAAAGAGCAACATCAGACTAAAGACGATTAGGCTACCCATAATCAATACACTAATCATAGAAAGTGCACCATTATGTTGGTCTAAATGCGACTGCACAACATGATATAGCTGATAGCCACCAATGATTAAAACCAACCAACTGATTCCCATTAAAATTCCCATGTTCATCACACCAACTCACACCCCTTCTACCTTAGTATCATACCCATGACTGTCTGATTAAACCGGTTTAACGGCTTGTTTCGGTCAATTAACTAATCTGGACGCGTCCTCAACATTGTCAGCGCGTCTCGGTACTCTGCAACCGCTGCTTCGACTCCACGCATAAAATCTGGTGAAATATCATGATCTTGTAACGTTAGCGTATTCGTCATATCATGTGTCACTTGAATTACTTGACCAACTTGTAAATCTAAATTTCGAATAATTTCTGCTGGCAATTTCAATCCTAATTCCCCACCAATTTCAACAATCTCTGCGTCCGTTTTCATCCCTCCCAAAGTACTTTTAGCTTAGCATGTGCCCACTAAAAAAGCCGGTAATTCCGCTTTGAAATTACCAGCTTGTAAAATTATTGATTTAACGATGTTGCTTGTCGTTTTAGGACATGCGGATAGTGAACGAAATGTGCATAAAACCCGCACACTAAGACAACTACTGCTAAGCCACAAACACCGGTCCAACCAGCAAGTCCCCACAAAAGATTGCCGAAAAATGACCCCATCGCGCCACCTAAAAAGTAGCCAAACATGAAGACCGAGTTAAAGCGACTACTAGCTTTGGGATCAATACTTTGAATCCGGGCCTGATTAGCAACTTGACCAAATTGCGTTCCTAAATCCAGAATAATAATCCCTAAAACTAGCCCCCAAATATGGGTCGCCCATAGACCGAAAACCACATAGGCTATTGTCGACAACACGAGTCCGAGGCCGATAATGGTTCGTGGCTTAAAAATATCCGCTAACCGACCGATTAAAGGCGCCGCTAAGACCCCGGTTACCCCTAATAACGCCAACAGTCCAGCTTCACGACTACCCCACCCATACTGATGTTGGAGATAAAAGACTAGCGTAGCCCAAAAGATATTTGAAACACCAAATAACACAAACCCATTCACCGCTGACGCCCGCAATACTGGATATTGTTTAACTAACTTTGGGACGGTTTTGATCATCGTTCGATAACTCACCGTGGGTGTTGGCCGTGGATCACGTGGCAATTTTCGCCACAAAACGAGCCACAATAAGCCGATCATTACCGCCGCAATTAGATACACCGTTTGCCAAGGTAAATAGCTTGCTAATACGCCACTAACTGTTCGTGATAACAAGACCCCGACCAATAGACCGCTTAACACGTTACCTAGCACGCGCCCACGTTGCCCCGTTGGTGCCAAGAAACCCGCATAAGGAATAATGACTTGTGGTGCTACTGAGGTAATCCCAATCAACAAACTGGCAATGGCATAAATCCAAATATTAGGTGCTAAATAGGCCAGTAATGCCGAAATAATCGCCAATATTAACAATCGCATAATCAGCGTTCGCCGATTGACAATGTCCCCCATCGGCACAATTAGTAGTAGGCCAAATGCATAGCCGAGTTGGGTGATCATTGCCACAGCGCCGACCACGGCATTCGCTAAATTAAATTGTTGTGCAATTTCAGCTTCAATTGGTTGGATATAATTAATATTCGCCACGACAATTGCCGCTGAAATGGCCATTAATAACACGGTACTTTGATTTAAAGATTTTGACTTCACACTAATTTCCTTTCTCAATGCCCAAATAACTGTCAATTTGGAAATTTAGAAAGGCGATTCTACCCGGACGATCAACCAACGTTTTAACTTAAGACTACCCAACAAACTTAGCAGCCGCCGTAAGATCAGTGACCATGTGAGTTGGCCGAGCGGTCCCAACTGGTTGAATTTGACCACGATTGACCCAAATCATCGGCCAACCTAATTGTTCAGCGGGGACAACATCACTGCCATATCCACGAGCAATGTGCCAATGATTCGTGGCCGTTAAACCTAATTGTTGTTCGACAGTTTTAAAGAACGCTAAGTCAGGTTTGTAAGCTTGAACATCTTCGGCCGTAATCACCGCATCAAATGGGACTTGCAGTGCCGCTAAATTAGCTGGCATTAAATCCCATGATGAATTCGACATAATCACTAACTGATAACCTTGATCATGCCAAGCTTGTAAGATTGCCACGACTTCCGGAAATGGTAATAAATGATCATGCACATTTAGACATTCGACATAATGCCGTTCAAACCAGCGTTTTTGATCAAATTGTTGGTCTAAATGTTTTAAGTTCTGCCGAATTAACGTCGCATAATCCAGATATGGTGTCACACTGGTCGGATCATCTTCATAAGCATCATACGCGGCACTAACTTCTTTTCCATCTAGTCCAACGGCATTCGCCAAGTTTTCCAACCATTGATACAACGGATCGGTGTTAATCAAGGTCCCATAACAATCAAACGTTAAAAACTTTGTCATTTTAATGCCCCCAAATATTAATTGATGTCTTAATTCTAACACAGGATTTTATCTCATCACGATAAACCAAATAATAGGCCACTTGTACACAAAGTGCTATACTTGTAAGTTGCATGCATTATTAAAACTGAATATTGAAAGGACTCGATGCAATTATGCCAACTAACAATTCGGCGTTGCCACTAGATGCCGATGGCAAACCTTACCATCGTTCTTGGTTAGTGCTCACGTTACTCGTTGGGACGTTTAGTACGTTCATTACCCAAACGCTGTTAACCACGGCCTTTCCAACTTTGATGTCTTATTTCCATATTTCCGCGACGTCCGTCCAATGGTTAACGACTGGGTTCATGCTGATTATGGGCATTATGATTCCAATCAGTGCCTGGATGTTAACTCGGATCAACTCAAAGATCCTGTACCTAGCCGCGATGGTAATCTTCGGAATTGGGACCATTCTTTCCTATCTTTCCGTTAGTTTCCCAATGTTACTGGTCGCACGAATGATTCAAGCGATGGGCGTTGGGATTTCCGCGCCAGTCTTTCAGACGATTATGTCGTCCGTCTATCCACCTGAAAAGCGTGGTGCCGCGATGGGAACCGCGGGGATCGTCATTGGTCTCGCACCCGCAATTGGGCCAACCTTATCTGGTTGGATTATTGACAATTATAATTGGCGGGCACTATTTCTCTTCATCATGCCCATCAATTTATTGGTCATTATCGTGTCATTCTTTACGTTGCGAAAAGTTTTACCAACTTCTAAACAGCCAATTGATTGGTGGTCCGTCTTAATTTCCACCATTGGATTTGGGAGCATGTTATACGGTTTCTCCTCTGTTGGTGAATCTGGTTGGGGCGATCCGGTCGTCATCGCCACGCTTATCATTGGGATTATCTTTATTGCACTCTTCGTTTGGCGACAATTGCATATGGATCAGCCATTATTGGAATTACGCGTCTTCGCGATTCCAGCATTCACGTTGTCGTCAATTTTGACTGCCCTAGCCTACATGTCGATGATGGGGATTGAAATGATTTTGCCAATGTATATTCAAACGGTTTTAGGTCACTCCGCCATGGATTCCGGGTTAATCTTATTACCTGGCGCCATTATGATGGGGATTATGAGCCCGATTACCGGTCGAATCTTCGATCATATCGGCGCACGCCGCTTAGCAATGACCGGGATGTTACTCTTAACTATGGGGACCGCGTTCTTCTTATCGATTAGTGCGACCACCCCAATCTTGTGGATTATTGTCGTTTATGCGATTCGGATGTTTGGCTTAACGATGGTCACGATGCCGGTAACAACCACGGGGATTAATTCATTACCATTTACCTTAATCTCCCACGGAACTGCCGCTAACAATACGTTGCGTCAAGTTGCTGCATCCATGGGGACCGCCGTGTTAATCAGTGTTTACTCGAGTGTTGCGAAATGGCAAATGCCTGAGCATCACTTATTAACAAAATCTCCATTAGCCTATAAAGATGCCGCCACGACCGCAACCTTAACTGGTTACCATATGGCGTTTATCGTTTCGTTGATCTTTTGTGCGATCGGCTTTGGTCTCACATTCTTCTTGAAATCTCACCACTCTGGTAAGGTGTCCAAGGAGGCGACAAAATGATTTTAATTTTATTGATCTTATTCGTCTTTATCTTCTCTTGGTTGATGATCTTTGTCCCACAAGGTCTCAATCGTAGTATTGGTAATACGATCAGCTTTATCGTGATTGCGGGGTGCTTGATTGCGATTGTCTTAAATGATAATTATCATTGGGGCATGCACCAAGTCACCACCACTAAGACGGAAACGTTGTTACCATTAAAAAATCAACAAACTGCTTTAGGCGTTAAAAAGCTGGGAACTGGTTCTGAAAAGGTGGTCGTTTATCGGACTAGCGTGGAACCTAAAAAGATCCAACATACGTCCGCGACATTAACAACAACGGCTAGCTTGAAAACTGGTACGCCAGCAACTGTTAAAACGGTCACTACTCGTTGGCGGTATCAAGGTCACTGGTCCGAAGTCTTCTTCGGACTTGGGCAAAAGGATGGCCGATTGTCTAAACGTCATTATACGTTCACCATGCCAAAGACTTGGCGAACTATAGTGATTACTAACACTAAATAAGTTGCCTTTAACAAAACTTAAACCGGCGCTAACCACTGAATCGTAAGGAGTTCAGGGTTAGCGCCGGTTATTTTGTGACGAAAAATTGATGTTAATTGAAAATGGATTCAATTTATTTTCATATTTAATGATCTGGTTTGTCATACTTTGAACTGAATTAGACCATTTTTGCTCGGTATAGTTAGTCTATTAAATAAAACGGAATCAAGTCAAAAATATGTATAAAAAAAGCGCCAGACCGAAGTCTGACACTTTTAATAACTAGTTTAAATAATAATTATTTAGCGTAGTTAGTGTTACCTTGGTCAGTAGTACCTGGCAACTTGTCAGCTTGCACGAATTGACTCGTGTAAAGCAAGTTGTAAGTATCACCAAACTTAGCATCCTTAGCTGGTTCACTAGCTAAAGTATACTTGTAGTAACCCTTAACAGAAACACCTTTATCGTTCTTAGCAGTAGTTAACTTGTTACCGATAAGAGTCTTAAGGGCGCCATTGTTTTCTGCAAGAACTGACTTAACAGCAGTAGTAGTCAAAGCTTCACCAGTACGGCCAGTCAAGGCAGCATATTGAGTGTTAGTCAATGATGGTAAAGTGACATTGTCCTTGCTTAATTGAGTATAACCAGTAGTAGTAGGTGCGTCAGCGCTACTTACAGCATCAGAAGCAGTTGAGCTCTTAGCCCAGAATGCTAACTTAGAAGTTGCAGTGGTATATACATGAACAGTAACAGTGTCGCCAAACTTAGCTTTGTTCAAATTGTTGTTGTTGTCAGTTTGATCGAAGCCGTAGCCTGAGCCAACTAATGATGATGAGATTTCGCTGTATAACGTGTTTACGTCAAACTTGCCGTTCTTGTCAGCAGCTTTAACGTTAGCAGTCTTAACAGTCTTACCACTTGCATCAACATAGTTTACAGTAACTTGAGTTGCTGCATCTAATGGAGTAGTAGTAGTCAAAGCACCAGCATATACCCAGCCGTTGATTGTTGGATGTGTAGCATCTTCAACGTAGTAGTATAATGATCCTTCACGAGTCTTGGTTTCAGCCTTAGTAACCTTCAAGATATCGCCCTTGAATGGTGTAGTATTAACAACCATCTTAGATGCTTTATATTGAGTGTTCTTAGGAGCATTCCAAGTAACATTGGCAGTACCAACACTCTTGAAGTAGTAGTTGTTTGTAGTTTCATCAACAGTTAAAGCTTTTTCAGTAGTAGTAGTAGCTGCTTTTAAACCACCAGCAAATGCTGAAGTGCTCTTACCACCGTAGATGTAACCGCGAACGGAACCATCAAATGAAACAACCTTGTAGTATACTGAGCCTTTGCTTGTAGTCAAGACACGGTATGCACGGAAGTAATCCTTTGAACTCTTTGAAGAAGCTAACTTAGCAACAGTTGCTTTTGAAGCAATTGTGCGAGCAGACTTCTTAACAGTCTTAGGATAAGAATAAATGGCATTTGAGCCAGTTGGAACCACGTTACGAGTTGTTGCGTCAGTAGTTAACGTAACATTTGATTTAGTAGTTGTTTTAGTAGCAGCGTTTGCGTTCAATTGAGCAACTGAAGCAAATGACAATGCGGCTACACCAACAAAAACTGATTTAGCTAAAGTAGATTGCATAATCTAAACCCCTCCATAAAATATATGTGTGACACTAACGCCAGACTATTTCGTTTGACGATATAACCTCAACGTGCTTTCAGTATATAGCATATTCCCGGGAGTGTAAACCTTTAACGCCCAAAAAATTTAAGATTCGGTAATTAATGAAACGCTTGTCCCGCTTGAATTTCGTTCCACGAACCACATCAGGTACTCAATCTTTCATGTATAAACCGGCGATGATTGAAAGTTCTTTATGAATCGCTTTCATCAGGGGTTTAACCCCGTTTTAATATCGCTTTTAATCCATCACTTATCAGCTGAATGCCCCACAATTTAGGTGATTGCATTTTAGTTAAATAGCTGTACTAGTTTTGATATGGGTCAAATTTAACTAACGGTTTAATAATAAAACAATTAGAATTAAAACACTCACCACTTGTAATGTCCCCACACCTAAACCATATAAGACTAACTTCTTCCCCGCTTTTAAGAAACCAGCCAGGTTCAACCGTAGTCCAATCGCAGCTAACGCAATAATTTCAAACCAACTACTAATCACATGTGCAACCGTCCCCACGATTGGTGGTAAGTTCACCAAACTATTAATCACACATAGAATTAAGAAGCCAGCAACATACCAAGGTAACCAGCGACCGCTACCGTTACCACTAATTTGCGCATCTTGAGCGACTTCGGTTGCTAAGTGCCGTTGATGCAACCGACCAAAGATCAACACGACGACGACCAACATCATAATCCGCATTATTTTAAAGATCGTGGCATATTGCACAGTGGCTTGGTTCACCATACTAGCAGCAGCGACAACTTGCCCAACAGATTGCAAGGTGCCTCCAATTAGGGCCCCCTTCAAAATTGAGTTGCCACCAAATAAGCCCATGCCTAACCAAGGTAACGTCAACATCAAGACCGTTCCCATCAAGTTAACCAGTGTGATGATCATCCCTTTATCATCTTCATCGGCTTCAATCACCGGTGCAATCGAGGCAATGGCCGATGACCCACAGACGGCATTTCCTCCGGCCATTAATAGCCGTTTTGATTCCCCAAAACCAAGTTTTTTCCCTAACCACAAGGCTCCGACAATCGTGATGGTCATCTGACACAAAATCAAGACAATCCCACCACCGCCGATTTTGCCAATCGTTTGAAAGGTCATCGTTGCCCCTAACAACATAACCGAATATTCCAACAGCTTGCTTTCGGCGAACTTGGTCCCGTAAGCCAATCCCGGTTGTTTTAAAATCGTATTCCCTAACACAATCCCAATTAAAATTGCAATCGTCGCCGCTCCTAATGTGGGAATAAATATCGCCACCACTTGACTAATAACGGCAATCACTAAGCTCGCAATTAGTCCGGATAAATTTCGTTGCATCGTTTGAATCATTTTCTCCACTCCTCTTGCCTTCGATAGTTATTAGTATATCGGGTTGATTTACATTTGAGAAATAAATCTTTAGAATAGTAACTATTCAGAATATTAATAGAAGGAAATAAAAAAATGTTTAAACACTTACAAACATTCAAAACGGTTTACGAAACACGTAACTTCTCACACGCGGCTGAGCAACTCTTCATCTCACAGCCCACAGTCTCCACCCAAATCAAGCAATTAGAAAGTGAACTCAATACAACGCTTTTCACGCGTAATGGTCGCCAAGAGATTCTACCAACTGCTAGTGGCACTCAACTCTATCATCAGGCTCAAAAACTGCTTGAAGAATGGGCCGCAACCAAACAGTCGCTTCAAACGACGCCAGCAACTAATCGCATCACGTGCCGAATTGCGGCTTCGCATACGACAGCCAGTGTCGTCTTACCAACATTGTTACAACAATTGGCACCGATTAGTGATCATTACAATTTTCAGGTTACCTTAGCCAATTCGACCAAGATTCTCACCCAAATGACCCAACACAAACTTGATTTCGGTCTCGTTGAAAAACCGATCGTCACAGACCGTATTCATCGGTTAGCTTTTGGGCAAGATGACTTGGTGCATGCTGGTGACTTTGCCAGTCCACTCTGGCTCATCCGTGAACCGAACTCTGGCGTCCGTCATTACACCGACGCTTACTTAAAAGCGCACAATATTAAGCCAGCCCAAGCAATGGTCATTCACAGTAATCAGATTATTGCGGACTTGCTCAGCCAAGGTGTTGGTCAATCGATTATTTCTAAGCATGTGGTCGCACCCGACGTGCCGACTGCTAGCCTAAGTGCCAATTATCATCGTCAATTTTACTTATTAACCCAAGCAGACACTGATCCCAGCTTGCAACCGATTCAAACACAGATCACTCAAAGTTTACAAAAGTTAGCGTAATCGAAAACGGTCGCGCCACTTAGGCCCGACCGTTTTCTTGAGGGAGTTATCTTGGTACTTTAATATTTTGGCTAATGCTTTGATGCGGGCATTAGCCAATTTTTTATTGTTTAGCTTTCTGATTTTGGCTAAAAGTACCCATGCCCTTGCCAAAAAGTCTTCGCCTTCACCCACGTCCCATAGCGTGAGGCGACGTACATATTCGCCACATATTCCTGGTTAGCGGCTGATAGATCACCACCAAGGTATGACTTAGTCAGCTGATACTTGCCATAATATAAGCCATTAACTGCGGTATAAGAATTGCCAGACTCTTTCAACGCAATATATTTTTTAGCGGCATTTTCACTGGCCGTCGAATATGGATTATGGCCGGATTTTAAATAGCCCCGCCAGATCCAACCACCGTGTTTGCCATTACCAGAGACCACATGATAATAAATGCGATACTTCCCGGTACTTTTAACTTGCACCTTTTCATGCATATCGGTGGTCCACGTTGTATTTGGATTACGCTTCATATAGTTCCAGCGGTAACCCAAATGATGTGAATACCGTGCCCCACTGAACGTATAGTATGTATGCTTTCCCATCGACTTACGCCAAATTAATTTTACACTGTTACTGCGGCTAGCCGAATAAGAACTAGCTTGTGCCAGCACTGGCACTGCACTTAACATGGTCATTCCTAGCGCCCCCAACGCCAATTGTTTCATGATTTTGTGAGCTAACTTCAATTTAATCACCTATATCTATGTTTTTTGGTAAATTGTCTATTGTATGAATGACTTTTGATATAAATATCCTAATATAAAAATATTAATAATGGGGCGATGACGTGAGATGTTAAACGAGCTGTAATCTGTGTGTAAATTTTTGTCATCAAAACACAAAACTTTAATCTAAAAAAAATAAAAAAGGCGTTTGGAAATTAATCCAAACGTCGAACTTAAATTACATCAGTTGTTGCCATTGTTGCCAGACAGTCGCTTCGCTGAATTGTGTACTACTCCGATAAGCCCCATCAATCAGCTTTTGTTGCCGCCGGGGATTCTCTAACGTTCTCACTAAAGCCGTCACCAATTGGTCAATTGCACCGGCTTTAACCAAATAACCATTAGTCCCTGATTTAATCACTTCTTGTGGCCCGTAATTAATATCATAAGCAATCACCGGCACCCCGTGACTTAACGCTTCAACCAGCGATAGTGGTTGCGCATCACTCACCCCGGTATAGACATAAGCCCCAGCTTGATCATAAACAGCCGCCAAGTCCGGCTGATAACCCGCAAAGGTAACCACATCGGTTAATTGCAATTGCTTAACCTGTGCTTTTAAATCATTTAACGCCCCACCATATCCATAAATCCTCAAAGTCGCATCGGCAATATGGTGGCGGACTTGTTGAAACGCAGTGATCAGCTGATCAACTTGCCGTTCTTGATCAAGCCGACCGGTATAAATAATCTGATGGGCTTGCCGTTCACGCAACCGAATTTGTGGTCGTTGTGCCTGACTCGTTGGCACTACTGCCGCAGAAATATGGTAGATCGGTCGAGCTGGTCGACCACCCAGCCATTGTGTTAAGTCTTGGCGTTGTTGATCAGTGCTCGTAATCAGTCCGTCCAACTGTTCTAAATGCTCATGAATCCCATAAACGTAAGCATTATTCAAATTCGAATAAACTTGATCAGCCGGATCAATCGCATGTGTCGTTGGCAACCACAAGTATTTTTTAGCTGGTGTCTGCATATTAATCACCGGCCATTGCGTGGCTAGTGGCCGATCCGCGATAAACGTATTGCGATTACCATTAGCGAGATTCAACTCATCTAAGAAGAAACGGAACCACTCATCTTCATTATTGAAATAATAATCTTGCCCTTGATAATTAATCAATTTGCACAATGACACCACATTAGCGCCCGCATCATTATGCGTATAGTATTGTTCGGCTAAGCGGCGACCGTCAAGATGATAGAATACATCACTGATGGGTTCTTGGGCTGGTGAAAAGAATTCATCACGAGCTTTAAAGCCGCGTTCGTCATAATCCGTTCGTTGCACCAAATTACCAAACGTATCAAAGATTTCGACAAAGTACACATGACCAACTGTACTCGGGACAAAATGAACTTTAGCCACTAATCGATCACCATCATGAACTTCACTCACATTAGGATTTGGTTTAATCGTATAATCAGCCGGCCAATTGAGATCTTCTATCTTCATCACACGACTCGGAATCGTCTCTGAACCGCGGAAGAAATCAAACAAATTCACAACTTGGTCATCGGCTAACTTAAACCGCCGCATATTTTGGTGTAAGAGCCCATCAAAATGCCGAATGACTAATTTAGCGGGGGTCTGTTGGTCAGCGAATAATTGAAGTCGTTTAAACTCAGCATGTTCAACACCCGAATTTAACGCCATTAAATATTGATTCACAAAATAAAACATGCGCCTAATCCTCCTGATAGAATTGCTTGGCTGCGGCCATTAACGGTTGCCATTGTTGCCAAACCGCCTCACTAGAATATCGATTAGCATCGGCATAAGCATTAGCACTGTACGTTTGTCCCTTTTCGTCATCACTCAATAAAGCTATCATCGCTTCGGCCAACGCCTTGACATCGTTTACCGGCACTAACTCACCATCGCGTCCCGGTTGAATAATCGCTTGCGGGCCATATTTGACGTCATACGCAATTTGAGGCACGCCATGTGATTGACCTTCCAATAAAGCCAAGGCAAACCCTTCTGCTCGTGACGTTAACAAAGCCAGTTGGGCATGATCGTAAACCGTCGCAATATCTTGCGTGTAATCGTTGAAAGTGACTGCCGCCGTTAAATGTAAGTCTTGGACTAGTTGCCGTAACTTTTTACCTGTATCTCCATTGGCATAACCCCAGAACTCAAGCGTCGTATAGGGCAGTTTTTGATGAACTTGTTGAAAGGCCCGAATAGCTTGATCCTGTTGTTTTTCTTCTGATAAACGCGCAACAAAAATAAGTTTACCGGGCGTTCGTTCTGACCATGGTACAGCCGGTGCCTGCAAGGTGTCATCAGGCACCACACCGACCGGAATCGTATAAACGGGGACTTTTTTCCCGTAACGCTCACTAAAGTCAGCCGTTTGCTGTGGTGTGGCCGCCGCTACCCCTTGCCAAGCGGACAAGTTATTTAAGGCATAAGCATAATTATAATTCAGCGTCGCCGTTTGTGGATGGGCCGGATCATTGACGTGATTACTATGTAAGTACATCACTTTGAACGCTTTCGTCCGCATACGCAATGTCGAATACGCCAACTCATAGGTCCGATCGACAATAAAGACCGACTGTGGCGTTTGCCGATTGAGTTCATCTAAGAAGAACCGCGTCATGGCCTGTTCACCAGTAAACGACCAATCTTGGCCATGATAATTGATGAAACGATACAGTGAGTTTTGCGTCACATTTTGTCGATCCGGCATATGGAAGGTTTGATAAACCACGTCGCCTTGCGGATTAAAAACCTGTTCACTCGCCACTTGACCGTCAGCCGTGTAGAACTGTTCAAGGCCTTTAAAACCACGCGTATCATACCAATCCGTTTTGACAAGATGACCAGCTTGATCAAATAATTGCACATTATTAAGCTGCTGATGGTCTGGTGCAAACGTATTGACGCGCATCAATAAATGATCTTGTTGATGCACTAAATAATGATCGCCTTCCGCTTGCACCGTTAAACTCGCTGGCAAATGCAAGTCGGCAATCGTGAGCTTAACCGGGTGAAAATCCGTTGACTGTTGAATGAAATCAAATAAATTAATCTGGTTTTCTTCTGCAATGCCCGCCGTTTTCAAGGTTCGATGCAAAGCCAACGCAAAAAAGCGTGTGACAATTTTAGCCGGTACTTGATGTTGATTAAACAATGCCAGCCGTTTCATTTCGGCATGTTCAATGCCTGATTTTTTCGGGTTGATGCTTGTATTGACAAAGTAGTACATGCTAGCCGCCCCTTTTCAAAATTCCATCTGAATACTTTGCATTATAGCAAACTTCATTCTTTAACTACGTGATTAACCCATGAGTTTAATGCTTTCCTAGCAATTATTTTTATGATATTAGTGTTTTTCTTCTATATTATAGCGCTAGTTAAATCATCAAAATTAACTGCGCAAATAAGTTTAATAAGTTCATTCATATGTTACAGTACGTTACAATAATCGCCTTTTATTACAAATTGTCACTTAAAACGTAATATCCTGTTGATTGTCCTGAAACATTCACCCGTTATACTAGGTTTTGTTGTTTGGTTGACGCACCCAAATGATGCGCCAAGCAATTTATCGTAAATGGAAGTTATCCAAGACAAAATACAGGAGTGAATTAATTTATATGAAGATTAAAAGTTTACTATTATCGACCGTTGCCGCAGCTGGTTTGTTCGCAATCGGTACAACTGCCGCTAACGCTGATACAGTGACCGTTAAATCTGGTGACACGGTGGCTTCAATCGCCACCACGTACAACACAACTGTTTCTGCAATTGAAAAAGCCAATAACTTAAGCAACGTTAACTTAATCTACGTAGGCGACCAATTGGAAGTTAATGGGACGAGCACAACCAGTTCAACGTCTACCACTAACTATTCAACGACCGCTAACACGACGAACAGTGCTAACACTAGCGCAACTACTACTAATAACAATACAACTAGTCAAAGTAGCACTGCAAGTAACACGAGTGCCACAACGAGCTCAACTGGAACTAGTTCATCAAGCACTAGTACCACGAGTTCAACGTCTAGCTCTGATTCATCAGCAAAAGCTTGGATCGCTAGCAAGGAATCTGGTGGCTCATATACCGCTTCAAATGGTAACTACTATGGTAAATATCAATTAAGTAAATCATACTTAAATGGCGACTACTCTGCCGCTAACCAAGAAAAAGTAGCAAACAGCTATGTTTCCTCACGTTACGGCTCATGGGCCGCAGCTAAGGCACACTGGCTTGCTAATGGTTGGTATTAAGATTTAGCCGACTAACAACGAAACGCGCCGCATCCTTTAATTAGGATGCGGCGCGTTTCGTTGTTAAACTAGCTCATCAGTCTGTATAGCCGCCTTTGCTTTTCGTTCGGCGTCAACTTGTGCTTCCAATGCTCTGAGTTCAGCCATTTCTTTTTCATACCAATCAGGCCCCATGTAAAGCCGTGAGCTCATTCTTAACGTATAATCATCACTTCGTAGCATTATCAGTGACCTCCATTATTATTCATTAACACCATATTTCAATTTTCTTATATAGTTACTAAAAACTGGATTCGTCTTTATTATATCAAATACTGGCAGATTAATATTATTTAGCCTTTCAGCATCACTACGAAATGCCGACAAAAAGTTAATGGCACCCACAACTATTTGAGACTCACTTTGACTAATTAAAGCCTGCCACAAACAAAATTTAGCATCATCAGTCGGAAAATTCCGATCTATAACATCAATCATTTCTTGATAATCTTCAATTTCAAAAATTACATTTGCAAAATAATATGAAAGCCAAATATTAAACATATCAATCAAACATTCATCATAATCTCCGGCCTTAATTGCGCAGATCACTAGATAGTCATATATCTGTCTAACGGACTGTGGCTGTACACGTAGATAATTTATCAATAAACGATTAAGTTTATCCCGATAAATTGCCGCTTGACACTGCTTATCTTTTTTGACATTCAGTAAGTACAAATCAATCCCCAGATTAAAAATCGTATCAATCACCCATAGCACTTTGTCTTCACTAATGATCACAGCTTCCCCAACCATGGCCTCTGAATCCAACCGGACCATTTTTTTAGTTGCAACCCCATTATTATGCACATAAATATTCCGTAATTCAAAAATCTGTGCAATCTTTTCCTGATAAGACTGTAATACCGGAATTTGCTTAAAATGCCGCACTTTTGTCTGCGTACATATTTCTAAATAAGTCTCTAACCAAGCCGTTACTGAAGCATATTGACGATCACGAATTAAACTTTCAACCAATTCAGCGTGCATATTATCAATACTCCCAGCCGCTAATAATTGTTCAAAGGTTAAAGTCCGTTTAGCGACGTAGGCTTGCTTTTGATAAACATGACTTAATTCAAACCGTAATAGATCCCCAATAAAGATCTCAAAAATACTGCAAGCATTAATCACTAATAAAGTGAATTGCTTTTGTAGTTCCTCATTGGCCTGTTGGCGCGCCTGCTTAATACGCAATAAAAGCAATCGGACATAATCATTATTGGTATCTAGCCACTCACCACTATCACCTTGCATTAGATGATCATAAATAAACTGAGTTTCTTCATCCATCACTACGGGATCTTGCAACGTTGTTTTCTTTAATGCGATAGCCTGTCTCAACGGTTTTAACTCGCCATCATTTTGTTCATAAATACTTTCTGTTAAGCCTCGCTTCAAGGCAAACAAATCTGTATCTTGCATCACCATCATGCTAACCACAAATGTTTCAAAAATTTGAAAATGTTTCCCCAATAACACCTTGTCCATTTTGCGTTCCCCCTTAACACTCGGTTAGGGTTTGATCATAACATGCCTTTGACTTACAAAACCGACTTCATCATAATTTTAGGGAACATTAGTTCGATTGTAATGTTAACCGATATTGACGTGGTGTTTGGCCGAATTGTTGTTTAAAACACGTGCTAAAATAGGCACTGCTTTGAAACCCACATTTTTGGGCAATCACTTTACTTGAAAGTGTCGTGGTCAATAATAACAGTTGCGCTTGTTGCAACCGCACTTGCTTCAACGTGGTTAATGGCGTTTGTCCAGTTTCAGCACGATACACATGTTGTAAATAACTAGGGGCCCCATGGGCGAGTTGCGCTAACTTGGCTAATGGCAATGGTTCAGCGTAATGGGTCTTAATCAAGTCATCGATTGTCGCCACCCAACTAGCCGATGTTACCGCTAAACCAGCGGGCCGGCATCGTTTGCATGGACGAAAACCAGCTGCCATCGCTGCTGTAGCCGTTGGAAAAAGCTGCACGTGCTCGTGCCGTGGCACACGCGAATGACAACTTGGGCGACAAAAAATCCCGGTACTGGTGACCCCATAAAAAAATTGACCATCTGCGGTGGCATCGTTTGTTTGAATAGCGCGCCATTGCTCAGTCGTCATCATTCGCTTTCACCTCTTTAAGTAGCTCTAGCATACCAAATTACAGTCACAAACGCGCAGTTAAAGAATTAAAAAGCCAGATTTTGAAACTTTTTCCTAACAAAATCTGCTATACTGGCCGTACTTTATTAACGGAGGCTCACATTCATGCAACTCACTTTAACCAAGATGACGTTTCAATATCACACTTACTGGCTCGGTTCAACGCCACAAGGGTTAGCGTTTATCGGTGGTCAAGACGCCCCAGCTGACGAATGGCAACGCTGGTTTAAAACGGCCATTATTGATCCAACGGCTAACCAGACTGCCAAAGCGGCTTTAACTGACTACTTGGCTGGCCGATCAACAACCTTCTCACTGCCGCTCGATCAAACTTACGGCACCCCGTTTCAACAAACGGTCTGGCATGTGCTCACAACCATTCCTTATGGACAAACGCGCACATACGCCGATATTGCCAACCAATTAAATCGTCCCACTGCGGTTCGTGCGGTAGCCACTGCTATTGGCCGCAATCCACTGCTAATTATCGTTCCTTGCCATCGCATTATCCGTAAAGATGGCGGTTTAGGTGGGTATCGTGGCGGGCTTGCCATGAAGCAAGCTTTATTAAGTCTCGAACAAACGTCCCAAAAATAATTGCAATCCCTAGATAACTCTGCCATGATTAACCTATTCTATTATTTCATTAGGGGGCGACATCATGCTTACGGTAGCACACATTACCAAAACTTTTGGGACAGTCCAAGCATTGCAAGACGTCTCATTCGATGTGCACGACGGGGAAATTATGGGCTTAATCGGCCAAAATGGTGCTGGTAAATCAACGACCTTTCACAGTATCTTGAATTTTTTAACCTTTGACGGTCAAATCACGTGGAACGGCCAACCATTAGGTGCTGATGACTACAATCAAATCGGTTATTTACCTGAAGAACGTAGCTTAATGCCAAAGTTAACCATTACACAACAAATCGTTTACTTAGCACGACTAAAAAATCAATCGGCAAAAGTAATCAAACCAAAAATTGCCGACTGGATGACCCGGTTCGCAGTTAAAGGTCAACCAACAGATAAAATTAATAAGTTATCTAAAGGGAACCAACAAAAAGTGCAGCTCATCTGTACACTGATCCACGAACCACAACTAATTATTTTGGACGAGCCTTTTAGTGGCCTTGATCCTGTCAACGCTGATTTATTAAAGCAAGCCATTGTCGCGGCCAAAAACCGTGGTGCTGCCATTATTTTTTCAAGTCACGACATGACTAACGTTGAAGAAATTTGTGACACCCTGGTGATGTTACGTAATGGTCAAGTGGTGTTGCACGGCACGGTTGATGACGTTCGTAATCAGTTCGGCCGGACGCGGTTATTTTTAACCACTGATTGGTCAGCTGAACAATTGGCTGCTTTGGCTGGTGTTAAAGACGTGACAGCGATTGGTCCCAACCATTATCGGTTACAACTAACCGACGCTGAAGCGGGACCAGCGATTTTCGATGCTGTTACACAAGGCCACTACATTCAAGAATTCAGTCAACAGCCTCCAACCTTAGATGAAATTTTCCGAACAGAAGTGGAGGGTGTCACTCATGAATAAAACCTGGATTGTGACCAGTGAAACGTACTTACGGCAAACGAAGTCTTGGAGCTTTTTAATGCTCATTTTAATGCCGTTTCTGTTCATTGGTTTAACCTTCGGGATTTCTTACGTCGCCACACCAAGCCAAGACAAGAGTGATATTGCGGTCATTAGTACCGATCATAGTCTTCGGCAAAGTTTCTTGGACAACAGCGATGTGGCAACGACGACCAAATATAAAAGCGTCAAGGCAGCTCAGCAAGCCACGACTAAAAGTGATATCAATGGTTATCTCGTTCTAAAAGTCGTGAATCATCAACAAGTACAGGCTGTTTTTCACGGTCCCAATGAAATTAGTAGTGGCGATCAAGCCAAGATTCAACGCTTCTTGAGTACCGTGCAAACCCAAATGAATGTGCACGATGCCAAGTTAACTACATCGCAAACCAAGGCCCTAGCGCGGCAACCGCAATTCAAACAGCAATTGCAACAAAAGACCGCTTCAAACAAAGCGGCTAAACGGATTTCGTTCTATATTTTGGTATTCTTCGTCTATTTGATTTTAACAACATATTCATCAATCACAGCTCAAGAAATCGCAGCCGAAAAAGGCACCAAAATTATGGAAGTTATCTTCTCCAGTACAACACCGCGGAAATACTTTAACGGCAAGGTCTACGGCGTCTTATTGATGATTGTCACCCAACTTCTCGTTTACCTCTTAGGTGGTGCCTTAGTCGTGCAACTGGCGCAACATAGCCGTGCGACCCAACAACTATGGCAACAAAATGCTAGCGTCATCGGCAAAGTGTTGCACAATTTGTTGTCGATCAACTTGATTTTTGCCCTAGCCGCGGTTTTATTGTACACAGTCGTTTCAGCTTTTTGTGGCGCCTTAGTGACCCGGGTGGAAGATGCTGGCAAAGCGTCACAGCCAGTTATCTACATGAACCTCCTCACCTTTGTCATGGCAATGGCCTTTCAAGGTAGTCCGACAAGTGGCATTGTCAAAGTCTTCTCATATATTCCATTTTTCTCGTCTTACTTGATGCCGTTTCGGTTAATCAACAATACCGCGACCACCTCCGCTGCTTTGATTTCGCTAGCGATCTTGTTAGCAACAGTCATTGGCAGTATGTGGTATATCGGCAAAATCTACGGTGGCCTCATGCTACAAACCGACGAACTCGGTTTCTGGGGCAACTTGAAACGTGGACTCAGTTTGAAATAACCATCTAACAAAAAATTTCCTGTGATATACCTAGCTAACAACTAGCTATATCACAGGGAATTTTTATTATTTCTAAAGATTGAAAATTATTTTTTAGCAATAATCGTTGATTCACCACCTGCCGTTCGCCCACATTGAGCCGGAACGCTGTGGGCGGACTCACTCTCGGCTATGATAACGATTACTAAATCAAATTGTGTTCACAAACTAACCGGAGTCAACCAGTGATGGCATCGGCCGTGAAAACATCGTTAATCCGGGTGTTTTTCCCGGGTTTACGATGTGGACGACTTTTAAGACTAACGATTTGGGCTAGGCTTAAAAGCGAGGTGGAAGCCCGCTCTTTGGCTGGAGCCGGTCCCACAGCCGGCAGAATCACTGGCTGACGGAGACGGCAATTACATCCTCATCCTTAAGCTTGTTTCGTCGGATAAATCGTAAATTCATTAACGTTGACGTCTTCGGGTTGATCAACGGCAAAGTTAACTACATTGGCTACGGCCGCTGGACTAATCCCGACCTGTTGATAGAAAGCATCCATCCCTTGTTTGGTCAGCTCATCGGTAATTGTGTGTAACAATTCCGTGTTGATCGCTGCTGGATACAAGCTAGCCGTCCGAATGTTAGTCCCTTCTTGGGCACTTTCCATCCGAATAACTTCCATTAAGTTACGAACCGCAAACTTGGTGGCACCATAGACCCCGGCACCAGCGAAGCTCTTAATCCCAGCAACTGAAGATGTGGTAATGATCTGACCATGTTTTTGAGCCGTGAAGATTGGCATAACCGCCGCTACCCCATGCAAGACACCTTTCAAGTTAATGTCGATCATCGCATCCCACTCATCAGTGTGCAATGCGCTGATTGGTGACGATGGCATGATCCCAGCATTATTAAAGATCACATCTAAACCACCGAATGTCGTTTGCGCGAATTTCACCAAGTTATCCACATCGGCTTGTTTTGTCACATCGGTCACTTGATATGCGGCCTCACCACCAGCAGCTTCAATATCTTTAACGATCGCTGCCAAACGTTCCGTCCGGCGTGCGCCTAAAACAACCTTAGCACCATTCTTAGCTAACAATTTTGCAGACGCTTCACCAATTCCAGATGAAGCACCAGTAATCACAATTACTTTATTTTTAACTGTCATTTATAATCCTCCAGTTTAATCTTCGTCGCCAAAAACTTCTTTGGCTAAACCCATCGCTGACCAAGCCTTGGCCCAACCAGCATAGAATGCCAAATGAGTGATAATTTCCACGACTTCGTCTTTGGTTAAGCCATTTTGTTTACCCATTTGTAAGTGAGCCTTGAGTTGTGGAAAACTACCGCTCGTCATCAAACTCGCAATCGTAATCATACTGCGATCATGTAAGCTGAGTTCACTTTCTCGTGACCAAACTTCACCAAATAGGACATCATCATTTAACGCTGCAAACTTGGGCGCAAAATCACCTAAGTTATCCCGACCAGCCGTTTGTTTCTTTGCCATGTTTATTTCCTCCTAGCCTAACTTTGCGTATGCGTCATCATCAACGGGTTCCAGCCATTCGCTAGTCCCTTTAGTAATCGCCACATGGCTAAACCAACTATCCCTAGTGGCCCCATGCCAATGTTTGACACCTTCATGAATCGTCACACTGTCGCCCGCATGTAATAATTGAGCCGGCTTGCCAGCTTCTTGGTACCAACCTTCACCACTAGTGACTAACAAGATTTGAAAGCCATCATGGTGAATGTGCCAATTGTTTCGACAACCCGGTTCAAAGGTCACATTGGACACATTAACATCGATTTCATCACCAGGTTCTGATAAACCTTGCAAGTAACTTTGACCGATAAAGTATTGTTGGTAAGCCACGTTCTTTTCACCTAAACCAAAAATGCCACTGTTAGTTTCATTTGTCATAATTAATAATCTCCTCTGTTTTGATGATGAATTCATCATATAACTTCAAGTGTACTTTAAGTCAACACTAAAGTTTAAACTTGTTAAAATAAGTTTTCGTGGTAAGATCATTGTTAAAGTAACTTGAAGAAAGGAACTATAGCCATGCCAACAGCAACAACGAAACAATACACGATTGGCGACTTTGCCAGAGCGGTTGGGCTAACTGCCCCAACCTTGCGCTACTATGAAGATGAAGGCTTAATCGAGCCGCACCGTCATCGCAATGGTCGCCGTTATTATGAAGAAGCCGATATTAACTGGGTCAAATTTCTCCTGCACTTAAAAGGAACTGGCATGAGTATCAGCGAACTTAAACAATATGTGACTTGGCGCGCCCAAGGTGATATCACAATTCCGCAACGACTCGCGTTACTCCAACAAGTGAAACAAGACTTTTTGGTTCAATACGCCGAAGTCCAACGTCATCTTCAAATTCTCAATGATAAGATCAACTGGTACGAAGAAAAAGAAGCCGGCGTGACCGATGCCGATGAAAGCTTTGCTGCTTATTTGGATCGTTTGGGGCATCAGGAGTAAAGCCATGAAAAAAGTAACGACCAAATCAAGTGAATTAGATTTAGCTCTAGAAGATGTCAAGCAAAGCCAATGACTAATGATTAAGTTAAAAGAGCGACCGCAAAATCAAAAAATGATTTTGCGGTCGCTCTTTAATTAGTCGAAATTCGACCTTAATT
The DNA here is from genome assembly GCF_005405385.1 of Lactiplantibacillus mudanjiangensis. Taxonomy (GTDB): domain Bacteria; phylum Bacillota; class Bacilli; order Lactobacillales; family Lactobacillaceae; genus Lactiplantibacillus; species Lactiplantibacillus mudanjiangensis. The sequence continues at coordinate 58,049 of NZ_BJDY01000007.1, forward strand.
TTGCCTATTTCAATAATTCCGTAAACATCTGTTCATAAATAGTAATGAATCGTTGATACATGTCTAAGTCCACGTATTCGTTAACTTGATGGGCCGTAATATTCCCAGGGCCAAAGACGATAACTTCCATGTTGTCGTTTTTAACAATGTAAGAAGAAGCATCGGTACCACCAGGTGCGCCAAAGTATGGTAAGTGTTGATCTAACACTTTTTCGCCGACTTTTTTAGCCAATTGCACGAGTGGCGCATCTTCTGGTGTATGCACTGGGAAGAATCTGTCTTGAACATCTAAGCTCAATTCAGCGCCATCGGCATTGCATTCATCAATAATCGTTTGTAATCCTGCAATAATGCGATCATTCCGCAATTCGGGAATGGTCCGAATCTTAACGGATAATTCTGCACTGGCAGGGACCGTATTGATTTGTTCGCCACCCTTAATCAAGGTCACAACTGGAACCGTTGGCCCTAAAACCGGATTAACGACCGTCTTATAGCTTTCAAAGTAAGCCGCTTGACGTTGATAGTATGTCATCAACGCATCGATGGCATTTTTTCCGATCGTTGGCATCGAACTATGCGCCGCCACCCCTTTGGAATGAACGGTATAGGTCAATGAGCCTTTATGTGCCAATTCAATAAAATGTTGTTCCGTCGTTGGATTAGCCGCAGCCATTTTAGCAGCTGTTTCCGCATCAACGCCCAACATGGCTTGAATTTGTGGTTGACCCAATAATCGTTTATCGGCACCACTTGGTTCACCAGCAATTAACGTTTGAATATCATCGGCATAGCCTAATTCAGTCAATTGTTCGGCACCCAAATGTCCATCTTCTTCACCAACTGTCGCTAGTAAACGGAACGTCCCATGCAATGGCACGTTTTGTTCTTTCAAATGAATCATGGCGAAAACACCAGCCATCAACCCAGCCTTCATATCCGTCACGCCGCGACCGAATAACCGGTTATCTTTAATCGCCGCACTCAATGAACTACCAGCCCATTTACTTTCATCACCTAAAGCAACGGTATCAGCATGGCCGTCAAACGCCACAACTGGCCCATTACCGTCACCAATTTCGGCGACTAAATTCACGCGGCCGGGTGCGTATTCAATTAATTTGGCCTCAATACCATGTTCGTTTAATAATTTTGCTAAATAATCTGCGACCAATTTTTCGTGGTCATTGACCGTATTCATCTTAACGATATCGCTTAATGCTTGAACTGCTGCTTCCATTTCTTCACCCCATCAATTTCGCTTGTGCTAACCTATTCAGCACAATTTAATCCTACCTTGATTACAGCACTTTTAACCGTCAAGTGCAAGCGCTCACGCCTAATCAACCGATTTCAACGCATCTAACATATTCACGCGCTTAAGCTTACGGTGCATCATTATCATAACAACCAAACTAAAGGCCACGGTAAGTAGCGCCGAATAAACATAACTCATCGGGTGAATGCCTGGTGAAAACATCAATGCGTTGGTTTCGGCCGTTTGTAGAATATAAGCATGCAACCAATTACCTAGGAAACATCCGAAGATGATTCCCAAACCGGTTAAAATCAGGTTTTCTCGGAAAATATACATCGTAACTTCACCATCATAAAAGCCCAATACTTTAATCGTGGATAATTCTCGAATTCGTTCTGAAACATTGATGTTGGTTAAGTTATACAACACAACCAACGCCAAAGCCCCCGCAGAAACCACAAAAATTAGGACGACCAAATTCATACTATCAAACATCTTAAAATTGGTTTTCTTTTCGGTACTCATGAGCGTCACGTTCAAAATTCCCGCTTGCTTCAATAGCGTATTGGCATAGGCATTTTCTTTTTTCTCATTGGTTGTTTTAAACTGAACCAAATTAGCATTATAAACTGGCTTAGCGCCGAAAACGTGTTGATAATAAGTTGGACTCAAATAGACAAAGTGATTCACATAATTTTCCGCAATCGCGGCAATTTTTACTTTTTTAGTTGTCTGTCCAGCCAGCTTGATCGGTAATTGATCGCCAACTTTAACGTCATAAAGTTTAGCTAACTTCTCATCAATGATGGCGCCTTGATTACTGAGATGGTACACCCGGTGTGTTTGGCGATTTCGTAGCACGACAAAACGATTCAATTGGGCCGTCGCCTTTGGCACACCTAAGGTTGCGGTTTGTTCAGCCACTCCATTTTGCTTAATGGTAACCTGTTTAGATTTCAACAATAAGCTGTTTTGATAAAGCTTCGGCCGACTGATTGTCCGCTTTTGGGCGGCCGTTTCTTGGCCGTTGCGAGTCACAATCGCATCATAGTGCCACAACTCATTGAATTGCTTACTGCTAATATCACCAATCGAATCTTTCAACCCAAAACCAGTAATCATCATCGCCATACAGCCGGCAATTCCAAGCACGGTCATCAATAGACGTTGCTTGTAACGGAACAAATTGCGCAATGTGATCTTATGATTAAAACTTAATCGCCGCCATAGCCCACGCCAACGTTCTAGCAATAACGTTTGACCCGCTTTTGGGGCTTTAGGTTGTAGTAATTGTGCTGGCAAACTGCGTAAATCGACCCGTAACACGACCAATGCCGTGCCCAACGTACAAACTAATGCAATCACCAAGGCAACCATAATATCCGGCCATAAATACTGGACTGAAATAGCGGGCAAGTTATACATACTGCCATAGGCTTGCGCAATAAATTGTGGAAAGAAATTCACCCCAAAGCCAACGCCAAGCCCAGTCCCGACTAAAGCGGCTAATCCACCATAAATCATGAACTCACTACCAACCGCCGCATTACTGTAACCAAGTGCCTTTAATGTTCCCATTTGAAGTCGTAATTCTTCCACCATCCGAGTCATCGTTGTTAAACAGATTAACGCTGCAATCGCAATAAAGAATAGCGGGAAGACTGTGGATAACGCCACTACCCGTTGTGTATTTTCATGATATTCGGTATAACCCGGGTTATCACTGCGATCGGTATATAAATAAGTTGGCTTCTCAATCGCATTGACTTGAGCAGTTGCCGCTTTTAATTGCGCCGTCAATTTCACCAACGCTGGCGTGGTCGCTGGGACTTGGGCTTTCAACGCAGCAACTTGTTGCGCCAATGGTTTTAGTTTGGCTCGTGCCTGTCGTTGCAACTGCTGTTGCCGCTTTTTAGCTTGTGGTTTTAACCACCGTTTAAGTTTGGCAGTATTTTGCTTGTTCAAACGTTTATAAGCCGCTGAATACGGCGTCACCTTAGCAAGATTCTTAAATTGAACATCGATCCGCGTCGCCACGTTCAACCGTAATGTCTTTGGTTGAACAAAGGCTAAATAATCTAAGGTCCCTTTGCCAACTGTCGTCACCCCACGGCTGACATTTTCCACATAACGTGGTGAATTCACAAAGCCAACAACTTTAAACGTGCGCCGCTTGAATTTCTGATTCAAGGTTTTGCCGCTGACAATCCGGTACGTCGACCCTAGCTTCAAACTTGGCTGCAGTCGTTTAGCTTGCTGATCCAAAACGATTTCATTAGCCCGCTTAGGTAAGCGACCGCTAACCACCGTTAACTGATCCAGTGATTGTTTAGTTGGTAACTCGCTGACACGCACCACGCGATTATTATTCAGCTGATTGACATCCAAATACTTAACGGCCTGATAGGTCAAAACATCTTGATGTTTGTCTAGGACTTTCGTATCTGCCTTCGTCAAGCCCATCGTCGACTGCACACTATTGGTCGCCAACTTTTGCTTGGCAAAATAAGTGTCCGCGGCCTGTAACATATCGGGGCCCGTTGCGCGAATGCCCGTATAAAAGGCAACCCCTAAAAAGATAATCAACAGAATCGAAAAGAAACGCGCTTTAGAGCGCCAAATTTCACGTAAAATAGCTTTAAAATAAGCTTTTGTCATCTTAGCCACCTACCATTCAATCTCGGTAAGCGGTGTCGGATGATCGTTGTATTCAACTGATTGGACTTGTGCATCATTAATCCGAATCACTTGATCACCCATCTGCGCAATCGCGCTATTATGCGTCACAATGATGACGGTCGTTTGCGTTTGCTTAGCGGCATCTTGAATGACTTGAAGCACTTGTTTACCCGTTCGATAATCCAAGGCACCAGTTGGTTCATCACACAATAACAATTTAGGATTTTTCGCCACGGCCCGCGCAATTGCGACCCGTTGTTGTTCCCCACCAGATAATTGTGCGGGAAAATTAGCCGCTCGATCAGTTAACCCAACTAAGGCCAACGTTTCATCAACATCACGGGCGTCTTTTGTGATCTGTGACGCCAATTCAACATTTTCACGCGCGGTTAAATTCGGCACCAAATTGTAAAACTGGAACACAAAACCGACATCTTGCCGGCGATAAGTCGTCAGCTGTTTGGCTGAGTATTGGGCAATATCAGCCCCATCGATCAAAATTTGTCCACTAGTTGGCGAGTCCATTCCACCTAAAATGTTTAACAACGTTGATTTACCAGCCCCACTTGGACCTAAAATAGTGACCACTGATCCTTGTGCCACTTCAAACGACAAGTCACGATTAGCGACTGTCGTTTGACTACCGTTTTTGAAGGTCCGTGTCTCCTTAACCACTTCAATGTATGCCATCCCATTACCCTCCGTTTTTTCTAACTATCCTTAGTTTAGCAGTTAATCAGCCGCAATTGGTCGAAAATTTATAACCAATTAATTTAGTATTAAAAAACGCTTGGGCTTTCACCCAAACGTTCATTGTTTCGATTAAGCTTCGCCTTGATCAGCAAAGTACGCTTCTTTTTGACGTTGCCATAGAATATGATCCGCTTCCGTAATAGGCCGCAAAACTTTACATGGATTGCCAACAGCGACAACATTATCTGGAATGTCTTTGGTCACCACTGAACCCGATCCAATCACAACGTTGTTTCCAATCGTGACACCTGGATTAACAACCACGTTGCCACCTAGCCAGACATCATTGCCAATCGTAATCGGCTTGGCATATTCCAACTGTTCATTACGAATCACCGCATCAATTGGGTGACCAGCGGTATACAACCCAACCCGTGGTCCCATGAAGACATTATCACCAATCTTAATTTCGGCACAATCCACAAAGATCGCATCATAGTTGGCATAAAAGTTCTTCCCAATAGTGGTGTTACTGCCATAGTCAATATGGAATGGGGGTTCGATATAATGGTTATCCCCAACTTGCTTAAAGAGTTGTTTTAAAATTTCTGAACGAAAATCATTATCGATTTCGGTCGTTTGATTAAAGATGCGGGTTAACCGCCGACCGTGGCGCATCGCTTGTGCGAGTTCGCGATCATCGGCGATATATAACTCACCTGCGAGCATCCGTTCCTTTTGTGTTTTCATTAATTGGTTCCTCCGACTCGTAAAAAAATCATCACTGATCCAGTTAACCACACTGTGTTAGCGATTTCAACCCATTTTAAGCTTAATTTTAAAATTGGACCGCTCCAGTACACCGAATGGTTTTACTTAAAAATTCACTAATCCCATTAAGAATTCCTCAAACTATCACAACGATCCGCCATAATAGTAGGCAACACTAATCAGGGGAGTTTAACTATTGTGAAATCACTTAAAAGTATCTTGAGTTGGGTCCTGCCGATTGTTATTGGTTTGGGATTAGCCCTACTCATTCGCCAATTCTGGTTTACTATGGTGCGGGTTGATGGGTCATCGATGCAGCACTTTAGAAAACAATGAACGCGTCATCGCCTTTAAAACTGGCAAACTTAGAGCTGGAGCGGTCGTCGTTTTTGATGCGTACGACGTCAATCCAGATCAGGCGAAAAAAGATGACGTCTACGTCAAACGGATTATCGGGATGCCTGGCGATACCGTGAAGTACACGAAATCCGGACAACTTTACATCAACGGTAAACGGATTAAGCAATCCTATTTAAAGAATACCAAGCAACGAACGACTGGGTCATACATGGCTAATAGTCACAGCCAATTTACTGGCTGGACGTTAACTAGCCTCGCTCACGATCAGGGCTGGAAAGTTAAACCAACTAATGGCAAAGTGCCAAAAGGTTATTACTTTGTCTTGGGTGATCATCGCAGTGTTTCCAGCGACAGTCGCTACTGGGGATTTGTTCCTAAGAGCAAGATGATTGGGGTGGTTAAAGCCTTTCCATGGCAAAATCGTCATCAATACGTCAATAATTACCAGCCATAATAATAGTCATTAAACGTTTGGGCACACGCCCGAGCGTTTTTTTATTCGAGCCTGTTTATTAAAGATCCACTAAAAGCCGTAACTTTTAAGTGATTTACACCCCTCATTGACGTACATTCGTATATAATAAGAACTATACACACAAGTTAAGGGAGTCAAAAAATTGGAAAAATTCAAAAGTATCATGAGTTGGGTGCTACCAATCGTGATTGGACTGGCGTTAGCGTTAATCATTCGTCAATTCTGGTTTACGATGGTCCGCGTTGATGGGACCTCAATGCAGCCTAACCTACAAAATAACGAACGGGTAATGGCGCTTAAAGCAGTCAAACCTAAGGCTGGTTCAGTAGTTGTCTTCTATGCTCATGGGGTTGATCCTGATCAAACGGAAAAAAATGCCGTCTATGTTAAACGTGTGATTGGGATGCCTGGAGATACCGTGAAGTACACCAAAGGTAAACTTTACGTCAATGGTAAATTGATTAAGCAAAGCTATTTAAAGAACAACTATCAACAAACGACGGGATCTTACTTACCAAGTAATTATTCCGGCTGGACATTAGATAGTTTGAACAAACTTCAAGGTTGGAAAGTCAAACCTGCCAAAGGCAATAAAGTCCCTAAAGGCTACTACTTTGTTTTAGGGGATCATCGCAGTGTTTCTAACGATGGCCGCTATTGGGGCTTCGTACCTAAGAGCAAGATGATTGGGGTTGTCAAAGCTTGGTCATGGCAAAATCGTCATCAATATATCAATAGTTATCAACCATAAACACAACTTAAGCGGTGCCCAATTCAAGGGTACCCGCTTTTTTTATCCACAAAAAACACCTAGATTAAGTTGATCACTCACCTTAATCTAGGTGCTCGCTTATCCACAGTGGATAACTTTATGAACGATTCAGTTTTTGCACAACCCAATGATTTAGCCATCGACCTGGACGACTCTGATCAACGCCAAGCAAAGCCACAACTAAAATCATAAATTGCCAACCTTGATGACCATGCACAATCGCCATTAAGCCGATCGCAACCACAATCATGATGGGGACCAGGACACGACTCACGCGTCTTTGTTGCTTAATGTTGATCACCCGCTTGCCGATCACGCCACCAGAAAATCACACAAAAAATCGGACTCAATGGCACAAAGAACAGCGCCACGACAATGTTCTTAAAGAAATTAATTACATCATCCATCATGCTATCTTTTTGTTCCACTTGCGGTGTTAACACAGATGGTGTAGGTTTCGGCTTGGTTCGTTTCGCCGCCACTGACCAAGTATGACCGGAATCTTGAATGATCTGCTCATCATCTGGCCGTGGCTCACTTGGCGCCTCTTTTGACTTGGTGTGCCATACTTTAAAAATCCGATACCAGCGGTAATGAACGATCGGAAATAGCACTAACGCACAAATCAGACTATAGATGACCAATGGATTAAATTCGAGCACAATCCGATTGACTTCTTGGCGCGCTGTCCCAAACATGATGATAAAGACCGCTAGCGCCCCCCAAAACCAACTACTTATTAAGTTTTTTGCTTGCCACATACGGAGCCCCTTTCATCAAATGATCCACAACCTAATCTAACGAGCAGCGCGCTTGGTCGCATGTCGTTGGAACCCATTGCCCCAACAAACATACAGACTAATCACTGCAATAATGGCCAAGAAATAATCTATTAACGTTAAATTAGCCGCGTTTTGAATGACTAATACAGCTAACGCAACCGTCCACAAAATCGGGACGATGCCGCCAACCCAGAAATAATGACTGGCCGTAAATAACCATTCTTCTAGTCCCAATAAAACTACTGTAATCACACCTAAGGTTAATAAGCCCATCAGTTAACCTCCTGTTGATAACTTATTTTTGTTTTAATTGCTTCAACATATCCACAAAGCGACCAATTAAACCACTCTGGACATCATCATCACTATAGAAAATGATCATTTTTGATTTTTGTGCCGCCGTTAGATTAGCTTGTGACCCGAAATAAACGAGATAAACATCCGCGTCATCGGTATCTAAACTGGCACCGTAGTCAGCATCTAAGGTAAAGGTGTAATCATCACCTAATTGATCACTGATCGCCGTCATAAACTTTTCAACATCTTCAGTTGCCACGGTTGTTTGACCGGCAACCACACTGGTTACTACAGATACTTGCATAATTAATGAGCTCCTATTACTAAATTTATTGTTACTGCTATTATCCCATGTTTTAGCCCTAACGCAACCATCACTAAACTAGGGCCAACAGTCGCTAGCCCTAGTTATCCACAATCACTGCACTTGTGCACTAAAGTAAGTTTGTAAGAATGGCCGTGTTCGTTTTAATACCTCAGCCTGTGTATAACTTTTACGACCATCACCCCAAATTGAGATTGCTGACCCGATATTTCGGCTGCTGGTCGCTAAGTCTTTGTGGTTTGTCACGTCCCAAACGTTTGACTGCCAGTTATTCACTAAATCCTTTTTCCAATAAGCCACATTTGCGGCTTTAAACGTGGCCGCTTTCGTCATCACATATAAATAATAACTATTCGCATTAATCGTTTGCATACCAGCCGCATTGAGTTCAGGTAACGTTGCCCGAATCTTGCGATGCTGCGCAATCACTTTGGGATTACTCGTTTGTCCATCGTAGCTCCAATACATCACTAAGATGTTATGATCCAGCTTTGGTAAATCAGCTTTCAACAGGCCATCATTCCACATGGCGGTTTTCAGGCCTTTTTTAATCAAGTAACGATTCAAATAGTTCGTATAACTGACCACTCGTGGCTGACTTGCAGTGATGGCTGCACTGTATTCATCACCACCAATGGCAATATGTTGGCCTGAGTATTGCAATCCCACATACTCACTTAAGAGTGATTTAACAAATTTTTTTGTTTCGGTGCTTTTCAGATTCAATTCCGACTTTTCCACAGCGACTTGTTTTGCCAATTTACGATTGGCTTTACTTGAACTTTTCAACAGCTTTATCAACGCTGTACTGTGACCCGGGGTATCAATTTCAGGAATCACTTCGATTTTGCGTTGGTGTCCATATACGATCAACGATCGCAATTGTTTTTTACTCAAAAAAGCTAATTTAGTTTGACGATTATAATACGTTGACCCAACTTTTTTCGCTTTTTTCACCGTTTGGCCTAATTTAGCACTTTCAACGCCAAAACGTGTATCATCGGTTAAATGCAGTTGCACAAAACTGCCGCCACCTGCTTGTACTTGATCGATCAACTTTTTGATCGACTTCACTGAATAGTACTGCCGCGCGTTATCTAGAATTAATCCTTTAACTTTGGGCGTGGTTGCCGCTTGGACACCAGCAATATCAACGCTTAAACCCAAGCCTAACCATAGCACACCTACTAATAACCACTGGACTAGTTTCCGCATCACAAATCCCCTCGCAATCTGCTTTAGATGTCAATTGTCCACCAGTTGCCGGCACGTGCCAAGTAACCTGTTTCCTAATTTGTGCGAAGCGTGCGTTGACCATCAACTTGATCGACAATGGTAATCGTGCTGGCCGCCAATCGCTGTGGTGTTGCTACTTGACCGGTGATATCGTAAATCAACGTTTGTAGTGCCGACGCATCAATCACGACTAGTGCTTGCCCTTGATCAGGAGTTGCAGCAGTCACTTGTGCCAAGCCGGCCGTATATCGTTGCCAAAATTCATCACCATTTTCTGCTAAGCTAGCACTATCGTGATCATGCAATAAGCCTTGTAATTCCGCTGGCGTTTGATCAATTTCAAACGCCGTTACTGTTGGATAACCTAGTTTAGTCGCGAATCCTGACCATACAGCCGCTTGTTCTTGGCCTTCAAAGCCACCAAAAAAAGGCGCCCGCAGCGCTGGCTTCAATTGCAGTTCTGGTGCTGCCGCTTGCTGGCTTAAAATGGCCCGACCAGTTTGCGCCCCACGACTCGTATCGCTAGCAAAGGCGGTATCAAATTTAACCGTGCTCAATTGTTGACCAACGGCTTGGCTAGCCGCCAAACCATCCGGCGTTAACGGTGTCCCACTCCAACCTTGAAACCGATCTAATTGATCAAAGTAAGTCGCACCTGTGACGACCAGATATAATGTGATAGCTTTCATGATTTCAGACCCTCTTTTAACTGCGATTCATCCCAAGAACCACATTTATTTTGTTGTTCAACTATAGCATAAAAGCGGGTCTTCCCGCTGGAAAACCCGCTTTTATCACGATATCTTTAATGACCTACCGAATCACTAATACCGAGATTGGTGAATGCTTTGCCATATAGGCCGCTTGCGACCCAAAGTACTTCCGAACGCCACGTTTAGAGATCGAGCCAATAACTAGCAAATCTGGTTTAATGGCTGGAATAATATCCTTTACAATCATTTCACCAGGATCGCCTTCATCGACCACCGTGGTAACATCGGTGACGCCAAATTGTTTGGCTAACTTGGCATATTTTTGGACATGTTCTTCCAAATCAGCCCGTTGCCCATGAATAAAGTCCTTACTCATTGCTTCATAAACATTCATGTTATCTTGTTCCAAAATTGAAACAATCGTTAACTTGGCGTGGTCCGTTTTAGCCCGATTAATGGCATAACGAAACGCTAATTGTGCATCCTCAGAGTCATCAACCCCAACTAAGATATGTTTAAATTCCTTAGGACTCATTTCTGACATGATCCATCGCACCCCTCATCAAACTAAATTTGACTATTTTCGATTAACTTAATTTTCAATGAAAACGTTTTATTTGTCAACTGCCGCGCTAGGTTCATTGGTTTTCAAAACCCGCGCTGGATTGCCAACCACAATCACATTATCTGGAAATGAATGTGTCACCACAGAACCCGCACCGACAATCACATTATTCCCTAAGGTTACCCCAGGCAAGATGCTAGCGCCGCCGCCGATCCACACATCATTACCAATCGTAATTGGAGCCGTTCGTTCAGCTTCGGTCCGCCGAATAGCGGGATCGAGTGGATGTTGTGGCGTATATAAACCAACTTTTGGCCCAAACTTACAATCATTGCCGATTTTTATCAACCCTTCATCACAAAGTGTCACCCCATGATTGGCATAAAAATGGTTACCGATCGTGATATTCACGCCGTAACTAAATTCAAAAGTTGATTCGACGAAAAATCGATCACCAACTGAACGCAATAACTGCTTCATACCATTATTCCGTTCATCATTGTCGGCACATTGATTATACTTCATAATTTCACGTCGTACTAACCGGCGCCGTTCTTGTAAGATGGGCGATTCCATGTAGAGTTCGCCATTAATCATTTGTTGATACGCTGGGTCCTTATCGATTTCCATGCTGAACTTCCTTTGTTATTAAGATACTTTAAGCATACCACATTGCTCAAACTTGCTGTATGATGATCGGCAAGGAGGTCTTCACATGACTAAAACAGCAGCTGAAGAACGTCAAGCCCAACGTGATCGCGAACAACCAATTACCACCGACCAATGGGCTGTTGAGCAAACACGTACTGAGAAATTCGTCTTAACATCCGGTGATACGGCTAATCTTTATATTCATACCCCCAATTTTGTACCGTCACAAGGGATCGTAATTGATTTTCATGGCAGTGGTTTCGTTCATTTACATAACGATCATGACACCTATTTCTGTCGCCGACTCAGTGCGGCCACGCAATACACTGTACTAGATTTTGATTATCCCCTAGCACCTGAGCACCCTTTTCCAGCCGCCCTTGACGCTTGCGATGAACTCGTTAAGTACGTCCAAACGCACTACACCGATTATAGTGAGGCACCCGCGCAACGATTAATTTTGTGCGGACATAGTGCGGGTGGCAATCTGGTGATTGGTACTCAAATGCGGGCTTTGGCACGTCACCAACCCGTGGTCACATTGGCGATTCTGGATTACCCAGCCTTAGATCTGGACACCGATCCGGACGACAAATATTACCCAACCGGCGCGGTTATTCCATCTGAACAAGCTAAATTATTCAATCGTTTCTATCGAAAGAATATTCCACTAGGAAACCCTTATGTGTCACCCGTCCTAGCTAAACCAGCTGACTTAGTTGGCTTTCCACCAACTTTGATTCATACCGCCGATCATGATACTTTGGCCGATGAAGCTGAACAATTCGGTCGACACTTAGTCGCTGCACATACACCGGTGACCATGCATCGTTATTTAAATTCACTGCACGGCTTTACCGTGTCATTAACTGGCGACTACCAAGCCTCATTTTTAGCGATGGTGCAGGCAATTCAAGCGCTATAAACTCAAAAAAACGTCATGCAAGCTTTTACTGCGCTTGCATGACGTTTCGTATTTTTTGAACTAAAAATTAACCGATAAGTATGACTTGAGCTAAGCTAAATTAGCCACCTACGCCAGCCAAAGTACGGGCTTTCACCTCGCTTTTAAGCCTAGCCAAAACCGCTAGTCTTAAAAGTCGTCCACATCGTAAGCCCGGGAGAACCATCCGGACTAACGATGTTTTCACGGCCAGCGCCATCACTGCCTGACTCCGGTTATCTTTTGATTGTTACTTAAGTTTGTGATCACCACTATAACCGAGAGTGAGTCCACATTGAGCCCAGCCGTGGGAGTCTCTTAGCGATTTATCGCTAAGAGACTGGCGCTTTTGAAACACGGGTTTAGTGGTTCAAAACGACGGTTCAGACCGCCTTTTGGCTGAACCGGTCCGCCCACAGCGTTCCGGCTCAATGTGGGCGAACGGTAGGTGGCAAGTCAAGCCTATCTTTGATCAGTGCATATTGTTTAAAAACAACTTTCAGTCTTTAGAAGTTGTCTACTACTCACCGATAATCTGTACGACCGTCTTGCCAGTTGTTTCCCCATTCTTCAAAGCAGTTAATGCCACGACAGTTTGGTCAAATGGCACGACATCGCCTATCATTGGATCAAGCTGACCGTCAATGACTAGCTGGGCCACTGCCGCAGCCATCACCGCTAAATCGTGAATTTGGTAGTCATCATTAGACCGATAAACGCCACCTAACCCTGACCGGATTAAGCCCAGTGCCCGTTCATCAAGTTCAACATGTTCAGGATAGCCATCGCCAATGGCCACGATTTGACCATTGTAAGCCATTCGCGCTGTATCGGCAGCAAGTTCGTCACCACCGACCGTATTCAAGCTAACATCAACACCCCGACCATCGGTGGCCTCTAGTACCGCTGCCGTCACATCTTCTTGATGGTAATCAATAATCGTATCGGCACCAATTTTCTCAACTAATACCCGTTTGCGTGCCGAAGTGGTGGCGATTGTTTGTAGCCCTAACGCTTTTACCAGTTGCAAAGCCGCTAAGCCCACGGCACCGCCGCCAGCGTGAATTAACACGCTATGCACATTGGTCATATTGACCTTGCGATACAACGCCTGATAAGCTGTTAAGTTAGCACACAAGATCGCGGCGCCTTGTTCGTAACTCAACGCTTGTGGTAAGTGCGCCACGCTCGCAGCTAAAGTCGTGGTGTATTGGGCTAAACTCCCATTGCGTCGTAAATCGCCATGATAAAAGACACGATCACCAACTTTAAAGGCAGTCACCGCTTTACCAACACGGTTAACTTCACCCGCCACATCAATGCCAATCACATGCGGCGATTGCCACGTTGCAACACCGCTATCAATTACTTTATAATCAACTGGATTTAAGCCAACTGCGTGCACTTTCACCTGTATTTCATCATCTTCAGGATATGGCATCGCCACATCCACTAATTTTAAATTTTCCAAACCCAATTGTTGGGGATTGGGGACAATCCATGCTCGCATGTGTCTATCTCCTATTCGTCTAATTGTACGAAGTGTGTGTTTCCAAGGCCACCGCCAACTTGCATAACACTACCGCCATGGCGCAGTTTACCTAGGTTAACCGGGAAAAAGTTCAGTTGGCGCACAATCGCAGCAAAATCTTTTTTCGCAGCCACATCATCACCCGCATAAAATAAAACGCGTCGACCGGGACCGGTCACATGACCATCCATGAAGTCTGGTGGTAGCGTATTAAATGCTTTGATCACGCGGGCATTGTTCGCCGCCTTGGCGATCACTTCACTCCCCGTTAACGGAGCCGTTTTAATCTTCTTAAAATCAGCCGTAAATTGATTGGTCACATCAATCACAATCCGTTGCTCGAAATCTGAAACTTGTTGTAACACTGCGGGCGCCGTTTCAAAAGGTATCGCCACAATGACCATCGGCTGTTGCAAGGCTTCTTCAACAGTCACAAAACTCACATGCGGATCAAACTCTGATCGGCGTGACGCTAAGCTTGCTGGGCCATGTTGACGACTCAACTTCACTTGATGATCACCATGCGCAAACGTCTGTGCCAATACGGTTCCGACCGTGCCCGCACCAATAATCCCTATTTCCATCACTGTCACCGCCTTAAAATTTTAGTTGTTATAACTATTTTAATAGAAGTGATTTTGAATTGGAAGTCGGAGGCTTGAAAACTAAACGACAAAAAAGCCCGAGGCAACCCTCGAGCTTTCAAGACTATCGCTTTAAATAAGCTTGAATCCCCACTTTTAACCGATTCAATCCATCCATCAATTCACTAGTTGGACAAGCCACATTTAGCCGCAAATATCGGCGACCATCACCACGATAAACATCGCCAGCTGATAGGAACAATCCGGTGTTCGCCCGAATAAAGCTAGCCAATTCAGCGGAATCCGGTGTAATTTGCCGGACATCAAGCCAGATTAAATACGTGGCTTGAGCTTCTACCACGTGAATTTGCGGGACTTCTTGTTGCATAAACGTTTGCACTTGTTGTTGGTTGTCACTCAACTTTTTTCGCAATGCAGTCACCCAATCGGCGCCCTCACGATAAGCGGCAATGCTACCAGGAATTGCAAATGAGTTCGGTTCCGCAAGTTCATCATTGTTAATACCCCGACTCACTTGTGCCCGTAAATGGGCATCCGGAATGATCAGTGTGGCGGCATGGAGTGCGGCCACATTAAACGTTTTGCTAGGTGAGACACAACTGACACTATTTGCCGCAACCACTGGGGTTAACGATGCAAAGGGCGTGTATTCGTGACCATTCAACGTTAAATCACCATGAATTTCATCGACCACGATCACCACGTGATGTTTCAAGGCCAACTCGCCAATCTGTTGTAACGTTTCCCGTGACCATACGATGCCAATTGGGTTCTGTGGATTACACAAAATCATCATCGTCGTCAATGGATCGGCCATCTTAGCTTCTAAATCATCAAAATCAATCTGATATTGACCTTCATGATCGATCAAATCACTACTAAGCGTATGACGCCCATTGTTCTCAATCGAATGATAAAAAATATTATAGACCGGCGCTTGTACTAAGATATTATCCCCAGGCGTCGTTAGCTTACGGACCATCGACGAAATCGCTGGCACAACGCCAGTACAAAACAATAACCAGTCCAGTTGTGGCCGAAAATGATGTTGCGTTGCCCACCAGTCAGCCACAGCTTCATAATAGGCTGTTGGAATCGTTTCATAGCCAAAGATGCCAAAGCTAGCGCGTTTTTCTAAAGCTGCCGTGATAGCTGGAGCCGTTTTAAAGTCCATATCTGCCACCCACATTGGCAGTTCATTAGGCTTCACATCCCACTTAACTGAATTGGTATCGCGGCGATTGATCACCGTTTCAAAATCATACGGCATGGGGCACCTCCTGTTCAGTATCGACACTAATCGTGGTTTGATGCGGATCGATTTCAGGATCATCAAAAATGATCTTGCCAATCTTGGCGACATGAATCTCCCCACTAATCGGATTTTTAATACTATCGACCGTTGAGTTAATGTCCGCTTTGATATTGCGACAATATTCAAAGGCTAAATCCGTATTTAATAACGTACAGTTTTCCAGCGTCACATCGTCCATATAGCACAACCCTTGATCACTTTCGATCGTACAGTTGACGAAACGAATATGTTTGGAATTCCAACCTAAATATTCGCCAATAATTTGTGAATCATAAACCGTCACATTTTCACAATTCCAAAACGCATCTTTCGTCATTAAAGTGGCGTTATGAATTTCAATATTCTTGGCACCATCAAACGCGTAATTGCCAACTAAGCTAAAATCTTGGGCTTTAATATTTTCACTATTCATTCCAAAGTAATCGCCAGTCGCTTGTACATCGTTAAGTTCAATATCTTGGCAATTCCAAAGCGTTTCTTCTGCATCGGAAAAATGCACGTGATTGAGTTTGATTTGACTCGCACGCCGGAAAAGCTTTGGTGCTTGTAACGTACTGTTATTGATCGTGATATCGTGGGTATACCAAATTCCAGAACGTGACATCGTTTCAAATAATGAGTTGTCTACGGTCACATGTTGGCTATACCACAATGGATATTTCCACTTAAAAATGGCTTGGGTGAGTGCAATGTTTTGGCTTTCTTTTAATGGTGATTCGCCGTCTGCAAAAGTGGTGTTGTTAATCGTAAGGTCGCGAGCTTTGAATAGCGCCCGTTCGCCAGTTAATAATTGTTGATTAAGTGTTTTCAAATTTAATGGTCCCTCTTTTCAAAATCGATACGGGTTAGGTATCTGGTAGTATCATAGTCCCTTCGAGTTGGACGAAGGCAAGCCTTTTTACAAACTAAAAGTTAACAGCGATAGAAACGACTTTATCCAAAATTGGGCACCTGCGACAGCCAGTGATTCTGCCGACTGTGGGGACCGGTTCCAGCCAAAGTGCGGGCTTCCACCTCGCTTTTAAGCCTAGCCCAAACCGCTAGTCTCAAAAGTCGTCCACATCGTAAAGTCCGGCGCCATCACTGACTTCCGTTGCATCGCGAGCACTAATTAATTTAATCATCATTATAGCCGAGAGTGAGTCCACATTGAGCCCAGCCGTGGGGGCTCTTGGCGATTTATCGCTTAGAGCCTGGCGCTTTTGAAGCACGGGCTTGGTGGTTCAAAACGACGGTTCAGACCGCCTTTTGGCTGAACCGGTCCACCCACAACGTTCCAGCTCAAGGTGGGCGACCGACAGGCGGCAAATCGAAGTAACATTAGTAAAAAAGATCAGCCCCCTATTTATTGGGTGCTGATCTTTAGCCACTACTTCAACTTCACTTTAATTTTAAGCTTATTCGGAACTCGTACTGAACGCTGATATTTCCACCAACTTAAAGCACCAATGCCGTGTATGACTAGTGACAAAGCTAATAAAGGTAAAGTCAATCGTTTCAAACGCATGGTGTCACCTCCAGATTAATTACCGTTAGTGTACCACCTTAGTCGTCGACATGTGCGGCATTTTGCAACTGAATCATATCGTAATAATAGCCCTTTTGCGCCATTAACTCAGTATTCGTGCCGCGTTCAACAATTCGACCTTGTTGTAAGACTAAGATCAAATCTGCATTTTGAATCGTTGACAATCGATGAGCAATCGCCAAGGTCGTCCGATTAGCCTGAATCCGACTTAAACCGGTTTGAATCATCGATTCGGTCTCCGTATCCACATTGGCCGTAGCTTCATCCAAAATCAGAATTTTCGGATCGGTGACGATCGTACGGGCAAATGAAATCAGTTGCCGTTGACCAGCCGAATAACTGGCGCCTTTTTCCAAAACTTGTGCTTGATAGTTTTGTGGTAAATCTTGGATAAAGTCGTCGGCCGTCACAAATTTCGCGGCTGCTCGAACTTGTTCATCGGAAATATCCTGATTGAACATCCGAATATTAGATGTAATGTCCCCATAAAACATGAACGGTTCTTGTAACACGAGCCCCAACTTTTGCCGCAATTCTGCCGCCGGATACTCGCGAATGTCGCGATCATCAATCAAAACCTCACCTGACTGAAACTCGTAGAAGCGCATCAACACATTAATCGTCGACGTTTTCCCACTCCCGGTTTGCCCGACTAACGCAATCGTCTGGCCAGGTTCCGCGACAAACGAAACATCATTTAAAACTGGATGTTCACCATCATAGGCAAAAGTTACATGTTTAAATTCAATCTTGCCACGCGTAATTTTTGCATCTGGATCAGTGACATGTTGCGCCGGTGCAATCGTTGGATCGTCCATCACCCGCAACACCCGGGAACCAGCCACAACCCCATCTTGAAAGTCAGATAAGTTATCCATCATTTGCGTCATCGGATTGTAGAAATTGTCCAAGTAAGTAATAAACGCATAGACCCCCCCAGCAGCCACGTAGCCATTTAGGCCGCGAACCCCGAAGATTCCTAAAATCATGACCGTTCCTAACGCATAGAATAAGTTGATAATTGGACTCAATAACAATGAGTTGGTCCGAATCATCGCCTGCCGCGTTTTGAAATACGCATCATTAGTATGGTCAAATTCATCATTAATCCGATGTTCTTGGCGAAACTGCTGAATAACGCTGATCCCCGTAATGGCTTCGCTAAGCTTCGTATTGAGCTCACTTAACCGTTCCCGCATCCGCCGATAAACGCGTGAACTATACCGCTGATAGTACCAAATCGCGATACTTAAAAATGGCATAAATACGAGTAACCACAACGCAATTTCATGGTCAGTCAAATACATCGCAATAAACGATGAAATCACCGCAAAAAAGGCCGTAAACAGCGTATTAAATAATGCCAAAAAGTTGGAAAATGACATCGTATCATTGGTTAATCGCGATAAAATCGACCCACCGGAAACTTGATCGAAATAACGCATCCCCATGCGATGGAGTTTGGCAAATAATTGTCGCCGAACATTTTCCAGCATGTATTCCGCACCCATCGTACTGGTGTAATTTTGGAAGAATTGCATGACCGCCCGCATTAACATTCCAAACACATAAAGGCTGGCAAAATACCACATAATCGCAACGGTTGCCTGATTAGTCTTCAAATAATGATCAATAAACGTTTGTAACACTCGCGGCAAATAAATATTGATTAAACTAATGAGTCCTGATAACAAAATCGTTGCGCCAAAGAACCATTTGAACGGTTTGGCATAGGGCCACAACCGTCGAATCACATTAAATTGTTCTTTAACTGGCATACTGTGGGCCCACACTGATTCACGTGCTGCCATTATTGCACCGCCCCTTCCACTTTGGTTTCAAGCTGCTGGCGTTCGAAAATCGTTTGGTACCAGCCATGTTGTTGCATCAATTCAGCATGAGTGCCGCGTTCAACGATTTCTCCAGCATCCAACACGATAATTTCATCAGCATTCATGACCGAACTCAACCGATGCGCCGCAATAATTGTCGTTTTATCAGCGCGTTCTGCTTTCAAATTCGCCAGAATCTCGGCTTCCGTTTCAGCATCAACGGCTGATAACGCATCGTCCAAAATTAACAATTCTGGATTAATTAATAACGCCCGTGCAATCGCCAATCGTTGGCGTTGTCCACCAGATAACGAGATGCCTTGTTCACCAACTTGGGTATCGTAACCTTGTGGCATCGTCGCAATTTGCCCACTCAAGTCACTTTTGGCCGCCACGGCTTCAACCGTTGCTTGACTCGCTTTTGGATCAGCGAAACGAATATTTTCACGAATCGTATTCGAAAAGAGAAAACTCTCTTGTGGCACATACCCTAACGCTGGCAAGTAACTATCCAATGCATATTGCTTAATATCATGGCCGCCATACCGGATCTGACCCTCATAATTATCAAACTCACGTAATAACAATTTCATAATCGTGGACTTACCTGCGCCGACCCGGCCAACGATGCCTAATGTTTGCCCCGCCTTCAAATCAAAGTGAATCGACTTTAAGCTCGTTCCTGCATCATTAGGATAGTTGAACTGTGCAATCTCATAGTGCAAGTCACCAGTTGGTCGTTGGGCTAGCCCGTGCTGTTGATCAATAATCGCACTCTTTTGGTTTAACAATTCCATCACCCGATCATATGATGCATTACCACGTTCCATCGTGTTAAACAACATGCCGACCGCAAACATCGGCCAAACCATCATCCCAAGATAGGTCACAAATGAGACTAAGTTCCCGATTGTGATCGTGCCTCGCATCACGTACCAACCACCGAGTACAATCGTGGCGCCATATGACAACGCGATAATCACGGTAATCGCCGGATCAAATAACGAATCTAACACATTGACGTGACGATTAATCTTAATCGTTTCATCAATTTGGCGATTAAAGTCGGCAACATCGGCTTTTTCTTGACCGAGTGCTTTAATCACTTTAATCCCACTAATACTTTCTTGCGCTTTATTATTTAACCGTGAAAATGCCGCTTGTGACGCTCGAAACGCCGTATGAATCTTCTGCCCTAAATACCAGGACACCACTGCCAGCAACGGAAATGGTACGACGGCGATCAACGTTAGTCGCCAATCAATTAACATCATCATGGCAATTAACGTTGTGCCACCCGTAATAATGGAATCAGCAAACTGTAAAATTCCACCGCCAGCCACTCGTTCAACCGCCGTTAAATCATTCGTCGCATGGGCCATTAAATCACCGGTTCGATACCGTTGATAAAACGTCGCGTCCATTTTCATAAAATGCCAAAATAACCGTTCACGCAAGGTTCGTTCGAGACCAGCCGCGCCGCCCCAAATCGCATTGCGCCATAAATAACGCGTTAAATATTGCCCGATTGCGGCGGCGGCCACAATCACTAAATAAATCGTTAGCGTCTTTGCCGATAACGTATGCTGGTTAATACCATCGACGACATCGCCAATAATCCGTGGGGGCACAATCCCGATCAACGCCGTTAAAATCAGGCCAATCACCCCCGCCAAATAAAGCTTCCATTCACGGCGAAAGTACCAACCGAGTTTTATAAAGATCCCCATGAGCCACCTCCAAGTTTTAATTAAAATTTAATGAAACAACCGTTAATGTTACCACAGTTCCGTCAGTTCACTTGCGATTTTGTCTGACAAACCAAAAACACGCCGCTGACGATGATCGTCAACGACGTGTTTTGATTTAACGCTTATTTACCAGCCTTCATTTGGATCGGTGCATCTGAAGGTTCTTGCATGTTTTTCTTCTTCAAGAAGACCATTGAAGCCCATAATAAGATCAGCGAAACAACCGCAAATAAAATTAAAGTTGCAATGGATGACACGAACGTCCCAGTGCCCCAGCCACCGGTCAATGATTCCCGGAAAGCTAAGATTGAGTACGTTAATGGCAAGAATGGATGAATGACATTAAAGAAGTGGTTCGTAATTTCCATTGGGAAGGTCCCACCAGAACCACCAAGTTGTAACATCAGTAAGACCATCGCTAAGAAACGACCTGGGTTATCAAGTAACATCGACAAGAACATGACGATGAACATCGACGCCAGTGCGAATATAATTGCCGTCGTAAAGTAGCCTGCCATACTAATTGGTTTCAACCCAACAATCAATAACGCGATACATTCAATAATCGCCATCAAGATTGCTACCGGAACACCAACAGCTAACTTGCTCAAGAACCAGTCAGTTGCTGAACCATCATCATCGGCAATCCGACGAATTGGGTAAGCAAAGTTAAAGACAATCGCCCCAACGTATAATGCCAATGATAAGACATATGGTGCTAAGGCATGACCGTAGTTAGGTACATAACTGTAATTACTGTGCGTTAACTTAGAAGGTGTTGCAAACATTTGTGCATTCGCATTCTTCAATGGCGTAGCGTTAACCGTATCGGCCCCATCTTGAAGTGACGTTGCTAATGTGCCGTTACCATTCTTAAGTTTCTTCGTTCCACTTAAGAGTTTTGGTGAATTGGCATCAAGCTTGTCGGCCCCATCAGAGAGTTGTTGGACACCAGAAACGAGTTGACCAGTGCTGCCTTGTAAAGTTTGCATCCCAGTGTTTAATTGAGTAGCACCTGAATCTAGTTTTTGAACACCAGAGACTAGTGTTGGCACTTTGCCGTTTAAGGTAACTAAACCATTAGTTACTTGACTAGAACCACTGGCTAATTGTTGAACACCGCTAGTTAATGCTGGAATTTGACCATTCAAGGTTTGAAGCCCACCCGAAACTTGTTTAGAACCGTTAAACAGTTGAGAAACACCAGAAACTAGTGTTGGTACTGATTGGTTCAGTTGTGCAGTACCACTGGCAAGTTGTGAGGCACCATCAACTAATGCTGCTGAATTGTTCGTTAATTTCTTACCCCCAGCGTTTAAATCACTGATACCTTGAGTTAACGTTGGTACTTTACTGTTTAGAGCGTTTAATCCTGATGATAATTGACTAGCACCAGTATTTAAATTATTAGAATTAGCAGCTAACTTGCTAGTTCCAGCCGAAATTTTCTGTGAACCAGCGGTCAGTGCACTAATACCACTAACCATTGCAGGTGCTTTACTATTTAATTCACTTAATCCTGCATTTAATTTGGTTGCACCAGGTTGTAGTTTATCGAATCCGGCCGCGATACCGGTCGCACCCGCATTTAATTCTTCAATTTTAGGTGCCAATTGAGAAACCTGAGCATTTAACTGATCAATACCAGCCGCAATTTTCTGAGCAAGTTCAACTGTTTGAGCATCAGAATTA
Source organism: Lactiplantibacillus mudanjiangensis (assembly GCF_005405385.1). Lineage (GTDB taxonomy): Bacteria > Bacillota > Bacilli > Lactobacillales > Lactobacillaceae > Lactiplantibacillus > Lactiplantibacillus mudanjiangensis. Next base: position 80,823 of record NZ_BJDY01000007.1, read on the forward strand.
GCAGCTACGCCAGTCGTTGTGGCTTGTTTCAAAGCCGTTGCATCTGCCTGTAATGCTTTAGCTGTCGTAACTGCAGCCGTATTATTATTAGCAGTCGTCGTGCTAGTACTTTGACCAGATCCCTTTAAAGTAGCCTTTAAATCATCAACTTGTTTTTGACTTAACCCATCCTTAGAAGCGACTGCATCAATTTTGCTATTAATTTCAGTATCACTAGTACCACTAGTTGTTGTTTTGCTTGTATCCTGATTAGTTGCCGCTACCAATTGGTCAGTTTTACTTTGCATTTCGCTAGTTAAACTTTGAATTTTAGTCGTGTTAGTTGATGACGAAGCCGTTGGTGTTGCCGACAACAATTTCACCAGTTGAGCCATGCTAGCTTGCAAGGTTTGTACACTAGTTTGAGCAGCTGGTAATTGTGTGTTCAAACTAGTAGTTCCTGCTGCTACCGCTTTACTGATTGGTTGTGCAGCGTTGATTCCTTCTAATAAACTAGTAGAACCAGCATACAAAGACTGACTATCAGTTCCTAAACTACTCGTACTAGTCTTCAAATCGGCTAATTTACTGGATAAGTTTTGAGCACCAGTATTAGCTGAATCTACACCAGCCGTATATTCAGTTAAACCCCTTGTTAAGTTTTTAGAGCCGGTCTCTAATGCAGTAACACCGCTAGATAACTCGCCCGTTTTACTATTTAGTGTCCGAATACCAGTCGACAATGTATAAACACCATCAGTATAAGTGACAACACCAACTTTTAGAGCTTTTGAACCGTCAGCTAACTTAACTACGCCACTAGCTAAGGCTCCGGTTTTACCATTCAAAGTACCTAAACCACTCGTTACTTGACTTGAACCACTAGCTAACTTATTAACCCCACTAGCCAACGCCCCAGTCTTACCATTCAAGGTATTCAAGCCGCTCGTCACTTGACCTGACCCGCTAGCCAATTTGCTAACACCACTAGCTAATTCGCCAGTGCTACCATTTAAGGTATCAAGACCACTCTTCAATTGACTGGTCCCGCTAGCTAACTTGTTAATCCCAGCAGGCATCTTTTTAACCTTGGTATTCAACTCGGTAGTCCCGTTTTTCAACGTGTGAACCCCAGTCGTGTACGTCTTCAAGCCATCTTGTAATACGACTGTCCCATCTTTCAACTGACGGGCACCTTTAGCCGCTTTTTCAAACCCTTTACCAGCGGTTTTAACTTGTTTGAACATCGCCAAAGCATACGCCTTCGTCACTGAAGCCCGCACAGTGGTATTCAACTGAGTTGCCCCAGTATCACTAATGACTTTAGCAATATAGTTCAAGGAGGCATTGGTCGAATAATGTAACTTCATCCGTTTAGGATTTTTACTCGTGACCGTTGTGGCATTCTTGGAGAAATTACTTGGAATGGTCACAACTGTATAGTACTTATGCTGTGCCATCCCCTCTTCTGCCTTATCCGCTGACACAAAACGCCATTTCAATTGATCATTTTTCTTTAAGTTCTTAACCATTTGTTCACCAACGGCTAAACGTTCACCTTGATAATGAACCGGTTTATCATTATTAACCACCGCTACTGGTAAGTTCTTCGTATCCCCATACGGATCCCAGACCGAAGTCAGGAAGAACACACTATATAGAAATGGAATCAGAATCATGACTGAGACTGAAAGCCATAAAATTTTACTATGACGAATTGATCGCCATTCCTCGCTAATCATCTTCACTACATGGAACCTTCCTTCACCTAAATAAAATTCATACCGAATGCTGCTCGAGTGAGAAAAACGTCGCCAACGTCGTCTGAATTGCCGCTTGCGTTTCAGGAGACGCGCCGTCTAAGCGCTCACTATTTAACCACTGCACAATACTCGTAATCGCCCCACTCACCAGGTAAGCCGTTAAATCCGGTTGAGCCGCTTTGCGAATCATGACAAAAACATGATCGTGCGCCCCAGTTTGCGCGATCGCTAAGAAACAAGCATTCACCACTTGTTGCGAGCGATTATTATCGCCTTCCGTATTCGTCACGAGTAAGTGCCGTAAAATCTGAGTATGTGTCCCGATAAATCGGGCCATCACGCCTGAGCCGGCCGCATTCGCTTGTTCCGCCGCCAGTAAATCTTCAATCGCCCGCATCACCAATTGCGTCAGTAAATCGAATTTGTCCGTATAATACCGATAAAAGCTACTACGATGAATGAGCGCTCGCGTACAAATCTGTTCAACCGTAATTTGTGACATCGACCGTTCTTCTAACAGTTGGTACATTGCGCGCTGCAAATCCAGCTCCGTGCGCACTGAAATTGTAACCACCCCTTTTGACCTTTAATTCTTCCATTCGAATATTAGAATTAATCAGACCTAAAACGACGTTGCTCCCGAGGCAACGCTTTTAGTCCCCTAATGTAAATATGGCTTTTGCTTTAAATCTTCACGTAACGTATGAATCAGATGTTCCACTTTGGTGAGTGGGCCATCAAACGTCACATGATAATAATTGCGGGTTCCTTGGCGTTCAACTGTCACAAAGTGATGATCTTTTAGCGTCTTCAATTGATGTGAGACGGCCGGTTGTGAAATCTGCATAATCTTTGTTAACTCACCGACGGTCAACCCTTTTGCATGTTGCGTCAATTCGATCATAATTTGTTGACGACGTTCATCTGCGAGTGCCTCAAAAATCGGAATTGTTTCGCGAAATTCTTGTAGTGCCGCTTCATTGGGATTCATGTTTTAGCCTCCTTTATTCTTATATTCTAATATTTGAATGAATCAATATTAACTCATTTTCCCGCACTTGACAACCCACTAATGCGTGCCAAGCACAAAAAAGCACCCGACCGGCAGAACGGTCAGGTACTCAAAGGGTAATTGCAATCCAACGACTGATTCGCAATGTCTTGGTTGGGAGCCGAGACATCGTTATGGAAAAGTCACAGGTCTTCTGGGAAGGATTAACCAGTGACTCAGGTCGCACGACTATATAACGTTACTTGTCAATATAATATAAGAGAAATAATTGCTATCAACGGCGGTTAAGCAACGCTATGTCTTATAGTATAAACACATTTATCGAATTTACTAGCGATGATTAAACCATTTTGTCGCAAAACAGGACAGATTAACCTAACTGTCTTAGATTTCCTAAAAAGCCTATACATTAGGAAAGAAAACGGTTTAAATAGATCTATGCCAATATCTAAATCCAGCAAAAAAGACGCCAACCTCATCGATTGCCGTCTTTATAATCAAAATAATTAGTTTGCTTTATTAAGTGCTTTCTTAGCGTATTTATAGCCATACTTCACCAGTTCTTTTTCAACTTGCTTACTGGTTGTGGTTTTACTTGAATAACTACCTGAGCTTGTCGCTGTATTATTACTACTCGTGACCTTATCCGCGCCAGCAACTTGCATGCTTGCATCGGCTTTACCGCGACCTGTTGCATAATCAAAGCTAACTCCTGGTTCAACGTTCCAGATATAAACATTAAAGTTCACACTACCATCCGTCGAAATCGCTTGTGACCAGTAGCCACGTGGCATCAATTCATTACCACGGAACACGGTAGTGACGCGATAAATCACTTTCTTGCCTTGTTCCAATGCAGTGCGGACTTGGTTTTCATAAATCTGCATCGTCTGTTGATTGGAATAAGCTGTTTGCGTCGCTAAGTTCTTAGGGTTATCCAATGAGCCATCCTCGCCAGCTTTATAAACACCTGTATTCGTCAAATTAAATGATAACGTGTAGGCAATCAGATGACCGCGGTTTTGCGGATAAACCCGTTTCCCGTTAACCTTGATCGCTTGATTATGCCAACCAGTTGGACTCCATGTTTGGGCCGTTCGACCGGCAGAGCGACCTAAATTAGCCTTGCTCAAATAAGCCGTATCCGTTGTTGTCCGGTTCAAACTGTCCAAGTCACCATAATCAATCTTAGAATGTTTCCACAAACTGGCCTTCAACGTACTCTTACCGCTGTTCACCTTAATCGCCGCCGCGCCACCAGATTTATAAGTCTGTTTCGCTAAACTAGCATAAGTCCCCTTGACGTTCCCACTGGTAGCCTTACTACTCGTGCTACTATCTGATGAACTCGAGTCACTTGCTAATTGATCCAAACTACTACAGCCGCCAAGTAGTAGTGCTAACCCTAAAATACTCACTATGGTGCCTAAACGCCATCGTTTCATGATTTACTCCGCCCCATCTATCTAAAATTTACAGTTTCTATCATACCGTAATTCCAGAAGGGGAACAAACGTTTTATGACAAATGACGTAAAGTTAACCAATCCGAACGTAAAATGCCATATTTTACGGAGTCAAAGTACTGATCTTGCCAGTAGCGTACTTGGGGAATCCGGCCTTCTTGATTGAGACCAATCTTGCTAGCTAGGTGCATCATCCGTTCATTACCCGACCAAGTCGTTAACCCGATATGCGGTAAATCCGTGACCGCTTGGAAGAGATGATCCAGCCACAATGGCAAGGCCTGTTGACCAATATGTTGGCCCCAATGCGTATCATCGAAAATTAAAATGCCTACTTCTAACCAACGTTTTAAGTCATCATCCACAAAGTGATAATTCACGCTACCGACAATCTGTTCATCTACGGTAATCACCCAATTACGTTGATCGTCCAGCCAATCATGTGGCCCGATCAAATGAGTAAAGACGACTTCACTCGGTAATTCATCATGAAAATACGGCCCATTCCACTTTAGCCACTCTGCTTGTGGATTACTGAATCCAATTTGCCACAGCGTCGTGAGCTCTGTCGGTTGTACTGGTCGAATCTTAACTGTTGCCATGTTACCACCCCGTTTGTTATGTATGCGTTACTTATTTAGTACTAATTTCCAATATCAACTATCCTCACCCTTGCCACCTACCGTTCGCCCACCTTGAGCCGGAACGCTGTGGGCGGACCGGCCGAGCTCAAGGTGGACTCACTCTCGGTTATACTAGTTACCGAATCAGTTAATACCGGTACGTTTTCTATCGCATCATTATCTTTCACCCTTTAGATGACTGATTCTTAGTATAGAGAAAGACCGCCTTAGCAACAACTAAAGCGGTCAAAAATAATGCTATTCGGCAAATTCTTCTTTAATTAAGTCGGCGATTTCTTGCGCGTGTGTTTCTAACGCAAAGTGTCCGCTATTTACAAGTTCAACCCGGGTTTTAGTATCATCCTGTTTAAAGGCTTCGGCACCGGGATAAATGAACGATGGATCATTCTTCCCCCAAACAGCCAATAGTTTTGGTTGATGTTCCCGTAAATAGGCTTGAAATTGAGGATAACGTTTGATGTTATTTTGGTAATCAAAGATTAAATCTAATTGCCGTTCAGCGTAGTCAGGTGTTTGCGTGTACGCAATATCCAACGTATAGCCATCTGGTGAAACTTTACCGGGTTCCGTCCCAAAGGTGTATTGCCCTTTAATCGTGGCTGGCGCAAACGCATTACGATAACTGTCGCGTTTTTCGGCTGTTGGATGATCCCAGAAGTCTTGCCGAGTCGCCCATTTGTCACCAAGACCTGCTTGATAAACATTCCCATTTTGACTGATGATCCCAGCGATCCATTCGGGATGCGTCATTGCAATTTGAAAACCAATGGGTGCGCCATAGTCAAAAACATATAGATAGAATTTCGTTAAATTCAGCTTTTCAAGAAATGCCGTCATAACCTTGGCTAAATGATCAAACGTATAATCGAATTCGGTGTGTAATGGCGCACTTGATTGACCAAAGCCAGGAAAATCTGGGGCGATCAAGTGAAAGTTGTCTGCCAAGGCTGGCATTAAATCCCGAAACATGTGACTAGCTGATGGAAAGCCGTGGAATAAAACCAGGGTTGGTTTGTTGACGTCCCCTGCTTCGCGATAAAAAATATTTAAGCCGTTTACGTCGATTGTTTGATATTTAGTCATGATGAAGATCTCCTTAAGTTGTTTTTGTATTTCGTGTATGTACACAGTATAGAATCAAAAACTGATAAATACAACCCCTTTTTTAAAATTTCGAAAAAAAAGACGTTCCGTCAAAACAGAACGTCTGAACACCCTTAATTTAAATGATGACTAAACCGTGGTAATCGGAATCGATGTGCGCGTGGTTGTGGCGCTTGGAACCAACAAATATCAATCGCCACACCTAATACTAATAAACATAATGCTAAGCCCATAATATGATGTAAACCAGTGTGAAGAATCATCCGCATCGTTGGCAACAACGCTGTCGGTAAGTTCTTAGCACTGTTGGCATCACTTAACTTATTCATCATCGTTAACGTGACTTGGCCGTTCGTCTGACCGATCCCCGCAGTTAACGCATGATTCAAGACGATACTATAAATCGAAGCCATAAACGTTTGCCCGAGCATTCGCACTAACAAACTAAATGACGTCGCAATTGGGACATCGCGATGAGCGGCCTGTTGCTGGACACTGACTTGTAAGACCGTAAAACAAATCCCAATCCCGGCCCCTTGCAAGCCACCAGCCACTAAGAGTAACCAGTAATTGGTTTGCACACCAGCTAACGCTAAGACCCCACAGGCCAACAACATACCGACAAAACCAATCATGACTACTGTTCGAGTCGACCATTTGCGTTCCAATCGTGAACTCCATTGAGCCCCCATAAAGTTAGTAATTGATCCTGGAATCTGAGTCACACCCCCGATAACAGCGGTCGTTCCCAGTAAGCCTTGCGCCCACATTGGCACGTAGACATTGAATCCAACAAAGAAACCATAAATCAAAAAGAACATTCCAAAGGCGGCAACCAAATAACGATTCTTGAACAAACGTAACGGCACAATTGGATCGGCCGCTGTTCGTTCAACCCGCACAAGTGCGGCTAATAAAACTACTGATAAGACCAGAATTAATCCCACCGCGAGACCAGATAGCTTTCCAATCATTTCAATTGCGACTAATAAACTAACTAAGCCACCGGCTAATAAACCCGCGCCCCAATAATCAACTTTAGCCGTAGTCGCCGTGACTTTTGGCGCACGATACAATAGTTGAATAATCGCCATTGAGGCTAAGCCAATTGGAATATTAATATAAAAAACCCAATGCCAACCGAAATTATCAACGATAAAGCCCCCTACTAGCGGTCCGATAATTGCCGCCGTACTGAAACTAGCCGTGACATAGCCGAAAACCTTGCCCCGTTTAATCGGGTCCTTGTAAATCTCGGCATAAATAATATATGGAATTGCGGTCATCCCGCCACTTCCGATTCCCATAATCGTCCGAGCGATAATTAAGAAGATAATGTTCGGTGCTAACCCTTCCAACAAGGCACCTAACACAAAGATACTAGTTGAGATCTGGTAGGCCCGTTTATTGCCAATCCGTTCACCTAATTTGCTCCATAACGGTGTCGTCACCGCCCCTCCTAATAAGAACACGGCAACAATCCAGCCCATCAGTTGAAGACCGTGTAGATCACTAATAATCGCCGGTAAAGCGGTGCTAATAATCGTACTATCTAAGCCGTTCATGGCATTCGACAGTAGTAACGCTAGTGTGACAATCATCACGACTCGTTTTGACACTTCGAAACCCCTCTCGTTTATTAAAAAAATAATTGCAAAATAAGTAAATCCTATCCTTTAAGATTACACTATTTTCAGAAAGAACACGAGGGGTTACAGAAAAAGAATGACACGTTTCGGCATAAAAAAAAGGCCGTGACCGCCGTCATGGCCCTTTATTCGGTGATTAGGCCGACGCAGATTGTGCGTCTTGCCAATCAGGTTTCATTAAGTTGTAGGCCATCACATGAATCGTTTGACCATCAGGCTGGGTCTTCGCTTTCAACACGCCCATATCATGCATCCCCATCTTCGCCATCACTCGACCGGAATTAGGATTAGCATCCGCATAGTGCGCTTGTAACTCATCAAATCCTAACGTTTCAAAGCCATATTGCATCAATGCCAAACCAGCTTCGGCGACATAACCATGGCCCCAAGCCGCTGGTGCCAAGGCATAGGTTAAAATCCCCGTCGTCCCATCTTCGTGAAACTCATAAAAACCGACTAACTCATGGGTTTGTCGATTTTCCAATGCAAAAGTCGTGTCGGTATCGGCTAAAAAGTGCGTCTGAAAACTGTCGTCAAACGCTGCGGGTGTTGTTAGCACGCGGTAACGTAAATACGCCACGACTTGTGGATCTAACAACATCGCTTGTAAGGCATCATGATCGGCTGCGTTAAACGGTCGTAATACGAGCCGTTCAGTTAAAAATTCTGGCACTACGCTCATCTCCAAATTTACTGTTAATTGTTTCAGTATAGTAATTTTCAGTAAATTTTCAATGATTTAGTTCTAGCCACCAATGGTTGTGTGAAAAAGCTCACCTAAGGCAAACGTGATTATCGTTGTCAGTAGCCCCACTGCGATATTGCGCAAAATCGTGCGTCTCGTTGATAAGGTTTGCGAGCGTGAGCTGACAACCCCATTCATGCCTAACGCAATCACCATCGCAATTAGCGTGCCTAAGACTTTATACGGATTAGGAACCAACGTCATCGCTAATAGTGGAATTAAAGCGCCTGTAATAAAAGATAAAAATGAGGTTGCCGCTGCATGCCAGGGATTCAAATAATGCCCAACTTTAAGTTGATACGTGTCAGCGACTTTTTCGTCAACTTGAGCTTGCACATTAACATTCGCCATCAATTCATCGGCCACTGTTACGGCTGTCTTCAAACTCAATCCACGTTTTTGATAACTGGTAATCAATTGTTGACGTGACATTGCTGGCGTCTTCGCCGTATCCTGCAGGACCTTTTTGACGGTATTGCGTTGAATATCATGCTGAGCACTCACCGAAATATATTCCCCACCAGCCATTGAACAGGCTCCGGCTAACATGCCGGCCACGCCAGAAACCAATAAGTAAGAACTAGAAAAACTTGCTCCCATCGCACCTAACACAATGCCTGATACTGAGATAATCCCATCGTTAGCGCCTAGAATGCCCGCGCGAATAATGTTCAACCGATCTGCTAACAAGGTATGCTTAAAGACGGTTCGTAACGTAAAATCCATATCCATTCACTCCCTACCAACCATTAATCCGCACCTTAACGCCATGCTTTTCAATCATTTTTTTGTAATCCACTAAATCCTCAGCTTGTAACTGTTTCACGTCTTTTAGTGCATATTCACGGCCTAAATCTTGATATTTTTTCAAGCCAAATTGATGAAATGGCAGTAATTCCACTTCGGGTACGCCTAATTTTACAAAGAGTTCACCAAAATGATCCGCATCAGCCAACGTATAATTAAAGCCTGGAATAACTGGAATCCGGACCATCATCGTTTTATGCGCCTGAACTGCGGTGGCTAGATTTTTCAAAATCACCGTATTATCAGCACCAGTCCCAGCCCGGTGTTGATTGCGATCCCACTGTTTACAGTCATAATACATAAAGTCCATATAGCTCATGAATTCCTTGAACAATTTGGGGGTGGTGTAACCCGTCGTCTCACAGGCCAAATGAATACCGGCCGCTTTTACCGCTTTGGCGAGCTCAATCGCAAATGGTGCTTGAAATAAAACTTCACCACCAGAAAAAGTCACCCCACCACCGGATTCTTCGTAAAAATCTCGATCCTGCAAAATAACCTGCATGATTTCATCGACTGTCATATAGTCGCCAACAATTGTTTCTTTAGCCGTTTGTTCGTCGTGCATTGATTCTTGTAATCCCGATTGCGATTCTGGATTCGAACACCATTGGCAACGTAGCGGACAACCCTTAAAAAACACCACGGTTCGAATACCTGGACCATCATTAATACTAAATTTTTGAATATTGAAGACTAACCCTTTTAAGGGCGTCGTCGTGGCAGTTGCGGTCGCCATTATTAATCACTCCTTTAGTTGCTTTTGCCATTATCCTAACGCAAATAATATCAAACGTAAATAGTTTTAATTTCGAAAGAAAGTTATTCGGTTATCGTTTTAATGAACAAGCATGCTATAATAATGCCGACAGGATGGTGACACGAATGAATACTCGTAATGAACAACTACTGCAAATTGTTAACCAGCGAAAAAAAATCGAGGTCAATGAATTGGCCGCCTTACTACACGTTTCGAAAGTAACGATTCGTAAGGATTTAACGTTGCTAGAAGACCAAGGTTTACTACAGCGGCAACACGGCTTTGCGATGATCAACAATCCGAATGATTTAAAGTTTCGTTTAGCACAAAACTATGATACGAAACGCCAGATTGCTAAAGTGGCCGCCGCTAATGTTCAGGATAACGAAACGATCATGATTGAATCAGGCTCAACTTGCGCGTTAATGGCCGCCGAATTGGCCCAGGCTGGTAAACGGGTCACCATTATCACCATTTCTTTTTTTATCGCCAATTACGTGCGCGATTACCCCAATATTAGCGTTAACGTCCTAGGTGGCGAGTATCAATCTGATTCACAAGTCGCCGTGGGGCCGTTAACTAAAGCGATGTTGGCTAATTTTCACACCAACAAATTATTTTTAGGAACGGATGGTTTCGACACGCAATTTGGCTTCTACAGTAACGACATCATGCGCGCCGATACCGTGCAAGCGATGGTTGAAAATGCAGAACAGACGATTATCTTAACTGATTCTCGCAAGTTCCAGTCCAAGAGTACGGTGCGCCAGTTGGCATTCAACCAAGTAGATACCGTCATTACTGATCCCAAAATTCCAACTAACGTTCAGGATTTATTACAGCAAAATCGAATTAACGTGACCTTGGCCTAGTTCTGCTAAATGAGTCACCTACGCCAGCCAGCGATTCTGCTGGCTGTGGGGACCGGTTCCAGCCAAAAAACGGGCTTCCACCTCGCTTTTAAGCCTAGCAAAAACCGCTAGTCTCAAAAGACGTCCACATCGTAAAGTCCGGAAAAGCCATCCGGACTAACGATGTTTTCACGGCCGGCGCCATCACTGGCTGACTCCGGTTAGTTTGCTATGTCAATTTAGTGGTCGCTATTATAACCGAGAGTGAGTCCACATTGAGCCCAGCCGTAGGAGGCTTTTAGCGATTTATCGCTTAGAGCCTGGCGTTTTTGAAACACGGTTTTAGTGGTTCAAAACGATGGTTCAGACCGCTCTTTGGCTGAACCGGTCCGCCCACCGCGTTCCGGCTCAAGGTGGGCGAACGGTATGTGGCAAGTCAGTCTTTTTTTAATCGGTAAAAGCCCATCATATTGATAATTATTGCCAAAAAGTAACTTTTATAGTTAGTCTTATAAAAACTGGTATCAAATTGCACATTCGTGCAGTCTGATACCAGTTTTTATTAACCATGACTTTCCTTTTGAAAACGCTTGACCCACGTTAACGACATGTTATGATAGTTACGTAAGAAAGATAAAATGGTTTCGAACAACAAAAAGGAGTGTCCATAATGACCACAGCCCTTACTCAAAATAAAACCAATATGACTCATTTCGGCAAGCTAACCCCAATGATGGATCGCTTCCGCGATAGTATTATTGATGCCAAACCTTACGTTGACCCCGAACGGGCCATTTTAACCACTGAAACTTATCAACAACATCAAGATGAACAAGTCGACATTTTGCGCGCTAAGATGCTAGAAAATGTACTCGATAAGATGACCATCTTCATTGAAGACGACACGTTATTAGTTGGGAACCAAGCCCGCCAAAATCGTTGGGCCCCCGTTTTTCCCGAATACTCGATGAACTGGGTGATTGATGAACTCGATACCTTTGAGAAGCGCCCTGGCGATGTCTTCTATATTACTGAAGAATCCAAACAAGAATTGCGTGACATTGCGCCATTTTGGCAACATAACACCCTCGAAGATCGTGGTTACCGCTCGTTCCCCGAAGCTAGCCGGATCTTCTACGATCTAGGTATTATTGGCGCTGATGGAAATATCACATCCGGTGATGGCCACATCGCAGTCGATTACCAAAATGTCGTCACCAAAGGCTTAAAGTGGTACGAAGATCGCATTAAAGTGGCCCTCGCTGACCTTGATTTAACTGATTTTGAAAATCAAAAGAAGTATTACTTCTACAAGGCTGGACTAATCTCAATCGAAGCCATTCACCACTTTGCACAACGTTACGCCGACTTGGCTGCCAAAAAAGCCGCAACTACCACGGACCCAACGCGCAAAGCACAACTAACCAAGCTGTCTCAGATTTTAACTAAGGTACCTTATGAAGCAGCCGATACGTTCTACGAAGCCATCCAAGCTGTTTGGTTGGTTCATTTGACCCTACAAATTGAATCCAATGGGCATTCAGTTTCTTACGGTCGTTTAGATCAATATCTAGATCCATTTTATGAACATGACTTAGCAACCGGGGAAATCACGGCTGATCAAGCCACTGAGCTACTCACAAATCTCTGCCTCAAGACATTAACCATTAATAAGGTTCGTTCATGGCAACATACTGAATTTTCTGCTGGGAGTCCGCTTTATCAAAATATTACGATTGGTGGGCAAACCCCTGACGGCAAAGACGCCGTTAATCCGATGTCTTACTTGATTTTACGGGCCATTGCCCAAGCACATCTGCCACAACCAAACTTAACTGTCCGTTACCATAAAGGGCTAAGTGATGACTTTATGCGTGAATGTATCGAAGTCATTAAACAAGGCCTCGGTATGCCGGCGTTCAACAACGACGAAGTCATTATTCCATCCTTCATTCGCCGTGGTGTTAAAAAGGAAGATGCTTACAATTACAGTGCTATCGGCTGTGTCGAAACTGCGATCCCTGGTAAATGGGGCTACCGGTGCACTGGGATGAGTTTCATTAACTTCCCACGCGTCTTACTAATTGTGATGAACGGTGGGATCGATCCTGAATCCGGCAAACGGTTATTACCCGACTACGGTAAATTCACCGACATGACTAGTTATCAGCAATTAATGGCGGCTTGGGATAAAGCCTTACGTGAAATGACGCGGCAAAGTGTCATTATCGAAAACAGCTGTGACCTTGCTTTGGAACAAAATTATCCAGACATCTTGTGTTCTGTTTTAACCGATGACTGTATCGGTCGTGGCAAAACGATCAAAGAAGGCGGTGCTGTTTACGACTTTATCAGTGGGTTACAAGTCGGTATTGCCAACTTGGCAGATTCTTTAGCGGCCGTTAAGAAGTTGGTCTTTGAAGAACATCGCTTAACGACTCAACAATTATGGGATGCCTTACAATCTGACTTTGCTGGTGAAGATGGTGAAGCTATTCGGCAAATGCTGATCGATGACGCGCCGAAATACGGCAATGACGATGACTATGTTGATAACTTGATCGTCGAGGCTTATCAACCTTATATTGATGAAATCGCAAAGTACAAGAATACTCGTTACGGTCGCGGTCCGATTGGTGGCTTACGCTATGCTGGGACTTCATCCATTTCCGCTAACGTTGGTCAAGGCCACAGTACCTTAGCCACACCAGATGGCCGCCATGCGCGAACACCGCTAGCAGAAGGTTGTTCCCCAGAACATGCCATGGATGCGGATGGCCCAACCGCCGTCTTCAAATCCGTTTCCAAGTTACACACAGAAGATATCACCGGTGGCGTTTTGCTCAACCAAAAGATGTCACCACAAATTCTTCGTAATGACGAAAGTTGTATGAAACTAGTTGCCCTACTGCGGACCTTCTTCAACCGTCTGCACGGCTACCACGTGCAATATAACATCGTGTCACGAGACACTTTGGTCGATGCCCAGAATCATCCCGAAAAACACCGTGATTTAATTGTCCGTGTGGCTGGTTATTCGGCCTTCTTCGTGGGCTTATCGAAAGAAACCCAAGACGACATTATCGAACGAACTGAACAATCGCTTTAACGTAAAAAGCATCACCGAAAATTTTCGGTGATGCTTTTTTTAATAACCCATCGCTTGTTTAACCGTTTGTTCGGTAGCCTCATCCGTCAGTAACCCTAACATCTTAAAAGCCACCAAAGCAGCTGTTTGTGGGCAATAAGAGGTAATCACGTTAGCGTCAAAAACAACCGGTTCATTAACCACATTGACACCGAATTTGGCTAATTCTTTTTGGCGATAACCACGGCGTAAATGATAAGTCGTTGCTTGTTTCCCAGTTAAAACGCCACTCTTACCAACCGGCAAGGCGCCGACACAAATGGTCGCAATTAATTTATCCGCTGCATGGAAAGCCCGAATTAACGCTAAGAAAGCATCGCTGTATGCCGTCTCATAAAACCCGTACTCTTCAAAACCACCCGGAATTGCTAAGGCGTCATAATCATCAACAGTTATATCCGTGATCAGTTTATCGACAGTAACATCAACGTCGAATGTACTCCGCACCACCGGGGTAAACCCGGCCGTCGTCACGTGAATATCTACATCATAATCATTTCGAGCCCAACCGCAAACGTCGACGAACGGACTAAATTCCATTGTTTCAAATCCTTGATTCAAAAACAGTAACACTTGTGCCATTTTATGCCGCCACCTTCATCTAGATTGTTGCCTAGCTTAGCATAAGTCGTTGCCAAAATGAAAGACTCTACTGACCACTTAATCAAAAGTTTTAAACTTAATGGTGATAGGGATAAGTATGTTTGGTGGTCGTTTCATACTCACGTAAATCATCAATCAGACCAGCCGCATTAAAATGAATTTTTGAGAGGCCATCAAACTGGGTGATTTCCGTTGTTTTCGCGGTAAATGACCACTCGACAAAAACCGTATTGTCGGTGGCTGCCCACATCGTCGTAATTGGCCAAGCAGTTACCGTCTGCACCGTTAGTTGATGTGCAATCCAAGCCTGAATCTCAGTTAAGGACAAGTAAGCCGGGCCATAGCATTCCTGGTAATAACAATCTGGGGCGATAATTGTCGGTAAGTCGCTAAAATCACGGTTTAGCCACATCTTGAAGTATTGTTTAATTTTTGTTTGACGTTGTAAAAACACTGGGTCATTTAAATCGATCATCATTTTCCAGTTCCCTTCGTCATTAACTTATCCTTTTGATCATACGATTTAGTAAGCGCTTTATCAATAGTGATAATAAGTTTCGACACTAACCTTTCGAAGGCCCATCATCTCATGTTAACCGTTACTAACATGTATAATCTAGAAAAGATGTTTACTATAACCTAGGGGGTGTTCATCATGACTCGCGAGCAACTCGTCAAACATGTTTTTGGACTCAAACCGCAAGCACCCATCACCACTTCACAATGGCAAATCATTGGTCGTATCAGCACTATCGCTTTTTGTTTATGTATTACGGTTTTATTAATTGAGCCGTTTATCATCATCATTTGGACGGTATTCGCCGCTGATGATGAAGCGATCCTAGTTATCTTTGGCATTAACTTTATTTTTGTCATTTTTGGCCTTGATACTTACATTTCCTTGGCTAGTCGCCGAGCACACTTGATCGATGACACCATTCTTGTCCCTGATCTCAAATCAGCCTATTCACAACTTATTTGGAAAACACTCAAATTCACTGTGGTTGGGACATTTATTTTTGACTTACTGACCGGTCTTACTTCGTTTGATCACCTAACACTTGTCCAAGAGCTGGCAAAACCTGATAATCTAATCGATGCGCTTGAACATAGCCTTATACTTAATATTGTGTTTGGCATTTCTGAGGCCAGACGGATTCGCAAACAACATTGACAACGAAAAAAGACCGCCATCGCAGTCTTTTTTTATCAATTATATGAATTCAGTCCTTCAACAATGCCACGAAGAATATCCATCACCATGGGGATCGTCAAAGCCGCCAGCCAAATAACACCCCAAAAGACCGCCTTGTTTGATAGTGATTTATTCAACGTCTCCCATTTAATCGTACAAACTAATCCAATAAACCCAATCAGTTCCGCCAAGGCGATCCAATCACCAACATGTGCGATTGACACATGTAATAACGTCAACACAATCAACGCACCTAAGCCAACACTGATCCCAATTGTCACTAATTTCCCCACTGGACTGAAAAAGTGGTCATTGCTTTTCAAATGATCCATTAATGCCGCATCCCCCTTAATTAACTCATCCAAACTAATCCCAAATAATTCGCTAATCGCCACCACATTCGCAAAACTTGGTAGTGCCGTCCCGTTCTCCCATTTTGAAATGGACTGCCGCGATAAATGTAACGCTTCGGCTAATTTAGCCTGTGACAATTGACGAGCTTTGCGTTGTTCCCGTAATCGTTCACCAATCTCCATACTGTATTCCTCCGATATTCGTATGCTTTATCAAAGCTAAAGATCAGCCATGATATCCCCGATTAAAACCTTCAATCATCGCTTTAATAGCAGTCGCAATCATGTTACTAGCCGCGGGGGCTGCCAACGTGCCTAAACAAATTGCACCCCAAATGACTGCCTTTCTAGATAATGATTTATTTAACTGTTCCCAATTAAGTGTGCACAACAACCCGATAAACCCAACGACCGCAATCAGGCCTAACCAGCCACTAACCTGGATCATCGAAATATGCAGCCATGCAAAAACAATCAAAATACCAACACAAATGGCGATCCCCATGATGACTAACTTGCTAATTGGTCGAATAAATTCTTCATGCTTCAAATGATCCATCAGCGCTTCATCCCCCTTAATTAACTCATCCAAACTAATCCCAAACAACTCACTAATCGCCACCACATTTGCAAAACTCGGTAACGCCGTCCCGTTCTCCCATTTTGAAATAGACTGCCGCGACAAATGTAACGCTTCGGCTAATTTAGCTTGTGACAATTGACGTGTCTTGCGTTGTTCTCGTAACCGCTCACCAATCTCCATGTTGCATCCCCTCCGATAATTTCAGCTTACGAATTTTGATAAAAAAACGCAAGCAATTCTGGGGAACTGTTTGGTTGCCCCCTTGGTATCATTGACTTTGCTGGTCCTAATGAATTGACATAAAAAAGGTCACCGCTGCAATTAAATTGTTCAACATATGCAAGCCGATATCATATCGTAAGTCATCAAACGCCAAATAAGTCATGGCAAAAGCAATCCCCATCGCGATATATGGAATAACCGTGAGACTAAACAACGACGCATGCAAACTTCCAAAGATTAACGCTGAAATTAAAATACCGATCACACCAGTTTGCCAGCTGCTGATGGTCGGTAAAAAGCGCCGAAAGAAAATCCCTCTAAATAATAGCTCTTCACAAATCGGTGCCCCAACCACTGCCATCAACGTCATCCCAACTGGTGCGTTACGCATCAATTGTTCTAGGGTCGCTTGATTATCCGATGTTCCCGTAGGAATTGCCTGACCCACCGCTACAATGGCGACCATGATGACCATAAAGATCACCGGATGCTGTGGTTTTGAAAAATACCGTTTAACTGGTGGCCATTTTTGATAATATTGCCAGATAAACCACGCGGCTATCGCTAAAGTCAACACTCCGACAATCGTCAAAATAATTTGAACCGTCAAACTAGGCTGCTTGATCATACCTAAAACAACAATTGGTGCTTGACCGAAACTATAAACAATCGTGAACCACAATAAAGCAAAAATACCTGGCCATCGCTTTAAAACCCGTTTTAATCTTGCCATCAACTTTTCCTCATTCCCTTAATATCCCCAAATTTTCATATCAGTTATAACTGTTGCCAACATTCCGAACAACTGTGGCACTAAGAACGTCCCCAATAATAGGCTTCCCCAAACAATCGCCGCTTTTGAGAAGGCCCGATTAACTTGACGCCATTTTAAAGCCACGCCTAACCCAATCGCACTAATCAATCCCAAGCTACTTGTGAGTGCGGCCGCATCAATTCTAAAGACCAATAGTCCAATGAAGACAAGTATCGCACCACCCAATCCCCACCACCAAATTGTGGCGACCGGACTTAATTCACGATCTTCTAAATGGGCCATCAACTGTTCATCTGGACGAATCAACTCATCGAGACTTAATCCAAACAAATCACTCAAAGCCACAATATTCGCAAAGCTCGGCAATGCAGTGCCATTTTCCCACTTTGAAATCGATTGCCGCGATAAATGTAATCGATCCCCTAATGCTGCTTGTGACCATTGTTTTAATTTTCGTTGTTGTTGAATCCGTTGCCCGATTTCCATCTGCTCATCCCCTCGTACTTTCAGCATACTAAAAGACGGCTAATTAGCAAGTCAATTAGCCGCACCTTCTAGTTGCACCCTTGGTACTATTGACTTTGTGACAACTGAACTAAATAAAAAATAACAGGACCGATATGAGATTATTCAACATATGCAGCACGATGCTGCTCCGCAAATCAGCAGTAATCAGATAAGTACTCGCTAAAATCACCCCTGCCAGGACGTAACTCCAACTACGCCAAATTAATAGTGAGCCATGTAAGCTGCCAAAGATTAGTGCCGAAATTAGAACCCCAACTAAACCAGTTTGCCATCGACTCACAACTGGTAATAGTCGTCGAAAAAAGATTCCTCTAAAAATGAATTCTTCAAGCATTGGCCCTAAAACGACAACGATAATTGCCATCCCGGGTGCCCAATACAGCAATCGATTAATGACCAGTTGGTTATGCGGCATTTCTCCCCATGGCAACCAGGCTTGACCAACCATCAAAGCGGCCCCACCAAACCACCACACTTTAACATGTTTCGGCGTCTTAAAGAATCGTCGAATTGGCGGCCATTTGCGATAGTACCACCAGGCAATCGCAATAACACCGACTGTTAACAAGACACTTAATGCTGTTAAAGCAATCTGCAAAGTTAAGTTAGTCGTTTTTAACCACGCCAAGAAAAACATTGGCCCTGCTGCTAAACTATCTAAGACAAATAACCACACCATCATCACACCACCACGCCATCGACTTAAAATTCGCTTTAATCTGCTCATCATTAGCCCCCCCCCTTTTTTTAGCTTAATTATAACGAGCTGCTAGCCAATCCAATGGTCAGTGAGGCTTAACTAATTATTGACCTAACAAAGCCCATTCCTAGTGATTTGCTAAATTTTCGCCAAGCCAGACGTTCTCTTAGACTAATCATGATAAGATAAGCTCATTGTATTAATTGATAAACTTATTTTGGGGTGGGGAACTTTTTGAAGAATAAACTATTATCAGGGACTTTTTGGATGTCATTCGGCAGTATCTTTTCACGAGTACTTGGCGTGGTCTACTTAATTCCGTGGTTGATGATGCTCGGCTCGCAACAACATCAATTATCTGCACAGGCCATGTTTAACGCGGCTTACACCCCCTATGCCCTCTTTTTATCACTCGGGACATCCGGTTTTCCAACCGCTATTTCACGTAAAATTGCCGGTTATAATGCCCAAAATCGTTATTTAGATAGCCAACGTCTATTCAAAGCTGGCTTATTGTTCATGAGTATTTCCGGGTTTATTTGTGGTGGCTTGCTCTTTGGCTTTGCCCCAATGATTGCCAGCGGATCTCCTGTGACCTCCGTCCAAGCGACCACCACCGTGATTCGTTTTCTTACACCAGCCTTATTTATCTTGCCCGTCATGAGCATTATTCGTGGTTATTTTCAAGGCAATCAAGATATGAAACCCTTTGGCATCTCACAATTAATTGAACAATTCATCCGCGTGATTGGTATTTTAGGCGCTACTTATGTTAGTTACAGGCTACTGGGTCGCTCTTTAACCGTGGCCGTTAGCCTGAGCACATTTGCGACTTTCTTTGGTGCCATCGCCAGCTTAGTTTATCTTGGCTGGTACTACTATCAACGCCGGACTCAATATCAAGCTCAACTAAGTCACAGTGTCCCCGCCGCCCAACTAGATTTAAAAGCAGATTTCATCACGATTCTCAAAGAAGCATTACCCTTCGTATTCGTTGGTGCTGGAATCACACTATCTCAACTCATTGATCAATTTACATTCAAACAAATCATGTTACACGTCACTACTGAGTCAGCCACCACGATTCAAAATTTATTTACGTTATTCGCTGCTAATCCGAATAAGATTACGACCGTGATTATCTCGTTAGCTTTAGCGGTCTCTGAAACGACTTTACCAATTTTAGCTGGCGTTCAACATGACCGAACTAAAGTCACTGAAGTTATCGTAAACAATTTTAAGATGCTCTTTGGGCTAATCGCACCGATGATCATTATCTTGGCATTATTGGCGCCACAAATTAACACCGTCTTCTTTGGTTTTGATGTTCAAGGCGGCCAACTAATGCGCTGGGCAATTGTGGTTAGTTTGCCGTTAGCTATTTTTACTGATGTCTTCACGTTGATCCAAGCGCTTGGTCAACATCGCCGCGCCGTCACCTTGTTAGTGGTTGGCTTAGCCTTGAAAGGACTCACTCAAGTTCCACTAGTCTACTTGTTCCATGCCAATGGCGCCCTACTTTCGACATTTATCGCTTTTACCACAATTAGTATTGCCGGAGTCGTTTACTTACTTCGGACCAGTGACATTACGCTAAAAGTCAAGCACTCCGATGTGACCACAATGTTTGCTGTTGTCGGTCAATTTCTCATCGTGGCACTAATTGTCTATGGCTTAGGTGATCGCTTATTCCCCGTTAGTGATCGCGTCCTAGCATTTATTTTCGCGGCCATCGAAGGTAGTCTCATGCTCGGTATCTTTGGCCTATTGGGCTCATTCTATAGTTTGCCAAGTATGGCCTTGAATTTAAAAATTGGGCGCCAGTATCGACAATATAAACACTTTCGTTAGTTCACTCCACTTAGTGATAAAACATTAAAGTGTGATGATGCACCTTACCTTTACGTATCAAGTATAATAACAATGTTGCCTACCCCACATTTGCAACAGGGGGAGGTGGAATCACATGCTGCTCCATTTCTATTATCCATTGATGGTTGGTCTGATTGTTTCGTTGTCCGTTTATTGGTTAGACCATCATGAAGAATGATGACAGGCAACGTCTAACCCACCCGTTCTCTACATAGAGCGTAAAAAAAATCCCTCAACTACTACCGATAGTTGGGGGATTTGGTGTATCACATGTTATGCCATTTCTACGTCTATATTATAACAACCTCTCTATCTAATTGAAAGTCATTGAATTCAAATGACTTTCATTCAGATAAACCTAGGCCAAACCTAAACGCTTTTTATATTTCCAGATAATTATAGCCGAAACGTGCGCCAAAAGACTGCTCCCTCCGTTTAGCTACGGCAGACGAACGATTGAAAATGCACAATCATTCATCTGCCTAGGCTATACTCGGTAGCAACCCGTCTTTTGTCCCACTCTGATCCTAGACACCCAAGGTTAACCGCGCTGCCCGTGACATCCGGGCAATCGACCAGGCTGGTTCCCAGACCAAATTAATTTCAACATCTTTAACCTCAGGTAACGCCGTCAACGCATCGGTAATCCCATTAGCCAAGACATCAGTCAGTGGACACCCCATCATCGTTAACGTCATCGTGACCACACAATGGCCTTGATCATCATTAGTCACATCATAAATCAAGCCTAAGCTCACAATATCGACACCCAGTTCGGGATCAATCACGTCTTGTAAAGCCGCAATCCCGGTCTCTTTAAATGTTGCCATTCAGTTTCCTCCTAACCAATTGAGCCTTCCATTTCAAAACTAATCAACCGATTCAATTCAACCGCATATTCCATCGGCAATTGTTTGGTGAAAGGTTCGACAAACCCCATGATAATCATTTCGGTCGCTTTTTGTTCAGAAATTCCCCGACTCATCAAATAGTAAAGTTGAGCTTCTGACACTTTAGAAACCTTCGCTTCATGTTCCATCGACACATTACCGTTCAAAATTTCATTATATGGAATCGTATCACTAGACGACTGGTCATCCATAATAATCGTGTCACATTCCACATGGGCAAACGACCCATCAGAATGACGACCAAACCGGACCGTCCCTCGATAATCAACGGCCCCGCCATCTTTAGCAATCGACTTAGAGACAATTGACGACGTGGTGTTTTTGGCATTATGAATCATTCGCGCCCCATTATCTTGATCGACGTTATGACCAGCGACCGCGATTGACAACATCGTCCCATGGGCGCCCTGACCATTTAAATAAACGGATGGATATTTCATGGTGATTTTAGAACCTAAATTACCATCGACCCATTCCATCGTCGCATTTTCCAGCGCTTGAGCTCGTTTGGTTTCCAGACTATAGACATTATTGGACCAGTTTTGAATCGTCGTGTAGCGACACGTCGCATTCGCTAACACATTGACCTCAACCACGGCGGCATGCAAACTATCCGAATCATAGTTTGGTGCGGTACAACCTTCCACGTAATTCACGCTGGCACCTTCATCAACAATAATCAGGGTGCGTTCAAATTGCCCCGTATTTTCCGCATTGATCCGAAAATACGCTTGAATCGGGGTCGTCACTTTAACCCCCTTGGGCACATAAATGAACGACCCGCCTGACCATACCGCCGCATTTAACGCGGCATACTTATTGGCCGCTGGTTCAACCAATTTGCCAAACCATTTTTTAAAGAGTTCGGGATATTTTTGCAACGCCGTATCAGTATCGGTAAAAATAATCCCCGTTTTATCAAACGTTTCACGCATACGATGATAAACGACTTCTGATTCATATTGCGCACTCGATCCTGCTAAGTACTTCCGTTCAGCTTCTGGAACACCTAATCGATCAAAAGTTTCCTTAATCTTAGGTGGGACATCTTCCCAATTCCGATATTTTTTATCGGTGGCTTTTTGAAAATACTTCATATGCGCCATATCAAGGCCCGACAAATCTGGACCAAATTTTGGCATTGGTAATTTTTGATAAATGTCATAGGCTTTTAAGCGATAATCGAGCATCCATTGGGGTTCATGTTTGGCCGCCGAAATCTGCCGTACAACTGCTTCGGTTAAACCCTCCCCCGTCGAATAAACCGGGGTGACATCATCGTGGAACCCATATTCATAATTCTGGTTATCGCTAACCACTTGTTCAACTTTTTGACCCATTATCGGTTCCTCCAATCTCTGCTAAACATTGTTCAGCGGCATGCCACGCTAACATCGCACAGCGAATTCGGGTTGGAAACTCAGCCACAGTCCCTAATACTGCGGCATCGCCTAACTGATGTTTAGCTGCTGTTGTTAGGCTTTTTCCCATAATCAACTGTGAAAAATCATGAATCAACTGTTGAGCCTGCGTCATCGTTTGCTGGCTTAACACATCGGTCATCACGCTCGCCGAAGCTTGTGAGATCGTACACCCCGTCCCGCTAAACGCAATCCGATTAATTTGTTGATGCTGCACCTCAATTTGGACTTGAATCACATCGCCACAACTCGGATTATTCAGGGTTACGCCTGGTACTTCCGCCAATTGACCGTGATGATGCGGGTGTTGGGCATGATCTAAAATGACCGTTTTATATAACTCGTTTAATTTCAATAAGCTCATCCTTGGAAGAACTCCTTTACTGCCGCTAATGTTGTCAGCAACCGATCGATTTCGGCCGACGTATTGTAAAACATCAGGCTCGCTCGCACGGTTGACTCAACGTTTAGCACTTGCATTAATGGTTGGGCACAGTGATGACCGGCCCGGACTTCAATACCGTCCATATCTAATCCGGTCGCGACATCATGGGGGTGAACACCGGCCACATTAAATGCCACCACCGGGCCATGAAAATTAGCATCAAGCGGACCATAAACAGTCACACCATCCATCGCTGCTAAGCCAGTTAAAAGTTGCATTGTCAGTGTCTTTTCTTGAGTCTGAATCGCGGACCAACCGACTTGTTGCAAGTAAGTGATCGCTGCTCCTAAACCAATGACACCACTAATATTAGGTGTACCGGCTTCAAAACGTTGCGGGATGGCCGCAAACGTAGTCGTTTGCCAATCAACGTTATCAATCATTTCACCACCGAATTGCGCAGGCGTCAGTTGTTCTAATAAAGCTAACTTGCCATAAAGCACACCGACACCAGTTGGGCCCAGCATTTTGTGACCAGAAAACGCATAAAAGTCTACATCCATTGCCTGCACATCAACGGATTGATGGGCAACCGCTTGGGCACCATCGACCATGATCACTGCCCTGTGTTGATGCGCTAAAGCTGCCAGTTGTTTAATCGGATTAGTGACGCCCAAGACGTTAGACGTTTGCGCCACCGCCACCAATTTTGTTTTTGCAGTAATTTTTTGATTCGCATCGGCCATATCCAACTGACCATCTGGTAGCAGCTGAATATAACGTAACTTGGCGTGTTTTCGCTGAGCCAATTGCTGCCATGGCACCAAGTTACTGTGATGTTCCATTGCCGTTAAGACAATCTCATCACCCGCTTCAATAAACTGTTCACCATAAGTTTGGGCGACCCAGTTCAAGCTTTCCGTTGTAGATCGCGTGAAAAAGACCGATTCCCGTTGTGGCGCATGAATAAACGTGGCGACTTGATCACGCACGGCTTCGTACTGATCCGTTGCTTGTGCCGCTAGCGTATAGACACCACGATGAACGTTGGCATTGCTCGTTGTGTAGTAGGCAGTAATGGCATCAATCACGGCTTGTGGTTTTTGCGACGTCGCCGCACTATCTAGATAAGTTAAGGGCTCACCATTAATCGTTGTCTGCAAGATCGGGAAATCAGCCCGATAATCCTTAATCATTTTGCCCATCCGTTAAACGCCTCTCAATCACATCGTTCAATTCTTGTCGTAATCGTTGCGACCGTAATTCCGTAATAACCCCCGCTAAGAAGCCACGGATGACCAGACGTTCTGCAACTGGTTTGGGAATTCCCCGACTCAGTAGATAATACATTTGTTGTTCATCGACACGGCCAACACTCGCCGCATGGCCAGCCTCCACATCATTTTCATCAATCAGTAGAATCGGATTCGCGTCGCCTCGGGCCTTAGTCGACAACATGAGCAAGCGATTTTCTTGATTGGCTTTGGCGCCATGCGCGCCTTTGATAATATGTCCGATCCCATTAAAGATCAACGTCGCCGCATCTAAAATAATGCCCCGTTGCACGATATTAGCGACCGTTTGCTTCCCATAATTGGTCACGCGCGTATCCAATGCCTGAGTCTGCTTTTGATTGGCAATCGCAATCGTTTTGACCATTGCTTCTGATCCACGACCCTTTAGTTCAGAATCAAAGTCGGCGATGACGTTACCCGCATTCATTTCAGCGAATTCCCAATCTAGCTTCGCGTCAGCGGCTAAATACCCCCGACGATTCAAGTAAGCTGTCGTTTGTGCTGACATCGTATCAATCCCAGCAAAATTCACTTGGCTATTAGCTTCGGCCATCACTTCGACTAGCACATGCGCTGTGTTCGCTTGATCACCAACTGAAGCCAACCGTTGAATCACGTTGACTTGGCTGCCACTATCCGCAATCAACAAGTTATGACTGAAATAATTCTGTGTCGTCCGATTATCGACAATTTGTAGTAACTCAATTGGCGCTTCTAATTGGACGTTTTTAGGCACATATAAAAAGAACCCGTTCGTCATCATCGCCGTATTCAATGACGTTAATTTGTCATCACCAACATGCAGCGCTTTTTGCATCAGATACTTTTGAACTAAATCACCATGATGTGTAATCGCTGACCGTAAATCAGACAAGATCACCCCTTGGCGCAAGGCTGCCATTGGCAAGGTCAATTGAATCGTACTATCACCAACTGCGTAAAATTGTTGCGTTGCCGCCTGTTTAGCTAGTTCTCCCGTGACTGGTTCACTTTCAAGCACGCTTGGCACTGAAAAATCAAACAACGGCCAATCTCGATAATTGATCTTTTCAAATTTTGGTAACGGTAAATTAAAATAAGCTTGTAACGCTTGTTGCCGTAGCTGTTGTAGCCAGTCTGGTTCATGTTGTGTCTGGCTATATTGTTGAACGCCCGTTAGTAACATTTGGTTATCCACTTTAGTCACCCCACTAGTCCACATCGTCATCGGTCAACGGCACATCTAAGCCAAGTTCATCACGCAAGCCGGCATAACCTTCCGCTTCCAACGTATGGGCTAACTGAGCATCACCCGTTTTGACAATTCGGCCATCCATCATCACATGGACAAAGTCCGGGACAATATAGTTCAATAAACGCTGATAATGCGTGATCATTAATGTCCCAAAATCAGGGCTCTTCATCGCATTTACCCCTTTAGCAACAACTTGAAGGGCATCAATATCTAACCCAGAATCGATTTCATCTAAAATGGCAAATTTTGGTTGAATCATTAATAATTGCAAGATTTCATTGCGCTTCTTTTCACCGCCGGAAAAGCCTTCATTCAAGTAACGTTCGGCCATTGAATCTGACATATTCAAGACGGCCAATTTTTCATCCAATCGATCCAAAAAATCGGTTACCGGAATCTGGTCATCAGTTGCTCGGCGCGCATTAATCGCGGCACGTAAGAATTCAATGTTCGTGACCCCTTTGATTTCAGCGGGGTATTGCATCGCTAAAAATAGCCCGGCACGAGCCCGTTCGTCAACTGTCTTTTTAACCAAATTTTCACCATCGAGTAAGATTTGTCCACTGATGATGTGGTACGCTGGGTTCCCCATAATCGTTTCAGATAAAGTAGATTTACCAGTCCCATTAGGCCCCATGATGGCATGGGTTTCCCCGGTCTTTAAGGTTAAATTGACCCCTTTTAAAATCAAACGTTCTTGTTCATTTTCAGTAACGGTTACCTTTAAATCTTTAATCTCTAAAGTCGACATCGTTGATTCCTCATTTCTCACTGGCTGCATGAATTGTTGTTTCTAGTATACGTTATGAAACGCGTTTCAGGGCAATCAGTTGTGAGCAACTAGCAGTCAAAATATCCCACCATTTGCCTGTTTACACTGGATCGCCAGTTAACGCCAAAAAGGTGATGGTTGCGTCTTACTTTCAACCATCACCACTTGATTATTCAAGACCACTAACAATGGCCGTAATTTTTTGATCGGTAAAAAACTGATGAATATTGTCAACTTCCGTTGGTGTTAATAACGGTGTGTATTTCATCGTATAGTTACGTTTTAGATACTCATATTTCTGACTACCATACTGATGGAACGGTAAAATATGAATCTCATGAATGCCAACCTCATGCACGTAATCCGCAATCTGTTGAAGATTTTCCGGTTTTGTCGTATAGCCTGGAATTAATGGGACCCGCGGCGTCACTTGCGCTGTTGGGGTCGCGAGAGCCGCTTCAAAACTAGCTTTGACCTGCCCAACATCATCGCCAATCACGCGCTTAGCAAGGATCGGATTCATAATTTTCAAATCAAACATCACATAATCGGTGTACGGTAAAACTTTTTTGATGGCTTTAAGGGGCATGGCCCCCGTCGTTTCAATCGCTGTATTGATCCCCAAGGCTTTCACTTCACGCAACAAAGTCGCCGCAAAATCATATTGTACAAGACACTCACCACCAGACAAGGTGACGCCACCACCAGAGGTACGATAAAAAACCTCATCCTTTTCGATCTCGTCTAGAATTTCATCAACAGTAGCCCAATAACTAATGGTTTCCGTCTTGCCATTTTTCGTCCACGTCATTGGGCGGACGGCCCCTTGCGACTCTGGATTACTACACCAAGGGCAGCGCAACGGACAGCCTTGAAAAAAGACAATAGTGCGAATTCCCGGCCCATCGTGAATGGAATAGCGTTGAATATTAAAAATTAAGCCTTTATCAGCTGGCATCATCCAATCCTCCTATAACACATGTTCCGCACGACGAATAATATCATCTTGAATTCGCTTGTTTAAATCAACAAAGAAGGCACTGTACCCAGCAACTCGAACGACTAATCCGGCATAGTTTTCCGGATGTTGTTGGGCATCGATCAATGTTTCACGCGATTGCACATTAAATTGAACATGCCGAATTTTGAGTTGCGTAAACGCCATTAAGAAATCGGCAAATTTTCGAATCCCATTATCACCCTTTAATGTATTTGGTGAGAATTTGACATTCAATAAACTCCCATTAACGGCCAGCGTGTTATCAATCTTGCTGACGGATTTTAATACCGCGGTTGGACCTAAGTGATCACGACCGACCATTGGTGACAAGCCACCATCAGCCAACTGGTCATGAGCATGGCGGCCATCCGGTGTCGCCCCGACATCTTCACCCAATGGAATATGAGCTGAAACGGTGTAAGCACCGGCGTTAAATTCACCGCCACGAATGTTTTTATATTTACCAAGTTCTAAAGCATAGTGCCGGAAAATCTTCGCACATTCCATATCAAGTTCAGCGTTATCGTTGCCATACTTGTCAAAATCATGAATCAAATGTTGCCGTAACTTTTCACCGTTATCCCCAGCAAAATCAGCATTCAGCTGATCAACTAAGGCTTTAAAGCTCATTTCATGATTTTCAAAGACCAGTTTTTTTACGGCGTATAATGAATCGGCTAAGTTCGGTTCACCAATGCCTTGGACCCCTGAAAAATTATAACGCGCCCCACCTGCCGTTACATCTTGTCCGTTATCAATACAATCCGCCACTAATGACGAGAGAAATGGAATGGGCGCAAACTCGCGGTGTCCTAAGTCTACAATGTCAGAGCCCGCTGTCACAATCTTGACGTAATCATCGATTTTATCCAAAATATGTTGTCGTAATTGGTCATAGGTTACTGCCGGCTCATCACGTAAATCCTGCATCGCTAATTCCATAATCCGCATTAAATTGAATAACGCGATATCATGCAAGCCATAGGTTTTCCCGGGAATCGTCGTTTCGACACAGCCGACAACTGCATAGTCACGCGCATCATCGAGTGAAACACCTTTGCTTAAAAAGCCTGGCACACAGACTTCATCGTTAAACAACATCGGAATTCCAGTCCCTAGACGGATGGTTTCGCACGTTTTATTCAAGAAACGTCGTGGAATTTGTTCATTGATACGGACTGACAAATTCGGTTGTGGCAGTTGAATTTCTTGATAAAGGTCTAACATTTTATTTGATAACTCATTAACTGCATATTGCCCATACTTATCCAGGCCGCCTAACGCGACCGTATACCCAGTTGGAAAGCCAGCAAAGCACTTGGCACTTTCAGCACTCCGCAACAAGACCACATCATCCGTTTTAAGATAGAAATCACCTAAGACTTCCCACGTAAAGTCAGCTGGTACCCCTGCTTGCTGTGAGGCTTGATAAAACGGATATAAATATTGATCCATCCGTCCTAATGATAAGGAAGACGCATTCGATTCATATTGGCCCACAATACTGGTCATCCACAAAAGTTGTAGGGCTTCGTAAAATGACTGTGGTTTAGCCGTGGTCAACCGATGATTCATCGCGGCCATTTCGGTTAATTCGATCCGGCGATAAGTTGGTAAACTCTCATCAGCAGCCATCGTTTGCGCTAAGGTCGCATAACGATCAAAATGGCGTTGCATCGCTTTGAAAACAATTAAGGCCGCCGTATAAAAATCATTATCTGGATGAGCGGCTTGTTTAGCCGTTAACGTGGTAACATAAGTTCCAACGCCCCGTTGCAAGATCGCCGGGAAGTCCATAATGATATGGCCTTGCCCCTTATCGGTTTGATTCAACTTAATCACCAAATCATCTTCAGCCGCTTTGACTTCCGGCGTAATTTTGGCATTAATAAAATCTTTCATCGATTGACCAGACCAATATGGCAATAAATTTTCACGATAGTACTGGCGATCGGCAGTAGTAAATTCGAATTGATCTTGTGGACGCGTACCAATCGTATCGATTTCTTGCATAATCCAATAGGGGTCCATTTCAGGTGATAAGATGCCACTACGCGGGCGCACGGTTCGATTACCACAAAGTAATTCTTCCGGTCGAATACTAATCTCAACATGATCCATAATATAAGCCGTAGCTTTTGCCCGACGAATAATCGTTGGTTGACCAACAGTTTGCTGATAACTAGCCGTATATAACTTGGCACGTTCCAACGAAATTTGTCGTTTTTGTTTAAATAGATTTTGTTTCATGACTTCTAATTTAGAAGTCGGCCGTGCCGTTTCAAAGGCTGGTCGCGTACTCATTGTGGTTGTCATTAATAAAAACCCCTCTCGTTGATCTCAAACTCATTATAAGAGTGGCCAGCTTAAAATCAACGAAAAACTTGGATTTCCAAGTTTTTAATCATGAATTGCACAAATGTGCCAAGCTTTAAATTGAATAGCTTGGAATTAGCGCTATACTGAACTTAATGACATTCAGTACGATAAGGAGAACAATATGAAGGCGATTGAAATTCAAGCTCGTCGCAAAACCATTTTAGCCTTGCTAAAAACTAACCAGACATTAACGGTTCAACAACTTGTTCGACAGTGTCACGTTTCAGACGAAACCATTCGTAAAGATTTGCGGGTGCTTA
Organism: Lactiplantibacillus mudanjiangensis; assembly: GCF_005405385.1. Classification (GTDB taxonomy): domain Bacteria; phylum Bacillota; class Bacilli; order Lactobacillales; family Lactobacillaceae; genus Lactiplantibacillus; species Lactiplantibacillus mudanjiangensis. Next base: position 111,238 of record NZ_BJDY01000007.1, read on the forward strand.
GTCAACAAGGACTCGTCACTAAGGAATTTGGTAAAGCAGCGTTAGTCACTGCCAGCCCATTGCTACCAGTCGGACAACGGACTGATCAATTTGCTGTTGAAAAACAACACCTGGCGCAACGGGCGCTGCAGCTATTGCCGCTAACCCCTGCAACCATTGCTTTAGATCAAGGCAGTACGGTTGCGGCAGTAGCCACGGTCCTAAATCAGATGACGAATAAAACGATTATCACTAGTTCACTACTATCATTGCTTGCTTTACAAAAGACTCACAACACACTTTATAGTACTGGTGGTAAATACAGTCCTAGCGATATGTCCTTTCAAGGAAACGGCCCTCGCGACTTATATCAACAAATCCACGTTGATTTTTGTTTGCTTGGGTCTAGTGGCATTCAAGGTCGCCAAGGCCTGTGCTCATCAAGTTTTGCCGATGCTGAAATGAAGCGCGAAATGATTGCCAATAGTGCCGTTAAAATTGCATTAGTAGATGCTTCCAAGTTTACGCAAACTTCACTTGTCCAAGTTGTGCCATGGTCGGCTATTGATTATCTGATTACTAATATGAATCCGCAAACTCCAGAATTACTAACGATTGCTGAACAAACTAAAGTGATCACAGTGTAACTAAAAACAGGTGACCCCATCATTTGATGAGGATCACCTGTTTTACTCTCTCATTTAACTACCTGGCGTATCTGCCAAAGTCCACGTCACCGTGCCACTGTAACTACCAGCATAAACGCTCGGTTGGACATCTAGGAAAATCCCAGTACTGCTTGACCAACCACTAGCAATATCGGTTGCCGTAGTCGTGCCATCACTAGCCCCATTCGCAATCAGCGCTGATTTGTTTGTCAACACCTGCTTATTACCACTACTGTCAATATAAACCAAATTACCATCAAAATCATGTTGAGATGACGTTAACTTGGACGCAGTTGCATAGACGTACCACTTAGAACCAGATGTCCGTGTATCACTGACCTTGACGCTCCAATCAGAACTGGCTTTAAGCAACGTTTCCTTCGTTGGAATCTTATTGTCACTACCAAAACTAACTGTTCCCGATAAGTCGCTAAACGCTAATGTCCCATTTAACTTAATCGTAAACGTGACTTGGTTCGACTGGTTACCGTTGTCATCGACCCCATAAACGGTCACCTTATTGTCGCCAGTTGTGAGCTTAGTCGCCGGTAAGTTAAAGTTAAAATACCCACTCGACGTACTATCACTACTCGTCCCGTTCATGGTAAAACTGTCAATTGTATTGCCATTATCCAACGACACATGCATCGTCACGTCACCATTTTTCAAGGTATCATTAGCCGCTGAACTTTCAGCCACCAACATTCCTTGCAAGTTAATGGACTTACCAGCATCAACACTGGTTGCATTACCACTAGACATACTTAAGGTGAGTTGCCGCGCTGGCTTGATCGTAAACGCCGGCGTTGCAACGGTTCCAATATTGGTCGTACCGCTAAATGATTGTAATGAACTAGCTACCGACGTATTAGTTGCCACATCTTTGGCCGTTCCTTTTAACGTTAAGGTAGCCGTTGGATTCGTCAAACTCAATGAATCCTTTAACGTATGCGCAATTGCCGTCGTATCACCTAACTCAGTACTTGTTAACGATTCCGTATCGCCGTTACTATAATCAATGCCCCCCTTATTAAAGGTCACATTACTGTTTTGCTTCAGCTTAGTCGCAATGGACTTCCAATCAGAAGTACCGCTATTATAAGTCAGTTTATACTTATAAGTTAAAGCATCCTTACCATTGATATTATCATTATCCGTTACCGTCCGACCATCTTGCGTGTTATCCGTCACCGTTAAATCAGTGTCTGCATTAACCAATCCCGGAACTGATTCAAAAACAACCATGTTATTCGTATACTGCGTCCCGGTCGAACCGGTAAATCCCCAGTAGACCGACTTGTCCGCCGAAGTGGCCGTTAAACCCAGCTTACTAATATCCACATTAACCGTTTTACTACCTGTCGCCGGTTGCGCCAATCCGGAACTAGCATTTTTATCATTGAATGTATATGTCATCGACCCAGTCGTACTGCTACCAGTTGGTGCGACCCACTTTAATGAGACATGGTGCCATGCACCATCCGATAACGTCGAATAGATTGTGCCATTATGTGTCATGGTCGTGTAGTACCCGAGACTCGAGTTACCATGAACGGCATAAGTACTACTCTCTCCTGGATAATTGGACGCAAGATGTGGACCATCATTACCCGATAAATGGTCATAGCCCGAGTTAGCGCCAACTGCGACACTGTCATTAACGAATTCATCAAACTCTAACGCCCAGCTTTTCTGAATCGCCCGGCCTGCCACCGTATCCGCACTGCCTGTTGCTTTATTATTATCAAGGCCCCAAACCCCCAGGGTCTGACCAGGTGCAATTTTGCTACTTAATCCGGATGTAATCGCACTGGTCCCCACATTCTGCATAACAAAAGCCATCCCATCAGCTGGTGTACTACTGCTACCAAAGTACATCCACATCGAGGCCGTCCAATTATTACTTAAATCAACTTTATTCGCCGTATTTGCCCAAATTGCCCCAACTTGACTCTTAGCATCCGTAACCTGAACGGCTTTTGCATTGGGGTTAGCCGTATTTGTCGATTGGACAATCTTCGCAACATTAGTAGGCGTTAACGTTGGAATCGTGAACACATCTGAAATTGCCGAAACTCCATTAGGCATTGAACTGAGGGCCGCCGAATCGGTTGCTTGAGCAACTGTCCCACTAAACAACAAAGCACCACTCAAGACAAGTCCACTTAATATTGTACGTAATTTCATCTTGATTCGACCCCTTCCCGTAATCGGCGAAGTTGCCACCCAACAATAATCACCAAGATTAAAGCAATGATCAGCAAGCCACCAAGAATCTGGGCAGCGACCGTCATCATTTCATTAGTTTGTGGCAAACGACCACTAGTTAAAGCACGTTTAAGCTGCTGTCCTGGTGTTTGAATTGCATCGCCATCGGCTGACGAAGTTGTCGCCTTCGGTTTCGTTGTTTTTACCGTAGCCGTTTTCCCGTTTGGAATGACCGGATCAATAGTCGCGCCCTGACTTTCCGTCGTCGATCCTGCAGTAAATCCAACACTCGCCGTTGTCTGATTCTGATCACTCGTTGCCGCATAACTCAGCCGAGGGCGACTAAAGCCCAATAATAGCGCTGATATTAGTAGACACCCTATCAATAGTCGTTTCATCAGGCCTACCCCCGTTACCACTCGATATTAATTAATCTTCTCGTTTTTGACGTCGACGCCGTAACCAGAAAATGAACCACAAGACTAGTAGCACAATAATTAACATCGCTAAAGCACCAATGCCAATTAACCACCAGATACTCATGCCTCGATTATTAACCGCTTTACCATTATATTGTTTGGCCTCGGCAGCCGTAATCGTAAAGTCACGATCAAAGACCCAACGATGATCGCTATTTTTCGCCACCATTCGTAAATGATAACGACCAGCTTGCAAATTCGTATTACCTAATTGAATGGGGTATTTAAAAACCGAGTTTGGTGCCATTTGAACATTCTTCTTAGTTGCGGTTTTGACCACTTTGCCAGAATTCTTGCTAGTAATCGTGGTTTTTAAATTAAGCTGTGGGACAATCACCGCGGAAACATTCCTTAAATATGGAAAAATACTTTGATGATAGTTTTCCAAACCGGCTTTAACTTTGTCTAGTTGTAGTTTGGGTGCTGGGGTCTTCCCCATTGAGAATTTCATCCCGATGACATATGAATAAACATTACGAACATTCATAGAACCTTTGACTTGGCCGGTCACCTTTTGATCAACACGCTTGAAATACCAACCACCTAAAATCACACCGTTAAATGGCGAAGTCGGCATGGAGACCTTTGTTTTAATGGTTTTGGACCCATTTGCTGGTACAGTTACTGTTTTAGGTCCCGATAATTTAGCTAAATCGGCCATTTTATGTGTTAACGATGCATCGAAACTTTTAGCCGGTGTCACGTATTCAATAGTCCCATTGTTATTCGTATATGCCGTGTGAATTGCAGTTTGCACCTTAATATCACGATTTGTCACATTATAAATAACCGCTTTCAACGTCTCTTTTTGACCCGTTTTCATTTTTAGATCAAAAAATGATTCTTTTTTATTAAGTTGATTTTTAGGTAATTTAGCTGAAACACTATAACCAATATTATTGGTTTGTTTACTGCTGCTGGCAGCTTGTGCTTTAAACATGCCAGTGAGGCCTAAAGCGACCCCCATTAAGCCCAGGAGCCACCACCCAAAATGTTTACTAGTTGTCATTATTTCACACCCTAATCCGTTTATGACTATCATACCATTATGTAACAAAAAGGTGCTTAGGACCAAGCACCTTTTTGTGATTACTAATAAGTTATTTATTCAGTAGGTAAACTAGCTAAATTCCAATTTAATGTTGCCGTGTAAGTCCCAGCTTCGGCGCTGTTGGCTGGGATAGTCAATTTAATTGCACTAGGGTCTAATTGATCAATGGTGACCCCAGAACCAGAACCCTTAGCGGCAGTTAAGACCGTGGCAGTGCTACCCAAAACATTAGTTGTTGCAGTAGCAACAGAGCCATTGCCATCAATACTGTCAGCACTGCTTACAGCACCAGCAGGTAGTGTGAGTTCAGCACCATCGATAGCAGCTAATGCCTTGCCATCTGCATCCTTGCCAGTTAGTTCGCTACCAGTTACGCCAAGGCTCCAGCCTGCTTTAGTACCACGTACATCAGAAACTTCAATAACTGCCTTGTCATTCCAAAGTGCGGATGTGCTATTACCAGTTGTATCATTGGCGTAATAATCATTGGATTTCAAAACATCAATTTCATGAGTCCCAAAGTTCAAGTTGTTGGTCACATAAATCAATGACAAGCCACCACCGTTAGGAACGTCAACACCGTTACCGCCATCACCGCCAGAGCCATCACCAGTGCCTGGGTTTGATGGATCAACTGGCTTAACGCCGTCTGTATTAGCCGTAAACCCAGCAATAACAGTTGTATTCCCAGTCCGGTTTTCAGCCGCTGGTGTCGTTGTGTCAGCATTTGCAACAGTTGGTAATACAGCACCGATTAATAAAGCCCCTGATAATAATAGCCCGCTAATTAATTTATTCATGATTGATACTCCCCTTTTGCTTTTATCTATATTTATAGTTTAGCATGTTTACAATGGATATCAATATTTTTATAAGAGTTTTTTACTTTTTTGTGTCTTTTTTGTGAAACTGATTGTTAATTATCGATAAAAACCGTTATATTTTCTAAACCAATTAAAAAGCAATAGCGCAAAATGCATTGATACATCAGTAATTTGTCTAGTAGTCCAATTAAAAAATAATTTGGCATCTATTATAAATTAATTATTAAAAAGATAATTATATAATTAAGATGGTATCGTTTCATTATTAAAAATATTAATTCTACTAAAAATCGAAAATACTATCATTCTCAACAAATGCCTGCAAAACAGCGTTCGTTGTTATTTTAGTTAATCCCTTTAATTATAGCTACTTATATCTTCACAATTTCTTCACATTTAGTGTAATCCCACGTATTCCAGTATTTTACTTTTTTTCATTCAACAAATAAGGCTAATTAAGTTAATCCTTTTTTTCGATTAACTTAACAATTTAACGTATTTTACAAAGTCTATATCAGCCACCATCAGAAAATCGCCACTACATTAACATGATCCGTCATGGAAACTGGCAACATAAACTAGATTAATCGGAAAAATAATGTTCTTTGTATAAAAAAAGCATTACGCTAAAAAGCATAATGCCCTTGTACTAATCCTCGTCATAACAGACGTCCCAATTCACTTATCCACCGCTGATTCAATCGTCAATAAGGCGACAAAATCCGTGGCTGTTACTTGATAGTCCACTTTAAGTTGCTGATTCGTTAATTGTTGAATAATACCTAACCCATAGCCAAAATGACCTGGTTTAGTCGTAAACCGGTGTTGATTAAGTTTGCGCCAATCGGTTTCGGCATGAGCCGGTAACTGATTGGCAATTCGAAATTGAATCGCTTGTGACGGCAACTGACTAACGTCCAAATACACCTTCTGATCAGCTTGTGCAGCCGCGTCTAACGCATTATCAATTAGATTACCCAGGATTCGAACAACACTCACCTGATTCACTTCAGGGACCTCAACTGGTTGTAAAATCGTGAGTTTTAAATTTAAGTTTCGCTCAAAGGCAGCCTCAACCTTAGCGTACAATAGCCCACTGATCTCAGGTGCACTTAACTGGCGTAATTGTACAAGATTAGGATCAGTTGCGACTTGCTGACTATTTGGCCAAACTGCCTCTTCAAAGTATTTTTTCAATCCTGGCATATCCTCATTTTGAATATACTGACTCAGACTCAACAAAATATTTTGATAATCGTGCTTAAATAATGACAATTGCTGATTATGCCGGGTTAATGCTGTATTATACTGCGACACTTCAGCCAAAAGTTGCGCATCCGTCAATCGATTATTCTTATTGATCACCAAATACGTCGTAATCGTGCCAAAGATCAAGCTCGCCACACTGGCAACATAGGTCTGCGACACCACGGACATCTCCATAGCATATCGATAAGCCAAGATATAAAAACCATAGCTTAATAGAATCAACCAATAATCACTACGTTCGATCTTAACATGCTGAAAAAAGTCAACTGTCGCAAAACGCACCACATAGTGATGAGCAAAAATACCGATCAAAACAACCATCGGCAAACACATCACAACCGCTCCCACCAAGTTAACCGTTGCCGTTAAATCATGTAACCCAATCGCTTGTCGCGGCAACATCAAATCTTTGGACGCAAATATAAACTTTAAAATGCTACCTGAAATACCGCTAATTAACCGTTTTAAAGCATTTAGAAACAGGACAATTGGCAAAGTTAAGATCCACTTCGTATATAACAACCGCGCGCTCATTACCGTATGTAAAATCGTGAGTGGCACAATCCAAATGAACACCAATGGCACATGTGGGAAAACCACTGTCGCTAATTGCTCAATAAATTGAAAGGCAATCACTAAAGTTACCCAAGTCACCGCTAAACGCCACGTTAATAACTCCCGAAAAGCCAACATCAACATAATCATTTCATAACTACCCGAAATCAATGATAATGTGTACAAAAAATAAGTCATACTCCCTACTCCTACTCTCTTAACCGTATACCTGTAACAATTTTTCAGGGTGTTGATTACCTTATCTTCTATCATACGCGCAAAAAGGGTCGCTGAGCTAGTGCCCAACGACCCTTTTCGTTATTTTATTATTGAACCACAATATCATAGTGGTTGCCGTATGTGCCCCGATCATGAACTTTGCCCATGCCGAGCGGTGTTTTAATCTTCGTGCCAAACTTTTTATTGTTCGCTAAAATTAAATAGCCGTCTTTGTCGTAACCATTCAATGTATAAGTGCCATCAGACGTAAAACGTCCCATCCCATACATTCCCGAACCATTTGGCGAATAATATGTATACACCTTTTTTTGCCATTTAACTCGGCCTTGCATCTTAAAAACAGATTTTGACATCACCGCATTTTTAGCCACATTGGCTTTAAATAAGGTTTTAGCTGATTTCGTCGTGGCAGCTGCTACGGTATTAGTTTGTTGCGCATCTGACAACAAGGTTAACCCACCAAAAGTTAATCCAGTCATCATGGCAATTACTAGCAATAAATGTCGCAGTTTAGTCATTAACGGTTACCCCTCTTTTTTAAGATCTGCTTAACATCACAATTTAACAATTGACAACAGTATAACGAGTACGCGTTGCGCATTGATAACAGTTACATTACAAAAGTGTTACGAATTGTATAGACCGCTAAATATTGGTTCAGACCAGAAAAAAAGGCCAGCAGACGGCGTTTCGCAATCCGCTGACCTTTCGTCAACTTACTTAATCAACTGAAGCATCCGTTAGCTGTAACCGTTGCTTAACTTGCCTCTGAATCACCTGACGTCGAGTGCCTGTCAGTAAGAAAATCGTCAAACCAACAAAGACAATCACGATAAACCCTGTTGTTTGCCATTCGAATAGGTCGGGATGGCTCATCGATTCAGTCCCCGAAGCCATCATCGACAAACTGTCGGTTAAAGTATGAATCAGAATGGGGACTAAAAAACTACCCGTATAGAGGTAACTGGCGGCTAAAAAGCTCCCTAATGCCGCCGCAAAAATCATCTGCTCTAAAGTTGCTGACACCGCTTGACCAGCCAAAATATTCGCACTATGCCAGAGGCCAAACAGCCCACTACTCAAGCCAACTGCCCACGCCACTTGATGACGATGTTGCCGAAATTGCCATAGTAACAAACTTAAGATACTAAACCGGTACAGCCATTCTTCAGCAATTCCGGGTTCTAACCCACTTAAAAACATCTTCAAGGATGGTGACTGCATCTTAAACGAAAACTTGGTAAAAACAGTCGCCCAGTTATCACCAGTACCAAAGGCATTCCAGATCACAAAAGCGCCAGCAACCACGCCAATAAGCGTTAGAACCGGCCAGCTGGCTTGTCGATTCAGGCGCCAAGTCGGCCAATAATAACCCCAACCTTGCATGACAACTCCGAGCATCAACACTAAGGCCACAGCCCCAAAGACACCGCTATTACCAACTATTTTAAAACTTGCCGGAATCGTTAAGTTGGGCAATAACGTTAACATCTCGTGGGCACCAATAACACCACTAAACACAATCGAAATTAATAACAAGATTCGCCCAATAAGCGCTTTAATTGGCACCAAGAGCACATAACCAACCGGAATCCACATGATGATTAAGTAAGCAAAGGCCATCGCCACTACGCCACGTTCATTCAGTGGCGTATAGCGGCTCATCACGACTACTAAATTGCCTAACAGTAATGGTAAAAACGTAAATTGAATAATCGTTTGTAAATAATGATTCACTCGTCGCCGACGCGACCAAGTGTTAGCTAATTCTGGTTTTTCAACCATCGGAATATAAGCGCTAAACAACCATAAAATGATGATTGGTCCGAGTAAGCTCCCCCCATGACCGTTTAAAATAAGCTGTAACAAAAACGCGCCAACTAGTATCCCTAACTGGACACCGTACCAGCGACGTAACTGTTGATCAACCTCTGTTTGCATCAAAAAAATCCCCCAATCTGGTGTTAAGTTAATCATACCAGATTGGGGGATTTTGATGAAACGCTTAGTTAGTCATTATTTAATTTAGTACAGATCTTGCACGCGACCTTGTGTCGCTTCATGATCCAAGTATTCGTCATAAGTCGTGTCACCACGATCAACGACCCCTTTAGCACTCACTTCTACGATATGGTTCGCAATCGTTTGAATGAATTCATGATCATGAGAGGTGAAAATGATCGCACCAGTAAAATCGATCAAACTATCATTTAACGCCGTAATGGATTCCAAATCCAAATGGTTGGTCGGATCATCTAAAAGTAAGACGTTGGCTTTACTCAACATCATCTTAGATAACATCCCCCGGACTTTTTCGCCCCCAGATAAGACATTGATCTTCCGCGTCACATCTTCACCAGAGAAGAGCATCTTCCCTAAGAAACCTCGCAAGAAAGTATTGTCACTTTCTTCTTTAGGCGCATATTGCCGCAACCAATCAATGATCGTCAAGCTATCATCGGTAAATTCATCGTTGATATCCCGTGGCAAGTACGTCCGAGACGTTGTTTGACCCCAAACCACTTCACCGGAATCTGGTGCCATGGCGCCGGAGATGATTTGCATTAAAGTGGTTGTGGCCACATCACTACGGCTAATCAAGGCCGTTTTTTCATTAGGGCGTAATGTGAAGCTGATGTTGTCTAAAATTTTGACACCATCAATCGTCTTAGAGACGTTTTCCACCCGCACCAAATCGTTCCCGATTTCGCGTTCCGGCGTGAACTTGATGAATGGGTATTTACGTGATGAAGGTTTGATATCATCCAGCGTAATTTTTTCCAATTGTTTCTTCCGAGACGTGGCTTGCTTAGATTTCGAGGCATTGGCGCTAAACCGAGCCACAAATTCTTGCAATTCTTTAATTTGTTCGGTCTTCTTTGCATTCGCATTTGCTTGTAACTTGGCAGCTAATTGACTAGATTCCATCCAGAAGTCATAGTTCCCAACAAATAACGTGATCTTACCAAAGTCCACATCACACATATGGGTACAAACTTGATTTAAGAAATGGCGGTCATGAGAAACAACAATGACGGTCTTGTCATAGTCAGCTAAGAAGTTTTCTAACCAGCTAATCGATTGGACATCTAACCCGTTGGTCGGTTCATCCAATAATAAGACGTCCGGATTACCAAACAAGGCTTGGCCTAATAAGACTTTAACCTTTTGTGGTTCCGTCAATTCACTCATCTTTTGATGTTGCATCGCTTCATCAATGCCCAAAGCCTGTAACATTTGATCAGCTTCAGCTTCGGCATTCCAGCCATCCATTTCAGCGAATTCACCTTCAAGTTCAGCGGCCCGAATCCCATCTTCATCGCTAAAGTCAGGCTTAGCATATAAAGCATCCTTTTCTTGCATGATCGCATAAAGCTTTTCATGACCTTGAATCACCGTTGACAAGACTTCTTCATCTTCAAAGGCAAAGTGATTTTGGTTTAAACTAGACATCCGTTCGTTGGGCCCCATTGAAACATTCCCACTAGTAGGTTGGAGTTTACCTTCCAAAATCTTCAAAAAGGTTGATTTACCCGCGCCATTTGCGCCAATAACGCCGTAACAGTTACCCGGCGTAAATTTTAAGTTCACATCGTCATAAAGTTTGCGAGTTGAAAACTGCATACTGACATTATTCACGGTTAGCATTAATTAATTTCCTCGTCTTTCCATTAAAAAAGCCAACTGACCTCATTCGGTCGGTTGACACCCGATTTTTAATCCTTATGGCAGTTTAGCACGCCGGAAACCCTTTTGGCAACTAAAGCCACGTTAATTTTCTGAAAAGACGGTACTTTTTTGCAGGCTCGGTAACAAATGACGTTCTAGATACGTGCAAACACCATTTTGATCATTCGTCGCAGTCAATGCATCTGCTTGTGATTGCAGACTAATTGGTGCATTCGCCATCGCCACCCCGGTGTGCACTTGGTGTAATAACGTCTGAGCATTAAGACCAGCACCAAAAGCCAGCATCTCATGAGCGCCAATACCAAGTCGCTGCCCTAAGCGATGTACGGCTTTCCCTTTATCACGTCCTGGTTGTAGCAAGTCCAACTGTCCAGCTGCATTGATCACGGGCATCGCCAGTCCAGCCAATTTTGGGGTGAGTTCATAAACTAATTGTTCAGTGACTTGCGGATCGCACGCCACTTCAATTTTAACCACTGCATCGCAAACCTGACGCAGCATGCGCACTAAGCGAACATTCGGGTAATCATGCTGCACCCGCGCCACAAAACTTGGCGTTGCTTGTTGTGACAAGTACACGACTTGTGACCCACAAACCGCAAGTTGCACTTCCGAATACGCCGCCAAAATAGTCAAGATTTTAACAACAGCCGGCCGTGGAAAGGTGCTTGCCAAAATAGCAGTGGTCGGTTGCATCAACTCAGCACCGTTGCCACCTACCAACCACAAATTTGGATAATCTACAAACTGAGTCGCCATCATGGTCGCTGAACGACGGCTAGTCATGACTAGTTGAATCCCACGACGTTGTAATTGTTGGTAAAGTTGGGTAAACCGGCGGTGGTCATAGCCACCTTGATTATTTAAAAAGGCCCCATCGAGGTCTGATGCGATTAATCTAATTGCCATCACGATCATCCATTCATTTAAAATTATGTAAGCGTTTTCTTTACTGATCTAGCTTACCGATAAACGGTTAATAATGCAAGCGATTGCGCAAAAAAAGACCGGTAAAACCGGTCTTTTTCACACATCACGACTAACAAACAAACTGGTATAATCGTGATCTAAAAGGCGCCACCGCCAGAACCACCACCGAAACCACCCGAGCTACCGCCTGAGAAGCCTCCAGAATCGCCTGATGGTGAGCTAGCCGTACTCGAGGCACTTAGCGCGCCAGATAAACTATCTCCTAATGTTCCCGATAGATCCAAGCCACCCAAATCACCATAAAATAACGGGTAGTAGATGAGCAAACCACTAGCTAACGCTTCCGTACCAAAGTCGACTTGGAGTTTAGCAGCCACAGTTTCCGCTAGTCCGAAAGCAGTTGCATAAGGGAGAATTGCTTCCCACAAAACTAAATCGCCGATTTCAGCAGTATTAAAGTGCCCAATATCTTTTAACATTTGACGAAAGCCATTGATTTGATTGACCAAGATCAAACCTTCATCCGTATTAATCGCAATTTGTCGGTATTTGGTTAACGCTAATATCCAAAACGCCACCGCGACTATTCCAGTCACCGCACCACTCATTAACGAAACCTTCGGACTAATTAACCAACCGGTCCCGGTGACCACAAGACTGAGCACGGTGATCAGCCAACCAAATCCTAGCCAATTACGTGTTAACGCATAGTTATTCATATCTTGATAATCGGTCACCTCTTGATCAACGGACCACTGCCAATCGTCAAACCAATCATTCAAGCGGCCCTGTTTGTCCTTTTCACCAAAAGCCTTCAATTGCGACAAGGTCAACGTTTCACTAGCCGTCACTTTTTCAAAGCACGTTGCTAAAAATGAATTCGTCAACGGTTTTAATTTTGTTAAAACCACAATCGGTTGTTTCCGTCCAGGTTCAGTTGTAATCGTTAATTCCCGATTAGCCGCCGCTTGCAAGATCTCGGCTGCCAATGCCCGCGTATCAGGTCGGCGTGTCCGCCATAGTGATTGCGCAACTGCTGGCGTCACCGCTGGCACCTCAAACGAATGGTTAATTGGTATTGGCCGTTGATGGCGATTAGCGGGGTGTCGACGAAGCCACCACCAAATGCCTATTAAAGCCATCATTAAGCTGCCAACCGCCGCACCATAAATCACCCGGCGAATCAGTTGTCGACGTTGCCGCCGCTGATTGGCGGCTTTTGCTAAGGCTGCTTCTTGTTTGCGAACTGCAGCCAATCTTTTTTTGGAACTTGTCCGTGAATTCGTTGCCGTGACACTGGTTGGAAAGACGAGGTGACTCTCGACAAATTGATTGGCAGGATTGCGAGCCACGGTCATCACAACCCGTCCTGCTTGACGGTTAACTTGCGTCTGACCAGCTAAAGGACCATGTGTCCACGCTTGCAAGGCCGTGATCTTTTTGGCCGGCAATTGCACGGTTAATTTGACGTTCTTTAACGCCACATCCCACCCAGTCCCAATAATCTTCCAATTAAGTTCGGCGGTATCTGCATAGTTGGTCACTACCCCATTGAGCCGATAGCGATAAGTCACCTGCAACTGATCGCCATCGCTCACCTGACGATACAGTTTAAAACGCATTTGTTTACTCGTTTTAGTCAGTTGATACGTATTATTAGCCCCGGTCTGATTGGCTTGAGCAATTTGGCTTTTACCTTGATTCAAGCGACTCGTGACTTGTTCAACCTGGGCGCCTTTTAATCCTCGTAAATCCTGGACATTAAAAACACCATGATAATCATCATCGAATTCATACGTCATCGCTTGTGTGACCTTGGCATTGCCATTTTTTTGAACATCAATATGGACATTATAATGATTAATTGTATAGTCTGCGTGGGCGATCAGTGGTACCCCAAGTAGGCACACACCCCAGGCACTGACTAGACTCATCACAACTAGCCACCAACGTTTTGTTAACCGCATCGTTATCCCCTACTTTCCCCCATTTACTGCCAAGTGTATCAATCCCCGGTCAACGCCGCAAGTGGGACCCTTTCCATGGGCAAATCTGGCGGTCTGTTGTAGCATAGACTTATCAGCTTAACTTATCGAAAGGGGTTTTCTCAGTGTCAGCTACAACTATCCCAACACATATTAAAGTTCGTGGGGCCCATGTCAATAATTTAAAAAATCTAGATGTAGACATTCCCCTCAATAAATTCGTGGCCATCACCGGCCGTAGTGGCTCTGGCAAGTCATCCCTCGCTATGGGCGTACTCTATGCCGAAGGGGCCCGACGCTACTTAAATGCACTCTCAACGTTTACTCGGCGACGCATCAATCAAGTTGGCAAAGCCGCCGTTGACGACGTGCAATACTTACCGTCTGCCTTGGCTTTGCGACAACGACCACAAGTCCCCGGCGTCCGTTCCACTGTCGGCACCATGTCTGAAAGTTTAAACATTTTACGGCTGGTCTTCTCACGACTTGGTTCACCAGTCTGTCCTAATGGGCATCGCGTGCAACCAACGTTAGCCATCGCTGAAAATGATGGTTACGTGACCTGTCCGACTTGCGGCGTGACGTTTAGAGCGTTCGGCGCTGAAGACTTTGCGTTCAACTCCAACGGTGCTTGTCCAACTTGCGGTGGTTTAGGTGAGGTTCGCCAACTCGACCCGAATCGATTAATTGCTGATCCCACCCAAACCATTCAAGAAGGTGCTGTAGCCTCCTGGCACCTTCCCGGTCGTAACTTCATGCCGATTGTCGCCAATGCCCTAGGAATTCCCATCGATGTGCCATATCAAAACCTCAGTGATACGGACAAAGAAAAAGTCTTACACGGCCCGAAACAGACCGTTGCCATTAATATTCCAAGTGCCAAGGGCAAAATTTTCCACATGGATAACGCCGTCTATGAAAATGCCTTTGCTGCCGTTGAAGATAGTCTCGCTACCACCAAAAATGAACGAACCATCAAACGACTCAATCGCTTCTATACCTTCGATACGTGTCCAGATTGTCATGGTTCTCGGTTCAAGCCAGCCTTGTTAACCCAATTACTTAATGGTCAAAACATTGCCGAAACCAGTGACCTCACCGTGGCTGGCTTGCATCAATTTGCCACGACAATCGTCAACTGGTTGCCGGATGAGATGCACGACCTTGGTCAATCGTTAGTCGACGAACTATTATTAAGTCTCAAACCAATGGAAGATTTAGGCCTAGATTACCTAACCTTAAGTCGTCCTGGTGCTACTTTATCGACTGGTGAACTCCAACGCATTCAATTAGGTCGGACACTTCGCAGTGCCACAACCGGGGTGCTCTATGTCCTTGATGAACCTTCAGTAGGGCTCCACCCGGCCAATGTTCAGGGGTTAATTAAAGCTTTTCGTGAATTAATCGCCCAAGGTAATTCAGTCGTGGTAGTCGATCATGATACCAGTATCATTGATGCAGCCGATTACGTCTTAGAGATCGGTCCAGCTGCCGGTAAAGGTGGTGGCACTTTGGTTGATCAAGGTACGGTCGCTGAGATTCGCCAACAGCCCACGTCACTCATTGCCCCATTTTTAAACGGCACTGCGACTTTACGTGAACGGCCAGTCCTCAATGAAACTGACTTGTGGCAAAAAGGGCAACTTGAACTTGAAGTCGCCCATCGATTTAATATTCAAGACATCACCGCTCACTTTCCTAAAAACCGCTTAACGACCGTGACGGGCATGAGTGGTGCTGGTAAAACAACGTTAATCTTGGATAGTTTGATCCCAGCATTAACGGCGACCGCAAAACATGAACCGTTACCAACCCACGTCAAAAGCTTCCATAATGATCATATCCGCCATGTCGTGGAAGTCGATTCCGTTCCCGTTGGTAAAAATGTCCGGTCAACGGTAGCGACTTATACCAATATTTTGGATCACTTACGTCGCTTATTTGCGGCCACGCCGGCAGCTAAAGCTCACGGTTGGACGGCCAGCGAATTCTCATATAATGTCGCAGCTGGTGCTTGTCCCATGTGTGGTGGGACCGGTCAGATTTCATTAGATGTTCAGTACCTCCCCGACATCACGGAAGTTTGTCCACAATGTCACGGGCAACGCTATAATAAAGATGTCCTTAGTGTGACCTGGCATGACAAGAATATCGCTGAGATTTTAGCACTTTCTGTTGATGAAGCTTTACCATTTTTTGCGGAAGAGACTAGCATCACCAATACCTTGCAGATTCTACAATCAATGGGTCTTGGCTATCTTTTGCTTGGCGAAAGTACCCCTGCACTTTCAGGCGGTGAAGCCCAACGACTGAAGCTGACCTCTCGTATCGGTAAACGCCAAAACGGGACCTTATTTGTCTTTGACGAACCTTCAGTTGGGTTACACCCATTGGATATTCAACAGCTGATCAAAGTATTCGACCAACTGATTCAACAAGGTGCGACAGTGATTGCGATTGAACATGACTTAGATGTCATTGCCAACGCTGATTACGTGATTGATATGGGTCCAGCTGGTGGGATCGATGGTGGTCACATCGTCGCAACCGGTACACCAATGGCCGTTAGTGACAATCCAGATAGCATCACCGGGCACTATTTAAAGCAACATTTGGCTCGTTTTAATGAATCGAATTAATCACCTACGTCAGCTAGTGATAGATTGACTCATGAACTATCCAAACAACATCAAATATAGCCGAGAGTTCGTTCACTCAGGGCCCAGCCGTGGGGACTCTTAGCAATTTATCGCTTAGAGTCTGGCGCTTTTGAAACGCGGTTTTAGCAGTTCAAAACGACGGTTAAGGCCGCCCTTTGGCTTAACCGGTTCACCCACAGTGTTCCGGCCCTGAGTGAACGAACGGTAGGCGGCAAACAAATCCAAATAGCAAAAGCCCCCAGCAATGATCGTTCAATTGCTGGGGCTTTATTTGCTATTTTTGCTGATTCAAATGTGGCAAAGATAAGAAAATCACGAGTCCAACCAAGAATAGGACACTTAATGAAGCGGCCCCAATCGTTGATTTGCCCGTCATTTGGGTGACAATCCCGACGAGGACTGGCCCCATCACAGCGGAAAACTTTCCAAGGATATTGTAAAAGCCGAAAAACTCACTCCCCGTTTGCTTAGGAATCAAACGACCAAAGTATGACCGACTCAAGGCTTGAATCCCACCTTGGCTAGTCCCAACTAACACCGCTAAAATCCAAAAATCAACTGTTGAGTTTAATCGTAAGGCATACAAACAAATGCCTAAATAAATGACAATACCGATTAAAATACCGGTTCGCGTCGACGTTTTATTCGCCAACCACCCGTAAAGTAGTGAAAACGGAAAGGCCACCAATTGAACAACTAATAACACAATCATTAGTGTCGTCGTCGTAATGCCCATATCCATCCCGATTGACGTCGCCATGGTAAAGATTGTATCGACACCATCAATATAGAAGAAATACGCCACTAAAAACCAAGCTGCTGCTTTATATTGCCGAATATGCTTCAACGTTTGCCAAACCCGTTTAAAACTAGCCGTAATCGGATGGGCACTAGGTTTCAAGGCATACACTTGATGAACATTTTTTAAAATTGGCACATAAAAGATAATCCACCAAGCCGCCGCTAACACAAAGCTCCAGCGGGCTACGCCATAGCTAGACAACAAGCCAAAGCCACTCGTTAACTGTAGGACTAAGAACAAGATAAAGGCTAAGACGCCACCGAGATAGCCGAAGCCGTACCCATACGATGACAAACGATCCATATCTTTATTAGGGGCCACATCGGTTAAGAAACTATCATAAAACAAGTTACCACCGGAATAGCCAATAATCGACAAAATATAAATGCCCAACAACCACCGCCAAGCAGTTGGTGGCGCAATACTTAGGCCTAGCGTCATGACCATCCCAACTATCGAGAACAGGTTTAATAGGCGTTTCTTAGCTTGTGGGTAATCCGCTAAAGCCCCTAATACCGGTGCTAGAATTGAGACCAATAGTGTGCCAAAACTATTGGCATAGCCCCAATAGGCCGTCGCATTAGCCGGGCTAACCCCGTCAGCTTGCGCAATCGCTTTAAAATACACCGGTAACACGGCGGTGGTGACAATAATACCGTAGCCGGAGTTGGCCCAATCATAAAAGATCCAACTCCACTGCTGCTTATTAAACTTCATCAGGGCCCTCCTTAAAGACAGCATTTAAGGCATGACCTGCCAAGGGTTGTTTGAATTTCAACCCTAACAAACGTGCAAAAGTTGGCGCTTCGTCTACCAAGTTAGCACGATCAATACGGACCCCAGCTTTAATGGCTGGACCGTTTAAGACTAGCGTGGTTTGATAATCGGGCTTATCAGGATCATATCCATGGACGCCATGATACCGATCCGGTTGTCCTAACGTATCTGGATGTACCGGTTCCACAATTAATGGCCGCCGACTTTCATCGGTAAAGTAGTAACCTTCCTTGGCCTCTACCATCAACGTGCAAGTCGGATCGGCCCCACGTTCAGCAGCGGCGGCACCATCAATCACGTTTTCCACCCCAGGGACTTGTTCGATCATTGCTTTTAAGGTTGCGATATCATCAAAACCTTGTGTATAGATGTAGGTTGAACCATCCGTTGACTTCGCCATCACCGTCCAATCGCTTTCGAACGTTTGATCAGCACGCGGCCTTAACCACCCTTTTTGGGCGAATAACGTATTGAGATGGATCATGTGATCAACATTAATCTGATAATGATCGCCTAAAACAACAAAGTTCGTATCCACAAACGTTCCCGCTTTTTTCGTGGCCTGAATCAATTGTCCGACATGCTTGTCTAGCCGATGCAACCCGGCCATGGCTTCTTTAGAACGCACCCCATAACGATGCCGCATACTGTCCATATCAACTAAGTGAATCATGGTCAAGTTAGGTTTTTGATTAACCAACGTGTCCACGGCACAGGCCGTAATGAATTCATCGAGTTGTGGTTGTTGAATACCGCGCCGCAAATGACCATAACGATGATTCATTTTCAGTAAAAACCATGGCGAACTTGCTTTAAGTGAAACTAGTACTTGGTTCGTCCAAATTCGGTTTGGAAAAATTTCCGCCAAATTATATGTAATTTTACTACCGGCTGTGACAGGCCATAAAAAGGCCGCGGTCGTTAATTTCTTTTGGCGTGCCAAATCGTATAGCGTTGGCACCTTCACATCTTTTTGATACCAAAACCAATCTGGTGAACGTCGTGTTGGTTGTAATTTCGTATTATTGATAATCCCGTGAGTCTTCGGATATTGTCCGGTCACAATGGTCGTATGTGACGGATAAGTTAAGGTTGGATATACCCCGGTAACCGCCTTAACCCAAGCGCCATCCGTCATTAACTGATTCAAAACTGGTAATTCAGCCCGATGCTCGCGTAGATCACGAAAACCTAAGGCATCCAACGAAATAATCACTAAGTGCTGATTAGTCGCCATTGGAAATCACTCCTTTATTTAAATAAAACCGACGATAACTAACTGTATCGATAAGTTAAATTATACCGCAGAATTTCGATTGCATGTCAGTCCCATACAAAAAGGCCACCCATAACAGGCAGTCTTTCCTAAAATGATTCATCTTTCGGCAATAAGGCTTGTCGTTGTAACCAATGCAAAGCCATCGTCACCCATTCCGCCGCTGGTGCATTTAAATAGGCCGGTTTAGTCGGGTGTGTCGTCACATGATCAGCTAAGGCCAATCCATGCTTTCCATCACCAAACAGATGATATTCAACTGGTACCCCTGCTCGTAATAGAGCCTGTACATACCGTAACGAATTTTCGGCCGGGACTAGTGCGTCAGTGGCCGTTTGCCAAACGAAGGCTGGTTTAGCAGCTGATGTTACGGTCTTTTGAGCAGCCCACAACGTTTCGTCGGGGGTAATTTGTTGCCGAGTAGCCGCATCGGTTGGAAACCCTACCGTTAAATCAATCGCCGGATATCCCAAAATAATGGCCGCATGCTGCCCCTGACCTTGGTCTAATTGATATTGGCCGCGTAACGTGGCATTGGTGGCGATACTATTATAAGTTGCCACCACATGACCGCCAGCTGAAAAGCCGGCCAAAATCAGACGTTGACAATCGACATGGTGTTGCTCAGCCTGTTTGGTAATCCAGTTTAGGGTCTCGGCTATTTGCTGTATGGCAGTTGGATAAACGGTTTTATCTGCCGTTATCACTTGATATGGCAAGACAATTGCATGCATTCCTGCTGCCAAAAAACGTAACGCAATCGGGGTCGTTTCACGTTCCGAGTGATAGGTAAAGCCACCGCCAGGACAAATAATCACGACCGGATAGTCGACCGTTGCCTTAAAATCTGCAATTTGATCGAGCCAATACGCCGTCACTTTAAATGAGCCACTTCTACCTGCTATCGTTGCTGCTTCAATTTGCATGGCTTGTTTCCTCCTAAGTTAATCCGCAAGTTGTTCACGCTTACATTATAAATTTAATAACCGATGACCGTCAATTTTATTCGCACAAATTTTTGTATTTATTCGCTTATTTATATATAAAAGCCTTTACATTTGTTATACTAGAACTATCTTAATGATCACGAAGGTGACGACATGGTAGAAAAGACTTTTGAATCCATTTACACCACACTAAAAGACCGGATTTTGGCCGGTAAATACAGTATTAAAATGCGACTCCCCATCGAAGACGACTTAATTGCCGAATTTGAAGCCAGTCGCTACGCCGTTCGCAAGGCGATTCGCCAATTGGCCGATGATGGTTTAGTCTACAGCGTTAAAGGGCGTGGGGTCGTGCTATTAGAGCATACCCCGCAAACCCAACAGTTTAATTTAAATTTGGGTCAGTTGGCCGGCATCAAGGCTTTAAATACTGATAAGACCTTAGATTATCGAACTGACGTGGTTAGTTTTACACAAGAGATTGTCGATGCTGATCTAAGCACTAAAACGGCTTTTGAAATTGGCATTCCCGTTTATGCGATCAAACGCGTCCGGCTATTTAATGGCAAACGAGCAGTGATTGATATCAACTACTTCAATGCGCAACTCACTCCCGGTATTAATGCTGAAATTGCCCGTAAATCCATCTATCATTATCTCCAACACGACTTAAAGATTAAAATTGCAGTCGTCAAACGGATGCTTCGAGTAGATTCCGCCGAAATGGTCGATTTAAAATACCTCGACCTCGGTCAGAATAATTGTGTGGGCAACATGATTAGCATTGCCTTCAATGATACTGGCCGCCAATTCGAATATACCGAATCCCATTTCATTCCTAATGAATTTGTCTTCAACCAATTAATTCGTAATTAAAATTTACAAAGTAATTCCCACGAGTCAGTGACCGTGGGAATTCTTAATTATTACAGGGGTTTTACTAATTATTTTTGTCCAGTGGTTGCACTTGTTTCAAATCATTTTGACATATATATTCGAACAAATATTGACTATTTGATGTTTCGGATTATAATAATGGTTATAAAAGCTAATGGGGGTTAGCTTTTGAACCTATCAACAAGTTAGGCTGGTCGGTTTGGGGGATTACAAGGTCATAGGAGTTCAGTTGTCACCAGCTTAACCCAAACGCTACGTTGGTGATTTTTATTTAATCAAATTCGGTCAACAACCAAACGTAATTCGTTGGCTCGTGAATTCATGAACAATTTGGTCGACAATTTTTGGCAATTTAGTTAATCATCGATATACTATTCACCATATAAGTGCTAGATGATTGATCAAATCAATTTATCACTTAGAATGCGGTTAAGGTCAGGGAGCATTAGCAATCACGTTTGGGGACGTTATCATGATTAGATCATGAACTGATTGCTAAATATAAGCATAAAAAAAGTAGCCTGGAAAAATTTCCAAGCTACTTTTTGATTAAACATTAGTTATCAAAATCGTTTAGTGGCGCCGTTGACGTCGAGCAGCAAAGCCACCCAGTGTTAACGCACTAGCCAAAACTAAACCGAGCATTGAAGCAGTCCGATTTTGCGTTTCATCAGTTTGTGGCAAACCTTTACCTTTTAGCGCTGCGACTACCCGAGCACGTAAGGCTTCCAGCTTAGCAACCAAGGCTTGGTCGCCATTAGCTTTAGCCTGAGCAATAGCTGCATCTAACTGTGATAACAGTGCTTCTTCCGCCGCTGCCTGTTCATCAGCAGGTAATGCTAATGCTTCATCAAACTTATCTTCAAAACTTTCTTCAACCGCTTGATCATAATCTTCGGAATAGAGATGTTCTTCTTCATCCGGTGTTTGTTCATCAGGAACCGCCGTATTGGGATCTTCGGAATCCTCAGGTTCATCAACATCGGTTGGTGTTTCTGGTTCTTCAGTTGTTGGTTCTTCTGGTTCTTCAGGATCAGTTGGCGTTTCGGGTTCTTCAGTTGTTGGTGTTTCTGGTTCTTCAGGTTCTGTTGGAACTTCTGGAACTTCTGGCTCTTCAGTTTCTCCTGGTTCATCAGGGAACTCAGGATCTGGATCTGGCTCTTTAGGATCATTCTCATTATCTTTGTTATCTTGTAAATCCCAACGATGAGTTTCAGCTTTAACCACTACTTTATTGGCAATAATATTACCATCTAAGTTTTGGTTAGCAATCACTTCAGCGGATGGTGCCAACACGCTACCTTGGAAGGCCGCATTAACATTGATTGTGCCAGCGTATTGCTTATCACTGGCCGTTGAATCAAAGAAGTTCCAAAGTAAATGGTTATCCCCAAAGTCTTCGGTTTCATGATTATTTCGATCGGAACCATCATCATAAACAACCTTAATTTGTGAATTAACATTGTAATCAGCTTGGCCTTCCGTATCAACATTGATAATAATGGTATTCCCATCTTTATCTGAAGAAAGTCCCTTGATCGTCAATGGTGTATTGCCAGCAAGCACATCGGCTGATAAATTAATCACAATTTGACCATTTTCATCAGGTTCTAGATCACTCACGTCAATGACCCGATTATTCATATCCGTGAAGTCACTATTGGTGTAACTCACATTACTGTCTTTAACCGCTAAAGCGGCGTTAGTCTTCTTTAATTGTGCAAATTCTTTTTCAAAATCAATATAAACATTGCCAGCTTTATCTTGATAGACTTCTTCTGCTAGCAAATGATCAATATAGGTGCCATTAACCATGGGCCGGTTGGGATTGCTAACATCGATTTCAATACCTTCACCAAAGATAACCTTATTGACACGAGTATCCCCATTAGATACAAAAGAACTATTCGCGATGTTGGTAATATTTTGAATATATGAAATATCTTTATCAAGCAATTCTTCGATAATATTGGTCCCAAAGTTAACGTTACCAATTAAGTTACCAACCGCGATATTCCCATTCGTATGTGCATTTAATTCAGCTTCATTCGCAAAAATATGGAATTGCGATGAAATGCCTAAGATATTGTGCAAATCAGCATAATCATCATAAACTGAACCACCATCTTGCACGGCATCATTGACCGCAGCAGTCACTTTAGCATTTGATTTAAACGTCCCAAAATCAGAGGCTGTTGAACCCAGATCAATACTAGTTGTTTGAACTTTTTGAGCGGCATCGCTAGCATCAGCAGTTTGATCTTGAGTATCCGTTGTTGATGTGGTTTTAGCTGGTGTTTGCACATCAGTTTTAGTCGATTCTGCAGTCTTGGCCGTATCCGTTTGAGCCGTCTTAGCTTGATTCTGATTAGTCGTATCCGTCTTGTCAGCAGTCACCTTAGTGGTATCTGCGCTCGTTGCTGGCGTTTGACTTGATTGGTCGTCCTTAACGTCAGTTTGACTTGATTGACTACTTTGATTGGATTGACTATCAGCCTGTTCATTACTAGATTGACTGGCATCTTTAGATTCACTCGTCGCGTTGTCATCAGTTGTAGCCGCTTGTTTTTGAGTCGTAGCCGTTGACTTCAACGTTACCGTACTCGACTCACTTGTTGAACTAGCGTCATTTGCTTCAACGTTACTGTTACTACTATCGGCGTTAGCATCAGCTTGCACCGTAACGCTCGCCCCACCTAACGTTAATAATACCGCACAGGCAAACGCCCACTTACGGCCAATTTTGTACATCTTAAAATGCGTCCGTTTACTTTCCATACATACACCCCACTAAAAAATTATAGTTCCCTAAAATCCTTTTAATCACCCTTTATTCTCACGCTTTTTCCGGCAATATTCAACCGTTATTAATGAATTATTTTGTATAAAATCATAATTAATTTGTTGATCTCAAAATCATCTATGTTTAAATAAATAGACCAATTTAACTTACTTTGAACAGTGTTAATTGGCACAGCGCCTTAGGTCCAAATAACAACTGTACCAATTAACTGAGCGACAAAAAAACTGATCATCTGCATAACACAGACAATCAGTTAACTACTCCTTTATTTCAAAATTGATTTGATAACCATTAGTTCGCTATCCATTATGGCCGTCAATTGATGCTTTTCATTAGGCCGCATTTGAACAATTCTACCCGGATAAATGATGGCTGTTTGTGACTCACTCGCAAACGTGACCTTTCCTTTAATGGGGACCACAATGACCTCATAATTCACAAAATGTTCAGGTGTTGCTTGTCCAGCCGCTAACACCAAATGAGTGACAACTTGCGATGGTGTTTCGACGAGATTCTCAAATAATTTAATATCCGTTTGACCAGTATAGACTTGCATCTTGTCACCTTCACCTACTTTTAAGATAGTGTCAGTATGACGGATTCAACCGGCAAGTCAAGATTACCGCGTACACAATTAAACATCTCCCAAGCTAAGCCGACCGATTTGAAATTTAATGCGTCGCGACTCATTAATCGTTATACTAACAATTGAAAACGTGACCACAAGGAGGTTTTCTCAAATGAACGATAATCGCCGGCGTCTACTCGCCAAAGTCGCTTATCTCTATTATGTTCGCGATTATACCCAGGCTCAAATCGCGGCTGAATTAAATATTTATCGCACGACCATTAGCCGGATGCTTAAGCAGGCCCGTGAAACCCACGTCGTTGATATTAAAATCAACGATTTCAATACCGATCTCTTTAGTCTAGAAGAACAGTTACAACAACGTTATCACCTAAAAAACGCCGTGGTGATTGCTAATGAACCGCATGCCGATCATCAAGCTAAGGAACAGCGGTTGTCCTACGAAGCGGCCTTATATTTAAAACAAATCATCAAACCACACAATATCGTTGGCTTTGCTTGGGGCTCGATCTTGGCCGGCATGATTGGTCAATTACACCATCCCATTCAAACCGATGCGACGTTTGTGCCCTTAGTTGGCGGTCCCAGTCCTTCTAATTCTCAATACCACGTCAATGGGATCGTTTATGATGCCGCTCGAGCTTTTGGTGGACACAGCCGTTTTGTTGATGCGGCCGCAGTGCAAGAATCGCAATATATTCGTGATGGCATTACGGATTCGCAATACTTTCGTGAAATCAAAACTTGTTGGGATAGTCTCGACATTGCCCTCCTCGGGATTGGTGGCCCCTTAACCAACACCAGTAGCCGCTGGCGTGATTTACTGACAACTGAAGATCGGGCTTTGTTGAAAGACCGCCAAGCCATCGGGGACTGTTGCTGCACCTTTTTTGATAAACACGGTAAAATTTTACGCGGTGACTTGTTAAATCGAACAATTGCCATCCCGTTACCACAACTCAAACAAGTGCCAAATTCAATCGCCATTGCCCGCTCACTCACGAAAGCCCCATCTATCTTAGCGTTGCTCAAGATGGGCATTTTAACCACTTTGATTACCGATGCCGAAACCGCACAAAGAATCTTAGATTTAGATCAATAGCACATATGTGCAATTCGAAAGAAGTACCTTTCGTTCGTAAGCGGTCGTTAGTGGTCCAGACCGACTTAGTACTTGAATTCAATTTCAATTTCATAGGCAGCGTTTTCATTTCCAGTTATATTAAGAGTGTCAAAAAATAACAGGGGTGAAAATCATGGAATTCTTATTAGATACAGTACACATTGATGATATTAAAAAATACGCTGGGATTATCCCATTGAGCGGCGTCACATCAAATCCTTCAATTGTCAAAAAAGAAGGTAAAATCGACTTTTTCAATCATATGCGCGCCATTCGCCAAATCATTGGCATGGATGCGACGTTCCACATTCAAGTTGTGGGTCAGACCACCGAAGCGATGATTACGGATGCTCACACGATTTTGGAAAATGTCGATGACCATGTTTTCATCAAGATTCCAACCAATGAAGCCGGTTTGGCTGCCATCAAACAATTGAAACAAGAAGGTGTCAATGTCACCGCTACCGCCATTTATACCAAGTTCCAAGGCTATCTTGCAATGGCTGCCGGCGCCGACTATTTGGCTCCTTACTACAACCGGATGGTTAATATGAATATCAATGCTGACGAAGTAATCGGCGAACTTGCCGCTCAAATTTGCCGCGAAGGTCGTTCCACCAAGATTTTAGCCGCTAGTTTCCACACCGTTCAGCAAGTTAACTCAGCCTTTGAGATGGGGGCACAAGCCGCAACCATGAGCGCCGACATCTTCAAGACCGCCCTAACCGCACCAGCGATTGGCGCTGCCGTTAAAGACTTCACGACTGATTGGGAATCTATTTACGGCGTTGGCACCACCGTTAACTCATTAAAATAATCTGTTTATAAAAAGTCACGCTAACTATTTTCAGTTAACGTGACTTTTTTTAATAATCAAATAACAGTTGAAAGTTATTTTTTACAATATTCACAACAGGAAAGTTACTGATCAAAAGCAGATCAACTTGCCACCTACCGTTCGCCCACCTTGAGCCGGAACGCTGTGGGCGGACCGATTCAGCCACAAAGCGGTCTGAACCGTCGTTTTGAACCACCAAAATCGTGTTTCAAAAGCGCCAGTCTCTAAGCGATAAATCGCTAAGAGACTCCCACGGCTGGGCTCAATGTGGGCTCACTCTCGGCTATAATAGTGATCACTAATTGATTAGTATCCACGTGATAACCGGAGTCAGGCAGTGATGGCGCCGGCCGTGAAAACATCGTTAGTCCGGGTGATTTTTCCGGGCTTACGATGTGGACGACTTTTGAGACTAGCGGTTTTAGCTAGGCTCAAAAGCGAGGCGAAAGCCCGCATTTTGGCTGGAGCCGGTCCCACAGCCGGCAGAATCACTGGCTGACGCAGGTGGCTAACTTAGCATGACATAAGCCAATAATGTTAAAGCTTCTACTACCCTATTAATCTTTAATTAGTCAAATTGGTTCGTTTGGCTCAATTGATTAAACCAAGCGGCTGATTTCTTTAACGTTTTCGTTTGCGTGTGTAACTCATCGCGAATCAAACCGTAGCGATTATGATACGCATGATTCCACGACCAACAGTCAATCGCCGTCCAGACGAAGTAGCCCTGACAATTAGACCCAGCCGCGATCCCTTTGGCTAAAGCTTGCAGATGATGACGCATAAAGTCAATGCGGTAATCATCTTGGACCACGCCTTGTTCGTCTAAGAACCGTTCTTCGTTGGCAACCCCCATCCCGTTTTCTGACACAAACCACGGAATGTTATGGTAGTTTTCTTGAATGTTTTTGGCAATATCAGTTAAAGCTTCTGGATAAATCTCCCAGCCACGATCGACATTCATGATGCGACCAGGCATGTCATATTCTTTGAAATAAATATCTGGTAACCACGGTTGCAAGCTCTGTGGTGAAATATCTGGCCGCTGTACCCGAAATGGATGGTAGTAATTTACCCCTAAACAGTCGACCGTGTTAGCCTGAATAAGCGCCAATTCGTCCGGCGTGGCCTCCCACAAAACCCCATCACGGTCTAACGTTTCAACCAATTTAGCTGGAAAATGACCTAAAACCGCTGGATCTAAGAACAAATTATTCGACCACAGTTCAGCAAATTCCGCAGCAGCCACATCAGCTGGATCGTCTGAGGCTGCGTACGCTGGTGTTAAGTTCAGAATAATTCCAATTTTGTGATCATCTTGGGGACAACATTGTCGAAAAGCCGCGATTGTTTTAGCCGACGCCAAGTTCATGTTATACGCCACTTGCACCGCCTTAGGGCCATCAATGACTTGTGGATAATGCCAACCATACAAGTATTGCCCATCGACCACGACTTTAGGTTCATTAAACGTATACCAGTTTTTAACGCGGTCACCAAACAATTTGAAACATTGTTCGGCAAACTTAACAAATAACTCAACGACATGTTTGGATTCCCAACCACCATACTTTTGGTAGAGTTCAACTGGTAAGTCAAAGTGGTGTAAATTCATATAAGGCTCAATGCCTTGGGCTAGCATCGCATCAATCACATGATTGTAATAAGCCACTCCGACGGGATTCAAACTCGCCGTTTCAAAGTCATCAATTAATCGAGTCCATTGAATAGATGTTCTTAACCCATGAATTCCTGCTTGGGCCATTAACGCTAAATCACTCGCGTAATCATGGTAAAAATCAGATGCGACATCTGGGCCAACGCCACTATCAAACGCCATCGGTTCCGTTGCGAACCAATAATCAAATACATTTTGATGTGGCTTTTGGAAATTACCTTCAGTTTGGGGGCCAGATGTCGCCGCACCCCAAACAAAGTTCGTTGGAAAAGTTGGCATATCGTTAACACCTTTCTGTTAGTCTGAAGTTAAACTGCTGCATAAGTCTGCTCAAAATCAACGACCGCCCCACGTAAATTGGCTTCATCGTGATAGTCACACGGCACAATTGTTGGTTTGACAGACGCGATTTCAACCCGTGCCCGGATTTTTTCAATGGCTTGTTCAATCCCAGGGATCAAGGCCGGGTTATTAGAAATTGCCCCGCCAATGACCACCTTTTCAGGATCAAAACTGTATTGCAAATTATAAATCGCTAGCCCTAAAGCATCGTACATCGTTTGAATCGATGCTTGTGCGTCAGTATCACCTTGCGCGGCTAAATCAAAGAGTTGCTTACCATCGATGTTATCTACTTCTGGACGGACGGCTAAATAACGGTTAACAGCTTGAGGAGCCGTTCCGAGTTCACTTAAAATATGTTCGCCGTCCATCAGCATGAACCCAAATTCGCCACCGAATAGATGTGCACCATGCCACACTTGATGGTTCACAATCACCGAACCCCCAACGCCAGTACCAATCACCAGAAAGACTAAGCTATCGACATCACGCCCAGCGCCACTGGCTAATTCAGCTAAAGCAGCACAGTTGGCATCATTTTCAATGCTTACTGGTAACCCAAAAGCCGCCGCAAGTTCCGCTTGAATTGGAAAATTATGAATATAAGGTAACGCGCTGGCACCTTCGATCACGCCGGTTAGTTTATTCACGGCACCTGGCGCGCTGATGGCTACACCTTCAATAGCCCGTTGCCGTTTCATCGTGTTCACTTCAGCCGTTAATAATTCGAAAAAGTCTGCCTTAGTTTTAGGCGTTGCAATCGCATGGTGATCTTGAATAGCTTGCCCATCCCAAGTTGCAAACTTAATGGTCGTGCCGCCAACGTCAATAATGCCTAATTTTTGCATCTGGTATCCCTCATTTTTGCGCCAATAACAGCGTTTTGATTTCAGCCGGTCCTAGCTGATCAACAGGCACTGTCGGTAACGCTTCTTCAAAGAAGTTCACCGCGCTGGCTTGCCAATCTGCCCGTTTCACCTGTAATGTAACCGGTTGCTTATCTAGATTATACCCGCGCAACGTCACGCCGTCAGTATTATTTGCTCGTTTTAAACTGGTAATGGCTAATTCTGGCGTTTGATTAGTTAAATATTGGCCGGCAACTGGTAACTCACCAGTATGGGCTGTTGTCTGCATCACACTAAATGGCACTTGGAAGTCGCGTGCACGTTGATAACTAGCCAACCGTTGGTCATCGCTATCATCATGTAATTCAAAACTATAGTCACAACTAATGGGGCCTTGGCATTGTGCTTCCGGTGTTGCAAAGTAACCCCAGTCGCCCATTTCGCCAACGCAACGTAACAAGGTAATGGCAATGGTACGACTGTCTGGTAGAATTTCATACTCATTGAGACCAATGTTACCAACAGTTAGGCCATCATTGGCATCATGTAAATTCACAAAAGCTTGTTGGTGTTGCGGATTCGTTGGATTCTGCCAAGTTGCGGCCGGACGATTAGGTCGTGTGACCACCTCAAAAATAGATTCAGCGTCGTTCGTCATCGTCGCTAATTCAGTTTTAAATAAAACACGCAGACGATGATCACGCATTTGGTTATTAAACGTTGATCGACATTGGACTTGGCGACTGTCCCGACTCAATGTGACCGTGGTGGTGATATCTAATGGTCGAACATCGCTAGATCGTTTTGCGGTCCGGTGAGTGATATCGACCACGGCTTGCTGCTCAACCAACAACTGATCATCAGCTGAGACCGGTACTTGTAAATGATGGACAAATTCCAAGGTAACTCCGACATCATCCGCATGGACCACCCGCCAATCAAATGGAAAATCAGTTGACAAGATGGCCTG
Source organism: Lactiplantibacillus mudanjiangensis (assembly GCF_005405385.1). Classification (GTDB taxonomy): domain Bacteria; phylum Bacillota; class Bacilli; order Lactobacillales; family Lactobacillaceae; genus Lactiplantibacillus; species Lactiplantibacillus mudanjiangensis. The sequence continues at coordinate 141,666 of NZ_BJDY01000007.1, forward strand.
GTTATCGGCCGTTTGCTTGTAAATATATTCATTGCCCATGTCACCAGTATCTTCAAAGACGAGTAACCCTTGATATTTCCGACCGGTCTCACGATTGGTAACCGTTAAGCTCCCATTTTTAGCAACCTGAATATTTACCCAATCATTCGCAACAGTTTGCTCATCAACCACTAAGCTTGGCAAAGCTGGAGTTGACGTAACCGCTGGTGCTAAAGCTAAGACTTGCCAGCCAAATGCCGGTAACGCTGTGACAGCCACCGTAATAGTGAGTTCAATCGCTTGATAAGCGACACGGAAGCGGTCTTTAGGCAGATCATAATGAAAGTCAACTTCCGATTTTTCCAGTCTAAATGGGACAGGTTGACCTTTTGAATCAACGACTTGTAAAGTTGGTAATTTTTTTAACTCAGCCATTAATTCAGCGCGTTGTGACTGAATGGTGCCCGCTTCACTAAAGTTACGTCGAGCCCATTCAATCGTCACGGTCACACGCCCCGTCTTGGCAGTGCCACTTGTATTCACAACCACAAACGGCTTCGCATCGGCATTAAAACCAGTAGTCGTGATTCGATTAGCCAGCACCGTTAAGGCATCTTGTGCAATATAACGGCCAACCTCACTCGACTTGGCAAAACGCGTCAACATTTCACGATGAACCTCATCCACTGAACAACCGCAAATACTATCATGTGGATGATTTTGTAACAATAATTTCCAAGCATAGCGGAACCGATCATGTGGATAATCCGCTGCCAGATAAGCCATCGTTGCTAATGGTTCCGCCACACTATCTAGGAGTCGTTCATTGACCGTATTTTTTTGCTTCAAATAAACACGACTAGACGCCGTGTTCGCCAACGTATACCAACCATCCGTTTCTTGACTCGTTAATTCATCATGAATCGTACTTAAGTCGGTTGGCAGATCAGCTTTCAAGGCAGCCAAATAATCATTGAAATTAGAATGAATAAATTCATAGTCGGGATATAGGTCGTTGGCAACTTTAATGGCGGCCGTCACATCGCTTTGAACCGGTTGGTGATCGACACCATTCATCATTAATAGGTTATCGGTAGCCGCATACTTTTCAGCATCCTCTAATTTTTGATCCCAGTAAGCTTTAGCTTGGGCCCGATCTACCGGAATTTCGTTACCATTGCTATACCAGTTAGCAAAAAGCAACCCCATGATCTTCGTGCCATCAGGACCTTGCCACCACATTTCTGAATATTGGGACGCGTAGTTGGCATCACTCACTTGGTTATTAAATCCAGTTGGGGTGACGCCACGCCCAAAGGCCGCTGTGTCCAAATTCGCTAGTTGCATCATTTGTGGGGTTTGTCCCATATTACCAAACGTATCTGGGAAGTAACCTAACTTTACTTCTTGTCCGTATTCACGCGCCTGATCACGACCGATGATCATGTTACGAACATTGGCTTCCGGGCTAATCAAGAAATCATCTTGCAAGATATAGAACGGACCGATTTGTAATTTGCCCGCTGTAATGGCCGCAGCCAATTCAGGTTTGCGTTCGGGTCGTACCGCTAAATAATCATCTAGGGCAATCATCTGACCATCTAGATGAAAACTATCAAAGTCAGGATCATTTTTAAAGATATCTAATAAGTTATCGATCAAGGTCACTAACCGCATGTGATGTTGTTCAAATGGCATGTACCATTCACGATCCCAGTGGCTGTGCGAAATAATAAATACTTTTTTCTTAGTCATTTTAGTCACCCTTCAATGTTAAAACCCAATGTGTCTAGCAATAATTCGCAATACATCATGTTGGCCCAAGAGAACCATTCCCGGGTAAACTGGTGATCGTCATTCACATCAAATGATTCATGCATCAAGTCCGTCCCACCAGTCGTTTGAACCAACGTCTGTAATGCTTGATGTTGCTGCTCAGTATCCGTCGTGGTGAGTCCAGTCATGGCAATGGCAATTGGCCAAATGTAATTAACTGGTGTATGAGGACTGCCTTGTCCAGCTGCCAGCGTGCCTTCGTAGTAATACGGATTTTCTGAGCTCAACAACGTCTGTCGCGTCCGTTGATAAGCGGCATCAGTCAAGTCGCAGTAACCAAGATAAGGCGCACTCAAAAGACTTGGCACATTCCCATCATCCATTAACTTCGCTTGACCGAGGCCATCAACTTCATACGCATAAACTTGTTCACCTTTGGCATTCGTCGTATAGCCATACGTTTCAATCCCCTCACGCACTGACGTTGCTAAAGCTTTAGCGCGCGCCACAATAGCCGGATCGTCTAAAATTTGACTAAAGATGTCTTGTAAATAACCTAAAATCACCACGGCAAACATGTTTGCAGGCACCAAATACCCATATTCACAGGCATCATCACTTGGGCGAAATCCGGACCAAATCATGCCGGTATCGGCAACTGGCGTCCCGCGACCATCGCGAACCAATGAATCTTCAGGGCGATCTTCGGTCCGTTCAAATCGATATGGTGAGGTTTCATGATGTTGCTCAACCTCAAAAGTAGTTAACAGTGCTTTGACACCGGTTACAAAACGATCATCAAATTGCGCCGTTGCCCCCGTATTTTTATACAACAAGTAAGCTAATTGCACGGGATAACACAGAGAATCAATTTCAAATTTACGTTCCCAAATCCAGGGACCCATATCGGTTTTGTCACTTTGGTGGCCCTGACCATTGGCGGTTTCATTGAACGCATTGGCATACGGATCTAACGTCATATTAAAGAATTGGCGTTGCACAATCCGGACGATTAAATCCCTAATTCCAGGATGCTCACGCGCCAAAGCTAAATAAGGTCTGACTTGGGCCGTGGAATCACGTTGCCACATAGCGGGAATATCACCGGTCAAAATAAAAGCAGTGCCTAATTCATCATCTGAAATAGTGGTTGCGAGTGTATTTAAAAACGTCTTCTCAAAAACGGTTCCCCATTTAGGATTTAACGGTTGGCTCAACTGGTTGATCTTTGCAACAAAGTCTTGAACTTGTTCATCGACATAATTAGTGGTCATTTTGTTCACCTCATCAATTTGATATATCATTTTATGCTATTATAGCATGCTGGTCGCTTTTGTATATATCAAATACACGTTTTTTCTTTCTATTTTCGCTGACAAATGATATATTAACTATAAACAATAACCAACGGAAGTGACTCACAATGCCAAAAAGCGAACCGATGTATCTCAAAATTTATAATCACTTAAAAACGCAAATTAAAACGGGCGACCTTAAAGCTGATCAACAATTACCAACCGAGCTTCAACTAGCTAAGACTTATGGGGTCAGTCGGATTACCTCAAAACGGGCCTTAACTGAACTTGAAAGCCAAGGGCTGATCTATCGTCAACAAGGCAGTGGCAGTTTCGTACAGTCAACGGCTGCGACAACGTCAACCATTAGCAAACAAGTTCTACTAGTCCTCCCATTTCCAACCGATGCCGGACTTGGTGACTATGCGGCTGGGGTTAGTCAAGCGGCCCAAAAGCAAGGGTATCAAGCGCTAACCATGGACCCTGATAGTTTCAATCAGCTCCCACTAGCGACTATTCAAGCAACCTACGCGGGCGTTATTTATTTGTCTCAAGATCTCTATCAAGATGCTGAACATTTATATGAACTCAAGTTAGCCGGTATTCCACTAGTTTTGCTTGATAAACAACTGCCTGAATTGGACCTGCCAGTCGTGTGTGCCGATAACCTTAACGGCGGTCGTTTGGCTACTGAACACCTGATTAGCTTGCATCACCAAAAGATTCTCTTCTATGCGCAAGCAGAACAAGCCGTTTTTCCAAGTTCAGTCTATGAACGTTACTTTGGATATTTAACCGCACTCAAAGCAGCTCAATTACAGCCAGCCGCGGCTTTAGCTAACCTACCTGAGTTACATGCTTACACGGCTGACCAATGGGTACAGTATCTAAAAGACACGCAAATTACCGCCATTGTCGTTGAAAATGATTTAGTTGCCATTAAATTAATGAATCAACTCCGCGCTGCCGACCCAGCGCTTAGTCAACGTTTATCGGTCGTTGGCTTTGATAATATCCAAGCTGCCAGTTTAACGTATCCAGCGCTAACCACGATTGCTCAAGACTTTACTGGCATCGGCGCCCAAGCAGTCGATTTACTTTTAAGTTCAACGCCAGCACCAAAATTAACCAAGTTACCTGTTCGTTTGATTACCCGCGATTCCACGCGGCCAATGGTCCCTTATTCAAAGGAGGATTAACTCATGCAAATTGATCAACTTGATATTCGACAAGGCACCGCCAACACCCCACAACGGTCACACGGTAACTGTCTACCGTACGTCGGCGTGCCATTTGGGATGAACTATTTTAGTGTGCAAACCGATGGCTCAGCTGGCAGCTGGTTCTTCCAGCCTGACAGTCCTCGTTTTGAGGGCATTCGGCTGACTCATCAACCTAGCCCTTGGATTGGCGACTATTGCTATTTCTTAATGACCGCGGTTCAATGGCAATCGTCAGCAACTAAACCCGATTTGGTCGGTAATTATCGGCCAACTGCCGCGACGTTCAATGCCCATCATTTGGCGTTAGTCGATGACCATTTCCGTGTCCGAACCGAGCTAACCCCCACCGCTTACGGCGCTGCTAGTCGTTATCAGTTTGATCAATTGATTGCTGAGCATCATGGCCTTGCCATTCAATTGCCAGACCAAGGCAGCTTCATGTTGACCGCTACTGGAATTGACCTTTATACCAATGATTATCACGGTGGCGAAGATCCCGATTTGAAGCTCTATGCTTCCCTCACCTTACCAGACATTGATTTGGCTCATTCTGGCTATTATGATCACGATCAACAATGGCATGCGACTACCCAAGCCACTGGTCAAAACTTAACCATCTTAATTGCAACAACTGCAATGACTTTTGAAACTCGTTTAGCCACCTCTTACGTCAGCGCTGATCAAGCTACGTTAAATCGCACACGGCTTAGCGATCAATCATTTGAAACCCTATTAAATGAAAGCGCTGACCAATGGGCTCACTATCTCAACCGGGTGACGGTAACTGATCATCACCCCGCTACGGTGAAGACATTCTACACTTGTTTATATCGACTATTCCTGTTTCCACAGCGATTTTACGAACTTGATGCCAATCAACAACCCATTCATTACGACACCACCGCGCACCAATCTAAGCCAGGGCTCCTTTATACAAATAATGGTTTCTGGGACACCGCTAAAACGGTCTACAGTTTGTTTACCATTTTGGCACCTGAACTCTTGCCGAAGTTTCTCAAAGGCTTCTTAACCAGCTATCAAGAAACCGGCTTTCTCCCTCGCTGGTTGGCCCCAGATGAACGTGGCATGATGCCCGGGAACTTGGTAGATTCAGTCATTGCTGAGAGTGCCAAAAAAGGCTTGGCTAAAGACTTAATGCCAGCGTTACTAGCCGCTATGCAGGCCAGTGACACCGCGGCAACCAACACCCGCTATGGTCGCCAGGGCGCGGACGCATACGAGAAATACGGTTATATTCCGGCCGATCAATACAACGAAAGTGTGAACTGGACCCAAGACTACTCCTATAGTGATTACTGCATCGGTCAAGTTGCCGATGTTTTAGGCCAGTCAAAATTGGCGACCAACTATTGGCAACAATCTCATCGTTACTTGGCACTCTTAGACCCCCAAACCGGCTTTTTGCGGCCGAAAAATGCTGATGGGTCGTTTAAACCCAACTTCATCCCTGATCGCTGGGGCACCGATTATACAGAAGGCAGTGCTTGGCAAAATAGCTTTGCGGCGGTCCACGATCTGCCAACTATGATTGACGCTTTCGGTGGTGACACTAAATTTAACGCTCAATTAACTAAGCTATGCAACACCGCACCTTCTTATCAAGTTGGTGGCTATGGCATGGTTATTCACGAAATGGCCGAAATGGCAGCAGTTGATTACGGTCAACTCGCAATTTCAAATCAACCTAGTTTCCATCTGCCATACCTATTTGCAGTTGCCGGTCATCCTGAAAAAACACAAGTCACCGTTAAACAGTTACGTCGGCTCTTCAATGCTAGCCCAACCGGTTTCCCAGGTGATGAAGATAATGGCTCCATGGCTGGTTGGTTCATCTTTGCTTGTCTCGGATTCTATCCGGTCTGCCCAGCCGATGCTGAATATGTCTTTGGGATTCCGGCCTTTGATGAAGTAGTCATTCATTTGGCAGATCACGACTTGACGTTAACCACGCAAAATAATCATGATCACAACAATTTTGTGCAACAACGTCAACTCGAAACAAGCCCAATGACCGCCAACAAGATCAGCCACGCTGACTTACTTAAAGCACATCAGTTGACCACTCGGTTAGGCTTAGTGCCTAGTTAACGCTTAAATGAGTCACCTCCGCCAACCAGTGATTCTGCCAGCTGTGGGGACCGGTTCCAGCCAAAGTACGGGCTTCCACCTCGCTTTTGAGCCTAGCCAAAACCACTAGTCTCAAAAGTCGTCCATATCGTAAAGTCCGGGAAAGCCACCCGGACTAACGATATTTTCACGGCCGGCGCCATCACTGGCTGGCTCCGGTTGTATTGCGACTACCAATCAATATTGTAATCATCATAACCGAGAGTGAGTCCACATTGAGCCCAGCCGTGGGAGCTCTTAGCGATTTATCGCTTAGAGCTTGGCGCTTTTGAAACACGGGCTTGGTGGTTCAAAACGATGGTCGAGACCGCTCTTTGGCTCGACCAGTCCGCCCACAGCGTTCCGGCTCAAGGTGGGCGAACGGTAGGTGGCAAGTACAAGAAAAAGATCCTCGCAACGCGTTAACGTTACGAGGATCTTTTTGGGCGCTTGCTCAACTAATTTGTAGCTTGCCTTGCCGTTGTTGCCGATATTCTTTCGGTGAAATATCACAGATGACGCGGAAATTTTTATAAAAGTAGCCACTATTCGTGTAGCCAATTGCCAAAGCAATATTATTAATACTCTCATTGGTTGTCGCCAACATCTGCTTAGCTTGATCAATCCGATATTGATTTAAATATTTTGAAAAACTCGTATGAACTTCTTTTTTAAATAATTGCCCTAAATAAACTGGATTAAGATGCAAGCGATCAGCAACTTGGGTTAGTGATAAATCTTGTGCATATTCTTGTGCCACCATGTCCACTACCCGATTGATATTTTGGGAAAAAGCATAGGCTTGACGTGGTTCGAATTGAACGATCATGGCTTGGACAGCGGCTTCTAACTCACCAATCGTGGTGGCAACATCAATTGCCGTCAGTTGTTGCTCGTAGTCTCGATTACTCAATGATTGATAATTACTCATCACATTCAAGATTAAAAAGGCAATCTGACGAGCATACGATGGTGCAACATGTTCATCACTCAACTGTGCAAAGATCTTTTGTACACTTTGCGCCATCAAGGACTGATTGGCGACCATCACTGCTTGCTTGAACCCAGCCAACGAAATTTTAGGAATCTCGGCCTGTCGCAACCATTCTGTTCGCGCAGCGTTGGATAAAAATGGCGCCCGTTCTTCATAGAATTGATAGAGTTCCGCCAGCGTTTGCGCTTGTTCCAAACTTTCGGCTAACCGCTCCATCTGATTGACATGTTGTCCCACCGTAATAAACGAGTCACCGGCAATCAATTGATCACGTTCAAGTTGACGCACAAACTGATTCAACGCCGTATGTGTCCCCGCGAAACATAAAATCAATTGATCCGCATTGGTATAAAACAGTGACTGCTGTTGCTGTTGACAAGCCGCCATCACCGCTTCAAAATCGGCTAAGACATTACAACAAACAACGGTAAATTCATGTTCATCAGCGGCAATTCCCGCCCGATCTAATAGATCCGCCATCTGAGTAGTGGTTAATTCGCCGGCCAATAGTCGTTCTGTTTGCATTTCCAAGTAATATCGTTGACTTAAGGTTTGTTGCTGCCGTTGGGCCAGCTGCTGTTGTACCTTATTTAAAACATCACCTAACTCTTTTGCATTGACCGGTTTCAACAAGTAATCCAGTGCCCCTAAACGTAGCGCTGATTTCACATAATCAAATTCTTGATAGCCCGACAACACAATCACTGCCGGCACCTGGGGTAAGTGCTGTACAGCTTGCATCAAGTCAATCCCCGTCATTTCAGGCATTCGTACATCTGTAATGATTAAATCAACCGACTGCGTTTGGAGTGTCGCCAACGCTTGTTGACCATTTCTAGCGGTCGCAACGATTTCAAACCCATGTTGTTGCCAATCGATTACTTTGGTCATCCCTTTTAAAATCATGTACTCATCATCGACAATCATCACACGTTCCATCACTCAATTCCCCCTCATCCTGGCAAATCCCATCACTGCGGTAATTTAAAACGTAAACTGACCGTCACACCGCCTAATTCATTTTGTTCAATCATGAGCTGTGCTGCCGGCCCAAAGTAACCTTGTAGCCGTTCAATCACATTTCGTAAGCCAATAGTAGTGTGTTGTTGTTTAGCAACTAATCCAGCTTCACCACGAACCTTTGCCCGAACGGCGGCCAATGTCGCTTCATCCATTCCTTTACCATTATCCCGAACTTCCAAGTAAACCGTATGATCAGCGATTAACTGAGCTTTTAAGCTAATGGCATTATCCATGCGTAAATAATCAATACCATGTGCAAAGTAGTTTTCAACTAACGGCTGAAGACTGAACTTGGGCAGCTCCAAACTGGCTAAGCGCGGATCAATCTGAACCCCATAGGCAATTTGGTCTGGAAACCGCATTTGGTACAAGTAAATATACTTTTCGACAAACTCAACTTCTTTAGCCAACGTCGTTGTTGGCGATTGGTCCGTATTGTTTCGCAATAGTGCTGCAAAAGCATAAACGACTTCCGCCAATTCTGGCTCATCTTCAGCCACGGCATACATCCGAATATACTCCAACGTGTTATACAAAAAGTGTGGTTGAATTTGCGACTGCAGAGCCTTCATATTAGCAGCCTGTTGTTCAATTTGTAGTTGATAGATTTGATAAATATAATGATTGATTTCATCCAACATTTGATTAATCCCAGTTGCCAATGTTTTTAGATCACCTGATTGATTAGGAATCTGCAAGCGTTCATCTAGATCGCCCGTTCCGACTAACGTCATTGACCGAATCATGCCCTGTAATTGCAGTCGATAACTCCGAAAAGTCATCCACAAGCCGCCCAATAGGATGCCATCAATCAAGAGTGCTTCTCCTAAGAAAATGACGTTACGCCAAAGATGTGTTCGTCGAATAGCTGTCTTATTAACCAATGCAACGATCTTCTCGCCATTTGCTAATTCAGAAACACGATAACGATAGGTCTGATCCACTTGTTCGTTTGATTTTTCTTGGCTACCAAAAGTCTGTCGTACTAATTGTGTCGTTGCAGTGGCTTGTTTGACCGTAATTTTAGGCCCACGAAATTGGTAAACTGGAATACCCGCTGACGACAAAACCACCAGCTGCAAATTATTGGCTTGCGACAATTTCTTTAGCGAGGCCGTTAACGCACTTGTTTGATAAACCATATATAAAGTACCGTAGTTTTTTAAATTCGCATTATTTACAAAGGTGTAATTAAAACTAAATTGATCCGTTAAATCCAATGCTTTAGTCGTTTTATAACCACCTGGATGCTGTCGCGTCGCCACAAAATTTTTATCATAATCGCTCATCGAAATCATGATTTTTCGAATGTCATTGTTCCCAGTAAAAGCTTGTAAGGTCTCCGTTGGCAAATAGTAAAAAACATCACTATACGCATTGTTTTGGCTATAGGTCAGATAATTAGCTGGGCTGAGTTCAAAATATTTATATAAATTATCAACCTGATTATTGGTCCCCGTTAAATGCTGTCCAATCTCACGAACTTCACGATCATTGGCGGTCACTTGATCGCCAACCTTGTCTAGTGCGTTCGTTAAACTTCCATTAATTGCCCGATTATTAGCCACAGTCGTACTAGTCGCCATATAGATCGTAAACAAGCCGATCACCACGCTCAACAAAATAGCGTAATAAACCATTAACTGTAAAAAATTATACTTTCGTCGCCATTTCACCTACGTCCGCCCCTTACCTATCCTAAATTAAGCTAATTGCCCTTTTAACGTTTGGTACCAAGGCCGACCAATAAACGCCGTCCAGATTAAAATCGCTGGGACGGTGCCGAACAAAATCAATCCAGGAAACTTGTAAGTGAATCCCAAAATAATCACGTAACCCAATACCGTCTTTAAGACATTGAAAAAGTTGCTGAAAAATTGAATAAATGCCAACTTCAACAGATTTATCGTGCTGGTTGAATAGGCCCCAGCTAACACAATCAGCCCATTAAAGACGCAGATTACAAGAATAATCGCAAAAATAATCACAAAGTCTAATATCAAAAAAATCAGGCCGCGTAGCCGAACGGAATACCAGAGATTGAAACTAAGCAACACTAACAAGCCAACCCAACTATAAAAATACGCATTACCAACTTTAAAATATTGTTTAAATAGCTGCCAAGCCGCCTTAAAGCTATCTAATTGGTAATGCCACCCATTATAATGATACAGGTCACTAATCATTAACAATGATGGTCCAATCCCTAGAATCAGTAAACCACAAAAACTAAATAGCCAAAAGAACAAACTCAATTTAATAATCGTATATAAACGAATAAACGCTTTTTGTAAGCCCGTACTCAACATTATCTTATCCTCTTTTCAAAACACTGTCTGTTAGTCGCCCTCAAACTGCGCGGGTTCGCTTGGATAACTACCAAAGGCGCTCGCATTTTGCATGCCAGCGCCTCAGTCCGAGCCTGATAGAGATTGCTCAGACCAACGGTTATCTTTATTGTTTAGCTAAAAATTCAGTATATTGTTTCTGTAATAATTTTTGAACCTTGTCATAGCCAGCAGCCTTCAAAGCTTTGTCCATCTTCTTGATGGTTGGCTTTGGATCGGAAGTCCCAGTATTCAAACCGTCAATGTATTGATTCATGACATTTTGGATATTGGTAATTTCAGTTTTTACACTGCTCGTATCTGGTGTGAAACCAAGTAATGGTGATGACTTCGCACTCGCAATACTACTATTCCGTTCTTTAATCATCTTCGACGTAATATCGGTGGTTGTGTAAAGGTTCTTGTTGTTCCCGGTCATCCAAGCAGCCATTTGATTATCTGAACTATATTTGCTAGTCAATTTAATCTTGTCGGTACCCGCTTGCTTGTAATCAACACCTTTTTCACCCCAAACTAATCCGTTGAGTAATTTCTTATCAGAGTTAATTAAGCCTAGCACTTTAACGGCTAATTTTTTATGTTGTGACCCGTTACCAACAACCCAGTTAAAGACTTGTGATTGTGACACACTCTTCAATGGCATGGTGATCTTCTTTGATACGATTGCATCCTTTTGACCAGCCGTATTATTTAATTGGAAGTCGCCATAATCAAATGGGCCTTGGGTTTCTTGACGTGCAAACCAAGTTAAACTGTTGATTGGATAATCGGTGTTACTCGTTGCCGCATCTTGTGAGATATACCCAGCTTCATAGGCTTGATGCATTGCCGTTAAGTTCGCGATCATTCGTGGGTTATCATATTGATTAACAATCTTCTTGGTATTACCACCATCACTGACATCAACCCCAAATGGTAAGGTATTGCCTAATGGATAATCAAAGTTCGATTCAACTTTGAACCCTTTACCGGCCGCTAACGCTACGGTCTTGGCATCTTTAGCATGGAATTGTTTCAAGGCTTTATTCAGTGACGCATAAGAGTTCACCTTACTAATATCGATATTGTATTTTTTAACTAACCGGTTGTTAAAGGCAATGACTTGCGTTGAATAGACATTCCCATTAACCGGAAACGCATACAATTTGCCGTTGATTTTATTACCTTTAATGTAAGCTGAATCTAATTGCTTGTAGGCCGTTGGTGCGTACTTAGGCAATAGCTTGGTTAAATCAGCATAGGCCCCTTTTTGTGCATTAACGGTATAATTATCGGCTTTTGCAATATCGTAATGTTCACCAGATGACACAATAACCGCCATCTTTTGTGAATAGTCACCCCAGCCAATATAGTTGATCTTTAACTTAGCATTGGCTTTTTTTACCAATATTTTGTTAGCTCGTTTGATTAATTGATCATAATGTTTAGGCTTGTCCCCGATTTGATACATCGTTAAGGTTGTCGTGCCGTTTGAGCTTGTATCACTGCTTGATTTTTTGCTTCCACAAGCGGATAACGTTAATGCTAAGCCAGCTGCTAACCCCGTAACAGCGACTACTCTTTGCCATTTTGCCATAATAATTTCGCACCTTTCCTTTTTTGACACCTAAAATTTTTGACTATTCTTTGACCCCACCAATAGTTAAACCACGGACAAAATACTTCTGGAAGAATGGATAGCTCAAAGCAATTGGCGCAACCGAAATTACAACCATCGCCATTTGAGTAGCTTCCTTTGGAATGTTGGCCAGGCCACTCGCATATTGCGCGCCTTGAGTGGCATTTTGCGATAACATTTCAATGTTGGATTGAATCTGCATTAATAAATATTGCAATGGAACTAAATGGGTATTTTGAATGTAAAGTAACGCGTTGAACCAGTCATTCCAATAGCCCAGTGCCGCAAACAAACTAATCGTCGCAATCCCGGGTACCGCTAGTGGCAAGACAATTTGGATAAAGATCCGCATTTCACTAGCCCCATCAATCCGGGCCGCTTCAATAATTGACTCATTAACTTGTCGTTTGAAGAACGTTCGCATGACGATGATATTGAATGGACTCACTGCCATTGGCAAGATCAATGCCCAGATCGTATCTTTCAATTGCAACAGATTGGTCATGACAATATAGTTTGCAACCATCCCTGGTGTGAATAACATCGTGATCAGACAGAAAATCGTGAAGAAACGCCGATATTTGAAGCTTGAACGTGAAATCGAATACGCATACGTCGAGGTGAAGGTCGCGTTAATTGCCGTCCCTAACACCGTGACAAGCACCGTCACGCCCAATGCGTTCATCAATTGACCACTCATTTTACTTAAGTACTCATACCCAGCCGTGCTCCATTGTGACGGCCAGAATTGATAGCCATTCGTGACCAAGGAGTGTTCACTAGATAGTGAGATGACAATAATAAAGATCAATGGTAATAAACAAGAGATGGCGAACAGCGCCACTAAAATATTAAAGAAGACATTCGCCCCTCGACCAAAAGATCGGATTTCAACGGTCGAAATTTCCTTTTTATGCCACATGTTACACCCCTCCTTAGAATAGTGCTGAATCTGAATCGATTCGGCGAACGATAAAGTTACTAATCATCAATAAGACGAATCCGACTAACGATTGATACAAGGCCGCCGCACTTGACATCCCAATATCACCAGTAGACGTTAACCCGTTATAAATATACGTATCCAATACCGATGTCACATTATATAAACTACCAGAATTTTGTGGGACTTGATAGAACAGTCCAAAGTCGGCCCGGAAGATATTCCCAATGGCTAGAATCGTCATTAAGGTCATCAATGGGACTAACGCTGGAATCGTAACATTCTTAATCTGTTGCCACTTGTTTGCACCATCAATTTCAGCAGCTTCAAACAAGGTCGGATCAATCCCCATGGCACTGGCAAAGTAAAGAATACTGTTGTATCCAATCCCTTTCCATGTCCCAACTAGGAGTAAAATAAATGGCCAGTATTTAGGCGCGTTATACCAACTGATTGCCTTACCACCGTTACCCGTCAATAAGGAATTCAACAACCCTTGACTAGGACTTAAGAAGGCGTAAACGAAGTAACTAATAATAACCCATGATAAGAAGTAAGGCAGTAACATTGACGTCTGATAAACCTTCGTCAATCGCTTATTTCGTAACTGGCTCATCACAATAGCAAAGAACACTGAAATGATTAAATTCAACGAAATAAAGCCTAAATTGTAGAGCACCGTATTTCGTGTAATCAGCCAAGCCGCATTCGAACTGAATAAGAATTTAAAGTTATTGAATCCCACCCAGGGACTGCTTTGTAGACTGGCAATAAAGCCATTCGGATTAAATTGAAAATCTTTGAAGGCCACCACATTAGCAAAAACTGGAATGTAGAAGAAGAATAGCATCCAGATGACCCCAGGAATAACGAATAGAACTAACGGGGTGTTATCTCGGACACTGTACCAAAAGTTTTCACGTCGTTCTTGTTTTCGCCGTGCTTTATCTTCCGGTGTTTCCGGTCGCATTGCGGGCATTTCTGGTTGTACATTTTGCATGATTCCCGCTCCTTTCCTAACTTAACAATTAAAATTGTAGCGCTTACATATTGAGTAACCTAGACACAAATTTAAGGTCTTAGCGTAAATAATTAAGATCCGACCGTCTGACCAGTCGCAATGAGTTCATTGGCCAATAGTAAGCATCCCGTTAACCCAGCATCATCATTTAATTTAATGCGTTGAATATAATTCATCACATCCGGCGTTTCCGTGTAATGGCCTAATAAGTTGGTAAAGGCCTCGCGAATCAATGGGAAGAGTTGTTCTTGATGCATCACCCCACCACCGATCACGATTCGATCAGGTGAATAACTCAAGGTGTAATTCACGCAAGCTTGCGCAATATAAGTTGCCTCTAACTGCCACACTTCTGGTCGATTAGCTAGTTCGGCAGCCGGGGCGTTAAAACGTTGTTCCAGCGCTGGTCCTGAAGCTAAGCCTTCTAAACAATCCGCATGATAGGGACAAACCCCAGCAAAGTGATCCGTTGGTAAATGTTTAATCAAGATATGCCCGGCTTCCAAGTGATTGAAGCCGCGGAGAAACTTCCCTTGATAAATAACGCCAGCGCCAATCCCGGTCCCAACCGTAAAGTAAACCAAGTTATCAATATCCTTGCCAGCACCCAGTTGATACTCACCGTAAGCCGCGACATTCACATCGGTGGTCCAGTAAACTGGAA
Source organism: Lactiplantibacillus mudanjiangensis (assembly GCF_005405385.1). Classification (GTDB taxonomy): domain Bacteria; phylum Bacillota; class Bacilli; order Lactobacillales; family Lactobacillaceae; genus Lactiplantibacillus; species Lactiplantibacillus mudanjiangensis. The sequence continues at coordinate 156,677 of NZ_BJDY01000007.1, forward strand.
TATTCAAATGTGTCCGAATATAACCTAAAAAATTAAAGTTTTCCCAACCAGCCTTGGGTGTATTGGTAATATAACCAAAGTCACGATGCTTGGCGTTAACCCCAATCGGGCCAAACGACCCAATCCCGATGGCCGCGACTGGATGTTGTTTGAAAAACGCCGTCACACCGGCTAACGTTTCCGTTGGCGTCGTGGTTGGAATCCGAATTTGTTCAATAATTTGACCCGTTTCATCGCCAATTCCACAAACAAATTTAGTACCGCCAGCTTCAATTGCGCCTAATTGCATGTTGTCATCCCCTATTCAATCGTCAATTCTGTTTCGGCATCGAAGAAATGGGCCTTACTCATTTCAAACGCCATTTTCACTTGCGAACCTGGTTCGTGATAATCTCGCGCATCGACTTGGGCCACAAATTCATTATCCCCAATCTTGGAATATAGCATCGATTCGGCACCCAACAGCTCTGAAACTTGAACCTTGGCGTCAACGACTGCATCCGGCATGGCTTGTAAAGCGACTTGTTCAGTATGGATATCTTCTGGTCGAATCCCGACCGTTATCTTTTTACCGTCGTAGCCTTTATCGATTAACCCTTTGAGCTTGCCACCTGGTACCGCCACTGATAAGCCGGCATCGTTGACCACCCGACCATCTTCTAAACGGGCATCAAAGAAGTTCATTCCTGGTGAACCAATAAAGCCAGCCACAAATTGATTAATTGGTTCGTTATACAGCTCACTTGGTGTCCCGATTTGTTGGACAACCCCGGTCTTCATGATGACAATCCGATCCGCCATCGTCATCGCTTCAACTTGATCATGCGTCACATAAATCATGTTAGTTTTTAACCGCTGATGGAGTTGGGCGATTTGCGTCCGCATTTGAACCCGCAACTTGGCATCCAAGTTTGACAAGGGTTCGTCTAATAGGAATAATTTTGCATCCCGAACAATTGCTCGACCTAATGCCACCCGTTGACGTTGACCACCAGACAACGCGGCCGGTTTCCGGTCTAAGAACTCTTCTAGACCTAAGATTTCGGCCGCATTCTTAACACGCTTATCGATTTCATCCTTGTTCTCATGTTTGATCTTCAAGCCAAACGCCATGTTATTGTAAACATTCATATTTGGATACAAGGCGTAATTTTGGAAAACCATCGCGATATCGCGATCCTTAGGCGCCATCCGATTCACCACTTTATCGCCAACGCGGACATCTCCTTTAGTGATCGATTCCAAACCAGCGATCATGCGCAATACCGTTGACTTCCCACAACCTGAAGGGCCGACAAAGACGATGAATTCATCATCTTTCATGTGTAAATTAAAATCGGTTACCGAATACTCGGGATTCCCATCGTATTTCTTATAAATATGTTCTAGTGCGATTTCAGCCATCTTACTGACTCCTTCCACGATTAACGATTATGATTGCTTATGCTTATAAATTTGATATATCATTTAACACGTTCATTGTAACTGGTAACCGTTTTCATAGTCTAGTTTTCGCTAACTAAGTTAATTATCTTCAACCTTTTGTCTTAAACAGCCCGAATCCCTTCTCTCCCAACCGATGACCACCTGAATTTCTTTATTAAAAATGAACATCAATTTTTTTACCTTTAGTTATTTGCTTTAATTTGTACGCAAATTAGACAAAAAAAGGACGCCATTCAACTGAATGACGTCTCTGAAAGATCATAATCTTTATTAAGTTTAAATTAGTCCTCATCTTCCGTAATCGCAGTTTCTTCACGATTAGCGGTTGCTTGTTGCATCTTGCCTAAAACGGCACGAGCAATTGGGCCGACGATGAGTAGTTGTAACGGTAGGGCGACAATTAAATTAAAGATCCAAGTATGACCATAAGTTGCCAATACATGGGCGCCGCTCAATTCACCTTCCACTGCAATCCCAAAGAGGGACATGCAGGTTACCATGCCTAAGACCATTAAAACTGAGATAGTAATCCCAATTAAAACGACCCGCTTGCGCATGTAATCATTAATGATATATTTAAAAGCTAAACCTTTCGCGATTGGTCCAACGACCAACATGTCTAAAATAATTGCCACCAACAATCCTAGTGGATACCCACTTAAGATTGCAAGGATCAAACCGTTGCTAAATCCTTGCGCCATCGTGACATTGTAGGCCGTCATAACGAACACCATCAACCCTGCCATGATCGCAGTAAACACAACTTCTTCTTTCCAATTACGTGGCATTTCTATTCAACACTCCTATCGTTTGGTTACAGTTGCTTACTATAGCACAACCACTTGGGGTGTCATAAGTAACAATTGTGTAACAAATTATAGAGCGTTTTCATAATTCCTTGCATTTCATCAAAATCTATGACAAAAGGTTGAAAGTTAAATGTATTGGTCGAAACCTTACCGACATTGACTTAAGTTGGATTAAATTTGTCACCTACGCCAGCCAGTGATTCTGCCGGCTGTATTGCAGATGTTAAATCGTTTTGTGATCACGAATATAACCGAGAGCGAGCCCACCTTGAGCCCGGCCGTGGGAAGCTTTTAGCGATTTATCGCTTAGAGCTTGGCGTTTTTGAAACACGGGGTTGGTGGTTCAAAACGACGGTTCAGACCGCCTTTTGGCTGAACCGGTCCCACCCACAGCGTTCCGGCTCAAGGTGGGCGAACAGCAGGTGGCAAGCATGACCATATCAACAATTATTGCTAAAAAGTAGCTTTCAACCTTTAGACCTATGACAAATCGGTCAAAAAAAGCGTTCAGGATTAGCTCCCAAACGCCATTGATTTTAATCCGTATATTTACCCACAACCGGCAAGTTTTGTAATACCTTGCGACCGTGTGGTGAATGCTCATCAATAACTTTAGTTAATTCTTGACCAGCCAAATTGCCATGATGCTTACCACCTGTCCAAGCGGCGACTCCAGTCACATCATAAACAACACCATCAACCGCCACATAGGCTGGTTGACCGTCTTGACCATTATATTTTGCTAACGTGGTTTGGTTAAAAGTTTCATTACTCATTAAATCACTCCTATCCGAATAGCTTAATCATAAACTGTATGCGCTAACAAATGCAAGCAATCCGTTTGACCGCGCCAAATAACCTGTACGGCCCCACCGCACAGGTTATTTGATTGCTTATTTAATGAACAATTATTGCATTGTGCCTAACTATGGCCACTACTTCATTGATTGCGTTGTTCATCATCAATAACCCGCGACATCTGTTTAAATGCTGCCAAAATACCTTCACTTAAACGTCACAAGCCTGATGATTCAGCGTTATCACCGTGTTGCTTTGAACCGGGTACTCGGCTAAAAACAACACCTCATCATCCTCATAGTTGCTGACAAACTAAGAGTTACCCCGCGTGACGACACTTGGTCGTCTACACCTCAGCCACTGCTTAATTTTTTAACTGACCGTTAAACTCGACTACTGGGCCGTTGCAGTTATTAACACCCCGTTAAACTGCAACCCGCACACATCGTTAACGATGATCCAGTCCTAAGCCTCAACGACCATTGTCCGATCAGGTGGACCAATCGTTGCCACTTCATGATTCGCTGCTAAATCCAGCGTAATCTTCGTGCTAACGGTCCCAGCCGGATCAATCAGATTTCGCGGTTGCCACCGCAATGCGCGCATCGCCGCTTGAACAACCGGATTCATCAGAATAACCGATGTCCAGCGATGCACCACCCGTTGTGGACAGCGATCAACAACGGCGATCACTTGGCCCGCTTGAACATGATCCCCAACTTTAACCACCAATTTGAAGCACCTTTCAGTCCAAGTCGGACTATCTAGGCCCAACCGTAACCATAGTGCTAACCCATTTTGTGTCTGAAAAGCTAAGGCTCGCTTTGTTTTAGCAAAATGCATCACCTGACCGGCCATCGGTGCGACCATTTGATCCGGTTGTGGAATCACACCACAACCGGAACCAAGTAAGCCCCGCGAAAAAGCCGTGCACGTCACTGGAACTAATCCCATCACCATTCCAAACTTGGGCGCCACTACTGGAACAATTGTACTTGTTGTCACTGACACGGGAGCCACTTCCTTTAGGCTAACTAGCCCAAACCAACCATCGTCATATTAGTTGATGGCTTCAACGATACTTACTATGATGACTGTACCATATTTTGACTAAATTTACCTACTTTCTAAACTGATTGTCAAAGGTTTACAAATGTTAACATTAGTTCATAAAGGTAATGAACAAACATAACGGTAAAAAACTATGCTAATAGTCACCTCCGTCGGCCAGTGATTCTGCCGGCTGTGGGGACCGGTTGCAGCCAAAGTGCGGGCTTCCACCTCGCTTTTAAGCCTAGCTAAACCCGCTAGTCTCAAAAGTCGTCCACATCGTAAAGTCCGGGAAAACTACCTGGACTAACAATATTTTCACGGCCGGCGCCATCACTGGCCGACTCCGGTTATATCGTAACCGAGTAATCACTAATATAGCCGAGAGTGAGCTCACATTGAGCCCAGCCGTGGGAGCTCTTGGCGATTTATCGCTTAGAGCTGGGCGTTTTTGAAACACAGGTTGGGTGGTTCAAAACGACGGACCAGACCGCCTTTTGGCTGGTCCGGTCCGCCCACAGCGTTCCGGCTCAATGTAGGCGAACGGTAGGTGGAAAGTAAGTCTAAGTTTGATTGATGATCACTTATCATATCAACGATTATTGCTATATAAATAACTTTCAACCTTTAGTAATTAACAAAAAAAGCCTATGGCAGTATTCCCCCATAAGCTCTCTCCGTCAATTTTAAAACTTAACTAACTGTGATTCGCATTCGACCATTACGTTTTGAATGATACAAATTATGATCAACCCGATTATAAAAATCAGTTGGTGACAAGTCATCTTTTGACATCGCCGAAACACCGACTGAAATTGAAATCGGAATTTGTTGATCACCGAAATTAACCGCTAAATGATTCAACGCGATAAAAATCTGCCGCACGATTGTTTGGGTTGATTCAACATCATATCCTGGGAACAAGATATTAAACTCTTCCCCACCCGTCCGATAAAGCTTAACTTTCGTATCATTGGCGTTAATGACTGTTTGAACCACATCAGTCGCATGCTGTAACACCCGGTCACCTGCAAGATGCCCATACGTATCGTTAACGTGTTTAAAATGATCAATATCAAACATCATCATCGATAGTTTCAAGTTATTCCGTGAGCTGTCTTCAAACAGAAACTTGATTTCGCCAGTATAGGCCGCAAAGTTTTCTGCCTGCGTTAACGCATCATGACTCGCAAATTGCGCTAACCGTAACTTGAACTCACTGTCTTTAGTCAACATCGTGACGTAGACGTAGAGTAAAACTTCGAAAATAACTAAGTAGACCCATTCTTGCCAATAAGTATCCCAAGGCAGGTTGAATTTAACTTTCATCCAGAGCCATAGCACCCCAGCAAATGGAATACCAACACTCATGTAAATCAATGGCGCCAATTTATGATTTTGAAAGTGAATTCGAACATAGTTCAACACCCAGAAAAACAGCACTAACGTAATTGCGTGTCCCCATGATTGCCAATAACCAATCGATTGGTTAAAGATCATGTAAACTAAGACCACTGGGAAAAAGAGATAGTAGGGGATATGGATATTCAAGAAGTACGCACAGAAAATCATCGCGATAACTTGAAAATTCATGAATTGCCAGGCATCATTTTGCCCGACAATCATCGACTGCATGCTAAAGACAAACACCAGCATGTACAGCACCCCGTGCCATGAATTGATGACATCATCATCAATATTAATATGGCGGTTGTGCACCCAAGATGTGATCCAATTAAATAATACCCAGTAAAGGGTCAACACTCCTAAAATAAAGAAGATGCTGGTGACAAATGGCGGTACCCGCCAGTAAGACCATGTCATAGATTAACCTTCCTTACTTAACGATCCTCGCTTGCTCGACACGCCAATGACCGCGCATGTTTGACGGCTAATTGGGGTTTACCATAGTAATATCCTTGATGTAAATCAATCCCCAATTGCTGTGCCATCTGCTGATCTTGTTCATCTTCGACCCCTTCTAATATCAAGTCGAGATGATGTTCTTGGGCAATCGTGTTCCAAAAAGCAAGCGCCGTCGGAATTTGATTAGCTTTTCCGCTCATCCGCAAATTTTGCATGGCAAATTTAATCTGATCAACAAACGGCAACGCATTTTTAATGTTGTCATAGGTATTAGATCCCGTACCAACATCATCAATGCTCAACTTGATTCCATATTGATGGAAGAGCATGCTGTACTTTTGAATTTCAGCTAACGTGGCACTTTCGGTCAGTTCAATCGTTAGTGCGGCCGGATTCAATCGTTTTTTCAAGTAAATAATCGTGCCAATCATCAGATCATCTTCAGCTTGTTCCCGATTCAGATTCAAGGCTAATACTTGATTAGTTGCTTTCGTCGCTAATTGCGTTGCTAGCTCTTCTAGTAAATGTGCTTGTTTGTCTAAAGGGAGTTCCGTAAACTTTTCTGGAACGGCCCAGTGACCATGACTTTCCTTACGTAACAATAGTTCATAACCAAAAATTGACTTTTGACGTTGATCAACTTGTGGTTGAACAAAAAAGCGATACATCTTATAAAGGACCTCATTTCATCAATGACTAAAGTGTCAATATATATTAACACACTATTAGTATAGCCTCTTATAACTAAAATTTCGACCTTAAATCCCGAATTTTAGCTCAAATCTATCATTAATTTGTACACAACTAACCAGTTTTAAACTTGACCACCAAGCAATGTGCCCATCACATAGGTGATTAACGCTGTCGCGACACCAACCAAAATGTTTCGTAGAATCACTTTTCGAACTGGCACTGCCGCGTGTCCCGCGCTCACAGTGGCATTCAACGATAATGCAATCATCATCGCCAACACGGTGTTAATTAAGCGCCAGCTTGGACTTGATAGACTAATTGCTAATAATGGAATTAAGGCACCGAACATAAATGAAACCATCGACATCCCCGCTGCATGTAATGGATTCAAAACATCCCGTTTCTGGATCTTCGTTTGTGTTAAATCAATCACTTGATGATCCGCCACAGCTTGCAATTGTAACTTTTGTAGTTGGACATCACGTTGTGCACTGACAGAGACGTATTCGCCACCCGCCATTGAGCAAGCCCCGGCAACCATCCCAGAAATGCCACTAATCAGTAAAGTGGTGTTACTCAGATCAGCCCCAACGGCTCCAAGCACGATCCCTGAAACGGAGATAATCCCATCGTTAGCACCCAAAATACCCGCTCGTAAAACATTCAAATGATCCCAGAAATATGAATACCGTGTTTGCCATTGCTTTAAAACTTGTAACATTATTTACTCTCCTCATTTCTGATTATAATTAGACGTTTAAATATGACGGTAAAACCTTTAAGTCGTGCTTAGCCACCTCCGCCAGCCAGTGATTCTCTGCCGGCTGTGGGGACCAGTTCCAGCCAAAAAGCGGGCTTCCACCTCGCTTTTAAGCCTAGCTAAAACCGCTAGTCTTAAAAGTCATCCACATCGTAAAGTCCGGGAGAATCACCGGACTAACGATGTTTTCACGGCCGGCGCCATCACTGGCTGGCTCCGCTTGTATTGCAAATACCAATAAATCGCGTATCACCATCACAGCCAAGAGTGCCTCCACATTGAGCCGAACCGCTGTGGGCAAACGGCAGATAGCAAGTCGCTCTACTTTTGATCAGTGATCATTACCAAAGTCAACTTTCAACCTTCATTTAGGGTCAAAAAAAGCATGGCCTGGCCGTTGCCCAGCGCCATGCAATTTTATTTACCGTTTTAACTTATCCCAAATCACAACCTCATTGGCTGCTAAAGACTTGGGGACATCAATAATCCGTTGGTTGGAACTGCCTCGGAATTGAAGCGTCAAATCCATCTTATCTTGTAAGAAACGCCCATCGACCAAAATATCGATCAACGATAACATTTTAAGCTTGTCATCCGAATCCTTTAGCAATTCGTCCCAAGTGTAGCCAGACCAAGACCAGATATCTTTGGTATGACCGAACTCTTGTCGAATACGTTCACAAATCCGAATACCAACTTGCGTATTCAAGAACGGTTCGCCACCTAGTAAGGTTAACCCTTGGACATATGATTGACTCAAGTCCTCGATAATTTGATCTTCCAATTCCTGAGTATACGGTTGCCCATAGTGGAAATTTTGCGCGGCCACGTTATAACACCCTGGACAACGGAACGGACAACCACTTAAATAAAGTGAACACCGAACCCCTTCACCATCAACAAAGTTAAAGGCCTTATAATCAGCGACGTATTGTTCACTTAACTCCTCTGCCAGCCATTCTTTCGGCATCGGATTGTTTGGTCCTTTCATAGCGCGCGGCATTTTTAATCATCTCCGGAGACATATTTTTTTCACGTGACGCAATTTCAACATGACGACCATGAACCATCGGCCGTTGTTGTGGATTGCCTAAATAACCACAAGTCCGCTTAACCACATCACAATATTTTGGATCATGATTACCACATTGTGGGCAAACAAAGCCACGCGCGGTCGCTTTGAATTCCCCTTTAAAGCCACACTTGAAGCATTGATCAATGGCCGTATTTGTTCCCAAGTAACCGACATGATCATAAGCCCAATCCCATACGGCTTCCAAAGCTTTTGGATTCTGGGTCAAGTTTGGATATTCACAATAATGAATAAAACCACCAGAAGCATACTGTGGAAAGTTTTCTTCCATTGTTAGCTTATCAAATGGCGATGGGTGTTTACGAACATCATAATGGAAGCTATTCGTATAGTATTCTTTGTCTGTGACATCTGGAATCCGCCCAAACTTTTCAATATCATCACGACAGAACGTATCTGTCAATGATTCAGCTGGTGTTGAGTATAAACTGTAATGATAGCCACTTTCAGTCGCCCAGTCATCACACTTATCACGCAAGGCTTTGACCACCTTTTCGGCAAAGACCCGCGCCGCTGGTTGGCTTTCCCAATCGGGACCAAAGAAAGTCGTGCAAACTTCGTAAATGCCAATATAGCCTAGTGAAATGGTTGCCCGTTGGTTCTTGAATAATTCATCAACCGAATCGTCAGCCTTGAGTCGCTTACCGAAGGCTCCATACATATAGAGCAATGGGGCATTCGTTGGCTTAGCCTCTTTCGTCCGTTCAATTCGATAAGCTAAGGCTTGATGACATAAGCCAAGCCGTTCGTTTAAAATTTCCCAGAACAAGTCAACATCACCATGCGCTGATAAAGCAATCCGTGGTAAATTGACGGTCACAACACCTAAGTTCATCCGCCCAGAATTGACTTCGACACCATTCTCATCGCGCCAACCTTGTAAGAAAGAACGACAGCCCATCGGGGTTTTAAAACTCCCTGTTAATTCCTTGATCTTGTCATACATTAATAAATCGGGATACATCCGCTTAGTCGAACATTCAATCGCTAATTCCTTGATATCATAATTAGGATCATTAGGACTCAAGTTCAACCCACGTTTGATCGTGAAGATTAACTTCGGAAAAATAGCCGTCCGATGTTCTTTGCCAAGCCCTTTAATCCGAATCGCTAAGATCGACTTTTGGATTTCACGTTCAATCCAACTAGTCCCAAGACCGAAGTTAACCGTCGTAAACGGCGTCTGACCTTGTGATGAATACAAAGTATTGATTTCATATTCGAGAGCTTGCATGGCATCATAAATATCTTTTTTCGTCTTCGCTTTAGCAAAAGCAGTCTGTTTATCAGCGGCCACCCACTTTTTGGCATCAGCCAAATGCTTTTGGTAATTGATTTCGGCATATGGGGCCAACAACTGGTCGACCCGGTTTGCTGAACAACCACCATATTGAAGTGACGCCACGTTGGCAATAATTTGGGCCATTTGTGCAGTTGCCGTTTGAATTGAGCGTGGTGAAGCGACTTCTGCGTTCCCAATCTTATAACCATTTTTGAACATGCCATCAAAATCGATCAAGCAACAGTTAGTTTCTGGCGTCACCGGTGAATAGTCCAAGTCGTGCCAATGTAAATCGCCCCGTAAATGGGCTTTTGCTACCATGTCAGGTAACATCTTCAAACCTAACGCTCGACTGGCCGCCCCAGCTTCAAGATCACGTTGGGTATTAAAAACATTACTATCTTTATTCGCATTTTCATGAACAACACTGGCATCACGCTGAAACAACTTTTCAATTCGTTCACGAACATTAGTTGCTTGTGAAAAGCGATGTTGTTCTTGCACAAAATAATCTTGATACTTTTTAGCAGCTAACGGTAACCCAAGTTGTTTAAAAATCGTCATTAAAGCTGGCCGCAATTCTCGCGTTTCAATTTGTGTGGCACCATGATAATGCGCCACTAGCGCTTGCTTAATCGCTTCGCGTTGCGCGTCATCAGTGACTAATTGCGTTAACACAAAATCTAGTTTATATGGGTGAAAAGCCATTTGTGTGCCGTCACGCTTAATCACGGGCAACGCTCTTAATTGGTCTAACACATCCGTCGTTGTTGTCGTTGTCATAAAATCCCCACTTTTCAAAAATCGTTCGTTGGCTTCAATTGAGCATTGGTACAGTCCTACAATCAATGGTGTTCTCAATCAAATTCGATACTATATATAGTAGCTCATTTCTCGATTTTTGCCTATATCTGGTTTTTATCCTGAATCGCGACAAAGGTAATTGATTCAAGCTTTCATCACGCTAAAAAATACTTTAAATTTATTTGTTATATTACTGAAATTATATAAACGGAATATTTAATTTAGGGGCTTGATGGCGTATACAACATGCCGATAAAACCAAGCATCAGCTCGAATTTATCGTATCAGATGACAATATTTTTAATGAAAAAAGTTAGGCGTTTCGGTTCCGTTCATCCGCCACTTCTACTATAATTAAAAAAGTGTGGGGGGCGAACCCTGCTAGCACGGCGGAGGAGAATCAGCATGAAAAATTTACGGGGAATGCTCGGCGTCATGGTACTGTTGGCATTGGGATTAGCAGGATGTCAAACAGTCGCCAATGACTCTTTGAATAACAATCAAGATCAAACGGTTCAATCAGCCACACCTAGTCTAACTGCAGTCAGCAAAGTTCGGAAAACTGACTATCTAGGTCGCTGGGTCAGTACAACTCAAGGGGCCGCACTTTACTTAACAAGCAATCAAAAAGCAGCGTGGTTCCAAAAAAATCACACCACGGTCAAGGGACATGTCACCTTAAAGCTAGGTGACAATGGTCAAGCAACCTTGACCCATGCTAAATTTGGCACCATCAAAGTGACCTTACAAGATGCCACAACAATGACGTTAACCCGCGGGAAAACCACCTTTAAGTTAACTAAAGATACGGGTTGGAGTCCGAAACATGGAAAGATTCCAACCAGTACTAAAACGGCGTTGAATGGCACCTCATTAGCAACACCAACACCATTGAAAAAACCTAATTATCAATAAAAAATCAGCACCCAGTGATATTGACTGAGGTGCTGATTTTTTATTGATTACTAAAGGTTGAAAGCTACTTTTTAGCAATAATCGTTGATATGATAAGCATTCATCGATCAAAACTAGTCATACTTGCCGCCTACCGTTCGCCCACCTTGAGCCGGAACGCTGTGGGCGAACCGTCGTTTTGAACCACCCAACCCGTGTTTCAAAAGCGCCAGTCTCTAAGCGATAAATCGCTAAGAGACTCCCACGGCTGGGCTCAATGTGGAGGCACTCTCGGCTATGTTAGTGACTACAAACTTGATTAACATCTAACCGGAGCCAGCTAGTGATGACGCCGGCCGTGAAAATATCGTTAGTCCGGGTGATCTTCCCGAACTTTACGATATGGACGACTTTTGAGACTGGTGGCTTTGGCTAGGCTCAAAAGCGAGGTAGCAGCCCGCACTTTGGCTGGAGCCGGTCCCCACAGCCGGCAGAATCGCTGGCTGGCGTAGGTGACAATTTAATCCAACTTAAGTCAATGTTGGTATGGTTTCGATCAATAACATTTAACTTTCAACCTTTAGTTGATTACTTCAAATGAGTCACAAAAAGTTGTTCGTATAATTTGATAAAGTCCAAATACATCTGCCGATCAACGTTTTCATCAACTTGATGGGGCGTCATGTTCCCCGGACCAAACATGATAAATGGAAAATCAGCTGATTTGTCTTTCAACAAGTTCGAGGCATCCGTAACTGCTGGAATGGCTAATTTTGGAATAGGTTCGCCCGCATATGATTCACCAATCTTGGCCGCCAAATCACTCAATGGGGTGTCTTTAGGCGCCGCAACCGGATCTTGTGACATGAAAACGCTCAAGTTAACCTGGGCTCCTTGGGCATTTTGTTGATCGACTAATTTTTGCAAAGCGGCAATGGCCGTCTCATTATCAAACTCTGGAATCGAGCGAATATTAAGTTCAGCATGCGCTTCACCTGGAATCGAGTTCACCTGGTTACCACCTTGTAAAACCGTACTATTGAAAACCAGCTTTCCTAATAAATCGCTGGTACGATCACTATCACGGAAAACATGGTTCGCTTGTGCCAAAATATCAATCAACGGATCTAATGCATTGTAGCCGGCCTCCGGCATTGAACTATGCGCCGTTTTACCTTGTGACGTTAATTCAATATCAATCGACCCCTTATGCGCATATGCAATATTATAGCCAGACGGTTCACCAATCAATAAGGCATCAACATCGTCCATCGTCCCCGCTTCATAGAATGCCTGTGAACCAGTTTCGCCGACTTCTTCAGCAATCGTTGCCATTAAACGAATACGGCCATTTTTCAATGTGTGTGCCGCTTCAATTTCAATCATAGCAATGACCATTGCGGCCAAGCCTGATTTCATATCCGTCGCACCACGACCATACAACTTGCCATCGCGTTCAGTTAACGTAAACGGATCACTCGTCCATTTTGAGATATCACCCGGTGTCACCACATCCATATGACCAGAAATACCCAAAATCGGCCCAGTCGTCCCGATTTCGGCAAGCAAATTAGCTCGGCCATCGCTAACGGCCATGAGTTGCGCATCAATCCCATGATCGGCAAACAACTTTTGTAAATATTGTGCCACCAATGCTTCATGATCGTTAACGGATTCAATGTGTACCAAGTCCGCTAAAATTTGAACTTTTTCTTCATCACTAAATACTGCCATCTATTAAGCCCTCCTCAAAACCTGATGTCTCAAGTTTAACGCAATTTGGGCTAACAGGGGGTAATCTTGTACTTTAAATCGCTGTTAAAATGAGGCCTATACACCTCACGCCAGCTTACCTCCCCCAGTATAGAACCCGCCATTTTCTTAACTTGCGATCGACATAAAATCACGCCTATAATAGACCTAAACTTATCAAGAAACTGAGGCTGTTATTTATGATTAAACCGATCGTTCATGATCCTAACCAATTGGCTCATCCAGCCGTTCCCGCCACCAAAGCGGACTTACCACTGGCCACCGACCTTTTAGAGACCTTAAAAGCCCATGCCAACGAGTGCGTCGGCATGGGGGCTAACATGATTGGTAGCAATAAGGCCGCCATTGTCGTTCAAATGGGACCATTGGCAGTTGTCATGTTTAATCCCGAAATCATCAACAAGCATGATGCTTATCAAGCGACCGAGGGGTGTTTATCACTAACCGGTGAACGCTCGACAACACGTTACCATCAAATCACCGTCAAGTTTCAGGACCGCAACTTCAAGCCACAGCAACAACAATTTTCTGATTGGATCGCCCAAATTATCCAACATGAAATTGATCATTGCCACGGTATTTTGATTTAAAGACTACTAATTATAAGGACTGATCACATGACTACTTTAAACGATGCCGGTCAACCGGCGATTTCCGAACTGGCACAACAACGTCGCCACGTCTCACATTACGCGTTGGGAACCGATATTGATTTAACACTTTTTGGTAGCGATACGAACGACTACTTGACCCAAGCCAACCAGCTCATTGATCAATATGAAGATCGACTAACGGTTAATCGACTCCATTCAGAAGTCATGGCGATTAACCATGCCGCGGGTCAGCATCCGGTTCAAGTCTCAGCGGCCACGTATTCGTTAGTTAAACAAGCCATTTTACTCAGTCAACAACACTTTGGCTTTAATGCGTTAATCGGCCCACTCGTCAAACTTTGGCGGATTGGCTTCGATGATGCTCAACTACCAACCCAGGCTGAAATTGACGCACGTTTAAAACTCGTTGATCCTTTTAGCGTTGAACTAGACGACCAGCTCTTTAGTGTTTATTTAACCCAAGCTGGGATGGAGCTAGATTTAGGTGGTATCGCTAAGGGCTACATCGCCGATCGTATTCAAGACTACTGGGAAGCTTTTGGTCAGCGCGCTGGCATGATTAATCTCGGTGGTAACTTGTTAATGGTTGGCGACTCACCGCTACATGACGATCACCAATGGCGTGTGGGCATTCAAAATCCACTGTCTCCACGTGGTAATGCGATTGCCAGCGTTAAAATTGGCGCTTGTTCGGCTGTGACTAGCGGTATCTACGAACGCCATTTTGAAATCAACGGTCAATCCTATCATCACATTTTAGATTCAAAAACGGGTTATCCACGGCAAAACGATTTGCTTAGTGTAACGATTTTTTCTAAAAAATCTATCGATGGTGAAATTGAAACGACCCGTCTCTTCTTCGCCGGTCAACCAGAAGATAACTGGGGTATTGATCGCGATGACCTGTATGGTGCGATCTTTGTCACCAAAGAAAAGAAACTTGAAATCGTTGGTTTAGCAGATGCAACTGTGACACTGCTTGATCCAGAATTTGAAATTGCTTAAGCGAAGCACCGCCATTGTGACTCAATGACGGTGTTTTTTATTACTTCCTAAAGGTAAATTAAATATGTTGGTCGAAACCTTACCAACATTGACTTAAGTTGGATTAAATTGTCAACCTACGCCAGCCAGTGATTTTGCCGGCTGTTGGGACCGGTTCAAGCCAAAATGCGGGCTTTCACCTCGTAAGCCCGGGAAAACCACCCGGACCAACGATATTTTCACGGCCGGTGCCATCACTGGCTGACTTCGGTTATATCGCAAACAATCACCATCATAACCGAGAGTGAGTCCACATTGAACCCAGCCGTGGGAAGCTCTAAGCGATTTATCGCTTAGAGCTTGGCGTTTTTGAAACACGGGGTTGGTGGTTCAAAAACGACGGTTCAGACCGCCTTTTGGCTGAACCGGTCCGCCCACAGCGTTCCGGCTCAATGTGGGCGAACGGTAGGTGGCAAGTACGACCAGTTTTGATCAGTAGTACTCTTCTCATCAACAATTATTGCTAAAAAGTAGCTTTCAACCTTTAGTAACTTCATTCAAGTCACCAGTAGCGTGATATAATTGGCCTCATACTAACTAGGGGATGATGGGATGACAAAAATTGCAGTCATGGCGGATGTTCACGGCAATGTTACCGCCCTCAAAGCGGCGATTGCCGATGCGCAACAACAAGGTTGTACAACTTATTGGTTCTTAGGTGATTTATTCTTACCAGGACCGGGCACGACTGAGTTATTAACGATGTTAGACGCCTTACCCATTGAGGCTTACGTCATGGGAAACTGGGAGAGCACCTTATTAGAAGCGCTTGATCACCCGTTCAAACCTAGAAATGCTATTGATATCTATTACACGTGCCTGGCCGACTACGCCTATCATCGACTATCAACACAGGCTTTACAACGCATTCGACAACTACCACTCGTTCAAACTAAAACAATAGCTGGCTTGCAATACCAGCTCACGCACAATGAATTGGCTAAGAATTGGGGCGGTGCTTTGATGCCAACCGAGAATCAACCGGCTTTTGATGACCTATCCAGTCGCCAAGCCGACGTGATGGTTTATGCCCATATTCACCATCAATTATTGCGTCAAAGTAGTGCTGGTCAACTGATTTTAAATCCTGGAACCATTGGCATGCCTTTTCAAAACTGGTCACATTTTGCCACGGACTTACGGGCACAATATGCCATTATTACCCCACAACCATCAGGGGCTGTCCCAGAAGTTGATTTTCGTCGTGTTGCTTATGATGCTGATGCCGAACTCGCCTTAGCTCAGGCCAAACAATTGCCCTATTTGCCCCTTTACGATGAACAATTGCATACCGGTGTCGTGCACACACACGATGAACCAACCTTACAAGCCATGACAAAACGGCTCGGCTATGATCAACAACTAGATCAATTATTAAAACCATAAATAAGGTAGATCATTTTGCATTGCTGCAAGATGGTCTACCCTATTTGTTTTCACAATTTTTGGCAATCTTCGTTGAGGTGTTTTCCAATCAAAAATGATCATGCTTGCCACCTGATGTCGTTTGAAGCTTACCGATTTAATGATGAATTAAATGATCATTAGGTGCTGACTCATCCGTCACTTGGGTTCGATGCAAGACTTGCTGCACCCACTTTTGTGAATAACCATACTTTCGCGCTAACTTCTGCTGATTATGACCATTATATTCGGCTAGCACCTGCTGAGCAGCTAATTGGCGATCATACAAATGTGTGGGGATCGTCATTTGCATGCCTTTATATTGTTGATAAATTTGCAGCATCGGTTCAACACCAATGAGGTCGCTCAAACCGCGATAAAATTGATGTAGGGCCGTCACATCGATTTCTTCTGTCATTTGTACGCACACTCCTTACGTTTACCTTTATTGTAATCAGTTCAACCGCCTTTCGATACAGCACTTTGTCTAGTCCTTTTACTTGAAAACGTCATCTAAAACAACCATTGAACGTGGTAAACTAATGACAAAACTGGTTTTAATGAAAAGAGAGCCTTATGACTGAACTAAATACCCGTCGACAATTAGAAATGTATCAACAGTTACTAACCGGTAAAACACTTAATAAAACTGACCTTGCAGCTCACTACGGCGTTGACCCACGCTCCATTCAACGTGACTTTCAAGCGTTAAAAGCTTTCGTGACCGTTGCTAATCCATATCAAACACTGACTTATCATCGTGCTCGTGGTGGTTACCAGCTCACCACCGATCAACATGAACTCTCGGCTCGTGAGATTATCGTCATTGCCAAGGTTTTACTCGCCAGCCGCGCCTTTGCTAAGCAAGAACTCGATAGCATGCTGGATGGCCTGTTGCGTCTCATTAAACCCGCGGAACAAAAAACGGTACTGCCTATTATTAAAAACGAGCGCTTCTTCCATTAACCTGTTCATCACGACCAACCGTTGCTCACCTTGCTAACTGATCTTAGTCACGCGATTGAGCATCAGACTACCTTGCAACTGACCTATCATCGTTCTGACAATCAAGTCGTTCAGCGAACCGTGTTGCCAGCAGCCTTGATCTTTTCAGAATATTATTTTTATGTCGCCGCCTATAATGCCAAGTATCAAACAACACTCTTTTATCGCGCCGATCGCATCCAAGCCTATCGCCCAGCTGACACGGTGATTCAGCGAACCCGTGCGGAACGTTTTGAAGATGGTCAATTTCGGCAACGTATTCAATTTATGTACCCCGGTCAACTACTAACGTTAACGTTTCAATTCTGGGGCATCGTTGAAGCGGCGTTGGATCGGCTCCCAACTGCTAAAGTTATACACCGGTTTCATGCCGATGGGACTGCCGAACCTATTAAAAATGAACAACATCGCAACCAACAACCAGCCGCCGGTGGTAGTGTCGTCATCACTGCTGAAGTTTACGGAGCTCGCGGAATTACAATGTGGCTCCTTAGCCAAGGCGCCAACGTCAAAGTACTGGCCCCAGCGTCATTGGTGACCTCATTTAAACAAGAATTGGCTAATATTCAAGCTCGCTATAATTAGCTGAACATTATTTTTTGCAATATTCGTTGATTTTGCAAATATTCTCCAATCAAAATAGTTATCCTTACCACCTGCCGTTCGCCCACCTCGAGCCGGAGCCAGCCAGTGATGGAGCCGGCCGTGAAAACATCGTTAGTCCGGGTGGCTTTCCCGGGCTGACGATGTGGACGACTTTTGAGACTAGCGGTTTTAGCTAGGCTCAAAAGCGAGGCGGAAGTCCGCATTTTGGCTGGCGCAGGTCCCACAGCCGGCAGAATCACTGGCTGGCGCAGGTGACAAATTTAGCCTGCCGTAAGTGTTTTTCAAACTTTAGTGATTAAAAATAGTCGCGTGACTCAACCTCAATTGGTTAAATCACACGACTATTTTTAACGTTGTAAATCCATCATAAAGTAATTCAAATCACCGCGATACTTGGCGATTGAATATTCAACTGGCGTACCTTGGGCCGTCAATCCTTGCGTGTGGAAATAAAATAACGGCTCATCAACGGCGACATTTAATAAATCAGCAGTCGTTTCATCGGCCTTCAACACATCTAACCGTCGCCGCACCCGTTCAACAGCTGCTTGTTGCTGGGTTAATGTGTCATACAGTGAAACGGTTGTAAAATCAACCGTTGCTAAATCTAGTCCATCTGTTGGAAGATAACTGGTTAACAAAACAACCGGTTGTCCATTCGCATAACGTAATCGCACTAATTTATAGACAACCGCCGTTACTGATAGTTGTAACTTACTGGCAACCTCAGCCGTAGCTGGTTCCGTTTTAAATAAGAGCACCTTGGTCTGTGGTTGCAACCCTTTGTCCGCCATTTCCGCATCGTAGCCCTCAATCACTTGCGTAAACGCCTGAGCGATCTTGGCTTGCTTAACCATGGTGCCTCGCCGCTTGCGTTTCTCTAGCAACCCCTGTTCAACTAAGGTCTGGATTGCTTGGCGTACTGTTGGCCGACTCACCTGATAAGTCGCCATGAGATCAACTTCACGTGGAATCAAAGTTTGGGGCGGATAGGTGCCGTCTTGAATCTTCGTTCGCAAGTCTTGTTCAATTTGAGTATGCTTGGCGATACTCGTCATGATGCCACCCCTTTTTGTCATGATATATTGATCATACTATATCATAAAACCCTCAGTGGCAGAATTATTGATCAACTTTAGGATACGGCCGATCAATGTCAATCTGAGTCACATGATCCACGGTCATGCGCGCCTTTAATGCGTCGATAATTTTGATGCCAGCACTACAACCGATGCGATCCGCTCCCGCCTTAATCATCGCCAAAAAATCATCGGAATTACGGATACCACCGGCCGCTTTGACCTTCACGGTATCGCCAACAACTGATTTCATGAGCGTCACATCAGCCACTGTAGCCCCACCAGTCCCAAAACCAGTTGATGTTTTAATAAAGTCCGGTCGCACAACTTTAGCAATTTCAGCTAGTTGCTTCGTTTCAGCAGTTGTTAAATAGCAATTCTCAAAAATCACCTTACAAGGCACTTGATGTGCGTGACAAGCTGCAACTAGCTGCGTCATCTCGTCTTGCACATAATCCCAGTTGCCATTCTTGACCTCAGTTTGGTTCACGACATAATCAATTTCATTAGCGCCATTTTTGATCGCATCTTCCGTATCAAACACTTTTGACGCAATACTCGTTTGACCAAGCGGAAAACTAATTGCTGCCCCCGTATCAATATCAGTTCCGGCCAATTGTGCCGCACATATTTGGGACTGGACTTGATTAATGGCGACCATTTTAAAATGATATTGTTTGGCTTCATCACAAAGCTTTCGCATATCAGCTGCCGAAGCATCCGTTTTCAAGTTAGTATGGTCAATCATCCGGGCAAAATCATCAATTGTATAAGCAGGCATTTTTATCCTCTCCATTTCAATAAGTCATTACATATTAGATGTTAGCGATTTCTTTTAGAATTGTCAACTGCTCAAAAAAATAGACTATCCAGTCTTTAAAAGGCCGAATAGTCTATTTTTAATGTGTGAGGCCTATGCCATCGTTGTTGATTTTTGTAACCAGGCTTCATCTTGAGGATCGGATGATCCGCGTTGGTTACGATCTAAACCAGCGATCTTTGCCATTTCAGCTGGTGTTAAAGCAAAATCAAACACATCGATATTTTGTTGAATCCGCGCTTCATGAATGGACTTCGGAATCACAATTTCACCACGTTGTAAGTGCCAACGTAAAATGACTTGGGCAGTACTCTTATTGTAAGCAGTCGCAATATCTGCTAAGACTGGATTGGTCAAAACATCACTCTTCCCTTGACCTAATGGGCCCCAGGCTTCATGACGAATGTTCAAATCATGCAATAAGCCATGTAACGTGCCTTGTTGGAAGTAAGGATGCGTTTCAATTTGATCCACAACCGGTAAAACTTTAGCGCTAGCCAATAATTTTTCCAAATGTGGTTGTTCAAAGTTGGATAACCCAATCGCTTTAATTAACCCTTCGTTGTAAAGGTCTTCCATTGCCCGCCACTTTTCAGTGTAGCCTTCACTTGGCCAATGAATTAAATACATGTCTAAATAGTCCATTTGGAGCCGTTTTAGACTGGCTTCAAAGGCCCGTTTCGTGTCATCATAAGTGGTGACATTGTCCCATAGCTTCGAGGTCACAAATAAATCTTCGCGCTTAACGTCAGCATCAGCTAAGGCCTGACCAACACCATCTTCGTTATGATAAATCTTGGCGGTATCAAAATGCCGATAGCCCGCAGCCAACGCAGCATTGATTGAATTTTTTAAGCTATCATCATCCGCAACTTTAAAGACACCTAGGCCTAGTTGGGGAATCTTAACACCATTATTTAAAGTGATTGTTTCCATGTGGATAACCTACCTTTATTTAATTTGTTATTACATATTAAAGCATACCTGATTTATCGTTAATCATCAAGTAATCGTTTTCAGTCTAATTATCCTGTTCAATCTGATCCAAAATTTTGCGAACATCATCGGTCGTTTGCGTTTGCATCAAGTCATTGCGAATTTCTGCGGCGTGGCGCATGCCGCGCACATAAATCTTGAAGAACCGTTGCAATGGCGCAAAGTGACCTTGAATCCCCATCGCTACAAATTGATCGTATAGATCTAATTGGTAACGTAATAAACCTAATAATTCATGGGTCGAATGTGGTTGTGGGTCTTTTTCAAACGCATAGGGATTCGTAAAAATTCCCCGACCAATCATCACACCATCAACGCCGGGATGTTCCGCTGCCAATTTGACACCGGCTTGATAGTCCGCCACGTCCCCATTAATTTGTAGGAGGGTTTCCGGTGCTAGCGTATCGCGCATTTGCACTAAATTATCAATTAATTCGTAATGCGCTGGGACTTTACTCATTTCTGCGCGAGTCCGCACGTGCACTGTTAAGACGGGCACTTGTTGTTTCAATAAGAATGGAATCCAGGTTTCGTATTCATTTAAATCATCAAAACCTAGCCGCGTTTTGACGGTCACTGGCAAATCGCTTTGACGCGCGCCGTCAATGACGGCTTGTGCGCGATCAAAATGTCGAATCAAGTCACTACCACTGTGGTTTTTAATGACGGCCATATCGGGGCATCCCATGTTTAAATCAATCGCTTCGTAACCAAGACGTTGCACTTCTTGTGCCGCCTTAGTAAAGTCACCGCCATCATTCCCCCAAAGTTGAACAATGGGTTTTGGCTGTTCAGTCGGATCAATATATAACCGCCCGCGGGTGGTAAACTTCGCTTTCGGATGGGTAATGCTTAACGCATTCGTAAACTCCGTATAAAATACATCAGGTGCCGCTGCTTTCATCACAACTCGCCGAAAGACTGAACCAGTCACGGCTTCCATCGGGGCCAAACTAAAAAATGGTCGCTGCTCCTGTTTTGCTTTGGTGGCAATCCGTTGCCAGTACGCTGACTGGGTCACGTCCATCATCTCCTCTAAAAATCTAATCTCTTAACTATAGCGAGTTTTACCTATGAAACGCAAGCATTAAGCCAGCAAATAAAAAGAGAGTGCGACAAAAGACGGTTTGCTACCGAGCATAGCCTAGGCATACGAGTGATTGTGTATTTTCAATCGTTCGTATGCCGTAGCTCGGTTGCATCGTTAGTCTTTTGTCGCACGTTTCGACTATAAATATTCGGAGATAACAAAAGAGTTTGGTTTTTGTCCCAAACTCCCGATAATAGCTAAACTTAGTGAATCCACATGAGCGCCAAGATCAATAATCCGATCATCAACGCAATGTTTAAAAATTCTGTCCGTAAACCAGTGAGTTTAATCGAGCCAAACGACACGCCCGCAGTCGCATCCATATATCGGAAGAAAACCCCACTCAATAAAATCCCAATTACCAAGACAACCAAAAATGCTAAACTAGTCGCAATCATCAAACTCAACTCCTCTAAATTATTTTTTTAAAGCGGTTTCTCAAACCACGTTCATTGTGGACCAGGTCCCCGTTTCAAGCAAGTTTTTAACGACAAAAATCAGTAGTTCTTAGTGATTTTTTATTAAGTAAACTTAGCGGTTCAGGACGGATCTAACATCCCGTGTTAGAATAGAACTTAATCTTAAACTAACGTCTTTTAAGGGGTGACTTTCGGTGACAATTAATGATATCCAAGCGTTTATTATGGTCTACGAGTTACGGCATATTTCTAACGCTGCAGTTGAACTGCATATGTCCCAATCGGAACTTTCTAAACGCATGCGCGCAGTTGAAAATGAATTAAATATTCAACTTATTGATACTTACAACAAACGCCGGTTGCAAATCACCCCGGCCGGTGAAACGTTCTATCACCATGCCCAAACCATGATCGCCGATTACGAGTCAATGATGCACGACTTAGCCCCTAATCGACCAAATCAAACGAGCAAGCTAACAATTGGGTCGATTCCAGTATCCGGTCAATATAACATTGCCCAAAAGATTGCCAGCTTTAGTAGCCTACAGCCAGAAGTTGAGTTAAAACTCATCGAGGATGAAGGTGATCATGTTCGGCAACGCTTACTCGATGGCGAATTTCAAGCTGCGATTATTCGCGATACTCAGACCAGTAGCCTACAGCCAACCGAATTTCAAAAACAACCATTGTTAGCGGATGAACTCAAAGTCATCTTGCCCGCTAACCACCCCCTTGTGCAACAAAAGCTCATTCGGTTACACGATCTCGCACATGCTCAAATGGTGAGTTTACCAGCTGGTTCAGGCGTTTACGAACTCAGTATGTCTTTATTTGCGCGGCAGAACTTAACGCCGCATATTTTCTTTGAAAGCACTCACATTGAAACATTATTAGGCATGTTGCCAAATAGCGATAACGTGACGTTACTTTTTAAACAATCCGTGACACCATTTATGACCGATGACGTCGTTATGCGTTCCCTCGCCATTCCAGTCATGAGTCAGTTACAGTTTGTTTATCCACAACGCGACGGTAATCAGCTGATGACTGACTTGATTGACTATTTAACGGTGAATGCCACCGTGACTAATTAACTGGCGGTTTGAGTTATGCTAAATATGCCACCTACGCTAGCCAGCGATTCTGCCGGCTGTGGGGACCGGTTCCAGCCAAGATTCGGGCTTCCACCTCGCTTTTGAGCCTAGCCAAAACCACTAGTCTCAAAAGTCGTCCACATCGTAAAGTCCGGCAAAATCATCCGGACTAACGATGTTTTCACGGCCGGTGCCATCACTGGCTAGCTCCGGTTATCATGCAGATATTAATTAATCAGTGATCACTATCCTAACCGAGAGTGCCTCCACATTGAACCGGTACGGCTCAATGTGAGTGAACGTTAGGTGAAGTTACTTTTTAGCAATTAACCTAATTTAGCGTAAACTAGGATCAGAACTATCAAAAAGAGTGGGGTTGAAAAGTATGTTAAAAGATAATCAAATTGTGTGGGCCATTCATCAGATGGAAGCGGACATCGGCCCAGTTGGACCATCATTGGATTCACGGACACCGTTTCAATACTTAGTTTCAGTGATTTTAAGTGCTCAGGCCACCGATGTTTCGGTAAATAAAGTCACACCAATATTATTTGCCAAGTATCCGGAACCCAAAGATCTAATGGTCGCTGATGTAACTGATGTCGAAGCCATTATCAAGAGCGTTGGCTTATTCCATAACAAAGCAAAAAACATTATCAAGACTGCCCGGATCGTGCATGAAGAGCTAAATGATGTCGTGCCAACCGATCGCAAAGGCATTATGGCGTTGCCAGGGGCTGGGCGTAAAACAGCGAATGTCGTTTTGAGTGATGTCTTCGAACAAAATACCTTTGCC
Source organism: Lactiplantibacillus mudanjiangensis (assembly GCF_005405385.1). Classification (GTDB taxonomy): domain Bacteria; phylum Bacillota; class Bacilli; order Lactobacillales; family Lactobacillaceae; genus Lactiplantibacillus; species Lactiplantibacillus mudanjiangensis. The sequence continues at coordinate 180,912 of NZ_BJDY01000007.1, forward strand.
GTCGATACTCATGTCTCTGCCATTTCCAAACGACTTCATTTTGTTGATCAAGCCGCCACACCGTTACAAGTCGAACAAAAAATCGTTGGCGTGCTACCGGCTGAAGAACTACATCAAGCTCATCACACGATGATTGAATATGGCCGTAAGTATTCAATGAAACTCGCCCCTGATAAAGAAGTTTGTCAATTAATTATTGATTGTGACAAGCTCAATGAGGAAAATGAAGGGCTCGCTTAGCAAAAATAATCCACAACCAATATTGCTTGGTTGTGGATTATTTTTTACTTTTTAAGTTTGATCACGATTAACCACGGGATCGAAATAAGCATTAACCCCCAACGTTTCAGCCATACCCCGACTAAGCTAACTAGCCCCGCAAAGCCAGCCAGCTCACGTTGTTGGGAGGCATTACCTTGCGCATTATTCATATCAGAAATACCTAAAGCTTTTTCACCAGCTTTACGTCCCATATCAGGTTGGTTAAATCGATCTAATGACCGAGTTGCTCGCAGTTTTGGCCGTTTCGTCAGCAACCATGGATAGGTGATCAAAAAACTAATGACGCTAAAGCCCAAAACACCCCACCGCCAAATGGACTGCTCAATTTGCATCCCAACATACACCGTCATGAGCACCCCAGGGAAGCCTAATAAGTAATCATCCAACAGCCACTTTTTCATTAATTTAGCTCCCTTCATACGACGAATAAACATCAAATAGTGACGTTTAAGTCTTTGAACGTTTTCTTCGCCAGTAATCGATATAATAAAATAAATAATATGGTTCAACTGATCCATCTTTCGGGGGACGTTTCACATGCTGACAAAAGGATTCAATTTTTTAATGCACTTGTTTATTGGTTTTTTATTATTATTCTTGATGCAACTGCCAGTGTTAGGTGACATTTATTGGTCTGATTCAGAGAACAGTCATAATGTTAATATCTGGGGGCATTGGCTCGCACTAATTGGCCTAACCATGCTTACCTTTTGGGCGCTATGGTCAATTTATCGAAAGCATCATCCTGCAGATCTACACATAATCACCTGGCGGCAACTTGCATTAGCCTTGGGGACCGCAGTGCTATCCGTATTAGCACAAATGCTTATCTCCACAATCTTTGCTGGTGGTGCAAGCACCGAGGATCAAAACTATGAGATTATCAACTTAATACATAGTCGGCTTGGTTTAATCACCTTAATTTCAGCTAACATTATCAGTCCAGTATTGGAAGAACTGTTTTTTAGAGGCATCGTCCAAGGTTTCTTCAACCGATACGTCAATATCTGGATCGCCGTGATCATCACAAATATCTGTTTCGCTTTTGCCCACGGCTACAGTGGTGTGAACACAGTTGGGATCTTCATTACCGGTTGTTTATTCTCAGCGATCTACCTCAAAACCAAAAACTTAGGTACCTCGATGTTCGCCCACAGCGCCACTAATTGGCTAGTCACATTAATCAATCTGCTCCTCCTCAAATAATTTAAAAACTAGGCTAATTCGAACTTGAACTGGCCTAGTTTTTATTATTTGGCTTCAGGTTTAAAGAAAATTGCGTGGACAATCAATCCCAGTGAAACTAGTGTAAACGCCGCTTCAACGTACCAGTTTAAACTACTAAAATTAATTTGGGTGACCGCTGTCCGCACACTTAATAACAAGATCACCAATCCCCACCAAAAATCAGATACCTTATAAAATTGCAGGTTCATCTTGACCCCTCCCCGATTTGTTAAGCTAAGCATACGCTAATTTTTTAAACAAAAAAAGCCCGCCAATCAACCGAAACAACCGATTAATCAACGAACTCAATTTTAATTTAAGCTAAACCAACTAAGTGGAACCAGAACATTTCAATCAACGCGATGATAAAGATCACACCAGTCATTGGAATCCCTAAACGCATGACATCGGCTTGGGTATAACCACCACCAGTATCAGGATCGCTCCCAACAAGCACTGCCAAGTTGTGGAATGGCAAAATGTAATGCAAGTTGGTGACCGTGAAGACTAACAATGACACGGCTAAGGGACTAATGCCCATATGCGCCGTTGCGGTCACAAACGCTGGAATCGTAATTCCCATCACAGCGATAACAGAACCCATGAACATGTGAATAATCATAGCAAAAACGGTAATAAAGATTGCTAACAAATAAATATTGGTTGGCAAATTACTTGGGATAACCGTATTGGCAATCCACTTATTCATCCCAGTAACCGTCCCAACATCCCCAATCGCAATGGCAGATGTTAAGAAGACCAACACATTAACGGGCACACCTTCCCATGATTTAGCGGTTAAGATCCCGCCAATCACTGGCATACTCATCATTAAGGCCACAATTAAGGTTAACCAACCCACATCTAAGCCAGTAATCCCACTTGTTAACCATAAGGCAATCGCGATCACTAACCAGACAATGGTCCGAATTTCTTTACCCGTCATCTTACCCATTTCGGCTTGTTTAACCTTCAAGGCAGCGACATCAATGTGGACTTCTTGACTAGGTTTGAACATGAACAAGAAAACAAACATCGTCAAGACGGCCGCGATAATCATTGGCACACCCATATAAACAAAGTAAGACACGAAGTTTACGTGAACACCAGAATCGGCAACGGCTAAGGGGTTCAATGACGTATCACCAGTATAGAACACCCCGGATAATGGACATGACGCCGCAAAGACGGCCAACCCTAATTTAGCTAAATCCCGTTTTGGCATATGAGCAGTTTCTGCTACGACGGAAATCACTGACATGATCATAAATGCCCGTGGCCATGGATGGGGAATGAGTAAGGCCAAGATAAAGGTCAAGGCGAAGATGGAGATGACAATCCCTTTCCAACTTCGGACAAACTTGATGATAAAGGCATACGCAATCCGTTGACCTAAGCCAGATTCATTAACGGCACCGGCAATTAAGTAAGCCCCAATGACCAACCACATAATCGATCCGGTCCACGCCGATGAGAACACCTGACTGGGCGTTGCCACATTGCAAATAATTAATAGCATTAAATAAAGCCCACCGACGAAAGCTGGTTGGGCGATTTGCATCGCCCACCAAACAACCGTCATTAAACTCAAGGCTAAATCCATCTGGCCCTTAGCAGAAAGGCCTTGGATGGGAAGCAGATAGATAACCGCAAACACGATTATCCCACTAAAAAAGCCAATCGACTTTTTATTCATGACGAAAACACTCCTCCCATTAACACAGTAAATCCGCCATTCCAGCGGTGATAATGCCAGTTGGGATGGCGGATTCAGAGGTTAATAGCTTGTTTTTAAATGATTAAATTCTATTTCAAATACTTTTCCCAGTCTGGCACTTCCATGAATTGGGCCCGTTCAAATTGGTCTTTCATATCAAATGGCACCGTGCCATCGATGACTAATTTTGAACTCATCCCACGGAAACGAATAGACTTAGGATCATATTGTGGACGTTCAGATGGATCTAATGGATGGTTCCGCATACCAGATAAGACCATTAAGTCTTGGTCAGCTTGGAAACGCGTATTCATCGTCCAGATCACATCATTCATGTCGAAGATATCCACATCTTCATCCACTAAAATAACGGTCTTCAATTCCTTGAATGCTGAGAAGGCTAGCAAGGCTGCTTGACGTTGAATCCCTTCATCAGCTTCGTTTTCCTTGTGGATTTGCATGATGGTCATTAACTTCCCACCACCTGCTGGCGGATTATAAACGTTTAAGACTTTACCAGGAATGGCACGGTCAACTAACTGTAAGATACTTGCTTCAGTTGGAATCCCAGCCATGCTGACATGTTCTTCGGAAGGTCCGATCACACTTTGCATGATGGCATTTTCACGATGAGTCACGGCCGTTACTTTAATCACTTGTAAGGCTGGATTAGCATCGCCATCATAACCAGGGAATTCAGGCATTGCTTTACCTGTATGGGTGTTGATATCTTCTTGAATACGTTCGTTAGGCATGATGTAGCCTTCCAACGTATATTCAGAACGCGCAATCGCTTTTTCATCAACGGTAATCCCATCAACTAATTGCACGGCTTCATTCCGAATGGCACCGGCAACACCTAATTCGTTATAACCAAATGGCGTGGTAGGTGGCTCGAAAGTGGCCCCAATGGTTACGGCTGGGTCCAAACCAATATTAATCGTGATTGGCATTGGCTTATTAGCGGCTTCGTATTCTTCCGCAAACGCCCCAATATGCCGACCACCAGGCATGATGTAAATACCTAATTTATCTTTATCTTCTAAGACCATCCGATGAATGGTGACATCACTCTTGGATTTGTCCATGCTAGAACCAAAGACCACCCCAACAGTGATGTAAGGACCAGCATCTTGTGGCGTATTAGTTGGTGCGGCCACTAATTTCCGAATATCAAAGCCTTCATCAGTTGCTTTATAAACGACTTCATGAGCAGGCGCATCAGCTTCAGCTACGGTGACCGGTGCAATTGGATTAGAAACAGATTCATTCATGAATTGACCTAATGTCTTGAAATCATGATGGAACATTTTCCCAACCCGTTGCCGACTAGCCATTAACCCAGTTAAGACACGCGTATCTGGAAAGCCTTTAACGTTGTTAAACATCATCGCTGGGCCTTCTTGAGTTGGACGTTGAACCGTCCCACCAGCACCGATATAACGATAAACACCAGAAAGTTCAGCGTTTGGATCAACAGGGACATCTGTTTCGTGATAATTCTTTGGATCATCTTTGAGTTCATCAAGCACTCGCCGTAGATCCCATGGTTGTTCTGCCATCGAATGTCATCTCCTTTGAAATTTACAAGTTCATCATACGTCCAGACGAAAGCGGGTTCAATTCTAAATCGGCAGGTCTATTATTCATGGACGGAATAATAAAAACTAGTCGGTTACGTTCAGTTATCCACTGGTCACCGACTAGTTATCCCCCACTGATAAATAAAAACTAGACCAATTTAAGCACTTATCCCCTAACTTACACACATAATCACTGATTTAACACTAAAGAAAGCGATTATCCATTAGTTATCCACAGGTAGGCAATTAAAATAAGTTTATCGCCTAAAAGTTATGAACATCCCTGACCAAACAAAAAAAGCAACCTGTTAACAGATTGCTTTTTTCAAAAACTATCACTTCAAGGTCTTAGCTAATTTGACTAAGCTCATGATCGCTACGATCAATAACCCGGCTGTGGTCGCCGTTTGTGTTAATGGTTTTAATTTCATCTTGATCACTCCGAATCCTGTTGTGCTAACCACTGTTTAATCCCATAAATGAGACTAAAGATCAGGGTTAAGACCAACCATCCAATCCCAATCACCGCTAAAAATAGGCCTAATAATTGCCCCCGCAATGGCCAACTCGCAACCTGCCAATCATGCCAAAGGCCATTCAAAATCGGTCGGTGACGCAATAAATCAATGGGTATTTTTAAAAAGGCCAACATTAGACTATATCCAATCCAGCGAATGGCCCTGAGCATCCCCCGTTTTAGTACTTGCATCGTCGCGTCCCCCTAACGTTAGCTTCAGTATAACGTAATTGACCGACCACGTAAAAAGGTGCTGGTTAAACGACAATACCGTCAACCATCACCCTTTTAGTGCGAAGAAACTGCTTCGCGACTCCTTTTAGCCGTTCGTAAAACTTGATCAACCCAGCGCCGTGAATACCCATACTTTGCTGCCAAGACTTGTGAATTCGGCCGTGACTCACCCAGTTGGCTAATTCGAGTGGCGACAATTGCACTGTCATACAAATGTGCGGGAATATTTAACCGCATTCCCCGGTACTGCTCGAAAAATTGCATGGTTGCTGGTAATCCAATCAAGTCGCTCATTGCGTGCATCAATGGATGAAATGCTTGACTATCCGTTGGTAACGTCATGCGCGGACTCCTCCTTATGGTACTTGTTCATTATAGAAAAGCACCCTGACAACGACTAGGCACTTATAACTAGTCATTTTCCTTGTAACTGTCCCGATTAATCACGTAGCATGCGTTTAACCCACCGTTCCGAATAGCCATAAGTACGTGCTAGCTCACGACTATTGTGCCCATTATATTCTGCTTTGATAATTGGAATGAGTTTTTGCCGGTTATATAAATGGGTCGGAAACGTCACTTGAATCCCAGCTTGTTGCTTAAAAATTTGTGCCACTTTTTCTGCGCCCACTATCGTGTAAAGATCTGCATAAATCTCGTTAAGTGCCGCTACATTAATTGTCATTTGACTCGCCTCCTTTTGATTTGATGCTTCTAGCATATCAAGTTGTCTAGACAAAATATGTCTACTTAAATAATTGAGATAAAAAAATGACTAATCCGAGAATTAGTCATTTTGTGCCACGCTATTTTTGACAAAGCCGATCAATCCACGCAAACAATTGATCTAAATCATAATCACCACTGTGCGGCGTGTCCCATGGCAATGCGAAATCGACATCCAAACCACGATTTTTTAACAACGTCGCTAAAATCATCGGGATCGCAAAGGCCGTATCACGATCCGCAGCGCCATGGCGGATTCGCCAATGTGGCGCGATCGACCGTGTCGATTGCGTTTCACTTAAATAAGTCACCGGATTAACCGCGGCAATCAATTCAGCCGGCGCGAGAACCGCGCTGACCTGTGTATGGGCCTGTGCAAAAGCCGTAAAGTGCTTAGCTGGTGTCGTCTTATCACCAAACAATGATGTTTCCGGACTACTGAGGGCTAAGTCATCAAAGGCTGGCACGGCCTTCATTCGGGTTAATGATGTTAGATATGCCGTGACATCCAGATCAGTAACCTGACCATCACTAACCGTAAAGCCCGCATACTTATGCACATCAACCCCTGCATCGACCGCGCGTTGACCAGCTGCCATCAAATAATCTCGCATTAAGTCTTTGAATGGCCCATTACCCTGATCATCTAGCGTCAATGGTTGACCATTTTCAGCTGTTAAGTGAAGTCCATTTAAATAAGTAATAAAATCAGCTTTCAACGTTGTGGATAACTGTTGTTGCTCAACCGTTAACGTCCCTTGCCAAGGAGTAAAGGTCATTTTACCATCACTCATCGCCATCTTTTGTCGGTACCAGTCATTGAGACCATTGAATTCCCATTCGTAAGCCATATCGGCATGTTCTAAATTATGAATTGGGCAATACGCTGAAACTGCAAAAATATCATCACTAGCTTGAGCGGCACCTAAAGCGGCTAATGCCGGTTCAAAATAAGCCGCATTTCCAGACGCGCCCATTAACGCCGAAGTTGCCCCACCAGCACTTGTCCCATTTGTCACGATACAGTCAACATCGCCAGGAATTCGATCGGCATTGGCTTTGACATAACGAACCGCTGCTTTCATATCCACAATAAATGCCGGCGCCTTGCCAATAAATTGTCCTTGCGCATCCGTTTGTGTACGCCCACGCAGACCAGCTGAAATCACGACATACCCGTGCGCTAACGCGGCTATGATTGTCTTGGCATTAGTTGGCCACTGCGTGTTTTCTGGATCATCTCGTGGTCCTGGCATGTAACCGCCAACCGTATTTGGCATCAAGATTGGTGCGGTATCGCGTTGATAACCATTAATCTTTGCCCCAGCAAAATACCCCGCTGGCACAAAGATATTCAGTTTTTGAATTGAATCAACTGGATCCGCTACATACGGAATATCCATGGCGGCCTGATAATCGATCTTCTGGCGACCAAATTGACTTGTTCTTAACGTAAACTGGGTACTATCAAAACTTAGCTTTGCCATCTTGAACCCTCCAAATTAACTTTAGTTACTTCAACTGTACTGGAAAATCACGACAATAATCAACTCGTTTTTGGCCGGCTATTATTCATATTCAGCATAACAAAAGGTCAAACATCATATTTGACACCTAAGGTTCGCCACATTCACTGTGACCTCACTCTCAGTTATGTTAGTGATGACTAAATTGACATCGCCAACTAACCGGAGCCAGCCAGTGATGGCGCCGGCCGTGCAAACATCGTTAGTCCGGGTGATTTTCCCGGACTTATGATGTGGACGACTTTTGAGACTAGCGGTTTTGGCTAGGCTTAAAAGCGAGGTGGAAGCCCGCTTTTTGGCTGGAGCCGGTCCCCACAGCCGGCAGAATCACTGGATGGCGTAGGTGACCATTTTAAGCTTTAGTCAGCATAATAAAAAAGCGTTTGGGACAAGGCCCAAACGCTTTTGCTATCTCCGAATTTTTATAGTCGAAACGTGCGACAAAAGACTGCTCCCTCCGCTTAGCTACGAAATACGAAGGATTGAAAGTACATAATCATTCGTATTCCTAGGCTATGCTCGGTAGCAAATCGTCTTCTGTCCCACTCTCCAATATTTAAGACTTAACCACAATTTTTTGTGTCGCCCAAAATTGTAAGAACGTCACGCCAACAATTAAGATAGCCCCAATAATACCGATCCAATTAAAATGTACACTTAAAAATAAGGCACTTAAAATCGTCGCCGACAACGGTTCAATCGCCCCCAGAACACTTGCCGTTGTGGGATAAATATACGCCAAACTTTGTAAGAAGCACAAATAAGCAAACATGGTCCCGAAGATGACCACAAACCCAACTTCCAACCAGGCCATTAACGGTAACACTGGCCAAATTCGCCAAGCACCAGTGGCTAAACTAACGAGTACCCCACCGATCAACATTGACCATCCCACAATCGGGACCGCACCGTAAGTTTTTAAGAGTTGCGTGGGCATCAATGTGTACACGGCCGCACCAACTGCCGCCAACAAGCCCCAAACAACCGCCACTACCGGTAGAGCTAATGAATCCAAGCGGCCTTCAGTCACAATTAAGACCGTCCCCAATATGGCCGAAAATACTGAAATCATATCAATCTTGCTAGGAATCTGCCACAATTTTAATGCTAAATAGATGATGATGATCACCGGTGATAAAAATTGCAGAATCGCTGCTGTGGCCGCATTGCCAGTACTAATCGCCATAAAATACGTTAATTGGACCGCCGCCATTCCACACAAGCTAAAACTCACTAATTTTATCGTGGCCTGCCGTGAATGAAAGACCCAACCGATTTGAGTCTGCGTCAGCGCCCCGTATCCAAGTAATAATAGTCCCGAAACAACCATCCGCAATGAGACTAACCACAATGGATCGATGTTAGTTGTTTCAAATAGATGCTGGGCAACCGTTCCGGAACTCCCCCACAAAAATGGCCCACTACTGGCCAAGATTAAGCCAACAGTTTTCTTTTGCATCGAATCCCCCCTAATCCAACTAGCCTAACACGTCAGCCAAGTGATTGGCTAGCTCATAACTGACTTTAATCCCGTTCACAAATGCCGCTTCGGTTAAGTTCTCGTTGGGCGCATGATTATGTTGATCAAAGTTAGCGTAGGGAATCGTCACGACCGGTACCTCTAAGCAATCGGTCCAAACATAATTCGGTACCGTTCCGGGCATCATCGGTTCAATCACAACATTGCCAGTTGCTAACTTGATGATTGCCGCAATTTGCTTAATTTTGGCCTGATTCAAATGCGTCACGCTGACCGGAATGCGGCCCCGAATCGTTAAGGTTAATTGACCTTTAGCCAGTTCTGGCGCCAACAATTGGCGTAAATCCGCCTCAATGGCAGGAATCGACTGTTGACCAACCAAACGGCAGTCAATTTTAGCTGTGGCTTGGTGTGGAATGATCGTCTTGAATTGATCACCGACCGCTCCGGCTTGAAAACTATTGATATTAAACGTTGGTTCAAACATTAACCGTTGATAATAGTCGCGTTTTGTCGGCACAGCCGCTAGACCTAATTGTTGGGCGATGGCCACCGCATCAAATGGCAGCGCATCGATTAAATCCCACGGAATGTCGACTTCGCTTGGGACACCATCGTAAAAGTGCGGTAACTGAACGCGACCATGCTGCACTAACCGATCAAGGGTTTGCGTTAAGACACTGACTGCATTGGGCATGACATTACCGGCATTTCCCGAATGATTATCGACTTGCCCCGTTGTCGCAGTAAGTTCAAATCCGAATAGGCCACGATTGCCTAACCGCAAGACGTGTTGTCCCGACTGACTCATCGATCCGTCAACGACGACCGCTAGCTCAACTGCCGCCAACAAACTGTCTTTCAGTTTTTCAACCGTTTCGGCTAAATGTAAACTCCCTTGTTCTTCTTCACCTTCAATGAAAAAAGCAGCTGAAAACGGTAGTTGATCATGTTGTTGTAAATATGTATCAAAACCTAGAATTTGTGCTAGCAGTTGACCTTTATTATCGCCAATCCCCCGCCCATAGAAACGCCCGTTGCGAGCAGTTAGTTCGAACGGTTTACTATCCCACAAGGTTAAGTCGCCAGGTGCCATCGTGTCATAATGTCCGTAAAACAAAACTGTCCGCTCACTAGCCCCAGCTATTTTGCCCACAATCGCTGGCGCACCGGTTGTCGGTACCACATCCACACTGGCATTTAGTAAGTGTTCCAACAGATTAACCAAATATTGACCGCCAGCTGGCAATTGCGATGTCGAACGGCTAACCGTATCAAACCCGATTAATTGTCGTAAACGATCCTTATAAACTGTCAAATGTGTTTGAATCAATTGATCACGAGTCATCATTTACTGCACATCCCTTCATAAATTTAGTATACCGCACGCTACTAGCCAATTGACAATTCACTTTTAGTCGACTACGCTATTAACGAAAAAAGGAGTTATCGGGGATGCGACATCAAAGAGTAATCAATTGGGCATTAGGACTATTCGCCATTATTTTTATCGGTGGGGCTTTAATCATTCCAACGCCAACGATTAAAAAACAAGTCACCACATTTAGCAACTTATTCACCGGACAATCAACGACTAAAGCACCTAGTCATCAGGTCGCTGATTCCAAATTGGGCCAAAAATATCAACTATCAACTAGTGACCTAGCCACGCTCAACAACTTAAAAGTGACTGGTATTGGTGACTCGATCATGGTGCGAACCACGTCAGACTTAAAAGCGGTTCTTGGACAATTCACGGTAAACGCCAAAGTTGGTCGCCAAGTTTCTGCGGCGCCAGCCATCATCACACAGTTAAAAGACAATCAACAGCTCGCCAAAAATGTGCTAATCAACTTGGGGACTAATGGTCCTACCGACACACAAACAATTGATAGTATTATTAACCAGATTGGTCAGCATCATGAAATCTTCTGGGTAAATACACGGGTACCCGGTAAAGCTTGGCAAGACAGTAATAATCAATTAATCGCCACAGCAGCTAAAAAATATGCCAATGTGCATTTAGTTGATTGGTTGTATGTTAGTCAAGATAATCGAAATTGGTTTATCGATGACAACCTCCACCCCAATACCTTGGGAGAACGAGAATATACGTCAACTGTCGGTCAAGCGCTAGCTAAATATGGTCGTAAATAATTGTAAAAGACACGTTTCAACTACGTCATCGTAGCTAAAACGTGTCTTTTATTGCATCGCTGTAATAACTTGATCGCCCCAGGCCTCTAGCATCATTAAACTCTGTTGAAACTGTTCCCCAGCTGGGGTTAACGCATAGGTATAATTTGGCGTAGAAACGACCAAATCAAGTTGTTCTAACTTCGCCAACACCGTTAACAACTTGAGCGTGGAAATGCCACGAACTTGTTGCCGTAATCCCATAAATCCAGCTGGCGTAGTGGTTAGATTGCAGATTGTTAACGCATTCCATTTATCTGTTAACAAGGCTAATCCCACCTTGGTGCCAATATTCAAATCACGCATGACCACAACCAACGACTCCTTTATCACTTAGATGGCTTTAGTTTAGCCGGTCACGCCGTCAATTGCGAGTTTGAAGTTCGCAACTTATTTAAAAGTTGCCCGTGTATAATCATTTTCACCAACTGAATGATAAACGACCCCAGTTAATTTTGAACTCACTAAATGACTCTCCGTCATGTTGTATAGTGGGACCACCGCAGCCGTGGTATTCAATCGTTGCGCCGCGGTCCGCATATTTTGCCAATAAGCCTTGGTGTTCGTTGCGTTTTTACCATGCGCCGCGGTGATCTGTGCATTAAAGACCGAATCAGTATATTTCCCATAATTTTGCGGATTGTTCTTGGTTAAGATATCAAAGAATGACACCGGATCTGCATAATCTGCCAACCACAAAGCATATTGCATGTCATAGTTTCCAGATGAAACGGCCGCACTTTCAGCCTTTTCTGGTACTGATGAAACGGTCACCTTGGCACCGCTCAGATTCTGTTCAACCGCCGCTTGAACAAATTGCGTGATTGTTTTGGAAACCGATGTATCATCACCGACTAACTTCAACGTTACCGACTTTTTACCCAATTGCTTTAAGCCCTTTTTCCAAAGTTGTTGCGCTTTTTTGACGTTATAGCGTGCCGTATTGGCCGTTTCAGTTCCGAAGTCTTTACCGGTCGTCGGATCAGTCACTAACGTTGGTGTCACATAGTTATGCGCCGCCGTTGAACCGTCACTCAAGACTTTTTTGGTCAAGCTGTTCTTGTTCAAAACTAAATTCAGCGCTTGTCGTAAGTATTGATTATGTAAAGCATGATTTTTCGCCATGTTAAGTCGCAAATAATAGGTCCCGGCTTTGCTGACGTGTTTTAAGTGCTTATCGTGCTGTAACCCTTGCGCGGTAGCTCCCGTCACGGTGACATCATCCAACTTGCCTTGTGAAAATAAGTTATGCGCCGTTGTCGAGTCCTTAACAACTTGCATCGTCATCTTGTTAAGTTTAATAGCCGATTTATCGTAATAATATGTATTTTTAACCAGGTTCCAACTATCGTTCGTTCCAGTCCACCCTTTGACGGTAAACGGCCCATTGTAAGCCATTTTAGTACTAGTTGTGCCATAATTTTTCCCATACTTCGCCACTACTTGGTGATTTTGTGGGAAGAAAGCCGGCATCGTCAACATCTTACTCAAATATGGCATTGCCCGTGATAACGTCACTTTCAACGTCGTCTTGTTGACCGCCTGAACACCTAACGTCTTCGTGGCCTTTTTTCCCGCTGAAATTTGGGTGGCATTTTTGATTCCTTCGTAAATGTAACTATAGCCCGACGTCGACGTTGAGCTCACCGATCGCCGCCATGCGGTCACAAAATCTTGGGCCGTGACCTGATCACCATTATTCCACTTGGCATTTTTCCGTAAATGGAACGTGTAGGTCTTGCCATTGTTGGTTGGTTTCACAACTTTAGTTGCCATCGCCCCAACCACTTTATTTTTAGAATTGACCCGATATAGGCCTTCCATGGATTGTTGTAAAACATTCCATTGCGTCAACGTTGCCGTGTTCGACGTGTCCAATGATGTCAAATCAGTATCTTGCATCAGATGCAGCGTCTTTTGTTTCGATGTTTGTGCCTTAGCTTGTCCACAGGCCGCTAAACCACCAGCCATTAAGACTAAGCTACCAGCAACCACTAATTGTTTAATTTTCATTCGATTATCCCCCTAATAGGCCGTAAATTGATTGTTTTCCACATCTTGTAAATACTGCCCCAACGTGTGGAAAAAGGCCTGTGGATTATCCATACTATGTCCATGTCCACCATCTGGCGTTAATACCAAGCGTGCCTGTGGTAGTGTTTGTTGCATACGCCGTGCCGTTTTAAGGGGCATGGTGTCATACTCGCCAAAGGTTAATAACGTTGGCACGGTAATCTTATGTAAGTCTTGGCGACGGTCCCAACCGTTTAAGGTACCGACCATCACGAATTCATTATTGCCTTGAAAATAGTTATACACGGGTGTTGCCGTGGTTGGAACTAAGTGGTGATAACTTTTTTCTGGATGCCGTACCACAAACTGCTTGTCTAACACATCCACTAATCGGTGATACTCTGGATCATCAAAGGCGCCTGCTTTTTCGATACCTTGCATATAACTAACTTGATCAGCGGTTAACGTTTGTGCACGTAACTGATTGATATTAACCGTATATTCGGCAATGTTATCAATCATGCTCATGACAACTAATCCTTTCAAATGGTCACCATACTTTAGCGCATACTCTTGTGCCAGCAGACCACCCCAGGAATGGCCTAATAAGTAAAATTGATCTAATCCTAGTTGCTGACGGACTTCTTCTAATTCTGATAAGAAATAAGCTAGCGTTAAATACTTTTTATTCTCAGGTTGTTGATAATCCGGTTGATCCGAGTAAAACGACCCTAGTTGGTCATACATGCTCACTTGAACGCGATCCTCACCTAATTCTGCTGCAAAATTTTCAAATTCCTCATGCGTCCCACCCGGACCACCATGCAAACATAACAGTTTAACTGGCCCATGACCAACCGTCCGACTAAATAATCGATGACCGTTCTTTAATTGTAATAACCGAGTTCCCATCTAATTCCTCCCAGATTTTGAGCCATTAAAAAAGCCCTACAGAAACCAATTGCTTGATTTCCATAGGGCGTCGCCGCGGTACCACCTATGCGTTGTCATTAAAATGACCTTAAATTCACGTACGGTAGTCGCCTACGATACGCTAGCAAGATAATGGATGCCGCCATCAGGAACTCCCAAAAAGTTCGTTCCTACCGTGATTAGGGGATGTTCACAAAAGAGTGTTTTCATCGTCTTTCACCAAATGACGACTCGCTGTGGGAACCACTTAATTGCTACTGTCCTAATCATTGCGTTTAATTAATTTCTCATTTGTTTTTAACAATGGTTAATTTAACATAGATTAAATTTGGTTGTCAACTTTAAATTTTATCAAGTAACCACTAGGTGCCAACTACCATGAGTCACACATACAACCTAAATCAGTCTCTATCAAAATAGTGATGATCAATATGATTGGTGTGTTGTCCAGAGTTATCCCAATCCTGTGTAATTCTATTATATCGCCAAAGGGTAAAGTCATTACGTTTTACGTTATACTGAAACCAAACTGGATAATCGCCTTCAACATCGCTAAACTTCAGTTCTTCCCCTCGATATTTCAAATGTTTTTTGGGTGGATTAATGCTGACCATATTATCTAAACTTTCATCATACAAAATATCTCCATTAATCAATACCATTTTTTCACTATTTAAATAATCAATTTTATATTCTTTTTTATTTTCAATACCATAATAATAATACTTACGTTTATAAGGACTTGATTCATCAATTCGGTAACTAAGATCATTAAATTGACGTAGCTTTTCCGTTCCATCAGTACTCATAAATGACTGTTCCAACCAATAAAGCCCCAATTGATAATGACCACCCCGAAAAATATATCGTTGCATATCATTTGATTTGACTACCAATCGTTCACGCTTACCATCATCTTTAGCCCATTCTGAATACACTTCTTCGGGCTCTTCGATTTCATCAGTTTCTGTAGGTTTAGTTGGTTTCATTGTTTCCGTTGGCTTAGTCTGACTACCACCACTAACCACCTGGCTTGCTTCTATTTGAACCGGTTTGGCCGATGGGTTCACATTGTGTTCAGTAAACTGACCAGCCTTTAAATACTTATGCCAAACCCAGCCCTTAACTTTCTTATCCGCGCTAATCACGTAGTAATACCGGTAAGGTTTATTTTGCAAGTAAATAATCCCCGTTTTAGTCCGCAGATAAGTCATTTTAGCATTCAACAGCTTCCCATGACTAAAATGAATATTAAACGGATTTTCACCTAATTGATACACTTTTCCAGGTTGTGCCATTACAAACTTTTTCGGTGTGCCCTTTAATTCTCGAAAGTCAATTTGACCATCGCGACCAGCCTTCAAATAGCCACTCCAGACCCAGCCTTGCGCATGTAAATCAGCATTATGAACATAGTAATACAGCCGATTTTTACCATGTATTTTAATGTAAGTTTTGCTGGATGCTGCCCAAGTTGTATGTTGGTGATTTTTTAGCAACTGACTCTTTTTGAACTTAAAGTTCGTTAGTGAGCCATTTCGTTGATAAGTTGCACCTTTAGTCCCCTTGGCATAAAACAGCTTAGATTTAATCGCTGTCGTTTTTGTCCGATGATACCCGGTCTTTGCCTGTGCGACTTGTGTCATGGCGCTACTAATCCCCAATGTTGCCACTAACATCAATACTGTTTTCCCTAACTTCATCCTGTATTTCCCCCTACCATTAGCCGTTAATCCATACATTTGATTAACGATCTTACTTAGTTACGCAAACGCCTCATCATTTCCATCAAAAAAATGTGACTACTCGAAAGTAATCACATCGTCAGTTTAAATTTTGGTATTTGAAATCAACGCTTCATGCCGCTTAATCGCCGCTAATCGTTCTTGATCATCGGCAATCAACAGTAAGAACAAGGCTTCAATAACAGTTCCCGCCGCAATCCGTGAGAAATAGTATTCGGCTTGAAACACCCGTTGACGCACTGCCGTTGTCAAATGAATATCGGCTTGTTGCGCAATCGGTGAATCTGGGCGATTGGTAATCGCAACCACCGTCACTCGTTGTTGGTGCGCCGCTTCAATTTGACTCAACAACTCTCGTGATTCACCAGAATTGGAAATAACTAACAGGACATCAACCGCCGTTAAGTTCAAGGTCTGTGCCATCGCCGTTGCCCATGATTCTGAGCCAATCGCCAAAATTCCGATTTGACTAAACTTATAAATCGCATCGCTGGCGACCGGATACGTATTTCCTTCGGCCACGACTTGTAAAACTCGGGCCTGTTTTAAGGTCGTCAACGTTTGCTGGATTAACGCCGTATCCAAATTACCTAAGCTATTCGTAATTTCGGCAATCTTGTTATCCCGAATATTTCGCAAAGACCGCTGCATGTCATCTAGATTAACTTCTTGCTCATAAGATGCGGTAGTTTCCGACACTTGAGCCAGCAAAATTTTTAATTGATGAAATCCTGCCAAACCTAATGACTTACAAAAACGCGACACTGAAGCTTCACTAACACTGGCCTTTTTAGCTAACATCGCAATCGTCCAATTAATCGCCGCAACTGGTTCATCTAAAATAACTTGAGCAACTTTTTGATCGGTCGCCGTCATTTTTGGCAATTGGCTATACACCTTATCAATGATATTTTGAGCCATGACGTCCTCCTGAAATAAAATTTCTATTAATCCGTTCAATTGGTATTTACTACCGTTTAACGTACCGGTTATCGGCAATAATGTCAATTAAATTCATGATGGTGCTTGACAAAATTATCTTTCAACGTTATTCTTTTTATGAAATTTAATTTCAAAACTAATTTCAAATTGAAATTTTTCCTCACAATATTTGGAAGGTGATTTTTATCGAAGCAGTTATTCAAACCGCTTTAAGCTTAATCAAGCCACATACCACCGTTGGCTTAGGCGGTGGTCACAATGTCCAAAACTTAGTCCAAGCACTCGCAACGAAACCGGCACTCGACTTACAAGTCGCAACACCCTCAGAATTAACCCGTCAAACTTGTCGAGCACTCGGGCTACCCGTTTTAACCGATTTGCCGGCTACAATCGATATTATGTTTGATGGTTGCGACAGCTTAGACGAAAACTGGCATGTGTTGAAAAGTCGTGGTGGTATTCATACATTAGAAAAATTATATGCACATCAAGCCAAGCGATACGTGATCTTAGCACCAGCCGAACGACTGACGCCCACTTTAAACGTCACGATCCCACTATGTTTAGAAGTCGTTGCACCGGCATTACCCGCTATCATGCAACAAGTTGAGCAACTAGGTGGTCACGCCGAACAACGCGCTGATGCCAGTGTCGCTAGCTTTAGCCGGACACCACTGGGTAACTTATTAGTGGATGCAACCTTTGAACAGGCCGATCAACTCATTACTGCAGCTGAAAAGTTGCAACCGTTAACCGGCGTGATTGCAACATCTTATTTTGACCATGAAATGACCGACTTCATTACATTTACAGATGATACACACAGTCAACATCAAAGAAAGGAACTTTAAAATGACAACTTATAACTGGGGTATGATTGGAACTGGCTGGATCGCACATGAGATGGCTGATGCTTTAAATGCCGTTAACGGTCAGATTTACGCGGTCGCTGACGTTAACGCTGAAATGTTAAACAAGTTTGCTGATGAAAAAAACATTACTAATCGTTATCAAAATCCTGACGATTTGATCGCTGATCCAAATGTCGATATTGTTTATATCGCCACACCACACACATACCACTACGACTACATCAAAAAAGCCTTGCTCGCTGGTAAACACGTCTTTTGCGAAAAGGCGATTACCGTCAATGCGCGTCAATTTGACGAAGTCCAAGCAATCGCTAAAGAAAAACACCTGATTTTAACTGAAGGCTTCACCCTTTATCACATGCCGATCTTCCAACAAGTTCAAGACTTAATTGCGGCCGGCAAGCTCGGTGACATTAAGCTGGTTCAAGTTAACTTTGGGAGTTTGAAAGACTATGATCCTAAGAATCGTTTCTTCAATAAGCAACTTGCCGGTGGCGCTTTACTTGATATTGGCGGTTATGCCACCGCTTTTGCCCGCACCTTCTTGAACTCACAACCCGATGTCACCCTAACTACAGCTAAGTATTTTGAAACTGGCGTTGATGAACAATCCGGCATTATCTTAAAGAACGATGACGAACAACTCGCTGTCATGGCTTTATCCATGCGGGCTAAACAACCAAAACGTGGGGTCGTTTCTGGGACTAAAGGCTACGTTGAAATCGACAACTATCCACGCGCTACCGAAGCCAAAATCACTTACACGGTTGACGCACACACGCAAACGACTGAAACCATTAGTGCTGGTGACGACACTAAAGCTTTACAATACGAAGTTGCTGACATGCAACGTTACATCGATCAAGGTCATGATGACGGTCAACTCGATCGTTCACATGATGTCACCCATATTCTAAACAATGTCCGCAATGCTTGGGGCATGAAATACCCATTTGATTAATCTCAAAAAAAACACCAATCGCACTGATTGGTGTTTTTATATTGCCATCACTGATTAAAATCAGCTCTACTTGCCACCTGCCGTTCGCCCACATTGAGCCGGAACGCTGTGGGCGGACTGGTCGAGCCACAGAACGGTCTCGACCATCATTTTGAACCACAAAACCCGTGTTTCAAAAATGCCGGCCTCTAAGCGATAAATCGCTAAGAGGCCCCCACGGCTGGGCTCAATATGAACTCACTCACGGCTGTAATAGCGATTATTAGATCAATCTGTATTCACAATATAGCTGGCAGAATCACTGACTGACATAGATGGCTAATTGGCCTAGCTTTCATGTCAAAAGAAAAAAGCCGTTTAAATCTAAATTAGATTTAAACGACTCGTTTTGTTTTTAAGCAATACTACCTTCAATAGTTTCAATATCTGCTTTGCCATCACGCTCAACAATCGCGGTTAACGCCGCCGTTAATCCACGAACATCATCAACTAACGACATCGCTGGTGTATTTGGCCGCGTGGTGACTTGGTCAGGTAGGAATGGAATATGAATGAACCCCGCCTTGAGTTGTGGAAATTCTTTAGCCCGCATATATTGAACTTGATACATGATGTGGTTGCAGACATACGTCCCCGCCGTAGTCGATACCGCACTTGGTAAGCCAGCGGCCCGAATTGCTCGAGCCATGGCTTTAACTGGTAATTGCGTAAAGTACGCATTGTCACCATCATCATGAATCGTGCGGTTTAAAGGTTGGAACCCGGCATTATCGGCAATCCGACCATCATCAAAGTTAATCGCCACCCGTTCTGGTGTTAGTCCAAAACGCCCACCAGCTTGACCGACATTTAACACGTAATCAGGTTGTTCCTTAACAATCGCCTCATGCACGACTTCGGCACAGCGATCAAAAACAGTCGGAATTTCAAGTTTAATAATTTCAGCGCCGGCAATTGTGTCCGGTAAACGTTTCACCGTTTCAATGGCTGGATTAATCTTATCGTCACCAAATGGATCAAAACCTGTTACTAAAATTTTCATACTGAGTAACCTCCCATTAAAATGCTAAGAAATACATCAAAAAGATTTGAATCACTAATAAAGTCAATGCAATTGGGGCTTGTTGTTTGATGACACCCATGTTGTCTTTCATTTCCATTAAGGCAACTGGCAATGAGTTAAAGTTGGCTGCCATGGGGGTCATCAACGTCCCACAATACCCAGACGTCATCCCGATGGCGGCGACCACAACCGGTGACCCACCTTGAGCCACGACGAATGGAATCCCAATCCCAGCGGTGATCACGGCAAAAGCGGCAAAACCATTCCCCATGATCATCGTGAAAATCGCCATTGCTAAACAATAGAGCACCACGCCTAATAAATGGTTGCCGACTGGGAAGACCCCTGAAATCGCCTTGGCCGTTAATTCACCAACCCCAGAAGCCGTAAAGACGGCCCCCAGCATGGCTAATAATTGTGGTAAAATTCCGGCGGTTCCCATCGAACGTACCATCCGTTCGCTATCATGATAGGCCGTCTTGGCACTTGATTTCGTCATCCAGACAGCCGTAATTAAAGCGACCACTGATGAAATCCCGATCCCAATTTGACCACCTAATGGCGTAAACTGGGCAATCACAATCGATAAGATAGCTAAGACTACACTAGGCATAAAAATCCAGCCACCTAAACGTTTGGCTGAAGTCTCGGCGATCTTTTCATCAATCCCTTTGATATTGCCTGGTTTGATCTGTTTGAGCAAGGATAAAACACCCAATAACAAGATTAACCCACCAATAACTGGGTAAGGCAATAAACGACCACCCGCGAAAATCACGGCCAAGATCACCCAGAAAAGGCCAGTCCCAATCCGCGCTGGATTCTCCTTATCACGGAAAGATTCAATCCCAGCAAATAACATAATTAATCCGATTAAGACATAGAAGACTTCCAAGAAATTCGTTATAAAATTAGTCATGGTTAGCCTCCGATTTTTGATTGCCTTTTAAATTAAATTGACGATCAAAGTGAATATTATACAAACTCGTAATGACCAACGTAATAATCGCCATTGGAATTGAATATAGGACGATACTAGTTGGTTCGATGGCATGCCCAAGCGATTTCATCGTACTAGCCATCAATAAGACCCCACCAGAAGCAACGAATAAGTTTTGGGCATAGAAGTTTCCAAAATTATCCACGGCGGCAGAGCGACCTTTGATTAAATCAACTTGTTTAGACGTTAATTTTTCATGTACACTCGCTGCAGCTTGGACCATTGGACTGATTAAAGGCCGCACAAATTGAACTTGACCAGATAACGTAATCCCAAAGGCACAGGCCACTTCCCGAATGAGCAAGTAAAGATTCAAAATACGTCCGGGTGTTAAATTTTTCAACTTTTGAATGGCATTGACGGCGGCTTCTTTCAAGCCATGTCGTTCAATGACGCCAATCATCGGCAACGTTAAGAAGAACAACGAAACCACTCGATTTTCAATAAAACTCTTACCCAACAAAGTTAACAAATCTGGCACCGAAATGCCCGCAACTAAAGCGGTTGCAACAGCTGAGACAATAACCACCGCAATCGTATCTAGTTTAAAGGCAAAACCTAAAATAATGATGGCAATCCCAATTAGCTTTAAGTATTCCATCTGAATACCCCCGTTTTCATAGTTTATCATTATAGTTTAATGAAGCTATTATTAATACATGTTTTTTATAGATTATCATGTGGGTTTCATGGCCGTCAAATATTATTGAATTGATAGACAACAAAAAACGAATCTCTTTGAATGAGATCCGTTTAATAGCATTATTTATCGCTTAACGTTACTTGCATCACTTGATCACCATGATCAATAACCTTGGATACCAATGGCGTGGCCTGAGTAATCCGACCTGGTTGGGTGAAGAACGTAATCACCACATCGTTGTACCCGCTTTGACGAATTAAATCACGATCAAAGGTTAATAATAAATCACCCGTGTGAACTTGTTGACCATCTTGATAATAAGTCGTAAAGCCTTCACCGCGTAAATTAACTGTATCAATACCGGCATGGATAATTGTTTCTAACCCTTGTTCAGAAACAATCCCAAATGTATGCTTCGTGGAGAAAGTGAACTTAATCGTCCCATCAAATGGCGCATAAATTCGACCATCACTAGGTTCAATCGCAAACCCCGTTCCTGGTAAGCCTTGTTGGTCACGACCATTATCGACTTCATCTAGTGGCAAGATTTGACCACTCACTGGTGCTAAGACGGTGGTTGTCACATCCGCCGTTACAGCTGAGGCGTCATCACTGATACTCATATCACCAGTAGCTAACTTAGCTTGTAATTCATCCACAATAATCGCATGTTGTTTTTCAGTAATTTTTACTTTAAACATAAAAATCAATAATGACAAAATCGAACAAGCTAACGGTAAGTAGAACGCTAACGTATTAAACGTGTTGATATCGTGGCTTGTCATGTCCGCCGCGGTCGCGCTCCCAGTCATCCCGGCTACTAAAGCGATCGAGCCAACAATCCCATTAGAAAATGCACCAGTAATTTTATCTAACATTGGACGAACCGCTAAAACAACGGCTTCATTACGGTTTCCATTTTTCAACTGACCATATTCAATCGAGTCAGTTAAAGATAAAACAACAACTAATTGGGCAAACGTAAAGTTAAAGAGAATCAAACCAATAATTAACAACGTCATATTCGTATGTGCGGCGATGAAAATAACATAAGATAAGATCATGCAAATTTGGCCAATCGCAAATAGCACTTTCCGTGGAATAAACCGATTCAAAATTGGATATAGTGGTGCGGTCCCAAATCCGATAACGGTGGCAACGGCCCCTGCAATCCAGAATTCACCTGGTTTACCGACAACGAACTTGAAGAGGTAAAACAGAACCCCGTTTGTGACAACATAAGCCAAAGAATACATTAAGTACGCCAAACTAATCCATAAGATTTGATCATTCTTCGCAATCCCTACAAAAACATCTTTAATGGATGTTTTTTCGTTGGCTGCTTGGCGAATCGCGTTATTTTTTTCAGTCGTCCCAAAGGCTACACATAAGGCGGATAAGACAGCAACTACCCCAACGATAATGGCAAAAGCTAACCATCCTTGTGGGCCTTGGGTATGTTTTCCCGTAGCGACAAAGGTGAAATAAGTCGTGATAGGTACGACAACCATCGTTAAACCATTCCAACCAATTGATCCGGTAAAACTTCCTAACGAGGTAAAGATTCCCCGAGCATGACTATCTTCACTAATCGCTGGTACCATGCCCCAATAAGACACATCCGCTAATGAATAAAAGATATCTAACACCACAAACAAAATCACAAAAACAATGGCAAACAAGACCCAGTTCACTTTAGCTAAACCAAAAATCCCGGTAAAAATAATGACTAGTAAAACCGAACTGACAATACTCCCAATGACTTGCCAAGGTTTAAACTTTCCCCAACGTGTCTTAGTGTTATCCACCACATTACCTAGAATCGGATCAATCACAACTTCGGCTAAACGGATCACCACAACCAATCCAGTAATCAAGCCAATCAGCTTATTCGCAATTGACGCTGGTAGCCCACTAAACATGCCGCTCGTTACATACACAATAAAGTACGTACTCAAAGCCCCATAGAATGCGGAATGCCCTAAGTTCCCTAACGCAAATGCGATGCCTTCATTGACTTGATGCCATGATAACTTCTTTTTGGTTTCGACTTGTTGCCCAACATTTTCTTCCATCTGTTTCACCCCATTAGATTTAATTATTTACTTACCGCGAATACCCGAACGCCATATGCCCCAATTAATTGCTCACCAGCGACTGGTTGATTGGCATTAAGTGCATCAGCCACCCCAGCTTTGACGGTTACGGTTGTTGGCACATGACTAAAGTTGATCACAAAGTAATAGTTAGTCGTCGCATTTTCACGAACTTGAATCGAAACCGCCGCCGTTGTCTTTGTCACAGCCAAACTTGGTTGCAACTGTAATTGCTGGACAATATGCTGATAAAAATCTGTTAAAAATGACTGTTCCGTTCGGGCTGCCAAATAATAAGCCGTGCCCCGTTCTAGCTGGTTTTCAGTCACTGCCGCACTACCGGCATAGAAGTCTTGTTCATAAGTACCCAACGTTTTGGCTGTCGTCAAGTCAAGCAAATCACTATAATCATTGACTTGATACGTCTGATTAAACGCTTTCAATTGATTATGTTGCTCTGGATAATACGTATCGGTTTCCGTTACGGTTAAGCCATAAGTCGCTTGTAAATCAGGTAACCAAGCACCTTGAATGGCTAAGAAGTTGCGATCAACCACACCAGTAATGTAAGTACCCACGAGATGTCCACCTTGGGCAACATAAGCTTTGAGTTTAGCTGCAAAAGCGTCACTCATCATGAAATGCATCGGGTCAATCACTAAGTCATAAGCCGTTAAGTCATCGGTCGTGCTGACAAATTCAACTGGAATATCATGTTCCCAGAAATATTGATAATGCGTTTGAATCGTTTGCCAATACTGTTTAGTGGCTTGGGCATAATTACGCGCGTCATCCAAGGCCCACATGTTGTCATAATCAAAGACAATCGCTACTTTAGCCGTAACTCGTTGCGTATTATGAGCCGCCTGTAATTGCTTCAAATCCTTGCCCACCGTCGTCACATCATGGAAAACTCGAGTTTGATCACTTAATTTGTTGGTGATCACCGAGCCATGAAACATTTCAGACGCGCCACGTGATTGATGTAATTGGAAGTACATGACAGAATCGGCACCATGGGCAATTTCTTGTAAACTGGCCATTTCATGCATCCCTGGTCGTTTCGCCCGATTAACTGGATGCCAGTTCACTTGGGATGGCGTGTTTTCCATAATCAAGTAATTATCATGTTTCAAACTGCGCATCATATCATTCATCAAGGCTGTTTTCATTGCCAAATGCGCACTACTTTCATAACCGTTACTCCAGTTTGGATAAGAATCCCAACTGACAATATCAACATGTTGCGCAAATTTTTGATAATTCAGGTCGTAAAAGACATGTGACTCTGGTGGATTGCCCCCCATGAAATTTGTGGTAATCGGGATATTTGGCGTTAATTCTCGTAACGGTTTAATTTCATTTTCGTAAAAATCAATCGTCCGATCAGTAACAAATCGTTTCCAATCAAGATTTAAGCCCATCACATCACTTTCACCTTGTGGCGCTGGAGCCTGAATCTGACTCCAATCAGTATAGGTATGCGCCCAAAAGTCACTCCAATAAGCATGATTCAAGTTTGCTAGGGTTTGATACTTTCGCTTAAGCCAGTTACGAAATTCAGCCTGGCAAAGCTCACAATAGCATTGGCCACCGTATTCGTTAGAGATGTGCCAAAGTACTAAGTTATCACGATCTCCATAGCGTTCTGCTAATTTTCGATTAATTGTTTGGACTTTTTCGCGGTAAATCGGTGACGTGTAGCAGTGATTGTGTCGTTCGCCAAATTGATTGCGTTGACCATTGGCTGCGACTCGCAAAACCTCCAGATATTTTTGTGCTAACCACTGTGGGCGTGCGCCACTTGGTGTTGCCAGAATGACTTTGCCATTTTGCGCAGCCGCTCGATCAAAAATATCATCGAGCCAACTAAAATCGTAATGACCTTCTGTCGGTTCTAATTTGGCCCATGAAAAAATACCAAGCGTTAAGGTATTTAATTTTGCTTCTTTAAAAAACTTAAAGTCTTGATCAATAATTGCTGGCTGATCGAGCCATTGGTCGGGATTGTAATCACCGCCATGAAGAAACTCATTTACCTTTAAGGGATTCGTCATTGCTAATCTCACTCACTTTCATATCATTAATTTCGTTGCATCGTTCTTTGATGGCTTAAGCATAGCTGATTTTTCACGGCGATGAAAGCGGTTTAATAAATTAATTACTAAAACCTAGTAAACAAAATTTAAACACATTTACTAGCATTACTTGCCTTTACTTTCGCCATTGTAAGCGTATTATTAAATTGTTGGATTTAACGTTGTTTATGTATTAGCCAATTTATTTCAACCTATCATGAGACAGTTTTTACTAAACCATTACCTGGGGAGGCCAGCAAAAATGACAACAATTCGTGAAATTGCCGCTAAAGCGGGGTATTCACCGGCAACCGTTTCACGGTTACTAAATAATGACCCCACTTTTTCAATTTCAGATACGGCTCGTAAACGAATTCTCAAAACGGCTCAAAGTCTAAATTACCAGCAACCCAATACAACGCACGGGTTAGCTTATAAGATTGCCGTGATTTTTGCGGTCGCACCACAAAAGGAATTAGAGGATATCTACTACAGTAATTTACGAAAAAGTATCGTGAAACATGGCGAACAAGCAAATTTACAGTTAACTTTTTACCATAACCTTGAAGCCGTTCCATTAGACATCGATGGCTTTATTGCTGTGGGGGAATTTTCTAAAACAAGTTTGTTAAAATTACGGCAATTGTCACCGCACAGAATCTTTGTTGACTCCAATCCGGATTCACATCATTTCAGCTCGGTTCAACCTGACTTGCAGTCCATGACTGAACGCGCAATTGATTTGTTTTGCAAAGGCCATTGCACCCCAATTGGTTTTATTGGGGGCGGTTTCTGGTCAACCAGTCAGAGTAATCATCATCATATGGACGCTCGTCAAAAATATTTCGAGAGTCATATGCGTGAATTAGGATGCTTCGATGATCGCTTTGTTTTTATCGGCAAAGACTTTTCCGTAGAAAGCGGTCGAGCTTTGGGTGAGCAAGTCATTACCTCACTTGTTGATCAACCTTTACCAAAGGGTTTTTTAGTGGCGTCAGATCCATTGGCAGTTGGCGTCTTGCAAGCCTTTAATGAGCATAAGATTACTGTTCCTGTAGATGCCGCGATTATTAGTATTAACGATATTGATATCGCCCAGTATGTTTCACCACCATTAACCACTTTTCGGATTGATACTAACGAACTTGGTCAACTGGCTATCAATGCACTGAAAGAATCGCTCATCTTTGATACTCGTGGTAAACGAACCATTTTACTAGATGCCGATTTGATCTATCGCAAGAGTTTTTCTAAACCAATTGAACATTAACTCAAAAAAAACACGAATCACCTTTTTAACGGGCGATTCGTGCTTTATTTTAGTAAAACTTATTTCGTAAAGTAGGCTTTAATCATGTGCTTGTCAGCCGTGATATATTTACCGTTCTTCAATTGGAAACGATACTTGCCCTTAACTTTCACGATTTGTTCAACCTTCAAGACAGTATCTTTCTTATAATAATGAGATACCTTCCCCATTAGACTTTCTGTCTTGTAAGATACTAAACCATAAGTGTTGATCACCTTAACTTTAACAGCTTTCTTGGTATATTCTGAAGCAGTCACATATCTGCTATTAGCTGTGATATATCCCACCTTACCATAAGTCTTGGACCACATATTGATATCCTTAACTTGATAACGCTTGCCTTGTTTTTTCACAATTTTAAATTGCGACCATTTATTCTGAGACTTAGCGTTAAATACTTTATATAAGTTTTGCTTAGTAAATCTAGTTGTCTTGTAGAAACCAATCTTCTTTTTCGCGTAAACAATTTTGCCTTTAAGTTTATCCTGTTTAGACTTTTCAGGTGTTTTAGCATCCTCATTAGCTAAATCAGATAAGATTTCTTGTCCTTTATCAGTTCCTAGCATTGCTTCCTTGATTGCCACTTTACCAGCTGATTTTGCTGATTCATTTTTCAATGTGACCTTTGCTAAAGTTCCACTAGGTTGTCGATCGAAACTAAGAGTTAATTTCAAAATGCCATTTTCAACGACTTGTCGAACCACTTTTGCACCATCTGGCAATGTGATCCGATCAAAATTTTGTCCATCTAAATCAATGCGAGTATCGACAGTTCGAATCTGACGATCACCTTGAGCCTTAAACTTCAACGCAAACTGATCAGTTGTCCGTTCAAGAGTAATTCCTTCTACTGAACGATTTTTCTTAGCTAATTCAGTTTGTGGTAAGAAAGCTGATGTATCAAAAACTTCGCCCTTCATAGAAGCTGGTTTTTTAACTTGTAATGCATTTAATACTAATGCACTAATATCGGCATTGCTACCACCTTTTAAGCGACGTCCAGCATCAACCGTTTCACCACCAAGGCCAATAAAGATATTATAGTTAGAAGCGTCATGTGTGCCAACACCACCATGATTGGTACCACTCCCGCCATGATCAGCATTAGCGATCACTAACGTATCATGAATATGGCCAGTCTTTTCTAACTTATCCATGACTTTCTTAAATAAATCATCATATCGTTTATAGTTGTTCCAATAGCCATCATTGTAAAAACCATGACCATGACCTTGATGATCCATTTGATCACTTTGCATATAAACTAAAGACGTATCTTCATACTTATCACTATCAATATAATTTGCGACATCATCAAAAGATTGCCAAGCTGCTGAGCGCCCTTTTTCTACCGCAGCATCAGGTTCAGTAATCCCATCTAAAATTGGATTCCATTCAGAGAAAGCCGCTAAACCTTGATTAGCATTATTAGCCTGTAATACTTTAAAGACCGATGGGTACTTAGCTTGTTTTTTACCGAAATCTTCAAAATATTTTTGTCCAGCTGTTGCATTTGTCAATTGATACGCCGAGTCCATATCACCCCAAGCTAAACCATGTAACATTGATGCGTAGTTTTGTCCAGAAATTGTCGGTTGTACAGCACTAGCAGTGGTACTCATAGCAAATTTATTATTGAATAAATCCATCGTATGCGTATTCTGGCGTTTCGCTAAAATTTTAGGATCAGTTGTCCAATGTGGGAATTTAGTCGTCCCATCATCATAATACATACCGTTTGGATCCCATGGATTACCACCACCATCGGTTGTTAACAAAACAACGTGCTTGTAAGGCCGGATCTCAGCTGCCTTAGCAACAGCCGCTTTACGCTTAGTAGGTGCAAGCGCAACATCACCCACACCAATGATACCGTCACCATTGTAATCGTTGACATCTTTAGCATGAATCATCACATTTTGTTCATTGACCGCATCCATGTCTACTTTAGTCACTTTGGTATCATCAATACTAGCCTTCACGTTTTTAACCGTTAGCTGGGTTTTAGTATTTTGTTTAGCTGGCTTCGCCTTCAATTGAACTCGAGCCAAACGTGTCTGACTAAATTGTTTAACTTCAGCCGACGATAATCCTGCTGTTGAAACAATGTGTAAGGTGTGATCATTTTTTTGCGTGACTTGTGTACGCTGCCCCCCACCTAATAAACTATCGGCTCCCGAATATTCAAATTTATCTGCGTCAAAAATAACATCATATTCTAATTTATTAATGTCACCTTTTTTCAATTGACGGGTATGAACATTTAAATTATACGTATGTCCAGCAACTACATCACTTGGCCCGACTAATTGAGTGTTAAAGCCTTGTTTAATCGTATCCGTTGGTGCATGAACATCAGCTAATGACATGGTACTTAACTTTTCAACGTTTTTCTTGGTTAAAACCTGATCATAAAGTTTAGCGGTCTTAATTTCACCAGTCATTCCAAATTGAAGCGCATTATTAGGACCACTATCGCCACCGATCACAAAATTATTAGCCGCACTGTTCGGTCGTTTGATTGTCCCATCATTATCGGCTTCTTTGACTAACTGACCATTAATATATAGCCGACTCTTTTTAGCCTGAGTGTCAATCACACCGACCGCATGAATCCAGGTATTATGTTTAAATTCGCCTTGTAGTTGTTGTTCATTATGTGTTTTGTCATTAGCAAAAAAAGTTAGTTTGCCATTATAAACCCCAAGGCCTAGTCCACCACCCTGTTGATTTGATAAAATATCGTGTTCGCCACTATCGGAGCCGCTGTATTTAAAGAAGGCTTCGATCGTAACGCCTTTATCAAGCTTTTTATAGAAATCAGTATCTAACGGGAGTGCATAGCCAGAGTTACCGTCAAAGGCTGTTACTTTACCATCGACATTACGATCATCCGTAATTGTTGGCTTGCCACTACCAATCGTTTTAACATCTTTAAACGCACCAGCTTTATCCACTGGACTAGCCTTCGAAAGATCAATATCCGCAAACGGTTTTACGGCTGTCGCCGGCGTTGTTGCCCGGCTTACTCGCGGTTGGTTGGCATTAGTCTTAATTGCCGCCGTTGCTGGGGCGGCCGTCGTCATTAAAATTAAGGTCGCTGAACACAGCGCAATCGTTGTCAACACTCGGGAATTCAAAATATCATCACTCCACTTTTTTATTTTGATAGCCAGCTATCTATAAAGACAAGTCTACTGAATCAATGTAAAAATCATGAAAGTGATGGGTAAACATTGTGTTCATTTTCAGAAAAAGATTGTATTATTCATGTAAAAATTTATCATATGCCAATTTTAAAAAATGAAATAACTGATCATTTACGTACCAAAAAAGCGATCAACTTCATTCAAGTTAATCGCCAATTATTCCTTTAAGTTGTCATCACTGTTTCATCAATCAATGTCGTCAGTTCAGCCTCAGACTGGGCTGTCGGTTCAAATCGATGATCACTCAAATCCAGATCCAACAACGCTTTTGCCCAAGTTGTACCAGCCGCATAACGACCATACACGAAGTCCAAATGCATACCATCACGATTCAATGAACGACCACCTTTAGCAACGTCAAATGGGGCCGTTTGACGTAACTTTTGAATAACCGTTCCTACTGGAATCACGCCAACATGAAATTCTTCCGCCAAGGCTTGATAAATCACCGTTAATTCCTGATACATCAAGAATTGATTATAATCATACTTAGCAAAAGCTTCGCGTTCACAGCCAACTTCATAAGCCCAAGTTTGTTGCAGCCATAGATGCGCTTGTGGACAATGATGCTTCAAATAGTCAAACAGTAACGCCGCATAATGACAGGCTGGGTCTTGAATTCCGGTAAAACCACTCGCTTGATGGGACACAATATCATCCCAATCCTCAGCAGCTAGTACCGCCGACAAACTTACTTTTTGCTTAGTGAACTGGCCGTTTTCTTCATATAGGTAGACTGGCGTCTCATCCTGTAAATTCGTCCAATGTTGTTCAAACGTCCCACCTGGCAAAAATAGATTAACAACTTTCGTCTCAATCCCATAACTCGCAGCGAGTTCATGTACATAATGCGTCCCATCACTGCCAAAGCTACTGCCAATACAGAGAATTTTCTGCATCTAATCACCACTATTCCTTAAACTGAATCTTCACATAATCGCGGTACAACGGTAGTTGATCCATTAACTCTTGATGCGTACCGTGCCCACTAACATGGCCATTTTCAACAAAGTAGATTTGATCTGCATCCACAATCGTACTCAAACGATGAGCAATGACGAGCGTTGTCCGCCCTTTCATCAATTCACTCAAAGCCTTTTGAACCATTGCTTCTGATTCTGAATCCAAACTGGCCGTTGCTTCGTCCAACATCAAAATCTTTGGATCACGTAAGAAAGCTCTAGCGATCGCTAACCGTTGTCGTTGACCACCACTGACCTTGACGCCACGTTCACCGACCTGCGTATCTAAGCCATCCGTCATGGCTTTAACAAATTGATCAGCCGAAGCCAATTGTAAAGCATGCCAAAGCTCATCATCACTAAAATCACGATCAAACCCATACGTTAAGTTATGACGAATTGTCCCCGCCATAATCGCCGAATCTTGACTAACGTAGCCAATTTGTGACCGCCAATCACTCAAATTCAAATCAGCCACATTTTGACCACCAATCGTGACTTGACCAGTGCTTGGTTGATAGTAACGTTCCAGTAAGCCAAAGATGGTTGATTTACCACCACCCGAAGGCCCAGCAAACGCTACAACCGTATTTGGTTTAGCTTCAAAGTTCACATCTTGCAACACGTTTTGCCCATCATCATACGCAAAGTCAACGTGTGACATTGCCAAAGTTTGGTCCGTGACTGACTGCGTGTGACCACTATCTAAAGCTTCTTCTGGTTCTTTTAACAAATCGCGTACACGCTCTGTTGACCCATTTGCCTTGGACAAAGTCGTAAAGAACTGGGCTAACGTCCCGGCTGGTCCCACAATTTGAAAGAGATACATTAAGAATGAAACCAACGTGCCCATCGTCATTGTCCCAGCAGCAACTCGAGCAGCGGCATACACTAATACGCCAACAAACAAGGCCAGCATGCCCGCCGTCATGATCGGACCCGCGACAGAATCATAGATCGCTTCTTTTAAACCAATTTGGTATAACGCTTTAATTTGCCCAAAACCGGTAGTCGTTTCGTACGCTTCAGCATTGGATGATTTTACTAATCGAATTTCGCTCAAGGTTTCATCAGTCTCGCCACTAAATTTCGCTAACGCATCTTGCCGTTGGCGGCCGACTTTACTTGATTGATTCATGATTGGTAGCATCAACAACAAGAGTAACGGTACCGCAATAAACATAAGGGCGGTCATCTTCCAGTCCATCAACAACATGATTGCTAAGGCACCAAAGAGTTGTAATAACGAGGTGATCATTTGTGGAAACGAATTGGCGAGCAAATCTTTAATTTGTGTCGTATCATTCACTAACCGCGACGTCATCTCACCGGTTTTCACATCATCAAAGTAACTTACCTTTAGTCGAACTAACTTTTGCCATAACGTTTGCCGTAAGTTAGCCACAACATTCTCACCAAAAATACCTAGCAAGGTTCCCGACAATGCACTAATCACCGCACTGGCAACGAATAAACCAATCACAGCCCACAACAGTGTTTGGTTAATCCCATGACTAAAGCCATTAATTAACGTCTGGGCAAACTTCGGGACAATTAGTTGAGCCCCGGTGGCAATCATGCCAAGGATTAACCCAATCCATAACTGCCAGTAACGGGGCTTCGTTTGTCGAATCAAATGTAAAAATCCCCGTAAATCAAACTTGCTACGCTTTGCTGACGCCGCCGAACGCGGTGCACTCATTCTACGTTCCATCTCAAATGCCTCGATCTTCTAATTTTTAAAACCAGCGCCGACCCCAGCCACCATGATGATGCATTTCACCACCACGCGGCATGAAGTCCCGTAAATCTAAATCAGCAACGCTGTGACTTAATTTCGTCAATAATCGTTGTAAATCAGCCTTATCCTCATCGGTCAACCCACTGAAAAGTTTGTCAGTCAGGTCATCGACTTTATCGTCATGATTGGCAAATAACTTTTGCCCGTTCTCACTCAACCGGACGATTACCGCCCGCTTATCACGTTCACTCGGAATTCGTTCCACTAACTCAGCATCTTCCAACCGACTAATCGTGGCACTAACTGAGCTTGGCCGAATGTCTAATAATTCGGCAATTTCCGCATTGGTTAGGCCATCTGGTGATTGCGATAACAGTTGTAACAATCGCATTTGACCACGACCGTTATTGCGCATACCGTCCATGCCAGCAATTTCACGCTGGTGCATCACCGCCATCATAAATGCCCGATTCTGCATCAATTTACCAAAGCTATTAAATAAGTCTCGACTTGAAGTTGTCATTGTTTTTTCCTCCTGTTAACTTGAATGATCATTATATTAGCACCATTGTTAGTTTAATACAACAAAAACTAACTATTTTTCTAACTAAAATCGAAATAAAATCGCACTAACCCTTACCAATGCTAGGATTTGGTGCGATAAAATTTTGTTAGTTTTTTTCATTTAGCCTAACTATCTTTATTGTTTGGCAATAAACGTAGCATCAATGGCAATATTAGTGGCCGCCCCGCTAATCGCCAATTGTAAGGCATTTTCACCGACTTTTTTGAAATAGTGATCAATCGTCGGTAAATGGGCGACTTCTCCTGAAAGTTGGTGTTCTTGGCCAATTAAAAACGGGACCGGTAAGCCTGCTTGTCGATAAGCACGGGTCACCCCAATCGCAATATCATCACTATTAGCCAAGATTGCATCGAACTGTAGCCCCCGTTTAATAAAATCAGTAGCCGCTCGTTGACCATCAGCTAACGTAATCACATCAGTGGCACAATCCTTAGTAGCTGGTTTGCTACCAAAGACGGCCCGATAGGCATCGGCAGTTGCTTGACTCGTTGCACTAACCGCAATCGGTCGACTCAACATCAAGCCAATGTGGTGATAGCCTTGCGCTTTTAAATATGCCAGCGCTTCACGATAAGTCGTTCGGCGATGCGCATACGCGGCTGGAATGCCACTCGCCCCTGGCTGTTCACAAACAACAATCGAACCATATTTCCGATAGCGTGCTAGTTGTGTTAATGGCAACCCATGCGATGTAAAGATCAATGCATCATAGGCCTTCCGACGTAATCCTTCCAAGTAATCACGCTCTAATTCGGCATCATAACGTGATGACAATAAGACCACATGATATTTAGCCGCAAAAGCTGCGGTAGTAATCCCATGAATCAACTGAGTAAAGTACGGATGATCTGAATGTGGTAAAACGACCCCAACGTTGAACGTCTTCCCGCGACTTAAATCGCGAGCCACGTCGTTAGGGACATAATCTAAGTCATCAACAACTTTTTGAATTGCGGCCCGCGTCTTTTCAGAGACATAATTTTTTTGATTAATCACTCGGGAAACGGTCGATACCGAATAACCGGAAATCCGAGCAACATCCCGAATATTAGCCATATTTAGTCCTCCTTCAAGAAATGTTGTAAGGCATAAGCCACGCCATTTTCAGCGTTAGTTTGCGTTATATAAGGACTGATTGCTTGAATATTAGGCGCGGCATTGCCCATCACGATCGGCATTCCCACTTGTTCAAACATTGGCAGATCATTTTCACTGTCCCCAATCGCGGCCAGCTCGGCTTTAGCCAACTGATATTCATCTTGAATAAAGTGGATTCCACGCGACTTTTGAGCCGCATCACTCGTAATTTCCAAATAAGTCAATCCCGACAATTTAGCACTAATATCTGGGTAATTTAACTTTTTTAGCGCCGCTGCCAACGCACTGATTAACTTAAAGTCTAACGTAATGACCGTAATTTTAAAAATCCGATTAGCAGTATCAGCCAATAGGTCATCATATTTAGTGACGGTCACTGGTTGCCCCGTCAACTGTTGCTCATGTCGGACCCCGCCATCAACCCGTTCGGTATACCATTGATCTCTGGTATAGCAACTCAAGCTTACCCCAGGAAACTCATTTTTAATAAAGTCCAATAACATCTCGGCTCGCGTATGTTTCATTGGGTGCATTTGTAATGGCACGATTTGACCTGCTTGTTGTTCATAAATTAAGCCGCCATTAAACGCAATCTGTGGGCCACTTAATTGTAACGCTTCAACAGCGGCCTGCATTTCCATTGGTGCCCGCGCTGAAACTAACGTCACCGGCAAGCCTCGTGTTTGAACCGCTTGGGCTGTCTCCGCGTTAACTTTTCCGGTTGGATCTAACAATGTCCCATCTAAATCAGCAAATAAATATTTAATCATCAATCTCCACATCCCTCAACTCGTTTTTCGATAAATCAAGCATACGTTCTCGAACGCGTTCGAGGTCAAGAAAAAGATGACAAATAACGACTTTTAGTTAGACTAACACTGTTAAATCAAGGATCTATTCTCGAACAAGCTGCACAAAAAAGAGCTTAGGTCTTATCCCAAACTCAAGTAAACAACTTATTTATCAAATAACTAAAGGTTGAAAGCTAGGTTTTAACAATAATCGTTGATATGATAAGCATTCATCGATCAAAAGTAGTCATACTTGCCACCTACCGTTCGCCCACATTGAGCCGGAACGCTGTGGGCGGACCGGTTCAGCCAAAAAGCGGTCTGAACCGTCGTTTTGAACCACTAAACCCGTGTTTCAAAAACGCCAGGCTCTAAGCGATAAATCGCTTAGAGACTCCCACGGCTGGGCTCAATGTGGGCTCACTCTCGGTTATAATAGTGATCGCTAATTAACTAGCATCCGCATGATAACTGGAGTCAGCCAGTGATGGCGCCGGCCGTGAAAACAGCGTTAGTCCGGATGGTTTTCCCGGGCTTACGATGTGGACGACTTTTGAGACTAGCGGTTCTGGCTAGGCTTAAAAGCGAGATGGAAGCCGGCACTGTGGCTGGAATCGGTCCCCACAGCCGGCAGAATCGCTGGCTGGCGTAGGTGAAAAATTTAATTCAACTTAAGTCAATGTTGCTAAGGTTTCGACCAATACATTTAGCTTTCAACCTTTAGTCAAATAAATGTAACTTCGCGATCCGTTCGCAAGCTTCGGTGAAGCGTGGTTCATCAATCAATAACCCCACACGCACATAACCTTCACCACCGTCACCAAATCCATTACCAGGCGCAACAGCTACCGCAGCTTTGTCTAATAGCAGATCCGCAAAGCTTTCACTCGTATAGCCTTCGGGTACCGGCATCCAAGCATAAAATGATCCGCCAGATGGATAAGGTTTCCAGCCAATCTTGCGCGCGGCTGTCCAAAATTGATTGCGCCGTTTTTCATACAACGCTACTAAGGAATTAACGGTGCTTTGATCACTATTTAAAGCCGCAATCGCCGCATCTTGAATAGCTGGAAAGACACTGACAAAGAGGTGATCTTGAATCAGATTAATTGCTTCGATCATATCGGCATTCCCAGCCGCAAAGCCAATACGCCAGCCGGCCATGTTGAAAGATTTCGACAATGTATACATTTCAATTCCGACATCTTTAGCTCCCGGTGTTTGTAAAAAACTTACGGGACGTTGCCCATCAAACCCAATCGCACCATATGCAAAGTCATGGACGATGCCAATTTGCTTGTCGTTAGCGAAATCAACCGTTTGTTGGAAAAATTCTGGTGTTGCCACCGCACCGGTTGGATTATTCGGATAATTCAAATAGAGTAATTTAGCAGCAGCCGCAACTTTTGGGTCAAGGTCGGCATAGTCCGGTAAGAATTGATTTTTGGCCTTTAATCGCAACAATTCGAGTTTAACTTGGGCTAGCGTAATCCCCGATAAATAGTCTGGATAACCTGGATCAGGCAAAATCATCGTATCGCCAGGGTTCAACAAGGCCAACGGTAGTTCCACTAACCCAGTCTTGCTCCCACCCAAAATGGCAATTTCTTTTTCCGGGTCTAGTTCAACCCCATATTCGCGTTGATAAAAATCAGCCGCCGCTTGTTTAAGTCGTGGTAATCCACGAAATAAAGAGTACTTATGATCAGCCGGATCGGCCGTAGCTTGTTGCATCGCCTTGACCACAAACTCGGGCGTTGGCTGATCAGGATTACCTTGGCCCAAATTAATCACATCAGCCCCTGACGCGACCTTGGCATTTACTTTTTTCACTAAATTAGCAAAAAATTGCTTCGGTAACTGTTGTAAAATTTTTGATTCTTCAAATTTCAAGTTAATGACTTCCTTTTACGATCACTTGGAACAAAGATAACGTGATACTACTAACATCACCGTCTGAACCAGCTTTTATAATGATCACTATTATGAGATTTTGATTAAACAATGTCAATAGGATTAAATTTCACCAACAAATAAAAAGAGCAATGTCAGTTATCAGCTAACATTGCTCCCAAATTATTCAGTTTAAATAAAATCAGTTAACGTTTTTGCATCATAACGATCAGATTCAATTGGCGTTTCCGCAGCCTTACCTAACGCAATCGCCATCACAGGCACGTAACGTTCTGCATCTAACCCAAAGGTCGTTGCCACTTTATCAGCCGCATAGCCAGCGATTGGATTAGCCGCATAGCCGTGAGCCCGCGCAACCAAGAGCAACTGCATCGCTACCATACTACTATCAATTGTGGCATCACCAATTAAAAATTCACGACTCCCTTTTTCATACATTGGGAGGAAGCTACTGAAGATTTCATCGCGTTTTTCTGGCGTGATCTTGCCTTCTTCACACGCTTTATTCCACACATCACGATAAACCGTATGTGATTGCGTGTCACCTAAGACAAAGATCATCGCTGAGCAAGTATCAATTTGTGGGTAATTAAATGGCATCAAGACTGATTTTGCTTTGGCTTTACCTGCCTCACTATTGGCCACCACAAAATGCCATGATTGTAAATTACAGGCCGATGGGGCACTCGTTGCTTCGGCGATCATTGCTTGTAATTCCTCAGCTGGAATGGTTACCGTTGGATCAAACTTACGTACTGAACGCCGACCAAACAGCACATCTTTAAAATCATTATTAACCAATTCTTTTTGCAAAACTGTTTCTACCATTTAAATAACTTCCTTTCTCTTCGCAACCGTTTACTATAGTCTCCATTATAACTGATTTACGCTCGTTTGTATTAAATTTCACAAAAGTTTAATTAAAAAATGCACTGCATCCTATCCAGCATGCTTCAAAATTATTTATCGTAATTTTTTTCAATATTCATCTCTTCTATAAGATAGCTTCATTTTTCGTTAATAAAATGATGTATAAAATTAAAAACGTCCTTGACATCACATCTTTTTTTAATTATTCTAGAGCACATCAACTAAACCAAAACCATTTTGAAAGCGAGGGCGTTACCATGATGAAATTGCAAGCAGCTAAACAACTTAACCTAGTAACCACCCTTGCTGTTCAAAACTTAGCCTTATTATTATTGAAGAAGGACCCGGTCACTTGACCTTGAGCTTAACCACTCAAATTCAAGTACTGAGCCCTTCTTTCCCATTGTGGTAATGAGGCTTGGTACTATTTTTTTCGCCTCATTCACGACAGTGGATGAGGCTTTTTTGTTAGTCAAAAGGAGGTCCGCTAGTCCACGCACCACCCGCACCATCAAAAAAAGAAAGTAGGAATTGATTATGAAAAAATGGGCAAATATCACCACTAAACTAACTACCTGGGGCGCGATCGCCATGCTACTTGCTGGTTGTAGCACCGCTAAATCCAATGGCAGTAGCCAAGGCAACACTGCCGGCAAAACGATTAAAATTGGGGTCAATATGGAACTCTCTGGTTCAGCAGCTGGCTACGGAGAACAAGAAAAACAAGGGATTCAATTAGCCGTTAACCAGATCAACCAGCAAGGCGGCATTAAGGTTGGCAACACCAAAAAGAAAGTTCAATTGGTCATCCGTGACAACAAAACGTCAAACACCACCTCCGCTTCGGTCGCCGCACAACTCGTTAACAACGATAAAGTCGTTGCCGTTGTTGGTCCAGCCGCTACCAATGCCGGAACCGCGGCAATTCCCAACATGACCAAAGCCGCCGTCCCATCGGTTAGCCCATCGGCGACTGATCCCGGCTATACGCTTCAAAAGAGCGGTAAGGTTCAGCCCTACATATTCCGCGCCTGCTACCAAAATAATTTCCAAGGCTCATCAGCCGCAACATTTGTCACTAAAACGTTGAAAGCCAAACGCGTGGCCATTTTGACCGATAATTCTAGCGATTACGGGACTGGCCTGACTAAAGCGTTCAAAAAGGCCTACACCGGCACCGTTGCCAGCAGTCAAACATTCCAAGAAGGCGACAAAGATTTCAATGCCATCTTGACCGCTTTGAAACATAAAAAGATTGACGCCATTTACGCGCCAGGTTACTATTCCGAACTCGGCTTGATTATTAAGCAAGCCCGCCAAGCTGGCATCAAGGTGCCAATTGTGGGGAGTGACGGCATGGCCGATGCTAAGTTGGCTAAAATTGCAGGTAATTCAAACGCCAACAACGTTTACTACACCACACCATTTTCAACGAAATCTGGGACGACCAACACGACCGCCGCAAAATTCTTGAAAGCTTTCAAAGCCAAATATCACACGACAGCGCCAACCTTCTCAGCCTTGGCTTACGATTCGGTTTACATGATTAAAGCGGCGATTGAAAAAGAAGACTCCGCTAACTCGGTCAAAATTGCGAACGGCTTGGCCAGCTTGAAGAACTTCAAAGGGGTCACTGGCACCATTACCATGAACAAACAACATAATCCAGAAAAATCAATCGTCGTTGAAAAGTTGACTAACGGCATCGTAAAACAAACCTATAACGTCAAATAACGGCCATTTTCAGGGAGGAATTTCATGCAAACAATTGGACAACAACTCATTAACGGCCTCTCATTAGGCAGTATTTATGCGTTACTAGCTTTGGGCTATACCATGGTTTACGGCATTATTAAATTAATTAACTTCGCTCATGGTGATATTTATATGTTGGGTGCCTTTTGGGGGTACTACGTGATTAACGTCCTACATTTCAGTTTCATCGCGGCGATGCTTTCAGCGATGCTATTTTGTGCCTTAGTTGGCGTCATTATTGAATATTGTGCCTACCGTCCCCTACGACATTCACCACGGATTACGGCCTTGATTACCGCGATTGGGGTGTCCTTCTTATTAGAAAATGGCATGTCTTACTTATTCACCGCCAATACCCGTAGTTTTCCACAAGTGATTAAAACCGTGACCTATCACTTAGGTTCCCTGCAGATTTCTAATGTCCAATTGCTGATTTTAGGGACGGCTTGTGGCTTGATGTTACTCCTAGAATTAATTATCAAAAAAACGACCATGGGCAAAGCCATGCGGGCCGTTGCTGTTGATCCAACTGCGGCCCAATTGGTGGGCATTAACCTTAACCACACCATTTCATTTACGTTTGCTTTAGGCTCAGCGATGGCTGGTGCCGCGGGCGTTTTGATCGGTTTGTACTATAACTCGATTGATCCATTGATGGGGATGACGCCCGGCATTAAAGCATTCGTAGCGGCCGTTATTGGTGGCATTGGTTCAGTTCCAGGTGCGTCATTAGGTGGCTTCATTATCGGGATTCTGGAAACGGCCGTCCAAGCGATTGGCCTCTCAGCTTATAAAGATGCCGTTGTTTACCTGGTCCTCATCGTCATCTTACTGGTGATGCCAGCGGGAATCTTCGGTAAAAACGTTAAAGAGAAAGTGTAGGTGACTGCTATGCGCACACGATTAAAAGCAAATTTAGTTTGGGCCGGCTTAATGATTTTCGGCTTCATCTTGATTGATGGTCTTGAATTTGCAGGGATCATTAATACCTTTATTGAAAATATGTTGGTCACCATTGGCATTAACGTGATTTTAGCCATCGGTTTGAATTTAATTATTGGCTTTTCTGGCCAATTTTCACTAGGCCATGCCGGCTTTATGGCAATTGGGGCTTACGCCACTGGGATTATCACTCCCACTATCACGACTATTGGTGGCTTTTACTTGTCAATGTTCATTGGCGTCATCATCGCCATTATCGCCGCCTTAATCGTTGGGATCCCCACCTTGCGTTTGCGCGGGGACTACTTAGCCATCGCCACCATGGGGGCGGCCGAAATCATTCGGTTGTTAATTAATAATTTAAAAATCACCAATGGCGCCGCCGGAATTTTCAACATTCCCGCCCTCGCCTCATGGGCTACCGTCTATGTCATCATGTGTATCACCACCATCATGACCGTGAATTTTATCCACAGTCGCAGTGGCCGAGCCATCATGGCAATTCGCGAAGATGAGATTGCCGCTGAAGCAATGGGGTTAAATACCACTCGCTGGAAACTCGCAGCTTTCGTTTTCGGGGCGGCTACCGCAGCCGTTGGTGGTTCATTACATGCCGCTTACATTCAAACAATCGCCCCTAGTGACTTCAACATCATGGCATCGATTGCCATTTTGATTATCGTCGTCCTTGGTGGCGTTGGCAGTATTACTGGAACCTTTGTAGCCGCGATTGTTTTAGGTGCGTTGGACACGATTTTGCAAAATTTCGGGACGTTACGGATGATCATTTATTCATTAGCCTTAATTCTGATCATGATCTTTAAACCAGCCGGCCTGCTCGGCACTTGGGAACTATCCTTTAAACGTTTCAACCGTCAGGAGGTGGCTGACCATGAGTAGTCCATTATTAACAGCCACCCAGCTCGTCAAAAACTTTGGCGGCTTAAACGCCATCAGCAATGTCTCAGTTCACTTCGATCAAAATGAACTCATCGGCCTCATCGGGCCAAACGGGGCTGGCAAAACCACGCTTTTCAACTTACTAACCGGCGTTACCCCGGTTAGTGCTGGGACGATTAGTCTCTATACTGATCATGGCGTCAAAACGGTTAACGGTCAAACACCGGCACAAGTTGCTCAAGCCGGTGTGTCGCGAACTTTCCAAAACATCCGCCTATTTAAAGAACTAACGGTTTTGGACAACGTTCGAATTGCCATGACGAACCATTATCATGAAGGATTCATCAGTAGTTTATTACGGACACCCAAATTTTATCGCACCGAAACGGCCATGACCGTAGCCGCCGAAAAGCTGATTGCGATTTTCGACCTAAGCGCCGTTGCCGATCAGCCGGCCAAAAATCTCCCTTACGGCGTCCAACGACGATTAGAAATTGTTCGTGCCTTGGCGACAAAACCCAAATTACTCTTTTTGGATGAACCTGCTGCAGGAATGAATCCTGAAGAAACCGCTGATTTAACCCGACTAATCCGACAAATTCAGCAAGACTTTCACATTACTGTGGTGTTAATCGAACATGATATGTCTCTTGTCATGACGGTCGTCGAAAGGCTCTATGTCCTGGAACACGGCGCGTTATTAGCTGAAGGAACGCCACGTGAAATCCAACAAAATCCGGCGGTGATTAAAGCTTATTTAGGAGGTGACGCTTAATGCTAACTGTTAAAGACTTAGTCGTAAACTATGGCGCGATTCAGGCCGTTAAAAAAGTCAGTTTTGACATTCACACTGGCGAGATTGTCACGCTAATTGGGGCAAACGGGGCTGGAAAATCCACTATTTTAAAGACAATTTCGGGAATTTTACGACCAACCAGTGGTCAAATCACCTACCAACAACAATCTTTGCAAAAAGTAG
The DNA here is from genome assembly GCF_005405385.1 of Lactiplantibacillus mudanjiangensis. Lineage (GTDB taxonomy): Bacteria > Bacillota > Bacilli > Lactobacillales > Lactobacillaceae > Lactiplantibacillus > Lactiplantibacillus mudanjiangensis. The sequence continues at coordinate 223,802 of NZ_BJDY01000007.1, forward strand.
CCGCACCTAAGATCGTGCATGCTGGCATTTCTCAAGTTCCTGAAGGCCGTCATATTTTCCCGGGGTTATCAGTTCAAGAAAATTTACAACTAGGTGCCTTTTTGCGACGCGACCGGGCTAACTTAGCGCAAAGTTATCAAGACGTGTATAACTATTTTCCCGTGCTTAAACAACGTCGGCACCAAGATGCCGCAACGCTTTCCGGTGGCGAACAACAAATGCTCGCGATGGGACGTGCCCTCATGGCTAAGCCGAAATTGATGCTCCTTGACGAACCCTCGATGGGTTTGGCCCCAATCTTCATTCAAGAGATCTTCACCATTATTCAAGCCATCAACGCGGCAGGCACCACCGTTTTACTAATCGAACAAAACGCCAAACAAGCCTTGTCCATTGCCAACCGTGGTTACGTGCTTGCCAGCGGTCATATTAAGTTAAGTGGGACTGGCGCAGAACTTTTGGCTAACCCCGCTGTCCAAGAAGCCTATCTAGGAGGGAAACTATGAGTGTAGCAGATTACATGACCACTAAATTAATCGTGGCCCATCCCGATACGAGTATCAGTGTGGCAATTGAATTAATGCGAACTAATGATATTCATCGCTTACCGGTTCTGGCTGACAATCAACTGGTGGGGTTAGTCACCCAGGGCAGCATTGCCAAAGCGTTACCCTCGTCTGCCACCAGTTTGTCCGTCTATGAAACCAATTATTTATTAACCAAAGCGACCGTCGCCAGTATTATGATCACCACTGTTCAAACGATTGCGGCTACCGCTCAATTAGAAGCCGCAATTGACAAAATGCATCGCCACAAAATTGGTGTTTTACCCGTCATGCAAGCTGACCGTTTAGTCGGCATTATCACCAATAATGACATTTTGGCTGCCTTCTTAAACATCACTGATTATGGTGACAATGGCGTGGTTACCCGAGTCATCATTCATCATGACCGTCCGGGTGTCATTTTCAAACTCGGTCAAGTCTTAGCCGAACACAGCTTAAGCATCAAAACCTTAATGGTCGTCCGCCGACATACCGACCGTATTATTGAAATACGCGTTGATAGTCCAACTGTGGCTTCGGTAAATGCCGTCTTGACCGCTGCTGGATTTGAAGTTGAACGATCTGTAAATTAGGATTTGAAGGATAAATACAGCGTTAGAACCCTTATCGATAATAGACTAATCGCTGTAAAGAAAGTCATTCGAACTAATGACTTTATCGTCGGTTGGCTCCAATAAAATTGTTATGATTAACCAGACCAAATTAGTCACTATCATAGCCGACAGTGAGTCCACATTGAGCCCAGCCGTGGGAACTCTTAGCGATTTTATCGCTTAGAGTCTGGCGCTTTTGAAACGCGGTGTTGGCGGTTCAAAACGAAATTCAAGACCGCACTTTGGCTTGAATTGTCCCCCCACAGCGTTCCGGCTCAACGTGGGCGAACGTTAGGCGGCAAGATAAAGCTCTTGTTTTTAATTAGGATCACCAAAACATTTTAAATTATCAACCTAACGATGTATAATAAAGATGGTTCAAACGGAAGGGAGTAATCTTAATGAGCCCAAATGATTTAGTTCTTTATTTACAACGCATCCAAGTTTTACCTACCCAAGATTTCTGGTGGCAGCCTTTTGGTCGAACCGCCATTGAAGTCGATGTCGATGGTAAACGCCAAGTCTATCAATTAGACCTAGCGCAACAAAGTTTGAAAGTGTTCCAAGCCTCCTCTCAGACAGAAATGTCCGGCGACTTTCACTTACAACAACAATTTACCTTAACTAAAGCCCAACTGGCCGTTTTACCACAGCCCGCTGCAGCGCTTGGTTAAGTCTAAAAAAGCACTTGAGAATTCATCTCAAGTGCTTTTTGTGTGGAGCTGTCGAAACGTGCAACCAAAGGTAACGCTCTCCGCTTAGCTACGTCAAGACAACGATTGAAAACCCCAATCATTGTCTTGACTAGGCTATGCTCGATCGTTAACCGCCTTGGCTTACACTCTGAACTATTCTGAACGTAACGCCGTTGCGGCATCTTTCTTCGCTGCCATCCGAGCTGGCACATGACCACCTAAGACCGTTAAGACGGTACTAATGATAATCAAGATTAATCCATGTACTGGATTCAATTGCGCCACATTATTGAGTCCTGTAATATTACTCAAAATCGCATTGGCTGGGAACGTTAAGCCCCACGCAATCAAAACCCCTAAGCAACCTGAAGCCACTCCTAAAATCGTAGTTTCAGCATCAAAGACCCGCGTAATATCCTTCTTACGTGCCCCCAAGGCTTTCAAAATCCCGATTTCTTTGGTCCGCTCAAGGACTGACGTGTACGTGATGATCGCAATCATAATCATACTCGTGACTAACGAAATGCCGGCAAAGGCAACTAAGACATAAGTAATCGCGTCCATTAAACCACCGGTTAACGTTGACACTGTCCCAGCCAAGTCGGTATAGATCACCTTGTTGGCTTTAGACTTGCCTTTATTGTACTTATCCAAGTATTTCAAGACTTTATCTTTGTTCTTGAAACTATTTGGATAGATCAAAATACTAGCGGGTGTCGTTGAACCACCTAAGTAGCTCACTAAGCTGGTCTTCGTATCCGAATCCACCTTAGCGCCAGTCATGACATTACTATCACTCTTTTTTTGCGCCTTTACAATCTTAGAATTCTTGTTGGCACTGATCACGTTTTTGGATAATTGATCACTGTACGCAATCCCCGTTGCCAAAACATTTTCAGAATCCTTATTCTTGGCCTTCAAAATACCGACAACCTTAATCGTTTGATTGTCTGAATTCTGATAAAGGCTCGTTGTCAACTTATTTGGTAAGTAATTCCCAGTTGGTAAACTTTGATAGTAATCGTTGTTGTTAACCAACTTAATCGTCGTACCCACTACCTTGGCATAACTCAAGTTTTGGTTGCTCTTCACATCAAAGCCTAGGTTCTTTAATGCATTGATGTTGGTATTCCGTTTACGGTCAGTAATCAAAACTACTTCGTTAGCCTTAGTTGGCAAACTCCCATTGATGACCGTGTAGTGTTTCTTTAAGAATGATTGTTGTTGGCTACCGCCAGGATAAACTGACGTGCCAACGCCGGTCATGCTAGCCATTGCGGCCGAAGCACTATTTCCATTTTTACTATTTTGGTTTGAAAATGAGACCGTTTTGACCTTACCATCGACTTTACGGATTAAGTTCATCCCCGTCGAATACGTATAAGTCACATTTTTACTTAGTTTTGGATCAAGATTTTTAATATACGTTAGGTAGCTTTTCGTTAACTTATTCGTATGTGTTGCTTGATCAGACTGACTGGTTTTGGCCTTGATTTGACCCGTTTTAGCTGTCTTCGTCGTATCTTTAGTGCCCGTACTTTGACTCGTCACCGTTTGCGAAATCGTAATCGGCATTTGCGCTAACGTGTTACTTTGGGTCTTATCAATTTGCTTTTGGAACCCATTAGATAAGGACAAGACCACCGCAATTCCAATAATCCCAATACTTGAGGCAAAAGCTGTTAAGGCGGTCCGCCCTTTCTTAGTCTTAATATTGGTAAAGGACAACTTCAAAGCGGTCCAGAACGTCATCTTGGTTTTCTTCAAGGCAAAATTATCGTCCGCGGCCACTTCTTCATACGGATTCGAATCATGTTGAATCTTCCCATCAGCAAAATTGATAATCCGGTTAGCATATTGTTGAGCTAATTCTGGATTATGTGTCACCATAATAACTAAGCGTTCCGCTGATAATTCCTTAATCAGGTCCATGATTTGAACACTGGTTTCTGTATCTAACGCCCCAGTGGGTTCATCACATAACAAGATTTCAGGATCATTAGCAATCGCGCGGGCAATGGCGACCCGTTGCATTTGCCCACCAGAAAGTTGATTAGGCCGTTTATTCATGTGTGGTCCTAAGCCAACCCGTTCTAGGGCTTTAATCGCTTTGGCTTTCTTTTCAGCGTTGCCAACACCACTTAAAGTCATTCCCATTTCCACGTTATTGAGAATGCTTAAATGGCCGATAATATTATAACTCTGGAAAATAAACCCAACGGAATTGTTCCGGTAAGCGTCCCAATCGCTTGCCTTAAAGTCTTTCGTTGATTTTCCTTTGATAATCAGATCGCCAGAATCATAAACATCTAGCCCGCCGATACCATTAAGCATGGTCGTCTTCCCAGAACCACTTGGTCCTAGAATGGCAACGAATTCACGTTGTCGAAATGATACCGAGACGTCATCAAGCGCTTTAGTCGTTGAATCGCCCACTTGGTAATACTTTTTAATATGCTTTAGTTCCAACATTTTACATAGTCCTTCCCTTTGGCTGTGTAGGTTCATGTGTGTGTTGTAACTATATCATTAATTGCCACTAAAGACTAAGCGTTTACCACATAAATATAGCGGGCTAAGCGCCAATTGAGTAGGTATTTGTGCCCATCAGCATCCTGCAAAGCGATCACCTGTAAGTCAGGATTCTTATCAATCAACTGTAGTTTTTGGCCTAAATGCAACGCCGCGTAGTCAAAGTATTGAATCATATCCGGTTGTTCCAAATAACTATGAATGGTCACAAACTGTGTTTTTTGAGCTTCAATTAACGGTTGTAGCTGGACAGGCTGCTCATTCGGCGTATGAATACAGCCGCCAAACGGACTATGCTGTGGCTCAGCTAGAGTCATATTTAATCGGCTAATTAACAACTCATCATTAGCCGTTGCAAGATGCCATGCCTGCGTCGGTATTTTTAATAATGGTAATTTCAAAACTTCGGAGAGCCAAACTTCAAATAGCCGGTATCGATAAATTAATTTCCAAGCTTTTTTCATACCATTTTGACTCAGTTGAATCTGACCATACTTCTGCCGCTGAACAAGGCCTTCATCCGCTAAATAACTGACCATTTCAGTCACTGAACCCGCCGCCACCTGTAGTAATTCAGCGATTTGCTTATTACTCGTCCCCCCCTGCAAATAGCTCGCTTCGTAAATCGCTTTCAAATAATTCGCCACACTCTTGCGCATTCTCTCACATCCAATTTCTTTTCTAGGTTGCCCTAAAAAATAGTTTACTTTTTATTTATTTATTGTACAATAATAATCGTTCCATGAGTTAAGAAAGGGGAAATTACATTGAGCGAAGGTAAAGAAACGGCGGGGCGCAAGCATAAACTAATTGAATATGCGAACGGCCCTTCGCTAGAAGAAATTAACGGGACGATTGAAGTTCCGAAGAACATGAGTTTTTGGAAGACCTTATTGGCCTATTCCGGTCCTGGTGCGTTAGTTGCCGTGGGGTACATGGATCCAGGTAACTGGTCAACGTCAATTACTGGGGGACAAAATTTCCAATATATGTTGATGTCTGTCATCTTGATCTCAAGTTTGATCGCGATGTTGTTACAATACATGGCAGCCAAACTTGGTATCGTGAGTCAGATGGATTTAGCCCAAGCCATTCGTGCTCGGACCAGTAAATCTTTAGGGATTGTTTTATGGTTACTCACTGAATTAGCTATCATGGCGACCGATATCGCTGAAGTTATCGGGGCCGCAATTGCGTTATATCTTTTATTCCATATTCCATTAGTCATTTCAGTATTTATTACCGTTTTAGATGTTTTAGTTTTGCTATTATTGACGAAAATTGGGTTCCGGAAAATCGAAGCCATCGTCGTTTGTTTGATTGTCGTGATTCTTTTAGTCTTTGTTTATCAAGTTGCCTTATCAGATCCTGATTGGGGTGGCGTGATCAAAGGCTTAGTGCCAACTGCTGCAACGTTCTCAACCTCTAAGAGTGTTGCTGGGATGACCCCCTTATCTGGATCACTCGGGATCATCGGGGCAACCGTTATGCCACATAACTTGTACTTGCATTCCGCGGTTTCACAAACACGGAAAGTTGATCATAACGATGAGGAAGATGTCGCTCGGACGGTTAAGTTCTCAGCTTGGGATTCAAACATCCAATTATCATTTGCCTTTGTCGTCAACTCCCTCTTATTAATCATGGGGGTTGCCGTCTTCAAGACTGGTGCTGTTAAAGATCCATCATTCTTCGGTTTGTTCCAAGCCTTATCAGACACTTCAACATTAAGTAACGGTGTGCTGATTGGCGTTGCCAAATCTGGGATCTTATCGGTCTTATTCGCCGTGGCCTTACTTGCTTCTGGTCAAAACTCAACCATTACCGGGACCTTAACTGGTCAAGTGATCATGGAAGGGTTCGTCCACATGCGGATGCCACTCTGGTTACGTCGGTTAGTGACTCGTTTGATTTCTGTTATTCCAGTGCTAATCTGTGTCTTATTAACCAGTGGTAAGAGTGCCATTGATGAACATACCGCTTTGAATAACTTAATGAATAACTCACAAGTCTTCTTAGCCTTCGCTTTACCATTCTCAATGTTGCCATTACTCATGATGACTGACAGTGAAGCTGAAATGGGTAAACGTTTCAAGAACTCTTTATGGGTTAAAGGGTTAGGCTGGTTATCCGTTATTGGGTTAACTGTCTTGAACTTAATTGGGTTACCTGATTCAGTCCTCGCCTTCTTTGGTGATAACCCATCATCAGGCGAACAATCAGCAGCTAAGATCATCGCTTACATCTTAATCGTTGCTATCTTAGCGTTACTTGCTTGGGCCATCTACGACTTACAACGTGGGAACAAGCGTTACGCTGAACAACAATTGGCTGCTGCCGCTAAGGAGGCCAAATAATGAGTACAAAATTTCAACGTATTTTAGTCGGGGTCGATGATTCAGCCGATGCTTTATTGGCCTTTGATTACGCGATTCATCAAGCTGTTCAAGATGATGCTGAACTTGTCATTGTATCCGTCTTAGAAGATGATGATATGAACGTTTATCAAGCTCTCAGTAAAGATTACGTGCATGGTGAACGTGCCGAACTTGAACAACATATTCTGAAATATCAAAAACAAGCTCAAGAAGCTGGTGTGACTAAAGTTCGCGCCATGATCGCGGAAGGTGAACCTGGTGAAACCATCGTTAAAGATGTGATTCCTCATGTTCAACCAGATTTATTAGTGATTGGGTCAATCGCTAAACGCGGCATTGCTCGGCACTTTGGGAGCCAAGCCGCTTATATGGCTAAGTATTCACCAATTGCCGTCATGGTTGTCCGTTAAAACTTAATTAGCACTAAAAAAGCAGTTGTTGATCACCGAGTTATACTCGATGGTCAACAACTGCTTTTCATTTTCTAAAGATTTAACCTTGGTAATCGTGAATGTATTGATCCTAGCTAGCCCACCATCATAGCCAAGAGTGAGTCCACATTGAGCCCAGCCGTAGGCGTCTCTTGGCGATTTATCGCTTAGAGACTGGCGCTTTTGAAACACGGTTTTGGTGGTTCAAAACGACGGCCTAGACCACTTTTTGGCTAGGCCGGTCCACCCACAGCGTTCCGGCTCAATGTGGGCGAACGGTAGGCGACAATCAAAAAGGATTTTTAACTGCTAATCACCTGTCACTTTTCAACTTAACTCAAGGGCAATTCCACGCGTTGTGCTTGCGCATTAGCGGTGACGCTATCCATTAATGTGTCACTTTCAACATAGATCTTATGCCACATCATAAACGTTAAAATCGTCCAAAGCTTCCGGGAGTTATCGGCAACGCCATCGCGATGATCATCTAACAGCTTTAGAAAATACCCTTTATCAAAGTAGTCATCAGTTTGTGATTCATTGATAATCTGGCGTGCCCAATCGTACATTTCGTCCTTTAACCAGAAACGAATAGGCACGGGGAAACCAAGCTTCTTACGGTGCAAAACATGGGCTGGAACTACATCTTCAACGGCCTTACGTAAAATATATTTGGTCGTACCATGACTAATCCGAAGATCGGCTGGAATCTCTGCCGCTAAGTTGTACACCTCACGATCAACAAACGGTGTCCGTAATTCTAGGCTATGTGCCAAGGCCGTCCGATCCGCGTTGTGTAACAAATCTCCGTTTAACCAAGTGTGCATATCGATAAATTGCATCCGACTGATGGGGTCATAATCGACGGATTCTTCATAGAATGGTCGCGTCACGTTTTGGAACGGATGCGTTTGATCGTAATTCTTGAAGAAACGCTGCTTTTCAGCTTCATTGAAGATAAAGGCATTTCCGACATAGCGTTCTGCTAGTGGTGTTGTCCCTCGCAATAAGAAGGACCGACCGCGCATTCCGGCTGGCATCATCGCACCAATTCGATTCAAGGCCCCGTTAATTGGTTTCGTATACTGAAAGGCCTTTAGCGATTCTGGTTCGTGATAAATCGTATAGCCGCCAAAGAGTTCATCGGCACCTTCCCCTGTTAGCGCCACTTTGACATGTTTGCGCGCTTCTTTAGTTAAGAAATACTGTGGCACTGCGGCCGGATCAGCCAACGGTTCATCCATGCTCCACACAAAATGTGGAAAAGCTTTCATAAAAGTTTCTGGCGTGATCGTCATGCTAAAGTTATCCACACCTAATTGCTCGGCAGTTTCTTGAGCGACATCTAATTCGCTATACCCTTCGCGTTCAAACCCCACCGAAATCGTTTGAAGATTCGGATTAAACTGTTTAGCCATCGCCACCACAATCGATGAATCAATGCCGCCTGATAGAAAGGCTCCGACTGGGACATCTGAACGCATATGAATCTTGACAGAATCGAACAATGTCTCCTTAATTTTTTTGGCATAAACGGCTTCAGGCCGTGGAACTGGATGAAATTCACGATGATAATACCGTTTAATCACCGGCGCTGAGCCAACTTTTTTCGTTAAGGTACAACCGGGTGCCAACTGTTTAATTTCTTTAGTTAGCGTTGCCGTTTCGGGAACATATTGGAATGTCATATAATCCTGCAACGCGTCCTTATCAAACGTTTTGGCCTTTAAAATCTTGTAGATTGCCTTACTTTCACTCGCATAATAGAAGTTTTGGTTCGCTAATGCGTAATAAAATGGCTTAATGCCAAATTGATCACGCGCCGCAAACAACGTTTGTTCCTGCTTGTCCCAAATGACAAACGCAAACATACCGCGTAAATAGGTCGTTAATTGGTCATGGTATTTTGCATACATGCCCAAGATCACTTCAGAATCTGAATCGGTTTTAAATTCATAACCTTCTGCCAACAAGCCTTCGCGTAATTCTAAATAGTTATAAATTTCACCGTTATAAGTGAGCCAGTAACGTTCATTTTCATATGATAGTGGTTGATGACCACCATCTAAATCAATAATACTGAGCCGTCTGAAACCCATGGTGATTTTATCATCGGCAAAATAACCCGAATCGTCGGGGCCACGATGAACCATCATCTTGGTCATTTCATGAACAGTTTCGTCATAGTCGGTTTGGTCAGCCTTAGTTCGATCAGTTAAACATCCTGCAAAGCCACACATTTGAGCCATCTCACAATCTTTTTTAATTTATTTTTTTAATCAGCACCCTGCTTACAAGTTTCTATTATAGGAGAACGGACTATCATTAGTAGTTGCGTTTAAGACCACGCGACTAAGCAACCAACCGTTTAAGATTAAAAACAGTGCTTTTACGACATCAAAAAAAGCGCCTCGGTTAACAAACCAAGCACGCTTATAACTAAAAGTAGCCATCCCTGCCACCTACCGTTCGCCCACCTCTAAGCGATAAATCGCTAAAAGCTTCTCATGGCTGACTCAATGTGAAGGCACTCTCGACTATGATGCTGATTGCGAAACAGATATAACGAACTAACCGGAGCTAGCCAGTGATGGCGCCGGCCGTGAAAACATCGTTAGGCCGGATGATTTTGCCGGACTTTACGATGTGGACGACTTTTAAGACTAGCGGTTTTGGCTAGGCTTAAAAGCGAGGTGGAAGCCCGATCCTTGGCTGAAACCGGTCCCCACAGCCGGTAGAATCACTGGCTGGCGGGGGTGCCAACTCAAATCAATGTCGGCAAAGTTTCGACGCCCCTATTTAATGACCGAATCCTTTTTTAACTAAATAACGACTAGCTGTTAACGAACACAGAATCGTTTCACCATCGGTTAGCGTCAATGTGCGTAAGGCTTTATTCAATCCCGTAATCTTATTAAGATTAACGACATATGATTTATGACACTTATAAAAGGCCGTATTTAATGCCGGCACTTCTTTTAACAGCCCATAGAATTCGACCTGACCGTCATCCAGATGCAAAATAAGTTTATGCGCATTAGCCGAACTTTCAAAAAACAGAATTTTATCAACCTTAATCGTGCGCAAATTGGGACCGACTTTGATCTCAATATAATCATTCACGTCCGTAGCCGTGGCCGCAAACCGATCTTGGGCCACTTGTAAGACTCGTTCTATCCGTGGCGCTAAGGCTTCCGGAGCATCCTTAATAATGAAATCAAGGGCTTCAATTTGATACTTAAAGACTAACAAAGCTAATTCTGAATGTGTCGTAATAAACACAATCTTGCTTTGCGGATCTTGAGCGCGTAACTCAGTTGCTAGTTCAATCCCATTGACCTCTGCTTTAAGTGAAATATCTAAAAAATACAACGCTTGCTGGGGTCGATGGGCCTGTAACTCTTGTCGAAGTTCGGCTGGTTTTTGGCAAGCTAGCCCCAGTTGCATATCTAATTGATGTGCGACAATCGCTGTCGTCACTAGGTGTTTGAGTTGAGTTAATTGTTTTGGATCATCTTCACAAATATAAACATTAATCATTATTCTTCGCTCGCTTTACGGTTAACTGCTGTAAAAACAACGTGCCTAATTGTCTCGTTTCCAAAATCATCTGATCATTACGTTCAACAATTTGATTTAAGTGTGCTAAGCCAAGTCCACGATCAGGTCCTTTAGTTGAAAAGCCCCTTTGCTGCAGTTGCCAGATTGGCGGCAGCTTGTCATAAGTGTCATTTTGCACCATGAAGACCACGTTTTGCTGATCCACAAAAATGCCACTCATTAGTTTGCCATCCGGATGCCCCATCAACGCGTCAATCGCATTATCTAAAATAATCCCCAATGCCACAACGACATCTAAATCGTTAACCGCCAATGCTGAAAATGGTGTTTTTAGTTCAAAATGCGTCTCAATATGATGGGCCTGCGCATAACTGAGTTTACTAAACAGGATACTCTTAATCGCTTTAACTTGGACCCGACTCAAATCTTCTAGATGATATTTGTCCGTCATTAGTTGTTGTGAAACTGGTTTAATATTCGTTTCATAATACGTTTTCAATCCGGGTAAATCATCTGAAGTTAAATAATCCTCAATTGAAATTAGCATATTTTGATAATCATGACGAAATTGTCGCAATTCATTATAGTGCGTTTCCACTTCCGACAAATACCGCGCATCCGCCTGCATTTGTTGACTTTGTTTCTCAATTTGATACCGCGTTTTGACGGTTTTTAGATACTCCATATACAGAATCGTTAACAAACCGGCCAACACGAACAAAATGACCAGATTGATAAACCACGTCTCCGGTTGGTACTGCCAATCTGAAACTAGAATAATTGCCAAATAGATCGTCGCCAGCAACGCTGCCAAATAACGATTGAGTCGATAGGTCTTAAACGTCAAACTCAGTTTAGTGTGCATCAAAATGAACATGACTAAACTAATGACGATAATCTGTAAACCGATAAAAATTGTTAGTTTCCAATCGGGCTGATGACTCAAACCAATCGCCAGTTGAGCACTAATTAACGATAAAATATGCGTTTCCATGGTAATAATAATCGACTGACTCAAAACACGTCGATGCCAATAAACGTAGAGTAGGTACAGAATCACCAATATGATCGACAACCAGAGTTTCAGTGACGTATACAAGCCAAAACTCAGACCCAGAATAAGGATTAAAAACAGGCCGTTATAAATCTTGCGGCTGTGATCACGTAAAACGAGTTTTATTAAGACAAATAAGAATAATTGCTGCGTTAAAAAAAATACCATGCTGTCTTTTCCCCAATCCCAATTCACTAGCGACCTAACTATACTGGTTATTCTAAAGCATCAACGATTAATTGGAAAGGCCGGCTCAATAATCAAAAAGAGCTTGGGTTTTATCCCAAGCTCAAATGACTAACTCAATCTGTTACTATTTCTTTCGAAAGACAACTAATTTAGATAGGAAGAAGTTCCCCACCACGGCTAGCCCATGACCAATAATCTTGGTGAACGTTCCCGGAATACCTAGTAACGAGATGCCGATCCATAAAATGGCACTTTCTAAAATGTAAGTGACCACGCGTGTCCCATAGAAGGTCCCCATTTCACGAAACGGATGTGATGACTGGTGCTTAAAGACAATCATGCGATCCACCCAAAAGGCACATTGCACACTTAAGACCCATGCCATGAAGTTAGCAATCTGATATTCAATCCCCAACATCCGATAAAAGACATAAAACATTGAAATATTGACGATAACACTGAGCGATCCCCACAAAATATAACGTTGGGCTTGTTTCTTTGCAGATTCCTCCACAGCCTCAAGCTTTTCAGTGTAGGCTTCCTCAGTTGCCTCGAGTTTCGCCTCATACTCTGTTTCGGTTTCCGTCAATTCAGCCTCATATTCCGCCGCATTCGCTGGATAGTGATCATGCCGTAACACTGATTTATCTTGCTTGTCCATCTCCATTACCAATCGAACCTTTCATATATAGTTATGGTCCACAACTTGGTGACCCAATAGCCTATTAATCAGCACAAGAATTAATCGTTAGCTATTAATTCATTTTGCGCTATTACTATTCTTATTATACCGTTCTTATTTCTGAGAATGTAAAAAAAGAACCTATCTTGAAAAATAGGTTCTAGTGAATGGTTAAGATTTTTGATAAATCGCTTTTAAACTCGTCAAGTCAGCACTCGACAACTGCGTCTGACCTTGACTCACCGGATACATCACCGATGTTTTATCGGTACTATGGTCTAACCCAAGCGCGTGTCCCAGTTCATGAACAGCCACCGCATCACTATATGACTGCGAATAACTGCCGTTTAAACTGGCCGTGGCTTGATTATGGTATTGCCGATCATACCAACTAATCCGTTCAATAATCTTTGGTCCACCATGGCCTAACTCGATGCTAGTTGACCAATGTTGCATCTTTTTATGATAAACCGAAAAGGTAATCGAATTTTGTTGATTCGTGGCCTTACCCGCAATGAGCTTCACAATGCCGGTTTGGTTATAAGTCGCCACCGCATCCTTAAAAACTTGACGACCGGCTGCGGATAACTTGGTATCAAAGTGATAGTAGTACGTTCTGGATAGTGTCGTGTTTTGCACAATCGACTCAATCGGCGTTCCCGTAGTGGTTATCTTGGATGCTGAACGTGCACTTTGCGCTTTGGTTGAACCAGTTGTGTGGGTCGTTTTAGCATGACGACTTGTCTGTGATGATGCCGCTGAAGATGACGTGTCATCATCAGTCGTCACCAACTGACTCCCCAACTTACCGGACAAAGCAGCACCTAATTTAGCCTGGCCTTCGCTAACAATGGACGCAAGTTGCGGTTTTAAGGTGGCGCGATTTTGCAACGCCCAAACAACGATTAACGCTAGGGCAATGACACTTAGCCATTGACGAATAGTTTTCAATCTCTATCGTTCCTCTCAAACAAACCATGAGTGACGGCGTTTACCTAAGACACTATTTATACCACGAATATCATCTTTTGCGGGCGTTGTCGTTAATTTGTAATAATTACTTACGTATTGCTTAACCACCTTTAAGCAAACTAAAAGCGTCTGGAAATTTTTCCAAACGCTTCTTGACCTTATTTTAAACTTCGCGGTTTAGCAAATAAGATCATCAAACCACTAATAATCAGCATGCCGACATGAAACATGACCCCTGTCGCATAACCAGCCATCTCACCAGCCGCATATGCGCCCGTTACCGCTCCAGTCAAATCCAACGGCAGATTTAATGCCACGTTTAATATCGTTAACATGGTCAAAGCCACTAAAAGTCGAACCGCCTGCGTATTAGTTGCCGCCCAATGGTCATAGCCATGATATAACGTCACTAAAATGCCCAAGTTAACAACGAAAATCAAATTCAGAACCATATCAACATTTCCCTGGAAATAACGTTGCCAATGCGCAAATTTCACCAAATAAGTGATGAATAAGCACACCACATTGAGATAGTAACTCACCGTCACGATTTGATCATTGCGCCGGCTCACCTTAGCTTGTTGATCATATGTTTTAATCATTGTCAGATCCCCTTTCAATAATTGATCCAGTGATAACTCATATTGATTACTAATTTCAATCAGCATCCCTAAATCAGGATAACTTCGTTCAGTCTCCCAACTGGAAATCGTTTTCCGCGACACCTGCAATTGTTCGGCCACTTGAGCCTGTGTCAATTGTCGTTGTTGTCGCAGTACTTTTAAATTTTCAGCAAACTTCATCTGCCCCACCACCTGATATCAGCTTACAAAGCATCTCCAATTTTAACAGGCTAAGAATCATAGCATATCGATTAAGCCAAGCTTTTGAGCCTAATCCAGCTTGACCTAAATTAAGTATCCTAACACTAAAAAACGTCAATCGATCATTGCTAGCCTACTTGAAGATGACAAAAGTTAATCAAATATTACAGAATTGTTTCAATTAATGCTAACTTTCACTTTTTGACCACTTTATTGCACAAAAAATAGGTTGGTTTATTTAATCCTTAAAACCTTGTCTAACCGCTGTTATTCCCAATCTCAAAAGTTAAAAAAACGTAAAATTACCCAATATACCCTAGTTTTCCCAACTGTGACGGGTATTTAACGGCATAGTAATTGCCTATTAACACAACTGTAACACTAGTCCGGTATGCTATTAGTATTCGATAAACGAACGGGGAATAATTAAAAATATGAAAAATCTTAAAGTGAAATTTGCAGCCTTATTATTAATCTTCAGTTGTGCCTTTGGTTTAGTGACCAATGTCGCTGCTGACTTAGTACCTTCAACCACGGTTACAGCCCAAGCCGCTTCACTCACCGCTAGCCAAAAGAAACAAATCAAAGCCATCAATGCTGGCTTATCAAAAAAACAAAAAGCTGCTAAAAACTGGATCGCTTACCGCGAATCAAGTTACAGCTACACGGCTCGTAATGGGAATTGTTACGGTCGTTACCAATTATTACGGTCATACCTTCACGGTAACTACTCTGCTGTTAACCAAGAAAAGATGGCTAACAAGTATGTTGCTGGTCGTTATGGTAACTGGACTGGTGCTAAACGTTTCTGGCAAAGTCATCACTGGTACTAGACCTATTAGCCTTTCACATTTTTAATGACACCCATATAAAATACCCAGCGTGGTTGGACGACAGATGGTCGTTAACTACGCTGGGATTTTTTTATCTCTTTTTACTTAAATATCATCGCGATTAAGCAATTCAATCGTTTCACCATCGGCACGACGGCGATCAATATTGTCTTCACCCCACGTGCAAAGTTCATGTAAAATACCTGATAAGCTTTGCCCATACTCGGTGAGTTGATAATCAACTCGTGGTGGGACTTGTTGATAGACATGCCGTTGCACAATTTGCGCCGCTTCTAGTTCCCGTAATTGTTGCGTCAACATTTTTTGCGTGATTTGGGGAATCGCACGCTTTAAATCACTATTACGCATAGTTTGATGACGTAAGTGACATAAAATAATCGACTTCCATTTGCCACCGATAATTTCCATCGTGGCTTCAACACCAATATGATACGTTTTGGTTGGCATCTGTTTTCCTCCTAATCCATGGTTACTTTTTAGTACGTATGGCACTTTTAAGTATGTACTTGTTTAAAAGTTCCTCGCTAGTATAATCAATATTTATCAACTTAGCAACCTTTAGGAGGAACATATGCAAAAACAAATTTCAGCCAGCTGGACGCTCCTCGCGTTGGCCATCAGTGCCTTTGCCATCGGCTCTACCGAATTCATTAGTGTCGGCTTAATGCCGATGCTCGTTAACAGTTTCCACATTGACTTAGCTCAAGCGGGGTTAACCGTTTCAGTCTACGCCCTAGGTATCATGGTCGGCGCGCCGGTGATGACGTTATTAACAGGACAACTCAATCGTCATCGGTTAATGCTCCTGATTATGGGCCTATTTATTGCCGGTAATCTGCTTGCCGCTATCGCCCCAACCTTTCAAGTCTTGCTCGTTGGACGCGTTATCGCGGCATTAGCACATGGGATCTTTATGACCGTTGCTTCTGTCATTGCCGCAGATGTTGTCGCCCCTGAAAAACGGGCCTCAGCCATCGCAGTCATGTTTACCGGTCTAACCGTCGCTACCGTCACCGGTGTGCCACTGGGTACCATGATCGGTCAACTGGGTGGCTGGCGCTGGTCATTTATCTTCATTAGTGGCATTGGCGTGATCGGCTTATTGGCTGACTATTGGTTAATTCCACGCCATTTACCATTACCAGCTAAAGCTACGGCCGCTGGAATCTTACGAATTTTGACCAATCCGCAACTTTTGCTGGCTTTACTCGTTACGGCTTTAGGTTATGGTGGGACTTTTGTGGCTTACACTTACTTGTCACCACTATTGGAACAATCGATGGGCTGGTCCGCCAATGCCGTCGTCATCATCTTGGTTGTTTATGGGTTGATGGTTGCTTTTGGGAATACCATGGGTGGCCGCTTAGCCAATGCTAAGCCATTAACCGCTCTGTTTAAAATGTTCGTTGGATTATTTGTAACATTACTCGTCCTTGGTGTCACCGCTCACAGCCATTGGTTAGGCCTACTCACGATTCTCGTGATGGGGATCTTCGCCTTTATGAATGTGCCTGGTTTACAGCTCTATATCGTTCAATTAGCTGAGGATCAGACCCCCAATGATATTACGATGGCTTCAGCCTTGAACATCGCGGCTTTTAATGTCGGGATTGCTTTAGGTTCTGGTATTGGTGGTCAAGTCACCACACAATTTGGTTTGGCTTGGACACCGGTCTTTGGCGCGATCATGGTGGCCGTTAGTTTAATCTTACTCGGTGGCCTCATCTGGCTAGCCAAACCCGTTCGGCAACTCGCACGCAAACATCGCTAATTACCAAAAGACGCTTAGAATTTTGAAATTCTAAGCGTCTTTTTTCGTATACAGTTTAATCATGATGTGGTTCGTGTTTAATTTCATGGGCAACATGGCCTAACATGGCATTCACCATTTCTAGAATATGCGGATCATCCAAGCAGTAATAAACATGCTTACCCTGTTTACTACGAGTGACTAATTGATACTCATATAAAATAGCCAGTTGGTGGGAAACCATGGGTTGAGGTAAATTTACGTGCGCGACGATACTTGAAACATCGGCTTCGTGATTCTCTAAAAAGTATAAGATCTTGATCCGATTAACATTACTCAACACTTTATAAATTTTCACCGCTTCTGCTAAAATCGCATCGTTCACTTCCACGTTAAACCCCTCCGTTTAGTTAAAATAAGGCAATTAAATGACTAATTAGGCCACTATCCCAGAAGACATACAACCCAATTAGGACATAACAAACCTTCATTAGTTTTTCACCGTGAGCCGTCATGACCCGTGACACAGCTGGGACGTCCGCAATCAACTTGATCACTAATACCACGAGAATCGTCAAGACACCGATGAAAACTAAGGTCATTAAGAAGTGTACCATAGTTTCACCAACTAAGACTGGTAAGAAAATTGAGAGATTACATCCCGCACAAACAGAGAGGTACGTCATTAACACACTTAACATCGGTGAGTGACTCGTTTTATCCCCATCGTCATCATCGTCATCGTGAAAAGCCAGATAAATAGGTAGAATCCCTAATACCCCTAAAATCCATTCTGGCAAAAATAAAGCCAAGGCTTTACCAATGAAGAAACTTGCCGTCAATAAAATCAAGTTACCAATTAGATAGCCGATCATGACCTGACTGACCCGATACTTTTTCAACAAAAAGATCAACATAAAGAAAAAATCCAAATTGACACTTAAAAATGTTACTGTTAATAACCAATAATTCACGATTTAACCCTCTTTCACTCTTTAATACATATTATATGCCACATATGTAATATGTAAAGAAGTAAAATAAAAACGCCGTCATTAACGACGACGCTTCTGTTAATTTAATGTTCACGCTTACGCCAACCGGTCAAACCAAGTAAACTCCCTAACAAGGTCAACCCCCATAACGGTGAGACGGTTTGGTCGGACGTTTGTGGTAAACTCGTTGCTTGTTTATTTGCGGTCTTAATTTGGACTGTTGCTGCGTGGGCTGTCGGTTTAGTCAATACCACTTTATCTGTTGGCGTGATTTTCGCAGCAGCCATTTGCTTAGTTGGTTGTGCCGTGACGCCCTTAATCTTAGCCGCTGTTGGTTCAGATAACGTTGGCTGTTCTGGTTGATCAACATCGGTACCCGGGCCTGGATTAACAGTATCACCCGTACCAGGATTTTCAATTGGTTCGTAGATATAAGTTATCGTTAAATCGGTCAAACCAAACGTACCATTGGCATTGTCCGGTTGCGACACTAATCGGTAACCATCAATCGTTGCAGCCGTAGTCGCGTAGCTTTCACCCGTTTTGCCGGTAAATTGCTGATTTGGCGCTAATTGTTGACCGGTCGCCGTGACATAACGTGCGGTTACCGTGACAGTGTGATCCGGTGTTACTGGTGGTGTCACCGGATCCACTTGATAAATGAAGGTTAAGATTACTGGCTGACTACCATACATCCCTGAAGGCTGTCCTTGAACCGTTTGATACGTGTATCCAGTGATAGTCGGTGCCGTCACCGCATAACTAGTCCCGATTTTGCCAGTTAAAACAGTATCAGCTTGCAATGTTTTACCAGTGGCATCTTGATATCGAACTGTCACGGTATTCGTTTGTTCCGCAATCGCATAAATCAACGTGACTTCGGCTGGGTGTTCATCATATACCCCGGTGATATCACCTTGCGCACTTTGGTACGTGTATCCGCCAATCGTTGGCGTGGCGACTGTATAAGTTGAACCCACTTGTCCCGTTAAAATCGTGTCCGCTTGTAACGTCTTGCCATCCGTATCTTGGTAATGCACCGTCACCGTATTTTGTGCCGTCGCATAAACTAATGTTACTTCAGTTGGTTGTTCACCATAAGTCCCCGTCACGTCACCTTGGGCATCTTGATACGTGTAACCTTTAATCGTTGGTGTTTGAACCGCATAATCTGTCCCAATTTGTCCCGTTAAAACATCATCAGCCTGTAATGTCTTACCAGTTGTATCTTGATAATGAACCGTTACCGTTGATTGGGCTTCATTATAAATGAATGTGACTTCGGTTGGCGTATCACTGTAAGTCCCGCTGGCGTTACCTTGCGTTGATTGATACGTATAACCTAATAAGGTTGGTGCTTGAATCGCAAAGTCTGTCCCGATTTGCCCCGTTTCAATCGTATCAGCTTTAAGTGTCTTGCCACTCATATCTTGATAATGAACCGTCACCGTTGAGTAAGCTTCATCATAAATGAACGTCACTTTGGTTGGCGTGTCACCGTAAGTTCCACTGGCATTGCCTTGTGTTGATTGATACGTATAACCTAATAAAGTTGGTGCTTGAATCGCAAAATCTGTTCCGATTTGTCCCGTTTCAATCGTATCAGCCTTGAGCATTTTACCGCTCGCATTTTGGTAGTGAACCGTTATTGTTGAATAGGCTTCATTGTAAATGAACGTCACTTCGGTTGGCGTATCGCCGTAAGTCCCGCTGGCATTACCTTGTGTTGATTGGTATGTGTATCCTAATAACGTTGGCGCTTGAATATTAAAGTCCGTTCCGATTTGCCCGGTTTCGGTCGTATCGGCCTTGAGCGTTTTACCACTCGCATTTTGATAGTGAACCGTTACCGTTGAATAGGCCATCTGATAAACAAAGTTCACGGTTTGTGCCGTATCTGAGAACATCCCCGTCATGTTAGTCGGGACGGTCTTCAACTGATAGCCAGTAATCGCTTTGGCTTGGGCCGCATAGCTTTCGCCAACTAACCCAGATAGCGTTTCAGTATCAGCCAAAATCTTGCCCTGCTCATCAACATAATTAACCGTAACGTCTTCGGCATCGTTCGCAACAATATACGGTGTAAACATATCCGCAACCTCGTTACCAGCCGCATCATTAAAAATAGAAATCATGTAGTACGTATATGGGCTTTGAACCACTCCGTAACCTGGGTAAGGACTTGTTGTTGGCCCTGGCGTGATTTGACTCCGCATCATTTGATAGTCAATTTGATCGCCATTAAGCGTATTGGTTCCACCATTGTAAAATAATCGAACCGCCGCATTAGGAAAACCAGTTGGAAAAATCGGAATTGCTCGGCTAGCTGAATCGGTCAACATAAAGGTCATACCCTTTGGTGCTTTCACCGGATTGGTCATGGTATATTTACCAGTCGTTGGAATGTAGACCGCCGTATTATCAATAAATTGACCCGTAAAACCGAATCCCGCTGTATACTGGGCCGCATCTAACGATGAAAAATCCGCGATACAATCATTGTTTAAATTTAAATCAACTAAGTTTTTTAAATTGGCAATTGGTGTAATATCAGAAACTCGCTGACTAACTAACTGCAAATAAGTTAGCTTTGTTAAGGCAGCCAATGGCGTAATATCCACAATATCACCACGCATTGCCTCACTAGCATTTAAATTATTGAGAAGATCCAAACTTGTTAGATTGGTTGCATATTGTAGCCCCGCTAATGAAAACGAACTTTTGCCATCGATATAGCTGGATACTCGAGAATTTTGTAATGAAAATTGTGTTAAGTACAATAGGTCACTTTGTTTAATATCTGCAACACTGGCCCACGTCTTTCCTGCATCACTTGCATTCAAATTATACAGAACAGCCTGTTGCAACGTTTTATTTGGCATCCATTGATCAATGGTTTCATTGTCTACTGCTGCCACCGCCGCTACAGGAGTGGCCATCGTTCGCGTAGCCCGCTGTGGCTTGGCAACCGACTTAGCTGGGGTTGCTGCACTAACTGGCTGCGCAACTGATGACGCCGATTCGGTAGATGTCGCCGGAGTTGCAGCGTTTTCATTAGAGGTCGTACTTGAGGTTCCAGCTGAAGCTGCCGGTTCACTACTACTATTCGAAGCCGGCGCTGTTGACCCGGCTGAAGTCGTTGATTTAGGCGTTGCTGAGCTTGTCGCTGAAGTGGCTTGGCTAGCCTCACTCGTTGTTTTTTGGTCAGCTGAAGTCGCGGGTTGTGTTGCCGCAGAAGTGGTCAATTGCGCCGTTGCTGTGCTTGCTGGTAAGGCGACCGATTTAGAGGCCGTTGTTGATGCCGTTACCGCTGTCGTCCCAGTCTCAGTCGACTCACTGGCCGTATCAGCTTGTGCCATCGTGGTCTGCCACGTGCCAAGTACTAATACTGACGTGGTAATCCCCGCCACGAGCCAAAGTTTACCTTTTTTATACATCTTAAAATGCTGTTTCGAATTAATCACAATAATCCCCCCGAATTAAAAATCTAACAAGCATTAAAAAAATTAATGTCGATTAAATAAGTATCAACAATTCAATTAGCCAAGATATTAGTCTGACAGCCATAGCTCCCTCATTACGAGAAGAAACCATCAAAATCAACATAACTAACAATTATCAAGTACTTATACTATACTTGTATTTTATCATAAATGCCCTGTTTTAAAAGAATAATTAATAAATTTTCAGTTACTTCTTCATAAGCACAAAAAAAAGTCCCAGTAACAATTTACTAGGACACTTTACCTTTAAGCAGCGGCAACCGGTTCAAACCCATCCGCAACTAATTGATTTTTAAACCACGTTTCAAACATGAACCCATACCAAATATCGCCAATCAGCCCCACAATCAGGACCACATCATCAACGAAGAATAGGCCGACAATTGTGTTAACGAGTATCATGGCTAAAAATGGGACGGTTGCTTTGATAATAAAAAAGCGAACCTGGCAGCGAGGGCTAAATAGCGCATAGAACCAAGTAAACAACAGCGCCCACCAATTAAAGCGACCATAAACTTTTTTCGTAACCCGTTCGCCATTAATTTCTTTTTCAAAAATCATATCTTGTTTAACTCGCTGATTAAAGCCAAACCATTCCGCCAGTGCAAAATTCATCAAATAACCTCCGATTTTAACTCTTAATGCATTATAGTCGGCTGTTGGTTCTGCGGTCAACCGCTGAGGGACTTTTGTTACAAGTTTAAATCAAATGCTCGGTAGGCTTGTCACAACCGACACATAACGTGATTAGACATTCACGATCAAAGTGCGTCACCCATCAGTTTCCAGTTAATTTCGCTATTTTTATCGCCGGAGCAGTTACTGCCAACGCTGACTCAACTTATACCGTTAAAGCAGGTGATTCATCATGGAAAATCTCTCAAACATACGATTTAACTATTAATCAACTTGAAAAAGACAATAATATTCAAGGTCATTTAATCTTACCCGGACAAAAGTTGACCATTCCAACTACTAGCACGGCTTCAACGACCACTCCAGCTAAGACCAACACCAGCTCAACAACTAGTACTAGCACAACTAGCTATACTGGTGACAACTTGAAGAGCTACGTCTTAAGTCAAATGGCATCACGGACTGGCGTATCAGCGGCCACTTGAGATGCTATTATTACGCGTGAATCTAACTGGCAACCAACTGTACGTAATAGTACTAGTGGTGCCTATGGTTTATTCCAAAATATGCACATTAATGGCGGCTCAGTTGATGCCCAAGTTGATGCAGCAGTGAGCCTCTACAATGCACAAGGGATGGCGGCTTGGGCACTTTAAATTAAAGTAAACGGCGACTCACATTTCGTGAATCGCCGGTTTTATATTGCTTACATATTAGGCCAGTTGACTTTTCTTTGTTATCCGAGCCCGATTTAGCAACACCGAACTTGTCACAACCGACAACGAACTAAATGCCATCGCTAAACCAGCTAATTCAGGACTCAATGTAAAGCCTAAGGCAAAGAACACCCCAGCCGCAACTGGAATTCCCAGCACATTGTAAATAAACGCCCAAAATAGATTCAATTTAATCCGGTTAAACGTCTTTTGGCTCAAGGCCAATGCCCGGTCGACATCACGTAAATCATTCTTAACTAGAACGATTCCACCAGCATCAATCGCAATATCAGTCCCCGATCCCATCGCAATGCCGACATCGGCAATCGTGAGTGCGGGCGCATCATTAATGCCATCACCGACAAAAGCAACTTTGCCGTCACGTTGCAATTGTTGAACATGATCGGCTTTATCACCAGGCAAGACATCGGCAATTACTTCATCGATCCCCACTTGTTGGGCAACCGCTTCAGCAACGCGCTGATTGTCCCCAGTCAACATGACCGTCTTTAACCCCCGCGCACGCAAAGCCGCAATCGCTTCAGTCGAGGTGGTCTTAGGGGTATCTTGAATCGCAATTAGCCCAATTATTCGATCACCTAAGCCAACGAAAACAACTGTTTTAGCTTCATTTTGTAATCGTGTTTCTGTTTGCACCAACTCATCATCAATTTTAAACGTATCTAACAATTTATGATTACCGACTACGCCTTGTTGATCAGCTAATCGGGCCGTAACCCCTTTACCTTCAATCGCTTCAAAATCAACCACGTCACTCGGCGTAATTTGTTCAGTTTTAGCCCGTGCTAAAATTGCGGTCGCCAATGGATGTTCCGAGCCGGCTTCTAAGCTAGCAGCTACTTTTAAAACTTGGGCTTCATCGCCAACAATATTCGTCACTTGGGGCTTGCCAACAGTGATCGTCCCCGTTTTATCAAAGACAACGGTCTTCACATCATTGACGGCTTCTAAAACTTCGCCATTTTTAATTAGAATACCCATCTTGGCACCACGACCAGTTCCGACCATTAAAGCTGTTGGGGTCGCTAGTCCTAAGGCACACGGACAAGCAATTACCACGACCGAAACTGCAAAAATCAACGCCCGGGCAACACTCGCATCTAAGAAAACAAACCAAGTCAAAAAGGTTAGAATTGCTAAAATCAAGACAACTGGCACAAAGATATCGGATACTTTATCCGTTAACTTTTGAATCGGTGCGTGACTGTTCTGAGCCTTTTTAACTAGCTCCACGATTTGTGACAACATCGTTTGCTCACCGATTTTATTGGCTTTAAATAAGAACGTCCCCGTACTATTCATCGTCGCGCCAATAACCTGATCATCGACTTTTTTAGTTACTGGCATACTTTCGCCAGTAACCATCGATTCATCAATACTTGAACTGCCTTTGATAATCACGCCATCAACCGGAATCTTTTGACCAGGTTTCACCCGAATCACATCATTTAACGCGACTTCGGTGATTGGCATCTTAACAAACTGATCATCACGTAATACTTCGGCATCTTTTGCCTGTAAATTGACGAGTTTTTCTACTGCGTTAGACGCATTGTGGCGCATTCGTTCTTCAAAAACTTGACCTAGTAACACAAACGTCGTGACTAATGCCGCACTTTCGAAAAATACCGGCTGATCAGTCATCATGGCGTAGAGGCTGTACACGTAGGCCGTAACGGTTCCAATCGCCACCAACGTATCCATGTTCGCATGGTGCTTTTTAAAGGCCGCCCAAGCGCTTTGGATAAATGGTCCCGCGGCGACTAACATGACGATAGTTGTTAAAACAAGTTGCGTCCAATCGCCACCTGGTAACATGATTCCAAAAGGCATCAACACCATATTCGCTAACAATGGTAGGGAGAAAATCAACGCAATCCAAAACCGCTTGGTAATGCTCATTACTCAATCACCACTTTCCCATGAAACATATCCATGCCACAAGCCCATTGGTATTCACCCGGCTTACTCGTATCGATCGTCACGGATTGCACTTGATTCTTAGGCAATTCTTGGTTAATCCCAAAGTCACTAAAGACGACATGATCCAAACAACTTGATGCGTCTGTACGCGTAAAGTTCAAGACCGCTGGGACCCCTTGCTTTAAGACTACCTTCTCCGGTGAATAACCGCCACTCACTTCAATATCCACACTTTGTTGATCATTAGTCATCGCGGCAGCAGCTGTTTCAGTCGTATGCTTGCCAAAGAACCACCATAAAATAAACCCAATCAAAACCAAGCCAATTCCCAATACGATTAATTTAATCATTACAGTCAATCCTCTCTTAATGCCAATTATTTAAGATTACGTTTGTAAACCACAAAATACAGTTTACCCGTATCGTTTACAAATGTCAACGATGAAATTTTGATTTTGGGGCTAAGGGTTGAATAAAAGTAACTCACAGCTTGCTGCCTACCGTTCGTCCACCTTGAGCCGGAACGCTGTGGGCGGACCGGCTCAGCCAAAAAGCGGTCTGAATCGTCGTTTTGAACCACCAAGCCCGTGTTTCAAAAGCGCCAATCTCTAAGCGATAAATCGCTAAGAGATTCCCACGGCTGGGCTCAATGTGAACTCACTCTCGGTTATGATAGTTACTAGATTGATTAATTTCACGATATAGCCGGAGCCAACCAGTGATGGCGCCGGCCGTGAAAACATCGTAAGCCCGTACTTTGGCTGGAGTCGGTCCCACAGCCGGCAGAATCACTGGCTGGCGTAGGTAACCAATTAATATTAACAAGGCTTCCACACTATATTTATGTTTCAATCATTAGTTTACCAAAAATTCCCATGACACCACTTCATGCCATGAGGACCAATTAACTAATTTTAATTTTGTGCTGCAGTGACTAACTTCTTCTGGAAGTTAACCAGAATACACCCAATACCTAGGATCAACGCGATAATCCCACTTACAGAGAACACATTTAATCCCATGCCTTGTACAGCTGAGGTCAACGGATTGATGATAAACGGACTAACCACTCCACCAATAGAGTAGATCGCTACATAAACACCTAACGCCATTGAAACACTATTCTTACCGACCGCAATTGAGATTAAATATGGGAATTGCCCCATTGCAATACTCATCGCTGCCCCGACAAAGAAACTACCGACAAATGCTAATAGTAAGGAATGTCCGAAACCAACTAATAAGTAAGAGAGACCATATAAAATAAACGAAATTGAAATCGACGTATATTTAAATTTCTTCCCAATGATACCAACAATCAAGCCGCACAACATCCCACCAATAAGTGAAATGGTCGACGTTAAGGCCGCTTGAGACGTTGCCCCTAACTTTTCCTCTACAACAAATAATGAAATATTGTTGTTCAATACGTTGTTTAAGAGCATGACGCAAAAGCCCCAAAACGCACAGTAGAAGACGTATTTGTTTAATTGAATCTTGCCGCCTTGATTGTCATCATCTGGGTTAACTTTTTCTGGATGCCAAGGCACTAACGCTAAAGTCACCACTAAGATTAACAAAGTAAAAATGTAAATCCAATAGTTATTCACCCAAGTGTTAGTCGCAGCTAATTGACCACCACCCATGATGAAGATGATCCCCCCGATATTGGTAAACGTTGTCGTTAAGCCCATCGTGGACTGCCGTTCCTTTTCAGGTAGCATTTGTGAAATCAAAACTTGTGACAAGTTGGTACAGGCCCCTTGTCCGAGTCCAACTAGGCAAGAGCAAAACAGCAAAAACATAAAGCTCGTATGGAACGCTAGCGGCATGAACCCACCAATCACCACGAGGATGATGGCGCTGATTGTCAACGTTTTAAGGTTGATTTTGCTAGCTGTTAATTTCCCAATAATCAATCCTGCAATCATCATGAACAAGTTCGGTAACGAGGTTAACATTTGAACGCTCGTGTTACTTAAGGCAAATGTTTTGGCAATGGCCGCATACGATGGCGTGATCGCCAACGCTGCCATGCCCATCGAACTGACTGCTAAAACCCCAATTCGCGTCTTCGAAACATAAGCTTGACTGGGTACTTCCATGCTGATGACCCCCTTTCAACCTACCGTTGTGTTGTCATGGCCTGCTGAACATATTCAGCGGCACTAGTCCCCGCGATTCGCCCAGACGTCCACGTAAAACCAGAGGCTAACCCTTCATAGGCTGGATAACTGTGACCTTCATAATAACCACCGGCATTGGCACCACCGGTATAAAGCCCAGGAATTGGCACAAAGTTATCGTCTAAGACGGCTAAGTTTTCATCGACTCGAACACCACCAACGGTCCCTAGGTAAGCGGCCTGGCTGATAAAGGCATAGAATGGCCCTTGTTCAACTGAATAAGCCAATGATTTCGTTGACTTACTGAATTCTTGATCATCTTTAGCGCTGACCGCTTCGTTATAAGTCGCCACAGTTTTAGCCAATGCAGCTGAGTCTAAACCAGCATGGTCAGCTAATTCGGCTAAAGTAGCGCCTTTATATGCGGTCTCACCTTTGATAGCTTCTTCGGCTAACTTGGTAAAGTCACCACGACCAGTTGCAGCACCAGGACCAGCTTGAGACACTTCTTCGACATTTTGATCGGCCGTAAAGGTATCTAAAGTCGCTTGATCAACGACAAATAAGTATTTGCCACCTTGTGACCACGCGGCATTCGCCCATTCAACGGTATCGTAAACCACGTCTTCATTGGCGAAACGCTTGCCCTTCATATTAACCCACAGCTGTGGCGTCAATAATAATTGCGTCAAGGCATTAGATGAAAAACCCGCCAAATGTTGGTTAGAGGTCTTTTGGGTCACTTTGGATTTGGCTAGTTGGGCCGCGTGAATCAACGCATGACTATCAATATCCGTTGCGCCGGCCTTGACCATCGCTGCCATCCCTTCACCATTGTTCGGCACCCCAAGTGTCCGTAAGTTCGGCGTATGCATCGTCTTAGCAACCTTTTTCGCATCACCACCATAACCACCAGTTGCGACCACCACAGCTTTGGCATTGATCGTTAACGTCTTGCCATCAGCGGTTGTCGCGGTAACGCCAGCGACCTTACCATCAGTCGTGATTAAATCCGTCATCGTCGTCTCAAATTGGAATTTAACCCCAGCTTGTTCTAATGTTTGTTGAATGCGTTGATAACTGTCATCTTTATGTTGATACATGTGATAAGAGCCACCACGATAAGGATTGTCACGATGCGCAAACTGAGTGGTATTCGTGGTTGGGTTGAGCTTAATTTCCATGCCCATTTTTTCCAACCAAGCCAACGTATCGGCCGAACGATTCACAATGCGAGATAATAACACCCCGTTAGATAAATAGTGATTGTAGCTCGCTAATTCATTAATCGCTTCTTTAGTCGATAATTGCATGCCCGCGGCTTGTTGTTCTTTGGAATTAATTGCGAAAAAGCCACTGGAAATTTTCGTATTGCCACCAATTTGTGGTTGCTTTTCAATGACTAAAACCTGTAACCCTTTTTCAGCCGCTGCATAAGCTGCTGCTAAGCCGGTACCGCCAGTCCCAGCTACTAAAACATCCGTATTCATCGTTGTATTCGTCATTCTTGCTCACTCCTTAACTTAATTTACGAGTTTAGTATACGGCTAAGAAATGCCCAAGTAGATAGTGTATAATATCTTTATTACTACGGAAATGTATCTTTACAGAAAATAGAAGGTGCTTTTTTGGCAAAAACAATCACCATTACTACTGAATTGATTTTGGAAACGACTGATTTTGATGAAACAAATCAGCCGCTTAGTCCCGAAACTGAAAGCAATAGTAAATGTTTTCACATTCGATTAATTGAAAGTTTAACGACTTGCGAGCTCTTTTTGAGCGGTCATTATGTCTCACTATCACCATTTGATGTCATTATGTTGTCCTCTGACCAACCAGTAACCCTTAAAAACCTCACCGCTCCGGCACAATTACGGGTCTTTTCGGAATGCTTACATGCGCCAACCCCCTTAAATATGGTCGTTGTCGGCGACAATCCCATGGTGCACGACTTAATGAATGCCGGTGAACATGAACCACACTATATCGTTTACCGTCATCTAACCGACCAACTCAAGCACCGCTACTTTGATTTACTCGCTGAAATTGAATGCCAAAACTTGCATGACGTCTTTTTAAGTTATCAACGTGAAATGGCGGCAGGATTATTGCTAACCGAATTACTTCGCAACCACGAACAAACGATTTCAATTTCAGATTCCGACTTTCCCGGTACTGATTTGCACCACGCCAGTGCCGATACACAGTCTGGATTGATCTTTAACTACTTGGTTTTGCATAGTCAAAACGCCACCCTTCAAGGCACTGCCACCCACTTTGGCTACGATAAAAACTACTTTTCGCGCCTCTGCCGCAAGTTATTCGATAAGAGTTTCACTGGTCAATTAGCCTTTATTCGCATCGAGCTGGCCAAACGAATGCTGGCGCTATCGAATAAAACAATTGAAGAGATCGCTTTTGAACTAGGCTACAAAAATAGTAGTAGTTTTTTTGCCGTTTTCAAGCGTGACATGTCCATGACACCCAATGACTATCGCGCCAGTCATGGTTACCGGCGGTCAGCTTCACACGATTAAAAAAGGAATCCAAACGGTTAGATTCCTTTTAGTTACTACTAAAAATTGAAAAAATATGCTGATTGCTAAGCCATACTAAATTAGCCACCTACGCCAGTCAGTGATTCTGCCGGCTGTGGGGACCGGTTCCAGCCAAAAAACGGGCTTTCACCTCGCTTTTGAGCCAAGCTAAGACCGCTAGTCTCAAAAGTCGTCCACATCGTAAGCCCGGAAAACTCATCCGGACTTACGATGTTTTCACGGCCGGCGCCATCACTGGCTGACTCCGGCTATATAGCAAATACGAATCAATCTAGCAATCACCACCATAACCGAGAGTGAGCTCACATTGAGCCCAGCCGTGGGCGCTCTTTGCGATTTATCGCTTAGAGCCTGGCGCTTTTGAAACACATGGGTTTAGTGGTTCAAAACGACGGTTCAGACCGCTCCTTGGCTGAACCGGTCCTTCCACAGCGTTCCGGCTCAATGTGGGCAAACGTCAGGTGGCAAACCACTACAAACTCGTCAATTAACACGGTCTTTAGCTGATCGTAAACCTTTTAAACTAATCTTAACCAGCTATTTCTTTCAAAATCAGCGTTTTTCCATTCACCCAACCTTTGTCTTGCCAAACCCCAGTCCCTGCTACAGTTCACACAGACTTCACTTGCCAGATTTAACGCCTACTGTAACTTAACCGCCATCTTCGCCACGGTAGCTTAACATCCTTGAAATTGTTTTGTCATCTGACGGCGCTAAACTCGGGTCAATCGATTAAGCAAACTCGAGCTTAGCTAAAAACAACTATCTCTCTTAACAGAAATGGAGTTTATCAATTTGAAAAAATTCATGCGCACCATCTTAACAACCTCAGCTATCGCAACTGGATTAGTCGTTGTCAGTGGCGTCTCAGCTAATGCGGATACCACTACCGCACCTGCTCATCAAAGCAACACCAGTTATACTCAACCAACCCAACATTACGGTTACCAACAATTATCTACATCTAGCACTGGTTCAACGACTAGCGCCACTACCAGCACAAGCTCAACCACGAGTTCGTCAAGTTCATCGACTTATACCGGGACTAACTTAAAGAGCTATGTGTTAAGTCAAATGGCATCGCGGACTGGCGTGTCTGAATCCACTTGGAATACGATTATTACCCGCGAATCCAACTGGGAACCTTACGTTGTGAACAGTTCTAGTGGTGCTTATGGCTTATTCCAAAATATGCACATCAGCAGTGGGTCCGTTGAAACGCAAGTGGACGCTGCCGTTAGCCTCTATGAAGCACAAGGTTTAAGTGCTTGGGGCTACTAATCTAAATTTTTAATCTATTCCCCCCTAAAATAGACAAAAACACCGGCCAACTTGGTCGGTGTTTTTTGTGTCTACGCTTGGGCATTGAATTCAGTGATCTGTTTTTCAGTAACCTGAACACTTTGATAGGCCGATTTTAAAAAGGTTGGATCAGCTTCAGAAAAGCCGGTCGAAAACGGTGTCTGTAAGAAAATATCCGCCATTTGCTTACCTAGATATGGTGTCACAATAATGCCACCCATGGCGAGAACATTGGCATTGTTAATTACTCGTGATAACCGTGCCGTTTCAATGCTTTCGCATAAGGCACTGTAGACACCTTGATATTTATTAGCGACAATATTAACGCCCATGCCAGTACCGCAGAAAATAAATCCACGGGTAAACTCACCGCTGGCAATGCGCTTACCAACCACGGCACTCACTTCAAAATAATCAACGTCATTAGTTGGCGTCACATCTTCAACCTCAATTTGTTGCGCCAATAAATAGGCCTTAACGGCTTCTTTTAAGTCATAACCTAATGGATCGGCTCCCATAATTACTTTCATCTGTTAAAATCTCCTCTGTTTTTGTTAAAATTGTTTTCTGTATTTGTCGACGTTTATTACTATAAAAGTTAGAGCTAGCTCTAAGTCAAGCTTTTCTCAAAACTTTTTTTATTGACGCCATTGTCAAAATAATTGCTTTCTGACTTAGTTCCCATTAGAGTTAGCGATAAAGTGAATTAAAGGAGTCATTAAAAATGTTATATTCAATTGGTGAAGTCGCCAAAAAACTAGATATCAGTACGTATACACTTCGTTACTACGATAAAGAAGGGCTGTTACCCTTCGTGGATCGCAACGCGGCGGGTCGACGCGTTTTCAAAGATGAAGACTTCAACTACTTAGAAACCATTAGTTGCTTAAAGGAAGCTGGCCTCCCGGTTAAACAAATCGCCAGTTTTATTGAACTATGCTTAGCTGGTGATCGGACTTTAGATGAACGCTACGACTTTTTATTGGAACAAGAAACCGATCTGGAAGCTAAAATGGCTAGCCTTCAACATACATTGGACTTCCTACGTTGGAAAAAATGGTATTACAAACGGGCACTGGCAGCGGGCACGGAAAGTGTCAATTGCTTGCCCGAAACTACCCTAACTGATCCAGCGGTTCGTGCAAAATTCGATCAACTCGTTGCTGATGGTGCTGATCCCAAACAGTTGGGTGAATTAGACCGCACCTAGTTGAAAGTCATACTCGTTGATATGGTAACCGTCAAAAAAAGTTATGCTTGCCACCTGTCGTTCGCCCACATTGAGCCGGAACGCTGTGGGCGGACCGGCTCAGCCAAAAGGCGGTCTGAACCGTCGTTTTGAACCACTAAACCCGTGTTTCAAAAGCACCAAGCTCTAAGCGATAAATCGCTAAGAGCTTCCCACGGCTGGGCTCAATATGGACTCACTTTCGGTTATGTTAGTGATCTGAAACCAATTAACAAGTCCATGCTGGCGTAGGTGACTAATTTCTCATAATCCTAAAACCACCTAAATTTGACCCTAGCCTGTCAAATTTAGGTGGCTTTTTTGAATTGTTTTTAATTCAATACGTTAACTAATTTTTGACATCAACCACGGCTTAAACTGCTTTAATCAGGTATAACGATCACTAATAATTAATTTATCTTTTAATGAGTTAAAAATGATTTTTTCATTCAAAATCGTCGTTTTGAATAAAAAATATTTATAGCTCGATTTAGTTTATTAGTAAAAATCAATCTAAATAACCCAACCCTTTCGAGGATGAAAACATTTAAATCGACTTAAAAACACTGTTATATCAGCGTTTAAGCTTCATTCAGTTGTTGCATTGTACACATTAAGCAGTTACACTATTAATGTAGATAAAGCTTAACGACAGATAAAATTCAACGTATTCAAAAAAGGAACCAGTTCGATTCTCAAAGGGGAGCTCAATCATGACAATGCATACTGATCAAAAAATTCATTATAAAATGTATAAAAAAGGCCGCTTCTGGTTATTCGCCGGTGTTCTAGTTGCCACCGCTTGGCAAGGCCAAGTATTGGTTCAAGCTGACACGACAACGCCTGCGACAACAAGTACCAGCGAAACCACGACTACTGGCAATGATACGACTGCCTCGACAGTCACCTTAAAAGACAGTGCGACCACTCAGACGACTGACGCAACAACAACTAAGGCTACTCAGTCAACAAGCAACACTGAAACCACTGACAATTCGACTACCGACACTAAGACAGCCACTGATACGACCACTACTACGCCTGACGCGAAGACTAGTCAAACAGACACCGACAACACGACTACCTCGGATCAAACTAGCGATGCTAATAACACCAAAACACAACCAACAACGGTTCAAGATACGACCACAACAAATACGAAATCGGCTGACACGACAAAACCGGCAACTATTGCTGACACCAGCAATACTCCTCAGACGACTAGCCCGGCCAAAGATGCTAATACGACGACAGCCGCTACAGTTGCCACAACTGACAATGCCCCCACAACAGCAGCAACAACGCCGAAGGTTGCCGCTACGCCAACTGAAAATACCACTAGCAAAACGGTCAATCGGCAAGCATTGCTCAAAGCAGCCACTGCCGTAACAACCACTGACATCGGTACTGGCACATTAGGGACCAGCACTTGGCGTATTGATAGCGCGGGCGTCTTACATATTGGTGCTGGTACGTTAGTCGCGGCCTATGACCCGGAATGGAAAACCAAATATGGGACTAAAATTACCGCCGTCACTTTTGATGGTCAAGTTACCGCAGCTGCCAATTCAAGTGATTTATTTTACAATCTACCCAATCTGACCACGATTACTAATCCTGAAAAATTTGACACTAGTAACGTTACCGATATGACGCAACTATTTCTCGGTGACACCAGCCTCACCACATTAGACCTAAGTAGCTGGGACACCAGCAATGTCACTAGCCTGGCAAGCATGTTTTACGGTGATCATAACTTAACTAGTCTGAACATTAGTAAATGGGACACGAGCAAAGTCACCTCCTTAAGATACACTTTTTACATGGCTAACAGTTTAACTAGCCTGGACTTAGATGGTTGGGACACTAGTAATGTCACCGACATGTATGCGACTTTTGCCACCCAAAACGGCTATCCTAGTCAGTTGGCAACACTAAAAATCGACAAGTGGAAAACCGGGAAAGTCACGACCATGTTTTCAATGTTTTCTGGCGATCAAAGTTTGACCAGCCTGGACTTAAGCAGTTGGGATACGAGCAATGTTAAAGATATGTTCATGATGTTTTATGGCAACACCAAATTGCAATCGCTAAAAGCCAGCACTTGGGACACCAGTAAAGTTACCGATATGTATCTCATGTTCTATGGTGATAGTGCGCTCACCGACTTAGACCCAAGTGGTTGGGAAACTGGGAATGTCACTAACATGCAAGGTGTGTTTGCACATACAAGCATTGCCAAACTAGACTTGCATACCTGGGATACGAGTAAAGTCACGAATATGATGAATCTGGTTTCTGGTAACAACGCCTTAACCGACCTCAACGTTAAAGGCTGGAATGTTGAAAATGTGGTCAACGCATCAATGATTTTTGATGGTGATACCAAACTTGAAACATTGGACTTAACCGGATGGAACTTGCTTAGCGCTAAGAGCGCCATCAGTATGTTAGCCGATAATCCGGTATTAACCACCATTATCATGCCTGATATGACGATGCCTAAAGTAACCGATGCTAGTTTTATGTTCGCCAATGATTATGTCTTAACTGCGGTTGATACTGCCAAGCTTGATCTCAGTCAATTACAAGACGGTGAAGCGATGTTTAATTGCGCTTATGCCCTCAAAACAATCGACACCACCGACTGGAACTTGAGTAATCTGACTGATGCCAGCTACATGTTCTGTGGGACTAGAGCGTTAACAACCATGGACACTAGCAATTGGTCGTTAGAAAATGTCACCAATGCGAGCTATATGTTTGGCAATGATCCTAGCCTAACAACCTTGGATACCAGCAATTGGAAATTCGATCAGTTAATTGATGCCAGTTACATGTTTCTCAACGATGCCAGTCTGACAAGCTTAGGTAACACTGACTGGCACTTGACTCAACTTGGTAATGCCTTTGACATGTTTTATAACACGCCAAGCTTAACCGCCCTTAATACCAGTAATTGGGGATTAGGCAACCTAACCAATGCCACGCAAATGTTTATTTACGACAGTAGTCTAAAATCATTAGACGTCACTAATTGGGATGTCCGCAACTTAGCGCAAGCGCAAAACATGTTTTTTGGTACCACTAATCTGGCCACATTAGATGTCTCAAACTGGCAAACCGATAGTTTGGTTAATCCGATCAATATGTTCTATCAAGCCGCTGCGTTAAAACAGCTGGCCGTTAACGGTTGGAATATGAGCAAAGTGACTGACGCGACTGGGATGTTTAATCAAATGACGTCATTAGAAAGCATCGATCTTTCTAATTGGGATACGAGCCATTTCACGACCGTTGCTGGGATGTTTAACCGTGATTACGCCTTAACCAGTGTTAACTTGACCGGTTGGAACACGAGCAACGTCACCGTGATGCGGAACTTGTTCTTTGACACGACCAGCTTAACCGATCTCGACCTGTCCAACTTGGATATGACCGCGTTAACTCCTTTCCAAACATTATTAAAAGGCTCCGGCGTGCAAAAATTAACACTCGGAACGCAAACCGTCTTAACTCGTGATGGTGTTACTGCCGACTTAGCTGACGTGCCCACGACCGATGGTTACAACGGTCACTGGATCAACACCGAAGGCCAACAATTCACGTCCGCTGAACTTATGGCCCTTTACAATGGTACGGATACCGCGGTTGCGGGCACCTATGTTTGGCAAACTGACCAAACAACGCTTGACGTTCATGACACGTCAGTCACGCAAACCCACAAGACCACTTGGACAGCCGTGGATAACTTTACGAGTGCGACCGATGCACTTGGCAAGTCACTTACCGCTGCTGATTTAGCCACTAGCGGCGATGTTGATTTAACCAAGGCCGGGACCTACACCGTTACCTATACCGCCGCTAATGGTCAAACCAAAACGGCAACCATTACCGTTATTGCCAGTCAAGCAGGCTTAAACGTCCACGATATGACGGTAACTAAAGGCGCTAACTGGACGGCGCAAGCTGCATTTGCCGGCGCGACTGATCTTAATGGTCAACCGTTGAGCTTAACTGATATCACTGTCACTGGCGCAGATCAAATCGATACGCAAAAAGTGGGTCAACAATATCAGGTGACCTACAGTTATACCGATGCTAATGATAATCCATTTAGCCGGACAATCACTGTCACGATTGCTGATACTCAAGTAAATGTCCTCGCCCACGATACAACGTTGACTCAAGGCCAAGCATGGACGGCAACAGATAGTTTGACGGATGCCACTGATGCCGATGGTAACGTCATTGATCTCGATGACGTTACGGTTACAGGGACGGTTGATACGAAAATACCGGGTCAATATCCAGTCACATTTAGCTATACCGACGTCTACGGCAACACCGCAACTGCTAACGTGATCGTCACAATTGTTGCCACTAAAGCAAGTGTCAACGTTAAAGACAGTTCTCTCACCGCTGGTAAATCTTGGACGGCCGCGGATAACTTTGTGAGTGCCACTGACGTTAACGGTCAACCCTTGACCTTAGCAGATATCACGGTAACCGGTGCCAATCAAGTGATGATCAACACGCCTGGTAACTATACCGTCACTTACAGTTATACCGATAGTTACGGTAACGTCAAATCAGCTCAAGCATCGATTACGGTAACTGCCGCAGCAACTAACCCTGACGACAATAATCAAGGCGAAACTGGTGAGACCGTTGATCCCGAAACACCAACTAAACCGGATACTGGAGACAATGGCGGCAATACGACAACACCAACTAACCCAGACACTGGGAACAACGGCGGCAACACCACAACACCAACTAACCCAGATACCGGGGACAACGGTGGTCAAACGACAACACCGACTGATCCTGAAACACCGACTAATCCAGATGCTGGCGATGGTAGTGGCAATACGATCACGCCTAGTGAACCGGATACCACCCCAACAACGGATACAACCGCTGGAGATACGATTAATCCAGGATTAACGACTAAGGATCACCCATCGACACCGACAATCGGTACCGAAACGGCCGATTGGGATGGTGACGCGATCAACACAACAACACCATCATCACCCGCTAAAGCAACGCCAGTAGCTTTAAGCACGACCGCAACAACTCCGGTCACGCAAGTAGCCAAGATGACGACAGCTAATGATACTGTTACCGCTGCTAAATCAACTCATACTGCTAAACCAGCTGCGACCGCCTTGCCACAAACCGATGAAAAGACGACGGCAACTTCGGTCTTAGGCTTAATGCTCCTCAGCGCTAGTGCCCTTATCGCTACTTTAGGTAAAGGTCGCCGGATTGAAAAATAACCAACTAATCAAAAAAGCATGCCAAATTGGCATGCTTTTTTTGCTATTAATCATTATGGTCTATTGCCAAGCCACGGTCATTCGTTGTCGTTCAAAGTGTGGGTGCTGGACTTCATCGACTAACGCCAACGCCATATCGGCATAACTAATACTAGAATCATGATGCTGATCATACAGTAAGACATCATGACCAACTTGATAGTGCCCCGTTGCGGGTGCTGTCGGTAAGTAATTGTATGGCGGTGCTACGTAAGTCCAGTTCACCTCACTAGCTTCCAAGATTTCTCGAGCCTTAACCTGCGCCCGACTAGCTGACCGCATAAAAATAGGCAGCTTATCAGCAACCGTCTTTTGGCGGCTTTCATCTAAGAAAAGTGTTGCGCCAGATCCAACCACGATTAACCGTGTCGTAGTTCCTGCTAAGATAGTCGTTAACTGTTGATTAACCCGCGGATAATCGGCCTTTTTGGATGAAGCAAACGTACAAATAACCGCATCAAACCCTTGTAGATCCGCTGGTGTTAGGTCAAAAATATCACGTTCTAACGTCGGCACATCTTGTGACAACTTAGCCGCATTCCGGACAATCGCGGTTGTCGCTAACTGTCGTTGTAACGCAACCTTCAAGACTGCCTGTCCCGTTTTGCCAGTGGCACCAATAATCGCTAACTTCATTACTTCAACTCCAATCCTGAATATAAAAAAAAAAATCAACTGATGATATCACCAGTCAATCGCCATTTCACTTAAAGAGCCCCCAGTAAACCGGCCCCGACACTACCGATAACTGTAATCAAAATAATAATGATAATAATATCAATAAACGAGATGATAAAGCCCGCAATGGCCAATCCCTTTGGTTGCTTGAAAAGACCGATAAATGAGAATAACATCCCTAAGAACCAGACAACGAAATTAACCCCAGGAACCCAGGAAAATAGCAATGAAATCAGTGCCAGTACAAAGCCAGCGGTTCCTAGTCCATTACTTTGCGCTTGTGGTGTTGCTTGGACATAAATATTATTAGCCCCACCCGGTGTCGTTGTTTGGGTCGCTTGTTGTGCAGTGGCCTGTTCAGTCGCAGCCGCCGTCTTTTGAGCTTGAACTTGTTCCGCATGATTTTGTTGAGCCGTCTTCATCGCAGAAACACTGCTTTTCGTCATATGGCGAAGTTGTTGTTCCATACTAGTTGGCGCATCTCCATTACTCCAAGCAAAACTGTACAACCAAACTAGTACTGCCACGAGCGCGATAAGGCCAATCCAAGCATGATAAAAGAAAATCTGCATCATCATCGAAAAAGCGACTAATGCAATCACAATAATAATCGTGGTTGCCCAATTATTCGTAATCCATTTCATCATCCGATCCAAACGTGCATTGAAATCCCCATCGGTTGTCTGCCGTTTAGGGGTAGCCGTTGCTGGCTGTTGCATCGTCGCTTGGGTCGTTGACTTAGCTTGAGCCGTCGTGTCATTTACTAACTTAAACCCACACTTAGGACAAAGCTTAACTGCCGCCCTAAGTTTAGTTCCACATTGTGGACAAAATTTATGTTCTGCCAATTACTTACTCCTCCAAAAAAATTGATTCAAACTAATAAGTTATTTAACTATTAGTTTTTTGCACTATCCATTATAGCGTATTGCACCAGTTTTCCCAATAGGAGAAAAATATCAGCATACTGATTTTACGCGCGCATGCGCCAATGTGTATGCTAAGCACATCAAATTTAGGAGGCTTTTTTTATGACTAAATCATTATTTACAAATACGATCGATATTGCCGCACCCATTGACACTGTTCAGCACTGGCTCATCCAACCAACGGCGTTACCCCGCTGGAATCCAGACGTCAGCCAAGTTACTCCACTAGACTCACAAACATGGGATCTCACCCGAACTAAAACCGCCCTAAATCAGCAAGAACAACTAGTACTGACCACCACACCCGACTCCGTTACTTATACCAGTACCGGTGGTCGCTTAGCCTATCAACTTGAATTTACATTATCAACAACGCCAACTGGTACATTAGTTCAAGAAAAGCTCACCCCACAATCATCGTTCCCCGGTTTAGCTTTGATGGCGCCAGTCGCTAAACAAGCCTTTCATCATAACTTGCAGCTCCTGCAACAATTATGCTTAACAGCTTAATTGTTGGATCATGGCCGCTACATCGGCTGGCTCGCATTGATAATCGAATTGGCTTCCCAATGCAGCCAGTTTAGGTTTGCTGTTAATCCACACACTGGTTGTGGCTTGGGTTAACATTTTGAGGTCGTTTTGATCGTTGCCAAACGCGACATAGTCTTGAACGCCCAGTTGACGCAAAGTCGTCAATTTATTAATTTTCCTAGCGGTTAAATCTAGATTACCTTCACCAGCATGACCAACGATTTCTAGCTCAGTTTCAGCCGACAATTGCCTGTGGATTTTTTGCTGCTGATCAGAACTCATGCCTAGCAAGATAATTTTGACCGACTCGTCAATTTCAGCTAATGAAATCCGTTTAGCTTGCTGTGCTGGATCTAATTGTCGCAAGATTGAATTAGGTGTCGTGACCTTTACTGCCAGATCCCAACGACCATCAACAACATAGTCCAAGTTTTCACTAAAAATCAGCTGTTTGACTACTTCAAAATCAGCCGTTGTAATTGGTGCCATCACTTGAATCTGTTGATCGCGTGACACCATTGCGCCGTTAGCACCGATCAATACCGATTGGTCAAGTTGCGGCACAATTGGCATCAAGTCTCGAATTGGGCGTGCCGAAGCAAACCAAACCGGATGCTGCTGATTTAAAGTCACTAACGCCGCTTGGATCGCAGCCCCAATTGTGCGACCATCAAAACTAATCGTGCCATCTACGTCAAAAATATAATGCATTTTCCTAACTCCTTTAACTTTTGGCCAAATGTACAATTCTGGTATTGAATTATACCGTCATTTTCCAGTTAAAGCGAGACTCATTACAAAAAACGGCTACTAACCGACTGGCATGAGCCTGACAGTTAGTAGCCGTTTTAGATCACTTATTTTGTTAACTTAGTGCCGTTTCCGGAAGAAAGCTAACGTGAAACTTGATAACAAGAGCCCCAATGCCGCTAAGAAGCTCGTTGATTGTTCGTTGGTTTGTGGTAAAGTTTGAGCCTTAGTTTTCGCCAACTGCTGCCGTGCAACAGAACGTGATGTCGCGGTCGCCGGCACTGCGGCACTAGTATTAGTTGTTGGTATCACCTTGACCTTCTGATCATCCCCCGTTGACGGCGTGGCTACATGTTTAGCCGTCACTGTCGATGATGCATGTGATCCGGACTGATTATTAGTCGTATTCGTCTTTGGATCAGTCGGCGTTGGTTTTGCTGGTGGTGTTGGTTCTGGATCAATTGGTATTGCTGGTTCAGTCGGCGTACTTGGTTCCGGATCAACCGGCGTACTTGGATCAGGGTCAGGCGTTGGCGTGACCGTAGCTGCTTTGACAGTCACCGTTAATGTCTGCGATACCGTGTTGCCAAACTGATCTTGATAGCTCACTGTAACGGGATAATCTCCCACAGCCGCTGTATTCACCGTGCCAGTGTACGTTAACGCGCTAGCAGGCAATGTTTGACCTAATGCATCAGTCGCTGATTTCACTAAACTGTGCATATCGAATTGTTCACCTTGCGTAATTGTAATAGGATCAACTAATGATAGACTCACCGCACTAATATTAACTGGGACAAATTCATCTACCGAATTACCATATTGATCTTGGTAGCTTACCTTTAGTTGATACGTCCCTGCTTTCGTTACGTCAACTTCGCTTGAATCATAGGTAATGGTTGGATTAGTCACATTTTCGCCATTAGCGGTAACGCCCAATACTGCTTGGCTTGGATCAAAGTTCTCGCCTAGTCGTAAGTTCAAGAATGGTTGGGTTTGAATAGCTAACTTACTGTCTTGAACAACTACCTCGTATGAGCCGGTGATGTCATTGCCATAATCATCCGTATAACTGACATTGACGGTGTAAGTACCGGCCTTTTCCGTATTCACATTTTGTATATCATACGTTAATTTTGCTGGATCAATATCATTACCCGCAGAATCCTTTGCGGACAAGATCCCCGCAGTTTCATCGAGTGCTTGTTTAGTCGTCAGTGTGACAGGTTGGGTTTGAAGGCTACGGTTATCAACAACGGTTACGATCGTTTGCCGATTTGTGATATTACCAGATGCATCTTTATAACTAGCAGTTACCGTATAGTTTCCTGCTTTTTGAGGATCAACATTGCTTATAATCGTTAGTCCATTTTCAGTCGTCATCGTCTCACCTAATGTCGTCTTACCGGTTTCGATAACCTGCATTGGATCAAAGGTTCCGGTTGGACTGGCAACTAACATCACATCTGGCTTCAAACTTAATTGATCGTCATTCGCGACAACCATCACCGTAGCCGGTTCAGCTTCGATGATATTGCCACCTACATCTGTATAATTAGCAGTAATCTGATATTCCCCGGGTATATCGAATTTAATGTTATCTAAACCGCTAAAAGTTACATCGTCAGCAGTTAACGCTTTAGTCCCGGTACCATCCAGTCCACTATCAAAATAGTCAGTACTACTAAAGTTTTTCTCAGTATCAGGGCCAATCACAATTGTTGGCGACTTTAATTTAAGCGCTGCTGCCGTATTCATGATTTTAACCGTAATCCGACGTGTTAGCTCCACGCCATCCGATGTTTGATAGGCATACACCAGATCATACGTCCCAGGATCAGTAGGTGAAAATGATTCTGCTGAACGATAAACACGGCCTCCAAACGTTTCATCATATCCGAGTATTTTATTATCCTGTACCCAATAACAAATAATACCATCCATACCCAATTCATCATCTGAAATTATTGTCATCATTGGTAACGGCGTAACACCGTCATCTGATACACCGTTGACTTGGGCTGTAGCTTGCTTCCAAATACTCTCTTTAACATTGTCTTTTCCAAGAACAATAGTCGTATTTTGACCATTTAAATAAGCTTGGCTCTTTCGTGAGACTACTGTTACCGTAATCTTAGCTGTCACCTTTTGGCCTAAATCATCAACATAAATAAGTGTGATGGGATAATCACCTAGCGTATCAACATCTATTTGTCCTTCATATGTTAATAGCGACGTCCTGTTTGGAACCACTAGATCACCTTTTGAATCATAAGTACTTGAACTCGCACCTAAATCAAAGTCTTGATCACCTTGATAAATTGAAAAATCCCCGGCCGCAATACTACTCCGATCCAACCGATAAGTTGCTGCCGGACCATCACCCGCTTGACTATATAAGTCCATCAATTCTTGACTCGTGTACATTTGGTTAGTTTCCGTATTCAGCCAGCCACTCAATTCATCAACATAAGTCGGCGTAGTGGATGAATCCCCGATAAACTTGAATTTTGATCCCACACTAAGCGCTTTAAGATTCTGCGTTTCGCTCAACATTGAACTACTGTCAGTAACGTTACTCATATCCCAATCACTTAGATCCAGCGAGGTTACACCACTCCCTGAAAACATTTCTGACATATTAATATCTGTAACATCATCATCTTTCCAATTCCAATCATCAATAGTCAACTGCAGCTTTTGTGTCGCTCCAGTTCTTGCAAACATACTTTGAAAATTGCTTACCTTGCTGACATTCCAACCACTAACATCCAGAGACACCAAATTGGTCATGTCCGCAAAGGTGGCATTCATATTTTCAACATGGCTGGTATTCCAAATAGCACCAGAGCTTGCAAGCGATAGATTCTGTAAACTACTTAAGTCAGAAAAAGTATTACCTAAATTTTCAAGTGAACCAGTTTGCCAATTGTCCAATTTTAAGGTCGTAAGATTGCCCATATTTTGAAACATGTAAGACATATTTTTTACGGATCCAACTTTTGTCCCCCAACTGGTCAAGTCTAAATCGGTTAAATTATAATCATTACTGAACATGAACGACATATTTTCAACTTGACTAGTGTCTAGATTATCCAATCCTTTTATCTCAGATATACCCATATTAAAAAACAATCTAGATGAATTCACCGCTGCCGTAACTTTATCATCAATAGTAATTGACGTAATGCTACTATTAGATACCCAAGGAATATTTGTATTCCATCCATTGCTACCAAATACTGTATCAGCTAGTACCCCTTCACCAATATGCAAAACTGTGCCGTCAATCCACCATTCACTCGTGCCAAAAACACCTTTATTTGCGGCATCAACATTTTGATAGCCTGTGTAATCTTTAGCAGGCA
The DNA here is from genome assembly GCF_005405385.1 of Lactiplantibacillus mudanjiangensis. GTDB lineage: Bacteria > Bacillota > Bacilli > Lactobacillales > Lactobacillaceae > Lactiplantibacillus > Lactiplantibacillus mudanjiangensis. Next base: position 267,474 of record NZ_BJDY01000007.1, read on the forward strand.
TCACTGTCGTATCATCTCGTAATAAAGCTTTCTTTGAAACTGGCGTCGTCTCGCTTTTAACTGCCAGACTTGCTGGCGTTGCTTGGGTTTGGTTAATGGTTGGCGAAGAACTTGCTGGCTCATCTACTTTAGGAGCCGATGCATCAGACTGTTCAGTAGATACATCTGACGTTGATGCCGAGTCTTTCTTCGGCTGGGTAACTACTTTTTCTGAAGAATTAACGGTCGAATCCGCTGAGTTAGCCTTACTTTCAGTCGCTGGATCTACTGTTACATCAGGTGTTGAGGTATCTGATTTCTGATTTGTTTGATCAGATGATCGAGTCTCTTTTTGGTCATTTTCCTGATGATTAGTCGTGTCTGCTTGCGGGACACTTGTTTGGTTAGTCTTCCCATCAGTCACCGTTGTCTGATTTGATGTACTGCCATCAGTTGACGCAGCGTCTCCATCCGGATTAGACGTATCATGATTGGTTGTCGTGGTCGTTGCCGTCTTCAAAGTTACGGTCGTCTGACCACTGGACGTATCTGTTGTTGCCGGTTCAGTCGTTTCAGGCGTCGTAGTCTCCGGTGCCGTGCTCGTATCCGCCTTCGCTGACAATGCCCCTACTTGCCAAGTTAACGCCATAATTCCGGCAAATACCCAAACGCGGCCCTTCTTATACATCTTATAATGAACCGTTTGATTACCCTTTAACATCTACAAAACCCCTCTCACAAAAATAACGAACACCTTTTAATTAAACTTATACAATCATTATAACGCAACGAATATCTACTAAGTCAACCGCTTTCAAAAAGGGTGAACAAAAAACTGCTACCGGCTAATCAGATTCTGATTAACCAGTAACAGTTTTCAAATTTCTATTTCACCTATCACCTAGTGCCGTTTCCGGAAGAAGGCTAACGTGAAACTTGATAACAAGAGCCCCAATGCTGCTAAAAAGCTCGTTGATTGTTCGTTGGTTTGTGGTAATTGCGTTGCTTGTGACTTCGTCGTTGCTTTAGCTGCGGCACGCAAGCTAGTTGTGGCTGCTTGCGCTTGACTAGTCGAGGTCGTTGTCGTTGAACCAGACTTAATCGTGCTTTCTCGATCATGGTCTACCTTAACTAAAGGTACCACGGTTGGTTGTGATACTGCGGTTGAAGTCGGTACTGGCGCCGTCGAAGTTGGCGTTGTTATTGTCGGGTCGGACTGATTCGAACCAGCCTGACCATCGTTATTATTATCCGCAACCAATGGATTCGTACCGTGTTCCAATTCAATATCACTTGGGACACCATCATGATCTGGGTCAGCTTCGTAATGCGCAATCTTTGGTTCACCACCAACATTGGTAATGTCAATCACAGTTGCTGCACCATCGCCATCCTTTAAGATAATGTTGCCAATCGAAGCATTTGCCGTTTGCTTTGAAACGACCTTGCCATCAACAATTTCAGTTACCGTAACCTTCGAAGTTGTTGGATCATACGTATACGTGGTTTCACTATGATCGGACCATTCTTTGGTAATATTAACGACCTGACCACTCTTATCTTTTTCAGTAATCGTGGTATTGCCGTCACTATCCACCGTCTTACCAAGCACTTTTAACTCACCTGGAATAACATCCACATCGTAGTTCGGATTATTCACAATCGCTGCTAAATCATAATCCCCAACTGTCTTCGTGTTCGGTTGGTCAACAGTTAATCCAAGGTCACTCAACGTTTCACCAGCTGGCAACGTACCATCTGTAATCGTTGCTGACGTTTCTGGCGTCGATTCACCAGCAAACATCTCTTGATCACCAAGTTGCACCGTTAGCTTACGTTTAGCAACACTTAACTGACCACTGAGCGCTGAGTAATCGTAGTTGGCGTTAACGGCCATCAAACGTGCTAAACCAGCTCTCGACAAGCGAACCGTATACTGACCAGCAGATAAGTTATTAGCGGAAACAAGTTGATCTTGCAAGTTGTAGATTTCAAAGTCCGTTTGCATCAAGCCAGCAAAGTTACCGGCACTGAGTTCTTCGGTAAAGCTTGGCACGTCACCATAAGTGGTCGATACATCTTTAACCCCAGCAGCCGCATCAGCTCTTTCAATCGTCAAGGTCGCTGGTAAAATAGCCACAACATAATTGGCACTATTGGCTGTCCCATCAATTTCATAAGTCCCAGCATTTTCACCACTTTGACGGGTTAGCGTGACACCTAAAGCAGAGACATCATCGCCATTCTTTAAGACGGTTGGATCAACTAAAATCAAGGCTTGATCGCTCTCACCATACGTCTTCGTTTGATCAGCTGCTTGAACGGTAACTACTCGTTTAGTGATGTTGAAGTCGGCTGGCGTTACGGTAACGTCATAGTTCTTATTACCACTGACACCGGTAATTTTGTACGTGCCGACATTTTCACCGGTTACCCGTGACAAGCTAAGTTTCAAATCAGCCGCCGTGTCTTGATAACCTAAAGCGGTTGAATCAGTAATCGCTGCAATGGTCAACGCAGGATCAGCATCACCGTAAACTTTGGTTTGTGTATCTGTTTGTACCGTAATGTGACGTGGCGTGATCGTTAAATCATGACCGACAACGGTTAAATCATAGTCTGAATTAGAAGATTTAACTGTAATGGCATAAGTGCCAACGTCATTTCCAGCGACTCGTGTTAACACGATACCAAGATCAGCCAAGGTCTTGCCAGCTGGTAAGTCACCACTCGTCAATTGCCAAGTTAAGGCTGGATCGTCCTCACCATAAGTCTTCGTCAATGAATCAAGGGTGATTGTGGCCGCACGTTTATGAATTGTAAACGTCCCAGGATCAACAATAATCTTGTAATTTGAATTTAAGCTAGCTTTATCAGCACCAAGATGAATGGTGTAGGCATTAGCTGATTCACCAGTACCGTCACCTGTATCACGAACTAAAGTAACACCTAAGCTGTCTTTCGTATCCCAACTAGCTAAGGCTGGCTTATTAGGATCTGAATTTGGCTCGATTGTCCAATCTAATGCTGGATCAGCATCACCATAAGTCTTATCCTCGTCAGTCGCTTGAACATGAATCGTCCGTTGACCAATGGTTAATGTTCCTGGTGTCACTGTCACAGCATAGTTTTGGCTATCGCTAGTCCCTGTAATCGTATACGTACCAACATTCTCGTTCTTATCTGTTCTACTTAATGTCACGTCAAGTGCAGAGGCATCAGTATCATGTACAACCTCGTTGTTAACCAAGGTACCCTTTGGAATTGTTAAAGTTAACGCTGGATCAGCATCACCATAATCTTTCGTCAAACTATCAGCAGTCACCGTAACTTGGCGTTTGTTAATCGTATAGGTCCCATTAGTAACTGTTACCAAATAATTATCACTCGTACCAGTACCACTAATCTGATATGAACCAACATTTTCGTCGGCCTTACGTGACAATTTAATTCCTAACGCTGCTTCCGTATCGGTACCAACCAAAGTTGGTGTCTCGATTGTTAGCTTCTGGTCAGCATCACCATAGGTTTTACTAAAATCACTCGCCTTAACCGTGATTGCGCGTTTATCAATCGTTAAATTACCCGTCACAAACGTGAAATTATAATTAGCATTATCGGCACTTAACTTAATCGTGTATTTTCCAGCACCATCACCCGAATCGCGACTGGTCTTAACATTTAATTTTGCTAAAGTATCACCGTTGGTCAATGCACCGGACGTTATTTTCCAAGTCAAGGCTGGCTCTGTGTCACCATACGTTATTTCAGAACTATCAGCGGTTAACGTAATGGCTTGTTGACTAATTGTAAACTTAGCTGGCGTAACCGTGACTGCATAGTTCTTGCTTTCACTGCTACCAGTAATCGCATACTCGCCAACATTTTCACCTGTTTCACGTTTCAAAGTGATTGCTAATACTGCAATAGGGTCTGTATCACCATTAACTAACACACTTGCCGGATCATCCAGCGTTAAAGTTGGTTCAGTACCGCCATATGTCTTGCCATTATCAACTGCTTTGACGGTAACGGCTCGTTTAGTGATATCAAACTTACCGTTATTTACAGTCACATCATAATTAGCACTATTACTGGTACCACTAATGACATAATTGCCAACATTTTCATCACCGGTACGTGATAATGTCACCCCTAAATCTGTAGCTTTGTCACCGTTAACTAACATTGACGTTGAATCAACTAATGTTAGCGCTGGGTCTGTATCACCATAAGTCTTAGTTTTATCGGCCACTGTCACACTCACTTTGCGTTTATCAATCGTGTAAGTTCCATCAGTGACTGTTACGATGTAATTTTTGCTGGTACTCGTACCAGTAATGGTATACTTTCCAGCACCTGTACCAGGTTCACGCGTTAATGAAACGTCTAAATCAGCTTCTTTATCACCATTAGCCAAAACCGCGCTTGGATCATCTAACGTCAATGTTTTTTCAGCATCACCATACGTACTAGTGATATCTGAAGCTTTGACGGTTACTGCTAGCGGATTAATCGTTAACTTGCCAGCCACAAAGGTAATATCATAATTCGCATTATTAGCACTAGCATTAATCGTATAATCGCCAGCATCATTACCCGTATCACGACTCGTGCTAATCTTTAGACTAGCTAAAGTATCACTATCAGCCAATGAACCAGCTGTTAATTTCCAATTTAATTCCGGATCAGCTGAACCATACGTCTTAGTGTAACTATCAGCCGTTACTGTAATTGCACGCTGACTAATCTTAAACGTACCGGGTGTAACCGTAACATTGTAATTTGCACTCGTACTCTTACCAGTGATTGCATACGTATTCACATCTTCACCAGTCACTCGACTCAAGGTAACCGCTAATGCCTCTTCCTTGTCACCATTGACTAAGACACTTGTTGGATCTTCTAAGGCCAAGGTTGGATCAGCTTCGCCATACGTTTTACCATTATCGGCTGCGATAACCGTGACGTTACGTTTGCTAATGGTGAACTTACCATCAGTAACCGTCACATTGTAATTAGCACTATTGCTTGTACCAGTAATCGCATAGTCAGCAACATTTTCACCAGTTACTCGACTCAAGGTGACACCCAAATCAGATTCATCATCGCCAGTAACTAAAACACTGGTTGGATCTTTCAACGATAAAGCAGGATCGGTATCGCCATAAATTTTACCAGTATCAGCTGCTACAACGGTAACGGCCTTTTTATCAATCGTATAAGCACCATCAACAACAGTCACGTCATAATTAGTATTGTCAGCACCAGTCCCAGAAATGACATAACTACCAGCATTTTTATCACCCGTGCGACTCAAGGTCACGCCTAATGCAGATTCATCATCACCCTTAACCAAAACACCGCTTGGATCGACTAATGTCAAAGTTTCATCAGCATCACCATACGTTATTTCCTTGTTAGCCGCAGTAACTGTGACCGCTAACTTTTTGATTGTAAAAGTGCCTTTTTCAACTGTTACCGTGTAATTCTTGCTAGAACTACTCCCGGTAATATCGTAGTCACCAGCATTTTCGCCAGTTGCTCGACTCAACGTGACATCTAAGTCAGCTTCTTTATCACCATTGACTAAAACGGATGATGGATCAACCAATGTTAAAGTTGGATCAGTAGCAGTACCATAAGTCTTGCCAGTATCAGCAGCTTTAACCGTCACTTCTCGTGGATTGATTGTTAAAGTCCCTGAATTAACGGTAACTGAATAGTTAGCGTTATGACCACTCCCTGTAATCGTATAAGTTTCGACATTTTCACCAGTATCACGTGTATATGTCATGCCTAAACCAGCTAGCGTATCTGAGCCAACTAACGAACTACTACCAGTTGCTAAGGTAATATTATTAGTTGGATCGGCATCACCATACGTCTTTTGGATATCTGAAATCTGAACCGTAATGGCCCGTGGCGCAATCGTAAAGACGCCTTCGTTGGCACTTGTATCCAGTGACACCGTATAATTCGAATTTAAAGTAGCTGTTGGATCGATGCTAATCGCGTAAGTACCAGCAGTTTCACCACTAGCACGTACTAATTTGACACCTAGATCATCCAAACTATCTCCATTAACCAACCCATTAGTTGAACTATTAGCTAAATCCAAAGTTGGATCATCAGTAGTCCCATAGGTTTTGGCATGGTTATTGGCCGTAACAGTAATCGCTTTTGGTACTACCGTTAATTTAGCTGTTCCAAATGAGGTAAAAGTATAATTAGTATCTTTGGTTAAAGCATCCTGTGCAGCTGCCGTATATTGGATGGTGTAATCACCACCAGCTTGTAATTGCTTTGCAGTTACCACCTTACCAGTTGTATTATCAATAATTTCAAAATCAGTGGAAGCGAGTGTATGGTCAGCTGCCGCCGTGCCTAATTTGCCGCTTAACGTAAGCGCCGTACCATCACTGTTAGTCCCACCATAAGTTGCAGTTGTGGCATTAACAGTTGGCGCCACATCTGCTGGCGTAATCGTTAAGGTACTAGCCACGAACAAGCCAGCATCAGCATTCAAGGTCTTCAAATAGGCTCGACCGGCATCAGTCATTTTTACAATGTAAGTCCCGACATTCTTTGGTGTCACTGACGTTGTAGAATCAGAACCACTGTAATACACAAAATAGCCGGCTTGTTGCATACCCGCGATTTGTGCCGCAGTCAAAGTCCCAAAACCAGACCCAAATTCAACATTTGGTAATGGCAAGTCCTGACCATAAACAGCCGTCGTCGTGTCTAAAGTTGCTAAAACATCCTGTGCATCCTTATTTGTGGTTGATAAGTCATCCAAATCAGCCTTAAATCCGACTAATAAATCTTGCGCTTTTTGTAGCGCGGCATAACCGTCTTGACCAGCTTGATAAATATCAGCATCAGCTGTACCATCTACTTCGCCTTTTTCAAAGTCCGCTTTCGCTGCTGCATTACTATCTGAAACGCTTTGATAAGTGTCCTTGATGGTATTGAAAGTCTTAGTTGCCGCATCTATTTGAGCCTGCGTTAATCCTTCGATTTTGATAAAGCTGTTATATAAATCTGTTGCTTGCGTGCTATAATCATCGGCCTGTGTTTGGTTAGCAGTCGCTTGGGTAAATCCAATAATCTAAAGTGGACTTAGTTGGAACTAAAACACTTTTCGTAGTTTGTGGCGCTGACTCATCTGTTGAATCTGTTGCGCTCGCATTTCCGACTTCTGACCAGTAATAAGTCGTATTGCTGACAGTTTCACCACCACTTGTTACGGCATTACCATTGGCATCAACATATGAATCTCCATTTAAATTCTTTGTAATTGATTGGCCAGTCCCAGCAGAACCAGTAGTTGTTACTTTTTGACCATCAACAGTTGTCCCAGTATTAGTGTAGTAATGGGCAAGCGGATCAGACGTATCCGTTGTTGTTGTATTATTATCAGTCGCCGTGTTTCCTTGATTAATAGTGACTGTATCGTTTGCGACCGCTTGTCCAGTAGTCGGTGCATTTAAAACAACTTTCGTCGCCGTATAACCAGGAAATTGGACAACGGCTTGCTCCCCTGCCACAGTTGTAACCGTAATTGGATCAATACCAGCAATCGCCTTGCCCGATGAATCAACCGCCGTTACCGTAGCGGTAAAGGCCAACTTAACCGGTACAATCATTGATTGAGTAGTCCCGTCAGTCACCGTATAGGTATAGTAAGTTGCATCAGCAACGCCATCTTCACCAGTAATTGTGTGGGCTTCACCATGACCACTAGTTGCAGCTTGAGAACTATCAATAACATAAACGTTACCAGCCGAATCCGTTGGCAAAACAGAAACTAAGCTTGCATCAACCAGTCCAGCCGCAACTGCTCGATCGGCAGCAGCTTGTGTTGAAAACACCGAAATTGTATCCCCAATATTAGCAATCGCCGTCACATCGGTATTGTTTAACAACGCATCATCATCGGTCGCATCCACTAAATTAACTGAAATGTCAGTTGTTTTTGGCGTATAACTAAATGACTCAATTTTGGCAGAATAATCATTCCAACTCCCACCAGTTGAGGCTGACACTGAAACTGAATAACCGGTACTCGTATCACTAATCACTCGAGTAAAGGTACTTGACCCCAGAACCACGGTCAACATTTTTGAAGTTGCGTCGTAATCCATTGTAAAAGTATTCACAGGGCTTGAACTACGTGTTAATCCAACAGTGCTTGCCTTACCCCATTCATTTTTGCTTGAAACAGCTTGCAAATTACCACTTGAATCAGTCGTCCGCCAACCGATGTATGGGCTACTGCTTGGATCATTATAGTTTGAGTTGTAATATTCATCGTAGACGAACCCGAAAGCATTATCCAAGCCACCTAAGCCTAATAAACCACCAGATCCACCTTCAGTTGCCTTGGAAGGATCGCCAGGTGCAAAGATGAATCCAACACTATCAGCACCACCAGAAGACTTACTCCCAATCCCAATCGCACCAGTCATTGAAAAGTTGTGACTGAAATCAATTTCATGCTCGAAAGAAACATGTGCCGCTTGGTGCCCAGTGACTGTGCTGGCATTACCATTAGCGTCATAAACCGTATGTGAAGAATTACTTGTTAATGAAACCGATCCATCTGAACCGATGGTCGTTGTCGTAATATTTTTAGCCGTATTTGCATCGGCATCGCCACCATCACGGTTTTCAACAGTTGCCGTAAAATGATCGGCGATTTGATCCGCCGTTAAGTTTACTTCTGTCGAATCGGCCCCAATACTAACATTATCCTTTAATACTGGATAAGTTGTTGTCGTAGTCGCAGTACTATCAGTAGATGATGTCGTATCCGTGGTACTTGTCGTATCGGCACTAACAGCTTCAACACTTGCCATTTTAACTAAACTAGCCCGACTCAGGGGTTTACTAGTAGTACTATCAGCGGACCCAGCCTCAGATGACGCAGCAGAAGTTTCTGCCGAAGTAGCAGCTGATTTGGCTGTAGAAGTAGCAGCCGATGAACTGGCTTGACTCGTTGCGGAAGGTGCTGCACTCGCATTGCTCGTTGATGCTGCCGATGATTGTTGCTTGCTACTATCTGCAGAGGTTGCGGCCTGGCTCGCACTACTTGCTGATGAACCGGCTGCCGAAGAGGCCGATTGTACTGATTTAGTTTCAGTCGAAGTAGCCGCACTGCTCCCAGCAGTTTGTGACGTTGTCTCAACCGTTGGGGTCGAATTAGTCGTATCGGCCTTCGCTTGTAGGACTGCTGCGCTTTCCATTAACGTCAATGCTGAAAGCGTGACCATTAAGGTTCCAAAAAGACGGGTCTTTACTTTCCAACCCGTGTGCCCCTTATATAAAATTAAATGTTCCTTGGTATCATAGTTACTCACTTTTTGTCTCAATTTTGTACACCCCTCTATCAGTCTGCGTGCGCTGCCGATCAACTTCACACTAAGCTACCCTTTTTAACTCCCAGTGAAAATGATTGATGACAAGAAATTTACTATGTTTATTAATCTTTCAACTAAATAGTTGATTAATATTAGTTAATTATTTAACTGAATTCATGCTGCACTATTTTCTAAGAACCTATCCGGACAGTTCCGTGTTAGCTTGCCTAGAATCCTGTTACTAAGTATCTAACGCTTATTCCTAATTATGACTTAGGATTTAAATTATATGGATAATCACCTTAACTATCGAACCAACCAATCAATTACCAGCTGTATTGCTTGATAGTTAAAGGTTCTATTTGTTAGTTTAGTCATTACCATTTCATAACATCTTCATTATAAGATTAGCAGACACGATATTCAAGCAAACTATTTACCGCTGTCAATCATTTGCGCTCATAAAAAAAGAGCTAACGCAGTGCGTTAACTCTAATTCAGTTTATTAGTTTTTGCTGTGACGGAAGGCTTCAATCATTGTCCAAGTCAAACTCATGGTGCCATCTTCAGCATTATGTGGTAAGTCATCACGATGGAACCATTGGGCTTTCGCCAATTCATCGGTTTCTAGATCAATGGCGATATCCTTATCCAATTCAGCAAAGTATCCTGCCAATAAGGAATGGGATGGCGCCCACGGCTGGCTACCAAAGTATTTCAGGTTATGCACTTGCAGGCCAACTTCTTCAAAGACTTCCCGGCGCACGGTATCTTCAAAGCTTTCCCCAATCTCGGTATAGCCTGAGATAAGTGAATAGTGATTGTATCCTGCCAAGAACTTTGTTAATAACAACTTATCCCCATGAGTCACACCAACAATAATCGCCGGCATGATCGTTGGATAACTCGTCTGTCCGCAAGCATCACACACCAACGAACGTTCAGTCGTCCCGCGGCGTAATGGTTGTCCACAATGCCCACAAAAACGGTTCGTATCATACCACCAAGCAAGGTGGGCGGCTGTTGCGCTACTGAACGCTAACCAGCTGGGCGTCATGCGACGGAAATCTCTGGTTGCGCCAACTTGATAAGCATCGGTCGCTTGCGCTTGGGCATCCACATCCACCCAATAAAAAGCCGTTTTATCAACAGCTAACAAGTAAACATACTGATCGGCCGTAAATGACCAGTCGGTTTGGGTCATCTCATAAGTGGGTAACTCACTAGCTGCGGTTAATACAACTGCGCCTTGCCGGCCAATTAACACATAGTCCCCAGCACGAGGTGGCCGTTGTTGATCATTTTGATTTTGTAAGTGATGCGGTTGAATATCTTGAAACATGTTGCGCCTACTTTCTTAGTCCAGTTGGATGAGCCGAAAATTCAGAACGTTTCCTATTATAACCAACTTCATTAAGTTTTCGGCACGAAAGGTTTCAAAACTGCTTAAAGAATCCGAGGCTGATAAATAACAGACGGATAAATCAAACTACGGTCAAGCGCGCTTTATCGTTGATCTGCATGGTACATCGTCATAAAACCATCATGCACAATTACGCGCTGATCGGTATCATCTTCACTTTTCATCGATAGCTGACGATCTTCTGGCCGGGCTTCTTGCCGTAAATAAACAGTCTGGGCAACATCCGTCCGAATCTGATGCGGGGGAAAAGTTAACGGGAATTCGGTAAACGACGTTCCCGCATCATGATCGACAATATCAATTAGATCTTGATAGATAACATCCAACATAGTCGCTGGCAACATCGCTTGTGGCCCGCTGCATAACCAATCAAACTGATCACGCACTGCCATCAATCGTTTGAATTGTTGTCGTACGACGCTCACAGAACCGTTAATGATTTTCCCCAGTGGCGTAATTTCATCGCCACAAAACAAAATTCGTGATTGTTGATCTAAAAATGCCAAACTTCCAACCGCATGATCTGGTAACGCATAAACGTTCAATTGTCGCTGACCAAGTTCAATCACATCACCGGCCGCAATAATTTGTTTGGGATAATCACGTGGGAAATCAATTCCTGCAAAGCTCGGAAACGGCAATGTTGCTAATGGGGCCGTCTTAGCTGACATCAAAGCCACATCAAAATAACTATTGTTTGCTGTATGATCAAAATGATCATGTGTATTTAAAATTCGTCGAACTGGCCGTAGCGTTAATTGCTCACAAAAGCTCCGCAAATCACCAGCACCATAACCTGAATCAATCACAATTGCTTCTTGATTACCTTCCACTAGATAAGATAAATCACCATCACTCAAAATTTGCCAAACACCAGTTGCAATGAGTTTAGATTCAAAAAAAGGATAATCCATTGGCCGCAAAATAGCCGTTTCACTATTCTGAATTAAAATATGATGCTTACTACTAAAGTCAATCATGCGCTCACCTCATCAATTACCATACGCCAAATACACTGATTCGGCTACTCACGACTGTTTGACATCGCCCACTAAACCAAGCTACGCTAGCTGAATATCAGGGCTGAGACTTATCACGTCAGCTATTGTCATCGATGCCAGACACCCAGCCTTTTTACAACCATTTTCATTTCAAAATTACTTAAAGAATCCGATGCTGATAAACAACAGACCGACAAACCAAACTACAGCCAAGCTGATTATCAGCCAGCCTTTATCTCCCCATTGCTTCGTTTGCGTTTGAACATAAGGATCACGCGATCTTTTATCAGTCATAAACGCCAGAATCTCTTGATACGTTTTAACGTGATATTGCGCTGTCAGTCGTCGCAGTTGCCAGTCAGCAATAAACAATAACACCGCAATAACACCAGACAAGCCGATGGCGACACTCACAGGTAAGAACACTAAACTAGCAGCGAGCAAAATCGGAAATATCCCGATGATGGCGAATACCGCATAGCTCCAGTCAAGATGGCGATGACCGTCAATGACCCGTTGCATCTCGTCTAAATCCCCAGTGACTAATTCATCCAACGTCACGTCAAATAAGGTTGCTAATAATAACAGGTTTTCCACATCGTGATAACTCCGCCCGGTTTCCCAATTAGAAACGGTCTGTCGGGTCACGTAAACTTTGGCAGCTAAGTCTGCCTGTGATAGCGCTAATTGTGTCCGATAAGCTTTGATCTGTTTATTCAAGTTCATTGGGCATCCCCTCCAATCACATTATTGCAAACTCGCCGACGTTATGCTTGCTTAAATCAACCAACATCACTCAAAAGGCGCTGTCAAAATCATTTGGCAACGCTGATTTAACAAGATTTTGAATCAATTATTTTCTAGAAAAACGCTATCAATTTAGCGACTATTTTGCTATAATATTGATGTAAACAAAACATGACATTTTGTAAAGATGGTGTTACCTTGATAAAGAATCGTCTCAAAGTTTTACGTGCCGAACGGAATTGGACGCAAGCCGAATTGGCTGACCGTCTGCAGATTTCACGTCAAGCGGTCATTTCAATTGAAAAATATAAGTACCTACCGTCGCTTGAACTCACTTTTAAGATCGCCAAACTTTTTGATCAACCAATTGAACAAATCTTCTACTTGGAGGGGTCCTTATGATTAATCAAACGAGTATTCTAATTGCTATTATTTTAGTAATGGGATTATATTTCTATGCGTTGTGGCAAACTGATGTCTTGCAGCGCCGTTATCACAACGATGAACGTTGGCAGCAGATTCGGTTACGCGCTAATCGCTTGGTCAAACGTTATTACGAAAGTTTGATTATCATCGTGGCACTAGTCATGACTTGGTCGCTCTTCGCACCACAACAATTACTTATTAGTTTGGACCGAGTCTTGCTAATTTTTACTTTAGTCATTGGGTTAGGGGCTTTTGTGGAATACTTGGCCATCAAGCGGTTTGATCGTTTAATCTAATCTCATCAAAAAGCTTTTAATCGCCACAACTGTGCTTCAATCACGCCTTCAGTTTAAAATACCGAGTATGCTTCAGCCACATTTCAGCAGCTGAAACATACTCGGTATTTTTTTACATGATCAATTTCAATCGCGGCATTCCCCAATGAATCAAGACCAAATTGCCACCAAAGAAGCCAAAGCCACTAACAATCATAGCTAACCAAGCGACCCAATTTAGTGATAATGACTCACTCAACTTCATCACATACCAGCTCATCAACGGCAATTCAATCACCGCCGTCACCACGCCTGGCACATAGCTGTGCTTAATGACCACAAAAACCAGATGCAAAACTAGATGCCCTAAATACGGAAAACTAGCCGCCATGACCAATACCGGCAAGTGCCACCAATAAGCCCCTGCCACAATTAAAAGCAGCAACCAGAACTCTTCCCAAATACCCACGGCTAAAATATCCGCCCGCGCAACACCACCAAACAAAGTCCGACGACCAATGTGTGGATCATGATTTTTTAGCCAAGTCGGGACCACGACCAGCTCCTCAAAGTCATGCCACATAAACAATAGTGGTAGCAACCAAAATGACTGAAATGCCATTATCAAGACTCCTTTCGTCTATAATGGCAGTATATGGCGACTGATTGTTCAAATAAATAGGTTGGCGCCATGTGCCACAAAAAAGGAGGAATTGTGCCATGCCACGTGATCAACTCATTAATCAATCTAAACAAGCCTTTGTTCAAGCATTATTACGATTGTTAGAAACCGAATCGTTCACCGATATTACGATTAAACAATTAGTCTTAGAATCCGGCTATTCTCGCCGTACCTATTATCGATATTTCCATGATAAAGAAGCCATTTTAGATACTTTATTTACCCAGCGTCTTCAAGCTTATCATGATCGACTTAGCCACATCGATCTAGCACCAGCGCAGCTCCCGGCCCAAATCATTACCGCACTCTGGCCGCATCATCAGGAACTACAACTACTGGCTCAACGCGACGTGCTAGTCCCACTAATGACTCGTCATCTTGAGACAATTATTAAGTCGCTTTTAACCATTGATGTCCCCTGGCGTCAATCGACCACTCAAAACACGACTAACTATCGTTATGCCTTAACTTATTCCATTGGTGGTTTTACGATTTTACTCAATACGTTATTTACACAACCAAAAACCAGTATCACGCCCGAACAACTGACGACACAGTTAACAATGGCTTTGTCTGAAATCGTCACACAATGGCAGCTACAAAACGATCACGCCACCACCAATAATAATCAACGCTAAGCCAGTATACAGGCGCCACCAACTGACTTGACGCGGCTCTTTTAATAAATAAACACCTAATAGCGTTGCAATCACCATATTTAGTTGTGACAACAAAAAGGCATTAACCATACCATTTAACGTCACCGAAACTAAGTAGGCCATAGCTGCCACCCCAAATAACAAACCGCCCAGCGTGTTTAGCTTAATTCGGTAACCGTTCAGCCGTGGCTGAGTTCGTAATAGCTTGATCAAGATTAAGGCCATGATGACCATGCCCAATGCTTGTGGCAACATAGCCGCCACCGGATTCTCATGGACGATCAATTTAGGGAAGAACGAATATCCCCAATAACCAATTGTTGTTAAGATCAGTACAATATAAGCTTTCAACTGACTCTTAGCTGCCTGAGTTGTTGACTTAAGAATCAAATTTCCCACTAAAATACCGATGATAATGATTGCGACCCCGATCACCCCTTTACCAATCGCCGCTCCAGTCGCCCATTCATGTAGTCCTAAACCACCAATTAATGAGTTACCCACAATTTGTAGCCCAGTGGAAATCGGAAAAGCTTTACTCACGCCCAACTGTTGATAACTCCAATACTGGCCGACTTGACCAACGCTCCACGCCAGTCCTGATAAAGCCGCCAGCACCAGTGTGGCGGCATCTATGACTGGCCGTTGCCACATAAATAGTAATGTCGCCATAATTAGCGTCCCCAGCGTTGTCCCCAACAACTGTTCAAAAGCTGAGCCTTTAATATAATGTAGAATGACCGGCATAATCCCCCAAATCACTGCGGGTACTAAACCAGCACCAACTGCCAACATCACGTTACCTTCCTTTCATCAAAACAAAAGGCACCAACCTGAGAATCATTCTCAAACTGGCACCTTAATCCTACTTGAATACTGCTTTATTAAATTTCAGTGTTAACACATCATAACTGGCAATAGTACCCTGATAGTCTTGTGCTTCATCAATTGCATTGACCACTTTTGCACCAGTTGGCAGTGCAAACTCAACTGCATGTTTCGTTGGATTGACCACGCGTACAATCACGGCGTCATGATCGAAGAAATCCGGATAACAAGCACCCGCCACCACATGCTCTGGTAGTTCAAACAGACTCATTGTCGCTGGTAATGGGGCTTTCGGCGCCAATTCATCTTGCAACTTATTATCAAGACGATTGATAAACAAATTGAGCTGTTGTGATTGATAGGCCAATGCCGTTTGACTGACTTGAAGGGCTTGCTGTGCAATCACTAATTCGTCAAACCGATCATCAATCCTAATCGTGACCTGATAATCAAACGCTTGTTGCAATTCTGCTTGTGGCGTTGGGAAGAATGGATGCCCTAGCTTGGTCGTATCACCCGAAGCGCGACCCGGACGATTAATTAAATCAGGCTTACCAAGTTGATCCGTTGTCGCCAACAAAGTTAGCCATAGTTGATCACCTTGTTGCTCGTACTCTTTAACATCCGAAGTCATCGCCGTTATGGTATGGGTCGCCCCATTGACACTCACACTATGATCTAATGGCCAGATGGCGACTGGTCGTTCTGCATAACGATCTTGCCATTGCTCTGGTTCTTGACGATCTCGGGTTAAAAAGCCAAACGGTACTGACGCCACTGCCGGAACAGAACTCCCGGTATTAACGACTAAGCTTAGCTTATGATCCGCAATGTTGTTATCAACATGCAGCTTGGCCGTGAGATTGTGATTAGCCGTTAAGATTAAATCCACATGATACTTAAACATAACGGTAGCTTGGGTATTTTTTCGTTCGGTCAAGTTCTTAGGTAACTTAAGTTGCCCGGTTAATTGCATGAGTTGCCAATCTTGATTAGCCTTGACCGTTGCCGTTTGAAAGCGTAATGCTTGAGGCTGATCACCAGCCAGAGGTGAAAAGTCATACGTATCCCCGGCATTGCCTTGATCTTGTAAGGTTAAGAAATCTGACAAGACGGTACCATCGAACAAAGTAGCCGTTAATGACCCATCATTAAACGCAATTTCAAGCTGATCATTACTAATCGTTTGGGTTGCAATGAGCTGTAACCGATTAGTTGTCGCTACTGTGGCTTCAAAATCAATCACCCGATAGCCTAACGGTGGTAATGTGGTCTTCAACTGATACGTACTTAAATAATAAGCAGGTTCGGTGATATAGTGATCACCACTCGCCGTTTGTGACAACACATTTTCACGGCTAGCAACTTTCGTTTGATCCTGTAAGACAGCATGTTCAACGTCTTTAAAATACACATCTGGACTCGCAGTAGTCACTTTAACCGTTTGATAAGCATCCGTGGTGGTTAAAGCTGGATTAAGCAATAGAACTTGTTGATCCGTTAAGCCTAGATTCAATGCGATCAGCCGCTCAATCGTATTGATTAAACTATCGGCTAATTCATGACCAGACTTGAGTCTTTGTAAGATATCCGCTGCGACCGAATCCACAATGCTGCCAGCCATGCTGTCATGGGCTTGGCTTTCAAGCAACTTTTGCCAAGCCAAGACTAAGTCACCGCTACTCAAGTCGATCCCGCAGCGTTGTCCAATTACCATCAACGGTTCCACTTGATAAATTAATTTATCTTCTAGTTTCGTTGCCGCTAATTTAATGTCCATTCGACTAGACCCACAAGTCCGGTGAACACGTGCATAAATCGGATCTAAGAACTCACCAGTATAATCAGCCAAATCAGTCGGGTTCAACTTCGCAATAAAGCCTGGATAATCACTGACTTCATACTCATATTTACCCATTTGATTGATTTTAGCGACTTTGTCCGTAAAGTCATGAATGATTTCCATTTGATCGTTACCGGTTGGAATCAAGACCGCCTTTGCCGATTGTGGTGAGATCTGCGTAATGAGGTCAACTGCCGGATCAAGCCGCTGATCCACATAGTCATGACTTGGCGTCAGTAACATCCCGGTACCATAACCTTGTGGCATATTCACCGCGGTGACCGTTCGCTGACCACCTAAACTATGCCATTTGAAGTAAAAGCCGTGCGTCTTTTTAGGATCGATACCACGCCAGAAAACAAAGCTGTGTAAACCAAGTTCGTTAAGCACCACTGGCAATTGACTATTGAAGCCAAACGTATCTGGCAAATAACCCACTGGCAATCGCTGCCCATACTTCATCGCCGACAACTGACCAAGCATCCCGTTACGTAACAAGGATTCGCCTTGCAAATGTAAGGCGTCCGGCTGGGTGTACCAGGGGCCAATCTGTAGCTGTTTATTCGCAACTAATTGTTGAATCGTCATGCGCATCTCTGGATGAATCGTGACGTAATTATCCAAGATCGACAACTGACCATCTAATGTAAAACTCGCTTCTGGATGTTGTTGTAATTCTTTAATCGCATTGGTAAATAACAAATCACTTAAGATTATCGAGTCTTGACTAGAAAAATACCATTCTCGATCCCAGTGGGTATGATTAACCAAATAGACTTTTGTTTTTTCCGTTGTCATCACTTAGTTCTCCCACTGATCTTCAGAAAAATAAGTTGCATCGGCATCTTCCGTCGTTGTTGCCGTTTCTTCAGTTGTTACCGTCACATTTTTTCTAAAGAGCAATGTCAATGCAGTGACCGTTAAAGTCCCAACTAAAATGGCAAAAATGTAAATCCACCATTTTTCAACGGCGAACCAGCCATAAAATCCAGAGATTGGGGCGCGGTTAACGGCACCCAAGCCAACCGCAATCGCACTACCTAATGCCGAACCAATCATATTGGCAGGAATGACTTTAAGTGGTGATTCAATTGCAAACGGAATTGCACCTTCACTAACACCGATCAAGCCCATGACTAATGACGCATTCCCAGCTTCTTGTAATTCAGGTGAGAATTTCCGTTTATTGATCATCGTCGCTAATCCTAAGCCTAACGGTGGAATAATAATGGCGACTTGCGCGGCAGTGTTTGGATCATAAACCCCACTGGTTAATAACGCCATCGCAGTTGTAACGGCGGCTTTATTAACTGGGCCACCTAAGTCAAAGCCAACCATACCACCAATAATGGCCGCTAATAAGACGCGGTTCGTCCCAGTCATACCTTTTAACCAAGCGGCTAATCCAGTGTTAATCCCAGCGAACGGCACACCAATGACATATTGAATCAAAAATAGCGTGATAAATGAACCGACGACCGGCACAATAAAGACTGGTAAAACTGATTTTGCAGCTTCTGGTAAATGAATATGGGCGACTAAGAACTTAACGGTATAACCAGCAATCAAGCCAGATGCCAACGCACCTAAGAAGCCCGCATTCATGCTAGCAACTAAGGTTCCACCAATAATCCCAGGGGCAATCCCACCTTTATCAGCGACAGAATAAGCAATATAGGCTGAAATAATTGGGAACATTAAACCAAGCGCAGTCCCACCCCAACCGTCATCGGTATGCAAAAATTGAATAACAGCATTGGCACTCTTGGCCCACTGGGCATCCCAGATATTATTAATGCCATAAAATGACGCGCCGACCCGGCTAATCGCCATCAAAACGGCGCCGGCAATCACAATCGGAATCATGTATGAAATCCCCGTCATGACATGCTGTTCAAGCTCTTTACCTAACTTCTTCCAGTTCATGTGACACCCTCCTCTTAATTTTGATCAGCTAAGGCTAATGCATCTTCGATGACTTTTTGTGCATTCTTAATTGGATCACTAACGTTAACTTGTAAGATTTTTTTACCTTCAAAACGATCAGAATCCCGGACTTTAGTATCGGTAGCAAAAATAACGGCTTCACCAATCTGACAATCTTTCGCATTCAATCGGTTACCAATTCCCGTGGCACCTTGGGTTTCAACTTTGATTAAAACCCCCATTTTTTTAGCTTGTTGAATCAAGGCTTTTTCAGCCATGTACGTATGGGCAACACCAGTGGCACATGCGGTTACTGCAATTAATTTTCGACTCATAATCTTTTCCTCACTTTTCAAATATTTGTTCTAAATCTTGACTAGACGTTGCGGCTTGTAACTTGGCACGAACATCATCATCCATCAACGTGCCGGCAAGTTCTGATAATAATTTCAAGTGTTCATTGTCGCCGTCATTTGGAATCGCTAACAAAAAGACGTATTCAACTGGTTGATCATCTAACGCTTGCCATTCCACTGGCTGGGCCAACTTCGCAATGGCCACAGCCGAACGAGTGACGGTATCGGCTTTACCATGTGGAATGGCAATACCCCCGCCTACACCAGTCGTGCCTTCTTGCTCACGTTCATTAACTGCGGCGATGTATTCATCGACATCGCCAATTACCCCTTCTTGCAAATAAAGTGTTGCTAATTGCTTAATAATGGCTTGTCGATCTTGACCGACAACATTAAATTTCACTAAATTTGGTTGAACAATCGCTGCTACTGTCATTTCTCAATTACTCCTATCAATTGGTTATATAAGTCTTGATCCGATTCACTATTTATTAATATTTCTAAGCGATGTGGATTGCTGACCAGCTCGTAAAAGTCATCAAAAATCTCATCGATTTCGGCTTGGGTCAAATGCTTGGTCATCGCTAAGAAAAAGATGATACTCACTTGTTGCTCGCCCCATTGAATCGGCTTGGCCAACGTGCAAACAACAATCCTTGGTTGCGCAATCAAGTCAGGTTCGGCATGAGGAACGGCATAATTACCAAAACTCGTGTAAGACAAGCTTTCTCGCTTCAAGGCGCTAGCAACGATGCCAGGCTTAGCTAATCGTTGATCTACTAATTGTTGACCTAACAAATTAATAACTGCCTGCCAACTTGTTAGCGTGCGTTTCGCAAATACCAGATTGGGTGACAACATGCTTAAAATCTTTCGTTTAACTGGATGAGTTTGATGCGTTGATTGACGAATCGCTTGTTGGACAAATTGCACTTCATTGCTTTCTAACAATGGTGAAACAATCACCGTCGGAATCGTCGCGACTTGAAGTTGAATCGTGCTAATAATTAAATCAACCTGCGTTAGCTTGTGCTGCTGTAAATCTTGTATCGACCACACCCCAACAATTTTTAACTGCGGAAACTGTTTTCGAACTTTGGCGGCCAACAATTGCGCAGAGCCTAAACCAGTACTACAAACAATGACCACATTAAGGCGATCCGAGACCAACCGCTGTCGCTCCAAGAAAGCCTCTAAATGTAAGGCTAAGTATGCGACTTCATCATCATTCATCTGAATCTGTTCATGTTGTTCATAGTATCTCGCTAGATTTAACCCTTCATCAAAAGCCTGCGTATAATTCTGCTTGATGCTTGCCATAAACGGATTACTGATGGTCGCATTGACTTTGAGTCGTTTAATGGCCGATTCCAAATGCACCGTCAAGCCGACTAACAATTCCTGATCATAGCCAAAGTCTTTCAAAAGTGTCGGTAACTCACTAAATGCCGGCGTTGCTTGTGGATCAATCTCTAAATGCACCCCACCAGCCGTAGCGGCAATTAAATGAATTTGGATATAGCTCACTTCTTCAACTGGTAACTGCACGTTAAACGTTTGATCCAACCGCTTAGCTAACCGTGTGGCGTTAGTTAATTGTTGTTGACCGATTTGTGGTTTAGCCGGATGGGTCACCTTAATCGGATTACCATCGCGGACCCGCTGAATCGCAATTGCCAAATGAATGACTAATGATTGAAACGCATAATCAGAAATAGTTAGCTCCCGCTGGGCGACAAATTGATTAACAATGGCGATCAATTGCTTAACCAACGCCGCTGGTAACAAGGTATTATTGGCTAATTCTTGGTAACTCACGACATTCTGTTTTTGCCCTGATTCAACCCGCCAGTGCTCACCCCAAAATGTACTTAATAGTCGAAACAACAATTGTCGTTTTTGTTGTTCACTGGCAAGCAAGCGAATGCCCCGTTTCGGATGATGATCGAGGGTCATCTGTTGTGCAGCTAGTTGTCGTTCTAACTGTTGTAAGTTTCGTTCAATGGTTTTGGCACCAATAAATAATTGAGTCGCTAAGTCGCCAACGGTAATGAAGTCACTTGTCTTTAACAGCTGTGTCAAAATATAAGTGACCCGATCGTGATCATTATCTGGAATAGCCGTTTGTTGTTGTAACTCTCGCAATAATCGTTGTGGCTCCTCCAAATCACCGACTAATGTGATCCCAATTCGTGGCTGCCGTTTAATCGTGATGAAGTGTTCCGCTAATACCGGTTCGATCACTTGCAAGTCATGATAAATCGTCTTGGTCGACACCATTAGTTGGGTTGCCAACTGACTAGCGGTTGTTTGCCGAACACTCAACAATTGTTGAACTAAATTAAGTTGTCGCTCATTTAAATTCGCCATTCAATCACCTCTTTTTGGTTTAACTTTGTAACTTTAGTATACCGATTGTTTAAGCGCTTACAACGACGCCGATTACCGTAATAATGTGGAACCATGTGACGTCCCCCTTGATTGTTGTACTAGTAGCCTAACTTTACCTATTTTATGAAGACCTGTATATGAAAATGCAAAATAACGGTTTTTAAGTGATCACTCACTTAAAAACCGTTATTAGGTTGCCGCTTCAATTTAACAATTCAATTTCTGAATCAAAATATTGTTCTAAAAAATGAGTCTGTGTCAGAATTTCATGATAGGATAACTGCTCATCAACCGCCGTCACTACCCATTTCATCTCAACGTCATCATGCCGGTGAATAATTGCCACCAAACGACCATAAAAGCTGGTCAGTGGTTTGGTCACCGTCTTTGAAATGACGTAAGCGTCTTGCGGCTCACCGTCTCCGCCTAGGACAGTGGTCACTAAGCCATAATTAATCGGATACACCGTTCCTAACTCATTTCGGTACCCTTTAGGACGATCAACTTTAACATTGACCATCACCTTACTTTTCATGACAGCTAACCTCCTACAACCTTTAGCTATCACTAGTCTAGCACGTCACCAGGCCATCCTAAAGTCGTTCACTTTGGGAGGGTGCCTAACTAACTTAACTATTTTTTCGTCACATCCCCACCAAAGTATTTCTTCGATAACTTAGTCAGTGTGCCATCTTTGCGGAGGGCTTGAATTGCTTTTGAAACTTGCTTTTGCAATTTAGCGTGCTTCTTATTGAAGATTGCCCCAATTTTTTGCGTCTTAATCTCAGTACCGGCATCAATTAGCTTAATCTTGGCGGTCTTATTTTGTTTGAAGTAAGCATAGAACGCTTCACGAGAATTAATCGTTCCGGCAACGCGACCTTGGTTGACCAAATCAATCGATTGTTGGAACCCATCCGTTGGGGTCACCGTCGCCCCTAATCGTTGCGCATCGGTTGCGTTATTACTAGTGGTTGTTTGTGCGACTTTTTTGCCTTTAATATCAGTAATCTTACTAATACTTGAACTTTTCTTCACCGCTAATTGCGCTTTAGAGTAAATATATGGTGTTGAAAATAAGTATTTCTTTTGTCGTTGGCTGGTTTCGGCGATATCATTAATCACAACATCATATTTGTCCACATCCAGCCCGGCAATCAAGGAATCAAACTTAGTTGGCACAAACTTGGCCTTCAATCCCAGTTTTTTCGCTACTGCTTTACCTAGATCAACTTCAAAACCGGTTAATTTGCCAGCTTTACGATAACTATACGGTTGGAAAGTGCCTTCCAAGCCAATCGTTAACGTACCCGATGTTTGTAAATCCAAACTAGTATTCGTACTACTTTTAGTCGAAGTGCCACAGGCCGATAATGTCACTGCCAATACGGCACCTAATACTGCCATCCCTAACCCACGTTGCCATTTTTTCATCCTTACACACTCCTATTTTTTTATCTCGATACAAAAGAATGATTATCAGCCAGTCTAAAATTATTAAGTTATAAGCTACTTATCCACAGGCGTTTTTCCACTTTATGATTGCATCGCCTAGCCGACGCAATATAATTATTTTTAATGTTGTATTCTAACAATTAATAACGCATACTGTTCATAGCAAAAAGGAGTTTTAGCCATGGAAAATAATTTTGAGGTTACTCATTTGGCACAGCAACTGAAGCAACTCGCCGGTATCGTGCAACGACAATTAAGTACTGGTCTGAAGGAACTCGAGATTCCATTAATTGGTAATCAAATTGCTATTTTGGTACAACTGGCTCAGTTTCCAGCCGCCACCATCACCCAAAAACAATTAGAACGTACCTTCCAGCTGAGCCATCCCACCATGCGTGGACTCATCCAAAGCCTCGTCAAATTGCACTTCATTGAGACCCAGCCAATGGCGCAAGATCAGCGTCAGATCGCCCTTGTCCTTACACCCGCTGGAATTGCCTTTCTCGTGGATCATGCTGACAAGTTGCGTGGTTTGGTCGATGATACTGAAGATCAACTTGCTGCGACTTTACGTCCAGATGAGCAACAACAGCTTAAGCATTTGATGGCCTTATTGCTAGAATCAGTTGCTTAAGTCAATTAACTAAAAACTGGTCAACGAAAAAATTTTTAAGGGGATTCGTTGGCCATTTTTTGCAACTTAATCATTAAAATACGATAACGGTTTATTCACGTTAATTTTCGTACCATAATATTTTTGTTTAATATATTTCTGAATATCAGCCTTATGGTATAACTTAACTAACTTCAAATAGCTTGCTCGGTGCTTATTCTTAGCTGCCGTCGCTAAAATATTAACGTTGGCTTTCGTACTTTTGTTGAAGCTTTCGTGATAGATCGAATCACGCAAAACATGCAGGTGACCTTCTAAGGCCACTGTATTAGAAATCAACACCGCATCCACGTTCTTAATGATCCGCGGACCAGTAGTATCATCAATTTGCTTAAACTTCAGGTGCCGCGGATTACGCTTAATATCTTTAAGTGAACCCAACGCGCCAAAATTTGCCGACAACTTGATTAGCCCAGCCTTTTGCAATAACAGTAACCCGCGCGATGCTTGTGACGGATTATCCGCAATCGCAATCGTAGCGCCATCAGGAATTGCCTCGACACTAGTTACCTTTTTCGAATAAAGGCCCATCGGTTCTAGATAAGTCGTCCCTAAAGCGGCTAACTTTTCCTTCGGATTTTGTCGATTGTACGTTTCATAATATGACCATGACTCAAATGCGTTGACATCTACATCGCCATCGGCCGTCGCTTTATTGAGCTGAACCCCATCCGTAATTTGTTTGACTTTAATCGTCAATCCCATTGCTTTGGCATCTTGACTCTTAGCGATATGTTGCCAGATATCATAATCTGAACCCATTGAGCCAACGGTAATCGTGGCGTGCTGGGCTGATTGCACGGTATAACTCGTCAACTCATGAATGCCCACACAACTCCCAACGATGACGAGTATGCCAGCTAACCACCATGCTAATCGTTTCATTGCGATTCCTCCCCGTTTAATCATGTGACACCCGCTTAACCAGCCAGTCACCAAAGATCTGCACCACAAACACCAGTACTAAAATAATGACCATCGCGACTAAGGTGACGTCATTTTCGAAACGCGCATAGCCGATACTAATTGCAATATCACCAAGGCCACCGGCACCAATCGCCCCAGCCATGGTGGTCAACCCAATTAGGCTAATCACCGTCACAATTGAGACGCGGATCAAATCCGGTAGTCCTTCTTTTAAATACACCCGAAAGATAATCGCTAACGGACTAGAGCCCATTGATTGTGCCGCTTCCACAATCCCCTGATCAACATCCAACAAGGCATTTTGAACTTGACGCGCATAAAACGGAAAAATGCCAAAGACTAATGGGACTAATGACGCCGTTGTCCCCACGGTGGTGCCCACCAAATAACTGGTTAGTGGCGAAATAACGGCTAACAAAATAATGAACGGGACTGATCGTAATAGATTCGTTAATTTATCTAAAATCTGATAAGACGGTTGGTCCGCTAAAATACCATGCGGATGGGTCACCACTAGCAACACGCCCAACCCTAAACCTAAAACACCCGCAATAATTGCCGAAAAAGCCGTCATATAAAGCGTTTCTAAGGTTGCTTGAATAAATTCACTTTTCATTTGTAAGACATTTGGAATTAACGCTGCCATTAGTCACTCAGTCCCTTCACTACTTGTTCATCAATTAGCCGGGTATGTACCCCTTGATCCGCCATCCGAGCCACCGCTGCATTAAATCCAGTGATATCACCCGTGATGATGGCGATCATATCCCCCACATTTTGCCCATCGATCTGATCAATATTGGCAAATAAGATATTGACGTCTACTTTAAATTCCTGTGAGAGTTGTGAAATCACGCCCTTTTTCGTGGCTTGACCAATGAACTTAAACGCGATCAATTCTTGATTAGCGGCTAATTCACTAAGCTTGATCGTTCGCGTAATCCGCTGAATTGCCGCTCGGACGTTGGTTGAAGTTTCGACAAAATCGAGCGTGATTGGCGCTTTTGGTGCGGTAAAGACTTGTGCGACGGGACCACGTTCGACAATGCGACCATTCTCCATAACGGCAACATGGTGACAAATACTTTTAATCACTTGCATCTCATGAGTGATTAGGACGATGGTCACGCCTAGCTCCCGGTTTAATCGTTGTAATAGTGCCAAGATAGCCGCGGTCGTTTTTGGGTCAAGGGCGCTAGTGGCTTCATCCGAAATAAGCACTTGTGGATCAGTCACGAGTGCCCGAGCAATCGCCACGCGCTGCTTTTGACCACCGGATAATTTATTAGGATACGTGTCGGCATAATCCGCTAAGCCCACCAATTTTAGTAGTGCTAAGGCCTTTGCTTGTCGATCACGTTTGCTAATCTTTTGGCCTAATAGCGGATAAATCACATTCCCCAAAACGGTCCGCGATTGCATCAGGTTAAAATGTTGAAAAATCATGCCAACCTGTTTGCGTGCTTGGCGCAATGCTGCCGGTGCCAGCGTCTGTAATTGCTGTCCATTAACCGTGACCCGTCCGGTCGTTGGCAATTGCAATAAATTAATGACCCGGACTAACGTACTTTTCCCGGCGCCAGAATAACCAATAATGCCATAAATATCACCGGTATCGATTTGTAGATTAACGTCTTGCACCGCATTAACCTTTTGTTGCCCATCGTTAAAGGTCACCGAAATATCTGCTAACTCAATAATGTGTTCACTCATCACACTCTTCCTCTCATTAAAAAAGCGCCCATTCATCTTTAATCTGATTATCAGATTAAGGACGAATGGACGCTTTTCCGTGTTACCACCTTATTTCGCATGACCCTCACAGGCCACCGCACTTCAAGTCTCGCTAATAATATTAACAAAACTCTAAACTCGCTAACGGGAGTGCCCGTCAATGCTTAACGAATCCGCTCGGCATTGAATTTTGCATTGTAAGACCATCTTCAATATCAACCATTGACTACCTCACACCAACTGGCAGCTCTCTGCGACAATCGTTTCATATCTACTCATCTTACGCGTTTATATTCAACTGTTTACTTAGTTGTTTATAGTATCACGCTGTTTTTATGATAAGTCAATGGCAAAATTAATTACATTTTAATCAAAGTTAAAAGTTGCTTTTAAACAATTATCGTCGATAAGACCAAAACTAGACTTACTTGCCGCCTTACTGTTCGCCACATTGAGCCGGAACGCTGTGGGCTCACTCTCGGCTACGATCCTAACTAAATTAGCATCCGCATGATAACCGGAGCTAACCAGCGATGACGCCAGCTGTGAAAACATCGTTAGTCCGGATGGTTTTCCCGGGCTTACGATGTGGACGTCTTTTGAGACTGGTGATTTGGGCCAGGCTCAAAAGCGAGGTGGAAGCCCGCACTGTGGCTGGAACCGGTCCCCACAGCAGGCAGAATCGCTGGTTAGCGGAGGTGCCTATTTCATACAATTAAAGTTGCACTCACGATCATAAATAACTGCTCAGCAGCGATACACCTTTGCTTCGTATGGCCGTAGTTTATCAGCCAAGTCATCCGCATAATTACTTAGCAATAATTCAGACGAATCCTTAAGTTCAGCCATGATTGGCCGTTGTACTCGTTGAGCTGTAAAGTTGCATACAACCAACCACGTCTGATCTTGCCAACACCGACGATACATAAAAACGGCAGTATCTGTTGGTAACAATAACTCAAAATCACCTAACGTGACGATTGGCTCTTGATGACGTAAGGCAATTAGCCGCTGATAATGGTACCAGACTGAGTCAGGATCAGCTAAAGCGGCAGCAACATTAATCTCATGATAGTTAGGGTTGACGGCAATCCACGGTGTCACCGAACTAAAACCAGCGTTAAGCTGCTGATTCCACTGCATCGGTGTCCGGGAATTATCCCGCGAACTCGCCGCCAGTCGGGCCATCATATCGGCCTTCGTTAATAACTGCCGGTCATTGACCAAATCTTGATACGCATTTAAGGTCTCGATATCCCGGTAACTCGCCAGCTCTGTAAAGTGCGCGTCGGTCATACCCAGTTCTTCCCCTTGATAAATATAGGGCGTCCCCTGTAAAAGATGTAAACACGTTGCCAACATTTTTGCGGAGCAAACGCGGTAAGCAGGCCGATCATCGCCAAATCGCGATACGGCGCGCGGGGTATCATGATTATTCCAAAACAAACTATTCCAAGCCTGATCATGCAACCCGACTTGCCACTCATTAATGACTCGCTTTAACGCCACTAGTGGCGCTTTGCGGGTGCTCCACTTACCAAATCCATGCTGGCTATTATCCAATCTTAAATGCTGAAATTCAAAAACCATATCTAGTTCTTGCCGATCTTTACCAGCATACTTCAACACATCGGCTGGTGTGACGCCATGCGTTTCACCGACCGTCATCACCTCAAACTGTGCTAAAACTTGCTGATGCATTTCCTTTAAAAACTCATGTACCCGCGGCCCATTAGTCACTTGTGAATCACCGAATTGACTATGTGGTTTCAAGGGGCCATCCGGTAAACCAGGCCGTTTGGAAATTTGGTTGATGACGTCCATCCTAAAGCCATCAACGCCTTTATTCAACCACCAAGTCATCATGCGATAGATTGCCTGCCGCATTTCCGGATTCTCCCAATTTAGATCAGGTTGCTTCGTCGAAAACGTATGCAAGTAGTATTCATTAGTCTGCTCATCGTACTGCCAAGCGGAACCACCAAAGGCTGCATCCCAATTATTAGGTGCACTATCCCCATTGCCAGCCCGCCAAAAGTAGAAGTTACGGTATGGGTTAAGCTTATCTTGGCGACTAGCCTTAAACCAAGGGTGTTCATCGGACGTATGATTAACGACCAGATCCATGATGAGCTTCAGTCCACGCTGATGAGCCGCTGCTAATAAGGCGTCAAAATCCGCCATCGAGCCAAAATCACTAGCGATTTTTTGATAATCACTAATGTCATAGCCATTATCATCGTTCGGTGATTGATAGATCGGATTCAGCCATAAGACATCCACACCTAGCTGTTTTAAATAATCTAAGTGGGCAATAATCCCTTGAATATCACCAATGCCATCATCATTTGTATCCTGAAAACTCCGAGGGTAAATTTGATAAACAACCGCCCGTTGCCACCACTTAATCTGTTCAGTATCCATCTCGCCATAACTCCTTTATGCGTTACGCCGTAATCCCTTTGACTAATTTAACCGGTAGTTGATACATCGGTTCTAAGTCGCATTCGGCATCGGCAATTCGTTGTAATAGTAATGAAACTAGCAATTCACTGATATCCGCTAATGGTTGTTCAATCGTCGTTAAGTCTGGGTGATAGTTACGAATCAACGCCGTTCCGTCGTAACCCACAACTTTAAGGTCATCCGGCACTGACAATTGCAATTGTTTGGCCACGTTAATCGTCAATAATGCCGTCAAATCATCACTACAAAAGACGCCATCATAGTCATTTGCCACCAATATCTTCTTAATCGTCATCATCTTTAAGGCCGGTGACCATTCAAATGGAATTTCATGAAAATGCGGTGTCAGTTGGGCCGTTTTTAAATACGCTTCGTACCCTTCACGCCGGCCATTAGTTGGTGAACCTGCGTGATTCTTACCGGTAAAAATCGCGATTTTCTGAGCGCCGGCTTGATGTAATGCTTGTGTCGCCAATCGACCACCTTGCTGATTATCGGAACTAACAATCGGCACATTATCTGATAAGTACCGGTCAAACGAGATAATCGGCAAGCCGTATTGTTGATACTCCTCAATCCCTAAGTTATGTGCGCCAGCAATAATCCCATCGACTTGATTAGCCATGAGCATCTGTAAATATTCTCGTTCTTTTTGCGGATCATCGGCACTATTGCACAAAATCACTTTATAGTTTTGCGCAAATAATAGCTTTTCAATCCGAGAAACAAGTTCTCCAAAAAAGGGATGGCTAATATCTGAAAAGATCACCCCGATTAACCGCGTTTTCTTGCCTTGCAAGGAACGTGCCATATTATTAGGTTGATAATGCAACTCACGCATCGCTTCAAAAACTTTATCTTTGGTTTTTTGACTTAAATAACCGTGATTATTAATCACTCGCGATACCGTGGTGGCAGAAACACCGGCTAATTTGGCCACATCATTCAATTTTGGTTTCATTTTTTTACCCCGATCATGACTTATTAACAATTGTCCCAGGTACTTTTGGCTCCTAGGACTGCTGTCTACTAGCTAGTCCATCGATTAACTAGTCACTATCAATATAGCATACCGTTATCTCACCACCACGTGCTAATTTAAACACTATTATAAAACCGCTTTCAGTGTTATGTCAAACGTTCGTCATTTTTATTTTAATATTTTATTCAACCGATACTAGTCTGACGCAACTAAGTAATTCGAAGTCAAAATTAAATTATGGTAAACGCTTGACATAATTCGATAACTTGTTATGATTGGACATTGTAAAGCGCTTGCAAAAAAAAACAATACCCAATTATTTTTAAGGAGTGATTCTGATGAACCATGCAGAAGTTGCCAATCGCGTCTTGGCCGCCATCGGTGCGGATAACCTACAAGCCGCCGCGCATTGTGCGACACGACTACGTTTAGTCATCAAAGACGAAAGCAAGATCGATCAAACCGCTTTGGATAATGATCCAGACGTTAAAGGAACCTTTGAAACCAACGGTCAGTACCAAATCATTATTGGCCCAGGCGATGTCGACAAAGTGTATGCTGCCTTGATTGCCAAAACCGGCCTCAAAGAAGCCACTCCCGATGATATTAAAGCGGCGGCTCAAGCTGGTAAAAAGAAAAATCCCTTAATGGACTTCTTAAAAGTCTTATCAGATATCTTTATTCCAATCGTACCAGCTTTAGTCGCTGGTGGGCTCTTAATGGCTTTAAACAACGTTTTAACGGCTGAACACTTATTCATGGCAAAATCCGTTGTTGAAGTCTATCCCGGGCTAAAAGATGTTGCCGATATGATCAACGTCATGGCGGCCGCACCCTTCACGTTCTTACCAATTCTATTAGGCTTTTCAGCCACGAAACGGTTTGGCGGCAATGGTTACTTAGGCGCCACGATGGGCATGATCATGGTCTTACCCTCACTCGTTAACGGTAATAATGTTGCAGCCGTCACCGCAGCTGGCAAAATGACTTACTGGCACGTTTTCGGACTTAACATCGCGCAAGCTGGTTATCAAGGTCAAGTACTACCCGTTTTAGCGGTGGCTTTTATCTTAGCCACTTTAGAGAAATTCTTCCATAAACATATCAAGAGTGCCTTTGACTTTACCTTTACCCCAATGCTCTCAATCATTATTACTGGCTTCTTAACCTTTACGATTGTCGGCCCCGTCTTACGAACCGTCAGTGACTGGTTAACCAACGGCTTAGTTGGCCTTTATAACACCACTGGTTGGGTTGGTATGGGCATCTTTGGCTTACTTTATTCTGCAATTGTGATCACCGGACTTCATCAAACATTCCCAGCCATTGAAACCCAATTACTTGCCAACGTTGCCAAAACTGGGGGTTCATTCATTTTCCCAGTAGCTTCTATGGCCAATATTGCCCAAGGGGCCGCGACTTTAGCGATCTTCTTTGCCACTAAGAGTCAAAAACAAAAAGCTTTAACCTCATCGGCTGGGATCTCAGCGTTATTAGGGATTACTGAGCCCGCCATTTTCGGGGTTAACTTAAAAATGAAGTTTCCATTTGTTTGTGCAGCCATTGCATCGGGGATTGCCTGTGTCTTTTTAGGCCTCTTCCATGTCTTATCGGTAGCAATGGGGCCAGCCTCAGTCATTGGCTTCATTTCAATTGCCTCTAAATCAATTCCGGCCTTCATGTTATGTGCCTTGATTGCCTTTGTACTCGGTTTTGTCTCCACCTTTATTTATGCTAAACGCGTCTTAGGTGATGATGCTGATCCTGTTGAAGCCCCTGTTCAACCTGTCGCGCCAGCAGCGGTTAACGATGAAATCTTAACTGCCCCAATTAGCGGGACTAGTGAAAGCTTACGCGACGTCAATGACCAAGTCTTTTCAGCCGAAATCATGGGCCACGGTGTCGCAATTATCCCAACTAGTGACCAAGTCTTAGCCCCCGCTGATGGTGTCGTGACCGTTACTTACGATAGTCGCCATGCTTATGGGATCAAAACCAACGACGGTGCCGAAATTCTGATTCACTTAGGCTTAGATACCGTTAACTTGAACGGTGACCACTTTACAAGTCAAGTTGAAAAAGGCGCCACGGTTCATCAAGGTGACGTGTTAGGAACCATGGATGTGGCCGCTTTGAAAGCCGCCAATTATGATCCAACCGTCATGTTGATTGTCACCAATACTACTGCTTACGCCAATGTCGAACGACTGCAAGCGACTCAGGTCACGGCTGGCGACAAAGTCTTAGCACTAACGCAACCTGCAAATGGTGGCGTGGCCGCAGCATTGAGTTAACAGGAGGTTATCAGGTTATGCCAGTTACCATTGATCAAACGACTGGTCTCATTCATTTATACAATGATCAGATCAGTTACGTGATTCAGCTTTTGGCACATCGTTACCCGATCCATCGCTACTTCGGTCGTCGTTTAACCACTTGCGATCATCTAGCCCTAACGCCACAACGACCACATGCTTTTGCGGCCGATGCAACTCCTGATTTTCCGTATTCGGTGACCTCGTTGCCATTCGAATACGCAACTATCGGTAGCGGTGATTATCGCCAACCCGGATACTTGATTAAAGATACGCATCAACAATGGTTACCATTACTGACCTATCAAGATTTGACTGTCACGCATCAGCCTTTGAATCCTGCTGAGTTGCCAACAACGGTCGCCGCTACGGAACCGGTAACGACCTTGCAATTACATCTAAGCGATCCAGTAACGGCCTTAAACGTTGATTTGAACTACACCATTTTTGAGCAACGGGCCCTGTTATTACGAAGTACTACCTTTCATAATAACGGTCTGGAAACACTGAGCATTGACCACGCCGCCAGTTTACAATTGGCCTTGCCCACGGCCGACTATCGCGTTTTAACATTGGCTGGCACCCATGCCCACGAAGCCAATCTCGTAACGGCTGAATTGCATCCAGGTATTCAATTGTATCGTAGTCTACGGGGGACGAGCGGTCCACAGCAGCAGCCGTTTACCGCGTTGACCGCCAAGTCTACCACTGAGTTCAGTGGGGAAGTTCTGGCGAGTGCCTTAGTTTGGAGTGGCAATTTCGAAAGTAGTGTTGAAGTTGATCAATATGGGCGAACACGCTTTACTTTAGGCTTAGAACCAACCACATTTAGCTGGCAGCTAAAGCCGCAACAATCGTTTCAAACCCCAGAAGCAGTACTCACTTGGTCCGATCAAGGGCTGAATGGCCTATCGCAAAACTGGCACGCCTTTGCGCAGCAATTGTTGCCAGATGTGCCCGCGGCCCCGTTGGTTTTAAATACGTGGGAAACCATGATGTTCGATGTTTCCGCGGCTAAAGTAACCTCATTCATTGAACAAGCAGCTAGCTTCAAACTGGCAACCGTTGTGATTGACGATGGTTGGTTTACAAATCGACATGGCGAACATGGACAATTAGGCGACTGGGAAGTTGACCGCACTAAATTTCCCGCTGGATTAGCCCCCTTGAGTACTGCGGCTCATCAATTGGGACTGAAATTCGGCTTGTGGGTCGAACCCGAAATGGTCACGATGAACAGTCACTTGTATCAGCAACACCCAGATTGGGTCCTACGATACATCGATCGTGACCCCATCACGGCCCGCCATCAGTTGGTGCTTGATTTATCGCAATCAGTAGTCCGACAACATTTATTGACGACCCTGATTCAACTCGTTAAAACCAATCAGCTGGATTATTTAAAATGGGATTTTAACCGTCACTTGGCACAAGTTGGCAATACCGCGCTTCCGAGTGCTCAACAAGGCGAATTATCCTATCGCTATGTTTTAGGGCTTTATGACTTATTGCGCCGGTTGCGGGCAGCCTGTCCTGAACTCGTGATTGAAAACTGTTCGGCCGGTGGTGGTCGTTTAGACTTTGGCCTGTTAACGTTCACCCCGCAGACTTGGTTGAGTGATCTTACCGATCCGATCGATCGCGCAACGATTGAAAATGGCTTCAGTTATTTATTTCCACCAACCGTTTTCAGTAATCACGTTTCAGCCTCACCCAATGCTCAAAACGGCCGTCAAACAACGTTGATCACCCGGCTCAACTTAAATTGGTGTGGTCAGTTAGGATTCGAATTAGAACTTAAGACACTCTCTAATAAGGAACAGGATCAATTACGGCAACAAATAGCCGCTTACAAAACTTGGTACCCGGCGTTAAGGACGGCCCGTTTTTATCGATTATTACCGTCAGGCACAGCGGTTGCTTGGCTAATCATTAGCGCTGATGCACAACAGGCGATCCTATTCTACTCGCCAGGATTAAGCTCGGCCGTAAAAACGACTAAACAACTACCACTATGTTATCTACCGGATGAGCGTACTTACGCCTTAGCCGATGGGACGACTTATCTAGGGGCCGAGCTCAATCAGTTTGGACTACCGTTAACACCTAGTGCACAAGATTTCACGACTCAACTGATTAAGTTACACGCAGTAACACAAAATTAAAAAGGTATTTCCAAGCAATATTGACTTGGAAATGCCTTTTTAGCATCTGATGTTAAAAAAGATGAATTTATCTGTTGACAATAAAGTAACAGGTCGTTATAGTATTACTTGTGCTTAATAAAGCAACAGGAATTCGAGGTAACTATTTATGACAAAAAACAAACAACGCGCACTTGATTACATGCAAGCTGTCTTCACTGAAAAAGACATGGCTAAAGTTGAAACCTTCTTCGGCAACGATTGGACCCAACATAATCCATCCGTAAAAAACGGCATTCAAGCTTTACGTGACGTTTTGACCGATAACGACATGCATTGGGAACCTAGCATTGTCATGGAATAAGGCGATATTGTGGCCGTTCACGGTCGTTACACAAACTTCTTCGGAAAAACGATGATTGCCGTCGACTTCTTTAGATTTGACGATGATGGCAAAATCAACGAACGCTGGGATGTTTTGCAAGAAGAAGTTCCGGCAAGTCAAACCGCTAGCGGTAACGCTATGTTTCCTATTCAAGCTCATTACTAAATTATTGGAGGTTCGTTATGAAATATTCTTACAAATTAAGCGATGCGATTCATATTTTAGCTTATGTCAGCATCGTTCCAGCTGGCAATCTCAGTAGTGCAACCATCGCTGAAAGCATTGAATCTAACGCTAGCGTCGTTCGCCGCTTAATGGCTAATCTGAAAGAGGCTGGCTTACTCGCAAGTACCGTTGGCGCCGCTAAACCACATTTGGCAAAACCGGCAACCGAAATCACCTTATTGGACGTTTTTAAAGCTGTGGAAACCAATCATGACATCTTACATGTCGATCCACGAACCAATATGGATTGCCCAGTTGGCGCTAATATTCAACAAACATTAAATGAAGCCTACGCGCATGTCCAAAATGCCGCGGAAGCTGAAATGCAAGCCATCACCGTTCAATCGATCATTGATGGTATCCAAGTCCGTCGTCAAGAAGCGTAAATTAAAGGAGATAAAACAACTATGACTAAAGCAACTCAAACACTCAAAACATTCTTAACTGAAATCAGTGCCATGAATATCGAAGCCGTTCAAAATATGTTCGCTGAAAACGTCACTCAATTCGTCCCGTTCGCACCAGCTGGCACCCCCGATAAAATTGAAGGAAA
Source organism: Lactiplantibacillus mudanjiangensis (assembly GCF_005405385.1). Classification (GTDB taxonomy): domain Bacteria; phylum Bacillota; class Bacilli; order Lactobacillales; family Lactobacillaceae; genus Lactiplantibacillus; species Lactiplantibacillus mudanjiangensis. The sequence continues at coordinate 303,234 of NZ_BJDY01000007.1, forward strand.
ACCTGCAGTGGCCGCTACATTCGGCAGCTTACCACAAATGTTTAAAAACATGGATTACAGTGATATCGAGATTGTCGAAACCAACGATGAACACTTCGCAATTGGTTTTGCCCACGCTGATGCCACCCTCGTTAACGGTTCCCCTTATGATCAAAATTACGTCTTCTACGTTCGGACTAACGACGCGGGTTTGATTGAAGAATATCGTGAATACATGAATCCCGTAAAATTAAATGATGCCATTGCTCAACTAACCGCCAAATAAAGGAGTTCATTAAAATGAAATATGCTATTTCCGCCGCAACTGGCCATCTTGGTCAACTCGTTATCCAGCACCTACTAAAATTAGTGCCCGCAACCGATGTCGTGGCCATCGTCCGAAATCCAGATAAAGCCAAGCAAGTTTTACCAGCAGACATTGAAATTCGCCAGGCCGATTATACAGATGTCACGGCATTAACTAATGCACTCGCTCACGTTGACCGCTTATTATTTATCTCATCGATTCCAGGCACGGCTACTCCACGCCAAGTGCAACATCAAAACGTGGTTCAGGCTGCTCAAGCCGCTAACGTTCATTACATTGCTTACACTAGTTTTGCTAAAGCTGAAACCGCTCAATCACCCTTGTCAGCCGATCATATCGCGACTGAAAAAATGATTAAAGCTAGCGGTATCGCTTATTCATTTTTGCGTAATGCATGGTATTTAGAAAATGAAAGTAGCTATCTAAAAGCTGCGTTGGCTGGCGAAGACGCCGTTTATGCGGCCGGTGACGGTCAGATGAGCTTTGCCCTTGAACGTGAATACGGTGAAGCAGCCGCTAAAGTTCTAGCCAGTTCCACAACTAAAGCGATTTATGAATTCGGTGGTCAACCATCATCTTATGCAGACTTACAAACAGCCCTACACCAAGTTCTCGATACTGATTTTCAGTTTAAGGCCGTCTCTGATGACGATTATCGACAAACCATGTTATCCGCTGGCCTAGATGCTCAATTCGTTGAAGTCTTACTCGCCATGCAAGTGATGATGCGCCACAATGAATTAAACGTGCCAACCACTGATTTAGCTGACGTTCTCGGTCGTCCCGTTACGTCATTAGTTGACGCAGTTAAAGAAGTTTTGAACACTTTAAATTAATTAATAGTCGCTGTTCAAAAATGGATTGACTTGCCACCTGCCGTTCGCCCACATTGAGCCGGAACGCTGTGGGCGGACCGGTTCAGCCAGTGATGGCGCCGGCCGTGAAAATATCGTAAGTCCGGCTGGTTTTCCCGGGCTTACGATATGGACGACTTTTGAGACTAGCGGTTTGGGCTAGGCTTAAAAGCGAGGTGGAAGCCCGTATTTTGGCTGGAGCCGGTCCCCACAGCCGGCAGAATCACTGACTGACGTAGGTGACTATTTTAGTCTATCTTAAGTCAATAGGCTTCTATCGTCAGATTTATCTTTCAATCTTTAGCTCATTAATCAAAGAGAGTCAAGCACATCAACAATTTTGTTGCTGTGCTTGACTCTTTTATTTAGTCTGCCAACTCATCTTGTACCACATATATCCCACTAAACCCTACAACGTTGTTCGACCATCTCAATAGTGCCTTGATTGTAATGTTAAACGTTGGGTCGGCATGACGTTGTTGACAGGATCAGCTGGTACGGGGTATGTTAAACCTAAACTTTGGCGCTTCTCCGATAACTGATTATGCACTCGTTTTGTAGCCACGGAAACCTTATTTTTGGCACCATTGGATAGTTAACAAAACCAAGCATCCACAGCTACTAAGTGTCCCTAGTCATCGGTTCATCACAATATCGTTGTACCATCTCCCATTTTCAATAGTTTTTATTTAATCCCCACATAACTACCCAGTCAGTATGTAACTGCGGTATTAATTATTTAACTAGCATTTATCAGCATCGTACTAGTACGCATATCGCTGTCTGCCTGTTTTGACAACCCCACTTGATGAAAAGTTAACGTATTGGTCACCAATCAGTATACCGAGTTAAACCGGATAAAACGTCAATTTGTATTAAACTAAAATAAGATGATTATAAAAATACAATGTTAACCATCGACCTGATTAACTTCAACTTAATCAAGCTGACTATTTTGTTGCCGATATTCTAATGGGGTCATTCCGATCTCACGTTTAAAGCGTCTTGAGAAATCAGCTGCATCGTAAAAGTTCAGTTCTTCTGCAATTCCCCGAATTGGCAACACACTCGTTAGTAATAGTCGTTGGGCTTCACGGAGCTTTTTCATGTTGATGTAATCGCGAATCGACATTTGCATTTCCGCATTGAATCCCCGCTGAACAGTAACCGGATTACACCGCTTATTCACGTGGGCCACCACATTTTTTACGGTTAATTTATCATATAAATGCGCATTCACATAATAAATCACATCGAGGGTCGATTCCAAGTGATCTGCATAGGCCAAGCCATTTTTTTGCGCTAACTCACCAAAATCTTTAATAATCCGTTCCATCCAAGGCACATACTTTGCCGTGGTTACCGGTAGCGCCAATAATTCTTGATGATAGTGCAGTCGTAAGCGCACGAAGTCATAAATTATTGCGTGATTTTGAATCCCTTCGAATGACAAAACATCGACCAGTGCATGTAGCTGTGCAACCTTATCGGCTGGGGATAACTGATTCAGCAACGTCCGTGAACGTGCTAAGTTTTCTCGTGCAAATTGAATCCCATCGGTTATCCGTCCCGCCCGATAAAAACGAATAAAGTCACGTTCCACGTAGCCGATTAATACTAACGCCTTAGCGCGCTGATCATGCGCGATATAAGATTGCATGGAATCTAAATATTGCGTATATTGCAATTCTGCTGTCAAGACACGACCTCCAAAAAATTTAATGGCTATAAAACGGGAGCTATCTTACCAAAAAGCAACTTAAAAAGCTATCAATAAGCGTAGTCATTCGTATGACAAAGCTTAATTTTAACCTGACATCCTTTAGTTGGTCTAGATTGATGATCGGCCTGACTCGATTAGGCTGACGAGACCTGTTACTTTAGTTGGTCTATCTGTTCAAAAACAGTAACTATTATTTTTTTCTGCTTATCAAAAAAGAGCCCTAGAATGGCTCTTTTTAGTTCGTGCGTTTAAATCATTGTGACTAAAATCATCACAACTATCCGATGGCCTTCATCAATGTACTTAATGCTGGTTGTAACGTTTCATCGACCGCATATTGTTCCCGATAGGCTGTGATCGTTTTGTCATCGAATTGATCAGGATCAACTGGCACAAAACTGGTATCGATCGGATCAACATTTTTAATCTTGGCATCTAAAACAATTGGTAGTTGATTGCCATCTGCTTGTAATTGGGCAATTTTTGCCATCGCTGTTTTTAATTCTGATAAGTTAGTCGCAGTTAGACCAATCGCGCCCATATTTTTCGCCATACCAGCCCAATCGGCCCCGACTAAGTCAATCCCATAAGGCGCTTGACCGGCCGTTAGCTTTTCATGACCGATAAACCCTAATGCTTGGTTTTCTAGCACCACGTTAATGACTGGCAATTGATACTTCACTTCAGTTAAGATATCTGGCATCACCATGGCAAAGCCACCATCCCCAGAAATACTCCAAACTTGTTTGTCTGGATAGCTCAACTTACCAGCCAAACCAGCGGGCATCCCAAAGCCCATCGTGCCATACCAAGCAGACATTGCAAAGCGCTGATCTTGATTGAATGGCAATTGACGAATCGACCATTCCGTATTGTTACCAACATCTAGCCCGAAGACCGCATCATCAGTAGCGGCGGCCTTAACCGCGGCAATCACGCCTTCAGCAGCCAAACCATCATGATCATCGGCAGCTAGTTGGGCCAACCACTTATTCCAGTTCACTTTATCCTGCTTAGCAGCTTTCACGAAAGTCGTTTCTGGTCGCGTCACTTTGGTGGCAGCTAAAGCTTGTAAAAAGTCTCCGGCATCGGCTAGAACCGTCATATCGGCGTCGCGTTGTTTCCCTAAATCAGCTAAATTATTATTAACTTGAATAAATTTAACCCCGGCTGGTAAGAAGCGGGCAAACGGGTAGTTTGTGCCGACAAACAAGACTAAGTCAGCGGCTTGTGACACTTCAAAACCAGGCTTCGTTCCTAAACGACCACGTGACCCCATCAACAATGGATGGTCAGTTGGCATTACACCCGTGGCGGGAACTGTCGTTAAAACGGGTAAATTGAATTGTTCAGCAACTTGAACAACAGCGTCGCGTTGACCACGACCACCTTGCCCGACCCACATAATTGGGCGTTTAGCTTGGGCCAATTGTGTCGCCACTGCTTGAACTGCTACAGGATCCAACGTTGGCTTTTGTGGCACGGTTGCGAATGGTGTTGTCTTAAAGCCATTAAACTCGATTTCTTGACCAGATAGATCGTCTGGCAAAATAACCACTGACACCGATCGAGTCGCATAAGCTGACCGAATCGCTTCGTCAACGACGTATGGAATTTGGTCGGCGTTGGTGACTTGTTTATGGAATTGAGCCACATCAGCAACCATTGGATCTTGATTCATTTCCTGGAAGAAATTGGTATTCATAATCCCAGTGGCTGACTGTCCAACCAAAGCTAGGACTGGAACGTGATCCATCTTGGCATCATATAAGCCATTCAGTAAATGAACTGCGCCAGGGCCCGCTGAACCAAAGCTAACCCCGATCTTACCGGTTAACTTAGCATCGGCCGCTGCTGCTAAAGCGCCAACTTCTTCATGTCGAACCTGAATGTAGTTTAAGTGTTCACGTTCTTCGTATAACCCATCGACGGTATTATTAATCGAATCCGCCGTAATCCCGTATAGGTGATCAATGTCCCAATTTTCTAAAACTTTGGCCAATGCACGGCCCGCTGTCATTTTTGTCATTTGTAAGTCCTCCTAATCAAGATGTGCCGTTTTAAAGCACATCTAAATGTTAAAACAAACACTGGACCCTGTCAAAACTTACGCCCAGCGTTAAAGTTCAAGCTTCTTTTAATAAACTAATATCGTTAATGACATCTTGTAACGTGATTCGTGCCATCCGACCTTCCGCACTACTTTGAATCTCTTGATAATACGTCGTCATGACTTTGGGAATCACACTCCCGACCGGACACGATTGTGAGGTGTCACGATCAACGCTCAATAATTCGCGTCGAGTGCTTACCGCCAGATAAATATCTCTTAATGTGATTTGCACTGGTGAACAGGCCAATTTTGGCTTGGCAATCCCTTTAGTCGATTCCAATAACCCGGCTTTCCGTAACTTGCTCATCATCCGGCGCACCATCGTTGGATCGGTATTTAGACTCGATGCAATCCGATCACTTTTTAACTCATCATTGGTATGTAGTGCCACGTAAGCCAAAATATGCGTGGCATCACTTAATTGCGTATTTGCCATCATTAACACCCCAATTCCATTTCATCGTTGTGTCTAATCATAGCACATCATCATGGTAACTACTGGTTCAAAGCTAACGCGCTGGGTTATTTTTCAAACTAGTCGGATCAGTGAAGTCAATGAAACCGACATTGTCATCAATCATGCCACCTTCACCAGTCAGCTGTAGTGTATTTTGATGCTGATTTAATCTCAACGTCATCTCATGTTGTAAGTCAGAAACCGAATAATCTTTAACCAAAACAGTCCCTAAATTAGATGTTACCTGGGTATTGTAGCCGTCAGTGACCGCATCGGCCGCCACGATATTGACTGTGAATTGCGTCTGCATGTGCAGCATAGCATGTTGTGAAAAGGCACCTACCCCATCTTCGAAGGTTAATAATAACCGTTTATTGTCAGTTAGTTTTGGCGCAATTTTTTCTTTAGCGCTGTTGTCAAAAGTTAAGTGATACGTTGCCATCTTTATCCCTCCAATATGTCGACCTGCTGATACAATTTTTTTAGTGATTGCCAGCTTTAAGTGCACTCATTCAACTAAGAATCTAATTTAATTTGCTATCGTCAAGTAGATCGCTAGTTAATTGATGAGGTTTGGTCACTTGTGCTTTATTTAAGCACAAGTTCATTTTAGTCACTTCATTTTTATTTGTCAACAACCAGACACAGAAAAAATACAGGCCAAACATCTTATGCTTTAACTTTTGACCTGTATTTTGCCTTTTTCATTACTTATTTGCTTTTTTCACCATCGAAAAATTAGCCATGGCAACACTATCGCGAACAACCGTATTTTGCTTGATGACCTGATAACCTTGTGCCATAAAAAAAGGTCGTGCGGTGATGGACGCTGCTGTTTCATACTGACTAACCGGAATAGCTTGTTCCAAAGCAGTCACGAGCTCACGACCAATCCCCTCACCTTGATGATCAGCACTAACATATAATCGATCCAAATAGCCAGTACTAGTCATATCAGCAAAGCCGACTAGTTCATCGTCTTGCCAAGCCGTATATGTTTGATGGTCCAACAGCGTTGCCTGCCATTTAGCCTGAACCGCTGGTGTGTCCGGGCCTAGCCATGCCGTTATTTGTGCCGGCGAATAGTCATGACTATTTACTTTTTGAACCGTTTCACGAAAAAGTTGGTAGGCATCAAAGAGATCTTTAGCCTCATAAGTTTTTAGTCGCATTTAGGTAACTCCTAATTTTCAATCTATTATTATCATTATACAAAAACGAATCAACCTTACTCCTATGAGCTAGCCCTTCAATCGAAGTAACATTCATCATTATCTATAATGACCAAAGTTAATACCTCTAAGGCTTATTTAAACGGCGATAAAACAATGCCCTATATTCTTTACCATAAATCGTTTATTTAATAACATTTTTATTGACAAAAAAAGCTAGTTACTATCAATGTAATCTTGATAACAGCTAGCAATCTTGATTGAGTTTACTTAGTGATTCGCTACCGTCACCGGCTCATGTAACAAACTGGCCGGACTAAATAAAGTCTCGATTTGATGATCCGAAAGTAAATGCTTCTCACGCAACAACTCTTTAACTGACCGATGATCAGCTAGTGCCTCTTTGACCAAGGCAGTTGTTTGCATGTAACCCAGGTATGGCGCCAAAATCGTCGCCGTAATTGCGGATTGTTCCACACGCTCAGCAGCACTTTCAGCGTTGACTTCAATCCCTTTCAAGCAATTGTTAATCAAAGTCATAATGGCGTTGGTTAAATGTGTTTCATTGGCGAGAATATCACGGAACATGATGGGTTCAAAGGCATTCAATTCTAGCTGACCGGCTTCGGCGGCCATTGTGACTGTCACGTCCTTACCGATCACTTCAAAAGCCACTTGGTTCACGACTTCTGGGATCACTGGATTAACCTTTCCCGGCATAATCGACGACCCAGCTTGTTGGCGTGGCAACCGTAATTCGTTGAATCCGGCTTGTGGGCCACTACTTAATAACCGTAAATCATGACAAACCTTAGATAGATCCACTGCCAACCCTTTGAGTGCCCCAGAAAAGGCCACGTAACTGTCACAATTTTGGGTTGCATCGATTAAGTCAGCTGCGACTTCTAGATGCAGACCGGTTAAATCATTCAATTCAGGGACAATTCGGTGTTGATACGTGCTCGTTGAATTCACGCCAGTCCCAATCGCGGTGCCGCCCATATTGACACTATGCAAGTCTTCGCCCGCAGTCCGTAGCCGTTCTAAATCCCGTTTGAACAAGGAATAGTAGGCATGGAAAGAATGACCAAATGTCGTTGGTACGGCATCTTGTAATTGCGTGCGGCCAACTTTGATCAGGTCTTCAAATTCATTGGCTTTTTCTAACAAAGTTTGTGTCAATTGGCCGACAGCGACTAATAAATCTGGCAATAATTTTAACATCGCCATCTTGCCCGCAGTTGGAAAAGTATCATTAGTTGATTGCGATTCGTTAACATCATCATTTGGATGAGCAAAAACTGCGGGTGTCAGTTTTTGGGCCAAATGCGCAATCACTTCGTTCACGTTCATGTTCGCCGATGTCCCAGCGCTTCCTTGAATGGCCGGCACAATGAAGGCATCTCGATAGTTACCGGCTAGAACAGCATCACAAGCTTTGACAATGGCATCACGTTTGTCACGATCCAGTGTTCCCGCCTGCTGATTAGCCATTGCCGCTGCTTTCTTAATTTCGACTAAGCTTTCAACTAAAAGTGGATGTAACCGTTCAGAACTAATCGGGAAGTTTTCAACGGCGCGTTGGCTATGAATCCCGTACAGCGCCTCATCTGGAAGTTCTCGTTCACCAATACAGTCTTTTTCTGTTCTCATTTTTTTGCCGCCCTTCAACATTTTGGTTACTATTATTTTAATACTTTTTTATTTACAGTAGCATTGTAACGCTATCCTGATGGGCGTCAATTAGCTGACAGCACTTCCGAATGATATAAGTTTATGACGGTTGTAACTTAATATTATAAAAATAAACGTGCTTAGACTTAATTATCTTAATCAATTTTGAAACTGTCACTTAACAAAAAAACGGCCAAGCCCGCACGAAGCGACTTGGTCGTTTTGATTAATCAAACTCAATAATTAAACTTCAATGTCAACATATTATAAGGATCAACAATTAAATCATGGTCTACCGGTTGTTCCAACGCATCAACAATCTCTGCTTGCTGGCAAATCGCGGGCAACGAAACAACTTCTCTAGTCGGATTCTGAATCCGCACAATATACGCTTTTGAATCCGTATAAGCCGGGTAGATCGCTGATACTAGCAACGATTTGTCCAGGGTCAGCAATGAAAATTCAGGATTAATGGCTGGCTGCTCATCTGTTTCCCAAATCTTATTGTCCAAACGATGAATAAACAAATTCAACTGTTGTAATTGATATGAGATTGATGGTGCAAACCACCGCTGCGCTGCCAAACTCGTTGCTTGTTCCGAAAAGCCACTATCTGAAAGCCCTAAAGCAAACTCAAAAGTCAGTTCGCCTTGCTCTTCCGCTAACGGTGTTGGCATCATAATATGGCCTTGATTGGTCGTATCGCCAGATGCCCGTCCTGGTCGCCAAGCCAAATTGGGTTTGCCCAATTGGCTAGTGGTGGCCATCAACGTGATGTAGAGTCGGTTATCAACTTGTTGATATTCTTTCATGCCTTTACCGAAGAACGTCAACGTGTGTTGGCTATCTGTCATCGAAACCGTCTTATCAAAGTTATACAAATTGACGGGTTTTTCAACAAACTCTTGTAACCAATCATCATCAATCGGTTCGTTGTGAGTCGTCACAAAGCCAGCTTGAATCTGGGCAATCGCCGCATCTGTCTTAATGGCCCCATTTAACTTCAAACGTAGTCGATGCGAACACACTTGATTATCAAAATCTAGCTTAGCCGTTAATAAGCCTTGTTCATTAAAGTTCAACGTTAATTGATAATGAACTGGTTTCAACTCAGGATCTTCAGTGACTCGATCTGCTAAAGTTGCTGGCAAAGAGGTTTCACCAGTTACAATTAACTGTTGTTGTACACCCGCCGATTCTAGATGTGCCGTTTGGAATGCCAAGTCGCGTTCAACATCGTTAGCTAGTGGCGAATAGTCATACGTATCACCATCATTACCACTATCAACCAACCTAATTAGATCAGTGATCTGCCGTTGACCATCACAATAGTTAAGCTGACCATGTTCAAAACTAACTTTTTGTGACCCCAATTTAAGAAACAACTCATCGGTCTGTATTGGCTTCATTTCAGCACTAACCTGGTTACTTTCATGGAAATGCAACACTTTATATCCCAGTGCTGGAATCGTCACATGCGTCTTAAACGTTAATTGATAATATTCCGGTTCATCCATAAATTCACGGCCACGTGGCGTCATCATCAAAATATGATGACGTACTGGATAGTGATGACTTTTGACGATATAAGCATCCGTGGCATTATCAAACACAATCCGTTTAGAACTAGCGACTAAATCAATTGATTTAACACCATCGAAATCGGTTGGATCGGTATTAAAAACCAATACTGAATGATCATCTAACTTTAGAAATTCCGCCAGCTTCTTCGTAATCATGTTTTCAATGCCGTCAGCGATTTCATTGGCCTCTTTAAACCGATGCATAATATCGACCGCAACATTATCAGAAACACTACCACCCAACGTATCATGAGCCTGACATTCAAGTAGTTTTTTCCACAATTTAATCAACAAGCCATTGCCAATAGTTACACCATTGGCCTTGGCAATCACAGTTAATGGTTCCACGCGGCGTAAAATCTTTTGTTCTAATTTAACATTCTCCATTTTGATGTTATGCCGGACTGAGCCAATCGTTCGGTGCACGCGATCATAAGTTGGCAAGCGCAGTTCGCCGTGATAGGTTGGTAGATCATCCCGTTGTCGTAATTTGTCGATAAACTTTGGATACGTACTGATCGTCGTATGATTGTCACTCAGTCGATTTAAATCCGCGATCGTCTCAGAAATATTTTTAATAATGTCCATCTGATCAATTCCAGATGGCATTAAAACCTCATCATTGTGAGCATGAGTCGCTTCAAATTCAGCGGCCGGATCAAAACGCTTGGTTACGAATTGATCTAAGTGCCGTTTAGACGCCACATCGATTTGGGCAGTGAAATAACCAAACGGAAAGTTAGCCGCAATCACTTCTTTGCCAGATAAACCACGCCACTTGAAATAAACTGAATTCATTTGTCGTTTGAAGTTGGTACCGCGCCAAAAGATAAAATTATCAATGCCAACTTGTGATAATAAGGTTGGCATTTGGGCGTTAAATCCAAACGTATCTGGCAAATATCCAATCATCATCGGTTGACCATACGTCTGTTTCGTATCGTTTATTCCAATCACCAAATTACGAATAATCGATTCGGCATCCGGTAACAACGCATCTGTTTGCGTATACCAAGGACCAACAAACAGCCGTCCTGCCTTAACCAGTTTTTGAATTCGAGCCAATGCCTCAGGATGAATCTCAACGTATTCATCAACAATCGAAACTTGCCCATCCAAACAAAAATTAGCATCTTCATTTTTTTCAAGTTCATCTAAAACTTCTGTGAATAGCTGATCACTCAACACCAACGCATCCATCGTTGTAAAGTACCATTCACGATCCCAGTGCGTATGATTGACCAGATTAGTCTCCGTCATAAATTAAGCCTCCTTGGCCGGTGCCGCTTTGGTGAAGCGTTTTAAGAAGTTAACGAGTAAGGCTTCGACCACAACACCGATTAAAATGGCTAACGTATATAATAGCCAGTTCGATGAAAACGGAATCGCCATGACCGTTGATAATGCCGTCTTTTGAACCGTGCCAAAGAATGCATTCACCGCACACCCGGCTGAGGTCCCCACAATAATACTTGGAATGACTCGAATCGGATCGGCAACCGCAAACGGAATTGTCCCTTCGGTGATTCCGACGATTCCCATGACAATCGCTGAACGACCACTTTCGATTTCAGCGTCTGAATATAAACGCTTGCCGCCGAGTAAGGTTGCCAAGAACATGCCCAATGGTGGAATCCCAATGGCCATCAACATTGCGGTACTGGCTTGATAACCACCTGATGTAAAGGCAGCCATCCCGAACGCATAGGCAATCTTGTTAATTGGACCACCCATATCCACGGCCATCATACCGCCAAGTAACGCGGCCATTAAGACTGCATTGGTGCCACTCATCCCTTTTAACCAAGCCGTTAAGCCAACCGTCATAGCTTTGATTGGGCTACCCACGACATAAATCAAGATGAGGCCTACAACAATTGTCGCGATAAATGGAATAATAATTAATGATTTCACTGACATCAAATTCATTGGCATCGGCATTTTTTTGAGCCATTTAACAAGATAACCGACCAATAACCCGACTAACATCCCACCTAAGAATCCGGTACCCATCGATGAGGCCACTAAGCCAACAATAAAAGCTGGCGCTAGACCGGGACGATCAGCAATTGAAAACGAAATATATGCGGCAATAATAACTGGAATAAAGCCTAAACCAGTCTGCCCAAGCAACCGTAAGTTACCCCAAATATTGCTGGTTTGATTCCAAACATTTTGGCCCCCGAAGATAACGGCAATCGAAGTTAATAACCCAGCCGCCGTAACCAATGGAATCATATAAGAGACACCCGTCTGAAAATGATTGGCGAGTTCTTTACCGAACTTTTTCCACTCCATCTTTATACCCCCTCTAATTAACTAGTGCAATCGCCTGATCAATCGCCGCCTTACCATCTTTAACGACTTCAGAAGTGCCAACTTTTAACACTGGCTTACCTTCAAACCGATCTGGTTCGGCAACAACGGTATCCACCGCAAAGATCACGACATCTGCCGCATCAATTTCATCTTGCGCTAAGCGATTTTCCATCCCCATCGCACCTTGGGTTTCAACCTTGATATCGTAACCTTCTTTCTTGGCATACTTCTTCAAATTTTGAGCCGCCATATAAGTGTGTGCAATCCCAGCGATGCATGCCGTTACGGCAACAATTTTTTTACTCATCATCAACAACTCCTATTTTTTTATAATTTTTAAAACGGCTTCAACGGTCTGGGCTTGTTTAATCGCCGCGACAAAATCATCGTCCATTAATCGTCCAGACAAATTGGCTAACATTTTCAAATGGGCATTTCCCTTGGCTTGTGGTGCCACCGCCATTAAGAAAATGATATTTACTTTACTACCGTCTAGTGACTGCCACTCTAATGGTGTCGTTGTCTTAGCAAACATCATCGTGGTTTCAGTGACCGCCGCACTTTTGCCGTGTGGAATCGCAATATTGTTGCCAATCCCCGTGGTCGTCATGGCTTCGCGTTCTAACACATCCTGACAAAAAGCGGCTGCGTTGGAGACGTTGCCATTTTTTTGAAGAATTTCAGCCAACTGACGAATCGCATCTTCACGATCCTTGGCATCTAAATCCAAGACAACATTATTTGCCGAAATAAATCCGCTTAATTTTTCACTCATCTGACTCACTTCCTAAGATCATCATTGCTTGATTCGCAGTTTGACTGCCGATCAACTGATGTAATAATTTTTTATCTTCTAAAACGTCATTAAAATATTGATAGATCGGCTCAATTTCGGCTTTAATTTGCTTATTCATGGCTAAAAAGAACACGATATTTACTGTGGTGCCATGCCAATCGATTCCATCGGCATTGATATAAACTGAAATACAAGGCTTTATCACATATTCAATAGGCGCATGTGGTACCGCAACTGTATCCATCGCTGTACTAGCCAATTGTTCGCGTTTAATCGCCGCTTGACCGATACTGTCACGACCATAACCAAGCTTAGCTAATCGTTGCCCAATTCGATTAATCACGTCATCACGTTGTTCTTTACCAGTCGCAATATGAATCAGCTCTGGGGACAGTAAACGCATAAAGCTATTGGCTGGTTGGCGTTGTGAAACGATTTGTTTTTCAACGGCTTTTAGACGTTTAACTGAACTAACATCTAAAAACGGTGACACAATCACGACCGGGATATCCGGAACATCGAAATTAATCGTACTTATCACTAAATCTTCACTAATCGGATGATGTTTCAGATCTTGAATGGATGTCACCCGACTAATTTGGATACTATCCGAAAAATAGGTTTTAACGCGCTGTTCTAATAATCGGGCGGTACCAAGACCGGTACTACAAACGATAACCGCTCGCACCATGCTTTTTTGACGTTCTAAAAACGCTTCTAAATGTAGGGCCACATAAGCGACCTCGTCTTCATTGAGCGTCACGTTAAAGTGATGTTCGATTTTAGCACTAAGATCAATGGCTTCGTTAAAGGCCCGTGGGAAAAACCGTTTCACATCAGCCGTGTAAGGATTGTGTAAATTCAAACCAAGATATAACCGCTTTAAGGCGGACGTTAAATGCACCGTCAAGCCTTGAAGTAAAGCATCATCATACGTGTCACAATGGTCTTTTAGAAAACGACGAATACTACTTTGTTGAAATGGTGAAGCCGTCTCAACCAGCTTGTCATTACTAATTGCTTGGCCTTCCGCTGCTAAGATATGAATGTTTAAGTACTGCTGCTCATCGCCTGGAATCTTAACTTGGAAAACACGCTCAAGAATGCCAACTAATCGTTGCGTATTGGCCTCTAACTTTACTTTTGACAGACCAGGTTCTAAGATGGCATCTTTACTGATTCGTTCCATTGAAATAATTAAATGAATAGCTAATGATTGGAACTCATAATCTGTAAAACGTAGCGTCCCCTCTTGTTCAAACTCATCTAAAGCTTGGATGACCTTGGCAAAAGTTGCTTTACCAAAGAATGATTGAATATCCGTTGGCAGCTGTAACTTACTATGCACCTCCCCGTTTTCATTTTTCATATACTTGGTGTTACCCCAATACATCGTCAGTAGTTCCGACATCAACTTACGCTTTGCCGATTCCGAAGCAATAAGTCGCATCCCCGCGTGAGTCGTTTCGATTAACGCGCTGTATTTAGCTAGAATGCGTTTCACTGCTTTAAAATCAGTTTCCAACGTACTTCGACTAACAAACGTCATCTCAGCCAGTGCTTGAATCGTTTGCGGTTGATCCGATAATAATAGTTTGGATAAAATCGCAGTTACCCGCTCTTCACTAGTTCTCGGTGTATTGACATAACCGTCATATTGAAGGGCCTTGGTTAATTCAGTCGTATTACCTTCTAAATAAACGCCAACATTTCGTTTGCGAATGACTTGAACATCATACTGTTTCAACGCACTCTCCACATTGTCTAGATATTTTGAAATTGTTTTGCGTGACCGACCAATGCTTCTTTCAATATCAGAATAATGAATGACGCCTGAATTAAGAATCAACTGAATAATTTTTAACTCTTGCTGATTCAGGTTTGCAATCGCTTGTTCCATTACATTCACCTCCTGAAGACAAATTCATTATATTATGAAATCGGTTTCATAAATATTCAAAAAAGTCCACTAATGATAGTGTACTTTTATTTAGATCTATAAATATTTAATATACAGACTTTGTGAGCTACTGCAATATCCATGCTCAATAAAGGGATGCTACTGCCCCTCTAATCTTCATATTGACTTGTTAGCTGATTGCGCTATGCTTAATATGTAAGCGTTTACTTTTTATTATTAACGCTTGCTCACAGTTGTTGCAGACGGGGAATCATACAACAACTTAGATTCAACTAAGGGGAATCATTTTCTAGGTCAATGCAAGATTTAATTTCGAGGGGGAATTAATCATGTCAACAGCTTTACCAAAGGCCGTCAAAGTAGCGATGGCTGCCGATTTATTGCAAATTGAATTTGACAACGGTCAAACACGATTCATGCGCACCCATTTCATTGATGATTATGTATCAGCCTGGTCAGCTAAAAAAGGCAAAGGGAAACGGATTAACTTACTGGTTGCGCCGACCTGGCAATGGCTAGGCAGCAACGCCCGCATTGAAGCAGATGGATCCGTCATCCTTTTTGATAAGGATACTTACACGCCCAAGGAGCTTTGGGAAAATAGTAAGGAAAGCATTAACGAAGTGTCGGGCGTAAATTAAAAACAAATATGGAATATAAAAATCAGCTTCTACAAAATTCAAAAATTTTGTAGAAGCTGATTTTTTCATTAATATTCATTTAACCAATTTGTTGCTTTAACTTTTTAATTTGCTTGTCAAAATAATATGCCGTCACTATATTACAAAGAATCGTCAGTAACAAAGTGAATTGCATCGTCAGACTTAACTGTAATTGGCTGGGTAAGTTGTTTGAAAACAAGCTATTGCCAACACAAACTAAAAAGAGAATCGTTGAACTTAAGATTGGCCCTAAAAAATCATTGTTTCCGCTTCTTCGCCACTTCAGCAAGAATTTTTTTCTCGATAATCATCCACAATACCCGTCCCCTTTATCAGTAATTGATCTAAGGAAAGATGGTAAAGCTGACACAAACTAATCAAACTTTCGATGTCTGGAAAAGTTTGCCCCGTCTCCAAATTAGATATCGGCTTAGTTTGTCACCAAAGATACCTTGTCAAACCGGCATCCTCATTATTTATGAACAAAGTGACTAATCTTCACCCCTCCAAGATTAGCCACTTTACCTATTTTCCTCGCCAATACATGACTTTCATCCAACATGTGTTGGCATCCAATCGACTTTGAACAAGTCTTGTGTGGCATTGATTAGCTGTCTTATTTCACCTAAAAGAGAAAATAAGCAGATCCCAATATAATTCCAACTATCATTAAGACGACTAAGGTCACTACAGTCCATTCAAAGAATTTTATCATGTTTTTCCTTATTCTTGCTCTACAATTAAACAATCCTTATTTTAAGTATACCAGCCTCAAAACTGTAACCACAACCACTATATGTAAAAGAGACAGCCTAAGCTCTCCCTCCAGACTAATCCACATGATTTTCATCTAATATATATTGAAATTCAATCACACCACTCAATAAATCAGCTTTAAACAAGCCCTGCGTACCATTACTTATCTGAACATAAAAACAAAGTAACCGGCTCCTTCATCGACAACATTGGTCGCTAGACTCAACCGTGGGCTATACTAAAAAATATCATCTATTCAAGCATGATCAAATAATTTGTACCAAGACACTCTATAACTATATTAATGCTCAATCATTGGAGATTCGTCATCTTGATTTCATTGAAAATACTAAACGCCGAATCACTCCATCATAAGGCCGACGACTAGCTAGCTCCAAACGTATTGATGAACGATCCAAGCAACACAATCTAAGTTTAATAACTCGCCACACCGTATCCTGAAGTTTCAAACACCAATTGAAACATTTGCCGCTTAACCAATCCTATTCTGAAATTTTTTGTCCGCACCGGCTAATTTATTCTTGTCATTTGCGACAAAAGATCAAACGATTATACGTTTAAAAATTTAACTCTACCACAACTAGGAACTACTTATTATTTAAGGGTTTGAATAAAATCATACTGCAATAATAAATACCGGCTGTTATTGCAATGGTAATGAAAGTTGTCCCAGTAGTTGCTACAAGCTGTGGTATTTGTTTCAGCGCAAGATAACAAGCGACACCTAGGAGCCAACTAATGACGGCTCGTCCATTGATGCCGTGGAAATACCAGTAAGGTCCTTGATGATCCGAAAAGCATTCAGTCTGATAGTAACGATGATGGATGACGAAGTAATCAATTAAGAAAATTGCAATTTCAGGACCTAACAACATTCCGATGGCATCAAGAAACGTTTCAAAAGTTGTCAAAAAACTAGCCACATACAGTGGAATAAAGGTAACTAGAGTCGCTAATACCGTAACAATCCATAAGCTAATACGTAGAGACAGTTGATGCCAAATATTCTTAAGTGCAGAGCCGGCTGCAAACAGATTAACCGCGTTGGCTGTAGTACTAGTTAATATAATGACGATTAGTGCTAAACCGCCTAAACCTAGTTTAGTCGCTACTGTGCTTGGATCTGAATCGTTAGGATCGAAATGATTAAGTGTTACCGATGCTGCAATTGTGCTAAAGATACCGATAAAAGCAAACCAGAATAGCCCTAGGTTTGCTCCAAAAAAAGAGGCACTGGTAGCAGCCTGACGATGCTTAGTGAAGCGGCTAAAATCAGCAGCTGAAGTCACCCAAGCAAGATTAAAAGCTGCCAGGGTATCAGCAGCAACTCCCGCTGACAAACGCAAATGATGTGGGGGTTGCCAATTAATAATATCGGTTAAAGTAACTCGTTGGAAGATAACGATTGATTCCCATAAAAAGAAAATGATGACAAGGATAATACCAATTCGTTCGATGAGTCGAACGGATTTTTCACCTAGGGAAATACTAACTAAGTGCAATACACTCATAATCAAAATACCAAGAACTAATCCTAATTGACCCCCAGGTTTTCCATATTGCGGTAAGCCGAATAATTGGTCGAGAATATAACTAATTGAAGTCGCTGCAATAAAAGTATTAACAGCAGCCCAGCCAATAAATTGTAGCAAGTTGACTAACGATGGCAGATAACTGCCACGTAAACCAAATGAGGCACGCGTCAGTGCCATCGCGGGTAACCCCGAACGATATCCCATATAACTTGCCAGTGCCAATAAAACATATGATAAAAGACCAACAATAATTAATGTGATCGAAGCGGTTACTAGGCCACAGGCAGCAATGACACCGCCAATGTACCAAGTACCGTTGTTAGCGTTAGCACCAATCCAAGTCGCAAAAAGATCCCAACTAGACATTTGTCGTTGGCTAAGTGGGATTGGTGTGAAAGCCTGATGTGATGATTCAGTTGAAGCTGAAGAATGTTGAGTCATAACATATTCCTTTCAAAATCAGATTTTAATCAACATGACCTGCATGTTGAAACGAACGAGTTATTATACACCAATAATATAGACACTTCAAAGGAACATCTTGAATACTATTTCCCAAAAACTAAATAAAAGCCATAACAAAAGTCTACTTTATTGATAATATAAAAATTATATTTTTCCACACCTTTTTTACTTCTTGGCACGAGAAAGTTCTCTTATCAATATAGATTCTTTCATTCCTGAATTCAAAATTGAAGTGCAACACCAAGTAAAGTAAACAAAAAGGCCATGGAGACCTATACTTTAAACAATCACGAATAAAAAAAGAGGTATCTTCATACCTCAATTAAATATTACCACTACTCATAACTACCAAAAGCTATCGGAAGCCGAAAGAAGCGCTATTCAAGTTTTTCATGAAGATCAGTATTCCAAACGACTCCATCGAATCCTCAATACCATTAGCCACGAACTTAAACGTGGTACCGTATGTCAGCTTAATTCGAATTACTTACCATACTATCAACACTTTGCTGAAACTTGCTGTGACATACTTCAAACAATTATTAATAATATATGGCACTGAGAAGTTTCACTCGATCACCTTTGACCATACAGATCTACTTTGCCCATCCATATTCACCATGGGAACGTGGTAGTAACAAGCCCCCAAATAGCTTGATCCGTGAATTCATGCTTAAAGGTACGTCTATGAAGAACTATACGGATGCTTATATCTCTGAGGTTCAAACCGCCTTGAATAATCGGCTAAGGAAGTTACCTAAGTGCCGCAAAGGTCTACCCAACTGTCACACCAATGAAATTAAACTTACATTAACGCATACGGCTCCATGTTTTTATTTTACTTAGTGTTGCACTTAATTTAACCAATTCGGCCACGGTTGAGGTACGTGTTGATCTGGAAAAATACTGGTATATCTAGTTCATTCATGAGTTCGTGATACTTCGCCAACTCGGTACCCCTGTCTGGTGGATTTTACATACTTCGGTGTTATTCCGGTTAGGAGATTAACTATAGATTGATAAACATGACTAGAATTCACTTTAGCTACTCGTTGTGATAAAAGATATCGTGATTTACAATCAACCAAAGTTACTAAAGCTGAACGTCCAGTTTTACCACGAACGGTATCACCTTCCCAATGGCCAAATCGACTTTGATTCTCCGCCGACTTAGGACAATCATGAACCGAAGGCACGTCATTAAAGCGACCGCGACGTTCATTGACTGTTCCTTTAACTTTCAAGTCTTACCACGATAAATCGTGTTGTAGCTAATTTACCACTGTTTATTTTCAAAGCCCAGGCGACCTGAAATTTATTCTGGTGACCAATGACTAACCATAATTTTTCTGATAACAAAGTTGCGCAAATCATCATTTTCTAAAAGTCTAGGACGCCGACTATTTAATCGACGATGTTGATAATTGCCTTGTGCTTGGATCACGAAGTAATCCTTACAACCAACTTTAGTCGCAATTTTTTGATAAGGCAGCCCTAAAGTAACACCAGTTAGTATAATTTCTCGGTCTTTTACGATAAGATTTTTGTATAAACTCATAGTCTGAGTTTTCTTTATAATTGGTGTTGTGATGATTCCATTTTACAAGAACTCAGGCTATGAGTCTTCTTTTATTTATCGTTGCACTTCAATTGTAAATTCGTCATATAAAAGAGACAGCCTAAGCCATCTCTCTTCAAAACGTCGCACTATTTAACCATCGTGTGATTTTCATCCAACATATATTGAAATTCAATCGTCCCAGCCAACAAATCAGCTTTAAACAAGCCTTGTGTCCCGTTATTTTCGTCCGACATCACGACAAAGTAACTTGCCCCTTCATCGACAACGTGCTGGAAGCTCACGTATTCGCCTTTAAACCCATTCTTACGGAACAAGCCGATAATCCGGATCATTTCGCGTTGTGTGACTTCGTTTGCTGCACTTTTTTCACTCATATACTGTTATTACTCCAATTCTCTTTTTAATCTGTCTGCCTTTTTTATTTCAGTGGCTTCTTACCTAAAACAAGATAACTTCCAGTTAACGGGGTTGCCCACCAACCATTAATCCCCAAGCCGGCTGCCTGTGTGATCGTTAAATCACCCGCTGCCATCACTTGTTGATATTCTTTTAAATGATGATCAGTATCAATAATCAACAGCTGACCATCCGGTTTTAACACCCGTATTGCTTCTTTAATGGCTTGTTGACGGGCTTCTACCGACTTAATATTATGCACTGCAAAACTAGACGTGACCACGTCAAAGTAATCATCTGAAAAATCCAACTTGGTCATATCGCCAGTGACTAACTCAACATGATCTTCAAGTCCCAAGTCGACCACGTTTTTCTGGGCAATAGCCTGTTTATTATGGGATTGATCGCGTGAAAGCCACAAATCTAGACCCGTAACTTTTCCAGTTCCTTGCAATCCACGTGCCAAACGAGTTAGTAACGCACCACGACCACAGCCCAAATCCAAAATTTGATCTTGTGGCTGTAGCTTCAAACTTTTTACTGCAACATCAAAGATTCGATATTTACCACGAACGGTTGTGTGCAAAAAGATAATCGCCCCAAGTAGCAATACGGCTCCCAAAATAACTTCGATAGTAATGGGATATTTGAACCGATTTAAATAGGCATGACTCAACAAGCCAATTCCAAAAACGGTATAAACCAATAGTGCAAATGGTGCATCAATACCGAACCGTTTTAAATTCATTTGATGTGCTCCCCTCTTCAATCCCAGCTTATTAAATTCAACCTCTAACAAGCGGTCTCCCCCATCAATTACGATATCTCTTAGTATTCACTGCTATGGCGCAAGTCGGTCAACCGAGCATCGATTAACTGACTTGCAATACCAAACGCCTTCAAACGCCGTTTGGCTAATGTTAATTGCGACTTATACCTAGCTGGATTTTCTTTAGCTTCAAATGTTTTAATGACTTCACGAATTTTATGAATCGTTGAGTCAATTTGGCGCTTAGCTTCCAACAGTTCAGTTTCATCATTCATGGTAAGTCCTCCATTCAGTTTTCAAAAAATCCAGACTTAGTGCTTACATTTTAGGCCATAAAAAAGCGCCCCCCACAAGAGCGGGCGCTTCTTGAAAATCTAGTAAATAATCAGCTGATTATTTGCCTAACTTTTCTTTGCCTAAAACGTTCAACTTGTCATCGAAGTCATAGACAACTGGTTCGCCAGTAGCCATTTCAAGATTCATGATGTCGTCATCAGAAATCCGTTCGATGTACTTGCTTAAGGCACGTAATGAGTTACCATGGGCTGCGATGATGATGTTCTTGCCATCTAATAACTTAGGTGCAATTTCATCTTCCCAGAAAGGCATAACGCGTTCCAAGGTAACCTTCAAGTTTTCGCCACCAGGGACGATGTTAGGGTCTAAGTCAGCATAACGACGATCGTTAACAGCTGAACCTTCATCATCGGCACTCAATAATGGAGGTAAAACGTCATATGAACGACGCCAGATATGAACTTGGTCGTCACCGTATTTTTCAGCGGTTTCGGCTTTGTTCAAACCTTGTAATGCACCATAATGACGTTCGTTTAAACGCCAAGTCTTGGTTTCTGGAATCCAAAGTTGGTCAGATTCTTCAAGCACATAGTGCAAAGTCTTGATGGCACGAGTCAAAACTGAAGTAAAGGCATAGTCGAATTTCAAGCCAGCTTCTTCAACTTTCTTACCAGCCGCCTTAGCTTCTTCAACACCCTTTTCGCTTAAGTTAACGTCAACCCAACCTGTAAATTTGTTGGATAAGTTCCATTCACTTTGACCGTGACGGATCAATACTAATTTTGCCATAGCAGTTAATGACCTCTTTCTAAAATTATTTACTCCACTTATTTTACACTGAAACCATGAAAAATCAAAATATTATCAGGGTTTATTTGCGGAATCATGGTGAGAATCCAATGTTTTTTTCAAATGAATTTTGGGTTTAAGCCCGTGAACCGGTTTCACGCCGATAATATCTAAAATAAAGTTAAAAATCGGCACTCCGACGATCAATCCCCAAACACCAAATAGCCGTTCACTGACAAGTAAGACGACAAACGTATAGAAAATCGGAATTTCCGTCCGGCTCGCCATAAATTTTGGATTCAACACATAGGCTTCTAACGTGTGAACGACCATAATCATGATCACCATATAGACGACGTATCGAATCCCACCCACAGAATAAGCAATGAGGCACAAAGGAATCAACGAAATAATCACCCCAGCGACTGGAATTAAGCTCAATAAGAAGATCATTAAACCCAGACTAATTAGCTGTGGCATATGCAAACAAGCCATCACAACCAACGTAATTGCCGTATTAACTAGGGCAATTAAGAATTGGGCTTCCAACACGACCCCAAAACTATTGACGAATTTTTTAGCAAAAAAGTAAACATCTTGGAAAAACCAACCAAAGGTACTACTCAAAAAACGTTTCGAGAAAGCGTGCATCTGGCGATCTTCCACCGTAAAGAAGAAACTCAAAATTAATGATAAGAAGAACGTCACACCCATATTTCCAATATTGGTAATATACTTAAAAATCACCGAGACGCCTGTTTTAACTTGTTTCAAAATATCTGACTCTTGAAAATATGATGTCACCCACCGTAACACTTCATTCGTATCGTTACTAGGATTTTGATAAAATTCATAGACCGATTGAAACGTCAAAAAGGTCTGTTTAATCAGTTGCGGCAAATACGTGGTCACGGCAAAGTACAGTCCCAAAACCACTAACGCGTAAACGCCAATCACAATCCAACTGCTCGGAACGGCAACGTGCTTTTGCACCCACCGAACAAGCCGTGTCACCAAAAACGTGAAAATAAACGTTAATAAAATAATACTCATCATACTACGGGCTAAATACAACCCGATCACGATTAACGCCAGCACCCCCGTGCGGCGTAAGCGCACATTATGGACAAAATGTGACCATAAATCCAACTCAATTCACTCCCTTTTTACCGCCTGCATTCATTGTAACGGAAAACACGTCAAAAACCCATTCAAGAGCAGACGAAAGAGTGTGACAAAAGACGATTTGCTACCGAGCATAGCCTAGAGATACGAATGATTGTGCATTTTCAATCGTTCGCGTCTCGTAGCTAAGCAGAGGGGGCAGTCTTTTGTTGCACGTTTCAACGACACTGATTCGGAGATACAAAAAGAGTTTGGGTTTTTGTCCCAAACTCTTGACTCATGCTATAAAAAATGCATTTTCAAACTTTCCAAACCAAGCGCTTGATGAATAATCTCAGAAGCCCCACCGAGTAAAGCCGCTGACTGTACATTCTTCGTCGCAATGATTGGTACTTGCCGATTTGGTGATGACATCTTAGCCGTCGTATCCCGAATCTCAGTCAACAACTGCGGGATTGTTTCCAAAATGCTGGTGTTTACCACCACCACGTCGGGTGCAAATGCCGTTGACACATTCGCAATAACCTTCGATAGGTAGTAAACAAAGTCATCAAAGACTTGTGCGACAACTGGATCATGGTTAATATAATCGTGTTTAATTTGGGTCATATCTAACCGATCAACATTTTTCGCAACTTTTAAATGTTGCCATAAGGCTTTTTCCGAAACATAATCATTAGCCGACTCCATATGGTTTTCTAACTTACGATCTTCCAGTAAGGTCGTCCCGACTTCACCGGCTTCGCCTTCATGTCCCGCATACAAATGTGAGTCGGCAACAATTCCCACATGAATCTCATCACGAACCACAATTGAGACCACATTATTAAAGATCTCATTATCATGGAAATCACGCTCAAAGACCGCTGTTAAGCTAGATTTCTTTTCCAATAAAACTGGAATCCGCAGTTTGTCTCGTAAATACTTCGCCAAATCAAAGTGTGCTAGGCATTTAATTGGCGTTCTCAAAATTTTATTTTCGTAAATAATCCCGTCCAAGGCAATGGCGACCCCCATCAAACCATGTACCGTGCCATAATCATCGACATTCCGCAGTTGATCCTCAATCAGATCAATCACATCCGTCAACGTCATATCGGTAGTCTTGAAACTTTGGAAATGTAGGATCTTGCCATTCAACCGTGAATACATCAATTTAACGGCCTGATCAGACATATCAATGCTGGCCACAAAGCCATAATTGACGTTTAGTTCGGCCATAACTGGTTTCCGACCACCATTTTTGGTACTAACGCCACACCCAATTTCCTTGATAAATTGTGCCCGTAACAGCTGATTATAAATGTCTGAAACCGTGACTTTATTCAAGTTCAGATTCCGTGAAATTTGACTCCGACTAATCGGGCCTTCATTAATAACCTGCTGCAACACCTGTTTTTCGTTGGTGCTGCGCATCACATGCTTGTTAATAATCATTTGCAATCTCGATGTCCAAAATATTGATCGAAATTTTAATTGCTAGCGGTTTCAAATCCGACTAGCACTGCCATAACTTCAATCAACAATGGTCACCTTAACCCCCTTAATCTGTTAATATTCTAGAGTGTCAAGCAAAAAATACACAAAATAGTCATTTTCGTACTCATTCTGACATTAGTTCGTTAAAAAAATATCCCAGTGTGATACAAATTGACTGCCCCCATTTTCTGCCATGGTGCCGTAGAAACAAAATTATTCGTTCCTACTCATCTATTTATAACAGTTTTTATAAAAAAATCATCGATTCACACTTGAAATTAAGCGTTTCCTCGATGATTGTAAAGTCAATTACCATACCGGTATTGATTTTAAATTATTTAAATAATTTTTTTGCAGCTTGAACTGGTGAAATATGGTCACTAGCGGCGGTTTGTAAGACCGTCCGAACATCTTGATCACTCAAGGCATCGGCATCAATTCCGGCTTCTTTTAGCTCAGAACGAGTCGCTTTGATTTGATTTGATGTTACCGATGAACCATTCACTTGTTGCTGAGAATTCGTTACTGTGTATTCATTACTACCAGAGTAATTATTTGCAGCTTTCTTTTCGGAACTCGTTAAGCCAGAAGTGCTTGAATCAGCTTTACTAGTAGCCGTGCTTGAACTACTTGAAGCACTGGCAGCCGTACTACTACTGCTTTCACTAGAACTACTACTTTGTGAGCTACCGTTATTAACCACTGGCGTTGAACTAGTTAACGACTTCAAAGCAGCATTATTTTGTTTCCGTAATGCTTTAGCCGCTTTGTAAATATCTTTATAGTAACTTTCACTAAATGTCTTGCTTTGGAATAAGACTGTTAAGACACCGTTTGAATCCGTAAATTCATTGGTCTGATTGAGTTCTAACGCTTTTTTGTATTCTTTTTGATACGTTGCCCGCTTCTTAACAACCCGCTTAATGAGCTTTAATTCGGTCTTGGCACGTTTAACTAACACGTCCGAGCCATTTTTGGTCTTCGTGACGGTCGTAAAACTTGTCTTTGCTTGTGAAAACTGGCGTTCCTTGATAGCATTAGCCCCATCGACATAGGTTTGTGTTTGGGTCAAATAACGTTGCGCCACCGGATCGTTGGCTTTCGTGCGGGTGGCACGACTAAAGAATGATTCGGCTTGCGAATAATTTTTATCTTGAATGGCTAATTTTCCATACCGCATTGCTGTTGTATAAGCATTGGTTTGTTCGCGGTGTTTCGAATAAGTGTAGCCACCGACACCAATTGCGATAACGGCTGCTACGAGCACCCACATCCACTTTTTCAAAATGACACCCCCATTAGTTGATTGTTTTATTATACCATGTTTAACCATCCAACCGTGAAACCTAGTGCTTACATTCCGATTTTCATTGGCGTATAATAGCTCTTGTATTTTTATTCGAGAAAGGATCTTTATTGTAATGTTAGAAAAGACGTTTTACCGCACCTTGTTGAGCCACTCCTTTAACATCCCTGTGCAAGTGAACTACTGGGATGGCAGTAGCGAAAACTATGGTGGCGACGGTACTCCTGAAGTTACGGTCACTTTTAAAGAAGCCATTCCGATGCGTGAAATCACCAAAAATGCTTCAATTGCTTTAGGTGAAGCCTATATGGATGGCAAGATTGAAATCGAAGGCAGCATGCAAAAGCTGATTGAATCTGCCTACGAATCAGCTGAAAGTTTCTTCAACAATTCCAAGTTCAAGAAATTCATGCCAAAACAATCACACTCTGAAAAGAAGAGTCAACAAGATATTCAAAGCCATTACGATGTTGGTAATGATTTCTATGAAATGTGGCTCGACCCAACCTTGACTTATTCTTGTGCATACTTCCGCAATGAAGACGACACCTTAGAACAAGCCCAAATCAATAAAGTACACCATATCATTCAAAAGTTGAACCCTCAACCGGGTAAAACACTTTTAGATATTGGTTGTGGCTGGGGCACCTTAATGTTAACCGCTGCTAAAGAATATGGATTGAAAGTCGTTGGGATTACTTTATCTCAAGAACAATACAACCTCGTTAGTCAACGGATCAAAGATGAAGGATTAAGTGACGTTGCTGAAGTTCGGTTAGAAGACTACCGCGAACTTGGTGATGAAACTTACGATTACATTACCAGTGTTGGCATGTTTGAACACGTCGGTAAAGATAACTTGGCAATGTATTTTGAACGTGTTAAACACTACCTCAAAGATGACGGAGTAGCCTTATTGCATGGGATTACTCGGCAACAAGGTGGCGCCACTAACGGTTGGTTAGACAAGTACATCTTCCCCGGTGGTTACGTGCCTGGGATGACCGAAAACTTACAACGGATCGTGGATTGTGGCTTACAAGTCGATGACGTTGAAACGCTTCGTCGCCACTACCAAAAAACGACTGAACTTTGGGATGAAAACTTCAATGCGGTTCGTGACGCGATTGAAGAAAAGATGGGCACCCGCTTCACGCGGATGTGGGATCTTTATCTCCAAGCCTGTGCCGCTTCTTTCCAATCTGGGAACATTGATGTGATGCAATACCTCGTTTCAAAAGGCCCTTCATCACGGAACTTACCAATGACTCGTGAATACATGTACGAAGATAATACGGTTAAAGCTTAATTCAACTAAAAAATGTCAGTGTGTAAATGATGATCATTTACACACTGACATTTTTGCTTTTAACTAAGGGTTGAAAGATAAGTATGACGATAAATGCTTTACCAGAATTGACTTAAGTCATGCTAATTGGTCACCTACGCCAGCCAGCGATTCTGCCGGCTGTGGGACCGACTCCAGCCAAAGTACGAGCTTCCGTCTCGCTTTTGAGCCTAGCCAAAACCACTAGTCTCAAAAGTCGTCCATATCGTAAAGTCCGGGGAAATCACTCGGACTAACGATATTTTCACGGCCGGCGCCATCACTGGCTGGCTCCGGTTGTATTGCGAATACCAATCAATTTTGTAATCACCATCATAAACGAGAGTGAGTTCACATTGAGCCCAGCCGTGGGGCTCTTGAAACACGGGTTGGGTGGTTCGAAACGACGGTTCAGACCGCTCTTTGGCTGAACCGGTCCGCCCACAGCTTTCCGGCTCAATGTGGACGAACGATAGGTGGCAAGTACGACTAGTTCTGATTGATGAATACCTACCATATCAACGATTATTGCTAAAAAGCATCTTTCAACATTTTAGGAATAAAAAAAGACCGGTTCCCCAGTCTTACTAACATTATCATTTAAATATGCAGCACTAACACAAAAATCATCACTGAAGCTAACCCAATAATGACAGAAAGTGTCATCGACCGAGTTCGATAGGCAATAATACCAACTAAAATGGATGAAATAATCATCCCTAAATTACCTGAAGTCATGATATTGTACTTACTATCTACAAACACACTTTTAACCACTAAAGCCGTAAATAACGACACTGGGACAAAGCGCATCCATTCATTAAACCATTCTGGAATTTGTCGCTTCGTGAAAAATAAGAGTGGGAAGAACCGTGGAATAAAAGCCACGACCGCGCAACAAATAATCAACCATAAATGGTCCATACTGCTCATTGAACTGACTGATTGCATAATAAAAACTCCTCGGGGCCCTACTTGTCAGATTCTTCCATGGCCGACTGACCAGTGGGATCGTGAATCTTATACAATAAGTGACTTTCTGGCTTATGTGCGATTAATTGCCGCTCAATAAAATAGCCTAACAACGAGGCGATTAACGTTGAGACGACTAACCCTAACGTACTCTTCATCAAAACGAGGAAGAACAACGTTAATACGGCCGACATCGCACAGACTAAAATAGTCAAACGACTCTTCGTTTGCATAACGGCCATATAAATAAATAGTGCCGTTAACGCAAAATCAACCACGCTCAAATTGATGGTTAAGGCGCTCCCAATCAGACTACCAATAATATTGCTGACAGTCCAAAAGAGCAGTGAATAGTGTTCCACCAACAAAGCTTGCTTAGGTTGCCAATGCTTATCCGTCGCAAATTTTAAATAATTAACCGCATAGTTTTCATCATTCATCGAAA
This sequence comes from Lactiplantibacillus mudanjiangensis, assembly GCF_005405385.1. Taxonomy (GTDB): domain Bacteria; phylum Bacillota; class Bacilli; order Lactobacillales; family Lactobacillaceae; genus Lactiplantibacillus; species Lactiplantibacillus mudanjiangensis. The sequence continues at coordinate 332,079 of NZ_BJDY01000007.1, forward strand.
ACGCGAACGCAAAGATGAATGGTAACGGTTGACCCTTTAAATAGCGCGATAAGCTAGACCCTAATAACGCATATCGTAGTTCCAAGAAAAACATCATTAAAATAATCGTTGTCATAGGTGCATTGATCGTTAACATCGACGCAATCAAAAATTGGGCGCCGCCGGAAAAGACCATGACGGAAATTAACGCCGTCATTAAATGGTTGAACCCGGCCGCATGCAACAAGACCCCACAAGCTAATCCAATGGGGATGTAGCTAAGCCCAAGTGGCATTACTGTCCGTAAAACCATTAACCAATTTGGCTCGTTCTTTTTCACCAAGATGCCTCCAGTACCATATCAGTAAAGAATTCTAGCAACATTGTTTACTGTCTATTTGTATAGACATTCGGTTTTAATTTTAACATGTTTCTTGCTGCAATCCTACCTTTTGCAAAAGATTGTTCAGCTTCAAGCAGTATGTAAGCGTATCCAGATTGGATTTTAATCGAAATGGCGCCCTAAAATGACCAAGTCATTCGGCCGATGATCCAATTCCGCCACTGCGGGTAGGAATCCCCATTGTTCATAACCAAACTTTTTAAACAATTTAATACTTGGCAAATTGCTTGAGAAAATATACGCCACTAACGTTGTTAACCCCACCGTAGTCAGCTGTTTAGCCGCCAACTCTAAAACCTGGCTGCCGACACCTTGACCCTGTACACTTCGATCTAAATAAATCGAAATTTCAGCCGTCTTGGCATAAGCCTCACGACCATAAAATGGTGAGAAACTAAGCCATCCAACAACCTGATCTGCTTGTAACACCACCCACATCGGATAATGTTCTGGCGTGTGTTCTAAAAACCACGCGCGGCGTTGATCCACTGTGACCGGCTTTAAATCGGCCGTCACTTGATGACTTGGAATTGTTTGATTATAAATATCGACAATCGTTGGTAAATCTGACATGGTCGCTAATCGTAGCGTCACATCCATATTATCCGCCTCCATTCAACGGCCCGGTTGAGCCTAAACCTATTATACCGTTTTCATGCGTTTTGATTCAATAAACATTATTATCCCATTTTTACAAAAAAAGCGCCTAGGCTTTAACCTAGACACTTTATTGATTTAGAACCAGCTCTTAATCCCGCGCCACATTCTAACAAAAATATTCGCTTTTTCGACGGATTTTTGTGAGGTTAAGTTCACTTGCATCGTCTTTGATTTCGTCCCATTGACAACTTGAATGGCTTTTTTATTCAAGCTTAATTTAGCCGTTCCAATGGTCTTGCCATGAGTTAATGGTGCTTGTAACTTTCCGTTAGTCGTTGCTGACTTCTTCAATGTTGCTACACCGTTTAAGGACGCCGTTGAACTTGTTGGTAAATAGACTTTCGTTGCTTTACTATTGGTGACTAACTTTGTTGATAAAGTTTTCCCATCTTGCACAGCGACTGATTTAACACCTTTAAGCGTTTGATCTTTAGCAACCGTTGTGGTCGTATAGTTGTGATAGACGTATGACATGATTTGAGCCGTTTGGGTAAACCGTTCGGTCCCAGTATCACTAGCTGAACCGGCATGCATGACAACTGTGATAATCCGATTACCATTACTGAACTTAACCGTCCCAGTAAACGCATTTCCGGCTTTCGTTGAGGTCCCCGTCTTCAAACCATCAACTGGTAACGCTGAATAATGTTTAACGAGTCCCTTTAACATGTAGTTGCGGTTATCCATCTTAGTTGCGGACTTTGTGCCCTTTTCAAACCAAGCATGGGCAATACTAGACGTTTTTAAGACTTCTGGATATTTTGATAAAAGCTTTTGGGCCACCGTCGCGACATCTTGCGCTGACATTTCATTTTCAGTTGAGCCAGAAACGTTACTGTAACCAATCGTGCTACCAACTTCCTTGTTCGTTAAGCCAGAAGCATTGATGATCGTGGCGTCAGTAATTCCAAAGGACTTCGCGGTCTTACGCATCAATTGCACAAACTTATGTGGTGAACCTGCAACGGCATCGCCCAACGCGGTGATCGCCGCATTAGCTGAATAAATTTCAGTAGCATTGTATAGTTGCCGAACGGAGTATTTTTTTGTTGATAATAATGGAACATTCGCATATTCCGTATTTTGACTCATTTTAGCAACCGCTTTGCTGACACTAATCTTTTGGTTCCATGAAAGTTTTCCATCATGAATCGCCTTTAAAACCAAGTAAGTACTCAACATCTTAGTCATCGAGGCAATCGCCATCGGCTTGGTACTATTCTTGTTGTATAAAATCTGACCCGTGCTAGCGTCAACGGCAATCGCCGCTTTGGCTGAAATTGATGGGGTCGATGCTGCTTGTGCTGTCAAAGTGGCATTGACCACCCCTAATCCTGTGGTCGTGAAAGTGACTGCCGCAACTAGGGCAATCATGGTTTTCTTTAACTTTCCAGCAAATCTCATTTCTCAATTATCCCTTTCCTGAATGCTACTTTTTAGTTTAAATAATTATGCCAATTGAAACAAGCTAATTTGCAACTTTACGATCTTTTTTCGTTAATGGATGATCGTGATGAACTGGGAGATGAATCACAAAGCTAGTCAAGGCATCATCACTCTGCGCATAAATATAACCGCCATGATGCTCCACGATACTTTGCGCAATCGCCAATCCCAGGCCAGAGCCGCCCGTAGCTTTTGAACGTGATTCTTCCACGCGATAAAACCGTTCGAACAGCATTCCTAACGAATCAGCCGGAATTCGCTGACCATCATTAGCCACGTGAATCACCACTTCTTCACCACGCTGTTCAGCCTGTAAAATCACATGCTTGGCCCCAGTACCATACTTAAACGCATTGGTAATCAAATTGTTAAAGACTCGACCGAGTTTTTCTGCATCGGCCTCTAAATAAATCGGCTTAGTGCCAGTTTCAACTTCAATCGTCAATTGCTTTTTATTTGCTTCTAATTCAAAACTGGCCGCCAATTGCTCCATCATCGCCGTAATATTCAACCGATTGATATTGAGTGGTGTTTCCGTTTGTCGAACCTTAGTGTATTCGAAGAGGTCTTCTACCAATGATTTCATCTGTGTCGCTTTGTTATAGGCAATGTGCGTATATTTAACGAGATCTTCTTCAGATTGGTACTGGTGGTTTTCAATCAGCCCCAGGTAGCCAATAATCGACGTCAGTGGCGTCCGAATATCATGACTCACATTGGTGATCAACGCATCCTTAGAACGCTCAATTTCGCGTTCCTCGTCCATTGAGTGGATGGCTGAATCAACTAGCGCATTGACACTCTCGACAACGCGTTGCGTATCACCCGTTAAACTAAAATCGATTCGATGATCAAAGTGCCCTGCCGCAATATAGTGTAATTCACTAATAATATGTCGCAGTTGCATTTGCTTATATCGCCGAATCAATCGCCAATACAACACAAACGCATCCGCAATCAACATTAAAGCCACAAAAAGATTTTCATAACTCCAAAGCTGATAATTGGTTGGTCCGATTTTAATTGAGCGTTTAATCTGAAAAATCCCACTTTGTAACCCTGGATTATGGGCAATGGCTTGGTTGATCAAGACCACAATTGACAAGTTCAAAAGGAGTAGCAAAATGACGGTTACTACTCCTTCAAAGAATAATTCACTTTTTTCGCGTCCTGTTAATTTCAAAAGTAGCCCTCACTCTTACCGCGATTCAATCTTGTAACCAACGCCCCAAACCGTTTGGATCACTTTTTCGCCGTCAGTCGCTTCTTCAATTTTATCCCGTAAATGACTCACATGCACCATCACCGTTTTAGCGGAAACAATGCTTTCTTGTTGCCAAACTCGTTCAAAAATATCATCGGCAGAAAAGACCCGGTTAGGATGGCTGGCTAATAAGTATAAGATACCAAATTCCAAAGCAGTTAGTTGGATATCCTTACCAGTCAACGTCTTTACTTCATGGGAATCCTTGTTAATGGTTAAAGGTCCAATATCCAAAACATCAGGTTCATTGGTAGTCACATTGTTTTCAGACCGCCGTAACAAGGATTTAACCCGTGCCATGATTTCCAGTGGGTTAAAGGGCTTCGTCACATAATCATCAGCGCCGGTAATTAAACCTTGGATTTTATCCATATCACCCGTCTTCGCAGACAAGACCAAGATTGGGAGTTGTGAATCTTTCCGCACTTCTTTAATCACTTCAATCCCATCCATTTCGGGCATCATGATGTCTAAAATCATCAGGGCAATATCAGGGTTGGTGTTTAACTTAGTCAAGGCTTCCTTACCGTTAAACGCACTAACAGGTTCGTAACCTTCATTTTTAATATAGATTTCTAATAATTGAGCAATTTCTTTATCGTCATCGACTACTAAAATTTTCATATTCGTGTCTACTCCTCAGTTTTAGTTGAGTAATTATGTTTCTATTCTAACAAAAAGTTTGCTTAACTTGGTGGTTGACGTGTTTTTTTAGAAAAAACGCAAGGAATCAGAGTGTGACAAAAGGCGGTTAATTGGCGAGCATTAACGGTGCTAGTTAGATTATCCCCGGTTTTGGGATGGTCTAACTAGCATGGTTAAGCGGAACCAATTGCCTTTTGTCACACGTTTCGGCAAGAAAAACAAATATGATCTAACAAAAAAGCCGCCAACTAGGTTGACGACTTCTGACAATTAATTTTATAAAACGCCTTTACCCATTAACAGAGTAGTTAGGTGCGTTCTTGGTAATTTGAATTTCGTGTGGATGTGATTCACGTAAACCAGCACCAGAAATTTCAACGAATTGCGCATTGTCAATCAAGGCTGGAATATCTTTGGCACCAACATAGCCCATCCCAGAACGTAAGCCACCGAGCATTTGGAAGATAATGTCATCGACACTGCCTTTAAATGGCACGCGGCCTTCAACACCTTCGGGCACTAATTTGTTGGCTTCGTTCACGCCACCTTGGAAGTAACGATCAGATGAACCATGCGCTTGTGACATCGCACCAACTGAACCCATACCACGGTAGAATTTGTATTGGCGACCATCGTCAAAGACCACTTCACCAGGGGCTTCGGTTGTCCCGGCTAACATACTCCCGAGCATAACCGCGTTTCCACCAGCAGCTAACGCTTTAACAATATCACCAGAATACTTAATCCCACCATCGGCGATGATTGACTTACCGTATTCACGAGCCACACTGGCTGAATCATAAACGGCCGTTAATTGAGGTACCCCAACACCAGCCACGATCCGAGTCGTACAGATTGAACCAGGGCCAATCCCGACTTTAACTACATCAACACCAGCCTCAAATAAAGCCCGTGTACCTTCAGCAGTCGCCACGTTACCGGCAATCAACGTTTGACTTGGGAAGTGTTCACGAATTTCTTTGATCTTCCGTAACACACCGGCTGAATGACCATGCGCCGTATCAATGACAATCGCATCGGCACCAGCAGCGAATAAAGCTTCCGCGCGGTCAAAGGTATCACTCGTCACCCCAACTGCAGCGACGGCTAATAAATGATTATTAGCATCAACAGCAGCGTGAGGATGATCAGCATCTTTTTCAACGGCTTTAACTTTGCTTACTTCAGCGGCTTGAGCTTCAATGCTGAGGTTCTTATGGATAACGGCTAGGCCACCTTGATTGGCCATTGCGATTCCCATTGTGGATTCTGAAACAGTATCCATTCCTGCACTCAAAATTGGAATATTAAGTTGCAAATTATCAGCCAGCTTAACACCTAAATCGACTTCATTCGGTAAAACATGACTTTCGGCCGGAATTAATAAGACATCATCGAACGTATAACCCTTTTTTCCAAACTTTGTATCCCAATTAGACATTGAATGTTAGCTCCTTGTGGTTTTATTTTTATCTGTAAAGGTAACAAAATATCAGCCTAAATGCAAGGCCTGTCACCGATTATCAGTAACTTTTCATTTTGTTAAAGGATCATTATGGTGATAGAAACTATACCAGTACTGATAGTTATGCCAAATTAGCCACCTACGCCAGCCAGTGATTCTGCCAGCTGTGGGACCGGTTCCAGCCCAAAGTGCGGTCTTCCACCTCGCTTTTGGGCCTAGCCAAAACCGCTAGTCTCAAAAGTCGTCCACATCGTAAGTCCGGGAAACCCATCCGGTCTAACGATGTTTTCACGACCGGCGCCATCACTGGCTGACTCCGGCTATATCGCGGACACTAATCTAGTAATCACTAATATAACCGAGAGTGAGCTCACATTGAGCCCAGCCGTGGGAGCTCTTAGCGATTTATCGCTTAGAGCTCGGCGCTTTTGAAACACGGGGTTGGCGGTTCAAAACGACGGTTCAGATCGCTTTTTGGCTGAACCGGTCCGCCCACAGCGTTCCGGTTCAAGGTGGGCGAACGGCAGTGGCAAGCATGACCATATCAGCAATTATTGCTAAAAATAGATTTCAGCCTTTAAGTTTTAACCGACACCTAAGTAGCAAAAAATCTGAGTCAACTTGCACTCAGATTTTAGTCGTCTTGTTTTTAGAATAAACTCGTCGTAATCTTGAAGCGACGTTTTAACCATAGACGCGCCACAAAGACGATTGCCGCAATGATTAAGTACCAGATTGCTGATAAGGCCGGGTTAATCGTTGTTGGTAAGGCCGCTGCTAACGTAAAGATCATCATCCAGGCTACAATAGCTAAGACTGACCATAAGATCTTACGCCAAGTTGGCACTTGTTTCTTTTTATCCTTGGATGCTGGTTGTAAGAAGTCAAATAACTTAGCGACCCCGAGACCACCGACTGCTGAAGTGATAAGAATGGCAGTGATCCCTTGAGCCCCAGCTTGTTCAGATGAGGTCTTGCCAAAGAAGCCAATTGCCCCGTACATCAAGCAGAAAATCATAAACAACATCAAGCCATTATCTAAGGCCGTAATCCAATAGTTAGCCCGAGCTTGTTCAGCAGGTGCTTTCTTTGGGCCTTCGATAATTTCTTGGGTTCGTTCTTGAACCGTCCCATATAATTGACGAGCGGTCGTTCCCTTATGCTGTTCGGTTAACAAAGTTGTGGTCATTTCATCTAGCGCCGCTTTTTTCTTGTCACCAGCGAGACTAGTCGCGTTTAAAGCTTTCCGCATTTGACGCATATATTCCGCGTTACGTTTCGTTAATTCGCTATCTTCGCGCACCGGTTGTTCCGCTGCTTGAATTTGTTTGGCGCCAGCTTGGGCGTTCCGTGGTTCTTTAGGTGCTTCACTCACGAGCAAGTCCTCCTTTTCGTTCACTTAGACGTTGAATCGGAATTCAACGATGTCGCCATCTTGCATGACGTAATCTTTACCTTCAAGCCGTAGTTTCCCATTTTCCTTAACCTTGGCTTCACTACCGGCTTCATCTAAAGCATCGAATGACATGATTTCAGCCCGAATGAACCCACGTTCAAAGTCTGAATGAATAATACCGGCTGCTTGAGGGGCCTTAGTTCCGCGTTTAAACGTCCAAGCCCGAGTTTCCTTACCACCAGCCGTGAAGAACGTTTCCAAGCCTAAAAGCTTGTAAGAAGCCCGAATAAGCTTATTCAAACCAGGTTCTTCCACGCCTTCAGCAGCTAAGAAATCAGCCTTATCGTCATCGTCCAATTCAGCGATTTCTTCTTCGGCTTCAGCGGCCACACCAATGGCTTGCGCGCCTTCGTTTTTAGCGTAGTCTTCAACAATCTTGTAATATTTCGAGCTTTCAGGATCAGCCATATCATCTTCGGCAATATTCGCCACATACAAGACTGGCTTAGCGGTTAATAAGAATAAACCGCGCACAATCGCTTGGTCTTCTTCGTTAAATGTCAATGACCGCACTGGTTTGCCAGCTTCCAAAGCTGGTTTGATGGTTTCCAAAACAGCCAATTCAGCTTTAGCTTCCTTGTCGCTCCCTTTAGCTGCACGTTGGACCTTTGCCAAACGCTTGTCGACAGCTTCAAGATCAGCCAAGCTTAGTTCCAAGTTAATGGTTTCGATATCGTCTTGTGGATCAACCTTACCAGTAACATGGGTAATATTGTCATCATCAAATGCCCTGACCACGTGCACAATCGCATCGACTTGTCGAATATTTTCCAAGAACTTGTTCCCGAGACCTTCACCCTTGCTGGCCCCTTTAACGATCCCGGCAATATCGGTAAATTCGAAGGTGGTTGGCACCACTTTTTTAGCTGGAATGAGTTCTTGAATCCGGTCTAACCGGCTATCTGGAACTTCAACCATCCCAACGTTTGGGTCAATCGTGGCGAATGGATAGTTCGCCATTTCAGCGCCCGCCTTCGTAATTGCGTTAAATAGTGTTGATTTACCAACGTTTGGTAACCCAACGATCCCTGCTGTAAGTGCCATCAGTTATTCACTCTTCCTTTATTTAATCTGCATCTTTTTTAACGAGCATTTTTTTAAGCTTTTTATCAAACTCGCGGCGCGGCATCATGACCACGTGACCGCAACCGGTACATTTAATCTTAATGTCTGCACCCATCCGGGTAATTTCCCAGCGATTAACGCCACACGGATGCGCTTTCTTCATTTCGACAATATCACCTAAATCATACATGCGCAACGCTCCTTGTTAAATTAATTTAAATCAACGTGCAAAATCTCCAAGATCCGGGTTAAATCTTCGTTCGATAAATAAGGAATTTCAATCTTCCCTTGGTCTTTCTGATTAGCTTTAGCTTGAATAGAGACTGCTGTGCCAAAGCGTTCTTGCAACTGTTCTTCACTCGCCCGAATATATGGTGACTTTTTAACGGTTACCTTTTTAGCGGGTTTTTGAGCATCACCATTATAGCGGGCCACGATTTGTTCCAATTGGCGAACCGTTAAGTTATCCTTAACCGCCTTTTTGGCCAATGGTGCTAACTTAGTCTTATCTTTTAAAGATAATAATGTCCGCGCTTGTCCCATTGACAATTGCCCTTTTTGAATCAGTTGTTTAACAGCTGCTGGTAAGCCTAATAAGCGCAAGTAGTTCGCAATATAAGGCCGACTCTTGCCTAAACGTTTCGAAACTTCAGCTTGCGTTAACTTTAATTTTTTCATTAAGGAATCGTAAGCTTCGGCTTCTTCCAATGGTGTCAAATCTTCGCGTTGCAAGTTTTCCAACACGGCGACTTCCATCATTTCAGCTTCGGTGACTTCCCGAACGATCGCTGGAATCGTCGTTTGCTTGGCTAATTTAGAGGCCCGGAATCGGCGTTCACCAGCAATAATTTCATACTTCTTAATTTCAGCATCTGGTTGCCGCACAATAATTGGTTGGAAAACACCCGATTTTTCAATCGAACTGGCTAATTCCTTCAATGCGGTTTGGTCAAACTTTTGTCGTGGTTGGTACGGATTAGCCCGAATATCGGTTAACGCTAGGTCGACAACTGCCGCTTCACTAACGGGTTCATCCACATCAGCAAACAAGGCATCAATACCCCGACCTAATGCTTTATTTTGATCTTTACTTGCCATGGGCAGCTAACACTTCCTTTGCTAATGCTGAGTAAACTTGTGCACCTTTAGACTTGCGATCGTAATCGATAATTGACAAGCCATGACTTGGTGCTTCCGACAAGCGAACGTTCCGTGGGATAATCGTTTGATAAACGGCATCCTTGAAGAACTTCCGCACTTCTTCATTCACTTGTTGGCCAAGATTTGTTCGGGCGTCATACATCGTGAGCAAGACGCCTTCAATCTTCAGGTTACGGTTAAAGTGTTTTTGAACCAACTTCACCGTATTAAGTAATTGGCTTAAGCCTTCCAAGGCATAATATTCACTTTGAACTGGGATCAAAATCGAGTCACAAGCTGTAAACGCATTAATTGTGAGTAATCCTAACGATGGTGGACAATCGATTAAGACAAAGTCGTAATCATCACGAACTTCATTAATCGCGTCACGTAACCGCGTTTCGCGCGCCATCATTGGCGTTAATTCGATTTCGGCCCCTGACAATTGAATGGTCGCAGGCACGATATCTAACCCGTCATGACTGGTCTTTAAGATCGTCTCTTTCATGGGGGTGTCGTTAATTAAGACATCGTAAATTTCATGTTCAATGGCCGACTTTTGAATACCCAAGCCACTCGTAGCGTTACCTTGGGCATCGGTATCAATCAATAATACTTTTTGGCCTTGTTCGACCAAGCCAGCTCCTAAATTGATGCTAGTCGTCGTTTTACCGACGCCACCTTTTTGGTTGGCGAGTGCAATCACGGTTCCCATAATTATTTACCACCCCTTGGTTTATTTTTCGGGATTTCAATCGTAATCCGATAGCCATCGCCAGTGTCTTCTTCTTGCGTTTTCACTGACAAACCCGTATCAGTCACCATCTTAATTGACTGTTTAATCGTATTGACCGCAATCCGCGTGTCTCCCGTTAAGCCGCGAGGTCGCTTCTTTTTCGGTTTGGGTGGGGTGACTAGTTTTTGCACTAATTGCTCCGTCTCTTTTACCGTCAAAGCTTGGTCAATGATTTTCGTTAATACCGCTTGTTGTTGCTCGGCCGTTAACGTCAGTAACGCCCGACCATGTCGTTCGCTAATCTGTCGTTGTAATAAAGCCTGTTGAACTGGCTTTGCCAATTTTAACAAACGTAACTTATTCGCCACAAACGATTGACTCTTGCCTAATTCACTAGCTAATGCGGCTTGCGTCAACTGATTAAGTTGCATCAAGTCTTGATAAGCCGTGGCTTCTTCAATCACGGTTAAATCTTGTCGTTGTAAATTTTCAATCAGTGCCATTGAAGCTGTTTCGCTATCGTCCATTTTCTGGATAATCGCCGGAGCATCCGCCCAATGTAAGGACGTGATGGCCCGAAAACGTCGTTCGCCAGCAATGATTTCATATTTTTTTGGTTCATATTCACGTAACACGATTGGCTGTAACAATCCGTGTTCAGCAATGGTCGCTGCGAGTTCCGCAATACCAGTCTCATCAAAAATTTGTCGTGGTTGAAACCGGTTTGGAATAATGGCCGTCACCGGAACCCGCACAATTTGTTGCTGGTTTTGGGTTGCGGCCGTATCCTTATCACGCTTCGAGCCAAATAAGGAGAATGCCATTTGAATTACCTCCCAACATTATGCTTGCGCCGTTAATGGCTGCTTCGCTGGTGTACCTGGTTTACGGGGATACCGTTTAGGTGTCGGCCGCTTTTTATCAATGACCACAATATGTCGTGGATCACCAGTTTGCGGTAGCGTGAAGGCTTGATCGTCGGCCAGCTGTCCGCCTAATTCTTTAATCGCATAACTACCTTCTGCGGTTTCAGTTCGGGTATTGGCCGCTTTTAACGCCACCATTTGACCACCGATTTTAACCAATGGCAAGCAGAGTTCACTCAACACAGATAACCGAGCAACTGCCCTTGCAGTGACTAAGTCATAACTTTCACGATGCACTGACTTTTTGCCGGCAAACGTTTCAGCGCGATCATGAAAAGTCTGTACGCCAGTTAACCCTAACGCCGTCACTAATTCATTTAGAAAGTTGATCCGCTTGTTCAACGAATCAACGATCGTCACTTGTAGTTGTGGGAAACAGATTTTCATCGGTAATGATGGAAAGCCTGCACCCGCACCAACATCACACAATGTTAACGGCTGATCTCGTAACGCCGCCACATAAAAAGCCGGGGTAATCGAATCATAGAAATGCTTCAAATACACCTCGGACTGTTCGGTAATCGTGGTTAAGTTAAATTGTTCGTTGGTCGCAACCAACCGTTCATAATAAGTCGCAAATTGTGCCATTTGGTGATCATCTAACATAATCCCCTTAGCGGCTAATGCTTGTTTAAATTCTTCTGGATTCATGTAAAACTCCTTAAACGTAAAGGTGTAACCCCTGACAGTTGTGAAACAAACGCAATGTTTCACGTCACCTCATAACTTTAACTTAAAACCAAGGTAAAATCAATGTTGCGAACCGCATTATTGATGTCGACTAACCCTTGTGAAATATGGATTTCCGTGAACTAACCGCCAGCCCTAGGGTAACCGCTTCATCGTGATTAAATTTACAGCTCATTGCACATAAAAAAGGTTGGGACTAATTTCCCAACCTTTTAATCAACTCAATTTAAATTTTTACCAAACGAATAAGCCAACAACCCCAGCTGATAAGAGGGAAACTAAGATCCCTGATAATAACATGTAGCCGACGTTTCGTGAGATTAAATCGTTCTTGTCGCGATCAACAATACCCTTGAACGCCCCAATAATCATCCCAACTGTTGAGAAGTTTGCAAAGGACGTTAAGAAGACCGTTAAAACGGCGCGGAAATGGGGTTCAAACGTGCTAACTTTGCCCGTCACTTCACCCATAACAACGAATTCGTTGGTCACCAACTTGGTCCCCATGTATGAGGCCATTTGGAAAGCATCGTGAGCGTTGAACCCAAGCAACCAAGCAAATGGGAACATGACGATCCCAAAGATGTTTTCCAATGATAAATTACTGTTGATTAACCCTAATAATTTATCAATTAATTTTGCTAATGCCACGAAGGCGATAACATTGGCCGCAATGATTAAGATCAAACGACCGGCACCCAAGATTGAGTCACCTAAGAAGGAGAAGAATGGTTCGCGCGCTGGCTTAGCCGCTTTAACTTGTTCATCAGCTAAAGCTTCTGAGCCACTGGTTTCAGTCGTTTCCGTGGTTTCTTCAACCGCGTTGCTACCGCCAACCTTGGCAACCGTATCTTCTTCTGGTGTAACATCCACGGGGTTTAAGATGGCTGCAATGATTGCCGCATTTAAGACATTCATCGGTACCGCCGTCAAAATAAATTGACCCGGCATCATCTTAATATAAGCCCCTAAAATTGAAGCCGTCACACAACTCATTGACATCATCGCAATCGTCAAGTTCCGTTGAGCCTTCATTTGCTTCAATTGTAATTGCGAAACGGCAAGCGCTTCGGTGTTACCTAAGAACATCATTTCAACAACGAAGAATGATTCAAACTTCGGTTGACCGGTAATGTAAGCTAAGCCCCGGCCGACCCATTTAATGATCCATGGCAAAACGCCAATGTACGTTAAAATATCAAATAATGGCACAATCAACAAGATTGGTAATAATGAACTCGTAACAAAGTCCATTTGTTTAACATTAACCCAACTAGCTAATGCAAACGAAATCCCATCATACGATACGTTCACGAGCCAAGTAAATCCATCAGCCGCAGCTTTAACTGCATCGACCCCGACTTGTGAACCGGTTAGGAACCATGCCAAAACGAGTTCTAAAACCAACATGATACCAACTGAACGCCAATGAATGGCGTGCTTTTGCTTGGAGAATAAGTAGGCGATGGCGATAAAGACCACAATCCCAATAATATTAACTACCAAGTTAAAGACCATGTGAATAATCCCTCTTCCCTATGAATGTTAGTGACCCAATAAAATAAAATATTAAGAAAAAACTACCTTTATTAAGATACCATAAATGTTTAGGTGGTGGGAGGGCTTCACACTAAATAACGAAATTAATTTTGCTGACGTTAAACCGCATCAGATCAGCAAACAAAAGGGCCGGTTAACTCGTTAAAGTTAACCGGTCCAATTAAGCAAGTGGCTGTCAAAAATCAGCCGATTGCCCCTGCCAAGGATCCTCATCATACCACGTTTTATTTACCACCGAACCAATTAATTGACCTCACCTGCAAATGCGCGTAAGCTACAGACAATTAATGAAAGGGGGTGATGCTTTTTGAGTACCGAATATATGCTTAAAGCATCAGTCTCTGCTCATTTTGGAGCACTCGACTGATTGCCTTTAAGGAGACCTGATCAATTCTTCTGATCAGGTCTTTTTGTTTGTCATCATCTATTAGACAAGTTGCAAGTTCCCCACAATTAAGCTAAATTTAGGGTATCTGATAAAAACGGAGGCACAACGGGATGAAGGGGACCACAAAACAAGGCTTAATTACCACAGGGTGGTTTACAATTTTAATTGCGGTCATCGGCGGCACGATGCTTTGGCAACGGCAGGTTCGACGACCCAAACACCAAGTTGAAGCCGTAACAGTCACCTCAACCGATCGTATTCCCACAGTTTTGTTACTTGGCCAGCAAACGAGTGCGGCCCACAGTCGTGAACTAGTCGCTGGTTTACAACAAAATAACGGTGCCCAATCTATCGTCCAAGTGCAAGTCAACCGTCAAGGCGACCTTAAATTCCGCGGACAATTTCAAACTTACGACAACCGCCCCTATTTAAAAATCAATTTACCCAAGGGTGACATAACCACTAAACAACAAGCCAAGTGGTTAAAGTTTGCCTTACAGCAAGCTCGTCGACGTTTCAAATTCAAACACTTTAATTTGATCAGTTATGGTGACGGTGGCTTAGTCGCCACGCAGTACTTAATGCAGACCTCTGTGGCATTAACACCAAAGAATTTGGTTGCTGTAGCGACACCCTTTAATGGCCTCAGCACGCATACCAATTCTGACGAAACGACAGCGGTCGATACTGCCCATCAAACAGCAACTTTAAAAAGCTTCATTGCGCAACGTTCAAAGCTACAACGTCACGTCCGAGTATTATTAGTGGCCGGCCACGCCAAACACAAGTCGTTCGGTGATGGTGTCGTCCCGATTCAAAGCGCCCTAGCTGGTCAAAGCATTTTTCGCAATCACGTCACTCAATATGATCAACAAGTCATTCACACTTGGCGTGCCAGTCATGCCCGTCTCTTCAACAGTTGGCGACTCGTCAATAAGATTCAGAGTTTTATGAATTAGCTGAATCATTATGGTAGCCAGCGTCTTGCTAAATTAGCCACCTACGTCAGCCAGTGATTCTGCAGGCTGTGGGACCGACTGCAGCTAAAGTGCGGGCTTCCGTCTCGCTTTTAAGCCTAGAAAACCACTAGTCTCAAAAGTCGTCCACATCGTAAGCCCGGAAAAATCATCCGGACTAACGATGTTTTCACGGCCAGCGCCATCACTGCCTGACTCCGGCTATTTTGTGGATGTTAATTAAGTTTGTGATCACCACTATAACCGAGAGTGAGTCCACATTGAGCCCAGCCGTGGGAAGCTCTTAGCGATTTATCGCTTAGAGCTTGGCGCTTTTGAAACACGGGTTGGGTGGTTCAAAACGATGGTTCAGACCGCTTTTTGGCTGAACCGGTCCGCCCACAGCGTTCCGGCTCAATGTGGGCAAACGGCAGGTGGCAAGTCAATCTACTTTCAATCCACAGTATCCCAATTAAAAGTGGTCCAACACGCAATTAACTTGCTAGTTGGACCACCTTTTTTGACCTACTTATTGCCACAACATCTCATCTTGATATTCATCCAATAAAAACTGTTTAATCGATCGAATCATCATTGCCGTCGAGGGTGCCGTTGCTTGCGTTTTATTTGCTACTAAGGCAATTTCACGATTGTAGGGTTCCGCAAATGAGTATGTGTTCACGTCACCCGTCAACTTCTTTAAGGCTAACTCTGGCAAAATCCCCATTCCGAGACCAGACTCTACCATTGAAATAATCGATTGGTCATCAATTGAGAATCGTAAAAAATTGTTCGTAACATGATAATGATCCAAGGCTAACTTCGTATCACGATCATAATCACTTTGTTGCAAAATAAAGTTTTGATCAGCAACATCGTCCAAAGTCATAAACTGCTCATTTTCTGGTTCAAACCCCGCCGGTGTCACACAATAAATCGGATCATTAATTAACGGGTGAACTAGCAAGTTATCTGTTACTGGCATCGAGGTAAACCCAATGTCAATCGTCCCAATCTTGGCCCACTTCGTAATTTCATTAAAATCCCCTTGAACGACCGAAATTTCAATATCAGGATAAGCATGATTAAAACGCCGAATAATTCTAGGTAACCAGTTGATGCAGACGCTACTAAACCCACCGATCCGAACTGAACCAGAATGCAAGCCCTGAATATTGTCCGCAACTTGGCGCAAATTACTTTCAGTATTCAAGATTTCTTGCACATATGGTAAAACTTGCCGACCATCACTCGTTAACTCAACGCCCGAACGGTTCCGAATAAACAATGGAAAACCAAGTTCTTTTTCTAATTGATTAACCGAATGACTGACCGCGCTAGGTGTCACATTCAGCGTCGCTGCCGCTTGGTAGAAGGTCTTTTGGGCCACCACGGTTGCAAAAACCTCATAAGCAAAATTGGCCATAAAAACGCATCCTTTCTTAGATGAATCATTTTCACTTTTAATTGAAAAAGCTGAGCTTTACTAATTTCACCCTTCATTCTATCATATGGTCATCGATAAATTAATGCAGAGTTAACAAAAACAATTGTGGGGGCAATATGTATGAAAAAATTATTTGCAAATCGTGTTTTAAATAACGACACGTCCGATTTAGATGAAATCTTCAAAAATAGTGCCAATCCTGAAAACATTTCCTTTGCAGGTGGGTTTCCTGATATCCAGTTATTTCCTGATGACGACTTAAAACAAGCTTATCGTGATGCCATCGATGCTGATGGACAGGCAATCTTCCAATATGCTTCAACCGCTGGGCCACTCGCCCTACGGCAAAAATTGGCCACTCGGATGCAAACCCATGCTGACGTCACTGCCAGCGCTGATGAGATTATGTTGACCCAAGGTGGCCAACAAGCCATCGATCTCGTCGCGAAACTACTATTGAATCGGGGGGATTCAATGGTCGTTGAAGGACCGACTTACATGGGCGCACTAGCCGCATTCGATACTTACGAACCAACTTATTATGAAGTACCAGTTAATAAAAACGGGATGGATATTAAGGTCCTACAGCAAACGCTGCAAGCCCATCCTGAAATTAAATTAATCTACACGGTTCCAGATTTTCATAATCCAACCGGGACCACGCTTAGTGCTAAACGCCGCCAAGCGATGGTCGCGTTAGCCAACCAATACGATGTCATTATTTTGGAAGATAGTCCATACCGCGACTTACGGTACAGCGGCAAATCCATTCCAGCAATCAAGCATTACGATACGGAAGGCCGCGTTATCTTCATTTCCAGTTTCTCGAAGATCCTATCGCCAGCATTGCGGACAGGCTGGCTAGTCGCTGATCCACAGTTGATGACTGAATTGATTGGCCTTAAATCAGCCATTGATGTGCAATCACCCAATATCACCTTAGCCGCAATCAACAGTTACTTAGATCATCATGATATTGATGCGCACATTGCGACGATCAACCAAGCTTATCGCATTAAGCGCGATGCGATGCTAGCTGCACTTGATAAGTACTTCCCTAAAAACATCACTTACACTCGACCTAATGGTGGCTTCTTCATTTGGGTCACTTTACCACAAGGGACTGATGCAAAAACACTCCTAACTGATGTCGTTTTACCGCAAGCCCACGTTGCTTACGTGCCATCAGCTTGCCAATTTGCTAGCCGACAAGTCAAAAATGCCTTTCGCTTAAACTTTACTAGTTTGGATCCTGAAACTATTACGCGTGGTATTCAACAACTAGGCGAACTGCTGCAACCTTCACCCGTTCAACAAACAACAACGGCGGCTTGGGTCCCCCACTTTAATTAAAGACTTATCCACCCCGAACCCGGCGTTGCTAATCCAGCGCGGGCTTCGGGGTTTTATTTTGAATTGCAGTTCAGCCGTTGCTCCTTTAGAATGATAAATGAGTACTTATCTTTTGTCAGTTCACTGGTTTTCATTTATGATTAGTGCTGTGTCAAAAAATTAAGGGAGTGTGTCATAGTTTATGAAGCATTTGGTGAAAAAATTAGGGGTTGCGGTCTTCGGGATTGCGTTAGCAGTGGGGCTAACTGCTTGTGGATCACAATCAAAATCTAGTTCCAGCCAATCAGGGTCTGATCTAGGTTTACAAACATCAGGTACCTTGACGGTCGGCCTGGAAGGAACGTTCCAACCTTATAGTTATCGTAAAGATGGCAAGTTAACCGGATTTGAAGTTGATTTAGCCCGCGACGTTGCTAAAAAGATGGGCGTTAAAGTTAAGTTTGTCCCAACAAAATTTGATTCTTTGATCGCTGGTTTGGACGTCAACAAATATGATGTCGTGATCAACAACATTTCCCAAACCAAAGCACGGGAAAAGAAATACTTGTTCTCAACACCATACATTTACTCTAAATCAAAATTAGCTGTGAAAAAGTCTAACAAGTCCATCAAGAAAATCACCGACATTAAGGGCAAGAAAGTCGCTGAAACCACGACTAGTAACAATGCCACTGATGCTAAGCGGATGGGCGCAACCATTACGCCAACCGATGGCTTCCAACAATCCATTGACCTCGTTGAACAAGGTCGCGTTGCTGGGACCATTAACTCTGGCGAATCGTTCTACGCTTACTTGAAGCAAAAACCAAACGCCAACATTCGTTTGATCTCAGCTGGTAATGAAATTGCCACTCAAAAAATCGGAACGATTGTGACTAAGAAACACACCAAGTTAAACAAACAAATTTCAAAGGCCATCCAAGAATTACGTAAAGATGGCACGTTAACGAAGTTATCCAAGAAGTACTTTGGTGCTGACGTTACTAACAAATAAGCAATTCTGAGAGTGGGACAAAAGACGGGTTGCTACCGAGCATAGCCTAGGAATACGAAGGATTGTGTACTTTCAATCCTTCGTATTCCGTAGCTCGGTTGCATCGTTAGTCTTTTGTCGCACATTTCGACTATAAATATTCGGAAATGCCAATAAGAGTTTGGGCTTGGTCCCAAACTCATTTACATAGCACCATGTTCACCACATTCTAGGAGGCTTTTCATTAATGGATTCTATCTGGCATATCATTGTCACGGCAACGCCGCAAATCGCGCTCGCCGGACTTAAATATACGATTCCGATCGCCCTGATTTCTTTTGCGCTCGGATTAATTTTGGCAGTTCTAACTGCTTTGGTAAAACTTTCACCTCGTCACGGCTGGTTCTCCATCTTAAAAGCCATCGCCTATTTTTACGTTTGGTTATTTCGGAGTACCCCACTATTAGTGCAATTATTTATTGTTTACTTTGGCCTACCCTACTTAAAAATCCGCGGCTTATTCCCCAACGGTATTCAAATGGACCCTTGGGCAGCCGGTATCATGACCTTTTCTTTAAATACAGGGGCTTATTGTGCCGAAACGATTCGAGCGTCCATTTTATCGATTCCACAAGGTCAATGGGAAGCTGCGGCTTCTATTGGGATGAACAAAACACAAGTTTTAAAACGAATCATCTTGCCACAAGCTGCACGGGTTTCATTGCCCCCACTGTCAAACAGTTTCATTGGGCTCGTCAAGGATACGTCATTAGCAGCCTCCATTACGATTATTGAAATGTTTGAAGTCAGCCAACAAATTGCGGCGCAAAACTATCAACCACTCGTGATGTACTCACTGGTTGCCGCCCTATATGCCATCTTATGCTCCCTACTAAGTTGGCTACAAGGTTACCTTGAAAAGCGGACATCCAGCTATATTCGGCCCGCTAATTAGGAGGATTGCCATGATTAAATTTGAACACGTCAATAAAACATTCGCTGATCATCCAGCCCTTGTTGATATTACAACTGAATTTAAAGCTCATGAAACTACTGTTATTGTCGGGCCTTCTGGTTCCGGTAAATCAACCTTGTTACGGTCATTGAATTTACTCGAACGGCCAGAAAATGGTCAGTATCATTTCAATGATCAGATCATTGATTTCGCTCAACCACTAAGTAGCAAAACGATTTTAAATTTACGGCGCAAGACGGGAATGGTTTTCCAAGACTATAACTTATTTCCACATCTCACCGTTGTTAAAAACGTGATGGAAGGTCCGGTGCAAGTCCTAAAGCAAAGTCCGGCCGATGCTAAAGCAACGGCGATGACGTTACTTGATAAAGTTGGCCTAGCAGATAAAGCAGACGCTTACCCTAGTCAATTATCCGGCGGTCAACAGCAACGAGTGGCTATCGCACGCTCACTGGCAATGAATCCCGAATATATCTTATTAGATGAACCCACTAGCGCGCTTGATCCCGAATTAGAAGCCGGCGTTTTACGTGTTTTGTTGGAACTCGCCCAAGAAAAAGATTCAATGATTATTGTGACGCACAATATGGAATTTGCCCGGGCCGTCGCGGATAAAATCTTATTCGTTGAAGCTGGTCAAATTTTATTCGACGGCACCCCCGCTGAATTCTTCAAACAACCCACAAAACGAATTGCGGATTTCTTAGCCGCGATGACGTTTACAACCATTTCAGATAAAGCTAACTAACGATAACTAAAGCTGTGATTGACACTAACTAGTCGATCACGGCTTTTTTTGATGCCAATTTAAATTAAACTAAATTAGCCACCTCCGCCAGCCAGTGATTCTGTCGGCTGTGGGGACCGGTTCCAGCCCAAAATCGGGCTTCCATCTCGCTTTTAAGCCTAGCCAAAACCGCTAGTCTCAAAAGTCGCCCACAGCGTTCCGGCTCAATGTGGGCGAACGGCAGGTGGCAAGCATGACTATTTTTGTTCAGCGAATACTCGTCATATTAATGCTTACCGCCAAAAAGCAATTTTTGGCCGTTAATCACAATAAATCAAAGTTTGACAACCCAACTTTATCGTTCTATACTTTTACTCACACAATACTATACGACGTATAATATGATAGGAGGCATAATGATGGCCATTCAGATTAGTTCCGAACTGCTTGACGGTTGCGTTTTAGCACTGTTAAAAACGGAAGACTACTACGGTTATGCACTCACGCAAAAGCTACAAGCCATTATTCCAGTGTCGGAATCTACACTCTACCCGGTCCTTCGCCGGCTAAAAAAGAATGGCTGGGTCACGACTTATGATCAGGCCTACCAAGGACGTAACCGCCGTTATTACCAACTAACCACTAACGGCACGCAACAATTAAACATCATTCAACAAGATTGGCACCATTTTTATCAAGCTATCAATACGTTACTTAAGGGGGATGCACCAGCATGACGGATTACCTAGCACAATTTACCGCCTTATTCGCCCAGCTACAACCAGCTGAACGCGAAGAAGTGCTGGAATTTTATCGCGAATATTTACTCGATGCACAATTAGATACCTATGCAGCTTGCGTCGCCGAATTGGGCACACCCAAACAATTGGCTCGTAAGATTCTGGCTGATTATTCGATTCGTTTCAACGAAAACTTAGACGATCACCAAACCACCCATCAGAAATCAAAGGCCAATATCCGGGCGATTTGGCTGATTGGACTAGCCTTGCTATCAACACCGATTACTATACCTGTGGCTATCGCTGTTCTAGCGGTTATGGCTAGTTTAGGTGTGGTGGTGATCGCACTGCTCTTCACAGCTATCGCAATTATTGTCGGCATCACCGTTTTGGCTTTAACGAGCTTAACTGCTGGGATTGGCGTCTTTTCACAATCTTTATGGACTGGCTTATTCTATATTGGTGCTGGATTAGCCGCCATTGGAGCCGAATTACTGTTTTCCCAATCGTCGTTTGGGTCTTTAATCTGATCATCCAGGGCGTTGCAACCATTGCTAAACGCTTGTATCATCGTTTCGTCAAACGTAATCGCGCAGAAAGGGAGGGACGTCATCATGCGAAAAGCCGTTAAAGTCGGCTTTATCTTACTTGTTTTAGGCGTCCTACTAGCTATCTTTGGGATTGCTAATCAAGGTCTCCAAACCGTTTATTGGGCTAATCATCGCTTCCGGATTGCCCACCAAACGACACAGACTTATCACCCAAAAACAATCAAGTCATTAACTTTGGCGACTAACCTTAAAGTCACGGTTAAATCTGGCAATACCGCTACCATCAAAGTAACCACCAATGCGATTGCCGCCAAAAAACCACGGGTTACCATAAAAACCGGTCAGGTCATCATCAAATCAAAAGTGCCTGAAGATATTAGTATGGTTGGGTTTAACTTACAACCACTCGCCACACCAAGAATTGTGATTACGGTGCCTCGACAAACACACTTAACCAAACTCACCACAACGACTGATCAAGGTGCCGTTCAACTGAATGATTTAACGATCAAACAGCTTACACTCAACAATTATGGTGCGACGAGGTTGCGTAACGTGACCACAACTAAACCATTAGTCGCCAAACCAACGAGTCGCTTACAGTTAACTAATGTGACGGCGTCTAGCCTAAAGTTAACCAATAGCGATGCTCGGACAGCGATTGCCAATAGTCATTTTCAACAGCAACAATCATCATTAACAACGGTAAGCGGCGCCATTACCATTAGTCAAACGACCTTTAAGCAGGCACAGATTAAAAGCGGCACCGGTAATATTACGTTGTCCGCCAATCAAGTTCAAAACAAGCTAACCGTCACAAATAGACATGGACAAATCAAAGCCAAAGTGCCACGTAATACCGGCATTCAGGCCACAAGTACCAGCGGCAGTTTACACATTTTCAATTGGCACGGTCATCACCACTATCGCTACCGTCCAAACGCAACCTCTCAATATCAGCTGACAACTGATACCGGTCGCATTGCCGTATCCGCCAATTAAAGGTCACAAAAAAGCGCACCTGGAAGACAGCTTCCAAGTGCGTTTTCTTGTGACGCAATCGTTTACATTCGTAGACTGGATAAATAACTCGTTAGCTTAACGCCACAGTAACACCTTCAACCGTACAACGGTTACGACCTGCTTTTTTAGATTGATACAAATAATGATCTACTCGTTTGAACCATGCATCAAAATCGTCATCCGCTAACCGTAGTTCCGAAATACCAAACGACACATTGACGGCCAGTGCCTGCCCATTAGCTTCAACCGGATTCTGCTGTAACGTATCTCGAATGCCAGTGACGATTCGTTGCGCATCGGTCGCCGACACCCCGCGAAAAATAATGACAAATTCTTCGCCACCATAACGAAACAATTGTCCCCGGGCCGTTTGCTTAAATAATTCCTGTTTAAAATGTTGGGCAACGTGTTTTAACACCGCATCCCCCGTCAAATGACCATATTGATCATTGAACGTTTTGAAGTGATCAATATCAAACATTACCATCGTAATTGGAATACTCGGATGCTTCTGATAAACACCGAAAACCCCCACCGTTGTCGAGTCAAAGTTCGCTCGGTTACGAACACCGGTTAATTCATCATAGTTAATCGCTTGATCTAAGCTATCCAAACGATCAATCAAATTAGTCAACCGTTTTACAAAGAAGCGAATAATCCACATGTAGAATACGAAGACGACCAACACATTAATCGTATAGATTAAATTAAATGGATGAACTGACCAAATAATAAAACTCCAAGTACCGCCGTAAACCAATTGCAGTAATAAGTATTTCCATTCCGTATCCATAACGTCCGTTCGATGACGGGAAATATAAATAATCGCACCTGTTAACAGCAGCGTCATACTAATAAAAACCGCAACATACTGACCGCCATGCCCCATGTACATCCCCTGCGCATAAAAGGCAATCGGCATAATCACATTCACCACTTCAACTGCCAAATTACGCATCAGATACAAACTAAAGAGTAAGACCGTCAATTGCGCAATCGCATAACCCCAACTCACAATATCGCCGGAATTAAGAACCCAAAAAGTCTGTCGTAGCAGAATCACACTCCCAACGACCGCGACTGCTTCTAGTAGATGAACTAAGGTACCAAAATGGCGTGACCGTTTAAGCGCGCGACGTTCCAAATAATACGTCATCGCCGTCATGACCGTAATTAATCCCACCGTAATTAGGGCGATAATGGCAGCTTTAATATTAAAAAAATCATTCAAAAAATTTGTTAACAAGTACAAGTTCTCACCCCGCACAGCTCGTTCAACGTTTCACTTTAATAATAGTACCATTAAGTCTGTAAAACTGTTAGTTCTGATAATTAAATTCATGGTTGATTAGCTAAATTAATTAACCTCATGTAATCGTTTAGGCGCACTATTTGTGCACTAAAAAAGCCCACCACAGCGGGGGCTTTTTTGCGATTCCAATAAATAACAATTGACTAACTAAAAGTTGAAAGCTATTTTTAGCAATGATCGTTGATATGATAGGCATTTATCGATCAAAACTAGTCATACTTGCCACCTACTGTTCGCCCACATTGAGCCGGAACGCTGTGGGCGGACCGGCCCAGCCAAAAAAGCGGTCTGGACCGTCGTTTTGAACCACCTAACCCGTGTTTCAAAGGCGCCAGACTCTAAGCGATAAATCGCTAAGAGTCTCCCACGGCTGGGCTCAATATGAGCTCACTCTCGGCTAGAATAGTGATTACTAACTAATTAGCATCCGTAATCTGACTGGCGTAGGTGATCAATTTAGCATAACTTAAGTCAATTATAGTAAAGCTTTTACCGTCATACTTAACTTTCAACCTTTAGTTGACTAACTAACGTTAAGTTTTGCTCAGCTAATTACAGCGTACCATTATATAAATCTAACCATGCCATAAGTAACGTCAACACGATCATTCCGACCATCGCAGCGGCATGCCACCATTTATGTTGCATAAAAATCGCAATATATTCTCGAATAATGGCATCCGGTAAAAAGAAATGCGCGGTCCGAGCCCCAATACCGTCCGCATTTAATCCTGCCTGTTTGGCAAAACGGCCGGCTCGAAATGAATGATAATTATTCGTTACAAAAATCACTCGTGGCTGCGCAATCGATCCTTGATCAATCAGGCGTTTACTAAACTGCATATTCTCCAGTGTCGTTGTTGACTTGGTTTCAGCCCAACCATTAGTTGCTGGCAACCCATGCTGAATGGCATATGCCAACATCGCCTGACCTTCGGGAATCGTTTCATCGCCACCTTGACCACCAGAAAAGATCATAATGGCGGCATGACCCGTTTTACGTTGTTGCTGTTGATAAAATTGCAATCCACGTTGAATCCGTTGTGCTAATAGCGGCGAGACCTGATCACCGTTTAAGAGTCCCGCGCCTAAAACAATAATGTAATCTTGTCGATAACGCGGCCGATTAAACTGGTATAACACCAACATGGTCAAATAATTGTAAAACCAAAAGGCCACATAAAAGATGACTAAATTCGGAAAAACTGTCATCACATATCGGACCGTTGTTGGCACATGACTACTCAATATTCCCGCTAATATCGGTAAAACTAAAATGGCAATTCCTAAAAACAATGTCAACATATTGGCAATCGTGTGGCTTTCGCGCCGCCACATCAGCCAGCCATTCCATAGTAGTAGAAATGCCTGTAAGACGAAAATCGTCCCAATCACCATTAATATCAAAACAAAGAGCGCAACACTTACAATGATTAACGGATGATTGTTCGTCCCCAAAATGGTCATCGCCAGTACTGCCAAAAAGCTATAGAAAAATGACGAAAACCAAATGCCATTCCCCAACCGTACTTTATCATGCTGATATCGCCAGCCAAAAATAATCCCTAACACAAGTGGCAATAACCAGGCCCAATATGCAACTGCCGGAATCGGTACCCATACAGCTGTATTACTCACCATGACACCCCCTCAATAATCGATTTAAGCATAGCATATTTTAGCCACCGTGTAATCGACTAACTACAACATTCATACAGGCCCATGCTATAATGGTTTGAACTCAGTTAACAGAAAACGAGGTTAAGACTTTTATCATGAAACCAACTAATCATACTAATTTCCATCGGGATAACCGGCGTCCCCGCAATGACCGGCCTACGACTACCGTTCAAAATGAGGTTAAGATCGGTCAACGCTTCCCATTGACCATTAAACGCCTTGGGATTAACGGCGAAGGTATTGGTTACTATAAACATGTGATCACCTTTGTTAAAGGCGCTTTGCCTGGCGAAGTAATCGTTGCCGAAGTGACCGCCGTTCATCCACGATACCTAGAAGCGAGCCTACGAACATTGCGTAAACCTAGTCCCGATCGTGTTGATCCTCAGGACGCTTACGCCGATCATGTTGGTGGTTTTGAATTAGAACATTTGGACTATCCTGCCCAACTCAAATTCAAACAAGATGTCATCCGCCAAGCCTTGGAAAAATACCGTCCAACGGGTTATCAACACTACGATGTTCGACCAACTATCGGCATGACTGACCCTTATGAATATCGGAATAAGGCCCAATTTCAAGTTCGTGTGCTAGATGGCCATGTTGCTGCTGGGTTATACCAGGAAAATAGTCATAACTTGGTCGACTTACCAACTTGTTCTGTGCAAATGCCCGTCACTATGACGGTGATGCGTCAACTCGTGCAATGGATCGAAGACTTGCAAGTGCCAATCTACGATGAAGAACATAACTCTGGCATTCTTAAAACCATCGTGGTCCGCGCGGCGGCAGCCACTGGTGAAGTCCAAGTGGTCTTTATCACCAATACGCCTAAATTCCCGAAAAAGCATCAACTCTTAATGAAGATGGCTGGAAAATTGCCAATGGTCGTTTCAGTGATGCAAAACGTTAATGTTGGTAAGACGTCCCTCATCTGGGGCGACCAAACGACCTTACTCGCCGGAAAACCAACGATTACTGAAGAACTCGATGGGTTGAGCTTTGATTTGTCGGCCCGCGCCTTTTTCCAATTAAATCCAGAACAAACAAAGAAGTTGTATCGCTTAGCCCGCGAGGCTTTAGCATTATCCCCTAATGAAACGTTGGTTGATGCTTACTCTGGCGTCGGGACCATTGGCTTATCGCTAGCTGATGTTGCCAAAGAAGTTCGTGGGATGGATACTATTCCTGCTGCCATTATGGATGCCAACGCCAACGCCGAACGTAACGGGATCACCAATGCCAAATACGAAGTTGGCGCGGCGGAAACCTTGTTACCACAATGGTTAGCAGCCGGTTTTGACCCAGATGCCATGGTGGTTGATCCACCACGGACGGGTCTAGACGATGTCTTAATCGATGCTATTTTGCAAAGTGCCCCAGAAAAGTTGGTTTACATTTCATGTAATCCATCCACTTTGGCGCAAGATTTACGAGAATTAACGCGGGGCTATCAAGTGGACTACATTCAATCAATTGATATGTTCCCACAAACGGCGCGGTGTGAAGCGGTGGTTCGCTTTACGAAACGTCATTAAACTTTATTGACTAAGGGGTCTTCATAATGGCAGCTGACAGCCAAATTGCGTTAGCGATGACCTTCACTTTACGGCCACCGTTTAAAACGCATTTCTTATTACTCAAAGATTATGTGGCGGATGTCCGGATTCCCGCCCGCGATGGAATGTTAACGACATTGATTGCCAAAAACATTCCATTGTCACCGGCATTGGAACAACTCTTAACGATTTTTGATGATGTTCAAAATCCGATTTACTGGCGCTTACATGATGAAGCCATTGCGGCTTTTTTCCATGATTATCCAGAAAAACGGCCGATTTTGCCGCTTGATTTACTACAAGTGGTCATTACAACGTTAGCCTCACAAGGTCTAACGGACGACCAACTACGTCATACCATGGAACTAGTTTTCGCCCGCTTACAGGCCAATGAATTCAACGGGCGTACAGCTCAACGAATCTTAACTGAATTCGGTCAATAACTTAATGGCACACGAAAAAGCACTTGAGAATTTTTTCTCAAGTGCTTTTTGTTTACCGCTAATTTGTGTTCAATTGCCGCCTACCGTTTCGTCCACTCAAAGCCGGAACGCTGTGGACGGACAGGCTGAGCCAAAAATCGGTCTCACCCTTCGTTTTGAACCGCTAAACCCGCGTTTCAAAATCGCCAGTCTCTAAGCGATAAATCGCTAAGAGACTTCCACGGCTGGGCTTTGAGTGGACTCACTTTCGGCTATATTCACTACTATTGAGAATTATCATTAATTAAACAAATAAAACTATTAACTGCAATGTAGCCGGAGTCAGCCAGTGATGGCGCCAGCCGTGAAAACATCGTTAGTCCGGCTGTTCTTTTCCGGGCTTACGATGTGGACGACTTTTGAGACTAACGCTTTTTGTTAGGCTTAAAAGCGAGGTGGAAGCCCGACTTTTGGCTGAAACCGTTCCCCACAGCTGGCAGAATCACTGGCTAACGTAGGCGACTAATTTACGCTCACTTAATCAAAATACTGATTTAAAACTTGATAAATCCCATCATGATTGTTATCCGTTGTGACTAAATCAGCGCCTTCTTTAATGACTTCTGGAGCATTGCCCATCGCTACCCCAATTCCGGCTAAATGCAGCATAGCTAAATCATTGTAGTTGTCGCCAAACGCAATCGCATCTTCAGGAGTTAAGTCATCATCGACTAACAATTGTTTTAAAGCCGTGGCCTTAGTGACACCGGCTGCCACAATTTCTAGATAAGTATCTTTAGATCGATACGCTGCAATCGCTTTGTAAGTTGGTGTTTGCAACTGGGCATTAATTTCCGTAATTGTATCGGCATCGGCCATGATTAGTATTTTATGGATAGGCGCGTTGCTTTTCGCTAACCATGTCGATAAGTTAGTAACCGTTGGCTCGTAACCAATTCCAGCAGCTTCTTGCTTTTCCCAAGGACCATTGGCTTGAACAAACCAATCATTATTGCTATAAACATTGATCGATGCTTTAGGCCATTTCTTGGCAATAACCTTTTGCACCCGACGCGCAACTTTACGATCAATGGGTTCTTCTTCAAAAACTTGTAAGTGATCATCGTCATCAGTCTTAGCCGTTAATGCACCGTTATACGCAATCATGGTAGACTCAATACCTAATTGCTTAGCGATCGACCACATGCCTTTAGGCGAACGGGCTGAAGCTAACACCATTGTTGCGCCTTGCCGGACAGCTGCTCGAACACCCGTAATAGTCGCCGGTAGTAGTTCAGCTTGATCGTTTAAGATAGTGCCGTCAATATCACTCAAAATCAATTTAGGTTTGCTCATATGATTAATCCTCCGTTAAATAAATAAATTTAGTTGTCGGTGCAAACCAGGCACGTTCAATAGTCGTAAGTGGCTCATCTGTAATCACGACTTGTAATTGTGCTAGTTGACCACCACAAAAACGAGCGGTTTGACCAAATTTACGATGCTCACAAACTAAGATACCACTGCCCGTTTGGGACAACGCTTGCCGCTTAACGGCCGCATCGCCAGCATCCTGATAAAAGACCCCTTGCACATTGACCGCGGCTGCCCCAATAATTGTTTGGTCAAAATATACCGGTTTTAGTGCGGTTAGCGCCGCGGCGCCTGACATGAAACGATTAGACTGATTCAATTCACCACCTAACAATTGCAAGGTTACTGCTGGATTGGTCGCTAAACTAATCGCATTGTCCAAAGAATGGGTATAAACCGTACAATGGACTTTTAGCAATTGTGTTAGTTTAAGCAGCGTTGTAGAAACATCGATGAACACATATTGATTGGCCTTAATTAAAGGCAATGCTTTTTCCGCTAAGGCCGTTTTAACCGCCGTTAACTGGTGCAACCGATCCTGATAACTTGGGATGGCGACCCCAAAGTTCAAAACTTGTAAACCACCATGAATACGCTGCGCCAAGCCACGCTCTGTGACGGTCACAATATCTCGTCGGGCCGTATCGCGTGAAATTGCCAAGGCCGCCATGACATCCGCAACACTCATCTGACGGCGACGCGCCAATTCTTGCAACAATTGACGTTGTCGCTCTGCACGTTGCATAACCATCCCTCCTTATTATTTCAAGATCAGCATACAAAAAGTTTAAGTAAAAATCAAGTATAAATAAGTATTTTAACTATGTTTTTAAGTATTAGTGAATAACGCATCAATAAAAAGACGACTAACTGTTTTTCTACAATTAATCGCCGATTACTAATTTTTTGGTTTTAAAATAAACTTAGGTTGCTCGTCCACTAATTTTGCGAACAATTCTTGCGTCGGATCAGGATCAAATGTCCCCAGATCAATCAGAATCTCCCCATCGTCACCAATCTGCGACCCTTGATACCGATCAAACAACACATGATACATCGTTTGAGCCGGCCGCATGCGCTCATCAACTTGGTCAGCCGCCGCCTTTAGGGTGTACCCAGCAGCAAGCAAATTACTCATCGCCGCCGCTTTAATCACCATTTTGAGCGTATAAATCCGAGCCCGACCTGGTTCATCCTGATTCTTAGGGATGATGTACCCTTTCTTTTGCCAGTAACGCAACTGCCGAGGTGACACCCCCGTCATCTTGCTTAATTCACTAATACCAATCGTCAATTGTCCCCGATGAAATAAGTCGCGAAAATCCCCTTGCAATGATTGGGCCATCTCAGTATCCCCCCTTTTCCGTTCAGTTCATAAGTTAAATTATAGCATGGAATCGAGGGAACGCGGCACTGA
Organism: Lactiplantibacillus mudanjiangensis; assembly: GCF_005405385.1. Classification (GTDB taxonomy): domain Bacteria; phylum Bacillota; class Bacilli; order Lactobacillales; family Lactobacillaceae; genus Lactiplantibacillus; species Lactiplantibacillus mudanjiangensis. The sequence continues at coordinate 362,412 of NZ_BJDY01000007.1, forward strand.
ATTAGCCTTGAGCTAAGCCATTTTGCAAGAAACTAACCAGGTCTTGCGCCGGGTGCCCCATAATCGTGACATAGTCATCACTGACCGGCTGTAACAAGCCTTTCGCACCACCAGCATACATTGATGCCAGCATATGACCTTCATTACCTTGATCATACATGGTCGCAAATTCAGCTAACGTCACCGGTTGATAACTCATTGGTTTCCCAGTCACTTGTTGAATAACTGCCGCTAATTCTGGCATCGTATACTTGCGGTCTTGCGTCAACGTATAAATACATCCCGATTGTAATAAGCTTGGTGTCGTCGCCACTTTGGCAAACGCCGCGGCGCTATCCGCTTGGCTAATAAAACTCAGGCCTTGATCCCCCATCGGATAGATGACTTGTTGCCGTTCAACTAATTCTGGGATATAAGGAACCAGCGGATCAGCATACAGGGCATTGCGAATGATCGTATAGGCAATACCCGCACCAGCTAACCGACGGGGCACGTAACCATAAAAAGCGGATAAATCAAACGGATTATTCACTTGATCAGCAATAAATCCCATCACTAACAAATGCCGGACATGACTAGCTTGTGCGGCTGCCAGAACCGTTTCAAACTCTTGGACACGGCTGTAACTATCGTGGCTCTTACTTGGAATATAAATAAACACGTCACTATCTGACAATACTGGTTGCAAACTTGCTTGATCATGATAATCAATCGCACTCACTGTCATACCTTGCGCTTGAAATGCGGCCGCTTTACTAACCGTGTGCACCCCTAGATTCAATTGTTCAGCGGGAACTAATTCGGCCATCGCTTGAACGACTTGTTGGCCTAAATGACCAGTGGCACCTGTAATGGTATATTTCATGATGAACACACTCGCTTTCCTGTAACTTTATTAGTTACATTAAAACGTGTTATTGTGTTTTTGTCAAGTATGGACAATCCACAAAAAAAGAGCTGTGGTTTATACCACAACTCTTTGCAAAACGACGCTTAAGCCGCTTGTTCACCTAGATGTTTCTTCTTTGGAGCCGTTTTAACGTTTTTCACATCAGCATCCGAGAAACCAAACATGTACGTCAACGTGAAGGAGACGATAATATCTGCAATCGAGGCAATCCAGAAGCCCCAGAAACTAAAGTCGAGGCCTTTCGGGTTAACGAAGGACGTAAATCCGATTAAAGAACCGGCAAAGCCCCACATATTGACATGCATTAGCCCCGTTAAGAACCCACCAACGGCACCACCGATACTAGCAGTGACGAACGCGCGACCATACTTCAAGTTAATCCCATACATCGCCGGTTCCGTTACGCCAGAGAAAGCTGAGATTGTTGCTGGCCAGGCTAATTCTTTGATGCTGGCAACTTTAGATTTCATCGCAATGGCCAAGACCGCACCACCTTGTGCAACCATGGTAGCGGACACAATCGCATTCAAATAACTGTGGCCGGTTGTGGCAATATCGTTGGCCACAATTGGAATAATCGCCCAATGTAATCCAAAGATAACCAATACTTGGTAGAAGCCCCCAATGATCAAACCAGAAATGGCTGGACTAAGTTGGTAAATCTTCACAATCCCCAAGGCCAAGGCACTTGAAAGTGCGGTGATAATTGGCCCAAGGAAAAGCAAAATTGCACCGGAAATTAAAACGACTTCTAGTAATGGGACAAAGATCATTCGTAAAACGGTTGGAATCACGCGTTTGAGCCATGGTTCCAGTTTAGACGCTAACCAAGCACCCGCAATCATCGGGAAGATGGAATAGGTATAAGAAGCCACATGAACAGGTAAACCGAAGAAGTTGGCATTAATGCCCATGCCCAACAAATGACTCGTGACCTTACCAGTCGTTGCGATCCCAACAATCGCCGGATATGTTAAGACCCCACCAACAATTCCCATAATAATCGGGTCGGACCCCAATTTCTTCGCGGCTGTAAATCCAACAAAGATTGGTAGGAAGTAAAAGACTGAATCACCCATGGCATTAATGATCACATAGGTTGGCGTAGTTGCTGAAACCACTTTAAATGAGGTCAATAACGCTAAGACCCCTTTTAAGATCCCAGAAGCTGCTAACAACCCAATAACCGGAATCATAGACCCGGTAATCACACCGATTAAAGCACTAAAACTGTGCTTAACCTTCTGCCAAGGTGTCATCTTCTTCCAAGCAGCTTTATTGGCTTCTTTTTCTGATGCAATTGCAGATGCATCATCATCACCAAAACCAGGGCCCAGTTGCTTAACGACCGCATCGTACACATCAGTAACGGCTGGACCGATAACCACTTGATATTGACCCCCGGCTTTAGCAATATCGATGACACCTTTTAAGTTCCGAATCGTGTCATCGTTAGCTTTGCCATCATCTTTCAAATAGAAGCGGACTCGCGTGATGCAATGAATCACACTTTTTACATTACCAGCCCCACCAACATTCTCAATAATTTGCGTTGCTAACTGGTCATACTTACCACCACCGGTTGACGCTGGCTTTGCCGCAACGGTCGTTGGTTCAGTAACCGAATCTTTGACCTCAACATCGGCCCCAACATCACCGGCTTTAATTGGGCCAACTTTAGCGGTTAAACTTGCCACCGTTTCACCTGAATTGGTGACTGCCATAATCACGGTAGTTCGTTTACCCGCGTCAACGATCGCGGCTAAATCCATCTGGCCAATCTCATCGCCAGCGTTCACTTCATCGCCGACTTTAATAGTTAACTTAAACGGTGGCTTATCTTTAAGCTCCACCGTATCAATCCCCAAGTGAACCAAAATTTCTAACCCAGCCGCAGTGGTAAACCCAATTGCATGTAGCGTTGCGGCCACCATTGTGACCTTACCGGCTGCTGGTGCGACAATCTGACCATTGGTTGGCGCAACCCCCAAACCTTCGCCCATCATACCTTGTGAAAACACTGGATCTTGAACTTCTGACAGTGGCATAATTGTCCCAGTCACTGGTGATAATAATTGCACTCGTTTCATCGCGATTTCCCCCTTTATCTGTCGCGTAAACGCATTCTAAATAATGAACGATCAAAAATAATAGCAGGATGCTTGATGATTATGGAATAAATGTAAACCATCCTTACTGGTCAACAATCACCGCCTCCCTCAGCTTCAAAATAAACCGTTTTCATTGATCACGTTCATCGTACCTGCGTCTACTTTTACCGTCAAATAAAGGCACGCTATTTGTTCGTTCATATCTCAATTATAATAGTCAATTAATTAATTAAACTAAAGAGCTAAGCGCTGGCCAGCGAGAAATGAAGCCTTAAAATCAGCCGTTGTTTTGACTTGTTTACCAAAATCAACCACCAGCGCATGTGCCTCCCAGGCCGTGGCCAAATCAGGTTGCCAGCTTTGCTGCAACTGTGCTTGTGCGGCCATATACTGACGCGGTAATGGCTGTTCCAGCCAAGTCAATAACCGCCGCAAATATGTATCCACAATAATGGTTGGATTATGAAAGACATACATTGAAAAGTAATCGGCGGTTTCATCGCCAATACCAGGCAACGCCTTGAGCTCTTGACGTAATTGATCAGCCGGCAATGCCCGCAAAGTAGTCAAATTAAACTCATATTGGGCGGTCCAGCGTGCCAAACTTTGTAAAGTCGGCACTTTACGTGTGTAAAATCCGGCCGGTCGCACTAGCGCCGTTAAGTCGGCCGATGATAATTGCAATAAGGCTTGTGGCTCAAATTGAGTCGCTCGTTTCAAATTCATTAAGGCATAATCAACATTGCGCCAGTTAGTATTTTGAACCAACACGCCACCCCATAAGATTTCCCAAGGTGTTTCAGCTGGCGCGATACCAGCTGTCAACCAGTGACGCGGCCCCATTTCACTTAACATCGTTTGATATAATTCAGTAATCGTCATTTATTCAGGTCTCCTTTACAGTTGTCATCAAAAGCTTACCTTAACGAGCTGATTAAGTGGGATTAAAAGTTTGCATAAAAAATGAGGGCGACGACAATTGTCGTGACCCTCATTTTGATGTTTGATGATTTTTTTAAACGGGTGTTAGTCACCCACTCTGGTTTTAGCTACGTTGAACGGTCAATACAATGTCGGCCTTTTTATTAGCTGGCTTAACGGTTTCTTGATAGTTTAAATCAGCATCGTCAAATAATTTTTTGATTTCGGTATTCACTAGATCCAAGGCCCGTGTATCACCGTTTTGTTGGCGAATATAGACCACGTATTGATCTGGTTGTTCTTCCAAATCATAGTCAACATCTTCATCGTTTAAAATCACATAGATTAACTTACGTTCTTTGTTCATCCGAAATTACCCCTCAACTATTATTTTTATGCTTCTTTAATCCGTGCTAATTCATGGACAAATTTTAAGTAATTCTGCACACATCGATCTAACCCAGCAACCGTTGTTTGATCAATCAAATCACCGTTATTATCAAACTTATTTTGAACGGTACTCATCAAAAACTCGTTACCTGGTAACGTGCGCGCAGCAACGCCAGGTGCATCCAAAATTTGTCGTAACATACCCTGTGCGCGGACAGTTCCTAATGGTCCCATGGTTGCCCCGATAATCATCGCCGGCTTGCCTTTCAGTGGATGTTCCACTCGCGATAACCAATCAATCGCATTTGCCAAGACGCCGGGAATCCCACGATTATACTCTGGTGTGACAAAAATCACGCCATCAGCAGTTGTAATCAGCTTTTTAAATTCGGTTACCACCTCAGGGGCTTCTAATTCGATATCTTGATCATAAAATGGCAAGGTTGCTAAATCTGGAATGACGACGTCAATTTGATCAATATACCGTCGTTGCACAAACTTAGCTAATTGTTGGTTGTAAGATGCTTTTCGGATACTCCCAACGAGAGCCACAATTTTCATGCGCGAACCCTCCTTTAAGCTCGTTATTAACCTAAGTATACCAGTTTTTTTGAATATCAGCGGAACCGGTTTCAAGTTTACAAAAACTTTTAATCATTTTTCAGTTTAACCAGTATGCCGATCAATCAATACCAAGGTTTCTTAACTTTTTCCAAAACTACCACCCTCAGCTTCTCCCGCTCTCGACCAGTCTGTTATACTACATGATAGAGAATTTGATCGGGGGTTTTAATGTGTATTATCGTGGTGAAACGCTAGATTTTGTGAATATGCTTCTCACTGAAACCACTGTCCCATTAATGCGGGCACGGTTGGTTTTTACTAGTAATCTCGACATCGAACGGCTAAAAGCCGCGGTGCTAGCTTCAGCCCAAATCGTCCCCGAAATTTTTGCCCATTATCAAGGTGAACGTAATCGGTTCGAAGTGACGACCCAACAAGTCGATGACCTCGTCATTGAAACCCAAAGTCCTTACAGTCCCGAGAACTTTGATTTTGACTTCAGCACGGGACCACAATTACGCCTATTCGTCATTCATCATGATCAATATGATGTCTTGCAAGCCTTTATGAGCCACTTATTGACTGACAGTGTCGGTTTTAAGGAATATCTCTATCTATTGGCCAAAGCATATAATAACGACGATCTGACAACCTTACAAAATGAACGCCGGTTACGTCCGATCATTACCAAGTTACAACACCAACGGCAACGTCCCCGTACTCACCATCAGTTGCCGGGAACGCCGGTTAAACTACCACATTACCAAGGCATTAACTTGCGCCACATCGGCCATATTATGTTGACAAGTAAGCAATTTATGCAAGTCCGCCGAATCGCAAAAGCACAGGATGTTGGTATTAGTGAAGCCATCTTAGCGGCTTACGCTAAAGCGTTGCAAGTTCTGACTGGACATACCACCATCACGTTGCCATATCCGATTAATTTTCGGCATTTTACACCAACCGATGATGGCACAACTCGTATTGCCAATCTAACGGCAATGGTCTACTTAAATATTCAAGTCCCAGTTGACGAGCCTTTTAATACCTTGGTTCAACATGTCCACGCCTTGCTGGCAACCGAACGAACGCAAGCGGTTTTCCTATCACGACTCGTTAACTTACAAAAGATGAACCATACGATGCCGGTTGGCGTCATGCGTAAGTTCACCCGTCGCTGGCTGGCTCAGCAACCGTTAACCTATACTAACTTTGGCGTCATTGACCAACAGCGCCTACAATTTCACGGTCTCACCGTTGCTAACTGTGTCTTCTCGGGCGCCTTTCAACCAACACCAGCAATGGAAATTGCCGCAAGTACTTTTGCCGGGACTTGCACCTTGAGTTTTAACAGTATTGGCTCTGAACGTGATTATCAACTTGGTATGAAAATTTTAGAAAATATCCAAGCTCAATTACTCGTCTGGTCACAAACAACCTCTACGACGGCCACAGCTGCTGTCGCTAATGATGCCCACTAACCGACTGGTGCGCTGGCAAATTGCCGACGCATCAGTTTTTGTCTGGCTGGCGTTTCTAAATTGGAATCTTTCTAAAAAGTGTGGTTTAATAGGGGTGAATCTTAGCAAAGGAGGGACCGCATCGTGGCAACAGATATGTTAAATCAAGCGATCCAACAGTTAAAAGACCACAAAATTCGGGTCACACCGCAGCGGCAAATTATTTTGACCTATCTGGTCACTCATCATAATCATCCATCGGTGGAAACGATCTACCAAGCACTCGATACACAATTGCCAAATTTGAGTTTGGCTACTGTGTACAACACATTAAAGTTATTTGTCGATCTCGGTATCGTAATCGAATTACAAAATGGCGATGCCGGCACCCATTACGACTTCTTCGGTCGTCCTCATTATCATGTAGTTTGTGAAAATTGCGGCAAAATTACGGATGTCTTTGAGCCTGATTTACGTGACGTGGATGCCAAAGCCGCTGAATTATCTGGCTATCTCGTCACCAGTCATAACATGGAAGTTTATGGACTCTGTCCAGACTGTCAAAAATTACTCGGTGTCACTAAAGTTGCTGACTTAAAACGACTTAATTTAAAACATGCTGACTAATTAAAGATTAAAAGATGATTATGTCGATAGACACCGTATCAGCACTGGTTTAGTGGTTACCTGCGTCAGTCAGTGATTCTGCTGGCTGTGGGACCAGCTCCAGCCAAAGTGCGGGCTTCCACCTCGCTTTTGAGCCTAGAAAATCGCTAGTCTCAAAAGTCGTCCACATCGTAAAGTCCGGCGCCATCACTGACTGACTCCGGTTATATCGTGGTAGTTAATTGATCTAGCAGTCACCAGTATAACCGAGAGTGAGCTCACATTGAGCCCAGCCGTGGGAAGCTCTTAGAGATTGGCGCTTTTGAAACGCGGATTTTTGCGGTTCAAAACGACGGTTCAAACCGCTTTTTGGCTGAACCGGTCCGCCCACAGCGTTCCGGCTCAAGGTGGGCAAACGGCAGGTGGCAAAGCAAGTCTATTTTTGATCAGTGATCATTGCTAGAAAGTCACTTTCGATCTCTAGCTAACGAAGCAAAAAAATGGTTGATCCAGAATTTCAAATTCTGAATCAACCATTTTTGTCTTAAGACTTATCTTTACTTTGACCAAACATGAAATACAGCCACGGGCCAATTGGTTGCACGAAAGCCAGTAACAACCAGCCGAGTCTATGACCACGTCGAAATGACCTGGCTCGTAACACATCTAAAACCGCTATTCCAGTTGCCGTTACTTCAAACGCCACTACCGGCGCCAAACGCTGCCGGGCCTGCCAAGACAATGGCCGTTTCATTTTCTGGTGTCGATGTCGTAACATATGCAATCACCCCTTCGTTGAACTCATTATAATGTAAGCGTTATCTATAGTCTAATTTTCCTGAGGATGCTTTGTTAAAAACTTTGTCGAGGCAATTTTTAGCGTATCAATAATATCAGACCGTTGCAGTAATTGACGAGTAACCACCCCAACCTGCCCGTGATCAACGGTTATAATCTGATAGCTACTACTTTCTCGAATCTCATGAACTTGCGGATCAGTGCAATTAATATCATATGCAGCTGAGCCGGCAACAACATTTAAGATATGATCACCAATAACATAGCTTGTCGCAAAATGGACGTGTCCTGTAAAGACACCCCCAATATGATGGCCACGAAGCACCGATAACAAGGCCGGCGTATTTTGCAAAATAGCATAATGCATATTTTGCATCGTTGGGCCGTCTAACGGATGATGTAAAAAAATAAACGCTCGTTTGGTTGGAGCTTGACGTAAGTGTTTACCAAGCCATTGTAGTTGTTTCTGTGCTAGCCAGCCGGCTTCAAAACCGGTTACTTTTGAATCTAAAAAATAAAAATCATTATTTCCCAATCGCATTCGACTCGCATAATACGGGCCCGGATCGGCTGGTAAATACCCAGTATAAAAGGCATTACGATCATCATGATTACCGAGGATGACCCGCACATGACAGTTGAACTCAGCTTTCATTAAATGAACCACCGCATGGAATCGCTCATAATCATCCGCAGTTCCACCGTGCATTAAATCACCGGTAAACACAATCAGATCTGGTTGATACGGCAGGGTTCGAATGTCTTGAATAATGGTCGTTAACTTGACCCATGGATCAATCGTTTGTTGATGGGCAGGCCTATCGCCATGGGGTGTTAGATGGGGATCAGAAATCTGAATAATATGCAATTGTTGCATGCGTCATCACTTCTCTACACTAATATTCACCAAATGGTTGATTTAAGCATACCGATTGGACGTAAAGTTTCCGCTAAAGATCCTGTAAAGTAACTGTAAATAATCTGTTAGTAGTACATTGGTCAAGAGTGAGCTATGATAAAGTTATCAGACTAAAGCGAGGGATAACTTTGAAAAACATTTTTATGGGACCCAAGATCAACTTGGCGGTCCCCCAACCTGAAGACTTCGACGAAATAAGTGACTGGTATGCTGATGGGAACTTTGTGCGTAATCTGGACACCGCCCCAGCTCGACCGTTATCAGGCGAAGACTTAGAACAGACTTATCGCAATCTCAATCGTGAAACTGAATTTTATTTTCATATTCGAGCCAACGACGATGACCGCTTACTAGGTTTTGTCACCCTTTACAATATTGATTGGCACAATCAACTTGGCCAGCTCGCCATTGCCATTGGTGATGCTGAAGATCGTGGTCACGGCTATGGAACCGAAGCATTAAATCTCATGCTCCATTACGGCTTTAACGAATTAAATCTGTACAAAGTTTGTTTGGATGTCATTGCAACTAACCAAAGTGCAATTGCCGTTTATCAAAATAGCGGGTTTGAATTTGAGGGGACTAATCAGCGTGCCGTCAAGCGTGACGGTCAACGGATCGACCTTTACAACATGGGCTTATTTGCCGAAGATTTTCAACCACGAATTAAATTTAATTAATCTAGCGGCGCAATTAGTTGCAGACGGTAGCGTTTGCAATTATAATAGTCGCAGATTGATAGAACGTGTAGAAACCAACTATCAATCCTTAATATTCTACAGTTTTTTGATTATTAGCGTGGTTGCTGCCATAACTGCCGCTAATAGTCACTTTCATTCATAGACTCCCCCAAGTCTGATGAATGGGGTTCATCAAAGCCCCCACTTTGATGTTTCCTACTCCTTGACCACTGCATCCCCTGATGTGGTGGCTTTTTTATTGAGCAAAACTAAATCCGACTGGTGACCCCCGCTACTGTCACCAGTAACGCGACCACCACCCGGATTTAATTGGTGCGATTAATCCTCTTCTAAGTCCATTTCTACCTGACGACTGGCCCGACGATTTTGAATCCATTCTTTCACTTGAACCAAGACCCATGCAATTCCAGCAGTAAAAAGTAACAGCATTAGCGTTGATATCACAACCACAATCACGATTTGGAGACCTTCATTTTTTAAAATATCCAACTTCGTCACTAAAGCAATCCCCGATGGAATAAAAATCAGACTGATGATTTGAACGAAGAAGTTACTGACACCTTCGACCTGCTCTAATTTCACAATTTTCAATGTTAAAAGCAAGTATAACAAGATCATCCCAATTAAGGCTGGTGGCATCGGAAACCCTGGCCATAATTGTGTCACCAACTCTGAAATCAAACTACTTACCAATAAAATCACACCATAAATCATGATTTGTTTAATAAATTTACCTTTGAATTTTTTAGTCATAAAATTGCCTCCGTTTAACCTAAACCAATTAACTGTGCAAAACTTGGTACCATAAAGTTCACCAAGATCCCCGCGACAACGAATGCAATCGCACCAGTTGCGCCAGCCGCTTCGCTGACTTCGATCGCTTTAGTGGCTCCAACGGCATTACCCGCAATCCCAAACCCCAGTCCGGCACCCAATGGATTCTTGTGTAATTTAAACCAGCGAATAAAATGATCGCCTAACGCGTAAATGAGTACTGAATTTAAGATAACCGCAAAGGCGGCAATGGCTTGATCCCCACCGACCGCTTCGGCAACTGGTAAGGCAATGGCCGTGGTGGCGGCTTGAACTAGCATCGCACCTAAGGCTTCATCCGTTAGGCCCATTAATTGAGATACGGCGTAAATACCAAACAGCGATAATAGCAATCCGAGGAAAAGCGCAATTAAAATGACGTCCCAATGTTTCTTGAAAATGTCGTTACGTTTATAGAGGGGTACCGCAAAGGAAACGGTAGCGGGAGCAACAAACCAAAACAACCAGTCACCACCAACTTGATACGCTTGATAAACTTTTTGCACCGGCGCTTGCAGGGCGGAGGCAATTAATACCAATAAACCAATCCCGAGCAGCATTCCAAAAAATAGTGGTTGGAATAATACAAATCGATTCGTTTTGTGATATAAATACTCGCCAATCCCATAGACTAGCACGGATAAGCCGATGCCAAAGAACGGATTATTGAGAAGATAATTCACAGAAGTTCCTACTTTCTTTTGTGGGAGCTAAGTTACAAAAAAAGCGCCCCGTTCGGGTCTAGTCATCATTTTCATGGTGGTTAGGCTCGAGCAGTGCGCCAACACGACTCTTAATTTACTATAATCAGTATAACACACTGAAGAATAAATTAATAGTAACGATTAGATTTTATTTTCAATCAATTTCATGAAGCATTAACGCATAGGCGCCGATCCCGGTATGCGTCGCAATAATTGGACAAGTTCGTTCGACCAATAATTCCGCTTGTGGCGCGACTTTTTCAACTAAAGCTTGGGGGGCTTCAGCGACACTCGCCTCACCAACATATGAGATACCGGCCGCTTCAACCCGGGTGGCATCTTTTAATTCGGCTAAAATCTGTTCTTGAGCTTTAATTAAAGCCTTTTTTCCACGGCCGCGCGTATAAAGCTTTAACTTACCATCAACCAGCTCAAACACAAATTTGAGTTTAATCAAATTCGTCACTAACCCGGCAATTTTCGGTACACGGCCACCTTTAACTAAATTATCTAACGTATCCACAAATAAATAGACATGGGTTTGTTGGCGAATAATCGCAATCTTCGCTAAAATAGCGTCCATATCGGCCCCAGCCCGCGCCATCCGCGCCGCGGTTAAGACTTGAAAGGCCATACCACGATCAGCAGATTGCGTATCAACAACCGTGACTTGACCAGTGACCATTTCAGCCGCTTGACGCGCGGCGTTCACTGTTCCACTTAGAGTTTCAGTAAGATGCAATGACAATACTTGACTCCCATCAGCGGTCAAATCATCATACAACGTCACGAAGTCGCCAATTGGTGGCTGGCTAGTTGTTGGTAACGTGGCACTCACTGCCATTTGTTGATCAAATTCAGCTCGTGACACCGTCGTATCCGCCACTAGATTGCCATTAAAGCCCACTAACAAAGGCACGATCTGAATATCATATTGTTCAATTTCGGCCGCCGTTAGTTGCACCGACGAATCCGCTACGATTTTAATTGTCATGTTTGTCACGCTTTCGAATGATTTTGTCAGTTATTATAGCATGCGTCGCCAACAATAGCGTTTAAAACACTGGTATCACAACGTTTATCTCGCTAACGAACTAAAGCTTAGCCGCGTTTTAGTTATAAACTTTAGAAAAAAGTCTTTTTTCAAAACAAAATCATTCTTTTAGCCCGATTGCGTCATATTTTATTCATTAGCCGCCGTTATACTATGTCCATAGTCAATTAAGAAATTCCCCGTTTCCTAACTGATGCCTTAACCTTTCGTTTACTCCCCCAAGTAATGAAACGTTAAGTTACCCCCTAACTTTTTTGATAATGTTCTTCCCCTTTTCCACCGGATTCCCCGTCCGGTGGTTTTTTTGACGCCCAAAAGACGCGGAATTGTTAGTATTCCGCGTCTTTTTAGCCATTAATCTTACTAATTTTGTCACCTACGCCAGCCAGTGATTCTGCCGGCTGTGGGACCGGCTCCAGCCAAAAACCGGGCTTCCACCTCGCTTTTGAGCCTAGCCAAAACCACTAGTCTCAAAAGTCGTCCACATCGTAAGCCCGGGAAAATCATCCGGACTAACGATGTTCTCACGGCCGGCGCCATCACTGGCTGACTCCGGTTAGTTTCTTGTTACTAGTTAAATTCGATTATGCCACTAACATAACCGAGAGTGAGCACACATTGAGCCCAGCCGTGGGCGCTCTTGGCGATTTATCGCTTAGAGCTCAGCGCTTTTGAACCGCGGATTTTGCGGTTCAAAGCGACGGTTCAGACCGCTCTTTGGCTGGGCCGGTCCGCCCACAGCGTTCCGGCTCAATGTGGGCGAACGGCAGGTGGCAAGCATAACCCATTCAGACTGTCACCTCATTGTGTAACTTTTACTTGTTTCAAAGCATCCTGAACGGCTTCCTTAATTGCCCGACTAGAAGCAGAAGCACCCGAGATGGCATCAACGTCTGTCGAGTTCGCCGCGACAATCTCTTTTGGCACTTGGTCGATAGCAACCAAACCAACATCTTCACTTTCATGATGTTGAACGACTTCAACTTTTTGGATCGCCTGGTCTCGGTATGTGACCCGCACCATGATTTGACCGCCTAATCCACTGTTAGACCGACCTAAATATTGGTCCGCACCTAACGTCACGTTGGCCGCATTTTCGGCATCGACTAAGTCGTTCATGCCATTCATCTCAGCCGCTGTCACGTCATCCGCATCAGCTTTATCAGCCGCGGCATGTTCGCCGGCTAATTTCCCAAAAATCAAACATTCTGCTAAATTGCCGCCACCTTGATAGCAGTTAGCGACGATGCCGCCGAGTTCACCTGCGCCAAAGAGATGTGGGATCGGTTGACCAGATGTTGCTAGAATCTGGGCTTGTTCATTGCGCTGCGGCCCACCTTGGGTATTCAAGACATCGTTGGCCGCCGCAATTGCATAATAAGGCCCATCATCAAAAGTCCGCATACTGTCGACGTGACGACCAAATTCAAGATCTTCTCCCATTTGTTTGGCTTGATTGAATCGTGCCACCGTCTTCACTAAGTTATCCGCAGGCACATCCATTTTAGCAGCCAATTCAGTTAAGGTTTTGGCCGAAATTAATTTATCCATGAATTGTGGATATGGTAAACGACCGTTTTCAGCTAATTGAGCCTTAAAGTCTAAATATTGAGCTTGATCAAAAACCAAATATGGATGCTGATTCAACATTGGAATCAACCATGATCCATGCGTCTTGATGTGACCATGACGATGCGGCGCATCTTCAGGGAAATATCGGGTCCCGTCATCAGCCGTCACGAGAATACTTCCCTGTTTCAATAATGGCCAATGTTCAATTTGCCGGCCCCGTTCACCATCAACTTCTTTAAACGTAATGCCCGGTAAAATCCCATGTGATTCGTAATTCGTCATGTGCCACATTTTGGCCCCAACCGCTTGCGCCATTTTAATTCCATCGCCGCGATTAAAGAGCGTCCCTAATGGCGTTAATTTGGCGCTATGCAAATAAGTTTGGACGAGTTCAGGGTTATTTTCAAAACCGCCCATCGCTAAGACGACGCCGTTTTTCGCATGAACATTAACTAGTTGACCATGGCGCTCAATTTGAACCCCACGGACAATTCCTGTGGTTGGTTCTTGAATCAATTGCCGGGCCCGTGAATCCAACCAAACATCAATTTGATCCGTACGATCTAAAACCTTTTGCCGTAAAACTTTCCATAAGCCAGCGTCCTTATCCCGCTTGTGAACTAAAGCAAAGTCCACCGTCTGGCTCCCTGGTAATTCAGGATATTCGGCCATCGTCTTTTTAATCGCAACCGCATCGCCGGGCTTAATATCATGTTTCCAGCTGACTGCTGGAATACCGAGGTAGTCCTTGAAATAAGCCGGAATCCGACTCATTCCACTTAAATAAGCTTGCAACGTCTTTTCGGGGGTGACAAAGGGCGCATTCAACGCATGATAGTACGTCGTTAAATCGTCTAAGCTTTCGCCCATCACCACATGTTGCGCGGAATAACGGGTGTTCCCGCCTTCACGACCATATGGCGCTGCTTCAACGACTAAGACTCGCGCACCATTATCAGCAGCGAATCGGGCCGCAGTGGCGCCAGCACCACCAAATCCAAGGACGATCACGTCATAATGTCCTTGCCACTTCACCGCCATACTTGAGGTGCCTGATTGCATCTTAATCAATTTGATAAAGTGCTGGAAACAACTTTCTAAGAAGCTCACCGTATGTGCATCAGTGAGTGCACCCTGATCATCAAATGCTTTCGGCGCAAAACTTAGCATGAATTCATTTCCTGGTAAAACAATCGCGCCAACACCGGGCGCATTTAAAATCTGTCGTAATTCATCTTGCGCACGTGAAGTCCCTTGAATCCCTAGGGAAGTGCCCACAATCATGACTGGTTTATCATTAAATGGATGCACGTTACATGACAACCATTCAATGACACTCTTTAACGCCGCGGGTACTGCGTGGTCGTATTCTGGAACGCCAATAATGACGCCATCAGCGGCACTAATTTGATCGGTTAACGCTTGAATGGCTTGTGGTAATGCCATGGTCTCCTTAAATAGCGGGATGTTGTCAATTTCAGCCACGTCAATGGTCACTGACGAACTAAAGTGACGTTGCATATATTGCAATAATTCTCGGTTATATGATTTTTCTGCGTTGGTTCCAACAATCGCAACTAATTTCATGTTCAACAGTCCTTTAAGTAAATTTTTTTATTCAAAAGCGCGGGTGGTGTTTACAGGGGTCAATATACGCAACTTTCTAAAAAAGGCAACGTAATTTTTTAACAAGCGCTGTTCACCGTAGTCGTATCAATAAAAATCACTGCTTAAGATTGTTGAGTTTTTAGTAGGAAATCATGAAATCGTTTTCTTTCTGCTAAAAATTAATTTGGTTTTTATCAATAAAATTGATAAAAAATATCCTTATCAGCCCGATACGCTACGTTAAACTGGTCAACGTCAGTTAATTAGTCCACTGGTAGCCCAATCTAAATCGCTTATATATCAGCGATTTCACTGATTGTTTTTCACTTTCAACCATTAACGAGACAAACTCGTAATTGACAACATCAAAATAATAGTTATGATACCGATGAAGATTCAAAAAGACGTGGGTGTCTTGCTTTATCATGTGAATTTATTATCAATTTCAACATTTCAGCTATTATTTTTAAAGGAGCTACCACTAATGATTACTAAAATTAATTGGAAGGCCATGCTACTCCCCTTAATCTTTGGGGTCGGTTTATGGCTATTAACACCTTTCAAACCAACTGATATTAATACCGCCGCTTGGCATCTATTCGCCATTTTCGTCGCCACCATCGTTGCTTGTATCACCAAGCCCTTGCCAATGATGGCAACCACCTTAATTGGGATTACGATTGCCACGTTAACTGGGATCTTCACAATGGATGAAGTCACCGCCGGCTTTGGAAACTCCACGGCCTGGATGGTCGCAATGTGTATGTTCATGGCCGCTGGCTTCATCAAATCCGGCCTAGGTAAACGTATCGCCTACTTATTCGTCAAGCTTTTTGGCAAACGCACCCTTGGCTTAGCCTACGCCCTATCTGCCGTTGATACGGTCTTAGCCATCGGTATTCCTAGTAATAATGCCCGCGTTAACGGCATTATGTACCCAATCATCGATAACTTAGCTAAAGAGATGGGCTCCGATCCTAAAAATGGAACTCAACGAAAAATCGGCTCATTTCTAATTTTCAACGAATATGAAGTCAACAACATCACTTCCGGCTTATTCTTGACTGGATTGGCAGGTAACATGGTCGCCCTGGGCCTTGCGAAAACACAAGGTATCACTATTTCATGGTTACAATGGTTTGCGGCTGCCAGTGTACCTGGTATTTTATCCCTATTAGTCGTGCCGTACTTGTTATATAAAATCTATCCACCAGAAGTTAAAGCTACGCCCAACGCTGGTGTTTGGGCCGATGCTCGTCTGAAAGAAATTGGCGCCATGACCCTCAGCGAAAAAATCATGCTTGCCACCTTTGTTTTAGCGATTGGTCTCTGGTTAGTCGGCACGAAGATTGGTATTGACGCTACTGAAGTTAGTTTCATTGCCGTCGTCATCTTACTACTTACCGGCGTGCTCACAACTAAGGATCTCTTACATGAAAGTTTCGCTTGGAATATTTTGGTCTGGCTATCCGTGATCATGTTAATGTCACAAAAACTCATGACCTTAGGCTTCTTCCCGTGGTTCTCCAAAACCCTTGGCAGTCTCTTAAACGGCCTCAACTGGATTCCAGTTTTGATTATCTTATTCTTAGCCTACTTCTATCTACACTATATGTTTCCAAGTGTGTCGACACAGATTTCCGCATTATACGCCGGCTTTTTGTCCGTCGCCATTGGTGCAGGTGTGCCGCATGCTTTAGCCGCCTTAATGCTTGCCTTTTGTGGCTCGATTTACTTATCTACAACACCCTATTCAGCCGGTCCCGCCGCGTTGCTTTCAGGAACAGGCTACATTTCCAACCGTGATTGGTGGCGGTTAAGTGCGATCGTGGGGGTCGTCTTTAACGTTATTTGGCTGGGTGGCGGTCTTCTGTGGACCAAAGTCATCGGCATGTGGTAATCCTAAATAAAGGCCTCCTTACCGGCACATTTACGCTATACTTAGCTTAATGTCGGTCAGGAGGCTCTTTCTATGAATGAACGCGATTTAAATTATTTTTGTAGCTTAGTAGAAACCGGAAACTATACGGCGACTGCCAAACAATTTCAGGTGACACAACCCGCGATTTCAGCCGCCTTAAAACGACTTGAAGCGCACTATCAAACCACCTTATTGACACAAGCCAATCATCGCGCTCAACTGATCACCACTACTGCGGGTCAGGTGCTTTATATTAAAGCGCGTCACTTATTAAAAACCTTTGCCCAAGTGGATCTCGAAGTTCGTCATGCTGATGAGCAACAAGTGCGCCTTGGTTTCTCACACATTGCGGGTGGCATTTGGTTACCTAAAGTCGTCACCACCTTTGCGCGACATCATTTATTAAATGCGATTACGACCACCGTTGGTATGTCTGAAGAGCTCTTAGCTCAATTACGTCATCATCAATTAGACGCCGCAATTTTTTCATCCTTACAACCGATGCAATCAGCGGATTTACAAGTTTTCCCGTTAGAAACCCATCCATTATGTATCTTAGCCAATGTTCAACAACCGTTAAGTCAACTCAAAATGGTTCAAGCAGCCGACTTACAACAATTGCCAATCATCGCCCGTTTGCCACATTCATTGCCGCGCACAGCGTTAGAACATTATTGTCGCCGAAGTAATGTGCGCCCCAATATTATTTACGAAGCCCATTCTAATCAATTAGTTGAAAAACTCGTTGCTCGCAATCTAGGTGTTGGTTTTGTGATCAGTGATTCAGTCTCACTCAGCCCCAATGTCGTCCAAGTGCCACTCAAGCCTAGTCAAGCGATCGACTGTTACATGCAACTAGCCGTTCGCAAGTCATTTTTACCTAATGGCAAGCAAGCACAAAGTATTGATTTACTGAAACAAATTCAACCAACCGACTAATTTAATCGCACCAAAATCAATTTTTTAGCTCAAGGGCGTCATAAATTCTTCATCAACGCCCGTTATACTATGTCCATAGTCAATTAAGAAATTCCCCGTTTCCTAATTGAAACCCTAACTAAAACTTTTTCAACTACTCCCCCCAGTAATTGAAATATATGTGTGTAAAACCCTAACCTTTTTATGACTTACTCCCTTTCCACCGGATTCCCCGTCCGGTGGTTTTTTTGACGTCCTTTTTCCAATGATGGTTGAGTTGTGCTAAATTAGCCATCTACGTCAGCCAGTGATTCTGCCGGCTGTGGGACCGACTCCGGTTATATTATATTGTTAATTAATCACCAGTATAGCCGAGAGTGAGCTCACATTGAGCCCAGCCGTGGAAGTCTCTTAGCGATTTATCGCTTAGAGACTGGCGTTTTTGAAACACGGGCTGGGTGGTTCAAAACGACGGTTCAGACCGCTTTTTGGCTGAACCGGTCCGCCCACAGCGTTCCGGCTCAATGTGGGCGAACAGTAGGCGGCAAATAACCCCTCAGTAAACGTTAATTAATCATCCAGTCATAAAGCCACCACTCAATTACAGAGAACCACCGTCAAAGTCATGCCTTTCGTTGACCAACTAACGATACTCGCCGTAAGCTGTCACTAATTTACGGATTGGAGTGAACAACGATGACCACAACATTTAAAAACTGCACCTTATTTGATGGCATTCAGCCAACTTTGCAAACCCAGGCTTGGTTCACCGTTACCGGTGACGGCAAAATCAGTGTCTTAGGAACCGGTAATGCGCCGCTAAGCGATCACACGATTGACTTGAAAGGCCAATATGTCATGCCCGGCCTAATTAATGCCCACACCCATATCACAATGAATCCCGCCGTTGGAAGTGGTGACACCGGTGTCGATGTCATCACCGCAACCGTCCGCGCGGTCAATAGTCTGCACACGCTCTTAAAATCTGGCGTTACTTATATTCGCGAATGTGGCTGTACCTTCAATATCGATGTCGTTTTAGAACAACTTCGTGCTGACGGCAAGCTTTCACAAGTGCCACACATTTTACCATCTGGTCAACCTTTCTCCATTACAGGTGGTCATGGTGATCTTCCTAACTTCGGTAAGCTAGTCGATTCCCCTGATGAGATGCGCAAAGCCGTCCGCACTGCCCTACGTGATGGTGTAAAAGCCATTAAACTGATGGCAACCGGTGGCGTCATGACACCTGGCGATTTTATGGATGATCCCCAATTAACGATTCCAGAAATGCAGGTAGCCGTAGCTGAAGCTCATCACAAAGGACACATTGTGGCGGCTCACGCGGAAGGCAATCCCGGCATTTTTAACGCGTTAAAAGCTGGCGTCGATTCCATTGAACACGGTTGTTATGTCAACGATGACGAAATCGATCGTATGCTTGAACAAGGCACCTATTTAACTCCAACGTTTGTCGCTGCCTGGACGATTCCTACCTTTGGACCGGGAAAGCTGCCTGACTGGGAGGTTAAGAAATCCACCGACGCTTGGGACGATATTTGTCACAACGTCATGCATGCGTGGGACCGTGGCGTCAAAATTACGCTGGACACTGATGCCGGGACCCCATTTAATGACTTCTCGATGACACCCGTGGAATTCCAGTTAATGGTCGAAAATGGGGCCACGCCATTTGATGCCCTTAAAACCAGCCATAACTCAGCCGTCTTAATGCAAATTGACGACGACTATGGCAGCCTGACACCACAACATTACGCGGACTTCTTAGTGTTGCACGATAATCCGTTAGCGGATGTTAAAGCCGTGCAGCAACCCGACAAACTGGTCTATCAAAATGGGCACCAAGTTTATTGACCAACAGATACCAGATTTGCTAGAATACGGCATAATACCTTAAACCAACTTTAGGAGGAATTGCCGTGTTCTTTTTTGATCCGACTTATATCCTAGTCATCCTTGGCCTGGTCATTTCCATGGCTGCATCGAGTTACGTTAACCGTACTTTTAGAAAATATGACGCCTATCGGAGCCAATCCAATACGACTGGCACTGCAGCGGCGCGGTTTATTTTAGACCAATCCGGCATTCACAACGTTGGCGTTCAAGCTATCAGTGGGGATCTCACTGATAACTATAATGGTCAAACCAAAGTCTTGAGCCTATCCGAATCCACTGCCAACTCAACGTCCGTGGCCGCAATTGGCGTTGCGGCACATGAATGTGGTCATGCAGTTCAAGATCATGTTAATTACGCGCCAATGCGCTTACGAACAGCGTTAGTCCCCGTTGCAAACATCGGGTCAAGCTTATCCTTGCCACTAATCATTGTGGGGGTCTTGTTGAGTTACAACACCACCTTGATTCATTTGGGCATTGCGTTATTCTCACTGGCATTGGTGTTTCAATTAGTCACCTTGCCAGTTGAATTCAATGCGTCTCGTCGGGCCCTACAAATCTTATCAGATGGTCATGTCTTAACCCCTGACGAAGTGCCGATGGTCCGTAAAGTTTTAACAGCCGCCGCTTTAACTTATGTTGCGGCTGCCTTATCGACTTTCCTTCAACTACTGCGACTAATCCTAATTTTCGGTGGTCAACGTGACCAAGATTAACCCTTAACAAATGCTTAGGGGATTCTTCATCACATCGGACCGATTCGTTCACATATTCTTCACAGGACCTCGGTATGATAACATCATAGCAATTGAGGCAGAACTCATTGCTACTTTACACAACCTAAAATTTTTCATTTACTCCTCCAAAGTAATGAAATTCATAGTAAGCTGCGACTCCCCATCGCAGCTTTACCCTACTCCTTTTTCCACCGTATTCCCCGATACGGTGGTTTTTTTATGCAGCGTGAAACGAGCAGACCAACGTTTCAACTCATCTTCACAACCACGCCATAACTTGGTCAGTCAACTAACCACTTTACTGGTTATTACTTACGATTATCATAATTTATAGCAGAAACTTTTTTATTTACCGCCCAAACTGGGTTATACTAAGGACATGGCAATTGAACTTGTCACTCAATTACCATACCTTTTTTCATTTACTCCTCCAAAGTTAATGAAAAATAGTCTCGTTGGGCACTCCAACCTAGCGAAACGAACTACTCCTTTTGCCGTCGCGTAAAGCGATGGCTTTTTTTGTGCCAGCAGACGGTAATCTTTTTCAGAAAAAAGTAACGACTTGCGACACTTAACTTGCCAAGTCAAAAACGACAAGCGTATGATAATCACTGCATAAGGAGTGGATGAAAGATGAAAAAACGCGGCTTAGTCGCAGCATTAGCAACCCCACTGGCACTATTTACCGCCAGCCTCATCGCTAGTGAAAAATTATATAACTTTGCGTTTAAACGCGTTGATTATGTTCCAGAAACCTCGGCTGATAAACAAAAGTACGCCGATGCTTACTGGGCCTACGTCAAGTGGCTGAAGCAACAACCAGTTCAGGATTGGACGCTTAATCCCGATGATCAAGCGAATCGGTTGGTCGCAAAATACGTCCCAGCGAAAGCCGCCAGCCACCGTACCGTAATCATTTCGCATGGTTACAAAGGTGACGGTGAAACGATGGCCAATTATGCCTATATGTTCCATAACATGGGCTATAATGTCCTACTACCGGATGATCGAGGTCATGGTAAAAGTGCCGGTAAATACATTAGTTTCGGTTGGCAAGATCGCCGCGACTACCTAGAATGGATCAACCAAGTCATTAAACAAAATGGACCACAAACTGAAATCGTGCTTTTCGGTGTCAGTATGGGTGGCGCCACCGTTGAAATGATGAGCGGTGAAGATCTCCCCGCACAAGTCAAAGCAATCATCGCCGACTGTGGTTATACCAGCATTGAAGAAGAATTAGCCTACTTATTGAAAGAACAATTTCACTTGCCAAAATATCCGTTCGTGCCGATTGTTAGTTTTATTAATCGTCACCGGATGGGGTACTTTTTAAGCGATGTTAGCTCAGTTGAACAGTTACGCCACAATAAATTACCGATTTTCTTTATTCATGGTGAAAAAGATATTTACGTGCCTAGCTGGATGCTCAAGAAAAACTACCGTGCTGCCAAAGGTCCTAAGATGATGTGGCAAGTGCCTAACGCCACCCATGCCGAAAGCTTTTGGATTGACCCGGCTGCTTATGAAAAACATGTCAGTGCCTTTTTGAATCGGTATCTGCCAAAATTATAAAAGCTAATCAACAAAATAGACCGCCATCATCCGAATTTGAATGATGGCGGTCTTCGTTTAATGTTCTGGTTTTAAGGTAATCAATCTAAAAATTAACGTGATGACGCCCCAACTCAAGCCTGTCCACAAACAATTAATCATCAGATGATGATCTAATAGCGTTGTGGTCATTGCTTGTTGATTTAACAAACTAGCAAGAAAGGCCTCTACCACATAAATCGTCACTATAAATTGAATCACATTACCTAACCACCGCCGTAACGCGACTTTGCGTGACCGTTTTAAGTTAGCCTTTGTAATCGTCTCATCTAGAATACCCGCTTCCTTAATTGCATAAATAGCTAGCCCACCAATCAATTGAATGACTAGCACATTTAGAACCATCAACGCCCAAAACGCATTCTCGTATTGAAAAGCTGCAGCCATTGCTAAAACCGTACTAATCACAACATAGCTTAACAACCAGATAAACGCCCGGTTACCGATCCGATTCACCACTTGCGATTTATATTCGTCCCAAACGCCATCGTAGCCATAAAAATGACGTACAAATTTAGTTAATATTGTTGTTGCCATCCCCATCATCCTCCCAAAATAACCCATTTAAATCCGTCCCCAATGCCTGTGCTAACTTGATACAGAGGGCTAACGACGGATTGTACTTATCATTTTCAATCAAATTAATCGTCTGCCGTGCCACCCCAATTTGTGTTGCTAGTGCTTGTTGCGATAACTGCTGCCGCTGACGATAAGACTTTACCCGATTCATTGAGCTACTCCTTTCACCGTGTCATATATATATGACATACTCATCATAACAAAATGGTTACTTTTGTCAATTATACATGACATTTTATTGTTTAAAAAAACGCGTCAGTCCTTAAGAATATGGACTAACGCGCTCCTAACCGATCTACATTTTAGTTGTTGCCACAATAATTCGAGCTAACCGATCCGCCATTTTAGCTAAATTAGTCGAGCCTTGTTGCATTGCTTCATCTAGTGTCGATACATGATCGACAATCGGCAACACCGCGGTCACCCCATGGTCAGCAAAGGCATGATTGGCGCCTTTTTGACTACCCACCAATAAGTAACACGGTTTGCCCGCCGTTTGGGCTTGTTCACTAATCTGAATGGGCACTTTACCCATAAAGCTCTGATCGTCCACTTGACCTTCACCAGAAATAACAATATCTGCTTGTGCCACTTTAGCCGTTAAGTCGCTTAATTGCGCAATCAATTGGAATCCGGACTGCACCTTAGCACCTAAACATTGCCGTAATGCAAAACCGATCCCACCAGCCGCACCGTCACCAGCTTGGTCGCTAACTTGACCAGCCACGACCGCCATATAATGTTGCATCGCTTGATCATAAGCCGGAATCGCTGAAACGGCCAACTCTTTTTGTGGACCAAAAATCGCGGCGGCCCCTTGTTCACCAGTTAAAGGATTCGTCACATCGGAAGCCGTCACAAACTGCACCGTTTTGAGTGCTGGCAAAACATGATCAGATTCAACTCGTGACACTCGACCAAGATCCGCACCGACCATCGTTAATTCATGATCTTCAGCGTCGTAGAACTGATAGCCTAGCGCCCGTAAAATTCCAGCACCCCCATCAACTGTGCCACTACCGCCTAACCCAACGATCACTTTTTGGGCACCACGTTCAATCGCAGCTTTAATCAACAGTCCAGTACCATACGTGTTGGTATTGCTTGGATCTAATCCTGGTGCTAAAAATTGAATGCCTGAAGCAGCGGCTACTTCAACCACCGCCAACTTGTCAGCGGAAAAATAACCATAAGTGGCGTCAATTGGTCGTTGTGCTAAATCAACCGTCGATACCGTGATCGCTTCGCCACCAGATTGATTGGCTAAAAAGGCCGCGACCGTCCCTTCACCACCATCCGCAATGGCAATCGTCTGGGATTTAATCCCATGGGCCGCGAATTGCGTCGCGACCAATTGATTGGCCTGCTGGCTCGTCATTGACTTTTTAAAAGAATCAATCGCAATTAAAGCTTGCATCTGTCTACCCGCTCTCTGTATGTTTACATCTATTGTCCACCTCGCGGGTCAAAATGAACAGTCATGATTATTTCAAAAGTTTGGCTAAGGCCGAATATTGGCTCACCATCCATTGTTGGTACGTCTGATTAGCTGGCTTGGTTTCCGTTACTTGTAACACAGGAACCTTATTCTGCTTAGCCAATTTAACCATATTGGTCACCATCTTATCGCTAACTTGTTTATTCTGAACAAAGAAAGCAACTTTACCCGTTTTCAATTGTTGTTGCATTTGTTGGATCACTTTTGGCGACGGATCAGTCCCCTTTTCAACGGCATTTTCAAAGTTTTTATTGGTGACTTTGAACCCTAAATCTTGTAACGCATAGTCAAAGACTGGTTCGCTCACTAACACATTTTTTGTGGCTAGCTTATTGGCGGCCTTTTTCACCTTAGCCCGTGCTTGGTCAACCGGCTTCAAAGACGCAATGTATTTCTTAGCATTGGCTTTAAATTGCGCTTTATACTTAGGTTGGGCTTTGGCATATTGCTTAGCTAACGCGTTAGCCACAGCAGGCATGGTCTTGGCGTTATACCATAAATGTTCGTTGACGCCGGATTTTTTATGCATAATCGTTTCGCCGACCCGTAAATAAGTCGCATCTGGCGCGTTCTTGACTAGCTTACTCATCCAACCATCATAGCCTAGACCATTGGCTAACACGACATCAGCCTTAGCGACTGTTGTTGCAATTGTCGCCGTTGGTTCATAATCATGCGGGTCTACCGATGGTTTATTAATCACCGATGTCACTTGAACGTGCTTACCCCCAACCGCTCGGGCAACTTCACCATAAAAGTTAGTCGTCGCCACAACTTTAATCTTATTCGTGTTAGTCGTGGATGTTTTTTGACATCCTGCTAATAACCCCAGACTTCCTAAAATCCCAACTAGTAACATCAAAATTGCGTGTTTACGTTGCATTAAAAATTCCTCCCAGAAATTTAAATAGTAATCATTACTTTTTAAAGGTTACCAATCTTTTGTTATTTTGTAAACAGTAATTGTTATCATTTACTGAAATTCAAGTCACAAAAAAAGAGGAACGCCACAGTGGCATTCCTCTTGACTCAATTTTTAGTCATCTAAACCTAAGCGCTTAAAGATATCATCGATATGACGCAAATGATAATGGTAATCAAAAGCATCGTCAATCGCGGCTTGATCTAAGTGTTGGCGAATTTCGGCGTTACTTTCAACCAATGGCTTGAATTGCAATTGTTGATCCCATGATTGGGCTGTCAATGGTTGCACCAAATCATAGGCTGCTTCCCGTGACATACCGGTATCAATTAACTTGAGCAAGACGCGTTGACTATAGATCAACCCATACGTGGCATCCATATTGGTCTTCATTCGTTCTGGAAAGACCGTTAAGTTGCTGACAATCTTATTAATCCGCGTCAAAATGTAGTCCGTCAAAATGGTCGTATCTGGCAAGATTAACCGTTCAGCAGATGAATGTGAGATATCACGTTCATGCCACAATGGCACATCTTCGTAAGCCGTCATCATATGGCCGCGAATTACCCGCGCTAAACCAGTCACATTTTCAGAACCAATTGGATTCCGTTTATGTGGCATCGCTGATGACCCCTTCTGCCCTTTATTGAAGAATTCTTCAACTTCATGGGTTTCGGATTTTTGTAAGCCTCGAATTTCCGTGGCAATGACTTCCACGCCAGTAGCAATTAAAGCTAATGAAGCGATATATTCAGCATGCAAATCCCGTGGTAACACTTGGGTTGAAATATCTTGAGCCCGTAATCCTAATTGATCACAGACAAATTTTTCAACAAATGGTGGAATGTTGGCAAACGTCCCAACGGCACCGCTGATTTTACCAGCTTCAACACCGGCTGCCGCGTGTTCAAAGCGTTCGATATCCCGATTAATTTCCGCATACCAACGAGCCAGTTTTAACCCGAAAGTCGTTGGTTCGGCATGCACACCATGGGTCCGACCCATTTCAACCGTATATTTATATTTTTTAGCTTGTTGCGCTAACGTTTCACGCAAGGCTTGTAAATCTTGGCGAATAATTGCGTTGGCTTGCTTCAATCGATAGCCTTGGGCTGTATCGACCACGTCGGTACTCGTTAACCCATAATGAACCCATTTGCGTTCGTCACCTAGCGATTCTGAAACATCGCGCGTAAAGGCAACCACGTCATGATGAGTAACCGCTTCGATCTCCGCAATCCGGTCAACATCGAATTTAGCATTTTTACGAATCTTAGCGACATCGGCCGCTGGAATCTTACCTAACTCAGCCCAGGCTTCATCGGCAGCGATTTCCACCGCTAACCAAGCTTGATACTGATTTTCAAGGGACCATACTTTGCCCATCTCGGGCCGCGTATAACGATCAATCATTGCTAATCCTCATTTCTTTTTGCTTATTCGTCAACAAAACACGAACATTATTATACCACACGCCATCATTTAATCCTAGCAACCAATCATGAAAAGCATCTGTTATTTTTCAGTTATTTTCAATTCAGTCATCGTTAATTGAACTAAAATACGTTAATCATGAACGATATAAAGATAGTAAATTAAGAACATTCGGATTTTAGGTTGCGTTCTGACGTTAAAATTGCTATACTTTTTGCTGGTGAGTTGGTGAACGTTTAGCCAACCAACGTATTCGAACATTCATAATTAAACTAATTTAATGAGGTGGAAGAATTATGGCATCAGTTGTAGTAGTAGGGAGCCAATGGGGCGATGAAGGTAAAGGAAAAATCACGGACTTTTTAAGTCAAGAAGCAGATGTGGTCTCACGTTACCAAGGTGGCGATAACGCTGGTCACACCATCGTATTTAATGGTAAAACTTTCAAATTACGACTCATTCCATCAGGGATTTTCTTCCATGATAAGTTAAGTATCATCGGTAATGGCGTCGTTTTAAATCCAAAATCACTCGTTGAAGAATTGCAATACTTACGTGATAACGGCGTCCAACCTGATAACTTACGGATTTCTAACCGTGCCCACGTCATCTTGCCTTACCACATCACCCTTGATAGTGCCCAAGAAAAAGGCAAAGGTAGTGGCAAGATCGGGACGACTAATAAAGGGATCGGCCCAGCTTACATGGACAAGGCCGAACGGATCGGGATTCGCGTGGCAGATTTATTAGATAAAGATACATTTGCCGCCATATTAAAACGCAACCTTGAAGAAAAGAACCAAATCATCACAAAATTGTATGATTTGGAACCATTAAACTTTGACGATATTTTTGAACCTTACTATGAATACGGTCAGACCTTGAAACCATACGTCACTGATACATCTGTGGTCATCAACGATGCGTTAGATGATGGTAAACGGGTCTTATTTGAAGGCGCACAAGGCGTCATGTTAGATATCGACCAAGGGACTTACCCATATGTGACCTCCTCTAACCCCGTTGCTGGTGGTGTGACTATTGGGAGTGGCGTTGGACCTTCTAAGATCGACAACTGTGTCGGCGTCTTAAAAGCTTATACCTCTCGCGTTGGTGATGGCCCATTCCCTACTGAACTCTTCGATGAAACTGGGAACTTCATTCGTGAAACCGCTCATGAATATGGGACCGTGACGAAACGCCCACGTCGGATCGGTTGGTTCGATAGTGTCGTCTTGCGTCATGCCAAACGTGTTTCTGGCTTAACCCACTTAAGCTTGAACTGTTTAGATGTTTTGACTGGCTTAAAAGCCATCAAAATCTGTACCGCTTATGACTTAAACGGCGAAACCATCTATCATTACCCTGCCAGCTTGAAAGAACTCGAAGCTTGCAAACCGATCTATGATGAATTACCAGGTTGGGATGAAGATATTACTGGCGTTAAGACATTAGCCGAATTACCTGAAAATGCGCGTAACTATTTGAAACGCATCGAAGAGTTAGTTGGCGTTAAAGTGGCAACTTTCTCTGTTGGTCCCGATCGCGATCAAACTAACGTGATCGATCACGACATCTGGAACTAACCGTCACTGCATCAGGAGGGTTTAAGCATGGAGATTTTTGATTACGAAGATATTCAACTGATTCCAAACAAATGTGTCATTAATAGTCGTTCCGAAGCCGATACGACCGTTGAACTTGGTGGCCGCACCTTCAAGATTCCAGTCGTGCCCGCCAATATGGCAACCGTCATTGATGCCGATTTAGCCGGCTGGTTAGCAGCCAACGGTTACTTCTACATCATGCACCGCTTCGCCCCTGAAACACGACAAGCTTTCATTGAAACGATGCATAAAAAACAGCTTTTCGCTTCGATTTCAGTTGGGGTTAAAGCTTCTGAATATGACTTTATTGCTGCATTAGCGGCAGCTGACACGGTACCTGAATATATCACCATCGATATTGCTCACGGTCACGCCGACAGTGTGATCGAGATGATCAAGTATATCAAAGAAGCTTTGCCAAC
This sequence comes from Lactiplantibacillus mudanjiangensis, assembly GCF_005405385.1. GTDB lineage: Bacteria > Bacillota > Bacilli > Lactobacillales > Lactobacillaceae > Lactiplantibacillus > Lactiplantibacillus mudanjiangensis. Next base: position 391,112 of record NZ_BJDY01000007.1, read on the forward strand.
CAGTTTCGTCATTGCCGGCAATGTGGCGACACCTGCGGCAGTCCGTGATCTTGAAAACGCTGGTGCCGATGCCACTAAAGTTGGCGTTGGTCCGGGTAAAGCTTGTATCACTAAGATCAAGACCGGTTTTGGGACTGGCGGTTGGCAACTTGCTGCGGTACGCTGGTGTGCCAAAGCCGCCCGCAAACCCATTATTGCGGATGGTGGCGTACGAACTAACGGAGATATCGCCAAGTCGATGCGCTTTGGTGCGACGATGGTGATGGTCGGCTCAATGCTAGCTGGGCACAAAGAATCTCCGGGTAACCTGCTTAAAATTGACGGTAAAACATACAAACAATATTATGGTTCCGCCAGTGAAACGCAAAAAGGCGAACATAAAAACGTTGAAGGTAAACAAATGCTCGTGCCCTATCGTGGTCATTTAGCGGATACCTTGAATGAAATGCAAGAAGATTTACAATCCTCGATCTCATATGCGGGTGGTCGCGACCTTAAAGCGATCACGAAATGTGATTATGTCGTGGTAAAAAATTCAATTTATAACGGGGATTAACCCCCAAATGCGTCCGACAAGTTGTCGGGCGTTTTTTTGATTGAAGATTGAAAGTTACGTTTTAACAACAATCGCTAATATGGCAAGTGTTCACTGATCAAAGATACCCCCGCTTGCCACCTACTGTTCGCCCACATTGAGCCGGAACGCTGTGGGCGGACCGGCCCAGCCAAAGAGCGGTCTGGACCGTCGTTTTGAACCGCAAAAATCCGCGTTTCAAAAGCGCCGAGCTCTAAGCGATACATCGCTAAGAGCTCCCACGGCTGGGCTCAATGTGAGCTCACTCTCGGTTATGATAGTGCTTACTATTTGTATTCGCCATATAACCGGAGTCAGCCAGTGATGGCGCCGGCCGTGACAACATCGTTAGTCCGGATGAATTTTTCGGGATTACGATGTGGACGACTTTTGAGACTAGCGGTTTTTGCTAGGCTCAAAAGCGAGGTGGCAGCCCGCATTTTGGCTGGAACCGGTCCCCACAGCCGGCAGAATCACTGGCTGACGCAGGTGACCGCTTTCTACCAAAAAGTTTTAATTTTTTAGTTCTGGATACAACAAAAAAAACCACCGGACGGGGAATCCGGTGGAAAAAGGGATGGAAATATATAAGTTAAGTCACACACATAGATTCATTACTGGGGGGGTAAATGAATTTTAAGTTAGGGTGTCAATTAGAAACGGGGAATTTCTTAATTGACTATGGACATAGTATAACGAGGGTTCATGAAGAATTTGTGACGGGAATCAGGCTAAAAGCATGATTTTGTTTTGAAAAATTACCGGAATCCGTTGGTTACTGTTTTCATCCCCACTCTTACTAAAATCTTTACCCCTTTTTCCTGCCGTTTCGTCGTAAAACCGGTTATACTTACTTTATTAGACTAATCGAGGTAATTCATATGGAACATAACCGCGTTTTACGGTTGGAACATGGTATTAACTTTCGCGAACTCGGTGGTTATGCCACGACCGGTGGGCAAACCATTCGCTGGCAAAAACTGCTACGATGTGGCGGCATGTCACTGTTATCGGCCCATGATTTAGCTTATCTGGACGATTACGGCCTACGCTATGACATTGACCTGCGTCAAGCTAGCGAGTCTCAGATGTCACCAGATCGCTATCCAACCCAGACTAACTATCAGAATACATCCGTTTATCCGTTTACCGACCGGCGCGTTGATCGTCGGCTTAAACGTCTGTTTAAACAGATGGGCACCGATGACACTTTTGGCCCCCAAACTTATGCCAAAATGGTCACCGATGCGCATCCTGTCAAGGTGTGGCAAAACTTATTCGCCACCCTACTCGCTAACGATCAACCTGACCAGTCAGTGCTCTTCCACTGTGCGGCCGGCAAAGATCGGACTGGTGTCGCCGGGACACTCATTATGACGGCCTTAGATGTCCCACGCGAAACCATTGTTCAAGACTACTTACTAACTAACGCCGTCTTTATGGCTGCCGATCAAGTCGATAACGATACCATTATTACCGAAGCAAATAACGGGGACTTAGCCAGTCGCTTCAACTCGCAATTAAACGTTGAAGCCGATAACTTAAAAATGATCTTCAATGTTTTCGATGACATTTATGGTGGTGGAATCGGTTATTTGCGGGAAGTCTTAGGCTTAAGCCAATCAGATATTAAAACCTTACGTCAACTTTATTTAGACTAAAAAATCGCCTTCCATTTGGGAGGCGATTTTTGCTTACAGAATCGGTGATAATAACCGTGAGAAAGTCTGTTTAAATTTCAGCCAGAACGATTGATTTTGGAAATCCTGAACAGTAATTAAGCTACTCTTAGTCAAATCTTCTAAGAAGATTGCTTCTAGCTGTTGAGCTAATTCCGTATCATACAGAAAGGCGTTAACTTCAAAGTTTAACTTAAAGCTACGGAAGTCCATATTCGCCGAGCCAACTGAGGCCACTTGACCATCGATCACCATCGTTTTAGCGTGAATAAACCCATTATTGTAGTAATAGATCTTCACACCCGCTTCAGCGAGTTCCCGTGCGTAATACTGAGTGGCCCGATAAACAAAGGCATGATCGGGTTTGTCCGGGACAATAATCCGCACATCGACCCCCGACATCGCCGCAATTCGAATCGCATCGAGCACTGAATCGTCCGGAATCAAGTATGGCGATTGAATCCACAACCGATGTTGCGCGGTGGTAATCATCTTAATATAACCAAGTTTAATCTGTTGCGCATCACTATCAGGACCGCTTGAGACAATCTGTAGCGATGTATTCCCTTTCACTTTAATCACAGGGAACATTTCGTTATTCGGCACAATCCGATGTTCCGCATCAGTCGCGTTCCAGTCACGAATAAAGCGTTCTTGTAATTCAAACACCCCAGAACCGACAATCCGTAAATGGGTATCGCGCCAATACCCAAACTTTTTATCGCGACCTAAATATTGATCGCCAACATTGAAGCCACCGACATAGCCGACACGACCATCCGTCACCACAATCTTCCGGTGATCGCGGAAGTTGAGTCGAAAGTCTAAGACCGCTGAACGTGCGCCCAAGAATGGCCGGGCATGACCGCCAAGTTCTTCTAAGTGTTTGAAGAAACTCCGAAAAGTCCCCATTGACCCCCATGGATCATATAAGACGCGCACATCGACCCCTTGAGCCGCTTTGCGTTCTAACAAATGTAGTAAGTCATTCCCGATCTGATCATTATAAAAAGTGTAATATTCGATGTGCACGTGTTTTTTAGCGGCTTCAATATCTTGAAACATCGCATGAAATTTGTCGTGCCCATCGGTAAAAATCTTAACGCGATTCTTCCGGCTTAGTAATGCGCCATCGGAATTGAGAAATAAACTAACCATTCCCCGTACTGAACTTGTGACCGCATCAGCCGGCATGAGTTCAGTGCCCAGTTCGTCGCGTTGCCGCTGAATCGCTTGCTCCAAACGAATCTGGGTTTCTTTTTTCAATCGGAATAACCGATTTTTCGGTAACTTCCGCCCTAGAAAGGCATAGGCAATAAAGCCGGCCACTGGAATCATGATCAACACTAACAACCATGCCCAAGTCGCCGCAATATCACGCCGATCCCGAAACACTGTGATTACCGCCGCGACCGCGTTAATAATCACAATGACATTGATAATTGGCAAAATATATTGCAATTGAGGCACCCACCTAAATTAATGATAATTTTATTTTAACGCAGATAGTCATCAGATAATAACATTTTACAATTCTATTAATTGATTTTTTTGGAAAAACCAGTGATAATTTTGTCATGGAGGTTGAATGATGTTAAGTTTCTTGGGGATTCACGGACTCGGACCCATTCGCTTGTTTCATCTTAGTGAACGGGTGGCTGGTCCAAAAGCAGCCGTGGGCATTTTACTGATTATTATTTTATTAGTAATCGCCTACCGTCATTATCGTCGTCAACATTAAGTCAATGATTTCACCGACTACCAGTTAAGTAGTCGGTTTTTTGTCGGTCGCTTGAAAAATTAACTTTACAAAAATCATTCATTAAAAAATACTTGAACATCGCTTAACAGTAGCGTTCCTTTATCAACTGATCTGGTCAACGATCGTTCAAGGTCGTCATCAATTCGACTATTTCCAAAGGATTGTTCGGTTTTAACAATTATTTAGCTAAATTAACCAGTAATGCTTTCAATTTTAGTTAAATAAGCCAGTGAAAAATAATTGAATCCGACTAAAATAGAGCCCAATCAAATTGAAATGGGGCGATGATCATGGATCTAACGCATACACATTTGTTACGTAAGAAAGATATTGGGGCTATGTTAGCTGATTATCACAGTCCTTTGAAAAAAGAACTCAAAACATTTGATCTCACGATGCTCGGAATTGGGGCCATTATTGGGACCGGGATCTTCGTGTTAACCGGGACTGGCGCCTTAATTGCTGGACCAGGGTTGATGATCTCGTTTGTCCTCGCCGCGATTGCTTGTTTGTTCGCCTCACTCTGTTACGCCGAATTCGCCGCAATGGTGCCAGAAAGTGGCTCGGCCTATACGTATTCTTATACCACTTTAGGTGAAATCGTGGCCTTTATTATCGGCTGGGACTTGATGCTGGAATACCTTTTTGCGGTGTCGACCGTCTCCGCTGGTTGGTCCGGCTATTTTCAATCCTTTATTGCCGGTTTTGGCTTAAAACTACCAACCGTTTTAACCGCGGCATATGGGTCGGTTCCCGGTGTAACCAGTTACTTCAACCTACCCGCCTTCACCATTATTATGTTAATCACGTTGTTACTCTCGTTAGGCGTCAAAGAAACTAAACGGATTAATGACATTATGGTGGTGATCAAACTCGCCGTTGTGTTACTGTTTATCTTCACCGCAGTGCGCTTCGTGAAACCTGCTAACTGGACACCACTCTTGCCATTCGGGATGAAAGGCGTCTTCGGTGCCGCATCTAGCGTCTTCTTTGCCTTTATCGGTTTTGATGCCATCTCCTCAAGTGTTGAAGAAACGCTAGAACCCGCTAAAACTTTGCCAAAATCAATGTTACTCTCACTCGGAATTTGTACCGTACTCTATGTCGCCGTTTCTGCGATTATGACGGGGGTCGTCCCATTTCGGATGTTTGCTAAGTACATCGATCATCCGATTTCCGCCGTTCTCGTCTACTCTGGGCAAAACTGGTTAGCCGGAATTGTTGATCTTGGGGCTATTCTCGGGATGACAACCGTGATGTTGGTTTGCTTATATGGGCAAACACGCATTTCATTTTCAATGTCACGTGATGGCTTACTCCCACCATTGTTTAGCCGAATCAGTAAAAAGACCGGGGCACCCGTTTCTTCCACCGTCTTGTTTGGTTGCATCGCCGCGATCATCGGTGGCCTAGTTCCATTGGCTGACTTGGCGGAATTGGTGAACATTGGGACGCTCACCGCTTTCGTGCTAGTTTCCTTCTCAATCTTGCGGCTTCGGAAGACCCAACCTAACTTACGTCGGCCATTCCGGACACCATTTGTCCCATTCGTACCAATCATGTCGATTATCTGCTGCGTGTTCTTGTTGATTAACTTGAAGACCGTGACTTGGTTACGATTTGTGATCTGGTTAGCGATTGGGATGGGCGTTTACTTTGGGTATTCGGTTAAGCATTCTAAGTTGGGGACTGGAGAAACAAAATAAACAATCTTATCCGTTAATAAAAGAAGCGAGATGTAAGCTTAAAATTAGCTCATATCTCGCTTCTTTTATTGGTCATTATCACGTGTCCGACAAACAAGAATTATGCTGACCTCATTGGTAACTACATAAATTAGTCATCATCGTCCGTTGTTTCAGTCTCCACGATCCGCACCGCTTTGCCGGTATAGGCATTAACTTGAACTTCTGACGTCTGCGTTCCTTTGTTCACTTTAACTTCCCACAAGATTTCCCCGTTTTCATGATCTAGTGACCATTCCACAGCCGTGCCACCACCAAATTTCTTGGTAGCCGCTTCGGAAATTTTCGTGAGTGTCGTTAACTGATTTGGATCAATCTGACTAGTTGTCTGTTCATCTTGATCATCGGCTTCCAGCTTCTCACGCGAATGCCGCAAGACTTTACCAGTATTGGCATTGATCACCATTTCATACTCATACTGCTGATCCAAACCACTAACGTCGTATTCATAACGACCATTTTCACGTTCAACCTTGATCTCACTGATAGCCGCATGGGTACCAAACTGCTTGTGATACCGTTTGATTGCCGTCGCTAAACTCACCTTAATGGTCTTTGGATTAGCCACGGTGGTTTTAGTCGATGTTTGCTGACTAGTCGAAGATGAACTGACACTTGATTCTGTTGCCGACTCTGGTGCCTGACACCCCGCTAGCATGAGGGGGGCTAGTAATAATAAAATGACTTTTTTCATCTTAAGTCCTCCTTGTTTTTTGCCACTGCTTAACTTACTTTCATTTTATCAAGAAAGCCTTTCCAACACCAATTTGAGCGGTCTGCTCACTGAACTAACCAAATCAACCCAACAAACGGTCGAAATTCACTAACTAATAATGGTCACCCACACCACCTTATTCATAAGACGCGTATCCTAATAGTTACCAAGCTATGGGGGGCAATTAAACATGGACAAACACTCATTCCAAAGCCGATCCTGGTTAGGCATGCTCATCACGTTAGGGGTCGTCTATGGCGATATCGGGACCTCACCACTCTACGTCATGAATGCCATTATTAATGATGCCGGGCCACTAAAAAAAGCCACGCCAACTTATGTCATCGGTTGTGTCTCACTCATTTTTTGGACGTTAATGCTGATTACAACAATTAAGTACGTCTTAATTGCGTTACGCGCCGATAATCATCACGAAGGTGGGATTTTTGCGCTCTATGCGCTGGTTCGCAATCAAGCACGTTGGCTCATCTTACCAGCCTTGATTGGTGGTGCGGCTTTACTAGCCGATGGCACCTTAACTCCCGCCGTTACCGTCACATCAGCCGTTGAAGGTTTACGTGGCTTACCCGTAACGGCCAGCCTTAATCAACACACTTTATGGGTACCGATCGCCGTCACCCTAATCTTACTGGCTTTATTTATGATCCAAGGTTTTGGTACGAGCATGATTGGGCGCTCTTTTGGACCGATTATGCTCATCTGGTTTCTCATAATCGGTAGCATCGGTCTCGTTCACATTCAAACAGCACCCCAAATTCTCAAAGCACTGTCTCCCATCTATGCATTGCAATTACTCGTTAGCCCCACTAACAAAATGGGCATTTTCATTCTTGGCAGTGTTTTTCTAGCTACAACTGGTGCTGAAGCCCTCTACTCGGACTTAGGCCATGTTGGTAAAGCCAACATTGACGCGACTTGGCCGCTAGTGGCTACGACGCTGATTTTGAACTATCTCGGTCAAGGCACGTGGATTATCAATCACTATCAGCAAACTAGTTATCAAAATGCCACTAACCTTAATCCCTTCTATGAGATGATTCCGGCTAATTGGCGCGTGGCGTTAATTTTACTAGCCACCTTAGCGGCAATTATTGCCTCACAAGCTTTGATTACCGGATCATATACCTTAGTTGATGAAGCAATTGGGCTCAAATTTCTACCGCGCATGATCATCAAACACCCCAGTCAGGTTCGCAATCAAATCTACATTGGTGCGGTCAATTGGCTTTTATGTGGGATCACTTTGACGATTGTTTGGTGGTTTAAAACTTCCGCACACATGGAAGCCGCTTACGGATTGGCGATCACGATCACGATGCTGATGACCACCCTCCTCTTATCCAGATTCATCAAACAGCGTGGTCATCACGGCCTAGCTAGCCTATTTTTGCTTAGTTTCGGGAGTCTAGAAACGATTTTTCTAGTTGCCAGTCTGACTAAATTCATCCATGGCGGCTATCTCACACTGGGCTTAACTTTAGTGATTCTCGCCATCATGGTCGTCTGGCACTTCGGTAATCAGCGGCGCTTGCATTATAACCGTGATCAAGAACAGCTCAACTTACTCGACTATCGCGATCAGCTCAGTCAACTTAGTCAAGATACTCAGGTCCCACTATTTGCCACCAACTTGGTTTATCTCGCTAAGGTCGATGCCACTTACCATCTCAAACGATCAATTCTTTATTCGATTTTAGATAAACGCCCGAAACGCGCACAAGTGTACTGGTTTATCACCATTAACGAAACCAACCGACCTTATGACTGCAACTACACGGTCGATATGTTAAATACGCGCAATATTGTGCTTGTTAAGTTAAACTTAGGCTTTAAAAAATCCCAGCATGTCACGATTTACTTGCGCGAAATTGTGACTGATCTGATGAAGCGCCAAGTTATCGATCCCCAACAACCACGATATGGGACAACTCAACCACGCCAAGTTGGTGACTTTAAGTTTGTCGTACAAAATCAACAAATTATGGATTTGAGCCATTATCCGACGATGGGTCACTGGGATCGGCTCCTGATTGGCGGTCGTATCTTACTACAAAACATCACGCCGGCCGCCGCTGCCTGGTATGGCTTAGCCTTTAGTGACGTCTTGGAGGAGACCACGCCACTTTTTACCAATCCGGCCACTGATCCAACGTTAACTAATCAATCGATTCATCATAACTGTCCGCCGCGTTAACGTCAGTTTAAAAGCTATTTCAATTACAGCTTAAAACGCTTAGACTAAAGAAGGGAGATCATAAATGCAGTTTACTTAGGAGGGATATTATGAAAGTTCGTTTCATCCCAGTGGCCCTGTTATCAACGGCCGTGCTACTGGGTCTTTTTAGTGGGCAGCAATCAGCTCAAGCTAGTTATAATTCGGTGTTTAATCAAGAAGCAGCCTATGCTAAAGCCGAAAACAAAGATATAACGACCACCACGGATCGTCGGTTAAATTCATTTAAATCGGTTTATTTAGGCCAAAATAAAGCGGGGAAAGTTCGTAATGTCAGCTATACGACTTACGCCAGCAAACAAGGCACTAAGTTTTCTAGTTATGCCAACCATTGGGTCAATGTGCGGACGCTAAAAAATGGAACCGTCTACGTCTACACCGATAAAACGACGCACGGCAATTACTTAGTTGCTTACCATGCGCTCGCCAAAAGACAAGGTGTCACCCTTAAATTGGGCAGTCAAAAAGTCCGGGTGGGCTATTCTCGTCACCAGATCATTTCGATCAAAGCGCCCAAGCACACACTTAAAGTTAGCCTGACTACTGGCAAGACCACTTGGGATCGCCAGGTCATCACCAGCAAACGCAATCGGACCTTTAAAGGCAGCGTACCACACACTGGGTCAGTTAAAACCCGGCTAGTCAAAGATGCTAAACGTTATCTTGGCGTTCCCTACCGCTACGCTGGGCGTAACCCATTCGGTGGTTTAGATTGTGCTACATTCGTGAATCAAGTTTACTTAGATGTCACCCATAAAGATATCGGTGGCATGACGGGGGTCCAACAACAATTAGGCAAACATGTCGCCGTTAAACACGCCAATACTGGGGATTTGTTGTTCTGGCAACGACGCGGTGAAGCCTACACGTACCACGTCGCCATGGCAATCGGTCACGGGCAGTTAATCGAAGAAGCCGGGCAAAATGTCCATATTTCTAAAATTAAAACCCGTCAGCCACAGTTTGCCATTCATATGCATTAATCAAAGGAGTTCTCATGAAAGTCACGAAACTTTTGCTAAGTCTAGTCGCAGTCGTCGGTGGGTTATTACTAAGCACAACGAGTCAAGCAACCACTACGCACAGTGCCCGGCATTACAATAGTCGCACCTTGCAAAAAAATGCGCAGGTAAAGACAACCCTCACCGCCAAAGCCACTAAAGCTAAGTCATCATTGGTGTCGAAATCTTATCAACTAGATCGTTATGCTACGTTAAATGGGCAGAAATATTTTCAATTGAGTCGTCGGGGCAAAACGATTGGCTGGGTCAACCAGAACTATTTAAAGCGCCAATCAGTCTACGTTTTACCTTACACGTATACAAGTCAGCTCTATCCTTTATATGCGCCTAACGCTTGTGAAGCTGCCAGTTTAAAGATGGCCTTATCGGTTAAAGGTTTAGCCACTAAGACCAGTCTGAAACAGCTCATCACAAAGATGCCTAAGAGCAAGTCACCCAAAACGGGATTCTTCGGCAATCCATATAAAGACAGTCCTAAAAACGTTATTTGGACGATTTATCCAAAGCCGTTAACTAAGTACGCTAAGACCTACGACGCTAAAGCCACCAACATCACTGGTGCCACTAAGAACCAGCTCATCCGCGAGGTTAAACGCGGTAATGCAGTGGTCTTTTCTGGGGCCTGGAACATGGACAGTTATCGGCCTTATCATGTCTTGGCCTTAGTCGGCTATAAAAGCGGTGCTTTCTTAGTCGCCGATCCTTACATGAAAAAGTCTTGGTCAAACAAAGTCCAATGGATTTCAACTAAAAAATTCATGCCGGTCTACCAACAACGTCATTCACGTGCCCTTAGTATTCGTTAACTGAAATCAAAAAGTGAGTCTGAGAATAAATTCTCAGACTCACTTTTTAGCAATAGTCGCTGATATGGTGAGGGTTCAACGATCAAGATTCCGCACTCTTGCCACCTACCGTTCACCCACCTTGAGCCGGAACGCTGTGGGCGGACCGGCCCAGCCAAAGAGCGGTCTGGACCGTCGTTTTGAACCACTAAACCCGTGTTTCAAAAACGCCGAGCTCTAAGCGATAAATCGCTAAGAGCTCCCACGGCTGGGCTCAATGTTAGCTCACTCTCGGTTATAATAGCGATGATTAAATCAATTTGGGGCCATAGACTAACCGGAGTCAGACAGTGATGGCGCCGGCCGTGAAAATATCGTTAGTCCGGATGATTTTTTCCGGGCTTACGATGTGGACGACTTTTGAGACTAGTGGCTTTGGCTAGGCTCAAAAGCGAGGTTGAAGCCCGGTCTTTGGCTGAAACCGGTCCCCACAGCCGGCAGAATCACTGGCTGACGGAGGTGGCTAATTCAAACTACCGTCATTTAGAAACAATTCGTTTACGTTCTGAATCTTGAACGCCTAAAATATCTAAGGCAAAGGCCACGATTGGAATCCCAACGATTAACCCCCAGGCACCTAACAAACTTTCCATGATAATCAATGTAATGAAGGTCGCAAAGACCGGTAAATCGGTACGATCGGCCATGAGTCGCGGATGTAAGAAATACGATTCAAAGGCATGGATAATAATCACGAGCATGATAATCTCGACCACTCGAATTAAACCACCAGACGCAAATGCCAGTAAGGTCAATGGAATCATGGACAACAGAACCCCGGCTACCGGCACGAGTCCTAAAATGAAGACGATAATCGACAGCACCATGATACTTGGCATCCCAATAATCACAAACCCAATCGTCATCAGGATCGTGTTAATCGTACAAATAATCAGTTGCGTTTCAATGATTTTGCCTAAAATCAGGACAAACTTCCGCGTTAAAAAATAGACGTTATTAAAGAACTTACTGAATTTCGATCGTAAGAACTGACGACCGAAACTGACCATCCGGCCCCGGGTTAACGTAAAGATAAAGCTCAAGAAAATCGCCATCAACACGTGCGTGAAGCCCGTCCCAATCTGACCAGCCTCTTTAATCCCCGTTAGCAACAACGACTTACCATTTTGAATCAGCTCACTACTGTGAATCGCCTGGTTAATCCATTTATCAATATTCTTATTCAAGACTGGGTGGTTCGTGATGGCTTTAGCCAACATGTCTGGAATCACCTTCAATTGTGTCACCAAAGTTGGCGCTGCATACGACAAAGCCGCAATTAAAACACCAAGTACCGCCACATATACGACAATCACGGCAATCCAATACGGCAAGTGCGTTTTCAAGTTCAACCAATGACTAACCTTGACCGCTAAGAAAGCAAAGATCACCGTCAATAACACCACCGTGGCAAACCCACGCATCAAGTAAATGATCACAACCAAAAATGCTAGCGTTAAGTACAAGCCAACATCGTCACGCTTTAAAAATCGAATCAGTCGATCCATAACCGAACCCCCAAAATCTTTTTTCTAATCGTTATTATAGCATTACCACCACTTTCACATGGGTTGGGACCCACGGTTTAATGGAAACTTGACTTTCAAAATTGGAACCGGTAGAATGACGTTAACATTAAAGAACGATTAAAAGATGAGTAAACCAAGGAACTGTTCAGCGAGCATCGGGGTGGTGAGACGATGCCAGGGATTTGGTCGAAGATGGTCTTTCGTTAACACGTCCTGTTGGCAAGTGTCTAACATAAACTAACAGCGAGCTAACTGCCCGTTACCGCAGTTGCAGATCTTGACACTGTCATGGTCTGCTTGAGGAAGCGGCATGTTTCGCTTTGAACTCAGGTGGTAACCCGGCTAACCGTCGTCCTGATTGATTTTTTATCAATCGGACGACGGTTTTTTCGTTCCAAAAAATACTTAATGAGGTGCTCAATATGACAAATTCAACTTTAACCAAACCATTCCGCTACGATGTTGTTGGGAGTTTATTACGACCACAAGCTTTGAAACAAGCCCACGCCCAACTCGCTGCTGGTGCCATTACTGCTGATCAAGCCCTAACGATTCAACAACTCGAAATCAAACGCATCGTTGATGAACAAGTTAAGCTTGGCTTACACGCCGTCACTGATGGGGAATTTTCACGGAGCTGGTGGCATTTGGACTTTCTCTGGGGCTTAACTGGCGTTGGCAAATACGATTATCATCAAAGTTATAAATTCAAAGGTGATCATACCCGGACCGATAATGCCGAACTCGTCGGCAAAGTCGCCTTTAACCCCGATCACCCCTTCTTCAAAGCTTTCAGCTACTTGCAATCGATCGTCCCTGACGGTGTCCTTGCCAAACAAACGATTCCCTCACCAACGATGTTATTCCGCGACAACCGTAGTGACAACTGGGCAAAATTCTACGACAGTTGGGAAGCCTATTTGACCGACCTTGCCGCCGCTTATCATGACACCATTCAGCATTTTTATGATCTTGGCTGTCGCTACTTACAATTAGATGACACCACTTGGGCATTTCTGATCAGCAAGCTTAACGATCCAAAATTAAGTGACAGCGATCGGCAACATTTTGAACAACTCTCTCAAGATGGCGTGACGGTTATTAATGCGGCTTTGGCTGATCTTCCAACTGATTTAACGGTAACGACCCACATTTGCCGCGGCAACTTTAAGTCCACTTACCTCTTCTCTGGTAGTTACGATGTCGTTGCCAAGTATTTGGGTCAGCTCAACTATGATGGCTTGTTCTTAGAATACGATAATGAACGCGATGGTAACTTTGATGCGCTCGCACAAATCTGGAACCACGATACCCACAAACGACTTGTTTTAGGACTAGTGACCTCTAAATTTCCTGAACTTGAAAACCCTGAAGATTTAAAAGCACGGTTACAAACGGCCGCTACCAAAGTTCCCTTAGAAAACTTAGCGTTGTCCACGCAATGTGGTTTTGCCTCGACTGAAGAAGGTAACCAACTCACCGAAGCTGATCAATGGGAAAAACTTCAATTAGTTATTGATACTGCTAAAAGTGTCTGGTCAGAAGCTTAAATCAACCACTAAAAAACTCGACTTAAACGAAAATTTCGTTTAGGTCGAGTTTTACTTTATATTTTTATTTAATCGCGGCTAGTCCGTGACCGCCAACGCCGAACGGGTCGTGGACTGCTCGCCTTGACAGGTAGGTTCAACAAAACCACCCCGATAATCACGGCAATCAATCCGACTAGTTTAGGACCACTCAAAATTTCACCGAAGGCCCAGACGCCAATCAAACTGGTGATGGCGGTGCCGCCGCCAGCCCAAATCGCATAGCCCACACTTAATGGAATTCGGCGTAAGGCCATTGAAAAACTAAAAATTGCTAAGCCATATAAGACCATCCCAATCATGCCAATCCATAAATGGCTAAAGCCAGCGGACAATTTCAACAAACTCGTCCCAATAATTTCAACCCCGATTGCTAACCCTAATTGAATCCATGCACGCATCTGCATTGCCCCCTTTTTAAATGTTCAGTAATACGGCCCCAATCACGATCGCCATTAGCCCGCTCACACGTGCTAAGCTTAATCGTTCACGATAGACGACAACCGCTAAAATCACGGTTGCCACCGTACCTAATCCGGCCCACAAGGCATACGCTATCCCTAATGGTAAGTGCCGCATTGCCATTGTGACTAAAACTAACGAACTAAAATAACTCACTAATACCATCATACTGGGTATCAAATTCCGAAAACCGTTTGCTCGTTTTAAGAAAAAGCTCCCGATTACTTCCATTAAAATTCCACCAAATAATAAGCTGTATGCCATGTTGATCACCTCACAAAAAAATTCAGCTGTTCCACCATTCTAAAGGAGGTTTTTACAAAACGCAATCAAAAGATACGCCTGGCTGATTACAGTTTTATTACAAAAGCTTTATCATATGAATAACTAAGGCCTATAGGTTACCGTAAAAAAAGCGTCCCACGGGCATTTATCCCGGAGACGCGTCGTTAATTGTTTTAGATATAAAAGAAGATCGAAAAATACATTAAGGTCGTCCCAATCATCACGAAAATGTGCCAGATGACATGTAAGTATTTAATATGTGGAAAGCTGTACAACAATGCCCCTAACGTAAAGGCGACGCCACCAGCAACTAGTAACCAGAACCCAGTCACCCCTAGATTGGTCCACAACTGGCGCCCACCGGCTAAACACATCCAGCCCATCAAGACATAGATGACAGTTTCTACTTTTTTCAAGCGGCCTGGCCACACGGCATTCACCGTAATCCCACTAATCGCCAAGATCCAAATGGTGACCAAGATTGTCCAACCTAGCCAACCGCGAATCGCTAACAAGCTAAACGGCGTATAGGTTCCCGCAATTAACACATAGACGCCACTGTGATCCAAGATCCGAAAAACTTCTCGAGCCCGCGTAAAATACAACCCATGAAATAGCATCGAACAGGTATACAGGACAAACAACGAACAGCCATAAATAATAAAGGCTGCCCATTCAATGCCGCGACCATCTTCATACGCTTTAAGCATCAAAAAGACAAAGCCGACAATACTTAGTACGAGGCCAATCCCATGAGTGACCGAATTCAAGACTTCATTAGTAATTTGATAACGCCGTGATGGCTGTTGCATGTTAATCACCTCTAAGTTTCATTGGTAATAGCATACCATCATATGATGTCAATATCAATACATCTAGTCTATAAAACTAGATGGTTAGGTTTGCTTATTTATTGGTTAACTATCGCTCAAAATAACCATGATCGAAAAACTTGGGCAACATCGTTGGTTTAGCTGAATTTTCCAGACTTACGATGGCGACCAGTGAACTTAATCTAGGTTGTAAAGTGAGGTGACTGCTCGTGTTTTGACGACTTTGCTTAGCTGGATGCTGATTCAAGTAAGTCACGATGTCACGACCTAACCGATTCATGCCACGATATTGCTGAACCTGCGAGCCGCTTTGTGCCAAAACCACGATACTATAAACACCATATTTCGTCTTGAATAATGCCGCATCGTTTTGAACACCTTTATCGGGATACTCACCGGTTTTATTGTAAACCGTGGCATTTTTGACCAGATAAGGTAGCTTACTATGGTTACGACAACCTTTCAGTAACGTCAACATCTTACGGTCATACGTCTTTCCAAGTAGTTGATGCCGATACATTTTGGTCAAAAAGGCGGTTAAGTCTTGTACAGACGTGTAGTTATCATAACCACGTTGCAACGCGGCAGTGTCTAATAAATGACGCTGCAAACTTGTCTGTTTAAATCCGAATTGGTGCGCCGTTTTGGTGACCATTTTAAGTCCGCCAGCGCGCGTGATCAGCCGGTTTGCTGCCGCATTATCCGAATTATGAATCATTAACGTTAAGTCTTGTTGGTTTTGCGCCGTTAACTTGATCTGATGCTTTTGAACGCGATGATAAATCGTCAACATGATAAAAACTTTAATCGTGCTAGCCGACCGTTGCCGACCGATCTTGTGGTTGCCAGTTTGTACACTTAACGGCTGCTTGCCTAGACGCGTGATCTGTACTGACCAACGACCACCCAGCGATTTCAAATCTTGTTTCGCGATTTTCTTTATAGCTGAGCGTTCACTTTTTAAACTAGTTGCTTGTACCGATTTAGGTTGAACCACTAGCCCACCAAGTAATAAAATCCCAATAACACCTAGCCAAACCCCTTTTTTCATCTCACTACCCCCTGCTAACCATGATAAGCCTGTTTTTATCATTTTCTCCAAAGTTACTGATTTTTGCGATCACCTGTATTATAGCAAATTTACCATAAGGGAATTATCGATTGTTCCAAAGATCATTAGATCTGCTAGAATAACCTTATGGGGAAAAAAGGAGGAGCTATTTTGAAAAAGTTTATTACACTACTCGCATTTGGCGCCATCAGTGGTGGGTTAGCTTGGAGTCAGCCAACCACGATTAACGCACAAACCACCACCAGCACTACAGCTAAAAAGACACTAAAGAAGAAAGCGACCCATCACTATTTACTCGTGATGGGTCATGGTGCTGGTGATCCCGGTGCCCGGGGAAATGGCACCACCGAAGCGACTTATTTACGCAAACACTTAATGCCACAGTTACAAAAATATGCCAAAAAGATTAAAAAGAGCAACGTCACCATCTACAATCCTAGTCACAATATTGTCCGGGACACGATGGTCTTCCATAAAGGCTCATATAAAATCAAGAAAAATACCACGGTGATCATGTTCCATTTAGACGCCTCAACTAGTGCCTATGCCCATGGCGGTCATGTGATTATTCACAAGGCCAAACCAACGGCGCGCGATGTGCGACTACGCCAAGTCATCAAAAGTAATGTTGGGCTCAATCCAGCCTACAATGGTTATAGCTTCCGCACCAACTTACGGAACTGCAACGTCTTACGCAAACGTGGTATTGACTACAGTTTAATCGAAACTGGCTTTATCACGAACAAAGGTGATTTCAAACGGATCAACAAGAATCTTGATAAGATCGCCAAAGGTTATGTTGAAGCAATTGCTAACGAAAAAATCAAATAGTACAAAAAATTCCGACCAGCGCTGGTCGGAATTTTTTTATGCTTTAACACCTAAGTCAACGCCACCATCAACATGGAGAACTTGACCGGTAACGAATTGATTTTGCATTAAATAGAGATACGCTGAAGCGACTTCTGTTTTAGTTGCCACCCGCTTTAAGGGCACGCCCTGACTAAAATCCGCGGCCTGTTGCTGAACTTGTTCTGGCGTCATATCGCGCCATAAACCAGTCGGCGTCCAAGTTGGGGCCACTGCATTAACACGATAATTCGGTGCCATTTCTACCGCCAAACCTGCGACTAACGTATTAATCGCTTGATTGCCAATAATGGCGCCCGAAGCATCGTACGGATGTCCACCAGCGCCTGACGTTAAAATCAACGAGCCACCCGGTTTTAATTGCTTAGCCGCTAACTGGCTTAACTGTAAGTTCGCAAAAAACTTTGCTTCAACGGCTTCACGAATCGCGGCGACGGTATTATCTAAGAACCCGCCACCCATCGCACCACCTAAGAAAGAAATAATATGGTCAAACTTCGGCGCCGACTTAAAAAATGCCGTAAGTTCGGTCAAGTCCTGTGCGTCTAAAGCCGTACCAGCCACGGCCGTGCTAGTTGTTTTTAGTCGCTCGATAGCTGCCGTTACATGGGGTGGCTGATGTCCAATAATATGGACCGTTGCCCCTGCAGCTAAGGCTTGCTGGGCTACGGTTTCACCAAAGCCAGATGTGCCCCCGACAATTAAAAGTTGTTGTGTTGCTAATGTCATCTGATTGCCTCCAATCGTTATCTTACCTTAATAAGAATACTGCATTCTTGGTAAATTAACTTGGATTTAACCTAGACAATTCGCTTATTGATTTTCTTCGGCATGAGCTGCGACTTGTTGAAAAATACTGATAATGTGTTTATCGGCTAATTGGTAATGTACTTGCCGGCCACTGCGCGTGCCAACGACTAGTTTTAACTCCCGCAACACGGCTAACTGGTGTGAAATATTGGATTGTGTTAATGCTAGGCCAGTTGCCAACTCACCAACACTGAGCTTGGAAACACCCAGCGCATAAATGATTCGCGCGCGGGTCGGATCACCGAGCGCCTTAAAAATAGCGGTAATCCGGCCAAGTTCATCATCTTGTGGAATTAAGGCACTCAAACGTTCAACAATGGCCTCATGATCAATTTCTGAATTCATAGTTACTCCAATTTCTGATTGTGGTTTGCAAAACAAGGTGTTACAATACACATGAACAGTCATTCATATGTAAATCTATTCATAAATCAATTATAACCATTCAAAGGTCGAATTCAACTGAGAAGGTAGGGATTTCTGATGGCACATACACATCAAATCAAACAACAAACCAACGCATTCAAAATTGGCGTGTTATTAAATTCAATATTTATCGTTTTAGAAGCCGGTTATGGCTTATCCAGCAACTCATTGGCCTTAGTCGCCGATGCTGGTCATAATTTAAGTGACGTTTTGGGCCTCTTAATTTCATGGTTAGCAGTCTGGCTTGGCCAGAAAAGTGCTAATTCCAAATATACTTACGGCTACAAAAGTTCTTCAATTTTAGCCGCCCTGTTCAATGCGGTATTCTTATTAGTCGCCATTGGCGGGATTTCAGTAGAAGCCATCCAACGACTAAGCAATCCTGGACCAGTCGGCGAATGGGATGTCATTATTGTGGCCGCTATTGGGATCTTCGTCAATGGGTTCACCGCCCTGCTTTTCATGAAGGGCCAAAAACATGACATTAATATCAAAGGCGCCTTTTTACACATGGCCGCTGATGCTGGTGTGTCCCTTGGCGTGGTGCTCGCTGGTTTTATCATCTTAAGTACTGGTTGGTATTGGCTCGATCCCGTCGTCTCCTTAGTGATCGCCATCATCATCTTGATTGGCACTTGGGGGCTCTTACGCGATGCAATGAATTATTCATTAGAAGCGGTACCTAGTAACATTGATGAACCTGCCATTCGTGACTTTTTATTAGCTCAACCCACGATCAACCAAGTGCACGACTTGCATATCTGGGGGATGAGTACCACTGAAACGGCGATGACCGTGCACCTCTGCCGGTCAACCTTAGCCGACAACAATCGCTTCTTAGAAAACTTGAACAAAGCCTTAAGCGAACAATTCCCCTTAACACACATCACCGTTCAAGTTGAGTTAGGCAAAGTCAATTACGAAACGACCGATAGTTCAATTTAAGTACCACTATGCCAACACATAAAGCGAGGTCGACAACTGTCGGTCCTCGCTTTTTTGATCGTTTAAAATAAATATACCAGTAACAGCCCTTATAATTTGCATCATGCTAAATTAGTCACCTACGTCAGCCAGTGATTCTGCCGGCTGTGGGGACCGGTTCCAGCCAAAGATCAGGCTTCCACCTCGCTTTTAAGCCTAGCCTAAACCGCTAGTCTCAAAAGTCGTCCATATCGTAAAGTCCGGTAGAATCATCCGGACTAACGATATTTTCACGGCCGGCGCCATCACTGGCTGACGTAGGTTGTATTTCGAATACCAATCAATCTCGTAATCGCCATCATAACCGAGAGTGAGCTCACATTGAGCCCAGCCGTGGGAGCTCTTAGCGATTTATCACTTAGAGCTCGGCGCTTTTGAAACACGGGCTTGGTGGTTCAAAACGACGGTTCAGACCGCTTTTTGGCTGGACCGGTCCACCCACAGCGTTCCGGCTCAATGTGGGCGAACGGCAGGTGGCAAGTAAATCATATCAGTGATCATTGTAACTGAAATAGCTGTCAACCTTGAGCTAGTTTAACTTGATAATCCCAGCAGCTAATAAAAACATCTGCGTCACCACGGGACCCACAAACGTAAAACCGTGCTTGTGTAAATCCTTCGCAACACGCGTGCCCAATGCTGATCGTGTCGGCAACTCATCATCCGGTGCTGGCATCAGTAATGGTGTCGCATCAACAAATGCCCACAAGTAAGCACTAAAACTGCCATACTCGCGCTGTAACTGAATGATCGCCCGGGCATCGGTGATAATGGCTCGTAATTTACGGCCATTGTGCATGATACCATCTGTTTGCATTAATTGTTCCCAATCAGGTTCATCTAAACCTGCCACTTGTTCAACCCGTAGGCCAGCCATATGTTGACGTAATTTCGGTAATTGACTAGCCGCTGCTTGCCAACTCAGCCCGACTTGTAAGATCCCGACCACTAATAATTCAAACAACACATGATCATCATGCGTTGGCGTCCCAAAATAGGCATCGTAATCAGCCGGGCCATTGCTCGTAAAGTCGTCAAAATCGGTGGGACTAATCATGGTCAGTCGCCAACCAGTAGCCTTGATCGATGCGATCTAACAATGTCACCATTTGTTTGGTTTCAGCAACATCATGAACCCGCAAAATCTGGCCACCTTTTAACATCATCGCGGCTTCTGCCACCAGTGTCATTGGTAACCGGTCTTCTTTTTTGAGACCTAACAATAAGCCCAAGTAACCTTTACGTGAAATAGCCACCATCATCGGTCGTTTCAAATAGTTGAATTCATCGATATTGCGCATCATCACATAGTCTTGTTCACCATGGGCCACTTTAGCATAGCCAATCCCTTGATCTAAGGCAATTCGTTCCAGATCAATTCCCGCACCGGTTAAAGCAGCGATATTTTGTTCGAAGAATTGCCGCATACTACTAGTCAAATCAGTGTATTCTTGATCGCGACTACTGTGCATCGTCAATAACCCAACCCGACTGTCCGCCATTAAACGCAATTTCCGGGGATCATCAGTAAAGGCATTCACATCATTAATAATGCTGACGCCTTCGGTTAAGACCGCTTGCATAACGTCATATTTATACGTATCAATCGCAATGACTGCCTCGGGAAAATGCTGCTTAATTGCCCGAATATAAGGTAAGGTCCGATCCAATTCAACTTCCGGTGTCACTTCTTTAAATCCGGGACGTGTCGTTTGACCATTGACTTCAATCACATCCGCACCGGCTTGTAGCATCTCATCAACGTGATTCAATACATCCGTCATGGTTTTGTATTGACCACCATCATAAAAAGAATCTGGCGTAATATTCATAATGCCATAGATCATCGGTTTATCTGTTAAATTAAACCGTTTTTCACCAGCTTGCCAATAAATATCATACTGCTTCATGATTTGCGTCAACTGACCTTGGACCATCGCTTGATCTCGAAAAACTTGAGGCCAGTGGGTCGTTAATTGCCGTGCAGCCGTTTGTGTTAGTAACACCGTCAATTTGGTCGCATCAACTTGCACGACGCCGTCCAATTGTTGACACAGTTGGATTAATTGTGCTTGTTGTTGGGCATGGTAATGGCTAAACTGTAAAACCACTTGTTGTTGCCGATTGACTTGGGCAAATAATGCCCGACTGGCGAAATCATTGGTTTGTGCAAATTGGCTCGTAATATCTTGAACTAACATTTCTAAATCCACCTAACCTTTCTGACCTAGTAATTGTGCTTGTAATTGCGCAGCGGCGTGCCCACGATGCGTTAGTGGCACGCGCCAAATATCCGGTAGTTCGGCTAAGGTTCGCCCAAAGTGTGGCAGCCAAAATAGTCGATCAAAGCCACCTGAATAGCGACCTATTTGATGATGCGCTAAATAGCCTTGAATCATGGCCTGAGTGGTGACTACCCGTCCATCTGGCCAAGCCGCCGCTAAAGTCGCGCGCATCACGGCTTGCCGTTGATCATCAGGGACACCCGCCATTGTCGTGATTAACGCCTGATTGCGATCAAAACCACTGGTTGTTTGGCCTAAATCACGCGCGGTCGTGACCCCATACGCCGTTGGTTGAGCTGGAATTTCAATCCCACTATCATCCGCAATCACTGGTTGTTGTAATTGCTGGGCCGCAAATTTAGCCTTCGCCTTGGCGTTTTCAATATAACTCGTCGTTGTTTCAGCCGGAAAATCTAAACGTGGGGCAACCTCATAATACGGCTGGGCCACAATGCCATAATAAGCTAAACACTGGGCTAAATCCCGACTCTTACCAGGATTATTGGACGCAATTAACCATGATTTAGTCATCCGGCAACACCAACCATCCGGCTTGTTGTAACTCACGCATCACATAAAATGAGCCCGCGACCACAATTGCACCATTTTCAGCCACTTTTTGTTGCGCTAAGGCTAAAGCCGATTGAATATCATCAGCTGCCATGACTTGTGGTTGATCAGTTATCGCAAGTTGTTCAGCCGTTGCCGCCAACACCTTAGCCGGTAAAGCTCGGTCTGGTTGTTGAGGTGTATTGGTAATCACCACTTGTGCTGCAGGTAACAACGTCATTAGCATCTGTTCATAGGCTTTATCCTTCAACACACCGACGACCCAGACAAGTGATCGACCGGGTAATAAGGTCTGTAGGCTCTTCACTAAAGCCTGCATACCATCCGGATTATGGGCGCCATCGGCTACGATTAGCGGTTCCGTTTGTAAAACCGTCAGTCGACCGGGAACCTGAACTTGTGCTAAGCCCGTCCGTACCGCAGTGTCACTGATGGTGATTGAGTGTCGTTTAAGAACCGCAATCACTGTTAAAACTAAACTCAGATTCTGTAATTGATAATCACCGACTAACCCCAGTTCTAAGTTTTGCCACTGATACTGATCACTGGCAATATCTAAGGTTGTCCCGGTAATTTCACGATCATGTACTTGCCAGTTCAAGCGCGTTGGTCGGACGATTGGCACACCTTGCCTGGCCGCTTCGGCTTGCAAAACGGCTTGGGCTGCGGGGTCTTGATTGGCCAACGTGACTACAGTTGTTTTCGATTTAATAATTTTTGATTTATTGCGTGCAATCGCATCAAGCGTTGATCCCAGAATGCGCGTATGATCTAAGGCAATTTTGGTAAAGACGGTCACTTGAGGCCCTGCTAAAGCGTTAGTGGCATCGTATTGACCACCCAAACCAGCTTCAACAATGGCCCAATCGAGGTTCTGATTACGAAACCAGACCATACTAATGAGGAAAAACCATTCGAACACTGAAATATCAGCAGCTTTTAGCCCCATGTTGGTTAACACTGGCACAATTTCATGATAGCTGTCGAGAAACTCAGCCAGCTGAATCCAATGACCGTTCACCTGCAGTTGTTCGCGCGGATCATTGATCGCCGGACTGCTAAAGCGGCCAACTCGTAAGCCTTGTGCCTGGAGCACGCTTGCTAACATTGCTCCCGTTGAGCCTTTGCCATTAGTCCCTGCAATGTGAATGACATGAAAATGTCGATCAGGATGGTTTAAATGCCGCATAATTCGCCGCAATAATGGTACCCGGTCGGCGTCATTAGCCAACATCGCTTGATTCAGTTGTGCCAGTAAAGCTGTGTATTGTGCCTCAATTGTTGCCAAGCTCGCTCACCTACTTTGCAATTCGCTGTAAAAATTCCCGTTTCAAGTCTAAGTCATCGCGGAACTGCCCGCTATAATAGCTACTTTCGGTTTGAACGCCAGGCTTATTAACACCCCGCATCTCCATGCACATATGACGCGCCGTAATCGAAATTGCTACCCCAGCTGGATCTAAAATCCGTTGGAGTTCCTTGGCAATCGTCACCGTTAATCGTTCTTGCACGTTAGGTTGTTGACTACAATAGTCGATCAACCGTGGAATCTTACTTAACCCGATCACTTGATCATGTTGTGGCACATAGGCCACTTGCACCGTACCAAAAAATGGCAATAAGTGATGTTCACACATTGAATAGAACGGAATGTCTTTTAATAACACCATTTCTGTTGGTTCCGTCACTTTAAACAACTTATAGTTATCAAATGGTGCCGCCGTTTTAGTCGCAAAAACTTCTGCATACATCCGTGCAACCCGATCCGGTGTTTCCACTAAGCCCGGTCGGTCGGGATCTTCACCAACCGCTGTTAAAATTTCACGAACAGCATGGCGAATCTTTGCTTGTTTATCCTCATCAATCATCTTTACTCACTCACATTTCCTACTTTTTTTATCCAACTATTATCTTGATTGGCTTTAATTAGTGCCGCTACTTGTGGCCCAACGATAGGGTCATCGGCCGCAATTTCGGCAGTTGGTAACAACACAAAGTTACGTTTAGCTGCTTGGGCATGGGGCACAATTAACGTTGAGGTGTTGAGTTGCCGGGCACCCCAAAAAATAATATCTAAATCAATTGTCCGTGGGCCCCAGTGAATTTGTCGCTGCCGATGCAGGCCTTGCTCGATCTCATGTAGCCGGTCCAATAATTCATCCGGCGTCAAACTAGTCGTCAACGCCACCGAAACATTATAAAAGTTGGCCTGATCGCGATTCCCCCATGGTTCCGTTTCATACCAATTAGAAGTTGCCACCACCGTCACGTCTGCCAAATCGGCCAATTGTTGTAGCGCAGTTTTAATGTTGGTGACACGCGGATGGATATTAGAACCAACGCTCAAATAAACCCGTTCTTCAGCGGTCATTTGGCGCCCCCTCGACCTCAATTTCAACATCGTCAAAAATTCCTGGCATTGGGACACTATATTTCCGAATTTTAAGATTGATCAACTCAACCGTGGGAAACTTATCCAAAAGTGTCCACAATAAGTGGTTAGCGAGCGATTCGATTAATTTATACGAGTGGGTCGTCACAAATTCATCAGCCACGGCCCGAACTTCTGCATAATTAATCGTTTCATGAACATCGTCGTGTAAAACTTTGGTTTCAATTGGATATTTAATGGCAATATCCAACGCCAATTGTTGGCCGTTACGCCGTTCTTCTGGTAACACACCATTAAAAGTATGTACCCGCAAATTGTTAATTCGAATCATTCCCATTAGGATCCCTCTTATACTGTTTTTAACTACCATAATAGCATGAAGCGCACGTGCGCGGGTAATAATCCGCCAGTTTACGATAAATGACTAACTAAACGTTCGGTATTAGCTATCAAATCTTTATTTTCATGTACAGCGATTAAAAAACATACGTTCCCTTTTTGCAATACTTCATGCTACACTATAACTATTAAATGCTAGTGCGAATGGAGGGGCACTCAGATGAAACCACAACCATATAGTTATGATAAAAACAGCCAACAAAGATTGCAAAAAATGCGTTAATCGAACGCTATCAACAACAGCACCCACATGATGAAACAAAGACTAAAACCAAAACGACATCACCCACTCCAGATATAACTGACTTAAAACGTGAAAATCGCCGATTAAAGCGGCAACTCAAACAATTACAACATCAGCTCAATCAGCAAAAACGACAATTGACCATATGCCATAAACAACTCGCGACTAGTCAGCAGCAACTCAGCAAGTTACACCAACAACTGGTCGATGTCACCAGCGAAAACGCAAAATTAACCGTACAATGGCAACAAGCACGCGATTTCAGTCATAGTGTCAGTAATTGGTTTGCGCTAGGTATCCTCATTTATAACCGCGCCGACAACTTATATACGGCAGCCTACCAACAACGGGCATTTAATCAGACCCAGCAACTCTTAACACCTAAGGACCGTCAGCACTTAGCTCGCTATGAAGACTTTAAAAAACAATTCTCTAGTCAAGATCAACTTATCACACGGCTAAAGGCCATTAACCATGAAGCCACAGCTGAAAACCGCCGCTTAAAGCGCCGACTGATTAAAGCAGCTAGCTCATCTGGCTCAACCGTTCCACTAGTCGATCAAGTCATGGCCAAAATTACGCCGGCGAAAATCAATTCAGTCGCGTGGCTTCCAGCGGCTCATCGGCGCTATCATCATGTTTTATTAGAAGATGTTTTAATCAACACCGGCAATCGTATTTTTGGTTGTTTTATTCCGCACCACGGCGGTTATTATTTTCAAGTCGTCAACGGCCGCGCTTATCAAAAATATCGGCGCTTAGGTGCGGCTAAACGTACCTTAACTAAAAATGCCGTTTATGCGGGTATCATTGATGGCGATTGCGTCTTGGTTACCACTATTTTCCACGACATTACCCCATTACAATTACGGTCACATCATGAACTGCAATTACACCGCCGACGTGCACGTTCCAATTATCAGGCGTTATTACCAGCGGATGCGGAAATAAAATTAACCGGCAAAAAAATATTGATTGTCACTTGGCAACGTACTCAGCGTCTTAATCAAATGTTACGTGCGTTTGGCGTTGAACCACTCATCGTCAATAATCATGAAAAGAGTATTAACTGGATTGCCACCACTGCGGTCTCCAACCAAATTGATTTTACATTGTTACTAAGCGAGGGGCTTTCCCACAGCATGTTAAGTACGCTTGGTAAAGAAACAATCAAAACACGCCGTGACATTGAACTCGTTTACAATGAATCTCCAGAAGAATTATTGCGTCGCTGTTACCGATTCTTTAGTCAACCAACATAGTATAAAAAAAGACCTGAGATTAATCGTCTCAAGCCCTACTGATTATGAATTCTGTGTGCCAGTTTCAAATTTAAACACATTGCCTAAATACTGACTCGTTAACCCCGGTGTCTGTTTAACAATAAACGTCGCCACCGGTGAATTCGACATCTGTGTCTGAATAAAATCGGTTTGCACCAAGTTGGCTAGCGATAAAACAACAAAAATAACCAGATAACTGATCACAAACGATACCGCACCGCCGGCTAAGCTATTGACTTGCTTGATCACTGGTAACCAAGTGATGGCTCGCGACACCCGCGCTAACATCCGAATAACTGCCCAGCCTAGCGACGTTAAAATAAAAAACGCCACTAAATTAATGACTAACGTGCTCACTGCACTTTGTTTGACTAAATTTAAACTCGTTAATAACGAGGCCAAGGTCGTTCCCAATGGCTGATAAAGTAATCGTGCGAAAATCAAGACCCCAATCGTCCCGATCAGATGTAAGATTTCTATCACAAACCCGCGATGAAAGCCGCGAAAAATAGCCCCTACTAGTAATAATAAAATCACAATGGTAAAAATCATGTCTGCACCTCCCAAATGGTGTGACTTATATTTTACCAGCTTTCTTGAATGACTAGGCGTTAATCGCTAAAAATTAAGCATTACTTAGACAGTTCTGCCCTTGCTTGACTTCATCTTTAATTTTCGTTAAGGTTTAACAGTTATCAGTCAGAATGGAGCCTTAAAAAATGCGTCTAAAGCAAGTATTTAGTGGTCTTGCAGTCTTAGGTCTTATTGGTCTATTGACGGGCTGTACCACTCCCAAAACAACCACTAAAGCTGGTCAGATAAAGATCCTTACCAGTCTGAATTTCTATGGTGAAACCGCTAAACAAGTGGCCGGTAAATACGGGCAAGTTACGGCGGTTATTAACCGCGCCAGCATCGATCCTCATGACTTCGAGCCTACCGTTAAAACAGCCAAACAGGCCAGCTCAGCGGCGTTAATTATTGATAATGGCCTCGGTTATGACGGTTGGATGAGTAAACTAACCACTAATAAGGCTGACGGTACTAAAGTCCTGACAGTCGGTACCACAGTCGCTGGTAAAGCGAATGGTGCTAATGAACATGTTTGGTATGATCCTACCACGATGCCCAAGCTAGCGACTGCGATTGCTAAACAACTTGGAACCATTCAGCCGGCTCATCGACAGTATTTTCTCAAACAGGCCGCTCAATATCAAACTAGTTTAAAACCACTGACCAAGCTCATTAAGCAACTCAAAGCTAACGTGCACGGACAAAAAGTTGCTGTCAGTGAGCCAGTCTTTGATTATGCCTTAAAGTCACTTGGCTATAAAATCAGTAATAATCATTTTGCCATGGCTATTGAAAATGGTGCCGATCCGTCACCAAAAGACATTCAACAGATGCAGCAGGCCATCAAGCACCATCGAATTGCCTTTTTCGTTGAAAACACCCAATCTGATAGCAATATTGTGGATAATATGGTGCAATTAGCCCATCAATACAACGTCCCCGTGTTAAAAGTCACGGAAACATTGCCGGCCCATCAGACTTATCGCAGTTGGATGCTATCACAATATCGCCAACTTGAAAAAATTCAACAAGCAACCAAATAAAAATGGTGAATCATGACGATTCACCATTTTTATTTGAGCTAATTTTGTTGTCGTTCATCTCGTAATAACAATGCCAAGACCAATCCCACAATTTCGACTCCTAACATCGTCCAGAAGACGGCGTGATAACCATGTAAGTTAGCCGTTAATGTCGGTACACCGGCCTTGAGCTGCGCGGCAGTGACGTTGGATAAGATCAACGTTGCCACGGCGACCCCTGCTGAACCTAAAATTTGCCGCACGGTTGTAATGACTGCCGTCCCGTGTGAAATGAGCTGATCCGGCAACGAATTCGCCCCCAAGGTCACCGCTGGCATCATGACAAAGGCATTCCCACCTTCAATTAAGGCGGCTAATAAGATCATCGTCAATAAGTTTAGCTTGGTTGTGAGCAGGGCCAGGATCAACCAACCAATCACGATCATGCTCATCCCGACTAACATGATCTGCTTGTAACCAATCTTCTCTGCTAATTTTCCAGTTAATGGATTCAAAATACTGAGGAACACGGCGCCAGGAACTAATGATAATCCTGAAATAAATGGCGACACTTTTAAGACGCCTTGGTAATAAAGTGGAAAGACAATCGTCACGACAATTAAGGCGATATAAGAAATCGCAGTTAAGAAGATCGCTAAGTCATAATTAAACGTTTTTAAAACGCGTAACTCCAGTAATGGCGTTTGTAGATGAAATTGCCGATAGACGAAATAGGCGACCGCCAACAGTGAGATCACTAATAAAATCCCATTTAACGTCCAATTGACGTTAGCCTTGCCAATTTCATTAACCACATACAACACACCCGCAAACCCTAACAACATCACAATCGAGATGAGATCTAACTTAGATGGCTTATTAACCATCACATCTTGAATCGTGATAAAACTAATTAAGATTAAAATGGTTGCGACCGTAATAAACACTAAAAATAAGCCGTGCCAATCCGTGAACTTCAAAACAACGCCTGAAATAATTGGACCACTGGCTAATGCTGATCCCATAACCAACCCGGCAATCCCCATCGTTGAGCCACGATCGCTTTCTGGGGTAATGGTTAATAAGATTGATTGATACGATGGAAACAAGACCCCCACAGCAGCTGCCTTGATCAACCGGCCAACCATCATGATGCCAAACGAAGGCGCAAAATAAATAATTAATGACCCAACATCAAATAAGATTAAAACCGTTAAAAATAATTTCTTAAATCCAATATTATCTAGTAGCCATGGACTAACCGGCATCATCACAACCATCGTTAACATAAACCCCGTGGTTAACCACTGAACGGTAGAAGCCGAGATGCCAAAATCATGCATGAAGGTCGGATAAACTGTCGATAAAGATGATTGACTGATCGACATTGTCCAGGTCCCCGTCAATAACGTAAAAATAAACCAAAAACGCCGCCGACCAGACAACGTAGTTTCTGTTGTCGCCATCAAAATTCCCCTTTTCTCACTTTAGAACTATTATTATCTAACAGTTACTATTCTAATCATTCTGAGGATAAATGTACAGGGATGGCCACCTGATTTATCAAATGCGCTAGTGTTTTCGTTTACGAGTGGCTAATCACCATGCTATACTCACTTAAAAATAATGAGGTAAGGGTGATAAACAATGGCAATGTTATATGGTAAACATGATCATGAAACCAACAAATTCTTGACGCCCATTTTTGGCGATCCCGCTGAGCAACATGACTTACCGAAATATCGCTTGGCCCAACATGCACTGGCTCCTCGTGAAGCCGATCGCTTAGTTCGCGATGAGCTGCTTGATGAAGGGAACTCACGCTTAAATTTGGCAACTTTTTGTCAAACCTACATGGAACCCGAAGCGGTCGACTTAATGAAGGACACCTTAGCCAAAAACGCCATTGATAAATCTGAATATCCCCGGACCGCCGAGATTGAAAATCGTTGTGTGAACATCATTGCCAATTTGTGGCATGCACCCGAAAGTGAAAAATTTACGGGAACTTCTACGATTGGTTCTTCGGAAGCCTGTATGTTAGGTGGCCTGGCCATGAAATTTGCATGGCGGAAACGAGCCCAAAAAGCGGGGCTGGATCTAAACGCCCAACGACCTAATTTAGTCATTTCAGCTGGCTATCAAGTTTGCTGGGAGAAATTCTGTGTTTACTGGGATATTGATATGCACGTTGTCCCAATGGATGAACACCAGATGGCCTTGGACACAGCCCACGTGCTGGATTATGTAGACGATTATACAATTGGGATTATTGGAATTATGGGGATCACCTATACTGGTCAGTACGATGATTTATCGACACTCGATGCTATTGTTGATAAGTATAACCACCATCATACCGAATTACCGGTTTATATTCATGTTGATGCCGCTTCGGGTGGGTTCTACGCCCCATTTGTAGACTCACAATTGATCTGGGATTTTCAATTAAAAAATGTGATTTCAATCAATGCTTCAGGTCACAAATATGGCCTGGTCTATCCAGGTGTCGGTTGGATCATCTGGCGTGATCAACAGTTCTTACCAGAAGAATTAGTCTTCAAAGTAAGTTACCTCGGTGGCGAATTACCAACAATGGCCATTAATTTTTCACACAGTGCCGCTCAACTCATCGGTCAATACTATAACTTTGTGCGTTTCGGTTGGGACGGTTATCGTGAAATTCAAACGAAGACTCACAACGTTGCTCGCTATTTAGCAAAAGCAATCGAACAATTGGGTGAGTTTTCGTTAATCAACAATGGCCAGCAGTTACCATTAATTTGTTATCAATTGGTTCCGCGTTCCGATCGTGAGTGGACCTTATATGATTTGTCAGATCGCCTACTCATGAATGGTTGGCAAGTCCCAACTTATCCACTACCTGCTAACCTAGAACAGCAAGTCATTCAACGCATTGTTGTCCGCGCCGATTTCGGCATGAACATGGCTCATGATTTTATCGACGACCTCACTGCGGCCATCAAAGCACTTAATCAAGCTCATATTGTGTACCATGCTGATGAAGCACCTAAGAAGTATGGTTTTACACACTAACGAGCGCTCACTAAATTTAAAGCTGATGACGTGAACACGGTCTCGTTCATGTCACCAGCTTTTTATCTAAAAAGCGTATCGATTGTAATCGATACGCCATAATATTAGTCACTCTTCATTATTCGGCCAACATCGCCGCACTTACCTTCTGTAAATCGGTCTTATTAAGCTCACTTTCAGTAACTAGTTTCATCTTCTTCAAAGCAATTACCGCTCGGTATTGAAGTTCAGCCACATTAATATCATCGCGGACGTCGTAATGCGTGATCGTCACGTAGGCGGAATTCTCGTAAACCTTTTCCACTTTAGCATAAAAATCATAATCGGTATTACCATTCTTTTGGCATTTAACCCGATCCCCCACTGCAATTTTAGCCATTACACTCACTCCACTTCATAAAAGATGCTAATAACATAGCATGGAATGATCATAATAACAATTATTGCACTCAAATGTAGTTAATTTTTGGCCTAAACGTTAGGTTATTATGCAAACCTTTGGAACACACAAAAAAAGGAACCGATTAATCGATTCCTTACGTTTGCATGGCAACGTCCTACCCTCGCAGGGAGCGATCCCCCAACTACTCTCGGCGCTAAGAAGCTTGACTTCTGTGTTC
>NZ_BJDY01000008.1 GCF_005405385.1 Lactiplantibacillus mudanjiangensis
TATTCCGACATAGCTCAGTTGGTAGAGCGCTTGACTGTTAATCAAGATGTCGACGGTTCGAGCCCGCCTGTCGGAGTGACGGATGTTAGCCCCCATGGTGTTGACATCTTTTTTATACCATATATGCCGGCTTAGCTCAGTTGGTAGAGCATCGGTATCGTAAACCGAGGGTCATCAGTTCGACTCTGGTAGCCGGCACTTATGAGAGGTGAGATTGCGTATCTCATCTTTTTTATTAGTTACAATCAAATAGAAATTAAGTAACTGTTTAGTGATTCAAGCTGTTAATCGGCTAGAAGCACTGGACAGTTTTTTTGTGGATTAATGGTCAAATAACGCTAGATTTTGTCCATCATATTATCTAGGCAGACTCTTAATAATTATTCGGCAGACGTGTTCGAATATCTTAATTATCTCATTTAAAATTAGAAGTTCATGGCATTGAAGCCGTTTTGAATACGGTCACATTACTTACTAGTAGCGATTTATAGCGATATTAGGCCGTTTTTAGTTAATTTGATTAAATGAGATAAAAATAGTATTGTGGCTTAAAGATTAGAAACTGGTTAAGGGTATTGTTGAATAAGATTAAGGCTAGTATAATAGTTATTATGTTTAATTAAGAAACAAATATTGTGACTTTTAAACTAAAAAGATGATCTGTTTAATGCAGTTTGGAGGAATTTTAATTGGATAACGAACAAAAACTGGATCGGTCGTTCTTTGGCCAACCCCGTGGATTGCGAACATTGTTCTTCACTGAAATGTGGGAACGATTCAGTTATTATGGGATGCGTGCGCTTTTAATCTTCTACATGTACTATAAAGTGTCTCAAGGTGGTCTTGGTTTTGATCAAGCGACTGCTGCATCTATCATGTCGATCTATTCGGCATTGGTTTACGTTTCAAGTGTGTTGGGTGGCTTCTTATCAGACCGTGTCTGGGGTAGCCGGAAGACCGTCTTTATTGGTGGGATCTTCATCATGCTGGGACACATTGTCTTGTCAACGCCATTTGGTGTCAGTGCCTTATTTGTGTCGATTGCCTTAATTGTCATTGGGACTGGGTTATTGAAACCTAATGTCTCAGATATGGTTGGTCAACTTTATACAGAAGAAGATACGCGCCGGGATGCCGGGTTCAGTATTTTCGTCTTTGGGATTAACTTGGGTTCTTTAGTTGCCCCAGTCTTGGTCGGTCGAATTGGCTTAAACGTGAACTTCCATTTAGGCTTCTCATTGGCCGCTATCGGGATGTTCTTCGGGTTACTACAATACTACTTTGACGGTAAGAAGAATTTGAGTAATGCTAGTCTTTACCCAACTGATCCGTTGGAACCTGGTGACTTGAGCAAAGTCTTACGTCGCGTTTTAATCGGGATCGTTGGCTTAGGGTTAGTTTTACTCTTGATGCAACTCATGCATGCGTTGACGTTGGCAAACATCATTACGTTAATCAGTGTCTTGGTTATCTTGACACCAATTGTGTACTTCACGTTAATGTTAACGTCTGAAAAAACGAATGCTCAAGAACGTTCACGCGTTCGTGCTTATATTCCACTATTTATTGCGGCTGCTTTATTCTGGGCAATTGAAGAACAAGGTTCGGCTGTCTTAGCATTATTTGCTGCGGACCGGACGAACTTACACTTCTTAGGCATGAATTTAGCTGCTTCTGATTTCCAAATCTTAAATCCGCTATTTATTATGCTCTATACAACACCATTCGTTTGGTTATGGACGAAGTGGGGTAAGAAACAACCTAGTTCTCCAGCTAAGTTTGCGGTTGGGTTAGTCTTTGCTGGGGTGTCATACTTGATTATGGCGGCACCAGGCTTCTTCTTTGGGACGGCCGGCAAAGTTAGTCCAATGTGGTTAGTTGGTAGCTGGGCCGTGGTTGAAATCGCTGAAATGTTGATTTCACCAATCGGGTTGTCAGTCACGACTAAATTGGCACCAAAAGCCTTCTCGTCACAAATGATGAGTATGTGGTTCTTAACCGATTCAGCTGGTAGTGCGTTAAACGCCCAATTGGTTCGCTTCTACTCAACGAAGACTGAAGTGCCATATTTCGCCATTATTGGGATTTCGAGTGTACTCTTAGGGATTATTCTCTTTGCGATGGTTCCTTGGATTAAGAAATCCATGCAAGGGATTCGTTAACAGTAATTATGCAAAAGGTATGTTATCTTATTGATAACGTACCTTTTTTTTTATTTGGTGAAGTTGAAGGAAGGGATCGCCCCATGGTGCGGGTAGCTTTTAGTAGTGATAATCATTTTGACGTTAATCGGGTGGATGCACAGGTCATGATGCGTCAGCAAGCGGATTATTTATTAGCCCAACATGTCCAATGGTATTTGATTGCCGGAGACTTATTTAATGACTTTCAGCGTAGTCAGCAATACGTGGTCGATTTACAGGCCTTATTAGGCGCTCAGACACGTGTTTTATGGATTGCGGGCAATCATGACATGGTTCATGGCGTGAGCTTTGACGAGCTGGAAACAGGGCATTTTGCTGGCTATTTGCATAACCAATTTGTGGATATCCCGAATACGGACTGGCGGATTATCGGTCATAACGGTTGGTATGATTATCAGTTTGCCCTTAATCAAGGGACGCCAACGACGGCTCGTGAGTACGCACAGTGGAAATATGCCTTTTGGATTGACCGGGCTATCAAACAGCCGCTTAGTGACCCTGAACGCGCTGATCTGATGTTGCAGCAGGTTGAAGCACAATTGATTGCTGCTAAGACTGCTGGCAAGCAGGTGATCCTAATGACACACTTTGTGCCGCGGGCAAATTTCGTACCATTAGGTCGTGGACACCATTTTTGGGAGATGGCGCGGGCCTTAATGGGAACCCCGCGGCTAGGCGAGTTAGTGGAACGCTATCAAGTTGCTCATGTGCTGTATGGTCATTTGCATTTACATCCACAACCACAGCAGTTTGCTCAGACGATGTATTATGATCAAGCGGTGGGCTATGGCCGCAAGCGACTTAACGAATGGCGGACGACAGATTTTATGTCAGAATGGCGTTTAGCAACGTTTTTACTGGATTTATCAGAAAAAATAAAAAAAGTTTGAAAAAAGGCTTGATTTTTTATTCAAAATTATGTATTCTAATATAGTTGAATGATTCATGGAGGGGTAGCGAAGTCTGGCTAAACGCGGCGGACTGTAAATCCGCTCCTTCGGGTTCGGTGGTTCGAATCCACTCCCCTCCATTTAATTATTGGGCTATAGCCAAGTGGTAAGGCAACAGGTTTTGATCCTGTCATGCGCTGGTTCGAACCCAGCTAGCCCAACTTATGATAAAAATTAGTCATCATTGAGAGCTGAAAAGCTTAATATGGCGGCTTTTTTTGTGCATGAATTTTAAATAGTACAAAATAAGGCACAAACGAAATGCACCAAATTTGTACCAGAGTGCACCAAAAAGTGCACCAAGGATTTATATATCCATGTAGTGGGCTAACTTAGTAGCGGCCTCATTTTGTTGTTTCTTTGTGACGTGTAAATAGATGCGTTGTGTGATTTTTAGATCAGCGTGTCCCAGAGTCTTAGATACTTCATTGATTGAGGCACCCGCTTCAAAGGCTAGAGTACAAAAAGTATGCCTAAAAGCATGAATTTTTATACGGCGTAGGCCATACGCTTTACAGATGCTTCTATTCCAGTGGTCGGGTGTACTTGGAACTAATGGCTGATTACTTTTGCTGGCAAATATGAGTTGCTCAGGATTATTAGCGTTATAACCAACCTGAAAGTATTCGCGGGCTTGCAGCATTCGCCACTTACGGAGCCACTGTAACGTTTTTGGATCAACCGTGATTGTTCTAAAGCTACTGTTAGTCTTGGGTGTCTGTACGACTAAATGCC
Source organism: Lactiplantibacillus mudanjiangensis (assembly GCF_005405385.1). Classification (GTDB taxonomy): domain Bacteria; phylum Bacillota; class Bacilli; order Lactobacillales; family Lactobacillaceae; genus Lactiplantibacillus; species Lactiplantibacillus mudanjiangensis. The sequence continues at coordinate 3,890 of NZ_BJDY01000008.1, forward strand.
AGTTATCGCCTATTGATTGAGTTTTACTGATTGTTAGTTCACCAGTATCAAAGTTAATATCATGCCACTGTAAGGCTAGGGCCTCACCGCGCCGCAATCCAGTAAAAGCCAGCAAACGAAATAGCATGAATGCTTGTGGGTTGTCATAGTCATAGGCGCATTCTAAAAAGTGAACTAACTCTGTTTTTTCATAAAAATCTATCTTAGTATCATCAATATGGCTTTTCTGCTTAGGAATACTAGTTTTTGCCATAGGATTACGGGTAGTTAGTTCCATCCGCATCCCAAAATCAAAGACGCTAATAACATACGTCCTAAAACGGCGGTATTGTTTTAAGCCATCGTTAAGCCACGTATGAACAATTGACTGGCATTGAGCGACACTGATATTCTTAACCCGCTGAGAGCCTAGTACAGGCATGATATGGAGCCTGAATATGTCTGCTGTCTTAGCCCAAGTAGATTCTTTAACTCGTTGCTTATAATCCTCATCGAACCATTTAGTGTATAGTTCTTTAAACGTTAGATCATTATTTACAATGAACCCTCGTTTCTGAAAACTAACTTGTGAATTTGAAGTCCATAACTGGGCTTCTTTTTTTGTCCTAAATCCGCGCTTATGAACACGTTTAGGCTTACCCGTAGCATCTTTACCAATAGATGTAAAAACCTCCCAGAACTCACCGGACGCATTCTTATATTTACGATATGTTGCCATGATTGATTATTCCTTTCATACCATGCTGGCGAGCGAGGTATGTAGGATTTAGTTTTTTATAAGCTACTCTCTATGTTATTTAAGACATGATTGGTTAGTTTTCTCAATTGCTTTATAGCAATTAGAATACTGTTGTCATCGTAGTCGGTCCAAGTATTATTTTTTAATCCGTTTTCTCGGTCTTTGAGAGACTTATTTAAATTTTCCAACTGCTTTTGAAGTTCACCAATAGACTCCTTCTTTTGAAGTTCATGGTTTTCTTTATATTGATTTTCTTTTTCTAAATACTCTTCTGCTACTTTAAGTGCATAGTCACTATCAATCCCCTTAGTTCTAGCACCAGTATCATCAACAATTACAGTATTTCTTGTTTTTCCTGAGTATTCTGCAAATTCATAGCGCAAAGTGATTCCGTTAATTAGATATTCTAATTGATCTAAGAAGCTTTCCTCACAGTCGAGATAATCATTTATAGTTGCATGATCGAGTCTTGCCTCTCTAGCAGCTAATTGAATTGAATTATCTTCACAGTACTTATTAAGTTTTTTTCTAAAAGAATTTAAATCATAAATATAAAAATCATTATTATCAGTATCGGTATATGTTTCATGTTCAAGATATTTCTCGAAAAGTACGGCACCAATTTCTTTTACTTTGTCAGAGTGTGTCATTTCAATACCTTGAAGAACTGGTATTGAAACATTAAAAAAATCAGCTAATTGTTTCCAAGTATCTAGTTTTGGTTCAGTTTTTGAATTTTCATAGTTATTGAGTGTACCACGCTTAATACCTGTTTTTTGAGACATTTCATCCAGTGTTAACCCAGATTGGTTCCTGAATTCTTTTAATCTATTTTGCATAATATAACATCCTTTGAAATAACAACTTAATAGTTCCTCTTAGCAATAGAATAAACATTATGTTGATTAAAAACAAGAGAAATCTAAAAAAATTAGACTTGAAATCTAATAAACTTAGATGTATTCTATCTAAGAAAGTTAGATATGGAGGCGAGCTAAATGCAAACAATTTCTGATAGTATGCGATCCTTACTGCTCACGAATAAGGGAATGGCGAGTGTTAAGACATTGGCGGATGCAACTGGTGTAAACAGATTTACGTTAACTGATATTTTAACTGGTAAAAGAAATATTGTAAGAAATAGTACGTACGACAAACTAGACTATTGGTTGAAACAATCCAAAAAATAAAGGAGGTCAATACTATGGACCTAGTAACGCTGACGTCACAGCGATTAGATGCGGAGCCGTATACGACTGCTGAAATTATTAGCAAGTATGCTGAAATAGATTCAAGAACAGTAAATAACCGTATCAATCAATATAAGTTTGATTTATTAGAGTTCGGAGCATTGGAGTTTAGCACGATTAAAACGCTAAACCCTAATGGCGGGCGCCCTCGTAAAATCTGGCGCTTAAATGAAGAACAAGCGATGTTACTCATTACCTATCTGGATAACACTAAGCCAGTTAGACAATTCAAAAAGGCACTGATTAAGCAGTTTGCTGCTATGAAGCGTGCCCTTATTGAGCGACAAGCTAAGTTTGAACTGGGTAAGGAGTATTCAAAGAGCTTACATGCTGCAATTAGTGAAAGCCCGGCGCTAGGCGAACACGGCCATTTGTATATCAATATCAACAAGCTGGTATACAAACAGGCGTTAGGGGTCAACGTGAATGAGTTGCGTAATGCGCGGAACATTCCCAAGACGGAAGTTATTACCCACTATCTAAGTGCTAGTGAGGCGGATGCTGTCAAACGAGTTAAGCAGCAGATTAAGACATTACTAGAAATGAAGTTCAATTACCAACAGATCAAGACGGCGTTACAGGTTCAAGGGATCATTTACCAGATACGTTTACAACTACCGGCTAAAGCAATTGTGTAGAGCTTGAGCATGCTTTACTGGGCTATGAAAGGTGGTGAGAGTAAATGAGTGAACCGATGCGGGTTATTTTAGGGGAGGAGCAAGCCCAAGCGTTACGGGATTACGTTTATCAGTTAGTTGCTGATTCTGTGGATGCCGCTAAACGCGATGCTGGGATTAGTCAAAAGTGGTTGCGTAAAACCGATGCATCGAGCTACGCCGGTGTTAGTCCGGTGACTTTTAACAAGTGGGTTAGGAATGGTCTACAGTGTCATGTTATCAATGGCACTGTACTAATTAGTAAGTCTGATATAGACAAGTTTATTAATCGCAATGGCATTTAATTAAAAATTTATGCTGGCGAGCGGGTGTCATTGTGATTAGGGTGGCCAGAAGATATGAGGCTGAGTTGATATATTGGCCAAGTAAGAGAGGTGCTAAGCGGATGGTAAGTAAAGACTTTAAATATCCAATTGAACTAGATCATGCGATGCTAAAGCGATATAACAGCACGCAGGTTGAATTGTTACGGGTACTGAGTGATATGGCAGGCGAAAAGGCCGGGGTTGCTTACATGCAAGAACGGGTTAAAGAGCGAGCAAAGGAATTAGCAAAGCTGGAATATAGATCGTTTCTTGCCACTGATTACCGTTCTTTAATTGAAACGGTAGAGAATGATCTAGCTGATCGAATGGTACAGCTAGATAAAACAGTACATGCTGTAAAGGTAGCTGAGAATTTATTGACCGATCTATTACAGTAAGTTGGGAGTTTAAACCATGATTGAGCGTAAAAAAAGAACCGTACTTTTACTTTGGCGAGTAAGTACGGTTCAAGGTTGCTAAGTCCTATTAGATAACCTTTTTACGCCTTTCATTTTAACAAAATTAAACGGATTTTGAAAGGTGATAGCGATGCAAAAAACAATTAATGAATTATCCGAATTAAACGACTATGCAGATAGAGAAATCAAGTTTGCTAAACGGCTCGGATCGCAAATTATTTCAATGTGTGAGCTGATTAGTCCGACACTAAAACAAGTGGCAAGCGGCAATAGCAGCTATTTAACGATGAATACTAGACAGCTACATGACTTGGTAGAAGATCGAGAGTTAAGCCTATATCAGGCCGCTAATATGTTTGATGTAATTAGTAGTTTAGCAATGGACTTGGATAGTCATAGCGGGCATGTTCAAGCAGCCATCGCCAGTGCAAGTGAAGCTAACGCAAGCAATAAGAAAGAATTAACGGATGGTAGTAGCGATCCTGATCAAAAGTGGGTAAGAGAACCCTATGCAGATCATGGAAAGTGGGTTTCTAATAGTGGAGACTCAACGGAGGCTACGGATCATGAATAAAAATAAGTTGCGTTTAAACTATGCTGCTAACACTTTAGGCGGTACGTTAGTCCAGCTTAATTACTTATCAGAACTTATTGATAAGCTGAACATGACGGATAAGCAGCGGGAACAAATTGTTATGCAGGTTCACAACATTAAAGTAAATAGTCGTGGTGCTATGACGGATATTGCATCGGTGAATGTAGGCATGATCCCATTTAGTGAAACGGTCTAAGGATGGTGGCAATCATGCGACAATCAGCAGTATTAGAAAGGGCGCTACAGCTTGCCAGCGATGGTATTGCAGTATTTCCCTTTACGCCTGATAGTAAAGTACCATTAAAGAACAGCCGTGGTTATCTGGACGCCACGACTGACCAACAGACTATTGCGGGGTGGTTTGAACACGTACCAAGGGCAAACCTTGGTATGCGGTTAGATGCATCGGGCTTGCTAGTGGTAGACGTTGACCGCCATGGCAAGACTGACGGTGTACAGACTTTGAAACAACTTAAAGATCAAGGCAAGCAATTGCCGGCGGCTACTTATATTGAGCAGACTCCCAATAACGGGCTGCATTACTTTTTTAAGTACAATATAGAGTTGCCGATTAAACGGAAAATAGGTTTATACCCCGGCATTGATATGCTGGCGGATTTTGTGTTAATTGCGCCTAGCGTTGTTAACGGCAGTGCTTATAGGGCTATTGAACCTATGAACGAGATTGCTACGGCGCCCCAGTGGTTACTTAATGATTTGTTACCCAGTAAACGGACAAACAGGACACCAGCGCACGCCACGCACATTCGTAAAACATGGGCAGGCAGCGTATTGGATGATTTAGTTACTGGCACCAGCGAGGGCAGCCGTAACAGTTATCTGACGTCCTTGGTAGGCAAATTACTACGGACAGGGTGCCAGAGTGCGACCGCTTATGAGTTATTGCAACTGGCTAACGATCACTTACAGCCACCGTTACCAGATAAAGAGGTTAACACTATTTTCAAGTCAATCATCAAGCGGATTTAGAGGAGGTGAGGACGTGGCAGGCGATGAAGAACTTAAACAGGCGATGAAAGACAGAGACAAACGAATTAGTAAAGTAACACCGCTAAAAGGTTTGGAATGGCAAGACAAGCTAAGGAAGACGGATAGTGGCGGTATTAAACGGGGATCGCTTGTTAATATCCGTCTGTATATTGAAAACGATCCTAACTTAAAAAACGTGTTAGCCTACGATGCGTTTTCCGAAAAGATTGTTAAACTACGATCCAACAAGGCAACCGGATTACTAAAGGGTGATTGGCAAGACACCGATGACTCATTATTGCGGGCTTACTTGGATGAACAATACAATATTTTATTTTCAAAAGATAATTTACTAGATGCCACTATTAAAGTAGCTAGGCTAAATTCGTTTAATCCCGTCAAGGATCGTATCGAGGCTGTTAAGTGGGATGGCAAGTCACGAGCTGAAACGTTCTTTATTGACTATTTAGGAGCGGAGGATAACCACTATACACGGATGGTTACAAGAAAATGGTTAAGCGGTGCTGTAGCTCGTGTTTATCATCCCGGTATTAAGTTTGAGATCATTCCTATGTTGGACGGTGGTCAAGGACTGGGAAAAAGTACCACGGTTAAGAATCTGTACCCTGACTACTTTAGCGACAGTCTAAAGACCATGGGAAAACAAAAGGATGACTATCAAAAGTTATTAGGAAGTTGGATCATTGAACTTGCAGAGTTGTCCGCAATGCAAAAAACGGATATTGAGACCATGAAGAACTTTACTAGTGCGACATCGGACTATTACCGCAATAGCTACGGTCATTTTGCTAGCCAGCATCCCCGAAAAAGTGTTTTTGTTGGTTCAACTAATCAGCATGACTTTTTAAAGGATGTTACTGGAGAACGGCGTTTCTATCCGATAAGGTGCGGCATCAACCCATCAATTAAGAATCCATTGAAACCAGATAAAAACGATATTTTGCAACTACTTGCGGAGGTTAAGCTGTGGGTAGATGCTGGTGAAAAGCTGTACTTTGATAGTCAGACACTAAAAGAGGCTAAGCCATACCAGCAAGAAGCCCAAGTTGTAGATCCGATGAAAGATGCCATTACAGATTACCTTGAAATGATGGTGCCTACTAATTGGAATAAGTTAACAGTTAGCGTAAAGCACTCGTATTTTACTGCAATTCAAAACGGTGAAAGCATTCCTAATAATTGGCTAAATAACCAATTAGAGAAAGAGCGGGAACCAATGCAGCATACGACTACCCGCGAAATATTAGCGGTTGTTTTTGATAAGCAAACTGAGAAGTATCTCGGTGGTAGGACTAATAGCGAGGCTAAGCGAATAAAGCTAATCATGGATAATATGTCTGGCTGGCAATATAAAGCTAATATTGTAACCAATGGAAGGCGTGGACGAGGCTACCAACGTAGTAATAATAGTGCTTTATAAAAATACCCGTGTATAGTGTGTAACCCGTGTGAAAACTGGTATATAGGGATTTGTGAATAGAATTACGTGTGTAGAACGTGTGTTAACGTGTGTAAAGATAAATTACACACGTTAACACGGCATAAACACAGGTTGTTAACGATAGAGATACTGCTACATCAGCGATTTGAGCACCTACACAGGTACACACGTATTAACAAGTAATAAGTAGTAAAAAAGACTAGGAGAGTGAAACTATGTCATTAACAATGATTGAGTATAAGGTACTGAATATCATGCCACGGGGTGCTGGATATCCAGTAACAACGCGCAATATTTGTAAAGCAACCCAATTAAGTGAACGTGAGGTTAGGGGCGCCATTAGTGATTTAATCAGTCTGTATGGCGTACCCATTGTAGCGAACCGTAGCGGTCGTAATACCGGTATGTTTATTGCAACCGATGCGGCCGAGTTAAATATTGGTATTGCGAGTTATAAAACGCAAGTCACCACAATGAACGCCCGTATTAAAGCGATAGAACGTGCAAACTTGGACGGCTGGCAACTGGCTTTAAAACCTGACATTAAACGCCTAGAAGCGCAATCACGGCATGTTCAAGGAGCATAATTGAATAAAGAGCCATTAAAAGCCATCATCCGTAATAGCTAGGGTGATGGCTTTATTAATAATATGCAACAACTGTACCTTTAGTACGCTTGTAACCTGATCGTTTCAAAGAGATTGGATAAACCTCATTAATATTTGATAGTTTTGTTCAAAAAAGTACGAAACTTCATTTAAGTGGTCAACTACCTGACAAAACCTGACATTTTTCTGATGCAAGTAGGTGCACTCTTTTTGGCTTTGTGCGCACCATATAGTGTTAAGCTACCAGCGTATTACTGCAACCCTAGACTGCTAAATACTGGTAATTGTACGTATTAATCGGGGTAATCAGATACGATAAAACGATACTGACATTTCTGACGCCCTAAAAAGAAAATATGGAAATACTTTTAGGGTATGGTATCAATGTACGATAGGACAGTATATTGTTAAGCTATTAATAATTTGGACTATAATATAACCGCTAGCCATTATCTAAATAGTCGGGGTGGCCAGTTTAGATATAGCGGTAAGCATCGGTTGGTAGATGTGGATAGCGATGGCTAGTAATAGTAGCATGCTATAATTAGGATGCTGAGCAAATCACAGCGCGCCTTACGGGGTGGCGCTTTTTTTAGTTTCTAGATGGTAAATCAGGAAACAAACAACACAGATTTAAGTGTAGAAATGCTGTCATGATAGTATTTGTTAGTATTAATTGAATCGGAGCGTTACGAAACAGGTGAAATTGAATTATCGAAATAATTTAGCACAAAACAAACGTTGAAATGCCGTGGTAATGGATTTTATAGGTGATGTTGGCACGGCTTGATGGTAAAAAGAGCGCTCCTTTTAATCGGAGCGCTTTTATATCCTTTAGTCGATGCATGTAAGGTGGAATATGGTGGTATTTTAAAACTGAAAGAGGTGCAGCAGGGATGCACTAATAAAATAGTCATTACAACGTTTCTAAGTGACGGCATACTTACAAAAGCTGCCATTTTATGGCATGAATTAGAAATGTAGCCACCCTAAGAAAACCTAAGTTTGCTAGGGCGTAGTTGCGGTTACGGCCTTAAAACGTAAAGTGATTTGATGCAACACGATGCAACGCTAGGTTAAAACGTTGCATCGGTTAAACAGTGTGCTAATGTTGTTATTGGTAGGGCCAGTAAGCGTTAGTCGTAATGATCGCGAGTGAGGGTATAGAATGTATTGCTGAACTGAATTAGCTAGTGCAATAATTAAACCGGAGATATTGAAGCCCCTAAAAAAGGCGATGCAAAATAAAAAAACCATCCGCTAAGATGATTTTATGTAGTGCCCGCCAGCGTGATTTTTTGAATACCATTGATATTATCGCTATTGTATTCTATTGGTTGTCCATAACCCACAAATGGCTGATATAACAAGTGCTCTGATGCTTATTATATCTATTTGAAACTCATTAATGAGGATAGCGAAAGTGAATACTGAATTACGTTTAGAACGTGCTTGTTTATATTAAAATTGATAAGTATTCGCTTTTAGAAAAGAGGAACGAAAAATATGAAATCATACATAAATAACCATATTTACAAAGCAATAATTAATATTCCGATTTTGTTAATTCCAATGGATTATTTGATATCGACAATTATGAATCTTAATGATGACCATTTGCCCAGGCCTAACCCCGTTACTAAATATTACGCAATTACTGTAATAGCTAATTTTGGTACGATGCTTATTTACTACTTAGTTGACTTGGTTCTAAGTGAGAAAGAGATGACTTTGGAAAAGTGGTTATTGAATAATATACTATTCAGGCATGTTGATAAGTGGTCTTATAACGTTTATGTTTTGTAAGTCTTATGGATTATAGTGGCTATTTTTTGCCTTTTCAGCACATATAATTATCGGACTTGCAGACTTTGAATACGTGTTCAGTAAATATAAAGACTACTTATTTTTATGTGAATCAGGCTTTATAATGACAGCTTTCTGTGCTAGGTTTTCTAAACACTCTTGTAAATAGGCACTATTGTGCTCTGGGTAAATTGGTGTTGTTAGAGGGCAAGGAATTGCCGTATTATATGGCAAACATTTTTGACCACGATAGCAGGGGTCATACCAAACTGAATTAGGATGGTAGCCACGTTTTTTCATTTCATCCATGACTAAAATATGATATTGAAATAGTTTATATGGTGAGTACGTAAATACATAATTAACAGTAGCATGTTTTCTACCCCAGCCATTGCCCCGCAGTGCTGTAATCTCTCGGTGTTGTCCTAATAGTTGCTGACGAGGCAATTTAGTAATTAGTGATTGATGCCAAAGTCTCATAGTAAGCCTCCTATAGCTCATTAATAAGTCGAGAATTGAGTAAGTAAGTTACCTTGTACTTAATAGCTAGCAGTTTCAAAAAGGAGCCCAGCTCATTATTTTCCGGTGTAAGTTTAGTCAATAAAATGAGATAGGTCTTTTTTTCATCCGCTGTGCAAATCTTTTTAAAGTAGCCCCAGACGTGTTGATATGCTGTAGTTAAGGTTTGCTTAGTTGGTTCTATTAACTCAGTAGAAGCGATAATCTTATCAAGAGCCTGTTCTTTATCTGTAGACCAGTCGTTGTTTTTAGCTAGTTGACGGATGTCGTTATATGCTTGCTGTGAATGAGCCATAATCCAATACTTGTTGTAAGCCCATTTCTTTTGCCATGATTCCAAATAATACAGCTTCTTTCAATAATTAGTATATATCGAGTTTAACAGAAAAAACTTGTTTAAATAATTTATGTAGTGCCCGCCAGCGTGATTTAGTTGTCTGGAGCTATGTGTAAAAATACTTTTTTGAGATGAAATGCACCAAAAAGTGCACCACGGATATAATTAAAGAACTAAAAATGCTTGTAATCATTGATATATCAGCATTGTTATTGCTTGCTGGTTCGAACCCAGCTAGCCCAACTAACAAGCAGTCACTACGGTGGCTGCTTTTTTTGTGTTCATGCGTTTTTGATGAATTTATATTCTTTTTTGGTGGCGATTACATAAATCAAATTAAACGTCATCATTTGTCGGTTAAGTGCTATGATACTAACATAGTGTAAAACAATGATGAGGGGGTGTCATGATGACCAATACGGAACGTGTCATTAATGTCTTGCTGGATCTGCTACATGGTGAAGCGATGACGGCTGAAACGTTGGCGGCGAAATATCAAGTGACGTCGCGGACAATTCAACGAGATCTAAAAAGCCTGCGGGATTTGCTAGCTAAAAATGACCCTGATTACACGTATCGTCATGAAGGTCGTCATTATCAACTCACACCTACTAATCAATTACAGCCGGCAGCAGTCTTAGCCATTTTAAAGATCCTGATTGGGTCACGGGCATTAGGTCGGTCCGAGTTAGACTTAATGATGACTGATCTATTAGCGCTGTTAGCGCCAGATGCACGCGACCAAACCAAGAAATTATGTCTCGCAACGTTGAATCAATACTTACCGGTGGGTGCCGGTCAGCAAGATTTGTTGCCACGGATACAACAATTTGCGGATTGGATTGCGACTAGAACAACGTTAACGTTCACGTATCAACATGGAACTAGTCTAGGTATCCAAGATGAAAGCGGACTACCAATTGGGTTGTATTTTGACAACTTCTATTTTTACGTGATTATGTATAGTGATAAAAATCCGCATCGGATCTATCGATTGGATCGATTTAGTAACTTACAAGCCTCAACTGCCGACAAATTCAAACTGGATTATCAACGCAAGATTGATGAAGGCCGATTTAACAATAAAACGTATTTGTTACATGGTGGCAATGAAGTGACCTATCAATTTCGGTATTGGGCCTTGCCGCAAACGGCGCTTGATCGACTACCGCATTCACGAATTGTGAGCTATTATCCTGACAATAGTGTTTTAATTGAAGCTGATTCATTTGAACAGGGTGCTTTGATGTGGATTTTAAGTCAGGCTGAGCATCTTCAAGTGATTGCACCGCCATCATTAATTGAACAAGTGAAATCACTCTATCGCAGTGCTCTCGCACGTTATCAATAACAATAACTAAGAAGCGTTCCACAATTTCTCGTTGAAATTTGTGGAACGCTTTTTAGTTGTGCTTAAAATTGGACCCGTAAATCACCAACGCCGGCAGTGGTCCATTTATAACCACCAGAACGGGCTAATCGCATTAATCGATTGATACGATCACCGTTAGCTGAGCCTAGTGGATTATGACCGTCCATGGTCCAAATGAAAATACCGTTCATCGTTTTGGCCGCGATGACTTGTGCTGGCATTTTCCCCGCATCGAGGTACTTAGCAGCGGTTAACAGGGTCTTTTTAATATGATCGTCAATTGGCTGATCATAAACATCATTATAGATGGCATCAACTAGCGCAAAAACCTCGTCATGAATCATATCTGACATTTGAACGCCCCCCGTAGATTAAAATTTCCCCAGTATAGTTGCCGAAAACATGTCCGTCAATGCCACTGATGCATAAATTTTTTGACTTTTTTCGCGTCAACCACAAAAACGACATAAGGTGTCGCATCACTATGCTAGAATATGGCCATTAGTTAATAAGGGAGCGGCGGCATGATGAACTCACTGGCAATCAACCAGGCTTTAATACAACGACAATTAATGGTGACTTATACACGTTATCAATATAGTGAGGCTGAAACAGTATCACCAATGGGGCCGTTAACGTTGTTGTCACCTGAATATCGACGTTTAACGCAAACCGTGAATCGGATGCAAGTTGTTCAGACAACCGGACCGGTCGTTTTGACTAATTTAACTGAACGAAATGTCGCGGCAAAGTTAATCCAATTATTGGCAGTCCCCACGCTACCACCAGTGATGCAACCAATAGCCCCCAGTTCGGCCGTGCTTCAGCAGGCCTATCAACGCGGGCTATTGGTCACCGGTCGGCAAGTAAACTCATTAACCACCTGGGCAGTACCACATGATCAACTGTTATTAGCCGATTTAGCTGCTCAATCAGTCCCGAGTGTTCTAGCGTTGGGACCGTATGACAACACTAACGTGGCAACGATTATTGACGATCAGCGGCAAGTCGTCTTAAGTCAGTTATCAGCGTCGGCTTTGCCGAAGGGACCAGCAACTTATCAATACACGATTCAGACCACAGCTGGTAAGACCTTACTAACCGGCTTACCATTGGCAGCTGTTACGCCAGCGTTAATTGGTTTGCAATTAGGATTGTCGCCACAGTGGCTGGGGACCTTGTTATTAGGTCAACCGCTATTACCAGCCCAGGTGTTGGCACATTCACAATTGATTTATGAGCAATTACAAGCGACTGCAGCACAACCAATTAAATCAGCAGCCGATGTGATGGCGCTACAAACGGCCACGGATTTGCCAATTGCAACGACTATCGGCCAATATCGCTACTGGGATCAAGCTAATCAGCGGCCCTTAACACCGGCGATTTCAGATCTTCTGGTGGTACCGGCTTTAACCACCCTGTACCATGGGCCTCAAGCTGAGTTACAAACGACTGCTAATCAACTGTCAGCCGGCATCTTGCAAGTGGCGCAGCGCCGGAACTATCGGCTTCAACGGCAATCACGTCAATTGATGACACAAGGTCGTGCCGACCGGTTGCGGTTTAGTCGAGGGCAGTTACAAAGTTTCCAAGCACGTCCGCAATCAGAATCACCATTTGGACAGCCGATTGAGACGGTTTTTCAAGTTTGGTCGGGCAGTGACCAACTTGGTGTTGATTTATCATTTCAAGCATTAGTGCACCAACTCCTAGACCAGATAGATTAGTCGCGGTTTTACCGCGCATACATAGCAAGACTAGTTTAATCAAACTAAATGATGACTGAATGGGGAGTTGAAATGAACAGTAATGAACGGATTATTGATCTCTTTATCCGCTTGATGCGCGGGCAGGCCTTATCGGTAGCCGCGTTGGCAACTAAATATCATGTGACGTCGCGAACGATGCAACGTGATCTGGCGAGTATTCGCGATTTGTTGGCTGCCAGCGAACTCAACTATACGTTGGTTTATCAGCGGCAAACCAAAAAATACATCTTAACGAGTCCTAGCCAAGTCCAGTATTCATCGGTATTGGCGTTGTTAAAAATTTTGGTGGGTACTCGTGCTTTAAATAAAGTCGAGGTGAAAGCCCTGATAACGCAGCGATTAGCGTTACTTTCCGGTTCGGAACAGGCGGCTGCTAAAAAATTATTGACTAACAGTTTAACCAAATATGTCCCTGTGGGAACGGGGGTTGCGTTGTTACCGCGGTTGAAACAATTTGCAAACTGGATCGAAGCGCGCACGCCAATTAAGTTTGGCTATCGAAATAGTTTAGCAGGGCAGTTAAAAATGGGCCAGGGATTACCCGTGAGTTTATATTTTGCTGAATTTTATTTTTATGTCGTGTTATATACCGAAACCGATGATAATGTGATTTATCGATTGGACCGATTTGAAACGGTGGTCCCGGTAAAGAATAAAGCTTTACAGCAGCGGTATGATCGCAAACTGGATGAGGGGGACTTCCTCGCCAAAACGGTTTTATTAAGTGGTGGGCACGAGGTAACGTATACGTTCCGTTATTGGTCGGCACCACAAACCGCGTTAGATCGACTGCCACATTCTAAAATTATTAAGCATTGGCCTGATCACAGTGTGACCATTAAGGCGAATTCATTTGAACAAGGATCCTTGATGTGGCTACTGGGGCAAGGATCACAAGCACAAGTCTTGTCGCCACAACGGTTAGTCTCGGCCCTGCAGCAAGAGTTAGCCAAAACATTGCAGTACTACCAAGTCAAAGTGGAAAATCAAGAGGGGATTAAAGAATGAAATTAAATCAGTTGATGGGAATTTTAGGCGTGACATTAATGATAGGGACCGCTAGTCCAGTAGTCGCACCAAATGTGATTGCGCAGGCTAAAACAAAAACTACCTTAAAAACGTTTCCTAAGTCGATTCGCGGAACATGGCATATCTATAATCCAGCTGGTAGAAACTACCATGCCGTGCGTTTTACAGCGAAAGGGTTGGCGTGGCAAGAAAATGTATCGACGAGACTTGGACAACCGGATAAACTAAAAGTTCATAAATTGCCTTTTTCTGGAACTCGGAAAGCGGACAGTTGGCAGTGGGTTTTTGCAATAAAAAAACAAGGTTTTGTCAAAGTTAGTGCTTGGGATAAGACGGTCACTTTACCACCAGAGGGTTATTACCGTGTCATTCAGAAAAAATATCAAGGTAAGAAGATCCGAGTGTTACAACAAACGAATCAGTTAACCGGTCATCGGTATTATGAGTATTCTTATACAACCAAAAAATTAGCAAAACATTTTGCTAAATAACTTGATTAATAGCCATAAACTAACCGGAGTCAGTCAGTGATGGCGCCGACCGTGAAAACATCGTTAGTCCGGATGGCTTTGCCGGACTTTACGATGTGGACGACTTTTGAGACTAGTGGGTTTAGCTAGGCTTAAAAGCGAGGTGGAAGCCTGCACTTTGGCTGGAGCCGGTTCCACAGCCGGCAGAATCACTGGCTGACGTAGGTGACTAAAGTCAATGCTAGTAAGGTTCTTCACCGCCATCGTTATTTTTCAACCAGTAAATAACAGATAAAAGGCAGTGATCATCATTTTAACGATGGTCACTGCCTTTTAATTTAAAATTCTTTAACTAAGTTGTACCAAACTTCACCAGCATGATCGGAATCAGCTTGGCCTTCATTGGTGTAGCCATTTTTTTCGTAGAATGGCACTAATCGTTTTAAGCAAGTTAATGTAATGCCAACACGGTTTTGCGTTTGAGCAACGCGTGCAAATTCAGCGAGTAATTGACTGCCAAGTCCGCTACCTTGGGTACTTGGTGCGACCGCCAAACTTAAAACAGTTTGGTATTTTGCTTGAGCGGCATTAGGTTGAACCGCCTCAAATAGGTCGTCAGTAATATAGCGTTGGTCGCTAGCTGGTCCTACGATGTAACCTGCGACATGACCAGTATCATCTTTAGCCACGATAAAGGTGTCACTAATCGTCGCAATCCGCTGGGCCATGCTTGTTTCACTGGCCGCTTCATCCGGAGTGAAACCGGCTTGTTCGATGGCCATAATTTCTTTAATATCCAGCGGTTGCGCTGATGCAAAGGTAAATGTCATATTAAAAACGCCTCAATTCATTATCATTATCGATATCATAGCATGATTAGTCATTGCGATAAAGCAGCGAGCTTTTAGGATAAAGTTAACATATTGAGCGATGATTATTCGAATATAAATAATGAAAAGGTTTGCTGGTGAAAAAAGAATAATTATGTAAACGGGGCAACGCGAATGAGAAAAACGGAAAACCAGGTTGAAAAGGGTCATTTTAAGATGTATAAATCCGGGCGCTAGTGGCTTGCTAACCGCGCAAGCTGTAACTGATCAAACAATGGTTACAAACGACATCTGATCAAGACGAGACAACAACCACGCAAACAGCAGTCAAAATTTAATGAAGCGACCTTGCCACAAACGGCTGACGAGCCAAGTTGGGTCGCTGTGTTGATGGGATGGTTGGATTACGTAAACGAAGTTAAATAGCATGACTCAAAAAGCGTTTTAGCACGTTGGATGATGTTGTATAATAGAGACTAATTAAAAGCGTGTGAAAGGACTTAACCAAAATGAAAATTGGATTTATTGGAGCCGGCAATATGGGCCGCGCTATCATTGACGGCTGGCTAAAAACAAAAACAGTCGCACCAGCAGATTTATATATTCACAGTGCCCATGCGGCGAGTTATGAACCTTATGCTAAGGCTAATGGGTTACAAGCGATGGCATCGAATTTGGCTGTAGCCGAAGCGGCGGATGTTATTGTTCTAGCCGTTAAACCCAACATTGCGTTACACGTTTTGAAGAGTGTTCAACCTGCAATGACGGCTGGCAAATGGGTCATTACGATGGTTTCGGGAATTGATTTAGCCGATTATGAAACCGTTGTGGGTGCGATGCCAATCTTACGGATCATGCCAAACGTGAATGTTGCAATTGGCGCCGGCATGACGGCATTAGTCGGTAATGATGAATTGACGGCTGACCAATATGCTGCCGGACAACAACTCTTCGATGCTTTAGGCGCAACTAGTGAAATTGGCGAAAAAGATTTCAGTACGTTCTCAGCTTTAGCCGGAAGTTCACCAGCTTACATCTACTTCTTTATTGATGCGATGGCCCGTGCTGGTGTCAAACATGGCTTAGATAAAGCCACTGCAACTAAAATTGCCGCCCAAGCCACACTGGGGAGCGCCAAGATGGTCTTAGCCTCAGATAAGATTCCATTTGATCTGATTGATCAAGTTTCTTCACCAGGTGGAACGACCGTTGCTGGTTTGTTAGCGATGGAAGAGGCTGGCTTCATGACCGCGGTGGTTAAAGGGATTGATGCCACGATTGCCAAAGAACTAGGCAATGATTAACGGCGAGTTGAAGTCAATAAACCTAGTTAACTTGCAGGAATCCACTGGTTTTAAAGGTTGCAAATTTGGTCTATACCGATTATAATGTAACCAGTTAATCCAAGGAGGAATTGTTCATGAGCAAAGTATTAAAACATGCCATCATTTATACTGGTCTAGAAAAGATCGATGACGGCTATATTCGTTTCGGTAAGGAAATTGAAGCCGTTGGTCCGATGGATGAATACGTCGCCCAACCAGACGATGACATTGAATTCGTCAGTGGGAAGACCATTGTGCCTGGTTTTATCGATGTGCATAGCCACGGTGGTTATAGTTTTGATTCAATGGATGGAAATCCAGCTGAAATTAACGAAATGGTCAACGATATGGTGGCCCGTGAAGGGATTACGTCATACTTCTGTACAACTATGACCCAATCTAATGAAAACTTGGATCATTCGATGAAGGGGATCAATGAAGCAGCCAAAGAAAACCCAGTTATTCAAGGGGTTCATTTGGAAGGCCCATTCATTTCAGCAACCTTTAAAGGTGCCCAACCTGAAAAGTATATCAAGAATCCTAATGTTGAACTCTTGGACAACTGGAACAAGCTTTCTGGCGGTCGTGTTAAATTAATCACGTATGCACCAGAAGATCCAGGTTCGCGTGAATTCGAAAAGTATTGCTTGGAAAATGGTATTGTGCCATCAGTTGGTCACAGTAACGCGACCCGGGAACAATTATTAGCCAGCAAAGCGACTCATGTGACACATTTATACAATGCGCAACGTGAATTCAAGCACCGTGAACCAGGGGTTACTGGTCATGCGATGTTGGAAAACAACATGTACTGCGAATTGATCTGTGATGGATTCCATATCGTCCCTGACATGATCAACTTGGCTTATGAACAAAAGGGTGCCGATCGGTTGGAATTAGTTACCGATTCAATGCGGGCTAAGGGCGAACCTGATGGCATTAGTGAATTAGGTGGCCAAAAAGTTATCGTTAAAGATGGTCAAGCTCGTCTTGAAGAAGGTAATTTAGCTGGTTCTGTGTTAACCTATATCAATGCCTTTAAGAACGTACAAAAATTCACTGGCTGTGGCATTTTTGAAGCTGTTAAGATGTCATCAGTGAACCAAGCTAATGAATTTGGCTTAACGCGTAAGGGGACTTTGGAAGCCGGTAAAGATGCGGATATTAACGTCTTAGATGCTGACCAAGATCTCGTTGCGACGTATAGTTATGGGAAGTTAGCTACCAAATAAATCATTTAGAAGTAAGGGATGAGGACTATGAGTTCGCCAATTTATATTCAAATTCACAACCAAATTAAACAAGCCATTGAGGCTGGCCGCTGGGCGGTCGGTGACCGGATTCCATCAGAGCGTGAGCTAGCTGGTCAATTTGATGTGAGTCGAATGACGTTACGCCAAGCGATTCAAACGTTGGTTGATGAGGGGATACTAGAGCGGCGAGTGGGCGCCGGCACCTTTGTTGCCAATCAAAAAGTGCAAGAAAAGATGTCTGGGGTCACCAGCTTTACTGATCTAATGCTGGCTCAAGGAAAGGTTCCATCTAGTAAAACCATTTCTTATCATGTGACGAGTCCGTCATTATCCGAAAGTGAAAAGTTGGCGTTAGAACCCAACGAACAAGTTTTACGGATGGAACGGATTCGTTATGGGGACGATTTGCCAATTTGTTTCGAAGTGGCGACCGTACCTGAACGGTTAGTTAAGCAATTTACCAAAGAAGAAGTCACGAGTTCACTGTATCGGGCGTTAGAGGAAAAAGCCAGCTTAGTGCCAGGCAAAGCCCAACAAACGGTTTCAGCGATGTCGGCTTCGGAACGGATTGCGGAATATCTATCCGTACGGCGGGGCGATGCGTTACTCCGACTTCGGCAGATTTCATATTTACAAACGGGTGAACCGTTCGAGTACGTGCGGACCCAGTATGTCGGAAATCGGTTTGAATTTTATTTAGAAAAATAGTGTGTAAAAAAGGTGCGGTTTAAGATGTCAAAATCTTTAAACCACACTTTTTTTATTTGAAGATGAATGGTGCTAAATTTGTCACCTACGTCAGCCAGTGATTCTGCCGGCTGTGGGACCGGCTCCAGCCAAAAAACGGGCTTCCACCTCGCTTTTAAGCCTAGCTAAAACCACTAGTCTTAAAAGTCGTCCATATCGTCAGCCCGGAAAAATCATCCGGACTGACGATATTTTCACGGCCGGCGCCATCACTGGCTGACTCCGGTTAGTTCGCGAATACTAATTGATCTAGTTATCGCTATTATAGTCGAGAGTTCAATGTGGCGAACGTCAGGCGGGAAAACAAGATTCTTGGCTTAGAGTTCCTTATACTGCATTAAAATAGCTGAACCAGCCATAGTTAGAAGTAATAGGCCGCCACTGATGCCAAGATAGGGCCCCAGTTCTGAGACTTTCAAACCACCTAAGGCAACCGATTGAGCGACACCGGTAAAGTTGAGATATTTCAACCAAGTCCAATTGGATAGACTTGCCAGAATACCAATTAAGATGGGCCATAAAACAATGCCAACGGTGGCGGCTACGACTGAATTGGTTAAGACCAACATGATGACCCCTAGGCTAAAGATAACGCTAATAAAGAAGGCTACTGTTAAGGTCATATTACCAATGGTTTGTCCCAGTTTGAGTCCGCTGGTACCTAATGAACGGCCAGCTAGTTTGCCAGTAATGGCGGCTGTCCCATAGAAAATTAGAGTGAGGATAAGAATGTTACCTAGCATCATGATGAATTTACCAACAATAAAACCTAAGCGTGTAATACCAGTAATGAGCGTATTTTTATAAACTTGCTTAGAAAATTCTTGGCCGATAATAATGACAAAAATGGCAATATCAATGTAAAGCAGGACCGTTGAAGATAGGGTGGCACTTTTTAAGCCGGTTAGGACTGACCAGGCACCGTGGTTTAACCGATCCATTGTTGTATCATCGGTTGAGACCATTAGGCCACCCACACTTTCAGAACTAGTGATGAGGATGCTAAAAAGTATCGTGATCGCCAAGACAATGTAAGTCCCCCAAGTGTGTAATTGCCGGTAAGTATCGGCGCGTAATTGATTAAGCATGGGTATTGTCCTCCTTAGCAATAAGCGTGGTATAGTACTGTTCCAGCGAACCAGACTGTTGAATCAAAGCGGTAACCACAATCCCTTGACTTACAAGTAACTGATTGATGTGACCAGTGTCTGGGTGAGCCTGTGGTAACCAGATACGGTGATCATCGAGCACACTGAAGGTTTCGAAACCGGCTTGATCTAAAGTCTGACTGGCTAATTGTACTTGGTCGACCGTAATCATTAAGCCGACTCGATTCGCTTCATCAAGTTCGGCTTTGCTAAGTTGCTTGATTAAGTGACCGTGATGAATAATCCCGAAACGAGTGGCGACTTGGTATAGCTCTGATAAAATATGACTCGCAATCAGGATAGTTGTATGGCGTTCCGTATTTAACCGCGCAATGAGTTGGCGAAATTCGATAATGCCAGCTGGATCTAACCCGTTGATTGGTTCATCGAGAATTAAAAAGTCAGGTCGCGGTAAGATGGCGATCGCAAGCCCTAAACGTTGCCGTTGTCCCAGTGATAGATGTTTGGCTTTCGTATGCGTTTTTTCGGTCAGTCCCACAAACGCAATGGTTTCAGCAATTAGGTCCGGCTCCGCTAACCCATGTTGCTTGGCGGTTAAGGTTAAGTTCTGGAGTACGGTTAACCCAGGAAACGCAGCGGGACTTTCAATAATGGCTCCAGTGCGACGCAAGGCTTGTTGATAATGACCAGCATTTTCACCTAGTAACGTGATTTGACCTTGATGTAATGCGGATAAGCCAATGATCAACCGCATGAGCGTCGTTTTACCAGCGCCATTTTCGCCAATCAAGCCATAAATATCTCTCCGATTGACCGTTAAACTTAACTCGCTTAGTGCTTGGTAATGTCCAAAACGCTTGCTTACATTTTTAATCGTTAAGATTGCTTCTGACATCGTGATCCCCCCTTGATGACTAAATGATAGTTGACCTTTCTAAAACGTAGTCATAAATAAACCTTAATTAAACCTAAATTGTGGTCCACTAACGCTTCACCTATAATTAAAGGTATCAAAATCAAGGAGTCTCGTCAGCACATGCTAAAAATTTTAGTGATTGAAGATCATACGGATATTCAGGACTTGTTGCAGGCGATTTTAACGCCGCAATATCAAGTATTAACGGCCTTAGATGGTATTCAGGCGTTACAAGTGTTTAATGCGCAAACCCCGGATCTAATCATTTTAGACCTCATGTTACCTAATATAACGGGAGCAAGTGTCTTGAAAACGATCCGGAAAACATCGATGGTTCCGGTGATTGTCTTAACCGCTATTCAAGATAAAACTAACCTCGTCAAATTATTGACAGCTGGTGCGAATGATTATCTAACTAAGCCATTTGATATCGACGAGTTATTAGCTCGCATTCAGGTGCAATTACGATCACACCAGCCTCAACCAGTCGCCAGTACCAGCTTAACTTTCGGCGAGATACAGTTGAATCCGATCACGCATCAAATTATCGTTGCCGGTCAGCCACTAGTGTTGCCGAAAAAAGAATTCAATCTGTTGAAAATTATGCTGGCTCATCCCCATCAGGTCTTTGAAAAAGCCCAACTTTATGAGACGGTGTGGGGTGAACCATATGAGCATGCTGAAAATACATTGAATGTACATTTGAGTAATCTCCGCATTAAGGTCAACGAGTTGGCAGCAACGCCCCAGTATATTATTTCGGTTTGGGGGATTGGTGTCCGGTTAGTTTAGAAAGGAACATCAGCATGCAGATTATACTAGGATTTTTAGTGGTTGGTTGGCTAGTCTTATTAGCTAGTCATCTCCGACTGTGGGTTGCGGTGCGCCACTTGACCGCCGATTTGACGTATATTAATACCCATACAACCAATGCCGGCGTGACGACTACTGTGGGCTGGGGGCCCTTCAAACAGTTAACCACGGCGATGAACGTGACATTGGCACAGACGCGGGAATTACAACAAACACAGATACAACATGAACAGCGAATCGAGCAGATGTTGCTCACGTTGACGCACGATATTAAGACGCCATTGACGGTGGCAACCGGGTACGTACAATTGATTCAGCAACGGCCAACGACAGCCACAGCACCAACATTAAAGCGTATTTTGGCTAACTTGAGTTCAGTTAATTATTATTTACATTATTTGATGGATTTTAACTTAGTCCGAGCAAAAACGACGCAATTAACGATGACTAAAGTCAATTTATCGCAATTTGTGGAGCAGGAATTGTTTGGCTTTTTTGATGAATTAACGGCGAAGCCACTCATGGTGACGCCGAAAATTAGGCCGAATTTGACGCTGATAACGGATGAGTTGTTATTACGGCGAATTATTCAAAATTTAGTGGGTAACTGGTTGAAGTATGCGGTGGCGACCGCAAGTGTGACCTTGACGAAAGTCGATGCAGAACATGTGTGTTTAACTTTTGAAAATCAAACAACCACACCCGTGACGTCCACACACCCGTTGACCACGCCTTTCTATACGACCAATTCGCATGGACCAAGCGAAGGTTTGGGATTAAATATTGTGCAGTCATTAACGACCATGTTAGGCGGACGCATGCAAGTGACCACGAGTGGTGATCTGTTCAAAGTAAGCTTGACATTTCGAACGCGACCACCCAAAGTAACCATGTAAAAACGGTGTCAACTGCAAGTCGCAATTGGCACCGTTAGTCTTAAGCTTGATTTTTAGCAATCTTTTTAACGAGTCGTAAGTAACGTGGTAACACGAGCATCCGTTTGAATCGGCTGGGTTCTTTAATTAACCGATAAAGCCATTCAATATGATGATCTTGCCAGAACTTTGGGGCGCGTTTAACGGCACCGGCTAAAACATCGAAGCTACCACCAACCCCCATCCAGAGGCCAGCGACCCGGTGACGGTACTTGGCAATGAAGAACTCTTGCTTAGGAAAGCCGGTGGCAACAAAGATCATATCGGGTTTGGCGGCGGCAATCTGATTAACGACCGCATCAGCGTCTTGAAAGTAGCCATCTAAAGCCCCAGCAATCACTAATCCGGGGTAGGTGTCCTTCACTTTTTCAACGACTTGTTTTAAGACAGCCGGTTTGGCGCCTAGTAGGAAGATTCGTTGCTGGTGCTGTGCACCCCACGTTAACAAGCTGAGTAGGGTATCGTAACCAGTGATCCGTTCTGGCAACGGTGTGCCTAGTATTTGGGCCCCTTGGATGACGCCGATGCCATCGGGCGTGATGTAGTCGGCTTGGGTTAAGACCTGCTGATAATCAGGGTGTTCGCGGGCATACATTAAAATTTCTGGATTAGCGGTAACGACGAAGCGATTTTGATGCGCTAAAATGTCGGTTTGTAATTGGGTCACAAATGCCGCGTTAGTTGTATTGATAAATGGAACGTCTAAAATAGACACAGTTTTAAAAGGTGCAGACATAGGCAAGCTCACTTTCATGTTTTTTTGTCGATAATGACGGTTTTTTACAACTTTTTCGGGGCTTAGATTCAATCATTTGCTGAAAAATGATAAAATAAGCTTAACTTAATTTGAATGTAGTGTTCACAACTTACGAAATGGAGAATTAAACTCATGACTCAAATCTATCCGGATGATAGTTTTACCTTGCATACGGATGCTTATCAGATCAACATGATGCAAACTTATTGGGAACAAGGAATTCATAACCGCCACGCGGTCTTTGAAGTCTTCTTTCGGAAGATGCCGTTCCAAAATGGCTATGCCGTTTTGGCTGGTCTCGAGCGAGTAGTTAATTATATCAATAATTTGCACTTTACGGCTACCGATATCGCGTATTTACGCGAATCGCAAGCTTATTCAGAGGGCTTTTTAGATTATTTAAAGCATTTTAAGTTTGACGCCACGATTCGGTCGGCACGTGAAGGGGAGTTAGTCTTTAATAACGAGCCCATCATGCAGGTGGAAGGACCACTAGCCACTTGTCAGTTAATTGAAACGGCGTTGCTAAACATTATTAATTATCAAACGTTGATTGCCACTAAAGCGGCCCGGATCAAATCCGTCGTTGGTGAAGATGGCTTGTTAGAATTTGGGACCCGCCGCGCGCAAGAATTTGATGCCGCCATCTGGGGGACGCGCGCCGCTTACATCGGGGGCTTTGATGCCACTAGTAACGTGCGTGCAGGAAAGATTTTTGGGATTCCAATCAGTGGGACCCATGCTCATGCCTTAGTGCAAACGTACCGGAATGATTATGATGCGTTTAAAGCGTATGCGCAAACGCATCATGACTGTGTCTTCTTGGTTGATACTTACGATACTTTACGCAGTGGGGTACCGAGTGCAATCAAAGTCGCAAAAGAAATGGGCGACAAGATTAATTTCCAAGGGGTTCGGATTGATAGTGGCGATATGGCGTACTTGTCGAAACGTGTGCGGGAACAACTTGATGAAGCTGGCTTCCCCGATGCTAAGATTTATGCGTCAAATGATTTAGACGAAAAGACCATTCAAAACTTGAAGATGCAAGGGGCCAAGATCAGCGTTTGGGGTGTCGGTACCAAGCTCATCACGGCCTTTGACCAACCAGCTTTAGGGGCTGTTTATAAGATGGTTTCGATTGAGGATGAACATGGCAAGATGGTTGATACGATCAAGCTATCTAATAATGCCGAAAAAGTTTCTACCCCAGGGCGCAAACAGATTTGGCGGATCACCAAACGAGCTGATGCGAAATCCGAAGGGGACTACGTGACGCTCTATGATGAAGATCCACGCAACGAGCCATCCATTTACATGTTCCATCCGAGCTACACGTATATCAACAAAACGGTTAGTGACTTTGATGCCCGGCCAGTCTTGATCTCGATTTACGATCAAGGTGAACAAGTCTATGATTTACCGGCCTTGGATGCGATTAAGCAATATGCTTATGAGAGTTTAGATTCCTTATGGGATGAATATAAACGGGATTTAAATCCACAAGATTATCCGGTTGATTTGTCACAAAAGTTGTATGATCACAAGATGAACATTATCCATTCCGTCCGGGATTGGGTAAGCAAGAAAGATTATTAGGAGGAATTTGACCGATGCGGCCACTACAAACTGAAATTATTAATGCGTTACACGTTGCGCCAACGATTGATCCAAAAACAGAAATCCGGCGTAGTATCGACTTTTTAAAAGCCTATCTTAAGAAGAATACCTTTTTAAAGACCTATGTCTTAGGCATTTCGGGTGGCCAAGATTCAACCTTAGCCGGTAAATTAACCCAAATGGCCATTAGTGAAATGCGGGCGGAAACCGGCGATGACGATTATCAATTTATCGCTGTGCGCTTGCCTTACGGTGATCAAGCTGATGAAGCGGATGCCATGGATGCCATTAAATTCATGGATGCTGATGTCGTTAATCGAGTGGATATTAAAGGTGCCACCGATGCGATGGTGGCTGCACTTGAAGCTAACGATTTAACGATTCGTGATTTTAACAAGGGTAATATCAAAGCCCGTCAACGCATGATCGTGCAATACGGTATCGCTGGCGAACGCCAAGGAGCCGTTGTTGGAACTGACCATGCTGCCGAAGCTGTGACTGGTTTTTATACCAAGTATGGTGACGGTGGTGCCGATATTGTGCCATTGTATCGGTTAGACAAACGCCAAGGTCGCGCGATGTTGGCTGAATTACAAGCACCCGAACACCTCTATCAAAAAGTTCCAACTGCTGATCTAGAAGAAGATCGGCCAGCGCTACCTGATGAAGTGGCATTGGGAGTACACTATGATGACATCGATGACTATCTTGAAGGTAAGTCAGTTGATGATGCTGCCGCGGAAAAGATTGAAGCTTGGTATTTGAAGACGGCCCACAAGCGTCATGCGGCCATTAGTGTCTTTGATGATTTCTGGAAATAAATAATAGTTAATATTAGTAGACAGTAATATCGGTATCCGTTATACTAATCGTATAATCATAAGGGAGTAACTAGCAGATTAGTCTGCGGCAATGTCGTCAACAAGAAACCAATCCGGTATTGTCTTAAATAGTGAGACTTATGTATGTTCACACATTTTGCGTGCATACATGAGTCTCATTTTCTATATCTAGAAGATGAGACTCAGATGCGGGAGGAGAGATCATATGTCAAAACCAAAGTACCAGCAGTCTTTGCCAGCTATTTATCAGGAATTAGGTACTAATCAACAAGGGCTGTCACAAGCCGAAGCTAAGGCTCGATTAGAAAAGTATGGACACAACGCGCTGAATCAACAAAAATCAACGACGTTAGTGCAAAAGTTTTTGGCTCAGTTTAAAGATTTCATGATTATTGTCTTGTTGGCGGCCGCGTTAATTGCAGCTTTTACGGGTGAAGTAGTCGATGCCGTCATTATTTTACTAGTTGTTGTCTTAAACGCGGTATTTGGGGTTTTCCAAGAGGCAAAAGCCGAAGAAGCCATCAATGCGCTAAAAGAAATGGCCGCACCGGATGCTACCGTCTTACGTGATGGCGAGTTACAAACGGTTAAGAGTGACGAATTAGTCCCCGGGGATGTCGTCACGTTAGAAGCTGGGGATATCGTCCCAGCTGATTTGCGGTTATTAGAGAGTGCCTCGCTAAAAGTTGAAGAATCGGCGTTAACCGGGGAATCAGTACCGGTTGAAAAAGACGCCAATATGATTTTAAGTGATGATGAATTAGCGATCGGGGACCGATTGAACCTAGCTTACATGAACAGTAACGTGACGTATGGCCGTGCGACTGGGATGGTAGTAGCAACCGGGATGCAGACCGAAGTTGGCCGGATTGCTGGCATGATCGAAGCGGCCGATGAAACGACCACACCACTGCAAGCGAACTTAATGCAACTTGGAAAGTCGTTGACGATTTTAATTTTAATCATCGCGGCGGTTGTCTTTGGGATTGGGATGTTGCGTGGTAGTGAAAGCTTAGTTAATATGCTTTTAACAGCCATATCTTTAGCTGTGGCGGCCATTCCAGAAGGACTGCCAGCCATTGTCACGATTACGTTGGCATTAGGGACGCAACGGATGGCCAAGCGTCATGCATTAGTCCGAAAATTACCCGCAGTGGAAACCTTGGGGAGTACCGATATTATCGCCTCTGATAAAACCGGGACGTTAACGCAAAATAAAATGACGGTTGAAAAACTGTATGTGAACCAACAGTTGGTGGACGCCCATACGGCTGATTTAGCCACCGATAGTACGTTAGCACAAGTGATGATTTTAAGTAATGATACGAAGATCATGGCTGACGGTTTGGCTGGTGATCCAACGGAAACGGCCTTGGTGCAATATAACTTGGATCAAGGTTATCCAGTCAACCAATTATTAACCGATCGACCACGGGTTAGTGAAGTGCCATTTGATTCGGAACGGAAGTTGATGTCAACGGTTCATCCATTGGCGAATGGGCAATTTTTAGTTGCCGTCAAAGGGGCCCCGGATGAATTACTCAAACGCGTGACTCAAGTAGAAGTTGATGGTCAACCAACGGCCTTTACAAAGCCATTGCGTGATCAAATTTTAGCGACCAATCATGACTTAGCGACGCAAGCGTTACGAGTGCTTGCGTTTGCTTACAAAGTGATCGATGTCGTACCAACAACGGTTAACTCAGAAACATTAGAAAACGACTTGGTCTTTGCCGGCATGGTCGGGATGATTGATCCAGAACGGCCAGAAGTTGAACAAGCTGTGGCTGAAGCAAAATCAGCTGGGATTCGCCCATTAATGATCACTGGGGATCACCGTGATACTGCCGAAGCCATTGCCGCTCGCTTAGGGATTATTGAGGCCGGTGATGATGCCGCCGTAATTACCGGTGCGGAACTCGATGCGATGAGTGATGCGGAATTTGGTAAAAAAGTTGGTGACTATTCGGTTTATGCTCGGGTTGCACCAGAACATAAAGTGCGAATCGTCAATGCTTGGCAGAAACGCGGTAAAGTCGTTGCCATGACGGGTGATGGCGTGAATGATGCGCCAGCTTTAAAAGCCGCCGATATCGGGATCGGGATGGGAATTACCGGGACCGAAGTCTCTAAGGGGGCCAGTGATATGGTTCTGGCCGATGATAACTTCGCCACAATCGTGGTTGCCGTTGAAGAAGGTCGTAAAGTTTTCGCCAATATTCAAAAAGCGATTCAATACCTCTTGTCTGCCAACTTAGGGGAAGTCTTAACGTTGTTCATGATGACCATGCTTGGCTGGCAAATTTTAGCACCGGTGCATATCTTGTGGATTAACTTAGTGACTGATACGTTACCAGCCATTGCGCTGGGGGTTGAACCAACTGAAAAGAATAGCATGGATCAAAAGCCTCGAGGTCGGCAATCGAACTTCTTCTCCGGTGGGGTCTTCTCAAGTATTATCTATCAAGGATTGCTTGAAGGGGGCTTAACGTTATTTGTTTACTGGATTGCGATTACTTACCCAGTACATGCTAACGCTAGCTTAGCCCATGCGGATGCCTTAACGATGGCATTTGCGACCTTAGGGCTGATTCAGTTGTTCCATGCGTTCAACTCGAAATCGATTCATGGGTCCTTATTCACGGTCGGCTTGTTCCGTAACAAGTTCTTCAACTGGGCCATCTTGATTGCCTTTGCGCTACTTGCAATGACAATCGTAGTCCCTGGTTTTAATGACTTGTTCCATGTCACGCACTTGGATGCGTTCCAGTGGGCGATCGTGGCTGCTGCCGGAATCGCGATGGTTGTGATTGTCGAAATTGTGAAATTCATCCAACGGCGTGTGTTAAAATAAGACTAATCTTTAACTAACGTCTGCGGACAGAAAAGAGTTTATAACATGAAGAAAACCAGTATGGCAACTTATATGCCAGTATTGACTAAAGTGATTGAAACGACTGAAAAGATGGGCGAACAAATGAATCCATCTTTTGAAAAAATTCGCAAAGCTATTGATGACGGCACGGTTGATAAAATGGTTCCCGCTGAATTCAATGATATTCAAATGGAATTCACTGATGGGACTGAACAATATCAACAAAACTTGGCAAACTTGAAAAAGGTCCAAGCACCGGCCCGGTTAATCGGGAAACATCGTAATTTAGTCGCTGCGTATGAAAAATATGTTGAAGCTTGTGCCGCAATGACGGCCAGCTTGAATATTGAAACGACAACGGTTGATGTTGACGCGTTCAATCAAGCCGAAAAAGATCAAGAAACCTCGATGGATCATGTGTCTAATGATGTGCAACGGATCATGGCAATGGTGATGTAAAGAGTGGAACAAAAGGCGGGTTGCGACCGAGCATAGCCTAGACTAACGATTGATTGTGGGTTTTCAATCGGTCGTTAGTCGTAGCTAAGCGGAGGGCGCAGCCTTTTGTTGCACGTTTCAGCAAATAAGGTAGAAAAGAGTCTGAATTTTTTCAGGCTCTTTTTAGTTGCACTAATTTTTAGTGTCAAAATGTGATCTAGCAGGCGACTTGTTCCACTTACTAGATCACTCTTGGTTTTTCTTTCGCAAAAAATTCAACCGACACGCGTATAATATAGTAGATAAGCTAAAAGATTGGGTGGAATATATGGATAATCAGATTTTAGATTTAGTCGCCAAAACCATGACGACCTTAAAACCACAACAAATTAAAGCCGTCCTCAGTTTGATGGACGAAGGCAATACGGTGCCGTTTATTGCGCGGTATCGAAAAGAACGTACTGGCGATCTCGATGAAGTTGAGATTCGAGACATTAAAGCCAATTACGATCGCTTGGCTGCCTTAGAGAGTCGTAAAGCTGATGTCATTAAGATTATTGAGGAGCAACAACATCTAACACCAGCATTGAAGCAAGCAATTTTAAAAGCTGACAAGTTACAAACGGTCGAAGATCTGTATTTGCCATATAAACAAAAACGGCAAACGAAAGCCACGGTCGCCAAAGCCGCTGGGCTACAACCGTTGGCAGCTTGGTTATTGCGTTTTCCACAAAGTGATGTGCGTGTTCAAGCGCAACAATATGTGAATGCTGATAAAGATGTCGCCGATGCGGATGCTGCTTTAGCTGGTGCACACGAAATTTTAGCCGAAGCTTTTGGTGAAAATGCGCAACTTCGTGACTGGGTCCGTAACTATACGCGGAATAAAGGGTCCCTGGTCGTTAAGGTGAAGTCTAAAGGTAAAGCACTCGACGAACAAGGCGTTTACCAACAATATTACGATTTTACGAGTACCTTAAAACAATTAGTCTCGTATCGGGTATTGGCCATCAACCGTGGGGAAAAAGAAAAAGTCCTGCGGGTAAGTTTAGATGTGGATCAAGCCGGTATTGATCGTTATTTGCATTTCCGGTTTATTGGTCAACACCAAGGCCCAGCCGTTGCGGTCGTTGAGGCGGCTTACCAAGATGCCTATAAACGCTTTATTGCGCCTGCCATTGAACGGGAATTACGTAATGAATTGAGCGATGCGGCCAATGAACAAGCTATCAATGTCTTTGGGGATAACTTGTATCACTTGTTGATGCAAGCCCCATTAAAAGGCCGGGTTGTGCTTGGTTTTGATCCAGCTTACCGGACTGGTTGTAAATTAGCAGTGATGGATGCCAATGGGAAGTTCTTGGATAAATTGGTGATTTATCCGCATAAACCAGCCCCAACGGCGAAACGTGAAGCGGCGGCGGGTGAATTTAAAGCCTTCCTTGAAAAGTATCAGGTTGAGATGATTGCGATTGGGAATGGGACTGCGTCACGTGAATCTGAAGAGTTCGTGGTGAACGTGTTGAAAACGTTGGATCGTCCCGTTTATTATGTCATCGTCAATGAAGCGGGGGCCTCGGTGTACTCCGCTAGTGACAATGCCCGGGCCGAATTCCCAGACTTGCATGTGGAACAACGCAGTGCCATCAGTATTGGTCGGCGCCTGCAAGATCCATTGGCAGAACTCATCAAGATTGATCCGCAAGCGGTTGGGGTTGGGCAATACCAACATGATGTGCCTCAAAAGGCCTTGAATGCCCAATTAGACGTCGTCATTGAAACGGCAGTTAATCAGGTTGGGGTTAATTTAAACACGGCTAGTCCTGAATTATTAACGCACATTTCGGGCTTGTCGAAGACGATTGCCCAAAACGTGGTGGCTTATCGAAATGATAACGGTGAATTCAGTAGTCGCCCACAATTGAAGAAAGTGCCACGCTTAGGACCTAAGGCTTATGAACAAGCGGTTGGGTTCTTACGGATTATTCATGGTCGCAATGTTTTTGATAATACCGATATTCATCCTGAAAGTTATCCGGCAGCCAAAGCGTTACTAGCGGCAGCTAAGTTGGAAACTAAGGATGTCGGGACCCCGGCAGCGCAATCCTTGAATCAAGTTGATTTAACAGCGGTTGCTAGTGAAACCGGGGTTGGTGAATTAACGTTGAAAGATATCGTGGCTAGTTTGCAAAAACCAGGTCGCGATGTTCGGGATACCATGCCAGCGCCACTCTTACGTCAAGATGTCTTGAAGATGGCCGATTTAAAACCAGGCATGCAATTACAAGGAACGGTACGTAACGTCGTCGACTTTGGCGCCTTTGTCGATATTGGTGTTAAACAAGATGGGTTAGTGCACGTGTCGAAGTTAACCGATAAATTCTTGAAAGATCCCCGGCAAGCGGTCGCAGTTGGTGATATTGTTACTGTCTGGGTCGAAGAATTTGATGAACAACGACAACGAATTGCCTTAACCATGATTGCGCCTAAGGATCAGGACCATGACCAACACTGAGTTACAACACTTAGTTGAACAGTTATCGTTGACAGTGTTTAAACGCCCGTTTAAGCATCAGGCGACGTTTAATGCACGCTTGCGAACGACTGGTGGCCGCTACCAATTAGAGAGCCATAACATTGATATTAATCCGAAGATGTTGACGGATTTTGATGAAGCCATCTTAATTGGGGTGATCAAACATGAGTTGTGCCACTACCATTTGCATTTAGCCGGTCGTGGTTATCGCCATCGTGATCGTGCCTTTAAACAGTTGCTAGCGCATGTCGGTGGTTCACGGTATGCGCCAACACCGAAAACGGGGGCAGCGGCCAGACCGGCTAAATATGTGTATCAATGTCAAGATTGTGGTCAAACGTATCCGCGTAAACGCCGACTTGATACGAAACGCTATACGTGTGGTCGCTGTCATGGACCAATCAAGTTGATGTGAAAAGGTTTGCTTATCATCAGGGGATTCGATAGAATGAATTAACTATTAAGAAATTTGGAGGGTGCATCGAATGGAAACAATCAAGATTGGGATTGTGGGTCTCGGAACAGTCGGGACCGGCGTCGCTAAAATGTTACAAGCCCATCAAGCCAAGATTTCTGAGATTACCGGGCGTAATCTCGAACTTGCTTGTGTGGTCGTGCATAACTTAAAGAAACATCAAACTGCTGACTTAGGGGATGTCCAATTGACCGATCAGATTGATACCTTGATCGATGACCCGGAAATCCAAATTATGGTCGAAGTCATGGGGTCAATTCATCCCGCTAAAGAATATATCACGCGGGCCTTGCAAGCTGGTAAGCATGTGGTTACTGCGAATAAGGATTTGATTGCCCAATATGGTCGTGAATTGGTCCAAATTGCGCGTGAAAATCATCGTGATCTGTTCTATGAAGCCAGCGTTGCTGGTGGAATTCCCATTTTACGGACGATTGATAACAGTTTTGCTGCCGATAAGATTCAGCGTGTCATGGGAATCGTCAATGGAACGACCAACTACATCATGACGCAGATGCTAACCAAACACTGGTCATATGATCAAGCCTTGAGTTCAGCGCAAGATTTAGGCTTTGCAGAAAGTGATCCAACTAATGATGTCGAAGGGATTGATGCCGCGTACAAGATGATTATCTTGACGCAATTTGCCTTTGGGATGAGTTTGTCGATGGATCATGTCCAAGTACAAGGGATTACCAGTATTAGTTCCGAAGATATTGCTGAAGCCCAACAACTTGGTTATACGATTAAGTTGCTAGGGATCGCCGAAGAAGTTGACGACCGAATTGCTGTTTCAGTGGGTCCTGTCTTAGTGTCAGATCAACATCCCTTAGCAACGGTGCAAAATGAAAATAACGCTGTGATGGTTACGGGGACAGCCGTGGGCGATACGATGTTTTATGGCCCCGGTGCCGGTGAATTGCCAACGGCCAATAGTGTGTTGAGTGATATTACGACGGTCACGAAGAATATTGCCTTGAATACGACTGGGAATACGTTTAACTCGTATCGCCAAGAGACGGTCTTAGCCATGCCAACTGATGTGGTTTACCCCCATTTCATTGCGTTGAAGATGCGTGATGTTCCTGGGATGATGATGCGGTTAACCGAAATCATGACCAAAGCACAAGTGTCATTCAGTCGGATTATCCAAAATCAACTCGGTGATGGCAATGCGCGCGTGGTGATTATTACCCATGCGATGAATGATCAACAATTGGCCGATATTACCGCGGCAATTGGTGACCAAGATAATATGCAATTGTTAGCCAGTTACAAAGTTTTAAAGAACGCGTAGGTGACTGAGATGTTAACAATTTCAGTACCAGCAACGTCGGCGAATTTAGGCCCTGGTTTTGATTCAATTGGATTGGCACTAGACATGCAACTAACACTAACGGTGCTAGGTTCGAGTGATCAATGGCAAGTCGATCATCCATATGGCGCTGGTGTGCCAAGTGATGCGCGTAATTTAATCATTAAAACGGCACTGGGCTTAGTGCCTAATTTGACGCCACAACATGTGCAAGTCACCTCAGAGATTCCGTTGGCCCGGGGGCTAGGTAGTAGCTCAACGGCGATTGTCGCCGGACTAGTCTTAGCCAACGAATTGTCAGGCGCGCCATTTACTAAGCAAGAATTGCTGCAAAAGGCGACAGCGTTAGAAGGTCATCCAGATAATGTGGCCCCAGCTATTTTAGGGGGCTTAGTCGTGGCGACTTATGCGGATAAAAAGGTGCGGGCCGTGTCATTGCCAACGCCAACTTGGGCGGCTAGTGTTTATGTGCCTAATGAAGAGTTGTTGACGTCAGCTAGTCGTCAAGCATTGCCAAAGCAGTTAGCCTATGGTGATGCGATTGCGGCTAGTAGTATTGCCAATACGTTAGTGGCAGCGTTAGCGATGAAAGACTGGACTCTGGCCCAAAAATTGTTGGAACAAGATCGCTTTCATGAACAGTATCGGTCACACTTAGTCCCAGCCCTAGAGATTGTTCGGCAAACGGCGCATGATTTAGGGCTGGTCGGCACTTACTTGAGTGGTGCCGGTCCGACAATTGTGACGCTGGGTGCGCGGGCTGATGTCGAAAAGTTACAACATCAGTTGCGCTTAAACTCAGCCTTAACCGGCCAATATCACTTGTTGTCAATCGATGTCGCCGGTGTAAAAGTTCATAAATCTTAATTAAAGCTTGTCAGACTCACAACATTTTGTTAAAATGGTTTTTGTGAGTTGATGCGGCCATGGCGGAATTGGCAGACGCGCAAGATTAAGGATCTTGTCGGGGTTAACCCGGTGGAAGTTCGAATCTTCTTGGCCGCATTTTATAAATGGAATAGCCGGTATTGATAGGGATAAGCCCTTGATATACCGGCTTTTTTGTATTTCCTGCTGGGAATAGCAGGGAATAAAATAAGGCAAAAACGAAACTACTTGGGACAAAAGCGAAACTACTTGCGAAACTACTTCGACCGATTTATAGAGCCAAAATGTTGCCCACATCGAACACTTTTGCTGACAATTCTTCTTGAGATAAATGCGCATAAATATTTAAAGTGATTTTTATGTCACTATGGCCAAGTTGCATTTGTAAAGCTTTAACGTTGATATTGTTTGCAACCTGAATGGAAGCAAATGTATGACGTAAGCCATGAACGTTAATCGTTGGTAATCCGGTTTGTTCGATAAATGTACTAAGCCAATGGTTAGGCGTCATTAATGATAAACGATTACCTTTGCGATTACGAAATACAGCGCTACTTGCACTAGGGATCACCTTAAAATGCTGACGATAAGATTTTAACCGTGATATAGTCAATGCATCCAGCTTCAAGGTTCGATAAGCATTGGCAGTCTTAGGCGTTGAGACTGTCTGATGATTATCAATGGTCCGAGAGATGGTCTTATCAATCTTAACAGTCCCACGTTTAAAGTCTAAGTCGTTCCATGTTAAAGCGATGGCTTCACCTTTACGCATACCAGTGGTGGCTAGCAAATAGAAGAAGGCGGCACGGTCGTAGCGTTCGTGTTGTGGCATGCTATCAGTTATATCGACTGCTTTCAAGAACGTAGTCAGTTCGCCAGCAGTCCAGAAATTGCGTGGCTTTAAAGTGGTGGCCGGTAACTTTGGAATATCAACCAGTTTCATGGGATTAGTGTCGATGACTCCCATGCGTTGAGCTGTTCTAAAGACTAGCCCAGCATATTGAACTAACTTATTGAATTGCTTTACCTGTTTGCGCCACGTCAAAGCCGCTTGTTGGCACTGCTGCCAGTTAATTTCATCGATAGGTAAACTCCCCAGCGATGGCGTGATGTGATGCTTAAAGATGCCTAAAACGCGATTAAGGGTGCTTTCCTTAACGCCAAGCCGATAGGTTTCAAGCCAAATATGGTAAACACTATCGAATGTTGGATGTTCCTCAATCATTGTTGCATCGGCATAATGTTTTTCGAAATGTGCTTTTGCACGTTCAAAGGCGATTCTGGCTAACTTGCTACTCTCAAACCCGCTTTGATGAAAACGCTTAGTATGTGTTATGCCGTTTAGATCCTGATACTTTCCTAAATAGCCTGTTACCTCATAAACCCTGTTACCTTTGCTACGTTTTACAGTTATTTTCATCTTTTCTTTTCCTCCGTAAAGATGCCTGTGCGAGGGGCTTTATTGGAGAAAAAACTTGTAATTACCACCTTCTTTCATTAAAATTGAGTATATAAAAGGAATACATCTAAATATGTATTTTTTGAGCTAAGCACATTCATCTTCTTGGCGGGAGCGGATGTGCTTTTTTGTTTTATCAATTAAATTAATGTATGAATTTAACAATTGTGAGGGTAGCTAAAATAATTGAAATCGCCGTGCCATAGAACCAAACCTTTTGAGTAGCAAACTTAGTGTTTACTTGTTCGAATTTCGTATTTACTTGTTCGAATTTCGTATTTACTTGTTCGAATTTCGTATTTACTTGTTCGAATTTATTGTCGATATGTGCTTCCATTAAATCCAATTTGTCTGACAGATGATCAATTGCATGATTTAATTCTTCATGCGTTACATAATCTTTATTCATGCTACTACCCCCATCGTTATTTTTTCCTTTATTATCAATGGTTTTAGGATTGGAGTCAAATTTGTCACTTTGAAATTCAGAAATATTAAACAGCTGTGCTCTAGACATCTGAAACCACATCCTGACTAGTATTAATTCGAATAAGCAAGTTGTTTGATAATATTGAAAATATTTGAGGTGTTTCAACAATATCAATATCAGGTAAGACCTCAAATATAGTTGATACATCAACCTTGAAATAATAAGTACCAAATTTCAAGGTTGAAAAGTCAACATTTTTATTGCGAAATGGATTCAAAGAAACCTCAAAGATAGCCGGTTTTTCTGATGAAATGTCACTAGTAATTTTTGCACGCTGCTGATCAACAATAAAAACGGTTGTATTTGCTTCGTTCTCTGTATCTACACAAAATAAAGTGAGAGTTACACGCAAACTAATGGAATCGTCTTTAAATGTTCTCTTTTCCCCAGCACGGTAAATTCCCTTAACAGGAGTAGTTAGAATTCCTTTGAACTGGAGCCGATCAGTCTTACTTGAAATTGTCAGAGGTTTATATGTGTCTATGCTGTTACTATTAATCGTAAAGCCGTTGATAAAAAATAATTGTTGTATTGACAATGATAGTTGCCTCCTAAAGGATTAAATTCCCAGTATCTGTTTCTTTTTAGCCGCAAATTCTTCCTCAGTTAAGATGCCGTCATCAAGCAATTTTTTTAGCTCACGCAGGTCATCAGCGGAACTATGAGCGTTGCCAGGTTTAGCGGGTTCAACAGGATTGTTAGCAGCAATGATTTTATCTAAGTCACGGCTAACTTGCATCACTGATCGTTGAACAGCAGCGTAGGTTGAACTGGACGTAGAGGTGGCATTGCTTAGAAAAGTAGCTTCAATATGATAGTTGCCTTTGAAGTAAAGCACCATTGCTACCTTTGATACGGCATCGTATGACTTGTTTCCAGAGAAGGCGCCCAATACAGCACCAGTAGGACCGGCAACCAAGCCACCAACTATTGAGCGACCGACACCATGTTTCTTTTCAATGGTGGCAGGATCTTCAATGACATCATAGTTTTCCAAATCAGAGTAGGAGAACGTTAAAGTTGGCTCGTTAAATAGGTGTTCAGCTGTAGACTTTTTAACAAGTACTTGTTGCTTTTTATCATCAAAATAGACTTTACCAACATGCCATGCTTTATCTTCTTTAAATTCGGATAGTAATTGATCATATTTGTCGGCGCCTTCTGCTCGTTGTTGCTCTTCCAAGACCTGTTGTTGTTTCTTTTCCACTTTCGCCTGTTTGCGATCTTGATCAAAGGTGAATATTTTATGATTATTAAAATAATCTGTGGCTTCCACAACTGTTACAGTACTAGCTGCTTTAACTTCGGCTACGCCATGCAATAATCCTGAGGAAATCAAGTTTATTTGCTGGGCGCACTTTTTACATAGTACTCCGTCTTTCAGTGTAATAATTGTAGTTAAGCCAACGTGTAGTTTCTTTCCACAAATCGCACATTTCATAATTAATCCCTCCATATTTCTAAAAATACCCCATTTTTGTAAATCTCACTTCTAAATATACTACTGAATCTATCAAAATCCCCAAATACTACCCAAACATGATATTGAAGTTTCGTGCCGACTGTCTGTCTGCGTAACCCTCAGAGCGTAGCACTTCTACTAATCTTGCGTTTGTTAAGTTGCCACTATCATTTTCATAGTGTGAAGCTTCATGCAATGCTGTTTTGAGCCAATCAATGTCATTTTGAAGAGTATTGATATAGACGTCAGTACCGACAATGCAGCCATGATAGTGTGGATTGTTGACTTCAATACCCCAAAATTTAAGTTGCGGATACATATCTTCAATCTTTTCCAAGTCTGTCATGCCGGTCACCTACAGTCTACGACGAAATTTCATTGCTTCCTTGACCATATTTATGATGGCCTGACGTTCCTCATCCGATATATCCGGGTCAATAGAGTAGGCAATTAATTTTTGATTTTTTGTCAAATCATCATATGAAGTAGAGGACTCTGGGTTATCCGTATTACCTAATAAGTAATCAACAGAAACATTTAGAACATCGGCAACAGCTTTGACCTTGTCGACAGAAGGTGTTTTTGTTTTCCACGAATAAATAACATTCTGTTTAAATCCTACTTTTTCGTTTAATTGGGCAAGGGTTAACCCCCTCTTTTTAGAGATTTCTTTTACTCTATCAAACATTGTCATAATGGCATTTCTCCCATGTTTGATGAGCCAAAAATAAACTTTAGTTATAAAAAAGCTTGCAACAATTAAACTATAGTTGTATTATTAGTTCATCAAGTAATCAAGCAACAAATTACACATCTATCAAAACAATAACTTTGGCGAGGAATTGTGGTAGTAGTAGGTTTTGAATTGCTTATTTAATATGCCTTAATATTAAACTATAGTTTAATCAAAGTCAATAACTTGATGAATAAATTATAAAAGGAGGTGAGAATATGCCAGAACAAACTATTGAAGATGCCGCAATGGAAATTGAAGTGCGATATATTACGGCGTTAAAGCGTCACGGATTAACTCAAAAAGCGATGTCAGCATTGTTGACTACCGATGACGAGAAAGTTGCCCCATCTCAAATTAATCGTGCTGTGAAGGGCGGCACTGAGCCAAAGTCACGGCGGATTCGTGAGCGTATGAACAAAATTTTGGATATTCAAGATTAGGAAAGGAGCGATTCAAATGAACGAATTAGAACAAGTTAAGTTTAACGGTAATTTGATTTTGACTACTGAACAGTTAGCCGAATTTTATGGAACAACATCGCGAAGAATCCAAGAGAATTTTAAAAGGAATAAAGACAAATTCATCGAAGGAAAGCATTTCTATTTGGTTGCAAACGATTTGTTGAAGCAGTTTAAGGACCAATACGCAAAAAGCGGTTTGGTTAATGAGCATGTTAGTTCTTTATATCTTTGGACGAAACGTGGTGCTAGCCGGCATTCTAAAATGCTTGGAACTGATCAAGCTTGGGACATGTTTGATGAGCTGGAAGAAAACTACTTTAACCCGAAACAGTTTGCACTACCAACATCACCGCGCGAGATTGCACGATTG
This sequence comes from Lactiplantibacillus mudanjiangensis, assembly GCF_005405385.1. Taxonomy (GTDB): domain Bacteria; phylum Bacillota; class Bacilli; order Lactobacillales; family Lactobacillaceae; genus Lactiplantibacillus; species Lactiplantibacillus mudanjiangensis. The sequence continues at coordinate 42,892 of NZ_BJDY01000008.1, forward strand.
GCACTCCAAGCCAATGAAGAAACTAATCAGCGCCTTGATAGCGTTGAGGGCGATGTGAAAGACCTCAAAGAGAACCAAGTTATTCCTAATCCTGAATATAGTGCGCTTAACCGGCGTGTTAACCAGCGCGTGTCGGAAGTTGCACATAGCTATGGCCATATCACACAGAAACAACGAGGCGAGCTGTTCAAAGATATCGGCAGTGGAATCAAGAAGATTGCTAACGTGAGCGCTCGGTCAATGCTACGCAAGAAGGACTACCAGATGGTAATGGACTTCATTAATGATTGGGAGCCGTCAACGGCAACTAAAACATTGATTCGGCAGATGTCCTTTGATATCTAATTAGAAGAGGTGAGTAACTGTGGAACTAAGTGAGGTTGCATCGCCTGAATTTGCAAAATACATTGAGGGCGTGATGTTAAAAGTGGCGGTTCATGCGTTTAATCAGGCTTCGGTACGTGAATCGTTGCCCTATTGGATGAAGAAAAAAGAAGCCGTGCAGTATGCCAATGTTGACATTAAAACACTAAATGGATTTATTGCTGATGGTCTGAAAGTATCAATCAAGGACGGTGTTCAACGAATCTCTAAAAAAGCCGTTGATGAGTATTACAAGAACCATGAAGTTTAAATAATGACCTGTGCGAGGGGCATTGGAGGTAGCAGCATGAGTATTAATGTATTACCACTTATAATTATTGGAATTTTAGTCACGTTAATTCAGGCTGATCACTACGGTTGGTCGGATGTTCGCGCTAAATTTGAAAAATTATTTAAGGAGGATGAAGCATGAATCGAGTTGAATTAGCTTTACAGCAACGAAAGCAAAGCATTCTTACTGCGAATGAAAACGAGTTACTGACATCAATTGCATACGCCACCACTACAAAGGTGGTTAAAAAGGACAGTGCCAAACGGTATATGAGTGACTTCTTTGGTGAACTAAGTGACGGCGGGATTACGATTGTCGAACCGCAGCACACGATCGATCACAAATGGCACTTTGTATTGCCAGATCCGGGGATGATTACCGATGAAGATTAATGTGGGTGATCGTGTTAGCTATCCTGATGTCGTGGTTTTGGGTCAGACGCTTATCCCGGCCGGTGTTGGTATGGTGGTAGACGTCAAAGCTGACCCGTATGGCAAGACATCGCGACAAATCGCAGTAGTTGAATATCAGCATGGTCAGTTTGAAACCTTCACATCAGCGCTACAAATAGTAGGAGGAAAGGATGATTAAAAAGTGAAAATGAACAGTGACCTCGAACGAGCGTTCAAAGTAATCATTAAGAGTGTAAGTTTAACACGGCCAATATTGCAATGCGTTCACTTTGAAGATGGTGTAGCTACTGCCACGGACAGTCATCGAATGATTCGTGTGAAAGATATGGTTCCAAAAGGATTGAACTTCAATCTCAATTTAGCTGATTTTAGCTTTGAGGAGGGAAACTATCCGGAGGAAGTAAATAACTTGATTCCAACCGAATTCGCAGCGGGATTTACAGTTAGGGCAAGCGATCTTCTTTCTGCGTTACCAATAATCAAGGTACTTGATTTAGGAGTTAATCGTCAGGCGATTATTTGTATCAGTGTAGATTCCAACAAAGTGACGCTTAGCTCTAACTCGGGGATTTTACGAAGCACGCAGAGTATTAGCTTAGCGATTGATGACTTCAAAGGCGAACCGATCGAGCTTTATTGCGCAACCAAGTATTTTGCTGATGCAATCACTGCAGTATGTACTGGGCACAAGTTTGAATTGATTCACTTTGGCTTTGTAAGTAAATTACGCCCCTTCGTATTGTCTCGGGACAAAATGGATTATTTGCTGACGCCAGTAAGAATTTTTGATTAAGGGTGATTTAGATGAAAAAGGTACCACGTAGGCCATTCGAAATCTGGCTTAAAAGTCAAAATACCCATGACCGGGTGCAACCAGTCACGGGTACGAAGTTAGAAAATAAGCAAAATATTTTATGCATTTATCATACGCTGAAGCCGACACTTTGGCAACGACTAAAGGGGTGGAAGTAATGGCAATTCAGTTACTAACTAGCAAAGTATTAGCACGTATTATTATGCTAGAAAATTTAATCGGGACAATCTGGTTATGTGACACGGTGTCATTGACCAGACTGTACAAACTGCTTGACGATACTAACGATCAACTCAACGAATTACGGGGGCTTGCATAATGGACCAATCACTAATTAATCTTCCAGATTACTCGGTGGAATACACACCGGCACCAATCGTGATCAAGAACGCTGATGGCTTAGAAGCAGCAATCGCACAGTATGTCGCTCGCTATCAAGATATGGTGGTCACCAGCGACACCGAAGCAGACACAAAGAAGGTACGTGCTGAACTAAGAAAGCTAAAGGCGGCGTTGGATGATCGGCGTAAAGAAATCAAGCGCGGCTACAATCAACCACTGCGTGAATTTGAGGCTAAAGTTAAGAGCCTTGAAGCTAGTATCGACATGATTATCGACCCTATTACCGTTGGACTAAATGAGTTGGAAGTGCAGCGGCGCGATCAAAAGAAGCAAGAGGTATCGGATCTGATTGCTGAAATGGCGCCTAACTATGGTGTTGAAGTCGGTTCGATTGATATTGATCCACGCTGGTTAAATAAATCGGCTTCGCATAAGCAAGTCGTTGATGAGATTGGCGTCACAATGACGACCATCAAAGCCGTTGCGGACAAACTTGCCGATGATATCGCGATGATCACGCGATATGCCAATGTACAAAATGTTGACCCATTACCGTGGATTGACCAACTTAATCAGGGGCAAGATGTTCAATACTTGCTATCTGCGATTGATAATCAAGTCGCACAGGCCAAAGAACGCCAGCATCAACGTGACTTGCAAGCGCAAGCCGACGCTGAGCATCAAACCGAAACAAAGACCGGTAAAGTTGTCGATACCGATACGGGCGAAGTAGTGGATCATACGACGACGTTAAAGATCACCGGCTCAATTGGCCAGCTCACGGCTTTAAAGGGCTATATGGATAGTATCGGGGTCAAATACGAGAAGGTGGCGGGTGAATAATGGCTGAAGATAATGCAGAGAAAAAAGAAAAAGCGAAAGCTAGTACAGGTGTTGGTACCGGCTCAATTTACGAGCGGCTGCAACGTATTCACCGACAAGTAAAGTACATTCAAAAGTCACAGCAGGCGTCACAGTACACTTATGCTGGTTCGTCAGATGTATTGGGCCAAATTCACGGCTTAATGGACGACGAAAAATTATTGTTGCTGCCTAGAATAGTTAGTCATCATGTCACTTCGTCAGCGACTAAGAAAGGCAGTCTAGCCTATTTCACAGAGCTTGAGATGACTATGACTTGGGTGAATACGGATAATCCTGGCGATAAGATCGAAAGCACTTGGTATGCACAAGGTGTTGATATTGCAGGAGAAAAAGGAGTAGGTAAGGCGTTGACGTATGGCGAGAAGTATTTCTTATTGAAATTCTTCAATATCGCCACAGATAACGCTGACCCGGATGCGTTTCAACAAAATATTGAGAGCAAAAAACAATCTGAACCGATTTCTAGCGAGCAAAGAAAAACATTAGTTGATCTGTTTGATTTGATGGCTGGTGTGACACAAATAGCGGCAGAAAAAGTTAAAATCGGTTATTTGAATACAGTTGGCGTGTCTGATATGACACAACTAAATCATGATAGTGCACACAAATTGATTGAATTGGTGCAGCGCCAATTAAATAAGCAAACTGAGAAGGGGGCATAGACATGCGACAAATTACAATTTCAGGCAATGTTGGTAAAGATCCATTATTAAACACGACTCAAAGTGGTATGCAGGTTGCCAATTTTAGTGTGGCGGTTCGACAAACTCGGCCTGATGATAATGGCAATTACGGCACTGACTGGTTTCGATGCTCGGTTTGGGGTAAACGTGCCGGAACAATCGGCAATTATTATCACAAGGGTAGTCATGTGACGATTACTGGTAGTTTTGAATTGGGTGAATATAACGGTAATCCGCAGCTAGGCGTTAATGTGACGGATTTTGATTTACCGGATAATAGTAACAATAATCGTCAAAATAACGAGCAACGGCAAAATCAGAATCAACACTCAAGTAATGACCAACAGGATCCGTTTCGAAACAGTGGCGACCAAATTGATATTAGCGATGATGACCTGCCGTTCTAAATTTGAGGTGATTGCGTGCAATTGCTACGGACAAGGCTAATTGAGAAAGATGGTAAATGGTATCAAGTTCAAGAGCTTAATGAGAAACCCAATCTGGATCATATAGAGACGGTCAGCGGATCCATTGACGAATACTACACCTATTCAGAACTAGCCGACACACGCAAAGCTAGGCCACAACAGAGAAGGTTATTCTTTGCACTATTAAATGACATCGTTAACGAATTTATCGTACCGCAGGACTTTTTGAAGGCCATGTTTTATCTGCAGTATCAAATTTATACCGATGGCAAGCAGATCAGCCTGTCAAACGGCACACGGTCAACCGTAAGTGATGCAAACGAGCTGCTCGACCTAGTTATCGATTTCATGTTTGAGTGGCACGTACCGTTTAAGAAGGGCTATGAGCTATTACCGCGAGATCAGGAGTATTACTTGTTTGAGTGCTGTCGCCACCGAGTGTGCATGATCTGTGGCAATAAAGCCGATATCCATCATGTTGATGTAATCGGTGCGGGTATGAATCGGGCACATGTTGACCATACTAAACGGCACGTTATGGCGTTGTGTCGAAAGCACCACGGTGAAATTGAGCAGATTGGATCACAAGCTTTTAGCGAGAAATATCATGTCCCTGTTGACGGGATTAAATTGGATGTCGAAACACTTAAAAAGATTGGCGTACAAGGAAATTACAGCAGTGACTAAATCCACCGGGCGGGTGAGAGGCCCGTACTAAAGCGAGGTGAAAGTTTTGGCAGGAATTCATTGGATTAAGTTAAAGACAGCGATGTTTGATGACGAAAAAATTAGATTGATTGAGTCAATGCCAGAAGCTGATGCGATTATCGTGATTTGGATTAGGCTGCTAGTATTGGCCGGTAAAACTAACGATTCTGGCTTGATTTACATCCAGCGTGACATGCCATATTCGGATGAAATGATAGCAACACTATTCAATCGGCCAATCAATACAGTTCGGCTGGCAATGAAAACGTTAGAGAGCTTTGACATGATCGGCGTTAATAAAGATGGTGTGATCAGCATTGCCAATTGGGACAAGCACCAGAACATCGAAGGTATGGAAAAAGTTCGCTTACAAACCGCTGAACGGGTCAAACGCCTACGAGACCGGCGTAAACAGAAAGAATTAGGTGAAGGCGATGATTGTAACGTTACGCGTAACGTTACAGTAACGGCCAGTAACGCGACAGATACAGATACAGATACAGAATCAGACTCAGATACAGAATCAGATTTAGATTCAAATAATAAAAAACATAGTGCGGCTGGCGCCTCACCGTCTGCTCAACTTGAATCTGAATTTGATGAGGTTTGGAGCCAGTATCCAAACAAAAAGGGCAAGAAGCAAGCATTGAGCCACTATAAAGCATGGCGTAAGAAGTCTGTACAGCATACTAATGCCTACTTGCTGGAGCGTTTACGTCTCTATCAGCAAGACTTGTCAGCTAATCCGTGGAAGTCACCAATGAACGGCGCAACGTGGTTTAATGGCCGTTTTGATGATGATTATCAAGTACCTATCATGGGCAATGCTGAGCCACAATCACGAGAGGACTGGTTTGGTGAAACAAATTAAAGAACTATTCGATCCTGCTAAAGTTCAGGCAATTGCTGAAAGTAAAGGGATTGATGTCAGCAAGCTGCCAACCAAGGAAGAATTGGATCAGGCCACGCTTGAACGTGCTAAGCAATCCGTGAACGTTAATCATCAACGCTATTATCGCAACATGTCTGTTTGGTCAGGTAACGTGCAATTACAGTTTACATTTGATGATTGGGACGTACGAAAGCAAGCAAACGTCCAAGCAGCTAAAAGTCTTGGAAATAAAGCATTCGTAATAGCTAATCAATTGAAAGCATCTAAGTTTAATGTGTTATTGGCAGGCTTATATGGAGTCGGTAAGACTTCTCTGGCATTAGCGATTGCGGATCAATTGCATCAAGCTGGACAAACAATCATGTTTGTCTCAACCGCCGAATTGCTAAGACTTGTTAATGACAAGTATGAGGCCCCCGATGTTCGAGGTCGGTTAATCGAGATCACTAAAGCCATGAAGTCGGTCGATGTGCTCATCTTAGATGACTTTGGTACAGAAGGCGGTAAGAAGTCGGAAAAGGGCTATTATCTGGCCGTACATCGTGACCTGCAAACAATGATGTACCAAGTCGCTAACGCGCGGTGTGACTTTCAGAATAACGAAGTGAAGCACTCGACCATCGTAACGACCAATAATAGCCGAGGCCAGCTTGAAAGCATGTACGACAAAAAGATCGTTGATCGATTGTTGAGCAAGGTGCCAGAACACCAATTACTTTTTGATGAAATGAAAGGGGTACGGAACGTATGAAAATTATTGATAAACGAACTAAAAAAGAAGTGGAAGGATACAAGGTTGGCGATATTGTTGCGCTTGAAAAACTAGTCTATATGGTTTGTCGAATTGATGGCGCAACGTTTAGCAATGGTGGGTACGCTTTGCTAAACCTATCAACAGGGGAGGTATTTGGATTTGAGCGCAATTTATATGCTTTGTCCCGTAATTACGACAGTAAAACGAATGAAAAAGTAAATGTGGAATTGATTATTAAGGATAAAGCATGATGGTATGCGAATTATGTGGCGGTACGCAAGTTGTACAACGCGAGATTATGCCGGGTGTGATAACGGTGGGACCATGCCCGAATTGCACGGAGTACGTTCACAGCCACTATGAGCACGAGCTAGAGGAGGTGCTAAGTCATGAAGAAGCGGAATTGGCCGCAACTCATCAAAATGGTTCACGACATCGAGAGGCGGCGCAAGAGTGTCATCTATGCTAGCGATGATGAACTGAAAAAGTTGCACAGGATTACTAGGGAGTCTGGACGGGATTTTGCGCTAACACCAACGGAGTTGTACTACTTGAAGCAAATTCTATATGAAGGTATGTCGATACGGTCAGCAGGTAAAATCATTCATCACGACCGCCGATGGATATTAACGCGTTTAGAAGCCGTTAAGCAATTAGATTTTCATATCGAGGAGGAAGACGAAAAGTGACTAAGCAACGAAAACACGCAAAACGGTCAACTATCAAGAAAAAGCGGCGCCGGATGCGTCAACACGCTAATGAGCATAGTGCCGTGGCACGGGAAAAGGTGCGAATTAAGCACGACTATGCGCCATATAGAGTTGGTGATTATGATGAGTAAACTCGCAGATACAGTTGAACACTGTTTTCTAAAGCTAAAAAGATTAGGTGGATTGTCCGAAGCCAATGTTTTCTTACTTTATGCTTACTTGCAACTGTGGAACCGCGTAGGCGCGCCAGTCCATGTTGTGCACACGTTTGACCAAGAGCGTGGCGAAGATGTCTTTATCGCCAGATTTTCAAAGGATTGAATAATGCTAGGAGGGTGCGGAATGAAATATAGTGAAGCAAATAAAAAAGTTAAAAAGTTAGACAGTCGCTTATCAATTGAATCTGGTAAAGATGGCAGTGACTGTTTTTCCTCAGTAATTTACTTACGACACAGTGGAAGGTTAATCGCATGGATTTATGATAGTGAAAACGCTATGACTGACAATAAAGACTTGTTTGAGTCCGCAAATACCAGTATTCATCCTAGTTACAAAGCAATCAAGATACTAATTGAACTTCATGAAACGCCTGTCGAGGAGCGTGAAGACGAAAAGAAATATTACATCAAAGTAGCTTCGATTGACGGTGGTCTTTATCTGAATTACGTCAAGGAAGAGAAAAATTTTACTTTTTCAACTAAGAATGAAATCCCGACGCACCAAACACAATTCACTAAGCAAGAAGTGAATAGCTGGCTAAAAGCGACGACGCTAGCCATTGATTGGGACAAGGCTTTAGAAGAGGTGCCAGGCGATGAGGTTAGTGATGATTGAAGTCAAAGAGCCGACCGATGAATTGCGGCGGCAAGCGTTTGAACTTTTCGGGGAGGATTAAGAATGAAATATATGAATGGCAAAAGCATAAAAGTTGGCGACATCTTATGGGCAAAGGATGCTAGATGGATTGTAACTAACGATTACCAGATGGCACTTATTGGCAAAGAAATAGAGTTTACCCAAATGATTTTGCCAGCCTTTGTAAAATATGTTGGCAACGTGCACGAAAACCCGGAGCTACTGGAGGCGGGAAAATGAAACTTTCTGAATTGAAAAAGCGTGATGATTTTGGGGAATTAGCCGAAAGGGCCCACCATTTGGTTGATGATTGGGACGATTTTCAGATTATGCACACGGCCTTTCAACAAATGTTAGATGATAACGCTGATAAACCAATGGCGGTAGCTCGTCAAATAGACAAGTGGTATATGAAGAATCGGGCGGAGTAAGGAACAAAATTAAAAAGTATCTGCAGATTATCTGCTGAACTCCTGCAATAAATCTGCAGAGAAATGAAAGTACTACTTTATATAATACGAGGAGGTGGCTCCGTGGGATATATATACCTTTTGTTCCTAGTAAGTGTTATCCCCGGAATTGTTGTGGGATCATTTATCACATATAAATGGTTTGGGCCAATGCTGTATAAAGATAAAAGAGCCGGATGCAAGTATTGCCTTAAAAAGTTTCCTATATTTGATAAGAAAGGGCTAGAGGTTCGCATAGCATATGGGGTTCACATGATTATAAATTGTGATGGCAAAGGTACCGGTATTCAAATTGGATTTTGCCCAATATGTGGTCGAAAACTCAAATAAAATTTCTGATTTATAGGAGGAACGGAATGACTAAGACGGCGGAAACTAAACGGATTGAACATGCACTTTGGAACTTCACGCATAGCAAAATGGGTGTATATGGATGTTTTGAAGTGACCTTGGGCTTAGGAATGACTGCCGATCATCGAGAGATTGTTGACTATGTTACTTACGACAAATCTGGAGTAATACGTTGTTACGAGATTAAAACTAGTTACGCTGACTTTAAAAGTCATGCGCGCAAGTCTTGGTGGGGTAATTTCAACTATCTAATTGTGACCCCAGAAGTGCATAAACAAATAAAAAGCCATGGTGATATTTTAGGCGGCATTGGCATCTATGTTGTGGGTGATGATAATGTCCCAAAGTCTGTTCATTCGGCCTCAAACCATCAATTGACTGTTGGAGAGAGAGTCACCATTATCGAGAGCATGGTAAGGTCAATGGATCGTGAGGTTCAAAAGTTTTATCGCATTGAGCAATATTAAATGAAATTTTTGACTTATAGGAGGCGTAGCATGATTAAAACTTATCGTAAAACGGCAACAATTCAGGCAGAACAGTTTGATGGTAGCCAAAAAATGATCAGAAAATATGCTCACCTGGTTCCAAAGAATGTCCCAGAACCGTCCAGTAATTCATGGGTGACTAAAAATGGATTGTTTGAGTTTCATATTGGTGATTGGTTTATTTCAAAGCCTGATGGAATCTACGGACCAATTAATAACGCGGATTTTGAACGAGATAATACTGAGTTGCCGGTGATTCCTAAAATGGTCGCAAATTATATCAAGACAGCACATAGCTATGATCTTAGCCTTTTTGACTTTTTCCGAATTTCGTTTCAAAGCAAAAAAGACATTGATTCCGAATGGGTATGTGAACATTTTGAATTGGTTGCTCGTGCATGGTTAGACGGTTATCAAGTGGAGGAAGAAAAATGACTGACACCGAATATGCCAAAGCAATCCAAACGAAAGCCACAGTTGCCAACCTGGAAATGAACGCGGCACTAACAACTGAGCAATAGGCACAAATTGGCCAGGACTTCATTGCTGACATTATGGAGTTGAGTGAAAGGGGAATTGGTAGTGAAACGAACGACGATTAGAAAAGTTGAAGATATTCTACGTGACTATCCCAAGATTGACAAGTATATCGAAGAACGTGAGCAAGAGTTACGGTATCCATCAATGCCCGGTGATGACAACGTTGGCGGTGGTAAGGCTCAATACAAGTATGGCAATCAGACTTTAGACACTCTTATCACGATTGACGAAGACCGGCGTATCAATGCGCTAAAGCGCCAACGGGCGGTGATCGATGATTGCTTAGACGATGTGGGCGAAGATACAGAAATCATCGTTAACGAGTTGTACTTTAGAAAGCGGCCACGTTACACGATTGACGGATTGATTACCAATCATTTGATCAACGTTAGCCATACTAAAGCATTCAAGTTGCGGAATGAATTCATTTCGGACTGTGCTAAAGGTTTGGGATTGTATGAAATTGTGTACTAATTGCGTATTTTCGACCTGCATAATCATGCTAAATTAGTAGTATGCCAAGTAGGTTGATGACATAACTTCCTTTTAAATATGTGTGGATCGTCGTGGACTAATTGGTAAGCCACAATGTGATGTAGGTTCGAGTCCTGCCGACGATATATATGTTCAGGAGACCAAAGGATTACCAATTCGGTAATCCTTTTTTGGGATGAAGGAGAGGTACGAATATGACTATAAAAAAATGGAATACAATCTTGTTTTTTTAAGCGTATTACTTTTTGGATTAGGGATAATTATGGGCAAGTATGAAAGTAGTGCATTAGCAATGTTAACTGCAATTATCTGTCTATACTTTGCTTTAAATGGATGATACAATCATCAAAAAAAGGTGATTCTCATTAAAAAGGTATCTGTAAAAAATCGTGAATTTAACAATGTTGCTTTTAGTAAAATAACAGGTATTTTAGGTGTTATGAGTGCTATTATCAGTTTCGTGGACTTATCTGCTATTGTACGAATAATTATTCTGATTGCTATGTTGCTTGCAGGTGTTGCTTATTATTTCATCTCATTACACAAAGCCAATAATTTAAATAATCTGATTTTAAACTATGGAGAGTCCACAATTGAAATAAAGCAAGGTGATATATTCTCGGATGAGTATAAAACGGATGATAATAAACGAGTTTTTGCTTTTAATGAATATTTTGACACTAGAGTTGATGATGAGATTATATCTAAGGGTTCTTTGAATGGACAATTTATAAATAGAGAAGTTTGGGACGTAAATGATTTGGATGCAAGGATGGCTGATGATCCGCACTTAAAAAAACATATCAATAACAGTTATAAAAACCGTTCTGTTGGCGATAAGCATACATCGTATGAGCTTGGAACCATTTTTAAATATTCTGAGAACGTCCTATTGACAGCTATGACTTATTTTGATGATGAAAATCAAGCTAAACTGACTATTCAGGAATATGTTAAGTTTCTTATTCAGTTTTGGGATGAAGTAAATTCAATATATGCTAGTAAGACTGTTGTTATTACTCTTCTTGGAAATGGAATTACGAGGCTAGATAATAATATTTATTCATCCAATCAGATTTTAGAGATCATTTTGTGGACATTCTATTTAAGAAGGATAAAGTTTAGAAAACCAGCAAAATTAGTGATATTATTGAATGAAGATACTAATGCTCGTATAAACTATTATAAGATAAGGAGTATGTTCAATGGCCTACAGAAATAAGGTATATGTTGCGTTCGATGGTGACAATGATATGAATGCATATAGAACTTTTCAAATGTGGAACGCAAATCCGAACTTTGATTTTACTTTTTATCATGCACATGATTTGAATCATGCACTTGATTCAAGTCAAGAAGAAACTATTAAACGGAAACTTAGAGAGCGTTTTGCCAATTCAAAGTTATTTATCTTGTTAATTGGTGATCATACAAAATATCAATATCGGTTTGTTAAATGGGAAATTGATGTTGCCGTTAAATTGGAACTACCAATTGTTGCAGTCAATCTAAATAACAAGAGAACCATTAATTCAGAATTGATGCCAGCATCACTTAGAGGCAACTTGTCTGTTTCAATCCCATACAAGGAAAAAGCAATTAAATATGCGATGGATAATTGGCCTGATAGTGATAAGAGATATCGAAAAAATGAAGAAATTGATAATTACTATTACAAAGATTCTGTATATGAAAATTTGAACTTGTAAAATTACTAACGTCCTTCGGGGCGTTTTTATTTTGAACAAAGTGGAGGTGTGGTGGTATGTAATGGATAAACGAGAACAGGCCGGCAAGGACTATGCGGCAGGGATGAAGTACAAAGATATTGCTGCTAAGTATGATGTACCAGTTAATACCTTAAAGTCATGGCGCACTCGTGACCATTGGAAACGGGGTGCACCCGCAGTCAAAGAGGTGCACCCAAAACAAAAAGAAGATGCACCCAAGGTTGCACCTAAAATAATTGATGAATTAGAGGCAAACAACGAGCTTACTGAAAAGCAAAAGTTGTTCTGCCTTTTTTATTTGCAGCGTTTTAATGCGACGTGGGCGTATCAGCAAGCGTACAAAGCTAAGTACGATGTTGCAATGGTCAATGGGTCAAAGCTACTAGGAAATGCTAAGGTTAAGCGGCAACTAACCAAATTAAAAAAACAACAGTCAGCCGATCTTTATTTTGACGTACAAGACATTATCCGTGAGTTGCGCCAGATATCCAGAGGTGATGCTAGAGATGTAGTTGATTTCAAGACTGTTAAGCGGCTGGCTTGGTACAAAGTACGCGATGAGAAAGGTGACCAAGAAGACGGTGGCGGTCACTTTAGGTGGGAGCCTAAGATTGATCCTGAGACTGGTGAACAGGCTTGGTATTACGAGAACATCGTTAAGTTGCATGACAGTGATGAGATTGATACCAGCAACATCAAGTCGATTCGAATTGATAAAGGCGAGGCTGTTGTTGAAATGTACGATAAGCAAAGAGCATTGGAAAGTTTAGCCAAGCTTGTTTCGCCTGACATCAAACAACAGTCTCGTAAGTTAAAAGCTGAGGCTGATGTTGCTGAGGAGAAAGCTAGAAGCGTCAAAAGTAGTGGCAGCGATGTAGCTGAGCAGTTTGATAAGATGTTTAAACGATTGAAGGAGTCTAGCGATCAATGACAACATATGATGAGCTTAAATACACTAAGAAACAATTGAAAGTATATGATCAATTTGATCGTGATGACTGGTCGCTCATGATCAATAGTGGCGCGGTTGGATCTGGTAAGACTGTTATCGATAATGATTTATTTCTACGCGAATTGCTGAGAATTGGTAAGCTTGCACAATCGATGAATAAGAAAGCACAATACATTTTAGCCGGATTTTCTAGTAAAACAATTGCTAACAACGTATTACAAGAAATTATGCAAGCTTATCCAATGTTAAACATCAAGTTTGATGTACATGGTGCTTTTGAATTGTTTGGTGTTCGTGTCGTCCAGGCCTATACGGGTACTATTGCTGGTATGGCATCGATTCGTGGGATGAATGCTTGGGGAGCCTATATTAATGAAATGTCGCTGGCCAATGAGCAAGCATTTACTGAAATCCGTAATCGTGTCCGAGGATTTGAAGGTGCTCGAATCATCGGTGATACTAACCCTGACGTACCTACACATTGGCTGAAACGTAAGTATATTGATAAAGCCGATGATAAGAGCAAAGGCATTATCTACAATCATTTCACAATGGATGATAATACATTCTTGCCTAAGAAGTATGTTCACGATATGAAAGCTCAAATGAGTGGCATGTTCTATGACCGTTCTGTTTTGGGATTGTGGGTAGCTGGTGAAGGGTTAGTATACAGCGACTTTGATAAAAATCAGAATGTCATTAGTCAAGCTGATTTTGAGCAACGAACTGCTGATAAGCAATTAACTTACTATGCTGGTGTTGACTGGGGATTTGAACATAAAGGTGTCATCGTTGTCTTAGCCGATGACGATGACGGTAATACCTACTTGATCCAAGAAACGACCAAACAGCATCAGCAAATTGATTACTGGATTGACGTTGCACGTGCTATTCAAGCTAAGTATGGCTACAATATTCCATTTTACTGTGACTCAGCACGGCCAGAGTACGTGACACGTTTCCAGAATGAACATTTCAATGCGTTTAACGCGTATAAGACACGACTGACAGGTGTTGAAGAGTTAGCTGGTCTAATTAAGCAGCGTCGGTTCTTAGCAGTCAGAGAGGCCTTAGATAAGTTCTTAGATGAGCTGTATCAGTACACTTGGGATGAACGTACTGGTGAGCCAATTAAACTTAATGATGACGTGATGGATGCAACACGATATGCACGAGCTACTCGAACCTGGAAGCTGGCACATAACAATCAAGTCAATTTAAACGAGCAAACAAGAATTTTAGAACAAAATAATTTAATCATAGGCGATGATTCAGCGCCATGGATGTGAGGTGATTAGATGGCTGAAACTAATGATTTAATGGCTCATTATCGGTCGATTAATCCAGAATCAAACAGTATCACAATGTTAAACGGTAAGCGGTTTGGTGACCGATACCAGTTTCAAGCAAATCAACAGTACCAAATTCCAGCAGACACTTGGCAAGCGCTAAAGCCGATGTCTGCTGATTTTATTGAAATGATTCAATGGTATGTGAATGATCATTATATTAACCAGTTACCGCGTATTTTGGAGCTAGAGCGTTATTATCAAGCTGATAACAACATTCATTATTGGATGTCGAACAAACGCCGTGGTAAAGCGGATAAGCGGATTACGTCAGGCTTGCCACGGTATATTACTAACATTCGAGTTGGTTATGAATTCGGGAATCCACTGACTTTTGGTTATTCCAATCAGGATGATGAAAATGATACCGGTGATAATGTTTTAAATGCGTTGGCTGACTTTAATCGAATCAATGATGAACCATACCATGAAAAGGTCATGGGTAAGAACTTATGTAACACTGGTCGAGCTTATGAACTGATCTATTGTGCTAAAGGTGAAAATGCCCCACAAATTACACCGATTGATCCGAATCAGGCCTTTGTGGTGTGGTCCACAGATGTTAAACCGATGGAATTGTTTGCAGTTCGGTATTATGCCGTTAATGTGATGGATCAGGTTAATTATCAGATTGAGATTTATACATCTGATTACATCTACTATTATCAAGCTGGTGATAACCCAGCATCAGATTGGAAACTTGTACTGAAGGTTGAACACAGCTTTGGTGACGTTCCATTGATCGAATATGCTTTAAATGATGAGCACGTGGGTGTGTGGGAACCAAAATTAGATGAGATTGATGAGTATGACCAATCGCTATCTGAGATGGCTAATAGTCAAGCTGATTTTAGCAATGCAATGCTGCTGATTAACGGTGAGGTACAAAACAACACTGGTAAGCTGGAACAAATGATTGGGCCGAATGGTAAGCCATTATATATCGACAATTTAAAGGGTGGTTATACTAGTAATCCTCAAGATAGCGCTGGCAAGACTAATCAAGTTGTTATGGTACAGAAAGTCTTAGATACGCACGCTAATGTGTTGTATTTGCGGCCGTATGTCTACGATCAACCGAATGGCTCTAAGATGGTCAGCCAAACGACAGCACAGTACTTAACTAAGCAATTAAGCGCACAGGACTGGTCAACTTACATTAATCAACTGTTAGCTGATATTCACAAAGATACCAATACACCAGATACAACAGACGCGAACTTTGCAGCTAATGCATCAGGTGTAGCAATGTCATACAAGTTATGGGGCGTTGATCAAGAGCGTGATATCATGCAATCGCTGTATCAACGTAGTCTAATGCAAAGGTTGAAACTGATTTGCCAGCAATGGTCGTTTGTTGAGGGTGTTGATGTTCAGGCTGACCAATACAGTAATGTGACTATTGCGTTCACGCCTAATCTACCTAAAAATGATAGTGAGATCATGCAAAATATCAGTGCAGTTAAGAGTACTGGTGCGGTTTCTGATGAAACAATTCAAGAGATGGCAGAACAGGTTACTGGTATTCCGGCAGATCAGGAACAACAACGGATGTCTGATCAGAAAGATGCTAATATGCAACGTGGTCAAGATGCGTTTGGACAATTGCCAGGAATGGGTAGCGATGATAATGAGGTGACTGATGATGGCGATGACAACGAAACAGCAGGAACTGAATCGGATCAAACAACTAGTGAAGCAGGATCAACAGGACGGCAATCAACTAGCTAAGTTTTATCGCGATGCATTAGTTATGATTTCGGCTCATTTAACTACGTTTTACAACAATTATGCGACTGAAACAGGATTGACATTAACACAGGTTGACCAAGAGGTTAGTCAGTGGGATTTAGAACAGTTTAAGCTCGCCGTTGATGCGATGGTCAATGATCCTAATCCAGATGATACGCTGGCTAAGCGTTTAAAGCTTGCTTACGCTCAAGCATCTATATCTAGGCGAAATATGCTAGGAGCGATGGTTGGCATCGGTTTAGCGGTTGCTAGTGACCAAGCTGATAGGTTCGGACAGCAAACGATTACCAATAGTTATCATAAAACGTATCATGCAAGAACTGCTAAACCGGTTACTGATATCAAACCAATGCTAAAGCCAATTAAAGACTATACGAGCCGTATCTGGTTACACAATGATCAGATGGCTAACCGAGTACAGCAAGTGTTGTACCGTGGCCTACAACGTGGTCTAACTAAACAGGACTGGCAACAATTAACTGCCTTTAAATATCCTAGTCAGCCTCGTGAACCTGACAACTTAGCTAGTGAAGCTAATAAGGTGATTACTCAGGAGCAGACGTTGCTAAAATCAACTAAAGCTGATAGTGATAATCAAGCAACACTGAATGGCTACAAAGCAATTGGTGGGTATGCGGTTGAAATGGTACTACAACCAGGACATTGTGATCCTTGTGCTGAATTAGCTAGTGAAGGCCCATGGCTGATTGATGATGCGCCGAATATTCCAGAAGACACGCATCCGGGGTGTCGATGTTCATTCATTATGGTTAACAACAATGATCATTTAGAAAGTTCTTTACATGATGATACTGGTAATTTGAGTCTTGCTTAGGCAAGGCTTTTATTTTGCCCTTTTATTGCAAGCGGGCGTTAAAGAACAAGCAATTCAGCTATCGCGCTTTACACGATTTAGTCCAAGTGACTTAAAAAAAGGAGTTCTTAATGATGAAAATGAAGTTACAATATTTTGCCGATTCTGAATCAACCTCTGCTGAATCACAATCAGCCTCAACTGCATCGTCGGCTACAACTTCGGCGCAATCCGCTAGTCCTGCCAAGTACACGCAGGAAGACGTTAATAAGATGATGGCAGCTAAGGCTAATGAAGTGAAGACAGCATTGAGCGATGATTTACGGCAACAAAAGAATGATTGGTTGGCTGAAGGTGAGAAAAGAGCTGGTATGAGTGCGCAAGAGAAAGCCGAAGCGGCCTTACAAGACCAACGTGATGCGATTAAAGAGCAAGCAGACCGATTACAGGCTCGATTAGATGCTGCCGATAAACGTGATGCTTTAGCGGCCACTAAAGAAGTATTAGCAGATAAAAATATTCCGGTTGGTTTTGCTGAATTTATCAGTGCTACTGATGAGGATATTCGAAATGCTAACTTGCTGAAGTTTGGTGAACTATTTGAATCAGCATTGACTAAAGCAGTCGATGAACGAGTTAAGGGTAAGACTAATCCTCAAACTGGAACGTCAACCGTATCACAAGACATGAGTGCGACTGATTTTTCTAAATTAAGTATTGGTGAACGGATGGCTTTAGCTACTAAAGACCCAACGTTATATGCACAGCTTACAAAACAATAGGAGGTAGTAACGAATGGCTACTATTACAGGTAATGTAACTGACCTATCAGCTAATTTCATTCCAGAAGTTTGGCTTGATTGGGTCTACGACCGAATTACTAAAACTAACAACTTTTTTAAATCTGGCATTATTGCCCAAGATCCAATTTTAGGTAATCAATTATTACAACCAGGTTTGTACGTCACTATTCCACATATGAACGCAATTGATACGTCATTAGCGACGCAAGTATGGAATAACAAGAACGATATTACGACTAATGGTATGACATCAGGTACTGAAAATGATGTCAAAATCTATGAAGCACAATCGTTTGGCAATTCCGATTACGATGATTTGGTAACAGGTGCTAAAACCTTAGATCAAATTACCGCTCAATTCACGGATTACTGGGGTGTTGTTGATACGCAACGCTTGATCCAAGTTTTAAACGCAGCCTTCTTAAATGCTGATATTGCTACGGCAAAATCATTTAATGTTGGTAAAGAAAAGGTATTCGCCGCAACCGATTTTGTTAAATCGATGGCACGCATGGGCGATGTCAATAGTGGCAAGCCAACCCAAATTGCGGTTAACTCAGGGACCTACAATTATATGGTTCAAAACAACTTGATTGAATATACGCAACCAAGTGTTGGTGCAACCCCAATTGCTAACTACAACGGTTTGACGATCGTTCAAGATGATCAAATTCCATTGGATGCTAAAGGGACTACGGCCGCTTATATCTTTGGTAGTGGTGCGGTTAACTATTCAGTTGCAACGCCACAAAATGGTGTCACAACTGACCGTGATAACTTGAAACAAGGTGGGATCTCAGCTATTACCCATAAACGTGTAGTTACCACTCATATGGCTGGTACGGCTGCTGATATGACCGTAGAGTCTGATCCAACTAAATGGAAAGATGATTTAATTGGTGGATCTAAGGCCTTATATAAGCCAGTGAATGATGTTCGCAACATTCATGTGATCAAGTATGGCTTCACGATTGACCCTGATTACGTTATTAAAGGTGTTAACTCAGAAGTAGCAGCATCGACTACCACCACAGGTTCAACAACGACTCCAACCCCAAGCAAGTAGGTGACAGCTAATGGCAGTTAGTGCAAGTGATGTTAAAGGTAGTATTGGTATCTTTCAAAATTTTACTGATGATGAGATCAATAACCATTTAATCTCGGCTGAACAACAAGTGTCGAATGATGGGTTACCAGATAGCATGATATCAGCTGATACGATTCAATACACTAGGCACTTACTCTATGTTGATTGGGCGATGAGCTATGGCGGTATACAGTCAGCATCGACACTGGGCAATAGCCAGACTAATTTCAACTTACTCATGAGTAATGATCCCTATTTACTCCAATACAATGCGGACGTTGCCAATTTTGGCAATGGTGGCAATATGGGAGCCGTGTGGACTGAATGAGTGATGACTTTAATCGGATGCCAGAAATTTATGATCAGTTCAAGCAACTTGAAAAGGACCGATTAACCATTGGTGTTCCATGGACGGATCAACACTTAAATATGATTGCGTTAGTGCAAGAGTATGGTAAAACAATTCGCCCAGTTAATCGGCAATGGTTGGCTTTACCAACACCAGAAGCGCATGGTAAGCATCCAAAAGATTTTCCTAATCTGTTTTTCGTTTATCAGACACCTGAAAAGGCGTACTTAGCGATGAAAGATCCGGGTAAGTCAGTAGGCATTAAAACGATGTTTGTCTTGCGTAAAAGTGTTGTGATTCCGCCAAGGCCGTTTATTCGGAATACGTTTGATCATCACTTAGATGCTTGGACTGATTATGCTGGTGACTTAGGTTTCAACTTAATGATGGGTGATTTATCGGTCGATGGTTTCTACACTAAGCTGGGCGACCGAATAGTAGATGATTTAAAGAAAGCAATTAAGGTATTTGATAATCCTAAGAACGCGGCGTTAACAGTTGCCAATAAAGGATTTGATGATCCATTAATTCAAAGTGGTAAGTTAAGAGATTCAATTATGTGGATTAAAGAAAGGAATTGATAGACATGGCTCTTCAATTAGTAATCGTAGACGGAACAGTAGCAACACCAACAGTAAATGATATTAAATTTTATGGGGATAACAAGGTTGTTAAGATCACGGGGCGTGAACCCGGTGATGTGATCAAGGATGGCGAATACAAAGTAGCTTTCTATAATGCTAGCTCACAAGTATTCATTGGCCATTTTGTTGCCGTTCCCGGCTTTACCGTTTCTGGTGAAGTTGATCCAACCAATGTAACAGCAACGCCAACCGATGATGGTGCAGATGTTAGCCAAGGTGACGGCACTACTACGGATACCGCAGACACTGCTAAATAGTGGCCTTTCCTAATTTTGGTCAGTTTGGCTTTATGTATGATCAGCTAGCCCAACCATTAACAGTACGTGTGCCAACTGGTAATCAAACTCGTGATAAGCGTGGTTTGCCAATTGAAGGGTTCCAACCAGATAAACTGGTTAATGAACCATTGGTAAGTAATGCTGATCCAAATTTGACTTACCATAATGCGGGTGGTGGTCAAATCTCAGTTGGTACGTTGTACTGGGAATCACGGACGGCTGGTTATCCATTAGGTACGTTGGTAATTACTAAACCAGGACAAACGTATAAAGTGATTAGTCATGGCCTAGATGTCGCGGCTAATTTAACTTATTACCAAGTTCAGGGGGTGGGACAAGATGAGTAGTTGGGAAGATAACCTCTATGATCGTTTGGCCGAAGCCTTAATTGAACAGATTCATAAATATGAGCCGGATTTAGTTGTGACTGCTGAAAATGTTGTCGCAACTAATCCGGCTTTCCCATATGTTGAATATGATATTTATGATGATGGTACTGCTCAGACTTTTGAGAATATGAACAACGAACCATTGCTAGTTGGTGTTCAAATGAAGGCCGTCTCTAATCTTGAAAATGAAGCCAAAGCAATTGCCCAGTGGTTGTCAAAAGTGTTCAGAGAGGCACAACCAGCGACTGAGCTTATGCAGCAAGGGATTGGTGTTAAACGGGCATCTCCATTACCACCCACAGTGGATTTTCTAACAAGCGATTACATTTTTACATCAGGAACTGACCTGCAGATCGAAATACTGGACGGCTTTCAGGATAATACTCAGCCCGGTCAAATTCAGACCGTTAAACCTAATATTCAAGTAAACAAGGGGGATTTAAAGCATGGTGAAAGTTAAGCAAATGACCGATGTTCATATCATCGTTTCAATTCATCAATTGACTAGCGGTGCAGTGACACCATTAGTTGCTATTGCGACTAAGAACACAGACGCTACCACGAAGGCAACCGTCTATAACTCACTCTATGATTTAACCAATGATTATGGTGAAGATACTGGAGTATATGATCAGGCAGAAGCAATGTTTGAAGCAGATAATTTCAAAGGACCAGTTGAAGTTATCGCTTATCCAAATACAGATGTTGCTGATCCATCGGGTGTTCAAGCTAGTGGCACTACTGATGGTGGTACGGTTACAGCGAGTGCAACACCAGGGATTGTGACCGGCTTAGCTGAACATTTATACGATGGTTTCATCTACTTGGTCTTAGATAACGCCTCAGAAGACCAAATTGAAGCCGTTTCTGATTTCGTTTACGACAATCAACGGATTATGTTAGTTACTCAACCAAGTACCGTGGCTGATTTACAAAAACTGCAAACGCACGTTCTGGGTTACCAAAAGACCAAGGATTCACTTTGCAATACAGCCGCTTTAGTCGTTACCACGGCTGGCAATTATCGAGCCGCACAAGCAGCAGCCTATGCAGCCGCCAACTTACCAGTTGATTGGCAACATATTGGCAATCAAACGACCTTTGCACCAGATGCCGACTTAGCTATGGCTGATTATGATGCGATTGCCGCAGCTGGTGGGACTACGGTAGTTAACAAAGCCGGTGATTATATGTTGCTCAACGGTAAGGCACTAACAACTAATTACATTGATCAATTTGTGCATACACAATTAGTCGTTGATCGTTTCCAAAATGCCTTACAAAAGTATCTTAACCGGCATAAGTTTGTGACCTATGACGATACGCATATCAAAGAAATGACACAAACGCTACAAACAACTGGTGATGACTTATCAGCTTTAGGCGTATTGTTCCCATTATCTGATGGTAATAGCGTTGATATCACCAGTGTGTCACGTTCTAACACGCCTAACTCAGATGTTGTCAATCGGTCATACAACGGCTTTGAGATTAAAGCACAAATTGCCGATGACATTGATACCGTCAACATGAAGCTAGACATTACTTTATAGAGGGAGGATGAATTAAATGCCACAAACATCAAATGGGGTTAGCTACGACTTAATTGAAGCACGTTGGATGCACACCTATATTGGTTATCACGGCCAATCAATTGAATTGACCGGGTTTCAAGATGGTGAAAAAGTGTCTTCGAAACAAAACACGGCAACCCATACGCAACAAAAGACTTTTGAAGGCAACAACATGATTTTCCAATCAAACGATAAAGGTGGGACCTTTACGTTAACGTTGGTACCTGGTTCACATACCAATAACCTATTACATTATCTGTATCAACAATCAATTAATGCGGATGCAGATGTTGATCCAACTTTCTCAATTACTTGTGCTAATGATCAAACTGGCCAAGTTACTAAAGGTGAAGGTTGTGTTATTCAACAAGAACCTGACGATCAACAAAATAGTGGTGCTTATACCTTGGCCTGGACAGTTCTGGCCTCAGAATATACGACTACGCGTAACGCCCCAGACATCAATTTAGATTAGAACACATTTAAGCCCGGCTGTAATGGTCGGGCCTTTTTATTAGGAGGAAACCTAGATGACTGAAACTAAACAAGACGACAATTTATTAAAGATCATGAAAGAAGCTCGGCACGATGAAACCATCAAGTTTAAAACTTCTGATGGTAAAGATGGTAACCGAAAAGCAACCTATGAAGATCCTGGTATCGGGATTGCTATGCGGATTATGGATTTAATGAACACCGGTGATGATGAAGGCGATTTTGGAAAAATGTTCCAAGATATGATGAGTCAAGTCTTGATTGAACCACGGTGGACCTATGAAGATCTGGAAAAAGGCTTACCAGAATCATTGCATAAGAAACAAGTGGCAGCCAAAAACAAGGTTGGTAAAGATGTCAAAATTGAAATGGTTTGGCCCGGCTATCGGACAGCATTACAAATGACAATGATGCTAGAACGTCCATCTGGGGCTTCTAATATGCACGATACATTGGTTGTCTTAAACCGGGAAGTATTTCGACACAATGGCCAACCAGTTCGAATGGAATACTGGGAAATGGGTCATGAAGGCTATGGCTTAGGTATGAAGGCTTTTAGTGAAGCTACTGAATATCTACGTGATGTATTGGATTATAATGGCGTATTAGAAACATTAACCACTGGCCTTCGATTTCTGTCAAACACGGTACGATTCTAGTAATTCCAAATACTTCACTAAAGGAAAACTAAACGCCAAGTTAATTAAGCAATCAACTGAACGAAATTATGGATTTATAGAGCCTGCAATATGGGGACTATATTCACAACAGTCGGTTAATAAAATGAGCCAAGATGAATTTATTCAAGCACAGTCATTAACTCAGAAATATAAGGGGGAACTGGCTAGGTTGATTAAGGAATCGGTCAAGAACGGCGTGATTGAAGCGATTGCTGTATTACTTGGTGAAGGAGGTGACGAGAAGTGACTGAAACAAAAGAAGTCAGACATGCTGGGATTGGTATCCAGTTAAATATTGGTGGCATGGAAGAATTCCGGCGACTGAATGAAGACATCGATAAAATGTTGGGTAAATTTCGAGATCTTAAAGGCATCGCTGGCAGTACTAAAGGCCTGTTTGATGGTTTTAATAATGCTGGTCAAAGCATCAATAAAGCAACAAGTTCCGTTAGTGAGGTTCATAAGATAACACGTGACCTTAAAATGGATGCTGATAAAGCTGGTCAAGGCTTTAAAAGCATGAGTAGTGATATTAGTGAAACTAAGAGAGCCGCCAATGGTCTACAGAAAGATGCTGATTTTAGTAGTCCGGTTGATAAGAGCACGCGTTCGGTTAAAGAAGCCTATAGAGCGATGCATGAATCACAAGACAGCCTAAAGAAGTATAGCGATGCGATGACCCATTTACCGACTCAAAAGTTTACTGAGGTCCGCGATAAAATTGTTAATGCTAAAAAATCGGCTGATGATTCCGCGAACTCAATTAAAAAGGAAACTGATGAAACTAAGAAATCACAGTCTTCGCTTAGTAAGCTGCATGACATCATTAAGGGCAGTTTCATCGGTACTACGGTTTCAAGTGGGCTTAGCTGGCTTACCAGTGAGATTAAAACCATTACTCAACAGGGCTATGCGTTAGCTGAGGGTGGCGAGCAAATCCGTGACCAATGGAAAAATATCGGTCTAAATGATAAACAAGCTCACGGGATGACTGATCAAATTGCTGAGATTCGAGGCCAGTCTAATTTTGCAGGTTCAGCATTGGACGCGATGCAAAAGAAATTTTATGCGGCAACTGATAGTATTCCTAAAGCTAAAGAGTTGACTAACGAAATGGCTGCCTATGGTATGGCCGCCGGTAAATCTGGTGAGCAAATTCAACAGATTAGTATGGGTGTGGCCAAACTGACGGGATCTAAGAAAGTTTCAGCCGGCTTTTTCCAACGCTCATTCGGTCAAATGCCAGCTTTACAAAAGGCAGTTATTAAGGCTAGTGGTATGACCACTAAAGCCTTTACCGGTGCATTACAGAACGGCAAGATTACGGGTGCTAAACTACAAGGGTATCTCTCTAAAGCTGCTAAGAATAGCGGTAAAGAGTGGTCAGAGTTTGGCAAAACAACTCGTGGCCAAATGTCCAGTATTAGTGGGACTTTCCAGAACCTAAAGGCCGTTTTCGCAGCACCATTGGTTGGCGGCATCTCTAAAGCCTTAGATACCGTTGATAAGAAAAAAGGTGGTTTAGGTGATGTTAAGAAACAGTTGCAAGACATTGCTAAAGCACTAGGGACTAAGATGGGTAGTTACATCAGTGAAGGCATTAAGTTTTTAGTTAAAAACCGTAAGTCATTAGCTGAAATGGCTAAGGCTTTGTTTTCAATTACTAAGAACTTAGCGCTGGGTGTCTGGAAGACATTTGCTGGTACGGCCGAGTTGCTGTCAGGACATGCAAAGGATACATCAGGAAGTTTGAAGTCAACTGCTGGTTGGCTTGATTCAATTTCGAAGCATAAAGGTGCTATTCAAACTATTGGTAAAGCAATGGCCGGTATCTGGGCCACATCGAAATTGATGAAGGGCTATAGTGCTGGTAAAAATTTCTTGGGATTTGGCGAAAAGACCGGACTCATTCTTAAACCAAAAATTGACGGCGCTGAGGGCGAGAAAGAGATGACCTTGTTTGCCAGAACGATTAGACATCCTATACAGGAAGCTAAAGCAGGCTTAAACGGTTTGAAAAGTGCCGCTTTGAATGTTGGTAAAGGCTTTAAAACAGCGTTCGCCTTCATGAAGGCCAATCCTTTGATTGCTATTGTCACGGCCGTTGTGGCGGTAATTGCAATCTTTG
Source organism: Lactiplantibacillus mudanjiangensis (assembly GCF_005405385.1). Classification (GTDB taxonomy): domain Bacteria; phylum Bacillota; class Bacilli; order Lactobacillales; family Lactobacillaceae; genus Lactiplantibacillus; species Lactiplantibacillus mudanjiangensis. The sequence goes on from NZ_BJDY01000008.1 coordinate 68,399, forward strand.
TTGAGTTGTATAAGCATAATAAGAAGTTCCGAGACTTTGTCAATGGATTGCTAAAGTGGGCCAAGAAGTTTGCCATTGGCATTGGTAAATGGTTTGGTCAAGCCTATCATGCTGTAACTAAGTGGATCGGTAAGATGGCGTCCGGTGTAAATAAACGCTGGGGTAATCTTTGGACGGATAGTATCAGAGTATTCAAGTCGGCATGGTCGGCAATCAAAGATATTGTCCGTGTGTTCTATGACATCTTCACCGGCAAATTTAGTGATTTAAAGAAGATCATTCCTAAACTAATCAAAGATATGTGGAAACTCATTAAGGACTACTTTAAGGGTGCTTATGATTTCCTAAACGATCTAACCGGTGGTTGGGTTTCGAAGATTAGCAAGGCGTTTACTAATGCTTGGAAAGATATCGGTAAAGGCTGGAAAGACTTCTGGAATGGCATTGATAGCTGGTTTAGCAATCTCTGGAAGGGGATTGTTAAACATGTTCAAAACGGAATTAATGACATTATTGATACGTTGAACGGCGGTATCAAAGGCATTGATTGGGTTATTGGCAAGTTTGGTGGTTCCGATAAAGCTATTGGCACGATTAACCATGTCCATTTGGCAACTGGTACTGGTGTGTTTGGTAACCAACGCCGCGCAATTACTCGTCCTACAATGGCGATGCTTAATGATGGTCATGATTCACCACAAACTGGTAATCGTGAAATGCTGATTCATCCGAATGGCCTATCAGAATTGGTTAAGGGTACTAATGTCATGCGAATGCTGGAACCAGGCGCTGAGGTTCTAAATGCCTCCGAAACTCGTCAGATGATGGGTGTGGATCGATTCGCTAATGGTACTGGATTCCTGAGCGGTATTTGGAAAGGAACAAAGAATATTGCAACTGGTGCGTGGGATGGTGCTAAGAGTTTAGGTGCAAGCATTGCATCAACCGCTAAAGGTGTAGCCAAAGCAACCATTGGCACTTTTAACACTGTCAAAAAGATTATTAGTAATCCAACGAAGTATTTGAATAACATGCTGACCAAGCCAAAGGGCAGCGGTGAGATTTTAAGTTCATTTGCTTCTGGCATGTATGGTGGTATGAAGAAACAAGCCAAGCAGTGGTGGTCATCATTATGGGGAATGGTTAATTTAGATGGTAGTGGCAGCCAAGGCTCAGGCTCTCGTGGTGCTTTCTTAGATGAAGCTATTAAGCTTGGTCATGCTGCTAGAGGTTATAGCGAGAGTGCTGGACGGTTAGGACCCGAATACTATGACTGTTCTGGTTTGGTTTACACGGCATTGAAACATTTAGGTGTTCATGTTGGTGGCGGTTCTACTACCGGACCTGAATATCAATTTACTAGTCCAGTTTCTTGGTCTAAGGCTCGTCCTGGGGACTTAGCATTCTGGGGTTCTGGCGGATCTGAACACGTTGGGATTGTTTCCAATACCAGTGGTAGTGGTCGGATGTATAACGCCGAAAATCCAACTGATGGGATTAAATATGGCCCTATCAAAGGCTTTATGAGTGGCTTCGCTGGACTACGGCGGATTAGTCAATTGCATGATGATGATACCAAAGGTAGTTCTAAAAAATCTACCACGGCTGGTTCAATCAACAAAAATATGAAGAAACAGGTAGGTAGTGGTTTCTTTAGTTTTATGGATAAACTAGCCAGCATGTTTGGTGTTGACAATTTAGGCGGTGGGCCTAATGCTAAGCCAAGCGGTGATCATATGCACTGGTTGAAGCAAGCTGGTATTCCAAAGTCTGAGTATGACATGTATAACTACATCATTAGTCATGAATCCGGTTGGAATCCGCATGCTACTAATAGCGGTTCTGGCGCTTATGGGTTACCACAATCGTTACCAGGATCAAAGATGGCAAGTGCTGGTTCTGATTGGAAAACTAATCCGATTACGCAGTTAAAGTGGATGAAAGACTATGTAACGCATGGCAACTATCACAGCATCAATCAAGCATATGCTCATTGGCAAGCCAATCATTGGTACGCCAAGGGTGGCGATGTGCCGGCTGATCAACTGTCAGTAGTTGGTGAAAAAGGCTGGGAGCTATTCAAGCCTAAATCCGGCGGTCATGTCTTTGATCATGAGACTTCTAAGAAGATCCTATCTCGTGGTAGCCAAAAGATTGATATTCATGGCGCTACGATTCAAATGACAGTTACTGGTAATGCTGATGCAAATACGGTTTCAAAACTGCAATCAGTAATGAATGATTCAAACGATGCCTTAGTTGAAAAGATTCGTGAAACTTTGGGCTTAAATGATGATGGAGGGTTGATTGTTTAATGGCAACTAAGAAGAAAGCGATTGTAACTAAAGGTAAGAGTACTGCGTATCTTAAAAAGCATGCTGCTTCAGCAAAAGCTGTTGTTAAAACAGATGCTCAAAAGATTACTAAAGCTAAAGGTGTTATCGATACGGCTAAAAAACAACTTGAAAAAGTTTCGGATCAGTTAAACACGGCTAACGGATACCGTGATCAGAGTGCGGCTTACCAAGCGTTAACTAAGCAAATCGAAACTGCTCAAGCAAAGATGAAGACAACTAAAACTAAAAAGGAACGTGATAAATATGCTAAACAAATCAAAAGTCTTACCACGCAACGGGCCGCAGTAGCGGCTACTATGCGTAAGATTGCTAATAGTGCTGGTTATGCCAAAGCGATGAGTACAAAGACTCGAGCCGATGCAATAATTAGTAATACCAAGCAAGCTATTAGTGATTTAAAGGATAAAAAAGTTAAAGATACTAAGAAATATACAACTTATAAGACTGCTTACAATAATAAAGTGGCGGCTGCTAAGAAAGCATTACAACGAAAGAATAGTACCAAGATTCAAACGAAAATCAAGGTGGCTAAGAAATCGAAGGGACTTAAACGCGGTTTCTCTACGGCAATTTATCGTGCTGATTTGAAAACTAGTCGTGTCTTCCTGTTTGGTGAAGCGTCACCTAATGAAACAGATGAACAAGATTTGCCAACACATCCAGTTGATAAGTCTGACCCACGGATTAACTACGGATCGCGGAATAGTAAGCAGTTAAGCGGAACGTACTATTTACATGGTAGTTCCTTTAGTAAACTTGATGCACAGTTTGTCATTCTGCAAGGTTGGGCTAGAAAGAATGTTGAAGTGGTCGTGCGAGGATTCTCTAAGTGGAATCATGCCTATTTAGCCAGTGTCAGCAAGACTATGGATGAGCCTTACAAAGACACCTTAGCCATCCAACTAACCTTACAGTACGCCGAGAAAGCCCATATTAAGTATGCTAAGAAGTCTAAGAAGAAATCTAAGGCTAGTGCTAGTAAGAAAAAAGGGTCTAGTAAATCGACTAAAAAGTACGTCACAGTTAAAGCTGGCATGACTTACTGGGGGATTGCACAGAAGTACAATGTGTCAGTGTCTAGTCTTGAAAAGATGAATAAGTGGCCCGCACGAGTAATTCCGGTGGGTGTGAAAGTGAGGTATGTCTGATGAGTGTTCATGACACGATTGAAGTCGATGCTGATGACTTTCCTTATACGCAATCCGTAGACCTTAGTGATGGGGTCTTTTTGTTTACCTTTCAATGGAACGAAACTGACCAGCATTTTACTGTCGATGTTGCTGATGCCGAAGGTAATGACATTCGTAAAGGCGAAGTCTTAATTCTGAATCAGGCGTTATGGCGTGGCATTAATGATGATGCACTGCCGACTGATACGATTATTCCGATGGATGAGTCCGGTAATGAAACTCAGATTGATCCGGGCAACCTAGGCGATACGGTGCAACTTTGCATTGATGACATTGTGGTTTAGAGGTGAAGCCAATTGAAAGAGAAGATTAGTAGTAAGGGCTATTACTGGGGATATAAAACAGTAGTGACTATCACCCATAGCGGCAATAAGCTGACTTTATCAACGGCTGACAATACTGATATCGATTATGAAGTCAATTCGACCGATGGCGGTAGCCCAGCTAGTAATACGGTGACCTTTTATAACATTGCTAAGAGTCATCAATCTAAGATTCATAAAGGTGATCATATTGTGATTAAGTCTGGTCCGAGTGATCTTTATGGTGTACTGAGTGAAGGCAATATTACAAATATCACCCCAGAAACACTTGATAGTGCTGACAAAAGCTTTCAGATCACCTTTACCGAGGGTATTGATTACTCCAAAGATAAACGATTGTATAGCAAATTTAATGGTTCCAAAATGGTTAAAAAGACGGTGACGGCGGGTAAAACTAAAGTTACTTATACCAAGCGACAGGTCAAGAAGGTTAATATTGCTTTTAAAAAAGGTGTCAAAGCCAAACAGATTATTGATCGAATTAAACGTGATGCCAAGATTGAAATTGAGGTTTGTCGATTGAAGAAAAACAAGGTTTACAAGAAAGGTTATACACTCTCCAGTAAGCCTTTAGCGGCCATTAAAGCCATTGCTAAGGATTGTGGGAGTAAGGTCTATTATCGTCAAGGTAAGTTGGTAATTGATGATAATGCTAAGCCTAATCCGTTTAATGAGCATCTTTATTTAGATATGAAGAGCGGCTTAACGGCGGAACCAACGGCTGATGAGAGTGACGGTGGTAGTAAGACATATACGCTAGCTTGTTTTGATGATCCCCGGTTAAGCGCTGGTTCAGCAGTATATGTTAAGGCCACGAATATTTCTGGTTTGAAACGAGTCAAAAGTGTCAATCATAAACATGATAAGAGCACTTATGAGATGGAGGTGGTGGTGTATGCCTAAGAAGGTTTCGGATCCCAAAAACAAGTTATCCGATTTTTTAACTGAGGAACTAATTCCGATGATTCAGGCCGCCATCAATTGCCATATTGTTGGTCGGGTAATTAGTTATGATAAAAGCCGCCATGTTTGTGATGTGCAACCGTTACCGCTACAGTCTGATAAAGATAAGCGAGCGGCATTAACGGAATGTGTAGTGCCAGCAAGTATCTGGCAGACGGATGAAGCGATGGTTGCATTGAAAGCGCCAGACTATAAGAAGATGAAGGTTGGTTCAGTTGTCTGGATTGGATATTGTGATCGTGAGATGGATAACTGGACTGGCAGCAGTAATTACCAATTGGAAAGTAAACGAATGCATAGTTTGCAAGATCCAGTTGTTGAGGCGGTGATTAAACCATGATGGCGTTAGCTTTAGATAGCACCGGTGATATTGACTTTGATGCCAACACCGGTGTTTTTAATACAGTCAATGATAATGATGAGATTGTGCAACATTTGAACTTGCTATTGGGAATCAATCTAGGCGAATTAACTTGGAATGATGAAATTGGGTTGGATCAAAACGATGTCATGATTAATGGTGACAACGAAAGTATTGTTCAATCTATTTTAGATGATTATTTACAGGCTCAGTTAGGTGAAAGCTACGAAGGTATTGAAGTTACTGATTTTAGCGTTGATCGTGAGCAGCGACTCTCAACACTAAGCGCCACTGTAACAATGGATGGTGAGACTTTTAATGCGGCCATGGCTTTAGATAATGGGTCAGACGATGAAGGAGATGATGATAATGCCACTAACAGCTAAAGGGTATGATCGACCCGAGCTAGATGATTTACGGGAAGATATTAATGCCTTGTTTGTAAAGTACTTTGGTGATGGTGTTGATATGGATGATGCCGAGACAACTGGACTATTAGCTGGGACATTATCTGATGTCAGTGAACAAGTTGAAGAGTTAGCTCAGGGTATTTACAATGCGATGTTTGTCTTGAAAAGTAATGGCGCTAATCTTGATGATTTAGCGGCTGAGGAAGATGTGTATCGTAAGCCAGCCACGTATGCGGTTGTCGATTTACAAATTGATGGCTATGTTGATCAGGATTCGCCAACAATTATTCCAGAAGGCACACAGTTTTCAACGCCTGATGGTCAAATCTTTGCGACTGCTAAAGATATTACACTTAGCAAGCAGGCAACCTATGTGGATTCTGGTGGCATTACCCAACCATTGGTAGATGAAGACGGTAATCCACTAGGACGAGCTACAGTGCAAGCTAATGCGCTGGAGAGTGGTACTGAAAGCAATGTCATGTTGAATATGATTGTGAATGCTGAAGAATCCATTGATGGTTTTAAGCAAGTCACCAATTTACAAGCGGCCACTGGTGGCGGTGATCCTGAAACTGATGACGCATTACGGTTACGAGTGCTGGCTAATCGTGAAAGCAAGCCAAACAGTACGGTTAGCGGGATTGAGACGGCGATTAAAAATGTCATTGGTGTCCAAGACGTGCGGCTGGTCAATAATCAGACGATGACAACGGATAGCTATGGTAATCCAGCTAAGTCATTGCATTTGTACGTCATCGGTGGTAATGATGCGACGATTGCACAGACGTACTTCGATCACTTGCCGCCTGTCACTAATACGATTGGAAGCGTGATGGGAGCGGCAAATGACATCGGCGGTAGCGAATATATTGTCATGTTTGATCGTGCCGAAACAGTACCCGTTTATGTGGAAGTTAGCTTAACCGTTGATGAAACTCAATTCGATACGGATAACGGACCAGTACAAATTAAGCAAGCCATTATGAATTACTTTGATACCTTAAAAATGGGTGGCAAGGTTCTGTATTCTAAGTTGTTTGGCCCGATTTATGCGCCAGCTGGTGTTAACGATGCAACGGTAAAGATTGGTACGGCTGCTGATGCACTTAGCACGCAAGACATTACGATTAGTGCCTTTCAATTAGCGGTGGTGTCGTCAGGTAACATCACAATTAACGTTGCGGATTGAGGTGATTAGATGTATCAAACTGAAAGCGATATTAGCGATGATACGCTACGCGACCGAGTTTTAAGTAGTTTCCCGGCATATATGAATCAGGAAGATGATTCAAATAATCAACGGATTCTTAATATCATTGCGGACATGTTTACTCAGCATAAAAATAACCTGCTGAATATCTCTAAACAACGTTTATTATCAACTTGCTCAGGACAATCACTGACTGATTTAGCAGCTGATTACGGAATTAACAGATTGGATGACGATGATAACTTTTTACGGTTTCAGATTCGATTTCAAATGATGAAGAATCGAATTGGGATTACAACCAATGATATTAAGCAGCTAATCGCGGTGTTGTTGGACGTGACAATTAATACATTCGATATTGTCGGAACTGATAATCCAGAAGAAATTGAAGTCATTAATGTCCCATTCTCATGGGACAGTGGGGATAAAGCCGAGGTTAAGCGGACCATTTTAACTAATGCGATTCAGTCAATGCTGCCGCCTGAATATAATTTGAAAGATTTGAAGTACAGTATCGAAAGCCCTAGTCAGCTATATGTTGGCGTATTAGCTAAGACATCAGCTCAAGTAACAGTAAAGGAGATGGCCTAATGGCAACGATGAATGTAGGTATTTTGACAACGGCTGGTAAAACATTGCTCGACCGTGTTGAAAGTGGCCAAACAAAGATTACTTATTCCAAAATGGTATTCTCTAGCATGGATAACGGCAGTTTCAGTGATACACAACTGTTGGGATTAACTTTGATTACCCCACAAGAAGTGGTCATTAATGATCCACAAGCAATGCTAGATAGTACTAGTGGTGAAACGAAGATTCGCGGTAATGGTGATAACTCGGCTTTAAGCTCGGGCGTTTATATCAAGACATACGGTGTTTATGCCAAAGATGATGATGGTAATGAAATTCTTTACGGATTGACAGTATCTGATCATCCGAACTACCTAGCACCATTTGATGGCCTAACACCACAGGCTGTCACTTACACTTATAAAACAACTATCAGTCGGACGGATCAAGTGAACTTTACTAATTCGGCCGATATTTATTTGACTGATCAAGATTTAAAAGATGCTGTGTCAGTGCTAGTGACTGAAACTGATTTTACGGCGGCAATCAATAGTAAGCAGGATAAGATCAATTATGTACCAGCGAATGATGCCGACGTCGTGCATACAAGCGATATGCGGAAACCAGCCGATAAGGTTGCTTCAATCGATGAAGTTAACACTAAGCAGGACAAGCTAAACTATACGGCCGCTGATGATAC
>NZ_BJDY01000009.1 GCF_005405385.1 Lactiplantibacillus mudanjiangensis
AAAAATTGATAAATTAACAGGGGGACAAACAAAATGATGAAATTAGTAAATGATGTATTTAGTTGGTTAGTAAATGGCGGGGCAACGGTGATCGCAGTAATTGGCGGTACAATTGCAGTTAAGGCATGGCCATTAGTCCATAAAATCCTTGATAACAAAGAGGCGACCACTAAGAGCGCCAAGACTAAGCAACACTACGAACAGCTCGAGCAATGGGCGGGGACGGCAGTGGCTGCAGTCTCAGTTAACCTAGACGCCATGGGTGCTGACAAGAAGAAAGAAGCCGTTCGCATTGTGAACCAACAATTAGCTGACCATAAAATTGATATCAACGTTGAAAACGTGGCTAATGCTGTGGAAGCAGCCTATCAGGCCTTCAAGGCTACCCAACCAGTGAAGCTGACCGCTGTTTCTAATAGTGTGGCTCATGTCGCTAAGGGTGGCATGGTTGATACGACTAAGATTGCAACTGTTTCAGATGGCAAAGAAATTGCTATTCCAGCCACTAAGGACACAGAAGACTAGGGGGTGTCTCTATGACTGAATTTAATGACGTGGCGGTCTTTCAGCCTAAGACCAAAGCGTATTTTCAAAAGTTGAAGAGCCTTGACAGTAAGGGCGTCTTAGTGAAGCTGACTCAAGGTAGCGCTGACGGTACTGCCTACGTCAATGTGAGTGCCAAGGAACAACTAATTAACGCCAAGGCCGCTGGTTTACCAGTTGGTGCCTATCACTACCTAACTTGTAACTCGGCGCGGTATGGGTCTGATGACCCTATTGCCGAAGCTAAGTGGTTTGTGAAGTACTTGAAAGCATACGGCGTCAAGAAAACAGATCCAGTGATCGTTGACGTTGAAGATGGTTCACTCATGAGTAATGCCACTAAAGACGTTAAAAGCTTCGTTAAGTACGTTGAATCGCAAGGCTACACAAACACATGGGTCTACACCATGGGTAGCTGGTTCGGCTCTCGTATTTCATCAAGTGTCACTGATCGCTGGTGGATCGCTAGCTACGGAATTGCCAAGCTAAATATTTCAGCTGCTAAAGCATGGCAATACACGGACAACTGGCACGGCCTAAGCGTTGATGGCAGCCACGATTACGGTTCGATGTTTAATTACAAAGGGACCGAAAAGAGTGCTAGCAAGCCTGCTAAGGCGTCATACTATGATTGGAACCCCAAGCTGGTCCAAACCTTGACTAAGGTTGGCTTATATAAAGATGTCGAATTTAAACACCGTGTCCGCTACTATCCGGCCGGTACACAATTCGGAATTAAAGATGTTGTCAAAACTAAAGCCGGAACGCCGCGATTACTTACGGATTCTGGCTTTTATATTACTGCCAATCGAGATAACGTAAAGAACTGGTACTACGTGGATAATCCTAAAGCTGTAAAGGTTATTAAGGCTACTTATTTGTATAAGGACAAAGACCGAACATCACGGATCCGAAAATATGGAAAAGGTACGGTTTTTACTATCACCGATGTGATTAGTTGGGGCGGTATCTGGTTACTTAAAACAGAATCAGGGTACTACTTAACTGCTAACAAGGACTACGTTAAAATTATGTAATCTAATCCCCGTACTGACCTTAACCGGTTGGTGTGGGGGTTTTTTTATTTGAATTAATTTTAAAAAATAACACGTAACGTGTTTACAAATAACACGTAACGTGTTATTCTATATACATAGATGAGGAACAAACGAAAAGCAAAAGGGGATAACAACCATGACTAAATTTAATAAAATCAACGAAAACGAAGTAGAAGTAGAATTAAACGGTGAAACATTTGGAACCTTGAAATTTGATGCTGAACAAGATGCTTGGGTTTTATGGCCAGTTAGCATTGATGATGCTGTTAGTTACTTTGACAACTTGGACGAAACTAAAGAAGCAATTGCGGACGAACTTGCCTAAGGAGGCGTTGATTATGGAAAAATTATTAGATGTTTACTTAAAGAATAACGGTGTTAATCGTAGTAATGTTGCAAGGGCGGGTCAAACCAATTTAACTACTATTCAACGTTCAGCAATTCCATTTTCAGATGGTACTAACCGTAATGCTGATGACATTAACCCACGAGTGGTGTTTGCGGTTGCTGAAACATTACATAAGACTCCCGGACAGGTATTAGATGAACTAATTGAATTGGAGATGAAAAACGACATGACTACAGATGAAACGAAATTGCTGTTAATTAATATTTTAGATGAAACTAATGCTACTGCATTGGTAACTGTTGAAGATATGGGCGACGATAATGAGGCTATTGTTGCTGAAATTGATTTACCAAGTGAAGATACAATCCGGTTTGCAGTCAATAACTTAGTAGATAATACCCTTACTAAGGATGATGTGCTTACTGACTTACGCTATGCTATGGCTGACTACGATCATGAAGAGGAAGATGGCTTTTATCCAACTTATCATGACGGGAATGATGAGCGACCATTAATTGATACTGAATATGTGCCGCTATCCAAGGAAGATGCGGACTATTTAGAAAAACTAAGCAAGGTACTTTTTAAAGCCGCAAAGTAGGTGAACGGTTTGAAAAAAAATAGGCCATACACCATTGAAAGATTTATTACTGACCGAACCTCAACAAACAAGTATGGTATTCCTCGTTATCAAGTGAAAGTGCCAATTGACAAGAAACTGACTGCGATTGGTACGTATAATACCATTGAAAAAGCTAGAAAAAACCGGGATCTTGGTTTGAAAAATTTACCGACTGACCCAACTGATAAAATGATTGTACCTGATGAAAAAAGAAAGAACGTGAGATTCCCAACTGTCAGCAAGTACATCATTGACAATAGCGCTAAATTCAATGATGGTCGAAAACATTTGGTCGTTCAGATTCGGGAAAAAGGTGTTCAAACTTACGTTGGTACCTACGATAATCTTGATCAGGCCATCAGAAATCGAGACCTAGCACTCAAGGGTTTACCAACTGAAAAAGTTAAAAGACCGGCCAAGAAGACCAAAAAGCTCAAGAAGACTAAGAAATGGTCGAGGTACGGGAAAAACATTTATGCTAATGGTGGCTATTATGTAGTTAAAATTCAGCGTAAATATAAAAAGTATGTCATTGGCACCTATGATAGTCTTGAACAGGCGATTAAGAATCGTGATTTAGCGCTTAAGGGTTTGCCAACTGAAAAGCCTCAAAAATCATTTGAACAGGCTAAAGAAAATTTGTCAGAGAGAAAATTGCCCCCAAAAATTTACGATGATAGCAAAAGATATAAAAGCGGTACACATTATAGTGTTGAAATTAGAGAAAAAGGGAAACGTCGGCATGTTGGCGTTTACTCGACACTAGAGCAGGCGATTAAGAATCGTGATTTAGCCTTGGCAGGAGAGAAGACCGATCCATCAGATAAGATCCAAAAAAGGTCAAATGAAAAATTAGTTCTGCCAAGTGTTGCCCTAGGAATTACTGATATAAGCTCAACTTTGGCGGGCGATAGGAAGGCTTACAAAGCTTCGGTTAGCCAAGATGGTGTATTTCACCATTTAGGCACGTTTGACAGTATAGATGAAGCTAAGAAGGCCCAGAAAGAATTTAAGAAAAACCATAGGAAAAATAAGCCAGTTGACTTGACCGGCCAAGTGTTCGGACATTTAACGGTTATCAAAAAAGGTGATCCGTATGTTTCACCTAAAGGTGTTAAAAAGGTACGCTGGTTGTGCCGGTGCGACTGTGGTAGGTCGATTCAAACCTTCACGAATAGTCTTACGTCTGGGCAAACTAAGAGTTGCGGCCATGCTCGACTCGACTACTTGGTAAATAGATCTCCGATAAAAGACTTGACTGGTAAAGTGTTTGGGCATTTAAAAGTCATAAAAGACGATGGTACTAGGCAACGCCGAGCGGTAAAGTGGCTGTGCCAGTGTGACTGCGGAAAGCAAACGCACGTTTTGGCTAAAGATTTAAAAGCTGGTACCACTAAGAGTTGCGGCCACGTCAGAGAACAAGTAATGAAAAAGTCATTAGCTGACTACAGGGAAAAGTATAAGCATGAAACGCCGGGAACTCGGCTGGATCTGCTAGGTAAGACTGCCAACAAAAACAGTCAAACCGGCGAGCGTAATATTTCGATAGTATCCCGTAATGGTCGAGAATTTTATCGTGTCGCAGTTGTGTATAAACGGCACCAGTATGGAGGTCTGCGTGACACCATGGAAGAGGCCAAAGAGCTACGTGAGGAATTGCGCCGTAAGTATTGGCCGAATTATCCGAACAAAAAATAGCCCCCGTTATCGGAGGCTATGCTATAATAACAGATGTATCAGTTGTGGCACTATGTGCTGTAACTTAGGACGTTCCAATCATGGGGAGCGTCCTTTTTATTTTGCCTGGAGCATAAAGCAAAGAGCATCTTCATAAGACCCAAAATGTTGTGCTCTTACCAGCTCGCCATTCACCAAAAAATAAACGATGTTGAGAATTTGTATTCTGGTGCCAAAATTGGTTGTAAGTACATTTGAATCGACATTGAGTTCTTCAAACATAAAACCACCTCCCTACGCTATTAACTACGTGGGAGGTGGCTTTTTAAATTATTCTAGATGGTTTTTCTTTTTCTGTATGACTGTTTGTTTCTTGGGCCAAACTTCGTCAGTGAATCCCACGAATTCAATTGAGAATTTGTATTGGCTGCGTATCTCGTCAACAACTTGTTCGAGGTATTCCAGGTCATACTTTTCAAGCGTGTGTAGCGGTGTAGATTTCAAACGATGATAGGCTCGCTGTGACTGGAAGAAAAAGTTAAGCTTCTTGCCATAGATGTTATTTGAGACCATCAAGGAGTAACGGGTCTTGCTTAGCTGCTTAAATAGCGGCTCAATGCGTTCACAAATCAATTTAGCGTCTTTGTTCATGGCTAAATGGCAACTGCGTTAACAGGGGCCGTGATCATATATTTGCTGATAATGAATTGCTTTCTACTATTATAATGACCATATAAAGCCAATCGCGAATTATGCTGCAGTTGGTAAAGAAAATTGAGTGCATGTTTAGAGACCAAGCAATTGACTGGTTGACCATTTGCAGACACGCGTACATAAAGTAAAAGTGGGTTGAGTTTCAAAATTTTGGCTTCACTATCTAGGATTCCATTTAAAGATTCGTATTTCATAATTAATCACCTCAAAATCATTATACAAACATACGTTCGATTAATCAATATCATTTTAAATAGTGCTGATATTGCCTATATAAAGGCATTTGTCTACTAAAATACCAATATTAGCAGATAACCATTGAAATGGTGATTGTTCTAGGAATCATTGCGTTGTTAATGCTAATTATTGTGCCAAACTTGAATGCCCAACGTGAGAATGCCGGTAAGAAACAAGATGCGGCGCTGGAAACGGTGATTAAAAATCAAGCTGAAATGTATGCTAATGATCATGATGTCAAAGTGTCGGATGGCTCGGTTAATTACAAAAACCTTGAAGAAGGTAAATATATTACGGATAAACAAGCCGCGCGGGCTAATAAGTTAAAGATCGAATTGCCTTCTGCAAAACATGAATGAAATTAAAACAAGTAGCCGGTTTTACGTTAGTTGAAAGTTGCGTCGTCATTGTATTACTAGGGACGATGCTGCTGATTTCAATTTATCGTTTTCCATCACGGCAGCAAGAAGTTTTGAATGAAAAGATGTTTTGGGAACAATTGAATACGGTTTGGCAACAAGCGGTGTTTGACGCCAGTGCTAAACATGAAAGTTGGATTGTGACTTTTGATAAGTATCCAGATAAAATAACGTTTAGTCGAAGCGCGCCCAAATATGGCACTTACCTGCATATTACGGTGCCATTACCCAAGACCCTGTCTTTTGATGCACCTAGAAAAGGGCCGTTAACGATTAATGCGCATGGTCATCCAACCTTGCAGACACATCGGTTTACATCGACATTAAGTAGACGAAAAGTGATTATTTCAACACAAATGGGGTGGGGAACCTATCATACGAGGATTGAAACGTAGGCCAGGATTTATTATGGCCGAAACCATGATTGCCTTAACGCTGTTAGTTGGGAGTATTGCCTTTTGGGGAGGAACCGAAATGATCATGCATCAACATGAACAAGCCATGATTCAACAGATTTACCGTGCGCGACGTACTTATGAAAAGGCGCAGTTAAAAAATGATCGTCTAAAAACGCGGGCTGTTGTCAAACATGTCCATTAAACGACCGCATTTAGGATTTACCTTAATCGAAGTGGTGTTGGCAGTGAGCGTATTATTGATTGTCGGTCAGTTTATCTTACAGGGTGAGACGAGTATTTTGAAACGTTCTAAACAGCCAATTCCGGAAGTTGAATGGTATTTAATGCTACATGAGCTCGAGAATCCTGAACATGAGTTTATCTTAGAGCCAGGGCCGCGCTGGGTAACGGTTTATTCTAAAAAGACTCAGTTTCGCTTCTCGCTAAGCAAACAACATGACTTAAGATTATCAGGGTTGGCAGGTGGTTATATTATTTTGATGACGAATGTTGAAAGTTATCAGTTAGATAAGGCACTAAATCTATCAGTTAAAACGTTAAAAGGCCAAGAGTTTAAGTCCCGTTTGTTATTACCAAAGGTGAAGTCATCATGAGAAAACACCGTGGGACGATCTTATTGTCGGTACTAAGTTTCATCTTCATTTTCAGCACCTTTGAAACGTATCGCTATTTGAATTATGTTCAGCGTCAACAGGTGTATCATCTGCTAATTGATGATTATCAGCACCCAACATCGTTATCAGCACAGAAAAAAGCAGAATCCCGCACTCATAAAAATAGTGTTACCACTAATTGATAAGGCTCTCGCTTGAATTAGTTTCTGAAAATCGGTAAGATTGACGGGTACTAAAGACTTTCGAAGAGGTGAGCATTCTGGCACAATCAGCAACTGAAACTTTATTTAAAGTTTTTGATCAATCAGTGACTATTTTAATGCAACAATTATCAGTTTCATACGTCGATGCCTTAATTGAAACGGGCGACAATTTATTGAGTCAAACTGTTCAAGTGGAGGCTAATCAACCGGACGCTGCCAGTGTGGCTAAATTAACGGAGCTGTACGCCACGGTTAACCTGAGCCAACTTGATGCGGAAACCATTCGGCGGGCGATTCAATTAGCCCTATTAAAAGCGATTCATAATGATCGAGTTGATCCTAATCATCAAATGACGCCGGACTCTATTGGCTTATTAACGGCTTATCTAGTGTCCAAGCTAGTGGGGCCAGACGATGACTTAGCCATTTTGGATATTGCCGTTGGAACGGGGAATCTATTGACGACCGTGATTAACCAATTACAACCAACACGCACAACGACTATTCATGGTTATGGGGTTGATAACGATGACACCCAGTTAGCCATCGCTGCCATGAGTATGGATCTACAAAAATCAAAAGTGGACCTGTTCCATCAAGACGCCATTGATCCGTTAGTGATGCCAAAAACGACGATTGCGATTGGCGATTTACCAGTCGGTTATTATCCATTAGATGAACGGGTGCAGAGCTTTGAGACGAAAGCGACTAACGGTCACTCGTATACACATCATTTGATGATGGAACGAGCTTTGGATCAATTAACCCCGGGTGGTTGGGGCGTCTTCTTAGTGCCAACGACTATTTTCCAATCACAAGAATCCGCTGGGTTATTAAAGTGGATGAGTTCGGCGGCCTATCTACAAGGTTTATTGAATTTACCCGCTAACTTATTCTTGGATGAAAAATCACGTAAATCGGTTGTCGTGTTACAAAAACATGGTAGTCAAGCCCACCAAGCAGGCAAAGTTCTCTTAGGTGAGTTTCCATCTTTTGAAAATACACGGGCTTTTGAAGCATTCACCGCTCAAATTGATACTTGGGTTGACCAAAATATATCCCGTTAAGGAGGAAGTCACTTGGGGAAGACAATTGCCATTAATGCGGGTAGTTCAACGCTAAAATTTAAATTATTTGAAATGCCACAAGAACGAGTTATTGCCAGTGGGGCAGTGGAACGAATCGGTTTTGATGAATCGCCAGTTCACATTCGCTATGGACTGGATCATAAGTATCGTGAACGTGAGGTTGTTCCAAATCATCAGGCAGCAGTAAACATTATCTTGGATGAATTAATCAAATTACACATTATCGAAACCTATGATGAGATTACTGGCGTGGGTCACCGCGTGGTCGCTGGTGGTGAAATTTTTAAGGACTCAGTATTGATTACTGATAAAGTTTTACAACAGATTGAAAACTTAGCTGAATATGCACCGTTGCATAATCCGGCTAATGCAGTAGGCATTCGGGCATTTAAAAAGATTTTACCAAATGTCCCAGCTGTTGCAGTTTTTGATACGTCGTTTCATACGAGTATGCCCAAAACGAATTACCTTTATTCGTTACCATATGCTTATTATGAAAAATACGGCGCGCGTAAATTTGGTGCACACGGGACCAGTCATCGTTATGTCGCCGGCCGTGCAGCCAAATTACTTGGTCGACCATTAAACGAGATGAAGTTAATCACGGTTCATTTGGGCGCGGGAAGTTCCATTACCGCCATTCAAAATGGGCAAAGTTTGGATACGTCCATGGGCTTTACGCCCTTAGCCGGGATTACGATGGCCACGCGTGCCGGGGATGTCGATGCCTCGCTAGTCGCCTATCTCATGAAGAAGCTAAACATTCAAGATCCAGATGAGATGTTGAAAATCTTAAACACCCAATCAGGATTGTTGGGGATTAGTGGTTCAGCTGACATGAAGGAGCTAGAAGAACGTTGTGACACCGACCCACAAGCTCAATTAGCTATTGATATCTTTGTGAATCGTATTGTGAAGTATATCGGGGCTTATGTCGCTGAAATGCAGGGGGTCGATGCGATTGTCATTACGGCGGGAATTGGTGAACGTGACGCCAAGATGCGCCAACGTTTAGCTGATAAGCTCGGTTACTTTGGGGTCGAACTTGATCCACATAAAAACTTAGTGAGTGGGGTTGAACGTGATTTGAGTACGGCAACCGCTGCAACTCGATTTGTTTTAATTCCAACCAATGAAGAATTGATGATTGCCCGTGATGTTGAACGGATTAGTCAATTAACCAAATAACCATGAATTAGCAGGCTTAGTCGTTTAGACTAGGTCTGTTTTTGGTTTGTTAACATGAAACATATTCATCTTAGCATGTCTTAGCTTCACATGATTCATGTTAACTGCGGGACTCAGCGAATAAAACTTCAAGGAAACGTGAAGCAAGGCCAATCAGTGTTTGAACCGCTTACAACAATATCCGGTTCTGTCAATGTTAGATTATTGGACTAGTCCAATTTTAAAAAAGCGGGCAGTGCAACCTTTTGAATGCCATGAATCTCCTAGGTATAATACTTGCAAGGGGAGTGTGCTGCTATTATGAAAGAGAGTCAACAGCCTGATGGTGAACAAGAACAATTATCACGAGGCTTAAAAAGTCGCCATGTGCAGTTAATTGCCATTGGCGGTACGATTGGGACCGGTTTATTCTTAGGGGCCGGCCAATCCATCCACTTAGCTGGACCATCGATTTTAATCGCTTATTTGGTTACCGGCTTGATGTGTTTCTTATTGATGCGGGCATTAGGCGAGTTACTATTGTCTGATCTCAACACGCATTCGTACATTGATTTTATTCGACAATATTTAGGTGATCGGACTGGATTCGTGGCTGGGTGGACTTATTGGGTCTGCTGGGTCACCATCGCGATGGCTGAAATCACTGCGACTGGGGAATATATGCAATTTTGGTTTCCTCAGATGCCACAGTGGTTGCCTGGACTGATCATTTTGATTTTGTTACTACTGTTAAATTCCATCAATGTCTCAGCTTTTGGGGAAACTGAGTTTTGGTTTGCAATCATTAAGATTGCGGCAATCATCGCGTTGATCGTGGTTGGAATTGTCATGGTCGTCTTTAGCGTGAAAACGCCGGCTGGTCATGCCAGCCTTGGTAATTTAGTTAACTATGGTGGCTTTATGCCACATGGCCTTAAAGGCTTTGTATTATCATTTCAAATGGTTCTGTTTAGCTTTATTGGGATTGAAATGGTTGGGATGACTGCTTCAGAGACCGAAGATCCAAAAACGGTCATTCCTAAGGCTATTGATAACATTCCGGTTCGAATTATTTTATTTTACGTGGGATCGTTACTCGTCTTGATGAGTATCTACCCATGGCAGTACTTCTCGGCTGCGCATAGTCCGTTTGTCCAAGTCTTTACGAACTTAGGCGTAACGGCGGCAGCTGCGATTATTAACTTTGTGGTGTTAACTGCGGCAGCATCATCATGTAATAGTGCCTTGTTTAGTACTGGCCGGATGCTCTTTTCGTTAACCTACGGGAAAAAAGGCAAGTTTGCTCAATCAATGGGGAAACTTTCACCTAGTCAAGTCCCACGTAATGCGTTAAATTTCTCGGCATTAGTGATTGGCTTAGCAGTTTTGCTGAACCTGGTGATGCCTGGGAAAGTCTTCTCACTGATTGCCAGTGTGTCAACAACTTGCTTCATCTTCATCTGGGGTGCGATTGTGTTAACCCATTTGGCTTATCGGAAAAAGGTTGGCCGAGCAAAAGGAACGACTAAAAAGTTCCGGATGCCTTGGTTCCCAGTGTCAGATTGTTTAATTTTGCTTTTCTTAGGGTTTATTGCAGTGGTGCTTTGCTTTAAAACTGAAACCTTAATTGCTTTAATTGCCTCAGTGATTTGGCTGATCGTGTTATATGCGATAAAGCGGGTCGATGATCGGTTACATCAAGTAAATTAATGAAAAAGTCGGTTGTCCAATTTGGATGCCGACTTTTTTGCGTCCTGCGGGGTGACAACCTGCCTTTTGAGCTGTGAAGCGGTACAATTAAACGTAATGTTAAAATACTAAAAATGAGGGACGCTTATGCAATATTTTACTTCCGACACGCACTTTTATCATGCTGATTTATTAGGGATGAATGATTTTGCGCCGCGACCATTCCCAGATGTTGAAACGATGAACCAAACGATTATCGATCATTGGAATGCACGGGTTACTGATCAAGATACGGTTTATCACCTTGGTGATGTGGCGTTGTATTTTACCCGCCCAGCGAAAGTGTCTTACCAACGAGTATTGGCCATTTTGACTCAACTTAATGGTAAAATTGTGTTTATCAAGGGCAATCACGATTCACGGGCCTTTTTCAAATACTTAGCGGCCCATGATCCGCAATTAAATGGTCAACCAAAGTTTGAATTTCATGATGTCGGGGTCTTGATCAAGTATAATCATCGACAATATTATATGACGCATTACCCGATGATGATGGGGATTGTGAACCAGATTATTAATTTACATGGTCATATTCATCATTATGCAGTGAACATCAAAGAAAATCTCAATGTCGGTGTTGATACGCCAGAAACAGACTATTTAGATCATCCGGTCCCATTTGGCGCACCGTTTTCATTAGCCGAAATTGAGCAAATGGTTGAGGGTAAGGCTGTTGATTTTGCCAAGCGCCAATAAGACCGTGCTTGACCGGTTTCGTGGAATGCTTTAGGATTAACGAAGATCATCATTGAGGGGCGAAACGGCATGAATGAACGCGTGACAATTTTGCATACGAATGACTTACATTCGCATTTTGAGCATTGGCCGCTAATCCGACGGTATTTACTCGCACAGCAGACGATGCAACGAGCAGCCGGTAAGACGGTACTAACGTTAGATTTGGGTGATGCCATTGATCGAGCCCATCCATTATCAGAAGCCACTCGTGGCCAAGCCAATGTTCAATTGTTAAATGAGATTGGTTATGATGCAGTGACCATTGGCAATAATGAAGGCTTAGGGTTAACGCATCAAGAGCTTGACCAGCTTTATCAAGCGGCTAATTTTGATGTGGTTTTAGATAACTTGGTAGATACCCAGTCGAATGAACAACCGAAGTGGGCTTTACCAGCCAAAGTGATCACGACTGCAGGTGGCACGCGGATCTTGTTGCTAGCTTTTACAGCGCCATTTGTTTTGACGTACCCACTCAATGGTTGGACACCCGCCAGCGTCAAGGAGCGGTTGCCTGAGTTATTAAAGCAATACGCCGGTCAATATGATGTTTTAGTGGTGATGTCACACTTAGGCATCAATGTTGATCGCTGGCTGGCGAAACACTATCCGTCAATCGATGTGATCATTGGGAGCCATACGCATCATTTGTTAGTAAATGGTGAACAAGTTCAGGGGGTCCTCGTGGCAGCGGCCGGGAAATACGGTGAGTACATCGGTCAGATTAATTTGACGATTGATGCGGCTCATCATGTCATTGCTAGTCAAGCGCAGACTGTCGAGACTGCTACCTTACCAACACTGCCGAGTGATATGACTGAAATCGCACGCTGGCAGCAACAAGGTGAACAACTATTATCGCAGCAAGTTATTGCCCGTTCACCACAACAGTTAAAACCGCATTGGCATCATCCTAGTGAGTTAACGGCATTAGGGCTCAAAGCCATTACCAGTTATGCCAAGACTGACTTAGGAATGTTAAACGGTGGCTTATTTATGCGTGATTTACCAGCTGGACCGGTGAACCTCAATGATTTACACACGATGTTACCACATGCGATGCACGTGATCCGCGTGACATTAAGTGGGCAAGACTTATGGCGTTTAGTCTATGAAATGGAATTGGTGCGGCCGTTTTTGAATAAGTATCAGATTCATGGCATGGGTTTTCGTGGTCAAGTTTTCGGTTACATTCAATATCAAGGTCTTAAATGGCAGGCATCGACGCATACTTTGTTGGTGCATGATCAGCCAGTCGAGTTACAACGGCAATATCAAATGGCTTTGTTAGATCATGATTTGTTCATTCCGTTTTTCCCGACAATTAATATTAGTGGAAAAACCGAAATTTTATTTAAAGCATTTTTACGGACGGTTGTTGGGGACTATTTAGCCACCCAATGGCCAGTTGAAGATTAGAAAGGAGGGGGTCGTTTGAACCGCGATCACATTAACGAACTCGCTGAGCAACAAGCTGAACGGCGTCAGAACCTCTATCTGGGGACCCGTTTGGATCGAACACACATTGAAGTCAACAAACACCCCTTTGAAATCGTATTGGAGTATCGAGATGGATTTGATCTCGATAAGTTTGTTGAACGGTTTAGCCCGATTTTAAATAAATACGATTATATTGTGGGTGACTGGGGCTTTGAACAGTTGCGATTAAAGGGCTTTTATCGTGACGATGTGAAAGATGTGCAGCGCTCACAAACTATTGGCGCTGTACAAGACTATTTATATGAATATTGCAATTTTGGTTGTGCCTATTTTGTCTTGAAAAATGAACGGGTTATTAAACCGAAACGGACAAGTACCCATAATCGTAAAGAGACAAATAAACGCGATAATAACAAGCAATCACGTAATCGCAGCAATCGGAGTAGTAGTCGCAGCAAGCAACGGCGCAAGTCGAATCATAAGTTCACGACGAAGCAAAAAGCAGCGCCATTTACGGAGAAACAAAAGAAACCAGCGAACGTGGCTGCTAAAACTGGTCAGCAAGCGCGGACCAAGAAGCAAAGCAACGGTAAGCGACATTTTACAATTCGGCAGAAGTAGAGAGGAATTTGGCATTTGAGTAAGTACAAGGGTTATTTAATTGATTTAGATGGAACAGTTTATCGGGGGAGTGAACGTATTCCGGCCGCTAAACGGTTTATTGAACGATTGCAAGCTAGCAATACCGACTTTTTATTAGTGACGAATAACACGACCAAGTCGCCTGAAGATGTCGCAGAAAATTTGGCCGTTAACCATGATATCCATGTCAGTCCAGCCAACGTTTATACAGCAGCATTGGCGACAGCGGATTACGTTAATGATTTAGCTGGTGATGGGGATAAGACGATGTATGTGATTGGTGAACTGGGCCTTAAAGGCGCAATGCTTGAAAAAGGCTTCACCTTTGATGAACGGACGCCTAAATTTGTGATTGTCGGCCTCGATTACGATGCCACTTATCACAAGTTTGAATTAGCAACTTTAGCGATCAAGCGAGGGGCTAAGTTTATCGGGACTAACGCGGATACCAATTTACCTAACGAACGTGGCTTAGTGCCAGGGGCTGGTTCAGTGATTGCGATGGTTGAACGGGCAACACAACAAAAAGCGACCTATGTGGGTAAGCCAGAGACGATTATCATGCAAAAAGCATTGGATCGAATCGGTTTAGAAAAGCCCGATTGTGTGATGGTTGGTGATAACTATATGACTGATATTTCGGCGGCCATTAATTTTGATATGGATTCATTGTTAGTCTATACGGGTGTGTCGACACCAGAGTTAGTTGCCAAACAGGCGATTAAACCAACTAATGAGGTTAACTCTTTAGATGAATGGGACTTAGACGATGGCGTGGCTAAATAAGATTCGTGACGGGGGACTGTGGCTTGGGTTTTATTTATGGGCGCTAAGTGGCACCATCATTGTGACGATTAATGCGGTCTGGCTGTACTGGTTAAATGTTCAGTGGCAAGATTTAGGCAAGTTAGTGAACTTGTCTGCCGGTCGTCTGATGACGAACTACTTTCAATTATTAGCGTATTTGAATTTTCCGTGGATTCCTAAGTTGAAGATGATGGACTTTACAGACTCAACAAGTGCATTGATTCATTTTGCCGATGTTAAGAATTTGTTTATGCTAACCGATGTGGTGTTCATTATCACCTCGGTGACGACGTTTTTCTTTTGGCGACGATTGAAGCGACAACAGCAATTATGGCGCTTTGTCTTGCCGATGCAGACGGCATTATGGGTACCACCTGTTATTGCGGCTGTCATGGCGGTCAATTTCGATCAATTTTTTGTGTTCTTCCATAAATTATTGTTCCGCAATAACGACTGGCTATTTGATCCGCTTTATGATCGAATTATCATTGTGCTCCCGGATACATTCTTTCTACAATGCTTCGTATTGGCGATCCTCGTGCTTGAGGGGTGGTTTGCGATGTATTTAATCATTGGTAAGCGGGCGTTAATGGCGCTCTAATAAAAAGATCCGCATCAGCGATTAACACGCGATGCGGATCTTTTTGTGATTAATTTTCTTCAGTGGGGCGGCTGAACCGCGCCTTTAAAGCCGAAACAACGGCTGGAATTAAGGAAACCAAGATGATGCCAATGACCACTAGTGAGAAATGGGCTTTAACAAATGGAATGTTACCGAAGAAGTAACCACCACCACAGCAAAGCACCACCCAGAGAACGCAGCCGATAACATTGTAACGAATGAATTGACTGTAGTTCATGCGACTGCTAGCGGCAACAAACGGGACGAATGTCCGAATAATCGGCATGAAGCGTGCAATGGTGACCGTGATCCCACCGTGTTTTTCGAAAAAGACTTCCGATTTGGCTAATTGTTTTTGATTAATCAAGCGGCCAAACCACGATGTCCGAGTCAACGCTTCACCTAATGAGTGACCAATTAAGAAGTTTAACGAGTCCCCAGCGAGTGCGGCAACTAGGAATAGGATGACAAACGACCAAATGTGTAAGCCGTAAGTTGGATTCGCCGCTAGTGCACAAGCAGCAAATAATAACGAATCCCCAGGGAGAAACGGTAGAATGACTGCACCGGTTTCAACAAAGATGATGGCAAATAGGATTAAATACGTCCAAATGCCGAAGCTATTTACAATCGTAACTAAATGTTGATCAATGTGGAGCACGAAATCAACTAAAAAACTCATAATGACCTCCAAAATATGCATTAACATTAACTGATACAGCATACCAGATAATGTTTTGAAATACTATGTATCCAAGTCAATCGCTGATGAAAGCTTAACCTTTTACTGGTATTTTGGCGAATTCTCTTGTATTATCGAGATATTCTATGAAGAAAAAGGTGATTTTGTGGCTTACCCACAAGTAGATTTATCCCAAGTTAAGGGACCTAAAGCAACGATTAAGACTAATTATGGCGATATCCATGTCCAACTTTTTCCAGAACAAGCACCTAAGAGCGTGGAAAACTTTGTTGGTTTAGCAAAGAAAGGTTATTACGATGGCATTATCTTCCATCGGATTATTCCTGATTTCATGATTCAAGGTGGCGATCCTACCGGTACTGGTATGGGTGGTGAAAGTCTTTGGGGCAAAGCTTTTGAAGATGAATTTTCTAAAGAAGTTTTCAATATCCGTGGCGCTTTATCAATGGCCAATGCGGGTCCCAACACTAATGGTAGCCAATTCTTCATCGTTCAGAACCAACATCTGCAAGATGGCATGGCTGATCAAATGGCACAGGCCGGTTACCCTGAAGAAATCGTGACGGCTTATGGTCAAGGTGGCACACCATGGTTAGATTTCCGTCATACTGTTTTCGGTGCGGTTAGTGATGGTATGGACGTTGTTGATACAATTGCTAAAGTTAAAACTGGCATGCAGGATAAGCCAGTTAAAGATGTGGTTATCGAAACAATCGCCATTGAAGACTAAAGTTGTTATGAAGTAGTTGTCCAAGTGACAGCTACTTTTTTGTTGAATTTTGAAATCCGCTTTATTCAGGTTATAATGTTTAAGATTACTATATATAGAAGAATGAGTTTAGGAAAGGAACTGGCTATGAGTAACTATCGAATTGGAATGAAGGTTCACGGGCGGGTGACAGGCATTCAACCGTATGGTGCGTTTGTCACATTAGATGCAGAACACCAAGGATTAATTCATATCTCTGAATGTCATGAAGGCTATGTCAAAAGTATTTCCGAATATTTACAAGTTGGTCAGGTTGTCGATGTTGTTGTTTTAGATATCGATGAGTACACTGGCAAGATTAGTTTGTCATTGCGGTGTGTTGAACATGTACCGCATCATACAACAAATGATCTTGAAATTTATAAAACCTTTCGGCATAAACACTTTTGGACGAACCGGCATGTTCATGCTGGGTTTGACCCAATTGCGAGTCGGTTAGATGGTTGGATTGAAGATTCATTGAGTCGATTGCAGGAAGGCGGACACTAATATGCAAAAGCAAGTTGCTGGTACGATTATGGTAGTTGATGAAGATGGCGCACGTTTTTTAGTGAAGCAAGTGGACCACCACTATTACTTTGACAGTTTTGATGTAATGGTTGATCATACGCCGTTAGCAACGGTCCTCAATAAATTACGTCAAATCGGGTTAGATGTTGATCAATTAAGACTATTTGATTCGGTGATTGCTGAGATTGATCAAGAAAAGGTAGCGTTATTTGTGTTTAATCAGTTAACATTGACGCCAAAAGTTGAGTCAGTATTTGCTAAAGCTGGTTTGCAATTTGTACCTGCAAGCCAGTTACATCAGCTTTTAGAACGGGTTCGAGTGAATACAGAACCGATGTTTGAAAATTTATCAAAATAACCCTTGACCTGCATACTAATCCTTGGTAAGATATTACTTGTCGCTGCGAGAGATGCTGTGAAACAGCCAAGCCGTAGCGGTTATCAACATTATTGAGAATTAATATCAATTGCATAATTATTCAACTTATTTTAAAAAAGAGTTGACAGTTTGAAATTGATTTGTTATTCTTATTAAGTTGCGTTGAGCGCTTCTGAAACAAATCACTTCATTAATTAGTTGAAAAAAGTTGTTGACAGATAATTATCGTCATGCTAAACTAATTAAGTTGTGTTGAGGCAATCAGCTAACAAATTAGACCTTTGAAAACTGAACAAAGTTTCGACAAATCAAATGTGTAGGGTCTGCTAACTTAGGTTAGCACA
>NZ_BJDY01000010.1 GCF_005405385.1 Lactiplantibacillus mudanjiangensis
TAGTTGGGGGATCGCTCCCTGCGAGGGTAGGACGTTGCCATGCAAACGTAAGGAATCGATTAATCGGTTCCTTTTTTGTTGCGCTTTAAACCAAGAACCGCTTTTGGTATACTGTTTAAAGAGTGTTTTTGCCGTTTTAGCTCAGCAGGTAGAGCGTTTCCATGGTAAGGAAGAGGTCGGCAGTTCAAATCTGCTAAACGGCTTCAATGCATTATTTCTAGTTAGTTATCGTAAAACAGGAACCATCTTGAAATGCCCATAAATGGGTATTCTAAGATGGTTCCTGTTTTTTTGTTTGTTTCTGATTTGTTCTGGTTATTCTTTTACGGTACACGCGGTGTACACAGAGCACTTAGTAGAATCCCATGAGTGTCTGCTCAACTTTTTCATCCTCACGTGCCTGGGCCTCACGTATGATGTGGATGTAGGTGTTATAAGTGATCATGATACTCTTATGGCCTAGCCGTTTTGAAACGTAGGCAACATCAATGTGATTATAAAGTAAAACGCTAGCGTGTGTGTGACGCAGTGAATGTGAGGTATATGGATGAACGTATCTGCCTTGACGATTTTTCTTGATGATTCCTAATTGATAACAGATTAATTTCAGGTCTTTATTGACGCCACCATTAGCGACAGGTTTTAAGTTGCGTTCGCAGAATAGCAGATGTTTCGGGTTACTGAGTGTTCTGCTCTTAAGTATTCTAATATCTTGCGCCCTCTTGTAATGTTTTAAGGTCGTAACTAATTTTTCATCGATGGCTACGGTTCGATTAGAATTAGCATTCTTGGTCGGACCAAAGCCGGGCTTCATATCGTTATCCTGAGAGTGTTCGCTCCACGCCTTGTTAATTACTAAAGTACCATGTTCAAAGTCCACACAGTCCCACGTGAGGGCCGCTGCTTCCTCATACCGCAAACCTGTCATACACATAGTCAATATGATGCAGTGGTTGGGGGTTTTCCAATGGTCCTCACTACTCAGATAAGTGATTAGCTTTTTGAAGTCCGCGAAATCCATGAACTTATCAGATTCTTTTTTCTCTAAATTCTTATTACCGGTCACTTTAGCCCCCCAAGTAGGGTCTTTTTTTATAACGCCATCATGATAGGCGGCTTTTAAGCACTTACTGATGTAAATGTGCCGACTGCTGGCCGTTTCCTTAGCGTGGTGCTTGCCAAAATCATTAAGCATGTTCTGATAGTCATCACGAGTGATTTCAGTGATCTTTTTGTATTTGAAATATTCTTTGATAACTCTCAACGCGTTAGTAAAGTGGAGATTGGAAGCATAACTCATTTTGTTTTTGTAGTAAGTGTTAAACCAGTTTTCATAGTAGCTAGCAAACGAAATATTAGGATCAACTTTATAAGTACCATGCTTTAATTCAAATTCGATGCATTCCGCTTCTTCCTTTGCAGCAGAACGCAACTTAAAACCGCCCTTAGAATTAATTGGGACCCGTTTGCCGTCAATTGTTCGATTGATGCGCCAGTGCCAAAGATTGTCAGTTCTTTTATATAAATAGGCCATACTATGCCTCCTTAATCGATGTAACAAACACATGTTCTTTTGAAACTTTAAAGAAAATCCCATTAAGGGATTCTTTAGGCTATTCAGCTTTAATACCACCAGTTAGCGTGGATCTAGCGATTAAAGTTCCACCGGTAGTATAGACATAAATAGGGCGAACCGAGATATCACACATGTCACCAATCTTAGTCGTGTGATTAAAGAGGTATGTGCCAATTTCTTTCTTGGTTGAGTCCGAGGCATCAGCATAGCTGCTATCTACGTAGTAATGAACCTCTTTCGTAGGGAAGCTTACGGAATTAATGCCATATTCAGTTGAATTTTCAACAAATTGTCGAATAGATTTCTTGTATGCAGCAGTAGCACTAGTGCTACTTGTTTTCTTAGACGCGGATCGTTCGGTTGAATCCGAAATACTAGCAATTTCTTTCTTGGTTGATTCACTTCTTTGCCTTGCTAGTGAGGCCGATTCTGCTTTTGATTCCGAACTTGTTTGAGTTGGTTCTTCACCTTTAGCCATAGCCATAGCTTTTGAAATAAGCTTTTGTAATTTTGTCTTCTTTGCTGAGTTAGGAAGTTTATTTACTTGGTGCTGAACATTTTCCACATCGCTGACGCCAATGCCAGTAAAAAGTTTATTATAATTAAAGCTTTCACTATCCGTGTTTTCTTTTTCAGCAAACAAGTTATCAACTGCCCCCTCGGCTTCTGAGAGGTCTTCTTTTTCTTTTTTCTCAGAACTTGCATCTACTTCGGATTCCATTCGTGCAATGCTCTTAGATTCTTTTTTTGAGGAAGCAATGCTCGAAGCAGCCTCTTTTTCACTAGCAGATTTTCCACATCCTGCTAATAGTAAGACACCACTTAAAATAATCCCCACAATTACTAATCCTTTTTTCAATTTTATTCCTCCAAAATTATTCAGCCTTGATTCCACCAGTTAGTGTAGAACGGGCAATTAAAGTTCCACCGGTAGTATAGACATAAATAGGGCGGACAGAGATATCACACATGTCACCAATCTTAGTCGTGTGATTGAATAGGTATGTGCCAATTTCCTTCTTGGTTGAGTCCGAGGCGTCAGCATAGCTGCTATCTACATAGTAATGAACTTCTTTAGTAGGGAAGCTCACGGAACTAATACCGTACTCGGTTGAGTTCTTAGCAAACTCGCGAATAGATTTTTTGTATGCATCGTAAGCACTATAGTTGCTAGATTTTGAAGCGGAGGTCGAACCTGTTGTATTGGACGTCTCTTTTGCTTTTTTAGATGATGCCGCCATTTCGCTATCAACCTCAGAGGAGATTTCTTTACTCTCAGATTTTGATGAAGCTAGTGCCTTATCTGCAATATGAGGATTTGGAGTAAAACTAAGTGCCTTGTAGTTTTTTAGATTGTTAATTGAATTTTTTAATTTACTTCCGTAATCATCGGTGCCGGTTTGGATATTTTTATCGGAAGTTAGATAATATTCCATAGCTTTCTTTGATCCTGTTTCATGCCTAACGAAAGTACCATCACTTTTACTCCTGAAAGAATCAATAGATTGGCCACTGTTATTTAGTAAATAAAGTTTAACGTTTTTTCCGGTATTTCCTGAGATATCGAATTTGTTCTCTGTATCTCCCTTTACATCAGAACTGTCTAAGACAATGGATGACACTTTTGTAGCAGAGTTAGCTGTCTTTTTCTTTGAATTACCACATCCAACCAATAACAAACCACTTAAAAATATCCCCACAATTACTAATCCTTTTTTCAATTTTATTCCTCCAAAGAATGAATTAACTTAATCTCTCTAATTTTTTATGCACATCATTTTCTAAATATCCCGGAATGCATAGTTGCTCCATAACTGTTTGATAGTTTCTAGGTGACTCGCCATCACCATAGGCAATATACATGGGTAGAATAATATCGAGCGCCTTAAGACTAGCAGCACGTTCAAATCGATGCTTAAAGCTTCCCGGAGAGTAGTAGAGTATGCCCTCATCGCGATTAACTATGTGTCCCAGTTCATGTGCAGTTTGAAAAGGTATCTCTTCATGACAATGCCAGTTCATATTAATGATCATCATTTTGTTTTCCGGTTTGGATACTGGAGGCGTATAAGGATCGAGTTTTGTAGTTAGCGTATAGCTAACCTTGTGATCATACGCATATTGAAGCAATGACAACATTAAATCATCGAAGTTTCCATTCATATATTACTCATCGTCCTTCCCACCATTTAGAATTCTTAGGATGTATTCTAAGTCTTCTGGTGGGATGGGGCGGCCTTCATAAGTCATGATTGTTTTATCATTGTTAATTGTTTCTTTTAAATCTATTTCTTTGGGGGTATCTTCTGCTGACGTTGTTTCAATTCCAGCAATCTTAAAAATAGTGCTGTCAGGAACACCAAGACCTTTTGCTAATTTTTGAAGAGTAAGAGGCTTGGGACCTCCTGATTTTCCATTCTCAAATCTAGATATTTGAGATGAACTAACCCCAGACTTAAGCGCTAACTGGTTTACACCCATCTTTTTGCTAAGTCTCAACTTCTTTAATTCAGAGCCAAAACTCATAATTCCCACCACCTTTAAATAATAGATTATTGCCTTTTTGCAACTAATTCAATAATAAATTGTTTTTTTGCAACATTTCTATTGCATTTAAGCAACACATGGGCTAATATAGGTGTTGTCAAAAAGCAACGGAGGTGAAATTAATGACTGCAACAAAACAGAAAGTAATTGTGAATCGAAATGCATTGTTGACACTATTGGCAAAACGAAACATCTCCATTATTGATTTAGCTAATAGTATGAATACTGCACCATCAACACTTTATCGATCTGTTGACCCGGATAATCCTAAAGGTGTTGGTGGTGAAACGATTGCAAATATGTTAAGTGCGTTGGGACTAAAAGAGAAAGATTTTTCTAGTCTTTTTATTTTCTCAAATCGTTGCATTTAGGCAACAATTAATTAAGGAGGCAGCACAATGAATGAGCATTCAGGATTCTTCAAAACTGGCGAGTACGTCAAGTCATGTGGACGGCTAAAAGGCTATGTACAACATGCCGATGAATCAATAGCCGAAATCAGACTAATTACCGGTATGTCATTTGGTCGGTATTATCTAGAAAACAAAGCCATATTTGTTAATAACAAGATGGCTGCATATGAACACCATCCTGAATTTGAAAAACTCAAGGTACTGGATGAGCACCTTGAGTCCATGGAAATATCAATATTTAGCTAGAACTTGGAAAAGAATTCTTCTTGGGATAATTCAATAGTCCAAAGTTCGGCTGTATATTCAGAACTAGCTGGTGTAAATGTATGATGCTTTACCAGCAAGTTAGGACCATCAATTTTTTTAACCACAGTGTCTCCAACTTCTGGGATCTGAGTTAGTGAGACAGGTGTGTTTCTCCAACCATTCCCACTTTTCACATGTACAAAAACGTTTAGTGACATTTAAATCACCTCCTTATGCCAATTATCGCATATGGAGGTCCATAGAGGAGGCTATTTCATGAATGATCACAAAATGATTCCATTTATTATCTGGTTAATTTTAAAACTACGGCGTAGCAGCTGGGAGGCGGTAAAAGAATCAATCGACTCTGAGTTCAACAAAATTAGCAAAATGGATGTCATTCCAACCGAACGGCAAGAAGACATCCAAAGTGATGTACTAAAGAAGTTAAAAGGAGCAAATAAATGAATAAACAATGGTCGATATCAATTGATGCCTATGGTGATGATGATGCACCCAGCCCTAAAAAATATGTTGTGAAATTAGGTGATTCAAGCCTGACATTTGAAGCTAAAGGAGCAGCCCATAAAAGTGAAAACGCAGTTCAAAATTATGGAGCACTAATTGGTGCATTAAATTTAGTTTTAAAAAAGAGAAATGAATAAATCATTTCTCGATGGTGCTGATTAAGGATCCCAAACAATATCTACAAGTTTTCCGTCTGTCCACGGAATCCACTTGATATGAGCGTTTAGTTTCCCATCTTTAATTAGCTCGTTAGCGGTATCCCAAACATCTTCTTGATTAAAAAATTCTAAGGTGTTTCCGTTCTGTTGACCGGGAACATATCTATTGTGTTTTGAGATAGCTAATAACTCGCCAGCGATTGTATCGTTATAAGCCATAGTGGTATCACCTCCTTATGTCAATTATCGCATAAGGAGTGACTCTAAAGAGTTATTACTTTTCAATTTTCAAAGAACGGAGGTGCACTCATGTCGAATTTAGATAAGAAGTCAGTAGTTATGAAATATACAAATCTTTCTGAGGCTGAGTTTAAGTCGATGACTGACGGTGATCCTGATCAGTTGGATCACCTGTATAAAATGACTCAGCAGAAGCTAAAGGATGAAGCGAATATTACTTATCTTCAATCATTAACCTTGGTATTATCTTAGCCTAGTTTTATGGCAATGTGATCAGGGCAAGTTGCCAATTACAAGGAGGTGAGGTAATGAGTCAAAACAATACATTCCACCGTTTTCTTGATGATGCCATCCTTAAACGGCGTCTGACAGGCAAGCAATTTGCAGAGTTGACCAGCTATAGTGCCGGTCAGGTAAGTAAGATGCGTAGTGGTAAGCGAAAAACAGATAAGCTCATGCGAGTAACGGTTTCAAGAATTCTAAAGGATGTGCGGTTATCAATGGTGTCGGCATCAGCTGATTATCATATTCCGACATTTATGTTTGATGCTACATCTCGTAAAGATGTGTTTACGACCTCGAATGATCAACGGCGTGAAGAACGTGAGCGCCAAGATTTGGAAGAAAGCTATAACGAGGCGGTCAGAGTTCCTAAGAGTCAACGGACTGAGGCTCAGTGTCAGGCTATCAGCAAGTATTTACGGAACTACATGGAAGAATACACATCAGAAGAGACCGATTGGCTTGCTAAAGCCGAGTATGCGGGATTAGATGATGATCAGATTTTTCAAATGTATGACGGATTTTTAAAAGATTACGGTGTTAAAGAATAGGGGTGAGTAAATGTCAGAGCCAACGCAATCGCAAATCAAAGCTGAAATTACTCTGGTGCTACCAGATGATCGAGTAGTTGTTGATAAGGCCTACTTTGAACAATTGCAGGATTTCAAAAATTACCATAGTTTGCATGGTCAGGTATGGGGGTTCAGTGACTTAGAGCGGGTGACGCGTCACAAGCGGTCGTGGATCATGCGTCATATCTTAACTCCATTTGAAAAGAAGCTAAGCACTGCTAACGGCGGTCCGGTTCGTTATCCGACACCGGGAACTAGTGAGACTTACTCTATTGACGCGGAGCGCATGGCCGACTTTTTGAGCCTTCATTTCAGAGATATCTATGAAAATAAACTATGAAGGGATCGTTAAGTATGGGTGCGGTGATTTTAATTATTGTTTTTCTGTTCTTGGCTGGTAGTGAAAGCTGGGAAGCTATCAAGAAGTTCTTTTAAGGAGGTTGGGGACATGATCATTATACCGAACAGTATAGTGCTGGTAGTTGGAACATGGTTGACGGCTACTTGTTGGTTTAAACGCCATGAAATTAGTCGCAAATTATTTGATGAAGGAGATGGCAAGAATGTTTAATTTTCGTTTAGGCAATACCCATTATTGGAACGTAACACTTGATGAACTACATGAGTTGTTCAAAAAGGAGGCTGAAAAACGATATGCGAATGCCATTAAGTAACGCAATCTCGGGAAACAAAAAAAGCCGCACAGGTATTGGTATTACCCGTACAGCTCAAATCAATAACATGTCTTTATTAACTAATTGTATTTATTATAAGCCGAAACCAACGTTCTTGCAACGAGTAAGGAGGTGGTATCGTGCAAATCATTAAATCAAGTGACATCAATATGTCTAATGTTATGTATCTGGTTTACGGTCGCCCGGGAACTGGAAAAACTCATGCGGTTCAGTTTCTGCCGGGTAAGACAGTTTACATTGCTATTGATGGTAGTGAGCGACCACTTAAAGATAAGAACACTGACAACCTGATTTTAATTGTTCTAGACCAGTCTGACTATCTAGATATTATCACGAGTATGGATAAAGTGATGATGACGATTGAACAGAGTTTGTTAGGCAAAGTGGATAACATTGTGCTGGATAACATTTCCTACTTGCAAGAACTGATTGTTGAGCAATTGTCGGACAAGTATAAGGACCAGCGGCAGATGTGGCAATTCATGCAAAATTACATTAAAAAAATTGTGACACGATTTAAGTCATGGAATAAACGGATTTATGTAACTGGCTGGGAAGTTGATTATATTGACTTTGATGAATCTCATAATCAGACAACCCTGTTTGACTTAAAACTTAATGCCAGCTTGCGTGAATCAATTGAAGGTCTATTTAATGTTGTTGGTCGTGCCTTTATTCATAAAGAGCAGCACTTAATTCAATTAACACAGAGCCAACGAATAGCGGCTAAGAATCAGGTAGACACACGTAAGTATTGTCTGACTGAGGACCTGTTTACGGATAAAGAGTGGCAGCCTAAGAGCAAAACAATTAC
Source organism: Lactiplantibacillus mudanjiangensis (assembly GCF_005405385.1). GTDB lineage: Bacteria > Bacillota > Bacilli > Lactobacillales > Lactobacillaceae > Lactiplantibacillus > Lactiplantibacillus mudanjiangensis. Next base: position 8,072 of record NZ_BJDY01000010.1, read on the forward strand.
TGGGGGAAATTCAAATGAAAATTAATCGAAAAAATACAGTTGGTAATAAGTACCTAGATGCTAACGGTACGTTTGAGGCATTTCCTTACTCGTACAGTATCGGTATTTCACGTGAAGGTACTAATACGATGGGGATTAACTACCGAATCCGTGAAGATGTCCCACAGGAACATCAGGGCGAGGTTGTTGATTTTGCCGATACCTATAATGATGGACAAACTGGTGAAAAGTTCATTAATACCTTAATCGTCAATGCAGGAATTAGTGAAAATGAACTGCCAGATGGCCAGAGCGTTTCATTAAATGACATTGCGGGGTTACTAATGGGCAGACCAATTCGGATTACCAATAAACGGTCACCTAAGTGGAATGATCCTACAAAAGAAGTCAACGATATTAGTTACACTGAGCCCGCTAGAGCTAAGAAGATTGGTCCTGATGAGCTTGATGGCAATATCAGGGGTGATGTCACTGAGCAAACGAATAATCGCCGACAATCGGCTAATGAATCTGCTGGCGCTAATATGGGTGCATCACGACCTGCACCAGCAGCTAACAATAATGCAAGTGCACCATACAGCCGGGGTAATTATTCTGGTGGCGGTATTGAGATTAATGATGATGACTTGCCGTTCTGATAAGGAGTGACCAGTATGCAAGATATGAGTTTATCAGGTTAGGGGGTGCTGCGATGGCACGTCCAATAAAGAACGGAATTAACTATTTCAACTTAGATGTCACATTTTTTAGTGATATGAAGATACGAAAAATAAGAAATGCTTGTGGCAATCAATCCATTGCGATACTAATCTACCTGCTCTGTACTATCTATGAAGATAAAGGGTATTACATGCGGTGGGATGAAGATATACGGTTCTTAGTTGCTGATGACCTTGGTGCTAAGGAAAGTGCAGTACAAGATGTAGTTGATAAAGCAAAAACAGTTGGCTTTTTCGATGATGAGATTTTCAAGCAATATCAGGTTTTGACATCTAAAAGAATTCAGGAAAATTATAAGTTGGCTGCTAAGCAGAAAAAGGATGGGTCGATTGATCCTAAATACAGACTGCCAAAAGTTTCAACGATTGATAATGAAGTTTCCATGAATGGAAACTCGGTTTCAAATAATGGTAACCCGGTTTCCACTCCTGAAAGTACACATATAAAAACAGAACAAAGTAAAACAGATAATAACAAACAAAATCAAACCAAAGTAAGTGATCCTCGTGATCGTATTTTACAAGAATTCACGGAAAAAATTTGGGCCATTTATCCCAAAAAACGTGATTTTCAAAAGTCTTATGATGCGTACTACCGAGCTAAGTCAGAAGGCGTTGGACTGGATGAGATTGTTGCCAAGATTAATGAATATAAAGCTTGGTTGACATTAAACGGCACCGGTGAGTATTACACAAAGAATTTGGAAAATTGGCTCAGTGGCCGTGGTTGGATGGATACGTATGACATGACACCACCAAAGACAAGCAAAGGCAAAAATGCAAATCGAGGACCGGTAGAGGGGAGTGGCAGCTATGTCAGAACTGAGTTCTAAGCCTTTAGATTTCCCGGCTTTACGAAGTTTAAGATCAAGTGATCGTGAATGCCCTCGCCACCATGTGAAGATGGTCTATTTGCCGGGACATGAACCGTTCTGTATGGTTTGTACGCGTGAAAATATTGATTTGAAGAATCAAGCAATTGCCGATGAAGCTAAGTCACGGTTTGACCGGTATCACACCGTTGGAGTGATGAGACGGGATTCAATTATTGACGATGACGATGTTAAGCCTGCGACATTTGATAATTATGAACCGAATAGTGAAGAAGCGATAATCAACCTGAAACTGGCTCGTAATATTGCTAAAGACTATTTGAGCCCCAAGGCTAAGTACAACACGATTCTTACAGGACTACCCGGTAGAGGAAAATCTCACTTAGCTTTGGCAATGTTAAAAGCGGTTAATCAACATAGTCAGGTACCCATGTCATGCTTGTTCGTAAGTGTTAACAAATTGATGCGATTGATTCGCAGTAGTTTTGATTACCCAGATAGTAAGTACACAGAGGCAAACATGATTGAACTTTGTGTTAATGCTGACTTGTTGGTACTTGATGACCTAGGTTCTGAGGCATCTTTTAAACAAGATACTAGTGAGGCAAGCGAATTTGTACAAAGAGTATTGTTTGGAATCTTAGATGATCGTAATCGGACTATTATTACTACCAACTTGAAGAGTGAGCAGTTGGCTAAAATTTATAATCCTAAGTTACTTTCAAGAATGTACAAAGGCATTAACGGGCACATCATCAAGTTCACAGAAGAAACACCAGACAAACGGGAGGAAGTATCGTTTTAATGTGTGAGTTATGTAATGGAACTAGAGTGGTTCATACCGAAATTATGACGGGGGTTATAAATGTAACGCCATGTCCTAATTGCACTAATGTTGTTCATCAACATTATGAACAAGAATTTAATAACATTCGCAACATGTTAGTTGAAAGTAAGTGAGGTGGCATCAATGCCAGAAGCTTTTGGAAAAGTGTTGAGAATCAATGGCAACATCGTGACTATCCAAGTATTAAAAAGTGATCGTATGAGTTATCTGACGACTGGCAGTGATGCGGGTCTGATTTATGACGATGGTCGGCATATTAGCATGGTGCAACGGCGTAAGATTTTTGCCATGTTGCATGAGATCGATGAATATTTTGGCAACTATCTACTAGGCTTAACCGAGTATCAAATGAAGCAACGGTTTTGCAGTACTACACAGACTTTTGATGATTTTTCATTATCGAATTGTTCAAAGTCGTTGGCTACTGGATTCATTGAGTTTTTAATCCAGTTTTGCTTAGTAGAAGGCGTCAATTTCAGCACCAAGTCTTTAGATGAAATTCGTGGTCAATATGGCTGGGAACGGGCGTGTCTGGATGAAAGGCGTTGCTCTATATGTGGAGATCATGCTGACATCGCGCATGTTCATGCCGTTGGTATTGGTCGTAATCGAAATAAAATTAATCATATCGGCTATCAAGTCATGGCGCTTTGTCGCAAGCATCACACAGAACAGCATACGATTGGTATCTGGTCATTTATGGATAAGTACCATATCAAGGGTGTTCGTGTGACACCAGAGATCGCGGAAAGGTTACGACTAGGTAATTGGCGTGTGTATCACCAAGAACCAATAATTACTGAATAGGGTTGGCTATGAGAGTAACGATTAGTAAGAGAAATGAGTGGCATCGTGACATCGAATTAATATATGCGCGTGATCATTATTTACACGGAGAAATCTGGAAAATTAAAGGGATGCTGGCGTTAAATAGCTCAATCGTGTTCAACGGATGGCGAGTACAGCTTAATAGCAAGGAGTGATTAGATGGCTGGAAGAAAGACATTAACAGATTTAATACCCAAGGTAGTTAAAAAAAGGATTGTGGATGAGGTAATGCCTAAACATCCTACAGAGCTTGCCGCTGAAATCACGAGTGCAGAGGTAGCGGAGGCTCTTGCTACGTTTGAAGATGAAACGGTCCTTTATAACATGACCGAGGATGATGGCTGGTTGATGTTTTATTGTTGGCTGTGTGCGACTTATATGCATAAGGACCTAATGGTTCGTTTTATCAGGGAAACGACTGGAGAGCCAGAACCAGTTGTTGAAGAGCCAGTCAATGAAAATCAAGAGCTGATCGATGGATTGAAGGGGATATTATGAAATTTTACGAACTCAGAAAAGAACCATACCTAGCAGTGATTGCGGCTGAATCGCTGGACGATGCAAAAATGACCTTCAATCTGACAATGCCGGTTGATTGGGATGAAATTGGAGTCATCGGGCATGAGGTCACTGTAGATCGGGCCATTCAAGTGTACATGGACCTTTCAGGTGGTCACATAGAGGGTGCGCTCACTGCCGATGACATCAAGCATATCAGCAAGCCAATGAAAATTATTGACTACGGTCCGTATGGAGATGAAGCCGATGATTGAAGTCAAAGAGCCGACCGATGAATTGCGGCGGCAAGCGTTTGAATTGTTTGGGGAGGACTAAAAATGAAACTAGCTATTAATAGACAATTTGGTGGATTTCAACTGTCGATGGCTTCACAAATTCATGTGGCCGAACGTAAGGGTATCAAAGTTTACCCATATATTTCAAAGCTATTTTCAAGGGCGGATTATATGGACATGACTAAAACGTATATAAAGTACACCGGCCTCGCCGAAGAAGCATTTGATCAATTGGAACTATTTCAAAAAGACCCCCAAGTTGATCAATTTGTGTTGAAAGACATGTCCACCGACTGGGATGGATATATACAAAAATTTAAACCTTGGAAGTGGGAACCTGATAAAAACCGGACTGATAAGGATTTGATTGCGACTATTCTGGCGGATGGTGATGCTGCTAATACCCGAGTGTCTGAACTTAAGATCGTTGAGGTGCCAGACGGCTATGACTATAAGATCGATGACTATGACGGTATGGAAACGGTATACATTGGCAAAGATTTAAGAACAATTAATTGAGATTGGGAGGACTAAAAATGAGTACTAAAAATAAAATTGGATTTGGAATAATTATCTGTCTTTTAATTGCGGCTACTGTGGTATCTATAGTCGGTATATTTATTGAAGGTGGAATAGTTGCATTAATAGCTTACCTGACTATTGTTTCATTGGTTGTTACAGGATGTGTACTAGCGTTTTTGTAGGATTAAAACTAATCAAGGAGATGGCGACGATGATTAAGTTTAGAGCGTGGGACAACGAGTGCAAGGCAATTAGAGACTATGACGAATTGAAAGGGTTGACCTTGGACGCCTTAGATGCAAGTGATTTTAAACTTGAACAGTTTACCGGCCTTAAAGACGTGAACGGTAAGGAAATCTACGTGGGCGATATTATACATTTTGGGAGTGTCTGGTGTGTTGGTGACGAATATGACCCTAGGGAAGAAGAACATATAGGTGCTGTGAAATATCGTACCGACTGTGCGAGTTATGAGGTCAATTGTAATGGACAAACATTTCCACTAATGGAAGTAATCAATTTTGATGGTTATTCAGTACAAGGCAACGTGCACGAGAACCCGGAGTTACTGGAGGCGGGGAAATGAATAAAGAAAAAGAAATAGAAAATATTGAGAAAGAAACTACTACTCACTTTGAAAAGCTGACTAAAAGTATTTACGGTTGGTCAGTTAAAGACGGAAAGTGTGTACCACCAAAAATCATTTTTCCTAAACCAGTCGTTGAAAGAATTGAGTATTTTGCGGAAGAAATGGAAAATGGGCTTACTTTTCAAGGGGCATTAGAATATATTTTTGCTGAAAACGAAGAACATTGTAAAGAAGAATGTGAGCAGTTCATGGATTGGTTGCCAGTCAGTGATGGCTTCAAAAAATGGAGCGATGATTATTTCTCATATAGTTTCAAAGAAGCACAAGTAATGTTGGCACTGATTTATGGCAATTATCAAGTGGAGGAAGAAAAATGACTGACACCGAATATGCCAAAGCAATCCAAACGAAAGCCACAGTTGCCAACCTGGAAATGAACGCGGCGCTGACAACTGAGCAACAGGCACAAATTGGTCAGGACTTCATTGCTGACATTGTGGAGTTGAGTGATTGCGAGAGCAAACAAAAAGCCGCCTACTAAGGCGACCAGTCACGGGACCACTCGAATGACCGTTGTCAGTATAACATATAAAAACGCCGCCATTGCTGACCGCGCTACGATTAATCCCGAATAAATTAATTATATCACAGCAAAAGCTAAAGGGGTGGCAGCTTTGAGTAACGGCTTTAAAAAATACGATGCCAAGGCGACCGAGCAAAATGTTGATCGGGAGCTGTGGCGGTACCAGAAACTAAAAAAACAGGAAAAACGGTTAAAGTTGGTTGCGTTGAGTGGGCAAGCTTATGATGGCATGCCGCACAGTAAGACTAATGTAAACGGGACTGAGGAGGCGATGCATAAGCGGCTAGAGGATCAGGAATGGGTCAAGAAGGAAATGATTTTATTAGAGACCGCGGTGTCTTATGTGGGTGATGAGAGTGAAACGGCCGAGCAAGCCGCAGCAATTTTAAAATGGCGTTACATTGATGGCTATTCACTTACTAAGTGTTGTATGAAGTTTGGCCAGACGTTTGCGGATGGCTACCCGCTAGCCAGAACAACGATGAATGATAAGTTAAAGGCTGCCAGATTGCGGTTCTCAGAGATTTATCCGCGTGAGTTGCGAGTTGAAGCTTAAAAAATCCGTCACAATCCGTCATAAATCCGTCACTTTTCGTACATGATCCGTACAAAATCCGTCATAATCCGTTACACAGGGCCTAAAAATGGGGGTAAATTAGTATTATCGAAAGATAGATAGACAGGCCACCCCAGCCAGTAATGTCTATCGTTTGGACTGATAGCTCAGTAGGTAGAGCACCGGAGTGAAGTCCCGGGGGTTCGGCGGTTCAAGTCCGTCTCAGTCCATTAGGTGAGTGTCAGGTGATACTTCTTTCATTTGATTTAACTCCTCCAGGTTAATTTATATATGTGTGTACAGTTGTACGGCCAATTTTTGCAGCTGGCACTTGCCTAAAAATCTTGAAGGGTGATGATAAAGCCCTTGAAAGTTCTTAGTAATGGCTAGTCGGGCCTCAAACCGACTAGTTGATACAGATATAAGTAATGGTAGCTGAATGGTCTCCAAAACCATTCGTGTGGGTTCGATTCCTGCTGTCTGTGTTGATGGGTAAGTTTTGCATGGAAGCATGCGCACTTTTCAACAGCCCATCAAAGCGGATGTAGTTCAATGGCAGAACGACAACCTAGGTGTTATATGAGTTCGATTCTCATTGTCCGCTTAGCCAGTGGTAAAACCAGGAGGTAATGTGTTCCTCTCTCAACCACTGGTGAGGTTTGATTAGATTATAGGCGACGGTAAAGCTCGGTGTATGTACCGGGCTTTTCTTGTACATAAATTAAAATTGACAGAAGGTGGCTAAAACATTGGAATTGATAAAAAAACGTTATGTTAGTCAAGGTGAGCC
>NZ_BJDY01000011.1 GCF_005405385.1 Lactiplantibacillus mudanjiangensis
AATTTTAGTACAACATTTAATGAGCTTTAAAACTCATCATTAATTTGAGAGTTTGATCCTGGCTCAGGACGAACGCTGGCGGCGTGCCTAATACATGCAAGTCGAACGAACTCTGGTTTTTGATTGACGGTGCTTGCACCTGATTGATTAAACATTTGAGTGAGTGGCGAACTGGTGAGTAACACGTAGGAAACCTGCCCAGAAGCGGGGGATAACACCTGGAAACAGATGCTAATACCGCATAACAACTTGAACCGCATGGTTCGAGTTTGAAAGATGGCTCTGCTATCACTTCTGGATGGTCCTGCGGCGTATTAGCTAGATGGTGAGGTAACGGCTCACCATGGCAATGATACGTAGCCGACCTGAGAGGGTAATCGGCCACATTGGGACTGAGACACGGCCCAAACTCCTACGGGAGGCAGCAGTAGGGAATCTTCCACAATGGACGAAAGTCTGATGGAGCAACGCCGCGTGAGTGAAGAAGGGTTTCGGCTCGTAAAACTCTGTTGTTAGAGAAGAACATATCTGAGAGTAACTGTTCAGGTATTGACGGTATCTAACCAGAAAGCCACGGCTAACTACGTGCCAGCAGCCGCGGTAATACGTAGGTGGCAAGCGTTGTCCGGATTTATTGGGCGTAAAGCGAGCGCAGGCGGTTTTTTAAGTCTGATGTGAAAGCCTTCGGCTTAACCGGAGAAGTGCATCGGAAACTGGGAAACTTGAGTGCAGAAGAGGACAGTGGAACTCCATGTGTAGCGGTGAAATGCGTAGATATATGGAAGAACACCAGTGGCGAAGGCGGCTGTCTGGTCTGTAACTGACGCTGAGGCTCGAAAGTATGGGTAGCAAACAGGATTAGATACCCTGGTAGTCCATACCGTAAACGATGAATGCTAAGTGTTGGAGGGTTTCCGCCCTTCAGTGCTGCAGCTAACGCATTAAGCATTCCGCCTGGGGAGTACGGTCGCAAGACTGAAACTCAAAGGAATTGACGGGGGCCCGCACAAGCGGTGGAGCATGTGGTTTAATTCGAAGCTACGCGAAGAACCTTACCAGGTCTTGACATACTATGCAAATCTAAGAGATTAGACGTTCCCTTCGGGGACATGGATACAGGTGGTGCATGGTTGTCGTCAGCTCGTGTCGTGAGATGTTGGGTTAAGTCCCGCAACGAGCGCAACCCTTATTATCAGTTGCCAGCATTAAGTTGGGCACTCTGGTGAGACTGCCGGTGACAAACCGGAGGAAGGTGGGGATGACGTCAAATCATCATGCCCCTTATGACCTGGGCTACACACGTGCTACAATGGATGGTACAACGAGTTGCGAACTCGCGAGAGCAAGCTAATCTCTTAAAGCCATTCTCAGTTCGGATTGTAGGCTGCAACTCGCCTACATGAAGTCGGAATCGCTAGTAATCGCGGATCAGCATGCCGCGGTGAATACGTTCCCGGGCCTTGTACACACCGCCCGTCACACCATGAGAGTTTGTAACACCCAAAGTCGGTGGGGTAACCTTCGGGAGCCAACCGCCTAAGGTGGGACAGATGATTAGGGTGAAGTCGTAACAAGGTAGCCGTAGGAGAACCTGCGGCTGGATCACCTCCTTTCTAAGGAATATTACGGAAACCTTGCACATTTTGTCGCGTCGAAACTTTGTTTAGTTTTGAGAG
>NZ_BJDY01000012.1 GCF_005405385.1 Lactiplantibacillus mudanjiangensis
TCAACTTGTTCTTTGAAAACTAGATAATATCAAATATAATTTTTCATAATTAAACCGAGAACACCGCGTTTTTTGAGTTTTTTAAAAGAAGTTTAATCGCTAAACTCAATTAATCGTATTTCCGTTAGGAAATAAGGTTAAGTTAACAAGGGCGCATGGTGAATGCCTTGGCACTAGGAGCCGATGAAGGACGGGACTAACACCGATATGCTTCGGGGAGCTGTACGTAAGCTATGATCCGGAGATTTCCGAATGGGGAAACCCAACAGTTTTAATCAACTGTTACCACTAGATGAATTCATAGTCTAGTTGGAGGTAAACGCTGTGAACTGAAACATCTCATTAGCAGCAGGAATATAAAGAAAATTCGATTCCCTAAGTAGCGGCGAGCGAACGGGGAACAGCCCAAACCAGAGTGCTTGCATTCTGGGGTTGTAGGACTGAACATTTGAGTTACCAAAAAGTTTGATAGTCGAAGGATTTGGGAAAATCCGCCATAGATGGTGATAGCCCAGTAGATTAAATCAAGCTTTCTCAGTTCAGGATCCTGAGTACGGCGGAACACGTGAAATTCCGTCGGAATCCGGGAGGACCATCTCCCAAGGCTAAATACTACCTAGTGACCGATAGTGAACCAGTACCGTGAGGGAAAGGTGAAAAGCACCCCGGAAGGGGAGTGAAATAGTTCCTGAAACCATGTGCCTACAATAAGTCAGAGCGCGTTAATGCGTGATGGCGTGCCTTTTGTAGAATGAACCGGCGAGTTACGATCCCGTGCAAGGTTAAGACTTAAAAGTCGGAGCCGTAGCGAAAGCGAGTCTGAAATGGGCGATTTTAGTACGAGGTTGTAGACCCGAAACCAGGTGACCTATCCATGTCCAGGTTGAAGATGCGGTAAAACGCATTGGAGGACCGAACCCGTGTAAGTTGAAAATTGCTGGGATGAGGTGTGGATAGCGGTGAAATTCCAAACGAACTTGGAGATAGCTGGTTCTCTCCGAAATAGCTTTAGGGCTAGCCTTGGATTAAAGGATCATGGAGGTAGAGCACTATTTGGACTAGGGGCCCGTCTTGGGTTACTGAATTCAGATAAACTCCGAATGCCATTGATTTATATCCGGGAGTCAGACGATGAGTGATAAGATCCACCGTCGAAAGGGGAACAGCCCAGACCGTCAGTTAAGGTCCCTAAATGTATACTAAGTGGAAAAGGATGTGGAGTTGCATAGACAACTAGGATGTTGGCTCAGAAGCAGCCACCATTTAAAGAGTGCGTAATAGCTCACTAGTCGAGTGATTCTGCGCCGAAAATGTACCGGGGCTAAGTATACTACCGAAACTACGGATGTGACCATTAGGTCACGTGATAGGAGAGCGTTCTAAGGGCAATGAAGCAAGATCGCAAGGACTTGTGGAGCGCTTAGAAGTGAGAATGCCGGTATGAGTAGCGAAAGATGGGTGAGAATCCCATCCACCGAATGACTAAGGTTTCCTGGGGAAGGCTCGTCCTCCCAGGGTTAGTCGGGACCTAAGTCGAGGCCGAGAGGCGTAGACGATGGATAACAGGTTGATATTCCTGTACCAGTTAAATGCGTTTGAATGATGGAGGGACGCAGGAGGCTAAGATGTGCATTCTGTTGGATTAGAATGTTCAAGCAGTAAGTCTTTTGATGAGTCAAATGCTTATCAATTTAAGGACAAGCTGTGATGAGGAGCGAAATTTAAGTAGCGAAGCGTCTGATGTCACACTGCCGAGAAAAGCTTCTAGTGAGTATTTAACTGCCCGTACCGCAAACCAACACAGGTAGTTGAGGAGAGAATCCTAAGGTGAGCGAGTGAACTCTCGTTAAGGAACTCGGCAAAATGACCCCGTAACTTCGGGAGAAGGGGTGCTGATCGCAAGATCAGCCGCAGTGAATAGGCCCAGGCGACTGTTTATCAAAAACACAGGTCTCTGCAAAATCGTAAGATGACGTATAGGGGCTGACGCCTGCCCGGTGCTGGAAGGTTAAAAGGATGGGTTAGCTTCGGCGAAGCTCAGAATTGAAGCCCCAGTAAACGGCGGCCGTAACTATAACGGTCCTAAGGTAGCGAAATTCCTTGTCGGGTAAGTTCCGACCCGCACGAAAGGCGTAACGATCTGGGCACTGTCTCAACGAGAGACTCGGTGAAATTATATTGTCCGTGAAGATGCGGACTACCCGCGACAGGACGGAAAGACCCCATGGAGCTTTACTGTAGCTTGATATTGAGTGTTTGTACAGCTTGTACAGGATAGGTAGGAGCCATAGATACCGGAACGCTAGTTTCGGTGGAGGCGTTGGTGGGATACTACCCTCGCTGTATGACCACTCTAACCCGCACCACTAATCGTGGTGGGAGACAGTGTCAGGTGGGCAGTTTGACTGGGGCGGTCGCCTCCTAAAAAGTAACGGAGGCGCCCAAAGGTTCCCTCAGAATGGTTGGAAATCATTCGCAGAGTGTAAAGGCACAAGGGAGCTTGACTGCGAGACAGACAGGTCGAGCAGGGACGAAAGTCGGGCTTAGTGATCCGGTGGTACCGTATGGAAGGGCCATCGCTCAACGGATAAAAGCTACCCTGGGGATAACAGGCTTATCTCCCCCAAGAGTCCACATCGACGGGGAGGTTTGGCACCTCGATGTCGGCTCATCGCATCCTGGGGCTGTAGTCGGTCCCAAGGGTTGGGCTGTTCGCCCATTAAAGCGGTACGCGAGCTGGGTTCAGAACGTCGTGAGACAGTTCGGTCCCTATCCGTCGCGGGCGTAGGAAATTTGAGAGGACCTGTCCTTAGTACGAGAGGACCGGGATGGACATACCGCTGGTGTACCAGTTGTGCCGCCAGGCGCATCGCTGGGTAGCTACGTATGGATCTGATAAACGCTGAAAGCATCTAAGTGTGAAACAGACCTCGAGATGAGATTTCCCATTCCTTTATGGAAGTAAGACCCCTGAAAGATGATCAGGTAGATAGGTTAGAAGTGGAAGTGCGGTGACGCATGAAGCGGACTAATACTAATCGGTCGAGGACTTAACCAAGTATAAAGGTGTTCCGGTAATTATGAAAAAGATTTGATATTAGCTAGTTTTGAGAGCACAAGTTGTTTTCAATAGTGTGGCGACGATGGCAAGAAGGATATACCTGTTCCCATGTCGAACACAGAAGTCAAGCTTCTTAGCGCCG
>NZ_BJDY01000013.1 GCF_005405385.1 Lactiplantibacillus mudanjiangensis
CCAGCCGATAAGGTTGCTTCAATCGATGAAGTTAACACTAAGCAGGACAAGCTAAACTATACGGCCGCTGATGATACCAAAGTAGCTCACCTATCTGGTGCAAACAACTTTGATACGGTACCAACAGTCAATAACACGAATTTAATCACTAGTACTGATTTAAGTACAGGACTTGCAACTAAAGCAGATACCTCAGCAATTGACCCAAGTGTATTGGCTAAGACGACGCTGACGGATGATGATGATGTATTAGCCTTAGACGTGGGGACTTATTATACATGGAGAGTTAAGCCTAAGAACTTTCCAGCGTTGTTAGTATCATGGTCTACGGTCGTAGTAAAAGCGGTAGGCAATCAACCAATAGATGGGAAAAATGTAACGATTACTGATACCAATGCTTCTCAACTAGTTAATACCTATTCGGGAAGTGCTTCAACGGGTAAGTGGTCTGGTTGGCGAGTACCTAATTCAACAACAATGGCATCTAAAACTGATGTTACAACCGCTATCAGTACAGCCACGGCTAAATATATTCAGGCTTCAAGTGAAGCTGATGCCAAAACTAAATCTGCATCTGATACGAATAATCTATACTACACAGTCGAATCATAGAAGGTGAAATCATGGCAATCTATATAAATGGAAAAGCAATACATCCGTATATAAATGGTAAAAGAATAGCGACTATTTATCGCGCGGGGGGGGCAATCTATCGTGATTACGTAAAACCTGGAACAATATTGTGGAACTGGAACGCGTATTATGCGTCAGACACGAACATTACACTTAACCAACCGATTAGCAAGCTTAAAACAGGTATTGTAATTAATGCGACGAATTATGATAATGTTTGGTGGCAGTTCACTGCTGGGGCAGATGATCCTAATCACCCGACTAAATATCATTCAGCACCATCACCGGCATTAAGCACACCTATTCACCAACAAATTCCATTTAAATCTATGGCAAATGGCGCAACGTATGATCTGCTGGTAGGTGCTTCCTACAACAAGTTTTATATTCGTTTTACAAAGGTTAACGATACAACTATTAAGGTAGGCTACTCGCCTTTAGCAACTTCAACGGGTCATGGCTTAGGTGGAACAACGTATTACGATACAAGTGCGGCTTATCCTTATGATGGTGAAGTTGATTCATTAATTATCGCGTCAATTACGGCCTACTAGTGTTAATTGCCTGCTAGTTGGTTCGGTTGGATTGGAGCAACAGCATGGCAATCTATATAAATGGCAAATCTATACACCCATTTATTAATGGCAAACGTATTGGAACGATTTATAGAGGCGG